>CAVYEC010000001.1:0-1517265 GCA_963767535.1 uncultured Planctomycetota bacterium
GTCCAGCCCCGCGAGGTGGTTGTGGATCAGGAGACGGAGCAAGTGCCCCGTCGTCACCCCTCGGCTAGAGGCCGCCCTTTCCAGCGCCTCCAGTTGCCAGTTCGGCAAAAGCAGCGTCAGTTCGGTGAACCGCATCATTTCCGTCCAGCAGGCCCCTATCGCGGCAGTCTCCCGTTACCCCCAGAACGACCGCCTTCTGTAGCCGTGTCCCACGAAGGACAACACCGCGAGAATCAGGAAGACAACGAAGAGGATCTTCGCCCCAGCCCAGGAGTAGTCTGCCACGCCCGCGAAGCCGAAGAAGGCGGCGATCAGGGCGATGACGAGAAACACGATTGCCAAGCGTAACATGACCGGATTCTCCTATAAAAGGTTGGGCTTCGCTGGCGATTTGCCAGCCAAGCCCGCGATTGCCATTCCAGTGGACGGAACCTCAAGACGTCATCCTCAATAGCCGGCAAACTCCTCGATGCGGATGTTGTCGTCATCGACTCCCGTATCTTTGAGCAGCTTGTGCATGGCTTTGACCATCGCCGGCGGCCCGGTGATGTAATAGATGGGCAAACCGACTCCCTTCAGGTGCTTGGCCAGCATTGCCGCGTCGATCACCCCCTTCTCACCTTGCCAGGGGCGATGCGATTTCTCCATCTCGCTCATGCAGGCGATCAAGTGGTAATTGGGGTTCTGCTTCTCCAATTCCTGGAGTTCGTCGAGAAAAGCGGCATCCTCCGGGCGTCGGTTTCCGTAAAAGAGGAATATGCGCTGAGGCAGATCCTCCCTCGCGGCATTCAAAAGAATACTGCGGAAGGGCGTAATACCGATGCCTCCGGTCAGGACCACGGCAGCCCGCGACTTATCGTTATGAAGTCTCAAGTTGCCGAAGGGGCCTTCGATTTTCACTTCCGTGCCGGGGACGAGGTGCCTCAGCACCCGCTTAAAAGCGGTGTCGCGCATACGGCTCGCCACCATGAGGAAATCTTCATAGGGTGCGCTCGCAATCGAGAAGCCGCGTGCATTGCCTTCCGCGTCGGTTTCGGGCGGATGGAGCAGAGTGATATCGATGAACTGGCCGGGTGTGAACGTGAAAGCAGCGGGTTTTTCAAAGCGGAAAGCCATCGTCTGCTCGGCCACTTCCTCGTGGCTCTTCAATTTCGTGACGTAGGTGGGACTGGCAACGGCGGTGCTCATTTTCCTTCTCCTCGGATGCCTTATCCATTCCAGGCTGGTGTGCCCCGGTGCTCTCCAACAGACACCAGTCTTATGCTATCCGAGGGGTGAATCAGCCCACAGTCGGGCGTCTTCTACAGAACTTGTGGGGGAATCCCTGACAGCGCCGCTACTCGCTGGTGATGCACGGCTATGGCTCACACCCGGCAGCTAACGCTGCCGGTTCGCCAGAAACCGAACCTCGTCGCTCAGGAGATTCTCCGCACCTTCGCTTGGGCCTGTTTCGTCGGGAGCTTCAAGTTCCAGGCGAGGCCCAGCACCGCGAGGGTGCGGATGACCCAATAGCTCGCATCGATCTGCCACCACCGTAAGCCGTGGCGTGCCGAGGTTGGGAAGGCATGATGAGTGTTGTGCCAGCCCTCGCCCAGCGCCAGCACGCCGAACAAGACGTTGTTCCGGCTCCGATCGTCGCTCTGATAAGGCCGAAAACCCCACAGGTGACAGGCGGAATTAACACTCCACGTCACGTGATGGACGAGGAAGACCCGGACCAGACCGCCCCAAATGAGGCCGGTCCAAACCCCCGCCCAACGGAGCGTAATCACGCCGCCCAGGACTGCCGGAAGGACAAGGCCGAGAACCACCCACAGGAGGAAGAGGTAGCTCGCCACCCGGAGGGCACGGCTGGCGCTGAGGTCTTTGACGTAATGATCAAGGTTGGGCGGATCGGCCAGGAAGAACCAGCCGATGTGGGCGTGCCAGAAGCCGCGCAGCACGCTGAAGACGCCGCGACCCTCATGCTGGGGCGAGTGCGGATCGTCCGGCGTGTCGCTGTACTGGTGATGTCGGCGGTGCAGGGCAACCCACTTGAGCAACGACCCCTGCACGGCCATCGAGCCGAGGACAGCCCAGACGAACTGGATCCAGGTGTACGTCTCGAAGGAATGGTGGGTGAACAGCCGGTGGAAGCCGACCGTGATACCCAGAGCAGTCAGAACGTACATGCCCAGCATGAGGCCAAGGTCGGTCCAGTGGAACCCCCAGCCCCACAGGAAGAACGGCGCGGCGATCACGCCGAGCAGGGGCACGGTGATGGCGAGGAACGTCGCTAGTTGCATGGCGAAGGGAGCCCGCTCCGGAGACGGCTGAACGGGAGGTAATTCGGCGGCGGGGTCGGCGACCGGCAAGACAGTCAGCTCAGACATGACAGCACTCTTTTCTGGCGGCTCGGCGCTGATAGAAGGCGGGTAAACGCGGTGTCAGCCACGGAGCATGGACGCCCATAACAGGTTTTGTCAGCAATTATCGGGCCAACAGAGCGGCACGACTTTCCAGTCAGGACGTTTTCGGTTTCAAACAACCTGGGTGATGCGCCGGCCCCCCTCTTTGCTGCCTTGGCAGAGCGCCTGCCTACAATAGTCCTGAGAAGGGTTCGCAAGCGCCTGTCCCGGAAGAGGCTCCTCCAGGAGAGGTCGGCCTCTTTTCCATTGAGGCGTCCATGCGGCCGAAGCATCCTTGGGAGCTGTCATGGCCAGGAAGAAAGGGAAACAGCGAACCGCTCCGGAGCGGCCGAAAGCGGACGAGACCGAAAGGGCGGAGCCGATTGCGGCGGCTCCTGTCCCATCGACCGGCGAAGCCGCCGAACCGCGATTTCCCGTGGTGGGCATCGGTGCCTCGGCCGGCGGGCTTGATGCGTTTCGTAAGTTCTTCAGCAACATCCCAGCCGACAGTGGCCTGGCCTTCGTGCTCATCCCCCACCTTGACCCCACACACGCGAGCCTCATGGTGGACCTGCTCGCCCGGTCCACGGCCATGCCTGTGGTCGAAGCCGAGGAGGACATGGCCGTCGAGGCCGACCGCGTGTTCATCCTCCCGCCCAACAAGTACATGACGATTGGTGGCGGGAAGCTGCACCTGACCGGGCCGGTGGAGCGGGGCGGTTTGCAGACCTCGATCGATCTCTTTTTGCGATCTCTGGCGGAGGACTGGCAGGAACAGGCGATCGGCATCGTCCTTTCCGGCACGGGGCGCACGGCACGCTGGGTTTGAAAGCGATCAAGGCCAACGGCGGCATGGCGATGGTGCAGGATCCCGGCACAGCCGAATACGACAGCATGCCCCGCAGTGCCATCGCCACCGGCCAGGCCGATTACATCCTGCCGCCCGAGCAGATGCCCCAGGCTCTGATCCGCTACGTCCAGCACTTCTTCGACACGAGCGCTCGAGCAGCCGAAGCGGTCGAAGAAGCCCACCTCGACCAGATCCTGGCCTTGCTCCGTAGCCGAGCCGAACTCGACTTTCGCTACTACCGCAAGAAGACGCTGCTCCGCCGCGCCAGACGCCGCATGGGCCTGCACCACATCGATCGGATCAGCGAATACCTCGCTTTTCTGCGCGACCATCCCGAGGAGGTCGCACGGCTCGCCAAGGACTTGCTGATCAGCGTGACCAGTTTCTTCCGCGACCGGGAGGCGTTCCAGACGCTGCTAGGACAGGTAATCCCTCAACTCGTCCGGGTCAGAAACGCCGACGAGTCCCTGCGAGTCTGGGTTCCCGGCTGCGCGACGGGCGAGGAAGCGTACTCGATCACCATGCTGCTAATGGAGCAACTGGCGTCGACGCAAAAGTCCTGCCGTTTGCAGGTCTTCGCCACGGACGTGGCCGAGGACGCGCTGGAGGTCGCCCGCCGGGGCTGCTACCCCGAGAGCATCATGGCCGATGTTTCCGCCGAGCGGCTCGGACGCTTTTTCCTCCCAACCAACGGGCACTCCTATCAGGTCAACAAGCAACTGCGTGAAGCGATCACCTTCGCCGCGCAAAACGTACTCGGCGACGCCCCCTTCTCGAAACTGGATCTGATCAGTTGCCGCAATCTGTTGATTTACCTCGAACCGGAGGTTCAGCAGAAGCTGGTCAAGCTCTTTCACTTCGCGCTGCGCGAAGAGGGCTACTTGTTTTTGGGGCCATCGGAAACGGTTGGCCAGCAGGCCGACCTGTTCGAGGCGGTTTCCAAGAAATGGCGGGTGTACCGGCGCATCGGCCCCTGCCGGGCGGAGTACGTCGATTTTCCCATTCTCGCCAGCGGCGAGCGTCACGGGGCGAGCAGGCGTGTTCCCTCGCCGGCGGGGACACGGCCGGCTGGCTCATCGGCCGAGCAACTGGAAACCGAGTTGAGGGCGACGCGAGGAGAACTGCGGAATACGATCGGGAAGTTGGAGAGTTCCAACGAGGATTCTGAAAGCCTCCAATGAAGAAATGATGTCCATGAACGAGGAGCTCCAGGCCGCCAACGAGGAGCTGGAGACCTCCAAGGAGGAGATGCAAACACTGAACGAGGAACTCAGCACCGTCAACAGCCAACTCCAGGACAAGGTGGCGGAACTGCGAGCGGCGAATAACCACCTGCGGCGGTTGGCCACGGTGCTGATCGACTCCAACGACGCGGTGACCGTCCACGATTTGCAGGGGAGAATCACGGCCTGGAACCGCAGCGGCGAGCGGATGTACGGCTACACCGAAGCCGAAGCCTTGCAAATGAACGTCGAGCAGCTCCTGCCCGAGGAGCTTCGCCCGGATACGGATAGCCTGCTGGGGCGGTTACGGCGAGGAGAGAGGGTGGACTCGTTGGAAACCAGACGCCTGACCAAGGACGGCCGGATAATCAATGTCTGGCTGACCGCCACCCCCTTGAGGGACGATGCCGGCCAGACTATCGCCGTGGCCATGACCGAACGTGACATCACGGAGCGAAGGCGGGTTCGCGAGAGCCTGGAAAGGCTGGTCAAGGAACGCACGGCCCAACTCGAAGCGGCGAACCGAGCCTTGCAAGCCGACATCACCGAGCGTCAGAAGGCGAAGGAAGAGAATCTCCGATTGACCGAAGAGTTGCGGCACCGGGTCGAGGAACTCCAGGTTCTGCTCGACGTTCTGCCGGTGGGTGTCGGCATTGCCCACGATCCGGAGTGCCGGCGAATCACAGGCAACCAGTGGGCAACGGAGTTCTTGCAATTGCCTCCCAGCGCGAACATGTCCACGAGCGCTCCTCCGGACGAGCGAGCCGCCTACAAGGTATTCCGAGACGGGAGAGAACTCACTCCCGACGAGCAGCCCATGCGGCAGGCGCTCGCGCGGAACATGGTCATCCGCGATATTGATGAAGACATTGTGTTGCTGGATGGACAGGTCCGAACGGTTTCCGTGTCCGCCGCGCCCCTGCGCGACCAGGCCGGCAACATCCGGGGCTGCGTCGGGGTGTTCTGGGACGTGACCGAGCGTCAACGGTCTCTCCGGGAAAGTTGGGATCGGACTGCCGCCATCGCCAATTCCATCGCTGAGGGGATCATCACCATCGACGAGTGGGGGGTTATCGAATCCGTGAACCCCAGTGCCGAGAGGATCTTCGGCTACGTCAGCACCGAGATGATCGGTCGGAACGTCAAGATGCTCATGCCTTCGCCATACCGAGAAGCGCACGACGCCTATCTTGCCCATTACCGGCGGACGGGCACGAAGAAAATGATCGGAACCGTTCGTGAACTCGTCGGCCAACGCAAGGACGGTTCAACCTTTCCCCTCGACGTGGCGATAAGCGAGTTGCACGGCGGCAACCGGCGTCTGTTCACCGGCATTCTCCGTGATGTCACGGAACGCAAGACCCTGGAAAGAGAGGTGCTTGTGATCGCGGCCCTGGAGCAGAGGCGAATCGGCCACGACTTGCACGATACGGTCGGCCAGGAGCTGACGGCACTGGGTTTAATGGCCGACAGCCTGGTGGCGGCCCACCGAGACAATTCTCCGGCTGACGTTCCGCTCGCGGCCAAGATCGCGCGGGCGCTGCGACGCACCCTCGGCCAGGTCCGGGCGTTGGCCCGCGGGCTGGTCCCCGTAGAAGTGGACGCCCACGGCCTGATGGCGGCGTTGGCCGAGTTGACGGCTCGCGTCAATAGAGAATCGGGCGTCCGTTGCACCTTCGCTTGCCCGGACCCGATTCCCGTGAGGGACAACGCCACCGCGACCCACCTCTACCGTATTGCTCAGGAAGCGGTCAGCAACGCCCTCAAACACGGGGAGGCCAAGCACATCCAGGTCGCCCTCGGCTTGGCCGAAGGTCTCCTTACGCTCACAATCACGGACGACGGCGTGGGGATTCGTAACGAGCGGAGGAAGGACGAAGGGTTAGGTTTACGGATCATGCGCTACCGGGCAGATCTCATCCGGGCGACCCTGGCCCTATCGCCGGCGGCACAAGGCGGCACGCTGGTGAGTTGCATTCTCAACGAGGAAATGACTCATGACCAGAAGTAACAAAATGACTGGAAAACCGGCTGCCCGAGTCCTGATCGTTGACGATCACCCGGCCGTGCGGGAAGCTTTAACCATCCGCTGCTCGCGTGAGCCCGACCTGGAGGTTTGCGGCGAAGCAGCCGACGTCACCGAAGCCCTCCAGGTGCTCGACGCCACCAACCCCGACGTGGCCGTCATCGACATCGCGCTCAAGAATGGCGACGGTATCGACCTGATCAAGCGGATCAAGGCACGCAACGATTCGGTGCGGATGCTGGTTTGGTCCATGTATAGCGAGAGTCTCTGTGCCGAACGCGCTTTGCGGGCCGGAGGCGCTGGGCTACATCAACAAGGAACAGGCCACCGATCAGATCATCGTGGCGATTCGCCGCGTACTCGACGGCAAGGTGTACCTGAGCGAGACCCTATCCGAGAGTTTGTTGCATCGCAGCGTCGGCGAGGGGGGCCAGCACGTTTACCGCTCACCGCTTGACACGCTCTCGGATCGAGAACTGGAAGTCCTCCGCCTGACGGGTCAGGGGCTGAAGACCCAGGAGATCGCCACCCAACTGCACCTGAGCATCAAGACGGTGGAGACCTACCGAGACCGCATCCGAGCGAAACTCGATCTGAGCGACGGGTTCAAGTTGACGCGATTCGCCTTGCAATGGGTGTTGGAGAATAGTTGAGGTCGAGCGCATGAGAAAGATCGCCGCGCCCATGCACTTCTAGCGCCTCGCGGTACTCTCCGCCGCGATGGCTGCGATGGACGAGCCGTTTCTGCCAAGGCCCTAAACTTCGCCATATAGAAGAGTTGAAGTCTTCGGGTGGGGAGGGTGCGGCCTGGTCTGAATCACGCCTGTGGGGTCTCCCTATGGCCCGGCAACAAAGTTCTCGATGGTAACGGGTCCGTTGCCTTAACGGAAACGAACTGATTGCGCTCAGAATAGGGGAAGAGCGTGCGACTGAATGATAGGCCATGTGTTTGCCGCCTGGGAAAAGAGGCAGCTCCGAATTATCCACAACGGGGGCAGAACAGCTAATGGAAAGAGAATATAGGTATTAATATAGGTTTGTGCGACCAAGTGACCGTGCGCGGGGCCGCAGTCTTCTGTAAGGGGCGCGACCAAGTGACCGCGGCCGACGCGACCAAGTGACTGTGGATAACTCGTCGTTTCGACCGACTTATCCACAGGCGCCCGCGCAAGCCGGTGGCACCAGGAACTATAGCGAAAAGCAGCTGCTTGACCGTTACAGTGTCAAATTCGGGGAATTGATAGCGTGTGCTGCCGCACTGCCACGGGGGGCCGACTGTGGTGCAGTGTGAGTCCCTGCGCATCCGCGTCCAACCGGGCATCCGGGTAAGCGGCTCGCACCTGACGGAGGGTGTGCAGGAAGCGCCGGCGGAAGTCCCGCACGCGAGCGAAGCCTTGCCCGAATTGCTCGTGGAGAGTCACCCAGGTGAGGAATTGGGATCTTGAGGGCGGGACGCGGTGCAGCCGCTGCGCCAGCCAGACGTAAACGTCCAGGGCCATCGACGACGAGGACAGGGCGGCCACGGCCCGGCGGTCCAGCGGTACGGCGTGCCGGCTCAGGCTCTGGAAATACTCCTCACTCAGCCGGACTGTAGAGGGCCACAGTATCCGTTGGTCGGACTGTTGGGGGAACCACAAGTCGAAGGCGCTCACGATCTGGGTGTTGACCTGGACCGCCCGGTCGCCCTCGACGACCCCCATGCGGACGGTCGCCGCTGCCAGACGGGCGAGCTGGTCCTTGAGCGTCCGCAGATGCCGTCCGTTCGTCTCGACGCCGAGGGAGCGGGCAAAGGCCGTCATCGAGCCTTCCACGTCCACCACCGGCGACGCCGTGCGAACTGCCTCGCTGGCGAGGTGGATCAGTACGAGGCGAGGCTTCTCTCCGTAGGGCAGTCCCAACCTGATAAACCGACCCGTCCGGGCGTCGATGGCGGAGCCGGCTTCGAGGCGCAGGGAAGCGTTACCCTGTTTGCGGTCCCACTCGCGCACGTCATCGCCGGGGTTCTTGTAGGGGATGCCGCACTGGCAATGGATGGTGTGCAGGAAGTCGATCCGACTCGGCGGGTCACGGCGAATCGCGGTCGAAGCATCAAGGAGACGCTGCTGGTGTCGGGTGAGTATCAACCTTCCGAAATCCTCGGCCATATCTGCCCGGCCGGTCAGTTGAGGTAGCCGTTGGCGCGAAGCCACGGTTCCAGCGCTTCTTCCAGGATGTCCTGAAGCGTGTTCGGCGCTACGCCGTCCAGTTGCCGCTGTAACGAGGCCCGCTTCAGGGCCGTCGCAAAATCGGAGCGGACGCGCGTGGTCAAAGGAACGCGGCCGATGACATTGCCAGTCGGCCCTTTCGCGTTCACCGCTTCTGAGGTTGGTGCCGCTGCTTGGCTTGACATGGTCTGTTCTGGTTTTGCTTTGCCGGCAAACACGAACTGCTCCTCGACCGTGCGGTCCATCTCGCCGCTGGTCTTCAATCCTTCCATCAGTGATCGGCGATCCTTCATACCCTCCTCCATCGACGCTTTACCCTCCAACCTCCGTTGCTTCTTGTGGCAACAGCGCGGACGCGCAGGCATCCGGCAAGACCTCGCGGAACAGGGCACGCACTTCGTCGGCCGCCTCGCGTGCGCGGGCACCGAGCTGCCAGACAACCGCTCCCTGGCCGGGAGCGTCGGCATAAATCTGCCGTAAGGTCAGGGCGGTTGCGGCCAGCGGCAGTTCCAGGGCTGCCGCTGCGTCCTTCATGTCCTGAGTCAGCCGGTAATGCTTGCCTACCATGCTTAGGACGATCTGTGCTCTGGGGCGGCCACCGCGAATGTCCTGGGCCTGCCGCAGAACGTGGGTGGCCTGGGCCAATGCCCGCAATTCCAACATGCTCGCTTTGCACGGCACCAGGGCCAGATCGCCCCGCAAGAGCAAGGCCCGGCTCGTCTCGGTGTTGCTACCGGGGCCGTCCGCGACAACGTACTCCGTCTGCTGAGCGAGGATCGGCAGCCGGTCGAGGATGTCGTCGGGGTCGGCGAGTCGAACCGCCTTGAGGCCGGGCACCGCTTCTTTTGCCCATTCGGAAGAGGACTGCTGCGTGTCACAATCGGCGAGCGTGACCGTGTGCCCCTGCTCGTGGAGCCAGGCGGTCAGATGAACAGCGAGGGTCGATTTGCCGACACCTCCTTTGGAATTGGCGATCACGATAATCATGGGCCGAACCATACACCACTTGCCGGCTGGTTGGCAAGCATTACATGCATCATCCCGCCAT
Organism: uncultured Planctomycetota bacterium; assembly: GCA_963767535.1. Classification (GTDB taxonomy): domain Bacteria; phylum Planctomycetota; class Planctomycetia; order Gemmatales; family Gemmataceae; genus JAJPHU01. The sequence continues at coordinate 9,739 of CAVYEC010000001.1, forward strand.
GCCAGCAGGAAAGGCGGCAGTCAGGCCGGCAGGAAAGCACGCAAGCATGGCGGCAAGAAAGCGGGCTGGCCGGCAAGACGGCTGGCCCTCATCCCGGCGTGAAAGCTCGGCGGCATGATGGCAGGAAGACAGGCCTGCGAAGCAGCAGACTGACAGCACAGCGAGGAAGTACGTCCGCAGGCTGGCCAAGAAGTATGCTTGCAGATCGTCGTGCCATTCTGACATCATGCCAGCCTGCTGTTAGGTTTGCTTGTTTGCTGAACCACATCTCACACTGGATGCGGCTGATTCGCCTCTCCCGAGCAGTGCAAAAGTCATCCGGCGGCTGGCCGGTGCCGCTGGAACGGTTCCATTCTCCTTCGGCACGCCGAAGGGCATCAGTCTGTAGCTTCATTGTCACTTTGCTCCTGATGACTTCCCGCGTACAATTGGGTAACGCATACCTGGATTGTCTCTTATGCTCCGCATCCAACCTATCGCAGACGCCAAGGCAGCCGAGAGCTACTACTCGAAGTCCGACGGCGGCTACTATTTACAGTCCGATGACCTTCGCCGCGAGTGGGGTGGTAAGGGTGCCGATGCTCTCGGCTTGACTGGACCGCCGGACTACGAGCAGTTCAAGCGTCTAATTCACGGACTCGATCCGCACACGGGCGAGCAGCTCACGGCCAAGCTGGTGGAACACCGCATCCCGGCCTGGGACGTGAACCTGCACTGCTCCAAGGGCGTCACTGTGGCCCTGGAACGCGGCGACAGCCGCATTCAGGGAGCGTTCTGGGAAGCGGTGCGGGAGGCGATGGCCGACATCGAAACGCTGGCGACGACGCGAGTGCGCAAGGGCGGCAAGCAGGAGGACCGCGTGACTGGCAATCTGGTCTGGTACGCCATCGAGCATCCGGAGACGCGGCCAGCCAAGGAAGACAAGATGCCGGACCCGCACCGCCACATTCATGTCGTCGTCTTTAACCTGACCTACGACAAGACCGAGGGCGAGTGGAAGGCCGTCAAGTTCCGGCCGATCATGGACCTGCGCAAGTATTTCGACCGCCGCTTCAACCAGCGCTTTGCCCATAAGCTGGTCGAGCTGGGCTACGAGGTTGAAGCGAAGTGGAAGGCGGATGGCAAGGGTGGCCGCAAGTACGAGGGCTTGGACATCCAGGGGATACCGGCCTCAGTAGTCAAGAAGTTCTCCCGGCGCTCGGCCGAAGTCGAGAAGCTGGCGGCGGACCTCGGCATCGAGGACGTGCGGGCCAAAGATCGGCTGGGCGCGACTTCGCGGCTGCATAAGCGGAAGGGGCTGACGCTGGAAGACTACCGCGAATACTGGCTCAGCCGCCTGACGCCGGAGGAAGACAGGCAAATCGAGGAGGCGATCAAGGCGGCGCTGGCGGGCGAGAATAACCGCCCGACCAATACGGCCGACAAGGCCGTCGCCTACGCCGTTCAGCACCATTTCGAGCGGCAGTCGGTGGTCGATTACCATGACCTGGCCGTGACCGCGATGGAGCGTAGCATGGGCGCGGCCTTGCCCGACGACATTCTGCCCGAAGCGCGAAAGCAAGGTGTCCTGGTGCGTGACGGCCAGGCCACGACGAAGGAAGTGCTGGCCGAGGAAGGCCGCGTCATCGCCTTCGCCCGCGACGGCCGGGGAACGTGCCGGCCGCTGCGTTCGCCGCACGGCGAATCCGAGCCGAATCTCAAGGGCTTGAGTGCCGAGCAGCAGGCGGCCGTCCGGCACATCTGGGAATCGCCGGATCGCATTGTCCTGGTAAGGGGCGGGGCTGGTACAGGCAAGACGCGGATGATGCGGCAAGCCGTCGCCGGCATCGAAAGGCCGGTGGTCGTTCTGGCCCCCTCGGCGGACGCCAGCCGGAAGACGCTGCGCGCGGAAGGGTTCGAGGAGGCGGACACCGTGGCCCGGTTCCTCATCGACGAGAAGTTCCAGCAGGGAGCACGCGACGGCGTTATCTGGGTGGATGAGGCCGGACTGCTGGGCATTCGGCAGCTGGCCCAGGTCTTTGACAAAGCAAAGGAATTGAACGCCCGCGTCATCCTCCAAGGCGACCGCAAGCAGCACGGCAGCGTCGAACGTGGGGCGGCGCTGCGTGTGCTGGAGGAGTTCGCCGGCCTGCCGGTCGCGCAGCTCAAGGAAATCCGCCGACAAGAGCATCAGGAGTACAAGCGGGCCGTGGCGGCCATCGATGACGGCAAGCTGCTGGACGCCTACGACATCCTCGCCAAGCTGGGCTGGGTCAAGCAGACACCGGCTTTCGACCACAACCAGCCGCTGGTCGAGGATTACTTGCAAGCCATTGAGGAAAAGCGGGCCGATGGCAAAAAGCCCGAAGTCCTGATCGTGGCGCCGACGCATCAGGAAGGCGACGAGATCACGGCGGAGCTACGCAAGCGTCTGAAAGACAAGGGACTCCTCGGCACCAACGAGCGGGCATTTCAAACGCTCAAGCCGCTGGGCTGGACGGAGGCGGAGCGCGGCGACCCGTCGCGGTACGCCGGCGATGAGGTCATCCGCTTCGTCCGCAACTCCGGCCCCTACCGGGCGGGCGAGCAGGTGGAAGTCGCCGACTTGCAGCCCCAGCGCTGCCGGCCCGCGCACTTCGCGGTTTACGGCCGTAGCGAGACCGCTCTGGCGGCCGGCGACGTGATCCGCATCAATATCAAAGGCAAGACCAAGGACGGCAAGCACCGTTTGGAGAACGGCTCGATCTATCGGGTCGCCGGCTTCACGGCGGGCGATGACATTGTGCTGGCCAACGGCTGGGTCATTGCCAAGGATTTCGGGGGCTTAACGCACGGCTACACGGCTACGAGCCACGCCAGCCAGGGCAAGACGGTGCATCGTGTGCTGATCGCAATGGGCCACGAGAGCCGGCCGGCCATGAACGCCCAGCAGTTCTACGTCTCCGTGTCGCGGGCGCGCGAGAAAGCCACCATCTATACCGACATGGCGCCGGCCATACTCCGGGAGTCGATCCAGCGGAGCGACCCCCGCCTGTCGGCGACCGAGCTGATGGGGCAGGCGACACCCACGCCCACACTGAAAGAGAAGACGCGGAAGTTCGTCAAGAGAGTGCAGGCAACGTATCGACAGTTGCGCGAGAAAGCGACTGAGTACATAATGGGAAAAAGGAAGGACAGAGAGGTAGGCCATGAACGGTAAATCCTTTACGGACACCCTGAAAGAAGTCCAGAGCCGCAGCGCCAGCCAGGCGGACACGGCGGCGGACCAACTTGCTCCCGACTTGGTGGACCTCGACGGCGCTTATCAGGCCCACGCACGGCCATCCAACAAGTCGGTCCAGTCCATCCACTTTCTGTTGGGCAAGGAGGGCGTGCGGTCGTTCCAGTACGTCCATCTGGACTCGGACAGCCAATTCCGCACCGGCAGCAGCGGCCAGGTCATCGTGGTGCGGTTCGCGGGGCTGAAGTCGGTGCAGGTGACGATCCGGGGCCGGAACCTGTGGCGGCTGAATGACTACCTGCACCAGCACCGGATGCCGTGGATCATGCAGGCGGATCGGGACTTCGCCGCCGACAAGGAGCCGATCATCACGGCCATCGACTTCGAGGACGTGGTGTAGGGCGTCGGCGGCGATCATGTGGGCCTCCTACTCGCCGTCTTCAAGGTCCGGTTCGTCCGGCCCCGGAATGTGGACCAGGATGTCCACTCCTTCGGGTGCGGGGACCGTGCTGAGGAGGTAGCCGATGCGGTTGACGAAATGGAAGCCGCTCACGACGTATTGGTCGCCGTCGTCGCCGTCCACGAAGGTCCAGACGGTGCGTGGGTCTTGTTGCCGCACGAAGGCGAGTTCTTCGCCGTAGGTCTCGAAGAGGCAGCCGCCGTCGTCATCGAACCCCCAACTGGCGTGAGGGTTCAGGTGGTTCCGCCGCAGCGGGAAGCGGGCGTCGAACTCATCTTCGGTCATCTCGATCAGGGGAGCGGTCATGGGCCATGTCCTTTCCGGTCAGTTGTGGCTGAAGGTGAGGCGGAGTTCGGCGAACTGGCGTTCCAGCTCCTCCATATCGGTGTCGAAGGCTGGGTCAATGCCGGCCTCGGCAAACTGTTCGAGGGCGGACGTGAGGTTTAACACGCTGTCGGTCGTGTAGTGATGGAACGTGGTCATAATCGGATTCCTTTCCTTGGGGGCGGGCACGTCGGCCCGCCCGGTTGATGTTGCTTACTTCTGGTCCTGGACGCGGATGGTGACGCGGCCGTTTAAGGGCACCACGTCGAAGAGGATGTCGAAGCCCTTGCCGTCCTTGTGCGGGAAGGCGACCCCGATCTCGGTCCATTTGGATTCCTTGCCCTCGCGCTCGCGGATCGAGTAGGCGGTGTGGCTCGGCTTCCGGGTGGCTTTGCTGCCGTTTTCCGTGTTCGTGTTCTCAGACATTGGTTTTCTCCTTTTGCTTCTGAGGCCGCGCCCTCGCGGCCTTTCCGGGGATGCGCCCAAGCCCGGCCAGCCGCCCTTGGACACCACAAGCAGAAAAGCCGAAGGTTCACGCTTTGCAAATCCAAAATTCAGTGTCGTGAAAGCGGCTTTTCTGCTTGCCAAGGGCGGCGACGGGCTTAGCAACCCCGACTCGAAAGGCCGTATGGCGCCGGCGAAGGAATAGGTCAAAAGGAGAAGGTGGCCTGAGTACGAAACGGAACGACAGTGCTACCGAAACAAGCCAGCCTGCGATCAGGATCGCGAGCCGGTGGCAGGAGTATGGCCGCAGAGGGGGCTTGCTGGAGAGGACGGCAAGGGCGAGGGGGACATGCTTCGGTCTGCCCGGCCGTGTCCGGCAGTGGGTGGATCAGAAAAACAGCAACGCGGGCAGACAGGCAGCCCGCGCGAAGGAATCGGCGTCATCGCAACAGGGAATCATCGCTCGACCGGCTGCGTTCCCAGCCGATCATCGCGGTCATCGCCCTTACGAGGGCAGTATCGCAGGGATGGCCCTTCGAGGGAGCTACCTTCCCCGCTCAAGGTTGCCATGCTGGCGGGCGCGGACGGCCCAGAGCGTCGCACACGGCATGGCCCGGCGGCGAATCTGTGAGTCGCGTTCCGGCTTCCGCACGGCCTCGGCGGGACTATCGGCCTCGACGGTCCCCAAGAGCGGATCGCCCAATTCACGGGCCAATTCACGGGATTCGTAGTGAATATCGTATGTGGACATGGCTCAGCTCATTTCTTGACCCGCCGCGTCCACTTGCCTTCCGGCTGGGGCACCGTCTCCCCACCCTGGGCACCGCTGCTGCTCGTGATCGCCTCCCGCGTCAGCACGTCCAGGTAGGCCAGCGCCAGCCGGTAGAGCAGGCGTTCCTTCCAGTTCCCGTGCTTGGCCATCCAGCGGCTCTTGTCGAGGAACGCCGCCAGGAACGCGACGTTCAAAGGGGGATCGGGCGGCAGGTGGTCGGTCATATGCGTTCCGGCAGCCTCACGTCGGCCAGGTGAAGTGTCAAAAGCGGTGGAGTCATCCGCCGACCCTAGCGCATTTTCCCGCACAAGTCAAGCGTTTTGATTGCTTGCGCGTCTCTCCAATTCGCGCTACGCTCGGTCTGTTACGTCCTCGGATGTTCGCACTTCTCCGTCGCAGTTCCGAAAGGAGAGTAACGTGACTTGGAGTGTTCGACCGCTCCTGGTACAGGGAAATCGGAAGATTGGGGAAGCCATTCACCACTTCGATCTCCCAGCGGTCAAAACGTGCCCCGGTCGTTCATCGACTTGTGAGCGCGTGTGCTACGCCCAGACCGGCCACTACGCTTTCGCCTCGGTGAACGAGCGGCTGGCCTGGTGTCACAAGCAGTCCCTGCGGGCCGACTTCGCCCAGCGGGTGATTGCCGAGATCAAACGCAAGGGAGTCCTCGTCTTGAGGCTCCACTGTAGCGGCGACTTTTACAGCGCCGACTACGCGCGGAAGTGGCTGGAAATCATGCGCCACTGTGCCAAGGTCCGCTTCTACCTCTATTCGCGGTCGTGGCGGGTCGAGGACATCGCTCCGGTGCTGGAAGAGATGGCGGCGCTACGGTGCTGCCGGGTCTGGTACAGCATCGACCGCGAGACAGGGGTTCCGGCCAAGGTTCCCGTCGGCATCCGCCTGGCCTACTTGCAGGTGGAGACGGACGAAGAACCGGAGCTGTTGGATCTCTTGTTCGTGGTCCGCAAGGTTCGGCGTCACGCCCAGCGCGTTGGTCTGCCTTTGTTATGCCCTCATCAGGCCAACAAGGCGGAAAACTGCGGCTCGTGTGGTCGCTGCTATAACTGACTCTTTGGCTCCCTCGCTACGTGCGAAGGAGCCTTTTTTTGGTGGGAGATGGAGTTAGAAAGGGACGCTCTGGCTGGCGGCGATGCCCTTGCTTTGGCGCACCATGTCGGCGGTTTCCTTGTAGAGTCGCTCGGCCTCGATGCGGGTCCGCATGGCGCTGTCCTCGTGGATCGGCTTGGTCCAGACCTTATCGTGGCTGCTGTAGCGGTAGCCGTTCTCTTTGAGCTTGTCGATCACCTCTTGCGGTGGCTTGTCGTCGAAGCCGATTTCAACACGCCGATTCATGCGGCTCTGTCGCAGGTGGACGCCGGCCAGGTAGTCGCTGGCGACCCCGAAGGGGTCGGGGGCGAATTTGCGTTTGGGCGGCTCGGCATCGTCGCCGGGCTGACGGTCTTGCGCTGGTGGGGTGGCGGTCGCCGTGGAGTTGTTGACTTCGGAACTCGGCGCTTGGGCGGTGTCGCCGGCTGGTTCATCGGTGGATTTGCGTTTAGGCATAGGGCCTCCTTGCTGGTTGATGCGGCCCGTCCTCGGGCCTTGTCAACCATAGCGCGAAATCGGGCCAATGTCAATTTTTTCCTTTCGTCCGCTCCCAGAGTAGCTTGGGTTGCATCGGGTGTTGATCCGCTCTGGGCCTGCCCTCCCGGCTCCACGAGCCGCCCCCACGCGGGCCGACCAACTGCCAGCCGACCGCCCGCAGGCTGGACCCGCTCTCGTCGGGCAACGTGTAGGTGCCGATCCGCCGATAGCCGAGGGCGAACGCGGCCCGTGCCGCCGCCCCATACAGAAACGAACAGACGTTGCGACCGCCGGTGGTGCAAAGGCGCGTCACTTCGAGGGTCAGGCCGTCGTCGCGGCGTCGGGATACGGGCCGACCGATGATGGCCACGCCGACAACCTGCCCATCCTGGACGGCGGCCAGCGAGAATTTGTGGCCAACGACGGGCCGGTGATGGCGGTGGTGTTGCTGGACGAAGGCGTTGGCCTCGGCCAGCGAGATGGGCAGCAGTTCCAGCGGCATGGGCGTGGCCTGCCGCTTCAGTCATGGCAGAAGCATTCGGCCAGGCCGTCCCGCTCGCCGAAGTCCAGGTCACGCTGACGCTCGACCGCCTCGCGCAGCTGGCGGTAGCTGGGCCGGTCCTTGCGGAAGAAGGCACCGAGCGGCTTAGACGGACGGGCTTCTTCCTCCATCCTAATCCACCAATCGGCCAACGACGGGTCAGCCCGCAGCAGGGCAGAGATGGTTTTCGAGGATTTCAGGAAGCAGAGGTCGCAGTTGCCGGCCGGCGTCTTGCCGCCGACGTTGGGCAGGCCGAGGTCGAACGGGTGCTCCGCCCAGAACGCCGCGATCATCTCCTTGGTCACGCCGGCATCGTAGAGGGGCGCGGTCGTCTCCCAGCGTTCGCGCTGGTCCTTGATCTTGGCGACGCGGCGGGCCTCGTCAAAGCGCAGGCCGATGGCGTTGGTCCAATGCTCCCAGCCCAGCGAGCGGGCGTAGTCGCGCATCACGCGGATTTTCAAGGTCGTCGTACAGAAGCGCGTGACCGGGTTGGGCAGGTACTTCCGCTCGCGCAACAACGCCTCGTAGGGTTCGCCCTGGCGGCTGGCGCTACTGTGGTCCACGATGCGGAACTTCCGCTGGGTTTCCCCGGTCGGATCGTACTCCAGCCAGACGATGGGGACGTTCCAGGCGCTGGCCGCAATCGCGGACGAAATCGAGCGTCTGCGGCATCTCCTTGCCGGTGTTGGCGAAACAGGCGATGACGTTATTCGGCAGCGTACCGCCGTAGGCGTCGAGGACGTGCTTGAGGAGATAGGCCGACGTGCGGCCGCCGCTGAAGGAGATCAGGGCGGGGCCTTCGATCAGGTAAGGGTCAGTCATGGGGCGATTCCTTTCGCTTTTCGGTTTCGTATAACTTGTAGGCCCGCTGGCGGGTTAGCTCCGAATCGGGCCAACCACCCTGCGCCGCCGCCTGCTCAACGAAGGCGACGAGGGCGCAGTGGTGGAAAAGGTCGGTGAAAAGGTCCGTGGTCATGCGGCGATGCGCCCTGGCGACGAGGGCACGCCCGAGGACGAAGGCTTCTGGCTCCTCCAGATTGCGTACTATTGCCGGCTGGGTGTCCCACCACCAGATGCAGGCCATGAGGGCGTGCAGCAGCTCGCGGGCCGTAGGTCCACCCGTGATCCGGGCCAGCACCTCCTCGGCCGCTTGTCGCGTCTTGAAGTTGCCGATGCACTCCACTCCCTGGCCAGGGATGTGGCCGTACAGGCTCCAGAAGTGGGCCTCGTCGTCGGGAACCGTTTCGCAGTAGCGGTTGCCGTGTAGGTCGGTGAATTCGGCGACGCCGTGGACTTCGTAATCGTCAAAGGCTTTCATGGTTGGTCTCCTCCGTGGTTGGTTGTTGCAATGGTCATGTGTACTTCACTCCGGTACTCCTCGAAGGCATGGGAGGCGTAGTACGCGATACGCTCGGACGCTTCGTGGATGATGGCGACCATCAAGTCCAGGTAGTCGGACTGTTCCGGGCGGCCGATCTCCTCGGCGTCCTGCATGGCGGTCAGCACCTGCGCGAAGATCCCCAGCTGGGGTACGCCAGCTCCGACGCCTCTGCGTTCTGCGCTTGGCCGAGGAGTTCCTCACCCCAGGCTCGGCGCCGATCTTCGGCGGCGGCGAGGCCAGCCTGGAAAGCGGCCTCCAGCGCTTGCTCGATACTCCAGACGGCCAGGTCGTGGAAGTCGAGCCGGTCGGATTGCCGGCTATCGAGCGTGTCAATGGACAGATGCTTTTTCGCAATGTCGGTGAGGATCGCCTTATTCGTTTCCATGTTCGCCTCCCTGCGTCTGCTTCTCGAAAACCATGCACACGTCATGCAGCCCCGGAATGAAGCTGCTCCGATACACCTTCTTGGAGCTGCTGTTGCCGTGACTGAAGCGAATGATGTCGGTGCAATGCTGCCGCAAGCCGGCCCGCATAGCAAGCAGCTTCGTGTAGAACACCAGCGGAACGTACCCGGCCTCGCGGTCGCTGTAGTCGCCCATCAGGATGGCCAGCTTGCCGCCCGGCGCCAGTGAGCCGGCGCAGTTGTCGATCAGCAGGCGGTAACGCTCCAAGAACGCTGGCAACGTAGGCGCGCGGGAGAGACAGCGCGGGTCTTCGGTGTAGAGCTTCATCCGCCAGTAGGGCGGGTGGACCCAGCAGAAGTCGAAGCACCGGCGGGGGAATTGCGAGGCATCGCAGGCATCGGCACCTTGGTGCAGGTCGCTGGAGTAGCAGTAGATGCCCATTTCCTCGCAGACATCCTTGCAGGTGCCGCTGCCGGTCATGGGATCGAGGACACTGAACGGCTTGAAGTAGCGGAGCAGGTCTTTGATAAGGTTGCCGCCGCAGTTGCCCGGATAGCTGCGGTCGCCGTAGTCGCCGGCCTCGGCCGAATGGTAGAGGCTGGTCAGGTGAGGAACCGGACTGGCGTTGACTGGCGCCGCCGGCAGCTTGGCGTAGACGGGCTTGAACGGCTCCTCGGGTCGGGAAGGTGCGACCCGCTGGATGCGGGCCGCGTAGAACGGATTGTTGATCGATGTGTGCATAGAAATCTCCTTATGCGTTCGTGGTTGATGAAGGATTGGAACGGTGCAGATAGCCGCCGCAGGCTTGCCAGCTGTAATCGCGGACGTTCACGATGACGACCCCGGCGTTCCCGTGACCATACGCGGCCAGCTGCTCGCGTGACCTGTCGGTGCAGGGGAAGGCCCGCACCGCTCGCTCAATCGGCGGCGGGACGTTCCAGACTCCCAGCGACTGGTTGCCGGTGATCTGCGTATGACACAAGCCGATGAACCGGGCACAGGAGTAGTCCACGTCGCCCTCCCGGCCGTGCATGAGCTGCCTGAGATCATCCAGCCAGGCCGGGACTTTGTCGCCGCACCAGTGCAGGTAGACTACCGGGGAGACGCGCTCGCCGTCGGTGAAGATCACTAAAGCTCGATTGCCCATCGTCGCCTCCTACCGTATCTCGCGGTTGAGGACAAGGACGGCGGCGTGGAGAGCGGCTGCCGATTGCAGGGTCTCCGTCAGCGGCATGATGGCTCCGACGGCGGCCAGGTGTTGCTTCTGTTCCAGGTCTTTGCGGGCGACGGTCACGTCCACCATCGCCCTGGCGAGCAGGGCGTGGAGTGCCCGGATGGTGGCGTCGATGGCCTCGACGTAGACGGCTTCGTGTTTCATGGTGTGATTCCTTTCGGTTGGGGGCGGCCCTTGCGAGGCCGCCCGGTTGCTGTGGGATTAGCTGTTGCTCTTGGGTTTGGTGAGGACGATCCGGCCATCGAGCGGGATGCTGTGGAGTTGGACGGTGAAGCCGCCGTCGCGGTTGCTCCAGGCGATGCCCACGCGGTCCCAATAGCTGTCGCCGTCCTTGCCGCCGCGGACCTGATAGGCGATTAGGCTGGGCTTGCGGTTCTTCCCGCCGGTATCGAGTGCTGCATGGTCTGACATGGTTCTTTCTCCTTCTTTGCATTTCCGGCCCCGCTCATCGGGGCCTTACGGCACGCCGACCGAAGCAGCCCTAGACGGTCCGGTAGCGCAGGCGCAAAGCGAAAGGCCGAGGCTCCTCCGGAAACGGCCTTGGCAGCTTTACCGGGCCGGCGGCTGCTTCACTCGTGCCAAAGGTAAGGCCACATGCGGGCCGGGAGCGAAGGGGGAGGAGAAAGGACCGTCAGGGCAGCTCGGCGTTTCCGACTCGGTAGCTGGCCCGCCGGCTGCCGGCTACAATCATGCGCATGGTGGAATCAGGAAAGGAGAAGCCCATGCCGCCTGCCCGGCCGTCCGACGAACCCGCCCCCAAGGCGATCAATCGCTTGATGAAGGACTTCCAGGGTTCCGACAAGAAAGCCAGCAAGTGCGCCTTCGAGGCGCTTGTCCGGCTCGGCTCGCCCATTCGAGAGCTGCTCGCCTCACCCCAATGCGATCCGTGGGATGGTTCGTATAGCTACGACGATATGGCGGCAGTCATTAATGAAGCGGGTTTATCCGATGCTAACGTGCTCGCTGGTCTGGCGCAGGCTGTGGTCGGACCAGGCGGCTCTATTCGGCTAGCGGCCATCCAGGTTTGCAAACGAATCAACCCGCCTCACCAGGCCGTCCTGGATGCATTGGTCCAAGCACTTGGTGATCGGCGTGAGAACATTCGCACGGAGGCCGCTCGCACCCTGGGCGAGCTACGAGTCGCCGCACCCTCTGTCCTGAAAGGTCTGGCTGCCGCTCTACGCGATTCAGACCCTCACGTCGTTTTTGAAGCAGTCAAAGCCCTGGGCGACATCGGCGCACCCTCTCCAGACGTGATAGCGGGCTTGGTAAATTTCCTGGGCAATGCTAATTCGTTGTTTTGCGGGTGGGCCATTTTCGCCCTGCAGAGCATTGGGTCATTTGACCAGTCGGTGCATGATGCCGTTCGTCAGGTTGCAACCAGCACCTTTTCATTCCCCGGAAAACCGCCAAGTGGGTACGGTGACGATTACGATTACTGGTGGGAGAGCTATCACAATGCCGAGCGGCACCATAAAGAGAACCGACAGCTTGCCGTGGAACTTCTGAGTCGGATTCCGGTCGAGCCAATGGTACAGGAGGCTATGGCATCGACGACGCAGCAACCCATTCTCAGCGCGGAGGACCAACGAATCCTCACCTGGTTCAAAGATGTGGACCTGACGGTCTATCTGACACCGCTCCAGCTTTTTTGGTGCATTGCCCAAGTGGATCGTGATGCGATCGAGTCGGAAGATCGGGCCATCGGGTATAGCAAGCTCCAAGCGACGTTGGAGCAGCTTCGACCGACCTACGCCGCAATCCGACTGCCGACGAGCAACGGCTACATCCGCGATGGCTGTCTCGAAGTGGTTCACGTTCTGTTGGACAAGGAGCCGTTCTTCTCGAATGCCTGGTCGGACGAAGAGCGTGAACTGACGTTTCGGGCCACGCATATGCGGGGAAAGCGTCGCGAGAGCCGGTGGACGCGGAGGGCACGGAAGGCATTCCATTATGTGGATCGGTTCCTCTCCATCATGAAGTGTCTGCCAAAGATGACCGTTACGGACGGATAAAATGCTAGCGGGCGCATCCATTCTCTACGGCCAACCGCAGACCGGCTGCTGATCCGACAAGTCGAGCAGCAGGGAGCACAGCAGGGCGAGCGTATCAATAGCCGCGCCCGATAGCGCCCTGATCGCGCGCAGCGCACAATCGACCTCACGAGATAATAAAGGCAGACGGGACGAGAACCCTGCCCAATTGCTCATGCGAGGGCACGCGGGCTTGCCTCCAGGCGACCGCCGAGGGCGGATCGCCCGAAACGCCATGCAGGAGAACGCTGGTGCCGCAACGGACTTTGAAAACGCTTGCCTTCATCAAGGCCGATCCAAACCGGCCCCGGAGGCATTTTCCGCAAGCCGACCTTCTCGCGCTCGGGGCGTCTATGAAGAGGCTCGGCCAGCTCCAGCGGATCGTGCGCACGGCGCACAATCGACGGCCACGAGATAATAAATGCAGACGGGGCGACGGCCCTGAGCTGACGCACCCCATCAGAGTGTGGTGCGCCTCTCATTCCTGATTCGACCAGCGGCCCTGCCGCCTCCGGCGGCTTTGGTTGCGGTCTTCCTGCCACGGCTCCCTTCCGGCGTCGTGGCCCTCCCGACGAGGTGAAATGATGTCACGCGGAAAAACCCGCGCGCGGCGACGCCGCGCGCGCATCGAGAAAGTTCGCGCCGAGTTCGAGCAAGCGCGGAGCAATCCCGAAGCCTTCGCCCAGCTGCTGCGGCGGCTGGCCGACTCCGACCTGAGCGTCTGGGCCATCGCCCGCTCTGCCGCCAGAGACAAACCCCTGGACGATGCCGAGGCGGCCATGATTGCCCAAATCGTGGCCCCGCACCTGGCCGGCATGACCCCCGGCTCTGTCCACCGCCGGCAGCTGCTGGCATCGTAGGCGCGGGTGCTGAGTCAGTCGCAAGTCGCCAGTCTCACCGTCGCCCTTTGAGACTGGATAACCAGAAATTGTCACCGCCAAGCAACCAGTCTCCGGTCTCCAGTCTCACGACCCAGACCTGAGACGAAAAAACGAACCGTGAGGTTGAACACCATGACCGAAGACATGCGGCCCTACGACCGAGAGGCACTGGCCAGCCTCGACAAGAAACTGCACCTGGTCCGCGATCACGTCACGGCCGTGGCCAGGGGCTACAAGACCGGCTATTTCCTGTACGGCACCGGCGGCGTCGGCAAGTCGCACACCGTCTTGCGGCACCTGGAAAGCTCCGACGTGCCCTACCAGCTGTACAACTCGCGCATGACCGCCAAGGGCTTGTTCCAGACCTTGCACAATGCCCCCGACGCCATCCACGTCCTGGAGGACATGGAGCGGTTGACCAAAGACCCCGACGCGCAGGGCGTCCTCCGCTCCGCGCTATGGTCACAACCGGGACACGAGCGGGCCGTCACCTGGACCACCGCCACCGGCGGACCCCTGCGCTTTGTCTTTCGCGGCGGCCTGATACTGATAAGCAACCGGCCGCTGGCCGACCTGCCCGAGCTGCGGGCCTTGGCCACGCGGATCGAAGTTCATCGGCTCGATGTTACCGACGCCGAACTGACGGCCTTGATGCGTGACCTGGCTGGAAAAGGATACCGGATGCAGGACAAGCTGGTCATCACGCCGGAAGAGTGCCTGAAAGTCACGGAATACCTGCTGAAAGAATGCCGTGCGGCCGGCTGCCCGCTCGACCTGCGTTTGCAGCAGAAGGCGTTTCAGACCTACCTCCAGTTCGCGGCCGACTGCTCCGTCTCGCATTGGGAGGACTTGATTGCCGCCAGCGTCCGCGAAGCCACCTGCCACTTCCGCCACGAAGTTAACACCAACTCGCCGGAAGCCAAGAAGGCCAAGCGCCGCAACATCGTCCGGGAGATCATGGGCACGGTCGCCGACGCCAAGAGTCAAGAAAGCGAGTACATGAACAAGACCGGCGCCTCGCGGGCGGATTTCTACCGCCGTAAACGCGAGGTCGAGAGCGGCGAGTTCGACGAAGTGGACGCCGCGTAACCACGAGTCTTTGACCCAGCAGTCGCTCTCTGGCCCGTGGTCTCGATCTGGGACCACGGGATCGTAATTCCCCATCGTTTCCTGCCTCGATCATGGCGCGTGCGGAACGTGCCAATGGTCAGGCTCCGTTTAGGAAGGAGATTCTCATGCCCCCGCTTGTCAAGAAGTCGATTGAAAAACGCCGTGCCCGCGTCCTGAAGACGCGGCCGCAGGTCCGCAAGACCTTTCCGCCCGAAGCGGACTTGCGTTCGCTGGCCCGCTCGGTGATGAAGCGGCAGCTGCACCCGCTCATCATCCTGGCCGATGACACGATCCTCGACGGCGAGTGCCGCTGGCGCGGTCTGATGCTGGAAAACCCCGACTTCGAGGTAGACGTGATCGTCGTGGACCGCGAGTTGGCGCCGGGCGAGGTTTGCGAACTGCAACTGATCTCGGCGATGCACTCGACCAGCCTATCCCCCTTCGACCAAGCCTTGGCCGCGAAGGAGTGGCTGGACCAGAACCCCGGAGCGACCGCCAAGGAGCTGGCCGGGAAGATCGACCGCGACGCCAGCATGTTGACGCGGCTGAACTCCTTGTGGAAGACCGTCCCGGCCGTCCAGAAGGCTGCGGAGGAGGGCAAGATCGGGCCGAAGGCGTGGTATCAAATCAGCCTCCTGCCGGAAGCAGAGCAGGCCGGCCTGCTGGAGATGTACCTCGCTGGAACGCCCGCCGGCCAAATCGCGGACTTCTGCCGCAAGAAGCGAACCAACGCAACGCCGGCCGTCAAGCTATCGCGCATCAAGGCAGTGCTGCCATCCGGCGTGTCCATCGTCGCCAGCGGGAAAGCTCTGACTCTCGATGACCTGATCAAAAGCCTCGGCGAAGCCCAGCGCCAGGCCAAGAAGGCCCGCGAGCAAGGGCTGGACGCACGCACGTTCCAGGCCGTTCTCCGGGACAAAGCCAGGAAGGGGTGATCGGATGAGGAACCAGCGACTTCAACACGATGCGGCCGAGTCCATCGCTACGACGTGCCTCTATGTCGTCTCGCACCTTCTCCATCCGGGGTTGCACAAGGAAGCATGGGATCTGTTCTACCAAGTCGCCAAGCGGGGGATCGAGGATTACGAACTGCAAGTGGATCGTATGCAGCAGCGGCTGCATCCCAGCAAGAACTGAGGGAAAACCATGTACCACCTACTACGTCGCATTCTGATCGTCACCGTGCTGCTTCTAGGCTACCTGGCCGCCCTGGTCGTCTACCTCGTGCCCTACGCCTGGCTGGTGGCCGTCGTCCTCGGCATTGTCCTGCTGTGCCGCAGGACGCACCGTTACACCGCCTACGGGACGGCACGGTGGGCCGATGCCAGCGACATCCCGCACCTGCTCGAAGGCAACGGCCTGATGGTCGGCCACATCGAGGGCAAGCCGAGCAAGATCGCAGCCGTCCAGGCGCTGTTCGACTCCCGGCTCTCGGCCAAGGCCGCCTGCCAGAAGTTTCTCATGGCGTTCCAGCGGGCACCACCCAAATTCCTGGTGCGGCTGACCACGGCGATCCACAGCATGATCGTGGCCCCGGTAGGCGTCGGGAAGTCAACGGCGGTGGCTATCCCCTTCCTGATGACGTGTGACGAATCCGCCGTCGTGGTCGATTTCAAGGGCGAGCTGGCCAAGATTACGGCGGCTGCCCGGCGCAGGATGGGGCATCAAATCGTCCTTCTTGATCCGTTCCGGATCGTCACGCCGGAGCCGGATACATTCAACACGCTCCAGTTCATCGACAAGGATTCGCCCACGGCCATCGACGAATGCCGAGACTTGGCCGAGGCGCTGGTAATTCGGACGGGCCAGGAGAAGGAGCCGTTCTGGAACGACTCAGCGGAAGTATGGATTGCCGCGATGGTCGCGGCGGTGGTTTGGTTCACGGAAGGCGAGGAGAAGTCCTTGCAAACCGTCCGAGCCTTGCTCACCAACCCGGACAGGATGCAGGCGGCGATCAAGATGATGTGCGAGTCCGACGCTTGGCAAGGAATGCTGGCCCGGCTCGGTTACCAGCTGACGCACTTCAAGGACAAGGAATTGGGATCGACGCTGACCACCACCAACCGCTTCCTGCGCTTCCTCGACACCATTGCGGTCTCGGAAAGCACCAAGCAGAGTAGCTTCAACCCGGCCGATCTGCTCACCGGCAAGATGACGGTGTACCTCGTGCTTCCCCCGGAGCATATGCGGGCGCAGTCGGCGCTCTTGCGGCTGTGGATCGGCTCGTTGCTCCGGGCCGTGGTGAAGGGAGGTTTGCAGGAGAGGACCAAGGTGCATTTCGTTCTCGATGAGGCAGCCTCCCTCGGGCACATGGACGCGCTCGACGACGCCGTGGACAAGTTCCGCGGCTATGGAGTGCGGCTCCAGCTGTACTACCAGTCCCTCGGCCAGCTCAAGAAGTGCTGGCCCGACGGCCAGGATCAGACGGTCCTTTCAAATACTTCGCAGGTCTTTTTTGGCGTTAACGATATTCAGACTGCTGAGTACGTCTCGGGCAGACTTGGTGAGGAAACGACCATCGTGGCGAGCGGAGGCACCAGCTCGGGCACCACTCGGCAGGCTTCCCAGCAGGGAAGCGGCAGCACCAGCTACTCCACGAACACCAGCCACAACTGGCAGCAGCACGGCCGCAAGCTGCTGAAGCCCGAAGAGGTAGCCGGTCTTGATCCGAGGGTAGCAATCACCTTCACGCCCGGTGCCCCGCCCATCTGGACCTGGCTGGTCCGGTACTACGAAAGAGGCTTTGGCCAGCCCGCCGGATTGAGTCCGGCCAAGATGGCCTTCGATACGGCCTGCCTGTTTCTCACCGCCGCCATGCTGGCGGCCATGTGGACGGCGGGGCTTTTTCAGCACTGGTTCCGATGAAAGGAGAATCCATGTCCAAAGAAAGTCGAGAGTTTTTCGAGCAGCTCAAGGCCGGCCAGCAGCCGTCCTTGGTGGAGTCCATCCGGGAAGCGGCGTCCTCACTGAAGGAGATCGGCGGCAAGATTTGGGACGGCCTGACGCCGACGTTCGATCATGGCGCCCACGAGATGGCCTCGGCCCTGTTCCGTGGGGATGCGTTCGTGATGTATCCCCGCACCAACCAGGCCGAGAGTCAGCAGCAGGAAGCGCAGGAAGTGCAGCAACAGGAGCAGAGCCGTGGCGGCCGTGAACTGTAACCGTGTCTTCAACCACCTTATCGCCTCTTTTTTCAAGGAGTTCGTCATGAAGCTGTTTGCCGAAGCGTCCGAAAGCAACCCCATCGGGTTCCTCATTGTCTTGTTCCTCATGTTGATGGGCATCCGACAGTGGGGCATCTGGCTCAAGGGTAACAGCATCGTCGGCGGCGCGGCCAAGAAGGGTGTTCTCAACATCCTGGGCCGCCTGTTCAAGTAAGGAGACCGGCATGCTGATAGCCACAACCCTCGGCGAGCATTTCGTCAACCTGATGCTCGCCATGTTCCTGCTCTTGTTCTTCATCTTCACGATCCTCACCGCCATTGATGATGACGGTGAGATCAAGAAGAAGGCCAACGAGGGCTTGGCCGCGTGGATCACACGCTGGCTGAAGTAACTCTCCGGCGGGGCGCGCCCAGCCCCGCCTTTTCCCCAAACCCAGAAAGTGAGGTACTCATGAACCCCCTCGATCCCAAGTGCGGCTCCGCGCTCGGCGGTGAGCCTGAGACGACGGCCGGCTGTCCGGGCGGTCCGGACGAACACACCATCGCCAATTCCGAGGCGAAGAGTACGGAGACCCCGCCGGACGATTCCCCGGAAGCCTGGCGGGTCGAATGCGAGCGGGCGGCGTTCCACGCCGGCGTCCTGCTACGCCTGGCCAACATCCCTGGTGGAATCGCGGCGGCCATCGTCGAGCTGATCCAGACCGCGCCGCGCTCGGAAAGCGATTTAGAGACCCTGCCCGAGACCACGCTGTTCGCCCGCATCACGCGGGCCGCCTACCGCTTCAACGGCGACACGGACTCGTTTCGTGCTGCCAGCGAGTACATCACGGAACACCTGATGAAGATGCCACCGGAGCGGCGCCGGCTGCTGGAAGCGTCTCTGGCCGGAGCCTTCATGGGTTGGCTGATGTCGTAACGGGTTGGCGGCATCCAGCCCCGCTCGCATGGTTGATTCGGGAAGCGATCCTTCTACACGAAGAGCTTCCCCACGCACCTCTGAAAGAGCGGTGGGAGCCGCGAGGTCGTCTCAACTGCCCAGCAGCCCGTCTCTCGGCGGCATGGCTCCCAGCCCGGTAAAGCTCGTGTTCAAGCTGCTTTCGTGAGATTTCCTGGCGGCGTGTGTCGCCGGGGTACGTACCACCTTCGCCCATACAAAGGAGCGTTTATGTTCGCAGCATTCTGGCCGTTCGACTGGTCGTTCGATGGGTTCCTTTTCATCATGCTCTGCCTGTTCTGCTGGACGGCATGGTCCGTCAAGGAGACTGCCAAGGATGCGACCAAGGTCGTCAAGAAGATCGCGGAGAACGAAACCGTGCGCGAGGCCGGCAAGGGCATCCTCGGCGCCTGGCTGGAGTCGCTCCGCAAGAAGTGAGTCCGGCATGAGGGGAAGGCTCGCCCACCTTCCCCTCTGCCTATTTCATCTGGAGGTCTGCCATGAATCGTGTGGATACCTGGACTCTCACCGGAGTCCTTGTCTTCCTCGGCGTCGTCTTCCCTTTCCGGGCCTGGTGGGACTTTCACCATCCGGAGAACTGGAGTCCCGGCTCGGCGGATGATCCGCATGTGTACCTGTGGGCCTGGGCATCCGTCGCTGTCTTTGTGGCCTGGGTCGCGGGACGCATTGCCTTGCTGGAGCGAAATCGCAAGCTACGTGCCCGGCTCCAGGCACTCCTTGTCCGGGCCGAAGCGCTGGTCCGGCAGCACAGGCGGGACGAGGCGGCGGAGGTTCTGAAAGAGTGTGAAGAGTTGTTAGCCAACGTGAAATCCACCTGACGCTCGGTCAGGCTTTTTTCCAGAAGGAGGATCAATCATGGGTATGCTCGGCAATGCTTTTGAGGCTTTCATCAATGCCACGGCGTCCGCTGTGGCCAAGAATCTGCTCCCGCAAGAACAGCCGTCGGGGCGCGTTGAACGACTCTGCCAGGAGCTGGGCTGGTCGATTGACGAACGCAACGGCGAGGGCGTCGTCCTGTACTTCAACGATCCCGCCATCGGCGTCCGCAAGGTGCTGGTGACGGAAGGCGCCAAGGTCATGCTGATCTCGACGTTCAGCGGGGCCGTGGTTCCCGCCGCGCGTCTGCCCGTCGAGGTCATGGGCTATCTGCTCACGCGGAACACGCAGCTGGCAGCCGGCGCTTGGCAGGCGTCCGTCCTGGACAACGGCGGGAATGTCAAGTTCGCGCTGGCCTACTGTGCCCTGATCGCGGGCTTGGACGCTGCGGCTTTCAAGATCATCTGCGAGGCGATGGTTAAAGAGGCACACGAGTTCGATGTCAAAATGAAGGCCGCCGGCCTTCTGTGACGCTACCGGGATCGCCCATTTTTCAGGAAACGAGAAGGCCAAGGCATCGAGAGTTGAGGTGGAGCATGACTGTTGAGGAGAGACTGGAAAAGATCGAGGCACTGCTGGCCGCCCTGGTCGAGCGGCAGACGATCAAGGACTTCTACGAAATCGAGGAGTTCGCCAAGCTCGTCGGCAAGTCGTGCTTCACCTGCCGGGAATGGTGCCGCCTCGGCCGCATCCGGGCCGAGAAAAAGCTATCCGGCCGTGGGGCTTACGCCCGCTGGGTCGTGCCCCACGCCGAACTGCTGCGCTATCAGCGCAAGGGCTTGCTGCCCCTCGCGCGGCCGGCCTGAGCGAACGGGGAAACGCAGCGCCGGTCGCTGGTCCGGCCGGCTGTGACTGCGATGAAACCGATGGAGGGTAGGAGACGATCATGAAAAACAAGTCCGAGAAACTCGTGCGCTTTGCCGGTCACGATTGCGTGGTCCGGGCCGAGGCGCTATGCCTTGAACGGTCACACCGCCTTGTCGCTTTACGACGCCAAGACCGGCGAGCCGGTTGCCACGGCCAGCCTCAACATGCCCCATGTGCCCCTGCCTCCGAACCAAGTGTTCATCAAAGACTACAGCGAGAATGCGGGAATGTTGAAAGCTCTGGCGGAAGCCGGAATCGTGCGAGTATCGGGGGTATATGTCCCCACCGGCATCGGTTCGCTCCCTGTTTGTGAACTGCTGATTCCGCCTCCCGAGCAGGAAAGGGAACCTCAGCGGCAAGCACGCCCAGAGAAGCAGGCGCAGGGCGACTGGCTCGAACAATTGGCCGCCGACATGCTGGCGGAGTCCAACACCAAATCGAAGGATCGCGACTCCGGCAGGGAACGGTGAGTGCGAGGGGGGCATGAAAGACGCCCAGAAGATGACCTGCGTTGTTGAATCTCTCGTGATGATATTGTCGCGGCGCCTCGATAGGCGATGGTTCGCCTTCCCGGCGGTGAGCAGGGAGCGGGCGTTTGTGGACAGCTCGGCTTATCCGGCGCTGCACTCCTTGGAACAGGTGAGGAATGGACATGTTGAAACCTGATGACCCGGCTTTTGCAGAGCTTCGGGCCTCGCTGAACGACGTTGCCTCAAGCCGGTATGCGGAAGAATTCTTGTGGAGCGTGGATGACACGATGGTCTTAGCGAAGAATGACAGCGGCGTGCGGTTCGAGCGGTTGAGTGCCGCCGCACAGCTTGAAGTGCTGAGGTCGTCCGTTTCCTGGGATGATTACGAGGACCGGGGACTGAGTAGCGAGCAAGCCGGCGTCATCTTTACCAACGTCCGTGAGGGCAAGCCGTCAGAGCGATGGCTGGAAGGGGTATGCGATGAGGCGGCGTTGGAAAATCACAAGACGGCCAACTTCCGGGCGATGGTCGAGGACAGCAAGAACAGCCCTAGCAATCATATATTTGAAGAAATGGATGGCAACCGGCTTCCGTGGGCAGAATTGTCGGCTGCTGCGAAGCTGCAATACATTGCTCGGGATGCTGCCTTATCCGATGTGGGGTTCGAGACATTCGCTGAAGTGGTGAAGGAAACCATTGGCGATGTCGGAGAAGCAGCGCTTCGTGTCGTGTTGGACGGCCAGAAGGAGCTTCGCGCGATTGCCAAGCTATTTCCTGATGATGGACGGACAGAGCCGACGCCGTTGGTCGAACAGGTCAAGGAAATCCTCGATCATGTCATGGCCTTGGAGGCGCGAGAAAGGGAACGACAGCAGGCGAGGGAAACCTTCTTCAAAGGGATCAGCGACGCACTCGATGGCAACCCGCCGGAACGGTGGTTGGAAGAAGTCAGAGCCTTCCGCGATATATTACGCGGCGACCAAGCAGCACCGGAGCAAGTGCAAACGCGCGGCCGGGGCAGAGAACTGTGAGGGTTCCTGCATCTCATCCCACCGTGATTGTTCGTTCTGTCCCAGCCCCGCCTCCCGCCTCGTCCCTGCCAGGTACGGAACGGACGTAAACCATTCCTGCATGATCCGTGCAAAGGGCAAACTCTACTCTCGGCAACGCGCGTCGAAGTTGCCCTCTATCCGGTGGCCAGCTTGATCCGCTTACGGTCTCGGACGGTTCTTCCCGCCGGCGAACGGCGGTACTCATGTCCTTACTTCGTGAACAGCCCAGGGGAGATTGGCCGTGAAGCCGAGGCCGGCTGCGGCGAAATCGGCGGCCAGGCTTGGATGTAATCCGCCGGCCGGTCCTCCGTAATCGTCCAGGTTCGACGTGCAGAAGATGCACTTTCTCGAGAAGCCGAGCACCCGCAGCTGCCGGGTCAGTTCCAGGCATTCCTCCACAATCACGCAGTCTTTGACCTCACCGCCCTGCTTGGAAGGCGGAGCCTTGGCAACCACCCTTCCAACCCCCCGCGTCGTGGACCCCGTGTCCGGGTCCAGGATTAGCGCGTTGTCAAGGAGCTGTTTCGACAAGTCGAAGAGCCGGTCCGCTAGGCCGGCACTGGCGTAAGTAGGCCGCCCGAACCCCAGGGGGATTCCAAGGACATGACATGCATCATGGAAGTGTCTCGCTTGATCTTCGATCTTCGCCAAGTGCCTGCGCACCTCATCGCGGACGTTGGTGGCATTGGCGTTCCATTCGCCTGGAACGAGCGAAGGTAGAATCAGCCGGCATTGCGGCGGGACGGACGTAACCATGCCCAGCAGCTCCGATGCCCGCTGCACGCAGCCGCCCAAGCAGCGATACGTCGCGCGGATGATGTCGAGCAGGATGCAGGTGTCAGGGAAGAGAGCCGGGCAGCCCTCGGCGTGAAGCTGGGCGGCCACGGCGGCAATGCTCGGCATAGCTTCAAGCGCTCTGGCGGCGGCCCTCGGAGAAGGCCAGGACTTCCCTGCCAAACTCATATTCGAGTGCCAGTCGCTGCGCCACCTCCGGTGGCCAGTTCTCAACCTCAACCAGCCAGCGACGCAGCGTGCGGGCATCGAGCCGGCTGCCATCGTGATGGGTCGCCACGATGAAGTCCATCCAGCGGTCATGGTCACAGGGCTGGGATGCGCCCGTATTCCGATCCGCCGTAGCGGAGAACGCTCGCAACTTCTGAGCTGCTGCCGGCGAGAGCCAGCTGCTCAGGTCGGCTTGCGTGTCGGTCAACTCGACTTGGACGCTAGACTGGCCGGCTGCGGGCCGCACGAAGCGGTCGCAGAACTCGGCCAGAATCTCGTTGTACTCGTCGTGCGAAAGCTCGCGCCGGTCCTTGGGGACGATATTCGGGACGTAGAAGAGGCCAGATTCCTTCTGGGTGATGGAGACGACGGCGGCTGGGCGGTGTTCCCGCTGCCCGCAGGCGAAGCAGTACGTTGGCTCCTCTCGTAGGGCCATCGCTCGCAGGTTTCTCTCGGTCTCCGTGTCGCGCGACCATCCGTCCGTCAGCTGACGCTCAATTTCCTCCATCGTCGCCTGGAGCCGCTCCGGATCGCCCCGGAGAAACAGGTCTCGAAACACTTTCATCATCCACCTCCGCGACCCAAAGCTCGGCGCCGGACTGCGGCCCCTGCAACACCACTCGCCCCAATTATACCGTTTCCGTGCCCGCAATCGTAGCCGAACGCCCCGGCACGGCCTGCGGCTGAATGATTAGGTATAGCTGCCAGCCGTGCCGCGACCGTCCTTTCACTCAAACACCCGGCTGATCGCTTCCTGCTGTGTCGAGGGATACAGGTGCCGGTAGCGCTTCGACGTGGCCTCGTTCATGTGCCCGGCCCATTCCTGCACCAGCCGCTGATCGACTCCCTTGCTGGCACAGGCCGAGATGAAGCTGTGCCGCAGGCAGTGCAGCCCTCGCATCGGCTCCCACTTCGTTCCCGCCAGCACACGCTTGAAATGGTCATGCACCTCGTTGCGGGTCAGCGCCGCCTGTGCTGGCTGCTCCCGCTTCTTCACGTTCGCCATGCGGCCCTTCAGCGAGGAGGGCGCTTCTTTCTCGTTCTGGTGGCCGGTCGTGCGGCTTCGTTTCTTGCTGCGGGCGACGATGCCGGCATGGCAGAACAGGGCCGATCCGCCAGGATGGACCGCCAGCCATTCCTTCAGCACCTTCTTGAGAAATGGCGTCAGCGGCACGCGGCGGGTGGTCCGCTGGCCACGGCTCCGCTTCTTCTCACGCACCAGCACCGTGTTGCCGGTGAAGTCCACGTCCGCGACCAAGGCCCGCAGGATCTCCGACCGCCTGGCGCCAGTGTGAGCGGCAAAGCAGAACAGCGGGTAAATCCACGGATGCGGCGCTTTCTTCTCGACGTGGGCAAGCAACTCGGCCAGTTCATCAGGCTTGCAGGTACAGCGCCTCCCAGAGCGTGTCCGGGTCGCCGCCGGCGGCGATCTGCCGCTCGATCTCCTCCATCGTCATGAACGGCGGCTTCTCGTCGGCCTTGGGGTAGCGGAGACCCTTGGAGGGGAATCGGCCGGAGGTCAGGTCCATCGGCTCGCCCCAATTCCACGCCGCCCGTAGGGTGGCGATTTCCTTGCGGATCGTCACTGGGCTGACCTTGGCCTTGGCCCGCTGGTTGACGTACTCCTGCAACTTGGCGAGCGACAGTTCGCCGAGCGGGAAGCCTTCGCCGAGGACGCGGGCAAAGTGGCCGAGATGCAGCCGGCAGGTGTCGAGGCTGTTCGCCTCGATGGTGCCGTTGGCGTGCGTGGTGAGGTAGCGGTCTTTCAGGTGGCCGAGGGTGACGGCCTGACGCGGAGCGTCGGCGAGCGTCGGCCCGATGTCCGGCGGCTTGCCGTCGTGCTCGATGAAGGTCACGATGTCGGTGCCTTCGGGCAGCACGATCAGCCGCTGCTTGAGCCGCATGAGCAGGTAATCGACCTGCCGGGCCTTGTTCTCGGCCTCGTCCTGTCTCGACTTTACCAATGGTAAAGGTGTGCAGCTTGCCGTGGTAGCAGAAAAGAACCCGGTAGCTTCCGTTTCGCTCTTGCAGAGACGCCATGATTCGGCCCTCCGCAGCATCACCGCAACGTCAGGCAAACTTCTTTACCAAAATTTTACCAAGGGGTTCGAGAAAGGCACAGGGCAAGAGGTCCGGATTTGCCGTAACCCCTTGCCCTGATTGCAGTGCCGGAGACAGGACTTGAACCTGCACGACCCGTTAAGGCCACCAGGCCCTCAACCTGGCGCGTCTGCCAATTCCGCCACTCCGGCGCGGCGATTCTCCCCCATACCATAGGAGGTAGCCCTACCGGAAATCAAGACCCTCCGCCGCGCCGAAGCGTTTTTCAGAGCCGCGCCGGAACGGTCAGGGCGTCTTGATCTCGATGCGGGCGCTGCCCTTCTCGCTCATCTCGATCAGGTTCTTGGCCTTATCATGATACTGCTGGGGCACCTTGTCGAGACTCTCGTACTTGAATGTTTGCAGGCCGTCCTGCACGTTGATCTCGTTGACCTTGGCCTTGCCGTCGGCGACCTTGCCCGTCAGGGTGATGATCAGGTTGCCTTCTTGATGGCGGAGGGTGAAGCGCTCCGGCGTGCGGAACATGGTCGTGATGACCGTCTGGCCGCCTGGCGGCATGAACGCCCCGAAGTTCGCGTTGAGGCCGCGCCAGGGGGCGGAAAGCCGCCCGGAGGCGCAAAGCCGCCGGCGCCTTGGACGGGCGGGGGGAAGTTGCCGAAACCCGGCCCGAACGCCTTGGGTTCCGGCAGCGACAGGTCCTTGATCGTCTCCTTCTTGCCCTTGCGCACGACCACCGCGTCCACCTTGGCATCCGCCTTGATGTCGTTCATCAGCTTGACCAGACCGCCGATCTGGTCGGGCACCGGCTTGCCGCCCAGTTCCAGCAGCACGTCGTGCCGTTTCAGGCCGGCCTTGGAGGCCGCCGAGTCCGGTAACACATCCCGCACCACCAGCCCCTGTCCCTTGGGCAGATCGAGCTGATCGGCCAGGGCGGCTCCGGGCGTCTCGACCCGCGCGCCAGTCGGGCGGCGCTGCGCGGATCCATGAAGCCGGAGTAGGGCATCCCCGCGCCGGCGTTTTGCCTCATCTGTTCGAGCATGCGCGCTTGGTTTTCGCGATAGCGCTGGGCCGGGTCCGGAACCGGGTTGGGGCCGGACGGCTTCTTGATCTCGTCTGGGGAGGTGTCGTTCTTTTTCGTGGCATCCTTTTGGGAGTCGGCCTTCTTGGTTTCGTCCTTCTTGGGCACGGGCGCGGCCGGGCTGGTGAGTCCCATACCGGCCGTGAGGACGGCCAGGGCCAGCAGTCCCGCCAGCGCCGCCAGGGGACGGCGCGGCCCCACGGGGGCCAAAATTCGCGGCAACATGGTGATCCTCCGAACAAGATCCGAGAGAGGGTCCGAGAACGTCATTTGACCCCAGGGCGGAGGCGCGGTCAAGGGGCAGGGTCGGAAAGACCCTCGAATGTCGCGTTTGGGGAACCCTGTCGGTGTCGGCTGCGTCCAATGGGCGACGCGCTTCCCCGCGCGGTGTCAATCAAATGTCCTTGACATCCCGGAAAGTTCGGGTGAAGCTGGGTTGGTGGGCCGAAACGCTGTCTCCCCAGTTCGGGTAGTGCGGCCCAGTCGAAAGAGGGGTCCTCCATGCAAGCGGGTATGAATCGGCGGCATTTCCTCAAGCATGTGGCGACGGCTTCGGCCCTGACTATTCCGGGCGTGCAATTTTTGCAGGGCTTGCGGGCGGCGGCGCCGAAGCTCAAAAAAGACAACAAAAGCCTCATCGTCTTGTGGATGGGCGGTGGACCCAGCACCATCGACCTCTGGGATCTCAAGCCCGGCGAGCAGACCGGCGGCGAGTTCAAGCCCAAGCCGACAGCGGCCTCCGGCGTCCAGATCAGCGAGATCCTGCCGACCATCGCCGGCCAGTTCCGCCACCTGTCGATCGTGCGCTCGCTCGTGACCAACGAGGGCAGCCACGAACGCGGCACGACGTTGATGAACACTGGCCGGGTGCCCAATCCGGTCGTTCAGTATCCCGCCCTCGGCGCGACCGCTTCGTCGCTGTTGACGCCGAAAGATTTGCCGTTGCCCGGTTTCATCGGCGTCGGCGGCACCGCCCAGCGCATCGGCGCCGGCTTTCTGGGCATGATGTACGCTCCGTTCACCGTGCAGAACCCCGGCCAGCCGCCGCAGAATATCCGCTCGCCGGGCCTGGGCGACGCGGAGATGACCGAGGAACGCCAGCGCCGCCGGCAGCGCTTGTTCTACACCGTCGAAGACAATTTCAATACCAACACCTTCCCGCATCTGAAGAGCAATAAACCGATTCGTAAAGACGCCGAGAAGGACGAAGCCGCCCTGCGCGAGGCGGCCGGCAGCCCCGCCCAGGCGCACGAGGCCATTTACGAAAAAGCCTTCGACCTGACCATCTCGCCCTTGCGTACCGTCTTCGAGGTCAACCGCGAGCCGGCCAACGTCATCGAAGCGTATGGCGGCCGGGCCAACACCTTCGGCATGGGCTGCCTCCTGGCCCGCCGGCTCGTCGAGCAGGGCGTCACCTGCGTCGAGGTCGATCTGGGCAACTGGGACAACCACGCCAACGTCTTCAACACCCTCAAGAACGTCAACGGCCCGCGCCTCGATAAAGGCATGGGCGCGCTGGTCAAGGATTTGGTCGATCGGGGCATGTGGAAGAACACAGTCGTTTTGTGGATGGGCGAGTTCGGCCGGACGCCGCGCATCAATCAGAACGCCGGCCGCGATCACTGGGCGCGGTGCTGGTCGGTCGTGCTGGGCGGCGGCGCCATCCAGGGCGGCCGAGTCTTCGGCGCCACCAGCAAAGACGGCATGGACGTTGCCGGCGACGAACGGGCCACAATCGGCGACGTATTCGCCACCGTCTTCAAGGGGCTGGGTCTCGACCCGGCCACCAAGGTGCGCGACAACCTCGGCCGGCCGCTGGAGATTTCCGACGGCAAGCCCCTCAAGGGATTGGTGTAAACGGATTAGCGGAATTTCTTGACCAGCCCGCAGCGCAAGCAAGGGTTTCTTCATTCCCTTGCTTGCGCTGCGGGCTGGTACGCAAGGGGCCATGTTCATTTGCCCATCTTCCGTAACTCATAAAATCATCATACCCCCTTGTCTCGCCGGTTCCGGCGCGTTAATCTTCATCCATCCGACTCGCTCAACACGATCGCAACCGGGATCACCTTCAGGGATTTGGTTTGCGTGTGAACTGGGACGCCGTACAGGGATGGGTTACGGAGCGTGCGCTGGTCCGCGCGCGGCGGAGGCGGCCTTTCGCGCCGCCAGCCGTCGCCACCTGGCCCGGTTTGATCGCCTTGCGCCCGTGCGCTGCCAGACACGCCTCCTGCTCGGCCTGATCCACCAGGCCCAGCCGACGCGCTTCGGACGCGATCACGATTTCCGCCGCATCCGCACCGTCGCCGACTTCCGCCGCCTCGTGCCGCTGTGTACCCGCGCCGACCTCTGGCGCCAGTACGGCCAGCCGGCCGCGATGAAATCGACGGATCACGAGAACAACGGCGCGGATCGGACCCCGTCTCCTTGTCTGCCGATCGCCTGGCCCTCTCTTCATGCCGCCCACCGCCGCGCTCTGGGCACCGCGCTGTGCTGGTCGTTCAGTCCCGGCCTCGATCTCGGCTTCTGTCCGGCGATTTGCTCTTTGTGGGCGAAGAGGGACCGTCGAGCGCCACGGAACGCGGCAATTTATCCGAGCGACTGCCAGCCCTGGTGCGTCCCTACGTCCGGCTGGGTACGGAGAGGCCGCCCGAGCGCTGGGCGTATCGACCCGTGAGCTGCCTGGGAGGATCGGTCGAGCACCTGCTCGCGCTCCTGGAGACGGTCAAGCAGGTTCGGGGCAAATCCTGCTTGACGGACATTTGGCCCAGTTTGTCCGCGATTCTGTACATGCGCCGCCCGGCATTCTCCGCGGTCGAGCGTTTACGCACCGAGGCGGAGGGCGTTCCCCTGCTGGAGATGGCGGCCCGCGCCGAGGGGCCGATCGCCGTCGAAGATCCTGCGCCACGATCGGATGCGTCTCTTGCATGACCACGGCGTTTATTTCGAGTTCATTCCGCCCGACCAGGCGGGCGAACGAGACTGTCCGCGCTACGGCATCGACGAGATCGAACTGGGCGTGCCTTACGAATTGGTCCTGACATCCCCGGCGGGACTGTGGGCGTGCCGGATCGGCCGAACTGTTTGCCTGGAGGATCGCGCTCCGCCGCTGTTGCGCTTCCTCGACGGCTACCGGCCCGGTGTGGTCGGCTACCGAACCGAGGACGCGTCGGCCGTCGCATTACCCCGGCCGAGGACCGATGCCGTCACTCTGGCGGGACCGGCTTCCCATCGACCCATCGGCGACAGTCCGGCAGCGCCGCCAGAAAGCTCTTTCCATAGCCCTTGGTCACTATTCGCGGATCGAGGATGACCACCAGCCCCGTATCGGTACTGGTGCGGATCAACCGGCCGAACCCCTGCTTGAGCTTGATGACCGCCTGCGGCACCTGGTAGTCGAAGAACGGCTGCCCGCCTGCCGCCTCGATCGCTTCCTGCCGCGCCGCCAGCACCGGCCGATCCGGCACCGCGAACGGCAGCTTCGTGATGATGACGTTCGACAGCGCCTCGCCCGGCACATCGACCCCCTGCCAGAAGCTATCGACTCCGAACAGCACGGCGTTGCCCGCGGCGCGAAAGCGCTCGATCATGAGCGTGCGCGGCAGGCCGTCGCACTGACTGAAGAGCGGATAACCCTGCCGGGCGCACCACGGCCGCAGCTGCGTCGTCGCCCTCTGCATCATCTGGTAGCTGGTGAACAGCACGAAAGCCCGGCCGCGCGTTTTGTCGATATATTCGGGGATCTTCGCCAGCACCGCGTCCTCGTACTTCGACGGCAGCGCCGACGGGTCGGGCATGTTGCGGAACAGGTGCAATTCGACCTGCTCGCGGTAATTGAACGGGCTGCCCAGTTGCAGTGTCGAGCAATCGTCCAGGCCGAGCCTTCCCTGGAAGTGCCGAAACCCGGACTTGCCGCCGGCGCTGAGCGTGGCGCTGGTCATGATAACGGTCGGTACCTTGTCGTAAAGTTGTTCGCGCATGCCGGCCCCACGTCGATGGGGGCGCTAGCCAGATCGACGCGCTCACCACGGCCCGACGTGATGTCGATCCAGTAGACCTGTCCTTCCAGCGCTTGCGCGAGCCACTGTTGGATACCGAGGGCCAACCCGCGAGCGCGATCGGCCACGGCGATAAATTCGATCTGCTGTTCTTCCTCAAGCGCCTCGGCCACGGCATCGAGGCAGGAGCCGAGCTTGCGCAACTCCTCGGACAATAAGTCCGGCACAATGTTCGGCTCACGGACGCGGATGGAATCGGAGGACGAGGCCGGCCGGGTGCCGCCGCGATTGTCTCTAGGCTGACTGGCGGCCCAGACGCGGATGGCGGCGAAAAAGCGGTCGGTGGCGTTTCGTGTAATCTCCGTCTGCGCCAGCGCGTCCTCGGACGGGATGAAGGCGAGGAGTCCGCGGCGGGTGCGCGAGCTGAACAGCTTATTGAGCAGATATTCGATCGAGCCGCGGCCGATCTGCAATCCCAGGTGGTCGGCGGCCACGTCTTCCAGCGTGTGCGCCTCGTCGAAGATGACGACTTTGTAGTCGGGCAGCAGGTTGGCCCCCTGCCGGCGCAGGGCGAGGTCGCTGAAGAACAGGGCGTGATTGACGACGAGCAAGTTAGCCCCGAAGATCCGCTTGCGGGCCTGGAAATAGAAGCATTTGGCGTAGTCGGGACAGCCGCGACCCAGGCAGTTGCCGCTGTCGCTCTCGACCAGATCCCACAGGGCCGGCTGCGGCTGAAAGGACAAGTCGCTGCGGCTACCGTCTTGTGTGGTCCGTGACCAACGGCCAATCTGCTGCAACTGCTCCACCGCGCTCGGCTCGACGAGCAATGCCCCGACGCGCTGCTGGGCGCTGCGCAGCCTCCGCAGGCTGAGGTAATTCGACCGGCCCTTGACGAGCGTGGCGTTAAAGGGCTGCGGCATGACGCCTTGCAGAAACGGAATGTCCTTGCGAACCAGTTGTTCTTGCAGGCTGATGGTGTGCGTCGAGATGACGACGCGGCACTCCTTGTTCGCTGTCGCCGCCTGGATCGCAGGCACGAGGTATGCAAAGCTTTTGCCAACCCCTGTGCCGGCCTCGACCATGAGATGTCGCCGCTCGGCGATGGCCTCGGCGACGGCATCGGCCATCTGCAATTGCTGTGAGCGCGGCTCGTAATGGGGCAGTTGGCGGGCGATGACGCCGTCGGGACCGAGGATGGAAGCGATGGCCATGGGAAGATTATCCCAAATCAGGGGATGTATTCATAGCGATCCAGCAAGACCGCAGGGTCGTCCGCATAGGCGGACATGGCGAGATAATCGACGACGTTCGGAATGGTGGCATTGCGGCGCAGTAGATAAACACCCGCGGAGTGATGGCCATTCTGCAAATGGGTGGCCAAGTGTCCCGGCATGGTCCCTTTATCGAAAGAGACGACCACGCGCCCTTCACGCTCGGCCCAACTCCGAATGTTCGGATCGGAGGAGCCGAGGGGCAAATCGACCACATCGCCGACCCGCAAGACGTCAATCAGGTACGCGCCGCCCGTGTTATGCTGTTGAATGGCCCGCCAGAGTGGGCCACGCAGATGCTCATCGAGCACGTAGCGGAGGGGCATGAGTCATTTGCCCTCCGATCGCTTCATGGCCTCAAAGCGCTCACGCAGTTTCTCCCAATCCAATACTCGCGGTGTCGTGGCGAGCTGATGGTCGATCTCCTCCTGGCATCGCGTCACGTAGGCATTGACTTCCGCCTGGTTCTCCCGGGCGAACGCAAGAACCTTCTCAATAAGATCGACTGATAAGGTCGGGAATTGCTCGTGCAGCATCTCAGCCGTGTAGCCGTCCTTGTGAAAGTACATCACGTCGAACAGGCCGATGCGATGGCCGGTCAGCACGATCTCGCCGAAGGGCCATTCCGTCAAGAATTCCGGCGGTTTCATGCGTGTCCCTCCTCAATCTCAAGTAGCATTGTACCACGCCGCGAAGGCACGGCGAAAGGCTGGCAGACGGCATACCGCCAGCGTGGACGTGACGAATGGTTGACCCGATTGCCGATGCGGGTGACAATACGTCCATCCCGCGTCACCCCAGGGAGACCCATGCACCTGATCTGCCCCCATTGCCGTAACCCCATCGAACGGACGGCGATTCCGGCGGAGGAAATCGTCTGCCCCGCCTGCGGATCGAGCTTCCGCGTGGAGCGCGGCACGACGATCCGCCAAGCCGAGCCGGAGGCCCGATTGCTCGGCCGGTTCGAGCTGCTTGGCTCCGTTGGGGTGGGGGCATTCGGCACCGTCTACAAAGCACGCGATCCGGAGCTGGACCGCATCGTGGCGATCAAGGTGCCGCGCCGGCAGCCTGCCCGGGAACGAGGATCTGGACCGCTTTCTCCGGGAAGCACGCAGCGTCGCCCAGTTCCGCCATCCCTCCATCGTGCCCGTTTACGAAGTCGGCCAGCACGAGGGTTTGCCGTTCTTGGTCAGCGATTTCGTACAGGGCCACACGCTGGCGGACATCCTGACGGCGCGGCGGCCGACGCCGGCAGAGTCCGCCGCGCTGCTCGCTGCCGTGGCCGACGCCTTGCAATACGCCCACGAGCGCGGCGTCGTTCACCGCGACGTCAAGCCGTCCAACATCATGCTGGACGAGAACGGCATCCCTCACCTGATGGACTTCGGCCTGGCCAAGCGCGAGGCCGGCGAAGTCACCATGACGCTCGACGGCCAGGTGCTGGGCACGCCGGCTTACATGAGTCCCGAGCAGGCCCGCGGCGAGGCCCATCAGGTCGATGGCCGCGGCGACGTCTACAGCCTGGGCGTCATCCTCTACGAACTGCTGACTGGCGAGTTGCCCTTCCGCGGCAACGTGCGCATGCTCTTGCATCAGGTGCTGCATGAAGACCCGCGCTCGCCGCGCAGCCTCAACGACCGTATCCCAAGGCCGCTGGAAATTATTTGCCTCAAGGCGATGGCCAAGGAACCCGGCCGCCGTTACCAGACCGCCGGGGAACTGGCGGCCGACCTGCGCCGCTTCCTCGCCGGGGAGCCGATTCTGGCCCGGCCGTTGAACGTCTGGCAAAAGGCCATGCGCTGGGGCCGGCGGCGGCCCACCCTGGCGACGCTGCTGGCGGTCAGCGTGACGGCGGTGCTGGCCGTGTTCGCGGTCATCTCGGTGAAGAATGCCCAACTCAAAGAGGAGCGCGATTTCGCGCTCAAGCAGGAGGAGATTGCTACCGGGCAGCGCGACGCGGCGACGAAGGCCAAGGAGGAGGCGGATCGCCAGCTGGAGCGTTCGCGCCGCAGCCTGTACGGCCTGCAACTGGCGCAGGCGGCGGTGATCTGGCAGCGCCAGCCGAGCCGGGCGCTGGAACTGCTAGAGGATCCGCAGCGCTTTCCGGAGGACCTGCGCGATTTCTCCTGGGGTTTCTTCCGCCGGCTCTGCACGCGCCGGCGTCTGCCGATCCGCGCCCACACCAGCTGGGTGCTGGCGGTGGCGTTCTCTTCCGAGGGCCGAACTCTCGCATCGGCCAGCGAGGATGGTACCGTCAAGCTGTGGGACTCCGTGACGGGGCTGGAGCGCGCGACCTTGCCGGGCCATGCGTTCGGGACCAGTTCGGCGGCGTTCTCCCCGGACGGTCAGACTCTGGTAACCGGCGGCGGCGACGGCCTGGCGCACGTGTGGGACGTGACATCCGGGCGTCAGCGGTTGGCGCTGACCGGACACAAGGATTCGGTCTGGTGTGTGGCGGTCTCGCCGGACGGCAAGACCGTGGCCACCGGCAGTATTGACGAGACGATCCGGCTCTGGGATCTGGCGACGGGTCGGCCGCTGGCCACGCTGGACCGTGCGGCCGGAGGACACCGCGGCTGGGTCAACGCCATCGCTTTCTCACCGGACGGCAAGCGCCTGGCCTCGGCCAGTTGGGACGAGACGGCGAAGGTGTGGGATCTCAGCGGCCCTCGGCCCCGGCTGGTACAAACGCTGCCGGGGCACGCCCACTGGGTCTGGGCGGTGGCGTTCTCCCCGGACGGCAAGACGCTGGCCACCGGCAGTGAAGACAAGACCGTACACCTGTGGGATCTCGACGGCGGCCGAGCCACGAGGCGCGCCACATTGAGCGGCCACACCGGTGGCGTACTGGCCCTGGCGTTCGCGCCGGACGGCCGCACCCTCGCCAGCACCGGCGGCGATCAGACGGTGCGGCTGTGGGACCCGGTTTCCGGTCAGGAACGGACGACGGTGCAAGTCAGCCAGGGGGCGGACTTTTTCATCCCGCTGCTGCGCGATTATGCCGCCACCGGCCAGGAGCGCGTCACTCTGCGCGGCCACACCCGGCCGGGTTACTGCCTGGCTTTCTCACCCGACGGCCAGACGTTCGCCACGGGAAGCTGGGACGGCAAGGTTACCCTCTGGGACGCGGACAAACGCCCCGCACGGATCGACCTGCACGGCCACGGCGATTTGATCCGCTCGATCTCGTTTGCACCCAGAGGCAACGTGCTGGCCTCGGCGGGGTGGGACCGGACGGTGCGGCTGTGGGATTGGGCCAAAGGCACTCCGCGTGGAATTCTCAAGGGGCACACGCATTGGGTCTGGTGTACGGCGTTCTCTCCGGACGGCCGGCTGCTCGCCTCGGGTAGCGAGGACGGCACGGTGCGCCTGTGGGACGCCGCAACGGGTCAGGTGCAAGCCGTTTTGACAGGGCACACGGGCGCCGTTCGCTGCCTGGTGTTCGCGCCGGACGGGCAAACGCTGGCGTCGGGAAGCTGGGAGGTGAAGCTCTGGGACGTGAAAACAGGACATGAAACGACGACCCTGGAAGGCCATCCTCATCTGACCAGTTCGCTGGCTTTTTCACCCGACGGCAAGGTGCTGGCTTCGGCGGGACTCGACGCCACCATCAAGCTGTGGGATCTGGACACGATGCGGCCGCGGGCCACGCTTGAGGGCCACACGCATTCCGTCCAGGCGGTGGCGTTCGCGCTGGACGGCAAGACCCTGGCCTCGGCCGGCGGTGACGGCGTGGCGAAATTATGGGACGTGCAAACCGCCGAACTCCGGCACACCCTGGAAGGACATGCCGGCGGCATCCGTGGAATTGCGTTCGCACCCAACGGCCGGACGTTGGCCACGGCCAGCGAGGACATGACCGTGCGACTGTGGGACCCGGCCACGGGGCAGGAACGGCCGGTCCTGCGCGGCCACACGGCCGAGGTCAACGCGGTGGCTTTCTCTCCCGACGGCCGTACACTCGCCTCCGCCGGCTCCGACCGCACTGTCAAACTCTGGGAGGCGACACCGGGTCCGTAGTGGATGTCAGAAGTGATAGACATACAGGTCGCGGTTGGTCATCGGCAGCGCCACGCGCCGGCCGCCCAGCATATGACTTTCCGCCACCGCCAGGCAAACTTCCGTGGCGTGGTGCGCCGTGGCGACGTTGCCCAGCGACGAGCGGTGTTTCTCGTAGGAATCCACCAGATCTTGCAGACAGTTGACCGTGGCACTGCGGCGCCACCTTGGGATATTCGACCGGCTGGAAGGTGTGGAATTTCTTGCCCAGCGGACGGCGCGTCCGCAGCGACCATTCGATGTTGTTGTTCATGCTTCGCAAGACGCCCTCGTCGCCGATCACCTCGAAGTCCCAGTTGCCCGCCGGCACCGTCGTCGCTTCGACTCCCCCTTCCACCTCGAACTGATAGACGGCTAGCGGATCCTTGTCGAGCCGCTTGTTTTTCAGCGCGATGTCGCGCGGCCGCAGTTCGCCCCAGACCGACTTGACCCGCTTGTCGCCGAGCAAAAAGAGCATGGTATCGACGGAATGAATGTGGCCGTGCAGCAAACTGGCCGAGGCGTAATGGACCACGGCGCAGGCGCGCCCAGGCGACCGTGTTGGATCAGCTCCCGGGCCTGGTGGTAACGTGGATCAAAGCGGCGCAGCACCCCCGTGTTGTAGACCGTATGCCGGCTCTCCAGAGCCTTCTTGACCTCGTCCGCTTCCTGCATCGAGCAGGCCATCGCCTTCTCGCAATAGATCATGGGCACGCCCGCCCTGGCGGCGGCCAGCGTCATGTGCGCGTGCAACGAACCGGGCGTGCAGATGGCAACCATGTCGAGTTTTTCCGCCGCGAGCATCTTGTCGTAGTCGGTATAGGTGCTCGTCACGCCCCACTTGTCGCGGAAAGCGCGGTTCTTCTCCTCTACAATGTCACAGCCGGCCGCCAGCTCCAGGCGCGGGACCGCCCGCGCCGCCGCGGCGATGGAATAGGGCAGCGTGATGGCCGGGTAGTCCTCAACTTCGGCGTCGATCGTGCTGCCCATGCGCCCGAGGCCGACGATACCGAGGCGGTACGTTTTCATGGCACCCTCGCGGAGAGATTCGCCCCTGGGTTCTCCCCCAGATATAACCGGCAGTCGAGGCCGAAACACGGAAAAATCCGGAGGAAATCCGAGAATGGCATGGTCCTGGTTGACGTTCTGGCGGCGGCTGGGCGGGCCGAACGTGGAACACGCCCGCCGCTTGTTCCAGCAGCAGCGCGAGCGGTTGGAGTTGCAGTTCTTTCAGGCCGCGGCGGCCAGCGGCAAACCGCGCGGCCTGCGCTGGAAAGCGATCGACTGGGAATCCGGTGCCGAGTTCGCCCGCGAACGGGCCAGCGGGCAGCTCGCCGCCCTGGTCGGCGTCACCATCCGCTTCGAGGCCGTCGAGGGCAGCGACATGGAAGGACTGCCGGCCGTCGGCAACTTGCGCAACGCCTCGGCTGTGTTCTTTTTCCACAAGGGCCGCTGGCACACTACCGGGCGTACCGTGTTCAACCTCAACCCCGACGAGGCGCTGGCGCACTTCGGAAATCAGTACGAACGGTTGCCCTCATCGGGCTGACGGCGGCAAGGGATATTCGATGATGGGCAGGCCGAGAGAAGGCAGCTCTTGCAAGCGCCGCCAACCGCGCGTGACGCGGGCTTCCTCGGCGGCGACGAACTCGCGATCCATCGCTTCCTTGGCGAAGATGCCTTCGCAGCGGATCGGCTCGAAGGAGGGATCGACGATGTACTGAGCCAGGGCCGGATTGCAGCGGATGTGGCGTTCGCGCAGGAGGTGCAATTGCTCGGGCGGCACTTCGCCGAGCACGTAGCGCAGGTAGAGGTCGGACTCGGTGATTTCGCCGACATCCTTCCCGCATACCTCGCAGAGATAACCCTGCTCGCAGCGTGCCATCGCGTCATCTCGAAGTGCTTGCCGATTCGATTTACTCAACCAAACTCCGTTGACCAGCCCTTGTTGTTCCCCGGGAACGAGGAACAGCCTTGCCCCGTTCCGGCTGGAGGGCTGTCTGCCACTTTGCCAAATCGCGAGCGAACTTGGCAAAGTGAAAATAGCGAAAAACCACAGGAAAACAAGTGATTTGCGAGGCGAGTTTGCCACTTTGCCTCATTGCCAACAGGGGGGTCACCCGGCCATTTGGGGAAGGCTCTTTCCCAAAGAAAGGACCGTCGGATAGGCAGTCTCGCCTGTCCGACGATGTGGAAGACATCTTCCCAAAACGACGCGAACGAAGCGGCAACTGCTTCGTTCGCATTTGAGGCCGGAATCCTGTAAGCGCCTGTCAGCTATCGCGAACCGGCGTAAGAATACGAGAGGGCTCTGACGCTGTCCTGCACATGCTCCTTGTACAACTGCTTGCAGTCATCCGGCAGGATGGAGCGGTCGATCAGTGAGAACACGGCCTCTTTTCTGTCCACGAAGCTTTGCAGGATTCTCTTGTATCGCGTTTCAACGAGGCCGAGCTTCTGAGCGAACACGTCGAAGTCGTCGTAGGCGTAAAATGCGTTGGCCTTGTAGCTCTCTGTCGTGAAATCATCCTTGAAGAGATCCAGTGCCGTCCGGGTTTCGGTCGGTAGGTGCAGGCGGGTGTTCAGCAGATCGTACGCGGGGGTCAACCTGTACTCCTCGGTGTCCTCGGACCGGATGAGCGAGAAATTTTTTACGTGGGCGTCCCCGTTATTGACGAGGTAGTTAAACACGACCAGCGTGAAGTACCGCTCCAGGTCTACCGCACAAGCGGCGACGTGCTGCCGAATCAGGTCGCCAATCCCCTCGTAGGAGAAGTCGTACTTGTAGTTCTTTCCGTGGGTCTCCTCGGACCTCTTGCCGACCTGGGCGAAGTCTTCCTGGAGTCTCCTGGGGCCGTCCGGTTGTACGTCGAACCGGCGGACGAGGTAGGCAGGCTCCCCGTCCGCAAACGCAACCAGGGCGTTCTCGGCCACCTCGATGTCGAACACCTGGCGGGCGATCTGCATGGTTAGGTGCTCGTTGATCGGGAGCACGTTCAGCCGCTGGAGTGTTCCATACGGGATGGGTTTGAGGATGTACCGGCCACCCGAGTCCACCATCTCCAACTGGCCGCCCTCCAAGACGAGGGAGATCTTGGTCTGAATCCCGGATATCGACATCCTGCCAGGCGTAACCGCAAGCTTTGCCGCGTTGTAGGCCGGGCGGGAGAATGGCAGGACGCGAGGGACCTTCTTGCCGTTGAACAGGCGTTTTCGGCACCGTCCGCAGAAGGCATCGTCCCTCCCCTCCTTGAAGCACCCTGGGCAGGCCGTCATGGGATCTCCTTCACGGTCACGCCCCCGATGGTCTCCGCTTCGCAGGTCTTGAGGAGGCGCGTGAAGTGGTCGTCCTCGTCTATCCTTAACACCCGGCACTGCAGAGCCTTGTCGTCCCCCTCGGCTAGCAGGCCGAAAAAGAACGGGAACAACACAGGCGACACGAAGACGGCCTCCTGCTTGGGGAAGGACAGACTGATGGCCGGGTGCCCTGCGCTGTCTTTCCCCAGATACTCGGGCACGTACTGAAAGCGGTAGCCCGCCGGGTCCTTGGACAGGACGCCTGCAAGCACCCCCCTACAGTACACGTTAGCTCGACGCATGGCGTGAACGCTCGATCAGATTGAATTCCAAGCCGAGAACATCCGCGATCTTGCCGATCTGCTTGAACGTGGGGTTCGCCCGGCCATTCTCAAGGTCAGTCAAACCGCGCAAGGTGACCCCGGCAAGCTCCGCCAGGTCCCTCTGACGCAGGCGGAGCACCTTCCTTCGGATACGGACCTTCTGTCCAAGTTCCCTGAGAGTCATTGCTTCCTCCGGCACATTCTGGTGCGCTTTTTGGCTAAATAGAGGCACGAGAGGCTCCTACGCTAGCGAAAAGCGCGTTTGGATGCGCTTCTGAAGGAAGTTTATCCGGCTATCCTCGCAAATCAAGCGAAAAGCGCATTATGATGCGCTTATTGACGTAGAGAGTCGAGGCTTCTGCGATCTCTGAGGGCCGGCGACCGGCACATCAGGGCCGTGCTTCGCCTGCCCTCTTGCCAAAATGTTGAGCGAATTGTTGAATGGTTGGTGTTTCATTGAGTAGTTGAGTTATGTCGGTCGGCGGGAGGCGCGAGCCTGTAGATGCAACAACTGACGGACCCGGCGACTGTAATAACGTGACCAGCGCCGCGATAGACGCATTGGGGACCGCCGATAACGTGACTGGCCCCGGTCAATCTAATCATCCTGTTCGGACAGAGAGGACGCATGGATGGACATCGCCGAGTACAAGCGGCTCTACGATGGACGCGATGATGCCGCGCCCGGCTGGGATGCTATCGACGCCCGGCTCCGCGAGGTATACGGGGAGCAGGAGCCGCGGCACTGGGGCAGCGTCATCAAGTACTTGCTCGGCGGTCCAGACCCCCTCGACGGGATCAGCGCGTACGAGTGCCGGGACGGAGGGACGCCCCATCTGCATTTCTGCACCTACGGTTACTCATCGCTTTACTACGACGAGGAGAGCGTCGGCGGGGAGTGCAGTGGTTTCGGCTTCGAGATGACGTTCCGCTTGGCCACTCCACTGCCACCTCGCGAGGAGCCGCACTGGATACTCAACCTGCTCAATAACCTCGCTCGCTATGTCTTTCAGTCCGGGCGGTGGTTCGAGCCATACCACTGGATACCCGCCAATGGGCCGATCCGAGCCGACTACCCCACCGATCTCGTTGGTTTGGCTTTCTTGCTGGACCCCGCGCTCGCACCCATCGACACACCGCATGGTAAAGTCGAGCTCGTGCAGGCGTTTGGGATCACTACGGGTGAATTGGAGCGCATCAAGAGCAAGGCCGCGACATGCGAGCAGGTGATCGAGGCGCATCGCCAGGGCAACCCGCTGCTTGTCACGGACCTGGATCGCACCAAGGCTGAACCAGGCGCCGCACTTGGCCGCGGCAGGTGAACGGTGTCGTTCGGCTGGAGGAGACGCGGTCAGATGAGCGACAAAGTGCCAGCGACGGGTCTGCCCCGTCGCTGGCGCTCCAGGCTGGTAAATGGGGTCACTCGATATCGATTCGATACGGCAGCGTCAGCCACACCGGCTCGCCGCGCAGTTGCAGCAGCCCGTCCACCGTGCGCAGCTTGCGCTGCAATTCGGGAACCTCACGCAGCAGTTGCCGCATCGGCACGGCGGACATCCGGCTGCCGAGCTTGTCTTCGAGGAACGTATCGAAGAAGCTCTTGGCCCTCGGCAACAGCAGCAGTTCCGGCTCCTTGTCGGCCGGCATGTCCGTCATGGCGCGGGCAGCGGCGATGGCGTCTTCCAGGCTGCCCAGCTCGTCGATGAGGCCGTTCTCCTTGGCTTGCCGGCCCGTCCAGATGCGGCCGCCGGCCAGCTTGACCAGTTCCTCGCGCGTCATCTGCTTGCCGGCCTTCTTGCGGCCTTCGAGCACCTTGTCCACGAACTGATCGTACACGTCCTGCATCAGCGCTGTGACCGCCTTTCGCTCCGACTCGGTAAACGGCTTCTCCGTCGAGAAGATGCCGGCGTTGGCGCCGCGGCTGATGATCTCGGTCTTGATGCCGATCTTGTTAAACGTACCGCCGATGGCCACCTTGCCGCCGACGACGCCGATCGAGCCGGTCAGCGTGCCGGGGTCGGCGTAGATCTTGCGAGCGGCCATGCTGATGTAGTAACCGCCGCTGGCGGCCACGTCGGACATGCTGGCGAGGACCGGCTTCTTGGAGCGCTTCAGCTCGTTCCAGATGAGGTCGCTGGCCAACGCCGAGCCGCCCGGGCTGTCCACGCGCAGCACGATCGCCTTGACCGTCTCGTCCTCCTCGGCTTGCCGGATCGCTTCGATCATCGTCGTCGAGCCGACTGTTTCCGCGCCGAACAAACTTTCCTGACTCTTGCCCGTGATGATGGGGCCGATGGCGTAGATCACCGCGATCTTGGGGCCGGTGGAAGTCTTCGTCTTGGGCGGCGACAAGAGCTTGAAGATGGCGAACGGGTTGGAGAAGTCGATGTCCGTCTTCTTGTCCTTGCCGTAGTTCTCGACGATCTTGAGTTCGTCGGCCGCGAGCCGGGCCTTCATGTGGTCCTGGAACTTCTCGGCATAGGCCACGCGGTCGATGAGTCCGGCCTTGAGCGCGGCGCGGCCCGAGTACGGCCCTTCGTCGATCAGCTTCTTGACCTGCTCGGCCGTGAAATTCTTCTTGGCCCGCAGGTGAACGATGCGCTCGACGAGGTTATGCTCGAAGTAATCGTCGATGACGCTGGTGAGTTGCTTGCGGGCCGGCTCGCTCATGCTGCTGCGCATCAGCGGCTCGGCGGCGGCCTTGTAGTCGCCCATTTGCAGCATGTCCGCCTTGACGCCGATCTTCTCCAGGAGATCCTTGTAGAAGGAGACCTCGGCGCGAATGCCGGTCAGCATCAGCCAGCCGGACTCCGGCATGCAAACCTCGTCACAGGCCAGGCCGACGAGATAATCTTTCGTGCTGCCGTCTTCGAGATAGGCGAACACTTTTTTGCCGGACTTGCGGAAGTCGGCGATGGCTCGGTTCAGTTCGTCGAGCTTGGCCCAGCCGATGCTCAGGCCGTCGAGCCGCAGGTACAGCCCCTGAATGGCGGGGTCTTTGCGGGCTTTTTTGATGCGATCGAGTTTGGCCTTGAAGTGGTCGCCGGTGCCGGCGAACAGCGGGTCGGCCGGCGGCGGCGACTCGCCCAGCGAGCCGGACAGCTTGATCTGTCCCAGACTGACGGTCCTCTCGGCCGCCTGGCCCGGCAGCGCCGCCAGCGCCACGCCCAGTACCGCCAGCAGGGTCCAGCATCCGTATCGACGTGACAACATGCGTGTCTCCCCCAAGAAAAGGTTAGCGACGCTTCGCAGAAGCGTGCGGAATCCCCACGCTTCTGCGAAGCGTCGCTAAACAACCTCCACCCGTGCTTAATGGTTTCAGGCCATCCCAACGTCTTTCTTGACGCGAGCATACCAATTGCTGAACATGCCCGTCTTGACCTTGAAGCTGTTTTCCTCGATCACTTCCAGGACCATGCGCTTGACCTGTACGTCGTTCTTCTTGCCCAGCGTGCGCATTTTTGCACTGGGCGACGGCGTCGTTGAACTCCTTCTCGTCGATCTTGCCGTCGTTGCTGGCGAAGGTGTCGATGAGGTCCTTGATCTCGCTGAGGACGCGGCTTTCGAGGACGTAGCCGTTGCCTTCGCAGACCTGGGCCAGGGCGGCAGCGCGGAATCCACGGTGACGCCTTGCTGCAAGGCGATTTGCAGGATCTCGCGCTCTTCGTTCTTGTCGATGTACTTGTCGTCGTAGGCCCGCAGCTTGACCTCTTCCACGAACCGTTTTTTCACTTCGTCCAGGGACATGGAAAAATCTCCTTCCGCTTCGGGAGGTTGGGCGAGGTGCTGGTGCCCACCCTCGATGGTGCTTCGCGCGAAACTGTCACCCACGGTGGTGGCAGATGGTTCTCGCCAAGTAGTTCGCCGAAGCCCCGCCGGGATTTACGGAAATCCCGCGCGATTATACCTTAGCTTATTCCCCGGTCAACCACCGGAGCGAGAACGCGGCACATCTTCGGCCTTGCCATAGCGATACTTGACCGTGTTGGGCGTCTGCCGCGGCGGCGTTTCGTAGGGCAGCGATTGCAGGAACGCAACGAGGTCGTCAATCTCCGCCGGTTTCAGATGGCTTGTTTTGCCGTGCTTATCGCCCGGATTGCACGTCGTCAACACGTCGCGCAGCGTCCTGGCCTTACCATTGTGGAGATAGGGCGCGGTGCGGTAAACGCCGAGCAGCGTCGGCGTGTCGTACTTCGGTCCCATCTTCTCCAGCAAATCGGGATCGCCGGTCCCCACATCGTGGAGGTTGAACGGCTTCTGAAGCCGGCTGTCGGTGTAATACGGCCCGTTATGACAGGTGGCGCAGCCCACGGCCGAACTGAAAAACAGTCCCTTGCCGCGCTCGGCGGATGCGGACAGTTTGCCGTGCGCCGGGATGTGCGGCGACAGGGTGAACTCGAAAGAGTTGGTATACACCGCCAGCGCGTCGAGGTCTTTCGAGCGTCCGGCGAGGTCTTCGCTCAACTCGATTGGCTCGAAGCCGCGTTTCGGCTTCATGGTGCCGCGGAGCAGTCCCGCCCCCTGCATGAGCCGGCCGCGGATCGTGTACTCGAAATCCTGCACCTCATCGCGGTCGGCCGACCAGTGCAACGGATGCGTGTGGGCCAGGCCCATCAGCGAGGGCGTTTTGCGCATGCCCTCGGGGTTGTGCCAGACCCGGCCGTCGCTGTGGCCGTC
Organism: uncultured Planctomycetota bacterium; assembly: GCA_963767535.1. Lineage (GTDB taxonomy): Bacteria > Planctomycetota > Planctomycetia > Gemmatales > Gemmataceae > JAJPHU01. Next base: position 53,232 of record CAVYEC010000001.1, read on the forward strand.
GGGGTGACACGATGCGCAGGAGATCCAGCGCCGGCTGCTCAGCGGATAGTTGGCCGTGCTGAACAGCACCTTGCCGCGCACCCATTCCGGCGTTTTCGGGGGAGCGCACACCTTGATGCGCTCCAGCACGCGCATGTTGGCCGCGTCGTGGACCGTCACCTCGAAGTCGAGTGCGTTGTCGATGTAGACTTTTTTGCCGTCGGGGCTGACGCGAACGGCGCGCGGGTTCTGGCCGACGCGGACGGCCCGGCCGACGCGCTCGATCTCCTTGTAATCGTCGTCGATCACGTCGGAGACGTTCATGTCGTTGGTGCCGGCGTAGATGGTGTAGATTCGCCGGCCGTCGGGCGACAGGGCCGCCTCCCACGGGTTGGCGACGACGTAGACGCCGTTGTAGGTGTCCATCGAGAACGCCGTGCGCCGCTTGCCCCCCCTTTATCCCCCCCAAATTGGGGGGGGATGGGGGGGGCGGCACGAGGTCGCAAACACTCAGCTGCGGAAAGATCGAGCCGCGGTCGTCGATCACGTCGATCAGCGAGCGCAGGTGCGACAGGTATGCCTTCGGCCGGCGCGGGTGGACGATGACGTTGCGGGAAAGATTATCGGTGGAGTGCCCCTTCCAGCTATCGACGACCGTGCCGCTTTTCAGATCGAGGGCGCGCAGGATGGCGGTGTGGAACTCGCTGACGTACAACCGCTTCTCGTCGGCGCTGAGGGCGAGGCCGCGCACCATCGAGCCGGCCTTCATTTCGCGCAGGATCTTGCGCGGCCCACATCGATTTCGCTGACGGTGCCGGGATATTCGTGGGTGACATACACCCGGCTGCAGTCCCTGGTGGCGACGATACCGTAGGGTTCGTTGGCGACGTGAAGCTTCTCGACAATCTCCCCGTTGGCCGTATCGACCAAGGCGACGGAGTCCTCGCGGTACACCGTGACGGCGGCGAGCGGGCCGTTGCCGATCCAGGTGACGCCCTCCGGCTTGTCGCCGACGGAGATTTCTCGCAAGACCTTGTTCGTCGTCGCGTCCACCACGGTGACGGTGCCGTTATCGCCGTTGGCGACGAGCAGGCGGCTGCCATCCGGCGTGATGTCCATGAGGCTGTTAGAAGAGCCGGCGTGGGATCGCCCGGCCGTGAGGACGAGGAGAGCGAAGAGGCACAGGCGGGCGGGAAAGCGCGAGGACATGCACCCATCTCCTGATGGTGGGGCCTGGGGGCGGGATGTTAGGTAAGCGTAGTTATTATGGTGGCAGACCGGGAGGAATGCAATCGACAGGGCGTTGCTCGCGGGGTTTCGATTCAATCGCCTAGGAGCTTGCGACGAACGGCTTCGACTTGCCGAGCGTCCCAGCGCGACTGCGGTTCGCGGACCAGGCGGGCCATCAACTCCGCCCCCTTCTGGCTGCGCAGGACCATCCAATGCGTGCTGTTGAAGGGATAGGCCGGTATGCCCTGGCGCTGCAAATCGGGCGTGTACTGCGAGCGCGTCGAGACGAGGCCGTCTCCCACGACGGTCCCTGTGCCGACGACACAGGCGAACTCGACGTGCGTGGGAATCAGCTTGTCCGCCCGTGCCGACAGCGAGCGTCGGCGAACCGGCTTGGTCAGCGATTGCAAAAAGTCGATCTGGTTGGCGCGGACTGTTTGCCACGTCGCCCAGCCGGAGCCGGCGTTGGGGGTACACACCTGAATCACCTTCGTCACGCCGCAGTCGGGATGGTCCTCGACGAATTGCCGCGCGATCACCCCGCCGGCGCTGTGGCCGATCAGCACGATCTCGCGGTAGCCGCGCTGGCGGAGCCGGCGCACCTGCGTCTCCAGTTCGGGACACTCGGCGATCTCGTCGGCGCTGACCGTCTGACCGTAGGAGAAGGCGAAGACGTCCGCTTCCCGGGCCAGCCGTTTGACGAGCAAGCAATCCGGTTTTTGCCAGCCGTGCAGACGTGCCTGGGCCACGTTCGTCTTGCTGAACGGGTGTACGAACAGTCCGTGAATCAGCACGACCGCCCGGCCGTGTTCGGGCGTGGACCACCACGAACGTTCCGGCCGAGCCGGCGCGACCTGCACGAACTGTGTTTCGATGGTAGGGGCCGCACCGAGCAAGCCGAACAGAATGGGCAAAGTCCAGTGCATGACGATCTCCCGCGTGGGGCGAGGGGCGGCGCTCGCCAGACTCTACGCGCACTTTCGCCGCGGAAGTCAAGTTCAACCCCATACCCTGGCTCGCGACATTGGGCGGCGGGCGTTGTTTTCGCTACAGGCGGACGTACTGCCAGAAGGCGTTGTCTCCTCCCGCCAGGCAAACGGGGCAATCCCGGCGCAGTTGTTCTCCGAAAGCCTGCTACGCTAAAGGGGGGCGTCCGCCTCGGCTTGCAAGGTGGGTGAGAACAGGGCAAAGTAAGGTGCTTGGAGAAAATCGCTGTTGTAAAGGGAGGAAACCGATGGGCGTCCTTGCGGATTGGCAGATTTTGCGGGAAGTCAAGATTGAGCCGTTCGCCGAAAGCGCCGTGCGCCCGGGGGTGATCTCCTACGGCGTCTCCAGCTACGGCTACGACGTGCGCGTCGGCCGGCACTTCAAGGTCTTCACCAACGCCCGCTGCGCCGTTGTTGATCCCAAGAACTTCGACCCGGCGTCGTTTGTGGACATGGAAGGCGATTTTTGTCTCATTCCGCCCAACAGCTTCGCGCTGGCCGAGACCGTGGAATACCTGGAAATTCCACGCAACATCATATCCATATGTGTTGGAAAATCGACGTATGCCCGCTGCGGTATCATAGTGAACATAACGCCCCTGGAACCCGAATGGCGTGGCAAAATCACGATCGAGATCAGCAACACGACGCCTCTGCCGGCCAAGATCTACGCCGGCGAAGGCATCGCCCAGATTCTCTTCTTCCGCGGTGACGCCCTCTGCCAGATCAGCTACGGCGACAAGCGCGGCAAGTATCAGGACCAGAAGGGACTCACCCTACCGTTCGTCGTCGGCACCAATCATTCGGGCTGAATAGTTGCCGCGGCGTTTGCCTAAAACCGACCGGGTACACATTCATCTCCGTGTTCCGCCGAGCGAGTGAAGTGGAACTCTCGCTCGAAGGAACGCGGAGCTTACTCATTGAAGAGGCTGCAGGAACAAAGGAGGCTGATAGCGAGTCGTGAGCAAAAACTCTGCGAGTTACAGAGATTCCCATGGAAACCACTCGTCGCCACACTAAGGCGGGGGCCGACCCCTTCGCCCCCTTCGTCTTCGTCAAGCGGACCTCGCGCATCTTTCAACCCCGACGACTCGGTCGTTGAAGACCAAAGCCCGGCTGGGTGAGATCCAGCCGGGCTTGGTGAAGCGCTGTCAGGAAGCCCCGGAAGCTGAATCGGATCAGCACCCCATTCGTACGGAGGAGTTTGTGGGTTCGAATCCCACCCGGGGTATCGACAGCATCAAGGGGGCTAGGCTTCCGCCTAGCCCCCTTGATTCTTGTATCTGTCTTATCGAATCTTTGCAATTCTCACTTCGGCAATTCCTCTGGGCTACCGGGCCTTCCGGAGGGGTTATTCCACAACCTCCTATGAGGAAAGTGTTTATGCGAGGCGAAAAGATACTGTCCTCCTGTGCACTGATCGAGTATACTGGAAGCAATTGGCAGCATCCTGCCCGCTCTTTTCCCGGCCGAGGCGGGTGGCAGACGTGGTTCAGATCATTTGGGCAACCGTGTAAACCGATTTTCGCGGTTGGCCTCTTATCCTGTTGGCACAGTCGAGAGTCTGACCTTTCTCTAGGGAAGTGGAGGTCTGCGGCTTGCAGGTAGGAGGCTGTTGTGCAGACTTGAAATGGTCCAATGCAGGAGCAAGAAAGTCAAAGCTGGTTGTCTGCTCTGGACACGTAAGCCGTCACAACAGCAAGCTCTGCGGAAATCCCATGGAAATCACTCGTCGCTATACGAAGACCGGGTCTGATCCGTTCGCCGGTTTCGTCTTCGTCAAGCGGACCTCCCGCATCGTCAACCCCGACGGTTCGGTGGTCTTCGAGATGAAAGACTTGCTCGCGCCGGAGCAGTGGTCGCAGGTGGCCGTGGACATCCTGGCGCAGAAGTACTTCCGCAAGGCCGGCGTGCCGCAGCGGAGCCAGCGCGTGCCGGAGGAAGGCGTGCCGGAGTGGCTGCAGCGCAGCGTGCCGGTCGCCGGCGACCCGCGCAACGGCCAGGAGACCGACGCCCGCCAGGTGTTCCGCCGGCTGGCCGGCTGCTGGACGTACTGGGGCTGGAAGGGAGGCTACTTCTCGTCGGAGACGGACGCCCTGGCGTTTCACGACGAAATCTGCTACATGCTGGCGGCGCAGATGGCGGCGCCGAACTCGCCGCAGTGGTTCAACACCGGCCTGTTCTGGGCCTACGGCATCGACGGCCCCGCCCAGGGACATTACCGCGTCGATCCGACAACGCGAAGCAGGTCGTGCGCTCCACCTCGGCCTATGAGCATCCAGCACCGCATGCCTGCCTGCCTTATCACGCCCTGGTGACGACGCCGGCCGGCCCTGTACCGATCGGGGAGATCGTCGAGCGGAACTTGGTGGGCCTGCCCGGTCTATCGACGTCTCGGGGCTGACGCGCGTGGTCGGCGGTGAAGCACAACGGCATCAAAGCGGTTTACCGCGTTCGGCTGACGAACGGCAACTTCATTGAGGCGACCGCCGACCATCTCGTGCTGGCCTGCCGAGGGCACAAGGGGCGGCAGCAGTGGTGTGAAGTCGGTGAACTGGAGCCGGGCATGCGGCTCATCCAGACGCACCGATACGGCCGTCACGGGAGAGTGTGAAGCACGGGCGGAAGCCGAGGCGGCATTGGCCGGGTGGCTGCAAGGCGACGGTTTCGTGGGGCAGTATGCCCACGGTACCAATCGCAGCCTGACCGTTGAGGCCATGACCATCGACGCCGAAGAACGGGCCTTCGTCGGCGATCTTGTCGATTCGGTGTTTCGCCGGAGTTCACGCCCACGAACGCGAGGTCAGCAGCCGGACGTGCCACACTGGATATTCGGCGACTTGCGACTTTACGGGGAGCCGCTGCGTGACTTTGTCACTCGCTACGCTCTGTTAGATCGGCGTCTGGAGATGCAGGTTCCCGACCGTCGTCCTGAAGAGGAGGACGCAACGTCATCGCGGCCTATCTGCGAGCCTTGTTCCAGGCAGATGGATGCGTGCGGATCCGCGAGGAGCGGCAAAGCAGCGACATCGTCTTCGGGACCATCTCGCCCCGCTTGGCCATCGGCGTGTCCCAGTTGCTCTTCAACCTCGGGATTTATAACCGCATCGTGCCTTGTCGGGACTCGCGCGAGGATCGGCAGGAATACTACCACGTCGACTATCGCGTGGAAGAGTGAGAAGCAGAAGTTCGCTGACCAGATCGGCTTCATCTCCGCCGACAAGCGAGCCAAGCTTGACGAGGCCTTGCATCTCCCCGGACGAGCAGTGGCCACGGTTGCGCGACGAGATCATCGAGGCCATCGAGTACGTCGGCGAAGAGGACGTGTACGACATCGAGACCGAAAGCCATACGTTCCTTACCAACAACGTTGTCGTCCACAACTGTTTCATCCAGTCCGTCCAGGACGACCTCGTCAACGAAGGCGGCATCATGGACCTGTGGGTCCGCGAGGCGCGCATCTTCAAATACGGCTAGTGGCACTGGCACGCAATTTCTCCTCGTTGCGCGGCGAGGGCGAGCCGCTATCCGGCGGCGGCAAGTCCAGCGGCCTGATGAGCTTCCTCAAGATCGGCGATCGGGCGGCCGGAGCCATCAAATCGGGTGGGACGACCCGCCGCGCCGCGAAGATGGTCGTCCTCGACCTCGACCATCCGGACATCGAGGAGTTCATCAACTGGAAGGTGGTCGAGGAGGACAAGGTCGCCTCGCTGGTGACCGGCTCGCAGCTGCTCAATCGCCACCTCAACGCCATCCTCAAAGCGTGCGTGAACTGGCCCAACGCGCCGACGAACGCTTCGACCGCGCTGCGCAACGCACGATCTGCGCAAGGCGATCGTCGAGGCCCGCGCCGTCGCTCGTGCCGGTCAACTACATCGAGCGCGTGCTTGCAGCTGGCCGAGCAGGGCGTCACGTCGCTGCAGATCGAGGAGTACGACACCGACTGGAACTCCAAGGCGTACCTCACCGTCTCCGGCCAGAACAGCAACAACTCGGTGCGCATCACCAACGAGTTCATGGAGGCGGTGCTGGACGGACGGCCCGTGGCACCTGTACTGGCGCACGGAGAAGGAGAAGGCCGCAGGCGGAGGGCCGGCCGCCCAAGCCGCGGAAGACGCTGCCCGCCCGCGACCTGTGGGACCAGATCGCCTACGCGGCCTGGTCGTGCGCCGACCCCGGCGTGCAGTTCGACACCACCATCAACGAGTGGCACACCTGCCCGGCGGACGGACGGATCAATGCGTCCAATCCGTGCTCGCGAATACATGTTCCTCGATGATACCGCATGCAATCTGGCCTCGTTGAACTTGCTCGACGTTCTACGACGCACAAGACCGGCCGCTTCGACGTGGACTCGTTCCGCCATGCGACCCGGCTGTGGACGCTGATCCTGGAAATCTCCGTCTACATGGCGCAGTTCCCCAGCGTGACCGTCGCGCAGAAGTCCTACGACTTCCGCACGCTCGGCCTGGGCTACGCCAACATGGGCTCGCTGCTCATGGTGCAGGGCATTCCCTACGATTCGCACGAGGGCCGGGCCTGGTGCGCCGCCGTCACGCGCGCTCATGCACGCGGCGTCCTACGCCACGTCCGCCGAGATCGCCGCCGAGGTCGGCCCGTTCCCGCGCTACGAGGCCAACCGCGAGGCCATGCTGCGCGTCATCCGCAACCACCGCCGGGCCGCCTACAACGCCGCCGAAGGAAGAGTACGAGGGGCTGACCATCCCGCCGGTCGGCATCGACGCCGCGCTACTGTCCCGACTACCTGCTCGCAGGCCGCCCGGCAAGAATGCGACCGCATGGTCGAACTGGGCGAGAAGCACGGCTACCGCAACGCCCAGGTCACGTTGCATCGCCCCGACCGGGACTATCGCCCTGGTCATGGATTGCGACACCACCGGCATCGAGCCGGACTTCGCCCTGGTGAAGTTCAAGAAGCTGGCCGGCGGCGGCTACTTCAAGATCATCAACGCGTCGATCCCGCCGGCCCTGGCGCGGCTCGGCTACACGCCGCGACAGATCGAGGACATCGTCCGCTATTGCCGCGGGGCCGGCACGCTGCACGGCTGCCCGCACATCAACTTCGCCACGCCTGCGGGCCAAGGGCTTCCCCGACGACGTGCTCAACCGCATCGAGGCGATGCTGCCGGGCGTCTTCGAGCTGCCGTTCGCCTTCAACCGCTGGACCGTCGGCGACGACGTGCTGACCGGCAAGCTCGGCTTCAGGCACGGAGCAGATCGACCGCCCGGGCTTCGACCTGCTGGCGGCACTGGGCTTCAGCAAGCGAGCAGATCGCCGAGGCCAACGCCTACGTCTGCGGCACCATGACCATCGAGGGTGCGCCGCACCTGCAGGCCGGAGCACCTGCCCGTCTTCGACTGCGCCAACAGGTGCGGCAAGCTCGGCCAGCGCTTCCTGTCCGCCGAGGCGCACATCCGCATGATGGCGGCCGCCCAGCCGTTCATCTCCGGGGCGATCTCCAAGACGATCAACATGCCGCACAACGCCACGCATCGAGGACGTCAAGAAGGCGTACCTGCTGAGCTGGCAGCTGATGCTCAAGGCCAACGCCCTGTACCGCGACGGCTCCAAGCTCAGCCAGCCGCTCAACAGCGTGGCCGACGCCCCCGACCTGGAAGCCGAGGTCGCCGAGCCGGCCAGGAGGAGCCGAAGGCCGAGCCGGTGCAGCATTGCCGAGAAGATCGTCTACCGCTACATCGCCCACCGCCGCCGGCTGCCCGACCGCCGGGCCGGCTACACGCAGAAGGCCCGCATCGGCAACCACAAGATGTACCTGCGCACCGGCGAGTACGAGGACGGCACGCTCGGCGAGATCTTCCTCGACATGCACAAGGAAGGGGCCGCCTTCCGCAGCATGACCAACTGTTTCGCCATCGCCATCTCGCTCGGCCTGCAGCACGGCGTGCCGCTGGAAGAGTTCGTGGACGCCTTCCTGTTCACGCGCTTCGAGCCGAACGGCATGGTGCAGGGCAACCCGCACATCAAGATGACGACGTCGATCATCGACTACATCTTCCGCGAGCTGGCCATCACCTACCTCGGCCGGCACGACCTCGCCCAGGTCGAGGCGGAGGACCTGCGCGGCGACGCCATGCACCGCGAGCGCGACGAGCCGGAGTTCGAGTCGGAGGAGGTGGTCGAGGAGCGCATCGTCGAGCCGCAGCCGGTCTCGAAGGCGTTCGCCACGCCGCGCAGCGGCCACCTGCACGCCGCTGCGCGGAAGAACGGCGAGCAACGGCAACGGCCACAAGGCGCGCGGCCGCGACGACGGCAGCTGCGCGAGCAGACGCATGGAGCAAAAGATCCGCCAGGCCCGTCTGAAGGGTACGAGGGCGACCCGTGCGGCGAGTGCGGGCAGCTGACCCTGGTGCGCAGCGGCGCTTGCTGCAAGTGCGACACCTGCGGCGCGACCTCCGGGCTGCAGTTGAGAATCCTGAGCATCGAGGCCCGAGCTCGCTACCAGCTCGGGAGGCTCATGCTGGAAATCGTCCGATCTAGACTATTGACAGAGCGCCGGATCGACCGCATAAGATTGAATAGGCAGCGAGATGCTTCGGGCCGGCTCCGGCGCGGCGGGGGCAAGCGTCCGAGCGAGCCGAGGTGAACGGTAAACCCAACACCGGCGCGGGCGGCCCCACCCAGCACGAGCAACCCTGAGAGAGCATCCGCGCCGAGTGGTTTTGAAAGGAGTGGTCGCCATGATCTATGGCGAGCCAGAAACGTCGCGGTTTCTGGCCGCGCTGCAGCGCCTCAAGCGCCAGCAGCGCAAAAGGGAGCGGCAAACTCGTCTGGCCAAGCAGCGCGTCCGGGCCGCGCTGCGGAAAATGCGCGAGTGCTAGACCCACGCCGATCCACTCGTCTCATCCGCACAGCTCCGACGCACGGCCCGCCCCTGCGGTCGCTGCTCGGGGCTGTCGTCGTTTTCCCCAACACTCGCCGAGGAACCTCCTCATGGTTTACCTGTCCCGCATCTACACCAAGTCCGGCGACAAGGGCGAGACCGGCCTCGGCGACGGCAGCCGCGTCCCCAAGGACCATCCGCGCGTGGCCGGCCTACGGCAGCGTCGATGAACTGAACGCCGTCCTCGGCTTGCTCGTCAGCCATCATCCGCAGGCGGCCGAGGTCGATCTGCTTCGCAGCATCCAGAACGATCTCTTCGATGTGGGCGCCGACCTGTGCGTGCCGCAGTCGGCCGACGAAGCCGCCGGCGCGCGCTTGCGGGTCCTGCGCCGAGCAGGCCGAACGCCTGGAACAGGCCATCGACCGGCTCAACGCGAACCTGGCGCCGCTGAACAGTTTCATTCTGCCGGGCGGGCAATCGCCGGCCGCGTGGTGTCACCTGGCCCGCACCGTCTGCCGCCGGGCCGAGCGCGACGTGGTGACGCTGTCCCGCGGCGAAGCCGTCAACCCGCAGGTGATCGTCTACCTCAATCGCCTGTCCGACCTCCTCTTCGTGCTGGCCCGCGTCTACAACAATAACGGCCGCGATGATGTCCTCTGGCGGCCGGGCCAGACACAACAGTAGGGGTCAGGAATCAGGGGTCAGGGGTCAGAAAATGAGGTCCCTGCTCCCTGACTCCTCGCCCCTGATTCCTGACCCCTGACCCCTGACCCCTGATTCCTCCATGTTCACCCTCAGCGCCTTCGCCGACGAAATCTCGCCGGACCCGCAGGAACAAGATCGACGTGCTGCGTGCGTGCGGCGTACGGCACATCGAATTGCGTTCCATCCTGAAAACCAACGTCCTCGACCTGACCGACCTGCAAGTGAAGGAACTGAAGTCGCTGCTCGACCGCCACGGCTTCCGCCTCAGCGCCATCGGCTCGCCCATCGGCAAGGTCAAGATCGATCAGCCGTTCGAGCCGCACCTGCAAGCGCTTCGAGCGGGCCATCGAGCTGTGCAAGGTATTCGACACGCCGAACATCCGCGTCTTCAGCTATTACAAGCGCCGAGGACGGACGAGTGGACGAAGCTGGCGCGGCGAGGTCATGGCGCGGATGACGGAGAAGACTGCGGCGTGCGGAGAAGGCGGGCGTGCGGCTCTTGCACGAGAACGAACACAACATCTACGGCGACGACCCGCGACGCGTGGTCGATCTGATCCAGACCGTCAACAGCCCGCACTTGCGCGCGGTCTACGACGCCGCCAACTACGTCTTCTGCGGCTACGACCCGTGGCAGGGCTGGCAGATGACGAAGGAATGGACGGCCCATTTCCACATCAAGGACTGGATCGCCGGGGCGACGCACGGCAGCCTCGCCGGGTGAGGGGCAGGGACGCATTCCCGAGGTCATCGCCGAGGTGGCCGGGACTACGACGGCTTCGCGACGCTGGAGCCGCACCTGCTCGGCGGCGGCCCGACCGGCGGCGTCACCGGGCCGGAGCTGTTCCCCAAGGCGGTGGCGGCGTTCAAGACCATCCTCGACCGCGCCGGCGCGAAATACCAGTGATCCACATAGCCCCCGGCTTGCCGGGGGTGTTTCCCCGGCAAGCCGGGGGCTATGTGATTGCAGCGGAACGATCATGCTAACCGTTCACGTTCGTGTCAACGACGCCGCCATCGGGCAGCCGACGCCGGTGCGCATTCGCCTGGTCGATGACGCCGGCGTCTGTCACATGCCGTTCGGACGGCTGACGGAGTTCGCCACCGGGCCGGGCGAGGATGTCGGCGGACAGGTCCGTCTGGGCGACGTGGCTTTCGCGTACCTGGATGGCATTGGCGAGGTCCGTCTGCCCCCCGGCCCTGTTCGTGTTGAGGTCCACAAGGGGCCGGAGTACATGCCAGTCAGCCGTGAAGTTGTCCTCGGACCGGGGAAAATCTCGCTCCGTTTGGCGATCGAGCGCTGGATCGATCCGCGTGCGCAGGGCTGGTACGCCGGCGATTGTCGGGCACATGAATTATCGCCGCACGCCGCGCAGCTGGAGGGGGCGGCCGAGGGGTTGGAGGTGGTCAACCTGCTGGCGCGGGAGAGGCCGGCGCACCAGGGCCGGCCGGCGGCGCTGGTCAACCTGCTCGCCTTCAGCGGTACGCGACTGGCCCTGCCCGGATCACCCTGTGTCATCGTCAACACCTGCAACACACACCCCATCCTCGGCACGCTCGCCCTGCTCAACTGCCACCGTGTCGTTTACCCCCTCCGTTTCGGAGCGCCCGACGGCCTGGACGATTGGTCGCTCGCCGACTGGTGCGATCAATGCCATCGCAAGAAAGGACTCGTCGTCTGGCCGGACGAGCCGCGCCTGACGCCGGAGCATCCGCAGGGCGAAGCGCTGGCCGCGCTGCTTCTGGGCAAGGTCGATGCCTTCGAGGTGTGCCGCCTCGGCGATCCCGCGGAGCCGCCGCTGGCCGACTGGTATCGTCTGCTGGCGTGCGGACTGCGTTTGCCACTGGCCGGAGCGAGCGGCAAGGATCGTAATAGCGTGGCACTGGGACAAATGCGCACCTATGCTCGACTGGAGCCGAATCAGGAATTCGATTATGGTTCCTGGATCGAGGCGGTGCGGGCGGGACGGACGTGTGTGACCGATGGCCCGCTGCTATCGCTGACGGTAGACGGCCACGATCCGGGTTCCGTTATCTCCGTGCCCGAAGACGGCAAGACCGTGCTTGTTCGCGCCGAGGCCAGGAGCGCCACGCCGTTCGATCGCCTGGAAGTGCTGCGCAACGGCGAAGTCATCGCCGAATGCGCGACCGAGGGAGATCGGCGCTCGGCCACGATCGAAAGGGAAGTAGCCGTTACCGACAGCGGTTGGCTCGCGGCGCGCTGCCGGGGGGACGACTCGCAGGTCCGTGCCCACTCTTCGCCGGTTTATGGGATAATGGAAGGACGGCCGATGCGTCCGAGCGCGGAGACCATCGCTCCGCTACTGGCCGTCCTCGATCAAACGCTCGCCTGGGTCCGCCGCGAGGCTCGCTGTAGGGCGGAGCAACAGCGCGAACATCTGGCGGAGAACGTGGAGGCGGCGCGGCGACAGCTGACGCGGCGCGGTGGGTAGGTGAACAGGGCCGATCCGGGGAGGAACGTGATGCCGCGCCGCTACGTGCTGCTCGTGCTGATCCCGTTCGTCCTCATCGTGGGCGGGACGGTGGGCTATTACTTCCTGGAGAGCGATTACTCGCTCTTCGACGCCCTCTACATGACGGTCATCACGCTGACGACGGTGGGCTACGAAGAGGTCCATCATCCCCTGTCGCAAGGCGGGCGCGTTTTTACCATCATCATCCTGCTCGTCGGCGTGTTGACCTTCTTCTACACGGTCACGGAGCTGGTCCGGGTCGTCATCAGCGGCGAGGTGCGCCAACTGCTGGGGAGACAGCGCATGGAACGCAGTCTGGCGGGACTGAAAGATCACATGATTATTTGCGGATACGGCCGCATGGGCCGGCACGTCTGTCGCGAGTTTTCCAAAGAGGGCTTGCCGTTCGTCATCATCGACCGCCGCGCGGAGGTGTTGCAGGATTTCGACGTGCCGCACGGCCTCGCCCTGCCCGGCGACGCCACCTCCGATGAGATCCTCAAGCGCAGCCGGCGTCGAGCGCGCCCGCGCCCTCGTCACCGTGGCCGCCTCCGACGCCGACAATTTATACATCACCATGAGCGCTCGCCTGCTCAACGATAAGCTGTTCATCGTGGCCCGCGCCGAGGGCGAGCAGGCCGAGCAGAAGCTCCGCCGCGCCGGCGCCAGCCGGGTGGTCACGCCCTACGTGATCGGCGGCGCCAAGGTGGCGATGGCGGTGCTGCGGCCGGCCGTGGTCGATTTCATCGAGCTGGCCACGCGCACCGAGCATCTCGACTTGCAGATCGAGGAGACGCTCATTTTCGCCGAGAGCAAGCTGGACGGCGCCACGCTGCACGCCAGCCGGTTGCGGCAAGACCTGGGCGTCATCGTGGTGGCCATCAAGAAGGCGGACGGACACCTGCTCGCCAACCCGCCCGGCGACGCCGTCATGGAAGCCGGCGACACGCTCATCGCCCTGGGCACTCGGCAGAGCCTCGATCGGGTTGAGGATCTGGCGCGTGGTTAGCGACGCTTCGCAGAAGCGTACTTGGCCGAACGCTTCTACGAAGCGTCGCTAACCACACCCAGACTGCCGGGAGGGGCCGGACTCGCCTGATTCTCTGGTTGTGCTGGTTGCTCTCAATCGTGCGAATTTCTGAGCTTACCGGGCTTGAACGGTCGATAATCAACCTGCTAAGGAGGGAGAACAGGTGCCGCAGCGGTGAAAATCCAAGGAGGGAATTCCATGACGCTGGCATCCGCGACCCGATTACTGGCTGTGCTGTTGGCCCCGTGTCTCGTGGTGCCGGCCTGGGGCCGACCTGCCGTGGTGCAAGGTGGTGAGCAAAGCGCCCCAAACAAACCCGCGCCGCCCGGCGGCGAGGTGAGCACGCCGGACACACCGGCACCCCCGCACATCGCCAACAGCGCCCAATCCTGCCCGAACTGCGCCAAGGGCGCCCAGGGCTGCGCCAGCTGCGGCTCTCGGCTAGCTTCTCTTCTCCACCGCCAGACCTGCATCCCAGTTCACCAAAAGAAGATTTGCGCTCCCTGCGGGCTGCAACATTACGGCTACTATCCGGCGTGCTGGCATCCGTGGCCGTTCCCGACGTACTATGGGCACTGCCCGCCGCCGGTCCCGCCCGCCGCCGCCCAGCCGCCCTGGTACGATCCGGGCAATCCCCATCCGCCCAAGGGCGATGAAGCACTGCCGGAGCCGACGCCAGTCTCGCCGGATCTGAAAGAGGAACCGTCCAAACCCAACGGCGAAAAGAAGAAGGACGAGGACGCCAAAAAGAAGGATGAGGATACCAAAAAGAAGGACGAAGATACCAAGAAGAAGGACAACACCGACAAGCCGAAGTCAGGCCAGCCACAAGCCGGATCGTTGCCCCCGCTGAAAGGCACCCTGTTGCCTCCGCTGACGAACTACAACCTTTCGACAACCAAGCGATAGAGGAACCAGCCCGCCGCGCCAGCAAGGGTTGCTCCCTTGCTGGCGCGGCGGGCTGGTGAAAGCACAAACACTCACACCTGTAAAACGCCGGTACGGAACTGTCTGCCATCATCGTGGCGCGTGGCCACGGCCAGCGTGGTTAGAAGGGCAGCGCGCGAGTCGGCCGGCGAAATGATTCGATCCACCCACAGCCGTGCCGCCCCGTAACGCACATCGGTTTGCTCGGTATAGCTCCCCTCAATCGTTCGCCGCAGGTCCTCCAGTTCTTCCGCGTCGGGTTCATGACCGGTGCGGCGCAGAGCGTTGATGGAAATGTCCAGGAGCGTGCTGGCCGCCTGGTCCGCACCCATGACGGCACAGCGCGCCGTCGGCCAGGCCAGGACAAAGCGCGGATCGAACGCCTTGCCGCACAGCGCGTAATTGCCGGCCCCGAACGAGCCGCCCAGGATCAGCGTGATCTTCGGCACGACGCTGTTGGCGATGACGTTGACCAGCTTCGCCCCGGCGCGGATGATGCCGGCTTGCTCGGAATCGCGGCCGACCATGAAGCCGTTTACATCCTGCAAAAACAGGATCGGCATTCGGCTCTGGTTACAGTCCATGATGAAGCGCGCGCCCTTGTCGGCACTCTCGACGTAAAGGACGCCGCCGTATTGCAACGGCCCGCTCGCCGGCCGGCAGCGTTTGTGCTGATTGGCCACCACGCCGACCGCCACGCCGCCGAGCCGGCCATAACCGCATACCAGCGTCTGTCCGTACTCCGCCTTGTACTCGTCGAACGGCCCCTCATCGAGCAGACACGGTAGCAAGTCGCGAATGTCGTACTCTTGCCTCGACTCCGCCGGGAATAGTTTCATTAAGTCGGCAGGAGATTGAGTTGATGGAGGCGTCGTCGAAACGCGGCCGGTATCCGGCGGAAGCGCGTCGATGAGGCGGCGCAGGCGATCGAGGCAAGCGGGATCGTCTTTTTCGTGAAAGTCGATGGTGCCGGAGAGGGCGGCGTGCATGTGTGCGCCGCCGAGTTCCTCGCTGGTGACGTTCTGCCCGATGGCCGCCTTCACCAGCGCGGGACCGGCCAGGTACAGGCCGCTGCCTTCGGTCATCAGCAGCTTGTCACACAGGACCGGCAGATAACCGCCGCCGGCCACGCAGTTGCCGAGGATGGCCGCGAACTGCGGGATCCCCAGCGCCGAGATCACCGCGTTGTTGCGGAAAATACGGCCGAAATCGTCCTCATCTGGGAACACCTCGTCTTGCAGCGGCAGAAAGACGCCGGCGTGTCCACGAGATAGACCAGCGGCAGGCGATTATCCATCGCGATCCGCTGGGCGCGGAGGACTTTCTTGCACGTCATCGGGAAAAACGCGCCAGCCTTGACGGTGGCATCGTTAGCGATGAGCATGACGCGCCGCCCGCAGACCGTGCCGATGCCGGTGACGACGCCCGCGGCCGGCACCGCCCCATTCCCGATACATCCCCCAGGCCGCCCACAACCCCAGCTCGAACAGCGACGTACCCGGATCGAGCAGGCGGTCGATGCGTTCGCGGGCGGTGAGGCGTCCCTTGGCGTGCTGGCGTTCGATGGCCCGCTGCCCGCCGCCGGCGCGGATTTGCTCCTCTTCGCGGTGGATGCGTTCGACCAGCTGTTCCAGTCCGTTGCTCATACAGGACTCGCCACATAGCCCCCGGCTTGCCCGGGGGAAGAGACCTTCCGGCAAGCCCTTGCGAGGTGCGCGGACACCCCGTCCGGGCCTGCCATTTTGGCGACTTTGCCAGGTTGCCACTTTGCCACCATCCGGGGGGATCCGGTGCCAGGTGGTGCCAGGACGTGCCAGCTGGCACGTCCTGGCACCACTTGTCCTGGCCACTTTGCCAAATGGGAGCGGACGTTGGCAAAGTCGCCAAAATGGCAGGCCCGCCGCATAACGAGGGTCCATGCCCAACGGCCAAGGGTGGCCGGGGCTATGTCAAAGTATACAAGGCGGCGTCCGGGCCGAACGGACTTCGTCCACCTGGCAACAGCATTGCCTCTTCAACTATACTGATCCGACAGGTTGTCCGCGAAGTATCGGCGGTCAAGGTGGCGGCGATGGCGCACGACGAGGCGTTTCTGGAAGCGATCCGCGAGCGGCCGGACGACGACGCGCCGCGGCTGATCTTCGCCGACTGGCTGGAGGAACACGGCGGCCGGGCTGGCGCCGCCCGCGCCGAGTTTATCCGGGTGGAGTGCGAGAAGGAGCGCGAACCAGGAGACTCACCGCGATGGCACGAGTTGGACTCTCGCGAACAGGCGTTGCGCCTGAGTATGAAGGTGATTGGCTTGGTCCGCTTCACGGGCTCCTCCGAGGCCATCGCTTTCGTCGTGGCCTGCTGGAGTCCGTCACTTTGGATGCCGGGCAGTTCCTCGACCATGCCGTCGAGTTGTTTCGTCTCGAACCGATCCGTGAAGTATCGCTGAACAACTCCCGTGACGTGATTCATGCACTGGCGACCTTGCCACTGCTGAATCGTGTGGCGGCGCTCTCTCTGGCCGACAACGACCTTGGCACGGAGGAAGTCCGGACCCTCTGTTGTTCGCCTAACCTGACGCATCTGACCGCGCTGGATTTGGCCCTCAACCGCATCGGGTCTGAAGCCTGCGCGATCCTCAGCCACGCACCATTCTTTCCCCGGCTTCAATCGCTCGATCTTGGTAGCAATTTCGAGATTGGCGCAACAGCCATCGAGTATCTGATCGCTACGCGGGAACCCATCCGTTTATCGGAATTGAATCTGAAGTCAAACCACATCGGAGCAGCGGGCGTGCAAGCCCTTACCGCCGCGCGAGCCTTCTATCGCGGGCTTACTCACCTGAACGTATTCGAGAATGAAATATCGGCGGCCGGGATTCGTGCCCTGGCTCACACGGAAGGCAATCTGCACCAGCTAAACATCGCATGGAATCCGATCGGAGATGATGGATTCAAGGTGCTTGCGTCGTCTGCGGCGTTTAGCTCTCTTTCTGTCCTGGATTTAACGGACGCGGACCTCGGCAGTGAGAGCGCGGCGGCCCTGGCGCAATCGCCACACTTGCACGGTTTGACCCAGTTGCATCTGCACCAGAATCGCATCGGTGTCCGAGGGGCCAAGGAATTGGCCTCTTCTCCCAACCTGTCTCGGTTGGAGATACTGGGCTTGAACGGCAATGCGATCGGAGACGAGGGGGCCAAGGCGCTGGCAAATTCACCCCATCTAACAAATCTGGCAATTTTGTTCCTGGGCAACAACGGCTTGCGCGCCTGGGGTGCCCTCGAACTGGTCATGTCGCCGCATTGGGCCAATTTGCACGCACTCGACCTGCACGGCAACAGCCTGGGTGATCAGGGAGCGCAGGTAATCGCGCGTTGGTTACGTCTGCCGCAGCTAACCGGACTCGACCTGAGCCACAATCACATCGGCGACCCCGGGGCGAAGGAACTAGCTACTTCGCCGCATCTGGCATCCCTCCGGATTCTGGATCTCAGCAACAACGACATCACAGCCGAAGGCATTGCTGCGCTGAGAAAGAGCCGCCTTCGCGAACATCTCCTATCTCTGAATCTGGGCGATAACGAGATCCCGAAAGTTGCGGGACTTCTTCCTCCCTCTGACCCCTGACAAACCATGCAACCACTCCGCATTCTGGTCCTGGGCGCTCACCCCGACGATGCCGACTACAAAGCCGGCGGCACGGCCGCACTGTGGCGCAAACTCGGCCACGAGGTCAAATTCGTCAGTGTCACCGACGGCGGTGCCGGCCATCACAAGCTGCGCGGTGCGGAACTCGTCGCCCGCCGCCGGGCCGAGGCGCGGGCCTCCGGTGCGGTCATCGGCGCCACCTACGACGTGCTCGATCACCCCGACGGCGGACTGATGCCGACGCTCGAAGCGCGGCACGAACTCATCCGGCTCATCCGCAATTTCAAACCCGACCTGATCCTGACTCACCGGCCCAACGATTATCACCCCGATCATCGCTACACCTCGGTGCTGGTGCAGGACGCCGCCTACATGGTCACGGTGCCGCCGGTCTGTCCCGACACGCCGCACCTGCCGCGCGATCCGGTCATTATGTACCTGAGCGACGATTTCAAGAAGCCGGTGCCGTTCAGCGCCGATGTCGTAGTGGACATCGGCGCGGAGATGGACACCCTGGTAGACATGCTCCGCTGTCACGTCTCGCAGTTTTACGAATGGCTGCCGTACAACCTCGGCTACGCCGATCAAGTGCCGGCCGACGACGCGGCCCGGCGGCAGTGGTTCAAGCAGTTGATGCAACACCGCATCCGCCCGCTGGCCGACTGCCATCGCGATCGCGTCGTGCAGACCTACGGCGTCGAGCGCGGACACACGATCGAATACATCGAGGCGTTCGAGGTGTCCGAGTACGGCGCACCGCTGGATGATGCCGCCCGCGCTCGGCTGTTTCCTTTCCTGCCGGCTGTCAAGCCGCTGGGCAACGCGGCCCCGGCCGAGGACTGGCAGGACGTGCGCGATGAGGAGTAGCGATTTGTACGGAAGGTTGTCGCTTTGGCCGGATATCTTGTTGCGGCCGATAATCGAAGGACGTAAGCTCGTGCTGTCGCCGGCTCGTGATCGACTCGCGGAAGCGACCATCGGGGGAAGTTGGTGCGTGCTTCCAGGAGGTATGGGATGGCCCGCCGAACAAGTTGCTTGCTCCTTTGCATCCTATTCCTCGGCTGCGGAAGTTGGCTGCTCGCCCAGCACTCACCCACTCTGCAGACGACAGCGGAAGGTTCGGCCGCGAAGTACACGATTTGCAATACCGGCCCATGTACCCTGATGTTTGAGCCTGGCCGGGGGAAAACATGGATGCTCCGAAAGCTCGATAGCGGCGAACCGAATTGGCTTCCCATTCCTCGAATCGACTCCGAGAAAGAGGCGGCAGCGTTATGGCGGAAGAGCGCAAACTTTCCCGCGGAGGCCGGCAAGAAGGACCAGCCAAGCTCGATGGATCAGATCCTGAAAAATTGGGGCTACGTGGACATCCCTCTGGATCGACTGAACGCCGGATATCTGGGGATCCCGGTGCGGATTGACGGAAAGAATGTTTACCTGATGCTCGACACCGGCGCCCGGTCACGCACCTGGATCGGGAGCGAACCAAACATCTGCAACTGAAATGGCAACCCTGGCGTAACGGCGAAGGCAAAGAGAAACCGGTCGCGGCAGGGTCTCAATCGTTCTGTGAGATTTCCAAGCTCGAGGTAGGAGGGCTTGAGATTGGCCGTCTCCTGGTTGGGGAATTCGACCTGTCGGAACACAATAAAGGCCTTAAATTAACCTTGGATCCGCCCATCGACGGCACATTCGGCTCCGATATCATGGACAAATTTCACGCCGTCATTGATTACTCGACACGGAAGCTCTATCTACTCCCTCCGGGTCGGCAAAAGAGAAAGTAGAAGGCCCGAAGATTACTTCGAGAGCGTGGAGCGGCTCGAGGCGCGATCGAGTGCCGCTTTCGCTTCGCGCGTCAGGCGAGCCTCGGGTGCTCCGCCCGCGAGCTGGTGAAGCAGCTGCCGTGCCTCCGGCGAGCCGAGGTGTTCCAGCACTTCGATAGCTCGCTCTTGCCGTAATATGTCACCGCTGGGGCAAACCAGTTTTTCTAGAAGCTGGTCGATGCGCCGGCGCACTTCGAGCGCCGGCGTTCCGCGCAGCGCCCGCCGCAAGGCCGGCTCGGCAGACTCACCCTGGTTCTCCAGTTCACGAGCCGCCTTGTCGCGCACCGCGAACTCATCGGCGTCCAGGCCGCGAATTAACTCGTCGAGGTGCTTCGCATCGACCGCCGCGGCCGGCTGCAAGTGGTTGCTCAAGAGCGTCATCGCCGTTGCGGGGTCAGCTCGCAGCGCGGAATGGCGCGATACGCCCTGGCCGCGTCGTCCGCGGCGAGATCTTCCCAGGCGGTTTGCGCATCGACACGGGCTACGGCGGGCAAGCCGTGTTCCGTGAACCGTGTCACGTCCGAGACGAGGACGGAGGTATCATCGCCACCGGAATAAAGCCGCTTGCCGTCGGAAGAAAAGACGAGCGCCCGAACCTGACCGCGATGTCCCGACAATTGAGCCAGTTCGGTGCCGGTGGCGAGGTCCCACAATTTCATCGTGGCATCCCGGCCGGTCGAAGCGAAGAGTCGGCCGTCCGGCGAGAAGGCAATGCCGACGGTCGGCTCGGCGTGGCCCTTGAGACGCAAGCGTTCCTTGCCCGTGGCGGTCTCCCAAATGGAAATCGTCTTTTCGCGGTTGAGCGCCAGCATCCGGCCATCCCGCGACAGGGCGAGTCGGGCGAAATTGCCGGCATTGAAGGAACCAAGAGAACGATCGGTGTTGATCTTGAGCATCTGGGCATTCATGGCGGCGGTCAGCTGGGGCAACTCCTTACCCTCGGCCACTTCCCAGGCGCGGACATCCGTTCCCTCGCGCGTTCGGGTGGCCGCGTACACGCGCTTTCCGTCGGCGGAGAAGGCGACCGAGTCGATGTTCGTCAGACGCCGGCTGAAGCGATGCAGTGGCTCGCCCGTCGGCGCGTTCCAGAGGCTGACCGTCCCTTGCCGGCTGCTGGTGGCCAGGGTTTTGCCGTCGGGGGCGAAGGCGACCGCAACGAAAGGATCGCGCTTAAAGCTCGGGGAGACCGGCTGTCCCACCAGGGCGCCTCGATACGACGGATGGTCTTGCCGTCGGCAACGTCCCACAGGTGAAGGATGCCGTCGTAACTTACGGTGGCCAGCGTCTTGCCGTCGGGGGCAAAGGCACAATCCGAGATGTATTCACCCTCCTGCGCGAGGCGACGGAGCCGTTTGCCGGTGCCGGCCTCGCGCAGATCAATCTCCAAGCTACGGCAGGCCAGCTTCCGGCCGTCCGGACTGAGGGCGAGGGTGTAGACCGCCGTCGCGCTTCCCTCCGTGGGTTGAATCTCCTTGCCGCCGGCCACGTCCCAGCGGCGGATCACGGAGCCACCGGCAATCAGGATCTTGCTGTCGCGCGAAAAGGTGAGACTTAACGAAGAACTCTTCCAGGAATGCCGCACTTTTCCCGTGGACAGCTCCCACAGACAGACCGTCGAAATGGACCCCGCCTGTCCTCCCACGGAGGCCAGCCATTTGCCGTCGGGAGAAAAGGCGACCGAGCCGATGGTCTTTTGCTCGCTCTGCAAGCGACGCACTACCTTGCCGGTGGCCAGGTCCCAGATGGGGATGAGTCCGTCGCCGCTGCCGCGGCCGTCACCGCCTCCGCTGGCCAGTTGGCTGCCGTCGGGAGACACGGCGAGCGAAAAGGCAGCCATGCCGCCCTCGCGGGTCAACTCGCTCCGCTCGCGCCGGGCCGCGACATCCCACAAGTGGATCTTGCCGTCGAACATCTGCCCGGCGATCAGGGTTTTGCCGTCGGGCGTGAAGGCCAGCAAGCAGTTGAAGCTGAGAGGCCGGCGTTTCCAGGGCAGCACGGCGATTTCCGCACCCGTCGCCGCATCCCATAAGCGAATGTCCTCGAAACCGCATGAAGCCAGCATCTTGCTATCGGGAGCGAAGGCCAAACCAACCGTCCCGAACCGATGGCCCTTGAGCCGGCGCAACTCCCGGCCCGAGGCGAAGTCCCACAGGTGAATGGTGTCGTCGGAGACCGTCGCCAGAATGGCGCCATTCGGCGACAGGACGATGGAACGGCGATCCCAGCTACCCGGAAAATGGCGCAAGAGCCGCCCGGTGGCCAACTCCCAGACGTGGACTTTGCTATCGCATTGCGCTGTCGGAAATCAACGTCTTGCCGTCGGGACAGGGGATCAGCGTATGAGCAGGTCCGCCCGGACGGAAGTGGATCGAGCCGATGCGCCGCACCGCCTCGGGCGGCAGCGGATCGCCGAACGCATCCACGCGCTCCTTGCTCGGCGTCGCGGCCGGCGAAGAGGCCGCGCTCAGCAGTACAAGAATCAGCCCTATGTGACGTGCAATGGACGGCGACACGGAATCGCCGTGGGGGAGGGACGGCATGATCTTTTCCTCAATCGGAGCGGCATGGATAGTATAGACGAGCGCGCTAGCGGCGAGCCAGGCGTGTTAGCGCCGCATTTACTTCGCGGGTCAATCTTGCCCCGGCCTCTCCCCCGGCCAGTTCACGGAGCATCTGCCGCGCTTCGGATGATCCGATTTGCTCCAGCACCTCCACGCCGCGCAGGGAACGCAAATTATCTCCTGAAGGACAGACCAACTTTTCCAAAAGCTCCTCAATGCGCCGGCGGACTTCGAGTGTGGGCGTTCCGCGCAACGCCTGCCGCAGCGCGGCTTCCGCCGCCTCGCCCAGCTTCTCCAGTTCGCGGAAGGCGCTGTTGCGCACGGCGAACTCGTTGGCGTCCAGATTGCGGATGAGCTGGGCCAGGCGTTTGTCATCCACGGGCGCGGCCGGTCGCAGTTGCTTCTTCAAAAGCGGCAGCGCCACTGCGGAATCGGCACGAAGCGCGTGGATCGCCCGATAGCCCCTGGCGGCGTCGCCGGAGGCCAGATCGTCCCAGGCGGTTTGCGCATCCGGATGGGGCACGGCCGGCAGGCCACGTCCGACAAGCCGGCCCACGTCCCAGACCAGCACGCTCGTATCGTCGCCGCCGGAGTAAAGGAACTTGCCATCGGGAGAGAAGGCCAGCGCGTTGACCTTACCGCGATGACCGGATAACTGCCGCAACTCCGTGCCGGTGGCCAGATCCCACAAGCGAAGCGTGCTGAACTCACAGGCCGAGGCGAACAGCCGGCCATCCGGCGAGAAGGCCGAACACAACGTCGCTTCTGCCTGGCCCTGAAGACGCAGACGTTCCTTGCCCGACGCGACTTCCCAAATGGAAATCGCCTTCTCGCGGTTGACGGCCAGCATCCGGCCGTCCGCCGAGAGGGCGAGCCGGGCCGGATTATTGTGATGAAAGTAATTGACGCCGATTCGCGCCATCCGAAGGTTCATCTCGGTGGTAAACTGCGGCACTTCCACGCCTCGGCTTACGTCCCATGTGCCGACAACGGTTCCCTCGGGCGTCTTGGCGGCCGCGAAGATCAGCCGGCCGTCGGGAGAGACGGCGAGACTCTCCGCCGACAGCGGTTGGCGCTTGGTCCGCCAGAGGTCCTTGCCGAGAATCCGCCGAATCTCCTCGCCGGAGCGAGCGTCCCACAGACAGACCGTCGCCTGGGGACTGCTCGTGAACAGCGTTTGGCCGTCGGGCGCGAACGCTACCGCCGTCAGGTGCTCGCCCGTCCGGATTACACGTTCTTCCCTTCCGGTAATCATGTCCCACAGTTGAATCGCGCCCTGGACACGGATGGTAGCCAGCGTCTGGCCGTCGGGAGAGAAGGCGCAGCCGCTCACCCATTCCGTCCGGGGAAGCAAATGGTGGAGCAATTTCCCGGTGGCCGTCTCCCACACGCATACGTCCTCGTAGGTCGCGCAGGCAAGTCGCCGGCCGTCCGGCGATAGGACGAAGGATTGGACACGTTGCCGAGGACCGCTCGGCGGCTCGATCTCCTTCCCGGTTTCCACGTCCCAGCGGCGGATGAGGGAGCTGCCCGTGAACAGGGTCTTGCCGTCAGGCGAAAAGGCGAGGGCGTCGGCGTCGTCCTCCAGGCGGTGCAGTCGCTTGCCCTTCGTCAAGTCCCACAGGCGGACGCTCTTGTCGCCTTGATAGATCCGCCCTCCCACGGCCAGCTGTTTGCCGTCGGGAGAAATCGCCAAGGCGGCCGACGGTGCTTTTTCGCCGTCCAAAAGCAGGCGCCGCTTCCCGGATGTCACGTCCCAAATCGAGACCTGGACGTCCTCCTGGATCTTGAATCCGCTGCACGCGGCCGCCAGGGATCGGCCATCTTGCGAGACGCCAACTTGCGGATGAAGCTCCCTTTTTGCTGGAAGACATTCCCGTCCGCAACGTCCAACGTGTCCAGTTCGCGGCGTGTGGCCACGTCCCAGCGGCGGACTTTGGGATCGAAAATGTGTTCGGCAATCAGCGTTTTGCCGTCGGGAGTGAAGGCGAGGAACGCGCCGCCGGAACAGCGCGTCGGCCAGGCCAGCCGGGTGATCTCCGCTCCCGTCGCCGTATTCCACAGGTGAATATCGCTCTGATCGCAGCTGGCGAGCATCTTGCCGTCGGGAGACAAACCGACACCGAAGAACGCATCGTATTGGTCGCCCTTGAAGCGATGCAATTCTCGACCCGTGGCCGGCTCCCAAATGCCGATCCCCTCCCTTCCGCCCACCGCTAGAATGGTGCCCTTCGCGGAAAGCGCCATGTGCGTATAGCGAACGTCTCCCGGTAAGCGGCGCAACAACCGGCCCGTGGTCGATTCCCACACGCACACCTTGCGATCGCTCCCAAAGGTACAGGAGATCAAGGTCTTGCCATCCGGTGCGGCAATCAGCTCGTTGATGTCGCCCCCCTGCCGGAAGTGAACCGAGCCGATGCGCCGCACCGCCTCCGGCGGCAGAGGATCACCGAACGCATCGACACGCCCCGCTTTGCCGTCGTCGGCCTGGGGGAACAGCATCGCCAGCATCATCAGCAAGGCGTCAAGCGACCGAAGCACCATGATCCATTTCTCCTTGAGAGGACACGGTTTCCACTTTACCCCGCGATGATCGAGCGCACAGCGATTTTACGAAAATCCCGCCCTTTTCCCCGCTTCTGACATACCGTTTTATCTGTACAAGCGTATAATTAAAGAGAAGATAGGTTCTTTGAAGAAGGTGCCTCATGGACAACCAAACGATTGCACGCAAGTTGAACGATTACGCGACGTATCTGGAGGGCGAGGACTCGAACGTGTACCGGGTGCGCGCCTACCGCCGGGGGGCGGCGACGGTGCTGGCTCAGGAGCGTTCGCTGGCCGACGTGGTCCGCGAGAAGGGGCGGGCGGGGCTGGAAGAGTTAGAGGGCATCGGTTCCAGTTTGGCGTATACGATCGAGGGGCTGGTCCGCACCGGCGAGTTTCGTACCCTGCGACCCAGCGGCGGCCATGTCGATCCGGAGCGTCTGCTGACCAGTCTGCCCGGCGTCGGCCGGCAGCTGGCGCATGTCCTTCACGAACAGCTCGGCATCACGACACTCGAAGAAATGGAGCGCGCCGCCCATGACGGCCGGCTCGCCGGAGTCGGTGTCGGTCCCAAACGGCTGCGCGGACTCATCGACGCCCTGGCCGGCCGGCTGCGCCGCAGCCGTCTGCCCGAGCCGATCCACGGCGAACCGCCTGTGGAAGAACTGTTGGCCATCGACGAGGAGTATCGCCGGCGGGCCGAGCGCGACGCCCTGCCGACGGTGACGCCGCGGCGCTTCAATCCGCAGCATGAGCCGTGGCTGCCGCTGTTCGTCACGGATCTCGACGGTTGGCGCTACCGCGCCCTGTTCTCGAACACGGCCCTCGCTCATCGCCTCGGCCGGACGAACGATTGGGTCGTGGTGTATTTCGACGACGGCTTCCATTCCGGCCAGCGCACCGTGGTCACGGAGACGCACGGCGACCTGCGCGGTCGTCGTGTGGTCCGCGGCCGCGAGCGCGAATGCCGGGTGCATTATCAGGTTCCCGCGCCGACCTCCCCCGATTCCGCCGCCTGATCGGAATGGGTGCTTTTGACGAATGGATGGGACAGCCCAAGCGCCATTTGGCGACCGACTTACCCTGCCGGGGCAGATGAGATTGGATCGTGGGGTATGCTAGGAATGCCCCTGGTGGACACACGGGCGCGGGTTCATGGATGACACCTTTACGGTTACGGGGTCGGTTCGCACCGGCGCAAGCCGGACAGCCGATCTCGATTTTCCATAAAGAGCGCCGTCAGTGACCCACCAGGGGCACTCCCACACCTTACCCACCACCAACAACACATTCAAGACGTTTGCCGGTTCCTTGACACGAAGGATGTTAGCTGACCGGCAAGCTGTGCGGTTACTATGACATGGGAAGGATGATTCGTCGTTGGCGAATGGGACGGTTTCATGCTTCGTGTCGTGCGCTCACTTCTAGAACTGATCCGCTTCAGCCACACCCTTTTCGCGCTGCCGTTCGCGCTGACCAGCGCCGCCCTGGCCTGGAAATTGTCCGGCTTTCATTGGCTGCAACTGGTCGGCATTCTGCTCGGTATGGTGTTCGCCCGCAGCGCGGCGATGGCGTTCAACCGCCTGGCGGATCGCCATTATGACGCTCGCAATCCACGCACCGCCACGCGCCATCTGCCCGCCGGCCGGCTGACGGTCGGGGCCGTCTGGATCTTCACCCTCGTTTGCGCGGCGGGATTCGTGGCCTCGACACTGATCTTCTGGTTCCGCTTCGCCAACCCCTGGCCGCTCTATTTGTCCGTGCCGGTACTGCTGTTTCTGTGCGGCTACTCGTACACGAAGCGCTTCACGTCTCTCTCGCATTATTGGTTGGGTGCGTCGCTCGGATTGGCTCCGCTGGCCGCGTGGATCGCGATCCGCGGCGTGGTGAGTTGGGGTGATCTGGCCGCGCCGCTCGTCCTCGGCGGGGCCGTCCTCTTCTGGGTGGCGGGGTTTGACATTCTCTATGCCTGCCAGGATGTGGACTTCGATCGCCGGGCGCGTTTAACAGCGTGCCGGCACGTCTCGGCGTCCGTGCCAGCTTGCGACTGGCGCTGGCCTGTCATCTCGTGATGCTGATCTTGCTCGCGCTGCTCTACCGGGCGGCGGCACCGCACCTGGGTGCCATCTATCTCGCTGGTGTCGTGGGCGTCGCGCTGCTGCTTCTCTACGAACATTGGCTGGTTCGGCCGGACGATTTGAGCCGCGTCAACCAGGCGTTCTTTCAGGTCAACGGCGTGGTGAGCGTCGGGCTGTTTGTCATCGTTGTCGTGCAGCTTGCTCTCGCCTGAGCGTCAATCGCTTTTCCCTCTCGCCGGGCTACAATGAACGAACCGATCGCAAACGACTCGCCCGCGCCGCTGCAAGCTGACCCGAAGAACCTCCCATTGAGGATCACTCATGTCACCGCTTCTCAAACTTACTCGCCGTTCCTTCCTGAAGACCTCAGTCGCCACCGCCGCCCTGGCCGTCCCGACGGCGAAAGTCCTCGGCGCCAACGAGACGCTCAACGTCGGCTGCATCGGCACCGGCGGCCGCTGCCGGGCACTGATGAAATCGCTGGCCAAGGTTCCCAACGTCCGCATCGCCGCCGTCTGCGACATCTATGACGCGCACCTGAAACTCGCCCGTGAGACTGGCCGACCCCAAGGCGTTGGCCACCAAGAATTACAAGGAACTGCTCGACCGCAAGGACATCGACGCCGTGCTGATCGGTTCGCCCGATCACTGGCACGTCCCGATGACCGTCGACGCCTGCGCCGCCGGCAAGGACGTCTACGTCGAGAAGCCGCTGACGCATAACCTCGCGGAAGGGCAAGCTGTCCTCGACGCCCAGAACAAGCACGACCGCATCGTGCAGGTCGGCATGCAGCAGCGCAGCATGCCGCACATCCAGAAGGCCCGCGAACTGGTCCGGGCCGGACGCCTCGGCACCGTCCACAAGGTCCACCTGACCTGGAACCGCAACACCGACCGCGTTCGCCGAGGCAAGCTCAACATCGACCCCAAGACGGTGGACTGGAAGGCGTTTCTCGGCAACGCCCCCGAGCAGCCGTTCGACGAATATCGCTTCCGCAACTGGCGCTGGTTCTGGGATTTCGGCGGCGGCCTGTTCACCGATCTGATGGTCCACTACATCGACGTGGCCCACTGGCTGCTCGACCTCGATCATCCGCTGCGGGCGACGAGCCTCGGCGATCACTTCTCCAGCAAGGGCATCTGGGAGACGCCCGACACGGTGCAGACGCTGTTGAGTTATCCCAGCGACGTGCAGGTTTATTTCGAGGGCACCTTCAGCAACGCTCGCAATGGCGCCATGATCGAATTCATGGGCACCGAGGCGACACTTTACCTCGACCGCGGCCGCTACGAGATTTATCCCGAGAAGCCGCAGCAGCGGGAGGTTCCCTCGGAGCAGATGATCCTCGGCAAGGGCATTCGCGGCCGGGATTTCTACGACCAGCCCGACGGCGAATTGCTGCATCTGACGAACTGGATCGACTGTGTACGAAGCCGGAAACAACCTCATGCGCCGGTCGAAGCCGGCGTCCGCGCCGCCGCGGCCGCGCACCTGGCCAATCAGGCACTCCGCGCGAATCAGGTCGCGGTGTGGAAGAGTTGAGGAGTTACGATCGCGTTCAACCGCCCGCGAGTCCCTTGATCACCGCGATGACTCCGATGACGAAAAGGATGGGCGGGTAGAAGAAGATCCGGTTGCCCGCCAGTCCCAGGACGAACCAGACCACGGCGATCACGATCATCAGCAGTCCCCCGAGGACGCCCGCGTTGGTGCTGCCGAACCAGCCTTGCTCGAACGTAATCGACGGCCCCCGCGCTTCCTCCCGTCGCAGCTTCGGCCGTCGCCGTTTGGGCCGCGGTTCGTCCTCGTCCTCGTCGCGGCGTCGCCGAGTCTGAATCCGCTCGTCCTCATCATCCGAAGAACTCAGCCGAGCGGGTCGCTTCGCGGCGGGGGTCGCCTGGATGGCCGAGCGCCGCGTTTGCGGCTCCGCCGGCAGCACCTCCGGCACCTCTTCTTCCTCGTCCTCGACGACTTCCAACTCGGCCATTTCCGGCTCGTCGTCCTCGATGACTTCCAGGTCGAACTCCTCCGGCTCGTCTTCCTTTTTGGGCACCGCGAGGACGGACTTGCACTGGGGACAGCGGATCTTATGTCCGGCACATTCGTCCTTGATGTTGAAAGCACGACCGCAGGGGCAGCTCAGCGGGATGGGCATGGGGCGTTCCTCAGGTGGGTGCAAGCGATAGGAGTAGTTTACCCCATTTCGGGACGCCCGCAAGCGTCGTTGCGATTGCTTCGGGGGCAAGAAAAAACGACCCGTGGACGATATCCGTCACGGGTCGCTCAGTCGGGGCGGAGGGATTCGAACCCTCGACTTTCTGCTCCCAAAGCAGACGCGCTAGGCCAGGCTGCGCTACGCCCCGTTTCCCTTCGTCCCATTCAGCATATCGGAACCCTCCGCTGAGACAACATCGTGACGGGCCAGGTTCGCGCCGGAGAGGGGTCAGCGGCGCAGCGCTTCCACGAGCCGCTCGAAGTCGTCGTTGGACTCGAAGGCCAGCACAATCTGCCCCTTGTCCTTGCCGCGAACGCGGACCTCCACGCGCACACTCAGCTTTTGACGCAGTTCGTCCTCGATCGCCTGAACGTGGGTCGTCTTCTCCGGGACGGAATGACCGTTACCGTCGTTGCGTTCGCCTTCACTTTTGGCTCGCTCTTCCGCCAGGACTTGCTTGACGAACGCCTCGGTAGCATGGACCGACAGCCCGCGCGCGATGATGTCCTTGCCCAAGGCGATCTGCCGGGCCGGGTCGTTGATGCCCTTGAGGATCTTGGCGTGACCCGTGCTCAACTGGCCCACACGCACGGACTCTTGCAGCTCGGCCGGCAGCTCCAGAAGGGCCACGAGGTTGGTGATGGTGGCGCGACCCAGACCCAGCCGGCCGGCCAACTGCTCGTGCGTCATGTGATAGCGCGTCAGGTAATCCTTGAACCCTTGCGCTTTTTCGATCGGATTGAGGTCGCTGCGCTGGATGTTCTCGACCAGGGCGGCTTCCAGGATCTGTTGATCGTTGAAGTCCACGACGGTGACGGGCACGCTGTTCAGCCCGGCATCGCGGGCCGCCCGCAGCCGACGCTCGCCGGCCACGAGTTGAAAGCGTTCGCCGACCTGACGCACGACCAAGGGTTGCAGAACGCCGTGCGTGCGGATGCTGGCGCTGAGGGAAGCGAGTTCCTCGTCGTCGAAGGTCTTGCGCGGCTGATAGGGGTTTTGCTCGATGGCATCGACCGAGACCTGCGACCGCGTCCCGGCCGTCACCGCGCCGCCCTCATGGGCGCCGCTCAGAAGTGCATCCAGACCCCGACCCAGCCGTGATTTCTTGTCCATGTGAGGTTCCCTCCTCGTGTACCGTTTCCGGATGGGCGTCCCGCCCACGGGCGGATTGTACCAGTGCCGTGCGGCGCGGGACAATGGTGCTTTCTCTGGTCAACTCGGCGATCGCCAGCGTCCCGCGCGGAACATTCCTCAACAGCCCATCTTTACCTACAATACCGCAGCAGGAGTGGGACTCGAACGGGCCATCCCTCCACGACCCGGAGGGCGGATGGATTGCATCGGAGCATGAGCAAAAAAGGCGATGCCCTCGGAGGGGACTGTCCGAGTGGGGCCAAACCCTCGCGGGCCAGTGTCGGGCGATTGAGTCTCTACCTGCGGCGACTGGAAAGCCTGCTCCGCGAGGGCACCACCAAGGTATCGAGCGGACTGCTCGGCGAAGCGCTGGGCGTGACGGACGCCCAGGTTCGCAAGGATCTCGGCCTACCTCGGCAACCTCGGCCATCCCGGCATCGGTTATTCTGTTGCCGAATTGATCGCCGCCATCCGCCGCGTCCTCGGCATCGACCGCGACTGGGCCGCCGCTCTCGTGGGCGTCGGCAACCTGGCGCGGCGCTCCTTCGCTATCAAGGCTTCGTCGAACGCGGCTTCCGATTCGTCGCCCTGTTCGACGCCGACCCGGCAAAGGTCGGGCAGCGCGTCGAGGGGCTGGAGGTGCATCCTCTGGAAGCGATGCCGTCGGTCATCGCGGCGACCGGGGCCGAGCTGGGTGTGTTGACCGTGCCCTCGGAAGCGGCGCAGAGTGTGGCCGAGAGCCTGCTCGCGGCCGGGATTCGTGGGCTGCTGAACTTCACGCCGCGCGTGCTGCGCCTGCCGCCCGCGGTCAGCGTCGTGTCCGTGGACCTGACGGTTCAGCTCGAACAGCTCGCCTTTCTCGTGCAGCTGGGCGGCGACGATTAGACGGCCCGCAGCGCAACGACGACCGCGCCGCTGCGCTCGGCCCATTGTTGAGCCAACCGGCCGGCGCAGGGCAGTTTGGTCATGTCTTCCTGAATGCTGTTCGGATCCATCTTGGCGGGCGACCCTTCGGATGTCGCGACGATCCAGTCGTCAGAGACAATGCTCCGTTGCGACGGCCTTTCGGCGGGGATCTCGGACAGTTGACCTCCGTGATAGTGAAACAGAAAGCAACCACAGCCTCGGCCGATGTACACCTGCCCGTCCCACGCAACGACAACCGCGGCATTACCGACGGGCTGATTGGTCTCCAGCACGCCCGCGATCACTTCCGGCACGCCGGCAGCCTCCTTGTTTGTCCCGCCCAGCGCATTCCTCAAAAGCGGGGACAGGGCGGCGCAAACCGTGCGAACCATCGGACTGGCGGCGATCACGAGGACGCCGAGTTCGTGGCGCTCTTCGAGTTGAGTCCAGGCCAGATGGCGGACAAGAAAACAGTCCGTCTGGAACGATCCATCCGAAGCGGCCGCGCCGATGTCGAGACGGGGCACCGGCGGCGGGCCGTGCCCCTGTGCGGAAGGGCGCGTCGTGAACGTCCGAGAGCAACGGCCGCACTGGACCGGCTTCCCGACATGCTGTTCGGCCACCTGGCAGGTCGTCTGGCAATGTGGACAACGGACACGGACGGGCACCGCTTCGTCTCCCTTGCTGTCATTTCTCGGCCGGCGGCTGGGCCACGGCCGTCAGCAGGACCGGACTGTCTTTCACCAGCGTATACACCACCGCGATGGCCTGCCCGGGCTGCAAGTCCTTCGCCTCCGTGTCCCGTTGAGTCAGGACCAGGACGCCCTTGCGCATCTGCGGCAGCAGCGTCGTTACCTTGCTCGTGCCGGTGATCTTGAGGACCAGGTTCTTGCCGAACCTCCCATCCGGGCCGCGCGGCTTGACCGTGAGCGTGTCCTTGTTCACCTTGTCGATGGCGCCCTGAGCGGTGAGCAAGGGCGGCGGGTCCGCCGTCCGCGCGGAAGCCGCGAGCAAGATCAAAACCACCAGGGCCAGACCGAGCCGTTGTCTCATCATGGTTTTCTCCCGCTGGAATCTCCAGAAAGCCGCGCACGCAGCCCCCTTCGAGACATGGTGCCTTTCCGGATCGGCGGATACAAGGGAATTCCCGCTCGCCAGGACTTGACCGACTCCCTAGTTATAAGGACGAACCTTCCGCGAGGTTCCCCAGAGTCCTTTTCCCCCTGTCAAGGAGATCCGGAATGGCTGCGCGTCCGAAACCGCATGCGACTGGCAAGACCAAACCCGGCGACATCAACGAGCGCGTTGGCATGGTCGAGTTGGAGAAACGCGGCGTCAACGTCAAAGACCTCGTCGAGAAGCTCATCGACGCGGCCGGGGCCGAGTTCACCACCTACTATTATTACACGATCCTGCGGATGTACCTGGCGGGGCACGAGGACTACAAGGAAATCTGCGAGGACGCCCGGCTGGAAGACCGCGCCCACTTCGAGCTGATTACGCCGCGGATTTACGAGCTGGGTGGCTCGATCCCGCGCGACATCCGCGAGTTCGCCGACCGCGCCGGCTGCCCCGATGCCTACCTTCCCAACCCGCCGACCGCCGCCGCGATCCTTACCGTGTTGCTCGAAGCGGAGCGCTGCGCTATCCGCACCTGGAGCGAAGTTTGCGATCTGACCTTCGGCAAAGACCCGCGCACGTACGACATGGCCTCGCGCATCCTGCAAGAAGAGACCGAACACGAGGCGTGGTTCATCGAGCTGTTGGGCAAGGAGCGCGATAACAAGATCATCCCGTCCGGCCACTTCCGCCGCGGCGAGCCGGGCGAGGCGCCGTACAGCAAGAACCGGGGATTTTACAATCCGTGATAATGGCCACATAGCCCCCGGCTTGCCGGGGGAGCAATTTCCCCCGGCTTGCCGGGGGCTATGTGAGATCGGGAACGAGAAGTGGCAACGTACCCCGTGACCTTCGTCACCGAGACGAGCGAGATCCATACCGAGGCCGCCGACGACCAGTATTTGCTGGACGCCGCCGGCGCTGCTGGTCTGGAATTGCCGTTCATGTGCCTGCAAGGATGGTGTACCACCTGCGCCGGCCGAATCCTCGAAGGGCGCGTCGATCAGTCGGAAGCGCGGCGCATTTATCCGCAGGACGAAGAGGCGGGCTTCGTGTTGTTGTGCAGCGCTATCCGCGCTCGCCGCTGCGTATCCGCACCCATCAGAAAGAGGAAATGCGCGCCCACCGGCGAGCGCTGGACCTACCGGCGCCGCGGGGATGATCCCATGACCACCGGCAGCCCCTGGATCGGCGACCTCCTCACCGGCCCGCTCGGTTCGACCCTTCCCTGGCCCTTCACGTTTCACGTTCGGCTCTGCGACCTTCGGCCGCGCTTTCTGCCCAAATGCGTCGTCGGATCGGGCTACCGCGCCGTCGCGCACAACGGTCGAATCCTTTTGTGCGGCGACCGATCACTCGATGAGTTGGCGGGACAGTTCGCCAGCGTGCGGCTGCAAACCTGGCATCGGACGATCCTGCCCGGAGAATCTCCGCAAGCGTATGGCGTGCTGTTGTGTGTACGCTGTCTACCGACGGATGCTCGATTCGATGGCGTTTACACCATGCATCTGGTGCGTTCCGCCGAAGCGGAAGGGGATCTACGCGTCGATGTCGGCGGCGGAATGGTGCTGGATTGTCGGGCGGGTTAGAAGCGCAACGAGCAGGTGAATTGCCACTGTCCCGGTGCGGAATGCGTTGGTCCCACCGGCACCAGCACGCCGCCGGAGACCCACCAGTTGTCATTGAGATGCCAGTGCAGGCCGGGCAGCACGTCCCAGCTCGGCGTGATCTTCAGACTATCGTGTTCGGGATGAACTTGCCCCATCGCTCCCACCGAGAGGAACAGATTGCGAAACCCATCGGGGCCGCCGGCGGCGATCGGCCGCTGGAGGGCCATGCCATATTGCAGGTTCCGCTGAAGGGGAGTGGAGCCGTCGGAATTGCTGATCGGCACGTTCTTGGCCACGAACCCCTGAAAGGCCGTCGCTTCGCTGACCGCGTGGAAGACGCTGAAGGCGGGGCTGACGACGGTCGCGCCATCCGGGCGACGGCGAACTGAATGCCGGACGGCGTCACCGTCTGAAAGCCGACCGCGCACGCCGTGGTCGCGGAATCGACCAGGCGAACCTGCGTGTTCACCCGGTAGAAGCCAACGCCGCCCGGATCGCCCGGCCGGCGCATGTCGAAGTACGGGTTATCGTTCCCCATTCCCAGCTGGAACCAATCGGGTCCGTCGTCCGTTTGTGCCGGCCCCGGCGCGGCCGTCGTCGGCACACCGGGGAGGCCCGGTGCATCGTCATCCTGCAAGCCGATAGGATCGCTGAGAAAGCCCGGCGTGAAGCGAAACAGACGAAGGCGCGACGACTGACCACTCGGAGACGATGCTCCCGACCCGGTGGGCAAGTTCCAAAGGGGCAATGGAGAGATGCCGGCAAGGGACTGCGCCTGTACGGCTGACCACGATGCCGAGAGGAATAAACAAAGGGCCGTGATTGCAGCCGTTCGTGCTCGCATGAGGAGGGAGGATTGGCTCATGACGTGCCCGTGGGAAGAGGTTCCGAGCCGGGGCGGACGGCGAACGGGAGGCATATCGGCTGCGCGGCGACAAAACAAGAGGGATATTCGGTCCACATAGCTTCCGGCTTGCCGGGGAAAACCAAACACCCCCGGTAAGCCGGAAGCTATGTTAAACTGGCGGAAGGGGGTAGCGGCCGCTCGTTGAGGGCGGAGCGAACGGCGGCGACCAGTTCGGGCATGGAAATCGGCTTACAGAAAAAGTGCGTGATGCCCAGTTCCCGCAGCCCGGCGGCTTCCTCCGGGCTGGCGGCCCCGGTGCAGACGACGACCGGCATGTACGGGAAGAACTGCCGCAGACGGGCGCACAGATCGGCGCCGCTGACATCCGGCAGGCCGATGTCCAGAAGCACCACGTCGATCGGCGAAGACGGCGTCCGCAACAGGCCGATGGCGTCGTGTCCGGTGGGGGCGGTCAGGACCAAGTAGCCCTCGCGGACGAAGAGCCGAGTCATGGCGTCGCGGACCAACTCGTCGTCTTCAACCAACAACAAGGTAGGTTGGCGGATTGTTGCGGAATTCACTTTCATGACTCGACCACTCCGGGAGGCCCCGTTGCTCGCCCGGTCATGGACGGGAAGGGAGAGCACGACACAGCGTTCCAAGATAACATAGTCGGCCCCGGGCGGAATGGCAAGCAGCCCTGCTGCATTCTTGCCAGGGGCGCGCCGTTTCGCTATTCTCAATCCGTTCCGCCGGACTCCCTCTTGATGGAGACGTTTCGGTATGCATCCTCCCGTGGACGCGGATGATCTCGAAGCCGCCCTGGACCGGGCGGCCGACCGGCTTCGCCCGGCACAGCGGGTGGCCGTGCTGACAGGGGCGGGCGTCTCGGCGGAGAGCGGCCTGGCGACGTTTCGCGGAGCCGGCGGCTTGTGGGAGGGCCAGCGCGTCGAGGACGTGGCCACGCCGTTCGCCTTCCAGCGCGATCCCACCCTGGTCTGGCGCTTCTACAACGCCCGGCGGGCCAGCCTGCGCACCGTGCAACCCAATCCGGGACACCGGGCGCTGGTCGCCCTCGAAGATTCCTTCACTCAGCGGCAGGGCAGCGAGGGCGCGGATTCGTTCACGCTCATCACGCAGAACGTCGATGGACTGCACCAGGCCGCCGGCAGCCGGCACGTTCTCGAACTGCACGGCAGCCTGCGCCGCGTCCGCTGTACGAACTGCCACGCCCTCGAAGATCGCGGCATCGAAGAGTTGCCGGAGCTACCTCATTGCGCGAAGTGCGGCAGTCTGCTGCGGCCGGCCGTGGTGTGGTTCCACGAGATGCTGCCCGAAGATGTCTGGCGCAAGGCGGCGAAAGCCACGGCCGCCTGCCAGTGTTTCCTCGTCGTCGGCACCAGCGCCGTCGTCTACCCCGCGGCCGGCCTGATCGACGCGGCACGGGACGCCGGCGCGGCGGTGATCGAGGTCAATCCGGAGGCCACGACCGCGAGCCGGCGCGGCGGACTGGCCCTGCGCGGCCCCTCCGGGGTGATTCTCCCCCAACTTGTGCAACGTATCGGTTAGTGACGCTTCGCAGAAGCGTAAATCAGGAAAGACACCATGACCGCCGTGCTGCTGGATGGCAAACAACTGGCCCAGACGATGCAAGCGGAGATCGCCGCCCAGGCAGCGGAACTGCTGCGCGAACACGGTATCCGGCCAGGCCTGGCGGCGGTGCTGGTCGGCGACAACCCCGCCAGCCAGATCTACGTCCGCAACAAACGTCGGGCCTGCGAAAAGGCCGGCCTCGCCAGCTGGCTGCACCCCCTGCCGGCCACGACCAGCCAGACCGATCTCCTCGCCCTCATCGCCCAGCTCAACGCCGATCCCGCCGTCCACGGCATCCTCGTGCAACTGCCGCTGCCCGCGCACATCAACGAAGCGGCCGTCGTCGATGCGGTCTCGCCGGTTAAGGACGTGGACGGCTTCGGCCCGGATAGTCTCGGCCTGTTGGCGGCCGGCCGGCCGCGCTTCTTGGCCTGCACGCCGCACGGCGTCTTGCAGCTTCTGGTCCGCAACAACATCCCGGTCGCCGGGCGCATGTCGTCGTCGTCGGCCGCAGCAACATCGTCGGCAAGCCGCTGGCGCTGATCCTCATGCAGAAGGGGATCGACGCCACCGTCACCGTCTGCCACAGCCGCAGCCGGGACCTCGCCGCCCTGACGCGCTCGGCGGACATCGTCGTGGTGGCCATCGGCAAGGCGCACTTTCTGCGTGCGGACATGGTTCGGCCCGGCGCGGTGGTCATCGACGTGGGCATGAATCAGACGGCGGAAGGGCGGCCGGCCGGCGACGTGGACTTCGCCGCGGTGCGCGAGGTGGCGTCGGCCATCACGCCCGTGCCCGGCGGCGTCGGTCCGATGACGATCACCATGCTGCTGCACAACACGCTGCAAGCCGCTGTCGCCGACCGACCGGGAATTCGTTGACGCCATCCTCGTGCGGACGTAGAGTTGGAGTCGGGATCGAGTCTTCGATTATTCCAGGTGTAGCATGATTCGCCTTCAGTGTCCCGGCTGCCGGAAGAACCTCGGCGTCAAAGACGAACTCGCCGGCCGCCTCGTCGCCTGTCCACAGTGCAAGGCCAAGATTCGCGTTCCCCAGCCCGAACCCGAAGTGGAAGAACTGGAAGAGGTCGAGGACGAGGTTCCCGAGTCCATCACGACCGCGCCGCGACCGGGACGGCGTCCCCCGCCTGCAAAAACGCGACCACGAGACGACGACGAGGACGAAGAAGAATCGCGCGAGGCCGTGCGGCGCTCGCGCCGTCCCCGCGATGACGAAGAGGACGAGGAGGGCGAGGAGGAGGAAGAGGAACCACGCCCCCGGCCAGCGCGCAAGCGGAACAAGAAGCGGCGTGCCCGAAGGTCGGGCTCGGGCGGAGGCATGGGGGGCTTGCTCATCGCGGTGGGGGTGGGGGCCGGGGTCTGTATCCTGATGATCGTGGTATCGTTCTTCGTGCCATTCCTGGCCTTGATACCGATGGTCCTCGGCTGGTTGATGGCTTTCGCCGGGGGAGTGTGGGTTCTGGTGGTCGCCTTCCAGGACGACGTCATGCAAGGTTTGCTGTGCATGTTCGTCCCGTTTTACGGCCTGATTTACATCATTACCCACTTCGAGGAGACCAAAAAACCGCTCCTCCTCGAGGTGGTTGGGACCGTCCTGGCCATAGTGGGCGGCTGCGTCGGCGGCTTCGGGGGCGCGAGGGCGGCGAGTGGACCTTACAACCCGCGCATGCAAATCCAGACGCCGTGGACATGGGACCAGCGGCCGGCGTGACGTGGTAGCAAAACCTCTGAACGGGGGCTTACGCCCCCGCTCAGGGTCCGAAACCGACTCTATTCCGGATACAGCGCCGTGCTCAGGTAGCGCTCGCCGAGATCGGGCAAGACGACCACGATCAACTTGCCGGCATTATCGGGACGCTTGGCGACCTCCACCGCCGCCCACGCGGCGGCGCCGCAGCTAATGCCGCCCAGGATCCCTTCCTCGCGGGCCAGACGGCGCGACATCGCGAAGGCGTCGTCGTCCTGCACCTGAATCACCTCGTCGATAATTTCGACGTTGAGCACCTTCGGAATGAAGCCGGCCCCGAGGCCCTGGATCTTGTGCGGTCCCGGCTTGAGCGGCTGCTTTTGTTTGGTCTGCGTGATGACGGCGCTGTTGACCGGCTCGACGGCGATGGTCTTGAAGCTGGGTTTGCGCTTCTTGATGACTTCGCCGACGCCGGTGATGGTGCCGCCGGTGCCGACGCCGGAAACGAGGATGTCCGCCTTGCCGGCCGTGTCGGCCCAGATCTCCTCGGCGGTGGTCTGGCGGTGGATCTCCGGGTTGGCCGGGTTCTCGAACTGCTGCGGAATGAACGAATTGGGAATGTTCTTGTGCAACTCGTTGGCCTTCTCGATGGCCCCTTTCATGCCGGTCTCCTTGGGCGTGAGGATGACCTCGGCCCCGAACGCCTTGAGCAGCCGGCGGCGTTCGAGGCTCATGCTCTCGGGCATGGTGACGATGAGCTTGTAGCCGCGGGCGGCGCAGGTGAAGGCCAGGCCGATGCCGGTGTTGCCGCTGGTCGGCTCGATGACGGTGGTGCCCGGCTTGATCCGGCCGTCGCGCTCGGCGGCGGTGATCATGGACACGCCGATGCGGTCCTTGACTGACCACAGCGGGTTGAAGTTCTCCATCTTGGCGACGACGGTGGCCTTGGCGTCACCGACCACGCGGCGCAGCCGGATCAAGGGCGTCATGCCGATGGCCTGCGTGATGTCGTCGTAAATCCGGCCGCGGAAAGTCGCTGCCTGCGTCATGGCTTGTCTCCTGGATTGGGTCTTATCGAATAAGGCGTTTCGGGGCTTATCATAAGAGATGCCAAGCCACGTGGCCATTCACCTCCTGGTCCTTATGATGAGGCTAACCCCTGCCGAAGAGGGTAGTGGAAATCGGCGCCGTCTCCGAGCCATTCGCGGAAGCCGAAGACGTTTTCTGCCCACGCGGAGTGCCGTGCGGTCGATACGGAAGGATGGTGCCAGGCCCCGGCCACGGGCCGACCCGATGCCCCCCAGCGCGTGGGAGTGAGATGGTGGAACCCATTCCCGAAGAGGTCAAGCGCTTCCTGGAGGCGAACATCGACTCCGTGGATCAGCTGGAGATCCTTCGCGTGCTGGGAGAAGACCGAGAGCGCGAGTGGGCCGCCGCCGACCTGGCCCGCGTTGTGCAAACGCAGCCGCAGGCCATCGGTCCGCACCTGACCGCCCTGCAAGGGCGAAAACTCCTGACCACCCAGACGCGCGGGACGGAGTTCCTTTGCTGCTACGGGCCGGACACGCCCGAGTTGGAGGCCCTGACGGATCGGCTTCTGCAAGTCTACCGCGAACGTCCGGTGACGATGATTAACCTCGTCTACGCCCGCGCCCGCGAGGCGCTCAAGACCTTCGCGGACGCCTTTCGATTCAAGAAGGAGAGCTGACGTGGAAGGGGCCATTTACCTCCTCTGCGCCGCGACGGCGCTGGCGTGCAGCCTGCTCTTGCTGCGCGGCTACAGGAACACTCGCGTCCGGCTGCTGTTGTGGTGCGGCCTGTGCTTTTTGGCCCTGACCGTAGAGAACGTGCTGCTGTTCGTCGATCGGATCATGGTCCCGCAGGCGGACCTCTCGGCCACGCACATCTCCGCGGCGGTGGCCGGCGTGGTGCTGCTCTTGTATGGCCTGATCTGGGAGGTCAAATAATTCGGCGAACCGGCTGTGTAAGCTGCCGGGTGCGATATACCCGGCAGCTTACACAGCCGGTTCGCCTGATAAGGGGAGCCGATGAGCGAGTTCATGTTCGGGGTGATCGGGATGGGTCTCGCCGTGGGAAGCCTGTTCTTCCTACGCTTCTGGCGGCAGACGCGCGACCGGCTGTTCGCCCTGTTCGCCCTGGCCTTCTTCGTCCTGGCCGTCAACCGCGTCGGCCTGGTGCTCATCGCCCGGCACGATGTGAAAGGTGACTACCTGTACTGGGTGCGCTTCCTGGCCTTCGGGCTCATTCTGCTGGCCATCGCCGACAAGAATCGGTCCCAGAAATCGTCTGGCGGCTGACCCGCGTTGTCATCGTTTCAATTCATCATACAAATAATGTTCGATCACTTCCCAGGCGTTGTCGATGTCCTCGGCCTTGGGCTTGCTGTAGGCTGGCCAGTTCGCCGGGTCGAGGAAACCGTGGCCGCACTCGCCGTACATGCGCAGGCCGGCGATGCGCTTGTCCGCCTTGTTCATGGCGACGCGAAATTGCTCGATCGTCTCGGGTGAAATGCCCTTGTCCTTGCCGGCGAAGAGGGCGAGCACCGAGGCTTTCAAAGGCGCCAGCAACTTCGCATCGGTGGTCAGCCGGCCGTAGCAGGTAACAACGGCGTGCAGACGCGGATGGCGGATGGCCGCGTCGAGGGCGTAGCCGCCGCCCATGCCGAAGCCGACGACGCCGAGTTGCCCGCGCACGTCCTTGCGACCCCGCAGGTAATCGACCGCCGCCTTGAGATCGCGGTAAACGCGGTCCTCCGGCAGACCGCGATCCATGATGTGGGCGTCCTCCAGATTGGAGACAGCCTCGCCGCGATAGAGGTCGATCGCCAGGACGACATAGCCGCGGTCGGCCAGGTGCCTGGCCCGCTCCTTCACCCAGTCGGTCAGGCCGAAATCGTCGTGGATCAGCAAGAGGCCCGGAAACGATCCCTCCCAGGACGGCCGGCACAGATAGCCACGCACGCTCTCCTGGCCCGACGAATACGTGACGGTCTCCGTCCTCGGGCCGGATTTCTCTTCCGCCTGCGGTTTGCTCGGTGACGAGCAACCCAGCAGCGAGATTGTGAACAATAGAGCGAAAAGAGATCGCATGGGGTTACTATTTTCTTGATTAGCCCGAAGCGCCAGCGAGGGGAGTCCCTCGCTGGCGCTTCGGGCTAATAAGGCATCTCGCGTTACTTGGCCTGGAGGGTCTTGGCGAAGAACTTGTCGATGTCCTGCCAGGCTTGCTTGGCATCGGCTTCGCGGTAGACGGGGTTTTTGCCGCCGGGGTTGTCCGGCGCATGAAGCCGTGGCCGGCGTCGAACTCCTTGATGGCCTCAATGTTCTTACCGGCATTCTTCAGGGCCGCCTCGAACTTCTCGACCTGCTCCGGCGGGATGCCACGGTCTTGCTTGCCGAAGATGCCCAGCACCGTCGCATTAAGCGGCTTCAGCATGTCGGGATCGGTGACGACGGCCCCGTAGCACATGGTACACGCCTTGATGCGGTTGTCGTGCAGCGCCAGTTGCAGCGAATACTGGCCGCCCATGCACCAGCCGATCGAGCCGATCCGCTCCTTGTTCACATTGCCCTTGGCGACCAGCGTATCGACAGCCCCCTTGAGGTCGCGCAGGGCGCGATCGTTCGGCATGCCTTTCCGCAGCACGCTGGCCGTCTGCATGTCCTCGGCCACCTTGCCGCGATAGAGGTCCGGCGCCAGCGTAACGTAGCCCTGCGCCGCCAGGCGCTTGGCGTTGTCCTTGATCCAGTCCGTCAGGCCCCACCACTCCTGAATGACGACGATGGCGGGGAACGGCCCGTTGCCTTCCGGCTCGGCGAGGAAGCCCTTGATCTCCTCGTCGCCGGATTTGAAGGTGATGTCCGACGTTTTCACCTTCGTCTCGGCGGCCCACGCCGGGGCCGATAGTGTCATTAGCAGGCCCGCCAGGCACAGTGCCAAGATGCGTCGCATGTTGTGTCCTCCTTCGTTGTCGTAGCGATTTCGTCGATTGCCGTTCACATAGCC
This sequence comes from uncultured Planctomycetota bacterium, assembly GCA_963767535.1. Taxonomy (GTDB): domain Bacteria; phylum Planctomycetota; class Planctomycetia; order Gemmatales; family Gemmataceae; genus JAJPHU01. Next base: position 95,236 of record CAVYEC010000001.1, read on the forward strand.
CCCGGCTTGCCGGGGGAGCGTTCCCCCGGCAAGCCGGGGGCTATATGCTCACAACCCCAACACCTTGTTCATGCGGTCGGCCACGTCCTTGAGTTCCTTCGGCCCGCCGCCGTTTACCTCCGCCGTCGCCCAGCCGTTGTAGCCGACCTCCGCGAGCGCCTTGAGGACATCCGGCCAATCCTCGTCGCCCTCGCCGATCGGAACCCATTTCTTGCTGTTGCTGTAGCCTTTGAAGTCGAACTTGAGCATGCGCTTGCCGAGCTGACGAATCCAGTCGCCGGACTTGACGCCGTACTTGACCATGTTGCTGCAATCGAAATACGCTCCCACGTAAGGCGTCTTGAACTGGTCCACGTACTCGATGAGCTGCTCCGGCTTGGTCAGAAAGTCGTTCCACACGACCTCGATGGCGATCTTGACGCCGAGCTTCTCCGCCAGGGGGAGCGCTTTACGCACCTCGGCCGACGAGCGCTGCCAGCACTGCTCGTAGGTGACTCCCGTCTTCCGGCCTACCACGCCCGGCACGAGCAGGGCAGTGTCGGCCCCATACACTTTGGCGTCTTTCAAGGCGGTCTCCAGACCCGCCAGCCCCTTGGCCCGCACTTTTTCGTCCGGGTCGGAAAGCGTGTCTCGCCAGTGAATGGAGTCGATGACGCCGTGGATGACGATGCCGGTCTTGTCGCGGGCCTTGACGGCTTCGTCCTTGTCGATGTTGCTGGGGCTGTCCATCTCGACGCCGAGGAAGCCGAGCGACTTGATCAGCTCGAATTTCTCCTCGATGGATCCCTTGATCTTGATCATGCCGTACTTGACGGCCTTCTTGAGTTTCGGTTTGTCCTCCGCTGCGGACACGGTGCCGGCGGCCAGGGCCGCCGTGGTCGCCAGGGTGGAGTGCAGGAACGTGCGGCGGTCAATCGTCGTGGTCATCGCGGACTCCTCTCGTCGCTCACGCCAGGATTTCGTGACGGATCGTCGCCACCCCCTCCGGTCCGATGAGTCGCTGCTGCAAGCCCTGGTAGGGGAACGTATGTTTCCAGGCATCCAGCCCCATCAGGCGCAGGATGGTCGCTTGCAGGTCGTGGATACTTACCTTGTCCTCGGTGATGAAATAGCCGAGTTCGTCGGTGCTGCCAAGGGTCATGCCTTTTTTGATGCCCGCGCCGGCCAGCCAGATCGTGAAGCAATGCGGGTGGTGATCGCGGCCCAGGTACTTCGAGCCGCCGCGCGCCTCGTTCATCGAGGTCCGGCCGAACTCGCCGCCCCAGATCACCAGCGTCTCGTCGAGGAGTCCCCGCCCCCGCAGGTCGGCCAGCAGCGCCGCGATGGGCCGGTCGATCTCCTTGCACTTTTGCGGCAGATGCTTGACGATATCGTCGCCCGGACCGGTGCCGTGACAGTCCCAGCCCCAATCGTAGAGTTGCACGTAGCGCACGCCGCGCTCGACGAGCCGGCGAGCCAAGAGACAATTATTGGCGAACGACGCGGCCCCCGGCTGGGCGCCGTACTGTTCCTGAATCTTCTTCGGCTCCCGGCCGATATCCATGACTTCCGGCACCGCCATCTGCATGCGGAAGGCCAGCTCATACTGGCTGATGCGCGTCACCGTTTCCGGATCGCCGAAGTCTTTCAATTCCGTCTCGTTGAGTTTGCGCAGTGCGTCGAGGCTGCGGCGACGCACGTCGCGGTCCATGCCCTTGGGATTGTTGACGTACAGGATTGGCTCGCCGCTGGTGCGGCACTGCACGCCCTGGTAGACCGACGGCAGATAGCCGGTGCTCCACAGCGCCTTGCCGCCGGTCGGGTCGGTGCCGCCGCTGATGAGCACGACGAAGCCGGGCAAATTCTGGCTCTCCGAGCCAAGTCCATAAAGGACCCACGACCCCATCGCCGCCCCGCCGTTGCGCGACGAGCCGGTGTAGAGGAACAGCTCCGCCGGCGCGTGGTTGAACTGGTCGGTCCACATCGACTTGATGAACGCGGCCTCGTCCACCTGCTTGCTGAAGTGCGGCAACAACTCGCTGACCCACGCCCCGCTCTTGCCGTGCCGGGCGAACTTGTACGGCGTGCCGAGCAGCTTGGGATGGCCCTTGATGAAGGCGAAGCGCTGGTTTTTGAGCAAGTCGTCGGGGCATGGCTTCATGTGCATCTCGACGAGCTTCGGCTTGTAGTCGAACAGCTCTTGCTGTGGCGTGCGCCGGACATGTGCAGGTAAATGATGCTTTTTGCTTTCGCCGAGAACTGCGGCGGGCGCGGTGTCAACGGATTGTCAGCAATCGCGGCTTGGCTATCGCGCGGAGCATCCCCGCCAGGGCGATGGCACCGATGCCCGTGTTCTTCAGGAATTGCCGGCGCGTTTGGGCGCGGGCTATTTGCATGTGTAGGTCCACGCTCGTCTGCCTTTCTTCAATGCAGTGTCCTCAGCGGTCATAATACTCATCCATCAGTCGGGCAAAATCTGTCCAGCTAAACGTGTAGTGATACTGTCGCCTTGCTCCTTGCCATGTAAGGGAACCTTGGCCGATAGTGATCTTGCCCAGGTTTTGTCCGTCCGAGTAGATGTTCAAAGACATCGCACTACCAGCTTTTGTCAATTCGAGTACTTGCATGCGGCAGGTGACACGATGTTTTTTCGTAGTCGTGTTTGCGCGTGTTGATCTCGCCATAAGGCCCTCTTGGAGTGATCGTCGCCGTAGTCATTCGATGTACCGCCAACTCTGCCTTTCTCTTCCGGCGATCAAGTATCCCCTTCGTCGGCACCGCGTCGAGATTCAATAGCAGGTTCGCCACCATCGCCGAGGACATCATTTCAATTCCAAGGCGGTCTTCAAAGCAGCCTCCACCTGTTGCATCAGCGCGACGGACAAGTTCCCGATGGTGTGGAGGATATTCGCCTGCTCCAAGGTGAACAGATTGGCGCAGTTAATAACCGACGTATGATGGAGGCCTGTTCGCTGGCCATCCGGCGTAGTGACATCCACCAGCACTTGGGTCGGCTCTCCTTCGCGGTGCGTGCGGGTCGTAATCATGGCGACGATGGTATTCGTCATACGGACATTATCACGATCATTTTGAATCACGAGCGCCGGTCGAGCTTTACTCCCACCACCTCCGGAGAACGGCCAATCAATAATGACCACATCACCACGTTGAGTACTCATTGTTTATGCTTCCGTGCATAAATGTTGTAGCTGTCCATCTCGGGATCATCCCAACCTTCCTTCCGGGCCACGGCGTCCATGAGGGGGTAAGCCTCTCGGATGTCAAAGACTTCCTCTTCGTCCGCTTCGCGGATGATCGCGACAAGCTCATCTTGCAACTGCTTGCTCTCCGCCAGCACATCCTGCATTTTCCCCGTAAGCATCGACATTCGCGTTAGGGTATCCTTTATCCGCTCTCGCAGGGCGGTCTTGCTCCCTGACCGGCCAGCAGCAAACAGTTCTCCTTCCTCGGTATCCTGCCGCGCGTACCAGGAATCGAGGATTGCTCGTTCTTCCGCAGAAAGGGATTCTCCTCGCGTCGCGCGGTCGTGCAACCGTTGACCGATTTCGTCTGGAATCATGGCTATTATCTCCCATCGAAGAGCGGTAATTACCTTTATTATACGACTCTCGCCACGCAATTACCCTTTCATCAGCACCGCATCCAAGTTCAGCAGCACATTCGCCACCACCGTCCACGCCGCCAACTCGGCTGCATCCATGCCCGCCGGTAGCGGGCCGAGAGGTTCCGTAGCCATCGCCAGCGCCGCCTTGGCATCCTTGCGATAATGCTCACGCTCGCTCTCGAAGAGCGCCATCACCTGCTTGACCTGTTCGGGTTGAGGGGGCCGGCACAGACACAACTTCAGCCCGAAGCAGGCGCGTTCCTCGATGGTCGATCCGCCCTCCTTGACGATGCGGCGGGCCAGCGCCTGGGCTGCCTCGACGTAGACCGGATCGTTCAGGGTGACGAACGCTTGCAGCGGCGTGTTGGTGCGGATGCGGCGGACGGTGCAGGTCTCGCGGCTGGTGGCGTCGAACGTCGCCATCGACGGGTACGGCACCGTGCGCCGCCAGAACGTGTACAGACCGCGGCGATAGCGGTCCTCGCCTTTGCTCGTCGCCCAGGTGCGCTCGCCGTTGAACGCCGCCTGCCAGAGTCCCGGCGGCTGCGGCGGATACACCGAGGGACCGTGCATCTTGCGGCTCAGCAGGCCGCCGAGCGCCAGCGCCTGATCGCGCACCATCTCCGCTTCAAGACGGAAACGCGGCCCGCGCGATAAGAGGCGATTACGCGGGTCCTTCGCCAGCACGTCCGGCGTCACCTTCGAGGATTGCCGGTACGTCGCGGAGGTGACGAGCAGTTTCAAGAATGCCTTGGTGTCCCAGCCGATCCGCACGTATTTCGTGGCCAGCCAGTCGAGCAGTTCGGGGTGGCTCGGCATCTCGCCCTGCGTACCGAAATCCTCCTCGGTCTCGACGAGGCCGGTGCCGAACAGTTGCGCCCAGTAGCGGTTGACGACGACGCGGGCCGTCAGCGGATTATCGGGATGGAGCAGCCATTTCGCCACGCCGAGACGATTGGGCATGGCATCCTTGGGCAAGGGAGGAAACGCCGCGGGGACGCCCGCCTCGACTTTTTCACCGGGGTTGAGGAAGTTGCCCTTGACCATGAGATGCGTCGTCCGCCGCTTGTCCGCCGGCAATTCGACCATGATGGGCACCTTCGGCACGGACGGACGCGATTTTTCCAAGCGGGCGATGTGGCCCAGAATGGCGAGCGATTCGACCGGAATCGGCGTGCGCCGCAGCGCCGCCACGGCGACCCGCGCCGGCTCCCGGAGTTGTTTTTTCAGCTCGGCGATGCGCGTGCTGATGCGACGATTCTGCTCCTGCTGCTGAGGCGTCGGGACGGTGAGGGTCGGCCGTTCGTCCGGCTGGTCGTTGTCGGCCGTCTGGTTGAAGAAGGCGAAAAAGCGATAATAGTCGGCCTGCGTGATCGGATCGTACTTGTGGCTGTGGCACTTGGCGCAGCCGATCGTCAGGCCCATCCACACCTGCAACGTCGTATCGACGCGGTCCTTGACGGCGGCGACGCGGAACTCCTCGTCGTCGGTACCGCCCTCCGTGTTGGTCATCGTGTTGCGATGAAACGCCGTGGCGATCCGCTGCTCCTGCGTCGGATGCGGCAGGAGATCGCCAGCCAACTGCTCGGTGGTGAAGCGATCGTAGGGCAGATTGCGATTGAACGCATCGATCACCCAATCGCGGTAGCGCCAGATGTTGGGCCGGAGCGGGTCGGAGCCGTAACCGGCCGAGTCGGCGTAGCGGGCCAGGTCGAGCCACATCCGCGCCCAGCGTTCGCCGTACGCGGGGTCTTCGAGAAAGCGATCGACCGCCTTCTCGTAGGCGTCGGCCGAGGTGTCCTGGATGAACGCTGCGCACTTCCTCCGGCGTCGGGGGCAGGCCGCGCAGGTCGAGACTGACGCGGCGCAGCAGCGTATAGCGATCCGCCTGGGCCGCCGGCTTCAGTCCCTCTTTTTCCAGACGAGCCAGCACGAAGAAATCCAGTCCGTGCCGCGGCCAGGTCCGATTGCGGACGCTGGGGAGAGGCGGACGCTGGGCCTTGAGGAACGCCCAGTGTTCGGCATACGGCGCACCCTGGTCGATCCAGCGCTTGAGCGTCGCGATTTGCGAGAATGTCAGCGCGTTGCCGCTCTGCATGGGCGGCATGCGTTCGCCTTCATCCTCGGCCGTAACGCGCGCGATCAGCAGGCTCTTGCCGGCCGAGCCGGGCACGAGGGCCGCGCCGCGCTTGCGCGGCAAAACGGCCGTCTCGCGGCGGTCCAGGCGCAGCTTGGCGGCGCGATGGCCTTCATCCTGGCCGTGACAGGCAAAACAGTTCTTCGACAGGATCGGCCGAACGTCGCGGTTGTAATCGACGGCAACCTCGGCCGGCAGCCCCGGCGACGGGATCGAGAACAGGATCAAGCAGGAGAGGATAATCGGTTTCATCACAACCTCGCGGCAGTCGGTGCGGATCATCGGCGAGCAGTTCGGCAGGATGATTCAATATACGGCAACGGGTGGGGGGAGAACAACGCGCCAGTTGGAGAATTTGTCCGACCATTTCGTTTATACTGAGGCCATTTCAAAAAGGACGGGAGGACCAATCCATGAGCGGCAATCCGGGCGACGAACTCGTGGACGTGATCGACGACGAGGGACGGACCATCGCCACGCTGCCGCGGCGGGAGATGCGAGCGCGGCGTCTGCCTCATCGCTGCACGTATATCCTTGTGTTCAATCGCTCCGGCGATCTGTTCCTGCACCTGCGCACGGCGAGCAAGGACGTTTACCCCTCGCACTGGGACGTGGCCGTCGGCGGCGTGCTGGCGGCGGGCGAGACGTTCGCCGCGGGCGCCCGCCGCGAGCTGGCCGAGGAACTCGGCATCGACGCCGAGCCGGAGGAGCTGTTTCCGTTCCACTACGAGGACACTGCCAGCGTCGTGCAGGCGATGGTGTATCGCGTCATCCACGGGGGACCGTTCCACCTGCAAGCGGAGGAGATCGTGCGCGGCGAGTTTGTGCCGCTGGGCGACATCCCGGCCCGAAGTGCCCGCGATCCGTTCTGTCCCGACGCCCTGGAAGTGCTGGCGGAATTCCAGCGGCGCGGTGAGGAAAAAAAGTGAAGCAAATCGCATGGTGCCTGCCTCTACGGGATAGATCGGTGCCTCGGGAGAGCGAAACAGATGGGCGACGGACGAGCGAGCGAGGTCTTGCATTATCTGCGCAACCTCATCGGACAGCGCGACGGCGGCGGCCTCAGAGACGGGCAACTGCTGGCGCGCTTCGTGCGCGACCGCGATGAGGCGGCGTTCGAGGTGCTGGTGTGGCGGCACGGCCCGATGGTGCTGGGGGTGGGCAGGCGCGTGCTGCACAACCTGGCCGACGCCGAGGACGTTTTGCAGGCCACCTTCCTCACTCTCGTCCGTAAGGCCGGCACCGTCGGCAAGGGCGAATCGCTGGGGAGCTGGCTGTACAAGGTCGCCTATCGCATCGCCCTGCGCGCCCAGGCCCGCAGAGCGAAGACCATCACGGACAGTCGGCGTATCGAAGACGTGCCGGCCGACGACAAGGACGACGAGGTTGTCTGGCGTGAGCTGCGTCCGCTGCTCGATGACGCCATCGCCCGGCTGCCGGAGAAGTATCGCACGGTCCTCGTTTTGTGCGATTTGCAGGGCAAAACCTACCGCGAGGCTGCCGAGCAACTCGGCTGTCCCTTCGGCACCGTATCGACCCGCGTAACCCGGGCGCGGCAGCTCTTGCGGCGTCGCCTGGCCCGTCACGTCCCGGCCCTGTCGGCCGGCGCGCTGAGTGTCGCACTCTCTCGCCATGCCGTCTCGGCGCTGCCGGCGCCGCTGACGGCGTCCGTCGTGCGGGCCGCCGCCCGGATGGCGAGCGATTCCAAGGCGGCCGCGAATATTCCCTCGGCGCACATCGCCGACCTGATGGAAGGAGCGAATCAAGCCATGTTGATGACACGCTTCAAACTCGTCACGATGTTGGCCGTGATCGTTGTCGGCCTGGCCATCGGTGCCGGCGCTGGCCCGGCGCGAGACCCAACCCGTGGAGCAGCCGCCACGCACCGAGACGCCGGCAACACCCGCGAAGAAGGCAGAAGGAGCTGTCATGGTGAGCGGCCGCGTCCTCGATCCCGATGGTAAGCCGATTCAGGGCGCTCGGCTCTATTGGCCGCGCTTGCCGAAAACGGTGCCGCTCGGAAGAGGACATCGAATTTCCCCGCCGCGGCCGCACCGACGCCGACGGTCATTTTCAGTTCGACTTGCCGCGTTCCGACATCCCTCCCAACGGGGACATCCCTCTTGTCGCCGCTGCCGACGGCTACGGTATAGACGGAGCCAAATTGCCCAAAGAGAGTTCCCCCACGGAAATGACGCTGCGTCTGGTCAAGGACCAGCCGATCGAGGGCCGCATCGTCAGCACGGAAGGCAAGCCGCTGGCCGGGGTCCGCGTGCGGGTACTTCTGGCGTATACGACGGCGGACGGACGGCTCGACGATTTCCTCGCCGCCTGGGAACGCGAATCCGAACGGGCCCTCCGCCTGACGCCGAAACAGCTCTATCTGCCACCGGAAGAGAAGTCCTCCACGGTCAGCACGGACAAGGACGGCCGATTTCGGATCAGCGGAGTCGGAATGGAGCGCGTCGCCCTCCTGCGGGTGAACGGCCCTGGTGTCTCGGGGACGTTGCTCCACGTCGTCAACCGTCCCGGCTTCGATGCGTCGGCCGTCAATAAGGCCACACTCGAACGCATTCCGGCGCGGCTGCGCGGTCGGGGCGTTGAAGTCGCGGCTCTACGGTCCCCAGTTTACTTTTGTCGTGCCGGCCGGCCGGGTGCTGGAGGGCACCGTCCGCGAGGCCGGCACCGGCGCGCCCGTCGCCGGCATGACGGTCTCTGTTCCGCCGGGTTCGGGCGCCGTCACCGATAAGAATGGCCACTATCGCCTCGAAGGAATCGCCAAGATCAGACAATACCTGATGAACGCGGAGCCGCCGAAAGGTAGTGCCTGGCTGCGAACCGGAGCGCGGGTGGACGACACCGAGGGATTGGCGCCGCTGAGGGTCGATCTCACGGCAGCGCGGGGCATCGTCGTCACCGGCCAGGTACGTGATAAGACGACCGGCAAGGGAGTCGAGGGCGGAATTCGCTTCGTGCCGCTGCCCGGCAACAACTTCGCCGGCAAACCGGGATACGACTCCTACAAGTACGAGCGACTGATAAGCCAGGTCGAGACCGACGGCCGATTCCGGTTGGTGGTCATGCCCGGTCGCGGCGTGCTGATGGTCGATGTCGAGAGGAACATCGCAAGGGCCAACGGCGGCCAGCCGCTCAATCCCTACAAGCGGGCCGAGTTCGATGCCACAGAGCGTCAGCACGTCAAGATCAGCGAAAGCGGCGATGGCGATCACTACTTTACCGCCGTGGATAACACGATCGAGTCGATCAACATTCACAATGCCGTCAAGTACCTCGACCTCGCCCCGGACGCCGGCCCTGTGACCTGCGATCTGTTCGTGGACCGCGGCCAAACGCGGACGGTGAAAATCGAAGACGCCGAGGGTAAACCGTTGACGGGAACCCTGGTCGCCGGCGTGACGGCCTCGTGGCCCACCACCTTTGTCATCCCCAAGGCCGATTGCACCGTCTTCGCCCTCGATCCCACGAAGCCGCGGGAGCTTGCCTTCTTCCATGCCGAACGCAAACTCGCCGGGCTGCTCACCGTGCGCGGCGATGAAAAAGAAAGGCCCGTGGCCCGCCTGGTCCCGGCCGGCAGCGTGACGGGCCGGATGCTCGATCCGGACGGCCAGCCGATCGCGGGCGCCGACGTCGGCTTGTGGTCGCCGGATCGGAGCACCCGGACCCTCTACGGAGAGCGGACCAGGAATCGGCCGTTGGCCCGTACCGATAAGGACGGCCGATTCCGCATCGAGGGCGTGATGCCGGGGACCAAGTTCCGCGTGACCGTCGAACGCAAGGGCCGGTTCTTCCTCATCGAACCGCGGGCGGGCGAACCGCGCGATCGGCAAGTCCAATCCGGCGAGACGATCGACCTGGGTGACCTCCGCGCGAAACCGCAAAACTAGATTCCGGAGCGGGAGTTGAAATAACTGCGCACTTCGCGCCGCGGCGCGCCTCGTGGTATACGGAAGCAATCCCCGAGGTTTCGCGAGGACAAGGACATGGCCAGCGCAGCGGCGAACATTCTTCGCCACGTCGAGCAGTTTATCGCGGTCCACCCGGCCGAGCAGTGGACGGACCATCAACTGGTGGAGCGCTTCGTCCGCCAACGCGACGAGGCCGCCTTCGCGGCGCTCGTGCGGCGGCACGGCGGCATGATCCTGGGCGTGTGCCGGCGCATCCTGCGCCACGAACAGGACGCCGAGGACGCTTTTCAGGCCGCCTTCCTCATCCTGGCCAAGAAGGCGCGGACGATCCGGCGGTCGGAGGCGGTGGGCGGCTGGCTGTACCGTGTGGCCTATCACGTCGCCATCCGCGCCCGCGCTGAAGCAATCAAGCGCGGCCGCCGCGAACAACGCACCACCGAGCGGATCGCGGATGACTCGGCCGACGTGACCTGGCGCGAGATCCGCACGGTCGTCGATGAAGAGCTGGGATGCCTGCCGGAAGCGTATCGCTCGGCGCTGGTGCTGTTTTATCTCGAAGGCCGAACGCAGGAGCAAGCGGCCCGGCAGCTCGGCTGGAGCAAGGGCACCCTGCGCCGCCGGCTCGATAAAGGACGCGAATTGCTGCGTCTCCGATTGATCCGCCGGGGGCTGGCGCCGGCGGCCGCATTGACCGCCTCGCTCCTGACGGACAGCGCCGCCCCGGCGGTCTCGGCCGCACAGGCGCACACAATCGGCCGGCAGGTCTTGCGTCCGGCCGCGATTTCTCCGGGAGTCACCTTGCTGGCCGAGGGCGGCATCCAGACGCTGGCCCGAAGCAAGCTCAAGCTGGCACTGGCGGTGCTTCTGGCCCTCGGCATCGCCGGCGGCGCGGGCCTGTGGACGCGCAATCTTGCAATGATCGCCGGAGAGCCACCGATCCCATCGATCCAGAAGGCGGAAACTCCCGCGCCGGCCGAACGCGATCAAAAGAAACAATCTCTCGTCCTGCACGGCCGCGTCCTCGATCCCGACGGCAAGCCGATCCAGGGCGCTCGCCTGTATTCGCCGCACTTGCTCAAAGACCCGCCCGTCGCCGACGAGGACTTTACCGTCGTCCAGCGCGGTGTCACCGGCTCGGACGGCCGGTTTCGGATCACCATTCCGCCCGCCGATACTCATTTCGACTGGACCGTCTCGCTCGTCGCGGCGGCGGACGGCTACGGCGTGGACTGGGTCGATATGCCCAAAGCGGACTCGACCGCCGACCTGACACTGCGGCTGGTCGAAGATCATGCGATACAGGGCCGGATCGTCAGCACGGAAGGCAAGCCCTTGGCCGGTATCCGCGTGAGCGTCAGCGCCCTGATGATGAAGCCGAATGGCCGGCTCGATGATTTTCTCAATGGCTGGCAAAAAGATTGGCAAAGCGCCCTGCGGCGGGCGCCCAAACAGACCGAGACGCCACCGGAGCCAATGCTCGCGCTGATTACGGACAAGGACGGTCGCTTTCGCATTCCCGGCGTTGGCACCGAGCGCGTGGCCATCCTGCAAATCCGCGGCGGCGGCATCGCCCAGGCATCGTTGTACGTCATCACCCGGACGGGCTTCGATCCGAAGGCGCTCAACCAAGCGACACGGGAGCGCATCGCGGCGGAGCAGCGCGGCGGCGACGATCCGCCTCCCGTGTACGGTCCGTCCTTCGAGCATGTGGCCTCGCCCGGCCGGGTCGTCGAAGGGACCTTCCGCGAAGCCGGCAGCGGCCAGCCGGTAGCCGGCTTCACGGTCTCCGCCCACGCCGGGTTCAACAACCCCGTCCTCTCCGTGTCCGACAAACAAGGCCGTTACCGGCTCGTCGGCCTGCCCAAAATGAAGGAATACCTGCTCAGCGCCGAGCCGCCCGAGAATACCTCGTGGCTGCGCCAGGGCGCCCGTGTTGCCGACACCGAGGGGTTGCAACCGCTCACGGCCGATTTCACGGTCGCCCGCGGCATCGTCGTCACCGGCCGGGTGATCGACCAATCGACCGGCAAGGGCGAGCAGAGCGGGCTGCGCTTCGCCCCGCTGCCGGACAACCCCTATTTCGACAAACCCGGCTACGATTCCTACCGCTACGAACGGATGTCCACGGCCACCGACGCGGAAGGACGCTTTCGCATCGTGGTTCCTCCCGGCCCCGGCGTGCTGATGGCCCAGGCGTGGGTGGGCGAAAAGACCGAAGGCGGGCAGGCGATCAACCCTTACAAACAAGCCGAATTCGACGCGGAGGATCGCAAACATATCCCGGTGACCAATACGGATGATGAAAATCGCTATTTCACCGCGGCCGGCAATTCGCTGGAATTTCTAAACATCCTGAATGTCGCCAAACGGCTCGACCTCGCCCCGGATGCCGGCATGGTAACATGCGATCTGCACCTGGAACACGGCCGAACCCTGACGGTGAAGGTCCGGGACACGGAGGGCAAACCGTTGACCGGCGCGGCCGTCGCCGGCCTGAGCGCTACTGCCTCCGTGATGCCGTCTCTTCGTGAGGACGCTTGCACCGCCTTCGCCCTGGACCCCAAAAAACCGCGCCGGCTGATCTTCCTCCACCTCGGACGCCAACTCGGCGGCACGCTGACCGTGCGCGGCGACGAGAAGGAATCGACAACGATCCGGCTGGTGCCGACAGGGACCGTCATCGGCCGGCTGCTGGACGGCGACGGTCAACCCCGCGCCGGCGTGGAGATCGACCTGGCCTTTGACGATGGTGACGCGCGGTACTTGTACCAACGACTCGACCCGGATCCCCCGCCGGTTCGCACCGATAACGAAGGGCGATTCCGTGTCGAGGGCGTGGTGCCGGGCCTGAAATTCGGCCTCAGTCTTCGCCACGGCCGTAAGTATCTGGCCGGCGAGCCGCGCATCGGAACGCGGCAGGTCAAGCCGGGCGAGACGCTCGACCTGGGTGATCGGCGGACGATTCCGCGTTCGCGGTGAAGCAAACACGAAGACGAAAGTCGATAAACACATGCTCGATCCCGGCTCGAATCAGACGTCGGTTTCCGTTTGGGCTTCCAACCTTCCTTCGCGCACGGCCTTCGTCAAATGTTCGTGGTCGCGTTCCACCTTATCGGCATAGGCCGCCGCGAAGGCCGCGATGGCGCGGTCGAAGACGTCGGACTTGCCCAGGTAGCCGCTGATCGCAGCGGGGTCTCCGGAACGGGCGTGGGCGCGGGCCAGCGTGCTTCCGCACCAGCCGGCGAACTGGATCATCTTGGACGGCGGAAACAGTTCGACGGCGAATTTGATCTTCATGTCCCGCAGCTGGCGGACGTAGAAATGCCGGCCGGTATGGCCGCGCGTCCATCCCAGGAAGATGTCGCTGGCCGATTGCATGAGCCGATGTCCCTGGACGACCCGCTGCCCGTGGTTGGCATAAACGCTCTTGCCGGCATGGGCCTCCAGGACCGAGGGGCGGGCTTCTTTGATCTGAAGAAAAAGCGGGTCCTTCGCGCCGGCCATCAACAGCGCCACGGCGCAGACCGTGCCGACACTGCCGACGCCCACCACCCGGATCGCCAGATCTTCGAGACGATAACGGTCGAGGAGGACGCGCCGGTCATCCGGCAGCGATTCGCGGTAGAGGGCAAAAGCCTCGGCGATGGTCGCATAGAACTCCTCTTCGCCGCGCTCCAGGTGGTGATACGTGGTCGGCGGGTCGTCCTTGATGGCCGGCTTCACCCCCGCGGTGTCCACGAGCCTGGGAAACTCATCCTTGAACGCGCAGACGCTTTTCGCCCTGGCGAGGCGCTTGCGGTTGCGGGCGCGGAGGTTCGCGTCTTCGATGTCCGCGAACAGCTTTTCGGCCTCAAAACGCGCATACCACACGTCCAGGGCGCGCATCGTGCTGAACTCGGCCATGCGTTCGCGGTACGACCGGACGCAGGCAAGGACGGCTTCTTGGGCCTGTTTTTCGCGGAGGCCGCCGGTGCGGCAGGCGAGGACAAAACTGGCGGCCAGGCGTTTGACGTCCCATTCCCATGGGGCCGGCAGCGTTTCATCCAGGTCGTGGATGTCGAAGATGACGCGCCGTTCCGGCGTGGCGAAGCAGCGGAAATTGCCGAGGTGAGCGTCGCCGCAAGCCTGCACGCGAAGGCCCGTCGCCGGCGTACCGGCCAGGTCCACCGCCATCGAGAGCGCCGCCCCCCGATAATAGGTGAACGGCGACGGGAGCATGCGCCCGTGGCGAAGGGGGACCAGCTCGGGCAATCGTCCCACGTTTCCTTCTTCGATCAACCGGACAACATCCGGCCGGTCGGTCGGCGCTTCCCAGGATGCATTGGAGCTGCGCGGGCATTTGTCCCTCATGGCTCTGCCGGAGGCCCTCCGTTCCGCCCGCGAAGGACGGGACGCGAAATGCCGGGTGCTCTCGTAGGACGGCGGTTGGGAGCCTGCCTTCGCCGCTTCGGGGATCTGGCTCATGGGGACGCTTTCCTTTGTTGCCGGCCGTTCTAAGGCTCAAGTCCCAGCAGCAGGCGTGAGGCCGACAGGAGCCGTTCGGTTTCCGTCTGGCTTACCCACTCGCCGCGGACACGAATCAGCAAATCGGGATCATCGGTAATGATGTTGTCCACGCCTCGTTTCATCAGCCGGGCCATCTGGCGGGCGTCGTTGACCGTCCAGACATGCACCTCCTTGCCGTGACGGTGGGCCGCGCGCAGCACGTCATCCGACAGCCAATCCGCCCGGACGCTGAGCGCTTCGACCTCCAGCCGGCTGAGGTCTCCCAGGGCGTAGGCGACGATGAGTCCCGTTCGCACGCGCGGGTTGTATCGTTTCAGCTCCCGGAGGACGTCGAAGTCGAAGGACGTTACGAGGCAATCGGACTCGAAGTCGTGTTCGCGGAGGAGGCGCGCCACCTCCCGGCTCAGTCGCTCAGCGGATCCGTAAAACTTCAACTCGATATTCAGTTTGATCCGCCCTTGGGATAGGTTGACGACCTCGGCAAGCGTGGGCACGCGCTCGCCGGCAAAGGCCGGGTCGAACCAGCTGCCCACGTCCAGTTTCCGAATCTCCACGTAGGGGAGTTCACCGGCCCTCCGTGGATCGCCAGCCACGCGCTTCAGATCGCGATCGTGCAACAAGACAACGACGCCGTCGGCGGTCTGCTGCACATCCACCTCGGCGTAGTCGGCCCCGCTTTCGATTGCCTTGCGGATGGCGCGGAGGGTGTTCTCTGGGGCGGCGCGGGAGTGGCCCCGGTGCGCGGTCACTTGCACCAGCGGACGGGCCGCCTGCTGCAGCGACAGGCCGGCCCAAAGCGCCGGCGGCGCCAGCAGGACGACCGCAAGGGACAGATACGCAAGCCGCCGGGTCCAGGGCGAGGCCGGCTTCTCCATGCCGGGAGCCGTTTTCGAGTCCTCCGGAGGGATGAGGCCGAGCTGTTCGCTTCGGTGGAGATAAAGTCGTCGCGTAACCAGGGCCAGCCCGACGGCCGTGAGGAAGGACAGGGCGGCGAGCAGTCCGGCCTGGCCGGCGAGCAGCAACAGGATACGGGCGGTCGGGCGCTCCCCGGCGTTGGCGAGAACGGCCGCGGCGATGAGCCGAAAGCCTGCTTCGATGGTCACGCCGAGCAGCAGCGTGCCGAGCAACCAACCGAGCAAGAGAAAGCCGATTCGCCAACTCGCTCCGCGAACCCGTGCATGGCTGGTCCGCAGGGCGGTGCGGGCGAACTGGTCCTCAAAGAGCAGGATCGGCAGGGCCAAGGCCCAGCGGACGTAAAGCAACACGCCCGTGACAAGGGCGGCCAGCAGCAGGACGACGCCGAGGCCGGACGCGATCCAGAAGGCCGGCGGCCGGTCTGTCAGATAGTAATTGATGTCCTGCCGCGACAGGAAGATGCCATAGGTCAGGACCGCCAGCAGCACGAACGGAACCATCGTCAGAGCCAGCAGCGCCAGCTTGATGGCGCCGAGCTGGAAGAGACGCCAGCTCGTCCGGGAGGCGGTGATAGCGCCTGCCGGATTGGGAGGCGCCTGGGGGAGACGGACGAGGCGGCGAGGGCCATGAGGCCAGCTTGCTCCCAGAGCAGCAGGGCGACGACGGTCGTGCCGAACAGGGCGGCGTAGAGCAATCCGGATGGCGAGAGCAAAAAGTCCAGGGCATCCCGGTTACTCACCGCGAGGCGGCCGGATCGGGACAGTACGGCGGACAGGAGCACGGCGAGAGCCGGGACGAACAGCCAGGCTTCGAGCAGTTTGAAGAACGCCTCGTAGACGACCAGCGCGCCCCAGGCACGACGAAAGTCATGCCACGCGGATGCGGACAGCGCGGAGACGGGGAGTGGCTCGTTCATGACAGTCCGCCTGCGCGGGCAAGTCGTTTGGTTTACCCGACGGCTCACCGCCGCAGCACCGCCGCGATCTTCTGGTGGATAGCCAGAGTGCCCGGGTCGTAGAAAAAAACCTCGCCCCCGAAACCGAGCACTCGCTCGATCGCCTCATCCACGGCGTCGTCCAGCGAAGCAGCCCCCTGGCCGGTGTACGGCAACAAGCGATCTCCCGCGGGACTCAGATCGGCCGGGTACTTGAAGTCTTTCTCGACCAACAGCGTCCGGCACTTGCCGTTGACCGCCGCCCGCCAGACCTGATCGATTCCGGACGTATGCCGCTGGACGCTTACCGCTTTATCCAGCTCCACGAGGGCCGCCGTCTTCTGGAGCGTCGCCCCGGCCTGGAAGACCGGCCAGACCAATTTGCCCAGCGCGCTCGGAGAGGTTTGATCGTGATTGCCGGCGAGCATGCCGACGATCGCGTCGGCCTGGCGGGTGACTTCCCGATAGAAGGCCAGGTTTCGTTCCACGCCCACCACCACGATCGGCAGAGGATTGGCCTTCTGCAAGACATTTACGGCGTCGTCCACCGAGCGAAAGAATTTCCGGTGCGCTTCGTCGCGCACGGCCGACGGGTTGATGCCCTGGCCCCCGGGAAGCTTCGACGCCCCACCCGGCCCACGATGACGCATCGGAAACGGCTTGGCTCTGTGCTCGTCGAGCACGGTCGTCCAGGCGTCGTACAGCGTCGGCTTCTGGCTCAGCACGAGGACCCGGTAGGCCGGCGCCCGGTTGAAGGTGTAAACCAGGTCGCGGGTGGCGAAGGTCTCGTCGATGACGGCCCGCGGCTTCACGCGGAACGGCAGGCTGACCGCGGCGGACTGGTCCCGGCTGGCAAACAGGGCGAGGCCGTCGAGCGTATACTTCCAGTCCACCTCGCGGACGAGCTGCTGCAAGTTCTTGACCACCGGCGCGGCGTCGCGTTTCGTGAACTCTCCGTGGAGGCGGCCGATCGCCTTGCGGACCAGGTTCTTCACGCGAATCGGATCCTGTTTATTCACCGGCGCGGTTCGGTGCGTCGGTGCGAGGATCGAAACCGAAGGATAGTCGCGGTGGGCTTGAAAGGACTTCAGCTCGGAACGCGATAACATGGTGTTGCTCCTGGAGGTTTTCGATGGAATTGCCCGAGCGCACAACCTCGACTTTTCTCCGAACAGCAGGCTAAAGCCTACCAGTGGCGTACCGTACCGAAAAGAGAAATCGCTCTGCCTCATCACTGCCCCGAGTGAACCATCGCTCCCATAAGCGATCCTATCCTTCCTCTCTTTGCGCAGGTCTCCTCCCCCGGCTGAGAATCACCATGCCAGCTCTACCCGGACGCTCCTGTTGAGCTTGAACGTTCTCTGGAATCACCCTGCTCATTTTGACCCATTTTTCGGAAATCATGCGTCCCTTTGCGGTCGGAAGGGCGAATGGGCATTGCACTTGCTATTTTTCGAGCGAACTCCGCGCTGTGGAGTAGACCCTACCTCATTCGCTCTTTCCCCCATCCCCCACGTAGGAGGACTCGCGATGCTCCGGAGACTCTTCGCCTCCCGACCCCCCCGCCCCGTGTGGGCCGTCCTTTCGTCCGGCCCTGCCTGGAACAACTCGAAAAGCGCGAGGTGCTCGACGCCTCCGTGCTGCCCGTCATGAATTATTTCGCCGCCTCCGCCTACCAGGCCGCCCAGCAGATGCAGCAGCTCCAGACCACGACGCAAACCGCCCTCACCCAATTCCAGAAGGACGCGGCGTCCTACACGGCCGGCACCGGCGGCATTACCCTGACGCAGCTCAATCAGGAGATTTCGACTCTCAAACAGGACGCCACCTCGATTCAGTCCCTGAACGGGACGTTCCGCCAGGACGTGCAGTTTTTCGCGATGGGGTTGTTGTCCAATTTGGGCAGCTTTTCCTCGGGGGACGTGGGCCAGGTCCTTCTCGATGTCTATTACCTGCAAAAAGGATATTCCCAGGTCACGTCCGCCCTTGGGACCGCCAACACCGCCTCCGCCGTCACGCCGCCCGCCCCGCCGTCGTCGTCCACGCCGACGGGCAATGAACTCGTCACGCTCACCCTCAACCCGCTCAACGTCAACCTGCTCGGCCTCCAGCTGCAAACGAGCCAGATCCAGGTCAACATCTCCGCCCAGCCGGGCCAGGCCGAGCTGCTCGGCAACCTGCTCGGCGACACCGCCAACTTGCTGAACCTGCCGGCGGTCAATAGTGCCGTCAACTCGGTGCTCAGTAGCGCCGTCACGCTGTTGAACTCCGGCACCCTCAGCGTCAGCGGCATCAACACGGGTTCCGGCTCGCTCAGCAACGCCCCAGGCACGACCAGCACGCCGGTCCTCAACCTGCAAGTCGCCCCGGTGACGCTCAACCTCATGGGCGCCGTCGTCACCACCAGCCCGATCAATTTGACGCTGACGGCCAATCCCGGCCAGGGCCAGATCCTCGGCAACACCCTGACCGACCTGGCCAACCTGTTCAACCCGCCGCTGCCGAGCAGCCTGACCATCGACCAGATCAATACCAAGCTGGGAGACTTGCTGAACCAGCTCAACCAGCAAATTCCGGGCATCGGCAATTCGCCCAACCCGTCGCCGCCGCTTGCTAACGGCCAGTTCCTCAACCTGACGGTCGCGCCGCTCAACGTGAACCTCCTGGGTCTGATGCTGCAAACCAGCTCGATCCAGGTCAACGCCACCAACCAGACGGGCAACGGCGACCTGCTCGGCAACGTGACGACCACCTTGCTCAACACGCTGGGCGCGAATCCGACAAACCTCGGCGTCCTCAACGGCGATTTGAACGCCATCCTTGGCAAGGTCATCGGCGTCCTGAATGCGTCCACGCTGAGCCTGCCGGTAGGCATCGTCGGCACGCTCAGCCCGGCGCTCCAGCAGTTGGCCTCGCCCACGTTGGTCAATCCATCCGGCAACGGCTCCGCGTCGATCCTGAATCTGGCCATCGCCTCGCCCAATAGCAGCACGCCGCCGGTGGCCGTCAACCTGCTGGGCCTGAATATCACGACGAGCAACATTCAGGCGCAGCTGACGGCGCAGACCGGACAGGGGCAGATCCTCGGCAACCTGCTCTACAATGTCGCCAACCTGCTCAATCCGGGCGGCTCGCTCAACTTACTGCCGATCCTGGGCGCTCTCGGTCTGTAAGAGCGAGCGGAAAGCATTGTGGCGGCACGCTGCTAGCGTGCCTGAAAACCGGCACGCTAGCAGCGTGCCGCCACAATTCGTTCCGTCAACTCTAATGGCCGGCACCGCGACGCCGGGGAAGTGTCTACTTCCCTCGGCGTCGTTTGCCTCGGGGCTTCGCCAGGCGCATGCGGGCCGCGATCTTCAGCAGCCAGGGCGGCAGCGGCCGGGGACGCCGTGAACCACCGTTTGGTGACGGGGACGGTGCCGGCTCCGCGCCGGTTTGGGGTTGCTCTGGCTGCTCCGTTTTGGACTCGGCCGTCATCTGCTCGAATTGCTCCGTCGGCATTTTGAGGGCGTTCTTGAGTGCTCGGTGCGCGGCCGGTTGCGTGGCCTGGGCCATATCGCAGGCTTTCTCGGCCGATAGGGCCATCAGCGTTTCGGGCACCTCACGCATGATCTGCGGGATGGGCTGAAAGATTTGTCGCCACTCCTCAATGTCCAGCGTGTCGGGGTTGACCGCCTGAGCGGGCTTGCCCAGCACGTAGAGGAAGAGCAGCTTGAGAGCTTCCATGTTGCCGAACTTGGCCTGCACCACCAAGTCCTGGGCGATCCGCTTCATGTCCTCCGGACGCACCGTATTGACTAACACGGAGCGCAGCATGGCCACCTGGCGGGCGAACGGATTGCCTGGGCCGCCCGGATTGCCTTTCATGAAGCGACCCTTGTTGTCGCGGGCGGCGGTGAAGTGCGCTGCGCCAGCGGTCGGGGCCGGGACATCGGGCGTGGTGTTGTCGGCTGGGGTGGACGGGTCGTGGGAGGGGAACTCGTTCATGGTGGGACTCCGAAAAGGTGTGCGCGCAGAACGGAACGGTGACGGGATGCGCCGACGCCCCGCGAAAGGTGCCGCGGGACGGGAGCGCCGCGGAAGGACAGTATCGCATGTCCCAGCGACTTTTAAGAGAGCAATTTGACAAAAAAATGTACAAATGTTTCTTCGTTCCCACGCCGGGGCGTGGGAACGCATGTCCGGACGCTCCGCGTCCCGTCGTGGGATTGACCCCTGTCCCGTGTTCCGAGGCGAGTTGACGCGGGCGCGGCAAAGCGAGTAGACTGCGCCGCTTTGAAATGCCTATTCGCGTCGGACGAGTTGCTATGGCGAAGATGCTCTATATCCAAGGAGAAGGACCATGCGAGCAATGTTCTGGGCGGGCGGTGTCGTCGTGGCCCTGGCGGTGCTGATCGGCGCGGGCCGCTTGGGGGCGGAGGGCAAGGACAAGAAGGCCGTCAAACCGGAAGACGCGGGCACTCGGATCGCCCTGATAAACCTCACCTACGTCATCAAGAGCTACGACAAGTACAAGCACTTCCGGGAAGACATCAAGAAAGCCTGCGCCCCGCTCGAGGCAGCCCAAAAGGAACTTAGCAAGGAAGCCGAGGAGCTGCAAAAACAAGTCACCCCGAACAACTCGCAGGAGAGAAAGGCCCAGATCGAGCACAAACTGAAGGTCATCCAGCGCAACGTGGAGGACACGCAGGCCGAGGCCAAGCGCGTGCTGGGCAAGAAGAGCGACGAAATGATGAAGAACATCTACATGGACGTGATGGAGGCCGCCGCTCGCTATGCCGTGGCGCACAACCTCGATCTGGTGCTGCAATACAACGATGAAACCAACGAGCAGGATTTACTCAGCCCAATGAGCATAGCCCGCAAGATTCAGACGGGAGGCTTGAGGCCCTTGTACGCCGCGCCGGGCATGGACATCAGCATGGAACTCGTGAAAATCCTCAACGAGAACGCGAAACAGAATTGATACGCGATCCCTGCCCTACCCCGCCATCGGCAACGGTCCGGGCGGATTAGGCGCGGGCCAAGTTGACGATCACGGGCGGGCGGTCCCTTCGCGGGGCCGCCCGTTTTGTTTTTTGGGCCGGGCGAGACGGCTTGGCTGTGGATTGGCGCGACGGAATCGCGTCCGGCGGCAACTAAATGGTGCGCACGTTCGGCATCGGGTAGGATCTATAAGAGACGCGACCCTTTAGTCCGGCCGGTGCAGGGGCAGCAAAAGAATGCAATTGTGAAACACCTGATTGGACCCGGAGTCGCAAGCATGAGCAGTTCCGTACTCAAGGCCGGCCTCCGCCGCCTCCGCGGCCTGGACGATAGCGACGAACAACTGCTGTACGCCTTCACGAGCCGCCGCGATGAGTCCGCCTTCGCCGCGCTGGTGCGCCGGCATGGCCCGATGGTGCAGGGTGTGTGCCGCCGGGTGCTGGGCCATCAGCAGGACGCCGAGGATGCGTTTCAGGCCACCTTCCTCGTACTGGCTCGCAACGCAATGAAACTGCGGCGAAAGACCGCTCTCGCCAGCTTCCTGCATGGGACCGCTCACCGCATCGCCCTGGCCGCCAAACGCGCCGCCGCCCGCCGGCGCAAATATGAAGGTCAAGCGCCATGCGCACGCCGGACAATCCGGCGGGCGAACTACTGTGGCGCGAAGTGCAAGCGCTGCTCGACGAGGAGATCGCGCGCTTGCCCGACGTTTATCGGAGTGTGTTTATTCTCTGCTGTCTGGAGAATCAGAGCCGGATCGAGGCGGCGCGGCGCTTGGGATTGAAGGAGGGCACGGTATCGAGCCGGCTGGCGGGGGCGCAAACGGCTTCAGCTGCGATTATCACGGCGCGGCGTGGAGCTGACGGTGCTGTTGGCGGCGATCACGCTGGCAACGCCGCCGGCTTCGGTGCTGCCGACAACGACCAACGCCACGGTATCTCCGGCTGTCGCCGCCTTGATCGACGCCGGCCTAGAGTGTTTCTCTGTCAGCAAGCTGAAGTTGGCGACGGCCATACTGCTGCTGGGCAACCTGTTAACGGGTGCGGGCCTGTGGGCATATCACGGCTCCCTGGCTCCCGAACCGCCGGAGGAACCGGCTGCTGCGAAGAGGGACGACAAACCGCGAACCGCCCCGCCGAAACACGAGACGGCGAAAACCGTGGAAATTCAGGGCCGAGTTCTCGGACCCGACGGCAAACCGAAAGCCGGGGTGAAACTCCTGCTGCTCGGTCAGGGCGACGAGCTTGAACTGCTCGGCCGCACCGCCGCGGACGGCCGGTTCACCGTATCCGTCCCGAAAGAGATGAAGTATCGCTATCGCACTGATTTCCTCTTTCACTATCTCATCGCCCAATCCGAGGACGCCGGCAACGACTTCCTCTGGCTTGATACCCTGGGGTCCGCACAGCCGGTCGAGTTTCGCCTGGTGAAAGACCACACGATTCGCGGCCGGGTCGTCAACACCGAAGGCAAGCCGGTCGCCGGCGTGCATGTGGTCGTCCAACGTATTGATACCTACGAAAACAACTCGCTCGACCCCTTCCTGATCGCCTGGCCGAAACGCGATCGCTGGGGTATTCCAGGCAGCGTGAAAGGACTGTGGTCCGAACTCTCCACCCTTTTGCCGACGAAGACGGATGGCGACGGCCGCTTCGTCCTCCACGGCGTCGGGGCCGAGCGCGTTGTCTCGCTCCGCCTGAGCGGGGCCGGCATCGCGGACGCCGAGGTGCTGGTCGTCAACCGCGAAGGGTTCGATCCCAAACCTTACAACCAGGCGGCACGGGACAGCGCCCCGAAAGGGAACATTCTTCGCGCGCCCCGCTGGCTGCATGGCCCCGACGTATCGTTCGTCGCCGAGGCGGAAATGCCGATTCGCGGCGTCGTCAAGGATGCCGATACCAGCGCGGTTCGGCCGGGCGTCGAGGTCGGCCTGACCCGCAATGAGCGCCGCGATTTAGTGAAGCCGGCTGTCTGGGCGAAGACCGACGCCCGGGGCCGCTTTGAACTGCACGGTGCGCAAGGCCAAACGGTACATGCTCGAAGTCCGCGACGATCCGTCGGCGGGATACGTGGCGTGCCAGGTCTGGGCCGATGACACGGCCGGGTATGAGCCGATTAACGTGGATGTGGGCGTGAAAAAAGGCGTAGTCATCACGGGCAAGGTGATCGACAGGGCGAGTGGCAAGCCGGTCCCCGGCTACGTCGAGGCCGCCGTCCTGCGCGGCAATCCATTTGCCCCGGCGTATCCGACGTTCAACGATACCGGGTTGGTGCGCGGCAGGCAGACGATCGAGGAGGGCGTCTTTCGCGTGGTGGCCATACCCGGCCCGGTGTTGCTGATGGGCGGCCCCGACACGCGGCGTTCGCCGGGAGGGTTTCTCAACGAGATGCGCTACAAACAACCCGTAGCGGATGCCAAATATCCGCAATACTTCCAGGAAATGCCGGACCACACGATGTATTACGGCCACGGCGAAAGTGGTTCCCTGCACGGGAACTTCTGCAAGGTTCTGGAACTCAAGCCGGGCAGCGCGGAAGTCCACCAGGACATCGTTCTGGAGCGGGCGGACGCCGTGGCGGTAAAAATCCAGGACGCCGAGGGCCGGCCGCTCCGCGGCGTCTGGGTGACGGGGCTTCACCCCAAGCCCTGGATGCCGGCCCTGCGGATCGAGGACGATTCCTGTTCGGCTTACGAGGTGAAAGCGGACAAGCCGCGACTCCTGATTTTTTACCAACCCGAGAAAAAACTCGTTGGCACGAGGACGCTCCAGGGAGACGAGAAACAACCGATCGTCGTGAAACTCGGCCCGACGGGAGCGATCGAGGGCCGACTGCTCGATCGGGACGGCAAGCCGCTGGCGCGAATGATGGTCCAGATCCTCTATCGGGAGCGCGATGCCCAGCAGGTCCACCGCGTCATCTCCGAGGCACAAGAAGTCGTTACCGATACCTCGGGGGCTTTCCGGTTCGAGGGATTGATTCCGAACCGGAAATTCACCATCTATTCGCTTCAGCACGGCAAGACGCTTCTGGAGGACGGATCGAAACCGCGCGATTTCATCCTTCATACGGTCAAGCCGGGTGAAGCGCTCCATTTGGGTGCGATCAAGCTGAAAACTGTTTCGGATCAAGCGGGGGAATGATGGTACTCTCCCTCCCCCACAAGGGGGCGGGAGGAAGCCACAGGGTGTCGGTTTTGAGGGATTCGCGTCGGCCGGCAACTATAAGGAGGAGACAACGCCATCTCGCCCCGAGGGAGCAGTCATGAGCGGTTCCGCACTGTCCGCCGGCGTCCGGCACCTGCGCGGCCTGGTGGCCGGGCGGCGCGGCCGGGACGAAAGCGACGAGCAATTGCTGCATGCCTTCACCGCCGAGCGCGATGAGCCGGCCTTCGCCGCGCTGGTGCGCCGACATGGGCCGATGGTGCTGGCCGTGTGTCGCCGGGTGCTGGGCCACGAGCAGGACGCCGAGGATGCGTTTCAGGCTACCTTCCTCGTGCTGGCCCGCGGCGCGAATTCGCTGCGGAAGAAGAAAGCGATCGCTGGTTTCTTGCACGGCACCGCGTATCGCATCGCCCTGGGGGCGAAACGGGCCGCCTGCGCCGCCGCAAACACGAACGCGCCAGCGCCGGCCCGTCCATCGAGCAACCCCTCGAACGAATTGTTGTGGCGCGAGGTGCAGGCGCTGCTCGACGCGGAAATCGTGCGCTTACCGGATGCACTTCGGAGTGTGTTCGTCCTTTGCTGCCTGGAGAATGTCAGCCTGGCGGAGGCGGCGCGACGATTGAGCTTGAAGGAAGGCACGGTATCGAGCCGTTTGACGCACGCGCGTCAGCGGCTCCAACGGCGCCTGAGCCGGCGCGGTGTGGAGCTGACGGCGCTACTGGCAGCGACAACGTTGGCAACGCCGCCGGCCTCGGCGCTGCCGGCGACGACATCGGCCACGGCATCTCCGGCGGTCGCGGCCCTGATGGATGCCGGCCTGAACAGCATATCTGTCGGCAAAGTGAAATTGGCAGCGGCCATTCTGCTGATGGGTAGTCTGTTAACGAGCGCGGGCCTGTGGGCATACGGCACATTCTCTCACATAGCCCCCGGCTTGCCGGGGGAATCGCCCTCGACTCCGAATGCGATCGCCAATCCGCAAACCGCCCCGCCGAAGCGTGAGGCGGCGAAGGACGTGGAAATCCAAGGCCGCGTTCTCGGTCCCGACGGCAAACCGAAAGCAGGAGCCAAGCTCCGGTTGGTCGGCCCTCTGAACCCCGTCGAGCAAGCGGAATTTCTCGTCGAGTCCGGCAAGGTCCGGCAACTCGGCGTCTCGGCGTCCGACGGCCGCTTCACCATTGCCGTCCCCAAGAAACCGGAGAATCAATACCTCGTCGCCCAGACGGACGGCTTTGGTATCGACTTTTTCTATCTCGATTCGCGGAAACTCGAAAAGATGGTCGAGTTTCGGTTGATGAGAGATCACGCCATTCGCGGCCGAGTCGTCAACACGGAGGGCAAGCCGATCGCCGGCGTGCGCGTGGCCGTCAACCAACTCAATGTCTACCCCGACAACTCTCTGGATTCGTTCCTGGTCTTCTGGAAGAATCGGCCCTTCAACTTCGGCCTGCGGGGGGCCGTCAAGCACATTCTGTCGGGGGCCGGTGCGCTGTTCGCCGCCACGACGGACGCCGACGGCCGATTCGTCCTGCACGGTGTCGGGGAGGAGCGGGTCGTGTCTCTCCGCCTCAGCGGGGCCGGCATCGCCGCCGTCGAGACGTGGGTCGTGAACCGAGCCGGCTTCGACCCCAAACCGTACAACCAGGCGACGATCGACAACCTGCCCAAAGGGAAGAGAGGGTTCTATGGCCGCTGGATGCTGTCCGGCCCCGATGTGGCCGTCGCCGCCGCGACCGAAAAGATCATCCGTGGTACCGTCATCGAGGCGGACACCGGCCGAGGCCGGCCCGGCGTTCTCGTCAAACTGACCCGAAAAGACGGCGACGATCAGACCGGCGGCGATTACCTGTCGGTTTCCCTCGTGGCCAAAACGGACGCCGCCGGCCGCTATGAGATCCACGGCGCCGCCAAGGCCAAATCGTACATGGTCGAGGTGGGCAGCGATGCGGCGGCCGGATACCTCGGCCGCGGCGCCTGGGTCACGGACACGCCCGGCTACCAGCCCCTCACCGCCGACATCCGCGTGCGCAAAGGCATCATCGTCACCGGCCGGATGCTCGACGGCAGCACCGGCAAGCCCCTCGATGGGTATGTCTCGATCGCGGACCTCTTCGACAACCCGTTCGTGAAGGAATACTCGGACAGCTCGTTTCACTCGGTCCTCATCTGGGCCTTGGACTTCCGCGACACCGCCGACGGCACCTTCCGAGCGGTGACGCTCCCCGGGCCGGTGCTGCTCATGGGCAAGCCGAGGATCGACCGGTCCCTGTATAAAAGCCAAGTACCCGATCCCAAATACCCTCAATATTTTGAAAAACGCGGGGACCATTACGGGTATCGCGGCTCCGGCACCACCATCGTTCAGGAGATTTACTGCAAGGTGCTTCAGCTCAAACCGGACGTTGCCCTGGTGAAGCACGACATCGTTCTGGAGCGCCGGAAGATCCTGGGAGTTGTGAAGATTCGGGACGACGACGGCCGGCCTCTTACCGAAGTGGATGCGTGGGGGGCCTTGAGCCAGATCGAGGCGGACTCTTGCACGATCTACGACGATGCGGACAAGAAGTCCCGGCTCCTAATTCTGTACGAACCGAGGCGGAAACTCGCCGGCACGCTGACCCTGAAGGCGGGCGAGAAATTGCCGACGGCCGTGACGCTGAGGCCGACGGGATCGGTCAAGGGCCGCTTGCTCGACGCCGATGGTAAGCCGCTGGCTGGGCTGGTGGTGGAACCGCGTTACCGCGACAGCGTGGCCAACGTGATGCAAAGCCGCGTCCACGAGGGCAGGGTCATTGCCAGCGACGCCGCAGGGGATTTCACGCTCGAAAACCTGATCCCGGGGTTGAATTTCGATCTGACCTTCCGCAAGGGCCGGCGCGACTTCGGGAGCGTGACGAAATCCGCCGACACGGTCATTGAGGTCAAACCGGGCGAATGCCTCGAATTGGGCACGATCCAGCTGAAACAACTTCCCGAAAATGCTGGAGAATGACGCCGGCGGATGCGGTAATAGGATCTGGTGGTTCGCCGGTTTCTCGTTCCCCAGCTCCGCTTGGGATCGCTGGTCGCGAGAGCTTCTGCTTCGCCTGCCGAGCCGGCGCCCGGCGCCAGCCGCGAAGCGGAGCTTCGCAACCGTGCGTCCCCAAGCAGAGCTTGGGGACGAGAGGCTCCCGAAAAAGCTGGAGAATGACGCCGGCGGGAAAGAAAATTGCGCACAGGGGAGCGCGGCGTGTCTCTATGGTGTGCGGAGACAACCGCACCCTTTTGCGAGGACGACACCATGACCGCCACCCCGGCGAATTTGCTGCGGCAGGTGCGACATCTGGTCGCCGCGCACACCGTTGAGCAGATGACGGATCGTCAACTCCTCGAACGTTTCCGCACCCAGCGCGACGAGAGCGCTTTCGCGCTCTTGGTCCGTCGCCACGGGCCGATGGTGCTGGGCGTGTGCCGGCGCGTGCTCGGCCACGAACAGGACGCCGAAGACGTGTTCCAGGCGATTTTCCTCGTGCTGGCGAAAAAGGCCGGCGCGATTCGGCAAACCGATGTGGGCGGCTATCTGTATCGGGTGGCGTATCACCTGGCCCTCCGCGCCTGCGCATCCACGGCCAGGCGGAAACAGCGGGGAATGACCGGCCGAGACGTCCCCTCGACGGATCCCGCGCGGGACGTGACCTGGCAGGAAGTGCGTCAGGTCGTGGATGCGGAGTTGCAGCGCTTGCCGGATGGCTTGCGCTCGGCGGTGATCCTGTGCTATCTGGAGGGCCACACGCATGAGGAAGCGGCCCGGCAGCTCGGCTGGAGCAAGGGCACCCTGCGCCGCCGGCTCGATCGCGGTCGGGAATTGCTGCGCCGAAGACTGCTGGCTCGCGGCCTGGCCCCGGCCGCGGCGCTTACGGCCACGCTGTTCGCCGACGGCAGCGCGTCCGCGGCGGTGCCGGCGAAGCTGGCCGAGATGACCGTTCTCGCCGTGGTGAACACGGACGCGGTTTCGCCGGCCGTTGCCGCCCTGATGGAAGCGGGATTGGGGGTGCTGTGTGGAAGCAAGACGAGATGGGCGATCGCGCTTCTCTTGGCGATGAGCCTGATGACCGGCGTGGGATTATGGATGGGCCTCGGCCTCGCCGCTCCGCCGCCGGCCACGGAGACGGCCAGGCCGAACCCGCGTGCCCCGCAAGCCGACGCCAAGGCGAATGGCGATGTCCTTGCTGTCCGCGGCCGTGTGCTCGATCCGGACAACAAACCCGTCGCCGGCGCCAAGCTCTACCTGCCGCGCCGGTCCAAACAAAAACCAGAGGGCCGCGAGGATATTGCCGTTGTCCCCCGCGGCACAACGGATGCGGACGGTCGTTTCCATCTGGAATTGCCGCGCAAGGAAGTTCAATCCGATCGGCCCGTGCCGCTTCTGGCGACCGCCGAAGGCTTCGGCCTGGCCTGGGTGGACTTGCCGCCGAAGGAAGTGCCGGGCGATTTGACGTTGCGGTTGGTCAAGGACGTTCCCATTCGCGGCCGGTTCGTCACCACCGAGGGCAAGCCGGTCGCCGGGGTTACAGTGTCCATCGACGGCGTCATGGCGTTCGAGCGCCTGGACGATTTTCTCCGCGTCTTCCAGCGCGAAACCAACCATTTCGATGAAGGCACGGGCGCCCGCCGGCTGAACGTGCCCCTCGACGACGTGCTGCACGTCAAACCCACGGACAAGGACGGTCGATTCGAGATCCACGGCGTCGGCGTCGAGCGCCTGGTCAGACTCCTCGTGAAAGGCGAAGCCCGCGCTACAGGTGTGATTTTCATCGCCACCCGCGCGAGCTTCGACGCCAAAAGCTTCGCCCGGAGTGCGGTTCGCCGCGACGGCGATCGAACGCCGCCGCTGTTCGGACCCACCTTCGAGCATGTCGTCACTCGCGCAACCACGCAGCCGACCATCGAGGGAGTGGTGCGCGAGCCGGGAGGCAAACCCGTGGTCGGTGCGACCGTCGTGGCGGGCGGCGCTTCGACCGTCACCGATGCCCAGGGCCATTATCGACTCGTGGGGATGCGGACGGGGCCGGAGGGATACGTAGTGTTCGTCACTGCGCCCACGGATCGGCCGCTGATCGGGCGCTGGGAGCGCGTCGCCGCCACGCCGGATCGAAAACCGATGCGCGTCGATGTCGAATTGACGCACGGCATCGTCGTCACCGGCCGCGTCTACGACAAGCCGACCGGCAAGGGCGTCCGCGATTGCTCGGTTCACTTTTCGCCGCTGCCGGACAACAAGAACGGCAAGACGGAGGGACTCGCCCTCCACGCCGCGACCGGCGAGGACGGCCGGTTTCGTCTCGTGGCGATCCCCGGACCCGGCGTGCTGCTGGCGGCAGTTCCGGGCACGCTCTTCAAGATCGAGGGCGTGCCGATCTACCCCTACAAGCCGGCCGAGTTCGACGCCGCCGACCGGCCGCGCATCCAGATGACCGATCAGCTCCAGCCGCGCCGCGCCTTTGTCACCGCCAGCGGCCCGGAAGATCTCGACTTTAGCAACGCCTGCAAGGTGGTGGATGTCAAGGACGACGGGACGCCGATCTCGTGCGATCTGGCCCTCGATCCGGGCAAGACGCTGACAGTGAATCTTGAAGATGCCGAGGGCAAACCGCTCGCCGGGGCGGTGGCGGCCGGGGTCAGCGCCCAGATAATCCGCACGGTGCCGATCCGCAGCGCCACCTGTCGCATTTATGCGCTCGATCCCGCCAATCCGCGGCCCGTCGCGTTCCTCCATGCGGAGCGGAAGTTGGCCGCCCTCGTGACGCTGCGCGGCGACGAGAAAGAGCCGCTGACCGTGCGGCTGTCGCCGGCAAGCGTTCTCATCGGCCGGTGCTGGACATGGACGGCCAACCTGTCGCCGGCGCGGAAGTGTACACGCGCTACACGACGCCGCTCGGACAGCAGTTCACGAAGTCCCAGGGCCGGTTTCTGTTGCCGCGAACTGATAAGGATGGGCGCTTCCGCCTGGAAGGGATCGTGCCGGGACTGCCGCTGGAACTTGGTTTCGTCAAGGGCCGGCAGATGCGGGTTCCCCAGACGCGGCTGGAGATCAAGCCGCTCGAATCCGGCCAGACACGGGAGCTGGGCGATGTCCGCACGAAACCGCGCAAATGAGAGTTTGTATGGCACGCTGGCAGCGTGCGCGTACGTAGCGCACGCTGCCAGCGTGCGATATGTAGCGCACGCTGCCAGCGTGCCACAACCTAAAATGACGATGAGCTGGGGAAGTTCCTCGATGAATTCGCGGCGGCCGGGAACTATCAGAAGGTGACAACACTTTCTGAAACGGAGTCGCAGCCATGAACAACACCACCGTGCCTGCGGGCGTGCGGCGTCTTCGCGGACTCTTGGCCGCGCAGGGCCGCCAGGAGGAGAGCGACGAACGCTTGCTGTACGACTTTCTCACCCGCCGCGACGACGGCGCGTTCACCGTCCTCGTGCGCCGGCACGGCCCGATGGTGCTGCACGTCTGCCGGCGCGTGCTGGGCCATCAGCAGGACGCCGAGGATGCGTTTCAGGCCACGTTTTTGGTATTGGCTCGCAACGCGGCCCTACTGCGGAAGAAATCGGCGCTGGCCAGTTGGCTGCACGGGACCGCGTATCGAACGGCGATGAAAGCGAAACAAACCGCCGCGCGACGGCGCAAGCATGAAGGGCAAGCGCCGGCCCGATCGCCGGCCGATCCTTCCGGCGAACTGCTTTGGCGCGAGGTGCAGGCGCTGCTCGACGAGGAGATCGCCCGCTTGCCCGACGCCTACCGGAGTGTGTTCGTCCTCTGCTGCCTGGAAAGCATGAGTCAGGCGGAGGCGGCGCGGCGGTTGGGGTTGAAAGAGGGCACGGTATCGAGCCGGCTGGCGGAGGCGCGCCGGCGACTCCAACTTCGTCTCTCCCGTCGCGGTGTGGAACTGACGGCACTCTTGGCAGCGACCGCGCTGGCGACGCCGCCAGCCTCGGCATTGCCGGCCGTGTTGCCCACGACGCAGGCCGCGCTCTCCCCAGCCATCGTCGCGTTGGTGGACGGCGGCTCCTCGCTCCTGAGTTTCGGCAAGGCCAAGCTGACGGCCGCGCTCGTGCTGGCCCTGAGCATCCTCTCGGGCGCGGGGCTGTGGATGTATCACGAGGACGCGCTTCCCGCCGCGGCTGCTTCGCCGCCTGCCGCGAAGGAAAACGCGGATCGGCCGCAACCTCGGAAAATCGCCGAAGAAAATGACCCGAGCGTCGAGATCAGCGGCCGCGTTGTCGATCCCGACGGCAAGCCGGTGCGCGGGGCCAAACTCGTTTTTACCTACAGCTTCTACGCAAAAGTCCCTCACAAGGTCTGGGCTGTCAGCACCGCGGAGGGCCGATTCGCGTTCACGTTGCCCGTGAAGGAATTGGACAACCGCTTCTCGAAACAAAAGTGGTGGGAGGACACCTACGTCGTGGCCGCGGCGGAAGGGTACGGTTTCGCCGCGGCGCGGCTGGACAAAGCCGGAGCGGTCGATTTGACGCTACGGCTGGTCAAGGATGATGTGCCGATTCGGGGGCGCGTTATCGACCTGCAAGGCAAACCCGTCGCCGGCGCTCGCGTCCGGATAAGCAACAACACACTGGGCATCGCCAAGAAAGGCGATCTCACGGGCTTTCTCGCCGATCTCAAAGCCGGCAACGGCCACGGGTCGGAGCATTTGGCGTGGTTGTACAGCCCTGCCTTCGACTTGCTCTTTCCGCCGGTGACGACCGGAGCGGACGGCCGTTTCGTGATGAAAGGCGTCGGCCGCGAACGCATCGCCTTGCTCCGGATCGAAGGACCGGCGATCGCAACGCAAGAAGTCCAGGTGATGACGCGAGCGCACGAAAAGATCCAGCTGCCGGAAAACAAGGACTTTCCGAAGGGTCGGATGGTCACGTATTACGGTGCGAACGGTGAATTCCTGGCTGCCCTGAGTCGGCCGGTCGTGGGCATCGTCCGCGACAAGGACACCGGCAAGCCCTTGGTCGGCGTGACGGTGGAGAGTGACAGGATCGCTCGTGACCCTAAAAACGGCTTCCTCCGGACTACCACCGACAAGGACGGACGTTACCGGATTGATGGCTTGCCCAAGGGCGATGGTAACGAGATTATGGCGCGGACGAGCGATTACTCCGCCCCGCCGGACGGCGAGCTGTCGAGCCAACGTCCCTACCTCTTCGCGGTAAAACGGGTCGGCAACCCCCTTGGCCTGGGTCCGGTCACGGTCGATTTTGCCTTGAAGCGCGGCCTCTGGGTCGAGGGCCGCGTCACCGACAGGAAGACGGGCCAACCGCTGTCGGCGAGCATTCATTATTTTTGCTTCCACGACAATCCCAACGCGAAAGAACTCGCTCCCCTGGTACGCTTCGATAACTGGCGCCAGAGCCGGAAGGACGGTTATTTCCAGATGCCGGTCTTGCCGGGCCGGGGCTTGATCGCGGTGCGGGCTTACCAGGACCATTATGTCATGGGCGTCGGCGCCGAGAAAATCAAGGGGCCGCGCGACCAGAATGTGAACGATCTTTTCATAACCCAACCTCATTTCTGCTT
Source organism: uncultured Planctomycetota bacterium (assembly GCA_963767535.1). Classification (GTDB taxonomy): domain Bacteria; phylum Planctomycetota; class Planctomycetia; order Gemmatales; family Gemmataceae; genus JAJPHU01. The sequence continues at coordinate 127,971 of CAVYEC010000001.1, forward strand.
CGCCCGTAACTTTCACGCCCTGGTCGAGATTGATCCCAGAGCCGGCGAGGAGTCGATCCACTGCGACCTGATTCTGGAACCGGGTCGCTCTCTGAAAGGAACGGTGCTCGGGCCGGACGGCAAACCGCTGGCCGGCGCGTGCGTGTCCGGCCTCAAGGACATGGGGTACTGGCTGAACATCGGCGCGGATTTCACGGTCGAGAGCTTGCAGCCGAACAAGCCGCGCGTGCTTCAGTTCGTGCATGAGGGCAAGAAGCTCGTCGGCATGGTAGTCCTCCGGGGCGATGAGAAAGTTCCGCTCTCGGTGCGTCTGGAACCGAGCGGCGCGCTCACCGGCCGGCTCGTCACGCCCCAGGGCGATCCGGTGGCCGGCGTGAGCGTGACCTGTGGGGCGATCCTGAAAGACAAGGGACTGGCCCTCCATCCCACCGCGCTCGACGTGCGGACGGACAGGGACGGGCGCTTCCGCATCGGTGGACTGAAACCCGGCTTGAAATACAGCTTCGGCGTAACAACCGGAAGCTATGTCCGCGAGATCGTCGGCGGCGGGCCGGAGAATGTGACGATCCGGGCCGGCGAGACGAAAGACCTGGGCGAATTGCGAATCAAACCACGAGAGTAGGCGCATGAAAAGATCGCCTCCGTCCGAGCCTGAAGCGTAAGCGAAGAAGACGCCTTCTTCGCTCAGGGCTCGTCCACAATTGATTTCGTAGGGCACGCTGCTAGCGTGCCGGCCAGCCAAGGCACGCTGGCAGCGTGCCCTACGAAGTTATTCTTGGATGCCGCCTTATGCTTCAGGCTCGGAGGGAATCCGTTAGCAGATGGCGGCGCGATTTCTTTGCCGGAACGACGGCGGACGGGGACTATAAGAAGGTGACAACACTTTCTGAACTCGGAGTCACACGCATGAGCCGTTCCGCCGTGCAATCGAGTGTCTATCGCCTTCGCGGACTGCTGGCCGTCCAGCGCAACCACGACGAGAGCGACGAGCAACTGCTCCGCGCCTTCACCGATCGCCACGACGAATCCGCATTCACAGCGCCGGTGCGCCGGCACGGGCCGATGGTGCTGGGCGTTTGTCGCCGGGTACTCGGCCACCAGCAGGACGCCGAGGATGCGTTTCAGGCAACCTTCCTCGTGCTGGCGCGTCGCGCCGCGGCCTTGCGCGACCGGACGGCCCTGGCCGGCTTCCTGCATGCCACCGCGTACCATCTGGCTTGCAAGGTCAAACGCGCCGCCGGCCGTCGCCGCAAACACGAAGGTCGGGCGCCGGCCCGATCCTCCAACGATCCGTCGGGCGAACTGCTCTGGCGCGAAGTGCGGGTGCTGCTCGACGAGGAGATCGCCTGCTTGCCGGATATTTATCGAAGCGTTTTTGTCCTTTATTACCTGGAGAACCAGAGCCAGGCGGAGGCGGGCCGGCGTCTGGGACTGAAAGAACGCACGGTGTCGAACCGTCTGGCGGAGGCGCGGCGGCGTCTTCAAGAGCGCCTGTCCCGCCGTGGCGTGGAATTGACGGCGGTGCTGGCCGCCTCCACGCTGGCGATGCCCTCGGCTTCGGCGCTGCCCGCTGTCACCGCGGCATCCCCGGCCGTTGCCGCGCTGGCGGCGAGCGCTTCGCCGATTGTGCGTCTGGGCAAGATTAAGCTGGCGATCCTGTTGTCGGCCCTGACGCTGCTGGCCGGCGGCTCTGCCCTGGTGCCTTTTCAGACGGTCGCCGAGAACGGTTCGCCGGCGGCTGAGCAGGCCAAACCTCAGTCGGCGGCGAGACTGGATCAGGAAAGCGCCGCTTACGCCGGCCGCGTCCTCGATCCGGATGGGAAGCCGGTCGCCGGCGCCCAGGTCTATCTGCTCTCCTACACGCCGAAAGAATTGCCGATCTTTTTCACGCCGAAAGAATTGCCGATCCCCGTTCGCGCCGTCAGCGACACGGAGGGCCGGTTTCATTTCCGCGCCGCCCACAAAGAGTTCGATCAATCCTCCTCCACCCGGCCGTGGGAGGAAGCGCTGGTCGTGGCCACGGCCAAGGGCTACGGCCTCGGCTTGCCCGCGATCCAACCCGGCAAGGGACCGCGACCGACGGAGTGGAGCCTGCGATTGTCCAGGGACGTTCCGATCACCGGCCGAATCATCGACCTGCAAGGCAAGCCCATCGCCGGCGTCTCGGTTGGTGTTCACGGGCTGTACTGGTCGGCCAAGGAAGATCTGACGGGCTTGATGGCCGATTTGACGGAAAAGAAGGAAGGCTACCCCGCGCGTGCGCCCACCTGCTCGAAATGACAGGAGAGGGAATGGGCCGCGACCTGGGCAAGTTTTTCCCGCCGGTCAAGACGGGGGCCGACGGACACTTTCGTCTGGAGGGCATTGGCCGCGAGCGCGTTGTGGTCTTGCGCTTGCAGGGGGCCGGCATCGCGGCCACGGAGCTATTCGTCCTGACGCGGCCCGGCGAGACGGTCCGTGTGGGCAGTTGGCGGAGCGGCGAACTCGCGCAACAAATGACTTTTTGCGGCTCGACGTTCGAGCATATCGCCGCGCCCTGCCAGCCCATCGTCGGCATCGTCCGCGACAAGGACACGGGCAAGCCTCTTGCCGGCGCCGTGGTTCGCAGCTACGGCGCCTGGCGCCGCAACCGCGACGGCTTTCGCTTCAAGCCGGGACTCACGGAGACGCTGACGTATCTTTCCGCCGTTACGGATAAAGAAGGCCGCTATCGGCTCGACAGCATTCCCAAGGGCGAAGGCAACGAGATCCGCGCCGAAGGGCCGGAGGACGAGCCTTACGTGATGTCCCTCGCCTCCGTTCCCCAGGGCGTTGGGCTTGATCCCATCACCGTGGATTTCCAGCTCAAGCGCGGCGTCTGGGTTCACGGCAAAGTCACCGACAAGGAGACGGGCAAACCCGTCCCTAGCGTGATCCACTGCGGCGTCTTCGACGACAATCCCTATCGCAAGGAAGCACACGGCTTGCATTTTGAACACCTGATGTGGAATCACGCCGGCGACGGCACGTTTCGCTTGGCCACCTTACCGGGACGCGGCGTCCTCGCGGCCCAGGCCGTGCGGCCGCACTATCTCAGCTATCGCTTCAAGGTCGGTGCGGATCGCATCGAGGGGTTGGATCGTCACGTTCAACTGCGACTGAACCTGGAGCCGTATCACACGGTCGTGGAAATCAACCCGAACGAGGACGCCCGGGACGTGCGCTGCGACATTGCCCTCGATCCAGGCCCGACGCTGGGCGGCACCGTGCTTGGCCCGGATGGTCAACCCCTGGTCGGAGTGAAGGCAGGCGGCCTGGCGCGGGAGGCGACCGGCACGACGAGCCTTTGCGCACGGCCCAGTTCACCGTGCGGGCGCTGCGCCGAACGAAACGCGCCTCTTGCAATTCGCCCATGCCGAGAAGCACCTGGCCGGCTCGCTGATGCTGAAGGGCGACGCCAAGGGGCCGCTTACGGTCACGCTCAAGCCGGCTGGCACGCTCAAAGGACGCTTTGTCAGGCCGGACGGCAAGCCGTGGGCCGGCGTGGCCGTGATGTCCAACGCACACAAGCCGATTACCGACGCGTTCATGGAGCCAGAGCTTGATCCGACCTTCGGCACGTTTCCGCAGGTGCGCACCGGCAAGGATGGTTCGTTTCGTATCCCGGATCTCGTTCCCGGCCTGAAATACCGCATTCGACTGTTCACGGACTTCAAGGGGATGGCCTACGTGCTTCCCGTCGATGGCCCGGCCGGAAGCGGAGTGAGCGTCGGTGAGGGCGAAACGAAAGATCTGGGCGACGTAACCGTTCAGGGAATTGAGTAGCCGCCGCCAAGGCGAAATCCGTTGGAGGGACCAGCCATGAATGACCAAGCGAAAGGGAATCCGTGGGTTCCCTATGTTCCCGATGAGCAGATGCCCTGGAACCTCCAGCGCGTGGTCCACCTGCATCGCCGGGCCGGCTTCGCCGCCACCTGGGGCGAGATCCAGCGCGATGTGAAAGACGGCCCGGCGGCGAGCATCGACCGCTTGCTCAATGGCAAGTCGTGCGCCCAGGCCGTGCCGGACGATTTCGAGCGCGTGTCGGCGCTTCTGGCCGAGTCCGCCGTCGCCGCCGGCGACCCAGCTCGCCTGAAAGCCTGGTGGGTCTACCGGATGCTGTTCGGCCCCGACCCGCTGGGCGAACGGCTGGCGCTTCTGTGGCACAACCACTTCGCCACCAGCAACCTCAAGGTCGAGGACCTCGCGGCCATGCGGCGACAGAACGAATTGTTCCGCGCCTGGGCCGCAAGCCGTTCGGCGAATTGTTGACCGCCGTGGTGCGCGATCCGGCGCTGCTGCTCTGGCTGGACGCGCCGGCCAACCGCAAGGAGCATCCCAACGAAAACCTCGGCCGCGAGCTGATGGAGCTGTTCACGCTCGGCATCGGCAACTACACCGAGACCGATGTGAAGGAAGCGGCCCGCACCCTGACGGGATGGACCGTTACCGACGGCGAGTTCCGCGATCTCGCTGTGCGGCACGACGCCGGCGCGAAGACGATCCTCGGCCGCAAAGGCGCGTGGAAGGGCGACGATTTGCTGCGCATCCTGCTGGAGCACCCGGCGACGGCCCGGCGTCTGGCGGTGCGATTGTGCGAGCAATTCTTCGGCGAAGGCGCGATCGACAAGGCCGGCATCGACGCTCTCGCCGAGGGTCTGCGCCGCCACGATCTGCGTATCGGCTGGGCTGTCGAAACCATCCTGCGATCCCGTGCGTTCTTCGGAGACTCCAATTTTTCTAGCCGCGTGGCCGGCCCCGCCGAGTACGTCGTCGGCACCGTTCGCGCCCTGGAGATGTTCGACCCGCCGCCCAGCACGGTGGCGCTGGCCGACTGGATGACGCTCTTGGGACTGGATTCTGTTTTATCCGCCCAACGTCTTCGGCTGGCCGGGCGGCCGCCGCTGGATCAACACGCGCTCCGTCGTCGGGCGGGCCAACTGCGCCGCGGCGCTGGTCGGCGGCAAGAGCGCCGGCCGGCCCGAACCGCTGGACGCCCTCGCACTGGCCCGCAATCACGAGTGCGCCCGCGACCTGGATGATTGTGTGAATTTTTATGGCGAGTTGCTCCTCGGCTCGCCACCGAGTTCGGCGGCTGCGTACCCGACTCCACAAAGCGCTCGGTGCCGGGGCCGCGCCGGGGCCGGATGCTGTTCGCCGTGTCGTCGTTTTGCTTTTGGCTTCCCCCGAAGCACAGTTAGGTTAACCCACATAGCCCCCGGCTTGCCGGGGGAACGCACCCCCGGCAAGCCGGGGGCTATGTGAAAACCCGATGGAGGTTCGATCCATGCTTACCCGCCGCGATTTTCTGGGCCGATCCGCCCTGGTCGCCCTGACGCCGACCGTGCCGCTGTTTCTGGCCCAGAGCGCCTGCGCCGCCGCGCCTCAGCGAGACGGCCGCGTCCTCGTCGTCGTCGAGCTTAACGGCGGCAACGACGGCATCAACACCGTCGTGCCCTTCAAGGACGAAGGCTATATCAAAAATCGTAAATCGCTCCGTCTGTCGGAAAAGCAGCTCCTCAAGATCGACAATCAAACCGCCCTGCACCCGGCTCTTTCCGATGCGATGAAGCTGCTGGAGAGCAAGCGTCTCGCCATCATCCAGGGTGTTGGCTACCCCAACCCCAACCGCTCGCACGGCGGCAGCATGGCCGTCTGGCAAACGGCCCGGCTCGACCCGGAGGAACACAACGGCAACGGCTGGCTCGGCCGCGCCCTCGACGCCAAGGCCGGTGCGTCCTCGCTGTTCGTCGGCACCACCGCGCTGCCGATCGCCCTGCGCGGCCGACGCTCCGTCGCCTCGGCCCTATCGCGGCTGGAGGAGTTTCATTTGCTGGGCGATCCCGCCGTGCGCACCATGGCGTCGTCTCAACCGGCCGAAGATTTGTCGGCCTACGTTCACCGCAGTTTTCTCGATGCCTACACGACGTGCGATCGGCTGGCCGAGGCCGCCCGCGCGTCGGAGGGCGGCGCGAGCTATCCCGGATCGGCCCTGGCCGGCCGGCTGCAACTGATCGCGCGGCTGCTCAAGACGGGCTTCGCCGCGCGCGTCTACTACACGTCCCAGGGCGGTTATGACACGCACGCCGCCCAGTTGCCGACGCACGCCAACCTGCTCCGCGAACTGGGCGGCGCGGTGCGCGCCTTTCTGGACGACCTGGAAAAAGCGAAATTGGCCGAGCGCGTGGCCGTGCTGGTCTTCAGCGAGTTCGGCCGGCAGGTGCGCGAGAACGCCTCGGCCGGCACCGACCACGGCACCGCCGCCCCCGTGTTCCTGGCCGGTCCCGGCGTTCAGAGCGGCCTGTTCGGCACAGCCCCGAACCTGCTCGACTTGGTCGGCAACGCCCCGAAGATGACGGTCGATTTCCGCCGCGTCTATGCGACGATCCTCGACGATTATTGGCTCGGCCTGCCGAACAAGGACACGCTCGCCGGCAATTACGATCGCTTACCGTTGTTCCGTAGCTGATCTTCTCTCGACACCCCACCCCGTAGGGTGGGCCTCGTTCCTCGGCCCACCACGCCCCCGCTGGTGGGCCTCGTCCCTCGGCCCACCCTACACTCCTCTCGTCCCCAAGCTCTGCTTGGGGACGCACGGGTGCGAAGCTCTGCTTCGCGGCAAGCATCAAGGGCCAGATAGGGATGCGAAGCGGAGCTTCGCGACCGGCGTTCCCAAGCAGAGCTTGGGAACGAGAAATCCCGTCGCCGCACCCACACCGCGATCAAAGTCGAGTTTTTGTTGAGTGGACTCCGCGCCGGATGGCATAATGGTCCCATCCTTCGCCCCTACTACCCTCCGCGGGAGAGTCCCTCGTGAATGAGCCAACCGGCTCGCCCCTGGGTCGCCGAACCTTCCTCCAGGGCGGCGCGGCCGCCGCGCTGACCGCCGCCGCCTACGGCCGGGTCCACGGCGCCAACGAACGAATCGGCGTCGGCTTCATCGGCTACGGCCTCATCGGCAAACGCCACGTCCTCGATTTCAAAGAGCAGCCCGATGTCGAATCGGTCGCCGTCGCCGAGACCCATCGCGGCCGGCTCGATGAGGCCAAATCGCTGCTCGGCGGCCCCGTGCGCGGCTACGGCGACTTCCGCAAGCTGCTCGACGATCGCCGCGTCGAGGCCGTCGTCATCTCGACGCCGGACCACTGGCACGCGCTCATGACCATGCTGGCGTGCGCGGCCGGCAAGGATGTGTATGTCGAGAAGCCGCTCACGCTGTTCGTCCGCGAGGGCCGCTGGATGGCGGAGGTGGCGAAGCGACATCGCCGGGTCGTGCAGGTCGGCACGCAGCAGCGCTCCGGCGGCCACTACCAGAAGGCGAAAGAGTTAATCGAGAGCGGTCATATCGGTAAAATTTCTTCGGTGCGGATGCAGGCGTATCGCAACATCATGCCCGGCTACGGCCGGCCGCCGGACGGCACACCGCCGCCCGAATTGGATTATGACCTCTGGCTCGGCCCCGCCCCGGCGCGGAAGTACAACCCCAACCGCGCCATCTATCACTTCCGCTGGTTCTGGGACTATTCCGGCGGACAGATGACCAACCTCGGCCAGCACGCCCTCGACATCGTGTACTGGTATCTCGGCGTCCGCGGGCCGAAGGCGGTGTCGAGCGCCGGCGGACGATTCTGTCTGCAAGACAACGGCGAGACGCCGGACACGCAAGACGTGCTGTTCGAGCATCCCGGCTGGACGGCGATCTGGTCGCACCGCGAAGCGGGCAAGGGTCCGGCCGGCGCCGCTTCTCTCGAATTCTTCGGCACGCGCGGCAGCCTGGCGATTTCACGCATGGGCTTCACGGTGACGGCCGATCGCAAAGTGCGGCCGGAAAACACGGTGCCGCAGTTCACGGGCGCTCATCCTGTCGGCGGGCCGGTCGGCGTCAAGGAAACGGGACCGCCGCAATTCTGGACCAAGCCGATCGCCGACCGCACCGGCGATGGCCGGGCGCAGTTCAAGCAGCATGTGCGCAATTTCCTCGATTGCGTCAAATCGCGCAAGGAGCCGATCTCGGATCTCGAAAGTGGTCATCGCGTGGTGACGGCGTGCCACCTGGCCAATCTGTCGCTGCGCCTGGGCCGGCGCCTCCGCTGGGACGCCGACAAGGAAACCGTCCTCGACGACCCGGAAGCGACGAAATTGCTGGCACGGCCCTATCGCGCGCCGTGGGACGCGGAATTGAAGGCTCTTGGTGTGGGGTGAGAACATGAACGGCGACCGAAGACAATTTCTCGCGGCGGCCGCGGCCCTGCCGCTGGCCCATGCTTTGTCGAATGCGGCCGACGAGGATCGACGCAAGCGTCTGGGCGTGGTGCAGTATTCCTACGCGATTCGCCTGGGCGCCGACCGCGCCGCCGGCAAGCCCGGCTTCACCGATCCGCTGGCATTCGTCGAGCACTGTCATGATATAGGCGCCGGCGGCGTGCAGACCGGCATCGGCACGCGCACCAAGGAATATCTCGTCGCGCTGCGCAAGAAGCTCGAAACGTGCAGCATGTTCCTCGAAGGCTCGATCCGCCTGCCGAAAGATGAGGCCGACTGCGAGCGATTCACGAAGGAAGTGGCCGCGGCCCGCGAAGCCGGCGCGAAGGTGCTGCGCACCGTGCTGTTCGGCGGCCGCCGTTACGAGCAATTCGCCAACATCAACGACTTCCGCGCGGCCGCCCAGCGCGCCGAGCAGTCCGTGGCACTGGCCGAGCCGATCGTCGCCAAACACGACATGTTGTTGGCGATCGAGAACCACAAGGATTATCGCACCATCGAACTGGTCGCGCTGCTGAAACGCCTGGACAGCCGGCACGTCGGCGCCTGCGTCGATACCGGCAACAGTATCGCGCTACTGGAAGACCCGCTGGAGGTTGTGCGCTCGCTGGCCCCGTTCGCCTTCACGGTGCATCTGAAGGACATGGCCGTCGCCGAGTACGACGACGGTTTCCTTCTGTCCGAGGTGCCGCTGGGCGAAGGCTTCCTCGACCTGCGGAAGATCATCGACATCCTGCGCGGGCGCGGGCGGAGATACACTTCAACCTGGAGATGATCACGCGCGACCCGCTGCCCGTGCCGTGCCTGACGGACAAATACTGGGCGACCGCGGCCAACGTCCCCGGCCTCGACCTCGCCCGCACCCTGGCGATGGTACGCAAACACAAACCGTCGCAGCCGCTGCCGACGATCCGCGAGCGCAGTCCGAAAGAGCGGCTCGCCGCCGAGGAGGAGAACGTGCGCAAGAGCTTGGCGTATGCGCGCAAAAATCTGGAATTGTGACTGACGAATCAATAGGTAGCCGCGGGAGAACAGGCTCCTCAACCCTGTTTCCCCACGGCCGGTCGGATATTCCTTGGCAAGACCAGGAGTGGACAGGATGCGGTGGTTTACAGTCCTATCGATCTGCTGTGTCCTTGCGATTTTCCTCGGCTGTGGGGGCGTCGGCTTTGCCTACGAGAAGCGGTTGGTCGTGAACATCGGGCTTGCGGCCGTCGATACACGGAAGCAAATGGCGGTCGTCGAGTTCAACGCAAGCGGCGCCGAAGGTCTGATCCCCCCGACGGTCTTTACCGTCGGCTGGAATGAGTCGCACATCATCGCCAAGCGGCATCCCCCCGATGCCTCCGGTGAGATCGATAAGGCGAAAACGCAGTATTATATTGTCACCGTTCGCGACCACAAGGTATACGGTCCGTTCGACGAGGCAGGGTATCGCTCGCAACGTGAGGCCCTTAAGGTGGCCGAGAGCTTGGCTTTTACCCTCCGGTTTGACGATCTGGAATGAGCAATCGGTGCGGGGAGATGAAAAGGGAACATCGTGGATTTAAGCAAAACAATCTACGATGTCCTCTTTCCGCGGACATGGCCCGTTGACGCCTGCCGATCACCCCAAGTATACTCGAACCCGAAATTCCACGGAGGCCGGTCCCGCCCAACCGGAGCGCGGGAACCGGCTTGGCGTACGTCACCCAGAGGATCATCATGCGAACGCTCTTCAGCTGCGCGATTGTTTTCGGTTTGGCTCTCGGAGTCATCGCGGCCCCGCCAAAGGCGGCACCGCCAAAGAAGGGGGACAAAGCCCAGGCCGCGGCGATCGACAAGGATTTGCTGGCCGGCATCTGGAAGCTGCCGACGATCAAGGGGGCGAAAGGGGCCGCGGGACCGGCCCGTGAGTTCACGAAAGACGGGAAGTGCTACCTGGGAACCGCCAATGGCAAAGGCCCGCGACTCGAAGGAACCTATGAGGTGGACAACGACACGCTGACGATGAAATGGACCGGCGCTCCGGGCGTGCCGGGCGAGGTACAGAAGTGGAAGATCAAAAAACTGACCAAGACCGATCTGGTCCTGGCCGCGGGTAAACTGGTCGAGACCTGGAAGCGAGGGAAGTAGCTCTCGAAGTGGTGCCATGCCCCGGAAACCCAGCGTCAAACTTCTGACCGGCGAGCGCGACTGGCTTGCGACCGTGATCGCCGACCTTGCGGACGACGCGCCCAAGCTCGTTTACGCCGACTGGCTGGAGGAGCGCGGCGGCGACAGCGTTCGCGCCGATTTCCTGCGAACCTTCGTGCAAGCGTCGAGGTCGATGAATCCCGCCGACTTTCCAAAGGCGAAGGGACTGCCGGAGGAATGGCTCGAACTCATCGGCTTTCGGCTCCTGGAGCGCGTCGCCACCGCCGGGCTCCCGGAGCTGAAGGACCGCCTCCTGCGTCTGGCCCGGCCGGCGCTGCGGATGAAAAAGAGCGCGGCCGCCGATAGTAAAATCGCCGTCGGCGCCAGCAAGATCGGCGGCCACCCGGATTTGCCGCCGGGATTCACCTGGCCGCCGGGCGGCGATTGCCACGCCATCTACAACGACGATACCGGCGGCACCGACCGGCTGGCCGGCTTTCTGGCCCAGGTCAATTTCGCCGAGATCGCGCACACGCAGGCCGCACGGGTTCTGCCCGACATGGGGCTGCTGTCGTTCTTCTGCTTCCAGGACATCGAGAACGACAACCCCGACGCCATCGGTGCCAAGGCGATCTTCTTCCCGGACCCGGCGGGACTGGTGCGGACCAAGCCGCCGAAGAAGTTGACCGCGGGCAACGGGGTGATTCGCGCCCATCGCCTGACGTTCGAGGAAACGCTCGACCTGCCGGAGCATAGTTCCGGCCCGGAGGGTCAGGGCCCGTGGGGTCGGGAACTCGTGCCCGACCCGGACCGGGATTACGACGAGGTGCTCGACTACTTTCGCGATCTGAATTTCGAGAATTTCCTGGGTTACGGACGGGCCACGAGCGGCGGCGACCCGACGCCGTCGAAGAAGTCGCGGCACCTGATCGTGCTGGACAACGCCGCCGAGTGTAAGCTGCACATTCAGATAAGCCAGCGCGACCTCGCCGCCCACAAGTTCGATAAAATTACCCTGAACTGGGTGGACTTCGATTGAGACTGTCCCCGGCGCACCCGTGGGCCGGCGCCGCGGAGTTAACCGGGTAACAACGATGGCTTACACCGATTTCACACTGGAAAGCGCGGAGGCGGAGTTGGGCGTTACGGTTCGACCGGGGCGCTCTTCCCGAACCTGCAACCGTTGCCCGTCTCGGCCTGGCTGCAAGAGACTCTCGCCCGCGGCATGCGCCTCGCCTTGCTCAGTGAGAAGGCCCGAAGCGAATTTATCGTTGCCCCCATCCTGCTGGCGGTTCGGGAATTAACCGGCGAGCGAATCGCCATCCTTTCCGGCCAACGGTTAGACGTGGATCCGGCCCGCCGACTGCAAGGGGAATGCGATTTCATTCTCGCCCTGTCCGAGCCGGTGCCGCGATTGCGTGCGCCACTGTTGACGGTGGTGGAAGCGAAGAAGAATGACATCGAAGCAGGGCTGGGCCAGTGCGTCGCCCAGATGGTGGCGGCCCAAGTATACAACGAGCGATCGGGACAGCCATTACCCGCCGTCTTCGGATGCGTGACCACGGGGGAAGACTGGCAGTTCCTCCGCTTGACCGGAACCGAGGTGACGATCGATCAAGGGCGATTCTATATCAATAATGTCGGCGACATCCTGGCGGCACTCCAGGCAACCCTTCAACAAGCCATGGCAGGGCCGATCTGATCGCCGCCACGACTGGACCATTCCCCACGGGTAAGCAAGGCGAACAGGGACTTTTGAGTTAGGTTGCTAGTTGTTTCGGCACCCCCGGACAGCAGCCGATGAAAAACACAAAGTCCTACCGTATGTTTCGGATCGAGGTTCGATCCTCTCCCCACACGAACGATCACGAGGTCCGCTTTATCGCGGATGAAGAAGACATCATTGCCCATCTCGAGAAGGGCGTGATCGGCCTCGATCCGGATGACATTCTGGTCGAGCCTTGCCCGCTACGCGGGAGTGCCAAGCCCCATCGGGCAACCGTCGCGCGCTGCGATTGCGGGGTGATCGGATGTGGCGACATCGAGGTCGAGGTGAGGCGCTCCCAAGACATCGTCGAGTGGGAGACACGTTCCGATCCGCCGCAGACCCTACAATTTCCCAGCCCGGTCTATGACGCCGAGGTCGAGCGGGCGCTGCACGATACGAGTTGGGAGACGCCCGACCGAACCGCGGCTCGCATTCTGGGCCGAACGGTGGACCGCGAGAATCCTCGCGCGCCATGGTCTTTCCTATTCGTGGGCATCGGGACGGAATCGCAAGGAGATGCTGACCGTGTCGCTCCTACTTGAGCCGGGTCCGTACCAAATTCTTGTGCATCTCCCATGGAAGGGAGAAACACCGGACGAAATTGCACAAAAATGCGCCCGCCTGCTGGCCCAGCCGCCCGGGTCTTGGCAACACGTCGAATGGCTTCCGCAGCAGGCAGATCTTGGACCGCCCTCGTTGGCCGGACCCGCGTGGCGGCGGTGGCAGCCAACCAGCGTTTGATCCGGCGAAGGGGACATTCCTCTGGTTCCCAAGCTCTGCTTGGGAACCCAGGTTGCGAAGCTCTGCTTCGCTTCCCCATCCGGCCCCTGATGCTTGCCGCGAAGCAGAGCTTCGCACCCGTGCGTCCCCAAGCAGAGCTTGGGGACGAGAGAAAGTCCGGCTCGGCTCGCCGGACCTACCTTATTTCCTCCGGATCGGCCGGACCCAGAACGATTTCACATCAATATCCGAGTCCGAAGCGTGGATGCGAACCGGATGTTTCTCCGATAGATCGTTGGCGTGCGTCTCCACGTAAACGGTGGCACCGTCCACCGTGACGAGCATCCCCCTGGCGTTGATGCGCCAGCGCAGCGTGTACCAGGTGTTCGGCTGAAGCGGCGGGATGGGGGCGGTGGCCAGGCTGCCGCTCTCGGGACGATCCGTGCCATCGGGACGGGTGATGCGCAGCTCCGATGGGTTGTTCTCCCAGTTGAAGATGACGCAGGCGCCCTTGCCCATGCGCAGGCGGATGTTGTTCTTCTCGGTGCGGGCCACGACGGTGATCTCGATCGGTCCCGAGAACGATTGCCGGGTGGTGAGGTCTTTTTCGCCCTTGGGCAGTCGCAAAAAGCCGTTCATCACCGCGGCCTGCGCGATGTCCAGGTGGTCCCAGGTCTTCAGGCCGGGGAACTCCTTGTGATGCTGCTCGATCAATTTTTCCAGGCGGATTTGAACGGATTCCGTCGCGCCGAGGAGGGCACGCTGATACCAGTAACACGCCCGCTGCTGAAGTTGCCCGCGGGCGGAACCTTCTTCCTGCCGGCCGAGTTGCCACCAGCCGTCGCCGAGGACGACTTGCGCGTCGGCCGACTCGGCGCGGCCAGGTCCTTCGCCGCGAGATCCTTCAGCTTGGCGTCATCGCAGCGGGCCAACAGAGGCAGTCCCTTCGCCCAATCGCCCTTGTGAAAGCAGCGGAAACTGCCCATGACGCGGCTGGCCTCGGGATCGTTCGGCCGGGCGGCCAGTGTGACGGCCGCATCCACATGCTTGGCGTACTCCTTTTGCAGTCGCTCCACGCGGCGGAGACTGCGCGTCGCCAGGCCCGACAACGAAGCATCGCCGGTCTTCCGGGTGGCCCTGTCCGCGATGGCCGCCAGCTTCATCGCCTGCTCGTAATCGTCGATCGCTTCCGTCTCCTTGAGGAGCTTCAGCGCCTCCTCGGCGATCGTCTTGCTCACCTGCACGATGGCGGCCGGATCAGCGAGATTGCGGACGGCCTTGCCGGCGGTGTCGAGGACGGCGATCTTCATCGCCAGCTCCTCGCCTTCGATAGCGAAGGTCTTGCTCATCTCGGCGATGATGGACAGACTTTGATTCGGGTCGGCGGCCCGGGCCGCCAGATCGCGGGCCTCGCGCAGATAGACAAAGCGAAGGTCCGGCTCCTCCTTGGTGTTCTGCCCGAACTTGAGCAGCTTGGCGGACAGAGCGGCGAGGTCGGCCGGCTGATGGCGCTGGTACCGCGCCGCGGAAAGCGTCGTGGACGTGACGGGCGCGCTCGTCCTGAACGGTTTGGCTCGGCACCAGGAATTTGCCATCATCCCTGGGACGCTCCGCTTTCGTCAGGGCCGGCGGAGTCGGGTTTGTCGGAGGTTCCGCGGGAGTAGGGTTCGGTTCCGGTTTGACCGGGACCGGCTTTTCCGTGGGCGGAACGGTGGGCGATGCGACCGGGGCGGCTTTTGGTAGAGAGGGCGCTTTCTCCACCGGCTCGAATACCGGCACGTCGTCCGGTTTCTCTTCCTGCGGGGTTTTGCGCTCCTCATGGTCTTTCCGCTCGGCAGCGGATGGGGGTGCCGTTGCCGGCTCCCGGCCCTCGACTTGTGCGACTTGCGGCGCCGGCACCGGAGGAATCGCCGGCGTCCGGCTGACGGAGTGAATCACCCAGAACATCAATCCACCGAGAAGGGCACACGCCGCCAGGCTGCCGCCGATGATCCACGGCACCGCGGCACCGCCCTTGCCAGGCGCGGAAGGCGGACGCGCTTCGGATGCGATCGGTGCGATCACCGTGGACGGCCTGGAGACGGGTTCGGACAACAGCGGCGCCTGTTCGAGCGGCCGGTGACAGGCCAGCCACAATTGCTCAAGCAGCGCCCGCGCCGACGGATCACGCACCGTCCGCAGCTCGGCGAACAAGGGCGATTGGGACGGCGCGGCCAGGTCCGAGGCGCGGAAAAGCAGATTGTCGCCGGTGTCGTAACGCTCCCACAGCGAACGCCCGCCGGCGCAGACATTGCAGGGCGGCGGCGACGACGAGCAGCGGAAAGCGATCGACGGCCGGGCTGTAAGTGCCTTCGCGCAAGCGCTGGGGATGCTGATAAGCGGGATGGCCGACTTCGCCCGACGGCGTGCGTGCCAGGGCCGGCACCCACATGCCGTCGTAGTCGATCAGCTTGACCGCCAGGGAGTGGCCGTCGTTTTCAGGCACCAGCAGAACATTCCCGTGCTGCAAATCGGCGTGGGCGATCTGGGCCTCGCGCAAACGCTGAGCCATGCGCAGCCAGACCCGTCCCAGCGCTTCCAACCGGGCCGGCCTGTCGAGCGAATCGCGGACGAAGGCGTTGAGCGTTAGCCCCTCGATCCAGTGCATCTTGAGGACCGGATACCACCGCCCGCCGACGCGGATGCCCTCCTCCAGATACTGAAAATCGACCGTGAACGGCAAACGCGCCTGGCGGAGGTGCCGGCTGATTTCGCGATAGCGCTCGCGCAGACCGTGGATCTCGCGGGTGAAGCATTTGACGGCCCACTTGGTGCGATCCGTGGTGCATTCGATGGCGTAAACGTCGGCGAAATTGCCGGAGCACGGTTGCGGAATGCCCAGGGCGTTGCAGATCACTTGCCCGGCCTGCAAATGGGAATCGCGGAAGCTGGTTCGCGGATTTTGGAGGGCTTCGTTGTAGTCCTGCGAGTGGGGCCAGGCCATGGCAGGGTGATCCTCCACGACGGCGGGGGCGGGGGCGAGGGCGGACGGTAAATCTGAGTCTAACACCCTCTCAAGGCGGCAACAAGCATCGGATAGCGCAAAGAAAAGGAGGAGAAATGACGGGCGGGGTTGGCTGAGACTCGCTATCAGCCAACCCCGCGCCAGTGGGATGAGATGGGGGGTAGGGTCATTCGGCATCGTTGGGACTCGCAACCAACTTGCCGGCCGAAGAAAAAGCAAAGGGTATGCCAATCGCCGCCGCGGTATTTCGGGACATTCGCAAAAGCCTGGAAAACAAGGCTTTTTTGCGCAAGCGCGTCCGGTGGAGACACCGGGGATCGCGCAGGGCGCGACAGCACTGCATCGTCTCGCTACAGCGCGCTGTACCAGATTGCGGCAGCGGTTCGTTTGGGGGAGAAGAATTGAGAGAGGAAAAAGGCCCCGCCGTGGCCGCTTCGGCGTCGCCCAGTCACCCAAGCAACCGCCGGCGGGACCGTTGATTGTTTTTGCATAAACGAATTCTCATGTCAAGGCGAAAATATACAAGTCAGCGATGTTCGCGCGAAGGGCGCGGTAATTCTTCTCGGTATTTTTCGTTAGTTGTAGGGTGGGCCGAGTCTTCGAGGCCCACCACGCCCCTGCTGGTGGGCCTCGAAGACTCGGCCCACCCTACAAGAGAGGCCTTATCGTTCCCCTTCCCAATCTTTTCCAAATCACCTATTTTCAAATATCAACACACCTTGGTATAATGACAAGAACCGTCCGCGTGGAGGTTCCTTACCTCGGCGAAGTCGCGGCCGACTTGTTCCGTCAAAGGTGCCGGAAATGCAACTCCCCCTCAGCCTGTCATCGCTTCGCGTCCTGGTCGTGGACGACGTACACGAATTGGCCGACACCCTGGCGATGCTGCTCCGGCTCTGGGGGCACGAGGTCACCGTCTGCTACGACGGCCCCAGCGCCCTGGAGGCAGCCACGGCGTATCCGCCGGATGTCGTGCTGCTGGATGTCGGCCTGCCGGGCATGGACGGCTGCGAATTGGCCCGCCGGCTTCGGCTGGTTCCGGAACTGGACAAATGCCGGCTCGTCGCCATCACCGGCCACGGGAGCCTGGCCGACCGCCGGCGCTGCGAGGACGCCGGCATCAATAGTCATTTCGTCAAGCCGCTGGACCCGGCCTATCTGCGACAACTTTTGGACAAACTCGGCCGGGGCCGGCCGCAGCTCGTTGGTTAACACATAGCCCCCGGCTTGCCGGGGGTGTTTTCTTTTCCCCGGCAAGCCGGGGGCTATGTGGCCACTTTTCTTTGCCTGAAGGCGGAAGAGAAGCTATGTTAGCGCGGAGAAGAGGGCCGCCCTGCTCAGCCGGAAGGCGGGGTGAAGCTCGCGCTCCTACCCTGGCGAGAGTGGCCGATGGGCGGAGAAGAGCAGGAATGGTGGTACGCGCTGCCCGATGACGGGGAGGTGTTCCCGGAGCACCTCATCGGGGCGGTCTGGAGCTACCTGCACTGGTCCACCTTCGATCACCTCAGGCCGCGCTCCGTCTCTCAACTGGCCAACCTGATCTATCCCGCCTATCAAGCCAGCCTCGGCTCGGAAGAAGGACGGCAGGCCCGCCTGCGCGTCGTCTTCAATCCCAGTCCGAAACGGTTCACCGTTCGTTTCGCCGAGCCGTTGCCCTGCACGCCCGGCCAACTGGTGAAGTTGGCCCCCACGATCGGCCTGGAGTCGCGCTGGCTGGTGGCCCTGCCCGACGACGCCTCCAAGGGAAGCGTGCGCCTGGCCGGCATTCTCGACCCGGACATTCTCCCGGTGGACCGCAGCCATCAGCGCTGGGGCAACGGCTTGCTTTATCACCAGAACCAATTTCAAGGGCTGCGCATCACCGTCCTGGGTCCGGGCTGGATTCGCGTCGCCCTCGACGTGGAGAGCTTCGACCTGCGCGATTGCTGCCTGCGCCAACGGCTGGTCGTCGGCCGAATCAAATACGTCGGCGAATGGTTCCGCGAGGTTTGTTCCTGGTTGGCCGTCAAGGATGCCGGCGTCGGCATCGGGCTGGTACGGCGATTTCTCGTCAATGTCCTGGCCAAGATCAGCGAGGCCCGGCACGGGGGGTGTCTGCTCATCCTGCCCGATCAGGCGCAGCAGCCGGCGCTGCCGCTCAACGTCAAATACCGGCTCGATTCGGACATCATCCAGCGAGCCATCTGCGAACGGGCGACGGTCGAGCCGAACCGTCCAGTCCACAAGGGACGCGCGGGCCGGGGCGGACCCATCGACCCCGCCTACACGCTTCCCGACGATTCGACCTTCGCCGATTCGCTCTTGTTGGACCGCGATCTGTTCCAGGTGATCGACTTCGTGGCGGCGCTGGCGGCGGTGGACGGGGCCGTCGTCTTGTCGCGCGACCTGCGGCTGCGCGGCTTCGGCGCGGAGATCACGCAGAACCGGGCGCCTTCCGGCGAGGAAAAAGTCGAATACGACGACCACCCGGAACCGCTCGGCAAGCCGCCCCCTGCCCCGCTGGCCGACTTCGGCATGAGGCATCGGTCGGCCGTGCGCTTCTGTCAGGAAGTGCCCGGCGCGATGGCCTTCGTCGTCTCGCAGGACGGCGGCATCCGCATGTTCCACAACGTCGCCGGCCGGGTGCGGCAATGGGTGGAGCTATCCGCCGAAGAATGGTGAGAACGCCCGAGCGGGGGGCGTAAGCCCCCTGAGTCTTCCACTCAGGGGGCTTACGCCCCCCGCTCAGGGTTTCCGTCAACTGCACCTCCTTGCGGCCCGCGCCGGGCAGCGCGTAGAATCGGCGTCCAACTCACTTCCATTTCCATCTCAAGGAGTTCAGGATGCCCGGTCTCTATATGGACGAGCGCTTCGGCGCCTGGCAGGTCGGCGACGATTCGGAGCAGGGGGCCATCGAGTTCAAACTGTTCTTTCCCGATCGCGGCAAGGATCCCAGCCAGTACGAAGTACACGCGGATCGGCCCACCTACGGCGATCCGCAAATCACCGGCATTCAAGTCGTCGGCGATTTCATGGCCGCGCTGGGCCTGACGGCATGGGACTGGGCCAACGGCCCCTCCCTAACGCGCACGCCGCACACCAAGGGCTGGGTGTGGACCTACCGCACGCCGGTCGCCTTGCCCAAAAATTTCTACGAGTACAAGTATTTCGTCACCTATAGCGACGGCACGACGCGCAAGGTGCCGGACCCCTGTGCCCGTTACGGCGGCAGCGAGAACCAGAACTCCGGGTTCGTGATCGGCGGCAGCCGGCCGGGCGACAATGCCGTGACGCCGGTGGCGGGAGGACGCAAGCACCTGCGCGACCTGATCGTCTACGAGCTGAACATCGACGACTTCACCGAAGAATACCGCGGCGTCACCGCCCCCGTGCAGGCGGTCGGCGACAAGCTCGACTACTTGCAAAACGTGCTGGGCATCAACGCCATTCTCTTTCTGCCCTGGACCGCCTGGCCGGGCGCCGGCTACAGCTGGGGCTACAACCCCGCCCAGGATTTCTCCGTCGAATATCGCTACGTCACGTCCCTGGAAGACCCGACCGAAAAATTATCTCTGCTCAAGCAGCTCCTCAGCGACTGTCACCAGCGCGGCATCCACGTCATCATGGACGGCGTGTACAACCACGTCGGCGGAACCTCCCTCGCCGGAGACAGCGGCTACGGTTTCCCTTATTACTGGCTGTACAAGGATCCCAACGATTGCCCTTACATCGGCCAATTCAACGGTGAATTCAGCGGCCTGCCCGATCGGGACTACCACAACGGCTGCACGCAACAGTTCGTCCGCGATGTGTGCTGTTACTGGATCGACGCGTTCGGCATCGACGGCATTCGCCTCGATGCTGCCCTGTACTATCACGTTGACAATGACACCCGGGGCTTGCCGCAGCTCTTGAGCGACATTCGCTCTCACGTCGGCGACCCGCTTTTTTCGCTGACCCTGGAGTATCTCGACCTGTCCGCCGCTGGCGTCACCAATCAGGTCGGGGCGACGAGCTACTGGAACAACGAGCTGTACGCCCGGACGTTCGATTACTTGTGGCAAGGGGGGATTGACTGGCGCGTCGCGGCGCTACTCAACACGCATGCGGGCCTGGATGCCGACAAGGTGGCGACGACGTACCTGAGCAACCACGATCATTCGCACGTCGCCTGGCAGGCGGGAGCGCGCGACAACCAGGGGTCAATGGAGTGGTATCGGGTGCAGCCCTATGCCATCGTCCAGTTGACGATCCCCGGCTGTCCGCTGATACCCAATGGCCAGGAGTTCGGCGAGGATTACTGGATCATGGAAAACGACCAGGGCAGCGGCCGGCGCGTCAAGCCGCGCCGCCTGCGCTGGGATTTTCAGAGCGATTCCATCGGCCAACCTCTCGGCTGGCTGTTCGCCCGCTTGATCGCCATCCGCAAGCAATACGCCGGTCTGCGCTCCGATAACGTCTTTCCCGATCACTGGGAGTCGTGGCAGACGCAGCCCGATCCCAACGGCTGGGGCGTGAATGTCGCCCAGGGCGTGTTGACCTATCACCGCTGGGGCAATGGCACGTCCGGGGCGTTGGAGCGCTTTGTCATTGTCGTGAACTTTTCCGCCACGGATCAAACCGTCGATGTGCCGTTCCCGGCCAACGGCTCCTGGCAAAACCTGCTCGACAACCAGACGGTCTCCGTCGGCAATTCGTGGCTGCGCGGCCAGGTGATTGGCTCGAACTGGGGCAAGGTTTACTTTCAGCAAGAGTGAGGGGTAACGGGCTTTTCTCCCTCCCCCTTGTGGGGGAGGGAGATCGTAGGGTGGGCCGAGTCTTCGAGGCCCACCACGCCCCTGCTGGTGGGCCTCGAAGACTCGGCCCACCCTACGAACTACGAACTTCACCCCCCACCCCTACCCTCCCCCACAAGGGGGGAGGGAGTTTTTTGCTCGGAGCGATCACGGTGACGCACTCGCCGGAGTTTTCTCCGTCGGGGCCGGCGGCAGGATGACGTTGGGCACATCGAGTTTCTTTGCCTGTTCGTTCAATTCCGCGAGATCCTTCGACACGATTGCCCGCCATTCCTCCTGATACTTTCGCAGGATCTTGCTCTGTTCGTCGAAAGCATCGCGGATGCCCTGCGTCGGCGCGCCGTCGCTGTCCTTGCTCATCTCGAACAGCCACACGAACTGCGAATACAGCCGGGCACCGCCCTTCTGGGCGAGGATGTCGTAGACGATCTTCGCCCTGGGATTGTGCAGCTTCTCTTCGAGCGCGTCGAGCTTGCGTATCAAATCGCGCGACCCCTTCACGAGCGCTTTCGTCCGCGTGTCATCCTTGAGCAAACCGTTGCGGGCGACGAGTTGTCCCTTGACGGCGCGGAGCTGTTCGACCGTGCGCGTCAGGCTGGTGATGTCATCGCGGATCTGGAGGGTCAGCTCGATCTGTTCGTTCAGCTCGTCGGTCAAGCGCGGCGCCTGCACGCGGCGCAGGATCGCCTCGGGAGTCAACGGCTGATCCGTCTCCGCCATGCGGGCCGCCGTCCGCGCCCACACGCCCGCCGGGACCGAGCGCGGATCGGGCAGCACGTCCAGCTTCGTCGTCAAGGTCTGCCCCTCGACGGTCAGTTTCAGCGTGTACGTGCCGGGATTGACGAGCGGTCCCATCTTCGGCTGGCCGCTATCGACCTTGGCGCCCTTGATCGTCTCGGCCCCCTCGTAGCGCAAATCCCAGGCCAGGCGGTGCAGGCCCGGCTCGACGGACAGGATCGGCTTCTTATACTTCTCGGCTTCGTAATCGCCTTCCTGCGGCTTCTCCTCCGGCTCCTTCTTGCTCGACAGGAGCGTCACCCGTGTTCCCTTGCCGTCGAGGACTTCCAGGGTGATGTCGCCCTTCGGCTTGGCCTTGAGCGCGTAATGCACGATCGCCCCTTCCGGCGGGTTCTGACCCATGCCGAGGGCGCCCCGTTCGCCGAGCGGATTGTAATAGCGATAGCGCACGGCCGGCTGTGCGGGATAAAGGAACGCGGCCTTGTCGTTGATCTCCTGCGAGCGCTGCCGCAGCGGCGTCAGGTCGTCGAGGACCCAGATGGAACGCCCGTTGGTGCCGACGACGAGGTCGTTGTGCTTGACGATCAGATCCGTGACGCTGACGGTCGGCAGATTGAGCTTGAGGTGCGTCCAGGTGGCGCCGTCGTTCCACGACACGAACAGGCCGCGCTCGCCGCCGAGATAGAGCAGCCCCTTGCGCTCCGGATCTTCGCGGAGGACGTGCAGATATCCGCTGGCCGGCAGTCCGTTGCGGGTCTGTTTTTCCCCGTCGGGGCCGCTCTCGCCGTCCGCCGTGCCTTCGAGGACCAACGGCCGCCACGTCCTGCCGAGATCGCGCGTCCGGTACAGGTACGGCTTGCGATCGTCGAGCTTGTGGGCATCGACGACGACATAGGCGGTGGCCGCGTCGAAGGGCGATGGCTCGATGCAGCGCACCGTGCCCCATTCCGGCAAGCCCTTGATGTTGGCCGTCACGTTCTCCCAGCTTCCGCCGCCGTCCTGCGAGACGTGGACCAGGCCGTCGTCGCTGCCGGCCCACAGGACGCCCTTCTCCTTCGGCGATTCGGCGATGGCGAAAATGGTGCCGTAAACCTCGACGCCGGTGTTGTCGCCGGTGATCGGGCCGCCGGACCATTTCTGCTTGCTCTTGTCGTTGCGCGTCAGGTCCTTGCTGATCGGCGCCCAGTGCCGGCCGGCGTCGCTGGTCTTGAACAGCACGTTGGCCGCGTGATAGACGACGCGATGATCGTGCGGCGAAATGAGGATGGGGGCGGTCCACTGGAAGCGGTAGTGCAGGTTGACCGGATCGTGGCCGGACGGGTTGAACGGATAGACGCCGACGTTGCGGGCCTGGCGCGTGCGGTGGTCGTAGCGCGAGATGTAGCCGCCGTACTCGCCGGCGTAGACGATGTTCGGATCGGTCGGGTCGGAGGCGGTGAAGCCGGTCTCGCCGCCGCCGACGGGGTGCCAGTCGCTCGGCGCGATGCCGGCCCGCGACAGGCTGTTGCTCGGCCCCGAGCCGGTGCCGATGTCCTGCATGGTGCCGGCGACGTGGTAGGGCAGGCGGTTGTCGACGCTGATGTGATAGAACTGGCCCCACGGCAACGGCGGCGCGAACCAGGTTTCGCCGCCGTTGGTCGAGATGTCCACGCCGCCGTCGTTGCTGTCGATGATGCGGTCGCGGATTTTTCGGGTCGATCCAGATGTCGTGATGGTCGCCGTGGTGCGGCCCCTTGATGCGCAGGAACGACTTGCCGCCGTCGATGCTTTTGAGCAGCGGCACCTGCGGACACCAGAGGACGTCGGCGTTGTGCGGGTCGACGGTCAGCGTCGTGTAATAACAGGCCCGCTGGCGGATGCCGCGATCGCCATGCACCAGCTCCCACGTCTCGCCGCCGTCGTCGCTGCGGAACAGGCCGCCCTTGTCCGCCTCGATGAGGGCATAGACGCGCCGGCCGTCCGACGGGGCGACGGCCACGCCGATCTTGCCCCAGATGCCTTCGGGCAACCCCTTGCAGTATTTCTTGCCCTTGGGTGCGTCCTTGCCGAACCCCAGCGATTCCGGCCCTGGCGGCGGCACGAGTTGCGTCCAGGTGTCGCCGCCGTCGCGCGAGGTGTACAGCCCGCTGCCGGGCCCGCCGCTGGTCAGCTCCCACGGCCGCCGCCGCGTCTGCCACAGCCCGGCGAACAGCACTTTCGGATTGGACGGATCGAAGCACACATCGGAGGCGCCGGTGTCGGCGTCCTTGAACAGGACGCGCTGCCAGGTCTTGCCGCCGTCGGTGGTGCGGTAGACGCCGCGCTCGGGATTGGGACCGAAGGCATGGCCCAGCACCGCGGCATAGGCGATGTCGGCGTTCGTCGGATGGACGATCATGGTGCCGATCTGCCCTTCCTGCTTCCAGACGTGCTTCCACGTCTTGCCGGCGTCGGTGGATTTGTAGATGCCGTTGCCGACCTCGACGTTGCCGCGGATGTTGGCCTCGCCGGAGCCGGCGTAGATCACGTTCGGATCGGACGGCGCGATCGCCAGCGAGCCGACGGTGGAAGTCGATTGCTCGTCGAAGATCGGCTTCCAGTGAATGCCGCCGTCGCTGGACTTCCACAAGCCGCTGGCGGCGGTGGCGGCGTAGTAGGTGAGCGGATCGCCCGGCACGCCGGCGACTCGGCAGACGCGGCCGCCGGCGGCGGGGCCGATCGAGCGAAACTTGAGACGCTTGAACTCGGGCGGGCCGCCCTTGGGTTCCTCCGCGCCGGCCGCCCCGAGGGCGAGCAGGGCGAGGAGAATTGTCAGGACGCGACAGGTCTGGTGAGGGTTCATAAGGCTCCAATCTCATCCGAGCCTGAAGCGTAAGCGAAGAGTGTTTTCCTTCGCTTACGCTTCAGGCTCCGAGGGGTTTCTCCGCCCGCTTTCAGTCGTGGAGGCATTGTATGGCGGGAGCGACTAAACCGCGACGTACTAAACGGCTCTCTGTCTGCATCTGCCCTGCGTAGCGCACGATCACTGTCAGCTTTTTTCTTTCGGAGAAGACGCTTGGAAGGAAAGTTGAGAACAGGTAGAGTAGCGTGCGCTCGGTTTCCTTGTGACGGGTTTGGCGACCGAGAGGCAACCGGGATGCTGGGACATGAGCCGCGATATTTACATCAGTTATCGGCCGCAAAGCGAGGGTCCGGAGACGCCCATTGAACTGCGGCCTCCTTACTACATTTTCGGAACCCAGCAGACCAGCAAGCGCTTCTGGAGCATCCCCCGGTTGAGGGAAATCGGTATCACCCAACTGACCGAACTCGGCGTCGGAGACCCCATCTATTTCATCGGCTGGGACGGGATGGCGGACCTCCGCCGGGAGATCCTCTTGCTCCAGGAGAACATGGAAACGATCGAATTCGACCCGGAGATCAAGGCACAGTGGTTGTCCCATCTGGTTTACTGTTACTACCTGTTGATTCAGACCACCCCAAAGGAGTGCATCCCGGAACTGACGATCGGATGAGCGTATGCATGAGCCGACGGCCGGGAGAGTTGTTGGGCTGCTGAGGAATTTAAGGAGGTTCCATGAAGCGCATTCCGAAAACAGAAAACGCGCTCGTCTTGCGAACGGGGTTCTCCGACCAGGCCGCCTGGGAGACGATCCGGACGGCGATTCAAGAACCGGTCGGGGAGTTTCGCGCCTACGTGGAATTTCTCGATGACCCGTACTACCGAGACATCAGCCTGGGTCAAATCTTCAAATTGCTCCCCCGGGACTACAATCACTCCTTCCTGATCGTCGCCGATCGGACGACAACCTCTCTTGACGACCACCCCTTGCTCATTGTGGACCTGGCTGGAGAGCCGGGACGCACGTTCCGCGCCATCCCCTCGCAAATCCAGGGGATCGAAAACAACCTGTCGATTGCGAACATGGACTTTGAAGAATTCGCGGACGCGGTCGATGCAAACGGGGTCTTCCGTGGCTTTCCGGGGGAATGACTTCCGCGCCGGGCGGAAAAAGCGGCGTAGGCGGAGAGGGCAGACGGACGCATGATCCCCGCCGTCGTGAAAGGCATCGCTCGGAGAGGATCGCGTTCATGGCGGATCGCTTGCAATCGAACTGTGAGGAATTGAGAGTCTACGATCAATCGAGGCAGCGACGGGGGTTGCGGAGGTTTTGGAGGGGAAAACTTTTGCAATGGCACCTTCGGGGGTTAGAATCAACGGTCGGTGGGGGAGCCGCGGCCCAGGAGAGCCGCCTCGCACATGGCGGATCGAGGTGTTGGCCTTAACAGAAGGAGTGATGAAAGCCATGCTTTTGAGCAAACTCAAGGTTACGGTATGCGTGGCCGTACTGGCACTCATGGCCTTCGTCGGGGCGAGCGGAGTGGCTTATCGTGCGGTCGCACAGCAGACGAAACAGGTAGACTCCGGCCGTAGCGCGGTTGGTCCGTCTGCGACCGGCGACCTGGAAGCGTTGCGCGTGGAAATCAAAGCGTTGCGCCTGGAAATCGAAGCGTTGCGAAAATCGCTTCAAGCGACGCGCGAACGTGTGAAGATGCCGGAAAACAGGGAGCCGCCCCAGCGGGAGAACCAGAAGATCGTGGCCACCAGTCCCGAGACAAAGGACGTCCTCATCACTCAGTCCTATGTCTGCCAGATCCGCTCGCAGCGGCACATCAATGTCCGTGCCTTGGCGAACGGGTATCTCGAGGAGATCTTCGTCAAGGAGGGCCAGGCGGTGAAAAAGGGCGATGTGATGTTCAAGATCTTACCAATTCTTTACCAGGCAAAGTACGACACCGCGAAGGCCGAGTTCGAGCGCGCGGACCTGGAGTACAAGTACACGGAGAGTCTGTACAAGAAGAATGCGGTCTCTCAGCACGAGGTGGCACAATTCAAGGCCAAGGCCCTGGCGATGAAGGCCAAAATGGAGCTGGCGAAGGCCGAATTGAACTTTACCGACGTCCGAGCACCTTTCGACGGCATCCTCGATCGCCAGCACGAGCAGGTAGGCAGCCTTATCAATGAGCGGGACATCCTCACGACCTTGTCCGATAACCGCGTGATGTGGGTTTATTTCAACGTACCCGAGGCACACTACCTCGAATACATGGCCGGCCGGGGTCAGGCTAAGGAGGCCCCGCGAATCGAACTCGTGCTGGCCAACGGCCGCAAGTTCCCGTATCCCACCACGAACATCACCATCGAGGCCAAATTCAACAACGAGACCGGCAACATCCCCTTCCGCGCGGATTTTGCAAACCCGGACGACCTGCTGCGTCACGGTCAGTCCGGCACCTTGTTGATCCACCGCACGTTGAATAATGCCCTCGTCATCCCGCGGCGAGCGACTTTCGAGAAACTCGACAAGCGCTACGTTTACGTCGTCGCCAAAGATGGCGTGGCGCATCAGCGCGAGATCGTCATCCAGAACGAATCGGAGGACCTCTACGTAATCAAGAAGGGACTGGATGTGAACGACCGGATCGTTGTCGAGGGGATCCGGCAGGTTCGCGATGGCGAGAAGGTGGAATACGCGTTTCGTAAACCGGAACAGCGCTTGCGCCGTCGAGAGTAGCTCGGTTTGCCGAAATGGGGTAGTGGGCGATTAGTGTGTTGACACGGGCGGCTCCTTCGACCGGAGCCGCCATCTTCTCACTTCTAATACGATCAGGAAAGCGATCATCCCGGAGATCCCGATCCAACGTTTGGCGTCCGGGCCGATTTGAAAGATCCTGTCAACGACGCCCAGCGCGATGTATTGCCCGAACGACAAGCCGGCAAGAAAACCGAACGACCAGTCCGGAGTATTCCACTTCATCGTGTGTATCTCCTTTATACGTGACCGTCCTTGCAATTCTAGCTCACGCATCCCATGCGGCGTCAACACACTAATCGCCCACTACTGAAGTGAGCTATGTTTCACAAGGATGATCGCGAAACGTTGCCGACCGTGGAGACATTCAATGGATTCTCAACGCAACCGCACGCCGGACGGGACGGAACCGCCCCCGGAACAAGAACCGCGGTCGGACGGGGCCTACCGTTGGTTCGACTGCGTGGCAGGGCTGTCGATGCTGGCAGCCGGACTCCTCGGCCTGAGCTTGGGGTTTGGGTCGGATCGTCTGTCGGCGACCGTGTTTTGCCTCGGCCTGATTCTGACAGGCTTGCTGGACCTGCTGATCTGCCTTCGGGATTTGTTCGGGCGGCGCCGGGGCGGCGCCTTGCGGGGCTGGCCGCTCCTGGTGCGGACCCTCGTCACGTTGCTGGTCCTGGTCAGCGGTCTGACGCTGATGCTGGGGTATTGACCGATCCCGGCCGGCGGCCGCGCCGAACCCGCCCCTTGCCTCCGCCCCCCACTTCCGGTATTTTCAAATCTCAACATGCCTACATTCCGCCGGAAGCGTCCCCAGGGCCGCAGGAGGAGCCGGTCGTGATTCACGTCAGCAACCTGACCAAGTATTACGGCGACTATGCCGCGGTTCGCAACGTGTCGTTCGAGGTGCCCAAGGGGCAGGTGGTCGGCTTCCTCGGTCCCAACGGGGCCGGCAAGTCCACCACCCTGCGCATCCTGGCCGGCTACCTGACGGCCACGTCCGGCAAGGCGACCATCGCCGGACTCGACGTGTTCTGGCAGCCCGTCGAGGTGCGCCGGCGCATCGGCTACATGCCGGAAAACTGCCCGCTCTACCCCGAAATGCGCGTCGTCGAGTACCTGCGCTTCCGCGGCGGCCTCAAGGGGCTTCACGGCCGCGATTGCTCGAAGCGCGTCGAATACGTCCTCGGCCGCTGCTGGCTGCGCGACGTGCGCCGGCAACTCATCGGCACCTTGTCGAAGGGCTATCGCCAGCGCGTCGGGTTGGCCGACGTGCTCCTGAACAACCCGCCGGTGTTGATCCTCGACGAGCCGACGGCCGGCCTCGATCCGGGGCAGATCCGCGAGACGCGCAAGCTGATCCGCGAACTCGGCCAGGAACACACCATCCTGTTGTCCACGCACATCCTGTCCGAGGTGGAGATGACGTGCGATCAAGCCATCATCATCAACCGCGGCCAGGTCGTCGCCGCCGGCAAGCTGGTGGACCTGCGGCCGAAGAATCAAAGCCTTGAAGAAATGTTCATCCATCTGGTCGAACAGGGCGCCGCGGCCCCTGCGTAACATCCCGTAGGGTGGGCCGAGTCTTCGAGGCCCACCATGCCGCTGCTGGTGGGCCTCGAAGACTCGGCCCACCCTACGGCGCGGACCACGGATTAGGGAGCGAGTTGTATGTTCGCCAATCTCGATACACGCCAATGGGTCACGCTGGCCCTGCTCGCCGCGGTCCTCGTGCTGGCGGCGGCGGTGCTGGTGTGGCTGGCCGTAGGCCTGTTCCGGCGCGCAGCCTCATGCGCCGCGAGTTCAGCGCCTACTTTTTGTCGCCGATCGCCTATGTGGTCCTCGTCGTGTTTTTGGCCGTCACCGGCCATCTGTTCGCCATCACGCTGGGACTGTTGACCACCGGCGGCCCCGTTGGCACCGAATCGCCCATGCAGACCATGTTCGCGGATGAACGCTTCTGGCTCGTGTTCCTGTTCATCCCGCCGCTGTTGACGATGCGGCTGTTTGCCGAGGAACGTAGCAGCGGCACGCTGGAAATGCTCATGACCGCCCCGGTGCGCGATTGGCAGGTGGTGCTGAGCAAGTACCTGGCGTGCCTGGCGTTCTACGTCGTGTTATGGCTGCCGACCTTGATCTACCTGCCCGCCCTGCTCGGCGCCCGTCCGCCGGTCTTCGACAACGTGTGGACGCTATCGAGCATCACGTTCGTCGCCGGGTTGGTGGCCGTGCTGATCGGACTCTTGCTCTTGTTGCCGCGTTTGGGGACGAATGCGCGTTTGATGTCGATGGCGCTGATAATCGCCGGGGGCGTGGCGGCCGGTGTCGGCGGTTGGATTCACTACCATGCCGACGGGCCGCACCTGATGGAAGTGCCGGTCCTGCTCGACCCGTATCCGGTGCTGTGGACGTATGCCGGCATGTTCCTGGCCGGGGCGATGTTCCTGGCGATCGGTCTGTTCATCAGCAGCCTGGTGCGCAACCAGATGGTGGCGGCGATCCTGGCGTTGGCGGTCGGCCTCCTGTTCATCGGGGCCGGCTTCTGGCGGCCGGAGCAGATGGGCAGCGACCTTTATCACCGGCTGTATTTCTTCAGCGTGCCGTTGCACTTCGACCGCGCCTTCACGCGCGGCCTGCTCGATACGCGCCCGCTCATTCTCTACGGCAGCACAGCCCTGTTCTGCCTGTTCCTGACGGTTCGTAGCCTGGAGAGCCGACGATGGCAGTAAAAACTCCCACTCAGGGGGCGAACGCCCCCCGCTCCGGTCGCCCCGTCCGGCCGCGTCCGCGTTTGTTCTGGTCGCGCCTGCACTTCGCGATCCGGCTGCTCGGCCTGACCGGCGCCCTCGTCGCCTGCGTCGGCGCCGTTCTCGCCTCGCTCAAGCACGAATTGGATGCGCTGGTGAACGCGGCGACCGGGCCGGACGCCTACGCCGTCGGCCTCAACCTGGCGCAGACGGCCATCGACAATCCGGAGCGTGATTGGCGGATATTGCTTCTGTTTGGGGGCGCGGCGGTCGCCCTGTTCGCGCTGGTCGTCGAGGCAATCGTGGTGCTGTGCTTCACGGCCACGCGCCGCAGCGCCTTCGGCTTCAACGCCCTCTTGCAGGGCGGTCTCGCCGCTGTCCTGCTCATCGGCGTCAACGTCTGGTCGTTCCGGCATTACGCGCTGGTCGATTTCACGCGCGATCATCAGTTCACGCTGCCGGCCCAGGTCCGCGACAACCTGGCCCAGCTCGACCCCAACAGCCAAACGACCGTCATCGTCTACCAGCGGCACAAGACGTTCGGCGCGCTGACGGACAAGCCGCCGGATGATTTCGATTCGGCCGCCGAACGCAAGGTGGTCGAGAAGGTCAAGGATTTGGCCGAGCAGTTCCGCGCCATCGGGTCGCAAATCAAGGTCGAAGTGCTGGACGTGCAGGCCAGCGATTACAAACAGCGCCTCAAGGACGTGACCGAAGGGGCTGTCCGCGGGCGCGCGCGGACGGCCAGCAAGACGACGACAAGCGCCAGCGGCGGCAGGCCGACGAGGCGGCCGTGCTGCGCAGGACGATCGAGTCGGCCCCGGAAAACAGCTTGTTTTTCTACGCCCACGGCGAAAACGACAAGCCGTACATCCAGCGATTGAGCTTCAACAGTTTTTATTTGCTGGACAAGACGGCCTCGCAGGAAGACCGCGACGGTCGGGGCAATCTGGTGCTGCTCTACCAGGGCGCGGAGCCGTTCGCCAGCCGGCTGTTGCACCTGGAAGAGAGACGGCCGAAGATCGGCATCGCGGTGATTCACAAGGTGCTGACCACCACGAGCGATCACGACTGGGGCATGCACGGGCTGCGTCAGGCGCTGGAGTCGCGCGGCTTCGAGGTCGAGGACATCGTCCTCAAAAAGTGGTCGCGCTTCGCCCCGCCGACCGCCGCCGCCGCCAGCGTGGACGAGAGCGCGCTGGAACGGCTCGAAGACCGCCAGGGCGCCATCGAGCAGTTGATCGCCAACCTCGAACGCCAACGGCCGATCATCACGAAGTCACTCGATTTGTGGAAAAAGGCCATCGACGACGAGAAGACGCGCGCGGATCTCACGCGCCGCCTCGCGGATCAGCTCGACGGCGGCAAGGTGACGGAGGAACTGGCCCGTCTGCAAACGGCGGTCTTGCAGGCCAACCTGGAGAGCATCGACAAGGCCCTGCCGACTTATCGCCAGCGCCTGGCCGAGGTGCAGGAAGAAAAGAGCAAACTCAATGTGCCGGCCCTGAACGAACAGCGGCGCATGACGGACGTGAAGGCCAAGATGGGCGCCTCTTGGCCGACTGCGATCTGCTGATCGTGCCGCGCATGACGCTGCGGAACACGGCCGACGATTACGAGAACATCCCCAGCCGGGTTTACCGGCTCGACGAGAGCCAGGTGGACGCGATCAAGGACTTCCTCAAGGCCGGCAAGCCAGTGCTGGCCTGCCTCGGCCCCACCAACACGCCGCGCGAAGGGATGCCGCAGCCGGAAGATTTGCAGCCGGATGCCTTCGAGGATTTGCTCACGCAACTGGGCGTACGGCTGGGCAAGGAGACCGTGCTGTTTGACGACGAGGTGGAAGCGCTGGCCGACTCGCGTTCGGCGCGGAGATCGGCGGCGTGCAGTTCGAGCCGCCGCCGGTGCTGTTCGAGTGGACGCCGGGTGCCGGCCGGCCCGTCGGCTCACCACCCGTCAGCGACAGGACCAATCGCATCCGCGAGAGTCTGCGCCTGACCGCCCGCGCCCTGGGCAAGGACGCCGAGGGCAGGCCGGTGCCGCTCGACATCCGCATCCGCCATCCCCGGCCGATCTATTTCGTGCCGTCGCGCGGAACGAAGATCGCCTTCGACCCGGATTTCCTTATGACCAACCCGCGCAGCTGGAACGAGGACCAGCCGTTCCCGACCGCCGACTCGGTGCCGCAGTTCGAGCGTCCCAGCAAGGGGCGCGACAAGAACCTCCTGGAGACGGGCAAGGACCCGCTGGAGACCCGGCGGCGCGGGCCGTTCCCGATCGGTATCGCCGTCGAGACGCCCTTGCCGTCTTCGTGGTACGGCAGCGCGGCGGACAAGCCGGCCACGGTGCGGCTGGCGGTGATCGGCCAGGGTGGTTTCTTCACCGGCAAGAAGCTGGCGCCGGCGCAGGAACGGCTGTTCGTGAACACCATGGATTGGCTCCTGGGCCGCGACGACCAGCTGCCGCGCGACGATCGCGTCTGGAGCTATCCGCGCGTCAACGACACGATTCCGCCGGATTCGGAGATGGAGTACCTGTGGCTGTGGGGCGTGCGCCTGGGTCTGCCGGTGCTGTTCGCGTTCTCCGGCCTGGTGGTGCTGCTATTCCGGCGTTTGCGATAACTATGGGCCTCACATAGCCCCCGGCTTGCCGGGGGTGTTTTCTTTCCCCCGGCAAGCCGGGGGCTATGTGGGAGGAGATCGCCAATGAATATCCGAACGACCCTCGTGCTGGCGGTGCTGGTCGGCGCCGGCGTCCTGTTGTGGTGGCTGGGCGGGCCGCAGTTGCCGACGGCGCTCGATCCCGTCGCGCCGCCGCCGGCCGTTGAGGACCGGGGCACCCGCGCTTTCCTCCGCGATTTGGAGCCTGCCAGGATCACCCGCATCGAGGTCAGCGCGCCGGGCGGCGTCACCGTCCTGGATCGCAAAGAGGACGGTTCGTGGGGCATGCCGGGAAACTGGCCGACCCGCGACGCCGAGGTGCAAGCGCTCGTCGATACCCTCACCGGCCTGCGCTCGCGCTTCGAGCCGCAAGCGCTCGGCGAGGATTGCAGCCTGGCGACATTCGGACTGGAGCACCCGGCCGTCACGGTCAAACTGACGACCGGCGGCAAGGAACACACACTGGCATTCGGCGAGATGCCGACGAAATCCGGCGAAGATCGCTTTTCGCGCGATACCTATTTGCACCTGGACGACAAGTTGGAAGTCGTGCGCTGGCGCCCGGATTGATCGCCGCGCTCGATCGGCCGACCGATTATTATCAGCAGCGCCGCCTGTTCCAGGGGGAGCGTGTGGTGAAGGACGGCACGCGCGAGAAGACGGAACAACTGGCGGCCCGCAGCGTGACGGTCGAGGACAAGAAGCCCGACGGCGCACACTTCACCCTGACGCGGCACGATAAAGAATGGGAACTGGCCGAACCCGTGCGCGATCGTCTCGACGCCGGCAGCCGCGACGCCTTGCTCGCGGCCGTGCCGGACATCTGGGCGGAGCAGTTCGTGCCGCTCGGCACCGGCGGCATCACCGGCGCGCTGTTGCCCGCGCAAGCATCGTGGAACCCGGCGTCGGTGGCGACGCACGTTTTCTTCGCCACGCAGGGCGGCTTGCTCGTGCGTTCCGGATTGACCAACCCCGAGCGCGTCCTCACGGTCAAATACGACAAGGGCGACACGATAACTCTGCAAATCGGCGCCGTGTCGGGACGGCGCACCCGGCTCGTGCCGGCCCCGCAGATGCCGGGACAGCCGCCCGGCCCGCAACGCATGATGCCCGTCACCGAGGAATATCGCTACGCCAAACTGCCCAAAAACGAGCAGATTTTCGAGATCAAGGGCGACAAGCTTCGGGACGTGTTCGTGGCCCTCGACACCCTGCGCGACGCCCGCATCGCCCGGTTCAACACCGCCGACGTTCGCCGCGTCGAGATCAAGCATGGCGGCGAGGACATCGTGCTGGAAAAAGACAAGGACCAATGGCGGCTCAAGAAGCCCCTCTCGGCCGACGCCGACACGAGCAAGGTGACGGACCTTCTCAACAAGCTGTCCGACCTGCAAGCGCGCGACAAGGATATTCTCGACAAGGCCGATCCGAAAACGTATGGACTCGATAAACCTTCCGCCGTGGTGATCGTGACCGTCGAGGAGGAATCCAAGGACGAGACCAAGGAGAAGAAGACGCGCACGCTGACGGTGCGCGTCGGCAAGCACGACACGGACAAGAAGAAGCTATACGTCACGGCCGACGCTTGGCCGCGCATTAACGTGGTCGAGGACGCCCTGGAGCCGCTCGTCGGCCGGCCCGCGCTGGCCTACCGCGGCAAACGGCTGTTCGACTTCGCCCAGCCGGACGTGGCCAAAATCGAGATCGACAACCAGGGCAAGAAAAGCACCCTGGAACGCGACAAGGGCGAATGGCGCTTAACCAGTCCCGTTAACGCCGAGGCGGACGCGGTCAAGGTCGATCAGCTGGTGGACAAGCTCAGCGGCCTGGAAGCGGTGGAGTACGTCAACCAGACGCCGAAGAAGGACGAACTCGAATCGCTCTACGGCCTGGGCAAGCCGCCCTTGACCGTGAAGATCGAGTTTAGCGACAAAAAGAAACCGGCGCGGGTGCTGCACGTCGGCAAGTCGCGCGGCGGCAAGGGCGGCTATTTCGCGCAGCAAGGGGATACAGCGGAGAAGTCGTCGCCCGTCTTCGCGGTCAGTGCGGAGATCCACAACGAACTGACGCGCGACACGCTCAGCTATCGGCCCCTCAATTTGTGGCAAATGGCCCCGGAGCAGATCACGTCGCTGCACGTCCGCAAGGCGGGGCAGAAAGAATACACCCTGACGCCGGCCGGCATCGGCTGGAAGATCAGCGGCCCGTTCGAGGCCAACGCCCAGGCCGACACGGTGCGGAAAATGACGGCGGAACTCGGCGCGCCGCGCATCGAGAGCTACAAGGCGCACGAGGCGAAAGACCTGGCGGCCTACGGCCTGGATAAGCCGGCCGTGACCGTGACCGTGAAAGCGACGGACGGCAAGGAGCATACGCTGCTCATCGGCGGGCCGGTGAAGGACGCGGCCGGGCGCTTCGCCAAACGCGAAAAAGACCCGGCCATCTTCCAGGTCGGCGACGCGCTGGTCCGCGCCGTCGATCGCGGGCCGCTCGATCTGCTCGATACGTCGCTGTGGAATCTGCCACCGGATCGCGTCGAGCGCACTGCGCGTTCAGTCCAGCGGCACGCGCTACAGCCTGGAAAAGAAGGGCGATGCCTGGCGCGTGGCGGAGTCGCCGGCCGGGGATTTCCCGGCGGATAACGAGGTGGCCATGTCGCTGGGACTGTTGTGGTCGAACCTGCGAGCCGAGCGCTTCGCCGACTACGGCGGCTCCGTCGATTGGGCGAAGTACGGTCTCGACAAGCCGGCCGTGAGCGTGACCGTGAACACGCGCAAACCGGACGGCGCGGCGGGGCCGGCCGAACACACCCTCGCGCTGGGCAAGGAGGTGGAAGGCGAGCCAGGTTTCCGATATGCCCGCGTGGATAAGGGCCAGGCCGTGGCGGTGCTGCCACCGGAGACGGCCCGCTTGTTCGCCCGCACCTATCTCGATTACGTCAACCGCAACCTCCTGAAATTCGACGGCGGCGCGGTGGTCTCGCTCCAGCGCCACATGGGACCCGATGTCCTCGAAGTGGTCAAGAAAGACGACGCCTGGGAGGTCGCCAGGCCGAAGACTGAGAAGGCTGACGACAAGGCGATGCAGGATTTACTCGGTCAACTCGGCGAGCTGCGCGCCCGGCGGATCGCGGCATATCCCGTCAAGGATTTGAAAGAGTTCGGCCTCGACACGCCCGCCGCGCTCCTGACCATCAAGCTCAGCTCCGGCGCGAAGCCGGCCGAACACATCATCAAGCTGGGGAAAAAGACCGCCGGTGACGGCGAGCGCTTCGCTTTGGTGGACGATAGCAAGGCCGTGGCCGTTCTGCCGGCGGCGCTGGCGGAACGATTGGCCGGCAGTCCGCTGACGTTCCGCGATCGCACCATCGTCCGCTTCGGCGACGCCGACCGGCTGCGGCTGGAGCGCGGGCCGCGCACGGCCGTGTTCAGCAAGATCGACGGCACCTGGAAGCTGACCGAACCCTTGCAAAGCGAGGCCGAGCAGGATCAACTCGACGATTTCCTCAACAGCCTGGCTCGCCTGCGGGCCGACGCCCTGGTTGCCGACAAGCCATCGGCGGCGGAGCTGAAGAAATACGGATTGGATCGGCCGGAGGCGCGCTGGCGCTTGCAGTCGGGCGACAAGGAAGTGTTGAACCTGCTCGTCGGCAACGCGGAGGCCAAGGGGACGCGGCGCTACGCCAAGCTGGCCGGCAGCGATCTCGTGTTTTTGCTCGATCCGCGGTTGAGTACCAAGGCGCTCGATGAATATCGGCCGCGCACCGTGTGGACACCGGCGCTGGACGCGGTGCAGATCGAGTCGCTGAATTATCGTTACAACCGGCAGCCGTTCATTCTGGAAAAGGGCGAGGGCGGCTGGCAGGCGATCGGCAAGCCGGACGCCAAGGTCAACACGGCGACGGTGGAGGACACGCTGGCGGCGCTGGCCGGTTTGAAGCTGAGTCGCTACGTCGTGGACAAGGGGGCGAACCTGGCGCTCTTTGGGCTGGACAAGCCGGAGCTGGTGCTGGAAGTGGCGACGCGTTCGGGCAAGCGCGTGCTGCACGTCGGCAACGCGGAGGGCAATTCCAAACGGCGTTACGCGCGTGTTCCCGATGCGGAGCGCAGCGATGTGTTCGTGCTGGATGAGGCGTCGTGCGAGCGCATCCTGCGCGACCTGGCCGCGTTCGCCAAGCCGCCCGCTGCCCCGACGTTGCCGCGAGCGGCGCGGTGAATCTTTTTTCTCCCTCCCCCCTTGTGGGGGAGGGTAGGGGTGCGAGCGTCCCCCACAAGGGGGGAGGGAGAAAGAGAGACCTCCCCCACAAGGGGGAGGGAGAAAGAAAACACCCGATTGCATTCGCGCACGTTGACGGTTGGCGCGGTGAATTTCCGGGCAAATTGCCTGAGCTTGTGCGAGAATGGACGCAGGGAATTTTCACCCGCTCACGCGGATTTCCCCCTTGCATCTATGAGAACGCGCTTACTACGATAAAAGGGTCAATCCCCTCCCGCACGACGAGGTTTTTTCCGCCGCCGTGCGTCTGCTTGATTCGCAGGAGACTCTTGCATGGCCATCAACGCCGTTTGTCCCGACTGCCGCGCCGAATACACCTTGGCCGATCAACAACAGGGCAAGAAAGTCCGCTGCAAGCACTGCGACTCCATCTTCGTGGTCGGTGCGGCCGCCGGCAAAAAAGCCGCCCCGGTCGAAGTGACCGACAAGCCCGCGGCCAAGCCGCGGCCGGCCGTCGTCGCCGCCAAGCGAACGAAGCCCGCCCGCATCACGCGGGATGATGATGACGACGAGGACGATTTTGACGATCGCGGGCCGAAAAAGGGCAAGGCCAAAAAGGGCGGCAGCGCCCTGCCCTGGATCCTCGGCATCGGCGGCGTCGTCCTGGTTCTGGCCGCCATCGGCGTGGTTGTCCTGATCATGTCGCTCAAGGACGACAGCAGCGGTTCCAAACCGGAAGTGGCCAGCACGGGCGAAAGGCCGGTCGTCGCCAACCCCAACGGGGCCGTCCCGCCGATGCTGGGCGGCGGACAACCGCAGCAGGGGGGCCGCCAGGTACAGGGGCCGATGGTCGTCCCGCCCATCGCCAGCAATCCGGTCGAAGGCAAGCCGGTCGAGACCAAGCCAATCACCCCGCCCGTCGACCAGCCCAAAACCGAGGTCAAGGCACAGGCTCCCCCCGACGAGGAGGACAAGGATGCGGGCAAGGGGCCGCTGAACAAGACGAGGAAAGATCGGGTCAAACGGGCCACGGTCTACCTGCGCGTCACCGAACCGAACGGCGGAGGGGGTTCGGGCAGCGGCTTCTTCGGCTCGGCCGAGTCGCCCACCCTTATCCTGACCAACGCCCACGTCGTCGGCATGAAAACCCCCGACAGCCGGCCGCCGCTCAAGATCGAGGTCTTCGTCAACAGCGGCGAGGCGGACGAGTGGAAGACCGAGGCGCGCGTGCTCGGCGTCGATCGGGAATCCGACCTGGCTGTCCTCGACATCGGCACGCCGCCCCCCGGCAAGGTCCTGCCCAAGCCGCTGACCGTCAAGTCGGCCGCCAAGCTCGACGCGTTGGACGAGGTTTACGTGTTCGGCTTCCCGCTGGGCGAAGGGCTGGGCAAGGAAATCACCATCCGCAAGACGGCGGTGTCGGCGATGCGCAAAAAGAACGGCACGCTGGAGCGCATCGAAGTCCACGGCGGCATCGATCCGGGCAACTCGGGCGGGCCGCTGGTCGATAACTCGGGGTCCGTCATCGGCGTGGCCGTCGCCATTATCGTCGCCCAAGGGCGAACCACGCAGGTCAGCCTGGTCATCCCCGGCGACCGGGTGGAGAAGATCCTCAACGGCCGCATCGCTGCCCTCGACGTGCAGCAGCCGTATTTCGCCCCCGGCGATCGCGTCGCGGTCCCGGTGTTCGTGGAAATGATCGACCCGCGCCACCGCGTCAAGGAAGTGGCCCTGGAAGTGTGGACCGGCGATAAACCGCTCCGGGACAAGGACGCTCACCGGCCGTCCGCCACCACGCAGCCGCCGCCGCAGGACGGCGATTCGCCGCGCCTGCTCTTCAAGCTCGCCTACACCGGCGGCGAGGGCCGCGGCGACATCGTCCTGCCCGAACTGCCCAACGGCAAGGCCTACTGGCAGCAGCCCAAGTGGGTCGGCAGCAACGGCGAAACCCACTGGGGCGAGGCCGGCCTGCTCAAGCTGCCCGGCGATCCCGTCAAGCGCGTGCCGGCCAACCTGGTGCTCCACCTCACGCCCCGGGCGACTCGTACGGTCAACCTCACGATCGACTCCGACCTCAAGGTGCGCAACAACGACGATAGCGCCGTCCTGAGCACGCACACCGAGGCGACCTTCCTGGAGAAAGTCCAAGGGGCCAGCCAGCTGACCTTGACCTACCGCAACGTCACGAGCGAGGACACCAACTCCCGCGGCCAACGCTCCGTCCGCGACAAGTTCAAGAACATCAAAGAAATCCTGCCCCGCCTGGTGACGCTCCTGCAACTGGACGCGGTGGGCAACATCATCAACCAGGATGTCGATCACTCCGCCCTGCGCGGCATCTCGCCGCAACAGTTCAAGGACATGAAGGACTTCCACGAGATGGTCCAGCAGGGCTTTGAGGCCCTGTCGGTGTCGCTGCCGGCCCAAGGCTCGGTCGTCCCCGGCGCCAGCTGGAAGATGGAGCGGCACCTGCCCATCGACACGCCCGGCAAGACCGAGACGGGCAAGCTCGACATGACCTGCATCTACCTGGGGGTGCGCAAGTATCGCGGCCACGACGAGGCCGTCATCCACGTCGATGGCGTGGTCCGCAGCGTGCGCGACGTCGGCGAAGGGGTTGGCGGCCGGGCCAGCGGGACCGTCCTCGTGGACGTGACCAGCGGCCAAACCCGCCAGGCGGACGTGACGGTGCTGCTTGAGCTGAACGCCATCGCCATCAAGTTGGAGGAACGGGAAACGCTCACGATCAAGC
The DNA here is from genome assembly GCA_963767535.1 of uncultured Planctomycetota bacterium. Classification (GTDB taxonomy): domain Bacteria; phylum Planctomycetota; class Planctomycetia; order Gemmatales; family Gemmataceae; genus JAJPHU01. The sequence goes on from CAVYEC010000001.1 coordinate 167,318, forward strand.
TCATCTCCCTGATGAAGATGAAGCTCGAACGCAAGCTGTGGTGAGGCCCAATCGGTTAGCGACGCTTCGCAGAAGTTGTAGGGTGGGCCGAGTCTTCGAGGCCCACCATGTCCCTGCTGGTGGGCCTCGAAGACTCGGCCCACCCTACCCGCTCGAACGCAAGCTGTGGTGGCGCCCAATCGATTTTCTCGTCCCCAAGCTCTGCTTGGGGACGCACGGGTGCGAAGCTCTGCTTCGCGGCCAGCATCAAGGGCTGGATAGGGACGCGAAGCGGAGCTTCGCACCCCGCGTTCCCGAGCGGAGCTTGGGAACCAGATTGAACCGAAAATCTAGCGTTCTTGTTTTTCCAATTCGCGGACCAACTCGCGAAACCCCTCTTCCGAACGCAACGGCTCCAGGGCCGTGTCTTGTTGCAGCCTGGTGACATCGCGGTAGCCGTGCGCGACCGCCTGCCGCAAAAGCGCCAGGCTCTCCGCGTGGTAGCCGCGACGTTCCTCCTCATCATCGCGGCCGACGCGCTGGGCGACGAGCATCAGATCGCGGGCGGTGCGGAAAAGCTCCCTGGGATCGTCCGGCCACAGCTTGACCCGTTCGCGCAGGGCGTCGGCGGCGGCGCGGGTGTGACCCAGACGCTTCTCCGCCTCGGCCAGGGTGGTCCAGTTGAACGCGCTCGTCTGCCGGTACGCCGGCACGCGCGGGCGCGCTGGAGGACCAACCGCATGTGGTCGAGCGCCTTCGCGCGAGCGGCACCGCCTCTTCGGGGTGCTTGCGGGCCATGCGGTTTTGGCCCAGGTTGTTGAGGGTCCGGCTCAGGTCGCGGCGGTAATCGAGGTTGCCGGGGTCGATCGCGATCAGGGCCGTTTGCAGCTCGCGCGCCGCACCAGCGCCTGATGCTCCTCCGGCCGATGCCCCAGCGCCCCTGAATGATGGCCACGCGGAACCAGCTCTGGCCCAGGCGGAAGCGAAGGAAAGGCGAGTCGGCGCTGCGGTGGAACTGCTCCTCCAGGATGTCGCTGGATCTCTGAAAACAATCGAGAGCCTGGGGCAGTCGATTCTGATGGTGGTGAAAGGCGCCCAGGTCGATGAGGCTGGAAGCGAAGTCCAGTTGATAGCGCGGCAAGGACGGATTGTCGCGGGCAAGACGGGCACGGAGGTCGTGGGCCTTCTGAAATTCGTCCAGAGCTTCCTTCTCTCGTCCGGTATCGCGCAAGCTGATGGCCAGATCCTGATGCGCGGCGGCCAGGTCCGCCTGCCGGCCGGAATCGCGCGGCCGTGCCCTGGCCAGCCCGGCGCGCAGCTCCAGCACGCGGCGCAGCGCCTGCAAGGCCGTCTCGCGCCCTTGAGGTTCTTGATTACACAGGCCGGCATAATTGCCGAGCGTGCTGGCGAGGTCGGCTCGCAACCCGTCGTTTTTGGGATATTTTTCCACCAGTTCTTCGAGGAGCGCCCGCGCCTCGCGGAAGCAGTCGGCCGACTCCGTGAGCCGGCCCATCCGCCGGCTGGCCAGGCCCATGTTGCTCAGCGCGATCGCCAGCCCCGCGCGGAGGGTCATTTCGTCGGGGTGCGCTTCGAGGAAACGGCGGTAGGCGGCGCTGGTCTCGCGCAGCCCGGCGAGCGACGCCTCGGTGGAGTCCTCCAGGATCGCCAGGCCGTTGAGCGCGTCGCCGAGCTGGCGCTGAACCGGCAAGCTGTTGGGATCGGTTTCGAGCAGTTGGCGGTAGAGCTTGACGGCCTCGCCGAAGGCGGAGCGCGCGTCCGTCCGCGAGCCGAGAGTCACATTCAGACGCGCCATCCGGTTATAGGTGTCGGCCAACTCCCGGCGCAGGGCGGGGTCGTTGCCGCGGCGAATGAGGAAGCTCTTGTAGTAGGCCAGGGCGTCGGCCAAAAGCGACCGCCGCAATTTCTGCAAATACGGCACGTCCTGCAATTCGTCGCTGACGCGGCGGCAATAATCGTGGACCGCCTGGTGGGCCAGGCGGAAGCTGCGTTCGGCGTCTTCGAGATGCTCCTCGGCTTCGCGTTGGCTCCGCTCGGCTTGTTCCAGGGCCGCCCGTGCCTTGTCGCGTTCCTCCTCGGCGGTGCGGAAGTGTTGTTCGACCTGCCGGGCGTTGTCCTCGGGCGCAGCCACAGGACGGTCACGGCGCACGTGCCGCTCAACGCGACCAAAACGAGCGCCAGCGCCAGCGCCGCGCTAACGGGATGGCGGCGGGCGCGCCTCCAGGCTCGCCCCAGCGGGCCGACCGGACGGGCGAGGATCGGCTCACCATTCAAATACCGCCGCAGGTCGTCGGCCAACTCGCGGGCGCTGGCGTAACGGCGGGCCGGTTCCTTGTGCAGACACTTCAGGCAGATCGTCTCCAGGTCGCGGTTGACGGACGGGTCGATCGCGCCGGGTCGGATCGGCTCCCGTTCGAGCACTTGCCGCACGGTATCGAGCGGCGTCGCCCCCTTGAAGGGCGGCCGGCCGGTCAGCATCTCGTAGAAGATGGCCCCCAGTCCGTACACATCGGCGGCGGTGGTGACACCGCCCGGCGAGCCGGCCGCCTGCTCGGGCGCCATGTAACTGGGCGTGCCGATCAGGGCGCCCGTGTGCGTCCGCGCCTGCGGCTGCGGCAGAGTCGGCAAGAGCGAGTTGCCATCCGGCAGTTCCGAACGAGCTGCCCTCTTGGCCAGTCCGAAATCAGCGATAATGGGGATGCGATTTGCGGTTTCATCCAGCGCACCATCCTCGGATTTTTGGGCGGCCAGGAGGATGTTGGCGGGCTTGAGATCGCGGTGCAGGACGCCGCGCTGGTGGGCGTAGTACACGGCGTCGGCGAGGGTGGCCACCAGACGAGCGGTTTCGCGCGGGCCGGGCCGGCGCTCGGCCGTCGCCAGCCGATGCGACAGGCTGCCGCCCTCGACAAACTTCATGCTCAGGTACGGATGGCCGGCGTGCGTGCCGACTTCGTAGATGGGCAGGATGTTGGGGTGATCGAGATGTGCGGCGGCCTCGGCCTCGGTGCGGAAGCGCCGCAAGTCGGCCTCGGACGCCCACGGCCCGGCCAGGAGCATTTTGAGGGCGACGACCCGGCCCAGGCTTTTTTGCCGCGCCTTGTAGACGACGCCCATGCCGCCGCGCGCGACCTCCGCCAGCACCTCGTAATCGCCGAAATCGCGGACCTGGCTCGGACGGGCCGGCAGCAGGTTGCGCAGCGGGGCGGCCAGGCGCTCGAAGCTGTCCTGATCCGTGAAGAATGCGGACAGGTCGTCGGCCAGCTCCGAATGGCTATCGAGCAATTCGCGCCGCTGGGCGCGGAGCCGTCCTTGAGCGCGCGCAGGTAGCGGGCCAGCACTTCATCCAGACGTTGTTCGCGCTCGTCCAGCGCTTGCGAAATCATGGCGGATTCTCAGCCGGGCCTTCGAGGAGCGTCCGTAGGTTTTGCAGCCCGCGCCGCAAGAGGCCGGCCACCGATGCCTCAGTGCGGCCGAGCAGTCCGGCGATCTCGGCGACGGAGGCGTCGTGCAGGTGGTGCATCTCGACGGCCCCGCGCTGGTCCTCCGGCAGCTGCGCCAGCGCACGCGCCAGCTGCAACAACTGCTCCTGCCGGGCGACCACCTCGCTGGGCGACGACTGGTCGGCCGACAGCCAGGCTTCCAGCCGGGCCGACGAATCGCCGACCGCCCGTCCGAGATCCTGTTCGAGATCCAGCTCGCGCTGGTACTTGCGGACGGCGTCGATCAGGGTGTTGGTCAGGATGCGCCGCAGCCAGCCGGCCTCCTCGCCGGCCGATTTGCCGCGAAACTGCTCGCGGTTCTGGTACGCCTTGGCCAGCGTTTGCTGCACCACGTCGGACGGATCGAGCTTGCCGCGCAGCCGCGGATCGAGCTGCAATCGGGCCAGCAGATGCAGGTAATCGCGATAATCCTCCCAGGCCCGCGCGGAGGACTCGGACTCATTCTGCATCGAAGCACCTGTGAACAAAGACGGATGGGGCCGGCGCACCGACCGCGCCGCGGGCCATTTTTGCCAAGGAAAACCTAACGTATTGTCTCCGGCGGACACGCCCCGGTCAACGAAAGCAGTAGCACCGTCCTCTTGTAGGGTGGGCCGAGGAACGAGGCCCACCGGGGGAGCATGGTGGGCCTCGTTCCTCGGCCCACCCTACGGCTTGGGAATGACGTGGGCAAACATTTGTGTCGGCGCAGTCGATTTGCTACGATCAACGAAGAAGGAGTCGCGGACTGACATCCCGCTGTCTCTACGGCTCACGCTTTCACGCCAGGGCGTTGGCGACTCGCCTCCGGGACTTCATGCCGCGATACGGAAGCGGAACAACCAGCCCAGCCAACCTGTTGCCAGGTCGCCGTCGGCAGAGAGAGTCATGAGCGCCAACCGCACCAACGGGCACTCCCCGAAATCCCCCCTCGCGCCCGATGCCTTCCCCAACCCCCTAAGCGAACCCATCGCCCTCGTCGGCATCGGCTGCCGATTCCCCGGCCACGCCAACGACCCGGACTCCTTCTGGCAACTGCTCGTAAACGGCGTCGATGCCGTCACGGAGGTGCCGGCCGGCGCTGGAACAAAAAGTCATTTTACGATCCGGAAATGGGCAAACCTGGCAAGTCGCACGCCTGCCGCGGGGGTTTTATCGAAGGCATCGATCAGTTTGACCCGCATTTTTTCGGTATTTCCCCGCGCGAGGCGGCGCGCATGGACCCGCAGCAGCGGTTGCTGCTCGAAGCGGCCTGGGAGGCGCTGGAGGACGGCGGGCAGACGCTCGAACGGATCTCCGGCAGCGCGACGGCCGTCTTCGTGGGCATCTCCAGCTGGGACTACTCGTTCATGCAGCTGGAGTTCCGCGACCGCGGCATCATCGACGTGTACACCAACACCGGCGGTTCGCTGAGCATCGCCGCCAACCGCATCTCGTACTGCTTCAACTTCCGCGGGCCGAGCGCCGCCGTCGATACCGCCTGCTCCTCGGCACTGGTGGCCGTGCATCTGGCCTGCCAAAGTATCTGGCGGGACGGGTGCCCGCTGGCGCTGGCCGGCGGCGTCAACGCCCTCTTGTTGCCGGACTGGTACGTCGGCTTCAGCCGGCTCGGCATGTTGTCGCCGGACGGCCGCTGCAAGGCGTTCGACGCTCGGGCCAACGGCTTCGTCCGCGGCGAGGGCGCCGGCATGGTCGTGCTGAAACCGCTGGGCCGGGCGTGGCGGACGGCGACCGCATCTACGCTCTGATCCGCGGCACCGCCGTCAACCAGGACGGCCGAACGCCCGGCATGACGGTCCCCAGTGCCGAAGCGCAGGAGAGCTTGCTGCGCCAGGCGCACCAGAACGCCGGCATCCATCCGTCCCAGGTTCAATACGTCGAGGCCCACGGCACCGGCACGCCGGTCGGCGACCCGATCGAGGCCCGCGCGCTGGGTCACGTCCTCTCCGCCGGCCGGCCCGCCGATCGGCCCTGCATCCTCGGTTCGGTGAAGACGAACATCGGCCACCTGGAGGCCGGCGCCGGCATCGCGGGTTTGATCAAGACGGCCCTGGCCCTGTACCATCGCCGCATTCCCGGCAACCTGCACTTCGACCGGCCCAACCCGGACATCGACTTCGACGGGCTGCGTCTGCGTGTTCCGTCGCGCTGCGAGCCGTGGCCGGCGACGGACGGCCCGGCGGTGGCCGGCGTCAATTCGTTTGGCTACGGCGGCACCAACGCGCATGTGGTGTTGCAGGAATCAGGGGTCAGGAATCAGGGGTCAGGGGTCAGGGAAAATGCATCCGTAGGGTGGGCCGAGTCTTCGAGGCCCACCAGCCTAGGCGTGGTGGGCCTCGAAGACTCGGCCCACCCTACGGCTCTGACCCCTGTTCTGGTGCCGTTATCCGCGCGGTCCCGAAGCGCTGCGCGCCGCGGCCCGCGCCTTCGGGCAATTCTTGACGACCTATCCGAAAGATGTCTCCCTGCACGAGTTGGCCTGGAACGCAGCCCACCGGCGCAGTCATCACGATCACCGGCTGGCCCTCGTCATCCATTCCCGCGAGGAATTGGGCGATCATCTCGCCGCGTTTGTCGCCAGCCAGCCCGTGCCCGGCATCCACTCGGATCGGCTGACGGCCGGCCAACGGTCGCGCCTGGCCTTTGTGTGTTCCGGTCAGGGTCCGCAGTGGTGGGCGATGGGCCGGCAACTCCTCGCCCAAGAGCCGGTCTTCCGCACGACGATCGAGCAATGCGATGCGATCGTGCGCCGGCTCGGCCCCTGGTCGCTGCTCGCCGAATTGACCGCCGACGAAGCGCAGTCGCGCATGGCCGTCACAGCCATTTCGCAGCCAGCCATCTTCGCCCTGCAAGTGGCGCTGGCGGCCCTGTGGCGCTCCTGGGGCGTGCGGCCGGAAGCGGTGATCGGGCACAGTGTCGGCGAGGTCGCCGCCGCTCATCTGGCCGGGATCTTCAGCCTCGAAGACGCGGTGCGCGTGATTTATCACCGCGGCCGCTGCATGGAGCTGGCCCCGTCGCGCGGCCGAATGCTCGCGGCCGGGATCGAGCCGGAGGACGCGCGCCGCCTGCTGAAACCCTACGGCGAGCGCGTCAGCCTCGCCGCCGTCAACGGCCCTTCTTCTGTCACGCTCTCCGGCGAAGCCGGTCCCCTCGACGAGATCGCCCGAACGCTCGAACAGCGGCAAGTGTTCTACCGCTTCTTGCAGGTCCAGTACGCTTTTCACAGCGCCCAGATGGACCCGATACGCGACGAACTACTGGCGGCGCTCCGCGATCTTCGGCCGCATCCCGCGGCGCTGCCGATCTTCTCCACCGTCCGGGGACGCCGCATCGACGGTCCCGAAATGGACGCCGACTACTGGTGGCGAAACGTCCGGCAGACCGTTCGTTTCGCCGACGGGGTAGATGGCCTGATCGAGATGGGCTGCGATGCCGTCGTCGAGCTGAGTCCGCACCCGGTGCTGACCGCCGCGGTCGAGGAATGCTATCGGCAGCGCGGCAAGAAAGTCCATGTTGCTCCCTCGCTGCGCCGCCGCGAGGAGGAACGCGCCACGATGCTGCGCTCCCTCGGCCTGCTTTACACGCTCGGCCAACCGATCGACTGGGCGGGCGTTCTGCCCGGCCCCGCGCGGGTCGTCCGGCTTCCGGCATATCCCTGGCAGCGCCGAGCGCTGCTGGTTCGAGGCCGAGGAATCGCGGCGGACGCGCCTGCAAGCCCCCGCTCACCCGTTGCTCGGCTGTTCTTTGCCCGTCCCCCATCCCGCCTGGGAGACGCGGCTGGACCTGCGGCTATTGCCCTACCTGAGCGATCATCGCGTCCAGCGGGCGGTCATCGTGCCGGCCACGGCGTACCTGGAAACAGCCTTCGCCGCCGCCCGCGCGATTTTCGGCGAGACAGCGTGCCAGCTCGAAGACATCCAGTTCGCCAACCCGTGCTTTCCGTCGCGGACGAGGCGCTGCGCTTGCACACCGATTTTTGCCGCAACAGCTCGACCGTGAATATCAGCAGCCGGATCCCGGAGGGCGAAGCGAGCTGGACCACGCACTGCACCGCCGTCCTGCGCACTCAGGGGGCTGACTCCCCCCGCTCGGCGGAGCCGTTTCACGCCGAGACGATTCAGGAGCGCTGTCCGCGCACCTTCACCGCCGCGGAATGCTATGCGTCATTCCAGAAATTGGGACTGGATTACGGGCCGCTGTTTCAGGGCATCGCCCGCGCCTGGCAGGGCGAGCGCGAATCGCTGGCCGAAGTCCTTCTGCCATACGGCTTGCAGGACGCGGAGAACGATTATCTATTTCATCCCGCCCTTCTCGACGCCTGTTTCCAGGCAACGATTCCGGCGGAAAAAGACTTCAACGAGCGGTTGAGTAGCTTGTATCTGCCGGTCGAGATCGAGCGGATTCGCTTGCATCGCCGCCCCGGCCGGCGTCTCTGGGTCCATGCCCGCCTGCGCGAACGAACGGCCCGCTCGTCCGTCGCCGACATCGACATTTACGGAGAGGATGGCCAGACCGTGGCGCAGGTCCGCGGGCTGCGCAGTCAGCGCGTGGCCGGCGGCGCGGACGAATCGCTCGACGACCTGCTTTATGCCTACGAGTGGCAACTGCAACCGCGTCCACCGCAGGATCACCCGGCGGAAACGGGCGAATGGCTCCTCTTCGCGGATCGCGGCGGTCTCGGGGAGCGCCTGGCCGAGAAGTTGCGTTCGGCCGGGGGAAGCGCGACGCTGATTTACGGTGGGAGCGACATGAACCCCGCTTGCGGCGAGGACATGGTTCGCCTGCTGCAAACCCTCCGCGCGTCCGGTTGTCGCGGTATCGTTCACCTGTGGAACCTCGACGCGCCGCCGGCCGCGGATCTGACCACGCCGGATCTGGAGGCGGCGCAGGAGGCGGGATTGCTCAGCGTGCTGCATCTGGTGCAGGCGTGGGAGAAGACGGCCGGCGATCGGACGGCGCGGCTGTTCCTCGTGACGCGCGGCGCCCAGTCCGTCGGCGACAGGCCGGAACCCGTCGCCATCGCCCAGAGCGCCGCGATCGGTTTCGGCCGCGTCCTCGCCAACGAATATCCCCGCCTGCGCTGCAAGCTCGTCGATCTCGATCCGGCAGCCGACGACGCCGGCCTTCAGGGGTTGTTCGACGAGCTGAACGTGAGCGACGACGAGGACGAGATCGCCCTGCGCGGCCCGGCGCGCTTTGTCCATCGCTACAGGGCGAGCCGGGAGCGTGAGCGACCGGAGGAAGAACCCCAGGAAGAACTCCGGTCGCTCACGCTCCCGGCTCGCCCGTATCGCCTGCTGACCCCGCGTCCGGGCGACCTGGATGGTCTGACGCCGACGGCGTTTCAGCGCCAAACGCCGGGACCGGGGCAGGTCGAAATCGAGGTCGTGGCGGCCGGTCTCAATTTCAGCGACGTGATGAAGGCGCTGGGCATTTACCCCGGCCTCGGCGACGGTCCCGTCTCACTGGGCGCCGAGTGCGCCGGCCGGATCATGGCGGTCGGCGAAGGCGTTTCCGGGTTGCGCGTCGGCGATGAAGTGCTCGCCGTCGCCCCGTTCGCCTTCGGCAGCCATGTGACGACGCGGGCGGAGCTGGTCGCACTCAAGCCCCCGCAACTCACGTTCGAGGAGACGGCCACCCTGCCGATCGCGTTTCTGACCGCTGCGTACGCCTTGAATCACCTGGTGCATCTCGGCGCGGGCGAGCGCGTGCTGATTCATTCCGCGTCGGGGGGCGTCGGTCTGGCGGCGGTGCAGCTGGCCCGCCGCGCCGGGGCCGAGATTTTCGCCACGGCCGGCACGCCGGAGAAACGCGCGTTCCTGAAAGAACTGGGCATCGAGCACGCCATGGATTCGCGCTCGCTGGCCTTCGCCGACGAGGTGCGGGAGCGCACCGGCGGGCGCGGTGTGGATGTGGTCCTCAACTCGCTGGCCGGCGAGGCGCTCGTCCGCAGCTTCGAGTTGCTGGACGATTACGGCCGATTTCTGGAGATCGGCAAGCGCGACGTATACGGCAACAGCCGGCTGGGTCTGCGGCCCTTCCGCAAGAACCTGTCGTTTTTCGCCATCGACCTCGATCGCATGATCCGCGAACGACCGGCCCTGCTCGGTTCCTTGCTGCAACAACTCGTCCGCGATGTGAGCGAGGGTCGGCTCACGCCGTTGCCGCAGCGCGTCTTCCCGATCGCCGACGCGGTGGCCGCGTTTCGCTACATGCAGCAAAGCAAGCATGTCGGCAAGATCGTGCTGTCGATGCGCGAGCGGCCCACCGCGATTGCGCCCGGCGAGGAGCCGATCATCTTCCGCGACGATGCCACGTACCTGATCGCCGGCGGCCTGGGCGGTTTCGGCCTGGCGGTGGCCCGCTGGATGGTCGAGCGCGGGCGCGGCACCTTGTGCTGCTCGGTCGTCTCGGCCTGCATTCGTCCGAGGCGCGCGAAGCCGTCACGGAACTGGAAGCGCTGGCGCTCATGTTCTCGTCCGTTCGGCCGACATCGCCAAGCCAGACGATCTTGCCGCCGTGCTGGCCGAGATTGATCGCGATGGGCCGCCCTTGCGCGGCGTGGTCCACGCGGCGATGGTCCTGGAAGACAGTCTGCTCCTCAATCTCGACCGCGAGTTGATGCGGCGCGTCCTGGCTCCGAAAGTGAGCGGGGCGTGGAACCTGCATTCGCAGACCCTGCGTCACCCGCTGGACTTTTTCATCCTCTTTTCCTCGCTTTCGAGCGTGTTCGGCCACGCCGGGCAGGGCAACTACGCGGCGGCCAACGCGTTCCTCGACGCCCTGGCCTGGCATCGCCGCGCCCGCGGCCTGCCCGCCCTGACCGTCAACTGGGGCTATCTCGGTGAAGTCGGCTATCTCGCCCAGCGCCGGCAGCTCGGCGAACGACTCGAACGGCAGGGCATCCTGAGCTTCACCGTGCGCGAGGCGCTGACGCTTCTGGAAAGCGCAATGCGGCGGAGCGCGATCCAGATCAGTGTCATGCGCGTGGACTGGTCGCGCTGGCGCGGCCTGGGCGTGACCGGCCGGGTCTCGCCGCGCTTCGCCCATCTGCTTCAACAGCGCGAATCTTCATCGGCGGGGTCGGAGAACCGCGCCGAGCGCTCGGCGCGGGTCTCCGACCCCGCCGCACTCGAAACGCTTCTGCGCGACAAGCTGGCCCGTGTCCTCGGCACGTCGCCCGACCGGCTCGACGGCGCGAAGCCGTTGCTCAATCTCGGACTCGATTCGCTGATGGCCGTGGAGCTGCGCAACTGGATCGAGAGCGAGCTGCGCGTGAACCTGCCGATCGTGGAGCTGATGCGCAGCCCCAGCCTGTCGGGGCTGGCACGGCTGTTGGGCGAACAGATGGCGAATGGTTCCCCCTCGAACGGCCACGCCGCCGGGCAAGCACAACCCCGGAATGGCAACAGCGCGACGGCAGAGGGGGCCGACGATTTGCTAGCCCGACTGGAGGATCTGCCCGACGAGCAGGTTGACGAGTTGCTGACTGCCCTCCTTGCCGACAAGAAGCGCGACCGGAGCACCACCCCATGAGCCACCCTCCCCCCTCGTTCGCGGGACTTTCGCCGGCCGAAAAGCGGCATGCTGCTGGCGGAGCTTCTGCGGGAGAAGGCGAAGTGCGACCCGTCTGTCTTTCCGCTGGCCCACGGCCAGCGCGGGCTGTGGTTTCTCTATCAGCTGGACCGCGCCAGCCCCGCCTACAACATCTTTTTCCCTTCCCGCATCCGCTCGCGCCTGGACGTGCCGGCCTTTTGCCGAACCTTGCAAACGCTGATCGACCGCCATCCCAGCCTGCGCACGACGTTTGAACAGCGCGACGGCGAATTGCTGCAACGGGTTCACGAGAAGTTGCCCGTCTGTCTCGAACTCCACGACGCCGCGGCGTGGGACGAGGAATTCCTGCGCCGGCGCGTCGAGGAGGAAGCCTATCGGCCTTTCGACCTGGAGCACGGCCCGCTCGTTCGCATGTACTTATTTACGCGCACGCCGGATGAACATGTATTTCTCCTGACGGCGCATCACATCGTCGGCGACTTCTGGTCGCTGGTGCTGGCGATGGAGGAAACGCAGGCCCTCTACCTCACCGGACGCGACGGTTCGGCTCCGGCCCTCGCGCCCTTGACGAGCCACTATCGCGATTTCGTCCGCTGGCAGGCCGACCTGCTGGCCGGCCCCCACGGAGAACGTCTGCGCTCCTACTGGGAGGAGAAATTGGACGGCATACCGCCTGTCCTGGAGCTGCCCACGGATCGGCCGCGCCCATCCCGGTTCACGCACCACGGATCGGCCGTCCCGTGCCGGCTCGGCGCGGGGCCGGTCCGGCGTCTGCGCGCGCTGGCCGTCGCGGAGGGAGTGACGCCGTACACGATCCTCCTGGCGGCGTTTCAGTGCTTCTGGGCCGCTACACCGGCCAGGAAGACTTCGTGGTCGGCTCGCCGTTCGCCGGCCGCAGCCGTCCCGAATTCGAGACGGTCGTCGGCTATTTCAGCAACATGCTGCCCCTGCGCGCCGACCTGTCGGCCGACCCTACGTTCCGAACGCTTCTGCGCCGGGTCGGCGCGACGGTCCTCGAAGCGCTCCAGCACCAGGATTATCCGTTCCCGCTCCTGGTCGAACGGCGGAACTTGCCGCGCGATCCGAGCCGTCCGCCGCTGGTTCAGGCGTCCTTCACGCTGGAACGGGCGCACCGGCCCGCCGGCGTGGGAACGTGGGGATTTTTCCTGCCCCGCGCCGAGGTCCGCCTCAACGTGGCCGGGCTGCACTCGGAGCCGTACCACCTCCCGCAGCGGACGTGCCAGCTCGACCTGGAGATGGTCCTGGAGGAGGGCGACGGCACCGTCTTCGGGATGCTGCGCTACAACGCCGACCTGTTCGACGATGCCACGATCATCCGAATGGTCGGGCATTATCAAAACCTGCTGGAAGGCGCGATAAGCGATCCGGATTGCCGTTTATCGGAGCTGCCGCTCTTGACGCCGGACGAGGGGCGGCAGCTGCTCCACGACTGGAACGACACGCGGGCCGACTACCCGCGCGACCGCTGCCTGCATCAGTTGTTCGAGGAGCAAGCGCGGAAGACGCCCGATGCCGTCGCGCTGCGTTTCGACGGCCAGTCGCTCAGCTATGCCGAGCTGGACGCCTGGGCCAACCGGCTCGCCCACCGGCTGCACCGCCGCGGCGTCGGCCGCACTACGCTGGTGGCCCTGTGTCTGGAGCGGTCTTTCGAAATGGTGGCGGCGATCTTCGCCGTCCTCAAGGCCGGCGCGGGTACGTCCCCCTCGATCCCGCCAGTCCCGCCGAGCGCCTCCGCGCCGTCCTGGCCGACACGCGCGCGCCCGTCCTGCTCACGCAGCCGAACCTGAGAGATCGGCTGCCGGCACTGGAAACCGACATCATCTATCTGGACCCCACGCCGCTTCTTTCTCCCTCCCCCACAGGGGGGGAGGGTAGGGGTGGGGCGGAAGGCGCTCACCCCCCACCCCTACCCTCCCCCACAGGGGGGGAGGGAGAAAAACCGCCAGATTCCATTACCGCACCCACGCCGGGCGGCGACGAGGAATCGGCGTTGCCGCCGGTCAGCGAGGTGCGGCCCGACGATCTGGCTTACGTCATTTACACCTCCGGCTCCTCCGGCCGGCCCAAGGGCGTGATGGTCGAGCATCGCGCCATCGGCAACACGGTCCATTGGCACGGGAAAGCACTCGGCATCCGCCCCGACGATCGCCTACTTTTGGCGGTGCCCTACCATTTCGACGCCTCCGTTTGCCTCCTCTTTCCCGCGCTGGCCAGCGGCGCGCGGCTCGTCCTGGCCCAGCCGTGCGAGGACCGTGATCCCAGACGTCTGCTCGAACTCGTGGTCCGCGAGGGTGTCACCGTCCTGCCCGTTCTTCCGCGCATGCTCGGTCTGATGCTCGACGGCCCGATGGACCAGGCCCGGACGCTGCGCCTGGGTCTGCTCGGGCGGCGAGGCGATGCCGCCGGAATTGCCAGCGCGATTGTTCGATATTCTCGACGTGCCGCTGTACAACCTCTACGGCCCGACCGAAGTGGCCGTCGATGCGACGTGCTGGACGTGCCGGCGCGATGACAACCGGGCCGTCATCCCCATCGGCCGGCCCATCGCCAACGTGCAAGTCTACGTGCTGGATCGCCACCGCCGGCCGGCGCCCGTGGGTGTTCCGGGCGAGCTGTACGTCGGCGGCGCGGGGCTAGCACGCGGTTACTGGAACGACCCGCAATTGACGGCCGAGCGCTTCGTTCCCGATCCGTTTAGCGCGGCGGCCGCCCGGCTGTACCGCACGGGCGATCGCTGTCGCTGGCTGGCCGACGGCTGCCTGGAGTTTCTGGGCCGGCTCGACGAGCAGGTGAAGGTGCGCGGCCATCGCGTCGAGGTCGGCGAGATCGAGACGGCCTTGCGGAGCCATCCGGCGGTGCGCGAGTCCGCCGTCCGCATGTTCGCCGACGCCATCGGCGGACAGCGCCTGGTGGCGTATGTGACGGCCCGGCCCGGCGCGGAGCCGCCCGCCGCCGAGTCGCTGCGCCGCCATCTGAAAGAACGTCTGCCTGAATACATGCTGCCGTCCGCCTTCGTGGTGCTGCCGGAATTGCCGCACACGCCCAGCGGCAAGGTGGACCGCAAGGCGCTGCCCGCACCGGCTGCCCAGCGTCCGGAGACGACTCAACCTTACGTCGCGCCGCAGACGCCGTTGGAAGAACTGATCGCCGGCCTGTGGCGCGACGTGCTGCGGCTGGATCGCGTGGGTGTCCTCGACAACTTCTTCGAGCTGGGCGGCAACTCCATCCAGGCGGCCGTGCTGATTCACCGGCTGCAAGAAAAACTCGGCCGGCCCATTTACACTGTCGCCCTCTTCGATGCGCCGACCATCGCCGGTCTCGCGGGCTATCTGGCGAACGGCCGGCATCCGCTCGTAGGGTGGGCCGAGTCTTCGAGGCCCACCGGGATTGCGCTGGTGGGCCTCGAAGACTCGGCCCACCCTACGGACGGCCGTTCGTCGCTTGTGGTTCCCTTGCAGCCGGGCGTCTCGCGGCCGCCGCTTTTTCTGGTGCATCCGCCGGGCGGAATCGTGGTGTGCTATCAACCCCTGGCTCACCGGCTCGGCCAGGATCGTCCCGTATACGGCATCCGAGCGCGTGGCCTCCACGGCGAGACGGATTTGCCCGCCCGCCTGGAGGACATGGCCGCGGAGTACGTGGCCGCCGTCCGTGGGGTGCAGGCCGAAGGCCCATATCACCTGGGCGGCTGGTCGGTGGGCGGTGTCGTCGCTTTTGAAATGGCTCGGCAGCTCGTCGCACAGGGCCAAGCCGTCGGCCTGCTCGCCCTGCTCGATTCGACCGTCCCTCTGAACCCGTCCCACCCGCGCTACGCCGAGGAGGCCGAGCTGTCCGCCCGCGAATACGGCCTGGACATCACGCTCGAAGAGCTGGACCGCCTCGGTCCCGACGAGCAGTTGCCTTACCTCTGGCGGCACGTCCAGCGTCTCGGCCTGGTCGAGTCCGATACGCCGCTGCCCCTGGTTCAGCAAATCCTCGACGATCTGAAACGCCTCTTCCACGCCCACATCCGCCTGGCCAACGACTATGAAGTCCGGCCTTACGGGGGCCGCATCGTCCTGTTCCGCCCGTCCGACTCGCCGGTCGCGAGGCACGGCCCGCGCGACCGGGGCTGGGGTGAATGGTGTGACAGCGTGGACGTGCATTTCGTGCCGGGCCAGCATCACACGATGGTCAAGGAGCCGCAGGTGCAAGAATTGGCCCGGCAACTCCAGGTCTGCCTGCGACAGGTTGAGGGAACCTCCGCGGCAAGCGGAGTGCGTTCCTAGGGGATGGCCTCACCCGACGCCGAAATCGCGGATCGTGAAGACGGGCTGGTAGTTGCTGATGCCCAGTTCGCGGAACAGATCCTCGGCCCCCTGGAGGCGATCCACCAGGGCCAAAACCGCCACGACTTCGCAGCCGATCTTTCGCACTTCCTCAACCGCTTTGGCGGCCGAGTTCCCCTTCGTGAACACATCATCCACGACGGCCACGCGCGATCCCGGCTGGAGGTTTCCTTCGATGAGCTTCTGCGTCCCGTGGTCCTTGAGCCTGGCCCGGACCCAGAACCCTTCCATCTTCTGGCCGTGCAGGGCGTAACTGAAGACGGCCGCCGTGGTCAGCGGGATGGCTCCGACCTCCAGCCCGCCGATGGCGTCGATATTCAAACCCTTGGTGCGCTCGTACAGGACTTCGCCGATGAGGGGGACGGCTTCGGAATAAACCTCGGTCATCTTGCCGTCGATGAAGTAATCGCTCACGCCCCCCGAGGCGAGGCGGAACGTGCCGCGTTTGAACGAACGGTCTTTGAGCAACTGAAGGAGTCGCGCTTCGGATTCCGTCATGGACCGGCCTCGCAGCAAGCTCTTTCATCGTCTCCGGGCGAGCGGCTATTTTATCGCAACATCCGGCTCCGCGTCGATGTCTGTACCGCAGAAGGGACAGTAGCGCACGAGATGTACGAGTTGGGGATTGAGCCGATCTTCGGCGAGCAGGAAGAGGATGCGCCGCGAATCCTGCCGTTACTGCGACGGAGTGAGGTCTAGCTCATTTCAAAGCGGCGGAACCCAATTGCCACGACGCCTGGCGATGATGGTGGCTCCAATCGCTGCCATGATTGCGCCAAGCCACATGCCGGACGTGGACAAGAACCCTGTCACTGGATCGTTGATCGTCGGATAGAAAACAATCGTCCATTCCAACCAAGCCGCGCACGCCGCCACGATCATCAACCCGTAGATGATGAGTGCGATTCCCAGATACTTCATGGCACAGCCCTCCTCAAACCTAAACCACAGAGAAGCAATGGATGTGCCAATGGCGACCTGTCACTTCGGCAGTTGCACAAAAAGCGAGCGATCAGAAGCGTTCTTGTGCAAAGTCTAATAATGTATATTTTTATTCCCGGATACCACTTCTATTTGGGCAATTTGAGCGTATAATCCAAAAATAAATCAAAAAAATCGCTCAAAATCCATTGACAAATATAATGAACTTACTTACACTAATAGAGAGAGGTCATGAGGGACGACAAAACAACCAAGCGAATCGAGCCAAGGTCCCAAGGACAGGAGAGCAAACGATGGAAAGCTGGCGGAAAGTCTGGCGCGAAGGGGTGGTGCCGATGCTGTCCACGGCGGGGTTGGACGCCTTACGGCAAGCGCTGACCAATGACGACGCCCGCCTGGTGCAGGGCGCCACGACCACGCCGCCGCCGCTTCAGTGCGTGCAGGATTGGCCGGTCGAGGCCGCCTGCGCCCTGGGCTTCTGCGGCTGGCAGGGCGACGGCCTGGAAACGGTGGCCGAGGTCGAAGAGTTCTTCGCCCGCATGTGCTTCGAGATCGACCAGCGCCTCGGCGAGCCGGCGGCCTGCCGCTGGTTCCTCAACTGGTTCGACGAGACGCCGCGCGACGAGATGCGGCCGCTGCTTCTGGCCGAGGTCGAACGCGCCCTGGCCCAGCGACAATCCGCCGACGCCGGCGTCGAAGTGGCCACGGCCGGCGATGAGACGGCGGCGGCGTGAACCAAAACGGATCGGGCGGAGGAGCGGACGGGGGTATCTTCCGAACCAACGCGAGTGAAAGGAACGAACGATGCTTTGCCGGCACTGTCAGCGTGTGCAATCGAACCGTCCGCGGGGCCTGTGCTGGTCGTGCTATTACACGCCGGGCGTCCGCGATCAGTATCCTTCGACGAGCAAGTTCGCCCGCCGCGGCGTGGGCGATTTCAACGGCCAATCCCGCCTGCCGTCCCAGCCGACGGACGCGCCGCCCGGCTCGCCGGAGAAGGTGGCCATTCTGGAAGAGCGCGCCCGCCTCGGCGTGTCGCTGTGGCACCCGCTGGATGCGCCGATGGATATCGAGAGCCGTCTGCTCGGCGTGGCGGGCTAATGTGTTTTCCACATAGCCCCCGGCTTGCCGGGGGGAATAAAACACCCCCGGCAAGCCGGGGGCTATGTGGGTCCGATCTCCTTCGCCTTGAGCAATTCCACCGAACCCGGCCGAGCCACCGCGTACTGAAATCCTGTTTGCTCCGTGCAAGCAGCGCCGACGCGACCACGCGGGTCCAGCGCCAAAAACGCCACCCGCGCCGGGTGGACGCCGCGCCGCACCGCCACGGCGTTGACCTTGCGCACCGCCAGCTCGCACGCCTCCTGCGGACTCTTGCCCGCCCGCATCGCCTCGACGATCAGCAAGCTGCCGCCGATGCGGATGATCTCCTCACCGACGCCGGTGCCCCCCGCCGCCCCGGCTGTGTTATCCACGTACAAACCCGAACCGATCAGCGGCGAATCGCCGACCCGTCCGGGCAGCTTGTGCGCCAGCCCCGACGTGGTGCAGACGCCGCCGAGCGACCCCTTGCGATCGAGCGCCAACACTGTCACCGTGTCATGGCTGCCCGAGGGCGATCCCATCGGCGGTTCCGGCGCGACGCGCCTTGGGCCGAGTCTTCTCCCACTGGGCGACACTCTCCGGCGTGTTCAGCGTGTCCAGCGGAAAGCCCTGCTGCACGGCGAACTGCCTGGCCCCCTCGCCGACGAGCAGGACGTGCGGCGTCTTCTCCATCACGCGCCGCGCCACGGCCGCGGCATGGCGGATATTCTCCAAACCGGCGACGCCGCCGCAGGCGAGCGTTTGGCCGTCCATGACGCAGGCGTCCAGCTGCACCGTGCCGACGGCGTTGCCGAGGCCGCCGTAGCCGACCGAATGCACTTTGGGATCGTCCTCGACGGCCTGGGCGCCGGCCAACGCGGCGTCGAGCGCGGGCCTGTCGGCCTGCAAAAGCGGGGCGGAGGTCTTGACGGCGGTTTGTCCGAACGGCCAGGTGGCGATGACGACGAAGTCCGGCATGATCGGCGGTCCTCCTTCCGATTGGGGGACGAGACTCGGTAGGTCCATTCTACAAAACGACACCGGCGGAGGGCGACAGCGAGTAGGCCACCCTCCGGTCCGCCAAAAGCGGGAACACGAATCGGGTTGGCGGACTCTATTCTCCGAGAAGAGTCTGAAGGCGAGCGACCGACGAGGGTCGGAGCGGTTCGGGTTCCGGCTCGACCCGTCCGCGTACACGGCTGCGCGGGTCGAAATAAGATATTGACGGACTTTTTTATCTTCTTATTCCGTTTCATCCCAACCCTGGGAAGGAGTGCCCGGCTTCGTGTTCCTCGGTGCCCGGCGCGGGCACGGCACGGCGCCGGTACTCCGGACTCCCAGCAAGTAGGAGACCTGCTATGTTCCTGCGAATGTTGCTCGCGACCCTCCCTGGCCGGCTCGACCGCACGTCCCGGCCTCACGGCATCCACCGGCCGGCGCCGCGCTGCCGGCCGCGGCTGGAATGTTTGGAAGACCGAACCGTCCCCTCGTCCGTGACGGGACTTCACGAGGTTCCCAGCCCCGCCGTCAACGGCGGGTTGAACGGCACGGCCGCGATCGCCGCCAACGACGTCTGGGCGGTCGGATCCTTCCTCCCCCCGGGCAGCAACACGACCCAGCCACTCGCCGAGCACTTCAACGGCACGTCCTGGAGCGTCGTGCCGACTCCCTCCGTCCCCTTCGGAGAGTTCTTCAGCGTGGCCGGCGTGGCCGGCAATGACGTGTGGGCCGTGGGCGCCAACGGGCAGACCCAGAGCGCGCTCATCGAGCACTGGAACGGGTCGGCATGGAGCATCGTCCCCGCCCCGGCCCAGCCGGGAGGAGGCTGGTTGAATTCGGTGACCGCCCTCTCCGCCAATAACGTCTGGGCCGTCGGCTTCGCCGCTGGCCGCAACCTGATCGAGCACTTCGACGGCTCGAGCTGGAGCATCGTCGCTGCCCCGGCCCCGCGCAACTCCGACCTCTTCGGCGTCTCGGGGACCTCCAGCTCCGACGTCTGGGCCGTCGGCTCGATGGGGCGGTCGGACTCGCGCGTGGAAATCCTGCACTGGAACGGTACGGCCTGGAGTACCGTGTCCGCGCCGAACGCCTCACCCTTCGCCAACACGCTTCAGTCGGTCACGGCCGTGGCCCCCAACGACGCCTGGGCCGTCGGCAACGCCGACGGCCAATCGCTGATCGAGCACTGGGACGGCACGAGCTGGAGCATCGTCGCCAGCCCCAACGTCAACTCCGGCGTCTCCCTGTCCGGGATAGCGGCCGTTTCCGCCAACAACATCTGGGCGGTCGGCACCACCGTCGATCCCGTCACCGGCAACGTCCAGACGGTCACCGAACACTTCGACGGCACGAGCTGGAGCATCATCGCCAGTCCCAGCTCGAACCAGAACCAGGTGCTCCGGGGCGTGACGGCCCTCGGTACGGGGCAGGTCGTGGCGGTCGGAAATTCGTCTACTTCCGGCCCAACCGGCACGGGCAGTGGCCTCATCCTCCAGAATTGACGTGCCGCCGCGCAAGTGATGTGGGCTTAGACGTGGTTTCAAACTCCGGGCGGGGGACGTAAGCCCCGCCCGGAGTTTGCGTTGCGGCGGCCGGACACGGTCATCAGGCCGTGTGAGGATCCATTTGGTGGTCGATTCGCCGGACCCGCTTTGTCCGCCTTTACTTTTCCACGTCCAGCTCCTCGATCAATTCGGCGATCTCCTTGAGCGCGGCGTCCGGCCCGGCGACGATGAGACGGTTGGTTTGCCCCAGAGAGAGGATGCGCGCCTCGGTGCCCAGCTGGTCGAGGATCTCGGCGATCGTATCGGAGCTGGCGTACTTGAGTTTGAACGCCCGCAGGTTCTTGATCTTGGGGATCGGCTTGCCGCCCGGCAGGTCGAGCACGGCGATCAGGTCGGCGGCGCGCTGCAAGTCTTGCGCCGCGCCGCGCATGATGATCGACTGCGTGCGTTCGTCGATCGTCAAGCGCCATTCGGGGGCCGGATCCATGCCGGCCGGCATCGGGCCGCCCATCATGGCGCCCATCCCTCGCATACCGCCACCCGGCGGCATCATTCCACCACCTTGCGGCTTCATCATGCCCGGTTGGGCTCCGCCGGCCGCCCCTCCCATCATCCCCCTCATCATCGCATTACCGCCCATCATCCCCGCGCCAGACGACCCACCGAGGAGGCTCTCCACCGCCTGCCGGACTTCATGCACGTTGACGTGCTTGAGCCGAAACACGCGGATTTGCTTGGTGTTCAGGGCTTGTTGCTCGGTTTTCAGTTCGCGTTTCTTCGCTTCGAGTTCGGCGATCTTGGCGTCAAGTTCCTTGAGAGTCGGTGAATCTTCCTTGAGTTTTTGTCGAATGGCGCTACGCCGAGTGTTCAGGGCGCTGATAGCGGCTTGGACTTTTTGCGCTTCCCGATCCAACTCAGTGAGCGGTTTCGGTTCGCTCGCGCTTTTCTCCGGCGGCTTGGACGGCGTCTCCCCCGGCAGCGCGTCATTGGCCGGGGCCAACGCCGCCAGCAAGAACGCCCCGGCCAGCGAATGCCGCCACGATCGTTGCACGGTTGGCATGGACTCATCTCCTTCCTCGGAAGCCTGGGACCGCGCCAGGCGGTTGACAGAACGGCACAGCTCAAAAGCACCATCGAGGCCAATATCAACATCAGACGCGAACGCACGCCGCCGGCCGGACGCCAGGTCTGATTGCGCATCCGCAGCAGTCGCTCGACGCGGCGGCCCAGGCTCGAACGAAAGCCGGTCCCGGCCATGCGCACCCAGCCAGTCCTGGGCGGCGTGGCCAGGCGCGTGCCCAATTCGACCAGACACGCTGCCAGCAATCCCGGCCCATCGGCGACCAGCAAGCTCGCCTCGTCGGCGGCCGACTCGCCGGCCGAACTCATTTGCCGCCGCGCCCACCAGACCAGCGGTTGCCACCACAGAAGCGCGGCCACCATGTCCGCCAGGAGCAGCCAGGCCGGATCGCGCGCCGCCAGGTGAGCCAGCTCGTGGGCCAGCATCACTTCCTGGCGCGGCGCGTCAAAGTGATTCGTGAAATCGGCGGGGACGGCGATGGTTGGCCGGACGATGCCGAAGGCGACGGGACTGCACAGGCCGGACGCCTGCAAGACCGTCACGCGGCGGCGGAAGCCGAGCCGGGCCGCGATCGTGCGGACACGCCCGTTCAAAGCGGCGTCGGCGCAGGTTGGATGCCGGCGGCGAAAGATAAACAACAGCCCGCGGCCGAGCAGGCTGCGAGCGCAGACCGTGATCGAACCGGCCAGCCACAGTGTCCCCGGCCACCACACGCCGGATTCGCTCGGCAGATCGGATGCGAGGAGTTCCGGTTCGTCGTCCGAATTCTCTTCGGTTAGCGAAGCTTCGGAGAAGCGGGGGGACAAACGCTTCTCCGAAGCTTCGCTAACCGGATTGGAGGAAGGGCGGGGCGGTTCGGGAAGGAGTGTCCATTGAAGCGCCAGCCAGTTCGCCGCGCCCGTCGCCTCGCCGACAAGCAGGATCGCCAAACACGCCAGGACCGCACGCCATAACGTCCGCCGCCAGATGGCCGAGTCGCTCCAGCGGGCCAAAAGCGTCGCCAAAACGACCAGCATCGTGCTGCCCAGGGCCAACAGGCCCAGTCCTTCGCGCCAGACTGCCAGGTCGGGAGCGCTCACGACTGCTTCTTCCTTTGGGCGATCAGACGTTCCAGTTCGCACAACTCGTCGCGGCTGACTTCGTGGGTCGCCAGCAGATGGCTGACCAAATCGGACAAACGCCCCTCGAAAAGACGCTCCAGCACGTCGTTGGCCATGCTGCGCGTTACCGCTTCGGGCCGCACCGCCGCCTGGTAGATGAAGCGCCGGCCGTCTTCGCGGTGGCGAACCAGGCCGCGCACCTCCATCTTGCGCAGCATCGTCGCCACGGTCGTGTAGGCCAGG
The DNA here is from genome assembly GCA_963767535.1 of uncultured Planctomycetota bacterium. Taxonomy (GTDB): domain Bacteria; phylum Planctomycetota; class Planctomycetia; order Gemmatales; family Gemmataceae; genus JAJPHU01. The sequence continues at coordinate 189,650 of CAVYEC010000001.1, forward strand.
CCGGTATCGCCCAACCCCTGATGCACGTCCGCCACGCTGGCCGGACCCTCCCACAAGACCTTCATGATCTTCAGCTGCAAATCGCCGAGGCGATAGTTCCGTGACGTGGCCATGATGAGATGCCAAGCCTCCCTTCTACTACTTGGGTAGTATTACCGAGGTAGTTGCCACTGTCAAGCGAAAAATGCCGGCGGATGCACCGTAGGGTGGACCGAGGGACGAGGCCCACCGCACTGCCGGTGGGCCTCGTCCCTCGGCCCACCCTACAATAAACCGGACGGAACACTGGAAACAATTACGGAGGATCACCGTCATGGATCACGGGTCGGCCTACACCGAACTGCTTCGCCGTGTGCGCGAGGGCGCGCTGCTCGAATCGTGTGCCAACGTCCTGGGCTGGGACGAGCGCACCTACATGCCGCATCAGGGATCCGCCCACCGCGCCGAGCAGATGGGCCTCCTCGCCCGCCTCACCCACGAAATGCTGACAGCCCCGATCCTCGGCGAATTGCTGGCGATCGTCGAGGGTTCGCCGCTTATACGGGACGCCGATGCCGCCGCCAACGTCCGCGAAATCCGCCGCCATTACGACCGGGCCGTGAAACTGCCGAAGGAACTCGTCGAGGAATTGGCCCGCGTGACGACGCGCGCCCAGCAGGTCTGGCAGGAAGCACGGCAGGCCAACGACTTCGCCGCGTTCCAACCGTGGCTCGAAAAAGTGGTCGCCCTCACGCGGCTGAAAGCCGAGGCCATCGGCTATAAGTCCGTCCCCTACGACGCCCTGCTCGACGAATACGAACCGGGCGCGACCACGGCGGAGATCACGAAGCTGTTCGCCGCCCTGCGGAGCGATCTGGTGCCGCTCGTGTCCGCCATCGCGGCATCCGGCCGCCGGCCGCGCCGCGACCTGCTCGAACGCGAATATCCGGTCGAACAGCAGAAACAGTTCGGCCAGGCGGCGGCCACCGCCATCGGCTTCGACTTCGACGCCGGCCGGCTCGACGTGACGACGCACCCGTTTTGCAGCGGCATCGGGCCGGGCGATTGCCGCATCACCACGCGCTACAATCCCCATCACTTCAACGAATCGTTCTTCGGCATTCTCCACGAGGCCGGCCACGGCATCTACGAACAGGGACTCCCCGCCGAGCATTTCGGCACGCCGCTGGGCACCTTCGCCTCGCTGGGCATTCACGAATCGCAATCGCGCCTGTGGGAAAATCAGGTCGGCCGCGGCCGGCCGTTCTGGGAGCATTTTTTCCCGCGCGCCGTCAAACATTCCCAGCCGCCCTCGGCGATGTCGCACTCGACGACTTCCTCTTCGCCATCAACGATGTGCGGCCGTCGTTCATCCGCGTCGAGGCCGACGAGGCGACGTACAACATGCACATCATCTTGCGTTTCGAGCTGGAGCAGGCGCTCGTCAGCGGCGACCTGAAACCCGCCGACGTGCCCGGCGGCATGGGACGAGAAGTTTACGCAATTCTTCGCGTTAACCCCTCCATCAGCCGCGCAAGGGAGCTTGCAGGACATCCACTGGAGCATGGGCGGCATCGGCTATTTTCCGACCTACACGCTCGGCAACCTCTACGCGGCGCAGTTCATGGAACAGGCCCGCCGCGACCTGCCCGACCTCGACGGCGGCATCCGAAGCGGACGCTTCCAGGATTTGAAGGGCTGGCTAAACGAGAAGATTCATCGCGCCGGCCAGCGCTATCGTTCCGGCGAGTTGTGTCAGCGCAGTCACCGGCCGGCCGCTGAGCCATCAACCGTTGATGACGTATCTCCGCGACAAATACGCGCCGTTCTATCGCATCTGAGTGAGCGCAAAAATGGACCAGCCCGCCGCGCCAGCAAGGGTTCTGCCCTTGCTGGCGCGGCGGGCTGGTAAAAACGATGCCGCGCACCATTATGCCGGCGGCGTCTGCTGTTGCTGCTCCTGTGGCGTCTCCGGCTTGGCGCTGGCCTCGGGTGCCGGCGCCGGAGGCGGACTGGCCGGCGGCTCGGTCACGCGCGGGGCCGGGGCCGTGCTCGTGCGCGGACCTTCGTTTCGCCTTCCTTCAACAGCTCGATGAACGCGGTGCGGCCGCCGTCGCCGAGGCGGCGCTCGTGTCGTTTGATGATGCGCGTGTAGCCGCCCGGACGATTGGCGAAGCGCGGGGCGATCTCCTTGAACAGCTTCTTGAGGGCCGAATCGTCCATCGGCTTCTCCTCGTCGTCGTAAACTCGGCCTTGGCGACGGGGCCCAGACGCGCCAAAACGAGGCGGCGGGCGTGCAGCGCCCGGACCGGATCGCCGGCCGCCAGACCCTTCTTGGCCAGCGTGATCAGCTTCTCGACGAACGGACGCAGTTCCTTGGCCTTCTCGACCGTCGTGATGATCCGCTCGTGCTGGAACAGCGCCAGCGTCAGGTTGCGCTTCAGCGCCAGGCGGTGCGTCGCGTTGCGGCCTAGCTTGCGTCCGGCTTTTCGGTGTCTCATGGCAGTGGTCAGTGGTTAGTGGTCAGTGGTTAGTGGTTAGTGGTTAGTGGTTGATTTTCTGACCACTAACCACTAACACTTTATTACCGCCGCAACGAGGCCGGCAGTTTCATGCCCAGGTGCAGGCCGCGCTCCTCCAGCTTGAGCTTCACTTCCTTCAGCGTCGTCTCGCCGAAGTTGCGCACTTCGAGCAGCTCCTCGTCGGTGCGGATCACCAGGTCGCGCACCGTGGTGATGCCTTCCGATTCCAGGCAGTTCGTCGCCCGCACCGACAGTTCCAGCTCGGCCAGGCTCATGTTCAGCTTGCGCTCCAGCTCGTGATCGACCGATCGCCGCCGGCGCCCAGCTCGGCCTTGTCCTCGATGCCGATCTCCGGCCCCGGCTCGGCGTACTGGATGAACGGGTTGAGGTGCTTGCGCAGGATCTTCGCCCCTTCCACCAGCGCCATCTGCGGCGTCACCGTGCCGTTGGTCCAGATTTCCATGACCAGCTTGTCGTAGTTGGTGCGCTGGCCGACGCGCGTGTCCTCGATCTCGTACTTGACGCGCACCACCGGCGAGAAGCTCGAATCGACCGGGATGACGCCGATCTCGCGCTCCTCGCTCGACGTTCTCCTCGGCCATGCGGTAGCCGCGGCCGTTCTCGACGCGTCATCTCGACGACGAACGGCACGTCGTCGGTCAGGGTGGCGATGATGTGTTCGGGGTTGATGATCTCCACGGCCTCGTCGGTGATGATGTCGGCCGCCTTGACGACGCCGCGCTCGTGCCGTTCGATGCGGAGCGTTCGCGGCTGGTCGCTGGCGTTCTTGACGACCAGGCTCTTGATGTTGAGGATGATGTCGGTGACGTCCTCGACGACGCCGGGGATGGTGCTGATCTCGTGCTGGACGCCCTGGATCTTGACGCGCGTGACGGCGCTGCCTTCCAGGCTGGACAGCAGGATGCGGCGCAGGCTGTTGCCGACGGTGACGCCGAAGCCGCGCTCGAACGGCTCGGCCGTGAATTTGCCGTAGGTGTCGGTCAGCGTCGCGCGGTCGCTGACAACGCGGTTGGGCAGTTCCAAGCCACGCCATCGGATACGCATGTGCGACGTTCTCCATTCGTCCGGTGTCTACTAGCCGCGAAGCGCCAGCGAGGGAAGAACCCTCGCTGGCGCTTCGCGGCTGGTAAAACGCGGACAAGGCGTTAACGGGAGCAGAACTCGATGATCAGCTGTTCGCGGATGTCCTGGATGCGCGGGTCGACGTCGCCGCGGGTGGGCAGGCGGGTCATGCGGCCCTCCGGCGGCTCGACGCCGACTCGCTCCAGGAAATCGGGCACCGGCGGCGGATTCTCCTGCAGGTTCAGCTTGACCAGTTGCAGGCTGCGCGGCCGGCTCTTGACCGTCACCGTGTCGCCGGCCTTGAGCAGCAGGCTCGGGATGTTGCAGGCCCGGCCGTTGAGCGTGACGTGGCCGTGCGTCACCAGCTGGCGGGCGGCGGCGCGGTTGGGCGCGAAGCCGAGGCGATGGACGACGTTGTCCAGGCGGCGCTCCATGATGGTCAAGAGCACCTCGCCGGTGTTCTCCGTCGAGCGCGAGGCCAGCTCGAAGTAGCGGCGGAACTGGCGTTCGAGCAGGCCGTAGAAGCGTTTGAGCTTCTGCTTCTCGCGCAGGCGGATGCCGTACTCGCTGGGCTTGCCGCGGCGGTAGCCGTGCATGCCGGGGGCGACGTTGCGGCGCTCGATGGCGCACTTGGGGCTTTCGCAGCGGCTGCCCTTGAGGAACAGCTTGATGCCTTCGCGGCGGCACAGTTTGCAAACCGGATCGATCGTGCGTGCCATTACTCCCTCAGCTCTCAGTTCTCAGCTCTCAGCCAAACCATTGCCAAACTTCCGGACAGGGGCGGAGGGAGCCGTCTGTCTTCTGTCTGGCTGATAGCTGAAAGCTGATAGCTTCTTGTTGTCTTACACGCGGCGTTTCTTGGGCGGGCGGCAGCCGTTGTGCGGCAGCGGCGTGACGTCCTCGATGGCCTTGATGTTCAGGCCGGCGGCTTGCAGGGCGGTGATGGCCGACTCGCGGCCCGAACCCGGCCCCTTGACGCGCACCTCGACTTCCTTGAGGCCGAACTTGGTGGCCCGCTCGGCGGCCACCTCGGCGGCGCGCTGGGCGGCGAACGGCGTGCTCTTGCGGCTGCCCTTGAAGCCGACCGTGCCGGCCGAGGCGTAGCAGAGCGTGTCGCCGTTGGTGTCGGTGATGGTGACGATCGTGTTGTTGAACGTCGCCTTGATGTGGGCAATGCCCCGGCTGACGTTGCGCCGCTGTTTGCGTTTCTTGCTCTTGGCCACGGATGCGATCTCCCGGCGTTGCTGGCGCGTGCTGCGGGCTGGTACCGAACGCTTACCCGCGCATTTCCTTGACGCCCTTCTTGCCGGCCACGGTCTTGCGCGGCCCCTTGCGGGTGCGGGCGTTGGTCCGCGTCCGCTGGCCGCGCACCGGCAGGCTGCGGCGGTGGCGGAAGCCGCGGTAGCACTGAATGTCCTTGAGGCGGGCGATGTTCTGCTGGATCTGCCGGCGCAGCGGCCCCTCGACCGTGTACTCGCGGTCGAGAATGGTCGCCAGCCGGGCGATGTCCTCGTCGGTCAGTTCCTTGGCCTGGCGCTGCGGATCGACGCGGGCCTGCTCGCACAGGCGCAGGGCCAACGTCGGCCCGATGCCGTAGATGTAGCGCAGCGAGATGTGCGTCGGCTTGTCGTTGGGCAGGTCAACACCCAGGATACGCGGCATGGTCGGTCTCCTCGCTCAGCCCTGACGCTGCTTGTGGCGCGGATTGCTGCAAATCACCAGCAGCTTGCCGTGCCGCCGCACCAGCTTGCAGTTTTCACAGATGCGCTTCACACTCGCTCGGACCTTCATCGTCGTCTCCCCCGCAAGATCTATGCCGGAGTAGGAAAGCGTAAATATAGCAAGACCCGCCTATCCCGGCAAGAGGGGGAAATCGTTTAGCCGCGACCCGAAGGGGAGCGCGGTGCGACGCGCTCCCCTTCGGGTCGCGGCTAAACAAATCGAACACTCACGACCGCGGCACAATCGTTTCTTCATCCGCCGTGACGACATACACACCCTCGCGCGTCACGGCCAGGGTGTGTTCGACGTGAACGCTCGGCAGGCCGTCGCGCGTCACGACGGTCCAGTGGTCGCGCTGGGTGTCGGTGTCGGCCCGGCCCATGTTGACCATCGGCTCGACCGCGAGGACCAGCCCCTCGTCGAGCCGAAAATCGTGCTTGCGCAGGTCGCGGTTGACGAAGTTGGGCACCTGCGGGTTCTCGTGCATGACCCGGCCGATGCCGTGGCCGACGTACTGCGTCACCACACTGAAGCCGGCCGACTCCGCCACGCGCTGCATCTGGCCGGCCACCTCCGACCACCACTTGCGCCGCCCCATCTCGACCATCGCTGTCCGCAATACCTGCTCGCCGACCTCGACCAAGCGGCGCTTCTCCGCGCTGACCTCGCCGATCGTGAGCGTAACGGCGGCGTCGGCGCACCAGCCGTTGAGCTTGCAGGCGGTGTCGATTTTCAGCAGGTCGCCCTCGCGGATGACGCGCTGGCCGGGAATGCCGTGGACCACCTGTTCGTTGATCGAAATGCACGTCACGGCCGGGAACGGCACCCGGCCGGGATAGCCCTTGAACAAGGGCAGCGCTCCGCGCGCGGCGTACAGCGCCTCGACCGCCTGATCCAGCTCGATCGTCTTGGCGCCGGGCTTGGCCAGCGACCGGCACAGCCGCAGCGCCTCGGCGACGAGCTTGCCGGCCTCGCGCATGAGGCCGATCTCGCGTGGCGATTTGAGTTCGGGCTTCTGGGGGAAAAACGACCTTAACACGACGAACCCGCCTGGCGACTCAAGACCTTGATGATGTTGGCGTACACTTCCTCGATCGCGCCGTGTCCGGGCACCTCGTGCAGTAACCCCTGCGCCCGATAGTGCCCCACGAGCGCTTCGGTATTTCCATGATACACGACCAGACGCGCCCGCACCGTCTCCGGGCGGTCGTCCTCGCGCTGGACGAGCTTCGTCCCGCAGTAATCGCAGATGCCGGACATGTGGGGCGGGTTGCTGACCGTGTGATAGGTTGCCTTGCAGCCGGGCTTGGGGCAGCTCCAGCGCTCGCTGACCCGGCCGATGATCTCCTCGTCGCTGACTTGCAGCTGGATGACGGCGTGCAGGTCGAGAAACTGCTGCCGCAACACCTGATCGAAGGCGGCCGCCTGGGCCAGCGTGCGCGGGTAGCCGTCCATGACGAAGCTGTCGGGCCGATCCTTTTGATGGAAGCGCTCGGCGATCACGTCATTGACGAGGTCGTCGGGGACGAGCTTGCCGGATTCGACGTAGGGATGCGCCCGTCGGCCGGCGGGCGTGCGCTGGCGAATCGCTTCGCGCAGGATATCGCCGGTGCCGATGTGTTCGAGTCCCTTGCGCTGCGAGAGCAGCTTGGCCTGCGTGCCTTTGCCACAGCCGGGCGGACCGAGAAGAATGAGACGCATGGGGTGGCCCTGTTCCGCCACCCAACATGCCAGTTAAGGAAGGGGCGGCCGTTTTCTCACTAGAGTCATTCTCGGAAACAATGTCCTCGTCCGCAAGAGTAGCACATGCGCCAGCTCTGAGCGGGGGGCGTAAGCCCCCTGAGGCAAGACTCAGGGGGCTTACGCCCCCCGCTCAGCGGTCAATCCTCAGTCAAGGCCGGATAGTTGCGCATGACCAGATGGCTATTGATCTTCTGCACGAGGTCCAGGGCCACGCTGATGACGATCAAAAGCCCGGTGCCGCCGTAAAAGCTGGCCACGTTCGGATCGACGTTCATCGTGTTGGTGATGAGCGTCGGGATGACCGCGACCACCGCGAGAAAGGCCGCGCCCACATACGTAATGCGAATCATCACCCGTTCGAGGTATTCCGCCGTCCGCTTGCCCGGCCGGTAGCCGGGGATGAAGCTGCCGTAGTCCTTCAGGTTGTTCGCCATGTCCTTGGGGTTGAAGATGATGGCCGTCCAGAAATAGCAGAAGACGTAGATCATGGCGATGAACATGATCGTGTACCAGTAGCCCTGGCGCTCGAACGTCTCTTGCAGCATGCGCGCCCAGCGCCAGTCGGTGGCGTTGGCGATGGCGCCGAAGACGAAGTACGGCAAGACGAGCAAACTGCTGGCGAAGATGACGGGCATGACGCCGGCCTGGTTGACGCGCAAGGGCAGCCATTGGCTGGTGCCGCCGAAGACGCGCCGGCCGCGGACGTGCTTGGCCGACTGCGTTTTGATGCGCCGCGTCGCCTTGGTGATCGCCACCACGGCCACCACCACCGTGACGAACAGGACGGCCAGGACGACGAGCTTCTCGAAGCTCATGTCCTGCCCGCCGCCGCCGCCGAGAGTCAGCACGGACTCGTTGAAGCGGTTGTTGTCGAAGAACAGCTTGCGGGTCGCGTCGGGGATGCGGGCCACGATGCCGGCCATGATGATGAGGCTGATGCCGTTGCCGATGCCGTACTCGTCGATCTGCTCGCCCAGCCACATCAAAAAGATGGTGCCACACGTCATCGTCACCACCATCGTCAGCCAGGAGCCTACATTGTCGTACTCCGCCAAGGCCCAGCCCTGCTTGCCTTCCTGCGGCGAACCCATGATGAACTGCACGTACATGAACGCCTGGAACAGGCAGATGACGACCGTGGCGTAGCGGGTGTATTCGTTGATCTTCTTGCGGCCGCTCTCGCCTTCCTTTTGCAGTTTTTCGAGCGGCGGATAGACGGCCCCGAGGAGCTGGAAGATGATGGACGCCGAGATGTACGGCATGATGCCGAGGCCGAACACGGTCGCGTGGCTGAGGTTGCCGCCGGAGAACATGGACACGAAGTTGAGCACGTTGCCCAGCGCTCCGCCGCCGCCCAGCGATTGCAGCATCTTGCGCTGATCGACGAACGGCAGCGGGATCGAGAAGCCGATGCGGTAGATGGCGAGGAAGAGAAGGGTCAGCAGGATCTTTTGCCGCAGTTCCGGGATGGTGAAGATGGCCTTGACCTTGCCGCGGAAGAGCAAGAAGCCCACGAACACCGTACACAAGGCGACGAAGATCGCTTGCAGCCATCCCATCATCAGCGACAGGATCAAATACAGAATGCCGATGAGGGCGGCGACGATCAGGTAGGGATTCTGCTTACCCATTCGTAACTCTCCAGCCGTTCCACATAGCCCCCGGCTTGCCGGGGGGAATTTCCCCCGGCAAGCCGGGGGCTATGTGGAAACGAAAAGTGGCGGAAGAGGCAGGACTCGCCAAATTGTCCGGCCTCCTTCGCCACTTGTCTCCTTGTCAGTTGGAACGCGCCCGGACGAAGGTTATTGCGGTTCCTTCGGCGTCCGCGGCTTCATTTTGTTGCGCTTCGGTTTCTTGGGCGGCGGAATGACCTCGGCCGTGCCCCCGCGGGCGGTGATCTTCTCCTGGGCCGACTTGGAGAAGTGATGCGCCCGAACGGTCAGCTTCTTGGTCAATTCGCCTGTCCCTAGAATTCGTACCCCATCCGCCGGTCCCTTGGCTAGCCCAGTTTTCCGCAGCACCTCGGCGTCGATGGTATCGCCGTCGCTATAGCGGTCGAGGTCGCCGACGTTGACGACGTGGAATTTGCGGTCCCAGGTGGCGTGGCTGAAGCCGCGCTTGGGGATGCGGCGGAACAGTTGCATCTGTCCGCCCTCGAACAGCGCGGTCGGCTTCTTGGCGCCGGCGCTGGCCCACTGGCCCTTGGCCCCGCGTGTGGAAGTCTTACCGTGGCCGCTGCCGATGCCGCGGCCGACGCGCTTCTTCCGGCGCAGCTTGTTGACGCCGACGTGTACCTGGCTGAGGTCCATTACAGGGTCACTCCTCGCAAGCGGGCCACTTCCTCCCGCGTCCGCAGCTGTTTCAACCCCTCGATGGTCGCCTTGACGAGGTTGATGGGATTGCTGCTGCCATGCACCTTGGTCAAGATGTTCTGGATGCCGACCATCACCAGCACGTCGCGCACGCCGGGACCAGCCTTGACGCCGGTGCCGGGACCGGCCGGCACCAGGATGACCCGGCTGCCGCAATAGCGGCCGATGACGCGGTGCGGGATGGTGTCGCCACGCATCGAGATGCGCTTGGAGCGCTTCAGCATCTCCTGCGCGTCCTTGGTCGCCTTCTCGACGGCCGGCGGCACCTCGTTGGCCTTGCCGTAGCCGGAAGCCACCTTGCCTTTTTTGTCGCCGACGACGACGAGTGCATTGAAGCTGAAGCGCCGGCCGCCCTTGACCACGGCGGCGCAGCGGCGAATCTTCACCACCCGTTCGTCCAGTCCGTCCTGTCGTCCTTCGCGCTCTCTGGCCATGTTACACTTCTACTCCCCCTGCTTACCAGCCCGCAGCGCCAGCAAGGGCGGCCCTTGCTCGCGCTGCGGGCTGGTAAGGACTTGTCACTTCGTCCCTTTTTCTTTCTTCTTCTTCTCGGGCGGCTCGGCTTTTCGGGCGCCTCTTCCGGCGGGGCCGCCTTCTTTTTACCGGGCTTGGGTTCGCAGCAGAGCAGTCCCGCCGCGTTGGCCGCCTCGGCCAGCGCCTTGATCCGGCCGTGATAGCGATAATGGCCGCGGTCGAACGCCGCCTTGGTGATGCCCTGCTCCTTGGCGACCTCGGCCAAGCGCTTGCCGACCGCCTGGGCGGCCTTGATGTTGCCGCCGTAGGGCAAATCCTTGTGGATTTCCGGCGTCAGACTGCTGGCCGCCGCGAGCGTCCGGCCGTTGAGGTCGTCGATCAGCTGGGCGTAAATGTGCTTGGAGCTGCGGAAGACCGTCAGCCGCGGCCGTTCGACGGTGCCGTGGATCTTGCGGCGGACGTGGTTGCGCCGCCGCAGCCGGCGCACTTGCGTGAGTTTCTGGGAATTCATGGTCGCCTCGCTCAGCCGCCAGTCGTGAAGGACTTGCCTTCCTTGCGGCGGACCTGTTCTTTCTCGTAGCGGATGCCCTTGCCCTTGTACGGTTCCGGCGGCCGGACGTGCCGCACCTCGGCCGCGAACTGGCCGACCTTCTGCTTGTCCGCGCCCTTGATCAGGATCGTTGTCGGGTCGGGCACCTCGACCGTCACGCCGGCCGGCGGCACCATCAACACGCGGTTGGCGTAGCCGACCGTCAGTTCGACGCCCTTGTTCTTGGCCGACGCCTGGTAGCCGATCCCCTCGATCTTGAGGCGTTTCTCGTAGCCCTTGGTGACGCCCTCGACCATGTTGGCGATCAGGCTGCGCGTCAGGCCGTGCAGCGAGCGCGTGAAGCGCTCGTCGTCGGGCCGCGTGACGCGGATGGCCTTGCCGGCCTCGTCCACCTCGACCTTGATGAGCCGGTGGTGCGTGAACTCCAACTTTTGCCCCTTGGACCCTTCGACGAAAACCTTCCCGTCGGCGACCTTGACCTTGACGCCGGTGGGAATGGGCACGGGTTGTTTGCCGATTCGAGACATCGTTCTTCTCCCTACCACACCGTGCATAAGAGTTCGCCGCCCAGCTTCTGGGCGCGGGCCTTGCGGTCGCTCATGACGCCCTTGCTGGTGCTGATGACGCTGATGCCGAGGCCATCCAGCACGGGCCGCAGCTGTTCGGAACGCCGGTACAAGCGCCGGCCCGGCCGGCTGGCCCGCTCGATGTGCCGGATGACGCGCTCGCCTTCCGGCCCGTAGTTCATGTACACGCGCAAAAGAGCGTGCGGCTTGCTCAGATCCGAATCCTGCTTGAAGGTCTTCGACTTGTTGCCCTTCTCATCGACCTCTATCTCCATCCGGCCGATGTGATAGTCGAGGACGAAGCCTTCTTCCTTGAGCACCTGGGCGACGGCGATCTTGAGCTTGGTGGCCGGGATGTCCACGGCCGGCCGCTCGATGCGGTTGGCATTGCGGATGCGGGTCAGCATGTCCGCCAGCGAATCGGTCATCATGATGGTTGCACCCTCACCAGCTAGCCTTCTTGACGCCCGGAATCAGGCCATCGCTGGCCATATTGCGGAAACAGATGCGGCAGATGCCGAACTTGCGATACACCGCCCGCGCCCGGCCGCACAGCTTGCAGCGCAGACGAATGCGGATGCGCTCGCGCGGCGGCATCTTCACCTTCGCATCCGGCTTGCGGCTGGCTTCCAGCTTCGCCAGTTGCCTGCGGAATTTCACGTTTTTCGCTTCGGTGGTCATATGTCTGAATCTCTATCTGTGTTCCGGCGAGCCGGGAGCGTGAGCGACCGGAGGACTCCGGTCGCTCACGCTCCCGGCTCGCCGGAACGCCTTACGCCTCGCGGAACGGCATGCCGAAGGCCCGCAACAGTTCCCGGGCCTCGTCGTCGCTTTTGGTGCTGGTGACGAACGTCACGTCCATCCCTTGCACGAACGTCACCTTGTCCGGGTCGATCTCGGGGAACACTTGCTGCTCGGTCAGGCCGAGGCTGTAGTTGCCGTGGCCGTCGAAGCTCTTGGGATTGACACCGCGGAAGTCGCGGATACGCGGCAGGGCGATGCTGATGAGCCGATCGAGGAACTCATACATGCGCTTGCCCCGCAGCGTCACCCGGCAGCCGATCTCGAGGTTCTCACGGAGGCGGAAGCCGCTGACCGCCTTTTTCGCCTTGCGAATCTGCGCCTTCTGTCCCGTGATCTGGGACAATTGATCGGCAGCCTGTTCCATCCGGCTCTTGTCTTGCAGCGCCTTGCCGACGCCCATGTTGACGACAATCTTCTGCAAGCGCGGCAGGCTGAGCAGGTTCTCGCGCCCCAGCTTCTTTTTCAGCCCTGGGACGATTTCTTTCTGATAGCGCTCGTGCAACCGGGCCATGACACTACTCGTCTAGCAATAGGACATCTCGACCGACCCATCTCGACGCTTACGATTTCTTGGCGTATTTTGGCCGGGGCTTGCTCAGCACACCGAGGCCGGCGCCGCACTTCTTGCAGAAGCGCTCCTTGTGGCCGTCGGCGGCGTAGCGATGGCCAACGCGGACGCCGCGGCGGCAGCTCTGGCAGAAGAGCAGCACGTTGGACGCCGCGATCGGCATTTCCTTGGACAGCCGGCCGCCCTGCGGGTTGCGGCGGTTGGGCTTGACGTGCTTGTACACGCGGTTGATCCCTTCCACCACGACCTTGTTGGCGTCCGGCAGGACGCGCAGCACCCGGTGGGCGCGGCCCTTCTCGGCGTCGTCGCCCGAAATCACTTCCACCAAGTCGTCTTTGCGAACGTGCATGATTGCTCCCCACATAGCCCCCGGCTTGCCGGGGGAAATCGAACACCCCCGGCAAGCCGGGAGCTATGTGCGCTCAGACGACCTCGGCCGCCAGGTTGACGATGCGGACGAAGCCGCTCTCGCGCAGCTCGCGGGCCACCGCCCCGAAGATGCGCGTGCCGCGCGGGTTCTGCTCGGCGTCGATGATGACCATGGCGTTGCGGTCGAAGCGCACGTAGCTGCCGTCGTCGCGCCGGGTCGGCCTCTTGATCCGAACCACGACGCCGCGGACCACGTCGCCGGGCTTGACCTCGCCGCCGGGGTTGGCCTTCTTGACGCTGGCGATGATCACGTCGCCCAGGCCGGCGTAGCGCCGCCGGGTGCCGCCCAGCACCTTGATGCACATGCACTCCTTGGCACCGGTGTTGTCGGCGACATCCAGGTAGGTATACATCTGAATCATAACGCGATCCGATCCTTCTCTTCGTCGGTTAGGAGGCCGTCGGGTTTTCCACGGCCGGCGGCGCGTCCTGGTGGCTGGGCAGGGCCGGCGCCTTGGTGACAACGCGGACCAGCCGCCAGTTCTTGGTCTTGGAGAGCGGTCTCGTCTCCATGATCTCGACCGTGTCGCCCAGGCGCGACTCGTTGGTCTCGTCGTGGATGTGGCAAATGGTCCGGCGCTTGATGTATTTGCCGTAGCGCGGGTGCTTGACCAGGCGCGGGATCTCGACCCGGCGGGTCTTGTTCATCTTGTCGCTGGTGACGACGCCCACTTCGACGCGCCGCTTGCCACGTTCAGTTGCCTCAGCCATTGGTCTTCGCTCCCTCGGCGGACTTCTTCTCGGCGGCCAATGCGCGCTCGCGCTGGATGGTCTTGATGCGGGCCACGTCGCGCTTGGCCTTCTTGATTTCGCTCGGCGTTTCCAGGCGCTCGGTGGCCGACTGGAAGCGCAGGTGGAACAGGTTCTTGACGTTCTCCTTGAGCGTCAGAGCCAGGTGCTCGTCACTCATGGCCCGGAATTCGGCCGGTTTCATGGTTTCCTCGCTTCGCTTAACGTCCCACGGTCGGCCGGCGCGTGACGAACCGGCAGCGGAACGGCATCTTGTAGGCGACGCGGGCCAGGGCGTCGCGGGCAGCCGCCTCGGGCAGACCGCCAATCTCGAACAGGATCATGCCCGGCTTGATGACCGCCGCCCAGTACTCCGGCTCACCCTTGCCCTTACCCATGCGCGTCTCGGCGGGGATGGCCGTCACCGACTTGTGCGGGAAGACGCGGATGTACAGGCGCCCTTCGCCGCGCACCGAGTGGGTGGCGGTGATACGGCCGGCCTCGATGGCCTCGGCGCTGAGCCAGCCGCCCTCGACGGCTTGCAGGCCGAAGTCGCCGTGACTGACCGCGTTGCCGCGCGAGGCGTTGCCGCGCACTTTGCCACGCTGCGTCTTGCGGAACTTAACCCGCTTGGGCATCAGCGGCATGGTGGTCCTCCTTCTCGGGACTGACTAGCCCCGAGCGCCAGCAAGGGATTGCCCTTGCTGGCGCGGCGGGCTAACACATCACGTTATCCGCGCCGCGGTCCCCGGCCGCGACCGCGTCCCGGAGGCGGCGGGGCCGCCTCGGGCGTCTCCTCGGGAGCCAGGTAATCGCCGTTGTTGATCCACACCTTGATCCCAATGTGGCCCTGCGCCGTCTTGGCCTCGGCGAAGCCGTACTCCACCTTCGCCCGCAAGGTGGACAGCGGGATGCTGCCGGCCATGCTGCTTTCCGTGCGGGCCATTTCCGCGCCGCCCAATCGGCCGGCCATCTGGATGCGGATCCCCTTGGCGCCGGCCTCCATCGTCGTGTCGATGGCCCGCTTCATCGTCCGCCGGAAGCTGGCCCGCTTCTGCAACTGCTCGGCGATGTCCTCCGCCACCAGCTGCGGATCGACCTCCGGCCGGTTGACCTCCATCGTCTTGACCTCGATGTGCCGGCCGGTCAGGTCTTCGAGATCCTTCGTGAGCTTATCGACTTCCTGCCCCTTCTTGCCGATGATCATGCCGACGCGGGCGGAGTGGATGAACACCGTCACCTTCTCGCGCGTCCGCTGGATGCGGATCTTCGAGATGCCCGAGCCGCCGTAGCGCTTCTTGACGAACTTGCGAATCTTCACGTCCTCGACGAGCAGATCCGAGAAGTCCTGCTTGTTGGCGTACCAGTGGCTCAGCCAATCGACCATGATGCCGGTGCGAAAGCCCGTCGGTCGAATTTTTTGTCCCATGTCATCCACCCGTAAGAAACGTTGGCCCGTCCGACTTACGCCTCCGCCGGCTCTTCAAAATCCGACAGCGTCACGCGAATATGCGAGCAGCGCCGCTTGATCTGATACGCCGTGCCGCGCGCCGCGGCATGATCCGTTTCATGATCGGCCCGCCATCGACACACGACTCGACGACGACCAGGTCATCAATGTTCCGCGCCCCGCGGTCCTCCGCGTTGCCCAGGCGCGCTTTTGAGCACCTGTTCGAGCAGCCGCGCGCTCTTGTTGGGCAAGTATCGCAACAGCTCGAGCGCCTCGTCGGCCGATCGGCCGCGGATGAGCGTGGCGAACGGCCGAATCTTCCGCGCCGACATGTCGGCATAGCGATGCGTGGCCTTGTATTCCATAACCTTCTCCCGATTGGCGAGATGGTTAGCGACGCTTCGCAGAAGCGTTCTTCACACGCTTCTGCGAAGCGTCGCTAACCATCTAGTTCCGGGGGTTGGATTTGAACCAACGACCTCCAGGTTATGAGCCTGGCGAGCTACCACTGCTCCACCCCGGGGTTTGTCTTATTTTTTGCCCTTTCCGCCGCTGTGTCCTTTGAAGATACGGGTAGGGGCAAATTCACCGAGCTTGTGTCCGACCATGTCTTCCGTCACATACAGGCGATGGAAGTTCTTGCCGTTGTGAATGAGGAACGTCGCCCCGACGAATTCGGGGACGATGGTGCAGTCTCGCGACCAGGTTTTGATCGGCTCCCGGTTGCTCGTCCGCTGGCCGCGCTCGACCTTGGCCATCAGCCGTTCGTCAACATAGGGGCCTTTTTTGAGAGACCGGCTCATCGCTCACTCCGGGCAGGAAATAAAAATTATAGGGCGATTTCCCATCATGTCCAGTGTCCTATTTCGTCGCATAGTGCGGGCCGGGCCGGCGACGGCGGATGATGGCCGAGTTGGACGGCTTGCGTTTCTTGCGCAGTCTTGCCGCCCTTGGCGAGCACGCCGGTGGGGCTGCATGGGTGCCGGCCGCCGGCCGTGCGCCCTTCGCCACCGCCCATCGGGTGGCTGACCGGGTTCATGGACGTGCCGCGGTTGTGCGGCTTGCGTCCCATCCAGCGCTTTCGGCCGGCCTTGCCGAGACTGATATTCATGTGCTCGGCGTTGCCGATCATGCCGATCGTGGCCCGGCACTCCGAGCTGACGCGCCGCACTTCACCCGAGGGCAGCGTGATCTGCGCCCAGCGGCCTTCGCGGGCGGTGAGCGTGGCGGCGGTGCCGGCGCTGCGGCACAGCTGCCCGCCGTGGCCCGGCTGCATCTCCAGGTTGTGGACCGTCATGCCCAGCGGCACGCGCCGCAGCGGCATGCAGTTGCCGACGCGCGGCTCGATGGCGGCGTCGCCGCTGATGATGCGGTCGCCCGCCTTCAGCCCTTCCGGCGCCAAAATGTACGCCTTCTCGCCGTCCTCGTATTGCAACAGCGCAATGCGCGAGGTACGGTTCGGATCGTATTCGATCCCCACCACGGTCGCCCACACGCCGTCCTTTTTGCGCTTGAAGTCGATGAGGCGATACTTCTGTTTGTGGCCGCCGCCACGGAAGCGCGTGCAGACGATGCCCTGGTTGTTCCGCCCGCCCTTCTTGGGCTTGGGGCGCAAGAGCGACTTTTCCGGCTTCTTCTTGCGGTCGGTGATGTCCGCGAAGTCGCTGACGGAGCCTTCGCGCCGGCCCGGCGTCGTCGGTTTGTATTGGCGGATGGCCATAATTCACCTCAATGAGCTGTCAGCTATCAGCCGTCAGCTATCAGCCAAACAACTCCGGTTCCAACTTTCTCACCATGTCCCTCTTACCGGCATTTCGCCGGTCTGACTGAAAGCTGATAGCTGATAGCTGACAGCTTTTAGAAGAACTCGATCACCGGGCTGTCCAGTTGTAGCGTGACGATGGCCTTCTTCCAGTTGGACAGCCGGCCCATCTTGAAGCGGTAGCGGCGCTGCTTGCCCAGGCGATTCTGCGTGCGGACCTTGGCGACACGGACGCCGAACAGGTCCTCGACCGCGGCCTTGATCTCGGTCTTGGTCGCCCAGGTGTTGACCTCGAACGAGTAGGCCGGTGCCCAGTGCTCGCGCTTCTCGCTCTTGTGCTGCGACTGGTGCGTGCCCTTTTCGGTAATGAGCGGGCGCAGGATGATCTGGTGCGACTCCAGCTTCGGCCCGCGCGTGCGCTCGGTCGTGTTGGCCATGTCAGTCTCCCAGGGTCAGGAATCAGGGGTCAGCGGTCAGGAAGAAACTCGCTATGTTTTTTCTGACCCCTGACCCCTGGTCCCTGACCCTTTTTTACTTCGCAATTCATCCAGCGCGGCGCGGGTCAACAGTAGCCGCTTCTGCCGCAGCACGGTGTAGGCGTTGAACTGCGACGCCGGCAGCACCTCGACTTCCGGGATGTTGCGTGACGACAAATACAGGTTCTTGTCGTAATCCTTGATCCCTAAAAGGCACGTCGTCCCTTGCAGCTTCAGGGCTTTCAACAGGCCGGCCACCTGCTTGGTCTTCACCTCGGTCACGGTCAAATCATCGATGACGAGGGCCTCGTTGTCCTGAAACTTGCTGAGGATGGCCATGCGGGTGGCGGCGCGGACGGCCTTCTTGGGCATGTGATATTCGTAGTCGCGCGGCTTCGGTCCCTTGGCGGTGCCGCCGCCGCGGCGCTTGTTGGTGCGGCGCGGGCCGACGCGGGCGTTGCCGGTGCCCTTCTGACGAAACAGTTTCTTGGTGCTGCCGGCCACCTCGCCGCGCCGCAAGGTCGAATGGGTGCCGGCCCGCTGGTTGGCCAGGTGCATCAGAACGACATCGTGGAGCAACTGCTTGTTGACGGTGCCGCCGAACTCATCGGGGTCCACCTGTACCGTCCCGACCGAATCGCCCTGCCGGTTGTAAACATTCAAAGTCAACATAATGCACCAACCTCCTCGGTCTCGTCGTCCTTGCGGCGAGAGCCGATGGCCGATAGCCCAAAGCCGATAGCCGGTATTACTCGGCTCGACGCATCCCCCTTGCGAGGGACCGTTTCGAGCAAGGATGAAGGAGGAAGGATGAAGGATGAATCAAACGCATTCATCCTTCATCCTTCCTCCTTCATCCTTGTTTTTAGGAGGCCGTCCCGGCCAGGACGCGGATCTTGATGTCCACGCCGGGGGGCAGGCTGAGGCCCTTGTTGAGCGCCTCGATGGTCTTGCCGGTCGGCTGCAGGATGTCGATCAGGCGCTTGTGCGTCCGGATTTCAAACTGCTCGCGCGACTTGCGGTCAATGTGCGGACTCCGCAGCACGGTGTACCGTTCGATGCGGGTCGGCAGCGGAATGGGACCATGCACCATGGCGCCGGTCTTTTCCGCGGTCTCCACGATCTCCTGCGCGGTGCGGTCCAACACTTCGTGGTCGTAGGCTTCCATCCGAATGCGGATGCGCTCGCTGCTGAAATTCTGACCCGCCACCGCTGACTCCTCGCGTCAATACGCTCTCTCATCCCTTCGTGTCGAAGAGTGTTAAAGTAGTGGCGGCGTCAACCACTGTCAAGGGGGGGATCGCGTTTGTGGCCGCGAAAATCCCTTTTTTCACGCCAGGATGTCCTTGACCACCTTCCCCGTCACGTCCGTCAGCCGGAACTGCCGGCCCTGGAACAGATACGTCAGCCGTTCGTGATCGACGCCGAACAGGTGCAATACCGTGGCGTGCAGGTCATGCACATCGACCACGTTATCGACGGCGTTGTAGCCGAAGTCGTCGGTCGCGCCGTGGGTGATGCCGGGCCTGATGCCGCCGCCGGCCAGCCACATCGAGAAGCCCTTGATGTGGTGATCCCGACCGCTACCCTGCGCCATCGGCGTTCGGCCGAACTCGCCGCCCCACACGACAAGCGTATCTTCGAGCAGGCCGCGCCGTTTCAGGTCGATCAAACAGCGCCGCGGCCCCTTGATCGACCTCGCGGGCCGAGCCGGCGATGCCGTCCTTGATGCCGCCGTGATGGTCCCAATCGCGGTGATAAAGCTGAATGAAACGCACGCCGCGCTCGGCCAACCGCCGCGCCAGCAAGCAATTCGACGCGAACGAGCCGTCGCCGCCCTTCGTACCGTACAGATCGAGCGTCGCCTTCGTTTCGCCGGACAGGTCCATGAGTTCCGGCACGCTCGTTTGCATCCGAAACGCCATCTCGTACTGGCGAATGCGTGTCACGACTTCGGGATCGTCGGCGGTTTCGTTGTACAGCCGGTTGAGCGCTTCGGTGGTGTCCACGATGTCGCGCTGCCGCTGCGCCGTGACGCCGGCGGGACTGTTGACATACAGCACCGGGTCGCCGGTCGAGCGGAACTCGACGCCCTGAAAACTACTGGGCAAAAAGCCGCTGTGCCACTGCCGGGCGGCGATCGGCTGCGCCTGCCCGAACCGGCCCAGCGAGGTCAACACGACGAAGCCGGGCAGGTTGTCGCACGCGCTACCCAGGCCATACCACAGCCACGAACCCATGCTCGGCCGGCCGGAAATGGTCGTGCCGGTATTCATGAAGGTGTGGGCCGGGTCGTGGTTGATCGCCTCGGTGCGCAGCGATCGAACGATGCACAACTCGTCGGCCACTTTGCTCAGGTGCGGGAATATGGCGGAGATTTCCTGTCCTGATCTGCCGTATTTCTTGAAGGGATGCTGTGGGGCCATGCACACGAGCTTCGCCCCTTGTAGCTGGGCGATCGGCTGTCCTTTCGTGATCGACTCGGGCATCGGCTTGCCGTTCATCGCGGCCAGCTTCGGTTTGGGATCGAGCGTTTCCAGATGCGAGGGTCCGCCGGACATGTACAGCCAGATGATGCGCTTCACCTTCGGCGCGAAATGCCGGGGGTGGATGACGCCGGGATAGTGCGGCACTTTCGGCCGGCCGTCCGGGCCGGTGTCCGCACGGAGGGGCGAAAGCAAGCGCGGCTCCAGGAGCGAGGCGAGGGCGAGCGAGCCGAGTCCCAGGGCCGAGCGACCCAGGAACGTGCGGCGGGCGAGCAAAAGCTGATGACGTTGCAGGTCGGTCATGGGATGCGTTCTCGCGGTGGTCTGCGGATGTTGGCTATCTCAAGCGAACCGGCATCCGTTTATTTTATGACGCATATCGCGGAATGATACGGCAAAAGAGTAGCGGCCTCATTTGAAAAACATTCCGGCGCATAAGGGGCTGCGGCCCTGGATGCGAAGGTTTCACCATCGACCGAGCCTTAAAGCTTGCTGAAAACACCGTGAAACGGTAGATGTGGAAGCATCTCTTGTCCGCTCATCCTCTCCGCCGACCTATCCGAAGGAGGTATCCCGTGAGACCCCAGCTACTTTTGTGTGTGGCGGTCGCGCTCCTCGTTGCTGCCGACGATCCCGATCCGGAGGTGGTGAAGCAGGACATGAAGAAGCTCGCCGGCACCTGGAGGCGGGTATCGCTTGTGGAGGACGGGAAGAAGATTCCCCCGGACGAAGGGAAGATTGTCACCTTGACCTTGGAGGAGAACGGAAAGTGGGCCCAACGGAGGGGTGGAGAAACCGTGACGGCGGGGACGTTCACGATCGACCCGACCAAGAGGCCCAAGCAGGCGCAGTTTTCGGGCACAAGCGGCGCCTTCAAGGGCAAGAGCACGCGGGACATTTACGAACTGGACGGCGACACGCTGCGATTCTGTTACGTCATCCCAGAGAAGGACGAGGTCCGGCCGAGCCAGGCGCGGCCTCCCAAGTTCGCCTCGGAAGCCGGCACCGGACATTGCCTGGAAGTCCTGAAGCGGGAAAGAGCGAAGGGAGCCAAGAAGGAAGGCGGCCCGGATACCTGATGAGTAGACTATTTCAAATGAGCCACTACCAACGGAAGTTGCGCCATGGGAATCTTCTCGTTGCTGTCGGGAAAGCGGCGACCGCCGCTCGAAGACCCGGTCAACCTCGCCAGCCCACAATTCAAGGCGAACCCGCACCCCTTTTACGCCCGGCTCCGCGCCGAAGCGCCCGTCCACCGCATGAGGCTGCCGACCAAAGAATCGGCCTGGCTCCTCACCCGCTACGACGACGTGATGACGGTCCTCAAGGACGAGCGCTTCGTCAAGGACACGGCCAACGCCTTGACGCCGGAAGAGGAAGCCCGCCAGCCGTGGTTTCGCAGGATGTTCAAGCCGCTCAAACGCAACATGCTCGACCTGGATCCGCCCGATCATACGCGGCTGCGGGCGCTGGTCCACCTGGCGTTCACGCCCCGGCTGATCGAACAAATGCGTCCGCGGATCGGCGATCTTACCGAGGAACTTCTCAACAAGGTGCAGGACCGCGGGCGCATGGATTTGATTCGCGACTACGCCTTGCCCCTGCCGACGACGATCATCGCGGAAATGCTGGGCGTGCCGGCGGAGGATCGCCACAAGTTCCACCGCTGGTCCAACGCCATCATCGCGTTCAACTCGATGTGGCAACTGTGGAAGGCCATTCCCAGTGTTTGGGCTTTTATGCGCTACCTCCGCTTCAACATCATCAAGAAGCGGCGGGCCAATCCCCAGGGGATCTGGTACAGCGCCCTGGCCCGCGCCGAGGAAGCCGGCGACACCTTGAGTGAAGACGAATTGGTGGCGATGGTCTTCCTTCTGCTGGTGGCCGGGCACGAAACGACCGTCAACCTGATCGGCAGCGGCACGCTGGCGCTCCTGGAACATCCCGACCAGCTGGAAAAGCTGCGCAGCGATCCGGCGCTCCTCAGACCGGCCGTGGAGGAGCTGCTTCGCTACACCAGTCCGGTGGAATTGGCCACCGAGCGCTATGCGCGCGAGGATATGAGGATCAATGGGGTGACGATCCCGCGTGGAGAAATGGTCTTCGCGGTGCTCGCTTCCGCCAACCGAGACGAACGGCAGTTCCCGCATCCCGATACGCTGGACATTACGCGCGAGCCGAACCGGCACCTGGCCTTCGGCCTGGGGACGCATTTCTGTCTGGGTGCGGCGCTGGCCCGGCTGGAGGGACAGATTGCACTCGGGACGCTGCTGCGCCGCGCCGCGGATTTGCGGCTGGCCGTGCCGCCGAGCGCCTTGCGCTGGCGGCGTGGGATGTTGTTGCGCGGCCTGGAGGCTTTGCCGATGGCCTTCGGCAAGAACGACGGCCAACTCGCGGCTGCGAGCCGATCGCCAGCTGCAACCTCATCCTTCGGCTCGTGAATCGTACCGACAAGTCGGTGTCACTTTTCGCTTGACAGTGATTCTGATACCTGCTCTAAGAAATGGAGAAAACATCTTCAAATAGTTCACAGATCAGCAAATTCGCCCGCTCTCGTCTCAATGGTTTGGGTATTGTTCCTGTCCGCGAGAACCATCCGGCGCAACCTTGCAGGAGAAAGTCCCATGAGCAGCTACGATGATCCGCAGCCTCGCAACCGTTTCATCCCGTGCCTGGAGCCGTTGGAAGGGCGACTCGCCCCAGTGAACTTCGTGTTTCCGTTCAATCAGCCTCCTCCGCCCCACGATGTGGCCATCCAACTTCCGGGCACGGAGCTTCCAAGAACGGGCGGCGTCTCCTTCCAGTCCGGCTCGACCCTGAATGTTGGTGTGGCGCCGATTGCGACGCAGGGACTGCTGGCGCTGGCCGGATTCGCGCTGATCGTGGACGAGGGCGGGGGGAACGTGGCGGTTTCCTGGGACGGGCAGCCGTTTCAGTTCTTCAGCGGCGTCAACCAGATCAACCTGCTCGGCACGGCGTCGGTGAACGCCGTCGTCTTCGCTTCATTGGCAAGCCAGCAGCAGCAGGCGGATCAGGTAAATCTCGTCCTCCAGGGCACCCTCAATGCTCTCTTCGAGCACCTGCCGCCCCTGCCCGGCGCGCCGCTGTCCATCAATACCAACACGCCCGTACCAACCACCCCCTTCTGATTCGCTTCTTGTTTCGGGAGGGGCCTCGTGTCGCGGCCCCTCCTCCGCCTTCTACGATGCCCTTATGATGCCCACGAGCGACCTTTTCGCGCTAGCCGAGCGATTCCTCCGTTTCGGCGCCCTCGTCCCGGCGGAACAACTGTACCGCCAACTCCTGCAACGGGAGCCGGACAACGCCGACGCCTGGTCGCGCTTAGGCTCCCTCTGTCACGTTCAGGGCAGGTACGAGGAGGCTGTCCACGCCTTCCGCCAAGCCCTGCAGGTGCGGCCCGAGTCGGTGCAGCTACACAACCATCTCGGCATGGCCTTGAAGGAACAGGGCCAAAGGGACGAAGCCATCGCCCATCACCGCGAAGCCATCCGCTTGCAACCCGACGACGACGACAGCCACAACCTCCTCGGCCTCGTCCTGATGGAGCAAGGCCGGCTCGATGAGGCGGAGGCGGCGGTGCGCGAGGCGCTGCGTCTCCATCCGGAGAACCCCGCGGCCCACAACACGCTCGGCCTGGTCCTGTTCAAGCAGAGTCAGCCGGAGCAAGCGGCGGCCCATTTCGGGCGGGCCGTGCAGCTTCAGCCCAATCTCGTGGAGGCGTGGGTCAACCTGGGCGATGCCTTGCGGAGCCTGGGCCGGCGGGACGAGGCCGGCGCCAGCTATGAGCGAGCGGCCCAGCTGCGGCCGAGCGATCCGGGGCCGGCGGCCAAGCTGGGGGCGCTGTTGATGGAGTTGGGCCGGCCGGCCGATGCGTCGCTCTGTTACGAGCGGGCGCTGCGGCTGCGGCCGGACTCCGCGATCCTGTGCAACAACCTCGGATTGGCCTTGCTTCCGCAAGGGCGACACGAGGAGGCCCGGCTCAGTTTCCGGCAGGCGCTCTATCTCCAGCCCGATCTCGCCGAGGCCCACAATAACCTGGGTCTGGCCCTGCTCAACCTGGGCCGGGCCGGAGAGGCCCTCCTCAGCCTCCGCAGGGCCGTGGACTTGCAGCCCGGCTTCGCCGATGCCTACAACAATCTCGGACTGGCCCTCGCCGCCGTCGGGCAGCCGGACGAAGCCGTGGCTTGTTACGAACGGGTCGTGCAAATTTCGTCCCACCACGCCAGAGCGCTCGCCAACCTCGGCAACGCCCGCAAGGACATGGGATTGGCGAGCGAAGCCGTCGCCTGCTACCGCCAAGCCCTGGCCGCGCAACCGGAGAACGCCGCCGTCCACAGCAACCTGCTGTTGGCCCTGCAATACCAGGCGAACGCCGATCCGCTGGAAATCCTCGCCGAAGCCCGCCGCTATGCCCAGCGCCATGCGGCGTCCGGGGCCGACGCCTTGAAGCCTCCTCCGCATCCTCCCCGGCAAGGACGCCGCCTGCGCATCGGCTACGTGTCCGCCGATTTCCGCGAACATCCCGTGGCCTATTTCCTGGAGCCGATCCTCGCCAACCACGACCGCCAGCGCTTCGAGATCTTTTGCTACGCCGAGGTGGCGCGTCCCGACGCCCGAACGCAGCGCTTCCAGGGCTACGCCGACCAGTGGCGCTCGTTGCTCGGACTGTCCGACGAGCAGGCGGCCGAGATCATTCGCCGGGATGGGATTGATATTCTGGTGGATCTGTCCGGCCACACCGGCGGCAACCGGCTGCTCGTGTTCGCCCGCAAGCCGGCGCCGATCCAGGTCTCTTACCTGGGCTACCTCGGCACCACCGGCCTGCCGGCGCTGGACTATTACCTCACGGACGCCCACGCCGACCCACCCGGCCTGGCGGAAGCGCATTACCAGGAGCGGCTCGTCCGCCTGCCCGAGTGCGGCTTCTGTTACCAGCCCGGCGAGGCGCCCGCTGTCCGCCCGGAGCCGCCGGCCCGGCAACTGGGCCAGGTGACGTTCGCCTCCCTGAACGCCGTGGCCAAGCTCACGGAGGAAGTCCTGGCCCTGTGGGCGCGAATCCTGGCGGCCGTGCCCGGCTCGCGCCTCCTGCTCCGTTCGGGCGCCAGCCGGCAAGCGGAAGAACGGATCTGTGCGATCCTGGCCAGCCACGGCGTCGCTCCGGAACGGCTGGGGCTGATCGGCCCCGTGCCCAGCCGGGTGGACTACTTGAAGCTGTATCAGGCGGTGGATCTGTGCCTGGACCCGTTCCCGTACAACGGCGTGACCACCACCTGCGACGCCCTGTGGATGGGAGTGCCCGTGCTCACCTGGGCCGGCCGCATGAGCGTGTCGCGTCAAGGAGTCCGCTTCCTGCACAACGTCGGTCTGGACGAGTTGATCGCGGACACGCCCGAGGGCTGCGTTGGGCTGGCGGCCGAGCTGGCCGACGACCTGGATCGTTTGACGGCCCTGCGTGCCGGCTTGCGCAGAGCGCATGAGTCGTTCGCCGTTGATGGACGCGCCGCGGTTTACGCGCCATCTGGAGGCGGCTTATGAGGAGATGGGACCGGCGCGGGCGTCGGGACGGAGCCGTTAAACCGAGGTGCTGCCATGCGCTGGCGGCAGCATGTCAGGAACAGGCGGCCTCGGCCGGTGTCAGCAGAGCGTGGAGCGCTTCCTTCAGCCGGAGCACCTCGGACTCCAGATGGGTACACGCGGCGGCGGCCGAGGCGTGCTCGCCGGCGCGGGCCAGGCTCTCCACCTGAAACGCTGCGGCCATGACCTCGGCCGCGGCGAAGTTGCCGGCCGCGCCGCGAAAGGCGTGGGCGGCGTCGGCCGCGGCCGTGCCGTCGCGCTGGGACAGGGCCGTGCGGATGCGTCCCAGATAATTCGGACAATCCTGATCGTAGATTTCCACCAGCTCGCGCAACAGCTCGCGGTCGTTGTCCAGGCGGCGCAAGATCGCCTTGCCGTCCAGTAAGGCGCGAGCGGGCGGCGGAGGAGCGGAAGGCGGGGCCGAGGGTCGAGGGAGAGGCGCGAACTTGGCGATCTCCTCGAACAGCTCCTCCGGCTGGATCGGCTTGGCGGTGTAGCCGTCCATGCCGGATTGCAGAAAGCGCTCGCGGTCGCCCTTGAGAGCGTGCGCGGTCATGGCGACGATCGGCAGGTGTCGCTCCGTGCCCTCCTCGCGGGCGCAAGAGCCGGGCCGCCTCCAGACCGCTCAGGTGCGGCATCTGCACGTCCATCAGTACCAGGTCGAACTCGTGCCGCTCGACCGCGGCGACCGCCTCCCGGCCGTCGCCCACGACCGTCACGCGGTGCCCGTGCTTCTCCAGCATCCGCACGACCACTTTCTGGTTGATGGCGTTGTCCTCGGCGACGAGGATGCGCAGACCGGCCGGCGGCGCTCCGTCCGCGCCCTGGTTCGGTAGCATGACGACCTCGGAGGAGCTGCGGGGCAGGCTCGCCCGGCGGAGGCAGGCCGTGAAACGGAACGTGGTGCCCTTGCCGGCCTCGCTCTCGACGCCGATGCGCCCGCCCATCAGTTCGACCAGCCTGGCGGCGATGGCCAAACCCAGGCCGGTGCCGCCGTACACGCGCGTCGTCGAGCCGTCCGCCTGCTCGAAGGCGTTGAAGATGATGCGCAGCTTGTCGGCGGCAATGCCGATGCCGGTGTCGGAGACCGCGAAGCTCAGAAGCAAACGGTCTTCCTTGTCCTCTTCCACGTTCACGCGCAGGCGGACTTCGCCGTGGGCCGTGAACTTGATGGCGTTGCCCAGCAGGTTGACGAGCACTTGCCGCAGCCGTGTGACGTCGCCGAGTAGTCGGCGCGGGGTCGCCGGTGAAAGCTCGTAATGCAGCTTCAGCCCCTTCTCGCGGGCACGCAATTCCAGCGGTTTGAGCAAGGTTTGCAGACTGTCGGCCAGGTCGAAGACCCGGCACTCCAGGGCCATTTTGCCGGCCTCGATCTTGGAGAAATCGAGGATGTCGTTGATGACGGTCATCAGGTGGTCGGCCGACTGCTTGACCATTTCCAGCGATTCGCGCTGCTCGTCGTTCAGCTCGCTGTCGAGAGTGAGCTGGGTCATGCCGAGGATGCCGTTCATGGGCGTGCGGATCTCATGGCTCATGTTGGCCAAGAACTGGCTCTTGGCCTGGCTGGCCGCCTCGGCCGCGTCCTTGGCGTGGCGCAGGTCCTCTTCGATTTGTCTGCGCTGGCCGATCTCGTGGGCCAGCGACTCTTCGATCAATTTGCGTTCGGCAATTTCCTTTTCCAGCTCCCCGGCGCGGCGGCGGGCCGTCTTGCGCCAGGTACACGGCCAGGGCCAAGATCGACGCCATGAGCGAACCGGCGATGAGCGCCACCTTGGGCAGCGAGGCGCAGCTTGCGGGCCATCAGCGCCGGCGTCGGCCAGATCGTGATCCGCCAGTTTTGCTCGTAGACGCGCACCATCTGGCTGCGCCCCCATTCCGCTTCGTACTCCGTCTCGGCGCCGCGCGGCGATAGATCTCCTCGCCGTCCTCGAAAATGCGGATCGCGAAGCCCGGCGACAGGTTGGGGTGCAGGATCGAGTCGATCAGCTCGGGGATGTTGAACCCCGCCACGACGCCCACATGGTCCTTCTCGATCGCCGGCAAGGGCGAGTAGACGATGAGGATAAGCCCGTTGCCGCGATACGAGCCGGAGCCGCGGCGCAGGGTCAGCCCCTGCCGTTTGCCGAAGTCGCCGAGCATTTGCCGCATGTGCTCGTTGGTCCCGAACAACCGCAGCTCGAGCAGGGCGGGGTCGTCGAACTTCGGGTTCCATTTGACCCGGCCGTCGGCGTGAAGTATCCCCAGGGCCATGCAGCTGGGGCGATTGCGGAGGTAGAGCAGCCCCTTGTCGGGGACGTTCATATCGTCGGGCAGACCGAACTGCTCCCACTTCTCCCGCGTCCAGATCAGCTCCTCGAAGGGCAAAAGGGATTTGTCCGTCAGTTCGCGGCGCACGGCCTCGGCCTCGACCTGGATCGTCCGTTCCAGGTCGCGCTGTTCCTGGACGGTCAGGCTTTGCCACAGGACGGCGGTGGCGATGAAAAAGGCGACCGCGACCAACGACGGCAGCCGGTGGAGAAGGTAAGCGGACGGAGATTGGCTCCCTCGCGGGGTGAATAAGAGGACCGTCAGCCCCAGGCTGGAAAACGCGAGGGTCGCCTGGATCGGCATGCGCAGCAGGTGCGGCCGGCCGAAAAGCGTCATGAAGCCGGTCCAGTGGCCGGCCAGGCTGACGATGCTCAACAGAAGCAACGCCGACCCCAACCCTGCCAGGACGACTCGCTTCCCGCGTCCGTCCGCCCTGTTCCACAGCACCAGGACGGTGGCCGACAAAACGAGGGCCGCCGTCTCGCCCGGCGTGAGGCCGGTGTGCCCCCACACCAAGCCGAAGCCCACGCCCAGGAGGACGAGCACCCCCGCCGCCGCCGGCAGCCGCCGCCAACCGATTCCCGCCGCCAAGAGGCCGCCGCCCAGAAGCAGCAACCCCACCGCTCCCTCGGCACTCATGGCCTGAAAGAGCGGATGCGGTTGGACCAAAAAAACCAGGCCGGCCCGTTCCCCCGCCAGGACGAGCACTCCCAGAGCCAGGATCGCCGCCCCCGTCAGAAGCACGACCGCATGAACGCAACGGGCCGAGGAGAGTTTCTTGTCCACCGTGGGGACCGAGGTTAGGGAGTCAAATCGAAATCCAGCGTCTGCTCACCGCCCTGGACGGTGAGGACCAGTCCCGAGCTATCGGGCCGATTGTATCTCTCGGGGATAAACGTGGACGGTTTGAGCGGCACCCGCGCCGTGGGCGCGGAGGGCGGGGCGAACGCCGCCGGCACCTGGTTGACCTGCAAGCCGTATGGCACCGCCGGATGGCTCACCACGGCCACGCGCGTCAAGCCTTTGGGCACCTTGGCAAGACGATACGTCCCGTCCTTCGCGATCAGGGCCGACACGATCTCGCCCTTTTCGCAGTAAAAGCTAACCGTGCCGGTCGTCAGCATCTGGTTGCGGTAGCGAACCGTGCCCGTGACGGTCCCGGTCTTCGATCCGCACCCGGACACGGCCAGGACGCCGACCAGCAAGCCGGCCAGCCAGCGCGTTTTCCGATTTCTCAACGATTGCTTGTTCATGACGGTGCATTCCTCCTCGTGGGTCACTCGCCGTCGGGGGGGATGGTTTCGCCGCCCGCGGGGGTACTGAGAAACCACCACGTATAGGGCGACACTGAGGTGGACAGAAAGCGCACGCTGCCGTCGGCCATGGCCCCATGGATGCCGCTGGGGTGCGGCGTCGAGGCCAGGGTCGGGTCGCAATTGCCCTGATACGGAGCGGGTTGGGACAGGAACTTGGAACCCGGCCCGAAGCTGTAGCCGGTCCAGGAAACCTCGAAGCCGGGATGGCACGGCTGCACGCCGGGTCCGGTGTGCCAGTAAGCCCAGTAGTTGCCGCCCTGAGCGTAGGTGGAATTGGTGCAGTTGGCATACTTCTCGGTGGCCAGGATCGTGTTGGAAGTCCCGTCCTGGAACGTGGCCGGGATGCGCGCGTACCCTTGCGGACTCATGAGGATACCGTTGGCCCCGACCGAGCAGAACACCTGGGCGTTGACGGCATAGCTGCACGCGCCCAGGGGTTCCCGGAGAGGTCCTTCACCACGCCGTCCTCGCCGGTGCTGGGATCGGACGGGCAGCGATACAGGGCGATGGGATAGGCATTCACGTTGTTGGTGCCGGCGAAGTAGTTCGGCCCGTAAGCCGCGCTGCGATAGAGGTTGTCCTGTTCGATATAGGGCAAGAGATGAAACAGCACGGTGCCGTACGCGCCGGGTGGGCCGGACCGGCGAAACCACCCCAGGCCGGGCGGCAACACCCCGTTGGCATCGTGGCAATTGTGACACGCCAGCGTGAGTTGCCGCAGGTTGTTGCTGCACTTGACGCTGCTGGCCGCCTCGCGGACTTTTTGCACGGCCGGCAGAAGCAGGCCGATCAGCGTGCTGATGATGGCGATGACAACCAGGAGTTCAATTAACGTGAAACCGAAACGAGACGCCTTCTCCGACCGGAGCAACACCGCTGTTCTCCCTGGGGGATAACCTTTGGGGTTGGACGAAACGATCGGCTCATGGGGGAGTGGCCGCTTCCTTCTTCGATTCTGTTCAGACTATAGTTCGCGGTGGCGCGGAGAGCAAATCGGAAGAAAGGTCCGCGCAAAAGATTGGCGTATCGAGAGGAGCGACAATTCTCGCGAGGCAGGAACTTTATCTCGATCCGCCTCCGGATGTCGGTGCTACGTCTTTCCGTTGCCCTCTTCCAATCCCAGGGCGGCCAGCGAGGGGGCATCGAGCACGGCGATCAGCAGTTCATCGAGGCGCTCCACCGGCCATGCCTCCAATCGCGCCAGCACCGCCTCGCTCAACGGGCCAAATTTGTGCTCTAATTGTAAACGCGCCGCCTCCTGACGCCCCTCCTCTAGTCCCTTGGCGATGCCTTTCTCGTACGTCGTAACCATCATCGTTTCGGTCTCCTTGGACGATCCACATTAGGTTTTTCCGTTGCCCTCTTCCAGCCCGAGAGCAGCCAACGATTCCGCATCGAACATGGCCAGAAGTAGTTCGTCGAGGCGCTCCACCGGCCATGCCTCCAGTCGCGCCAACACCGCCTCGCTCAATGGGCCAAATTTGTGCTCCAATAGTAAACGCGCCGCCTCCCGGCGTCCCTTGGCGATGCCTTTTTCATACGTTGTGACCATCATCGGCTCGATCTCCTTGTACGATTCCGTGTGAAGCAGTTGCTCAAACTGCCGCTGTTCCTCTTCGTCCAGTTGTGTATACGCCTCCAAGCATTCCTGCAACAAGAAACGTCGATAGTCGTTCTCCTTGCATTCCAGCAGCACGCGGCGCAACGCCTCGGCCCGCAACCACACCTTCCGCGCCGGCGGCATCCGCATCAGAGCGGTCAGGGCCACGCCCAGCCAGTTGGCACCCGTGACGTATTGTTCCGCCTCCAGCGCCGGCAGTCCCACATAGAGATACTGAAAACTCAGGACGGCCAGGCCGCCGAACTCCTCCGTGTAGCTGTCCACACCGATGCCGTCACGGCCCACGCGCAGATACACCGCGATCGGCAATACCGGACACGAGTGGTTTCGCCGCAGCGTCACGTAGTAGTCGAACATGCGGTGGGGCATCGCCGCCACCGCGTCGCGCGATTCCACTTCAATATGGACCAGCACCAACGCCGCCTCTTCCGTAGAGGAACGCAAACGCAGGCGGGCCACCAGGTCGAGAAGTAGCACGTCGCCCTGCGGCGGATCGACAAAGAGTTCCTTGTCCAGCCATTCCACCTGTTCCAGGTCGAACAACTCGGCCCGCTCCGGGAAGAACAGGCGGAGGAAGTCGGGCAGAAACTCCCGCAGCAGCACCTTGAACCGCTGATCGTGCTCCGCCATGACGTTGGACCTCCCTGTCCAAACCTCCACCCCCTCGATTGTCGCTTTCCGAGAGAAGGGAAACAAGGCCAGCGGCGAGATCTCCCGCGTTCCTTGTCTCCTTCATTTGGAGGACTCCGCGGCGAGTTCTATCCGTATTGACCTTGCGCAGCCCGCTTCCCTAGACTGCTAGTATGGCCCATTGCGTTTATGGGCGGCACAGCATGCGCCAGAGCGCCATGCGGAGGCATGGATTTCGATGAGCACTGAAACGTCGATGGATGTCGGTTTTTGGGAGAAACTCGGCGATGGCCTGTCCGCGTTCTCGGAGGGCGTTGGCAAGTTTCTCCTCGGCCTGTTCGGTTCCAGCAACGAGCGCTACATCCGCAGCCTCGGCTACATCCGCGCCACCGCCCCCGGCGCCACGCACACCGTCATCCCTGGTTCGCTGTTGGCGCAAGTCAACGAACTCGAAGGGAAAATGCAGGCCCTCAGCGACGACGAGCTGAAGGCGCTGACGCCGAAATTCCGCGAACGCTTGGCCAAGGGCGAGACGCTCGACGATCTGTTGCCGGAAGCGTTCGCCGCCTGCCGCGAGGCCGCCTTCCGCACCAAGAACATGCGCCATTTCGACGTGCAGATCCTCGGCGGCATCGTCCTGCATCGCGGCAACATCGCCGAGATGGTCACCGGCGAAGGCAAAACCCTCGTCGCCACGCTGCCGGCCTACCTCAACGCCCTGGAGCAAAAGGGCGTCCACATCGTCACCGTCAACGACTACCTGGCCCGCCGCGACTGCGAATGGATGATGCCCATTTACAAGGCCGTGGGCATCACGGCCGGCTATATTCAGTCCGACATGGACCCGGTCCTCCGCCGCCGGGCTTATGACTGCGACATCACCTACGGCACCAACAGCGAGTTCGGCTTCGACTACCTGCGCGACAACATGAAGCCGGCCCGCTGGGGCGATAACAATTTCGATCCGTATTTCCAGCAGGTGCAGAAGGCGCTCAACTACGCCATCATCGACGAGGTCGATAACATCCTCATCGACGAGGCCCGCACCCCGCTCATCATCTCCGGCCAGGCGTTCAGCGACCTGCGCCGCTACGCCCGCGCCAACGAGATCGCCGTGCAGTTGACCGAGTTGCAAAAGCACGAGCCGGGCAAGTATTTCGAGGTCAAGGAGAAGGAGCAGACCTGCCACCTGACCGACGAGGGCATCCACAAGGCCGAGGAATTGGCCGGCGTCGAGAGCTTCTACACGGCCGGCAACATGGAATGGCCGCACCTCATCGACAACGCCTTGAAGGGTCATCACCTCTACAAGAAAGACAAGCGCTACGCGGTGATGCGCCATCCCGAATCGGGCGAGATGAGCATCATCATCATCGACGAGTTCACCGGCCGGCTCATGATCGGCCGACAGTGGTCCGACGGTCTGCACCAGGCCATCGAGGCCAAACACGCCCGCGACGGCGTCAAGATCAAGGAAGAGACGCAGACCCTGGCGACGATCACGCTGCAAAATTACTTCAAGCTGTACAAGAAGCTGGCCGGCATGACCGGCACGGCCATGACCGAGGCCGACGAGTTCTGGAAGATTTACAAGCTCGAAGTCATCGCCATCCCGACCAACAAGCCGCTCATCCGCATCAATTCTCCCGATGTGATCTTCCGCACCGAGAAGGAGAAGTGGAAGGCTTCGGTCGATGAGATCGTCGAGGTCCACGAGGAAGGCCGGCCCATCCTGGTCGGCACGACCGACGTGGACAAGTCGATCAAGCTCAGCGACATGCTCAAGCGCCGCGGCATCAAGCACGAACTGTTGAACGCGCTGCCCGAACACGCGGCCCGCGAGTCGGAGATCGTCGCCCAGGCCGGCCGCATCGGCGCCGTCACCATCGCCACCAACATGGCCGGCCGCGGCACCGACATCATCCTCGGCGGCAACCCCGAAACGCTCGCCTGGGCACGGCTCAAGGACAAGTACGCCTCGCGCCTGGACGTGCCGGAAGACGAGTGGAAGCAGACCGTCGAGGAGATCGAGCGCAAGGAGAAGATGAAGGAAGAGGGCCGGAAGGTCGCCGAGATGGGCGGCATGCACATCATCGGCACTGAGCGCCACGACGCCCGCCGCATCGACAACCAGCTTCGCGGCCGGGCCGGACGGCAGGGCGATCCCGGCTCCAGCCGCTTTTACCTGTGCCTCGAAGATGACCTCATGCGCATCTTCGCCGGCGAATGGGTGTCCGGCCTGCTTGCCAGGCTGGGCATGGAAGAAGGGCAGGCCATCGAGAGCCGAATGGTGTCGCGGCGCATCTCGGCGGCCCAGAAGAAGGTCGAGGAGCGCCACTTCGACGCCCGCAAGCACCTGCTCGAATACGACGAGGTGATGGACCACCAGCGCAAGGAAGTCTACGGCGCTCGCCAGCGCATCCTCGAAGGGGCCAACTGCAAGTTGCAAATCGCGCGCATGCTCGACAAGCAGATCGACCTGGCCTGCGAGCGCTATCTCGATTCCGATTACGGAGCGGCCAGCTTCGCCGAGTTCGCGGCCAACCGGCTCGGCGTCGAGTTCGACCCGGCCGACTTCAGCCGCAGCGACTTCACCGAGGCCGAGAAGACCGCGCGCGACAAGGCCCTGCGCACCGTCGAGACGCAGATTCACGAGGCGCTCGAGGAAAACCTCGGCAGCGAGGACGCCAAGGAGTGGAACTGGCAGGCGCTGGCCAACCAGGTCAACGCCCGCTGGAACCTCAAGACCAACGAGCGCCAGTTGCGCCAGATCGGCAAGGACAACCTCGCCGATTATCTGCGCGAGCAGGCCAATCAGTGCTTGAGCGACACCGACCTCAACGAAGGCCGCGAGTTCCTCGAACCCAACTGGGGCATGCGTTCCCTGTGCGATTGGGCACGGCTCAAGTTCCAGCTGAAAGTGCGGCCGGAAGAGTTGGCCGACCGGGACGAGGCGGACATCAAGAAGGTGCTGCACGACCGCATCATGGAACTGTATCGCCAGCGCGAGATCGAGTTTCCGGTGCGGGCGGCCATGGCGCGTTTCATGGCCGACCAGCAGGGCGCGGCCGCCGGCGGTCAGCGCTACAACCGCGAAGGGATCTACAAGTGGGCGGCCGAGCAGCGCTTCCCGCAGGCGCACGATCGAATCCACGAGGACGACTTCCGCACCCAGCCGCGCCACCGTCTCTATGAAATGCTCATCGACATCAGCCGTTCGACCTATCCGGCCGTCAACGAGGAGGCGATCGACGCCAAGCTCGACGAGATCTTCGAGGGCAGCAACCGCAAGTCCGACGCGGACGAAGCGAAGGAACTGTCCGACTGGGCGCGAACAACGCTGCACCTGGAAGTGCCGGAATCGGCCCTGACGAAAGTGACGCACGACCAGGCGCAGCAGGTGTTGTGGAACGCCTTCGACACGCGCTACCGTCCCGAGATGCGGCAGATGGAGCGCAGCCTGGTGCTCAATCAGCTCGATTCGGCGTGGAAAAATCACCTGTACACGATGGATTATCTGCGCTCCGGCATCGGTCTGCGCGGCTGGGGCCAGGAAGACCCCAAGACGGTGTACAAGCAGGAGGGCATGAAGGAA
The DNA here is from genome assembly GCA_963767535.1 of uncultured Planctomycetota bacterium. GTDB lineage: Bacteria > Planctomycetota > Planctomycetia > Gemmatales > Gemmataceae > JAJPHU01. The sequence goes on from CAVYEC010000001.1 coordinate 224,429, forward strand.
TTCAAGGCGATGTGGGAGAACATGGAAGACAAGGTGACGGACGCCGTCTTCCGCGTCGAGGATACCGAAGCGTTCCAGGAATCGCTGTGGGCGATCGGCGCCACCATCCACGAATCGGCCCCGCGCCATCCAGAGTGCCGAGCAGGCCATGTCCACCAACGCCGCCACCGACAAGAAGCAGGAGCCGATCCGCAATCGCGGCGAGAAGGTCGGTCGCAACGATCCGTGTCCGTGCGGTAGCGGCAAGAAGTACAAAAACTGTCACATGCGGCAGGCGGTGTAGTTTTACTAGCCCGCAGCGCAAGCAAGGGAATTAAACTCACCCTTGCTGGCGCTGCGGGCTAGTAAGTTCGAGCGGGAAAGGATTCCCATGTCCTGGCTTCTCAATAGCGTTTATCTCTGCGCCTCTTTTCGCATTATCTCCCTGGCTCTTCTGGCGTGCGCTGCGGACGGGTCGCTACCGGAGTGGACTGCGCGCCAAGCTATTCGGACTGCGTGAATCGCTGCCGCCGGGCGCCGTGTGGTTTCACGGCGTCAGCGTCGGCGAAATCCACCTGCTGCGCCAGGTGGTGGCCGCGTTTCGCCAGCGCTATCCCGGTGTGGCCTGCGTCCTCTCGACGACCACCGACACCGGACTCGACGAGGCCCGTAAGTGCTTTCCTGACCTGTTCGTCTTCCCCTTCCCGTTTGATTTTTCGTGGGCGGTCGGGCGCACGCTTCGCCGCCTCCGTCCGCGATTGATCGTCTTGGCCGAGGCGGAGCTGTGGCCGAATTTCCTGCGGGCGGCGCGGCGGCAGGGTGTTCCGCTCGCCGTCATCAACGGCCGGATGAGTCCGCGCAGCCTGAAGCACTATCAGCGTCTCGGCCCGCTGTCGCGCTGGCTGTTCGGCCATCTCGATTTGCTGGCCATGCAGACGGAGCATTATGCCCGTGCCGTGCGCACTTCTGGGGGCACATCCCGATCATGTGTACGTGACCGGCTCGGTCAAGTTCGACGGCGTGCTGCTCGATCGACACAACCCGCGCACGCACTACCTGCGCGACATGCTGAACGTGCAAGACGGCGACCTGATCTGGATCGCCGGCAGCACGCAAGCGCCCGAGGAAGAGATCGTCCTGAAAATCTGGCAGGGCCTGCGCATCTATCATCCGCGCCTGCGTTTGTTCGTGGTTCCCCGGCAGAAGAATCGCTTCGACGAGGTCGCGCAGCTCTTGGAGCATTCCGGCGTGGAGTTCGCTCGGCGTTCGAGTTGCGAAGACCTGGACAAGCCCGTCGTGCTGGTGGATACGATCGGCGAATTGGGTCCGTTATGGGGCCTGGCGGACGTGGCATTCGTGGGCGGCAGTCTCGACGGCCGGCGCGGCGGTCAGAACATGATCGAGCCGGCCGCGTTCGGCGCCGCGGTGGTGTTCGGCCCGCACGTCTGGAACTTCGCCGAGACGGCGACGCGTCTGATCGAGGCATCCGCCGCCTACCAGGTCGCCGACGCCGGCCAGTTGGAGACGATGCTGCGTTTGTTACTGGACGATCCCGCCGAGCGCCAGCGCATGGGTGCGGCCGCGCGCGTCTTCGTGCTGCGCCAGCAGGGGGCGACCGAACAGACGATCGCGCTGTTGGGGCAATTGCTGGCCGCGCCCCGGCCGCTGGCAGCGTAGAACCGGCCCTTGTGAGCCTGTGTTTTCAGACGGATTGCGGCAGAGCGAACGCGGGCAGCGAGCCACTCGCGGCGACGGGGTACATCGACTGCGCTACGGGTCACTCGTACGTCCCGGAAGCGCAGCCGCATCATCCAGCCGTTGGCGAAGACAATGGATTGGGTATAGAGCTTGCCTTCTCCCGTTTCCTCGATGTCCAACTCATCGAACTCGAAGGTCATCGGCCGGCTCCAGTCGGTCGGGGCGTCTGCGAACTGGTCGGCGACCGGCTCGCCGGCCAATTCGTAGCGAAGGATCACCAAGTCGCGCGGCGGAATGTCCTTGTGCAGAACCAGGATCAATTGGTTATCTTGCCGGGCGATGGACTGCACCTTCGCATCGTGCAAGAGCAGCGTGGCCAATTCGCGCAGCGGAGGGGGAAACTTCGGTTCGATGGCTTGCAGGTGCCGTTCGTAGGCTTCGTTGGCCTGTTCCCATTCGGCGCAGGCCGCATCCAGGACGGTTTCGTCCGTGGAACGGCAGCGCCGATACAGATCGCGGGTGAAGTACCTCATGGCCTTTTCCTCGCCTTGCGCTTGTCCGTCTCGTAGAACGTGTGTCCTTCCGGGGGCGGCTGCTCTTGCTGAAAGTGGGGCAGGGCCAACGGGCCGGCCCGCCGGTGGGGGTCACTCCGAAAGCAAGCGCCCACAGCGGCTTCGAGGGTGCCCGCCAGCCGCCGGTTGGAAGCCGTGTCGGGTCCGCATACCACCACGTCCAACCCAGTCTGGCGGCGAGCTACCGCAGTATCGAAGTCGATGAGAACCCCCGCGAGTACCGCTCCCGAAGGCCCCGACGCGCGTTCCGCCTCGTAGATCGTCGGGGGCCGGTGGCTCCGAGGCAACCTCCGGCGTCATCGCACCTCCATTCGCGCGTATCTGCGCCAGAACGAATTTCGCGTTCGTCGATCCTCGACTTACGGATTCTACCGCGAAGGAAGTGTTCGTTCCAACCCATCCCGCCCTTGTGGGAAGAGAAACACTCGCGGCGTAGGGTCATGACAGGACCGCCATTGCCGCCGTTTTCCCCGTTTGGGTATACTCCCTCCGCCGCTCTCGCCATTGTCTTCGGGATGCGAAACAGGAGGTTCGATCATGCGCGCACGGATGGTCCTGGTTGCTCTTATCCTCAGCGCCGGCCGCGTCGAGGCCGGGGCGATTGACAAACCCAAGCTGCGCGAGCTGGCCAAACTTCCGGAAATCAGCGTCATCGCCAGCGTTGTCATGTCGAGCACGTTCGGATTCACCCTCAACGAGGAGCATCCCGATCCGGCCGCGGAAATCGCCCGCCTGCAAAAGCAGCTCACGGGCGATGCCGGCGATGTCGAGCGGTATCAGCGCTTGGGCAAGCTCTACCACAAGACCGGCAAGGACAAGGAATCGGAAGAGGCTTATTCGAAGTGTGTGGCCCTGTGCCGAGAGCAGGTGAGCAAGCACCCCGAAGACATGCGCTGGCTGGCGCGGCTGGGCGATGCGCTGACGGACAACGGCCAGGATGAGGAGGGCGAGAAGCTTTTGCGTCGCGCGGTCAAGGAAGCGCCGGACGATTGGTGGGCGTGGCTGGCCCTCGCGCGGAACCTGGACGTTCGAGCCGTCCGGGCCGTCATGGGCGATCGAACCTTCAAGTTCCACTTCGTCAACCAGAAGTTCCTCCTCAACACGATGATGGACCGCAAGCCGGCGGCGAAGCAGATCGCCCAGATGCACCGGCTACAAAAGGAAGCCGATCGCTGCTACGACCGGGCCGTCCAGTTACGCGCCGAACGAACGGCAGCCGAGCTTCGATCGCGCCGCCTCCCGGTGGATACGCGGGGCCATCGAAGCCGGCCTGCGCAGGGGCAAGGGGGAAAAATTCGACGTGATGACCGCTCTCGTCACGCCGCAGTTTGCCGCCGACATGAGCCGGGTGGCCCGACTCAGCCCCGACGATCCCAAAACCATTACCTCGGCCGCGATCCTGAACGTTTTCGCCTGCGTGCTCCATAAGAAAGTGGACCCGAGCGCCAAAGGCGACTCGCTGGTGGATTTTCTGCCCGCCAAGAGCCGGGACTTCGTGCGCTGGGACATGGATCGCCTGGAGCAACTGACAAAAGTGCCGGACAAGTCGGTTGCGGCCGCGGCGGCGGAAGGGTTGGTTTACGTGCTGATGATAACGAAGAAGCCCGAGGACATGCAGACCGCGATTCGCAACCTGTTCGCTCCGGAAAAAAAGGATGAATCGCGGCAAAAAATCGTGGAGTACCTGCGCCTCGCCGTGCGGCTCGATCCGTCACGCGAACGCGCCTGGGATATGCTGACGGCGCTGCTGGCCGAGAAGGGAGAGATGGAGGAAGCCGCCGCCGTCGCCCGAAAGCGACTGGAGACGAAGGACAATGCGCACAATCGCCTTTTGTTGGCGAAGGTTTACGCGGACCAGGGGCAATTCGCCAAGGCGGCCGAGCAGTTACGGGCCGGGCTGAAAAGCGAGCCGAAGGACCTCGATTGTCGTCTCGGCCTGGCCGCGGCGCTTTTGAAGCGCGAGGATGCCTCATCGCTACAAATGGCCGGCGACGAACTCGACAGAGACGAAGCGCAGGTGAAGGCGGACAAATCCAGGGGATATCAGACATCCTACCTGTTGCTGCGCGGCCTGCACGCCGCCCTCGACGATCGACCCGCCCCGGCGAAGAAGTATTTGAAGCAGGTTTTGCAGCTCGACAAGGGCAATACGACCGTGTGGAAGGCGCGGGCCGCCCTGGGCGACCCGGTCACTCCCGCCGACGAGCCGGAGGCGGTGGACTTTCTCAAGAAACTCGGATGCAAGATCGTGCGCCAGGGCAAAGAGATCAATGCACCCGTGGTGAAGATCGTCATGCCCGATAGCAAGATCCGGGACGAGGATCTGTTCGTTCTCGCCGCGTTCCCTCAACTTCGGAACCTCGACATTTCCAGCAAAACCATCACCGATGCCGGCCTTGCCCACCTGGAAAAACTCAAGAGTCTTCGGAGGTTACGGCTGTACGGCACCACAATCACCGACACCGGCCTGAGCCATCTCAAGGATCTCACCAACCTTCGGGAGTTGGACCTCGGATTCACCAAGATAACGGATAACGGATTGCCGCACCTCAAGACGCTCACTCAATTGCGTCACCTTCGACTCATCGACACGAAGATCACCGATCTTGGCCTGGCGCATCTGGAAGTCTTTCAGAACTTGATAGACCTCGAGATAGGTGAATTCTCCTTGGAACCCGAGAAAAGGCTCCTCAAGGATGACGGTTTAGTCCATCTCCGCAAGCTCTCCAGGCTCCGCGACCTCTTTGTATGGTCGCCCATTACGGATAAAGGGCTGGCTCATCTCGCCGCGGTCCCCAGGCTTCAAAGTCTGAGCATCATCGCCAGCGAGATCACGGATGAAGGGGTGAGCCACCTGGAGCGCTGTACGGAGCTGCAAGACCTGGGACTCAATCGCGAAAATCACGGATGCCGGCCTGGCCCATCTGAAGGGACTCCGAAATCTCCGCATCCTGACTTTAAGTAACACGAAGATCACCGATGCGGGGCTGGCGCATCTCCGGGGACTCACTCGCTTGAAGATGCTGGATCTCGAAAACACGGACGTGACGGATTCCGGGTTGGTTCACCTCTGCGCAATGAGCAACTTGCGCGAGTTAAACTTGAGCTATCACTATCAGAGAAAATACTTGCTGGGATCTTCTCCCGACGAGGACGCCGCGGTGGCCCAAGCGCCTGATAAACCGCGAATCACGGACGCGGGATTGAAGCACCTTCGGGAGCTGACGGAGCTTCAGAAGTTGAAACTCGAGGGCCACTCTCTCACCGGAGCGGGATTGGCTCAGTTGAAGGGACTGTCGAACCTCCGGTATTTGTCCATCGGTTCCTCCAAGATCACCGATGATGAGCTATCCGGCATCGAAGCACTTACCCAACTGGAGCGTTTGTCCCTCGAGGAAGCGAGCATCACCGATGCCGGATTGGTCCATCTCCGCCGACAGAAGCGATTGAATTACGTGAGTTTGAGCGGGACGAAAGTCACCCGCGAGGGGGTCGCCGAGCTGCGCAAGGCATTCCCCAAGCTGGGCATCTCACGCTGAGTCGGACCATCCTCCGAAGACTGCGATTCGAGGCCCACCGCAGTGCCGGTGGGCCTCGTTCCTCGGCCCACCCTACATATTCCTCCCCGTCTCCGATTTTCGCCGCACCTGCTTTTTCTCCTTTTTCATTTCCAAAATCTTGACGCACCGGACAAAATCTCTTCTGATATATTCCCTATCCATTCTCACGAGGTATCCCCATGCCAATCCGAATCGCGTGTCCGTCGTGCGGAAGCCGCATGAGAGCGCCGGATGAGATGGCGGGTCGCAAGATCAAGTGTCCGAAATGCGGCGGATCACTCTCGGTCGTGGCGGAACAGGCGACGCCGGTGCCGCGGGACGAAAAGGCGGCGGTCACGCGCCGGCCCAAGGAAGCAGCCCCGGTCCCGGCCCCGAAGCGCCGCGAAGACGCCGTGACGCGCCCCCGCGCCCGGCGGCCCCTGCCGCCAAGTCGCCATCCGCCGACAAAGGCTATGACGACCTGGAAATCGTCCAGGCCGCTTCGGGCGCTTCCGCGACGACGTGGGAGACGAGCGAACTGGGACGGCGCGAGAGATTGCTGGTTACACGGGCGTCGGTCTTTCAGCTCAGCGCGCTAGTCTACCGCGATTTCAACATTCTCGATCCGCAAACGAAGGAATGCGTCGGCGTGGCCAGTGACAATCCGGGCATGCTCGTCCAGTGTTTGCGCTGCCTGTCGTTTGGCCGTTTCAGCCTGCGCGAATTATTGCCTACCAATCTCGAAATCCGCGAAACCGAGGACGGCCCGCTGCTGTTCCGCATCCGCAGGTCTCCGCAGGTCTTCAAGTTTTTCGTGACCGTCGAAATTTACGACGGGGCGTCCCGGCTGCTCGGTTACTTCCAGAGCAAAATCTTCTCCCTGTTTGGGGGCTTTTGGGTCTACGACGCCGAGGACGCCAAGGTGGCCGAGCTGAAATTCCAGATGGGTATGCCTCCGAAAATGACCTTCGTGACGCGCGACGGCACGGCACTTGGCAGCGTCTATCCGGAAGGCGCACGCGAGGCCATCGAGCAGGGCAAGGTAAGCGTCGTGATGACGCTGGGTCGTGCTCCCGGCCTCGATCTGAAAGTCAGTGAGCGGATGAAAGACGACCCGACGGCCCGGCTGCTGATGCTGGCGGCCGTGCTGGCCATGCAATTTTCCGGGATCGGCGGCCGATTCCGGATGAAAAATATGTGAGGCGGCATTCGCCAGGCGCTCTCAACCCGAGGGATCTCGTTCATGGCCATCCAAACGACTTGTCCCGAGTGCGAACACGAATATCGGCTGCGGAACCACTATGCCGGTGCGACCGTCCGCTGCCGGCAATGTCGCAAGACGTTCCAGGTGGAAGGCGGCGACGCGGCGGCCACCCCCTTGAAGCGCACCGCCCCCGGCCTGGCGATGGCCCTGCTGGTCGGGACGTTCGTCGGGATACTGATGTTGTGCATCGGGATGCCGGTTGGCGCGTTGTGGCTTTTCGGCAAGAAACCGGTCAAGACACAGCAGCAAGCCGGCCCCGCCAAGCAAGTTCGCAGCGACGATACGAAACAGGCGGCCGCGCCGAAGCCGGACGCCCAGGACCGGCCGAAGGAAAGCAAACCCGCCGAAAAACAGGCCGCCGATTATTTGAAGGACCTGGACAACGCCGACCCCAAGGTGCGGGAAGCGGCGTTCAAGGCGCTGGCCAAGCTCAAGGATGAAAGCACCATTCCGTCGATTGCGCGGCATCTCACCGACAACAAGGACCGCCGCTCCGCCAGCGAAGCCCTGAAAGCGTTCGGTGCCGCCGCGGAGACGGAAGTCGTGAAATACTTGCAGGAGAAAGACAAAGCCGTTCGCATCGAAACCTGCCGAATCCTCAGCAAGGTCGGCACGAAAGCCAGTATCCCCGCCCTGGAGCAGACCACGAAGGCCAAAGAGAAAGACGTGGCCAAGGAAGCACAAACCGCGCTCAAGGAAATCGAGAAGCGGGGATAAGATACTCTCGGCCGTCGCGGCAAGCCAACATCCCCTACGACCCATCGACGCCGCCGGCGCTCTTTCGAGAATGCTTCGTCGCTTGCCACCGAGGGCGGCGGTATAATCGCCTAGCCGTCCCCGCGTTCGCGGGCCGGATGTTGGTCGGGCAACGATCCTTTTGGGAGGTGCAGGATGAACACGCGATGGTTGCTTCTCGTCGCCGTCCTGGGGGTCTGTTCGTTGGCGGCGGATTGGCCGCAGTGGCGCGGGCCGGAGCGCGACGGCGTCTCCAAGGAAACGGGCCTGCTCAAAGAATGGCCCAAGGACGGGCCGAAGTTGCTCTGGCAGGTCACGGACATCGACTACGGCTACTCGACGCCGGCGGTGGCCGGCGAACGGCTCTACCTGCTCAGCAACAAGGGCAACGAGGACGAGTTCGTGCAGGCGCTCAACGTCAAGGACGGCCAGCACGTCTGGTCGCAGCGGCTGGGCAAGGTCGGTCCCAACGATGGACCGCAGTACCCGGCCGCCCGCTCCACGCCCACGGTGGACGGCGAACGGCTGTACGCGCTCGGCTCCGACGGCGATTTGGCCTGTCTGGACTCGGCCAAGGGCGAGGTGCGCTGGAAGAAGAACCTGCGCGGCGATTTCGGCGGGAAGCCGGGTCGATGGGCCTACTCGGAATCGCCGCTCCTCGACGGCGACGCCCTCGTCTGCACGCCCGGCGGTACGGAGGCGACGCTCGTGGCCCTCAACAAGAACAGCGGGGAAGTGATCTGGAAATGTGCCGTGCCCGGCGGCAGCCAGGCCGCTTACTCGTCGATCATCGTCGTCGAGGCGGGCGGGGTCAAGCAGTACGTCCAGCTCCTGGGCAACGGCCTGGTGGGGGTGGACGCCAAGACGGGCAAGTTCCTGTGGCGTTACGACAAGACGGCCAAGGGCAGCCCGGCCGTCATCCCCACGCCGGTGGCCGGCGACGGCTACGTTTACAGCAGTGCCGCGCGGGTCGGCGGCGGCCTGGTCAAGCTGAAGGCCAAGGACGGGGCCGTCGAGGCGGAGCAGGTGTATTTCAAACCGAGCCTGCCCAGCAGCATCGGCGGGGCCGTGCGCATCGGCGATTATCTGTACGGTACCACCATGCGCGGATTGCAGTGCGTCGAGTTCACCACCGGCAATGAGAAATGGCAGAACAAGTGCGTCGGCGCCGCGGCGATCTGCGCGGCCGACGGCCTGCTCTACATTCATGGCGAGAACGGCACGGTGGCGCTGGTGGAAGCGACGCCGGAGGCGTACCGCGAGAAGGGCCGCTTCGTGCCGCCGGGCCGGCCCAAACACACTCGCCAGATGGAACAAGCCTGGGCGTACCCCGTGGTCGCCAACGGCCGGCTGTACCTGCGCGATCTCGGCGTGTTGTGGTGCTACGACATCAAGGGCGAGAAATAACCGGCGTTTCCGTCTTTACCAGCCCGCAGCGCCAGCAAGGGACCAAACTCACCCTTGCTGGCGCGGCGGGCTGGTAAGCAAAAGGCGCTCGACGATAACGACATCGCGCCAGACGCCTTCGAGTTGGCCGTGCCTTTCGTAGACGCCAACCTCGCGGAAGCCGCAGGCGCGGATCAACCGCCGGCTGGCGGTGTTCTCCGGGAAGATGCGCGAAACCAATTTCCAGAAGCCGGCGGCCGCGGCCGCGTCGATGAGTGTTTGCAAAGCCAGCCGGCCGGCGCGCGCCCGCGCCTCGCGGGCCACATACACCGACACCTCCGCCACACCCCGATAGCACTCGCGCGGCCGATAGGTCGAGGTCGAGGCGAAAGCGATGGGCTGTCCCTCGTCTTCCACGATGATGATGGGGTGGATGTCGTCGAACCACGCGATGATGTCGTCGGAGGAGCGGAGCCGCGTCTCGAACGTGGCGGTGCGGTCCTCGATGCCCTGGTTGTAGATGCGGGCGATGGCGGCGGCATCGACGGGTACGGCGAGACGGGCTTGCATGGCGAACCCTCCGGAGGCGGAGCCGTCGGATCAGGCATCGCCCGTCGGCACAATGCCGGCTCCCTCCACCATCAGTATCACCGCTCGCTCGGGCGCCCGCGTGCGGTGAACGACTCCCCGCGGCACCACGAACCCCTGGCGCGGGGCCAACTCGACGGTGCGGCCCTCTAGGTCGATGAGGAAACGCCCCTCGACCACGAAAAAGAACTCGTCCTCGTCGTCGTGCTTGTGCCAGTGGTACTCGCCCTGCACGACGGCGAGTCGGACGACGGAATCGTTGACCCGGCAAAGTGTTTGGTTGTACCAGCGGTCGGTACAGGCCGCGACGAGAGCGGGCACGTCCACCAACTCCAGCGGTCCGTAGCGCTCGTTCAGATAAGTCGCATAAGGGTCCTGTTGTGGGTCTGCCATATCGTCATACTCCCCGTATCGCGTCGCCTTGTTCGAGGTTCGGCCAATCGAGTATCCGCAGCACCACGAAATCGTCGTCGTGGAAGGCGAATCCGAGGCGGAAGGGCGGCGCCCTTCTCAGCCCGTCAAACGCCCGGGCCTCGACCAGACGATCCACCACCCGCCACAGCGCCACAATGATCCGCCCCTCCAGCTCCGGCGCCTCCTCGCAAGAATTGAAATACTCCTCCCAGGCCGGTAGGGGTACGAACTGCACCAACTCGTATTGCCACGACCCTCGGTTGAAGTCGTCGATTTGATTGGGCGGGTGGGAGCAAGAGTAGCGTGCGTTTTGCCACCCGTCCTCGGAGGCGAACAGTTCGTTGAGGTACTTCACACGGTATCGCTGATGGGCCTTCGCCCTGTGCAGCGAATTGGTCGGCGTGTCGAAGTTCAGGGCGACTCCCGCGTAATCGGAATCCACCGAGTAGGCGAACAGGGAGAACCGTTCGTCGGGATGTTCCAGACCAAACTGCCGGATGATCGACTGACTCTGCTCGAACAGTACTTCCTCCGCCTGGTGCCAATTCGTCTCCGCCATCGAGGATCCCCCTCGTTTTGCCAACCACCTAACACCGCGGTGTCGGGCCGCACCCCCGATGAAGCCGCTGGTCCCAGAGAATCATTCCGAGAAACCAGTGCAAGCCTCCGGTATCGAGCAAGGCCAGTCCCAGGCTGACCCAAAGCCAAGGCGACGAATCACGCAGGAGCAACGCCGCGACGACCAAGATGACCGAACCAACGAGCGGAATCCCAGACACCCACTGATACTCCCACCCGAGCAGTTTGTGTAGTGGATACCGCAAGAAGCTGAGATAAAAGTTCACCAGCGTGATGCACGTCCCAAGGGCCAACAGGATGTAACCGAGCAATGCGACTTCCACCAATCCCCCCGAAGTAGCGTTCCCCGATCAATCACCAATCCGTGGCGCCAGTAAGGGATTTTCCCTTGCCGGTGCGGCGGGCTTGTTAAGTGCGACGTTTGGTTCGGCGGGGCATTCGCCCTCCCCCGCCGACATCTTCGCGATTTTCCTTTTCCACCTCGCGCCAGAAAACATCGTGAGGAATGCCCCCCGTCTCCTCGATCTGGCGGCGAGACTTCTCGAGTATCGCCTGGAACTTGGGCGAATGCGCGAACACGAGTCGTTCCAATTCGTCCTCATCCGTGACCGCCAGCAACACCGCGACCGGCTTGCCGTTCCGGGTGACGATCACGGGGCCTTCCTGGCTCTGTTTCAAGTAGGCACTCAAACGGGCCTTCACATCCGCGACGGAGGCAATCTTCATTCTTCAACCTCCTCTCCTCCGATAAATATACGGTTCCTGTCTTTGACACCGATGGCCAGGACACGGACCTCCCGATTCTCCGCGTCGATCTGGTAGAAAACGCGGAAGCGGTTCTCCGGGCCGAGGCGCAGCTCCCATTCGGCTCCGAAGGCTATCGGCCGTTGCAAGGGCTTGCGGTTTCGCGTTTCCGCGTCAGGCTCGTAGAGCAGTTGCGCCTCTACCTCCGATTGGATCAAGGAATGGTGCTTCCTTTCGATCAGCCGCAAGTGCTGCTTCACTTCGTCGGCGTACACCAAAGCGAATGGAAGTTTCTTCGCCATGATGACCTTAATTATGGTCAGGACGTTCTTAGAGGTCAATCAGGCCGTCCGGTGCGCTCCTACTCAATGAGTATCTTTATGGCGTAGCACCTTGCCCGCCAGGGCGTCGGTGTACTTGCCATCGTCGATCGCCAATTTCCCATTGACGAACAAATACCGAACGCCGGACGCATACTGGTGCGGCTTGTCAAACGTCGCCTTGTCGCGGTACGTCTGCGGATCGAACACGACCACATCGGCATAATAGCCCGCCTTCAGGTAGCCGCGTTCGGGCAGCTTCAGAATGTCGGCCGGCAATCCGCTGGCGCTGCGGATGGCATGTTCCAGGCTGATGATCTTGTCCTCCAAAGCATAGCGGCCGATCTTGCGCGAAGCAGCCGTAATTGCGCGGGTGCGGCACCGTGTTGGCCGACGGCAGCATCGAGCCGCCGTCGCTGGCCGTCGCCACGAACGGCTGGCGCATAATCAAGCGCACGTCCTCCTCGGTCATGCCGAAGTTGACGATCTGCGCCCCGCCGTGGCGCTCGATCTCCAAGACGATGTCCGCGGCGCTCCGCTTCTCGGACTCGGCGATCTCGGCCACATTCTTGCCCTGCCAGGTGGTTTTCGGCGTGTAACGCGCGATGCGGATGGCCTCGCCTCCCTTTCGACCTTCCAGGCCGCGCTCGATGATCTTGCGCAGCCGGGCCGACTGCTCCGGGTCGTTGAGCCGGGCCAGGTATTCCTTGTTCTCGCCCTCGCGGAACGAGGTTGGAATCAGTGTCGCCTTGAGGCTCGTGCTGCTGGCGATGTACGGATACTGGTCGGCGCTGACGGTCTGCCCGTCGCGCCTGGCTTTTTCGATCAAGGCGATCTCGTCGGCGGCCATGCCCCACGCCTTGCGGCCGGACGCCTTCAGGTGGGAAATGTGGACCGGCAGGCCGGCCTCGCGGCCGATCGTCAGCGCCTCGTTGATGGCGGCCAGGACGCCGGTGCCCTCGTCGCGGATGTGGCTGGCGTAGAAACCGCCGTGCCGCGACGCCACCTTCGCCAGGGCGATCAGCTCATCCGTCTTGGAGTAGGTGCCGGGATTGTAGATCAGGCCAGTAGACAATCCCCAGGCGCCGTCCGTCATGCCCTGATCGACGAGCTGTTCCATCTGGTGCAGCTCCTCGGTCGTCGGCGCGCGGTTGGCGTTTTTCATCACCTTGTCGCGCACGTTGTTGTGCGGCACCTGGTGAATGACGTTGCTGCCGACCTTGCCGGCTTCCAGTTTCTTGAAATAGTCCGCCACGTCGGCCGGCCCCGAGCCGCAGTTGCCCGTCACCACGGTCGTCACGCCCTGATACAGATAATTCAGGTTGGCGTGGGTGGCCGGCCTCTGGAGCGGGTAATCGCTGTGCGTGTGCAGGTCGATGAAACCGGGCGCGATTATCAGACCTTTGCCGTCCACCATGCGCGGACTGCCGGCGACGGTGAAGCGGCCGACCGCGACGATGCGTTCGCCGCGCACGGCCAGGTCGCCGACGACGCCGGCCGCACCGCTGCCGTCGTACAGGGTTGCGCCGCGGATCACGATGTCGGCGTCGATGGCCGGTTGGCCCGGCAACAGCAGGCACACAAGCAGCGGATACAAGCTCGTCATGATGACCTCGCTCGCGAAACAGGGGTGCGGAAGCGTCCGGTAGTGGCGGCTTGGATGGCACGCTGGCAGCGTGCCCAACGTAGGGCACGCTGCCAGCGTGCCACAATCAAAACACTACCAAGCGTCCGATCTCCACGGAGAAGGAAGCGGCCTCGATTGTACGTGAGGGAAATCGGCCGGGGAAGAGGCTGCCGGCGAATCCTGCGCCGGTGAAGCCGGCACAGACGGCGCAATCGGACTTCGGAAGCTTCAAGACGGCAGAGTTTACCGCGATCGTTATTGACCCCTTTTCCTACCAGATTTACTATATTCTCAGTTTTACGCATCTTCTCCCGTTTATCCATGCAGGAGCAGTTGGGAGAGACGACCCGCGGACGGGACGCCGCTTCGCGCTCGTTCGGGGTGCGCGCGGAGGCGGTTGGCTTGTGGGATTGGTGCCCGAGTGCGGGCTTAACAGGTATCTGGGTCGATTCAGTTCCCTTTCAGTACTGGGAGGCGTTTCGCATGTACAGTGTTGTGTTGATGATGGCGATGACGGGCGGCGGCGACATGCCGGCTGGCCTGCACGGCGGTGGTTGCTGTGGCGGCGGCGGCTACGGCGGCTGCTACGGTGGCGGCGGCGGACATGGCTGCCACGGCGGACGTTCGCGCGGTCACGGACACAAGGGTGGCGGCTGCTGCGGCGGCGGCTACGGCGGCTGCTACGGTGGCGGCGGCGGACATGGCTGCCACGGCGGACGTTCGCGCGGTCACGGACACAAGGGTGGCGGCTGCTGCGGCGGCGGCTACGGCGGATGCTATGGCAGCGGCTACGGCGGCTGCTACGGTAGCGGCATGGGTTATGGTGGCTGCTACGGCTCCGGCATGGGTTACGGCGGTTGCTACGGCAGCGGCATGGGCGTCGGCGGCTGCTACGGATCTGGCATGGGCGTCGGCGGCGCTGGCTGCTTCGGCGGGCAGGTCGCTCCGGGGACCACGGTTCCTTCCACCACCACTCCTTCCACCACCACCCCCAAGACGACGAACCTGGATAACGCCGCCCCGGCGACCATCGTCGTCAACGTCCCGGCCGACGCTCGCCTGACGATCGACGGCGAAGCCACCACTTCGACCTCGACGCAGCGCGTGTTCGTCTCCCCGACCCTGAATCCGGGTCGGGAGTATCACTACACCCTCAAGGCCGAGTTCCAGAAGGACGGCAAGATGGTGTCGGTGACGAAGGACGTCGCGGTGAAGGCCGGCAACGAGACGCGCGTCAACCTGGACGCCGAGAGCCTGGCCAAGGTCGCCAGCCGTTAATCCGGCTCGACTCGCCGCGGATTCACCTCCGCAACAACGCCAGGGGGAGCCATCCGGCTTCCCCTGGCGTTTTTCATCGCGCTGTCGGTAACGGTTTTTGCCACCGTTTTGGTCTTGAGCTTTGCATTGCACTTGCCCCACACACCTTGCAACGCTCGCGTCGGCTGTGCAACGCTCGTGTAGGATGCGCAAGTCCTTGCCTTACCTCAACCTGAGCGTTGCAACCACGCTCGCGCTTTGCCCGCGCCGCCCGGATCGCAATGGTTGCAATAGCCTGGGAGTTGTGGTCGGCGTAGGACGATACCTGGCCTCGGTCAAACTTAAACCTTTAATGTCCCTGTGTTCCCAGGCGATCTCCCTAACTACGAGTCCCGACCCCTTTTCTTCTCCTCTTTTCTTCTCCCTTTTCTTCTCGTCGATTAATCCGAAAACTGGAGTACCCAGATGTTTTCTCTAATTTACGCTGTCCCCTTTTCTTTCTTTTAATAACATTCACGTTCTTTCCCTTTGTTTGTCTGAGCATAGTTTCGCCCCTGCTAAAAGGACGAGAAGCCCAATACTCATCATCCATACATAGTATCCGACACCGAATTTTAGATCGGGGTCAGAATTCAATAGTTTCATGCCCACTGCCGCTAGGGCGCCGCCAATTAGAGCTAGAACCCCTAGACAGATTGCGAATAACCATCGTTGAAAGAAAAACGCCGTTAGTCCCAACAATATGGGAACATTAAGCAAGGCAATGGGTATAGAAATAAGAGGATACATTGTGTGAGCAACACAATCAATAACAAATTCAGCTCCCAGGGGTCGTGACAAACCATCGTTATCAAAGACTGGTAGTGTGAACGAGATTGAATACACAATTCCAATAAGTACAGCCCATTGTTGTTGAGTTTTATTAAATTTTTTTCGATTAATGTTCATATCTCTCTCGCTTACGTTTGATATATGGCGATCAGAATCGACTCATATGCAATAACTGATCCACTCAAGACAAACTTTAATCACGATTGCAACCTCCATACAAATGTCCATCATGGAAGTCACCACCGATGAGGCGATGTTCGGCTACATGATTCCTAGAACAGGATGTGTTAGATCTATGTGCCGTAACCTATCCTCCTCTCTAGTTTCTCGAAATCGTTGATAGTGACCTTATGCGCTGAATAGGTTGTAGTGGCGGGTGAAGTACACGAGGGCACCGACATGGTGCTCCATCTTCCGCGCAAACGACAACATCTTCCGCACCAGCCGCGCAGAATACTGGACGCAGGGTGCAGAGGAAGCGTTCAGCTTGGGCCGTCAATCCCGTCTCCTTTCTTCCGTCGCCTCCCAGCCATTGGGGACAAGGGATTGGTAACCGGCAGCAAGTCGGTGGCCACGCGGCCGGGCAGCGACAGCCTGATAGCGAGCGAGGCGATGGAGTTGGCCGCAAACGCAGTGTGGAATCATGAGCGGTTCAGAAACTTTGGTGTTCATATTACTTCCAGGGTCCCCATCCAGGGGATGGAGCCACCATTCTGCGTAAATAAAGTTCACGAAAACGTCTAGTCCAACCACTTCGAGGCTTATTATCCCACGTTGGCTTATCAAATGGAGTTTCCCCGTTTCGAGGGAATGGTGTGTCAGCGCATTCAGAGGCATCCCAGATGGCTTTCCCGATACGCTTACTAACACCAGTTTCTTCATGAGTAATGTCCACGACTATTTCTCCCTCCTCAGGATTAGCCCCAGGAGGAAGTTTCTCTTCCGGGGGTTTCCCGAATACCACCCTGTCTGACGCACTGTCTTTGTTTCCGGACCTTCGGATTATTATTCCTAATCGAACGTTCTTTCCCAGAGGAGTATCCGCTAACTTATTAAATTTTTTTGATTCAAGCTGATGAGCTGGAACAATAGGATCGATCAACCCAATAAAGTTAACATTAATACCATCCTGAGCCAATTTATTTGCCAAGGCCATCGCTGCCTTGCCGCCTCTCGACCAACCGAAAATATCTATCCTTTCCTTTGGGTTTTTCTTCAATGCCGCTTTAATCTTCTCGTAAGCGTCATTGACTATAGCTTCTCCATTACTCCCTGTAGGAGTATAGTATGCTGCACTTCCTTTGTACTGATCGTAAAGCGCAGCGATAACAGTTCCATCTTCCTGTACATAATGATACCCATCGATAAAGATACCTATTTTCCCACTGGGATCAACAGCGTCTGTAGGCTGATTGCCCTCCCATCGATAGTCGTTGTTGTCCGGACCCAAACCCACGAAATCCGCCTGAAGCGCCCGCATCAGCGTCGGCGATACGTCGCGGCTAAACGTATGGTATAAGTTCACGATCCCATCGTATCGCTCACCTTGCCCCAGGTACGGCATAGCGTAGGCGCTGCTGCCTCGCACTGAGAAGTCGGGGTTGAGCACCGTCACCGCGCCATACGGGTCGTAGTCGTAACGCTCCAGCACATTGCCGGACGTATCCACCATCGCCGTCACGTCCCAGTTGGCATCCTGCACCACGTAGAGCCGCTGGTCCAAGACGCCGTTGTGCTGGCTAGATTGATCGCGCAGTATGAGATCGTTGACGTACTGCGGTCCCCATATATTCCGCGCTTGCACCACTCCGCCGACACGCTCCTCCAGCACTTGATTCGCCGCTGAGAGATAGAGGTCCGTCGTCGTGCTGCCATGCGTTTCCGTGATGCGCTGACCCACGCCATTGTAGCCGTAGGATGCGAGAGTCGTGCCACCGTTCTTGACCGCCACCAGGCGGTTCCAGGCGTCGTAGACGTAGGTATTGCCGCTGCCATCCGCGGTCAGGTTGCCGTTGGCGTCATAGCTGATCGTGCCCGAACCGGAGATGCCGGTGATCTCGTTCTGCTGGTTGGCCGTGCGCGTCTGCGTCGTACCGTTGGTCGACACGCTGTTGAAGTTGCCCAAGGCATCGGGGGACCAACTCTGGCTGCGGCTGGCACTGCCCACCAGGCCATTGTGCGTCGCATTGAGCGTGCCACGCTGGAAGCTCGTCAGCTGGTGCAGGTTGTCATAGCCGTACAACTCGCTCATGGCCGCATCGACGAGGTTTTGGCGGTACAGCACATCGCCGTCTTGATTGAAGCCGTACTGGTTGCGGTCCACCGAAGTTCCGGTCGTACCGTTGACCCAGTTCTGGTCGATCACCCTGCCGAAGCGGTCCAGGCCCGTGTACTGGTCGCCGCCATCTCCATTGGCGTTGGGGTCGCTGCCCTGCTTGATGTAGCTGAGGTTGACGTTGTTCTGCGGGTGGTCGCGCTCGACCACCGTATCCAGCCCCAGGTACTTGTAGCTTTCCAGCGTGCCGCCGCTGTCGGAGATCGACGACAAGCGGCTGATGTTGCTGTCCAGCCCGCTGTTGTAATTGTAGTTGAGGACGTACCCGGAGGGGTAGGTCATGCTGACCAGGCGGCTGTTGTTCTGCCCGCCCGACATCTCCGTGTAGGCGTACTGGACCTCCGGCGTGCTGCCCACAACCACCGCGCCGCTGTGCGACTGGTACTCGCCTGTCAGCTGGCCCAGGCCGTTGTAGACGCGCTGAACCTGATTGACGACGTTGCCGCCCGTCGCCGCGTCGTAGCTGGTGACGAGGGAGTTGTTGCCCTGGCTGTCGTAAGCGTACTGGATGCGACGCACACTGCCATCGACGCCCGCTCCCAGCGTCGTCAAGGCGTCGCTGGTCAGCCGGCCCAGCACGTCGAAGGTGAGCTGATGGACGTTGCCGTTGCGATCGGTGGACTGGACAGTCTCGCCCAGCGCATCAACCAGTTGCGTGTCCTGCTGGTTGGCGCTGGGGTTCCCGGTGCTGGGGTCGGGGTGCTGCACCGCCGACAGGATGTCGTTGCTGTTGACGCCGCTGCCCGAGGCCGTCGTCACGCCGTAGACGTAGGCCGTCTTCTGGTAGGCGCCGCCCGGCTCGTCGGCCTGGACGTAGGTGGTGTTGCCGTCGCCGTCGTAGCCGTACTCGGTGGTGATGTCGTTCTCGTTGCCCGGCGTCCCGCCCGTGTAGTCCTGCACCGTCTTGACGGTCTGGCCCAGATTGTCGTAGTAGGTGCGGTCATCAATGCCCATCGGGTCGATGGTGTCTTGCAGCCAGCCCGCCGCGTTGTAGGCGTAATTGGTCACGAGCAACGTCGGCGAGGAAGCCGGCACGCTGCTGGGTCGTGTCCAGGCCGTGCCGCCGTTGGTGCCCGCATCCACCGACGCGATCAAGCGATCCGCGTTGTCGAAATACGCCGCGGCGTAATAGACGCGCGCACCGATGCCGCTGGTCGGGTTGCCCAACGATCCGGTGCCGGTGGCGTTGTGGAAGCGCTGGCTGTCGATGGTCTCGATGGCGTTGCTGTCGGCATCGTAAATTGTCTGTGACTGTTCCAGCACGGTGTCGCTGGACACACTGCCCGCAGCCGACCAACTCGTGCCGCCCGCGCCGTCCGTCGTGTAGTCCATCACGTCGCGGCCGGCGCCGTCGTACTGGCTCTTGCTCCACAATCCGCCCGGAGCCGACTCCGCGATCAGGTCGCCACGGTGGTCGTAGTAGTCGTTGGTAGTGAGTGCCGTGCTGGAGACCGCGCCTGTCGTCGGGTTCACGTCGTAGACTTGGGTCTGGTAGAGGCGGCCCTGGTCATCGTAACTGTCGATCTCCTGGGCGCGCAAAAGCGAGGGATTCAGCGCTTGCAAGACACCGTCGACGATTTGCAGCGTCACGCCGTCGCCGTCGTATTGCTGCGTCTCGATGGCTTCATCCAGGTTGTCGTAGGTGGTGACGAGAATCGGCCGGTTGGTGCCGTCGTTCTCACTGGACTCTACGCCCGACTTGGTGGCCACCAGCCGGTCGCGCCAGTCGTACCAGTTATCCGTCACGCGGTTGGGCTGGCCCAGACCCGGATAATCCGTCTCCTGCGTCAAATTGCCGTCGCCAACGCCACCATTGTCGTACTGATACGAGCTGACTTCCACCATGTTCGACGGTGCGGTGTTGTTGGTCGGTGACCACTCGCCGCTGGCCGGCGTGTCGTCGGTGCCCACCCAGTCGCTGACTTCCTCGTCCAAGCTGTTGTACACCGTCCGGTAAATGGTGCCGTTGGGCGTCTGCGTCCGCGCCAGCCGGCCATCCATGTCGTAGCCATATTGCGTCTGGTAATAGTTGACGTTGATCGCGCCCATCGCGCCGGTGGCATAGGCCAGAGCGCCCAGGTTGAAGTAGGCATCCTCCGCCGTCACCTGACCCGCCAGGTTCATGTAGTCGCGCGTCAGCGTTTGCAGGCCACTGATGGCCTCCGTCCCGTCCGGCGTGCCACCCGTCAGGTGCGGCGTGGCCGACATGGTCAGCGTCTCGACGTAGTTGTTCGCCCAATCCTCACGGTACACCATCGTCGGGTCCGTCGGCGCGCCGTTGTTCCAGCCGTCGTACTCGCGGACTTCATGCTGCGGATCGAGGTAGACGGTGTAGGTGATGTTGCCGCCCGGCGAGGTCTCCTCTGTCGTCCGCCCCAGCGCGTCCACCACGTCCTGCGTGATCAGGTTCAATCCGCCGCCCGAGGGCGTAACCCAGCCCGCCGGCAGGTTCACGAACTCACTGGTATCCGCCGTGTTCACGTCGTCGATATGCGTCAGTTGCGCGCCGGTAGCCGTGTCGAAGGCGTTGTACTGGATAAAGCCGTCGGGATCTTTGATCCAGATGGCATTGCCGTTGGTATCGAAATACGTCGTGGTGACATCGGCCGTGCCGGGGCCGTTCTCGGCCGCCGAGACCACCGGGGCCGTGTCCGTCTCCGACTGCACTTGCGCCGTGCCGGCAAACCAGGTGTAGGTCGAGGTCATCGTCTCCGCCCCCGTGCCATCGGTGTTGCGGTAGACGGTGTCGGTGGCCACCGGGGCGACCGTCATGCCGTTGTAGCTGTGGGCGTAATACTGCCAGGTCTCCTGTGGGACCAGGGTGCCCTGCTGGCCCTCTTGGATCTGCTCGTCTTTCAGGTACAGCAGAACGCCGCCCGCCGCCGTCTCCGTCGCCGTTGTCGTCGGGTAGTAGTCGAAGCGCGCGATCAGCCCCGAGTTGTTATTGAGATACGGATAGGTGCCATTCTGACCGTTGAGCAGGTCGGCGTAGCTGTCGCTGTAGCCGTTGACCGCCGACGGCGCTGCGGCAAAGATCAACTGGCCCTCCTCGTTGTATCGATAGGCCGCGATGGTATCCAAACCACTGGCCGGATCGTAATGGTCGTCGAGCAAGACCTCGCCGAACAGGTTGGTGTACACCGTGTCCGTGCTGCTGTCGTGGGCCGTCACCACTGTCTTCGTGGTCCAGTTGTTGAATTCCGGAATGTTGGTGCTGGTGGTGTAACTGTAGGTGAACGTGCCCAGCCCGCCCGTGTCCGTCGAAGAACCGGCGCCCGCCACGACCTCTTGCGAAACGCGCTGGCTGCCGTCGTACTGGTAGGCGTAGTCGGCATACGGCGCCACCTGCGCGTCGGTCAGGCTGCCCAGATTGGTTCCTAGCGCCGCCGTCAGGCGCGCGTACGATTGCGGATTGAAGACGTAGGACAACCCATGCTGGAACCCACCCGACTGCCCGGCCGTGTAGTAGCGGTAATAGTCCGTGGACAAAACATTGTTGTTGCCGTCGAGCACCGTGGCGGTCATCAAGTCGCCGACGTTGCCGCCATATTGCTGCGTGCCGTCGTAGTAGGCGTATTGCACTTGCTGGACCGTGCTCCACGCCCCGCCGTTGACCTGCCGGCGCAGCGTCACCCCGCTGAGCAGCCCGGCGTTGGCGTTGCCCGTGGGCAAGTAACTGTACAGCCAGGATTCGGTGGTCGTGTTGCCGCCGCTGGTCTGGGAGCGCTGCAACTCGGCAATATGGCCGTCGCTGGTGTACGAAGTCACGGCCATCTGCTCGCCGTAAGGGTCGGTGAAGCTGACAAACTGTCCCCGCTGGGCCGGCTGCCAGCCGCTGCCGAAGCCGTCGAAGACGATGGTATCGCCCTGGGCATCGACCAGCGTGAAGGTATCGTTGGTGCTGTTGTAGGTCAGCAGGGACGGCTCGGCGAAGCGTGCCACGTAGCTGCCGTTAACCAGGTCGTAGTAGCGGGCGTTGAGGTCGTCGCTGACGACGATGATGGTGTCGTTGGTCGAGCCGTCGGCCTGCATCAGGTGGGGCGTGTAGGTGTCGATCCAGCCCGAGCCGTTGACGCCGCCCTGGGAGTAGACGCTTTGGTTGGTCCAGGAGCGGGTCTGCGCCCAGGGGAAGCCGAAGCCGTCGGACATCAAGTCGGTCTTGGCGATGACCGCCTCGCCGTCGGCGTAGCGGACGGGATGTGAGGTGGTGACCCCGGGCGGGTTGGGTGCGCCGGCCGGCAGGTTTAGGGCCGGCGTATGCAGCTCCGAGGGTGCCGGGGAGTTCTGCACCAGGTCGCCGGGCTGGTTATTGCAGCCGCAGTTGGGGGCAGTGACCGCGACGAGTGCGGGCGGCAGCGGCGGCGGAGGCGGTGGTGGCGGTGGTGGAGGAGGGGGTGGCGGCGGTGGAGGGGGTGGCGGAGGGGGTGGCGGAGGGGGTGGCGGCGGAGGCGGCGGTGGCGGTGGGGGTGGCGGGCTGGTGCCGCCGTCGTTGTCTTCCTTGATGTAGAAGGCGCCGGTGTACGACGGGCCGAGGGCGGCATTGACGGGGTTGCTGAGGGTCACGTTGACCGATGCGTAATTGGGCTCGTTGACGGCGTTGTCGTCGAGGATGGGAACGGTGAACCACTGCTGGCCCACGCCGGTGGGGAAGGTCAAGGTTTCGGTGGTGGCGGTGTAGTCGATGCCGGCCTTACCCGTACCGTCACTGGTCGTGCAAGTGACGGACACGGTGGGCCGGTTGTACAGGGTGCTGACGGTCACGGAGACGGCATCCACGACGCCGGCGCCTTCGCCGTATTTGTAGTAGTTGTAGGGATTGACGATGGAGACGTAGGTCGGCGGAGGGGGCGGGGAGCCGGAAAAAGGTGTGGCACGTGGAAGCGAGGGCTGCGTCGCCGCAGTGGACGTAACGAAGGCAGGAACGGGGTCAACCGCTGGCATGTTCGGGGCGGTCGTTGTGCCGGAGATGGTCTGGCCCGGCAGGTGGATGCCCAGGTCGCCGAGTCCCAGGGTGGCGAACTGGTACTGCACGAACGCTTGCCAAGTCCTTTGGCAGTCCGCCGCCAGCATGTTCCACATCGTATTGCACTGGTATTGCATCTGGGCCGGCGTCGGCGCGTTTGGGTTGGAAGGAGATACGTCGCGGAGCAGCGCGACGGTGGCAGCGGTTAGATCGTCGCGGAGATGAGCCAAGTTAGCCAGGAGGGCCTGGGCGGCCTGCTCGCCGGGAGCGGCGTGAAGCAACTCACGCACCTCCAGGATTTCCAGCGACGGGACGAACCGAGTACAGGAGTGCGCGCGGAGCGGACGCTTCCAGCGTTTCATGGTGCGAGTCCTCGGTGAGATGCGGGCGTCGGGAACCTGGATCCTTGGACCGAAAAATGAAAAGTGAGGAAAAGTTAATGATTCCGAAAAGCGAGTTCAAGCTCAATTTTGCATTACTTAAACAAATGTAATAATGACCTCTTCTGCCACCTGAATATTGATGGTGAGACAAGAAAAAGGATACGGAGCAGATGAATCGAAAGCCCCGCCCCACGAGCTATCGGCGAGGGAATCCAGGGCCGTTTGCTGTAGCGCAGGTCATTGGGATTGGCTCCTTGTTTGAGCAACCGCAGCGCGTTTTTTGAGAACAGGCTTGCTTGAGGTCGAGCAGTGGCCCTTCCATTTCCGGGAAGGTGGTTTCATACCGGGGAGCGTTGGCAAAGAGGCAAAGTGGCAAACTCGCCCTTCGGAATCGACGTAAACTCTTGAGTGAAAATAGGTTGATATGTGGACCCCACTTTGCCAACGCAAGGGCGGGTTGGCAAAGTGGCAAGCCGCCGTTACTTCTCCGGCTTCACTCGGCGGTGGCGCTGACGGTGCCGGTCTGACCCATCAGGTAGCCACGCAGGTCGCAGAAGATTTGCGTGCAGACATTGCGCCACGTCGTGCTGGCGTTGAGATCCGTGCCGGGCGAGCGGAAGATGACCGTGATGTGCAGTTGGTTCTCGCGGCTCGGATCGGTGCGATCCAGACGCAATTCCATATCGATGTTGCCGCCGCGACGGCCGATGCCCAGCCACGACAAACCCGGACGCGGCGCGGAATAGACGCTGCCCTTGCCGCCCACGCGGACGAGGATGCGGCCGGGCACGCTCTCGATCATTTCGCCGCCGACATCGTGGATGAAGCCACGCAGCTTGTAAGCGGCGATGCGCTCCGGCATCCACGCCTCCAGGTGATGCACCACCGCCAGCGGGTCGTGCGGGTCGGCGTCGGCCGTCGTGTTGGTCTGGGCCGCTGCCGTGGGAACCTGCATCGTGCGCTGTTCCGGCGGCGGCTGGGACTCCTCGGCGGGACGGACCGGCGGGCGCGGCGATTCCTGAGCTTGCACTTGCCAGCCTCGTGCCGGCTGTGCGGGCGGCGGGGCGGGAGCTTCGAGATCGCCGGTCAGGGCCGCCTCGAACTTCTCGGCCAGCTCGCGGGCGCTGCGTGGCCGGTCGTCCGGCGACTTGGCCATGCACATCTGCACCACCTTCTCGACCCCCGACGATACCTCCACGTCGGCGGCCATGAACGAGAAGGGCGGCGGCTCCTCCGTGACGTGGGCCAGCAGCAGATCCATCGTCGATCGGCCGGCGAACGGCAGTCGGCCCGTCAAAAGCTCGTAGAGGATGACGCCGACGCTGTACAGGTCGCCGCGGCCGTCCATCTCTTCGCCGCGGGCCTGCTCCGGACACATATAGCCCGGCGTGCCGACGGCGAACTCGGTGTGCGTCTGCGTGATCTTGGCGAACTGGTCCGGCGTCACCAGCTTGGCCAGGCCGAAGTCCATGACCTTGAGCAGCTCGTAGGGCGTGTCCGGATCGACGATCATCAGGTTGGCGGGCTTGAGGTCGCGATGGATGATGCCGAGGCGTGGGCGGCTTGCAGCACTTCGCAGACCTGATAGAGCAGCCGGCCGACGCGGGCGGGAGTGAGCCGGCCGTTGTTTTGCAGGAGTTGATCGAGGCTGATGCCGCGGATGTATTCCATGACGATGCACGGCCCCTGCGGGTCGTTGAGGGAGGCATCGTAGAGGGTGACGGCGTAGGGGTGCTGGAAGCGGGCCATGAGCAGCGTTTCGCGCGTGAAGCGCTCGCGGAACTTGGGGTCGGCGGCGATGTGGTCGTGCATGACCTTGACCACCACCTGCCGTCCGAGGTCGAGCTGGCGGGCCAGATAGACGCGGCCCATGCCGCCTTCGCCCAGAAGACGAATGGTCTCGTACCGCCCCATGAAAACGCGGCCCAGCATGGAGTTTATCCGCCCATCCGAGAAGAGGGAGTCTGCCTGCTGAAGTGTAGGATGTAAAAAGGAACGCTGCGCCGTCAGAGACGCGATTTTTTGCCACGCAATAATCCCCGACCCCTAGCGAGCCGGGAGCGTGAGCGACCGGAGTGAACCCACTCCGGTCGCTCACGCTCCCGGCTCGCCCAGCTTGCGCACGCGCCGGCCCTCGATGCGCAATCGTCCTTGCGCGAACCACCGGATCGCTTCGGGATACGCTTCGCACTCCTGCGCGAACACGCGCTCCGCCAGGCTTTCGGGCGTGTCATCGTCCCGCACCGGCACGACGCGCTGCGACACGATGGGGCCGTGATCGTACTCGTTGTCGGCGAAATGGACCGTGCAGCCGGACACCTTCACGCCCATCTCCAGGGCGGCGCGGTGGACCGCCAGGCCGTGAAAACCCTTGCCGCAAAACGCCGGAATCAGCGCCGGATGAATGTTCAGAACGCGATTGAGAAAATCATCGGGGATCGGCAGAAGCTGAAGGAAGCCGGCCAGGCAGACGAGATCGACCTCGGCAGCGCGACAGTGCGTGAAGATGCGGGCGCTGAACTCGTCGCGCGAGGCACACTCCTTGCGCTCGACCACGAAGGCGGGCAGGCCGGCTTGCCGGGCGCGCGTCAGGCCGAAGGCGTCGGCCTTGTTGGAGACGACGCAGGCAATCTCGGCTGGCAGCGTGCCGGCGGCGATGCGGTCGAGGAGATTTTGCAGCGTCGTGCCGCCGCCGCTGAGCAGGACGGCCAGACGGATGGGATCGTGCATGACGGACCTCGGCCCTCAAACGGCGATGCTATCGGCGCTCATTCGCTCGTGATAGCATAACAGGCGCTCGGCAAACGGCTTGGTGGGGATTCAGAAAATCGGATCGTTTTTCTCCGCGCCTTGGCAAACGGTGTCTCTTATAATCGGGCGATGCTCTGGGAGGGAGTTCACGCCCTGGTAAGCCAGTCGAAGGCGGGAGACGCACGGGCCTGGGAGCAGTTGATGGCCCTGGCCCAGCCCCATCTGGTGTCGGTGGTGCTGCGCCTCTGCGATCCGGGTGCGCCTGGCAAAGCGTCTCGGACCTGCTGCAAGAGACCTGGCTGCGGGCCTGGCAAGGGCTGGCCGACTTCCGCGGCGGCAACAACGACGCGGAAACCGGCGCCCTCCTGCGCTCCTGGCTGACCCGCACTCTGAAACGAACGCACAGCAACAGCCGGAGGTATGCCAACGCGGTACGGCGAAAGACATCGGGCCTCCGCTCGCTCGACGAGCCGGACACGGCCAATCCGCCGGAGCCGGCCGGGCACGATCCCGGACCCAGCACCGTGGCGGGATTGGCGGAAGCCCGGCATCAGGTGGCCGAAGCCCTCGCCCGCCTGGACGACCCGAAGGACCGCGACATCATCCGGCTGTGCTTTTTTGAGGATGTGTCGCTGAAGCAGGTGGCCGAGCGGCTGGCGCTGCCTTACCACGAGGTGCGCCAGCGCTACCACCGCAGCCTGCGGCGCCTCGCCGACGTGTTGAGGGGACTCGAATGAGCACCGCCGGCCCGTCCGACCTGTTCGGCGACACCGCCCCGGATCGATCCGAGTCCCTGATCGAGGCGCTGGTGGAGGACTTTCACGACCGCCTGCGCCGTGGCGAAAATCCCGACCTTTATTCCTATCAGCAGGCTTACCCGCACCTGGCCGTGCCGCTCGAAGAGCGTTTGCTGGCCGTGGAGCGCCTGCACGAGCTGGCCGACGACCGCAACGGACCGTGCCCGGCAGACGAACCGTCGGCCGAGCCGCTGCCGTCATCGCTGGGCCGCTACGAGCTGCGGCGCGTCCTCGGCCGGGGCGCGACCGCCATCGTTTACGAAGCCTACGACACGCAGCTACGCCGATCCGTCGCCCTGAAGGTGTTGCGAACCGACCTGACAGACTCGCCCAACATCGCCCGTCGATTCACCCGCGACGCCCGCCTGGCGGCCCGGCTGCGCCATTCGCACATCGTCCCCATGCACGAGGCCGGCGTCGCGGACGGCCGGCCCTACATTGACATGGAGCTGGTGGACGGCCTCAGCCTGGAACAGCACTTGCAAAACCGGCCGGGCCGGCCGTGGGACGCCCGCGCCGCGGCGCAGCTCATCTCGAAGATCGCCCTGGCGCTGGCCCACGCCCACCGGCAGGGCATCCTACACCGCGATGTCAAGCCGTCCAACATCCTGATCGACTCCCACGGCGAGCCGCAGCTGACCGACTTCGGCCTGGCCCGCGAGCTGGCCGGCGCGACGGCCCTGACGGCGCACGGCGACATCCTGGGGACGCCCGCCTACATGTCGCCGGAGCAGGCGTCCGGCCAGGCGCACCGGGCGGACTGCGCAGCGACGTGTACAGCCTCGGCGTGATCTTCTACCGCCTGCTGACCGGGCAGATGCCTTTCCGGCACGTCACGGCGTTTGAATTGCTGGCCTGCACGGCACGGAGCGACGTGCCGCCGATCCGGAGCAGCAACCCCGCCGTGCCGCGCGATCTGGAGACGATCTGCCTGAAGGCACTGGAGCGCGAGGCGGACGACCGTTTCCGCACGGCCCAGGAGTTCGCGGATGAGTTGTGGCGCTGGCTGCACGATGAGCCGGTACGTTCAAGCCGGCCGTCGCTGTGGGGCCGCGTCCGTCGCTGGCGGCGGCGCAACCGTGCGGTGGCCGCGGTGCTAACCGGTGCGGCGGTCTTGCTCGCGAGTTTGGGAGGCGGCATGGGCTGGGCGCTCTGGAAACAGAGCCAGAGCGAAGCCGAAGTACGCGGTCAATGGAAAGCGGCCCAGATGTTCGGTGAACGAGAGGTGAACCTCCGGGCTGAGGTGGAGATTCGGCATCTGCTCGCCAAAGCCAGACAGCGCTTGCATCTGCTGGCGGAAGGCCGGCGGCTGGAAACGCAGGCGATCCTTCGCCAGATCAAGGGGCCGCGAGGCCGTATGGCACCGGGAGCGGTGCGCGATGACCTGGACCTGGAAGCGCGGTCGCTGTTCGCCGCCTCGTTCGGCGTGCCGGAGGTGGAAACGGTTGCCGAGATGAAATGCCGGCTCCCACAGCTCCGAGCCGTTTATGCGGTTATCCACCCCGACGGCCAATCGGTTGTGCTCGGCGCGCCCACAGGACCAGTGCGGTGGAGCCTTGGCACGCCTTCACCAGTGCTGGAGGAGTTCGATCCCCGCGCCTTATTCCCCCGTGTGGCCTACAGCCCGGGTGGCAAATATCTGTTGTTCGCGCCTGCCACGGGTGGCTTGCAGGTCTGGGACGAGACAGTGAAACACAAGCTGGCAGACCTCGGCCCGGAGAAAGGCAATCCGGTGCTGGGCATGGGATTCGATCGCGCCGGCCAGACGTTATGGACCTGCCGGGAAAACGGCCGGGTGGAGGCGTGGTCCCTGCCAGAGTGCAAGGCAATAGACGGCGGCGCCTGGACCATCCCGGCCATGACCGATTTATCCGCGGCCGCATTCGACCGAGAGGCGACGCGCCTGGCCGTCGGCGACGCCAAGGGCCGCGTGCTTCTGATACGAACAGACGGCACCCAACCGCGATCCTTGCAGGGGCCTTCCACGGACATCAAAGCCTTGGCCTGGTCGCCCGATGGCCGGCGGGTGGCCGCGGGCTGCCACACCGGCGACGTTCAACTGTGGGAGCTGGCAACAGGCCATTCGGACGTGATACCCGCCTTCGATGGAGAAATCGACAGTCTGCTCTTCCATTCGGAAGGACAATGGCTCATGGTGGGGCGTTCTGGCAACGAGTCCAAGGTCTTTGATGTCGTAACGAGGCAGCTTGCTGCAATTGGCCCCGTCGGAAGTATTGGGATTGCCGCAGCCGGGCGGCGCTTGGTTGGGACAGACGAAAAAAGCGTAACCGTTGTTGAATTTCGTCCACCTCTGGGTATTCGCCGGCTCACGGGCGACCCGTTCCGTGTGAGCCGGCTCGCCTGGAGCCGCGACAACCGCCATCTGGTCTCCCTGGATAGTCGGTTCACGATTCGTGTTTGGGACCGCGAGCGAGGGGAATCTGTTGCGGTCTTCCATGAGCGTCCTACCGATTTTTTTGCCATGAATGCCGCGGTCGCCTTGAGTGACGACGGCCGCCTACTGGCTTACGCCAGCGGAGGGGAAACCCGTGCAGTAGGGAACATCCGGGAAGTCGCCACGGGCAAGGTCTGCTCGTCGTGGAAACTCCGTGGAGGGTACGAGCGCCTCGCCTGCACGGGCGACAATGATTTCCTTCTTGTACGAGAGGAAATGGAAGCCAATAAGGAAACGACACGAACCGTCGCCTACGATCTCTCACCAGGCCGGCCGATCCGTTCGTCTCGCGACCTCCGGCGCAGCGAGCCGGGAGACGTTCGACGATTTTACGATCATGGGCTGTCCAGAGATGGACGGTATTACTGGTGGACAGGCCCACGCCTGACACCGCAAAACCGGCGCGTGGAAGTCTATGATGTCAAAGCCAACATGCCTCTCCTCTGCCTCCCCCAACCCACGCAAGACAAGATGGATGAAATACATTCTCTGCTCAGCCCAGATGGGCGCTTTCTGTGGTACTGGGATTCCTTGGACGCAATAAATAGAAGCTCGCTTGCGCAGCCGAGGTCGTTCGTGGTCGTGCCCTTGTACCCCCTCGCCTTGTCTCCGGACGGGCTATGGTCCATCACCAAGCAGCCTTATCGGGAACCTCCATTCAACGATTGTTTGATTCTTGGACGAGGATGGCACGCCGAGAAGGACTGGCTGACCCTCGGCGAGCTTGGCGGGTCCCCTCAGGTGGCGGACAACGTATGCTTCAGCCCCAACAGCCGCTATCTCGCCTGGGGCGACGATCAGGGTACGGTTCACATCGCCGACTTACGCTACCTGGAGGACCAGGTCCGCGCGTTTGCCGATGAGATTCTGGCGGACTAATGGCTAAGTTGAGTTTCCGCCTGAGTAGGAGCCCCATCGCGAGGCGTAGGGAGAGGCTTCGAGCGCCTGATTCCTCGTCTGGGTGATGCCGCTTGGGCAACTGTCCGCCCTCTATTTTCAAAAAACTTTCGCGCGGTCCCAGAATCCGTGTCTTTAAGGCAGGCGGCGAGGTCATGTGTATGGTTCACCAGACCAGAGATTGGGCAAGCTCGGACTCGATGCACCTCTCGGGAGAGATCCGTCATGTTCCATCACTCGATGTTACAGCGTTGCCGGATGGCACCTGGGGGGCAAGCCGCTAGCCTAGCCTACGGTATCAACAACGCCGTACGTCGGGCGTCGTCGAGCTGGCGACGCGCCTTGCAAAGTGATCGCCAACGGTCGCGATCGGTTCAGCTATGCTTGGAGCAACTCGAGGACCGTATCACGCCAGCAGGCCCTACCCTTTCAACGCTGTCGTTCAACGGCACAAGCGGCTCAGAACCATTGAGAGACTGTTCCAAAAGGGTTGATTTCCTACAACGAGCGGCATGAGCCGCAAACCGTACCCCAGTGATGTCACCGACGCGCAGTGGGCCGTCCTGGAACCTCTGGTGCCGCTCGTCCGGCCCGGCGGACGCCCACGCAAGCACGACATGCGCGAAGTGCTTAACGCCCTGTTCTACGTCGCCCGCGAAGGATGTTCCTGGCGGGCGTTGCCTCACGACCTGCCACCCTGGAAGACCGTCTACAACTACTTCCGCGACTGGCAGGCCGACGGCACCTGGGAGATGCTCCTGGAGTGCCTGCGTCGCCAGGCCGCGGCGAGCCGCCGGCCGCGACCCCGACCCCAGCGCCGCCTGCCATCGACAGCCAGTCGGTCAAGACGGTCCACGGCGGCGAGGCGATCGGGGTGGACGGCGGCAAGAAGGTCCACGGCCGCAAGCGGCACATCGCCACGGACACGCTGGGGTTGGTGCTGGCTGTGGTGGTGACGGCGGCCAACGTGGACGACGGCGTGGCCGCCCCGCAGGTGTTGGAGCTTATGCCGGGCCGCGACTTCCCGCGGCTGCGGGTGGTGCTGGCGGATAGCAAGTACCACAACCACGACCTGTACGCCTGGCTGCGGTCGCAGCGGCCGCCGCTACCGGGTGGAGGTGGTGAGCCGGCCGGAGGGGGTGGCGGGATTCGTGCCGCTGCGGAAGCGTTGGGTGGTGGAGCGGACGCTGGCGTGGCTGGGTCGTTACCGTCGCCTGGGCCGCGACCACGAGCGGTTGGCAGAGACGAGTGCTGCAATGATCCAGTTGTCGGCCCTCCATCATACGCTGCGTCAACTGCGACCCACGAAGCCGCGCTATCGCTTCCGTTATCGTCGCATCAAACAAAAGGCCGTGGCATGATACTTTTGGAACAGTCTCTGAGTTTGATGATGGACGGCAGCGGCAATCTGTACGGCACAACGGGTGATGGAGGAGGCAGCTTGGGTGGTGTGTTCGAATTGGCCCACGGTAGCAACACGATCACCAGGAGGGCGTCGTTCAACGGTACCAACGGTTATGTCCCGGATAGCGATTTGATCACGGATGGCAGCGGCAATCTGTACGGCACAACCGTATATGGAGGCGCCTTCTTTGATGGTGGGGAAGGCTCCGGTGATGGCGAGATTTTCGAGCTGGCCAAGGGCAGCAGCAACATTACCACACTGGCGTCCTTTAGCGGCACTCATGGCGGCACTAACGGCCAACATCCGCACGGCGGTGTGATCATGGACGGCAGCGGCAACCTGTACGGCACAACCACAGGGATAACGAGAGCGGCAGGCAATGGCACCATCACTGATTGGGGTACCATTTTCGAGTTGGCCAAGGGCAGCGGCACGATCACCACGCTGGCTTCGTTCAACGGCTCAAACGGTGGAGACCCGTATGGCGCTTTGATCATGGACGGCAGCGGCAATCTGTACGGCACGACGGTTGATGGGGGCGCCACCAATCTGACGGCACGGTGTTCGAGCTGGCCAAGGGCAGCAGCACCATCACCGCGCTGGCGTTCGTTCAACGGCACCAACGGTGCAGTTCCGATTGGCGCTCTGATCATGGACGGCAGCGGCAACCTGTACGGCACAACGATTGGGGGAGGCGCCTCCGGTGAGGGCACGGTTTTCGAGTTGGCCAAGGGCAGCAGCACGATCACCACGCTGGCTTCGTTCAACGGCACCAACGGTGCAAAGCCAGTGTGCCGGTCTGATCATGGACGGCAGCGGCAATCTGTACGGCACAACGTCTTTGGGAGGAGCCGTCCAATTTCGGCACGGTATTCGAGCTGGCCCACGGTAGCGGCACGATCACCACGCTGGCGTCGTTCAGTGGCACCAACGGACAATACCCGAATGCCGGCTGATCATGGACGGCAGCGGTAACCTGTACGGCACCACGTCGTACGGAGGTGCCTCCGGTGCCGGGACGGTGTTCGAGCTTGTTCACACTCAGTCCCAAGTGACGCCTCTGCCCTTGAAGTGGGATACGTCGCAAGGTGGGGTCGATTTCGGCTACCAGGTCAGTGGTGGGTCGGTTCCAAAGGATACACAAGTCTCGCTGTACTGGTCCCCAACGCAAACGTATGATCCCAACACCGCCACGCTGATCCCAAGGGCAACCCAAGACATCCCTGCCGGCACCCAGGCGAAGACCTACGGTCCCTTCACTGTAACCCCCGCCACCCTCGGACCACCGCCCCCAGAGGCGAAGTACCTGCTCGTCGTCACCGACCCGAACAACGTGATGGGCAACTTCGACCCAAATCGCAACGTTGCTTCGTTTCTTTTGCCAGATATAGCAATCGATTCGGCACAGCTACAACAAGGAGTTGTTTCTTTTTCCGGCGAGACTATTAATTACCCTAATTCATTTCTGGTCGGACTCTACCAATCAGCTGATGGGAAGACATACGATTCTTCCCATCCACTACATGTCTTGACGCTTACCCCCAGTTCTTCCGATTCACGGTTTGTTGGCACCTTCCTA
The DNA here is from genome assembly GCA_963767535.1 of uncultured Planctomycetota bacterium. GTDB lineage: Bacteria > Planctomycetota > Planctomycetia > Gemmatales > Gemmataceae > JAJPHU01. The sequence continues at coordinate 257,527 of CAVYEC010000001.1, forward strand.
CCAATCGACACTAATCAGTTTGACCCTTCCAGACCGTTTCTACTAGTTGTTGCTGATCCTAATAATGACATTATAGTTGAATCTTACAAAGGTAATAATTTGAAAGTCGCGGGAGAATTACTAATATTAAAAGCAAAATCGGACATTCCAAATCAAATTGCCTCCTCAAGTCCTGATTCATCAATAGAATTCTCTGCTTTGATGAGTACTCTTGCAAAAGTGGGAAATGATTTGACCGATCTTTATAATGATGGCAGCGCCGCTTTTCGATCTTTTGGCTCCTGTTCTCAGCGAGAGTGCCGCATCGTTTACAGTTGCTTTGGAATCTGGTATCCCTGCAGCAGGGATTGCTGCAATCATTGGGTTTTTTGAAGGACTCGAAGGCGCTGCTGCTGCAACCACCGTCGCTAAGATATTCTCGGAAGGATTTATAGATATTTTTCGACATGTGATACCTGGAATGCTTCACGGAAATATTAATGAAGTCGTCAATGAAACTTCTAAAGACTCTGCGACCATAAGCGAACTCGTCGTGTCTGCCTTTTACAAATTTGCTCCCGGCCGACTGCTTACCAATCTCTATAACCTCAAACAAGACTATGGTCAATTAACAACCGATTTCAATGAGTTGTACACTGAATCTGTCAATTTGGTGCCTTTATTGACCGACCAAATATTTGTGCTGACTGGCAAACTGCTGCCTCAAGATATAACCTTAACCCCCCAGCCATCTGATTAGATTTCAAATTGGCTGAACATAGCATGGGTGGTCTGAATTTCAAGTTGTCTGACATTCGGAGCGAGAAGCGACAATTCTGCCCAAAGAAGAAAAAGGGTCGGGAGTCGTCGCGGACCTCCCGACCCTCTTTGTTCCAACCTGGATGGTGTGCCGAATTGCTCCCACCGGCTTTACTCCTCCGCCAGCCGCTTCTCCAGTTCGGCCCGGCTCATGGTCTTCTGGCCGCGGCGCTCGCGGATGAGCTGCCAGAACTCGTCGGAATGCCCCCGTGCGATCTGCTCCAGGTCCATCCCGGCCACGCCGATGAGCAGGGAGACCGGTTTGCCCCGCCGGGTGAGGATCACACGTTCGTGCTGCGCGTCCTTGACGCATTTCTCGATGTTCGCCTCGTCAATCCCGATGACTTTCACAGGATCTCCTCCGTCCTCCGGTGCGACGGTTTGTTCCGGCATGACAGGACCTTGCAGGTGTGTTACCATCCTTACGAGTGTTCTACGAGGACCATGCCATGTCGAACATCGTCGCGGGCTTCGTCAAAAACGGCGTCGTCGGGAAAACAAAGGGGTCGGGAGTCGATTGCCGGCGAAGATCGACTCGCCCTTCGCCGCCTCGCTCCGTGCGTCCGCCATCTGCTACAATGTCCCTGCCCGATCCAAGAGAGACCGCGATGAACGCAGCCCGTATCGAAACGACCGTCCTGCCCGGCCACCGGCTGGAGATCAGCGTCCCGGAGATGCCCGTCGGGGCCAAGGTCGAGGTCATCGTCGTCCTGCCGGAAAAACCCATCCCGCCACGTCGATCCATGCTCGAATTCCTGGCCACGTTACCGCCTGGTCCCCTTCTCTTCAAGACGCCGGAAGAGGCCAATCGCTATCTCCAGGAGGAGCGCGACTCGTGGGAGCGCTGACACTGCCGGCTTCGGGGCTTGTCTACATCGACACGATGACGCTCATTTACACCGTGGAGCGCTACCCGGCTTATTTGCCGTTGCTCGAACCGTTGTGGCGAACGGCTCAAGCCGGATCCATCGAGATTGTCAGCAGCGAACTGACACTCATGGAGGCCCTGGTCGGGCCGCTGAAAAGCGGCGACGCGAGCCTGGAAAAAGCATTTGAACAGGCGCTCTTGGGAACGGACATGCGGCTGCTCCCTATCACGCAAGCCATTCTGCGCGAGGCGGCCCGATTGCGGGCAACGACCAAGCTGAGAACACCCGACGCGCTCCACCTTGCCACCGCTCGACATGCTGGCTGCGCCTCTTTATCACCAACGATGCCGGCTTCCGTGGCGTGGCGAGTCCTCCTCTCGTGATCTTGGATGACTTACTCATACCTTGAAAGTCCCTACAAGCGCTCTGCGCCCTTTGTCCAAAACGGTGTCGTCTGACAACTCGGCGGTTTCCGCCTCGGCGGTCTGCCTGGGAAACTATTCCTGGCTGGACTTCAGCGGACGCGGAGGAGGCAGTTCCTCCTTGCCCTCGACGCCGGGTGGCAAAGGAGCGGGAACGGCAGAGCCGGACGGAGGCGCGGGCGGAGGCAGCTTGGTTGCCGGCAGCCCGTTCGTGGGCGCGGCAGCATGGAAGGTGATGCGGTATTCCTTGCGCAGATATGGGGCATTCTCATCATCGGGGTCGGTGTAGCCGAAGTAGCTATCGTGATAGCGACGACCCTCCGGACCCTCTCGACCGTTAAAGACATATTCTTCGCGATCAATCTGATAGCCGCCCGGACATTTCTCGCTCATTAACTTCTCGCCCCGGCTGCGATAGTAGTAAACCGTTTCGTAAGAATAAAACCCGCGCGGGCCGTTCTCGAAGACGGAGTTATTGAATTCGAGGATGGTGGGCGACACAAAGGCGGCGGCGTTGCTGTTGGATAACTGGTTCATCGTACGCAGGGCGATCGGACTCAACGGCTGCCGCTCCTCGCCGAAATTATACGTTCCCACCAGGTGCAGGCCACTGAGGTAGTCGATGCCCGATTGGACGAAGGGGCGATAGTCCAGATAGAAGAACCAATCGCGGCTGCTGTTGAAGTCCTCGAAGGATCGGCCGCTGGCCGTTGAAGGCGCCGGCATAATACTCAATGCGGCGGTCGAACAATCGGCCGTGGGCCATGGCGCCCAGCTGCCGGTTGCCGGCGAAATTTTGCACCCAGATCGATCGCTCCGGACCAATCAGATTGGCCTCATCAACGGAGACGTATTCATACTGCGAAGGCACTTTCATACGGCCGACGCGGAACGACAGCCACTCCGGATGCACGATGTAGTCCGCGTAGGAATCCAGCACATCGAAGGAAGCGTAGCCGCGATTGATGGAGGTGACGAAGGTGGCATAATCGCCGACTTTCCCTTCCATGTACCAGCGTTGCCGCGGAATGATGAAGCCGCCGTGCAACGGGTCGCCTTGTTGGAACGGCTCGCGCAAGTCCAGCTGCGTCAGGTTGTGAAAGGTCATGCTGAAGTACTTGTCGTCCGATTGCCAAGTGAGGCCGTTCTCCGGGCCGCCCAGGAACGCGCCGGTGCCGATCCGATGCTCGTGAGCCGGCATGTCCGGGCGATATTCTTCCCGGCCATCAATTTCCGCGTCGTTGTCGCGGAAGAAAAACGGGCCGAACCAGGTCAGAGGCGGGCGAAGCGTGCGGCCCGGCGCGGTGCCGGCACCGACACGGCGCGACCCGCCCGCCCCGCCGATTAAGCCCGGATCCCCGCCCTCGGCGTCGCCCACCGTCGGCGCTCTCACCCCTGCTGTGGTCTTCTCGACCGCATCCGGGCCGAGCAGCACACCGTCCGGCACGCCCATGCCGTCGGGGTTCTTGGCCTCGCCGCCGATCACAGAGGACTTGCCCTGTTTGAGCGCCCCCTCGTACTTCCGGAGCAAAGCGTCGTACTGCCCCTGCAATTGTTGATTGTGCTCCTCGAGCTTGCGCAGCTGGGCCTCGATGCGGTTCATGCGGGCGGCGGCATCGTCCGGCTGGGACTGGCTGGAGAAAGCGGCGGTAGACGCCGGTCCACCAGTATGACGGCAACGGTTGGAATGCCGGATTGGTCAATGGCACGCGGTTCGTATGGACTTAGGTCTCATCCACTGTACCGAGCCTGAGCCGGAATGTTTCACTTACGAGGTAGAATGAAGACTGATTCCACCCTAACATCGTTTCATGTCCGGAATCTCAGAAGAAGACCTGCGTGCGGAACCAGAACAGATTATTGTGCCGCGTGGACTGGCTGTCCGAGAGGAAGATGGGGCGGTTATACATCGAATACTGCCAATCGAAATAGAAGCGCACGTAATGATTTAAATACCAGTTGATGCCAGTGTCGATGGCGTTGACGCGGTTGGCCCATAGCTTGGGGTCGGCGAGTCCGCCCGTGAAGACTTGGTCGCCCAACTGCAAGTTGGCGAATCGGCTGTAAACTTCGATCGCCCCCGGATTGAGACGCCCGTTGTAGTAGCCGAACGGCCGGATCGGCTCGGTCAAATAGACGCGGCGGGTGATTTGTTCGCCGGTCAGGAAATAGGTCGCAGCCACGCTCCAACCCTCCAGCGGCACGCGCGTCCGCTGGTTGGCGGCGACGCCGACGAAGGCCCCGGAGGCGAACGGCCCCAGGGCCGTGGTGGAAGGTAAAGTACCCGATTGCGAAAGCAGTAAATTCTGGAAACCGCCCTCATAGTTGGCCAGCATGGTGAAGCTCTTGTAATAGTAGGCCATGTCGCCCGCCCATTGCATCCGCGCACCGTCCTCGAACGCTTTGGAGTTGAAGATGAGAAAGGTCGGCGAGACGTTGACGATCGCCGGCGACCCCGTGGTGGACTGGTCGTTGGCGGTCGTCAGGGCCGGTGGCTGGATGGGGTTGTGCTCGCTGCCGCCGTTGACGGAGCCGGTCAGGTTGAGGTACTTCAGCCAGCCGATGTCCGTGTTGACGAAGGGGCGGAAGTTCAACAGGCCAAAAACGTCCTTGCTGTTGTTGAAGTCCTGGAACGAGCGGCGCGGGCCGTTGAAGACACCCGCGTAATACTCCATGATCCCGTCGATCACCTGGCCGTGGAACATGGCCCCGATCTCGCGGTTGTTGGCGAAGTTGGTGATGAACAGGGAGCGCTCGGGGGCGATCAGGTCGCTTTCGGAAATCTTGATGTATTCGTAGGTGAAGGGCGTCTTCATACGGCCGGCGCGGAATTGAAACTGCCGTTTGTATTTGGGAGCGAAGTTGAAATCAACCCAGGAATCGAGGATGTCCAGCGAGCCGTAACCGCGGTTGATGACCGTGTAATAGGTGGCATAGGGCGTCACGTCGCCCTGGAAATACCAGCGCTGGCGAGGGATGACGAAATTGTCGTGCAGGGCGTCGCCGGTCTGGCTGAACAAGCGCACGTCCATTTGCGTGAGGTTGTGAAACTCCAGGGTGAAGAAATCATCCGAGCTTCGGATTTCCAAACCCTCGCGGAAATGCACTTCGGCGGGTATCCTCAGCGGCCTCATGTCGGGAACGTAGGGGCCGCGTTGCTCGACGTAATCGCCCATCGCGTCGCCCGACACCGGCGCCACGCGCACGCCAGGCCCGGAAGTTCCCGACTGGACGCGGGCGGGAGCGCGCGTGGCAGCCTCGCTGCCGCTGCGGAAGGCAAGCCGGGAGCCTTGCCCGAATGGGCCACGCAGGCCGCATGCGGACGCCGGCCCCTCCCGCTCCCGATTGCCTTCGGACGCTGCCTTCTTCCTCGTCTTGCGACTGCCTCTCGCCCTCTCCCTCGGCCGACTCGTCGTCCTCACTTTTGCCCTGCGTAAACCAAGACGGCGAGGACGACCACAGGTCAATCCCACCCGGGACGCCCATGCCGTCCACGTTCCGCGTTTCGACGCCTGTGAGGAGGAGGTTGGGTTTCGGGAGCGGCGGCGTCTTCTCCCGCGCCAGGGCGTCGTAGCGCTCTTGCAATTGCTGATTGCGCGTCTCCAACTCGCGCAAGCGTGCCTCGATGCGCGCCATGCGATCCATCGGCTGGTCCGGCGAAATCGACTCTGGCGGCGGCGGATACGTCCCGTCCTGGGCCGACGCCTTGCCGCTGGCCGCCCCGAACCAGCAGGCGAACAACATCCAGGCGGCTAGGGAGTGTATCCATCGAAATCGGTTACTCGCCATCGAATCCCTCGCCGCCAGGACGCCCCGCGGAGAAGAGCCGAACCGTGCGCTCCCTCGCCCTTTTCTCGGAATGGATGCAGAGGCCAGGGTCTATAGCGGCGGCCTGAATCTTTTGCAAGACAGACGTTCGGAGCGCGGCGGCACGCCGCGGCCGGCGTTCCCTTCTCTTGACACTCTCGACGAGGACGCCGTATAAGCCCCCCTCCTTGGGGACGTGGGAGATTCCATGTTCAAGCCGAATGGGTCGACGCGGCGGGCGGTGGGCCGAACGCTCTGCACGGTGGTCCTGGCGGCCGCCGGTTGCTGCGGAAGTACCGGCGTCCACATCGTCAGCCAAACGCCCAATGGCGGCGTCATCTCCATCCCCACCAACTGCAATCAATGGCCGACGTATTACCGCAACCGGGCCGAGGAACTGATGCGCCAGAAGTGTCCGGACGGCTACGTCATCGAGCGCGAAGAGGAGTTCGAGGACAACCCGGCCGACAACGGGAGATATCCCAACGAGGACTTCGAGTACAACGGGGCCTACCAGCGCATTCGGAATTACAGCCGAAAAGAATATCACATCACCTTCCGCTGCCGGCCGCCCGGCCTCCCGCCCCCGGCGGACGACGAGCTACCACCGCCCACGCCCCTTCCTCACTAGGCGATCTTCCCTAGCTTGTGACAGTCAGCGCCCGGCGCCAAGGTTGCCGCGTCCGCGGCGGGACTTGGGCAAAAAGAAGGGGACGGGGGAGAAGACCGCGCCGCAGCGTCGGCGTTCTCCGTGAAATCCTCGCAAGCTGGAGGATCCTCCTGTCGATGAAAGGCGGGCTGAGTTGAACCGAAGCAATCCCGGTCCCCGACAGGGGGAGGAGGCGACATGGTGCCCGCGTTCCCATTCCGGTTGTGCTGTGCCTGTGCCGTTTGCCTGGCTTTGTCGTTGGCGGGGCAGCCGGCGGTTGGGCAAGTCGTCCCCTATGAGTTCGTCCTCCGCTCCCGCAGCGCGGTCGTCACGCCGGAGCGGACCAAGGACGCCCAGACGGGAGGCGGTTACATTCAAGTGCTGCAAGTCGAGCCGAACCTGTTATTGATTCTGATGCGCGGCACGGTCGCGGCGGGTGCGGGGCTGGCCGGTGCCGGGCACCACAACAAGGACGGGATGGCCGCCATGCAATTCGAGTTGAACCAGGACTTTGAGGTGGTTCCGACCCGAGCCGGCCTTCGGCCGCCGCGCCTGATCCTCTCCGCCTGGTTGATCGGGACGCTCAACACCACCCGGCCGCCGGACGAGGGCGGAACGGCCGGCCACAATCCGGCCTGCGCGGTGGTCAAATCCGGGGACCAACCGCTCCTGAATCTGTGCATCCCGCCGCACAGCGCGGCAGGCGGGCAAAACCTGCTCGTCAACGACCGCATGGGGCCGATGGAAATGATGATCGCGCCGGAGGGTATTGTTTGCATCAAACCCTGGAGCTGAGCGCCAACCAGCCCCGGATGCACTGCCACTCCGGGTCCGCCGCCGCCGACTTCGACCCGGACCCCCGCATGGATACACGCTGGAACGAAGTTCTGCGGCCGTTCCGCGCCGTGCCGCACCGGGACTTCGGTTTCCGCATCATCCTCCAGGTGGTGGAAGAACCGGCCCCCAACGGGATCGTCATCCCCGACACGCTCCACAAGCCGACCCTGGAAAAGAAAGTGACGCCTCCGGGCGGCAAGGCCACGAAGCCTTGAACTCGCGGCCGACCGCTTTCATCCCATCTCAGACGACAAGCGGTTTGGGATCGCCCTGTTCGCGCCGCATTGGGCAAGCGATCGGCGCGGCAGGGCGACACGCGCAAAAGCGCCGGCCTTTGAACGCACTTCTTTTGCAGACAACGAATCAAATGCGGCTGAGCTATAATCAGACGGTTTGCCTCGACCTCTTCGATTCATGCCGGGACGGTCTGTTATAAGCTCCGGCATCAAGTGGACTTGGGTCAAGCAACGTTTCCCCTCTGCCGGCATTTCCTTTGCACTATAGATCCCTGAGAGAAGAATGGGAGTTCTCTCCTGGCCCAGTTTTGACCTGCCAAGGGGGAGGAGAGCAGGCTTAAGGAGATGTAATCTTCCGGCTATTGCTCGGGACTATTTCCCCAGGTAGAGTTAAAAATCGGTTATTTCCCCGCAAGGAGATTCTGGAATGCGGCGTCTTCTAACACTAAGTGGATGTGGTGTGCTACTCTTGACCCTCGTCGGATTCGCGGCCGCCTCGGCCGGTGCGAAAGAGCCGAAGGCGGACGAACAAGTTGCTGTGCTCCTCAAGTGGTATCACAACTATCTGGAGAACGGCAAGTATGAGCAGGCGCAGGAAATCGCCGAAACCGCTCATAAATTGGCCCCGGACGACCCGCGGACGCTCGCGGCCGTGAAGGTCGCTCGTCAGCAGCTGACCGACCAGGCCGGTAAGGAGAAGGTCGATCAGAAGCTGGATAAGGTCCTCAGCAAGCTTGAGCAGCTGGAGCAGCACGTTCGCGATCTGGAAACGGAGAAACTGCGTCTGGAGAAGCAAGTGCAGGCTTTGCAAGCGCGGAACAGCGCTTGACGCAGAGCGGCCAGCCTTCCCATGTCGAGCCGCGCGGCTCTCCCGACCGCATCGACTAAAACTAAAGTGTGACTAGACCAATCCAGGGCGTTCCCAGGGTAAATCCTTGGGAACGCCCTGGTTCGTTTTGGCATTCCCTTCACGCTTCCAAACGCACCGGACAGATGAACTCCGCCGGTTTGACGGCCAGGAGGGAGCAGGGTAACTCCGGCAGCAGGCGCTCCGCCGTGTTGCCGATCATCGCGCCATAAACTCCGCTGCGACCGATCGTCCCCATGACCAGGAGATCGACGGGATGTTGGCGCAAGAAGCACAGAATGCCTTCGTCGGGCAGTCGTCCCGGATCATCCATGAGGTGGACCTCGACGGCGGGCGACAGGGTGCGGGCGTCGGCGCGGTCGATCTGCTCTTGCAGCGCCCGCTCGGCGGCAGTCCGCACGCCGCGGCGGTAGGCCTCTTCCTTGGCGCTGGACAGGCTCGTGCTCCAGATGTGGTCGAGCGGAAAGTCCACGATGTGGAGCAGGTGAATCTTCATGGGCATCCCGCCGCGGGCCAGGTGGGCGACCAACCCCAGCGCCTTGTCGGAGACGGGCGACAGGTCGCTGGCGACCAGGACCTTCAACGGCTCCGAACCGCCCTCTGGCTTCGTCACCCACACCGGGCAGGGACAGCGGCGGACCACCTTGACGGCGGTGCTGCCGAAGAGCATTCGGCTCAGCCCCTTCCGGTCGCGGGTGCCGATCAGCAGCAAGTCGTGTTTGTCGCAGAGCACCTGGCGGACGATCTCCAGCCAGGGACGCCCCAGCGCCAGCTTTTGCCGCGCTTCGACTCCGCCCGCGCGGGCCTTTCGGACCAATTCGTCCAGGATCCTCTCGCCGGCCTTCTGTGCCGCGGACTCCACCTGCAGGCGGTCGGCCTCGGCCAGGTTCGGCAGGGCTTCGCGCGTGACATTCAGGGTCGATAGAAACGTCAGCCGAGCCGACGTTTTGCCGGCTAGCCACAAGGATCGTTGAACGACTTCGCGCGACGGCGGAGGGTTGGAGCGTGGCGGCGTCGTACTGGGTCAGGTCGATGCCCGCGAGGATGTTGCGGATAGGCTGCATGACGGGACTCCTGGAGCGGAGAGTGGAGGAACTCTCTACCTTAAGTATACCATTGGCGCAGGACGCGCAGAACGATTACGAGCGGCGGATGGCCCCGTTGCCGGTGCCGGGGCGCTCGTGGACGGGAGAGGACGGCTCGGGCGGCTGCGGCTCACCCCACAGGGCGCGAAAGGCACAGAGCCAGAAAGCGTAGCAGTACAGCGACAGGATGCAGAAATACGTGAAATAAACCGGATAGCGGTCGTCAAAAGGGGAGAGGGTGACGCGCATCCAGGCGATGACGGCGAGGGTCAAGAGGATGGAGACGGCGAGGGAGAGCAGCAGCGCCGCCGTCGGGCCGCGCCGGCCCAGCACGGCCGAGCCGATCTCGACGGCGATCCGTCCGCCGTCCAGAGGCCACAACGGCAGCAAGTTGAGCAGCGCCCAGAAGGCGTTGATCATCAGCAGCAGCCAGGCGGTTTGCGCGATCCAGTAGCGCGACACCCCCTCGGCCGCCAGGGGACGGTCGGGGTCGCTAATCAGCCAAAGGATGCCGAACAGCAACAAATTCACCAGCGGCCCCGCCAGACAGACCAGCACCCTTTGCCAGCGCCGCAGCCCTTCCCATTCGTAGAGTTGATCGCCGAAGCCCGAAAGGACGAGGTGCGGCCGAGCGCCGAACAAACGGGCGGCGAGGACGTGGCCCAGTTCGTGCGCGAAGAGCGATACGAGGACGGCCGCCATCCACAGACCGAAGGCGGCCGGGCCGCCGAGCTGGTTGCGGATGTCGGGGTACTGGTAATAAACCACGCCCAAGAGCGCGCAGGAGACCCAGAAGAGCGGACGAATGCGGAGCCCGACCCCGAGCATTCGCCCGCGTAGCTCCCAGCGCGTCGGCGGAGGTTCCGGGGAGAGCATGAGAGGGGTTACTCTGTTACCAGCCCGCGGCGCCAGCAAGGGCACTCCCTTGCTGGCGCCGCGGGCTGGTATCGCCGTGGGCGGGTGAAATTAATCCTTGTTGGCGGTTTTCTCCGAGAGACGTTTCCAGTCGTCCATCACCGCCGCGTTGACGGGTTGGCCTTCGCTCAGCTCGCTCTGGTTGCTGATGATGACTTCTTCCTTGCCCGTCAGGTCGCCGATCACGTCGCCCTTGGCGTCGAGCAGCTCGAGCTTGACGAGTTTACCGTCATCGACCTGAATCTTGACCGGCTGCAGGTGGGCCTTGCCGTCCTGCACGACGTAGATGTAGGTGTTGCCGCCCTCGATGACGACCGCCGAGCTGGGCAGCATGTAGGCGTCGTCGAACTTGCGGAGGATGAGCGTCATCTCGCCGAACATGCCCGGCAGCATGCGCAATTGCCGGCCGGCGGCCAGCCGGCCCGTGACCTCCGGGAAGATCGGCCGGCCGTTGCGCGGGTCGCCCGGCATGCCCTTCTTCAAACCGCTTTTGAATTTCTCGTCGGCCATCTTGGCGTCGAATTCCTTCCGGTCGGAGCCGTTCCACAGATCGACCTCGACGAGCATGGTGCGGTCGCGCTCGGGGTTGACCAGTGAGGGCGGGAAGCGCGTGACCCTGCCGTGGATCTTCACGCCCGGCAGTGAGGCGGTCTCGAAGATGGCCTCGGTGTTGGCCGTGATGAACGGCGCGAAGTTGTCGGGCACGCGCACCACCACCGTGACGATGTCGTTGCGCTCGATGGTGAGGAGCGGTGTGGCATGGCCGGTGGCCGCGTTCTGCACGAAGAAACCCGGATCGACGTTGCGGCGGACGACCACGCCGTCGAACGGCGCTTCGACCGTGGCGTAGCCGAGCATCGCCTTGGCGTAGTCCCATTCGGACTTGGCCACATCGACCTTGCGCAGGGCCTCCTTGACGTCGGCCTCGGCCTGGACAACCCTCGACTCAGCCGCCTTCTTCTGGGCCTTGGCTTCGATCACACCCTGTTCGGAGGCGTTAACCGCCTGGAAGGCCGCTTCGAGCCGGTCCTCCTGCTCATCGACCAGCCGCGCGTCGATGCTGCGTGCCGCCAGCAGTTCCTGGAAGCGCTCGGCCTGCCGCTTGCGGAATTTATGATAGGCGATGTCGCTTTTATACTTGGCCTCCATCGAATGGATCATCGCCTCTCTCACTTCCAGGTCGGTCTCCGCAACTTTGTAGGCGGCCCTTTTCTGCTCGACCTGGGCATTGGCCAGTTCCCAGGACGCCTTCTGCTGCTTGACCTTCGCGTCCAGGTCGGGCACGTCCACGACGACCAGGAGATCGTCCTTCTTGACGGGGTCGCCCACGTCGGTGCGGATCATGGACACGAGGCCGGGCACGCGCGTTTCCAGGTCCGCGCGATAGTACGGCATCACGTCGGCGGGCCGGCGCTCGATCATGGTGAACGCCTTGTCGAACCGGGGGTAGACGGCCCGAACGGGGATCTTCGGCTCGTTGTCCTCGCCCGGACGGGGGCTGGCGGCGACGGCGGGTGCGGTGCGCGGTCCACCGAAAAAGAGATAGGCGCCCGCGCCAGCCAGGCCGAGCACCACGAGCAGCGCGAAAACGGTTCGCGCCAGTGCGCTGCGAAGCATGAGGTTGGCCATACCGAATAGTCTCCTGACTGAATCCCGGCCGACCCGCTCTTTCGGTGATCGGCCCAGCTGTTTGAAATCAATCTATGCCAGGCGGATAACATCTCCTGAGCGGGGGGCGTAAGCCCCCTGAGTCTTCGCTCGGGGGGCTTACGCCCCCCGCTCGGGGTTCTCCGTCAATCCTTAATGGGCCGGCTGGCCGGCGATGACCGGCTCGGTCCCGTTGCCGGCCAGGGCACCCGCCGGGACGAGGGCGGCGCCGGCCCGCACCGGCAGCGGGGCCGGCTCGTCGGCCAGTTCCGCCTCGATGTCCACATCGCGGTCGGCCCCGTCCTTGATGAGCAGCGTGTACATGATCGGCACGACGAAGAACGTCAGGCAGGTGGAGGTCAAGAGTCCGCCGACCACGGCCCGCGCCAACGGCACGTTGGCCTCGCTGCCGCGCTCCAGGCCGATCGCCATCGGGATAAGGTCCAAAAACGTCGCCAGGAAGGTCATCAAGATCGGGCGGAAGCGGATGCCCGCCGCCGTGATGATCGCCTGCATGACCGGCTCGCCCGCCTTGCGCTGCTTGTTGGCGAACTCGACCAGGAGCACGCCGTTGTTGACGGCGATACCGACCAGGAAAATGACGCCCATTTCCGATTGCACGTTGAGCGTCGTCTTGGTGACAAACAGCATCGTCAGCACGCCGATGAGTCCCAGCGGCACGGTAAACATGATGATGAACGGGCCGACCCAGGAGCGGAACAAGGCCACCTGCAACAGGTAAACCAGCACCGACGCCCCGGCCAAACCTATCGCCAGGTTGACGAACGACTCGTTCATGCGCTCGTATTCGCCGCGCATCGTCCAGACCATGCCCTCGGCCAGCGGGGGACCGCCGGAGGAGCTGGAATCGCCGGCCGCTCCCTCGTTGTCCTTCACGAGTTTGTGATGCGTGCCTTCCTTGGTTTTTTCGACCACCCAGTGCATCCCCGCGGGGGTTTTCAAGCTTTGCAGGGACGTTTCGATCTCCTTGGCGACGTGGCCGATGTCGCGGCCTTCCAGGTTCATCTGGACGTTGTAGACGCGCTGCAAGCTGTCGTGGTTGATCTCCACCGCGCCCGAACGGCGCTCCAGTTGGGCGAGGCTCGACAACTTGACGGGGTATTTCTGATTGGGACCGCGGACGGGGACGTTGAGCAAATCGTTCAGCCTCATGGCGGGGTTTTCGGGGTACTGGACGGCCACGAAGTACTGGTTGCCGCTCTTGACGTCGATCCAGAAGTTGCGGTCCAGTGAGATACTGGAGTTCATCGCCGCCACCGCCTGCTGAATGACATCGGCGGGCGTCAACCCCTGCTCCGCCGACTTGACGCGATCGACGTTGATGACGAGGTAGGGGGCGTCGCGGCGCTGCAAGACGCGGGCATCGACGACGCCGGGGACGCCGGCGACGCGGTTGCGGATCATGCGGGCCATAAGCTCGCCCTGCTCGCGCGAGCCGCCGTTGACCTGGATGTCGATGGGCGACGACGCGCCGTTGTTGAGCGCGGTGGACACCATGCCGCCCGTGTCGAAGCTGACGCGGAGGTCGTTGAAGGCGGCATTCTCCTGGAAACGGCGGCGCAGCTCGGCGGCCCACTCCTGCGAACTTTTGGTGCGGTCTTCCTTGAGCTGGATGCGCACCGTGGCGTCCTGCTGGCCGGAGTTGGCCGTGTACGCCGCCGACCAATCCGGATCGAGGCCGATCTCGCTGACGATCATCTCCATCTCGTGGGTGGGGATGACGTCCTTGATGAACGCTTCGAACTCGGCGACGCGCTTGGTGGTCGCGTTCAGGCGCATGTTCGACGGGGCGCGGAGATACACCGTGATCTGGCCGGCGTCCACCTGCGGGAAGAACTCGCGGCCGATGAACGGCGTCAGGCCGAGCGAGCCGAGGAAGAGGAACAGCACGCAGCCCAGCACCAGGAAACGGTGGCGCAGCGCCCGCCGCAGCAGGACCTGATAAACGCGGGTGGCCGCGTCCAGGAACTTCTCGATGCGGTGGTGCGCCCGGCCGAAGAAGCCGGCCGGCACGTGCCCGTCGTGGCCGTGGCCCCCGGCGGCGTGTCCGTTGTGGTGGTCGGTAGCGCCGGCCATCGTGGCGGCGTGGCGGCGGTGGTCGTCGGGCAGGAACTTGGCGCACATCATCGGCACGAACGTGCGCGACAAGAGGAACGAGCTGAACATGGCGAAGGCCACGGCCAGGGCCAGGGGGCGGAACAGGAACCCGCCCATGCCCGGCTGAAGCGCCACGGGCGCCAGTACGATGTTGGTGGTGAACGTCGCCACCAGCACCGGCACCATCACCTCGGCGCAACCGTCGAGTGCCGCCCGCACACGCGACTTACCCAGACTGTAATTGCGGTGGTTGTTCTCCAGCTCCACGATCGCGTCATCCACGAGCGGGCCGATGGCCAGGGCCAAACCGCCCAGCGTCATCGCGTTGATCGTGTTGCCGGTCACGTACAGGCCGATGATCGCACCCAAAAGCGCCAGCGGGATCGACATGCTGGCGATCAGTGTCATGCGCCAGTTGCCCAGGAAGATGAGGATCATGATCGACACCAGGATGGCGCCGACGATGCCTTCCTGAATCAGACTGTGAATGGCCTGGCGCACGAAGATCGTCTGATCCATGACGAATTTCAGCTTGGTGCCGGGCGGGCAGATGGCCTCGATCGCCGGGAGGTGCTTGTACACCTCGTCGGCCACCTCCAGCGAGCTGGCTCCCTGCTGGCGGTAGATCGGCACGTACACCTGGTTGCGGCCGTGCCAGTCCGACTCCTCGCTGGCAATGCGGACGCGCGAGGTCTGAATCGTGGACGAGTCCCGGATGTGGCCGATGTCGCGCAGGAAGACGTTGTTGCCCGGCTCGGCCCGAATCGGCACGTCCATCAGCTCGTCGATCTTGTTGGCCATCATGTTCGAGTCGAGCAAGAGCTGGTTCTCGCCGAAGTAGGCGATGCCGGGCGTCACCATCTGGTTGTTCTTCTTGAGGGCGGCGATCACGTCGGTGGCGGACAGGTGGCGGGCTTCCATCTTGGCCGGCTTGAGGTAGATCAGAATGGTGCGGTCCTTGCCGCCGACGGCCACCGGGGCGACGCAACCCTTGACGGCGCCAGGGCGTTGCGGACCCAGATGCGGCCCACGTCCTTGACGTCGGCCTCGCTGAGGTTTTTATTGCTGACGGTGAGTACGCCCAAAGGCAGGGTGGCGGTCGGATCGAACGGAAGCACGACGGGCGGCAGCGTGTTGGGCGGCAGGGTGGGCAGGGTGCCCAGGGCCAACTGCCCGCTCATGGTCAACGCCCCGTTAGGATCCGTGTCGTCGCGGAAGTAGACGCGGACGATGCTGACGCCGGGGACCGACTTGGAGGTCAGCTGCATGGCCCCGGGGGCCTGGTTGACCCAGCGTTCGATGCGGTTGGTGATCGTCTTCTCAATCGAGGACGCCGGCATGCCCTGGTAGTAGGTGATGACCTGCACGGCTGGCGACCGGAAGACCGGCAGGATGTCCACCGGGATGCGCAGGACCGACAGGATCCCCAGGAAGAGGATCATGAAGACGATCGTCGCCACCATATAGGGGTTGCGCAGCGATGCTTTAATCAGCCACATCCGACGATCCTTTCGAGAGAACGAGGGGCCGTAACCGCCCTTTTTTATTCAACGTGCGAAACCGGTGCCGCGACCCCCCGGCAAACTCTACCTCGTCCGGCCGTGAAGCCGACAGGGTGGGCGAACCGCTTCGAAATCGTGGCATTTTGCGCGAGCAAACGGGTCGTGTCCAAAGGCCGCTGCGCCGATTCGCACAGCACAAGTAGCCGGAGAAGCGGCAGGATCGAGGGGGAAGAACTCCAGTCTCCCGCGCCCTCACGCCTGCCGAATATCCACCCAGGGGCGATGGCTTGAGCCGTTGAGCGCATGAACAAGGACGGGAAAGGTAAGCCGGGAGCAAGGGGGACGGATAGAGGATTTTGTGCCGCATCCGCCGGCAAGCTCGAAAATGCTACCTCCCTGCCGCAATCCCGTTCTCAACAATTTATCAAGCTTATTTCAGTATCGGGCGAGCAATTCGCTGTGCCGATTTCACATTACATACCTGTCATAATAAGGAAAAACTACGTCGTAATCTTCCCCAAAACGCTCTCCATTAAGAAAAAGTAATGATCCTTACATTACCTTGCAGGATCGAAGGGTTCGCCGTTGATCAGGATGGTGTAACCGCGACACAACAGCGCCCCCACCGTGTCGAACGTCTCCATCATCCAGTCGGCCACCTCGGCCGGCTGGCGCGTCACGAGATAAAAACGGCCCTCCGGCTTGAGCAATGCGGCGGAGCGCTCGATGAAAAGGCGCGCGATCGAGCTGTTGGCGTAGTAAGGCGGGTTGGCCAGGATGACATCGAAGCTCTGCTCGTCGAGTCCTTCCGCCCGGCTGGAGGCCACGCGCCCGAAACGCGGCCACGCCGTTGTTGCGTGCGTTGATCTCCGTGACGGCGATGGCGCGGACGTTGCTATCGACGAAGGTGATGTGTCCGTCCGGTTCGACGTGCTGGGCGGCGAAGATGCCGTTGGTGCCACAGCCGCAGCCCAGGTCGAGGACGCGGTCGCCCGGCCGCACCTGCATCGTTTCGGCCAGCGCCCGCGCCCCATTGTCAAATCGGCCGTAGGAGAAGACGCCGGGCCGAGACAGGAATCGGCAAGCCGGGCCGCCGGCAATGCGGGCCTGGAAGGTCATTTCGTGCCGCCGCCGCGGCCGATCGCCCTCACGCTGGCTCCACAGCACGCGCTCGCCGTCCTGGTTGGGGGCGTGAACGCGGCCGAAGATTTTCTTGAGGAGCGAAGGGAAAAAGGGGTCCGTCTCGTAGGGCGTCCAGACGACGAGCGTGCCGTGCGGCCGAAGGATGTGGAACGCCTGTTCGATCATGTCGATCTTCAGCTCGCGCTCGCCGCCGCGCGGCGGCAGATACAGCACGGTCTGAAAATCGGCCGGCAGGTCCCACAGGTCCGCCGCCGTCACCACTAGCCCCGGCACGTTCTGTTCGGTCAACTCCGCGCGCAGGCGTTCGGCCTGGTGCAAGTCCATCTGGTAGCACGTCGCCTCGATCCCGCTCAGGGCGGCCAGACCGTGAACCACCTCGGCCGGTGAGCCGAGGACGACGGCCAGCGGCGGCCGGGCCTTGCCGCGCACCAGGTCCGGCACGATTCGTTGACTGAGAGGCACCTCTTTCCGTTTCCGGGGCATTTCAAAGTTCCTACTGATTTTTGACCGGCCCGCAGCGCCAGCGAGGGATCTCTCGCTGCGCCTGCGGGCTGGTAATTCATTGAATGAGGCGTTCAACCAGCGCCTCGCCATTGCGCAGGGCGTCGGCCGGTCGAGGATGGGCGGGATGAAGTTCCAGCGCCAAGACTCCCCCATAGTTGATCGCGCGTAAAGCCATCATCGTATCCACGAGCTGCGGCCGGGTCAGCCGGCCGGTGAAGAGCGGCCAGTGCAAATCGCCGACCCCGTCGTTGTCGTCAAGGTGGACGTAGCCGAGCCGGCCGCCCGCTCGCCGCACCACCGCGGCGGCGTCCTCGTTGCTGATGAGACAGTGACCGATGTCCAGAAGCAGGCCGAGTCGAGAATGTCCGACTCGGTCCAACCAGTCGAGCGTTCGGGCGGCGGTGGGCAACGCGCGGCCGGGAACATGCTCCACACACAACCGAATCCGATAACCGTCCGCATGATCCGCCAGCAAAGCGCAGCCCTCGGCGAAGCACATCAAGGCGGGTTCCGTGAGATCGAAGCCGGGGACAAGGTAAGTCGTGGTCGCGCCGAGACGGGCGGCGTCGCCGAGTTGGCGGCGAAGCAAATCCAGCGTGGCGCGGCGAACGCTCACGTCCGCTGCGTCGAGGGTATGGCCGGCGGGGAGGTTGCGTCCCAGCGCCATGCAGGAGACGAGCAGGCCGGAGTCGGCCAGCGCTTCCCGATGCGCCGCCGAGCGCTCGACCTCGGCGACGAGATCGACGTGACGGAAACCGAGCGCGGCGATCTCGGCGAGGACGGCGGCGAAGTCGCCGGGCAGCGAGGTGGCAAACGCGGCGACAGGCCAGGCAGATGCGGGGGTCATAAGGAAAACGCTTGAGTCAGTGCCTCCGTATAGGGAACGCCCGGATCGACGCCGGCGCGGCGCAGGGCGGCGAGGTGGCCGCACAGCATGGCCCAATCATCAGGCGTATCGACATCGTACCACGGCGGCAGCACGGCCAGTCGCCACTGCGGATCGGCGAGGGCGGCGACGGTGTCGGCCAGCACTCGCGTCCCGCCCCATTCGATGTTCTCGAAGACCGGCGGCACGACCCGGCCGCAACCGAGCAGATAGTAACCCCCATCGCACGCCGGACCCAGCACCACGTCGGCCCGCTCCAGCTCCGCGAAGGCTTGTTCGATGTACTCCACCGGCAAGGTCGGGCTGTCCGTGCCGACGACCACGATCGCTTTCGCGCCACCGTCCCGCTCGTGGGTGAAGAAGCTGGACAGACGCTGGCCCAGATCGCCGTCGCTTTGGGGCACGAGGGCGAAATCGCTTCCGGTCAGGGCGGCGAAAGCCGGCCGCGTCTCCGGCGGAGAGAAGACGACGACGCGGCGGGCCGCGACCGTCTTCAGGCGTGCCAGCGTATCGCGCAGAAAAGCCTCGGCGACGCGCATCGCCCCGTCGGGGCCAAAGCGGGATGCCAGGCGCGTCTTGACCGCGCCAGCCGCCGGCCATTTCGCGAACAGACCCAAGACACCCTTCATGCGGGGATTATAGGAAGACGTGCTTTTTGACTTGCGGAAAATGTTAGTGGCGGCTTGTGTAGCACGCTGGCAGCGTGCCCTACGTAGGGCACGCTGCCAGCGTGCCATCCAAGCGGCCAATTCGCGGAAAACGCCAACGCTCTCCGGGACAACGGGGGCCAGGAGAGCGTTGAGGTGTTCACCAGCTCGCACCGAGGGGAGCCGCCAGGGGACGAAGCGAGGACCCTGGAATCACGAGGTTGAGCAGTGGCAACCATCGCGGCCCAAATGAAAGCAATTCGCGGGCCGAGTGTGGTGTTTTCTATGCGGAATGTATTTTTCTTCCGCAAGTCTTTATCCCTTTTCTCTTTGCGTCAGCGACTTTTCACGCGGCAAAAATGAGAATGACCGAGCAGTGTTTCCGGAGCTTTACAGTCCTGTTTCCGGAACATAACAAGTTGTTTCTGCGGAATTACGGCGTCGGGCAACGTCCCCTACCAGCCGCGAGCGCCAGCGAGCGGGAGCGCATCCCGCTCGCTGGCGACTCGCGGCTGGTCTCGTTCTTCCGGCTGGCGGGCTGGGGCGCGGCTCCATATAAAACCTCCACCTTCACGCGAACGCCCAAGCGTTCGTCCGCGCCGCGAGGAGCCGCAATCCCGAACACCCCATCCGAAGGCGGGACATGACGATTTACGAACGAGCGCTGGGACTTGTCCGCGCCGGCGACGTCGATCGGGCTGGGATCGGGACATGCCTCGACGGAGTTCATCACGGAACTGGGCGAACGAGTCCGGGCCGGCCTGTCCGTGCGCGGCGTGCCCACCTCGCGCGCCTCCGAAGAGCTGGCGCGGCGGGCCGGCATCCCGATCGTCTCGCTCGCGGAAGGGTTGCCGTTGGCGTTGACCGTGGACGGGGCCGACGAGGTCGATCCGCACCTGGATCTCATCAAGGGCTATGGCCGGGCGCTGGTGCGCGAGAAGATCGTGGCGGCGGCGTCGCGGAAACTGGTCATCCTCGTCGGGCCGGGCAAGGAGGTGCCGGTGCTGGGATCGCGCGGCAAGCTGCCGGTCGAGGTGGTGCCGTTCGCGCTGCCCTTGTGCAAGGAGCGGTTGGCGAAACTCGGCTGCAATCCCGTCCTCTACGAGGAAGACGGCCGGCCGTTCGTGACGGACAACGGCAATCACATCCTCGACTGCGCCATCGCGCCGATCCTGCATCCGGATCAGTTCGAGGAGCACCTGCGGGCCATCCCCGGCGTGGTCGGCACCGGCTTGTTTTTGGACATGGCCCCGACGGTGCTGGTGGGCGACGAACAGTTCCAATCTGATCGCCGAGAAACAGCGAGAACATCGCCTTGAAAGGAGCATCCATCGTGCAACTGGGCATGGTCGGTCTGGGTCGCATGGGCGGCAACATGGTCGAGCGTCTGATGCGCGGCGGGCACCAGTGCGTCGTCTTCGACCTCAACCCCGCCAACGTCGAGAAATACGTCGCAGAAGAAGGCGACGGGTTCGTCCTCGCTGGCGGAGTTCGTCAAGAAGCTGACGAAGCCGCGCGCCGCCTGGGTCATGGTGCCGGCCGGCGCTCCGACCGAGAACACCGTTCACGAGTTGGCCAAGCACATGGAGGCCGGCGACGTCATCATCGACGGCGGCAACAGCTATTTCAAGGACGACGTGCGGCGAGCGCGCGAACTGAAGCCCAAGGGCATCCACTATGTCGATGTCGGCACGTCGGGCGGCGTCTGGGGCATCGATCGCGGCTACTGCATGATGATCGGCGGGCCGAAAGAAGTGGTGCAGCGTCTCGATCCGATCTTCAAGACGCTGGCGCCCGGCCGCGGCGACATCCCGCGCACGCCGGGCCGCGACAAGATGCCGGGCACCGCGGAGGAGGGCTACCTGCACTGCGGGCCTTCCGGGGCCGGCCACTTCGTCAAGATGGTCCACAACGGCATCGAGTACGGCATCATGCAGGCTTACGCCGAGGGCTTCGACATCTTCAAGAACGCCACGTCGAAGGAGCTGCCGGAGGACCATCGTTTCGAGCTGAACCTGCCCGACATCGCCGAGGTCTGGCGGCGCGGCAGCGTCATCGGCTCGTGGCTGCTCGACCTGACGGCGATGGCACTGGTGGAAGATCCGAGCCTGACGCATTACACGGGTTACGTGCAGGATTCCGGCGAGGGTCGCTGGACGGTGCAGGCGGCGGTGGAGGCGGCGGTGTCGGCCGAGGTGCTGACGGCGGCGCTGTACACGCGCTTCCGTTCGCGGCAGGAACATACCTTCGGCGAAAAGATCCTGTCCGCGATGCGTCACAAGTTCGGCGGCCACAATGAGCCGCCCAAAGGCGGCAAGCCCGGCAGCCTGCCGGCGGGAACGTGACCCGGCGCTGGCGCGGGTCTCTGACCCCGCCGAAAGCATGACCGAAGGTCTCCGCCTTCCGGCCCGACCCAGTCCGGGCGATAGGCTCGCATTGGGGTCGATCCGGACCCATCGGCCCCTTCGCAGAAGGGACGAGAAGTCCTAAAGGTCGAGGGGCCACCTTGCCACTTTGCCAAATGGCACGACCGTTTGGCAAAGTGGTGTATACATATCAACATATTATATTTCAATAATTTACGTCGATTCCGAGTGGCGAGATTGCCAGATTGCCAACATTGCCAACGGCCCCTGCTGAGAAGCGGACTTCCCCAAATCGCAAGGATAATTGCTCAACCTCAAGCAAGCCTCCTCCCAAAAAAGATGGCCGGAACAAGGGGGAACCATTCGACCGCCGCAACAACAAACGGAACCCGTCCGGCGGATCACATGACTCGCAGGCCGATGGCGCGGCGCCTGGACAGATGCTGCTCGGGAGCTTATCGTGGGGCTGGCGCTCACCCCGCCGCCCGGAACACGCCCCAGAAGAGGGAACAATTCATGTCACGGCGCCTCGGCTGGTACGCCCTCCTGGCCTTGCTGCCGACCTCCGCCGCCGGCAGAGAGCCTACGTCCGTGGATATCTACGGCGATCCGCTGCCCCCACGGGCTGTCGTGCGGCTAGGCACGCGGCGCCTGCGGCATGACGTATTCCTGACGGCAGCTGCGTATGCACCAGACGGCAAACAGATCGCGACCGTCGGCTACGACGGCGATCTGATCCTTTGGGATCTATCCTCCGGAAAGGCCCTCCATCGCCTCTCTGCCTCCAGGCGGGGTTGCCGGCTGTTGTTCTCCCCCGACGGCAAATGGCTGGCCGCGACCGGCTGCGGCGATGGCCTGTCCCTCCTGTTTCAAATCTTTGAGGCCGCGACGGGCAAGGAGCTGCTGCGCGATTCCGAGAAAGCCGGCCTCGTGTTCGCCTTTTCCGCCGACAGCAAGACGGCTGCCTCCGTCCGCGGCGGGCGCACCGTCGTCCTGTGGGACCTCCCGTCCGGCAAGGAGAAGCGTCGGATCGCGGCCCTGCCTGGTACGGTGCAATCGCTGACGTTTGAGCGAGACGGAGGCGTACTCGCCCAGGTCGGGGAGGGGGAGACGATGGGGCTGTGGGACGCCGGCGCGGGCAAGCGACGCCTCTCCCTCCCTCGGCCCGAGGCCAGGACCTACGCGGCGGCGGTGGCACCGGACTTCAAGTGCATCGCCCTGGGAGGGGCCGACGCTTTCCTGGCGCTGTACGACCTGGCGACCGGCAAGGAATTACACCGCCTCCCCGGTCACGAAGGTAACGTCTGGCATGTGGCCTTCTCCCCGGACGGCCGGGCCCTCCTCTCCGGCGATAACACGGCGGACATGCGCATCTGGGATGTTGCCTCGGGCAAGGAGCGGTGGAAACTCTCCCACACCCCCGGCATGGGTACCTTTGCCCCGGACGGCAGGACCGTGACCACGTTCGGGGCCAACGGCCCACACGGCCTTCAGTTCTTCGAGGCCGCCACCGGGAAAGAGATCCGGCCTTTCGCCGGCCATCTCAGCACGGTTTCCACCGTCGCGTTCTCCCCCGACGGGAAGCACGTCCTCACGTCCGACTGGCTCCGGCGGGACCCGGCCGCGTTGCTGTGGGATTCCCAGACGGGCAAGGTGGTCCGAGAGTTTCGTGGCCACCCCTGGGGGGTCGAGTCGGCCACCATCTCGCCGGACGGGTGGCGGGTAGCAACGGCGGCCTGGCTGGGCGACCCCCACGTCCGGCTCTGGGACATGGAGACGGGGGCCGAGCGTCGTCGCCTGACGGTCGATCCGCTCGAGATCGCCACGCACGCCACGTTTTCGCCGGACGGCAAATGGCTGGCCGCTTGCCGGCAGAGCAATGCGGGCAAGAACGGCCTGGTTATCTGGGAGGCCGAGAGCGGCAAGGTGGTCAAGCAAATCGCCGCGCCGCCCGAGCAGACCGTACACGCCCTGGCCTTCACCCCGGACGGCAGGATGATCGTCCGGGGCGGGTACGGCGGCCTGCGGATGTGGGATGTGGAAAGCGGCGCCGAACTGACCGGCCTGCGGGGGCACATCGGGACGCGGGCGGCGCAGGCTCGGGTATTCCGGCTGGCATTCTCACCCGACGGGCGCTTGCTCGCCACGGCCGGGGACGGGTGCGTTCGGCTTTGGGAAATGGCCACACGCCACCCCGTCCTCGACTTGCCGGAGGCACGGGCGGTCGCATTCTCCCCCGACGGGAGGTTCGTGGTGGCGGCGGCGCCAGAGAAAGACATCTTCGTGTTCGACGTGGCCAGGGGCAAAGAGTGCCTGCGGATCACGGTTGACGCCGTGCGCGCCGAGTCCGTGGCTTTCTCGCCGGACGGGAAGCGCCTCGTCAGCGGTTGCAGCGACAGCACCGCCCTCATCTGGGACGTGTCGGATCTCCTCCAACGGATACCTCTCCCGTCCGCCTCACAGGCGGGGCCGAAGGACCTTGAGGCTCGTTGGGGCGAGCTGTGTGGCACAGCGCCCATCGCCCACAAGGCCGCGGCTGACCTCGCCGACGCCGGCGACCCCGCTGCTCGGTACCTGGGCGTGCAGCTTGCGAGGGTACCGAAATCGGACCCTCGGGTGCTATCGGGCCTGATCCGCGAATTGAATGATGACGACTTCAAGACGCGTGAGGCGGCCAGCAAGAGGTTGCGGGACTGGGGGGCCGACGCCGACGACGCGCTCCGCCGTGCCCGCCGGAGCCGCCCGACGTTGGAGCAGAGGCGACGCATTGATGAGATCCTTACCGCTCGAGCCGCTTCCCCGATGGCGCCGGAAGACTTGCGCTCCCTGCGGGCTGTAGCCGTGCTGGAACGCATCGGCTCCCCGGAAGCGCAGGCCGTCCTCAGCAGGTTGGCAAAGGGAGCGGCTGAGCGCATCTCACGAACGAGGCGAAGTCGGCGCTGGAACGATTAGCCAAACGTAGGCCCGCCCCGCCGTGAGCTATTTCGCTCCGGGTGTCGGCGGTCGGCAAGAGGGCGAGGTCAGAGACCCGCGCCCGGCGCAGCACGGCGGGACCGGCAGCCCCAACTCGGCCAACAATTCCATAGGCTCCTGTCCCTCAACGATACTCATGGAACGGCACGCCCAGCACCGTCCGGCTGCCCGCCGTCAGCGGGGCCAGGCCGTGCTTGACAGGTTGCAAGCCATAGGCGCCGCCGATCGGGACGAGGCGGTCGCGCGTGCAGAACAGCACGGCGTCGCCCAGACCGGCGGCGACCTCGCGCCGGCGGGCCTTCGGTCCCTCGGGCACGTCACAGAAGATGAACTCGCCGCCCCGGAAGCCGTCCGGCGCCTGGTCCGCGCGCGGGCTGAGCACCACGGCGAGCTGGACCGGGAAGAACACCCCGCCGCGGAGGTCCCGATGCAGGGCGTTGAACCCGCCGGGACCATAGCCGCAAGAGGATCGGGGTCGATTTGGTCTGCCCCGCCTGCCGGCAACGGTCGCGGAACGATTTCCATTCCGGAGGATAAGTTTCCTCCTTGCCCAGAAGTCCCTGCCAGGTGTTGGCGACCGCCGCCACGAACGGGTAGACGGCGCGTCGCAGCCCCGCCACGGCCGCCGGGATCGGGGCGCGGAAATAGCGGTACACGCCCTTGCCAAAGTCCGGATCGTCCATCTCGACTGTCTTGACGAACAGCTCTTCCTCATCGAATAGCCCCCGCAGACCAGCACAGTCGGCGGCGGGGAGGAGTTCGGGCAAGAGGATGCACCCCTCGCGGGTCAGGCGTTCGCCCAACCGCTCCCAATCCAGCACCCGCAGTCGTTCCGACCAGTCCGCCGCTACCCCGTCACTTTCCGGCGGGTCATCCGGTAGTGCGCCGGCGGGATCCGTCGTGCCGGCCCAGGGCAGTTTGCGAAGCGTTTCCTGCCGCTGCCGCTCGGCCCAGGTGCGGTAGGCTTCGAGCTGGGTGACATACCCGGCGTTGGCGGGATCGAGGCGCAGAGCGTCGGCCTCCAGGGCGACCGCGTCGTCCAGACGGTCCTGCTGGGCGCGGAGGGCGGCCAGGTGGTGGTACGGCTCGGCGAAGTCGCGGGCCAGGCGGATGGCATAGCGGAAGGCGCGGTCGGCCTCGTTCTCGTCCGCGCTCAGGAGCAGGATGCGGCCCCGGTCGTTCCAGAGGCGCGGGTTGTCCGGCTGCGTGGTGACGGCCCGCTGGCTGAGCTTGCGGGCCAGGTCGAGGTTGCCGGCGTCCACGGCTTCCCAGGCCTCGTCCGCCATCTTGCGAGCGCGGCGGCGTTCCTTCTCTTTCTGCTTTTTCGCGGTCATGATCGCCTTTCCTGTCGGAGCCTGGCGCGGCCCAGGAACGTGGGACAGAGGAATTCGGATCGGCGCCGCGGTTGGCCAGGGCGGTACGAATCCGCACCGGCCGCCTGAAACGGCACACAGGGATGGCGCAAGGGGGACACCGTTAGCGGTGTGAAGAGAAAGAGAGGTTCCAGCAGCCGCCTTTATTGTAGATGCGGGAGGCGGAAGTGAAAAGGGCATCAGAATGTACGGAGTCTGAGGCAGAGGGAAAAAGGTTCGTGGAACTTTTCCCGCGAAGGGGAGGGTTATTCTCGGAACCCCACGATCAACCCGAAGGCGAAGATACAAACCATTCCGGAAAGGGCCATCAAAACCGCCCAGCGGCCAGACCTCCAGTTGATGTAGTGGACGGTCCCTTTCTCCAACCGAAAGCCGCGCAACGGAATCAATCCCCCGAAAACCTGAAGGCCGCCGTACACGCCCAGCACATTGCCGAACAACCTCGGCCTCAGGGCGGCCAGGGTGATCATAATCAGGTCGATAAACAGCAACACCCCGGCGACGACCAGATACGGAAGGTCAATCTCCCCGCGCTGGCGGCGCTGTGGCGCAGGTAATCGACGCAGCGCGAACAAAGGCGGTCCCGGCCCGCCTTCTCGTCATTGTCATACCAGTACTGCTCGCAACGCGGACATTTGATCTCGATCATCCTTTATCCCTTTATCCGCCCGAAGGCGCAAGCAGAAACAAGAGGAACACGATCACCAGGGCGATGACCAGGGCCGCGAGGATGTACACCCACGCGACGGCCAACGCGCCGGCGGTGATCGCGCTGGCGGCCAGCCGATGATCCTCCCGGCGAACCCACGCGATCGTGCCCGAGGCCGCGCCGATCAGCCCCAGCGACGTGGCGGCGAGGGAGAGATACCACGCCCACGGCAGGGGCTGCGGTTGCGGCGGTGGCGGTGGCGGTGCCGGCGTCGCGGCCTTCTTTCCCCGCACGCGGTCGATCATCCGGCCCACGAATTTATCGCCCGCCTCGGCGAGCGTGTCCGATAGTTTCTGCGGGGGTGGCGGGGGAGGTTTGAGCGCCTCGGCGAGATGCGGGTGGACCACCGCGATCACCAGCCCGACCGAGCCGACGAGGAGGCCGATAAGCCCGAACCTGGGGCGTGGATGGGACAGGCGAACCGTTGGGGTGGGAGTGCTATCCGGCGATGTCTCGTCCATCAACCTACTCCGCGTCGCCGGCCAGTAGCCGGCGAAAGAGCGGGTCGTCCCACGACGCCCGCACGCACCGGCACCAGTGTAGCAAGTCGAGATCGAATTGCCGAGCAATCTCGATCAGGACGTCGGCCGAGCGAACGGGGGCCGGCTTCACCGCATCCTGACCGATTCCGAGGACCGTCACGCGCCCGGCCTCCGTGACCCCGTACAATTGCAACCCGTCGCCGCCGCGGCACGAGTACCCCGACGCGATCGGCGATGATGCGCCTCGGTAGGTGACTCCCCGGAGTGCAACCCTGCCGAAGGCACGGCTCAAGTCCTCCAGAGACAGAATCCGAACCGATGGGCGGATCGGGACGGCGGCGGACGTGGATTTCGCGCCAGCCGACCTTTGCACTCGCCTGCTCATGGATGCGGCGGATGGCGGCGATCTCCGCGTCGCACTCGTCCGCGAATTGCCGCGATACCAGTTCCAACTGTCGCCAGTCGTCCTCCGCCAAGACGTACTCATCCTCGGACAAGGCCGTGTTCCCAAGCCCCTCGATCCGGTCGCAGATGGAAGGCAGGCTGAACAGGATGTCGCGGAGGTCCACTTTCTCGACGCGGCGGAGGCGCAGAACGAGGGAACCGGATCGGGAATACTCCGCCCGCGTCCGCGGTGCCGCGTGGACGACGGACCAATCCGCCTCGCCGATGTGCAGGGTCGTCTCGATTGCAAACGACTCCGGGATGTCGTCCGGGGACATCGGGGTGACACCGAACGTTTCGCCCGTCGCGTCGTTGATGAGGGTGACGGTGACTTCGCGCGTGAACCAACCCATCGGTTTATTCTCCGCTGTCCGGGGGCGCTAACCGTTCGTTTGCCTCCCGCAAGCATAGCACGCCCGCGCCGCCGAACGCCCCGGTTCGGATTGCGGGTCGGCCGGCCGTCGCCGTATAATCCAGCCCTTCCTGAACCGAGGAGACGTTTTATGACCCCCACCGCGACGCCCGTGACTTACGGACTGGATGCTTCCATGGCCCGCTTCTCCGTGGCCCGCTATCAGCGCATGATCGAGGCCGGCATCCTCACGCCGGATGATAAGGTCGAACTCCTTGAAAATTACGTGGTGCTCAAAATGCCGCGAAATCCTCCTCACGATAGTACGATCCAGCGAATGCTCCGGCCGTTGATGCGTCCCTTGCCAGCCGCCTGGGACATCCGAATCCAATCCTCCATCGCCCTCGCCGACAGCCAGCCCGAACCCGATTTCGCGCTGGTGCGCGGCTCGGCGGCAAATTACGAGAATCGTCATCCTGGCCCCGCCGATGTTGGCTTGGTGATAGAGGTCGCCAACTCCTCGCTGCTCCGCGATCAGCGCGATAAGACGCGCATCTACGCCCGAGCCGGAATCCCCTATTACTGGATCATCAATCTGGTGGATCGGCGCGTCGAAGTTTACACGCAGCCGTCGAGTTCCGCCGCCATCCCCGCTTACCAGTCGTTTCAAACCTATCAGCCCGGCGACGATCTCCCGCTCGTGCTCGATGGCGCCACGGTCGGCACGGTGCCCGTGGCCGAACTGCTGCCCTGACGGCGGAATAGCGTGGATATTTACTCGCCGCCGATCTTCCCCAGCGCTTCCTCGGCGGCTTCACGGACCTCGCGGTTCTTATCATCGAGCAGCGCCCGCAGTCGAGGCGCTGCCTCTCGCGCCGGCGCACCGACTTCGCCCAGCGCTCGGGCGATGAGGCGGCGCTTGCTCGCCGTGCGGGCGCCTTGAAGCGCTTCGAGCAGGACGGCCACGCCCTCGGTGGTGCCGGCCGTGGCTCGGCCCAGCGCCAGCGCGGCCATCTCCTGAATGGTGAAGGGAAAGGTTCCCACATTCGTGCGGTTGGCCCGGCGCTTCAGCGCCCGGATGAGCACGGGTATGGCCGGTCGTGCCCGCGTTCCCAACCCTTCCAGGGCGATGACCGCGTCCATGCGCACCTCCGCTACCGCGTCCTGCTCCAGCGCCCGTGCCAGGGCCGGCACCGCCGCCTCCGAGGCCGGAGACATCTTCACCAGCGCCAGCGCGGCCTGGTGACGCAGCTCCGCGTCGGGATCGTCTGTCAAGATCGCGGCCAGGGCCGGCACCGCCTCGGCGGCATCCGGTCCGATCGCCCCCAGGTCGAATACAGCCCGACGGCGAACCGCGAGGTCGGGTCGGTCCAGGGCGCGCAGCCAGTAGCCGAGGGAGTGACCGTCCTGGTAATGGGAGTAGTGGACCAGCAAGGCCGGCAGGTAGGCCGGGCTGGCCGGGATCAGTAGGCCGATCCCGGCCAGGAACGAAAGGACGAACAGCACGTGGCACGCCCGGCGTTGGATGGTCCGGCGTTCGATCATGAAGAATCTCGGCGGGAAGAAACGGTCCTTCAACGGGCGGGATCGTTCCGGGCAGGGGGCGAGGGAGGAGAAAACAGGGACGGCCCGCCCGCTTCCGGGGGCGTCGGCACGTCCACCGAACCCATGTAGACGTCGGTTTCGGGATGCGCCCGTCGCCAGGCTCCCCAGGCCACTAGCTCCGCCGGATGCTCCCGGTAGGGAAAGGCCGGGCCTTCCCCGTCCACCGGCTCGGAGGTTTCCTGGCGGTACAATCGTCCGCCGACCTTGAGGACCAGTCGATTGCTCTTACGGCCGCCGCCCGACAGTTGCAGCGGCCGGCCGCGCGTGCTGTCGGTGAACACGCGCGTGCAACGGGACAGATCGCAGTGGGTGACGCTGATCGGCACCTCGCCGAGCAGATCGTTGACGATATGAGAATCCGGGACGTGCTCGAAGGCTTCCACCAAATAGGCCCTGGCCCGGCCGGAGGCCAGCACGCCGATCACGGGCGTGTCGTCATCCAGAGTCACCTCGTTGGCCGGGAGGACGGGAGGTTGAACGATGGAGCGCAGGTCTCTGGTCATGTCCGCCCTCTCGTTGAGAGAGGCGGGCGGCGCGGACTGAACGAACACCAACGTCTCGAATGAATCGGCGAGGGCCGGCACGTAGGCGAGGGTCAAAACGCAGCCGGCCAGGATGACAAAACAAAGGAGCGGAATCCTCCGGTAATTCGGGCGCGGGCGGCGAGCCGTCCAATCGCGGAGCACGAGGCACCTCCGTTGCGAAGTCTCCCAGGCGAACGATATAAGCATAGGCATACGATTATGAGATACTGATGAGAGCAGGTTTGGACCTGCCCCTGAGTTGTAGGGTGGGCCGAGTCTTCGAGGCCCACCAAGCCCCTGCTGGTGGGCCTCGAAGACTCGGCCCACCCTACCCGCCAGGATCCCTTTACCGCACTCGAAGGAAGGGCGACGGGGAAAATCGCTTCCCTTCGCGGCGCAATCCTCTATCCTGATACGCACACGATCCCCATTCCGTCCGCGGAGAACGTCCATGCGTCACCTCGCACCCTACACCCTCGCCTTGCTCCTGCCCTTTGTTGTCACCCTCACGATCCGCAGCGACGCGCCGGCGGATCGGCCGACCGCCTACCGCGGCGCGCGCATCCTGACGGCGGCCGGCGCCGCCATCGACAAGGGCGTGCTGGTCGTCCACAAGGGCAAGATCGCCTTCGTCGGTCCCGACGACGGCACGGCCGTCCCCGACGGCGCCGAGATCGTCGATGTGACGGACAAGACGATCATCCCCGGTCTGGTCGATACGCATTCGCACATCGGCATCTGGCCGCGGCCGCACGTGCCGGCCAACAACGACGGCAACGAAGGCAGCGGGCCGGTGCAGTCGGCCCTGCGCGCCCTCGACGCCATTCAGCCGGACGACCCCGGCATCCGCATGGCCGTCGCCGGCGGCGTCACCACGGCCAACATCATGCCCGGCTCGGCCAACGTCATCGGCGGGCAGACCGTCTACGTCAAGCTACGCGGCCGGACCATCGAGGAAATGCGCGTGCCGTCGGCGGTCGTGCTCGGTGGATTGAAGATGGCCAATGGAGAAAACCCGAAGAACTGGAACTTCCAGGGCCGCAAGATGGCGCCGGCCACGCGCATGAAGATCGCCGCCTTGCAGCGCGAGCAGTTCGTCAAGGCCCGCGATTATCTGCGACAGTGTGAGCGCTATGAAAAGGCCAAGGCCGAGGGCAAGGACGCCACGCAGCCGGAAGTCGATCTGGCCCTGGAACCGCTCGTCGAGGTGCTGCACCGCAAACGCACCGTTCATTTCCACAGCCACCGCGCCGACGACCTCATGACGGCGATCCGGCTGGCGAAGGAGTTCAATTTCGAGCTGGTGTTGCAGCACTGCACCGAGGGGTATCGCATCGTGGACGAGCTGGTGCGCGAGAAAATTCCGGTGTCGCTGACGCTGGTGGACAGCCCCGGCGGCAAGCTCGAAGTGGCGGGACTGCTCGAAGAGAACGCCGCCATTCTCGAAAAGGCCGGCGTCAAGGTGGCCATCAACACCGATGATTCGATCACCGAATCGCGCTTCCTGCTGCGAACCGGGGCCATCGCCGTGCGCGGCGGCATGTCCGAAGACGCCGCCCTGCGCGCCCTGACCCTGCACGGCGCCCAGATGATGCACCTCGACGATCGGCTCGGCTCGCTGGAAAAAGGCAAGGACGCCGATTTCGTCGTGCTGTCCGGCTCGCCTTTCAGCGTCTATACACAGGTGCTGCAAACCTACATCGACGGCGTGCGCGTCTTCGATCGCGGCCAACCGCGCGATTGGTCCTATCAGGCCGGCGGTTTCGCCCTGCAAGACCGTGACCGGCTGCCCAAAACGCCGCCGCCGGTTCAGCCGTTGGCCGAGGCCGGCCTTCCGCTGCGGCGCGGCGACCAGAAGCCGTGGCACGACGGCGCGAAGCGCTTTGCCGTCGTCGCCGGCCGGATTGATACCGCCTCCCACGGCAGCATCCTCAACGGCGTCGTCCTCGTCGAGGACGGCAAGATCAAGGCGGTCGGCCCGGCGAAGGATATGAAGGTGCCCGACGATTGGCCGGTGCTGACGGCCGCCGTGGTGACGCCGGGACTCATCGACGCCCATACGGTCGTCGGTCTCTCCGGCGCGGT
This sequence comes from uncultured Planctomycetota bacterium, assembly GCA_963767535.1. Lineage (GTDB taxonomy): Bacteria > Planctomycetota > Planctomycetia > Gemmatales > Gemmataceae > JAJPHU01. Next base: position 289,373 of record CAVYEC010000001.1, read on the forward strand.
GAACATCGGCGCCGACCAGGATCAGGACGAGATGAGCGATCCCAACCAGGCGGATTTGCGCGTGATGGACAGCTTCAATCCGCGCGAGCCACTGTTGGAGTTTCTCTGCCGCGAAGGTGTCACCGTGGTCCATGCCGTGCCCGGCCGGGCCAACGTGATCGCGGGGCAGACGGGCATCTTCCGCACGTCGGGACGGACGGCCGAGAGCATGGCGCTGCGGTTCCCGGCCGGTCTGCTCGTCAACCTCGGCGAGGTGCCCAAGGCGTCGTACACCAACCGCCTGCCGACCACGCGCATGGGCACGGCCGCCCTGCTTGCGAACGGCGTTCGCCCAGGCCCAGAACCACGCCCGTAAACTTGCGGATGCCAAGAGCGAGGACAAGCGACCCGCCACACAATCCGAAGCTCGAAGCGATGGGCCTGGCACTGGGCGGCAAGGTTCCCGTGATCTTCGCCGCTCACCGGGCGGATGACATGAACACGGCCCTGCGCTTGGCGAAGGAGTTCAAACTGCATCCGCGCCTGGACCTGGCCACGGAAGGTTATTTGCTTGCGGATCAGTTGGCCGAGGCGAAAGTGCCGGTGGTGGTGCATCCGACCATGCAGCGGCCCGGCTCGATGGAGACGTACAACAGCCAGCTGTGCAACGCGGCGGTGCTGGCGGAACACAAAATCCCGCTGGCCATCGGCACCGGCTTCGAGGCGTATGTGCCGAAAACGCGCGTGCTGCGGCACGAGGCGGCGATGGCGATGGTCAACGGTCTGGGTTACGAACGCGCCTTGCGGGCCGTCACGCTCGACGCGGCCCGGATTCTCGGCCTCGACGCCGAGCGCGGCAGCATCGACACGGGCAAGGCCGCCGACCTGGTGCTGTTCGACGGCGATCCGTTCGAGCACAAGACGCATGTGACGCACACGCTGATCGACGGTCGGATGGTCTACGATCGCGGCGAGTATCTGAAATTGCCGTTCGCCCGGCGGGCACTGCCGCTGACGGGCGGCAGCGGAATTGGATGCTGTTTGGGGATCTGGTGAGAATAGTTTGTTTAGTGCGTCTACGACGGCGCCTACTTGGGGCGGTCAGGCCGGGGCAGGGTCCGCTCCTTTTGCCCCCGGAGCTTGCCATCCGCGAGCCGGTATTCCACGCCTTCGTGAAGCACGCGAACGTTCACAGCCCAGGTCTGAGAACTCGGCTCTACTGTCGCCCCTTCGCACCGCACATTCCCTTGTTCCGCCACCACCCGGTCCGGCGTGGCGGTGACGATGCCAAGCCGGTTGTCGCGGGGTTCGTTCGCAGCTCTGATCGGCGAGGTAGATGTGATCGGCGAGCAGCGGAGCCGCGCCGATCCGAGCACGAGGTGGTAGTTGTCGTCGTCTCTCGGCTCATCGGTGCTCGGCAGTTCCGCGGTGAGCTGGCCCCGCGTAAGACGGAGTCCCCGCCATTCCTTGCCTAACGTGAACTCTGCCCCGGGCGTCAGCGTGACCTTCACCCCCCGGTCGAAGAGCACCCGCGTCTCCTGTTCGGTTCGATATTGGTTCCCTTTGACCAACCAGGGCGTTGCCATCCAATCGTTCTGGATTTTCGTGGAGAGCCTGCCGTTCACGACAAAGCCGGCGGGCTCGCCCGCAAACGGCGCGGGGACCTCACCCGTAGAGAAGCCGTAGTAGCGTTCCGTCACCTCCAACTTTTGCCCCGAGCGGATCGACCGCTTGATCGGGACGAGGGTCTTCTCATCGAGCCAGAGCGTGACCTGCCGGGCATTCTCAGGAGTCTTTTCCATCGTCCAGGCGTAGAGCGTGTAGGCGATGATCTTGCTCCCCAGCGGGTCGGCGTCTGCTTTCGGGTTGACGAGCTTTAGGTCGGCAACGGGCGGCAGAAACAAATCCATCGGGCACTCCACTCCGAACCAGGGGAAAAAGCCGGACCGCGTGATCGGGCTGTAATAGTGCGCCCCGGGTCCGACGGACCAGGGTCCGACGTAGTGGTTGTCCGGCTTGAAGTGCTGCATCACCGTGCTGGAGCCCGGCTTGACGTGATAGGTTCCGGCGTCGTGGCTGCGTATCGTTTCCTGACCTTCCTTGCGGGTGACTTCGCGCCACGTAGGCGATGAAGAGGGACTTGGCATCTTGCACTCGTTTCTCGAATGTGCCAAACACCTCGGCGGCAGTGGCCGGCTCGCTTGCCGGCTCGGGGAGCCGGGCGACCGGCGATTGCGTCTGCGGAGTGGCCAGCGCGTGGTAGGCAAACAGGCCGGCCCCGGTGGCGACCAGACTCGACGCCAGGACGAGGACGGCAACGATTTTCCGCTTGGTCACGAACAGGGTTCGTAGCACCCCTTCGGCAAGGGCGTCAGCCGGCGCCGGGACGACCCCGGCGCCGGCCGCGAACCGCGTCGCGGCCTTGGCAGTCGTGTCCGCCAGCGCCGGCGGCACGGAGGCCGGCGCTGCACTTTGGGAGAGGGCTGTCGCAAAGGCACCGGCCGAGAGGGTCAGGCCGCGGCGCGTCAGCCGGCCGCGCAGCAGTTCCCGCGCCCGGGCCAGCCTGCCGGAAACCGTCCCTTCGGGCCAGCCGAGGACTTGAGCCGTTTCTGCGTAGCTCTTGCCCTCCAGGTAGTGGAGGACAACCGGCGCACGGTAGATAACCGGGAGCCGGTCTAGCTCCTCGTCCAGGATCGGGCGCACGTCATCCCAGGGGGCCTCCTCCCTTTCCGCCGTTGCCGGGGGATCGACCATCTGTCGCTCGCGCACCCGTTTGCGGTTGGCCCGCGCTCTCAACGCCGTCCGGTAGGCGACCTGGTAAAGCCAGTTGCCGACCTCGGCGTGCCAGCGGATGCGGCCGGCCTTGCGGGCGAGCACCAGGAAAGTAGCCTGGAAGGAGTCCTCGGCGTCCTGAGCATGGCCGAGCACGCGCCGGCACACGCCCTGGACCATCGGCCCGTGCCGCTCGACCAACATCGCGAAGGCCGCGTCATCATGCTCGGCCGCGAAGCGCTCCAACAGGGACCTGTCGGTCAAGTCCCGAGCCGCCGGCCCGTGGACGGCCGTGCGGATGTAACGAAGCACGTGACGGAGCTGTCCCTTGACCATGAAGCCCCCCCTGACGCTTTGGGCCTGGGGATCGATCCCTTTCCCTGATAATGTCAGAAAGAGTGCGGGCGCGTACAACTTTTTCGGAGCGCATAGCCGGACTGTGGGGAGCTGCACGATGGCGGGCACCGGATGGGGAGTGCTTGCGACGCCCGAGGCACAGCGTTGGGCCAGGGGGGCAGAGCTAGCCCGACATGACCGATCGGGTAGAAACTAGCTCAGGAAGTTGATCGCCGAGCAGCCTTGCTGCCAACCGGACGCGCAACTTCACGGATGAGACGCTAATCAAATACAACAAAAGGAGGGCGCTCGCGTTATTTCTTCTCCTTGACGCGCTTCCAGACGATCTTTTCATCTCCGATCCGCAGTTCTTCCGCCCACTCGTCTCCGTCCAGCTTGTAGATGAACGAGCCGTCCGCGAAGGTCTCCCCTTTGTGTTCCCCTTCCACGATTTTGCCATTGGTCCACGAGAAGATGCGCAGTTTGCCCTTCATTTCCAGCTTGAACTCCACCTCGTTGACGGCAAAAACCTGCCCGTCCGGAAGATACCAGGTGACGGTTTCCTTGTTGTCCTTGATCTCCTTCACCTTGCGAACGTGGGCGTTGCCTTCGCCATCCTTGAAGGTGTGCTCCCATTTGCCTTGCAGATTGCGGAGGTCCTCCTTCAAGGCTTTGTCATCCTCGGACTGCTTTTCGTCCCGAGCCGGTGCGGGAAGAAGGAACAAGGGGAGCAGAAGAACGACCAGCGGGATGAGCCATTTCATGCCTGCGACTCCTCAAGGATTTTCCGTGCGGCAATTGAGAAACACGAATCAGACGATCCCATTCCTTTACCACGGCCCTGTTTCGGCCGCAAGATGGACAGCCTTGGGGGCCGTCCGGCTCCGCATTTCTTTATAGCTCCTAGGGAGCTATTTTTTGTATAAAATACGTATGCGTCCCTTGGGTCGTCGCCGTGCGTGCAGGGTGCGCTGTGCAGGTCCATCTTGGCGGATGAGCCAGGGAGAACCATCTTGTGCGCTAGTTCGAGGCTGCGACGGAACGGGTTGCGGCAACCAACTCGAATGGCAGAGCATGAGCTTTTTATGGCCGTTTCCTTACTTTTTCTTAAGAAAAGTCCGTTTTTCCTTACTTTTTCTTAAGAAAAGTTGATATAAGCAACAAAAGGAACCGAAGCGTTTCGTGATTCGTCATGGGAGACGCCCTTGTCCCCTACGTCTCTGGAACCGGTCCCTCTACAGCTCAAACAGCACCGGAATCTGTGCGTGACTTTCGAGGCTTGGCGACCCCCCTATCCGACACGACTTGCTTGATTTGGCCCGCCACTGCGGCGCCGCTAAGCGTCGCGAAGATGTGATCTAAACGTAACACGATCCGATGCCGGACTCAATCCGACGGCATCGGCGGAGGATCGGGATGAGTTGGACGATAGGCTTCGTTTTCATGTAAAAGCGGAAAAAGTGGAGCGCAGAATCATGTTCACAAAAGTCCTCTATCGACCGGCATTGGCGATCGTGATCTCGATTATGTTCTTGTTCCTGGGGGTGTTGGGGATTAAATCCCTTCCGATCGCCCAGTTCCCTGACGTCGTGCCGCCGACCGTGGAGGTCGCCATTGCTTATCCCGGTGCCAGTGCCAACGTCTTGGTCGATTCAGTCCTGATTCCGTTGGAGCAATCCATCAATGGCGTCCAGAACATGCGTTACATTGTCTCCGACGCCACCAGCGCCGGTGAGGCAACGATCCGGATCTACTTCGAGCCGGGCACGGACCCAAACATCAATGTCGTGAACGTGCAAAACCGGGTTAACATCATGATGAACCGGCTCCCGCCCCTGGTGCAGCGGGAGGGCATCCTCGTCAGCCAGGTCGTGCCGAGCATGCTGATGTACGTGAACATTTACAGCACGGACCCCAGCCGCCGACCAGAAATTCCTTTACAATTTCGCCAACGTCCACGTCATGCCCGTGCTCAAGCGGATCCAGGGCATGGGTCTCCCCCGGAATCTCGGCAACCGCTCGTTCGCGATGCGGGTCTGGCTGAACCCCGAGCGCCTGCGCCTACAACATGTCCACCGAAGACGTCATGAAGGCCCTGGCGGAACAGAGCGTTATTGGTTCGCCCGGGCGACTCGGCCAGGCCACGGGCAGGACGTCGCAATCACGCGAATACGTCCTGACCTACATCGGGCGCTATAACAAGCCGGAGCAGTACGCAGACATCATTTTGAAGGCCAATCCCAAGGGTGAGATCTTGAGGCTCAAGGACGTCGGCCAAGTCGAGCTGGGCTCCGAGTTCTTCGACATTTACTCCGACATCAACGGGCATCCCGCGGCATCCATCATTTTCAAACAAAGCCCCGGCTCCAACGCCGCCGCCGTCATTAAAGAAATCAAGAAGCAACTTGAGGAAATCAAGAAGGAGTCCTTCCCCCCCGGCATGGACTACGAACTGGCCTACGACGTTTCCAACTTTCTGCACGCCTCCATCGAAAAGGTACTGCACACCCTCCTCGAGGCGTTTATTTTGGTGGCCCTGGTGGTCTATATGTTCCTGGGAGATTTACGCTCCACGCTGATCCCGACCCTCGTGGTTCCGGTGTCCCTGGTCGGGACCTTCTTTGTGTTGCAGTTGATGGGTCTCTCGATCAACCTGATCACGCTCTTCGCGATGGTCCTCGCGATTGGTGTCGTGGTGGACGACGCCATCGTGTTGGTCGAGGCGGTGCATGCCAGGATGGCCGAGAAACATCTTTCGCCCTACCGGGCGACCAAGGAGGTTGTTCACGAGATCAGCGGCGCGATCATCGCCATCACCCTGGTGATGACGGCCGTCTTCGTTCCGGTGACTTTCATCCCCGGGCCGGTCGGCACCTTCTACCGCCAGTTCGGGATCACGATGGCCACGTCCATCATGCTCTCCGGCCTGGTGGCCCTGACGCTGACGCCCGTGCTCTGTGCCATGATTCTCAAGCCGCACACCCACGCCCACGCCGACACGAGTCCTGGGAACAAGCAGCGCGGACTACGCGTCATTCTGCTGTATGTTTTTGGGGGGCTGCTCGTCTTAGGGCCAATAACTTATCTGGCGTATTATTTGTGGGGATCGGTTGGCTTCCTGTTCATTCTTCTGCCCTTTCTGCAGCGTCCTTTTGACCGCGCTGTCGAGAAGATCATTGGCGGTTATGCCGGGATCCTGCGGCGGATCGTCACGCGCCGCACGCTGACCACGGCCGTCATCGCGGGCTTTGCCGCCGGGATTGTTATTGTCAACACGCGGCTGGCGACGGGTTTTATCCCAGGCGAGGACCAGGGCATCATCTACGCCGTCCTCCAGACGCCTCCAGGCTCCACGCTCGAATACACCAACGCCAAGTCCCGCGAGCTGGAGGCCATCGTCAAGGAGGTCGGAGAAGTCATCTCGGTCACCTCGTTGGCCGGTTACGAAGTTCTGACAGAAGGCCGCGGCTCGAACGCGGGGACCTGTATTCTCAATCTGAAAGACTGGTCCGATCGCAAGCGAACCGTGCGTGAGATCATTGCGGATCTCAAGGAAAAATGCCGCCGGCTGACCGACGTGAAGCTCGAGTTCTTTGAACCCCCCGCGGTTCCCGGCTTCGGCGCTGCCGGCGGGTTCTCCATGCGTCTGCTCGACAAGTCCAACTCAACCACGGCCGACTACAAGCGGCTCGGAGAAGTGACCGACAAGTTCATGGCCGCCTTGTCCCAACGCAAGGAGCTGAAGAACCTGTTCACCTTTTATACCGCCGACTACCCGCAGTACGAGCTGATCATCAACAACGACGTGGCCATGCAGAAGGGCGTGTCGATCAAGACGGCGATGGAAACCCTGAACATCCTCATCGGCAGCACCTACGAGCAAGGCTTCATTCTCTTCAACCAGTTCTACAAGGTCTACGTCCAGGCGTTGCCGGATTTCCGGCGGTTGCCCGAGGATCTGGACAATTTGTTCGTCAAAAGCGAGCGCGGGGACATGGTCCCCTACTCCGCGTTCCTGACGATCAAGAAGCAGCAGGGATTGAACGAAATCACCCGCTATAACCTGTATCCGTCCGCAGCCATTCAAGGTGCTCCGGCTCCCGGCTACAGCAGCGGTCAAGCCATCAAAGCGATCAAGGAGGTCGCCGCCGAGACACTGCCTCGCGGTTACAGCATCGGCTGGGAAGGCCTCTCGTACGACGAGTCGAGAAAGGGGAACGAGTCGGTTTATATCTTCCTGATCGTCGTCGCCTTCGTCTATCTGATACTGGTCGGACAGTACGAGAGTTTTATTTTGCCGCTGACTGTAATTCTGTCGCTGCCGATCGGGGTCTTCGGTTCCTTCTTTTTCCTGGAAGCAATGGGTTTGGCCAACGATGTCTGGGCCCAGATTGGTCTGATCATGCTGGTCGGTCTGCTGGGCAAGAACGCGATCCTGATCGTCGAATTCGCGGTGCAAAGGCGTCGGGAGGGGGTGCCCCTCCACCAGGCAGCCGTCGAAGGAGGCAAATTGCGCTTCCGTCCGATTCAAATGACTTCGTTCGCCTTTATCGCCGGTCTGCTTCCGTTGGTCTGGGCCACCGGCGTTGGGGCGATAGGCAACCGCACGATTGGCACCACGGGAGTCGGCGGGATGCTCGTGGGGACCGTGCTGGGGGTCTTGGTAATTCCCGGCCTTTATTACTTGTTCGGCAAGATTGCCGACGGGCGCAAACTTCTCCGGGACGAGACAGATGAACCTCTCAGTGAGGTTGTCGAACTGAAGCAAGAAGCAGAAGGTTTGTTCAAGCGAGAAGCAGAAGATTTATTCAAGCGAGAAGCAGAAAGATTCTTCGAACGCATGAAACGAGAACTAGCTCCGGCATTTGAAAAGCCATCGGCAGATGGCAAGATGCATGCTTCACCCCCGGAGAATCGTCCACAGGAGGCAACGACGGAGGCTCAACCCGAGACCGAGAATTCGATTGCTGATGCTGTGGTAGCAGTATGGGCGTCCGGATCTGATCTGACAGTGGAACAGGCTAAAGAAAAAGCCACGGAGGCCAATGGTCGTAAGTGAAAGTCAACATTGGAAACCTTTACCCCGGCCGTAACTGACCGTCATCTGTCCACTGAGATAAAGCCGCAAGATTTCATTGGGCAGGTCGTCTAATTTGCCTACTTGATGCGCGGCGACCACTTTGTTTCGTAGGAATTCCTGTACGAAAGGAGGTAGTCCATCCCAATATCGTTTCGGGTGATGTTCTATCAACCAGTCTTGATCCTCTTTCCGCAGCGTCGTCGTGTAGTGTTTTGTAATGTCGGTTTCGCCGAATTCAGCTTCAAACTTGATCCGGAATTCCTCTAATTCAAGGCGAGCACGTGGGTCGGGAAAATGACAGAATAACTCGGCGAGTGTCTTTTGGTCCTGTCGGTCAGCCGTTTTTCCTTTCTCGGATTCTTGCGGCATCCTTGCCGGATCTCCCTGGTTAGGGTAAACGAAAATAACTGATAGCTCGTTCGTTCGCGTTCTTCCCTGTTTTACGCAGCTTAGCAATGCACTTTTCGCTACCTTCAAACGCAAACTTTAATCTCACTTCACATACGAATCAAGGTATTTTTGCCATCTCATTCCCGTTCATTCAGGAATGCCGTGCCCGGCGCAGCCCCTCGGCCAGCCGGTCGAGGTCGGTCGTCAGCGCCGATTCTCCGAGGCATCCAGCGGCCGGCCGCCGAAGCGGACGCGGTAGAACAGTTCCACGACGCGGCCGGGCAGATGGACCAGGCCCGCCAGTCCCGGCCGGGTTTGCATCCATTGGCGGGCCGACTCGCCGAACTCGCGCGGCGTCTGTCCGGAGCGTGGCCGCGTGGAAGCGTGCTTGGCCAATAGCGACAAGAGCCGTGCGTAAAAACCTACCGCGTCCGCCGGCCGGGCGCCGGCCGAACGGCGTCGGACCAGGCGGCGCAAGAGGAAATACGCCAGCAAGACGGCCGGCAGGGTCACGAGCATCAATCCGAGTTTGAGAAGCCGGGGGAGCGGACGGCCGGACTTCAGGCTGTCCCACAGGCTGGCCTGCTGGTCGGCGTTGTATTCGACGATCAGCTCTTGCCACAGTTGCAGGGCGTTGCGCTGGCCCTCTTGCCACCAGTGGGCCAGCGAGAACGTGGGTGGCTGCGGGGCCGACGCGGACGGCGTGGGATCCAACGTCAGCCAGTCAAAATCGAAGCGCCCCGAAGGCTGCGCCGGCACGAGCATCTCGACCCAGGCATGGGCGTGACTGTGGCGCACCACGAAGGTGCCGTCATCGTCGCTGTCGGCCCCGCGGAAGCCCTTGACCACCCGCGCCGGAATGCCGACCGAACGCACCATCAGCGCCAGCGCCGAGGCGTAACGCTCGCAGTGTCCCTGCTTGACGTTGACGAGAAAGTCCAGGACCGGATCGACTTCCAAATCCTCGCGCGTCAGGCGGAGCGAGTAGGTGTACTCGCCGGAGCCGGCCAGGTAATCGCTCAGGACGCGGGCCACCGGCTCCCAGTGCTCCGGTTCGAGCAGAAACGCATGAGCCGGCCGCTTCAGGGCGGCACGCACCTCTTCCGGCAGGGGATAGCGCGGCTGGGCCGACAGGCGGCGCAACAGCTCGACGGTCCATTCCGTCAGGCCGGGCACCGGCTGGCGCGCGATGCGATCGAGGTAGGCGATTTGCAAATTATCGGCGGGTGTGCGGAGCGGTTCGGTCCAGAAGGGCACGGCCTGCCGGTAATGGTGCTCGGCTTTGGGGTAGATTAGCGAGGGAAGCAAAGTGCTGGCCAGCTCGGTGAAGATGGCGGGGCGGCGATCGGCGCCGGGAACGGAGAGGAGGGGCAGGCGCGCCGGCGGCCGGCCGAAGCGGATCGGGTCGGCCAGGACGAGACCGCCGGCCTGGCGCGGCTTGATGGCGAAGGTCAAATAATACTGTCCGGGTCCGAAATCCGGCAGGGCCAACTGCCCCCGGCGCGAGATCCCGCCGGGGAGCGGATGCACGGCCTTCCAGCGGCCCTTCTCGTACCCGTCCAGCACGGTGCCGCGCCAGCGCTGGTTGGCCGGCAGGTCGAGCTTGGGTTGGCCGAACTGGTCCTCGGCATGGACCCGAAAGGCCGGCTCGTCGTCCAGCTCGACGATACCAGTGTGTTGCAGGTCGATCTCGTCGCCGAGGCCGACCTTGGCGGCGCGAGCGGCCGGGCCGGATTCCGAGTTGTATTTCGTCAGCGCCGCCCACTGCAAGCCGTCGTGCCGCGGCGTCAGCAAAAACAGCACCAGCGCCAACAGTCCCACGCCCAGCGTCCAGCGGAGCGTGAACGGCATCAACCACCCAGCCGCTATCGGCCATCGGCTATCGGCGATCGGCCCAATCCCCCGATCGGAGGCCGATAGCCGAGGGCCGATGGCCGATAGCCGATAGTGCAGGGCCAGGCAGGCCAGGGCGCTGACGAGGTAGGCGGTCAGGAGGATGCCGAACTCGGGGCCGTCGGCCAGCACGCAGCCCAGACCGACTTGCAGAAGTCCCACGCCTTGCAGCCGCCAGAAATCGCCGGGGCGGCGCGGCCGAAACAGTTTGACCAGAAGCGCGGCGATGACCAGCGGTCCGAAGGCCGGCAGCAGGGCCAACGGCATCGGCAGTTGGGCGAGTTGCGATTCGCTGTCGGAGAGTTGTTTCATCACCCAGTACGCCGCCCCTACCGCGATGAGCGCGGCCAGGATGTTCGCCCCCCAGGTCGGCAACGTCCAGCGCCCCTCCGCCCACCAGGCCAGCACCAGCAGCGCCAGCACCGGCGCCAGGCACGCTTGCAAGCCCGGCAGAAAATCGGCGTCCGCGAAGGCCAGCGCCGCGCACGACAGTCCCAGCGTGAGATAAACCGACAGGCGAAACCAGCGATCGAGGAACACGGGGCACCCTCCTCAATCCGGCGGTACGTAAAAATCGAACCGATCGGTTCGCGCCGCGTCCAAATAGTTCACGGGCCGGCCCAGCGCTTGCGGCAAGGTATCGACCAGGGGACTGCGGCCCAGCGCGACCAGGACGGCCAACGCTCGCGGCAGCGGCGTGGCCTTCAGACGGGCCACGAGGTCCGATCCGACCGGTACGGTGCGGGCCGGCAGAACCGCCAGGCATTCGAGGACGCGGCGGGCGTGAAGCGGTCCCGTCAGCCCTTCCAGCACCGTCGGCTCCGGCTCCGGTGTGGCCAGCACCAGCCGGTCGCCGCGCCGCCGGCACCATTCCCAGCATATCGTCGCCACCAGGCTGACCGCCTCCTCAAACTGCTCGCGCAGCGTGCCGCAATCCAGCTCGGCCGGCAGCGTCGGATCGAACACGAGCAGCAAATTATCGCTCGGCTCGTCCTCGAACTCGCGGACCATCAGCTCGCCGCGCCGGGCCGACGTGCGCCAGTGAATGAGGCGCGGGCTGTCGCCGCCGCGGTAGGCTCGCAGTCCATGAAACTCGGACTGGGCGGCCGGGTGGCAGCAGGGCCGATTGCGCACCCGCCCGCACTGCGGCTCGGCGGTGAGGTTACGCAGGTGGCGCAGGAATCGGCCGCGATGCAGCCAGCCGACCCGCGGCAACACGATCGCCTCTTCGCCCGGCACCACGATCCGGCGCCGCTCGACCAGCCCGAACGGATAGCCGCTCACCGCCGTCACCGCGCCCCAGGCGTATCGGCCGCGTCGCGGCAGGACCACCTCACGGCGGAAGGTTTGGCGATCGTGAGCGGGCAGTCGATCGGCGCACCAGGCGACGGTATGTTCCGGCCCGCGGTCTTCGAGGCGCAGACCGAGGCGCGGGCGCCGGCCAGGGTTGCTCACTTCCACTTCCAAGGGGCAGGGCGTGCGGGCGAACACCCAGTCGGCGATGCGCCGCCGCACCCGCAGGCCGCGCAAGCTCCGCCCCGCCGCCAGCAGGTTCAACCCCGCCATCGTCACCAGGGCGTAACCCAGAAGCATCAGCAAATTGATACCGCGATAAAACCCGATGCCCAGAAGCGCCGCCGCCACCAGCAGATAGTAACGGCCCCATCTCGGAAGGATGAAGGAGGAAGGATGAAGGATGAATAAAGAGGACCGTCTCTTGATTTTCGACATCCGCTTCCTCCTTATTTCATCCTTCATCCTTCATCCTTTTCTTACGTTGGAATCGGCGTCTGGGCGAGGATGTCGCGGACGATCTCCTCGGCGATGTTGGCGGAGCTATCCTGGCGCGAGGCGCGCGGCAGGATGCGATGGGCCAGCACGGCAGGGGCCAGCCGTTTGATGTCGTCGGGGACCACGTACTCGCGTCCTTCCAGAAGCGCCAGCGCCTGGGCGGCGCGATACAGCGACAAAGCGGCCCGCGTGCTGCCGCCCAGGTGGATGTCCGGATGATAGCGCGTGGCCGCGATCAAGTCGAGCAGATAGTCGGTCAGCGTCTCCTCGACGCGCACCTGCCGCACCGCCTGCTGGAGCGATACCACCTCGGCGGCCGACAGCACCGCTTGCAGATGCTCGACCGGCTCACCGGTACGGTGACCGAACAGGATGCGCTTTTCCGCGTCGCGCTCCGGATAACCGATGCGCAGGCGCATGAGAAAGCGATCGAGCTGGCTTTCCGGCAGCGGATACGTGCCCTCGAATTCGTAGGGATTTTGCGTGGCTAGCACGAAAAACGGCGGGCCGAGCAGGTGCGTTTGGCCGTCGAGCGAAACCTGGTGATCGCTCATGGCCTCCAACAGCGCGCTCTGGGTTCGCGGCGTGGCGCGGTTGATCTCGTCGGCCAGGACGACCTGGGCGAACAGCGGGCCGGGCTGGAAGACGAACGCGCCGGTGCCCTGATGAAAGACGCTGGTGCCCAGCACGTCGCTGGGCAGCAAATCCGGCGTGAACTGGATGCGGTGAAACGAACAACTCAGACTGCGCGCCAGCGCCTTGGCCAACAGCGTCTTGCCGATGCCGGGCACGTCCTCGATGAGCAGATGGCCTTCGGCGAGCAAGGTGACGAGGGCGAGGCGGATAACTTCGGGTTTGCCCAACAGGACGCTGGCGACGTTGTTTTCCAGCTTCGCCAGCAGGTGGACGGCCTCGCCGTGGGGTCCTCCGGGGACATCGTGATTGCTGCTCATGATCTCCCGTCCATCCCCGGCGCCGAATTGGTGGAAAACGGGAGGTATTATAAAGGGCAGGATGGGTCTTGGCGAGCCGGGAGCGTGAGCGACCGGAGTGAGTTCACTCCGGTCGCTCACGCTCCCGGCTCGCCAATTACTCCGGCGTCTCGCGGAAGCGGTAGCCGATGCCGCGCACCGTCTCGATCAGGTCGGACTCGCCCAGCTTCTTGCGCAGCGTCTTGATGTGAACGTCGATGGTGCGTTCCAGCACGATGGCCCCCTCGCCGATGGCGGCGTCCATGAGCTGATGGCGCGTGAAGGCCCGGCCCGGCTGGCGGACCATGCACTCCAAAAGGCGAAACTCCGTCGGCGTCAGGTCCAGCTCGCGCCCGGCGGCGTAGGCCCGGTGGCGCACCCGGTCGATGCGCACGTCCAGATGCTCGATCACGTCCACCGGGTCGGCGACGCCCTCGACGCGGCGCTGCAGCGCCTTGATGCGCTGGAGCAGCACCTTGACGCTGAACGGCTTGGTCACGTAATCGTCGGCCCCCAGCGTGAAGCCGACGACTTGGTCCGTCTCCTCCGCCTTGGCGCTGAGGATGATGATGGGAATGTCGCGCGTCCGTTCGCCGCCGCGCAGCTCCCGGCAAACGTCGAAGCCGCTCAGGCCCGGCAGCATGAGGTCGAGCAGGATCAGATCGGGCAAAAGCGTCTGTGCCTTGCGCAGCCCTTCCTGGCCGTCGTGGGCGACCAGCGTGTCGTAGCCTTCGCGCTTCAGGTTGTACTCCAGCACGTCGGTCAGGCCGCGCTCGTCCTCGATGATAAGGATGCGCAGGTGCGGCGTGGTGGACGCCGGGGCGGTGGACGCGTCGGCAGCCATCGTTACTTCTCCCCGGTTCGTGGCATCGGCATCACCATTGATTTTCTCCCTCCCCCACAAGAGGGGAGGGGTTCTGTTATCCAAACCGCCCCGTGATGTAATCCTCGGTCTGCTTGACCAGCGGCCGCGTGTACAGATGATCGGTCGGCCCCGACTCGATGAGCCGGCCCTGGAAGAAGAAGGCCGTCTGGTCCGAGACGCGGGCGGCCTGCTGCATGTTGTGCGTCACGATGACGATGGTGTACTCGCGCTTCAGCTCGAAAATCAGGTCTTCGATGCGCGCCGTGCGAGGCCGGGTCCAGGGCCGAGGCCGGCTCGTCCAGAAGCAGCACTTCCGGGTCGGTCGCCAGGGCGCGGGCGATGCACAGCCGCTGCGCCTGCCCGCCGGACAGGTTCAGGGCCGAGTCGTCCAGCCGGTCCTTGACCTCGTCCCACAAGCGCCGCCCCGCGCAGGCAGCGCTCGCAGATCGCCTGCAGCGGCCGACTTGTTGCGTCACGCCGGCCACGCGCGGCCCGAACACCACGTTCTCGAAGATGCTCTTGGGGAACGGGTTCGACTTCTGAAACACCATGCCCACGCGCCGCCGCAGATCCACGAGGTTGACGTCTCGGCCGTAGATGTCGTCGCCGTCCAGCAGCACCTCGCCCGTGTGCCGCGTGCCTTCGATCAGGTCGTTCATGCGGTTGAGGCGGCGCAGGAACGTCGATTTGCCGCAGCCCGACGGCCCGATCAGGGCCATCACCGAGCATTCCGGGATGGTCAGCGAGATGTCGAACAGCGTCTGTTTCGTCCCGTACCAGAACGACAGGCCGTTCGACCTGGAACTTGGTGCGCACCCCCGGCTCGTTCGAGGGTTTGCGGCCGCTCAGGCTGCGTTCGGAGATGATGGCGGAATACGAAAGAGTGGACATACTATCACTCAAAGGCGTACCTTGCCGCAAAGGAACCCGGTCAATGCGCGGTCATTTTAGGTTGACGATTGTGTAGATTTGATGAAGATGCGAGGGAGAATTGGCAACGGATCGGGTTGAGTGTCAGGTTGCCGCCGCCTGGGGAAAACAGACCGTGAACGTGGTGCCCTGTCCGGGCTGGCTGGCGGCGCGGACGCTGCCGTGCATGGCCTGGGCGAGATGCTTGACGATGGACAATCCCAGGCCGGTGCCGCCCATTTCGCGCGAGCGCGCCTTGTCCACGCGGTAGAAGCGCTCGAAGATGCGCGGCAGGTCGGCCGCCGGAATGCCGATGCCGGTGTCGGCCACTTCCAGGCAGACCTGTTCGCCGTCGCGGTACCAGCGTACCCGGACGCGGCCGCCTTCCGGCGTGTACTTGACGGCGTTGTCGAGCAGGTTGTCGAGGATCTGCTCGACGGCTTCCTCGTCGGCCCAGGCGGTGAGCGGCTGCCGTCTCGGCAGGCGACACGACTTCGAGAGTTTGCCCCTTGGCCTCGGCGCGGGGTCGGTGGCGTTCCAGGCACGCCTGCACCACTTCCGCCACGACAACGGGCTGAAAATCGAACAGCTCCTCGCCGGATTCGATGCGGGCGAGGCTGAGCAGGTCGAGGATCAGCGCGTGCAGGCGGTCGCTCTGGCCGGCGATCTGTTCGAGAAAATGGCCGCGATGCTGCGGGTCGTCCACGGCCCCGTCGAGAAGCGTTTCGACGCACACCTTGATGACGGACAGCGGCGTCTTCAATTCGTGGGAGACGTTGGCGACGAACTCCTGGCGCAGCCGTTCGAGCCGGCGCAGCTCGGTGGTGTCGTGCAGGACGAGCACGGCCCCGCGCGGCGGCAGGCCCGGCAAGCGAGCGGCGTGGACGGTGAGACTGCGTGCGCCGGCGCCGGTCCAGCCGAGCTCCTCGCGCTGCGGTTCCGAACTATCGAGGGCGCGCTGCACCACGTCCAGCAGCGGGCGCTGGCGGACGACCTCCCACAAACGCCGGCCGACGGGCGTCTGCGAGGGCAGGCCGAGCAGCTGGGTGGCGCGTTCGTTGGCGTAAAGGATGCGCTGGGCGGCGTCCAGCGCGACAACGCCCTCGACCATGCCGCTGAGGATGGTGCGCAGTTGCTGCCGGTCTTCTTCGAGCGTGGCGATGCGGGCGTCGAGCCGTTCGCTCATGCGGTTGAAGGCCCGGCCCAGTTCGTCGATCTCGTCGTGTCCTGCCGTGAAGACGTGCTGGCCGCTGGCACCCTCGCCGAGCTTGTCGGCCACGCCGATCAAGGCGTCCACGGATCGGCTCAGGCGTCGGGCCAGTCGCCGGCTGAGGAACCAACTGCCCAGCACCGCGACGACGGCCGCGCCGGCAATCAAACCGAGAGCGCGCCGGCGAACCTCGACATCCGGCATGGCCAGGGCGACAACCAGGGCCAGCCCGGCGAGGACGGCCAGGAAGAAGAGGGCGAACGCGGAGAAGAGACGGCGGAACATGGGTGTAAGAGAATTATTGTAAATTGAAAATTGAAAATTGAAAATTGAAAAACTCGCGATCGAATGTTCCGGCGGCCGGCAGCAGCCCCTCTTCCAATTTGCAATTTTCAATTTGCAATGTTTTTTCTAAAAACCTCACTCGGCTCTACTTGCAAGAACCACGCGCTTGCCCGTCAACAGGCGGACGCCAACGTTGAGCAGCATGACGAAGGCCAGCAAGACGAAAGCGGCGGCCCAGGCGAGACGAACCTGATTGTCGTCGGGACTCATGGAGTACGTGTAAATATACAGCGGCAAGAAGGCGGTCTTATCGCCGGGCGAAAAGGCCCATTTGTCGTTGCCGAAGGCGGTCATGAGCAGCGGGGCGGTCTCGCCGGCGATACGGGCGATGCCGAGGAAAGTGCCGGTGATGACGGCCGGCAGCGCCGCCGGCAGCGACACGCGTAGCACGGTCTGCCAGTAATGCGCGCCCAGGGCGTGGCTGGCGTTGCGCAACGTCTGCGGCACCAGTTTGAGGGCTTCCTCCGACGAACGCAGGACGGTGGGGATCATCATGCAGCCCAGCGCGAACGCGCCGGCCCAGCCGGAGAACTGCTCGCCGGGCGGCAAGAGCTTCCAACGGATGAACAAATGCACCAACGTGTAAACAAAGGTGCCGATGACGATGGAAGGCACGCCGCCCAGCAGTTCGCCGAAGAAGCGCACGACCGGCCCGAGGCGATGGCTGCGATACTCGGCGAGAAAGACCGCGGCCAAAAGACCCAAGGGCAGGGCGAAAGCGGTGGCCAGCGTCACGAGCATCAGACTGCCGGCCAGCGCGTTGGCCAACCCGCCGCCGCTCTCGCCCATCGGCCGAGGTAACTGGGTGAAGAAGTCCACGTTTAACGCGCCGGCGCCCTGGTAAAGGATGAAACCGAGGATCAAAAACAACGGCGTGCAGGTGACGACCAGGCACAAGCCGAGAACGCCGGTCATGAGCCGATCCACCAGGACGGCCCCGCGGGGACTGGTGGGGAGTAGTGTCGGCGGCGCGGCCGGCGTCTCCGTAGCAGGGGCGGTATGCCGGCCGCGGAGCCGCGACCACAGGGACGGCCCGCGCCGCGCCTGCCCCATGCGCCAGATGAGCAAGCGCGCCAGGCCGTTCATGACGATGGTGAGGCCGAACAGGAGCAGGCCCAATTCGATCAGGGCGGATTCGTGCATCCGGCTGACGTTGGAGGGCAATTCGACGGCGAGGACGCTGGGGATGGTGTTGCCCTGGCCGAACGGCAACCCCTGGAAGCGCTGCACGTTGCCGACGATCATGGTGACGGCCATCGTCTCGCCGACAGCCCGACCCAGGGCGAGGAAACAGCCGCCCAGGATGCCGGGCCGGGCGTAAGGAAGGACCACCCTCCAGATCATCTGCCAACGCGTTGCCCCCAGCGCAAGCGCGCCTTCGCGCCGGCGCGGGGACGGCCTGGCAAACGTCATAGGAAATGGCGGCGATGTACGGCACGACCATGATGGCGAGGATCAGGCCGGCCGATAGCAAGCCCTTGCCGCCGACGTTGGGTCCGCCGCCCAGATCGAACAGATGTTGCAGCCGGGGGCCGAGAAACGTGATGCCCCAGAAGCCGTACACCACGCTGGGGATCGCCGCCAGCAGTTCGACGAGGAAGGAGCCGGTCCGTTTGACCCAGCCGGTGGCGATTTCCGCCAAAAACGTCGCCGTCCCGACGCCGAACGGCACGGCCAGGAGCATGGCGAGCGCGGAGGTGATGACCGAGCCGTAGACGAAGACCAGGCCGCCGAATCGTCCGTGGTTGGGATCCCAGGTGCTACCCAGCAGAATACGAACACCCACGGCGCGAACGGCGGGCCAGGCTTGCAGCGCCAGGAGCGCCAGGATCAGCGCGACGAGCAGCAGCACGACCGACGCCGAGGACAGGCAGAGGTTTTTGAACAGCCAATCCGTCGGCGCGCCGATGCCCAGGGCGGAGCGGACGCCGCGCCATCGGGATTCGTGAATCGTGGATCGTGAATCGTCAAGAAGAGGTTTTCGATTCATGATTCAAGATCCACGAACCACGATTCACGATCCACGATCCACGATAATCGTCTTGAGCTTTTCGTCAATGCGGCGCACGAGCGATTCGGGCAGCGGAACATAGTGCATCTGTTCGGCGTACTTCTGGCCGTCGTGGACGACCCAGGTCAGGAACTTGACCAACTCGTGGCCGGCGTCCCCGGACTGGTCCCTGTACAGCACCGCCCAGGTGGTACCGCAGATCGGGTAGGCGTCGGCGCCGGCGTATTCCTTGACGAGCGAAAAGCACAGGTCGTCGGGCACCGTTTTCAGCGAGGCGGCCGCGGCCCGGACGCTGGGCAGGTCGGCCCGGATGAACTTGCCGGCCTTGTTCCGGACGGCGCCGTACTGGATTTTGTCCTTCTTTTGCAGGGCGTAGAGCAATTCGACGTAGCCGATGCTGCCGGCCGAGCGACCGATGTTGTCGGCGACAGCGGGGTTGCCCTTCTCGCCGCTGCCGACCGGCCAGTCGATGGTGGTGCCGGCCTTGTTCTTCCACTTGGGACTGACCGTGCTGAGAAACTCCGTGAAAATCGCGGTAGTGCCGCTGCCCTCGGCCCGATGGACGACGCTGATCTTCAGGTCGGGGAGTTGGATGTCTTTATTGTCAGCCTGGATTCTCGGATCGTTCCAGCGGGTGATGTCGCCGTAAAAGATGTCGGCCAGGACTTCGCCGCTGAAGTGGAGCGGCTTGTCCACGCCGGGCAGGTTGTAGGCGGGCACGACGCCGCCCATGACGAGCGGGATGTGGATCATTTCGCCGCCTTCGCGTTCGGCGTCCTGGCGCTGCTCCGCGGTCAGCACGGCGTCGGTGCAGCCGAAATGGACGGCCTTCTCGGTCGTCTGCCGAATGCCGGCGGTGGAACCCTGGCCCTGGTAGTTGATCTCGACGCCGCCCTTTTCCTTGTCGTACTCGGCGATCCACTTATCCATGACCGGCTTGATGAACGTCGATCCCGACCCGCTCAACTTTTTCGAGCCGTTGCCGCCGCAGCCGCTCAGGGCGGTCACGACCAAAAGCGCGCCGGCCGCCAAGAGCCATTTCGTAACACACCCCACCTTTATCCTCCCCGGCCCGCTTGCGCCCGCCGTGTTGGGTTCCTTGGTCCGCGTAGAGATGTTACTGTAACGGCGACGAAAGGGAAAACAGATGATGGCGGGATGAAGATGACATGAAGAGTCTTCTCTAAGGCGGCGTCCAAGAATAACTTCGTAGGGCACGCTGCCAGCGTGCCTTGGCTGGCCGGCACGCTGGCAGCGTGCCCTACGAAATCAATGTTGGACGAGCCCTAACCCGAATTGCGCACCGAGTCTATGTAAATTGAGCCTCACGCACTATCTAAACGGTGATTTCCCAAGCCGTTAGAAACATGCGGAGGCTCAAGATCATGGTCCGCCAGCAACAAGAGCACTTTACCCTGTTCCCCGTCGGCTCACAACAACTCCACATCGCCTTCGACGGCGGGCGCATCGTCTCCGATGCCGGACTGCTCGCCGTCCGCGCCCTGGAAAAGCCCCTCCGTGTCATCGCCGACCTCGCCCGACGACTCCCCGACCCCCGATCCCCCAAGTACATCGAACACTCCGTCGAAGCCCTGCTCACCCAGGCCGTCTACCAGATCCTCGCCGGCTACCCCGACTGGAACGACGCCCAGCAGCTCCGCGGCGACCCCCTCTTTCAAATCCTCGCCGATGTCTCGCCCGATGCCGACAACCCCCTGGCCAGCGGCTCGACCCTGGCACGCTTCCAGTACGCCTACACCCGACGGCAGGCGGAAATGCCTTTGCCAGAACGTCCGGTCTTGCGGGAGGTCCGCGCCGCCCAGACTGGCCGCATCAAGATCCTCAACGACTACCTGATCGACCTCTTTATCCGCACGCGTCGCAGGCGGCCCGAGGAGATCATCCTGGATGTCGATGCCAGCGATGATCCGGTGCATGGCCATCAAAAGCTCAGCGGCTATCACGGCTATTACCGCCAGCATCAATACCTGCCCTTGTTCGTCTATGACGGGGCCACCGGCTTTCCGCTGGCGGCCTGGCTACGGCCCGGAGCGGTGCATGCCAGCCTGGGAGCCGTGGATATCCTCAACGCCATCGTTACCCGACTACGGAAGGCCTGGCCGGGCGTCCGCCTCAAGGTGCGCTCCGACAACGGCCTGGCGGTGCCCAGCCTGTATGACTATTGCGAGGCCAACGACCTGCCCTACGCCCTGGGCTATGCCAGCAACCCCGTGTTGCAGCGGGCCACGGAGCAAGCCTTGGCCGACGTGGAGTTGTATCACCGCCTCTACGGCCGCCGCGAGCCGGTGGTGCAACGCTTCGAGTCGTTGGCCGGTTATCAGGCCGACAGTTGGCCGCACCCCCGGCGGATCGTGGCCAAGATCGAGGTGACGCCGCAGGGCAGCCAACGACGCTTTGTCGTCACCAACCTGCAAGAAGAAGCGTCGGCGGTGTACCGGGATTTTTATGTGCGGCGGGGCAAGGTGCCGGAGCAGCCGATCGGCGAGATGAAGAACGGCTTACGGTCGGAGCGGCTGTCGGCCTGCGGCTTCTGCGCCAACGCCTTCCGCTTGCTGGTGCATACCTTGGCCTACGCCATCGTGGTGCTGTTCCGGGAGGCGTCGTCGTCGGTGCCGGAGGTGGCGACGGCGAGCGTGAGCACCTTACGTCAGCGCTTGTGGAAAGTAGGCGCGGTGGTGGTGACGGGGGTGCGGAGGATCTGTTTTCATTTTTCCGAGACGTGGCCGTATCGTGGGGCGTGGTGCCGGGTCTTGTCGGGAGTGACTGCCTTTGTCGCCGAGGTGGCCTCTGGTTGAGGCGTTGCGAGCAGCGGGGTCGGAATGGGGAAGGGGAGGGAAGCGTCGTTGGCGGACGATGCCGTATCGGGGTGTGCGCGGGAGTGCGAAAAGGGGTAGTCTGGACAGCTGCCAGCGAGGGATGGCGCGTTGGCAGGAGCGAAGGGCGGCTCGACAATCACGATGACAACCTCTCGACAGCGTCTGACGCCTCCTCTGCTGAGACTCGGTGCGCAATTCGGGCTAAGGCCGGGCGCGGGCCTTGCCCTTGAGGAACGTCAGCGCGTCCGCCTCGTACCGCCGGGCGCCGGTGATCGGGCGGTCGGCAGAAACCCTCCCAGACGAGTTCCTTGCCGGCGGTTACTTCCAGGATTCGGCCGTTGTCCGGATCGACGATCAGCGTGTTGCCGTTGCGCAGACGCTGTTTCACGCCGCGGAAGAGCGCGCTGAAACGGCGTGGCGCTGTCGCTGGCGTAGACCCAGGGGATGGCCTGTGTGACCGGGTCGTATTCGATGACGCGACATCCCCGGATGGAACCGAAATTATCGAACAAGAAGAGATGTCCATTGTCCAAAAATTCGGCGTCGTGCTGGATGCGCCACATACCGCGCGCCGCCCAGACCATCGAGCGCTTGGGGATGTCCAGCACCGCGAGGGTGTGGATGTGGCGCAAGGAAAGGAGCACCTGTCCGGGCTGGAATAGCGGGAATTTGCCCGCCTGGGATGGGCGCAAGACCCGGACACTATTGGCGTGGAGCAAATCGCCCTTGGCCTCCGGCGGGTCGGACGAATCGGGCAGGTCATTGTCCTTGACCCGGTTGGCCGGCGTTATGTGTTCGGCGAGCGAGGCGAAAAGCAGCTCCGCGTAGGCCGAGTCGCGGAAGGTTTCGACGAGCGGAATGTCGTGCAACTTCTGCCCGCCCGAGGAGAGGACGAGCAAGGAGTCGGCGATATAAGGGGTGGACAGATATTCCATGCCCGACGGGGCGGTGCCGGCCAACCTCTGCGACAGCGTGTAAATGGTGCCGTCCTCGGTCACATCGAGGTCGTGATGGATGTGGCCGGCATACGCCCACAAGAGCCGGGAGTCCTTGTCCAGCTTGACCAGGCCGTAGCCGTAGGGCGTATCGCCATCGGCGTGGTAGATGGCGAGCAGGTCGCCGTTGGGATAGAGATGGCAGCGGAACCAGTGAACCCGGTCGTCGTCCAGGGCGAAACGGATGTGGGGCGGCTTTGGCCAGGCCTGGCTGAACGGCAGTTCCCACTGGTGGACTGTCTGTCCCCGCATGTCCAGAAGCGTGGCCCGCGAACCCTTGGCCGTCGTGACCAGCGTGAAGCCGTCGCAGGTTTGGCCGGGCCGGTCCACGCCCACCCCTTCGCGCACCGGGCCGTCTCCCGAAGGGTCGGTGCGAAGGACCGACTTGCCCCGTTCGTGCCAGGCCTTGGCGCCCGTGAACGCCTGGTACAAGAAATCCGAGGACGGCAGTTGAAAGTGCATGGCAGCCGCCCCGAACAGGTAGCTGCAAACCGCCAGGCCCAGAATCGACAGACCGGCGAGGACCTGGCCGAACCGCGGCGCCCGGACGGGGAGGCGCGCAAACAGGAGCCGGCCGGCCCTCACGGGGAAGGAGCGGAGGGATGGTTTCATGGAGGGATCATCTTGGCGAACCGGCAGCCGTAGGGTGGGCCGAGGAACGAGGCCCACCAGGGGTGCCCCCGGTGGGCCTCGTTCCTCGGCCCACCCTACAACAAATGGTGCGCCCGTTCGGAGCTATTTCAGCTCGATGTTGTATTCTTGCGGGCCGGACTTGACCTCGTAGGTCAGCTCCGACGTTTCGGGATCATTGTACTTCTTGGGGACGGACGGCCCGGCGGGAGGGGGTGCGCCGGTCTTCCCCATTTTGGCCTTTCGGCGCGCCATCTGGGGAGCGTCTTCCTCCTTGACGTCTTCCCCCGTCGGCATCCGATCCTTGAACTTGGCACTAGGCCGCTTGCTCCCCGTCCCACTGTAGACCGAGATTTTCACCGGCCCGACAGGCACGCGCTCGATGGTGTAGCGGCCATCCTCGCCGATGCTGGATGTTTGGCTCCATTTTCGGTCGGGGGTCATGAACGTGACCATCCCATTGTGGACAACCTCATCCTTGACCGTGACCTTGCCCGAAACGGTCCCCTTGGAGCCGCAGCCCGCTGAAAGAATCAGCAGCACCACCAGCCCGCTCGCGCCCAGACTCCGACGGAACCTGCCGGAAATACTTCGCATGGTTGTTGGCCCTCCTTTGGGGTAGGATCCCTCTTACCAGTCCGGGCCGAGAAGATCGCCGGTGCTCATGGTCATGGCGGCCCACCAGGTGGTGCCGGTGACGCCCTGGGCGACGAAATGGACGCTGCCGTCGCCCATGCCCACGTTGATCCCGCCCGTGTGCGGCGAAGTCGCCACGTTGGTTGGCCCCCCCCCGTGCAGGAGGCCGTGCTGGGTGGGGGCATCACCTGGAAGAGGGCCGCCGGCCCGATGGGTTGCTGCTGCCCGTAGTAGTTGTAAGTGTTGTCGGCGATGGTCGGTCCCCAATCGTACCACGGCTGCGTGCATTCCGCGTAATCCTCGGTGAAAAACATCGTGTTGGAGGTGCCGTCGGTGATGCTCGCCGGGTAGCGGTAGTAGGGCACGTAGTTCCAGCCGTTGCCGGAGAAAATTTGGCCGTTATTGGCGTAGCTGCTGTTGCCGGAGTTGCCCAGGACGCTGGCCGTCCAGCCGGTCATCGACGTGCCGGGCTTGTTCGTCGGGTCGGACGGGCAGGTGTAGATCTTCATGTTGAGCGAAATGTGATTCCAGTAGGGAGTGTAGTCGGGCAGGTGGGCGTTGCCGCCGTGCGGGTCGCGAACCGAATTGTACGACGCCTTGTATTCGTTGTTCTTCTCCATGTACGGCAGGATGTGGAAGAACACGCTGCCGTTGCCGTTGCCGACCACGTAGGACTGAATGGGATACCGGCCGGTGCCGGGCGGCAGAAAGCCCTGGTTGGTGTCGGCACAGTTGATGGTGGCCAACGTCATTTGCTTGAGGTTGTTCTGGCAGCTCATGCGGGCCGCCGCCTCGCGGACTTTTTGCACGGCGGGCAAAAGCAGGCCGATCAGGATGGCGATGATGGCGATCACCACCAGCAGTTCGATGAGCGTGAAGGCCCGCCCGCGCCGAAACATTCGGAAGATGGACATGGGTCGTCTCCTCGGCCGGTCTCCCGGCTCACTAAAGAACGGATGAGTTCGGAGCAAACAAAAACCGATGGAAACGGACTGATTCTCGTCGAGCTACTTGCGAACAACCGCTGCGAGGACGGAGAGAAGACTGCGCCGCTCGGTTCGTCTAACCGCGAATGGCAGCACTCAAAACGTTCGCAAATAGCGTTCCCCCTGGTGGGAAATTCTCATTCTTTCCCTATTTATGTGAACTTTATGACAGTGTCAAGGGAAAAGTGATAAGACGGAACGAGTTGTCTTATCGAATCGGTCGGCCATCGGCCAATCCGCAGAGTAAGAGCGAGCGGAAAGCATTGTGGTGGCACGCTGCTAGCGTGCCTGAAAACCGGCACGCTGGCAGCGTGCCACTACAGGTCTTTCCGTCAACTTTAAGCATCCTCAGCCGACGCTCTCCGGCCTCATGCCGACCGCCGGCCGGACCAGCGCCATCGTCTGCCGGGCCTCCGCCCGCGCGCACCGCGCCCCTTGACGCAAAATCTCCTCCACCTGTTCGGGATGGGCCGCCAGTTGCTTGCGTCGTTCGCGGGCCGGGCCGAAATAACCGTTGATCTTCTCCAAAAGCATCTTCTTGACCTCGCCGTAGCCCATGCCGCCGGCGCGGTAGCGGCCCGCCAGGGCCGACTTCTCCGCTTCCGTGGCGAACAGGCTGTACAGCGCGAAGACGTTGCAGCGCTCGGGATCCTTGGGCGCTTCCACCGGCGTGCTGTCGGTGACGATGCTCATGACCGTCTTTTGCAGCGGCTTGCCCTCCGCGAAGAGGTCGATCGTGTTGTTGTACGACTTGCTCATCTTCTGCCCGTCGATGCCCGGAACCTTCGATTCCTTGTCGAGACGATGTTCGGGAATCGGGAAAATCTCGCCGTAGGTGCGGTTAAAGTGCTCGGCGATGTCGCGCGTCATCTCGATGTGCTGCACCTGGTCCTTGCCCACCGGAACGATGTGCGAGCGATAAATGAGAATGTCCGCCGCCATCAGGATCGGGTAGAAGAACAGGCCGACGCTGGCGTCGATGCCCTTGTCGATCTTCTCCTTGTACGAGACGGCGCGTTCGAGCAGGCCCATGTTGGTGACGGTCGAGAGGATCCACGCCAGCTCGGTGACTTCCGGCACGTCGGATTGGCGGAAGAAGACGGCCTTGGCGGGATCGAGTCCGAGGGCGAGATAATCGAGGGCGACATCGCGCGTGTTCTCGCACAGTGTCTCCGCCCGGTCCTCCGGCTTGACCCCCCCCTTCCCCCCCACCTTGGGGGGGGAGGGGGGGCGACACGCCGGCGGGTGGCCTCTTCGAGGGTGGTGAGGGCGTGGTAATCGGCGATGAAGTAGAAGCACGGCCCTTCGTCTTGCAGGGCGATGTGCTGGCGGATGGCGCCGAAGTAATTGCCCAGGTGGAGTTTGCCGGACGGCTGCACGCCGCTGAGGAAACGCCGCGGGCCGGGTGAAACGCTTTTCATATCGAAAACCCTTGCGCCGGAATATTGTTCTTCGTCCGAGCCTGAAGCGTAAGCGAAGGAATGTCCCTTCGCTTACGCTTCAGGCTCGGACACGCTTCAGGCTCGGACGGGCTATCTTCGCTCGCTCCAAAGGGTAGGAGGCTCGCCGGCCGAGCCGGGTTCACATCGGCGGCCGGTTGCTCTATGCCACGCTCTTTTTACCCGTTACAATCCGGCCATCCAAGGACACTTTCCCCTCATGGAGGAGGGGTGGATTGAAACACGAGCAAGCTCTGGTGGAAGCGTTGCGGCAAGCTCTGGCCGAGCCGGGCGAGCAACGTCTGTACAAAAGCGGCAAGCTGGCCGGCCTGTTCGCCAGTCGTAACGGCGCCAACGCCGAGGCCGCCGCGATGGCGATGCGCGATGGTTTCCTGGAGTTGGTCCGCACCGAGACGAAGGGCAAAACCACGATCGAATGGGTGCGGCTGACGCCGCGCGGCGTCGATTTCCTGCACGAGCGCGAATCGCCGGTCCACGCCCTGCATGAGCTGCGCACGACCCTGCGCCTCAATGAGCAGGCCGTGCCCGCATGGTTGGCGGAGGTGCGTGGCGATTTGCAGGCGATGGGCGAACGGCTCGCCGCCGACGCCCGCAAATGGCTGGAACGCCTCGACGCCCTGACCCGCCGCGTGGATGAGACGCTGCGCCGCCTCGAACAGTCGGCCCCGCTTCTGCCGCCCGAAATCGCCGAGTCGCATCCGTGGACAATCGACGCGCTGAACTATCTCGACCGCCGCCGTCTGGCGAGCGGATCGGGAGCAAACGTCGAGGTCGGCGATTGTCCGCTGCCGGAACTATTCGTGGCCCTGGTGCGGACGCATCCCGGTTTATCGGTGAGCGTCTTCCACGAGGGACTGCGCCGCCTGCACGATCGGCGTCTGTTGCACCTGCGGCCGGCCGGCAGTCTCGCCGACCTGCCGCAGCCGGAGTACGCCCTACTCGAAGGCGCCGCGGTGCTGTACTACGCCGCCCGCTGACGGTAAGATTTCACATAGCCCCCGGCTTGCCGGGGGTGCTTTCCCCCGGCAAGCCGGGGGCTATGTGAAATGGAACCCGTCCATGAACCCGAATCACTGGCCGATCGCCACCTCGCGCCGCGATTTCCTGCTCCGCGCCGGCGGCGGCTGCGGCGCCTGGCGCTCTCCTGGCTTTTGGCCCGCGACGGTTGGGCCACAACCCCGCCCATCAATCCGTTGGCGGCGCGACCGGCCGCATCACGAGGCGAAGGCCAAATCCGTTATCTTCATGTTCATGGTCGGCGGTCCCAGTCCCATTGATCTGTTCGACCCCAAACCGGCACTGGCGAAACATCAGGGCAAGCCGCTGCCGCCGAGCTTCGGCAAGCCCGTCAGCCAGTTCACCAAGGGCGATACGCCGCTTCTGGCCAGCACACGCACCTTTCGCAAGCACGGCCGATCCGGGCTGGAGGTGTCCGACCTGATGCCGCACCTGGCGGGCTGCGTCGATGACATCGCGTTTTTGCGTTCGTGCTGGTGTACCAGCACCATCCACGCGCCGGCGATGTACGAGCTGCACAGCGGCCGAACGCTGATGGGCTATCCCAGCCTCGGCTCGTGGGTGACCTACGGCCTGGGCAGCGTCAGCGACAACCTGCCAGCTTATTGCGTTCTGTTGCAACCGGAGGGCACGCCGGAAGGCGGCGCTCCGTGCTGGGGCGCCGGCTTCCTGCCGGCCGTCTACCAGGGCACGCTCCTGCGCCGCGGTCCCAATCCCATTTTGAATCTCAAACCGCCGGCCGATGTCAGTCCCGAACAGCAGCGCCGCACGCTCGACCTGGTACAGCAGCATGAACGACGTGGACCGCGATCCCGAGGACACCGAGCTGGCGGCCCGCATCGCCAGCTACGAATTGGCGTTTCGGATGCAGCAGCACGCCCCGGAGGCCGTGGACCTGACGCGCGAGACGGCGGCGACGAGGACGGCGTATGGACTCGACGCCAAGCGCACCGCCGATTTCGGCACGCGCTGCCTCTTGGCCCGCCGGCTGGTCGAGCGCGGCGTGCGCTTCGTGCAGCTTTATTCCGGCGGCGGCCCGCTCATCACGCAGTGGGACGCCCACGACGACCTCAACGCCAATCACGAGAAGATGTGCGGCCACGTCGATCGGCCGATCGCCGCGCTGTTAAAGGATCTGAAACAGCGCGGCCTGCTCGATTCGACGCTGGTGGTGTGGGCCAGCGAGTTCGGCCGAACGCCCATGTCGCAGGGCGGCAAGGGACGCGATCACAACCCGTACGGCTACACCATGTGGCTGGCCGGCGGCGGCGTCAAGGGCGGGCAGGCCATCGGCGCCACCGACGAGTTCGGTCTTCGTGCCGTCGAGGAGCGCATCAGCGTCAACGACTTCCACGCCACCATTCTGCACCTGCTCGGACTCGATCACGAACGGCTGACGTTCCTGCACAGCGGCCGCGACGAACGCCTGACCGACGTGGCCGGCCAGCCGATCGCAGCGGTCTACGAATAACCCCCAATCACTCCATTCGCCGCAAGCGTCATACTCCTCACCCACACCGTCCCAAATCCGTCCCGTGCGGCACGGATCGGTATGCCAGTTGCTTTTCTTCCTTCTATCGGTGGAACCGAGTCTTATTCACGGAGGAGAAGTCATGACGGCCAAGCTCGGCGGATACCTCAGCAAGTTCTTCGCGGTCGTTTTCACCACCATTCTCGCTCCCGTCCTGGTCGATCTGGTCGTGCGGGACATCCACGGAGCGGGCCACAAGCCCGATGCCACGCCGCCCGCCGTCGCGCAGCCTGCTCCCGCGCCGCCCTCTCCGTCCCCCAGCGCCGAGGTCGTCCACATCATCGTCCAGGGCATGGGCCGGACGCGCGCGGAAGCGCTGCAAAACGCTTTCCGTACCGCGCTGCTTCAGGCCATCGCCGATCGGAACGATGCAAGCGCTCGGGCCGACAGGAACTCCGATTTAGTCGATGCGATCTTGCGCGACGGCAACGGCCTCATCGTGAGCTGGAAGGAACTCGGCACCAAAAAGGAATGGCGGCTCAAAGGGAGCCTCTATCACCGCGAGGTCGCCGTCACCTTGGACGGCCGCCGTCTGGCGGAGCGGCTGCGGGTCGCCCGTTGAGGGTCGGCCGGGTTCCCTGCCGGAGTTCCGTAGGGTGGGCCGAGTCTTCGAGGCCCACCGGCAGGCGCTCTGGTGGGCCTCGAAGACTCGGCCCACCCTACACCTTCACCTGCGAACAATCTGGCCACGGCCAGCGGCGTGATATTCCTCAGCTTGAGCTTACCGTCTGTCCGGCAATGACTTGTGGATTGCGAGTTGGCCGGCCTTGATGTATACTTTACCACCATCCAAACGTACTCAGCGGGGTCTACGATAGCCCCCGGCACGCGAGCGTCCGCGCGCGGGGGTTTTTGTTTGCACGATGGGTGGAAAACGCACCCATTCTCCGCTGAGCCGGCCCTCGCCCCGGCGACCGCGATCAGCAACGACGCTCTCAGGGAGAAGTCTTCATGCCCGTTCTGCAGGAACCCGCCTCGTCCTCCGTCGATACCACCGTCCTGTTGGCCGCCCTGTCCGCCCTGAAAAAAGGCGACTTCTCGGTTCGCCTGCCGATCAACTGGCCCGGCCTGGCCGGCAAGGTGGCTGACGCCTTCAACGACGTGGTCGAGCTGAATCAGCGCATGGCCCGCGAGCTGGATCGCCTCAGCCGGGTCGTCGGCAAGGAAGGCCGCATCGCGCAGCGGGCATCCCTGGGTGATGTCAGCGGCTCGTGGGCCGACGCCATCAACTCTGTCAACGACCTCGTCGGCGATCTCGTGCATCCCACCAGCGAGACGGCCCGCGTCATTGGCGCCGTCGCTCAGGGAGACCTGTCGCAGACGATGGCCCTGGAAATCGGCGATCGGCCGCTCCAGGGCGAATTCCGCCGCACCGCCACGACCATCAACAAAATGGTCGATCAGCTCGGCTCGTTCGCTTCCGAAGTGACGCGCGTGGCCCGCGAAGTCGGCACCGAAGGAAAGCTGGGCGGTCAGGCCCAGGTCAAGGGCGTGGCCGGCACCTGGAAGGATCTGACCGATAGCGTCAACGGCATGGCCGGCAACCTGACGGCCCAGGTGCGTAACATCGCCGAAGTCACCACCGCCGTCGCCACCGGCGACCTCTCCAAGAAAATCACCGTCGATGTCAAAGGCGAGTTCCTCGAGCTGAAGGGCACCATCAACACGATGGTGGACCAGCTGCGTTCGTTCGCTTCCGAAGTGACGCGCGTGGCCCGCGAGGTGGGCACCGAAGGCAAGCTGGGCGGTCAGGCGCGCGTGGAAGGTGTGTCGGGTACGTGGAAAGACCTCACCGACAGCGTGAATTTCATGGCCGGCAACCTGACGGCTCAGGTACGCAACATCGCCGCCGTCACCACCGCCGTCGCCACCGGCGACCTGTCCAAAAAGATCACCGTCGATGTCAAAGGCGAAATTCTCGAATTAAAAAACACCGTCAATACGATGGTGGATCAGCTCAGCTCCTTCGCGGCGGAAGTGACCCGTGTGGCCCGCGAAGTCGGCACCGAGGGTATCCTCGGCGGTCAGGCCCAGGTGAAAGGCGTGGCCGGCACCTGGAAAGACCTCACCGATAGCGTCAATTTCATGGCCAGTAACCTGACGGCCCAGGTGCGCAACATCGCCGAGGTGACCACGGCCGTCGCTACCGGCGACCTCTCGAAAAAGATCACTGTCGATGTGAAGGGCGAAATCCTCGAATTGAAGAACACCATCAACACGATGGTGGACCAGTTGCGTTCGTTCGCGGCGGAAGTGACGCGTGTGGCCCGCGAAGTCGGCACCGAAGGAAAGCTGGGTGGGCAGGCCGACGTCAGGGGCGTGGCCGGCACCTGGAAGGACCTGACGGATAGCGTGAACTTCATGGCCGGCAACCTGACGGCCCAGGTCCGCAACATCGCCGCCGTGACCACGGCCGTGGCCAACGGCGACCTATCGAAGAAGATCACCGTCGATGTCCGCGGTGAAATCCTCGAACTCAAAGACACCATCAACACGATGGTGGATCAGCTCAGCTCGTTTGCCGCCGAGGTGACTCGTGTGGCCCGCGAAGTCGGCACCGAAGGAAAGCTCGGTGGCCAGGCCGATGTGAAGGGCGTCGCCGGCACCTGGAAAGACCTCACCGATAACGTCAACCTGATGGCCGGCAATCTTACCGGCCAGGTGCGTAACATCGCCGACGTGACCACCGCCGTGGCGAATGGCGACCTGTCCAAGAAGATCACTGTCGATGTGAAGGGCGAAATCCTGGAATTGAAGAACACCATTAACACGATGGTGGATCAGCTCAGCTCCTTCGCGGTCGAGGTGACTCGTGTGGCCCGCGAGGTCGGCACCGAAGGAAAGCTGGGCGGGCAAGCCGACGTCAGGGGCGTATCGGGTACGTGGAAGGACCTGACGGACAGCGTGAACTTCATGGCCGGCAACCTGACCGGCCAGGTGCGCAATATCGCCGACGTGACCAAGGCCGTCGCGGCCGGCGACCTGTCGAAAAAGATCACCGTCGATGTGAAAGGCGAAATTCTGGAGCTGAAGAACACCATCAATACGATGGTGGATCAGCTCAGCTCCTTCGCGGCGGAAGTGACGCGTGTGGCCCGCGAAGTCGGCACCGAAGGCAAACTGGGCGGACAGGCCGACGTGAAGGGCGTGGCCGGCACCTGGAAAGACCTGACCGATAGCGTCAACTCGATGGCCGGCAACCTGACCAGTCAGGTGCGCAATATCGCCGAAGTCACCACGGCCGTGGCCAATGGCGACCTGTCGAAGAAAATCACCGTCGATGTAAAGGGCGAAATTCTGGAGCTGAAGAACACCATCAATACGATGGTGGACCAACTGCGCTCGTTCGCCGCCGAGGTGACGCGCGTGGCCCGCGAAGTCGGCACCGAAGGCAAACTGGGCGGACAGGCCGACGTGGAGGGCGTGTCGGGAACCTGGAAGGATTTGACCGATAGCGTCAACTCGATGGCCGGCAACCTCACCAGCCAGGTGCGTAACATCGCGGCGGTGACAACGGCCGTGGCCAATGGCGACCTGTCGAAGAAGATCACCGTCGATGTCCGCGGCGAAATCCTCGAACTGAAGGACACCATCAACACGATGGTGGACCAGTTGCGTTCGTTCGCCTCCGAAGTGACGCGCGTGGCCCGCGAAGTCGGTAGCGAAGGCCGGCTGGGCGGTCAGGCGCGCGTGGAAGGTGTGTCGGGTACGTGGAAGGACCTGACCGACAGCGTGAATTTCATGGCCGGCAACCTGACGGCCCAGGTGCGCAATATCGCCGCCGTCACCACCGCCGTCGCCACCGGCGACCTCTCCAAGAAGATCACCGTCGATGTGAAGGGCGAAATTCTGGAGCTGAAAGACACCGTCAACACGATGGTGGATCAGCTCAGCTCCTTCGCCTCGGAAGTGACGCGCGTGGCCCGCGAAGTCGGCACCGAAGGCAAACTGGGCGGACAGGCCCAGGTGAAAGGCGTGTCCGGCACCTGGAAGGACCTGACCGACAACGTGAACTTCATGGCCGGCAACCTGACCAGCCAGGTGCGCGGCATCGCCAGGGTCGTGACGGCCGTGGCCAACGGCGATCTCAAGCTGAAACTGACCGTCGATGCCAAGGGCGAGATCGCCGCCCTCGCCGACACCATCAACAGCATGATCGACACGCTGGCGACGTTCGCCGACCAGGTGACGACGGTGGCCCGCGAGGTCGGCGTCGAGGGCAAGCTGGGCGGACAGGCGAAAGTGCCCGGTGCGGCCGGCACCTGGAAAGGTCTGACCGAGAACGTCAATCAGTTGGCAGCCAACCTGACCACGCAGGTGCGGGCCATCGCCGATGTCGCCACCGCCGTCACCAAGGGCGACCTGACCCGCTCCATCACGGTCGAGGCCCAGGGCGAGGTGGCCGTCCTCAAGGACAATATCAACGAGATGATCCGCAACCTCAAGGACACGACGCTGAAAAACAGCGAGCAGGACTGGCTCAAGACCAACCTCGCCAAGTTCAGCCGTATGCTCCAGGGGCAGAAAGACCTCAACACGGTCGGCCGGCTCATCCTGTCCGAGCTGGTGCCCGTCGTCGGCGCCCAGCAGGCCGTTTTCTACGTGCTGCCGCCGGCCAAAAAAGATGACGACGTTTCGCCGCGGCTGCGGCTGTTGGCCGGCTACGGCGACGCCGGCCAAAGTTCGGTCGGCCGGGAAATCGCCCTCGGCGAAGGACTGATCGGCCAGTGCGCTCTCGAAAAACAGAAGATCATCATCACCAGCACCCCGCCCGATTACATCCGCATCTCGTCGGGCCTGGGCGAAGCCGCGCCGCGCAGCATCATCGTCCTGCCGGTGCTGTTCGAGAAGCAGGTCAAGGGCGTCCTCGAACTGGCCTCGTTCGAGCGCTTCAACCCGACGCACCAGGCGTTCCTCGACGAGTTGACCGAGTCGATCGGCATCGTGCTCAACACCATCGAAGCCAACATGCGGACGGAGGACCTGCTCAAGCAGTCGCAGTCGCTGACGCAGGAATTGCAGAGCCGCGGCGTCGAGCTGGAAAAGACCAACACGGAGCTGCAAGAAAAGGCCGGCCTGCTTGCCCACCAGAACCAGGAAGTCGAACGCAAGAACCAGGAAGTCGAACAGGCCCGCCAGGCGCTCGAAGAAAAGGCCAAGCAGCTCGCCCTGACTTCCAAGTACAAGTCCGAGTTCCTGGCCAACATGTCACACGAGCTGCGCACGCCGCTCAACAGCTTGCTCATCCTCTCCGACCAGTTGTGCAAGAACCCGGAAGGCAACCTGTCGTCGCGGCAGCGCGAGTTCGCCAAGACGATCCACTCGTCCGGCAACGACCTCTTGATGCTCATCAACGACATCCTCGACCTGTCGAAGATCGAGTCGGGCACGGTGGTGGTCGATGTCAGCGAGCTACGCCTGGACGAGCTGCACAGCTACGTCGAGCGCACCTTCCGCCACGTCGCCGAGGCCAACAAGAACCTGGAGTTCTTCGTGCGGTTGGCCCCCGACCTGCCGCGCTCGATCTTCACCGACGCCAAGCGCCTGCAACAGGTCATCAAGAACCTGCTGTCCAACGCCTTCAAGTTCACGCACCACGGGCAGGTGACGCTGACGGTCTCGCCGGTGCAGGGCGGGTGGAGCTACGACAACGAGGAATTGAACCGGGCGCCGACGGTGCTGGCGTTCACGGTCAACGACACCGGCATCGGCATCTCGCCGGACAAGCAGCAGATCATCTTCGAGGCGTTCCAGCAGGCCGACGGCAGCACCAGCCGCAAGTACGGCGGCACCGGACTCGGTCTGGCCATCAGCCGCGAGTTGTCGCGGCTGTTGGGCGGCGAAATTCGCCTGATGAGCCGGCCCGGCGAGGGCAGCACCTTCACGCTGTACCTGCCGCAGGTATACACACCGCGAACACAGCGGAAGCTGCCCGTTCCCTCGGCCGAGCTGGCGATCCCGGCTCCGACCAACGGAGCGCCCGTCACCAGCCTGGATCGACAGAACACGATTCAGACCGGCACGAGCAACGGCGCCTCCGCGGAGTCGCACTGGGAGGGCACCGAGGAGGCGCCGCCGTCGCTGCTCGTCAACGAAGTCGGCGACGACCGCGACCGCATCGAGCCGGGCGACCGCGTGCTGCTCATCGTCGAAAACGACCGCAGCTTCGCGGAAGTGCTTCTGGAGGCGGCCCACGATAAGGGCTTCAAGGGTCTGGTAACGTCTTTCGGCGCGGCCTCCCTCACGATGGCCCGCGAGTACAAGCCGGCCGCCATGACGCTGGACATCTTCCTGCCGGACATCGACGGCTGGCGCGTCCTGGATCGCCTAAAAAACGATGTCGCCACCCGCCATATCCCCGTGTGCGTCATCTCCACGGAGGAGGCGCGTGAGCGGGCCCTTCTGTCGGGGGCGCTGACCTTCGTCGCCAAGCCGTTCCAGACGCGCGAGGCGGTAGACGAGGTGTTCGACGACCTCAAGACGTTCCTGGACCGCGAGCGGCGCAGCGTGTTGGTGGTCGAGCAGGATCCGGCCCGCAGCGGCCGGATTCAGGAGTGCGTTCGCGCGGAGGACGTGGATGTGTTCGCCGTGCCCGACGGCACGGCCGCCCTGCAACTGTTGCGGGAACGGCCGATCGACTGCCTGGTCGTCAACCCGCAGGCACCCGCGCTGGCGCCGTCGGCGCTGGCCGAACAGCTACCACATCGGCCGTCGGCCAGCCGGTTGCCGGTCATCGTCTACGCCGAGGGCGAGGACAACCCCGGCGACGACGGCGGCTGGCGGATGTTCCGCGATGTCTTGCCCGTCCGCCGGGTCTACTCCCCCGATCGCCTGCTCGACCAGGCGGCGTTCTTCCTCCATCAGGATTTGACCAAGCTGCCCGAGGCCCAGCAGCGGATGCTGTCGGATCTGCACAACTCCGACCAGGTGGTGGCCGGCAAGAAGGTGTTGATCGTCGATGACGACATGCGCAACATCTTCGCCCTGTCCACGGTGCTGGAGGAGCATGACATGGTGATCGTCTCGGCCGACAACGGCCGGGACGCCATCAAGATCTTGCAGCAGCAGGAAGACATCGACATCGTGCTGATGGACATCATGATGCCCGAGATGGACGGCATCGCCACGATGCTCGAGATTCGCAAGATCGCGCGGCTGAAGACGCTGCCGATCATCGCGGTGACGGCCAAGGCCATGAAGGGCGACCGCGAGAAGTGCATCGAGGCCGGTGCCTGGGATTACCTGTCCAAGCCCGTGGACACCGAGCAAATGCTGGCCGTCCTGCGGGCCTGGCTGCACCGATAGAACAGGAGTCAGGGATCAGGAGTCAGGAGTCAGGGATCAGGGATCAGGGAAAACAGAGCGATGTTCTTTCTGACTCCTGACTCCTGATTCCTGATTCCTGATTCCTGACTCCTGGTTCCTGACTCCTGACACCTATTTTGGGGGTGAACGAATGCCGGAGCGGGTGGTAAGCTGAAATGGTATGACCACCACGGACAAGATCAACATCCTGATCGTGGACGACCTGCCGGAGAAGTTGCTCGTCCTGCGGACCATCCTGGAAGAATTGGGGGAGAACGTCCTGGAGGCGCAATCCGGCCCGGAGGCGCTGCGCCGTGTGCTCGAAGACGATTTCGCCGTCGTCCTGCTCGACGTGAACATGCCGGGCATGGACGGCTTCGAGACGGCCTCGCTGATCCGCAAGCGCCGCAAATCGGCGCACACGCCCATCATCTTCATCACCTCCTTTCACGACGATATGCACACCGCCCAGGGCTATTCGCTGGGCGCGGTGGACTACATTTACGCGCCGGTCGTGCCGGAAATCTTGCGCACCAAGGTCAAGGTGTTCATCGACCTGTACCGCATGACGCAGCAGGCGCGCCGGCAGGCCGACGAGCGCGTCTCCCTGGCGCACGAGCAGACGGCCCGGGCCGCCGCCGAGGAGGCAACGCGGCGGTCGAATTTCCTCGCCGAAGCCAGCAAGGTGATTTCCAGCTCGCTCGACACCGAGGCGACGCTGCGCGGACTGTTGCGCCTGGTGGTGCCGTACCTGGCGGACATGGCCGGCGTCACCTTGCTGACGGAATCCGGCCCGGAATGGCGCAGCGAGTTGGCCTGGTTTTCCTCGGCGGATCGAAACGTTCACTTCGGATCGCTGGCCGCCTCAGAACGACCCGCGGACGAGGTGCGGGCGGCGCTGGAACGCATCCTCGCCGGCGGCTCCGCCGAGGCCCTCGAAGGGTTGGCCGTGCCGTACCCCCCGGCCGGCCGTAAGGACGGGTCCGCGGCGGGCAGCGAGGGGTTGCTTCACTCCGCCATCCTCCTGCCGCTGCAAGCCCGCGGCCGGACGTTGGGCGCCTTGATTCTGGAACAGGGGAAATCCGGGCGGCGCTTTTCGCCGGTCGAGCGCTCCCTGGCCGAGGAGCTGGCCGGCCGGGCCGCCATCGCGCTGGACAACGCCCGGCTCTACCGCAACGTCCAGGAGGCTGATCGGCACAAGAACGAGTTTCTGTCCATGCTCGCCCACGAGCTGCGCAACCCCCTCGCCCCCATCCGCAACGCGCTGCAAATCCTCCGCATGCGCGACAGCAGCGAACCGGAAAGCCGGGCGCTTCAGGACATCATGGAACGGCAGGTGCAACAGCTCGTCCGGTTGGTGGACGACCTGCTCGACCTGTCGCGGATCACGCGCGGCAAGATTCGGCTTCAGACCGAATACGTGGACATGGTCGGCGTCATCGCCGCCGCCGTGGAAACGAGCCGGCCGCTCATCGACGCCCGCCGCCACGACCTGACCGTGTCGCTGCCGCCCGAGCCGCTGCTTGTGCGCGGCGACCCGGTGCGGCTGGCGCAGGTGCTGTCCAACCTGCTCAACAACGCCGCCAAGTACACCGAGGAGGGTGGGCGCATCGGGATGACGGCACAGTGCAACGACGGCGAGGTGATCCTGCGCGTCACGGACAACGGCGTGGGCATTCCGCGCGAGATGCTGTCGTCGATTTTCGAGCTGTTCACCCAGGTCGATCGCTCGCTCGACCGCGCCCAGGGCGGTCTGGGCATCGGCCTGACGCTGGTTCACAAACTCGTCGAGCTGCACAGCGGGAGGGTGGAAGCGTTCAGCGCCGGTCCCAACCAGGGCAGCGAGTTCGTCGTGCATCTGCCGGCCCTGACGGAAGCGC
The DNA here is from genome assembly GCA_963767535.1 of uncultured Planctomycetota bacterium. Taxonomy (GTDB): domain Bacteria; phylum Planctomycetota; class Planctomycetia; order Gemmatales; family Gemmataceae; genus JAJPHU01. The sequence goes on from CAVYEC010000001.1 coordinate 327,202, forward strand.
CGCCGCTGCCCACCAACGGCGCCGCCCACGCGCCGAGCAAGCACCGGCTGTGCCGGGTGCTGGTGGTGGACGACAACGAAGATGCCGCCCGCAGCCTGACGATGCTCTTGGAGATGAAGGGGCACCAGGTGCAGACCTGTCACGACGGCCCGTCGGCCTTGCGGACGGCCCAGGCATTCGGGCCGGAGGTCGTGCTCCTGGACATTGGCCTACCGGGGATGGACGGATTTGAAGTGGCCCGCCGCCTGCGCGAGCGGCCGGTCGCGCCGCAGCCGCTGCTCGTGGCCCTGTCCGGTTACGGTCAGGCCGAGGACCAGCGCCGCTCCCGCGAGGCCGGTTTCGATCATCACCTCGTCAAGCCGGCCGACCCGGAGACCTTGTCCGCCCTGTTCGCGTCCGTGCCGGCCGGGCCGCCGCAACCCGTCCCGACACCGTAATTTTTTACCAGCCCGAAGCGCCAGCGAGGGAGCAACCCTCACTGGCGCTTCGGGCTGGTAACATCATTCCAATCCCGCCGCGCAGCTTGCTTTTGGCCGCCTGCGCCAGCTTCGAGCGCGGCGAACGCTTGACGAGCAGGCGCAGCACCTTGCCGGCGAATTGCTTCTGCTGACCACCCTGTTCCGCGAAATGAAACCCCAGGTAATACAAATCTTCCGGCTCCAGCCACTTGATCTTTTCCAGCTCGGCCCACAACTCCACCTCGTAACCCTGGCAGAGCGTGGCGAACTGCTGCAAACACGGGTCGCTCGCCCGCGCCTCGGCCGACAGTTCCTTGCCGGACACCTTCAACCCGCACGCGGCCAACTCCAATCGGATCGCGAATCCGCACGACGGATCGCGGATGAGGAGCCGCAGGTACAACAGGGCCGTCTCATACGCCTTTTTCTTGCGCCAGTAGAGCGCTCGCTCCTGAAGCTGATCGCGGAGCCAGGCTGCATCGACCTCGCGCAGCAAAAACAACAGCGCGTCGGCGCGGCGGTCGTTCGCCTCCAGATATTCGCATGTTTTCGCAAACACCTTGTCGCGCCATTCCGCCGGGTAGTTCCGGGCGAATGGCGCCTGCCCGCCCCAGCATCCACACCTTGTCGGCGGAATCCGCGTCCAGAAGCGCGCCCGTCAGCGCCTTCTGTCCCTGCTTGAGCCGCGTCAGCCGGGCGAGCGCGCCGTCGCGGAGCGAGCGATCGGGGTGATTGAGCTGCTGAAGCAGCGCGTCGGCCACCTCGGCGCTGTCGCGATCGCCGACTTTTTCCATCGCCAATTTGCGCACCGCCACGTCCGCCGCCTCCAGGAGCGTCAACCACTCCGGCACGGCGCGGGCCTCGACGGGCAGATTTTTGAGCAACACGAGCGCCGGCGCGGCCAGGCGGAAATCCTTGTCGGCGGCGCAGGCGAACAGCCGCTTGAGCTGTTCCTTGTTCGGTGCCTCGACCCATTTGCCCAGGGCTTGCAGGGCGGCCGCGCGCACCTCCGTCGGGTGCGGCGGAACGACGCGCTCCCACAGGACGGCCTCGACGCGCGGATCGTCGAGGGCGGCGAGCAGGCGCAGCACGGCCGACTCGGACGCCGTGCTGAGCGGCTCCTTCTTGTTGCCGGTCAATTCGAGCAGATGCTCGGCCAGGGCCTTGCGATGTCCGGGCGTGAGCGTGGGCACGCCGGCGATGAGGGAGCGCACGGCCGCCTCGACGACGCCGGGATCTTTATCGAGCAGCACGGCCACCGCCGCCGTTTCGGCGCTGGACGTGCCCGCCGCCGCCAGGGCCGAGGCGATGTAACGCCGTAGCCCCGGCGCGACTTTCGGCATTAGCTCTTGCAGCCGGCGCGTGCCCTTGGCTCCCAGCCGCGCCGCCGCCTGCGCCGCCTGCTCCGCCTCCTCGCCGCCCTCCTTGATGCGCTCCAAAAGCTGCGGCAGCGCCGCCTCGACGCGCAGCTTGCCGACGGACTTGATGGCCTGCACACGCAGCCTCGGTTCCGCGTCCGTGAGGGAATTGCACAGCGCGCGGGTCAGCTCGGCCTCCTTGTCGCCGATTTCGCCGAGCACCAGGGCGGCGGCGCAGCGCACCTCCACCGGCTGATCGGGGTGCAACAAACGCAGGATTTTCTTCGTGGAATCCGGCATGGCCTTTCCGCCGTCGCCCAACCGTGAGGGACCGTATCTCCCCATTGATTCTATCGCCGGTCCGCGGGACCGTCGCAGGTAAATGCAACAGATCGCGCCGACGGCGATTCCATCACCTCTTCGCGTTTCCGGCACCACCAGGAAATCATTGAAGCCCGTTTGCCGCATGGGTAAACTCAGGCTGCCCAAATCGAACGCCATCTCTTCGAAGTCTCCCTTCACCGGAGAGGGCAATGTCCGAGACGGATAGGCCGACAATGTCCGCGACGGAGGGATTCCGATGCTGGAGGAGTACGCCTTTTTCGTGCTGGTCGCGGGACTGGTGGTCGGCATCGCCGGCTGGGTCTGGCTCGCGATCGTGGCGTTCAAGGTGGAAAAACCCTGGGGCTACGGCGTCCTGCTGCCGATCGTGCCGGCCGTGGTCGTGTTCGTCCTCGCGCACTTCCGCAGGGCACGCGCGCCGCTGGCCGTGCTCCTGGTCTCCGGCATGCTCCTGGGCGCCCCCTACGTCGCCAACTACTACAACGAGAAATTCGTGCGCTGGGGCTGCGCGAGAAAATCGTCAACGGGGAATCGCACTTTACCCTGACGGGATGGGACGGCGGCGACTACTCCTTTCTGGAATCGAAGCGCGGCACCGTCGTCCTGCAGATGGCCAACCCGAACGTGACCGACGAGACGCTGAACTACCTGCGGGGGATGGACCGGCTCCGCGAGCTGGATCTCAACGACACGCAAGTGAGCGACGCGGGGTTGGCTGTCGTGGCGGAGCTGCCGCGGCTGGAGCAACTCCGGCTGGCCCGCACGAACATCACCGACGCGGGGTTTCAGAAATACCTCGGCGCCAAGGAATCTCTGCTCAAATTGGACCTGACCGGCACGGACGTGAAGGGCAAAACCAAGCGCGACTGGAAGAAGGCGAAGACCGGCCGCGAATACCTGGACTGATCCGCCGTCCGCCCCCGACCAGGAGGAATCGTTATGCCCTTGCAATTGATTGAAGACGCCAAGGGGGATCCCCGTAACGCGGCGGCGTTGTCCCTGGCCTCGGACCTCGCCTACCTGCCGGATGGCGAAGGCGCGGAGGCGTTCCGAACGCAACTGAACATGCAAGCACGGCTCATCAGCGTGGGCAACACCCAGGTCTATGTCGCCGTCAACGACGACCACATCCTGGCGGCCTTTCGCGGCACCGAGGCGCCGACGACCATCGAGGGACTGAAGGACTGGCTGCTGACCGACGCGGGCAACCTGCTGATCGTTCCGGAGGGGCGGCTGGGGACGGACCTGGCGGCCGCCGGTGTCGGCGCGCTTCCACCAGGGTTTCGTCCGGGCGATCGGCGACATCTGGGAGCCGTTTCTCGAAGTGATCGAGGCGGAGCACAAGAAGAGCGAACGGCCGGTCTGGCTGACCGGCCACAGCCTCGGCGGCGCCTGGCGCTGTTGGCCGCCTGGCTGCTGCGCCGCAAGTTCATCTCCGTCCACCAGGTTTACACCTTCGGCGGGCCGATGATCGGCAACGACGATGTGGTGAAGGCATTCGCCCGCGAATTCCCCGACAAGATCTTTCGCTACGTTAACAGCCCCGATCCAGTGCCCAAGCTGCCCACCATCAGCCTGATCGCCAACCACTACGGCCATTGCGGGGCGGAAACGTTGCTGGGAGCGGTCGTCGCGGCGGCCAGCGACACAACTGGCGCGACCTTCGATTTGTTCAAGCAGATGGCCGCCAAGGCCGTGGACGGCGTGCTCAACGCCACCCTGATCGACGAACTGTGGATGGCGATCACGCAGCGGATCGACGCCCACTCGATGACCAACTACCGCAACCTGATTGCCGCCCTGTCGCCCAAAGAGCAAGCGGAAGAGGCGTGAGCGGTTTGGTCTGCGCATCGCTTTCCACGGATGTCCTTTCACCCGGCAGCGGATTTGCTAGCATTACCGATGACACGAGGAGTCACGCACCATGAAACGATGGATTCCTTTCGCCCTCCTCTTCTTCCTGTCTCTCGGCTGGCTCCGGTCGGTCCCCGGCGACAACCCGGCGGCCAGACCGAAGATCGAGCCGAAGGCCGACGAGATCCTCAAGAAGTCATGCGCCTGCCTGGCCGAGATGAAGCAGTTCGGCGTCAAGGTCGAAGAGACGTTCGACGAAATGAGCGTCTCCGGGCAAAAAATCCAGCTCTGCAACCGGCGCGAGGTACTCGTCCGTCGGCCCAACAGCCTGTTCGCCCGCTCCGAGGGCGACACCACGAACCGCCTGTTCTACTTCGACGGCAAAACCATCGTGCTGTTCGACCCGGACGCGAAGGTGTATGCGACGAACAAAGCGCCGGCGACCCTCGACGCCATGTTCGACTTTTTGCACGAGAAACTCGGCTTCAGCATTCCGACGGCCGACCTGCTGTTCAGCGACCCCTACAAAGTGCTGACCGAGCAGGTGGAGGAGGGCGACTACGTCGGGCTGCATCACGTCGGCGCGAAGAAATGTCACCACCTGGCGTTCCGGCAAGCGCCAGATCGACTGGCAGCTGTGGGTCTCGACCGACGACAAGCCGTTGCCGCTCAAGTTCCTGCTCACCTACCGGCGGATGCCGGGCGAGCCGCAGTTCGTCACCGTCTTCGACTGGGACGTGTCGGCCAAGGTCGCCGAGGATGCGTTCACATTCAAACCCCCGGCGGGCGCCAAAAAGATCGAGTTCCTGACGCAAAAGAGCGCCGCCCCGGAAGAAGCAGCCGGAAAAACCTTGAAAAGGTCTCGGAACAGATTATTTCCTTGAGAGGTCCGCTATGGGAATATATCGGCTACTGAAGTGTGCGGCCGTCGTGGCGGCGGCCGCGCTGGCGAATCGGGCCGAGGCCCAGCTCATGTACGGCGGTTCGCTACGGTACGGCCCGTTTGGTTCCGTGGCCAGCGTTCGCGGCCCCTTCGGGGGTGGTGTGACCAGCATCCGCGGCCCGTTGGGCGGCCGCGTCACCGTCGCCCAGGGACCGTTCGGCGGCGGCGCCGTCGGTGTGCGCGGGCCGTTCGGCGGCCGGCTCACCGTCGTCCAGCCGCCCGTCGTCCCAGTCTATCCCGTCGCCCCGGTCTATCCGGTTACTCCGATCGTCCCGGTGAACGTCGTCCAGCAGACGGTCCTCAACCCGGCGCCCTCTCCCATGCCGTACACCGCCGGATACCTGGCCCGCATTCCGCCGGGCATGTTGACCTTGCAGGTCGGCGGGGCGAACTATTACTACACGTCGGTCTTGCCGCCCGGTTCCCAACCGACCACGGTGGGCGGGGCGACGTATTGGGTCAGTAACGGAGTCACATATCAGCCTTACTTCCTCGGCGCAGACGGTTTACGTTGTCGTCGAACTCTAGGCGGGGAGGCACATCATGGAATGGAAGGGCAGGCGCGAGAGCGAGAACGTCGAGGACCGGCGGATGATAACGCCGGGTCGTGCCGCCGTCGGCGGCGGGGTAGGCGTCCTCGTGATCGCCCTCATCACCTACCTGCTGGGCGGCGATCCGCAGCAGGTCCTCAAACAGATCGAGAACATCCCCCAGCAGGGCGCGGCCGAGAGGACCGGGCCGCCGGACCCGGCCCAGGACGAACTCGTCCACTTCGTGAAGGTGATCCTGGCCGACACCGAGGACGTCTGGCGCGAGCAGTTCCGCAAGATGGACAAGACCTACAAGGAGCCGCGCCTAATCCTGTTTCGCGGCCGGGTCGAATCGGCGTGCGGCCTGGCCAGCGCCGCCGTCGGGCCGTTCTATTGCCCCGGAGACCAGCAGGTCTATCTCGACCTCCGCTTCTTCGACGAACTCAAGAATCGCTTTCACGCGCCGGGAGAGTTCGCCCAGGCTTATGTGATCGCCCATGAAATCGGCCATCATGTGCAAAAACTGCTGGGCATCTCCGACCGCGTTCACGGTAAGCGGGCCGCACCTGAGCAAAGCGGAGTACAACGAGCAATCGGTTCGTCTGGAATTGCAGGCCGACTTTCTGGCGGGGTTCTGGGCGTATCACGCCCAGAAGAGAAAGCCATTTCTGCAAGCCGGCGACCTGGAGGATGCCCTGCGGGCCGCCAACGCGATCGGGGACGATCGCTTGCAGCAACAGGCGCGCGGCTACGTGGTGCCCGATTCGTTCACGCACGGCACGTCCAAGCAGCGCATCCGCTGGTTCCGGCGGGGATTCGAGACCGGAGATTTCTCGAAGGGCGACACCTTCAAAATTTCCTACGAGGATTTGTAGCGACCGATTGGCCCGTTTAACACGGCGGCAGCAGCAGGCCGGCCAGTAGTTTCTCAAGCGCGGCGGGGTCCACCGGCTTGACCATGTGGAAGTTGAAGCCCGCATCCTTGGATCGCTGCTTGTCCTCTTCCTGACCCCAGCCCGTCAGGGCGATGAGGACCATCTTCTCGCCCCCCGGCTGTTCGCGGAGGCGGCGGCAGACCTCATAGCCGTTGAGCCGCGGCAGGCCGATGTCCAGCAAAACCACCTCGGGCCGAAACGCCGCCGTCGCGCGCACGGCTTCCGGGCCGTCGTGGGCGGTCTGCGTCTGGTGGCCCATGATCTTCAGCATCAGACCGAGACTCAGGGCCGAGTCCTTGTTGTCGTCCACCACCAGGATGCGGTATTTTCCGGAGTTGACCGCCACCGTGCCCGCGCCCTCCGGCGGCCGTTCCGGAGCGGGTGCCAGCAGGACGGGCAGGCGCACGACGAACTCGCTCCCCCGGCTGGGACCGTCGCTGTAAGCCTCGACCCGGCCGCCGTGCCTCTCGACCAGGCCGCGCACCAGATTGAGTCCGATGCCCAGGCCGCCCTGCGCTCGCTCCAACGACCCATCCACCTGCGAGAACATCTCGAAGATCCGCGGCAAGACGTCGGCGGCGATGCCGATGCCGTCGTCGCGCACCTTCACGACCGCATCGCTGCCCTGTTGCTCGACGGTCAGCGTGATGTGGCCGCCCCGCGGCGTGTACTTGGCGGCGTTGTTGAGCAGGTTGGCGAACACCTGGGCCAGCCGGGTGCGGTCGGCCTCGACCGGAATCGGCTGCGACGGCAGGCGAACCGTGAGTTCGTGGCCGAGTTCCTCGACGAGCGGCCGGCTCGTTTCCACGGCGTCCTGCACCGCCGCCCGTAGCTCGATCCGCTCCCGCCGCAGCTCGATCTTGCCGTTGGTGATGCGCGACAAATCGAGCAGGTCGTCGATGAGGCGGACCATGTGGCCCAGTTGGCGCTCCATCATGGCGCGGGCCTGGTCCACGGCCTCGTGGTCGTGGCCGGCCAGGCGGATGACTTGCAGGCCGTTGCGCAGCGGGGCCAGCGGGTTGCGCAACTCGTGCGCCAGCGTGGCCAAAAATTCGCTCTTGCGCCGATCCGCCTCGCGCAGCAGCAGCTCGGTTTGCTTGCGCTCGCTGATGTCCACGAGGACGTTGACCGCGCCGAGCAGTTCCGCCTTCTCGTTACGGATCGGGTTGGCGTAGGCCATCACGGTGAGACGCTCGCCGTTGGGCCGCTCGACGAGAATCTCTTGCCCGTTGTACTCTTTGTTGTCGCCCAGCGCCAGCGCCATCCAGCATTGATCGTGGCGGAGCGGCGAGCCGTCCGAGGCGAACAGCTTGAAGGAGCCGCAGAAGCGATCCTGGGGATGGAGCAGTTTGGCGCGCGGCCCCACAGCTCGACCGCCCGCTGGTTGTAGTAGGTGATCAGGCCATCGGGATTGCAGGTATACGCCCCGGCCGGCAGCTTCTCCAGAAGACGGCGGAACTCCATTTGGCCGGCGTCGCGGGCGGTTTCGTCCCGCCCTCCGCTACCGGGCCGGTCTTGCAGCGCGTGTCCAGGCATAGCTGGATCTTCTTGCGAGTCATCGTCCATCAAGGGAACGCTCCCGTCATTTTACCCTGTCCGGAGGCGAAGCCAAGGTTTGGTTAGCGACGCTTCGCAGAAGCGGGGCAAGCGACCCCGTGTTTTTCTTGATGCGAAAGTGAGTAAGATAACCATTGAGGTTCTGCCCAAAGGTTCGGAGAAGAGGGAAACGCCATGCCTGAAGACGACCGCTTTCGCTGGCGCGTTTTCGCCCTCCTGGCGATCGGCCTCCTCGCCCTGGGCCTCGTCGCGCTCCGATTCTGGTTCGACAGGGGGAGCGTCTTTGAAGAAACGGCCGAGACGAATTATGCCCGAGGCAGGCGGTCCTTCAAGGAGGGGGACTACGACCGGGCCATCCGTTGCTTCAGCGAAGCGATCCGCCGGGATCCCGGCCATGCCAAGGCGTTTCATTACCGAGGCTGGTCCCACGAGAAGAAGCACGAATACGATCAGGCGATCACCGACTACACCGAGGCCATCGCGTTGGATCCCCGCTACTCCGACGCCTACAACAGCCGGGGCGTCGCTTACGCCGAGAAGGGAGAACAGGACAAAGCTATTGAGAACTACACGGAGGCGATCCGCCTCGACCCCCGGTATACGGATGCATGGTTCTCCCGTGGCCAGGCTTATCTGAAAACGGGCGAGTACGATAAGGCCATCGCCGACTTCAGCGTAGCGGTCAAATTGAAGCCCGATGATGCCAAAGCCTATTCCAACCGTGCCTTCTGCCAGACGGCCGAGGGGCGGCTGGAGGAGGCTGTCGCCGATCTAACCGAGGCGATTCGGATCAACCCCGATTACGCCAAAGCATACGCTGCGCCGGTCTCGTCTACGAGAAGCAAGGCCATCCGGACCTGGCTGCGGCCGATACGAAGAAGGCCTTTGAACTCGACCCCAACTTGCAGAAGAAATGAGACCGGAGGGATACTTCCTACCGGCATAACACACGAAACGCCCTGTAGGGCCGCGCGTTCATTACCCAATTTATTACCCAATTAATTGGGTATTACCTAATTCCACCCATTCTGCGAGCCGCGTCCGATTTTACTTTGGCCTATCCGCCCCGCCCCTCGCCCTGCACTTGCAGGCCGAAGCCCTCCAGGTCAATGTCCTCGCCCTTCTCCGGCTCGCCGACGCCGCCGCGATCCAGGCTGACACGCACAAACGCCCACAGGCTGACCGGCTCGCCGGTGTGGTCGTAGCCGTCGGCGTCGGTGTCGCCCTCCAGGAGCCAGCGCCACGAGCGCCGTTCGCTGGCGGGGTCGGCCTCCTCCTGCCAGCCCTTCAGCACGCGCGAGATCGCTTGCAGCGCCGCCCGGCACGTCTTGGGGTCGTCGATGTGGACGCGCAATTCGTCCGGTCCTTCCTCGATGTGCAGACGCGGCAAGGTGCGGACGGCCTCGAAGAGGCGATGTTCCAGGGCGGCCGCCCGCCACGGCGACCACAGGTAGAACGTGACGCGAGGCGTCTCGAAGACCAGACCGTAAATATCGACGCGCATGGCTCGTCCCCTCGAAAACCGCCCCCGCCGCGTCCATGATAGAGAGCGCCGGACACCGCCGATAGGTCAGCGGGCGGGCGCGGGGGCGAGCGCTTCTTTGTCCGCCGCGGCCGTTTCCCCATCGAGCGCGGCCGGCAGGGTGGCCCGCATGCGCAGGTACACGAGATAGCCGAGCAGACCCAGCACCCACATCACGACGCGCTGCACCAGCGAGCCGAGCACGCCGGCGGCCTCGGAGCAGCCCAGCCATTCGTAGAGCAAACCGAAACCCAGCTCGCCGATGCCGGCGCCGCCGGGGAAAAACGGCATCGCCTGGATCACCAGGCCGATCGGCACGATCAAAAAGTGCTGCGCCAACGTCGGCATCGCGCCGGAGCCGGGAGAACGCAGGGCCAGGGCCGAACAGTAAAAGAGGAAGACGAAACCGACATGGCCGATCCACGACAGGACCAGCACCAGAAAGACCGAGCGCGGCCGGCAGCGGTACATCCACACCGCCCGCCACAACTCCGCGGCCGAATGGCCGACCTTCGGCAGCCGGCTCAGCCGGCCGGCGAAACGCTCGGCCCGGTGCGGCGGCAACAGGCCCAGGCCGATCCAGACCACCATCGAAGCGCCGATAATGCCCCAGGCCAGCGACACAATGAGGCGGCATTGCTCCGCCCCCTGGCCGACCAGCAGGCCGGCCAGCCAGAAGCCGGCGCCGAGCAGAGCGACGAACCAGACCAGCGCCCACAGGGCGATGGCCCGGTCCATGATCACCGTGGCGACGGCCACGGTGCGGCGATTTTGCTCGCGAGCTAAAAACGCCGCCTTGATGACATCGCCGCCGACCGAGCCGGGCATGAACGTGTTGAAGAACAGACCGATGAAGCCCAGCCGCAGCGCGTCGATCAGGCGAAACGGCAGCTCGACGGCCCGGACGAGAAAATACCAGCGCACGAAAGTAAGCAGGATGGCCGCCAGGGCGATGGCGAACGCGATGGCCAGGTAGCCGCTGTGGATCGGCTCGCCCTCGATCCCGTGTCGCTGCCAGACGTAGGCCAGCCCGCGCGAGACTTCGCCGACCGTGACCTCCATGCCCGGTCGCACCGTCTCGCCTTCGGGCAGGACCTTCGTCTTGCCCTTCTTCTTGAGGCCGAACGATACCTCTCGGCCCGCGGCATCCTCCGAGAGGACGATCGACTCTTCCGGCGTATAAGAAACCACCGTGCCGGTGACTTTGCCCTGGCCCGGCTCGCCGCCGATCACGATCTTGCCGGCCGTGCCGCGCGGGTCGCCCCAGTTGGCCCAGACGACGTAGACCATGAGTCCAAGGGCCAGAGCATATTTCAGGAGGTTTCCGATAGTGTGTCTGTTCACGAGCGATCCTCAATCCGAAAGGGAGAAACGCCCCTCGCTTCCCCCGAAAAACTGTAGTCCATAATCGGCCGAGCCGAGATGTCTCATTCTGGTGGTCCTCGGAAACGCTGTCCAGCGGAGTTTTTGCCGTGCCTGGCGTGAGGCCCGATTGACAGGCCGATCCGCGTCCGCTAGGTTATCTTTGGTCGAAACGACCGGCTGGGGCTGTGGCGCAGCTGGGAGCTGCGCTTGAATGGCATTCAAGAGGTCGCGGGTTCGAACCCCGCCAGCTCCACTCTCTTTTTGAACCAATTCCATCCTCACATTTCACCTCCGTAGGGTTCGTCGGGGAACAGCGGCAAGCGCTGCTTCGCGCGCTCGGCGAGGCGGCGCAGGTGCGCCTCCCACCGGGGAGTCCAGTCGCGCCGCCGCACGTAAAGCGAGCGGATGAAACGTCTGGCGTGACAGACGGGGCAGAGATCCAGCAAGGTCTCGGCGGGCCGCTGCTCGCAATGGATACATAAAAGACCGTTGAAGGCGATCATGGCGACCGGGCGGGTTGGGAGACGGGATCAGTTCTGTTCGTGGAGACGGTCCTGGATCTGTTGCACTTCGGGGAGGAGGGTGCGCAGGGCGAGGAGGAGCGCGCGGGCATCGCCGAGCGTCAGGGCGAAGGCATGCGGCCGGGACAGGCCGGCCTGATCCAGAAATAGCAGGACGTGCTCTCGACCGTCCAGCACGCCGTCGGAGAGGGTGACGAATTCCACGGGGTAGGCTTCGAGGTGCATGGGACTTCCTGGGGATGGGGTGAAGACCGAGTGCGTTGAAGCTGGGACAGTGCTATTGTTCGCCGTCCCCGTTGAACAATCAAGGGATTGCAAATGTGTCAATTCGTGCCACGGGGTGCCATTTTCCGAGATTATTTCTTCGGGCGCTCCGCCAACCGTTTGGCGAGCCAATCGGCCAGCACGGCTTGGGCCTCCGGGTGGTCCACGAGTTGTTCCGCGGCCTCGCCCATCAGCGCGAACAGCTCGACCATGATCCGCTCTCGGTCCGGTCCCTTGGCGGATGCGGCGGACTGTTTTCCGGGGTTGGCCCAGCCGGGGTTGTCGGCGCGATCCTTGCCGGGGCCGGCCTTGAGCCAATCGAGCGGCTTGTCGGTTCGGGTCTTGATCTCGGCCTGCAAGCGGGCCTGCGCGTGAGCTTCCATGACGGCCAGGGCAAAGGCGCGGTAGTTCGGCTCGGCACCGTCTTTTTGTCCGCGGCGGATCCAGCGCTCGAACACCCGGCGCGGCACGCCGGCCGCCTCGGCGGCGACGTGCGGGAAGCCGCCGCTACGGACGAAGGCGACGATCTCCTCGTGGAGGGCCGGCGTCAGACGGTAGCGCGAGCGGGCCATGCGGTAGGGTGATTCACGAAGCCAACAGCAGGCGGGCCAGCCGGCGCGGCAGGGCCGGCCCGACGTACTCGAAGCCGGCCGTCAGGCGCGTCGTGGCGTGGCGGAGTTTCTTCAGCCGCCCCTCGACGCCGGCCGCCAGCGACGGCCGCCGGTGCATTCGCCAGTGTGGCGACCTCTGGCGCGCTTGCATCATCGCCGGGTGCGTCGTCGTCGAGACGGCACGAAATCCCAGCGCCTTCCACATCGACGCGACAGCGGCCGACAGCACGTTACCAATACCAACGCCTTGATAGTCCGGCAGCGTGACAGTACGATGCTCGCGGCGCGTCGGCCGGCGAGCGCCGACGAACGGCAGCCAGGCGCTGAAGGCGACCGGCCGCTCGCCCCAGACGGCGAGGAAACAGACGGCGCTGGGGTTGAGGTTGTGGCTCAGATAGTGATGCGCAGCGAAAAGCCGCCACGCCGATGCCTGGCAGCGAAAGACGGCAAGGGGGATGGCCGGTCGCCGTCGAAGACACCTCCAGGCGAAAGCGTTCTCGGCCGGACGATACACCCAATCGGGATTGAGCCAGGCTTCCACGTCGTCATGACACGTCACCGCGATGAAGCGCTGGTTGCGCTGGCGAACGACCTTGGCCAGCGCCGCCGAGCCGATCTGGGCCACGGTGCGATCGACGACGCTGGTGTATTCGTCCATGACGGCCAGGTCCGGCATCTCGGCAAGGAGCCGAGCGAGCGTGACGCGGAACTGCTGACCGGTTGAGAGGACGTGAAACGGCCGCAGCCAGGCCGGCGGCGACGAAAAACCGACGGCGGACAGGAGGGCGGTCACGTCCTTGATGGAGAGCGGCGCGGGGAACGCATCCAGGAGCGACGCATCGGCCGGCCAGGAAAAATCACGGTGAACGCGATCGGGCCAGAAGTGCCGGGCGATGGTGCTTTTGCCGCAGCCGGATGGACCCGTGATGAGGCCGATGTTCCAGGGGCGTTCGTCGAGCGGCAGCGCGACCGTCCACTGAAGCCGTGCAGTTTTCTCCGCGTCCAGGTCGAAGATACCGCGTACCTGCTGGACGCGCGGCGATTCGAGGATGGGTGATTCAACGGTAATGGTGGCTTGCATGACGGCCTCATTCCCGAAGACGGTGATGCAATCTCCTTTCTCCCTCCCCCCTTGTGGGGGAGGGCAGGGGTGGGGGGTAGACGCTCACCCCCCACCCCTGCCCTCCCCCACAAGGGGGGAGGGAGAAAGTTTGGTCACGACACGAGCGCCTTGCACTTCAACCCTTCCTGCCCGAAGCGCTGGAGCAAGTCGATCTGGGTCTGTTCGTCGGCACATTCGACGAGGATGAGGTACTGTTGGCGGATCGCCTCCGGCCGATCCTTCGCCGTGCGCGCCGCGGACAGCGATTCTTCGACGGCCGCGTTCGCCTTGCCGACGGACGCCCACAAGTTGGCGATCGCGTCGGACGACGTGCCGCACAGGGCACGCAGTCGATCGAGCGCGGTGCTGTCGTAGTCGGCCAGCTGCGCCAATGGATCGAGCGACAACAGCAAGGCGCGAGCCTCGGCATCGCTGACATCCAGTACCTCGACATCGACTTCCATGTCCGGCGCGAGATCCTGGCGAAGATGGCCGTCGATGAGCTTCAGCCGGCCGTCGGGCAGTTCGTAAGCGAGCAGCGAGCGGGCAAAGCCGATCTCCGCATAGAGTGCTGCCAGCGCCGCCCGCTGGGTCTCGGTGTGGGTGCGCGGGTTCAATTCGTGCGGCACCAGATCGCCGGCCCGGACGCGGACGTGGGCCTTGATGCGGTTGCGGATGTCGGGATTCATGTTCCGTTCCTCTATCAAATCGCGTCGTTGGGCCAGGCGTTGGGCTGGAAGCGATCGAGATAACAGCGGAGGTGCTGGGCGGGCGTGCCGCGCGAGATTTGCTCCACGAACACGACGTAGTACGCGGTACGGTTCACGCCGCCGCTGTCGGTCACGACGACGGTATCTCCCAGGGCGTTGTTTCGGCCGGGATCGAGCTGGCTGTTGTAGGCGTCCTGAATGGGCGTGTTGGGCGGCACCAGAAGCCGGTGCGTCCACTTGAGCCAGTTGGTGCTGCCGAAACGTCCGCTCTGCACTTCGGGGATCAACACGCCCCTCACCGTAGTTCGCAGTGTTCCCAGGCTGTACGGACTGCCGGCGCTGCTGCCGGCGTAGATCGACACGGTGACGTTGGCAGGGGTCAAGAGGGCCATGTTTCACTCCGCCTCGTAGTCCGCGCAGGTCTTGCACTCGTTCAGGGTGCAGCTTCCGTGCAGCTCGCAACTTCGTATCCAGCGGGCCGGGCAGGGGCAGTCGAGCCGGTCCATCACCGCGCCCAGAAAAATACACGGGAGGGATCGCTTTTGTGTCGAGAACTCCGTCCCTACTCCGAGGTTCACGTAGGCCGGGTCGTTGTGACAGAGCCAGCAGAGCCGGCACTGGTCGGGCGTGTACGGCTCGCCCCGACGCGCGCCTGCGCAAACACCCGGATGCGGAGGAGAGCGATGGCTCATTGCGTCACCGTAAATTGATAGCCGACCAGGGGGACATTTTGGCAGCCGCATAAAGTCGCGGGGGTCAGCCCGAAGCGGTACGTTTTCAGAAGCGGGCTGCACTGGCCCGGCCCTCCCGATTGCCCGGACAGGGCGGGGGAGCAGTCGTCGGAGAAACTCACGTCCACGAGCAGATCGCTCTCGCTGACGCCGCCGGCCAGGCAGAAAAAGTGAATCGTGATGTTGCGTCCGCACGTTCCAAACGGGCCGGTGCCCGTCCATTTGCCCGTGCTGGGATCGAAGGTCAGCGGGATGGTGCCGGAAGCGCATGCGCAGCCGGCCACGTCGGCGAGCGTGGCGTACAGGGTCGTCGGCCAGACATCGGGACAGCAGCTCGTCGAGATGCCGCCCTGTGTCGGGTCAGGGCACGCCTGGCCCCACCGCGGTTGCGCCCGGTCGAGGTAAAGTCGCAAATGATCGCCGGCAAGTTGCCGATTCCGCCGCTGCACCATCACGCACACGAACGCCGTGCAGGCGCCGACAACCGGATAGTCGGCGACCGCGATGGTGTCGCCGTTCTGGATCGTGTCGGCGTTCAGCTCGGCGTTGTAGGCGTCGCGCGCGTCGGCGCCGAGGGCGACTTCGAGAATGTTGGTCCAGTAAATCGGCACGTCATTTTGTCCCGGAATCAGGTAGCCGAACTTGCCGTTCTCGACGTGGTTGCGCAGATAGCCGCCGACGCCGGCAAGGACTGCCGGGCGGTTGGGCGGACTGTACGGCGTCGCCGGGGCATAACCTCGGTACACGTCGAACGTCACGTTCGTCGCCATGCTTCACCCCTGGTTGGTCGCGACGGTGTGCCGCCGGTACGGAGCCAGCAGACTGCGAACTCGCGGCGGCGGATTCATCGGATCGCTGGCGCCCCAGGTCTGGCTGATGGTGCCGGGCACGCTTTGACTGATAACGCCCACGTCGCGCTGCGTTTCATACCAGCGCTCGGCGACCCAGGTGGCGCACGCTTCCTGCACGGCCTCGGGGATGGTGGCGTAGCCGGCCGTGTACTGGACGCGGAAATTGTTGATGCCGATGGGCCAGATCAAATCTTCGGGGTGCAGCAGCTCCGGATCGGTGTAGGGGATGGCCCTGAGCAGCCAGCCGCGCGGATCCCACTGATAGCCCTGGAGTTCATAAGTGTGCAGCTTCAGCTCCGCCCAGTTGCCGCGACAGGTCAGGCCGCCCTGCGAGGTCTGGCCGTCTCCGTAGGAAGGCGGCACGTAAAGATCGGTGCTGGGCCACAGTCCATAATCGCCGTCCGCCTGGCCGACCACCTGCGCCGTCCAGCCGTTGCCCAGGGCGTTCACGGCGTTGACCACGGCTTGCAGCGTGAGGTTGGCGCTCCAGGTGATGCTCGTGTCGTTGACGGTCACGCCGCTGGCCACGCGCACCAGTTTCAGGCCGGTGGAAGTCACCTGCACGAAGGCCCGCTGGTTGGTCGCCTGGCCCGTGTTCTGGATCTTCGCCACCGTTACGGGTCGATAGCGCACCGACTCGACCGACTGAATGGGATATTGACGCAGCAACAGTCTTCGGTCGCCGTTGCCGTTGTACAGCTCGTCGTACAGGCGAAGCGCGAAGTCGCGCCGGCACCATTTCTGGATGGCGTCGGAACACGCCCCGATCAGCACACCCAGCAGGGCGTCCTGCGTATTGTCCGTGACGGCCTGGATGTTCCGCTTGGCCCGTTCGATGTCAATGAGTCCGATCGTCATGGCGTCACCGGCTGTTTGAGGGTGATTTCTCCGTGCGCCAACACGGCGTTTTTGCCGGAGTCGGTGCGGCGGATGTCCCAGACGTAATCGCCCGGAGGCAGGTTGCTCGTCTGGGTGCGGGGAAAGCTGGCCTGAAACCAGCCGCGGCCGGCGTCTTGAATGCTCGGCGTGAACGTGAATTGCGTTGTGCCGCCCAGCTTGTTTTGCACCGTGCCGGTCAGCGTCCAGCCGGTGATGTCGGTGGGCGGATTCAGGGCGAAGTTGAGCTGGATGTCTTCGCCCTGGAAGAAGCTGATATTGCTCGGTACGGACATGGCTTCACTCGCTCGCAGGTTGAACGCGGTGCCGATGGCGGCGCGACCGTCGAAGACGGTGCGCGCGGCGGCCCGCAGCCAGTGGATACGATCCGTCTTCGCGAACGGCGCCGCTGGCACGGAGGGCAAGCCGATAGGGTGCCACAGACCCGGCCGCATCCGTGACCAGGCATCGGATCGGACGACAAGGGGAACGGGCAACCGTCCCGGCACGTTCACCACCGGCTTGAAGGGCGGCCGGCTCCAAACGATTTGACCGTCGCGCCGGAAGTCGGAGCGCGCCACGGAAGGCGTCAGGATTTTGGGTTTGGGCGGCGCCTTCCAGGGCGGACGTATCGGGACAAAGACGCCGCGCGGAGGCGGATCGCGCCGGGCGAAGACGCCGGGCCGAAAGACGAGCGGGCGCGGCGCGGCCGGCGGAGGCAACTCCGTCAAGAGAGGCAGCCGTCGCTTGTACCAGCGATTGCTCCGCATGGCTCATCTCATTCCTCGAAGATCACGTTGAGGCCAAACGTTTCGTTCTGGTTGCTGGTGAGCCGGACACCGAGGTAGGTGCCGCCCTTGAGCTTGATCTCGTCGTGCATGGGCAGATACACGGCCGCGCCGGTCTGCGGGTGGATGTACCACGTTCGCAGCACGTTGCCGCCGGCCGGCGTGTAGGTCGGCTCGGCCGAGTAGTTGCCCGTCGCGGTGGTCTGGATCGTCTCGGCCATTTCGGTGTCTTGCGGCAGCACGGTGGGAGCAGTGCCGGCGGTGCCGCTGCTGATCGCGGTGGCAGTCAGAAGCTCCACCTTGACGGGCGTGTCGGTGTTGCTCGTGCCCTTGCCGAACACTTCTAGCCCCTTGATTTTGACGCGCTGGTTGGCGGGGGCCTTGAGGAGGATGAAGGTGGCGGCGGTGCTGGTGACAGCGGCGGCCGGGACACTGGCGCTGCAAAGGAGATCGGCCATGTTGGGTTCCTTTCATTCAAAGAGTGCGGGGGATGGCTGGGGCAAAGCGACCAGAAGTCGCGGGATCAGGACCGAACCGGCCGACGCGGCCGGCTCCACCTGGCTTCTCGTTTTCTTGGTGAAGGGGGTCAAGGGCGCATGGGTTGCGAAGGCGGTGCCGGTGAGCGTGCCATTGTTGGCATTGCCGGATAGGTCCGGTTCCGGGGAAGTCAGCCCCCAGAGGGGCCAGTAGCCGGTGAGAGAGGCCGGGCGGACGCGGTGAGGGCGGCCGCCCAGGGCCAGTGCCGCCACTTCGTTGGCAGTCAGGTCCACGCTCCAGACGGTCCACTCGGCCAGCGAGCCGGGCAAGGTGCCGTTGTAACCAGAGCCGAGGTAAAAGTTGGTGTTATCGTAATTGCTGTCCGCCGCCGTCGCCGAGCCAAGAAGCACGCCGTCTTTGTAAAACGAGACCAGATGCGTGGACGAGTTCCAGGTGTAGGCGACGTGGTGCCAAGTGTTCGTGGTCAGGGCCGCGGAGTCCGTGACCTGATAGCCGGCGCCGTGGTACAGTTGCAGCTTGCCGGCCGCGGAGAAGTTGATGAGCCAGAGCGGGGTTCCGTCGGCTTTGTTGTTGCCGGTGGAGGCGACGCCGAGGTTGCTGGTAGGGGAGGTGGTGATGGTAAGCCAGCCGGCCACGGTGCGCGAGGCGCCTGGGGCGTCACGCCGCTGGCGGTAATCACGTCCCCGTTGGTGCTGTTGAAGGAACGAGCCACGGCTTACCTCAGAGAAATCTCAAAATTCAAGCATCAAAACTCAAACAATCTCCAAACATCAAATTCAAAGGACCAAAACAAAACCGGCCGGCGTTTGGGATTTTGATTTTGGGGTTTTTCATTTGTTTGAGTTTTGATGCTTGGTTCTTGGTGCTTACCACCGTAGTGCTTACCTCAGATCAGGCCGGCCCGCTTTAAGAGGACGAGGCAGGC
The DNA here is from genome assembly GCA_963767535.1 of uncultured Planctomycetota bacterium. Taxonomy (GTDB): domain Bacteria; phylum Planctomycetota; class Planctomycetia; order Gemmatales; family Gemmataceae; genus JAJPHU01. Next base: position 345,943 of record CAVYEC010000001.1, read on the forward strand.
CAGCACGGTCTTTTGCTGGGTCGTGCCACCCGACGCCGGGGCGGGAATCTGGGAGGCGAGGTATTGCAAGATCGTGTCCGTCGTAGCCACCTGGGTCCCCGCCGTGGCCAGGGTGGTATCGAACGCGGCGTCGAGGGCGGCGACGGCGGCTTGGAGATCGCTCCAGTTGACGGTGGCGGTGGCCAGGGTGCCGGCGAGGGGCAGCGACAGGCCGCCAAAGAGGACGCCGGCGAGCTGGGCGGCGCAGGCTTGCTGCTGGGCGGTGGTTAATGCGGACATGGTTACTCCCAGATAATGCTCGCCAGCCAGGTGGAGGCGGCGGCGAGGGTCCAGCCGCTGGTATTGAAGGTGAGAGCAACGACGAGCATGTCGTTGCCGCTGGGCGTGGCACTGAGGGCGACCTTGGATTCGATGTACTTGTCGGCGCTACCGGATAGCCAGGCGGGTGAGATCTGGCTCTCGCTGGTCAGCGTGACGGAGCTGGGGATGGAGCCGGCCGGACAGGTGCCGTCCTTGACGGTGACTTTGGCGAACCCGCTGGTGGCGTTGGCCAGGGCCAGGAGGCGCAGCTTGAGGGTGCCCGTCGGGATCGACGGCGGCATGGGAAAGCGCAGCTCCCACGTCGCGTCGGCATCGAGGCTCGCCTTCACCCCGAGTCCTTCGTCGTGGGGTGCGGCATTTCCGCCGGAGCCTGCATAAAAGCTTGCAAAAAGCCGGCCGGCGGAGTCCGCCGGGTAGGCGCTGGTGGGGTAAATGGGTCCGCCGGCCATGTTGCTTCTCCTTCCGTTTCAACGTGCCTGCGGCCAGAAGAAATGGCCGCACAAAATCCCCAGCGCGAAGGCCAGGATCGGATTGTTACAACTCCAGTCATGGATGATCTTGGAGATGGTGGCGTCCACGCCGTACGCGCCACATCACGCGGATGTCCCAGGCGATGGCCAGCGCCACCCAGACGATCAGGAATATCGCGGTCTGATTGCGTCCGGTCATGTCCCACCTCTCCTAGTTGACGACCGTTTGGCTGACCACGCTGGCATCGTTCTGGGCGCTGCCCGGCTTGTGGGCCGCCTCGTCGCCGAAGCCGACGACGGCCACCGGGATGGTCGGGCTGGTGCCGCCCACGGTGCAAGCGGCCTGCAAGCGTACGTAGCGTGCGCCGGTGTTGAGCTGGTCGGCCCGGATCTCCAGGGTGGCCTGCTTGCCCGCCGCGGTCACGGTGGCGCTGGGCACCGTGGCGTTGTTGGTCCAGGTCGTGCCGTCGGGGCTGTCCTGGATTTGCAGCACGGCCGACAAGGTCGGGCTGGTGCCGCCGAACGTGCCCGTCTCGAAGAGGAATAGGGCGCGGTGGAAGACGGACATATCCACCTTGCCGCTGGTGAGGGTCGTGGTCGTTGTCAAGCTCTGCGGCGCGGCCGCCGCCGCGATGCCCAGGCGTTGCGTGAGTTGTTCGGTATACATGGTGGCTCCTATGGAAGTTCAAGGGGTGATATCGGAGGTCGCAGGCCGTAGGGTGGGCCGAGGGACGAGGCCCACCAGCAGCGTTGTGGTGGGCCTCGAAGACTCGGCCCACCCTACGACCTGTCGTCCTGGTCAGTTCAGCGCCACAAATGGTGAAACTTGCGTGCTGCCGTCTTGCAGGGTGATGGGTTTTTCGACCCAGGGCTGGCCATCGACGCGCTCGACGACGCGCCAGGTCATCTGGTTTTTCAGGAAATTCACATGCTCCGAGGCGGCGATCTCGATCTGCATGCGGTCGCCGATAACGTACAGCGATGGGTCGAGCAGCATCAGGTCGCCCTTGGTGCCCAGGGGAGGCAGCTTCTCGCTGGGGAACGCCGGCCGTCCGAGCAGCGACCACACCGGCGCTTTCGTCGCCCCCTGGTCGATGCTGATGAAGATCGCTCGATTCGCCCCGTCCTTGAGCTGCAACAGTTGCGGCACCACGCTCGGCGAAAACACCCAGATCGCCGAACTCCACGACGACGGCAGCAGTTTCGACCACATGGTCGCCACGTCGTTGAAGTCCACCTGGTTGGCGTTGTCGCGGTTTTTGAGGAGCGTGGCCCCAGCCGTGAGCATTCCCTGCGGCTTGCCGGTGCCGTTGCCCTGCAAGAAGGCGTACTCCTCGAACCAGGCGATCGACCGGGCGAACAGCGTCATGAGAAACTTTTCCAGGCCGATGATGCTGTCCTGGAGCAGCACGTTGCTCGACACGGAGTAGCCGGACAGCTCCCAGGCTTTCAGCTCCATCTGCTTGAACTGCGGCTCGGTCTCCTGCCGGGTTTGCGCCTCGGCGGTCCAGTACATCTGCAAGCCGCCGAAGAACGGCGACACGCCGGCCGACTGCGCGGTCGTGATGTCCAGGTAGGGGATTTGCAGGCTGGCGCCGGCCATCGGGATCACGAACGCCCGCGGCCGGATGAACGCCAGCTCGGCCACGATGGACATCAGCTGCTCGAAGAACTCCGGCGGCACCGTGTAGCCGCCGGTCACGCCGGACGACTCGGCCAGCGCCGCCTTGGTCTGCCACGAGACGAAACTGCTGCCGTAATGTTTCTCCAGGTAGCGACCGTCGTTGCGGGCGCAGGCCAGGAGCCAATCGCCGAACGTCTTGCGCGGGTCGCCGCTACCGCCGGCGCCGAAGATGGCCGGCACCGCATGCTTCTTGGCCAGGCTCTGGGCCTGACCGAACTGTTTCAGGGTCTCGGTGATGACGGTGTCCAGTCCGCGGGTGAAGCCGGACAGGGCGCTCTCCATCGCTTTCGTCACCAGCGGCGCGATCGGATCATCGGCGACGGCCTTGGCGACGCCGGCGGCGAGGAGCTGCCGGCCCTCGTCCTCGGCGACGTGGATGCGCTCGCCGGCCTTTTTGCCGAGAATGTCTTTCAAAAGCTCTACAAACATGGCAGGGATCTCGAAGGGACACGGATGGGTAGGGGGGTCACGAAATCATCCGTCCGTCTCGGGGGTGGGACCGGCTGAACGCTTGGCGTCGTTCTCCGCCGGCTCGTCCGGACGGCTTCGATGAGGCAAGGACTGTATCTTACACTCTTCCAATTGATTTATACAAGGTCTCTTTTATCGTTTTTTCGGCCAAAGCGCGGAAATCAATGGCCTCGATCCGGCCCAGGACGGCGCGCTGGATCTCCTCCAGCGACGTGAACGGAATGATGCGCTCTTCCGCGTGGAGCAACGGCTCGCTCAGCCCGAGCGCTAGCCGCACATCGTCGGCGAGCGTGAAGGCACCCTTGGCGACGCTTTCCACGAGGGCGTCCTGGTTGGCCGGCAAAAAGACGCAGGCGTATTCGAGCAGCAGCCATTCGTCGATGACCAGATCGACGCGGTCGCCCCAGTTGTTCTTCTGCACCTCCCTGGCGTCGGGCACATGCACCTTGACTGGCAGGAAACCGACCGACTTGCCCTGCAAGAGTCCGGCCTGAATCAGTGCGAAAACTTGATCGGAAGGCCAGGCGTCCTGCGCCGGCCAGCTTTCGGGCCGGGCGGGATAGATGGTCTTGGCCTTGATACCGACGCGCTCGCCGTCCCGGACGCGCTTGCGCCACAGCGATTTGCCGACCGGCGGCAGGTAGTACGCATGGCCGAGCGTGACGAGCGGGTTGGCCTGAAACTGCGAATCGTCCATGCCGCGGGCGACGACGACTTCGCGGGTGCGGTCAGGGCTTTCGGTGCTGATCCAGCTCACGTCGCTGCGCTCGCCGGGGTTGACCTCGGTGGGCGCCTTGGTCGTGACGAGATGGCGATACTCGTGCTCCGGCGTGCGCGGCAGCGATTGGAGCAGCGCGTCGAGCGCCTTGGCGGCCGTGTCGGGCATGGGGAAGCCGAACGGCCCTTCGGCCGGGCCGTAGTGTAATTTCAGGAAGTCGGGCATGGAAACCTCAGGAGTCAGGAGTCAGGAGTCAGGAATCAGGGATCAGGGATCAGGGGGTTAGTTCATCGGATTCTGACTCCTGACCCCTGATTCCTGACTCCTTGTTTCGGCCGGTACGCGGCATCTCGCTTGATCGCGGCATGTCGGTGCGCTCCCACTGGAGCGGCAGCCACGGCACGTCGCCCCACGGCACCGGCGGCAGGCCGCGCTCGCTGCGAACCTCATTGATCGACACCACGCCATATTTGAGGTCGGCGATCTGTTGCTGTACCAGCAAGTTCTGGTCGATCGGCACCGGGTCCTCGCTGGCCAAAAACAGCCGGCCGGTCGGATCGTAGAGCGGCACCAGCTGGGCGTTCAGTTTTTCATCGCGGCGCTCCAGGCGCGGACTGATGGCCAGGCTCATGTGCTGGCTCTGCGACGCCTGCAAGTTGGCCAGGTTCGTTTGCGAGGTCAGAAACGCGATCGGTACATGGAAGGCGTTGGCGATGTCGGTCTTCGTCGCCGTCATGTCGGCCAGGGCGGCAAGATCGCCCATCGACAGGTTGAGTAGGGACACCTTCAGCGCCGACTCGGCCACGACCACCTTGCCGGTGCCGCCGCGCCGGAAGCGGTGGTTCCACTGCGTCTCCAGGCGGTCGCGTTCCTCCTCGCCCATCACTTCCTCCGGCGCGATGATGGCGTCGGGGATGGCGTGATTTTCAAATTTGGCCTTCTTGAAGGCGGCGTATTCGCTCGTCAGCGCCACCTGCTCGAAGCAGGCCCGCAAGGGCGACAGGCCGCTCGTGTACGGGTCGCGCGGGTCGGGGTAGGCGAAGTGGATGACCTGTTCCGGGGCGAAGCGTTCGTCGCTGCGGCCGGTGCGGTAGAGATAGTAATCGACCAGTTTCGGACTCTCCGGATCGCGCCGCGGTGTGACGTTCTGCGCCGGCAAAATCCAGATGCCGCGCGGCACGCCCAGCACGGGATCGCGGTCGAGATACCAGTAGGCGCTGCCGTGGACCTCCTGATACAGCGTGGTCAGCTCCCAGAGATCGAAAGCATTATGCACCGGGTTGGCATGGCGGAGCAGATTCAGAAGCGGATGTTCGGTGACTTCCTCGATGGTGGCGGCCTTTTGCGCGTGCAGGTAAATGCGGCAGCGAGCGCAGGCGGCGCTCGCTCCGGTGCGTTAACACTTTCGTTTGACACTTAGGCCGCGGCTGGTTGTGTTCGGTAATCACGTACAGGCGCGGGGGATAATTGGCGCAGGTGGCGGCGTTGATGCTGGCGCAGGTCCAGGCGGTGTTCTTCAACTCCGCCAGGATTTCGTTGGGCGTCGGCTGGCGGTTGCGCTTGTAGCTATCGACGAAACCGGTGCCCGACCATTGCGAGCCGGTCAGGGCGTAGGGCATGCCCTTGGCCCGCAGCCAGTGGGCCAGCCGCAACAGCGTTTTGGCAAGGAGAGTGCGCATCATGACAGCCTGGTCCACAAGTCCTCGGGATCGATCCCCTGGTATTCGCCCGGCTTCTTGTCGTCGTGTTCCTCCGGGCGCTTGCGCAGGCGGGCGATGAAATGGGCGTCCAGGCGCGAGATGAGATAGCGCAAGGCGCCCAGGGCGTGGTTGTGTTCGTCCACCGGGTTCTCGCCGGGCAGCACACGCTCGGCGGCGCTGGGATAGCGATACAGGCCGGCCTCGGCGATCAGGTTGGGGCAGGCGTCGCGCCGGACTTTCAGGCACCCGCTGCGCAGCCGGGCCGCCACGGCGGCGATGCCCGGCCGGATGTCGTTGTGGCCGCGCCGCACTACCAACCCGCCCGCCCGCAACTCCTCAATCTCGGTGCGGCCGGCGGGGTCGGCGTACCACGCCACTTCGCCCAGCTCGCGCAGGGCCGCCCGGTGTTCGTGCAGCGCCGTCTCGCGCAAGTAGCGTTCGCCGGCGATCCAGAGCACGTCATCGCGGTCGAGCACGCCCCAGACGGCCGCGAACGGGTTGCGCCAGCCGAAGTCGATGCCGCCCACCCGCCGGCCCGCAACCTCCGGCCAATCGTCCACGAGCGCCTGCTCGAAATCGGGATAAACGAGACCTTCGAGCGCGGTGAAGAGACATTCGTATTCTTGTTGCACCCACGACCGGCCCATCGCCCGGGTTTCCTCGGCGATGAAATGCAGCGTGATGCGCGGGCAGTCGCGCCAGGTGATGCGGATCTTCCGCCACGGCCCCTCGCCCTCCCACTCCTCCCAGAACCAGCCGCGCTGGCCGAACGGCGTGCTCAGCGCGACGAGCCGTCCCTGCGACACGGCCAGCATCGGCCGGACGCTGCGATACAGGTCGTCGGGGATGCGGGCGGCCTCATCCAGCACCAGCAAATTCACCCCGCCGAAGGAGCGAATGGTGCCTTCGCGTCCGGGCAGACAGAGGATGCGCGAGCCGTTGGCCAGCTCCAGGCGCAGCTGCGTTTGATGCCGGGCCGGCAGCGGTTTGCCCAGCGCCTTGTAGGCGTCGAGTACCTTGCGAAAAATCTCGCCGCTCTGCCGCTGCGACGGCGACAACAGCAACACGAGCGCGTCGGGCTTGAACAGCGCCGTGTGCAATGCCAGGGCGCTGACGACGGTGGACTTGCCGCTCTGCCGGCTGCAATTGAGCAGGATTTGCCGATCGCGGGACAGCAGAGCGCTCGCTGCCAGGGGTCGGGAGGGATGCCGCGCGCCTCCAGGATGCCGGAAGGATCGAGGGCCAGGGCGAATAGCTGTTGCAGATCCATGACCCCGATACTAACCTGGCGAATGGCGTTTTTAAGAGAGCAGTTTTCGCGTTTTTTCTCGATTTTTTGAGATTTTTTACCGGCCGATTGTGTCAGATCGTGACAGGGAGTGACATGACAGAATTGGAATGGTTAACTTGCACCGATCCGAATTCAATGTTGAGCTTCTTGCGTGACAAGGTGAGCGACCGCAAGTTGCGGTTGTTCGCCTGTGCCTGCTGCCGCCGCATCTGGCACCTTCTTGGCGATGAGGGGAGTCGTCGGGTGGTGGAGGTGGCGGAACGTCGGGCGGAAGGGGAAGCCAGCCGAGAAGAGATACTCGCCGGTATGAAGCAGGCCAATGTCGGTCATATCCAGGCAATCGCCGCCATGACCTCTTCGGGGAGCCGAGATCAGAGGGGCTTCCGGGCGAAATCGGCCGCCCTCTATACTCTCCAGCCAAATACCACATCCGCCGTCCGCATCACCGTCAAGTGTGCCGCGGAGGCCATGTCCTTCCCCCAGGGCGGGCTGCATGACCCCTCCGAGTGCTCGGTCCCGGCCCTGATGGCTGAGAAGCAGGCCCAGGTGGCCCTCCTTCGGGACATCCTCGGCAACCCCTTCCGGCCCATCGCTGTTTCGCCTTCCGTGCTGTCCTGGCATGATGCGACCGTGACCCGTCTCGCCCAGGCCGCTTACGACGAGCGACATCTACCCGCCGGTAGCCTGGATAACGCCCGACTTGCCGTGCTGGCCGATGCCCTGGAAGAAGCGGGCTGCGACAATGCCGACATCCTGAATCATTGCCGCAGTGGCGGCGAACACGCTCGCGGCTGCTGGGTCGTGGATTTGCTGTTGAACAAATCGTGAAGCGACAACCGCATTCAGATCCGCTCGCCGATGAGCGCCGGCATCCACCGGCTGCCGCGCGTCATGATTTGGTAATAATGGCTCGCCGGCTCGCACACCACATACACGCGCGGCCGGCCGGCCTCGTCGTGAACGAGCAGGCCGCGCATGCCCTGGCGGATGCGATACCAGACGCCCCTGTCCAGTCCCATCGACGCCGGGATGACGACCAACTCGATGCCGTGCTCGCCCCAGCCGCCATTCTCAACGGTGTCGATCTGCGTCCAGGCCGTGCAGGGCAGCGCCGGATTTTCGCCGCGGCGGTTGCCCCAGCACAAGATCTCCAGCCGGCCGGCGCGCCAGACCGGCAGCAGGCGCTCGCCTTCAGCGAACAAAAATTGCACCTCGCGTTCGCCGCCGCGATCGCAGACGCGCCGCTCCAGGTCGTGCCGGGCGATCAGTTCCAACGGCAGTTCGCTCAAGGCCAGGGCCGTACCTGCGAGCATGATTTACCCCGCCATCGTGTTTGAATTTTTCTTCTCTTCCATTCCCGGAGACGGACGTCCGGCCGCGGTCTCGTTCTCCGCTTGTTATCGCCCCTAAAATCGGTTTGAATAATCCCGGCAAACCGTGGGAGGCTTAACCATGCCAACGCTCATTGTGGAAAATGTGCCGGCTGAGATTTACGAACGCCTGCAAAAGCGGGCGGCGGGACGGCAGCGATCACTCCCTGAGGAGACGTTGCATTTGCTTCGACAGGCTCTCCGGGAGGAGGACGGCCCCGCGCCTCGATGGCCGGAATTCATCGGCAGTGAAGAAATCCCGGCCCCCTGCGACCTCCCGCGATCGAGTTCGCCCGTGCCCGTGGCTGCCACCGTCGGCCAACCGCGCTTGCCCGATGCGCCACTCGGCGGCGAAGGGGAGTCATGATGTATGCGGTGCCGCCCGCCGAGGAGCCTCTCGCGCAAGGCGATATCCTGGATTCCTGTCCGATCTTTGGACTGGAAGTACCGGCCACCGGCGTGGACCTGGAGGCCGCTCCGGCTCGCTGGCGCGAGCGCGCCATTATCTTGACGCAAGCGTGCGACCTGGCCCAAACGAAAAGCACCAAAGTTCTGATCGCCCTCCTCCACCCGGCCCAACTTCTGGTCGAACGGGGTGTGCTGAAAGCTTCCACGATCCGGGACCAAGTGCGCCGCGGCCTGGTCTACGGCTGGTATTTCCTTCCGGCGGCCGATCCTCCCCTTTCGCTGCCGGAATTGATCGTCGATCTTCGCGATTTGCATACCGTCCCCCGTGCCGTTCTGGAACGCTTGATTGCCGACGGTAAACGGGTGGGCCGGTTGCTCCCACCTTATCGCGAACATTTGGCGCAGCACTTCGCCGTAACCTACATGCGCATCGGCCTGCCCTCGCCGTATGAGACGAAGTCCTAAAGCGGATATCCATTCGGGAAGTCGTTTCCGGAAGCACGTCATGCAGTAGAACCGTTTGTTAGTAACAAATCTTGCCTCTTATGTCGCAAATGTCATAACCCTGCGCCTCGTCCCGATAGACGTCGGCCAACGGCAGCGTGGCCCCGCTGCGTAGCGCGAAGCGTCCCAACTCGGCGTTGACCTCGCGCTTGAGCGTGGCCACGGCGCGGGCCTGCTCGGCCGGCGGGTCGAACAGGCCCAGCTGGATGCAGCCCGGCCGGCGCAGCTGGCTGGCGAGGACATGCATCCGCACCGCCGGCCATTTGGGGCACCACGCCCTCTCCAGCGCCGCCCGCGCCGACTCCACAAGCAGGTCGAAACGATCCGCCGGCGACGGCAGCACCATCCGCGCAAACCCCGGCGGGCCGCCCTTGTGCCCGATGTAAACGCTCAGGGCGCCCGCCTTCACCCCATGAAATTCCAGCTCCTCGACCAGCCGCTCGACGTTGCGCACCAGCCAGGCGTAGACGCGCTCCGGCTGGTCGGTCGCTCCGCCCAGGCTGCCGCCGCGCGACAGGATCTTGTGCGGCGGCCGTTCGATGTGAAACGGCAAAACCGCCTCGCCGTTCAGCTCGTACCACAGCGCCTCGCCGGCGATGGTCAACAATCGGCGGATGAAGCAACGGTCGGCGCGGGCCAGATCGAGGCAGGTGGTGATGCCGTGCGGTGCCAGGCGGGCGGCACGGCGGTCGGCGATGCCGCTGATCTCCGTCACCGGCAGCCGGGCCAGGAGCGCTCGCTCCGCGTCCGGGCCGATAAGCGCCAGCGCCCCGAACGGCTTGGCCGTGTCGGAGACGAGCTTGGCCAGCGTCTTGGTCCGGGCGATGCCGACCGTGACCGGCACGCCGACCTCGCGCAGCACCGCTTCGCGCAGCCGGACGGCCATCTCTTGCAAATTCTCGCCGGCCGGAACCTCGAAGAAAAATTCGTCGATCGAGTAGTATTCGACGCGCGGCGAACAAGCGCGGACGACCTCGTGCATGCGCCGGCTGAGGACTTCGTACCAGCGGAAGTCGCGTTTGACGAAGACGGCCTGGGGGCAGAGGCGGACGGCGTCCCAGATGGGCATGCCGGTTTTGACGCCAGCCCGCTTCATCTCGTAACTCTTGGCGATGACGCAGGCGCCCTGGTTGCCCAGGACGCCGACGGCCTTGCCGTAGAGGAACTGATCGCGCACCCGTTCCGCCGAGACGTAGAAGCAGTCGGCGTCCAGATGACCGATGGCGGCCGAAGGTCGCATGACCGTGTGTCCGCTGCCCCGCCGCTGGGAGGAGCGGGTCTTTCTCTTGTAATGGACTTGTGTACAGTAAGTCAAGGGTAAGTCGCTCTCGCATTTTGAAGCCGGCTCTGGACCCCTCTTGTTGAGTACCATCCGATGGTATAGATTGCCGGTGCGGAGCACGGCTTGTCGTGGCGGGAGAGTTGCTGTGGCCCGAAAGAAGCCTCAACGTCAGGAGGAGAAAGGTCCCGATTCGAGTTCTCTCCCGGTATCGAAAGATTTGTTTTCTTTTTTGGAAGCTCCGGTATTCGCCCGTGCCTGGAAAGCATGCGAACTGACGGACGATGATCTCTTTGACCTGCAACGGTTCCTCATGACCGACCCGAAGGGTCATCCGGTGATCGCGGGGACAGGAGGTCTTCGGAAGGCCCGCTTCAGCCCCGCCGAATCGCCTCGTGGCAAAAGTGGCTCGCATCGAGCTTGTTACGTTTATTATGAGGAATTCGGCCTGATACTCCTCGTCACCGCTTATGCCAAGAACCAAAAGGACGATCTTTCGGCGGCGGCGCGGAAGGCCATCCGCAAGATGATCGAGGAACAAAACAAATTGCTCGCACGAGGGCCGATTCGATGAGAACGCAAAAAACTCCCCAGAAAACCGGCGGCAGGACGGCCAGGAGATCGGTGGAGAGTGAAATTCTTGAAGCGCTGGCGGATTTCACGGACGCCCTGAAAAAAGGCGAAGTACGTGCGCGATTCACCTGCCGGCAGGTTCGGCTCAAACTGGAGCCGACTTCTTACGGTCCCGAACTTGTCAGGCAGACAAGGAAAGTCCTGGGAGTCAGTCAGCTGCTGTTCGCCCGCTTCCTCGGCGTGTCCGCGAAAACCGTGCGCGCCTGGGAGCAGGGCGTCAACATCCCCCATCCAATGGCCTGCCGGTTCATGGATGAAATTCGTTATTCGCCCGAACACTGGACGGAACGACTTCGGCAACTCCTCGTCACGACGAAGAATGGCCGGGGTGGCGCGGAATGATCTGTTGATTTGGCCGCGTTTGGAATAGAACCTGGAAGGAAGGACGAAGCGATTTTCCTTTTGCACACGATAGCCAACGGAGAGATTTTTCCATGCGCAAACTGACAAGCATCACTTTGCTCCTCACCCTGATGATCGGCATGGTCGCGGCCCAGGCGCCGGCCCCGATCCGGCAAACGGAAGCGGGCAAGAAGTCGCTGGCGCGCATCCGCCAGCTGGGCGGCCTGGCCCTGGAATTGGCCCAGAACGACCAGCACCTGGAGGTTTCCTACCTCCAGACCGACGGTAAATTCACCGACGAGCATCTTGCCCTACTCAAGGACCTCAAGGGGCTGGTCCACCTGAACCTGCGCGGCCAGCCGGTGACGGACGCGCAGCTGGCCCACCTCAAGCCGCTCACGGAGCTGACGGAGTTGCACCTGGAGAAGACGAAAATCACCGACAAGGGGCTGGCCGAACTCAAGGGGCTGATCAACCTCGAATACCTGAACCTGTACGGCACCGACGTGAGCGACGCGGGGTTGGCCAATCTTGAAGGAATGAAAAAGCTCAAACATCTGTATGTGTGGCAGACGAAGGTGACGGAGGCGGGCGCGGCCAAGCTCAAGAAGGTGGTCGCCGGCGTGGACGTCAACCGCGGCTTCGAGGAGAAGGCCGAAATCAAGCAGGATGTTAAGAAAGTCGTGGCCAAGAAGGACGACAAGAAGGCGGAGACGAAGAAGGCGGAACCCGTCAAGGAGGTGAAACCGGCCGACGAGACGACGGTCCTTCTGAAGGCTCGCGCCGCCGCGGCGGAGAAGGCTTATCGGGGAGTCCTGTCGGGGCTTACGCAGACACGCAGGGTCGGGAATGTCCTCATCCAGATCACCGAGAACCCGGAAGAGGCTTACACCTGGTCGGTTCGCTGGCTGGAGGCCCAGCGCGATTTGAGTGCCAAGCCCGAAGACCAGGTCGCCGCCCTGGAAGCCCACCTCAAGCGCATGGCGGAGCTGCACAAGGCCGTCAAGGAACTCTCCCGGGATTTGGTGCCCCCCTTCCGGGTGGACCAGGCCGAGTGGTATCAGCTGGAGGCGCGGCTGTGGTTGGCCAAGGCGAAGGCCAAGCCGGGGCAAGCCAAATAACTCGCCACCTCCTCGGTTAGCGACGCTTCGTAGAAGCGTAAGAACGCTTCTGCGAAGCGTCGCTAATCGGTGAAGGGGGACGGCGCGTAGAGGACCACTTCAAGTCCCTTGAAGCGCCGCCGGCTCAGGGGCACCCACGGCCCGGCGCGCACCCGCGCCACCATGTCGGGAGCGGTGAGCCTTTCGTGCGAACCAGCGATGGCGCAAACCATCCACAACCGCCCCGCCCGCGCCGCCTGCTCCACCGCTTCCGGCGTCGAGTAGGCGCTCAGGACGGGCGCAGGGCCGTGATAAACCTCGTAAACCTGCGGGTGCGACACCCACACGGTATCGCCTGGCTCTCGATGCGCTTCGACGTAAGCGAACGCCTCACGGAACTGACAGCGCGGTGTCACCACGATGAGAAGACGCCCTGCCCACAGCGCGGCCGGGATCAGCAGCACCGCCGATAAGACCGGGGCCAGCCAGCTCCGGCGCGGGGAGAAGGCGAATCAGCACACCGATGCCTCGCGCCGCCAATAGCCACAGGCACGGCACAAGAAAAAACAAGAGACGGCCACCGAGCGGATAGCGGTGCAGCGCCGAAGCGACGAGCGCCAGTACGAACGGGCCGGTGAGTAAGACGACGCGCGACGGACAGCGGCGCCCAAGCGACACGGCACCGACGAGCGCCAGCACAAGCAGCGGCAGACCCATCTCGCGCGTGCCGTAGTTGCCGACCTCGACCAGACGGCGACCCGTCCACGCCACGGCCGCGCCCGGCGACGACAGATCGAGAAACGACGCGGCCCAGAACTCGCACAAAGCCGGCGTCACCTGATGCTGCGCAACGGTCTGCCAAAGAAGGAGACTCGATAGAACGAACAGGGTGAGGAACACCGCATACCAGCCCGCAGCACCAGCAAGAGTTTCTGTCTCCCTTGCTGTGCTGCGGGCTGGTAAGGAAATGTACGAACCAGCAGGGCCACGCTCGCGCGCCGAGGACGAACATGGACGGATACGACGCCCACGGCGCGAGCACCGCCAAGGCACACAAGGCAATCCACGCGCGGTGTGTCGTGACAACGGCTTGACAGCGAATCACCGCCAGCAGGATCAGCTCCGCCACGAGGGAATCGAGCGTGTACGGCTTGACCTCGCTGGTATGGGCCGCGGCGTGGTGGCCGAGGGCGCAGAAGGCGACGGCCCACCGCCAGCCACACCGTCCCACCATCCGCCGGGCCAGCGGCACCATCACGAACAAGCTCGCCACGCCCGCCGCCAGCGCCGGCAGACGCATGACCCATTCGCTGCCACCCGCGACGCGGTACAGCCCGCGCAGCGCCCACAGAAACAAGGGCGGCGCGGCCTGGTCATCTCCCAGAGGGCCGAGCAGTTCGAGGAACGATCGGTGGAAGACGTTCAGCAGCAGATAGGCTTCGTCGTACCAGTACGAGGGACAGGCGGCGTATTGCCGGACTGCGCAGCGCGACGCCTAGCGCAAGCAGGATAAACAGTACCATCCCGTATCGACGAGAACGGACCATGCGGCGGTCCTCCTGACCTTCTGCACGCTGGCAGCGTGCGCTACGCAGCGCACGCTGCCAGCGTGCCACACAAGCCGCCACTACCGACCTTCTCCGGGTGAAACAATACCCGCACGGCCGGTTCGGGGTAAATCGCAAGCCGCCGCGTTGTCGTTTTCCTACCGCAGCCGTAGAAGAATCCCTGGAACGAACGCCGCGCCAGGAGAACGTATCGCATGACGACATTCCAGCCGACCGCTTACGCCCCCGCCATCGCCGGACTGCTGCGCGAGCCGTGGGTGCCGCCCCTGGACGCCGGCCGGCCCGATCCCGCCGTCCGTGCGCAACTGGACGCGCTGAGCGATGAAGCCGCCTTCGCCCCGCACGCTGTGCGCGATCGCGGCATGGCCGATGCCTGCCGGGCCGGGCTGTGGTTGTATCACAATTTCCTCGACGAGTCCCACGCCATCAGCCAGGAGCTACACACGCCGACCGGCAGCTACTGGCACGCGCTCATGCACCGACGCGAACCCGATTTTGAAAACGCCAAATATTGGTTCCGGCATGTCGGCACGCATCCGGTCTATGAGTCGCTCCACGTCATCGCGGCGGAGCTGGCCGCCGACGCGCCGCCCGACCTGGATTTCCTCCGCAAGCAGACCACTTGGGACCCGTTCGCCTTCGTCGATCTGTGTTCCGCCGCGCTGGTCGGACGGGTGCCGTGCGAGCCGTTGTGCTGCCGGATTCAGAAACGCGAGTGGGAACTGCTGTTCGACTGGTGCTATCGGCACGCGATCGGAGCTATCCGAGCCTGAAGCGTAAGCGAAGGAAAGACACTCTTCGCTTACGCTTCAGGCTCCGAAAGATATCCGCTGGCCTTCCGTCCGGCTGCGCACAGCCGCGCAGCCAGGTGAGCGCTTGATACGCATCCTGAAAGCTCGGCCGCAACGGTTGGCCCGAGCGCAGCGCCAGGACAAAGCGCTCCAATCCGTTTTGCTCCGCCGAGCGCGGCGGCAATCGCTGCCCGTGCTGGCCGTCGCTGTCGCGCGAACGCAGGTGGCGCGGCAACTCCGCCGTCGCCGTGCCCGCCTCGGCGACCACCTCGAACCGTCCCGGCGTTCGGCCCGCCTCGGCCGTCCACAAGGTCAGCTGCGCCAGCCGATCGCCGCCGAATTGCACGATCACGCTGACAAACGATCCTCCCTCGCCATCGATCGTCCACACGCTCCGCGGTGCGTCGTCCATCAGCCAGGCACAACCGGCCAGCAAGGGCAGTACGGCAGGACTGTGTAAGAGATCGCGCGGAGGTCCGGTGCGCGCCGGCGTCACGACCCAATCGGCACGCACCAGGCTGCGCCCGGCCCAGGCGATGCGTCAGCAATTCGCGCAGGTGCATCGTCGCCGGCGCCAGCACGGGACCGAGGGCCAGGAACACGGGCAGGCCGCTCTCCTGGATTTGCTGGTGCAAGGCATCGGCATGCGCGTCGTCGCTATCGGGTGATAGGGCGCAGAAGACGGGCTTTTTCGCCCGGCAAGCATGTTCGAGCGGCCACAGGCCGAACCATTGCGGATCGAGCAGCAGCGCCGCCTCGACATCGCCGCGTTCGAGCAGCTCGACCGGGCCAGCCGACGCGGTACAGCGCAGGCGGCGGGCCTCGATCTCGGCGCGACGGGCGACCTGATCGCAGACGGTGCGCACCTCGATATGGTCGCGCAGCCGGGCCAGGATCGGTCGATAGCGCCGCCAGCGCCGGCCCAGGCCAATCACTCCCACACGCAGCCGCATGGTTTCTCCCGCCCGCAATTTCGCCGCCCGACCTGTCGGCAAGTCTCCGATTACTGTACACTCCGGGCTGAACCGGGACCATGCACGAACGGTTCGGACTCCCAGTTCCCTCGACGAGACCACCACGATGAATCGCCCCCTGTTGCGCTACGGCTTGCTTTGTCTGTGTCTGGCGATGCTGGGTACGCCGGCTGGCCTGGCGCAACCAGCGCCGCCGGTGCGGGCGAAAATAGCGCGGCCGAAAGTAGTGTTTCGGGCGTGGCTGGAGTTGCGTTTCGACGGCCAGGGCGCGGCGCAGGCGACGCTGCGGATGAATTTTCCGCCGCCCAACCCGGAACTCTGGCAACACGCACTCCAATCCGCGCTGCGCGCGCCCCTGGAGCGGGTGCGTGAAAAGAGGACGCCGCGGGGCTGGGAGCTGCACGCGCACGCCGACGCGGTGCTGCGGCGGAGCGACGGGGTTGTCGAGGGTACTCTCGATTTGCAACTGCTGCTCGGGCTGTTGCGCATTTTCAACGTCGGGGAATTGTCGCTGTCTCTGGAGCATCCCTCCGCCGGCTTCAGCGAATGCTCCGAGGGGGAGCCACACCGGGGCCTTGTCACCACGCATTATTCCTGGGAGATGCCGGTCGCCTCATCGCCGCCGCAGCCGGTGCGCCTGGCGTTCGGCTATTCGCCGGGGCAGGCGTGGCGGTTGTGGCTTCCGATCGCCTTTCTGTTGGCGGCCGTCGGTCTTGGTGTAGGGCTGTCGCGCGGCGGCGCACGGAGGACGGCGATCGCTTCGAGGCATGGTTTCATTCCTGGAAACACCAGCGCCGGCTGCTCGTCGCCTTGTGGCTTTG
Source organism: uncultured Planctomycetota bacterium (assembly GCA_963767535.1). Classification (GTDB taxonomy): domain Bacteria; phylum Planctomycetota; class Planctomycetia; order Gemmatales; family Gemmataceae; genus JAJPHU01. Next base: position 362,388 of record CAVYEC010000001.1, read on the forward strand.
CTGGCTGGTGCTCGTGTCGGCGACCGGGTTTGTGTCGGTGGCGAGCTTCCTTCTGTGCGGAACCCTGCCGGGCGGCGAATACGTCCGCCTGGCCCTTTGCCTTTTGCTGCCGCCGGCGCTGGCGGCGACGGTTTGCAAGGTGTTGTCGGCCCCCGCGTTCGCCGGCGTGCCGGAGGTGGACTGGACGCGCGACCGGCTGTTCAAGCAAGCGCTGTGGGGCCAGCTCGGGGCCGTGGCCGTCGGCGTCTGCCTGGCCTACGGACTCGACGACTTCCAGGCCGACCCCACGTCCAACCGCTGGCTGCTCGGCGCCCTCGGGGCGATCATCCTGCTGGCCCTGTGCGCCGGCGGCCGCGTCCAGGCACGCAACGGCGGCCTCAACGTCCTCCCGCCCGGCGAGGTGCGCCAGCGTCTATTCGAGCTGGCCGAGCAGGTGCAGGTGCGCGTACAGCAAGCGTATCTGCTGCCGGCGGCCTTGTGGAAGCTGCTCAACGCCGTCGGCGCCGTCGGCGAATGCGTGCATGTCACCGCCGAGGTGCTGCCGCACCTGAGCCGCCGTGAAGTCGATGCCTTGATCGCGGTGGAGCTGGCCCGGCTGGGGCGAAAGCAGCGCCGCTCCCTGCTTCGGACGCTGGGTTCCTTCCTGGTGCCGGTAGCCATCGGAGTGCTGCGCCGGCATCCTGACGTTTTTCATGGGGCCGGAGTATCTCTGGCTGGTTTTGCCGATCATGGTTCTGGCGGGCCTGGCCCTGCGCTCGCGCCGCCAATGGCCGCACTTCGCGCCCGCGCTCGACCGCGATGTCCTGGCCATCACCGGCGACCCCGAGGCACTGCTCACCGGCCTGGCCAAGCTCCATCGTCTTCAGCTCCTCCCTCTCGGGGCCGGCGGGAAACGAAGTGTGTTCGCCGGTCCTGTGGAAGATTGGCCGCGCTTGCAGGACCTGGCCGACCGCGCCGATATTCCGCCCGAGCGCTTGCAAGAGATCCTCGACCGTCCCGGCAGCGGCGAGGACCGCTACCCGTACGAGCCGGCCGACGCCGAGCCGAGCAACCGCGTGTTCTCCAAGGCGTTCAAGCGCCGTTATCTCAGGCGGCAAAATTCGCTGCGGATGGCGGTGGAGATCGGCACGCCCGCCCTGACGGCGTATCTCGTCCAGTCCCAGGGCTGGCACGGCGTCCGGCTGGTCGGGGCGTATCTGGCCGGACTCTTGCTCCTATTCCTAATCCGCCGCCGGCTCGAACGTTTTCTGTCGGGGCGGACTGGGGTGGCCCTTCGCCGCGACCTGCGCGACAAGCTGGCGACGGAAGGATTCGAGACGGATGCCTGGAACGCCACTCTCGTCGGACTATCGCCTCATGCCGAGCCACGCAATTACGAGAATTTCTTGATCTGGGATGTAGGTTTTCTCGTTTTGGCCGGCGGCCGTCTGTGTTACGTGGGCGACCGCACGCGCTTTGCCCTGGACCGCGCCTGCGTCCGCGACATTTACATGGGTCCGGGCGTGCCGGGCTGGCGGAAGCCCAAGCGCGTCTACCTCGCCTGGCAAGACGATGCACGCGGCGTCGGCGGCACCCTCAATCTGGGCGCCCTGGAGTCGCGTCCGTGGTGGCGACGCGGGTCGAACACGGCCGAACTGGAGAAGCGGCTGCGCGAATGGCTGCGCCAGCCGGCCGGCTCGGACGAACTGCCGCCACAGTTGAGTACACTGCCCGGACCCGACTTCGGCACGGTGGCCAGCCAATCCCTCGTCAAGCTGGGATCGTTCCGTGTCGTTATCGCCCTGTGGATGCTGTACGCCGCCGTTCACCGTCGGAGCTTGCTTCCTGCTGGGCCTGTCGTTCGACCCCGACGCCGGCGCGGCGCTGGTACGTCCTTCTGGTGGTGGCGCTTCGGCAAGTCGCGGCCGTGCTGTCCCTCCGGCGTTACCGGGCAAACAAGATGATTCCGGCGACGCCGACGCGGTGACGGTTCGGCCTCCACTTCCTTCCGCGAGATCAACACCATGAATCGCCCTCTCTGGCGACATGCGCTGTCCTGTCTGTATCTGGCGATCCTGGGCGTGCCGGCCGGATTGGCGCAACCAGCGCCGAAGATACCGAGCAAAGTGGATCGGCCGAAGACGGCGTCGCTGGATTTGCGTTTCGATCGCCGCGGCGGGGTGCATGCGACGCTGTGGACGACGGTTCCACCGCCCGACCCGGAAATCTGGCGACAGGCGACTCCAGACCGCCCTGCACGCGCCCCTGGATCGGGTGGGCGAAGGGGCTTCGTCCGATGGCAGGATCTGGACGTTGCAGATGCATGCCGGAGCGGTACTGGAGCGGAGCGGATTGGCCCTGGAGGGCACCGTGGACTTGAAGCCACTGCTCGACTTGCTCGGCACGGTCCACGTCGAGAAATTGTCGTTTTCCCTCTCGCATCCCACAGCCGGCTTCAGCGAGTGCTCGGTGGAGCAGCCCCTGCGCAACTTTGCGACAACCCGTTATTTCGGGGACGTGCCGGCCGCCTCGTCGCCGCCGCCGATCCGTCTGGCATTCGGCTATCCGCCGGCGTGGGTGTGGGGTTTGTGGCTCCCGTTTGTCCTCCCCCTGGCGGCCGTCGGCCTCTGCTGGTGGCTGCCGCGCGCCGCGCCGAAGCGGGCGATCGGTGCGTGGCCTGGTTTCGGGCCTGGAAATTCTACCGCCGGTTGATCCTCGTCCTGTGGGTTTCGTGGCTGGTGCTCGTCTTGGCGATCGGGTTTGTGCCCCCGGCGGCCTTTCTTCTGAGCGGGATGTTTCCGGGCAAGTACGTCTGGATGGCCCTGGCCCTCTTGCTGCCGCCGGCGCTGGCGGGGCTGATTTGCAAGGTGCTGTCGGCCCCCGCGTTCGCCGGCGTGCCGGAGGTCGGCTGGACGCGCCGCCGGCTGTTTTTGCAAGCGCTGTGGGGACAGATCGGGATCGCCGCCGTCGGCGTCTGCCTGGCGCACGGCTTCGACGCCGGGGAGGTCGAGATACCCTCGTTAAACTTCCTGGGAGCGCTCGGCCTGGCGCTCGTGTGTCTGCTCGGCTGGTTTGTGGTGCGCAACGCCGGCTTCGTCATCCTCCCGCCCGGCGAGCCGCGCCAGCGGCTGTTCGAGCTGGCCGAGCAGATCCAGGTGCGCGTGCATCAGGTACATCTGATGCCGGCGGTGCCGTGGCGACTTGTCAACGCCCTGGGTACGCTGGGCAATTGCGTGTATCTGACCGGCGAGGTGCTGCCGCACCTGAGCCGGCGCGAGGTCGATGCCTTGCTGGCCCTGGAGTTGGTTCGGCTGTGGCAGCCGCGCGGCCGCTTCCCGTGGCGGACCCTGGTACTGCTGGTGCTGGCGGTGCTGGCGGTGGCGGTCTGTGTCGTTTGCGGTGTCATGCTCCACAACGCCGGCATGGAACCGCCCTGGCCTTTGTTTGTTCTGCCGGGTTTGATTCTCGTCTTCCGAGGCTCCCGCCGCACCCGGCATTTCGTCCCAGCCCGCGACCGTGACGCCCTGGCCATCACCGGCGATCCCGAGGCGCTGATCACCGCGCTGGCCAAGCTGCACCGCCTGAAACTCTTGCCGCTCGTGGCCGGCCAAGAACGAAACGTGTTCGCCGGTCCCGTGGCGGATTGGCCGCGCTTGCAAGACCTGGCCGACCACGCCGGCATCCCGCCCGAGCAGCTGCACGAAATCCTCGACCGTCCCGGCAGCGGCGAGGATCGCTACCCGCACGAGCTGGCCGCCGCCGGCGCGACACCGGAGCCGGAGGATCGTGTTTTCACGAAGGTGTTCAAGCGCCGCGCTTTTGCTCGGCAGAATACGCTGCGGATTGCGGTGGAGATTACCATCCCCGCCCTGATCGCGTATCTCGTTCAATCTCGCGGCTGGCACGGCATCTGGCTGGCCGGGGCGTACCTGGCCGGCCTGCTGCTGTTGTTTGTGATCCGCCGCCGCCTGGAGCGCTTCATGTCGGGGCGAACGGCCGCGGCCTTGCGCCGCGGCCTGCGCGACAAGCTGGCGTCGGAAGGGTTCGAGATGGATACCCTGGGCGGCACGCTTGTCGGACTGGCGCCTCACGGCCAAGCGCAATTACGAGGGGTTTTTGATCTGGGACGTGGGTTGCCTGCTATTGTCCGGCGAGCGCCTGTGCTATCTTGGCGACCGCACGCGCTTCGCCCTGGACCGCTCGTGCATCCGCGACATCTACCTGGGTCCGGGCATGCCGGGCTGGCGGCGGGCCAAACGCGTCTATCTCGCCTGGCAGGACGAGGCACGCGGCATAGGCGGCACCATCAACCTGGGCGTCCTGAATTCGCGCCCGTGGTGGCGGCGCGGGTCGAACACGGCCGACCTGGAGAAGCGCCTGCGCCTGGCTCGCCAGCCGGCCGCCGCGGACGAGCTGCCGCCGCCACTGCGCCGCTGCCCGGACCCGACTTCGGCACGGTGACGAGCGAGTCTCTCGCCAAGCTGGGGTCGTTCGGCAGCCTGGTGGGAGGATGGGTCATACATCTGCCGTTCGCCATCGTGGCCTGCTTCCTGCTGGGCCTGTCGTTCGACCCGGAAGCCGGGGCGGGCGCCTGGTACGTCCTCCTCGTGGTGGCCCTGAGGCAGGTCGCGTACGTGCTGCCCTTCCGGCGTTACCGCGTCCAACAAGACGATACCAGCGACGCCGACGCGCTGGCGGTGCCGGCCTCGGTTGACCCTGAGACAGCGCTCGCTAACATGCCAGGGTCGCGGCCCCTTCGCCAAGCGGCTAAGGCAGCGGATTGCAAATCCGCCATCCCCGGTTCGAATCCGGGAGGGGCCTCTCCTCGCAACCCGTCGCAATCGACCCCATTCGCACTCAAACCCCTTAAGGTGGCCGCTCGGTTCGGCTTACCAATCAGGTGGTCACGTCGGATCGCTGGAAGGCGTACAACGGGTCCCGCCGCCCGTCCTGCTGGTCGCATCTGCGACATTGGTTCGCCCCCGCTTTCAGGTCTCCATCCGTGGACTCCGGGCGGAGGTCTGTGAGGCATGGAGTCAGGGAGAGGCGTGCGGCCGTCCGCGGACGGCGGCGCTGACAGATAGACATGCGAAGACGAGGGAGGCGAGACATGAAAAGGGTTGGTCCCAAAGAACTCATCGCCATGCTCCAGCGCTTTCCGACCCGAAAGCAGTACGCGGCCCTGAAGAAGTCCTGCGAGGCGGCCGTGACGGAATGGCGCTGGGCGACGAGCCTGATGCTTCCCGAACTACCCTATGACGACGTCGTGCGCGGCATGAAGCCGCCGAGGTGGGTTAAGAGTCGGCCCCGTCACGGTTCGCTCCACGGGCTGGACTGCGACGGCCACGTCCGTTGTATCCGCAGTGATGACCGCACCCGGCCGGATCGGGACGTTTATGAGCAGTTTCTGATTCATGTGGACAACGGCTTCTGGTGCATTTACTTCGAGGCCAGCCCCAAGAAGGCACTGCTCGCGGTGAAGTGGTACGAGACGGAGGGCGAGCGGTGGCTGCGTTCGCTGCAAATCAGCCACTCCGGCATCCAGGAACTCCTCCTGCGTTGGGAAGCCGGCCGGTTGGTAAGGGTGGTAGATCAGTCCTGGCCGGGCGTCTCCACCCGGAACCCCAGGGCCGCCGCCAAGCTCAAGGAAGCGGATGCGGAGCAGACCCTCTCCACCTACTCCTACGCGGCCGACGGCGAACTGGAAAGGGTCACGGAGCAAACGGACCTGGGCGAGGGCAACCCTCCCTGGGTCCAAGTCAAATATCAGCGCGTCCCCCAAGGCGTGAACTTGGACATGCTGTTGCGGCAGACCGAGGACTTGCTCGTCGCCGAGATTCCCCGGGCGATCCGGGCGGCGAAGGTGCGGGAAGTGGTTTACGGCCTGCTGGTTCAGTTCACGGGAGTGGACACCGATCTGGACGGGTTTGCCCCACCGCTGTTTCTCCCCACCGAAGCTCTGCGCCGGCGTTTGCTGGCCGAGCACCCCAAGGACGCGGCCTGGTATCCCTGGGCGGTTCCGGAGTGGGAAAATGATCCGGCCGCGGTGCGTGTTACTTGCCACCATCCCACCCTCGACGAGAAGCTTCACCTGATTTTCCAGCTCACCGTGGTTCAGGCGGGTAACTACGGCCCCGTCCGCAAGATGTTTCAGCGCGTCTGCGCCCGGCTTAACGCTCGCCCCTGGAAGGGAATCCTGAAGACGACCGACGATTTCATCGTGATTCCCTTCGACCCGCACGGGGAACTCGACGCGCGGGTGGACCTGAAGGCAAGTGTGCCCGTGGAGAAGCTCCGGCTCTTGATGGATCGAGGCTATATCAGGCGAATGAAGTTGAAGTGAGCGCCTACGTGGGCGGCACGCCCTCAACCTCTACCCACTCGAAATGTTCCGTGCAGCGCCTATACGAACATCCTACTCGCCCCGTGAACGGCTACCCCTTAAGATTAGCCCGTCGATAGGTCGCACCATCAGGATGGCACGGCAATGCTCCGAGGGCGTCGTCCTGTTTGGTCGAAACGACCGAACCCCGTACAATGGCGGACATCCGGTCCCGGAAGAAGCCTCATCATTCCAGGAGAAACCCATGAACGAGCCGATTCGGAAGACGCCGTCCGGCGGCGGACGGGCGAGGTTTCTCGCCCTGCTTGTCGCCGTGCTGTTCGTCGGCCTTTCGCTCTACGCCCCCCGCGAGCCGGCCGCCGCCCGGCTCGACGACGAGAAGGCCGCGGCCCCCACGGCCCGCGCGGTGGCGGCGGCCAACGCCTTCCTCGACGCGCTGGACGCCAACCAGCGCGAGAAGGCGCTGTACGAGTTCGGCAGCGCGCGGAAATCCCGCTGGTCCAATCTTCCGGTGACGATGGTGCCGCGCAACGGCGTCCGGCTCGGCGACTTGACCAAGGCACAACGGGGCCTGGCGATGGAGGCGGTCGCCGCCGTGCTCAGCAAGGACGGCTATCAGAAGGTCGTCGATATCATGGACGGCGATCAGCAGTTGGCCGAGGGCAGAAAGGGCAAGGGCGGCGGCAAGGGGCAAGGCGATGTTCGGCGCCGACCAGTATTACCTGGCGATCTTCGGCAAGCCGTCCGCGACGAAGCCGTGGATGGTGCAGTTCGGCGGCCATCACCTCGGTATCAACGTCACGGTGATCGGCAAGCATTTCGTGCTCACGCCGACGCACACCGGCGTCCAGCCGGCGCTCTTCCAGCGCGACGGCAAGGAGGTGCGTCCGCTCGGCCTGGAAAACGACACCGCGTTCAAGTTGGTGAACGCCCTCGACGAGAAGCAGCGCGAGCAAGCCATCATCGGCCAGCGGCCGCGACAGGACTTGTTGCTGGGGCCGGGCGAGGACGGCAAGAAGGTCGAGCCGCAGGGGATCAAGGGCTCCGCCCTGACCGCCGACCAGCAGGCGATGCTGCTGGACGTGATCGGCGCCTGGGTGAACATCGTGGAGCCGGACGCGGCCAGGGCGCGGATGGCGGAGATCAAGGACAAGATCGGCGAGACGTACTTCGCCTGGAGCGGGCCGACCGCCAAGGGCAGCGCGGCCTACTTCCGCGTGCAGGGGCCGACCGTGGTGATCGAATACGCGCCGCAGGGCGGCACCGATCACATTCACACGGTGATTCGCAATCCCAATGATGATTACGGGGCGGGGCTGTTGAAGCAGTAAAGCGAGGCCGCTTGCCAACCCGCCATCCCTGGTGCATCGTCGAAAATGCGAGTTTCGCGCGGCGGTTCTCGCGCCTTCGACGTGACTAACGCAGTAGGACGGAGGCGCGGAGACCGCACGACTTAGAGCGAGCGGAAAGCATTGTGGCGGCACGCTGCTAGCGGGCCGGTTTTCAGGCACGCTAGCAGCGTGCCGCCACAGCTCTTTCCGTCAACTCTTATACTCGATGATCTTCTCTTTGAGGGATGGCGATGAACAAGCGAATTGCCGTGGCGATCCTTCTCGGCTCCTTGTCGCTGACGCTGCTGCCGGCGGCCCAGCAGGAGCCGCCGGCGAAAAAGGCCGACAATCCCGGTGGCCCTCCGCCGTTCGGTTTCGGCGGGTTCGGCGGCCAGCGGCGCAAGCTGCTCAAGCAGTTCGACAAGGACGGCGACGGCCGGCTCAACCGGGAAGAACGCCAGGCCGCCCGCGATTTTCTGAAAAAGCAAGGGGGCGGGCGGCCCGGCGGATTCGGGCCGGGCAACTTTCTGGCGACACCCCTGCGCGAGAAGCTCGATACCGATAAGGACGGCAAGCTCAGCAAGGAGGAGCTGCTGGCCGGCGTGAAGCAACTCTTCTCCGAATGCGATAAGGACAAGAAAGGCTCGCTGGACGAGAACCAGATCGCCCAGGGTCTTGGCCGCATCATCCCGCAGCCGCAGGGATTTCCCGGTGGTCCTCCGGGGGGTCCGGGCGGACCTCCCGGCGGTCGCGGTGGGCGTGGCGGACAGCCCGGAGGGCCGGGCGGTCCTCCGGGTGGTCGCGGTGGTCCTCCGCAGCCGGGTCAGATCATGCCGGCACCCCTCCAGGAGCGGCTGAAGCTGACCGATGAGCAGAAGAAGCAGGTCGCGGCGCTTCAGAAGGAAGTGGATGCGAAATTGGCAGCCATCCTCACGGAAGAAGAAAGGAAATCGCTCCAGCAGATGCGCCAGCGCTTCGGCGGGTTTCGCGGCTTCGGGCCGGGCAACTTTCTCGCCGGCGGCATCGTCCGGCGCGCGGACGCCGACAAGAACGGCAAGGTAACGCTTAGTGAGTTGACCGATGCCGCCGAAAAGCTGTTTCAGGAAGCCGACAAGGACAAGGACGGCAAGCTCGACCAGAGCGAACTCGTCGCGGCCTTCGGTTTGCTGGCCCCTCAGCCGGGTTTCGGCCCGCCCGGCGGCTTCGGCGGACGGGGCAACCGTGAACCGCCGAAGCCCGGTCCCCGCATCCGCCCGGACGACGTGAAGGCGTATCCGCGCTCCGGCCTGTACGACGAGACCATTCTCCGCACTCTGTTCCTGGAGTTCGAGGACAAGGACTGGGAGGCGGAAATGGCCGACTTCAAGGGCACCGACGTGGAAGTGCCCGCCACCCTGACCGTGGACGGCAAGAAGTATCCGGGCGTCGGCGTCCACTTCCGCGGTATGTCGTCTTTCATGGGCGTGCAGGCCGGCTCCAAACGGTCGATGAATCTGGCGCTCGATTTCGCCAATCCCAAGCAGCGGTTGTACGGCTACAAGACGCTCAACCTGCTCAACGCCCACGAGGACGGCTCATTCATGAGCACCGTCCTGTACTCGCACATCGCCCGCCAGTACATCCCGGCCCCCAAGGCGAACTTCGTCCAGGTGGTCATCAACGGCGAGAGCTGGGGCGTGTATGTCAGCGCCCAGCAGTTCAACAAGGAGTTTGTCGCCGAGAACTTCAAGGGTAGCAAGGGCGCACGCTGGAAGGTGCGCGGCAGCCCCGGCGGCGGCGGCGGGCTGGAATACCTCGGCGAGAACGTGGACGATTACAAGCGCCGCTATGAGATCAAATCCGGCGACAGTCCCAAGGCGTGGCGGGCGTTCATCGACCTGTGCAAGACGCTCAACCAGACGCCGCCGGACAAGCTGGAGCAGGCGCTGGCGGAGAAGATGGACCTCGACGGCTTGCTCTGGTTTTTGGCCCTGGACATGGCGCTCATCAATGACGACGGCTACTGGATTCGCGCCAGCGATTACAGCATTTACCTCGACGGCAAGGGGAAATTCCGCATCATCCCGCACGACATCAACGAGGCGTTTCGGCCGGCCGGCGGGCCGGGCTTCGGCGGACCCGGCGGACCCGGCGGGTTCGGCATGGCCGCGAACCGGCTGGGCGAAATCGTGCCGCCGCCGCAGCGCGACATGCTGCGCCTGGGTGATGACAAGAAACAGCAGATTGCCAGACTGCAAAAGGACGCCGAGGAGAAGGTCGCCGCGATGTTGAGCGACGACCAGAGGGCGAAGCTGCAAGGCCCGCGGGCGGGCGAGCCGCGCTCGCCGGTCGATCTCGACCCGCTCATCGGCCTGGACGACGCTCGCAAGCCGCTGCGCAGCAAGGTGCTGGCGGTGCCGGCCCTGCGGCAGCGCTACTTGCAGCATGTGCGGGCCATCGCGGACAAATGGCTCGACTGGAAGAACCTCGGCCCCGTCGTGGCGCAGTACCGGTCGTTGATCGAGAAGGGCATCGAGTCCGACACGCGCAAGCTCAGCACGCTCGCGGAGTTTCAGAAGCTCACGGACGACACCGCCGAGCCGGAGGCGCCGCAGGGCCGGCGGATGAACATGAGTCTGCGGTCCTTCGCCGACCAGCGGCGGCATTACCTGCTGAATTATTCGGAAAGTAAGCGGCCCTAACCTCTTGACCAGCCCGTAGCGCCGGCAAGGGGCAACCCTTGTCGGCGCCGTGGATTTCCTCCCCCCTTCCTTAACGACCCCAGTGCCATTATTATGGGAGGTCGTTGACCTGCTTCTCAAGTCTCGTAGGGTGGGCCGAGTCTTCGAGGCCCACCACGCCAATGCTGGTGGGCCTCGAAGACTCGGCCCACCCTACAATTATCAGCACCTCCACGGGCCTGGGCCGCACGTCCGAGGCTCTTGGGCCGCTGACCTGCTTCTCCAGAAGGAGTGGGCGGATGCACATGAAGAAGTCCTGGCTCATTTGCCTGGCCCTCGTTGGGGTCCTTTGCGTCGTCGTTTTTCTGGGGCGAAAGTTCGCGCTGTCGGAACCGCCCACGGTCCTGGAGCCAGCGGAACCGCCCGCGGGGATGGCGAAGGCGACCTTCGGGGCCGGCTGCTTCTGGTGTACCGAGGCCGTGTTTTCGCAGCTCAAAGGCGTGCGCTCCGTGGTGTCCGGCTACAGCGGCGGCTGGCTGAAGAACCCCACCTACGAGGAGGTTTGCAGCGGCACGACCGGACACGCCGAGGCGATCCAGGTCACGTATGACCCGGCGGTGATCTCCTACGAGGAGTTGCTGGAAGTTTTCTGGCAGACGCACGACCCGACCACGCCGGATCGCCAGGGCAACGACGTGGGGCCACAATATCGTTCGGTGATCTTCTACCACACCGACGCGCAAAAGCGGCTGGCGGAACAGTCCCGGCAGGAATTGGACGCGTCCGGCCTGCTCGCGGGACCCGTCGTCACGCAGGTCGTCCCCTTCACCGAGTTCTATCGGGCCGAGTTGTACCATCAGAATTATTTCGCCGAAAACTCCGGGATGCCTTACTGCCGGGCCATCATCCGGCCCAAGGTGGACAAGGTGAAAAAGCTGTTTCAGGACAAGCTGAAGACAGCCCCTTCGAGTTAGGGCGGATTTCCGTCTCGCCACCCCCTACCGCCGCGCCCCCATCCTCTTTATCATTTCCAACAGGGCGGCCTCTTTCTCCCTCCCCCCTTGTGGGGGAGGGCTGGGGTGGGGGGTGTCTTTCTCCCTCCCCCCTTGTGGTGGGGGGTGAACGCCTCGACCCCCACCCCTACCCTCCCCCACAAGGGGGGAGGGGGATAGAAGAACCGGCTCCGCCAGGAACTGTTACTGCACTCCGCGACATCGAGGAGGAAGGCACATGACGGAGGTTCGTCGGGAGTTCTTCCCCAGGGTCCAAATGACGGTGGTCCCCCGTCCGGTGGTCAAGGAAGAAACCGACGTCCTCGGGCAGCGCGGCTCGATCCGCGCCGCGGCGGCCACCATTTACGGATCGAACTGGTACCACGACCCGTTCCAGGACCTCATCGAAATCTGGGACGCCGGCCCGGCCCTGTGCTTCCGGGACCTGCTGCCGAAGAAGGACAAGTACAAACGCGAAGGTCTCTATTTACGGCTCTCGCTCGCCTACCGCACGACGGCCAACGCCTGCGCCAACATCCGTACCTTTTCCGGCAATAACATTACCTTGCCCAACGCCGCCTACGGCGCAATGTATGAAGATCCTTTCACGCGCTATTTCGTCACCGACGATTGCACGCTCAACATCAACTCGGTTTTCCGCGACGAACGCATCTGGCTCCAGCGCGTCGATTGGGAGTGGGTCAGCCATGAAACGATGTTCGAGGACGAGCTGGCCTACCGGCAGCCGTACCTCGATCGGAGCCAGGCGGAAGTCGATGCCCTCTATGCCGCGAGGCGGATCGACGACGCCACGGTCCAGGAGTATTTGATCGACCGAATACGCAACGACGGCGGCTTCGCCAAGCGCTGTTTGCTGCTTTTGTGCGAGGACCAGCTTCTGGGCAAGGATCTCGTCGCCCTCCACGGGATGCTCAACCATGACTCCGATTAACCCCAGCGCTCGGCGCGAGTCTCCGAACCGCGCCGACGTGAAGAACGGGTCTCCCGACCCCGCCGCGACGACCATCGATCGCATGGGCGGCTCACTCGACCTCGTCGCCCGTCCGGAAAACGGCCCGCCGCCGGACCCGTCCAAGCTCCGTTCGCTGCCCGAGTTCGATGTTTATCTTTTCAACATGGGCGAGCATCGCCGCGCCCATCGCCTCCTCGGCGCACACCTCGTCGAGGACGGCGTTCGCTTCGCCGTGTGGGCGCCCAACGCCAAGCGCGTTGCCGTCGTCGGCAGCTTCAACGACTGGAACAAGCACGCGCCACGCCCTGGAACCGCTCGGCAGCACCGGCGTCTGGGAGCGCCACATTCCCGGCCTTCAGCATGGCCTGTACTACAAGTTCGCCATCGAGAAACCCGACGGCCGCTGGGAGTTTCGCGGCGACCCGTTCGCCGCGTCGATCCAGAACGACAACAACCGCACGCCGATCTTCAGCGAGACCTACTACGAGTTCAAGCACCCCAAGGTCACGCTCGCCGACAAGTTCACCGGCGCGCTCAACATCTACGAAGTTCATCCGTTATCGTGGCGCTTCAAGGACGGCCGACCGCTCAGCTACCTGGAGCTGATCGACGAGCTGGTGCCCTACGTCAAGTACATGGAGTACACGCACGTCGAGCTGATGGGCATCCTCGAACATCCTTACGTGCCCTCGTGGGGCTACCAGGCCATCGGCTTCTACGCCCCGACCTCGCGGTTGGGATCGCCGACCGACTTCAAACGCCTCGTCGATGCCTTTCACGCGCGCGGGCATCGGCGTCCTCCTCGACGTGGTGCTGGTCCACTTCCCCAAGGACGCGACCGGCCTGGCGCTTTACGACAACGACAACCACCTGTTCGAGTGCCCCATCCCCGAGCGCCGGCACACGCCCTGGGGCACCTCCTATTTCGACTTCGCCCGCAACGAGGTAAAGAGCTTTCTCATCTCCAGTCTCTTTCACTGGATCGAGGAGTATTACATCGACGGCTTCCGCTTCGACGCGGCCGGGCAGTTTCACTATTACGAGTTCGGCACGGAGCAGAAGTTCCAGGAGTTTCTGCGCAAGCACGGCAACTGCCACAACCCGGAAGGGTTCCGCTTCATGCAGTCGATGAACTGGGCGGTGAAGGAGGAGCATCCCGAGACGCTGCTGATCGCCGAGGATTCGACCATCGCCGCCGGCGTGACCCGGCCGGTCGAGCACGGCGGCCACGGCTTCGACTTCAAATGGGACCTCGGCTGCACCTCGCACATGATGAAGTTTTTCCGCGCCCCTACTCCCGCCGCGGCGCCGTCTACAACGACCTGACTTACCCAATGCTCTATCACCACACCGAGAATTTCCTGTTGCCGTTGGCCCACGACGAAGTGGTCCACATGAAGCGCAGCATGGTCAACAAGACGGAGGACCTCAGCGACTTCGAGAAGTTCGCGAATGTACGGTTGCTCTATCTGCTCCAGTTCGGCTATCCGCAGAAGAAGCTGCTTTTCATGGGTCAGGAGTTCGGCCAGAAGAACGAATGGAATGCCGAGCAGCCGTTGCCGTGGGCGTCCACCTGGGACCACCTGCACCGCTCGCTGCAATGGTTCGTCAAACGGCTCAACGAAGTGTACAAGTACATTCCCGCCATGCACGAGGGCGACAACATCACGAATGGCTTCGAGTGGATCGAGTGCCAGAACTACCAGCAGCTCATCCTCGCCTTCCTCCGCTACGACCGCAAATACGACGACTTCATGGTGTATCTGATCAACCTCTCGAAAGAGCATTTCCCGGAGTTTCGTTTAGGCGTGCCGCGTCCGGGGCGTTATCACAAGGTGATCGACACCGACGCGCAGCGAGTTCGGCGGCAACGGCCACAACTGGATCAACGAATACGAGGCGGTGCCGCAGCCGGCGTTTCATCATCCGCACAGTTTTCGCACGAAACTGCTGCCGCTGCACGGCATGATTTTCCGCTCCGTGACGACGCCGCGTTGAGAGGCTGTAAGTTTCTGGCGAGCCGGGAGCGTGAGCGACCGGAGTGAGTTCACTCCGGTCGCTCACGCTCCCGGCTCGCCATGAAGTTAGTGCTTCTAAGGGAGTCTTCCTCTCTCCCGTACTTAGGGGTGAGAAGCGCTTCAACCATCCCCATCCGTCCGTGGCAGCGGGCGGTAAATCTTGATCGAGCCTTTTTTCAGCTCGTCAAACCGCATCGTGACCCGCTGCACCTTGCGCCGCTCCGCGTCGGGGGCGGTGAAAGCGCCGGCGTTTTGATGCAACACTTCGACAACCTTGCCGTCGCCTTTCACCGCCGCGACGATGGCGGTGTGCAGCGGATAGCTGGACTCGTAGGTTGTCTTCCCCTTCCTCCCCGCGAAGACCACCTCGCGCAGTTGCAGGATGTCGCCGGGCAACACGTTGCCGGTCACGTTGGTGCCGGACGTGACGGTGCGGACCAATTTGCCCCAGATATATTCCCCGCTGCGCGAGGTGGAACAATCGCGCGCTTCCGCCTTGTGCAGGGCGCGGGCGGCCAGCGTGGCGCACTCGCCGTCGCCGACTTTCTTGCCGAGGTTGTCGCGGACATACTCCAGCACTTTTCGATTCAACTCGGGAACTTCGGGCTTCTTGGGATCGTCGGCCGCGAGCAGAAGGACCATCCCCGTCAGTAGGAGGATGCGTACTTTCATGAAAGGATCTCCTGAGATGAAGACAAGGACGACAGGGTAAGTTTAGCGTATCACCGGAAAGGACAGAACCATGAGGAACTTTGTTGAACGGTTCGGGCCTTGGGCGCTGATCACAGGGGCCTCGTCGGGGATCGGAGAACAGTTTGCCCAACGCCTCGCCGGGGCCGGCATGAATCTCGTGCTGGTGGCCCGGCGCGAAGACAGGTTGCGGAAGTTGGCCGAGGATTTGCAAAACAAGCATTCCGTCGGCACGCGAGTTGTTTCGGTCGATCTCACGCGTGAGGACTTCTTGCCCCTTGTCGAGCAGGCCACGAGTGACCTGCCGATCGGCCTGCTGGTGAACAACGCCGGCTTCGCCAACACCGGCAAGTTTCTCGACAACGACCTCGCTGCCGAACTGGCGCTGTTGCACGTCAACAACCGTGCCCCGCTGATCCTGGCTCACCACTTCGGCCGGTCGATGCGGCAACGCGGCCGGGGTGGGATGATCTTTGTATCATCAGCGGTCGCCTTCGCGGGCGTTCCCTTGTGGGCCACCTATGCCGCCTCGAAGGCCCAGGAACTCATCTTCGTCGAGGGGTTGGCTGAGGAAATTCGCCGGGATGGCATCTCGGTCCTGGTGGTTTGTCCCGGCCCGGTGCAGACGGAATTCTGGTCCTCCGGCGCCAAACCCTTGTTTCTGATGCGGCCCGGCGCCATCGTGGACATCGCCTTGAAAAAGCTGGGCCGAAAAACCACCGTCGTCGCCGGCTGGACCAACGCGCTCGCCGCCTTCTCGACGCGCCTGCTGCCCCGATCGTGGAACGCCAAGATCTTTGGCCGGGTGATCGGCCGAATGCTCAAGGGAGTCCAAGCACCGGCCGCCGCCCCCGCCCAAGCTCCAACCCGGCGAGAAGGCTAAAATGAATCGCGAGCGTTCGGGTGCATCGAACTCTGATCGGAGGGCGGTATGGAACCCAACTTCCAGCGCGGCGTGAAGGTGTTCGGCTCGGCGGTCCTGCGCGTCGAGCCGGATGTCGCCTCGCTCCATTTTTCGGTGGGTCGCAAGGCCAAAAAGCCCAGGGACGCCTTTCACGACACGCGCCAGGCGGTTCGCGCCGTCCGCACTTATCTCGATCAGGCCGGCGTGGGCGAGGTGGCCGCGTCTCGCATCACCCTGTCGCAGACCTTCGAGCACGTCGGCGGCAAATCGACCCCGACGGGATACTTTGCCAGGGTCTCGCTCAACGTCCTGCTTACCAACCTCGATCGCATGGAAGAGGTACTGGTCGGCGTCGTGGACGCCGGGGCCAACGAGATCGGTTCCGTCGAGTTCCGCACGACCCGGCTGAAGGAACACCGGGCCGAAGCCCGTCGCCGCGCCGTGGCCGCGGCGCGGGAAAAGGCGGAAATCTATTGCCGGGCGGCCGGCGTGTCGCTGGGGAGCGTTCTCGCCATCGAGGACATCAACCCCGAGGTCTTGCGCGGCACCGGCGAGGGGCACACATCCAGCGAGGCTCCCTCCGACGACGCCGGTCCGGAGCGTGCCCTGGCACCGGGAAGCATTGTCGTCGGGGCCGCGGTGTCGATCCGGTTTGCCATCGGGGATTCATCGCAGGTACAGTAGAACGAATGGAAACCGGTTTCTTGCCAAGAGAGTCCGCAGCCCAGAATGGGATTATCCCACTTGATCGCATTCCCTTAAGAGATAAGTTCAGCGTGGAGGACGAGAGATGGCCGAGAGCATCCCATCGGTGATTCGCACGACGGACAAAAAGGGCCGCGTCAGCTTGCCCCGTTCTTTCGCCAATGCCACGATCCTTATCGAGCAAGTCAGCGCGACGGAATTGCGCATCCGCAAGGTGCGGGTCGTGCCGGAGGACAAGTTCCGCTTCCCCGAGGAAACCGTGACGCCGCTCTCGGATCGTGACCGCGAACTCTTCTTGGACCTCTTGGAGAACCCACCCTCGGTGAACCAAGCGTTCCGCCGCGCCGCTGCCAAGTACAAGAAGCGTCATGGCTGACTGGCGAATCGAATGCCTGGTTCGACCTGGAAACCTGAACATCCCCGATGTCCCCGACGATGCCCCCGATGCCTGATACCAGGTAGGACACAACAATGAAGATTCGGCTCCTTCACCCGAGTCCCCATGCCGCCCTTGAGACAGCTCTTGGGCCTTTGTTCCACAATGCTGCTCGTGTCGAGATTGCCGCGGCCTTCGTAACGGGGCCAGGCGTGAGGACATTCTTACGCCTAGTCTCGGGCGAAAGCGTTCGCCGGCATTCCAGGGTGGTGGCAAGCATCCGTTGGCCGACCAACCTTGATTCCCTGAACGAATTAGCACAACGCATACCTGGCCGGGTCTACCTGTATCGAGGCATGATCTTGCCAGAAGAGATCAATCACGACCGGCCTTTAATGCACTCGAAAGTAGTATACATCGAACACGAACGGTCAGAGGACGTGGATATTCTTGTCGGAAGCCACAACTGGACAGCCCAGGCTCTTCATGGTAACAACGTAGAAGCGAGCATTCACATCCAATGCCAGATTAAGGAGCCAATCGCACAGGATGTCCGCCAGAATCTTGATTATTGCTTTCAAGGTAGCGAGTCGTTTGATCCCATTAAACTTGCAGACTATAAAGCCATCCAGTTGGAGCTGCATGGCTCACCCTACAAACCTTGGGGGGACGACGTTGGTTTCGTGAAGGATTCAATCGTGGTAATTCATGCGGAAGAAGAACAAGAAGGAGTCGTCGGTGGACACAGTAGCCTTAACCTCTACATACCCATCTGGAACGATCCAGATGATGCTCTCTTTGAGAAAGATCAAAAGATCCATCTATATCTCTACGAGAGTGGGTATTTGTTTGACCGACATAATCCAGGCTATTCACCGACTCTGTACGTCGGGAAGGTCGAGATGACGAACCTGCCGAATGAGCCTGTGCAGCATCCGGCTAACTGTATGATCCGCGATTGTAATCGACCTGTCCTCTCTGCTCTTGCGGGAACTATCCCCGATGAAACTCCTAGACCGCGGCGGCAATTAGTCCTACAGCCGTAGTTACTAGAATAGCCCTCGCCCGGAGTTTTAACGAGGGCAAGCCATGTCAGGACGACCAACGCAGGCGCAGGTCCACGGCTGGGCAGACGAAGTGATGTCCATCGGCGAACGGATCGGTCGGCACTTCGCCCGGTCTGAGCCACGGCAACGAGCGGTCGGCTCTATCCGCGGGCTGCTTAGCGACACCGAGCGCAAGAACGGCTGGCAGTTGGCGGAGCACCTGGGCGAGGCGACGCCGGATGGGGTGCAGCACTTGCTCGCCCGGGCCGACTGGGACGCCGACGCCGTCCGCGACGACCTCATCCGCTACGCGGCGGAGCACCTGGGGCACGACGAGGGTGTGCTGGTCGTGGACGAGACCGGCTTTTTGAAGAAGGGCAGGAAATCCGTCGGCGTCGCCCGGCAGTATAGCGGGACGGCCGGGCGTATCGAGAACTGCCAGATCGGAGTGTTTTTGGGGTATGTGACCGAGAAGGGGCGGGCGCTGATCGACCGGGAGCTGTACCTGCCCAAGGAGTGGGCCGGCGACGCCCCGCGTCGCAAAGAGGCCGGCGTCCCGGCCGTGGTCGGGTTCGCCACCAAGCTGGTGCTGGCCCGGCGGATGATGGACCGGGCCGTGGAGTCCGGGGTGCCGATGCGGTGGGTGACGGCGGACGCCGTGTACGGGTCGGATTACCACTTCCGCATCGCCATCGAGAAGCACGGCCTGGGTTACGTGGTTGGCGTGCGAACCGACTTCGCCGTCTGTTGGGGGTTGCGGCAGGTGCGGGCCCGGAATCTGCTTGCCGAAGTCCCGGCCGACGCCTGGCAGCGGCTGAGTTGCGGGGATGGGGCCAAGGGGCCGCGCCTGTACGACTGGGCTCTGTTGCGGACGAACTCCCCCGAGCCGGAGGCGTACGCCCGCTGGCTCTTGATCCGCCGCAGCGTCACCGACCCCTCGGAGGTAGCATACTTCGCCTGCGGCGGGCCGCCGGGCATCGGTTTGGAGGATTCTGGTTGGGGTGGCGGGTGCGCGGTGGGCGATCGAGGATTTGTTCGAGTTGGCCAAGGGAGATTGCGGCCTGAACGAGTACGAAGTGCGTAGCTGGGTCGGGTGGCATCGGCACGTCACCCTGAGCCTGTTCGCCCTGGCGGCGCTGGCGGTCATCCGCTCGCGGGCGGCACGAGCGGCACGGGGCAAAAAAAGGGGTCTGGGCTCATCCCGCTGACGGTCCCCGAAGTGCGGAAGCTGCTGCTCAAGATAGTTTGGGACCGCCTGACGCTGGCCGAGCGGGCGCTGGCGTGGTCGGAATGGCGGCGGGCACACCAGCACCGCGCACGCGTGTGCCACTACCGCAAACGCGGGGCGCGGCCGCCTGATGGATAACTACGGCTGTAGGATTAGAGACTGTTCCAAAAGGGTTGATTTCCTACAACGAGCGGCATGAGCCGCAAGCCGTACCCCAGTGATGTCACCGACGCGCAGTGGGCCGTCCTGGAACCTCTGGTGCCGCTCGTCCGGCCCGGCGGACGCCCACGCAAGCACGACATGCGCGAACTGCTTAACGCCCTGTTCTACGTCGCCCGCGAAGGATGTTCCTGGCGGGCGCTGCCTCACGACCTGCCACCCTGGAAGACCGTCTACAACTACTTCCGCGACTGGCAGGCCGACGGCACCTGGGAGATGCTGCTGGAGTGCCTGCGTCGCCAGGCGCGGCGAGCCGCCGGCCGCGACCCCGACCCTAGCGCCGCCTGCCTCGACAGCCAGTCGGTCAAGACGGTCCACGGCGGCGAGGCGATCGGGGTGGACGGCGGCAAGAAAATCCACGGCCGCAAGCGGCACATCGCCACGGACACGCTGGGGTTGGTGCTGGCTGTGGTGGTGACGGCGGCCAACGTGGACGACGGCGTGGCCGCCCCGCAGGTCTTGGAGACCCTGCCGGGCCGCGACTTCCCCAGGCTGCGGGTGGTGCTGGCGGATAGCAAGTACCACAACCACGACCTGTATGCCTGGCTGCGGTCGCAGCGGCGCCGCTACCGGGTCGAGGTGGTGAGCCGGCCGGAGGGGGTGGCGGGATTCGTACCGCTGCGGAAGCGTTGGGTGGTGGAGCGGACGCTGGCGTGGCTGGGTCGTTACCGTCGCCTGGGCCGCGACCACGAGCGGTTGGCAGAGACGAGCGCTGCAATGATCCAGTTGTCGGCCCTCCATCATACGCTGCGTCAACTGCGACCCACGAAGCCGCGCTATCGCTTCCGTTATCGTCGCGTCAAGCAAAAGGCCGCGGCATGATACTTTTGGAACAGTCTCTGAGTAATTGGCCTCGCGCCCCAAGGGAGACGGGAGTTAATGTTCTATCACAGCGGGGACAGAGCACCAAGATGCCACCGAGAAGTGGGCAGCCGAGAGCTTACGGCAAAAGAGCTAGACAGGCTAGGTTTAGGAGACCAACTGGAACGCTTGCCGGTGGATCCGGACAGTTATACTCCCGAATCCTTAACCCCGGATGGCAGGTTCGTGTTCACCGTGCCTACAGACCCGGATTTATCTTGTGACATTCATCTTCCTAGCCAATGGCTGTATCCAGCCGAGGCCGAGGAAGTCTTTCGTAACCGCGTCAAGTTATTGCGAGAGAATGAACGCTCGCGGTTGCGGGTCATCATTAAAGAGGTAATACCGCATCGAAAGTATTTCTATCGCTGTTCCTACCGCGAAGTTTACGCGAGCGAATAACCACGAAAAACGTAGCCGAAAGGGAGCGGCTCTGCTCCATGGTGTCCACGACCCATCTACGGCGAAGCCCATTCCCTGGTATTTCCCGGGCCTCGGTCCCTTTCTGGACGCTTGTCATCCTCGGCCCGCGAGCAGATACAGGTGATGCAACTACCGTTCTGGATAGGGATGTATGATTAGGAGAGATACCAGCCGCTCCGCCGTATTAAGAAACCAATGCTCGACATTCCATCCCCTCCGACTGGAAACGACGGAGCAATTCAACCTGCTGCTTTTCGTCGCTGCATGTGATCAGGATCAGGAATTGTTCAGGGATAGCAGTGATTCCCTCCCGCTCGCCTGTCTCAGACACCGCCAGGCTCGCCTCGGCCATCGCCTCCCAGACGGCTTGCAGGTCGGGCGAAATCGGCGCGACCAGTTCCAGCAAGCGGTCGTGCAGCTGCTCCTGCGTCTGGGCCAGGGCCGCGAGCGGGTCGATGCTCAGGAGCAACGCGCGGGCCTCCTCCTCGGTCACGTCGAGGATTTCCACTTCCACCTCCATGTCCGGATCGAGGTCGCGGCGCAGGTGGCCGTCGATCAGTTTCAGCCGGCCGTCGGGCAACTCGTAGGCCAGGAGACTCCGGGCGAAACCGACCTCGCGGTACAGCGCCTCCAGCGCCGAGCGTTGCTGATCGGGGTGCAGGCGGAAGTTCAGCTCGTGCGGCAGCAGGTCGCCGGCGCGGACGCGGCGGTGGCCCTTGATGCGGTTGCGGATGGCGTCGGACATGGGAGACCTTGCGGAAGGGGATGAAAGACTGTAGGGTGGGCCGAGGGACGAGGCCCACCACAGCGCCGCTGGTGGGCCGAGGGACGAGGCCACCGACACGCGCCGCTGGTGGGCCGAGGGACGAGGCCCACCACAGCGCCGCTGGTGGGCCGAGGGACGAGGCCCACCCTACAACGGTCTCCACAGCGCCTCATTGTCCAGCCGCAACCACGGGCGCACAGCGGACGAAGATTCCGCACTGCCGCCGTCCATGCGTCGCGGGCCGTGGCGGTTGCGGGCCATCTGGCGGGCGTCGAGGCGGCTGATGAGGTAACGCAGGGCGGCCAGGGCGTGGTTGTGTTCGTCCACCGGCGTCTCGGCGCGGCGGTCGCGCGGGTCGTCGCTGTAGCGGTACAGGCCCGCCTCGGAAAGCAGGTTCGGGCAGCAGCCGGACACCACACGCAGCCGACCACTCTCCAGCCGGGCGCTGACGGCGGCGATGCCCGGACGCAAGGAGTTATCGCCGGCTCGGACCACGAAGCCGGCGCAGCGCAACTCGCAGCGCTCGCCGGCGCCGGCGGGGTCGGCGTACCACGTCACGTCGCGCGGCAGGTGCTCGGCGTGATAACTCAACGGTTTTTGGCGGCTGTAGTGCTCGCCGGTCAGCCACAGGACGTCGTCGCAATCCAGCACGCCCCAGATGGCCGCGAACGGGTTGCGGAAGCCGAAGTCGATGCCGCCGACGCGGCGACCACTTCGCGGGGCCGGGCCGGGGACGACGCAGCGGGCAAAGTCGGGAAAGACCAGACCCTGCAACGACTCGAACGAGCAGCAGTATTCCTGGCGAAACCACGACTCGCCCAGGGCGCGGCGCTCCTGCGCCAGGAACTCCGGCGAAATGCGGCGAATGCGGTCGGCGGCGACCTCGATGCGCGCCCAGTCGTCGCCGCCGTTGGCCCAGCCGTCGTGGAAGAAGCCGCGCTTGCCGTAGGGCGTGGACAGGCAGACCAGCCGGCCCTCGGAGACCGCCAGCATGGGGCGGACGGCGCGATACAGGTCGTCGGGGACGCGGGCGGCCTCGTCGATGACCAGCAGACTGACGCGCGAATAGCCGCGGATCGTCTCCTCCTTGCACGGCAGGCAGACGATGCGGCTGAAGTTCGAGAGCCGCAGTTCCTCGGCCGTCTGGCGTTCGAGCAGCGGTGAGCCGAGGCGGCGGTAGAAGTCGGTGACGATGCGGAACAACTCCGAGGACTGGCGGTGGCTGCGCGAGACGAGCAGCACCTTGGTGAACGGCATGAAGACCGCTTCGGCCAGGCCCAGAAGCGCGACGGCGGTGGATTTGCCCGCTTGCCGGCAACAGTTGAGGAGCAGGCGCGGGTGGCCGGCTTCGAGGACTTCGACCTGCCAGGGGTCCGGTTCCAGGCCGAGGTTGCGCATGAGCTGCACGGCGGGAGGCCGGTGCGGTTTCGTCACGGCGGGAGAGTGGGACATGGGAGCGACTCACACGAAGGAAAAGGAATTCACATCTCATCGAGCGGCGTGGACGGGGGGAAGCGGCGGCGCAGCGGTTCCAGCCATTCTTCCAGGTCCGGCACAAAGTCCTCCGGCGCGATCGTGTCCGGCAGCGCCTGGCCGGGTAACAGCCAGTAACTATGCGGAACCCCGTCCATCACGACGCGCGAGCACCGGATGTCCAGGTCGCGCTTGGCCCGGTAGAGGGTCCGCTCCGATAGCCTTTCCTTCCGCGCTGCCGACCAGACCTCGCGCGAGGTAAGCGGGCCGTCCTCCAGGAGGGCGGTGAGAAAATCGGCGGCCCGTTCGCGCCGCGAGAGGCGAGGCCCGTTTCGGCCCGACGCCGATAGCAGTTCGTCGGCCGTCCACGCGGTGAAGCCAAGCCAGGAAAGGCCCGGCGGGCCGGTTTCGCGGGGTGAGACCGCGTAAGCCAGACTGGGTTGCGGCGCGGCGAGGTTGTTCTTCACCTGGGCCAGCACGCACTGCCCCGGCGTGCGCGGGTCGTGGGCGACCAGCCAGCCGGAACGACAGGCGCCCAGTAAACCAATTGATCCGCCGCCCCGGTAGACGGAGGGGCCGCGACCGCTCTTGTTTAGATGCCGGACCAGCAACACCGCACAGCCGTGCTTGGCGGCCAGCCGGGCCAGGGGCGCCAGGGCGCGGTGCACGCTCGCGTCATTGCCGGTCTGAACCGAGGCATCGAGGAAGGCCGCGAGGGGATCAATCACCAGAAGCCGGGCGCCGGTGCGCGCCAGGGCGTTGTCCAGGGCACCTATCTGGGATGGCAGGCGCGGCAGTCCCTCGGAGTCCGGGGACTCGAAATCCAGCACGAAGACGCGCTCCAGGTCGGCCCCGAGCGCCTGCAAACGGGGCCGAATCGTGTCGTCCGCGCCGTCCTCCGCGTTGAGGACGAGGGCGCTGCCGGCGCCGGGACCGGGCTGGCCGTCCGGGAAGGGGCGGCCGGTGCTGAGGCGGGCGCAGAGGTCGAGCGTCACGAGCGATTTACCCAGGCCGGGATCGCCGTCGAGGATGGCCAACTTGCCCAGCGCCAAACGGCCCGGCCAAAGCCAGGCGAGGGGGCGCGGCACCAGTTCACGGCAGGAGCGCAGCTGCATGGGCGAACTCGGCGTGAGGTCGTGACAGGCCGTTGTCAGTAGGTGGGAAATTTCCTCTTCTCCACTCCGTTATAACGCGCGGAAAGTCGTTTTTCCAAGACGAGTTTGCGCGATTTTTACGAAAAAAATCCGGCCGGCTCGGGGCCGTTGGCAAATTGGCAGTCTGGCAGTCTCGCAGCGCGGAATTGCCGTAACTCACTGAAAAGACAAAACTTACACGAAAGGACTAACTCTGCCAAACGGCCACTGCATTTGGCAGAGTGGCAAGCAGCTTCCACCTGAAGGGAATCGGCGAGCGCACATTTTTCGGAGGGTGCTTGTCCCCGTAAAATGAGCGGGCATCCATTTTCTTGAATGGCAGACCGTCCGCGACGAATCACTCACGAGAGCGAATGCGAACGGTACTTCCCTTAGTCGTGAAAGGGTCCACCATGTTCGAGCTGTTGGGAAACTTCTGGTTTCTGCTCTTCGGGATGATCGCCGTCATCGCCATCGCCGAGGCGTGGCAGAAAGTCCGCCGCGGGGAGCAAGAGACCGAACTGAAGCGCGACATGCTTCAGCGCGGCCTGTCGGTGGAAGAGATGGAGCGCGTGCTGCGGGCCGGGTCGGGCAAGCACAAGGAGCCGAAGGCGAAGTCGGGCCGCGACGAACGCATCGTCGAACGGTTGGCGGCTCACCTGGGAAAGTGCCAGGCGTCCGGGCCAGTCATCGACGAAGTGTTGACGACCGTTCGCGCCGCCGACTCGGCGGGGAAGCTAGCCATCGAGCGCGCCGTCCAGGGGTTGATCTGCGGTTCGAGCGATGGCGAAATCAAGGAGGAGCGAGATCCTCGCGGTGGTCCGCGCTTTCTGCCGCCCGGCCGCCGCATCCGCCGGGAGCCAACCCGCGCCGCCGCCGACCAGCACCGCCATCCAGCGGATGCCGGACCTGGAGTTGCAGCGGATCGACCCGGCCTGAGCGCGTTGCTTGGCGATCTCCGCGCCCTGCGGTACAATCGTTTCGACGAAGGGACGGCTCGTCCGGCGATTGTTACCAGTCCTCGGCGGCGGGCGCAAGCCACGGCCCGATAACCGGAGGACTGGTTTTCTTTTCCGCCCTCCAAGGGAGATAATTCATGCGACGCCTCTCCGTGCCGCGCCTGGCGATTGTGATGGTGCTTCTGTTCGCGGCCGGCTGCTCCAGCAACAAGGGCAAGATCGAAGGGACGAGATGGACCTCCCTGGCCACGACCGTGAAGGGGAACGCGGTCCCGGCCGGCTTTTTCTCGCTGAATTTTGGCAAGGACAAGAGCCTGACTTACAAGGTAGGCCCGCTAACCTTCACAGGCACTTACTCGTTGGGCCGGGGTTCGACCGTGACGTTCCATCTCAATCAAGACCTGGGAGGGCGGAGAGATCATGCGGAAAAAATCGTCATCAACGGGGAGCAAATGACGGCGAGCGACACGGACGGGACCCAGGTGATCTTTCAAAAAGCCAGATGACCTCGGCTATCCAGGGGCGAAGCCGGCGGGCACGCTTTCCGAAACCTTCGGGGGCGTGCCCGCCGGCGATTCTTGACCTATGCTTGTGCAGATTGTTCGCCCTATTTTGGAACCCGAGGAGGTAATTTCATGCACGCCATGCCTGTGCAGGTCCTGTTTGGGATCGTGGGCGCTCTGCTGATCGTGGCCATCTACTTCGTCTGGGGCCGCAAGTCCAGCAAGCAGTAGCTACAATGAGGAATGCAGTGAGCAGGGTGCGATTCGCTGGGTGAATTGCCTTCCGTCACCCTGCTGCTCATTCCCGATTGTGGCGACCAATGGACGGCATTTACCTGGACAACAACGCCACCACGCCCCTTCTGCCCGCGGTGTGGGACGCCATGCGTCCGTATGAGACCGCCGTCTTCGGCAACCCCGCCAGCGCCCATTCCGCCGGCCGACGCGCCCGCAAGGCGCTGGAAGACGCCCGCGAATCCGTGGCGCATTACCTGGGCGCTCAGCCCGACGAAGTGCTCTTCACCAGCGGCGCCACCGAGGCCAACAACCTCGCCCTGTTCGGCCTGACCGGCGAGCCGCCCGCCCATCTGATCGCCAGCCCCATCGAACATCCGTCCGTCGCCGAGCCGCTCCGACAGCTCGTGGAAACCGGCTTCGCCGTCGATTTTTTGCCCGTCGATATTCAGGGCCGCGTTCTCGCCGATGCATTGCCGGACCTGCTCCGTTCCGACACGCGCCTGGTCGCCGTCATGCTGGCCAATCACGAGACCGGGGCGGTCCAGCCGATCCGCCGTTTGACGGAGATTTTGGACGGCCGCGCTCTCTTTCACTGCGATGCGGTGCAGGCGGCCGGCAAGGTGCCGGTTTCCTTCCACGAACTCGGCGTTGATACGCTTTCGATCAGCGCCACAAATTCCACGGACCCAAAGGGATTGGGGCACTCCTGGTGCGGCGGGGAGTGAAGCTGCGGCCGCGGACGTGGGGAGGCCATCAGCAGCACGGCCGGCGACCCGGTACGGAGCCGGTCGCCCTGGCGGTCGGTTTGGCGTGCGCGCTCGAACACGCCCGCCGCGAACGCGACGAGCGCCTGGCCCATGTGCGTCAACTCCGCACGCGCTTTCTGGATCATCTGCGCACCCATGCGGCTCCCGTGATCCTCAACGGACCCGATGACGACGGGATACCGCACACGGTCAACGTGTCGTTTCCGGGAGTCAAGGCGGACCTGCTGCTGATGAATCTCGACCTGGCCGGCGTCGCCTGCTCGACCGGCTCGGCGTGTTCGAGTGGATCGCTGTTGCCCTCGCCGGTGCTGCAAGCGATGGGCGTACCCCACGATGTGCTCCATTCGGCGATGCGCTTCAGTCTCAGCCCGCTGTTGACGCCGGCCGAGGTGAATGAGGCCGCCCACCGCATCGTGCAGGTCGTCGCGCGCCTGCGCCAAGGTTGATTTCCCGGCCCGCACACCCAATAAGGAGTTACCATGTCCGATTTATCACGGCGAAACTTCCTACTCGGCTCGGCCGTCGCGGCGGCGGGAGGCGCGCTCGGTGCGGAGATGGATCACCCCCGGCCCCCGTCCGATCTCATCAACCAGCCCGACCCGTTGCTGGAGGGCAAGGAGTTGCCGACCTTCCGTTTCGCCCTGGAGAAGTCGGAGGGCAAGGTGATCGGCGGCAGCTACGGCAAGGAGGCGACGGTCAAGCAGCTGCCGATCTCCAAGGGCATCGCCGGCGTGTCGATGCTCCTGGAACCGGGGGCCATGCGCGAGCTGCACTGGCACGCCACGGCCGCCGAGTGGGCGTTCGTCATCGAGGGCCGCTGCCGTACCACTGTGATCGACCCGGAAGGGCGGTCCGAGACCAACGATTTTGGCCCCGGCGACATCTGGTATTTCCCGCGCGGCCACGGCCATTCGATCCAGTGCCTGGGCCACAAGCCCTGCCACTTCATCCTGGTTTTCGACAACGGCTACTTCTCGGAGTTTGAAACGTTCAGTGTCACCGACTGGATCGGCCACACGCCGCCGCGCTTGCTCTCCAAGAACCTCGGCCTGCCTGCTGAGGCGTTCGACAAGTTTCCTAAAAAAGAAGTGTATTTCGCGCGCGGCCCGGTGCCGCCGGAGGAGATCCAGCCGGAGCATCGCCAAGCGCTGCACGCTCCGCCGGACACGCACAAATACCGCATGTTGTCCCAGGCGCCGCATTCGCTGCACACCGGCGGCCGCGAGTGGCGCATCGGCCAGGACCGCTTCCCCATCTCGAAAACCGTCACCGGCGTGATTCTCGATTTGAACCCCGGGGGCCTGCGCGAGCTGCACTGGCACCCCAACGCCGCCGAATGGCAATACGTCGTCTCCGGCCGGGTGCGCGTGACCATGTTCGGGCGCACGGCCGCTGGCGCGAGGAGACGCTGGACACCGGCGACGTGGGCTACATCCCGACCGGCTTCGGCCACTCGATCGAGAACGACAGCGGCGACAAACCGGCCCGCGTGCTGATCGCTTTCAACACCGGCCATTACGAGGCGATCGACCTGTCGCTGTGGCTGGCGTCCAACCCCGATTACCTGCTGGCGTCGAATTTCGGACGGCCGGAGTCGGTGATCGAGAAGTTGCCGCGCCGCCGCGTCTTCATCGCCGACAAGGACGGCCCCTCGAAGTGAGAATAGCCCGCAGCGCCAGCAAGGGTTTCTTTGCCCCCTTGTTGGCGCTGCACGGCGGGGGGCATTCGGGTATAGTCGCCGCCCAAGGAGGATGCGGTCATGAAAGAAGACGGACACGATCTCGTGGCACGGATTCATCGGGAAGCGTGGGAACACCATCGCCAGCAGCCCCCGCCACCGCCGCCCGAACCGCCGACGATTCATTACACGGAGTTGCAGCCACTCAAGCCCGGTTCCGAACTCGCGGAGGAATGGGAGACGTATCGCCGCGAAGTCGGTCGGCTGCTCGCCGAAGGGAATGAGGGCCGGTATGTCGTGATCAAGCACGCGCAGATTCTCGGTATCTGGGATCCAGAGGAAGACGCCCTAGCAACGGCTTATCAAAAGTCCCTGCTCCAGCCGTTTCTGGTTCACCAGATTCGGGAACGCGAGCGCATCCTGCGTATCGGGTACAATAAACTATGTCCCAGCTGACATTCCCGATCCAGCAGAACGAGTTAAAGTTAACGGCCGTGATTGGCTTACATCATCAGGCGATGACGGCCAGGGCCGCAGCCGGTCAGCCGCTCCCTTCTCCTATTTGGACCAAGGGTGTCATCAATACGGGATCGAGCATTAGCTGCGTCGCGGCGGGAGTTCTCCAGAAGATAGCGCTTCCCGCCATCGTCCAAACCCGCACTCAGACAATACGCGGATC
The DNA here is from genome assembly GCA_963767535.1 of uncultured Planctomycetota bacterium. GTDB lineage: Bacteria > Planctomycetota > Planctomycetia > Gemmatales > Gemmataceae > JAJPHU01. The sequence goes on from CAVYEC010000001.1 coordinate 391,331, forward strand.
TGCTTCGGTTCGACTGTTCCGCGTCAGTCCGAGTATCCCGCCGGCCGACAATGTTCCCGGAGCGATGCTGACGCGAGGCGATCTCACCGTGATGGAACTGGCCAATCCCATCCCGGATGTGGAAGTGCTGATCGGCCTGGATATTCTCCTGGATTGCCGGCTCCTTCTCGACGGCCCCGGCCGGCAGTTTACCCTCGATTTCTGAGGCCGCGTTCTCACGGCAACAATTCCCTGACGGGAATGCTCGCCGCCACAACCCCATTCAGTGTCAGCGGAATGTCATCTCCGGGATGAAGATCCTGCCGTTGGGCATAAGCCGGCGAGGCCGACAGACCCGACGGGGCCGTGTAAACTTCCACCTGGCGATCGACGAGGTTGACGATCCAGTAGCAAGCAATGCCGGCGCGGGCGTAGATGCGGCCCTTGTCGATGCGGTCGCCGGACAGTGTGGCGTCGGCCACCTCGATCACCAGGCCGATATCCGCGGGGCCGGGGTGGGACGAGTAGCTTCGGGCATTGCCCCGGACGACCGCGCCATCCGGCTCCGGCTCGCTGCTGCTGAGCGTGATCGCGGACTGCATCCGTAAGCACCAATCCGCGGGGAGCAACCGCGGCAGTAGTTCCTGAATGAGCTGCAAGGCAGCATCGTGCGGTGGATTACGCGACATTTTATGCACCAAATAGCCTTCGAGCAGTTCGAGATTATCGTCCTCGGTGAGGATGCCGATCTCGATCAGCTTGTGGTACTCGGCCACGCTGAAGCGGCGTAAGCCAGCCATGATCGCTTGTAAAGGCAGATGAATTATTTGTGCCGTCATGCCATCCTCGTGTTTTTCCACGCCCGTTATACTACGCCGTACCTGCCGACGGAAACGAAGCCGTTTACGGATCGCGTCCCGTTGACAGAGAGAGGAGTGTGCGTATGCTGGCGAGCGGCAGATAATACCTTGTTCGCTGAAGTCGGACCAACCCCATGTTGCGCGTCCTGTGGTCCCGATCCATGAAGGGAGAGCGCCCCGGCGTCCTGCTGGGGGATGATCTCATCCTACTAGACTACCTGGGGATGCGCGGGAAGCAGAAGGTCGCCGAACTCGTGTGCTTTGATCTGGAAGGCCGCCAGTTATGGGTTCGGCCGGGCGAAAGTGGATTGCTCGCCCTGGACGGAAATCGCTTTCTTGTTAATTCACCGGAGAATGAACTCCGGCTCATCAACGACAGCGGTCAAACCATTCGGCGGAGTTCGATTGGCGGGGTAAGCCGGGTATCGCGCCAGGGCGATCTTTTGGTACTCGCCACCGAGCGGGACGTTTGGGCGACGGACCACGAACTCCATCCCGTCTGGCAGTTTTCCTGACCCGGCGCATCGCCGCCAGCGTCCGCTTGCCTCGCCGGCGGACTTTTTTACTGGGTCGAAGAGGATCAATTGAAACTTTGCACGCGCGGGGGACTGACCGAGACGATTTGCCGGCTCCCCGAGGCACTCGTCGCGGAAGCCATGAATTAATATGAGCGGACGACAAGCTGCTCCGCGCTCGCGGGCTGGTATAGTACAAGCGGTTCAGGTTTTAAGGCTTTCCAGACCGGTGATCGCCCCCATATCTTCAATTGGCGCGTCTCCTTCGACGAGAAGGCAGGGCAATTCTTTCTGAGCAATTGTACTGGGCCTCATCTGCTTCTTTGCATCAATAACTCAGGACGGCCAGGCTGGTGCGAATACCTCAGTTGCGGATGTTGCGGAGGAACACCCTATGCGCTGCCGAACGGTCTTTATGTCGTCAGCTCCGGGTGCGGCGCTATCCTGTCTTGGCTCGATGGTGAGGGTCATATCTTATTTCAGAGTCGGCCTCATGAGGGAGTTGGCCTGGCGACGGCTTACACGAGTGAACTCCGGATACTGCCGGATGGCCGCGTGTTGGCGGACGGCGGCCCAGGGATTTTGGCCTACAGTTCCTGGGGAGAACAACTCTGGGCGTTCCGAGGTCAATATTCTCGTTTTCACTATGACCCCGCGAGAGGTATCCTGGTCGGCTGTTATTGGCAGAGCGAAGGGCCGAACAATACGAGCAAAACCTATCTGGAATTTGCCGGAGGGTTGTGAGTAAAAACCGCCGGAACAGCCTCCACCGTGCCCGCATAGGGGGAGAAACAAAATCGGGAATGTGGTCGCCCATCCGAAAGGGGAGATACAGCTTCCGTTCGATTTGAAGACGAACTGCATTCCCATTCCTCTGCCCTGGGTGAATCAGCCCTCGCGCACCGGCTCGGAGCGCCAGGAGACAACGCGCTCCTCCGGTTCGTCCTCCGGTCCCACGAACTCCGTAACCACGACCAGATCCGCGTCGCGCAGGAAGTAAGTCCGGGTTTGTCGTTTGGGATCGAGCTTGGGCGGGTCGCCCTCCACGAACGGGGATGTCATCACCTTGGTGCTCTCGTCGTGCCCCTTGTTGCGCTGGGCGATGAACTGATCGAACTCGCCGATCGGCATCCCCTTGCGGAGCTTGCCTTCCACGTCGGCCAGGGTGTGCGGCGAGGACGCATTCATTTTTTTCCCTAGCTGCCGTTCCATGAGGCCCTGCACGTTCTTCCGCACCTCATCGGGCCTATCCTGCCGGCCACACCCCGCCAGGAAGACCCCGAGACAGGCGGCAAACAGAAACCGGCTCATACCGCGCCCTCCCCGGCATGGGTTTACTTGATCGACAGTTTCATCACGTAGGCATTGTTCTTGTCCTCGCCGCCGGGTCCGGCACTGCCGCCGCTGCCGACGGCCAGGAACTTGCCGTCCGGCGACACCGCCAGCGCGAACAGCGTGCCGAGCGGCCGTTCCTCGCCGGAGAGCAATTTGCCGTCGGCGGCGTTCCAAACCGCGAGGAAACCCTTGTTCTGCGGCGCCCCGCCGACGCTGACGAGGTGTTTGCCGTCCGGCGTGTAGCGCACGCCGTACACCACGCCCGGATGCGACTCGGGCGACTTCCGCTTCGGGTCGGTCAGGTCGCGCAGGACGGTTCCATCGGCGACGTTCCAGATCTTGACGGTGTGGTCCCAGCCGCCGGCCGAGGCCAGGGTCTTGCCGTCCGGCGCCAGGGCCACGGAGACGACGCCCTCACGGTGGCCCTTCTCGAACTTCTTGTCCTCGTAGCCCTTGAACTCGCGGATAAGTTTACCGTCAGCCGCGTTCCACAATTTCAGGCTGCGGTCGTAGCTGCCAGAGACGAGCTGCTTGCCGTCGGCGGTCCAGGCCAGGCAGTACACGGCGGCCGGCTGGTTGTTGGTGATGTGGGCCTGGATCTCGCGTACCACGTTGCCCTTGGCCACGTCGAAGATGCGAACTCGGCCGTCGTGACAGCCGGTCGCCAGCTGCGTGCCGGCGGGGTTGAAGGCCACCGCGTCAACGAGGTTGGGGTGCGGCAAATTCCGCGGCGTGTCCGTGGCGATCTTCCATATCTGGATGGGTTTATCCGTACTGCCGGAATAGAATGTGCCGCCGACGCCGGCGAAAACGACCTCGGCCCGGGCGCCGGCGTTGTTGTACGTCTGCACCGGCTTGCCGAACTCGGCCGGCGCCGGCTGGCCGGGGTTGTAGACGACGTTCCACGTCTGGATGACGCCGCCTTCCGCCGCCGTGCAGGCGGCGGCCAGCGTCCGGTTATCGGAAGCAAACGAAAGGCTCTCGACGGCGGCGGGCGCCTTGATCTGGGTGAGCAGCTTGCCGTCGGCGAGGGTGAAGATGCGCACGGTCTGATCGACGCCGCCGGCCGCCACGAGCGCGTTGTTCTTCGACACCGCCAGCGCGTGAATGGCCTTGCCGCCGCCGTCGAGTGTACGGTCGTTGGCGCCATTGCCGGTGTTCCACAGTTTGATCTTGCCGTCGTCGCCTGCCGTCAGGACGTGCGAGGCACTGGGCGTGACGCTCATGGCACGAATCGCCGCGCCGGTTGGCACGATACGGTTGATCGTGATCGTGTGGAGGGTGACGGTTTTGTCCGCGCCGCCGGAGAGAACCCGGGTGCCGTCGCGGACAGGACAGACGACGGCGCGCACGGGTCCGCCTTGGAGAAACGCCTGCACTTCCTGGCCGCTGGCCAGTTCCCAGACGTGGACCTTGTTATCGGCGGCAGCGGTGGCCAGGAGGAATGAGTTGAAGCTGAACGACAGCCCCGTCACTTCGGCTGGGTGCTCCAGCTTCCACATTGCCTTCGTGTCCGTGACTTTCCACACCGTTGCCGTCTTGCCGCCGGCCGCGCCAACTACTGAACCGTCACGGTTGAAGGCGACGGTGCGGGCGACCTCCGGCAGCGGGCCGAACGTCCGCACCATTTGCCGTTTGCTCATGTCCCACAGCTTGACCGTTTTGTCCGCGCCAGCCGAGAGGGCGTGAACGCCGTCCGGGGCGAACGCCAACGCCGTCACGCTGCCAGCGTGCGCATCCAGGCTTGCCGCAGCGCTACTCGGGCCGGGGAGCCGAACCATCTTGTCGGTGCCGCCCGAGACGAGCGTGCGATTATTGCCGAGGAAGGCCAGCGAACGGGTCGTGCCGGCGTGGTCGGCAAAGACGGCAAGCTGCTTGCCGTTGGCGGCGTCGAAAACGTGGACGCGCCCCGACTTGCCATCGGACACGGCGGCGGCGACGCGCTGGGCATCGCTGCTGAGAGCGACGGCGGAGACGCCGGCCGGCAGCGCGAGGACGACGAGTTTTTCGCTCCCTTGAGCCGGCAGAGTCCATACCTTGACCGTCTTGTCCGCACCGCCCGAGACGATGCGCGTGGCGTCAGCGTTGACGGCGACGCCGGTGACGGGACCGTCGTGGGCATCGAGCGAGCGAAGGAGCTTACCGTCGGCGGCATTCCAGATCTTGATGGTCTTGTCATCACCGCACGAAACGACGCGGTCCTGCCGGGCGTTGAGCACCGCCTGCCGCACTGGGCCGGCGTGGCGACCCTGCCAGACCACCGACAGCGAGGACAGCCGGGCGGTCTTGTCAGCGCCGGCCGTGACGACGCGCTGGCCGTCGCCGAGGAAGGCCACGGCGTTGACCGCTCCTTGATGGGCGATGGACTCGATGAGCTGGCCATCCAACCCGTAGACGCCGGCCTTGCCGTCCGCGCCGCCGACCAGCAGGCGTGAGCCGTCCGGGCTGAAGCTGACGCTGTGAACGACGGCGGGCGCGGTGATGGTCGCTTGCAGTTTGCCGTCGGCCAGCGTCCAGACCTTGGCCGTCTTGTCCGCGCCGCCGGCCGCAAGGCGAGCGCCGTCCTTGCTGAGGGTCAATGCTTGCACCGCCGAACCCTGTTCCAGTCTTTTCACCGATTTCCCGTCGGCGATGTTCCACAATTGCACGGTTTTATCCACACCGGCCGAGAGGAGTTGATCGCCCTTGGTCGTGAAAATCAGCGCGTTGACGGCCCCGGTGTGTCCGGCGAGTGTCTTGATTTCCTTGCCCACGGCCAGATCGAAAAGGTGAATGCTGTTATCGGCGAGGCCGCCGGCCAGGAGCCGGCCGTCCGGAGAGAAGGCGACACTCCGCACCGCGGCGGCGAGGGGGAACTTCAATACCTCCGTGGCCGTCGGCGTGTTCCAGACCATCAAGGTCTTGTCCGCGCCGCCGGCTGCGATCTGGGTGCCGGCGGCGTTGATCGCCACGCACAAGACGCCGAGAGTGTGGCCCTTGTACGATCGCTCGGCCTGCCCCGTGGCCAGGTCCCACAGGCGGACCTGCTTATCGTCGCAGCCGGTCACGAGCCGCGCGCCGTCGGCGCTGAGAACGGCACTCGTGACCGCGGCGGGGTGAGTCAGCGGTTTGGCGGCCGCGCCGGGAATTTGCCACAACTTCACGCTGCCGTCCGCCGAGGCTGAGAGCAGTTGACCGTTGTTATGGAACGAGAGACTGGTTACGGGAGACTGGGCGTCGAGGACGGCAATTTGCTGGCCGTTGGCCGGATCCCACAAGCGAATCGTCCGATCATCGCCGGCTGAGGCGAGGAGCTTGCCGTCGGCGCAGCGCGACGGCGTTGACGGCGGCCGTGTGGCCAGAAAGCTGGCGCTCGGGCTGCTTGAGGTCGGCCGTGTTCCAGACGCGGACGATCTTGTCCGCGCCGCCGGTGTACAGCTTCTTGCCGTCGGCGCTGGCGACGACGGCGTGAACGGCGTCGGGATGCGCCAGCGTCCGCTCCGTCGTCGGCGGCATGGTCCATAGCTTGAGCGTGCCGTCGCTGCCGCCGGTCCAGAGTTGGTTGCCAGCCTGGAAGGCCACGCCGGTCGCCTGGGCCGGCTCGTTGGCCAGCAATTGACCGTCCCTGGTCTGCCAGACGAGCAAGTGCCGATCCGCCGTCGTCGCCGCAAGGAGTTCGCCATTGGGTGCCAGGGCCACGGATTCGACGGCCGCCGTCGCGCCCTTGAAATCGCGGAGGAGCGATCCATCGTCCGCATTCGCCAGGCGAACGCTCTTGTCGGCGCCGGCGGAGGCGAGCAGCTTACCGTCGGCGGACAGGGCGAGGGCCGTCACCGCATCGCCGTGCGGAGCGCCGAGCGGCTTCGAGGCCACCGGCGGCAGCGCCCCGAATTTCAGATTGCCGTCCGCGCCGGCGCTATAGACCGCACTGTTGTTCGGATGAAGGGCGACGCCGCGGATGGCTCCGGGATGCGCTCCCGTGACGGCGACGGCCTGCCCATTGGCCGGGTTCCAATAGCGCAGCGTCCCATCCTCGCCGGAGGAAACGAGAAGCTGGCCATTCGCGCTGAAGGCGACGCCGCTGACAGGGCCGGCATGGCCGGCCAGGTTGAACAACTCCTTGCCATCGGCGCTATTCCATATCTTCACATGCCCACTTTTATCGCCGCCGGCGACCTTCGTTCCGTCGGGGCTGACGGCCAGGGCGCGGGCGCCCTCGCTCTGGGCGATGGCGCGAACGGGACCGGAGCTGGGCAGATCCCACAGCTTGGCCGTATTGTCGGAGCCGCCCGAAGCGATCAGGCTGCCGTCGGCGCTGACGGCCACGCTCAGCACGAGGTTCTGATGCCCGGTCGGGCCACCGAGGATCTTGATCTCCTTGCCGGTGGCACCGTCCCAGACGCGGACGGTGTGATCGCCGCTGCCCGAAATGACGTACCGGCCATCGGGCGTGAAGGCCAAGGCGTAAATGGCCTCCGTATGTCCCTTCAGGGTGGCGACCAATCCCGGAGCCGAACTATCGTCCGCGGCCGGCAGCCAGGGCACCAATCCCGCGAGGATCAGCAAAAAGGCGAGGGCGGCCAGGCGGGAGGAGAAGGAAGCAAGTCGCAGGTGCATGATGAGGCAACCTCCGAAGATAGGTGTCCAGATGAGGGCGGTCCAGGCAGCTGCTTGCCCAATCGGCGCGGCGCGGCATGGAGGACGTGTAGTCTCTCGCGCCCGGCGAAGACTGTCAACCGTCGCTGACGATCCCGTCCGCACCGAAAACTTTTTCAGAACCGAAATGATTCCGCATCCCGCGTGCGTTACTCCCCTCTCCCCCTGAGTACAGGGGGAGAGGGGCTTTCCAGATGGACTCTCATCGGCCGGCGCTCATCAGCCCGTCGAACCAGCGCCGCAGTTGATCCGGCGGCGCGGAGCGCACGCGCCAACAGCGTCTCGAACTCATCGCGGGCGCGCTGCTTTTGTCCCTGGTGGAGCAGGCAGTTGATCAGCAACATCCGCGTGCGCGGCTCGAAGGGATTGAGTCGCAAGGCGGCCCGGCACGCGTCGATGGCCGCGTCCACCTGCCCGGCGTTCGCCAACGCCTGCCCGTAGTACGCCTGGCTCTGCCAGATTTGCGGGTGCAAGTCGAGAAGACGGCGCCAGTAAGCGAGACTTCGTTCCGTCTCGTTCAGCTCCAGGGCCGCCAGACCGGCGGTGTGCAACGTCAACTCGCGCCGGGGCTCGCGTTGCAGGGCTTGATCGAGGCTGTCCAGCGCCGGACGCAATCGCTTGTCCCGCCACAGTGCCTCACCCAGCCCCGCCCAGGCGGCCGTGTCCTCGGGTTGTGCGCTCGACGACGGACTTGAGTAGCGTGAGCGCCTGGCGGGCGAGTTGGCGGCGATGCGCTTCGGAGTCCGCGCCGTCGGCCAACTCGACCAGGGCCAGGCCCAGGTCGCGCCGTCCCGCGTCGCTGTCTTCCCGGCCGGAGTGGAAGGGAACCACCGAAACATCCGCCGAATCACCGTCCGGGGCGGCGGGCACAGGACGGCGAACGATCCGGTGATCGGTGATCGAAGCGTGAGCAATGTTGGCGCTGCCGTTGCGCGGCATGTGGCAGTCGACGCAACTATCCCCCGAAGGCCGGCGTTCGTCCAGACTGAGGCCACAACTGGTTTCCTGGTGACATTGGAGGCACCGGCCGCGATACCACGTGCGGCGTTCGCCTTCGGCCGGTAAGACATGGGGGTCGTGGCAGAAGATGCAGCCCATTTGGCCGGCGCTGGCCTGGAAACAACGGCTCTCGTGCATCTGCTCGACGTGGCTGACGCTCTTCTTGCCGGCGGCCCGGCCGGGCGGGTGGACGAACACGGACACGAACTCCTCCAGCGGCAGTCCGGGCCGGTAATCCCATAGCGACGAGCCGGCGCGGACGATGCGCGCTTCGCCCTGGAGGTGGCATTGCTCGCAGACCGCCTCGCGCAGCGCCGGCTCCAGCCGGCGCGGGTTGACGATGGTTTGGGCCACGTCCAGACCCGCGACGCCCTCGTGGGCGGCGACGTGCAACTGACCCGGCCCGTGACAGCGCTCGCAGCCGATCGGCTCGACGCGCAGCGGCTGCGGCTCGAACTGGTTGATCGTGTCCGCCCGGACGTGGGCCTCGTTACCGTGGCAAAACAGGCATGACTCGGTGATGGTCCGGCTGAAGTGTTTATTGTCCCGCTCGTAGCGCGGCGAGCTTCCAGGCTTTTTCGCCCGAGTACCAGCTAATCGGCGATTGAAAATAGCGGCCGGCGCGGTTGACCAGAAACGATTGTCCCTGCCGCCCCGAACCGACCGTGAAGGCGACCTCGGCGGCGATTTCGACCGCCGGAAGCGTCTTCTCGCGCGGCAGATATTCGCGATGCCACACCTGTTCGCCGCGGCGCTCGACGGCGTAGCGCAAGCCGGACGCCTCGAAGGATGGGTCGGCCTTGTCCTGCGCGGGCAGCCAGCGGTCGGCGGCGCTGACGGAACGTCCCATCGGATGCTCGGCATACGTCGCCGCCTCCGCGGGGTGGCAGTCGCCGCAGCGTCCCGAACCGACGTAGCCGACGCCCGGCCGGGTGTTGAGGAACGGCGACGAGAAAGGGCGCGGCGCAATCTCCACGCGCCGCCGGTGCCAGCTATACGCACCCCACACAGCGCCCATCGCCACGACGGTCAACATCAGCACCAGCAACCAGCGTCGGCGCACCGGAATGGATGGCGGGGTGGGGAGGTTATCGGGAGGACGGCGGGAGAGACTATCCATGACGATTCCTGCGCGGAACGAGCAACCTCCCCGATTGTAAACTTTCCGCGCTGGACGAGGAAGGGTCCGCGCGATGGGTGAGGTTATCCACCTTGTATTCAGGGCCGGCCGGTGAGCGGAGGTTCCAGGCGTGCGAGGGTCGCGCTTGCTTGGCGTGCTAACTATCCCGGCAGATTGACGAGCGCCTCCATCGCCACTACTGTTTCGAACCCTGTACTGCGCGAAGCTGCGGCCCATTGCGAACAACGCCGTAGTTGCGTACCGTAGAAAGCCGTAACCGCTTGTTCGACGAAGAGAGGTCATCATGCGAGTAACCGCAAGTTTGGCGATCCTGGCCCTGACGGCGGTGTTGCCTTTGCCGTTGCGAGCGGCGGAGAAGCCGCTCGCCCTCCACCCGGACAATCCCCATTATTTCCTCTTCCGCGGCAAGCCGGCCGTTCTGCTCACCTCCGGCGAGCATTACGGGGCCGTCCTCAACCGCGATTTCGATTACGTCCCGTACCTGAACGAATTGCAGGCGCGAAATTCAACCTCACGCGCACCTTCGCCGGCTCCTACCGCGAGGTGCCGGGATCCTTCAACATCGTCGAGAACACCCTGGCACCGGCACCCGGACGGTTCGTCTGTCCGTGGGCGCGTAGCACCACGCCGGGCGCCGGCGACGGCGGCAACAAGTTTGACCTGAGCCAATGGGATGCGGACTATTTCGCGCGTTTGAAAGACTTTCTCACCCAGGCCGGCCAGCGCGGCATCGTCGTCGAGCTGTCGCTCTTCTGCGCCATCTACGATGACAAATTGTGGGCCGTCAATCCCCTGAACGCGGCCAACAACATGCAGGAAGTCGGCAAGGTCGGCCGTCTCGAAGTGTACACCCGGAAGGACAAGGCGTTGACCGTCGCCCAGGAAGCTGCTTGTGCGCAAACTCGCCGCCGAGCTGAAGGATTTCGATAATCTCTATTACGAGGTCTGCAATGAGGCATATTTCGGCGGCGTCACGCGGCAATGGAACGACCGCATCGTCGCCGTCCTCCGCGACGCCGAGAAATCGTTTCCGAACCGGCACCTGATCGCCCAGAACATTTCCAACGGATCGACGAAGATCGACCGGCCCAACCCCGACGTATCGATCTTCAACTTCCATTACTCGACGCCGCCCGACAGCGTGGCGATGAATGCGAAGCTCGGCAAGGCGGTCGCCGACGACGAAACCGGCTTCCGCGGCACGGCCGACCTGCCCTACCGCACGGAGGGCTGGGACTTCATGCTGGCCGGCGGCTCGGCGTACAGCAACCTCGATTACTCGTTCACCTGCAAGCGCCCCGACGGCACCGCGAAAGTGACCACCTCACCCGGCGGCGGCGGCCCGCCGCTGCGCAAGCAGTTGCAGATCCTCAAGGAGTTCATGGACGGACTCGATTTCGTGTCGATGCGGCCGGACAACAGCATCATCAAAGGCGGCCACATTGTCGCGCCGTTGTCCGGCAATCCGCCGGAGGCGAGGGTGACCGCGCGGCGCTGGTCGCGTCGGGAAAGACGTATGCGATCTACGTGCGGGGCGGCACGCAGGCGGCGCTGGAAGTAGAGATGCCGCCCGGCAAGTACCGGGCCGAGTGGGTGAACACGAAGACGGGCGCGGTGGACAAGGGCGAGGATTTTGACCACACTGGAGGAGTTCGGACGTTGGAGTCGCCGGTTTATCGCGAGGATATCGCCTTGCGGGTTCGGCGGATGAATGCGAACCCTTGATTCCACAAACGACCATGCCGAGAATTCAACGCAGCCCCGAGCAGCAAACCCGGCCGCGGTTCCCCCACCTCGTGGCCGAGCTAGCCGGAGAGTTGAACAACGCGCACGAGGCGGGGCAACCGCTCATCGAGGAATTTGTCTTCCCCAGGACCAACGCGGTTCGCACGACGGTAATCTGGGACAAATGGGATCCCGTTCCGGATGAAGACAGGTCGGCCGCCATTCTGCAAGCCTACGAACAAGCCGAAGGCAAGGCGTTCCGCGATCGGATTGCCCTCGCCATCGGGCTGACCGTTCCCGAGGCTTTCGAGGCGGGATTGCTGCCCTTCCGCATCACGACGGCCTTACGGCGGGGAGATCCGGTGACGGCCGAACAGTGCCGCGAGGAGATGATCGCCCAGGGCGCTTCCGTCTTACTGGACCCCGTAAAACCCCAGCTTGGCTTCACCACGGAGCAGGAGGCCGAAGCGTGCAGACAGCGCCTGATCCGCCAGTTACCCGGCAGCGAACCGATCTGGATAATTGCCAAAGAAACCGTCTCTAACAATTGATCCACCGGGAGGTTGAAAAATGAACTTTTCATTGCCCCGTTATCGCCGTCTGTCGGAAGAAGACCTGGCGCGTCTGGACAAGGACGATCCTCGGAATCCCTCACACCGTCTTCAAAGCGCCTTGCTCAAAATCCTGTTGCTGGCGGGGCTGTGGGGATTGCCGTTCTACAGCCGCTCGGTCGTGCTGTCCGCGATAGACGAGAAGAGGGCCTCGGAAACCGTCGTCGGCAAATGGCGAACAACGAACGGCAGCCATTTTCAGATCGCGTTCACCCTCGATGGGCAATTCGTGCTGTCGTGGAAGGAAACCATCGTGGTGACGGCTCGTTACTGGTTTCACGAGGGCGACGAGAACGAGATTGTGCTGTCAGAGTTCCGCAAACTCGATGAGCGTGTCGAGAAGGGTACGGTTACAGAGAGCGAGATGTGCTGGTTCCGGGCGTCCTGGGCGAAAGGAAAACTCTCCACCACTCCCGTGTTCAATCGGGAGAGCGATAGAGATCGTCCTGGGGCATGGTGGCGAATTGGTGGCGAATCTTTGTCGTTTTCGACCGCCGTCCTGGAACGCATCGACTAGCGTTCCCGCACGCGCCACTACCCTTCCGCCGCCGTGCGGCGGTTGATGCACTCCAAAAGCGAACGGCGGATGCGATCGAGCTTGCGAAAAAAGGTCCGCCGGCTGGCGCCGGCACGCGCGCACCATCTCCTCGGTTCGCTCGCGCACCTGGTAGCGCTGCCGGATCAGCTCCCGGTCGGCCGGCGGCAGTTGCTCCAAACACAGCTCCAGTGCCTGCAACATTGGCTCGTGCTGCTGGCGCTCGCGGGCCAGGCGTTCGACCAGTTCGCGGCGGAGGTGGCGCGTGCGGCGCTGGTTGCGCTCGCGCTGCTTGAGCACTTCCAGGTAGGCGAAGCCGTAGGCCCAGGCCAAAAACGGCTTATCCGTGTCGTAATCGGCGAACTTACGGTACAACGCGACGCTCGTTTCTTGCAGCACGTCGCGCGCATCTTCCTCGTGCGGCAGCAGGGCGAAGATGTAGCGGAACAGCTCGTCCTGATGCTTGGATAAGAGGCGAACCAGCAGTTCGGCGCGTGCCGCCTCCACGGACCCAATCCCTCGACCGCCCCCCGACAAGGACCATTCCATTCGCATTCTTCTATAATCCCGCCCGGAGCCGGCGTCGTGCCAGGAAAAACAAGAAGTGCCGGCGCGACGGTGGCACTATTGCGAACCGACCGGGGATATAGAAGAGAGATGCCGCCGGCACGTCGGTGGGCGGCAATCCGCGAAAGGTGGAGCGATGAACGCGGAAGTGCGTCGGGAATTGGAACGTCTGCTGTCGGGCCTGTGCGATGCCCAGCTCAGCGAGGCGGAACACGCCCGGCTGGAGCAGTTGCTCGAAGCGGACGAAGAGGGCCGGCGGCTGTACCTGGAATACCTGGACATGCACGCCCGGCTGCTCGTCCACCCCGGCCTGGGCGGCGCGAGCAGCGCAATCCGTGCCGGCGAGTTCGGCCGCGCCCGTCCGTGGGCGGTCGGCGGCACAGGCGTTTCGCTACGTGCTGGTGGCCGCGGGAACGTTGGCGGCTTCGCTGCTGATCCAGTGGTTTCTGGGCCAGCGGCGGGGCGACGAGGGCAAGCGCCGCCGATCGAGCCGGCCTCGCCAGGCTACGTGGCCACGTTGGTTCAGGCGGCCGGCTGCGTGTGGGAAGGGCCGGGCCAGCCCGCCGCGACCGGCGTGCCGCCTGCGCCGGGCGAATTGCGGCTCGTCAAGGGGATCGCCCGCATTCGCTCCGACGGCGGCTCGGCACTGGTGATCGAAGCCCCCACCGTGCTGCGCCTGGAAGCGGGCGCTCGCAGCCACCGTGGTGCGCGGCCAGGTGGTCTTCCAGGCCGATGAGACGGCCGCTCCGTTCGACCTGCACACGCCGACCTCCACCCTGGTGGACTTCGGCACCGAATACGCCGTGGCCGTCGGGCCGGAAGGCGAGGAAGTTCACGTTTTTAACGGCGAAGTGCGGCGGACGCCTCGCGCCGAGGCGGGCAAGGGCCGGGCCGAGCAGTTGATGGCCGGCGAAGCGCGCCGATATGGCCCGACGCCCGACGAGCCGGGGCAGCGCGTTCCGCTCGACCGCGAGCGCTTCGTTCGCCGGATCGTCGAGCCGGACGAGGCGGCCGGCGATCCTGCCGCCGGGCTGTTGGCTTACGAAGGGTTCGACTACAAGGATCCGCAGGCGCTGCGGAAACGGCAGGCCAACGGCGGGTTCGGCTGGGACGGCGCCGTGGAACGGCTTCGCCCGCTCGCTCCGCCCCGAGGACGCCGGCCGCCAGCCGCTCAACGTCAAGGAAGGTCTGAGCCGGCCCGGCTCGGCCACGCCCGCCGTCGGCGGCTGCTTCGACTTCCTCGGCTTCTCGAAATACTATCGCCGCCTGGCCACGCCCGTGCGCATGGACCTCGACGGCACGTATTACCTGAGCTTTCTGTTCCGCCGTCAGGGTCCCCCGGCCGACCCGCTCAATGCCGTGGGCGTGCTGCTGCGCACCGGCACGGAGATCCGCAACGAGGACCCGCGCAAACGGCTGAACATCGGCATCGGCGGAGTGAACCAACTGTTCACGCACCTGAATTCGGTCGGCTCGCGGACGCCGTTGCCCCTGGACGACGGGCAAACGTACCTGCTGGCGGCCAAGATTGCCACACGCGCGGCGGGGCCGGATCAGGTGTTCCTGCGCGTCTACGGGCCGAAGGAGGCGGTCGAACGGCAGGAGCCGGACGGCTGGACCGTCGCCGGCCCGCCTTTGGAGAGCGATTTGGTCTTCGATTGGCTGGAAGTCCACATCAACAGCCTGACGCGCCAGACGATCGACGAGGTGCGTCTGGGCACGACCTGGGCGTCGGTCGCCGCGCCTGGGCGGCGGAGAAAAAAGGCGGCCCGTGAGAGGTGGTTTCTCAATCCTGAGCGGGGGGCGTCAGCCCCCTGAGTGGGGGGAGCGCGAGCGCCCCCCGAGGGAACGCTCGGGGGGCTGACGCCCCCCGCTCGGGGTGTGGGTTTCCGACAATATCTCGCCAACCGCTCGGACGGCCAGGTCATCCTTGGCGATTACCTGCCCTGTGCCTGATCGACCAGCTCGCCGCGCGGCTGGGTTCCTTCGCCGACGCCGCCTGCGCTCTGACACAGACCGGCCTGCCCATTTCCGCGCAGGCACCTGCGCACCCTGGCCGGGCTGGTCGGTGCCGAACTGGTGGGGCAGCACAACGCGCAAGGCAGGCCTCAGCCGCAGCAAAGTGCCGGTCCGTGTAGCGGCGACGCCGTGGGTCGTGCCCCTCAAGGTCGATGGCGAGCCTCTGCGCACCATGCCGCCAACGCGGGACGTTCGTACTACGCGGCGCAGAACGAGGACGACAACACCAGCAACCTGAACATTCCCGAAAGCAAAGTCTCCGCTCAGGACCGGCAGCTCGAACGGCCGAGGTCGTTCCTGCTGCCGCGCCGCGTGCAAGCGACTGCTGCGACAGATGGCGGGGCAAGCGAGCAAGGCGGCGGATACGGCCGGACAGCCTGGAAAACCAGGCCCGGCAGCCGACGGACCGGCGCATCACCGAGGACGGGTTGAGCAACACCTTCTTGCTCGGCGAAAAGCACGTCCAGGTGGGCGATCTCGGCAACCTGCCCAATGACTTCTGCATTTACGCCGGCAAGCCGGCCTGGTCGGTCGGCCGCGTAGCCGGTATCCGCAACCCCCTGGCGCTGACCATCCGCGATGCGTACAACATTCAGTTCGGCAGCTGGCACACCGGCGTCGTCCAGTTCGCCTTCGGCGATGGCAGCGTGCCAGTCTGCATTGAACCACGAGAGGGCCGAACGCATGGCGATTGTGCTTTCTCGATGCCGCCGCACGCTGCCGGCGGCGCTTTTACTGTGGGCCGTCGCCGGCTGCGGCGGCCCGCTCCAGCCGGTTCGGGGCACGGTGACGTTCGAGGACGGCGAGCCGGTCTCGGCCGGCCTGGTCGTCTTCGAGAGCAAGGACGGCCAGCCCGCCGTCACCGCGCGGGGAGATTCAGCCCGACGGCCGATTCCAGCTGGGCACGCACCGAACCGGTGACGGCGTCCCGCCGGGCGTGTATCGTGTCCTGGTCGCGCCGCCCGCGCCGGAAGACCCGCGCGGCCGCCTCGTCAAGCCGCCCTTCGACGAGCGCTACCTGGATTTCAAATCCTCCGGGCTGGAGTTCGAGGTGCGCTCCGGGTCGAATGACTTTCCGATCCGCTTGGCCCGCAACCGAAAGCCCGGTCGATGAAAGAGACCCTTGCTTGCGCTGCGGGCTGGTACGCGCAGGATTACCAGCCCGCAGCGCAAGCAAGGGTTGCCTGGTATACTTTGAGGAATCGGAGAACGTGAACATGGCCGGCGTGCGAACGAGGGCGGCGCGGATGTCTGCAATCCTCCTGGTGATGGCGATCGTGGCGAACGGGTCCACGGCATGGGCTGCGCCGGATGGTAAAGTTCCGCCGCGCGAATGGGTCGAGCCAGCCACTGGCCATCGGGTGATCCGCCTGTCCGACGACGCCGGGGCGTCGAGCTTTTATTTCCATCAAAACGGCTTCACGGCCAGCGGCGACAAGCTGGTCGTCTCGACGCGGAACGGCCTGGCCGCGATCGACTGGAAGACGCGCAAAACCACGCCGCTGGTCGAGGGCCGGGCCGGCGGGGCCATCGTCGGAAAGAAGATGCGGCAAGTCTTTTATATCCGCGACGGCGCCGTCCGGGCGACGCACCTGGACACCGGCGCGACGCGCGTGATCGCCACGCTGCCGCCGGAAATCCGCGGCGGCTCCGGGTTGGCGATCAACGCCGACGAGACCATGCTCGGCGGCAGCTACGTCGAGCGCGGCAAGCAATCGACGCCCGCTCCGGGACAGCGTCCCTTCGGCCGGGCCGGCGGATTGGAAGCGCGCTGGGCGGCCCATTTGCCCATGCGCCTGTACACCATCCGCGTCCCGACCGGCGAGATCAAGACGTTTCATCCCAGCACAGAATGGCTCAACCACGTCCAGTTTTCCCCGACCGATCCGACGCTCTTGATGTTCTGTCACGAGGGGCCGTGGCACAAGGTCGATCGCATCTGGACGATTCGCCCCGACGGCACCGGCCCGCGGAAAATCCACACCCGCAGCGCCGACATGGAGATCGCCGGCCACGAGTTTTTCAGTCCCGATGGCAAGACCATCTGGTACGACCTGCAAACGCCCAAGGGCAAGGAATTCTGGCTGGCCGGCGTGATCCTGGCAAGCGGCGATTCGCTCCGCTACCGGGTCGAGCGCGAACAGTGGTCGGTGCATTTCAACGCCTCGCCGGACGGCCGGCTATTCGCCGGCGACGGCGGCGGGCCGCGCAGCGTCGCCGCGCCGGGCAACGGTCAGTGGATCTATCTGTTCACGCCCAAGGACGGCAAGCTGCAAGGCGAGAAGCTCGTGGACCTATCGCGCGACGACTATCGGCTGGAACCGAACGTCGCCTTCACGCCCGACGGCCAATGGATCGTCTTTCGCTCCAACATGCACGGCTCGACCCACGTTTACGCCGTCGAGGTCAAGAAGTAGCGGGCGAGCCGGGAGCGTGAGCGACCGGAGGAAGAACTGAGGAAGACCTCCGGTCGCTCACGCTCCCGGCTCGCCTTGTCGCCGCCGCGAAAATCCCGCACAATAATCGCATCATTGCCTGCTCCTCAAGGGGCTATTCGGATGCGAAAAATCCTCATCGTCGATTACGGCATGGCCAACCTGCGCAGCGTGCAAAAGGCGCTGGAGAAAGTCGGCCACGCGGCGGAGATCAGCGGCGATCCCAACCGGATCGCCGAGGCGGACAAGGTCATCCTGCCGGGCGTCGGCGCCTTCCGCGACGCCATCGCCCGGCTGCACGAAGCTGGTCTAGCTCCGCCGCTGATCGAGCACCTACGCGCCGGCAAGCCGTTCTTCGGCATCTGTCTCGGTCTGGAACTTCTCTTCACCACCAGCCACGAGGACGGGCGAACATCGCGGGCTGGATTATTTTCCCGGCGAAGTGGTGCGCTTTGCCGATGTGCCGGGATTGAAGGTGCCGCACATGGGCTGGAACCAGCTGCGCGTCCGCAAGCCGGCGCCGCCCCTGGCCGGACTGCCGCCGGAGGCGTCGGTTTATTTCGTGCATTCCTATTACGTGGTGCCGCGCGACCCCGGCCTGACGGCGACGGAGACCGATTATCCGACGCCGTTCACGTCGGCCATCTGGCATGAAAACGTGTTCGCCACGCAATTTCACCCCGAAAAGAGCCAGCGCGTCGGCCTGGACATGCTGCGTCGCTTCGCCGACTGGCCTGATTAGCGACGCTTCGCAGAAGCGTTCTTCGCAAGCACGCTTCTGCGAAGCGTCGCTAACCAGAAGTCTCATGGTCGAGCAACCGCCGCGCCCGAAGGCGCCGGCTGGGTGCAATCGAGGCGCAGCCGGACGTTGGGTTGCACGCGAACCGTGTGCGTGTCCTCGGCCGTCTTGCCGCCGGCGTCGGTGTGGCGAACCGTGATCGTGTAGACCAGATTCTTCCCCGCTTCCAGGGGCGGCGTAACAAAATCGCGTACCGTCCCCGTCTTGGCGGTTTTGCCGCCGTTGACCAGCACTTCCGCGTTGGCGGGCACGATCAGTTGGAGATGGGCGGTCTTGCCGGTCGGCGGCGGCAGCTTCTCCGGCGCTTCCTTGCCGGCGGGCGGCAGGGCAGCCCCAGTGGTCGGAGCGGCGGGAGCGTTCGTCATGCCGGCCGCGACCGTCATCGCGCAGGGCGGAGAGAACGGGATCCGTTGGGGGGGTTGGTAATACGGAGAGGACACCGCGCCGGTATGGCTCAGCCCCAGGCAGGCGCGGCGGGGGGAGAACATACAGCCCTCGCCAAGGCCGTAATCGGGGCCGCCGGTTCCCGTGCGGTAGACGGGGCCGTAGTAGCCGTAGGCGTAATAGCGGCGAAAGAAACCGTAGTAGCCCGGCCCGCTATACGCCCGGCAGTTAAACGGGCGGAGGTAGCCGCCATACAGGCCGCCGGGGCAGACGATTTCCTGCATTCCCATCCAGTTCTGCGGCTCCCCACCCAATCCCGTCAGGTTCTGCGTCTGGTTCGCCTGCGGCAGCGTCGGAGCCATCATGCTCGGGCCGACCTCGCTGAACGGCCCGATGGGGGGAACATCGACCGTCTTACTTTGATTACCTTCCGTAACTTGGCTGTGTGCGATCGAGGCCAAGAAGAGTGCCGCCACAGCCAGGATGGGCGGGCGGAACAATGAGGAGAACCGCGACGACATGACCTTCCTCCCTGATGTCAATTCCATGTTGCGTGGGCATCCGCCCGCATCCGGTGTTCTCCTGTTCGGATCGGCTGAGGGCCGGGCGGGAGAGAAGGTTTCCGCATTTTCGCGGGGAAAGAAATGGGTCGCCGATCAACTGATGCGGAGAGATTATCGCGCCGGCGCGGTAGAATCGGTGTGGACGGGAGGATAACGATTGCAGCGAATCTGCGTTCCTACCAGCCCGCCGCGCCAGCGAGGGAAGGAAGATCCCTTGCTCGCGCGGCGGGCTAATACGTCATTCCTCAGCGCGGGGTACGCGGTCCCTTTTACTTCTTCCAGATCCTTGCGCCAGCCGGCGATCCGTTCGCCGCGGTAGACGACGCCGGTACACTTGCCCTCGTAATACGCCTCGCCCGGCCGACCTGTGTCGGCCCGCACGACCAGCGCCGGCAAGGGCGGCAGCCGCAAACGCCGGCACTCGGCGCCGATCTCCGTCAGGGCGGCGTAGAGCTGCTGGTTGCGATGGTGAACGTACTCGAACTCCTCGCCGGCGTCGCGCACCTGCTCGGCCAGCTTGGCGTAAGTGATGCGCGGGTCGTCCAGCGCGGTCCGCCGGCGCAGGATATCGTAAATGATTTCGGCGAGCGGTGTCATCGGCTGTCCTGGGCGACTTCCGCGCCCGGTCCTCGATGGGTGAGGCGACGATTTGCGCCAGCCCTCCGCACCAACGCCGCACCTCCTGGATCGCCTCGTCAAACGCGCCGCAAAGGGCATCCAGGGTCTGCGCGGTGGTCCCCTCCACGATGAGCAGCACGTTGCGCGTCGCTTCCGTCACCTTGCTGAAGTCGGCCTGCGCACGTCGAGGCGGCAAAGGAGCCGGCCCGCCGCGTCCACGTAGCCATATTCGCCCGGCACGACGGCCACCGGCTCCGTCTCGCCCAGCGGGACGAACGATTCCTGACCCGTTAACAAGGTCAGCTTCACCGGGAGGGTGATCGCGTCGAGATCGTGCGCCCCCAGCGAGCAGCGCGAACGGAGCGAGATGAGATTATAGGCGTCAACCAGACTGTTGACGGCCGGCAATTCGCCGCGCTTGATTGCCAGGGTGAGCAGCCGTTCAACCGAGGACGGCCCGCGCCGGGGCTTGAAACCGACCCGCTGGTGCAGTTCCTGAAGCGCCGTCACTTCCGCGCAGGAACGCGCCTCGGCCAATCCGGCGTAGAGCTGCTGAATCGCCTCCACTTGCCGAATCGCCTCCGCCCGCAGCTCCTTGGGCGTGGGGCCGACGCGCACGCCCCAGAAGGCGAC
Organism: uncultured Planctomycetota bacterium; assembly: GCA_963767535.1. Lineage (GTDB taxonomy): Bacteria > Planctomycetota > Planctomycetia > Gemmatales > Gemmataceae > JAJPHU01. The sequence continues at coordinate 411,684 of CAVYEC010000001.1, forward strand.
CGCCCCCGCCCGCAACCCTAACTGAACGCATTCCTTGGTAACGACGAAGCCCATGCCTCTTCCTCTGTGCCCAAAACTTTCGTAGGGTGGGCCGAGTCTTCGAGGCCCACCCTACAGCGCCTCTGGTGGGCCTCGAAGACTCGGCCCACCCTACAACGCTGCCCTCATAAACCTCCCCCTGGGAGAAGGTGTTACATCTCGGACAAATACCCTGAAAGCCGCGTGCCGCAAAGCGGGAAGGGTCGTTTCTTTTCGTGAACAGGTGTTCCCATGATGGGTTCGGGTTGTCGCGACGTAAATCGTTTCCCGTCAAGCCTTTTCGCTGCACCGATTGTGCTTGTGGCGGAGGGTGAATTTCGCTAAAATAATTCCAGCTGCAAGAGCCGGAGGAAGACGAGAAGCGGGCACAATGGCAAACGCATGCAGACCTTCGCAAACTGGATCGCGCTAGCGGAAAATGAGGCGGCCCGGCTGGCCGTGCGAGGCGTGGCCGACTGCGTTTCGGAGCGCGGCCCACGCCGCTCCGTCAATCCGCTGTTTCTGTACGGGCCGGCCGGCAGCGGCAAAAGCCATCTCGTGTCCGCCTTGCTCGCTGATGTCACCGGACACGCGCGCCGATCTGCAAGTGGCTCTGCTCGCCGCGGGCGATTTCGAGGCCTTGCTCCTGACCGATGCCGACAAGGAAGAACTGAAAGCCGCCCGGCAGGCGGATTTGCTGGTCGTTGAAGACCTGCAACACCTGCCGGCACGAGTTGAGGGAGCGTTTGTACACCTCATCGACCGGGGTTTGGCCCGTGGCCAGCAGCTCGTGTTCACCGCCCTGGAGGGGCCGGCGCAGCTGGTTCATCTGGCGGCACGGGTAACGAGCCGGCTGGGTGGCGGATTGGTGGTCGGACTGGAACCGCTGTCGCCGGGCAGCCGCCGGACGTTCTTGCAGGATCGGATCAGCCGGCGCGGGTTGAACGTGAAGGCGGACGCCGTGGACTGGCTGGCCGGGCATGTTTCCGGCAGCGTTCGCCAACTCGAAGGGGCTGTCGCCCGCCTGGAGAGTTTGGCTCGGTTGCAGGGTGCCCCGCTGTCGGTTGTGACGGTGGCCGAGTATTTTGGCGTGGAAGCCTCGCTGGGCCGGCCCACGGTGGAACGTATCGCGCAGCGTGTCGGCCGTTATTTTCAGATCGAGCCGCGCCAGTTACAAGGGCGGGGTCGGTCGCGCGGCACCTTGCTGCCCCGTCAGGTCGGTATGTACCTGGCCCGCCAGTTGACCGAATTGTCGCTGCAACAGATCGGGGCCTATTTTGGCGGTCGAGACCACAGCACCGTTCTGCACGCTTGCCGCAAGGTCGAGCAAGCCCTCCGTCGGGATATTCACCTGTCCGGAGCCGTGCGCCAGCTGCACGCCGACCTCGCATGACACAACCCGGTGGAAAACCTGTTGCCGGCTCGACCGCGAGCCGTCGCCCGGCGATGGTATTGGCCGGCTTCCGCCAGGACCGCGCCGGCCGGCTCGATTGGCTCGACAGCCGACATCGCCGGCGCGACCGGCGAACAACGGGATTTCCACAACGGGGCTGCGAACGCAACCTCCGGGACGATAAGGAGTAATTTCCCCGGCAGTCGAGTTAGTGACGGCAGAGAGCGTCACCTAAATACTGCTACTGGAGATAGAGAGAAGGAAGATTTATTGGTTAGCGCCGCTTCACAGAAGCGTGTGTTCCATTCAAGGAGGATTGCATGAGGGCCATCTGTCATCGCGAGGGACTCTTGGCGGCTTGCCAACTGGCCAGCGCGGCCATCCCCGCCCGCGACGTGAAACCGATCCTGAAGAACATCAAGGCCATCGCCGGCGACGGCCGCTGTACCCTCATGGCCACCGACATGGAAGTGGGCATTCGCCTCGACGTGCAGGGGTTGACCATCCAGGAACCCGGCGAAGCGATCCTGCCAGCCGCCAAGCTGATCGCCATCTTGCGCGAGACGCGCGACGGCGAGCTGGAGATCGAAACCGATCCCAGCGCCTGCGTTGTGAAGGGACCGTCGCTGGAGTTCGAGATGCCCAGCGAGGACCCGACGCAGTTTCCCGACCTGCCGACCTTCGCCGAGGACAAGTTTCACGAGATCACGGCCGGCAGCCTGCGCGAGATGATCCGCCGCACCGTGTTCGCGGCCGCCGACGAGACGGCCCGCTACTCGATGACCGGCGTGTTGTGGGAGCTGGAAGAGAACCTGGCCCGGCTGGTGGCCACCGACGGCCGGCGGCTCGCCCTGGCGCAAGGCACCGCCACCGGACACGGCGGCCACACGACGAAAGGCCACGCCCCCGTGGTGCCGACCAAGGCCATGAACCTGCTCGAGCGCAACCTGCAAGACGACGAGGAGACCGTCAAGATTTGTCTGCGGCCCAACGAGGTGTTGTTCCGCACCGAGCGCGCCGTCGTGTACAGCCGGCTCGTGGAAGGGCGTTTCCCCGACTACCGGCAAGTGTTGCCGAAGAAGCAGGCCGCGCGGGTCGTGCTGGAGGCGGTGCCGTTTCAGACGGCGGTGCGGCAGGCGGCCATCATGACCGACGAGGACAGCAAGCGCGTCACGTTCCGCTTCAGCAAGAACAACCTGACGCTCAAGGCCCAGGGATCGACAGCCGGCCGCTCCAAGGTGGAGTTGCCGATCGAATACGACGGCAAGACGCTGGAGATCGGTTTCAATCCGACGTACCTGGTGGACATGCTCAAGATCCTGCCGCCGGACGCGGAACTGACCCTGGACCTGATTGACGCGGGCAGCCCGGCGCTGTTCCGCAGCGGGGCGAGCTATTCGTATTTGGTGATGCCGTTGACATGAAGCTCTCAGCTATCAGCTTTCAGCTATCAGCCTGAGGGCAGTACTGACTTTGTTCTCCGTATTGAGACGGGTAATCACTAGCGTGCGGTTGGGAATAACCATGCTGTTCGCCGGTTTGGCTGATAGCTGAGAGCTTGTTATGGCCATTCGCCGGGACGTGCCGAATCGAGGCCCGGAGCGGCTGGGTGAGATTTTAAGCCGGCTGTTCGCGGCGCGCGGCTGGGGCCGGCGTCAGGGCCGGCTGCACCTGGAAAAAGCGTGGGCCGAGGCGGTCGGGGCGGAATATGCCGCCCACAGCCGGCCGGCGGCGCTGCGGCGGGGCGTTTTGGAGGTGATCGTTGATAATGCCGTATTACTGCAAGAGTTGGCCCACTTCCACAAGCGGCGTGTGCTGGAACAGCTGCGCCGCCGCCTGCCCGATACCCCCCTGAACGACCTCCGCTTTCGCGCGGGCGTTTGGGAATGAACGAGGAAGGCCAACGGCTGACCGTTGGCCGATCGTGAGGACACACCGATGACTGAAGAAAACGTCGTAATTACCGAGAATGAATTGACCGCGGATGAGCAAGCGACCGCGCTGGCCGCGGAAGATTACGGCGGCGGGAACGTGCAGATCCTGCGCGACGCCGACCACATCCGCCGCCGGCCCGGCATGTACATCGGCGACGTCGGCTCGGGCGGGCTGCATCACCTCGTCTACGAGCTGGTTTACAACAGCGTCGATGAGGCGCTGGCGGGCCACTGCCGCCACATCCAGGTCAAGATCAACGAGGACGGCAGCATCAGCGTCAAGGACGACGGCCGGGGCATCCCCGTCGAGGAGCACCCGGCCGCCAAGCGCTCGACGCTGGAAGTGGTGTTGACCACCGTGGGCGCGGGCGCCAAGTTCGACAAGAACTCGTACAAGGTGTCGGCCGGCCTGCACGGCATGGGCGCCAAGGCGGTGACGGCGCTTAGCGAGTGGACCGAGGCCGAGGTGCGCCGCAACGGCCGGGTCTACAAGCAGGAGTACGCCCGCGGCAAGGCGACCACCGAGGTCAAGGACATCGGCGCCGCCAAGGGCACCGGCACGCTGGTCACGTTCAAGCCCGATCCCGAAATCTTCAAGGATCCCCATTTCGACCACGACACGCTGGAAGTGCGCCTGCGCGAGCTGGCCTTTCTCAACAAGGGGCTGGCCTTCCAGCTCCTCGACAAGCGCACCGGCAAGGACGCGACGTTCAAGTACGAGGGCGGCATCGCCGAGTTCGTCGCCTACTTGAACCGCTCCGAGGAAGTGCTGCACAAGCCGATCTACATCGAAAAGATGGTGGACGACGTGCGCGTCGAGGTGGCGCTGCAATACACGACCAGCGACGAGGAGCGCGTGCGCTGCTACGCCAACAACGCCTACAACCCGGTCGGCGGCACGCACCTGTCCGGCTTCCGGGCGGCCCTAACGCGCACGCTGAACACCTACGGGGCCAAGGAGGAGCTATTCAAGAACGTCTCGCCGATCGGCGAGGACTTCCGCGAGGGTGTGACGGCCATCGTCAGCATTCAGCACCCCGAGCCGCAGTTCGAGTCGCAGAACAAGATCCGATTGCTCAACGCCGAGGTCGAGGGGATCGTCACCAGCGTCGTCAACGAGCAGTTGTCGAAATATCTGGAAGAGAATCCCAAGGATGCGCAGCGGATCATCAAGAAGGTGATGCTGGCGGCCGAGGCGCGCGAGGCGGCGGCCAAGGCCAAGAAGGCGCTGAAGGACCGCAAGAGCATTCTGTCGGGCGGCGGTCTGCCCGGCAAGCTGTTCGACTGCACCGAGCGCGACCCGGAGGCGTCGGAATTGTTTCTGGTGGAGGGCGATTCGGCCGGCGGCTCGGCCGAGTCTGGCCGCAACCGCAAGTTCCAGGCCATCCTGCCGCTGCGCGGCAAACCGCTCAACGTCGAGAAGGCCCGGCTGGATAACCTGCTGAAAAACGACGAGATTTGCAGCCTCATCTCGGCCATCGGCATCGACATCGGCAACAATGAAGACGAAAATATCAAGAATTTGCGATACGATAAGGTCATTATTATGACCGACGCGGATGTCGATGGACAACACATACGTACACTCCTTTTGACCTTCTTCTACCGGCAGATGCCGCGCATGGTGGCGGACGGTCACATCTACGTGGCCCGGCCGCCCTTGTACAAGGTGACGCAGAAGAAGCACGTCCGCTTCGTGCAGACAGCCGAGGAGATGCAGCGCGAGCTGATCGATCGCGGCCTCAAGGACACGCGGCTGAGCGCGTTGCCGCCCCCCACCCCGGCCCTCCCCCACAAGGGGGGAGGGAGGAAGACAAAACTCCCTCCCCCCTTGTGGGGGAGGGCCGGGGTGGGGGGGAGCGCCGCGCGTGCTGCAAGGCAACGAGCTGGCACCTCTCCTGCAAGTGCTGAACCGGCTGGAGGGGGCGCTGCAAACACTGGAGCGGCGCGGATTGAGTTTGCGCGATTTCCTCGCCCGCCACAACGAACGCGGCCTGCCGTTTTACCGCGTGCTTTTGGGCAGTCACGAGGAATGGTTTTACACGCAGGACGAGGTGGATGCGTTCCGCCAGCGCAAGCAGACGGAACTGGGCCGCGAGCTGGTGGTCGGCGACGAAACGCCGTCGCAGACCAACGGCCACACCAATGGTCATGGCGAGGTCCTCTACGTGCAGGAATTGCACGAGGTGCGCGAGGTCAACCGCGGCGTGCAGGAGCTGGAGCGCTTCGGCCTGAAGCCGAGCGATCTGGTGCCGGCGCCGCGTCTGGCCGGCCGCGAACCGCCGCCGCGCCTGGTGCTGGAGAATGGCGAACAGCGGCGGCACCTGGTCACGCTGCGCGAATTGGTCACGGAGGTTCGCAAGCAGGGCGAGCGCGGCCTGTCGATCACGCGCTTCAAGGGGCTGGGCGAGATGGACCCCGAAGAGCTGTGGGAGACGACGCTGGACCCGGAGAAGCGCATTCTGCTGAAGGTGCAGCTGGACGACGCGCTGAAGGCGGACGAGATGTTCCGCATTCTGATGGGCGAGAAGGTCGAGCCGCGCCGCGATTTTATCCAGAAATACGCGCTGGAGGTCAAGGACATCGACTATCACGGGGCGTAAACGACCGAACCCCCGGCGCAAGGAGAATGTCTCTATCCTTGCGCGGGGGCGGGTCAGCTCACGTTCTCGACCCTGCCAACCTAGGACGCCCGGCGGCGAGTCGCTAGGATACTCCCCATGAATGCCGCCATCCGCTGTACCGGTTTAGTCAAAACCTACGAAGGCCGGCCGCCCGTCGAGGCGGTTCGCGGACTGGACCTGACGGTCGAATCCGGCGAATGCTTCGGCCTGCTCGGTCCCAACGGGGCCGGCAAAACCACCACCATCGAGATCATCGAGGGCCTCTCCGAGCCGACCGCCGGCACGGTCGAGGTGTTCGACATGCACTGGGGGCGCGACGACGCCGCCATCCGCGAGCGCATCGGCATCTCGCTCCAGGAAACACGCCTGCCCGAAAAGCTGCAAGTCATCGAGATCGTCACCCTGTTTCGCAGCTTTTACCGGCGCGGCCTGGAGCCGGACGAGGTCATCCGCCGGGTGTCGCTGGACGAAAAAACGACCGCGCGGGTAGGTAAATTGTCCGGCGGCCAGAAGCAGCGCCTCGCCGTGGCCTGCGCCCTCGTTGGCGATCCTGACCTGCTCATGCTCGACGAGCCGACGACGGGCCTCGACCCGCAATCGCGCCGGCAGCTGTGGGACCTGATCCACGGTTTTCGTTCGCAGGGCCGCACCATCCTTTTGACCACGCATTACATGGACGAGGCCGAACGGCTGTGCGATCGCGTGGCCGTGGTCGATCACGGCAAGGTCATCGCCCTGGGCACGCCGCGCGAACTCATCGCCGAATTGGGCGGCGAGCACGTCGTCGAGTTCACACTGGACGAAGAAGGAGGGCCGGCGCCGCCGGAGCCGGCACGGTTGGGCGAATTGCCCGCCGTGCGCTCGGCACGCAAAGACGCCGACCACTTCTGTCTGTCCATCACCGAACCGCACATCGCCTTGCCCGCTCTTTTGGAATGGCTGCGACACGGCGGGCAACGGCTATCCAGCTTGAACACGCGGCACGCCAGTCTCGAAGACGTCTTCGTGACGCTGACCGGCCGGCACCTGCGCGACGGAGAGCACGCCATGAACCGAGAATCGCACTCCGCTGTCTCCGACAAACGCTACTGGCCGATGGCCCAGTTGATCCTGGCCCGCGTGCGCGAGTTCTACCGCGAACCCGAAGCGCTGTTCTGGGTCTACGGCTTTCCCTTGCTCATGGTCGTGGCCCTGGGCATCGCCTTCCGCAACAAGCCGGCCGACCGCATCATCGGTGGATGTTTTGGAGACCGCGGCCAACGCGGCCGGCGTTCAGTTTGTCCGCGATGCCTTGGTAAGGGCGAGACGTTCAAGGTTCAGGTGGACAAAGCCGAGGAGTGCCGGTTGCGGCTGCGAACCGGCAAGACGGCGCTGGTGGTCGTTCCGCCGGAATCGTCGGGCGGAGTCTACGAATATCTCTTCGACCCGACGCGCGAGGAAAGCGGGCTGGCCCGCAGCAAGGTGGACGATGCGCTACAACGAAAGGCCGGCCGCGTCGAACCGCTGCAAGTGCGCGAGGAGACGATGAGCGAGCCGGGCGGACGGATACATCGACTTTCTCGTGCCGGGTCTGGTGGGCATGAGTCTGATGGGCGGCGGTCTGTGGGGCGTCGGTTTCGTCACGGTGGACATGCGCATCCGCAAGGTGCTCAAACGCTTCCTGGCCACGCCGATGCGCAAGTCCGACTTTTTGCTCGGCATCCTGTTCAGCCGGCTGTTGTTTTTGGTGCCGGAGGTGCTGGTGATTCTCCTGTTCGCGCGGCTGGCTTTCGGCGTGGTCATCCAGGGCAGCTTGCTGGCGGTCGTGGCGTTGATTTTTCTGGGCGCGCTGGCCTTCGCGGGCATCGGGCTGTTGGTGGCCAGCCGGGCGCGGACGGTGGAGGCGGTGTCGGGGCTGATGAACCTCGTCATGCTGCCCATGTGGGTGCTGTCGGGGATTTTCTTCTCGTCGGAGCGCTTCCCCGAGGCGATGCAGCCGTTCATCAAGGTGCTGCCCCTGACGCCGCTCAACGACGCCCTGCGCGGCGTGACGCTGGAGGGGATGTCGCTGGAGTCGCTGTGGCCGCAGATCGCCATCCTGGCCGCGTGGGCGGTCGGCAGCTTCGTGCTGGCCCTGCGCTGGTTCCGCTGGAACTGAACAGGATACTCCCCTCTCCCCCGAATTCGCCGCCGCCCGGATGGCGTCTTGGGTGCGGGATGCCGGTTGAGTCGTAGGGTGGGCCGAGTCTTCGAGGCCCACCAGCATGGGCTTGGTGGGCCTCGAAGACTCGGCCCACCCTACATAGCAAGCCCCGCCACCACAAATAATTACTGCAGCCGGTGCCGGATGTCGGAGGCGCGGAGGCCGCAAAATGCTATCCTATCCGCCTGAGGTCGGGACAGCTTCGTCCCGGCCCCACGCCGGTTCCGTTAGGATCGACCCCGATCGACCGGCAATCCTGGAGGTGAAAATGTCTGAGGGGCAAAGTAGGAATCGGTTGAAAGTCCTCGGCGTCGTGCTTGTTGTCCTGTTGCTCGCGTGGGGTGGCGTAAGCTGGTATCGGTCCCCCTCCAATCCACCGGCCCCGCCCAAGGCCCAGGCGCCCGATTTACTTCCTCATCTAACCGGCCTCCAAACCGTCTGTGTCAACCGCGCGAAAAGGCTCAAGGGGGAGGGGATCGACGGCGCGGGCGAGTACGAAAAAGTGCGCGTGGCGGCGAATGAATATCTCGATTACCTCGACGGTGTGCTCTCCAGCGGCCGGGGCGATTCGGAGCAAATAAAGCAACGTCTAGAAAAAACGGTGGCGGAATGCGGATCCTTCGTCGGGTGGGCGGATGAGAAACTACCGAAAAATTCCGGCGCGGCGGATTCGGTATCCATCGACATTTCGGCTTTCACGTTCGGCGTTATGAAACTGCTGGACAACCAGGAGGCCGAAAGGCGGAATGCCTTCCGGGAGAAGCTGCAAGGCTGCAAGTTTCCCGGCTGGGGAGACATCTCTTCGGACGTCGGCAAGCAAAAGAAATCGCCCGCGAAAAAGTAATCCTCCCGGGTGCCGAAAAGGTCTCCCTCTCGGCCCTGGTGGACCGGCATGGGCCGATGGTTCTCGGCGTGGCCCGCCGTCCGTTAGGGGAAGTCGTCTTCCCAGGGCGGGGGTGTTGGCAATTTGGCAGTTTGGCAGTCTCGCCCCCTTTGGATGACGTTAACTCTTAATTTGAAAGGACTTGCGTAGCGGACCCACTCTGCCAAATGGCAAAACCCATTTGGCAGAGTGGCAAACACGCCCAACGTCCTGCCTGGCAAGTCGGCAGCACCGGGGGCAGCGCCCAACGGCCTACCCCACCCAGCCGCCGCCCGTTAACCTCTCGAAGTTTGCTTCTACCAAGTGAGCGAAACACGATACGGCTCGCCAAGCGCCCGAAGATCGCCACGATTCTCAAGTCCGGGCCGTCCCTCGCCGATATAACCCGCATAAACCGTCCGTGCGCCACCCTCGGGCACGTCCATGCGTCTTGCTCCCATCCTCCTCGTCGTCGGCTTGGCCTGCGTGACCGGCTGCACGACCGGCCGGCTTCGCCAGAGGACGATCAACCAGGCCAGCACCCTGCCGGAGTTGCAGTACCAACAAATTCTGGACAACCTCGCCCTGTTCGCCGCCAACCCGGCCGCGCTCCCCTGGCACGTCAACCTCCGCGAGGGGACGACGCAGCTCACCGACTCGGCGACCGCCGGCGCGGCTTCTGGACTTCGGACCGCCCGCCGTCACGCAGCCGCAGGTCTTCGGGTCGAGGACCGCCGTGGCCCAGTGGGGCATGGCGCCGGTGATCGACGCGACCGAGCTGCGCCTGCTCCGCGTCGCCTACCGTCGCGCCCACGGTTCTCCCGAAATGCCTTCGCCCGAGCTGCTCAACGACCTGGCCCACGAGTTGAAGGACCAGTTCGCCTCCAACGCCGACCTCCGCAACGAGTCGGAGCTGTTCTACCAGTACGAGGTGCGGGCGAGCCGGGAACTCCGCGAATTCCAAAACCGCGTGGTCACGACCAACGACGCGGAATTTTGCACCGCCACGCCTCCTCCGGGCCGCGACCTGTCGCCCCTGGCGCGGAACGTGTGCCGGAAGATCGAGGCGCTCCAGCGCAACCTGGCCCGGATCGGACCCGGTTGGTTTCACGTCGGACGCAAACGCGACGTCCCGAAAGGGGCTTGCTACGTCGGCCGGTGCGGCGATTGTTACGTTTGGGTCGAGGCGGACGGGCGCGAGGCTTTGACGGACTTCACCTTGATCGTGCTGACCCTCTCGTCCCTGATTAAAGAGACGCAGACGCTCATCAACCCCGGCTCGGTGAAGTTCTCGCCGGGGGACCGGGGCGGATGAGCGTCGTTCGCATCACGAGTTTCGCCGCTGGCGCAGTCTGACAAACTCCCCTATTCCTTCCCCGCACCCAGGCGGCTCACTTCGTCCTCGCCCGGCAGGCCGAAGGAGTGCAAAACGCCAGTGAACTTTTTCGGGAAGTACGCCTCGAAATCCGCCGGGATGAAGAGCGTATTGCCGGTGCCGACGTAGACCCGGCCGCGCGACACCGACGGGCCGGACCAGACCGGGCCGACATCAATCTCTTTGAGCACCGCGCCGCTGGCCGCATCGACCGCGACCAATTTCCCACTGGCGACGGTCGTGAAATAGACGACGCCGTTGGCGACAGCGATTCCGGAGGCGACCGGATCGCCGACATCGGTATAGATAGGCTTCGGCTTGGGGCCGCCGAGCGAGGCGACCTTGGGTCGTTCGTGCCGCCAGCGTTCCGTGCGCGTGTCCAGGCTGAGCGCCACCACGCGCCCGCCCGTCGGCGGCACGGCGCTGTCGGCCGACTTCTCCTGCGACGCCAGGCGGAGACAGTCGATGCCGTTGGTGAAGATCGTCTCGCCGTCCGTCGCGCAGCCGGTCTGCAATCCGCCGATGCAACTGGGCAGGGCGAGCATGCGTCGATCCGGCTTCGGCGACAAGGGATACGTCGGCGGGCCGGTGTAGATGGGCGTGTGATCCACGATGCGCCCGTTGGCGGCGTTCAGAACGTAGAAGCCGCCGTTTTTGGAGCCGACGCCGACCACCTTGGTCGGCGTACCTTCGACCGGGATCGTGTAAATCTTGGGCGTGTCGCCGATGGATTGATCCTTGTAGCGTCCTTCTTTGGGGTCGTAGGAGCGCAGGGCGTTGGTCCATACATCGCCGGAGGTGATCTGCCGGACCCACTTCGGGGTTCCCTTGCGTACATCCAGCGCGATGACGGCGCACGAATCGCCGGTATGCAGCCGGGGATTGTCGGCGGTCGGCCGGCACGGGGCGGTGTTGACATCGGTGCCGAAAAAGATCGTGCCGGACTCCGCGTCGAACGAAGGGGTACACCAGACGGAACTCGTCGCGGGTCCAAAGTAAAAAACGTGATCGCCCCAGCTATCCTTGATCGTGATCGGCGGGTCGAGCGGCTGCGGCTTGGGGCCGACATCGTATTTCCAGAGGATCTTGCCGGTCTTCGGCTCCAGGGCCATGACGAAGCCGCGGCCGGTGCAGCCCTTGTAGAGGGGGTAGGCGGCCACGACCTGCTCCAGGGTGCCGCCGCCGACGATCAGCTTGCCGTCGGCGAGGATCGGCGAGGCGAAGAAAGCGTTGAGCGGATGGCTGTCGGGAAACTCCTTGGCCCGCGCGTTGAGCTTCCAGCGCTCCGCTCCGGTCGCTCGGTCCAGCGCGTAAAACCAGCCGCCGATGTCGCCGAAGTACACCGTATCCGAGGTGACGAGCGCCGAGCCGAGGATGCCTTGCGGGGACGATTGGAAACGGGCATTCCGGGCCTTCTCATCCTTCGGCCGGGCGTCGGCTTTGGCCGGCCCGTAAGCCGGGTTGCGGTAGGACCAGCGGAGTTCCCCCGGGGCGTCAGCTTGTAGAAGGCGGGGTCCGTGGCCGTGCCGAAATAGACGTAGCCATCCACGACGATCGGCGTGGCGTGAATGACGCCGATTTCCAGGTCCGCGCCCTTGGCGGGGAAGCGCCATTTCTCTTCGAGCCGGCCGGCGTTGGACTTGTCGAGCCCTTCTCGCCGCGGTTGTGGCGCGTGCCGAGAACGTCGCGGTTGTACATCGGCCAATCCTTCGCATCATCCTGCGCATTGGCATCGGTCGGAGAGAGTGCGGCGCCAAGGAGGATCGCCAGTGCCACGCCGAGCCATCCGTTCTTCATCGTTAGACGGACCATGAGCGGTCTCCGATTCCCTTGATCTTCCACACCAAGAAACGAACACAATAGATGGTTCGTCATTCGTCGTTCGGGATTTGTCCCCTGGCGCCGCGTTCCCTGGCAGGCGAGCCGGAGGACATCGTTACGAAATACCCGGCAAAGGAACGCAACCAGGACCGGAGCTTGGCGGCCACGGGTCCGGTCGGCGCCGGAGCGCCGCGCCGATTGTGGAGGAAAGTCGTCATCACGTCGGGCCGGCCCAGGACGACCAAGGCCCAGATGCCGGCCGGTAGCCCCAGCAGCCAGGCCGGCGACCACGGCAGGACAGCCAGAAGGGCCGCCGCCACGCAGAGCGGATACCAGCGCCCGCGCATCATTTGCACCGCGCCGGCGAGCATCACCCCGAAGCCGGCCGACACGAGCAAGGCGGCCACCGTGACCACGAGATGTTTGGAAATCACCTTGTCCATTCGGTCGAGTTCCAGAACGACGGGGACCGCCAGCACCATCGACACAGCGGCCCCGATGGCCGTCAACAGCAGGCCCAGGGCCAGGCGCCACGAGTCGCATCCGGACCCGGTCGGTGTCGGCGACTGGTTCGGTCTGACCCGGACCCTCCTCAGCGGGGGCCAGAAGCGGGCTGCGGAGGATGCCGTCCACAAGCTGCTGGGCCGCCTCGCGGTCGGCCCGGTGGACCCGAAGCTGGCGGGCCGGCAGCAGAGCAAGGACGTCGGGGTGGTGGACTTTCAGCACGATCTCGGTTTTCGCCGAGACACCCATCCAGCGCAGCATTCCCGGCACGGTACCCGTGCGGCACGAGATCGTCAGGATCTCGGCGAGTGGGATGCGCACTTCCTGCGGCTGCCTCGTTCCCATGGAACTCACCACGTTGAAGTCCAGGAACAGCGTCGTCCCGTGCCGGAAAATTTCACCCTCAACATAGGCACCCGCCCAGGAGATATTCGGGATAGTGAACCGGACGAATGGCGAGACCGATTGGATCGATGCCGGGACTGGGAGGCTGGCCGGGGGCGTGGTCCCATCGGCCAGGATGGCCTCCACCTCTTGCTTGATCTGGGCTGCGTCCTGGTAGCGGTGCTCCGGCTCGCGGGCCAGCCGCCCGCAGCACGATGGCGTCGAGGCGGGGATCGACGGAGGCCCGCTGCGACGGCGGCGCGAACCGGCCGACGGGCAACTCGCCGGTCAGCATCTCGTAAAAGACCACGCCGAGCGAGTAGAGGTCGGCCCGGTGATCGACCTCGTGGGTCCGCTTCAGCTGCTCGGGGGCCATGTAGTAGAGCGTGCCCATGACTTCCTGCGAGCCGGTCAGCGTCAGGTAAGTCGGCGTCAACCCCACCAGCCGGGCCAGTCCGAAGTCGGCAATCTTTACCCGGCCTTTACTGTCTAGCAGGATGTTCTCCGGCTTGATGTCGCGGTGGACGAACCCCTCGTCGTGGGCATATTGCAGGGCGTCGCAGACCTGCGCGACGATCTTCAGCGCCAGTTGCGGGTCCAGCCGGCTGGCCTCCAGCAGGTCGCGCACATTTTTCCCGTCCACGTACTCCATGCTGAAGTAGTACAGGCCGTCCGCCGCGCCGAAGTCGAAGATGGTGACGATGTTGGGGTGGCTGAGACGCGCCAGCGCTCGTGCCTCGCGGGAGAATCGCTCCGTAAAGCCGGAACCGTGGGCGACCTCCGGGGGCAAGATTTTGACGGCTACCAGGCGATCGAGTTTCGGCTGCCGCGCCTGGTAGACGGCTCCCATACCGCCCTGACCTACCAGGCGCAGCATTTCGAGCTGCGGGAAATGCGGGGCCAGCTCGGCCGGCCCCGGCGGCACGAAGTACGGGGCCGGCGATCGGCTCGCCTCCTCCCCGGTCGGCGCGGCTCCCGGACCCGTGAGCGCCTGCTGGAACAAGCATTCGGGGCAGAGTCCCTCGGGGACATCGGCCGACAGCTCACCCTGACAGCGGGGACAACGACGCGATTCCGTCATGGTTTCTTCTCCGCCATTGGGCGGCAACTCGGCCAGGCCGTCCCGTCGATGGAAAAAGCAGGAAAGCACCAGACCATACCTCGACCAGGATATTCTTTACTCTCCCTCTACTGACGGAAAATTGCGCGAAGGTTACAAGGATGTAGTAATGGGATCCGGCGGCTTCTTTCTCCCTCCCCCCTTGTGGGGGAGGGTTGGGGTGGGGGGGAAGCACTCACCCCCCACCCCAACCCTCCCCCACAAGGGGGGAGGGAGAAGAAAAAGAGCCGGCTCACGTTTTTCCGGCCCGGACGGCGGCGAACAAGTCGCGCAACTCCTCCTCGACCTCTTCCGGCGAGGCAACGGTCTGGGCGATTTCGTCGCGCAGCAATTCCTGATAGCGGCGCCGCAGTCGATAGACGGCGACCTTGACGGCCTGCTCGCTGATGCCCAACTCGTCGGCGATCCGGGCGTGCGATTCTTGCAGGCCCTCGCCCGCCAGCGCCTCCCTTCAGGCGCTCGAAGAGCTTCTCCTTGCCGGCGGCCGCAAGCTCCCGGCGAACCGGGCCAGCGCCTGTGCGAGGATCGCCAGCGCCCAGCGGCGCTCGTAGACCGTCTCCGGGGTGGCGTGGTCGATCGGTTCCAATTGGTAGCGGCGTTCCCCACCCTGGAAATCGAGCGAGACTGGGGTCCGGCCGCCGCCGCGCTTCCTGGCCTGAGACCGTTCGCGCTCGTGGGACAGGAAATGCTTGAACGCGGTCAGAAGGAAGGAGCGAAACTTGCCGCGCTTTGGGTCGGCCGCCTGGAGATAATCCTTCTCCAAAAGCTCCGCGAAGAATGCCTGGGTCAAAATCCTGGGCGTCGTGCATGCTGGGCAAGTGCCGGCGGGCGTAGGCGTACAGCGGATACCAGTAGACTTGACACAGGGTAGCGATGCCTCCCGAGATTGAGGCGAGCAGCCTTGTCCCGCGGCGGCCACGAGGCTCCAGCAGCGTGGTGGCAAACTGTCGGACATGAGGCGGTCCCGGCTCATCGAAGCGATCGCTCGCGGGCATGGCGGCGGCGTACTCCCGGAGGGCGTCTTCTCGCCGGGCATTATACGAAGTGAACGCCAGGGGGCTTCTCCGGTGAGTGCCGGTCGGACACCCCGTCCAGGTCAACAGTTAGGGACTCGGAGCCTGTCCAGCTTTCGCCCGCAAGTCGGCCAGCAGCTTGGCGAAATCGGCGGCGCACAGGCGGCGCACCGGCTCCAGCTCGGTTAGCTTTTCGAGCTGCGCCGCATCGCGGTAGCCGGACTCGACGGCCAGCGTCAACAAGGCGCAGACTGTGCCGGGCATGAGATGCAGCCCGATCGCCGTGTTCCCGCGCACACAGGGCCGCGCAGCGTCCCTGATACAAGGCGGCCAGAACGTAGCGGATGCCCCCCGCGGGATTGGAGGGCGCGATCGCAAGAGCCGATTCCTCCGCCGCCTCGGCCACGCGCACCATGTCGGCATACGACGCCAGCACGTTGGCGATCGCGGCCAGCCGCCATGCACTGGTTGCCCAGGCTGTAGTAATACGGCAACGGATTGCTATCCGTCTTGGCGGCCTGGCGCATTTGCTCCATGCCCTCGCCGTAATAGGCTGCGGCCTGGCCGAGCATACCCTGCCAGGCGTAAAGGTGCGTCAGTTCGTGGACGGCCAGCGCCAGATCGTGGGACGGCACCGCCAGCGCCGGCAGCGGCACACGCCGCAGCGCCTCGCCCTTGGCCTTGTAGAAATCGCCCAGCCGGTTCAGCCCCAGGGCCAGATCGCGGCGCGGCCGCGATCCGGGAGAGCGGGCTACCAACTCGCGCAGCCGTTTCACGTAGCGCCGGTACAACCGCTCCCCCTCCTGCCATTGCCCGGTTTTGAGCAGCACACCGGCCAGATAGTAAAGGGCATGGTTGACGTTCGCGGGACCGGAGGGGTCTTCCGGCGATTGCCGTTCCTGCTGCTCGGACAGCTCCAGAGATTGCCGCCAGGCGTCGTGCGCCGGGGACAACTGGCCGGTCGATTCCAGCAACATCCCAACCTGGCTGCACGCATCGGCGGCCTTCTGCGTGTATTCGGGCACGGCCGGGAAGTCGGCGTGCAGCTTCAGCCACAGCGCCACCGCTTCCTGATACGCCTTCAGCGCTTTTCGCGCCGCCCGCTCCCGGTCGAGAATGCCGAAATTCAGATAAAGGCCCGCCAGCAAGTAGCGATATTCCACGCTCTCGGCGTGACGCGGCGCCAGCTTCCGCAGCACGGCCCGCGCTTCTTCAAAAGACTTTCTCGCTTCCCCGGCCAGCTCGTCAGCCTCCTTCCGCGCCGCTGCACTGGTTGCCACGGTATCGACGGTGACGAAGCGGCCCAGATACAGCGCCCCCAGGTTGCTGTGGCTGACGAGCAGGTCCCAGAGGTAGCGATCTTCTTGCGGATTGTCGTCGGCCAGCTGCCGGCGCAGGGCGATGACCTGCTGATACAGTGCGCGGGCCGGCTCGAATTGCTTCTTGCCGGCGAGAAAGTGCGCGAGGTTGTTGCCGGCGACGCCGAGGGCGCGGCGAGAGCTCGGCTCGGGATCGCCGGCGACGAGCTGTTCCAACAGGCGGTGGCCGCGCCGCAGCGATTCCTCGGCCTCGTCGTCGCGCCCCAGCGCGTGCAAGAGCGTGCCCTCCTGCACGAAGACGCGGGCCAAATCGTAACGGTGGGCCGGCGTCGGCTCCTCGGTTTCCCCTTGCTCGAAGCGGGCCCGCGCTTGCCGGTACGCTTCCTCGGCCTCGGCGTAGCGGCGCAGGCGCTGCTTGATGATGCCCAGCGCCAGGTAGGCCACGCCCTGCGTTTGCCGCATCGACGGATCGCCCGGCTCCTGGGCCAGTATGGGATCGTAGTAACGCAGCCGTTGTTCCAGAAGTTGCCGGCGGACCAGCTCTGTGTGCGGCAGCGACTTGAGTTGCTCGTCGGCGAAGTCGCCGTGTTCTTCGATGACTTGCAGCGCCAGGCGCAGAAGGTGGACGTTGCGCTGTCGCTGCTTTTCCGTGGCGTCGAGTGCGCCGGCCAACTCGCGGTTTTTATCGGTCAGCTGCGTCTCGTGCCAGATCAAACCGCCGACGAGGATCGTCAGGGCGAGCGCGCTGACGGCCAGCAGCATCGCCTGGGCCGGCCGGCGCCGTGCCCATTTGAGCGTTCGACCCAATCGGCCGACCGGCCAGGCGCGGATCGGCTCGCCGGCAAGGTAGCGATCGAGATCGTCGGCCAGATCTCCCGCCCAGTCGTAGCGGGCACGGGGCGATTTTTCCAGACATTTCAGGCAGATGGTCTCCAGATCGCGCGGCAGCGCCGGCTCCAGACGGCGCGGCGGCACCGGCTCCTCGTTCAGCACGCGCAGGATCGTCTCCATCGCGCTGACGCCCCGGAACGGCGTTCGTCCGGTGAGGAGTTCGTACAGGATCACGCCGAGCGCCCAGATGTCGGCGGCGGGACCAACCTCCCGTTTGCCCGCCGCCTGTTCGGGGGCCATGTAGCTCGGCGTGCCGAGGATGTCGCCGGTGCGCGTGAGGTTGGGCGCTTCCCCGTGGTGCAACTCGGCGGAGTCGAGGCGCTTGGCCAACCCGAAGTCGGCGACCTTCGGCGTGCCGTCGTGTTCGAGCAGGACGTTGCCGGGCTTGAGATCGCGGTGCAGGATGCCGTGTTCGTGGGCGAAGTGGACCGCCCGTGACAGCGTTCGCACCAGCTCCGCTGACCAGCGGGCCGGCTGTGGCTTTCCGCCCATGCGGGCTGACAGCGTGCCGCCGGAAAGATACTCCATCACGAGATAAGGCCGGCCCTCGACCTCGCCGACCTGATAAATGCGGACGATATTGGGATGCTGTAACTGGGCGGCGGCTCGGGCCTCGCCCTCGAAGCGCAGCCGTTCCGCATCGCCGGCGATGGTGCCGGAGACGAGCATCTTGACGGCCACGAGGCGATGGAGATCGATCTGACGGGCCTTGCAGACGACACCCGCTCCGCCGCGGCCGAGTTCTTCCAGCAGCTCACAACCGGGGATGGCCGGCCACGAGGTCCGGCGCGGTGGGTGAGCCGGCTCGGGAAGCGTCTCCGGTAAGGTAGGCCGCTTGTCCTCGGTTGGCGGCCGGTGTCCATCCAGTGTGTCCGACAGGGTGCCGCACACCGGACAGCGGACCATTAGCACCGGGGTCGATTCCTCGACCTCCCAGTCGTGCCCCTGCGGGCAGGTGTGCCGCCGGACCATGAGACGATCCCCTCGCCGAGCAACGGAGTGATTATCTCCATCTTATCTCCTTTGCCCGCCGGGAGCGAAAAACTACGCTGTCCCGAATGCCATTGTCTTAAGTTGTAGGGTGGGCCGAGTCTTCGAGGCCCACCAAGCCCATGCTGGTGGGCCTCGAAGACTCGGCCCACGCTACGCCGGAAGGCCCACCAGAAATCAAAGGTCTTCGCCGAATAGCCCCGGCAGGTTGCGGCGATAGGTGCGGCTCAGGGTGAGTTCCTTTCCGTCGTGCAGGACGACGATGTAATCGCCGTGGAAAAGCGGTTGCAGCTCGCGGATGCGATCGACGTTGACGATGGTGGAGCGGTGGATGCGCCAGAAGCGATCGGGGTCGAGGCGGGCCTCCAGGTTGTTCATGGTTTCGCGCAGCGAATGCGTGCCGGTGCCGACGTGCAGGCGCAGATAATTGCCGGCCGCCTCGATCCAGTCGATGTCCTCGGTTTTGACGAAATAAATCCGGCCGGCCGTTTTGATGGTCAGCCGTTCCAGCGGTTTGCGTTCGCCGCGCAGCTCGGCAAGCGTGGCGGGCGGCAGCTCGGCCGGCGCCTCGCCCTGGTCGCGGCCGATGGCCGCCCGCGCCCAGGCCAGCGCCTTGCGAAAACGCTTGCGGTCGAACGGCTTGAGCAGGTAATCGACGGCGTGGACCTCGAAGGCCGGCAGCGCGTAGCAATCGTGGGCCGTCACGAAGATGATGGCCGGGCCGTTCCCCGATTCGAGACGGCGGGCCACTTCCAGCCCGTCCAGGCCGGGCATTTCCACGTCCAAAAACAGCAAATCGCACGGCTTGTCGCGCAGGGCGGCCAGCGCCTCGATACCATCGCCGCACTCGCCGACCAGCTCGAAATCCGTTTCGTCGGCCAGCAAGTCTCGAATGCGCCGCCGGCTGAGCGGTTCGTCATCGACGATCAGCGTTCGCAACATCGGGCGTCCTCCCGTCGTCGAAGAAGTTCTCGGCCTGCTCGCGGAAGGGCACGGTGACTTGCACCACGCACCCGCCGCGCGGCTCGTTGCGCGTCTGGAGCCGTTGGGCCTCGCCGTAGAGATGAAACAGCCGGGCCCGTGTGTTGGCCAACCCCACGCCGCCGCACGGCGGAAGGGCCGGGAAGCCGGGGCCGTCGTCGCGCACTTCCAGATGCAATACCTCGCGGTCGCGCCGGGCGTGGACCTCGATGCGGCCCTTGCCGGCCCGCGGCGCGATGCCGTGGCGGATGGAGTTTTCGATCAAAGGCTGGAGCAGGAACGTTGGCACCCAGGCGTCGAGCGTGTCCGGGCCGACATCCACGATGATGCTCAGGCGCGAGCCGAGCCGGGCTTGCTCGATTTCCAGATACGAGCGGACGACTTCCAGCTCGCGGGCCAGCGGCGCTTCCTGGAGGCCGAAATCCTCCAGGGCCAGGCGCAGCAGGTCGCCCAGGCGGGCCAACATGCGGTCGGCCGCCTCCACGTCGGTATGAACGAGGGCCGAGATGGCGTTGAGAGTGTTGAAAAGAAAATGCGGATGCAGCTGCGACTTGAGCAACTGAAGCTGGGCGCGGGCCAGTCCCGCTTCCAGCTCGGCCGCGTGCAGCTCACCCTCGCGGTATTTGCCGTAATAGTCGAGCGCGTGGGCCACGCCGATCATGGCCCAGTAATAGAGGATGTAGCGCAAGAACGTGGCCGGAGAACGCCATCTGCAAAAAGACCGGGAAGGTCAGCAGCTCCGGCGTCGGGCAGTACAGGAGCTTGATGATGGGATAATCAATGACCAGTTTGATGGCGGCGAAGTAGACGGCGGCGGCCATGTGCAGGGCCAGCGGGCCGCGCCAGTGGTGCGATCCCAGCGGGAAGCGGCGGGCCAGCGGAAGGGCGATCAGCCACAGCAAGGCCCAGGTGTACCACAGGCCGAACCCCAGCCCCAGCGCTCGCATCAAGGGGACAGGCCCGTCCGCGGGATCGGGAAAGAAATAATACTGCCCGGCCTGGGCCAGTCCGAGCACGGTCCAGATGCCGAAGGTCCACAGCCACAGCCGCCAATACCGAGAGCGGTACGCGGGCACCCGCTGCGGCTTCTGGCCGTTTCGATGCGGGCTGCTCATGCGCAATCCAGCCGGCGAGAAAGCGCTCCGTCATCGGCGGAGTGGCGGATCCCGTCGGGATCGGAACGGAGGATTGCATACACGCCCCGAAACAGACGAACAAGCAAGGGTTGCGGCGAGTGCTCGATCTCGACCCATCGTACACGACGGCACGGGCGCTGTCTCCCCCCGCGCCGGTGGGATTTAGAGTACGCCAAAAGGCGCGAGGGGAAAAAGAAGATGGTGTGAACAGGCCGGCGGCGGGATGAAATGGTCTTCGGCCGGGACCAGTCGCCGATCCGAAGGGACGGAATGCGCCGCACTATTTGACCAGCCCGCGGCGCGAGGATGTAGGGTGGGCCGAGTCTTCGAGGCCCACCAGCGGGAGCATGGTGGCCCTCGAAGACTCGGCCCACCCTACCCTGTGGGGAGGGAGAAAAAGCCGCCGTCCCTCCGCCGGACCATCTCATCCTCTAGCGAGAACAATTGGACCCATTGGCATTTTTTCATTTGCACAGATGCTTACACTGAGCAAGTCGAAATCAGGATGTCGCCGGGAAAGTGGGAACACGGCCTCGGCCTGGGGCCTCTATCCCTGTATGTTTCCTTCCCCATAGATGTGGAGATACGGACCATGTTAAGCCTGGGCAAACTGAGTGGGAGCGCGTCGCGGCTCCTGCTGCTCTCTCTGCTGCCGGGCGTGCTGCTCGCCTTGATGGTCTGGCACGGCAAGAGGGGCACCGCGTCGGCGGGCGTTCCGCTCGCGGAGTGGGACATTCCGCGCCTGGTTTCTTACCTGAAAAACGACGGTCTGGACCTGCGCGTCGTGGCCACGCGGGAAAGCGGAATCATCGGCGAGACGGCGTTTTTGACGAACACGGACAAGGAATTTCCCGACTTCAACCGCATGCCCAAGGCCCAGACGTTCATTCATCTGTGGGAGGGCAGCCTCTATTGCGAGCGCGGCCAGATGGGAGAATTCCGCGCTCACTTGACGCGCCAGTGGGGCGACTGCTGCCTGGTCGTTGAGCCGTTCATCTTCTTCGGCGACCGCAAGCTGCTCGACCGCGTTAATTCGGCTCTCTCCAAGGCGTGACGGGCGGAGATGTCCCGTTGCCGCCAGCGTCCTCCGGTTGAGGGTTGTCTCGTCCGCTCACGGATTGGGCGGACGAGACTCCCAATTTTGCCAGCCGGCACATCAAGCCTCATTTCCCGACTACCAGGATCGTAAAGGAATCCGGCTCCGCGGCGGGGCGGCCTTTCGCGCCGGGAGCTGCCGGTTTGTAGCGCACCGCGGCCAACAAGATGTTGTGTGTTTTCGTGTCCAGCGCCATGGTGCGCGACCCTCTCTGGGTCGGCACCGTGGCCGCCACCCGATAATGGTCCGCCGGCTGCTCCTCCACAACCGTCAACGTGCCGTCGCCGTTGGAGCTGAAGGCGCGGCCGGTGCCGGGATCGAAGGCGCAGGCGTCGGTGCCCTGGCCGATCGGCAGCGTGTCCAGGACTTTGCCGCCGTCAGCATTCAGGATCACCATCTTCTGGTTGCGACAGGTGACGAACAGACGGCGTTTGGCCCGATCCATGGCGATGCCAGTCGGCCCTTTGCCGTCCCCCAGCGACCAGCGCTCCTTCACCTGAAGTTTCTGGGCGTCGAAGACCACCACTTCGCTTTTGTCCACAATGTTGACGTAAACCAACCCCTTCTCGTCGGCGACCCCCGATTCGGGCCGGCCTTCCAGCGCGACCGTGCCGGCAACCTTACCGTCCGCCGCTTCGAGGGCGGTCGCGTCCTTGCTGCCGGCGTTGAACGTGAAAACGCGATCGGAGGCCGGGTCGTAGGTGATCGCATCGGGCCGGCTGCCGACTTTGGGCCGGGCGATTTCGCGCAGGGTCTCCAGGTCAAAGACGGTCGCCGTCGCATCGCCGCCGTTGCTGGTGAAGCCGCGTTTATGCTTGGGAACCAGGGCGACGCCATGAACGCCAGCCGTCTTGGCCACTTCGCCGCCGACTTTGCCTTCCTCGACATCCAGGACCAGAACGCGGTTGGAGCGGGTGATGTAAAGGCGATGGGCGGCCGCGTCCATCGTCAGATAGTCCCAACCGCCCTCGCCTCCCACCGGGATTTTCTTGAGGATGCGGTAGCCCCCGTCGGGAGCTTCCGCCCCGACGCCGAATCCCAAGAAGGAGAGCAGGAGCAGTGCCGACAGCGTTCGGATACAGATACGGATGCGCGTCATGAGCAAACCTTTCTCCAAAGAGGTCGGGGCGAGAGGAGGAACCGTCTTCCGGTCTCGTTACCGCCCTTTCTCGTTCCGGCAGCAACCGGGGGCGAATCGAGAGTGCCCTTGTCTGTTCCGAAATGCTCGTCTGGGTTGGAGGGAATAAATCCCGCTCAGGGCTGATGGCCTCATGGATTCGCTGACGGCGGTCCTACTCGCTGACCGATCAAGGCGAGCACCGCGTCCACGTCGCCCCAAAAGGCTTCCCATGCCTTACGGTTGGCCGGCGGCATCGCCGCGAGCCACGCCGGGTCGCGGACAGAGGCCAGGTCCGCGTCCTTTTTCCAGTACGTCAGCCTCTCACGCACTTCCTGCGATCGTTTCGGGTCCTTTGCCTGGGAGGTCAGCTGGGCGAGGTTCGCCCGCAACCACTTCCGCGCCAGACCCGTCAGGTAGCCCCACTCCTCGACTCCGAACGCGGTCATCTCCTCGTCCTTACCCGCGGCGGCCCGGAGGGCGATGCAGGCGGCGTTGTAGCGGTGTCCGTTCTTGAGATCGTCGGCCAGGGCGGGGTCGGCGGCGAACACCCAGCCGTACAATCTCACCGCCACAACGTACCGTCGTCGGGGCGGCCGGGAGACGAATTCGGCGAATTCGATCGCCTCGGCCGGGGTCGCGGGGTTGGCCCGGCCGGCGGCTAACTCGTCCCGCCGCGCCCGCTTCCGGACGATGCTGTCGAGGACCTCACGGTAATACGCCCGCGCCGGGGCCGCTGCGACCGCCTTCCGGAACCACTCCTCGGCCCCCGCCAGGTCGCCCCGTCTGTCGTAGACCATTCCCATGTTGAAGTAGGTTGGGGCGGCATTCGGGTCGATCGCGAGCGCGGCGCGGTAGCTCGCCTCGGCGCCGTCCAGGTCCCCCTTCTGGAGCAGCACGTTCCCCAGGCTAACCTCGGCCCCGGCGTACTTGGGATAGTTCCGGCTGAGTTCGATCGCCCGGCGGGCGCTGGTCTCGGCCTCGCTCCAGTTATGCATTCCTCGCCAGGCGGTCCCGAGCAGGTTGTGCGCGAACGGGCTGTCCGGCCGGAGGGCGACCGCCACCCGGCCAGGTGAGCATCTCCCCGAGCCGGTCGTCGCCCTTCCCCCACAGGAGCTGGGCGATCCGGAAGGCCAGCACGTAATCCGCCGGGTGGGTCCGCCAGGCGGCGGCCATCAGCCGCACCCCATCCTCGAAGGGCACCATCGGGTGATACCCAACCGACGCCGCGAACCAGGCCGGGACCTTCGACCCGTCCAGCGCCTTGACCAGCGCCCGCACCCGGCCCTCGTCGCCAGCATGGATCGCCGCCCGAACCGCCGCCCGCCCGGCGTCCGGGTCGAGTCGGTCAAGGAGTTGTCGGAGGTGCGGCGAATCCGGGTCGGTGGAGAACCACTCGCTCAGCCCGGCGACCAGCGCGGCCGACACGCGAGATGTCCGTATGGCGTCGGCCGCCCCACCCAAATCCGCCCCGCCCACATCCAGCCCGTACCGGGCGAAAACCGCCCGGTATCGCTCCGCCATGTCGGCCGGGTCCGGCATGCTGACGTAGCCCGGCACCCAGCTCAGGTCGTCTATCTCGCGCAGGTCGCGGACGAGTTTCCGGTCACGCTTCGCCGCGGCCAGCCGGTCTTGGAGGTCGGCCGGGCCGTCCACCCCGACACGACCCTCGGCCTGGGTCAGGGTCCCATCAACCGCCGACAGGTCGCCCGCTGCCGGCGCCTCCTCCGCCTGAGCCAGCGCGGCCACGGCTTCCTGCCGGTCGCGCTCGGCCGCCACCGCTCGGTCCTTCTCGAGCTCGGCCGCCTGCCGATCCGCCCACCACGCTCCCGCCCCGACGAGAGCAAGGATCAGCACGCCCGCCGCCGCGACTGCCGCCTGCCACCGTCGCCGCTTCCGCTGCTCGGCGGCCTTCACCTCGGCCGCCGCCCGCTCCCGCTCCGCGCGACGCAGCCGCTCCTCGACCGCCGCCAGGTGGGCGGAGACAGCTCCGGCGACCTCGACTCCGTTGCGCGGCCGGCTATCGCGGTCGGGTGCCAACCACCGCTTGCACAAGGCGACCAGCTCCGGGTCCGCCCCACACGCATCGAGTCGGGCATAGGCATCCTCGACCTGCCCTCGAACGGCACGGAGGCGAATGGCCTCTGCCGTCTTATCCCGGAACGGCGGCTCTCCGGTCAGGATCGTGCAGAGAACGGCCCCGAGACCAAACACATCGGCCCGCTCGTCCACCCGCTCGACCTCGCCTCCCGCTTGCTCCGGAGGCATGTAAGCTGGGGTGCCGAGAACGCTCCCGGCCTGGGTGTCCGTGCCCGGATCGGACGACCGGCCGGTCTCGATGATCGTGTGCTGGGGCGGCGTCGGGGCCTTGCGCGGCTCGGACAGGGGCAGCGTGTGCGACAGGACCTTGGCCAGGCCCCAGTCCATGACCTGCACTTCTCCGAACTGCCCGACCATGACGTTGGCCGGCTTCAGGTCGCGGTGGATCACTCCCTTGCTGTGGGCGTAGCCGACCGCCTGGGCGATCTGGAGGAAGACGGCGACCAGCCGGCCGCGATCGGAGGACGATCCGGCGATCTGGTCGGCGAGCGTGTCGCCCTTGATGAGCTTCATGGCCAGATACGGGCTGCCGTCGGGGAGGGTGCCGATCTCGTGGACGGCAGGAATGCCTGGATGCTGGAGTTGGCCGGTGATCTGGCCCTCTTCGACGAACCGGCTGGTGGCGACCGGGTTATTCCGGAACCGCTCCTGAAGGACCTTGACGGCCACGTCCCGGTTGACCGCCGAATCGTGGGCGCGGTACACGACCCCTATCCCGCCCCGCGCGATCTCGTCCAGGATCTCGTACCGGCCGGCCTTCAACCGGGCAGGCGAGGCGGGAGCGGCCACGCTCACGGAAGCCGTGGGGTCGGGGCCGGAAAAGTCGCTGGTAAGATCGGCGCGCTCCGGCTCGCGGGTTGGGTTGTTGGCGCGGGAATGGCTGGGGAGCTGATCGCGATGGGGCATGGTTGACCCCTCGGTTGGGCTAACTTTGAATGGAACCAGCGATTCACCCCAGAGCAGGCCGAGATAGGAAAGAGTCAGGATTGCGCCTGCGCGCGAACCGCTTGCGGTCGTTCTCCTTCAAGTACATCTTCCGCAGCCGGATCGCCTTGGGCGTCACCTCGACCAGCTCATCATCCTCGATGTATTCCAGGGCCAACTCCAGCGTCAGCTGGCGCGGCGGCTTGAGCAGGATCGACTTTTCGGCCGTGGCGGAGCGGACGTTGGTCAGCTTCTTCTCGCGGCAGGCGTTGACGGGTAAGTCATTGTCGCGGCAATGCTCGGCGACGATCTGCCCCTCGTAAACCTGCTCGGCGGCGCCGACGAACAGAATGCCGCGCTCCTGCAAATTATCCAGGGCATACGCCGTCGTCCGGCCGGTCTCCGTGGAGATCATGACACCGTTGACGCGCGACGGGATGCTGCCGCGCACCGGCTGGTAGTCGTAGAAGTTGTGATGCACGATGGCCTCACCGCTTGTCGCCGTCATCAGCCGCGTACCGAGACCGATGAGGCCGCGGGCCGGGATGGTGAACTCCATGTGCGTCATTTCGCCGTGGCCGTCCATCTTGACGCACTCCGCCCGGCGGTTGCCGACCAACTCCATCACCGCGCCCACCGAGGTCGGCGGCGCCTCGATCACCAGATATTCGATCGGCTCCATGAGTTGGCCGTCGATCTCCTTGGTGATGACGCGCGGTTTGCCGACCGATAGTTCGTAACCCTCGCGGCGCATGTTCTCCAGCAAAATGCCCAGGTGCAACAGTCCCCGGCCGGCGACGTGGAACTCGTCGCGCTTCTCCTCGTCCGGCGTCACGCGCAGGGCGACGTTCGATTCCAGCTCCTTCAAAAGCCGTTCGCGCAATTGCCGGCTCGTGACGTAGGAGCCGTCCTGACCGGCGAACGGCGAATCGTTGATGCGGAAGATCATCTCCAGGGTCGGCTCGTCCACCTTGATGGGCGGCAGCGCGACGGACTGCTCGAAGTCGGCGATGGTGTCGCCGATGTCCACGTCTTCCAGACCGACGACGGCACACAGATCGCCGGCACTAACCTCATCCGTCTCGATCCGGCCGAGGCGATCGAAGACGTAGAGCTGGGCGACCGTATCCTCGATGCGGCGACCGTCGTGCTTGAGGAGCGCGATGCGCTGGCCCTTCTTGATCTTGCCGGCGAAGACCCGGCCGATGCCGATGCGGCCGACGTAATCGCTGTAATCCAGCGTGACGACGAGCATTTGCAAGGGCGCGTCGAGGTTGACCTCCGGCGGCGGCACCTGCTTGAGGATGGTGTCGAACAGCGGTCGGATGTCCGTCCCCTTCACGTTGGGGTCGGTGGAGGCGATACCGTCGCGGCCGGAAGCGTAAATGGTCGGGAAGTCGAGCGTCGCGTCGTCGGCGTCCAGTTCCACAAACAAATCGAAGACGCCGTTGAGCACGTCGATGGGGCGGGCATCGGGCCGGTCGATCTTGTTGATGACGACGATGGGCCGCAGGCCGCAGGCGAACGCCTTGCGCAAGCACGAAGCGCGTCTGCGGCATGACGCCCTCGGCGGCATCGACGAGCAAGCAGGGCGCCGTCGGCCATTTTGAGGACGCGCTCGACCTCGCCACCGAAATCGGCGTGGCCGGGCGTGTCGATGATGTTGATCTTCGTGTCGCCGACTTTCAGGGCGATGTTTTTGGCGAGGATCGTGATGCCGCGTTCGCGTTCGAGGTCGTTGGAGTCGAGTATGCAGGTGCCGCGCAGCTCGCTCTCGCGGAACAGGCCCGATTGACGGAGCATCTGATCGACCAGGGTGGTCTTGCCGTGATCGACGTGGGCGATGATGGCGATATTGCGGAGGTCCGTACGTTTCATTGTGCGGTCAACTCGATGTCAGCCGCCCTCTGGCGGCGTTTTTTTTCTTCATATTCGGGCCATTTCGAGGCAGACTCGTTATTATAGCGGACGCCGGCCAGAATAACATCTTGTTTAGCCGCGACCCGAAGGGGAGCGCATGTCGCGCTCCTCTCCGGGTCGCGGCTAAACGGGGACGAGGATTCGGTTCATGGATCTGTACATCATCCGCCATGCCGACGCCCAACCGCTGGGCGAGGGCGGCATCAAGAAGGACGAAGATCGGCCGTTGTCGTCGGTCGGGCAGGCCCAGTGCGGCCCGCTGGCGACGGCGCTGCGGCGCCAGGGCGTTCGGCTGGAGCGCATCGTCACCAGCCCCTTGTTGCGGGCGCGGCAAACGGCGGAAGGGTTGCTGAAACACCTGGCCGCGCCCGCCGGAGCTGCACACCTGCGACCACCTGGCGCCGGGCGGCAAACGCCGCAAGCTGACGCGCTTCCTGTGCGGCCTGGGCGCGCCGTCGGTCGCCATCGTCGGCCACCTGCCCGACCTGAACCTGTACGCCGGCTGGCTGATCGGCGCCAAGAACGCCCAGATCGAGTTGGCCAAGGCCGGCGTCGCCTGCCTTCACTTCGACGACGAGCCGGACAAGGGCGCCGGCGTCCTCACCTGGCTGGTCACGCCGCAATGGTGTCAGTGACACCCCGGAGAAGAAGAATGAGAACCACGAAACACACGAAAGACACGAAAAAAAAGACAACAGACAAAATAAGAGACATAAAACAAACGCGGACCCGTTTCCTCCATCCCGTTCGGCGATTGATTTCCCTTCTTCTTTTTTTCGTGTCTTTCGTGTGTTTCGTGGTTTGGTCTCTTCTGCCCGGAGCGAGGGCCGGCGATTGGCCGCAGTTTCTCGGCCCGCGGCGCGATAGCACATCGACGGAGACCGGCCTGCTGCAAACGTGGGACGCCAAAGGGCCGCCGGTGCTGTGGCAGAAGGATGTCGGCGAAGGCTTCAGTACCCCCGTAATCGCCGGGGGCCGGCTCATCCTCTTCCATCGCGTCGGCAACGAGGAGGTGGTCGAGTGCCTTGATGCTGCAACCGGACGGGGTATCTGGAAACAGGCCGATGCCACGAAATACGAAGACCCGCTCGGCAAGGGCGACGGCCCGCGTTCGACGCCGCTGGTGGCCGGCGAGCGCGTCTACACGCTCAGCCCCGGTGGTCTCCTGTCGTGTCGGAAACGGGCCGACGGCGAGAAGGTCTGGCAGCGGGAGCTGCTGCACGATTACGAGGTGCCGCCGAGTTTCTTCGGCGTCGGCACCTCGCCGATCCTCGAAGGCGGCCGGCTGCTGGTCAATGTCGGCGCTCCGAATGCCGGCATCGTCGCCTTCGACAAGGACACCGGCAAGGAAGTCTGGAAGGCCACCGGCGACGGCGCCAGCTATGCCTCGCCCGTCGCCGCCGACATCGACGGCGTGCGCCACGTCATCTTCTTCACGCGCCAGGGCATTGTTTCACTCGACCCGGCGACCGGCGCGGTTCGGTTCGCCAAGCGCCGGCGCTCGCGCATGAACGCCTCGGTCAACGCCGCCAGTCCCGTCGTGATCGGCGATCAGTTGTTCTTCACCGCCTGCTACGAGACCGGGGCGATCCTCGTCCGGGCGAAAAAGGACGGCATCGAGGAAGTTTGGAGCAACGATCGCAGTTTGTCGTGTCACTTCGGGACGCCGGTTTACCAGGACGGATATTTATACGGCTTCCACGGCCGGCAGGAGACGGGCACCGAGCTGCGCTGTATCGAGTTAAAGACCGGCGAGGTCCGCTGGAGCAAGGACGGTTTCGGCTGCGGCTCGATGATCCTGGCTGAGGGCAACTTGATCGTCCTCGGTGAAAACGGCGATCTGGTGCTGGTCGAGGCCAAGGCGGACAAGTACCGCGAGAAGGCGCGAGCGCCGGTGCTGACCGGCCCGTGCCGGGCGTCGATCGCACTGGCCGACGGTCGGCTGTACGGCCGAGATGCCCGGAAGCTGGTTTGCTGGAACGTGAAGAAATGACCGACCAGCCCGCAGCGCCAGCAAGGGCGTCCCTTGCTGGCGCTGCGGGCTGGTCAAGTTTTCGTTCGCTTATCGGTTTTCGCTCGCCCGCCGCACCGCCTCGACTTCCGCGTCCCAGTAGCGGGGTAATCCGCCCCACGGATTCGGATCCGGGACGTTCGTGATGAAGCAGGAGCCGATCTTTTTCTCCCGCATCTGGAGGATCTGTTTCTCCATTTGATCCTGGCTCTCGGTCTTGTAGATCAGGGCGGCGAACCGATCCGCCGGGTAGCGGCTCGTCCACGTCGGGGGTTTGTAGCCCTCAAAATCCCTGGTGACTTCCACCAGGCAGACCACGTCGGCGGCGGGACGAGAGACGTATTCCTCGTCGCAGCTCGTGCCCGGGTTCGTGACGACCAGGGAGAGACCGCATTCCTTCTTCACGTAGTCGTAAAGGGACGCATAATAATTAATTTGATCCGCGGAGCTGGCCTGCTGGTCGAAGAAAATGCCCTGAATGCCCGGGTAAAATTCCACCCACCTCTTCACGTCACTTTTCACTTCCTGAAGGGTCCGCTTGGTGCCGTATTTCGTGCTCACGTAGCCGATGGCGGTGACGCCCTTCCCTTTCGCCTTGTCCACGACCTCGGCGTAGTCGGGGTTCTTTTTCTCCCCCGGCCCGCTGTTGATGTTGAGGACCACCACCGTCGTCCTGGCGAGCGGGGAATTGAAGATTCGCTCCCATTGCGCCTTCCCCTCGCCCATCGGGGTCGGGTAGAAATAGGCCGGAACCAGCAGCCGCAACGCCGGCGGGCGCTCAACGACATTGTGGAGGGCTGCGTTCTCCGGGCCGGTCGTCGGCTCCTTCGGGGCCGTCAGCTTGTAAAGGACGAAGCCAACAACGGCGAGAAGGAGCAGGCCGGCCGCCGCCGCGGGCACGAGCCAGGGCGGACGGCGTTTCGCCGTCGTCGGGCCTACTTGTAGGGATAACGAGTCGGGTTGCGTTGTCGCGCTCGGCGTCTCGTCCCTGGCGGGCAGAGAGGAGGCCGGCCCCGAGGGCGTTTCGTTCTTCAAATGCACGCCGGCACCGGGCCGCGGTGTGGCATGAGGCCCTTCCCCCAACTCTACGGCGAGGATCGGCTGCGATGTGGTAGCGGGCAGGATGGTATCCACGTTGCGCCCGGCCGGGGACGTGGGCACGGAAACGGCCTCGTACAGCGCAGCGGGCAAGCGCGGCGAAGCCGGCCCGTCCGGGGAGACCGGGGCCGGCGAAAGCAGCTTCGGCATTTCCTCCGCCGGCGGCAGCGAAATGGGAGTCCGCGTCCACGGGGCCAGCGCGTCGGAAACCTCGGCCGGCGTCTGATAGCGCTCCGCCGGATCCTTGGCCATCATCCGTTCCACGATGGCGGACAGCTCTTCGGGCACTTGCGGACGCAGTTCGTGAAGCGGCCGCGGCCGCTCGCGCTGGTGACACATGAGTTTCTGCACGGCCGTCCGCCCCTGGAACGGACTTTGGCCGGCCAGGAGAAAATAAAACGTGGCCCCCAGGCTGTAGATGTCAGCCCGGATATCGACCTGATGGCTGTTGATCGCCTGTTCGGGGGCCATGTAATCCATGGTGCCGACGGGCGTGTCGCCGTGCCGTTTGCTGAGGTCGTCGGCCTCCTCGTTGAAAAAGCGGGCCAGGCCGAGGTCGAGCATCTTGATGGTGCCGCTGCGGTCCAGAAGCAGATTGGACGGCTTGACGTCGCGGTGGACGAGACCCGCCTCATGGGCGTGTTGCAAACCGAGGGCGGCCTGGCGGATGTAGTGGGCGGCCCGCACGGGGTCCATCGGCCCACCCTGCTTGATGATCTTTTGCAAGGTGTTGCCGTCGATGTACTCCATGACGAGGAAGTGCAGCTTGCCGTCACGGTCGATGTCGTAGCCGCCGACAATGTTATTGTGCTTGAGCTGGGCGACGGCCCGCGCCTCGCGGTGGAAGCGCTCCAGGGCGGCGTGGTCGCCGGCCCGCAAGGGCAGCACCTTGACGGCCACCCGCCGGCGCATGATCTGGTGTTCGCACAGATAAACGTGCCCCATACCGCCGGAGCCGAGCGGCCCCAGGACCTTGTATTTGCCGCTGAGGATGAAGTTCCGCCACTTGCCGGCCAACAGCTGCTCGACCTGGAAGCGCGTCAGCAAGCCCTCGCGCACCAGCTCGTCGGCCAGCGCGCGGTTTTCCGCCGGCGCCTTCGCGGCGCTGAAGGAAGGCTCGCAGACGTTGCGGGTCGAGCAAACCGCTTTTGGAAACCAGCTCCAGAAATTGATCCACGGTTGATGGAATTCGCATCACTTCACCTATCCCGGCGGCGCATTCGGCCCCAACTCCCCGGAGCGACCCGACGGGATGACGGGCCAATCGTGTACTGAGATGGTCCGCGTTCCTAAATTCGTATCTACTTGGAGATTTGAGTCTACCCGGTGCGCACCCCGACGGCAACCGTTTTTCCCGAACCGGGATGAGCGGCTTCGGTGTCCATCTTGCTCTTGCGGCGGAAGTCCGCGATCGCCATTCATAGCGTAGGCAACACTCGTATCTGTTTCATGCGGTCGCGTATGCTGTCCGTTTCTTTCTCCCTCCCCCCTTGTGGGGTGAGAGCATCCCCCCACCCCAGCCCTCCCCCACAAGGGGGGAGGGAGAAAATGAGCGGCACGGACCCGCAAGCACCAGGAGTTTCCCATGAGAGCCGCCTTGGTCGTTCTCACCGGATTGATCCTCACCGCGCCTCCGCTTGTCGCCGCGAATCCGGCCGCCTGGACGATTGACGACGTGATCCTCGCCGAGTCAATCCACGACATCCAGCTATCACCGGACGGTCGCTGGGCCGTCTGGGTCCACAGTCACCCCGACAAGGACAAAGAGGAGGAGACGACCAATCTCGTGCGCCTGGAACTGGGCAGCGGACGGGAAACCATTCTCACGCGCGGCCCCGAGGGTTGCGACCATCCACGCTGGTCGCCCGACGGCAAGCACCTCGCGTTTCTGCGGACGCGATCCAAGGCGCACGCGCATTCGGAAGAGGACGAGGCGAAAGATCAGGTCTGGCTTCTCGATCCCACCGGCGGCGAACCGTGGCCGCTGACCGATTGGCCGCCCGGCGTTCTCCACTACGAATGGGCCGGCCCCGACGCTCTCGTTTTTGTCGCCCCGGAAGGACCGACCCTGCGGGCCAGCAAGCTCAAGGAGGCCAAGGACGATTCCATCGTCGTCGAGGACGATCGACACGAAGCGCCCGTGCGGCTCTTTCGCATCGAGTTGGCGTCGAAGAAGATCACCCGCCTGACCGAGAATCGCGACACGATCGAAACCTTGGCGGTCTCGCCCGACGGCCGCCGGGCTGTGGCCATTCACAACCGCAGTCCGCGTTATACCTACGACAACAAGATCAAGCCGGCCGTCTACCTGTACGATCTGGAGTCCGGCCGCCACCGGCCGATTTTCCGCGAACCA
This sequence comes from uncultured Planctomycetota bacterium, assembly GCA_963767535.1. GTDB lineage: Bacteria > Planctomycetota > Planctomycetia > Gemmatales > Gemmataceae > JAJPHU01. Next base: position 444,853 of record CAVYEC010000001.1, read on the forward strand.
CACTGGAACATCCAGCAGGTGCGTTGGGCGCCCGACGGCCACGGCTTCTACGTCACCAACTGGCACAACACCCAGCCGCATCTGGCGCAAACCGGCGTCGCGCACCTGCACTACTTCGACCTCGATCGCGATACCCCGACGCCGATTGATCTCCGCTGGGAGCGCGGCCTCGCCGATCAGGAAGAGAACAACGAGGCACCCGGTTTCGTGGTCACGCGCGACGGTATTTTGGCCCTCCTGGCCGACGGCGTCCGCAACAAGCTCGCTCGCTACACGCGCACCGGCGACGGCTGGCGGCGCAATGGGCTGACCGGCGAGCACGCCGATCATGTCTTCGGCTTCCAGGCCAGCGCCGACGGCAAAACGTTGCTTTACGCTCACTCGACGCCCGGTACGCCGACGCAGTGGTATCGCGCTCGTCTCGACGGCTCGCGGATCGACAAGCCGCAACCGTTCGCCGTCCTCAACGAACACCTGCGCCAACTACCGCACGCCCGCACCGAGATCGTGCGCTGGAAGGGAGCGCGCGGCGAGGAGGTGGAAGGCATTCTTTATTACCCGCACGAGTATCGGTCGGGGAAAAAGTATCCGCTGGTGGTGATGATCCACGGCGGGCCAGCCGGCGCTGATTTCGACGCCTGGGAGGATTGGTGGATGTATCCCGCCAACCTCGTTTGCCAGCGCGGCGCGTTCGTCCTCAAACCGAATTACCACGGCAGCTCGAATTACGGATTGAAATGGCTCGAATCCATCACACGCGGCAAGTACGGCGACCTGGAAACCATCGACATCGAAAAAGGCGTTGATAACCTGATCGCCCGCGGCCTGGTCGATCCGTCCCGTTTGGCCCTGTCCGGCTGGTCCAACGGCGCGATCCTGGCCAACCGTCTGACGGTTGAGACGACGCGCTACAAGGCGGCGATCGCCGGCGCGGGCAACGTCGAATACGTCAGCGATTGGGCTAACTGTGAGTTCGGCGACGCCTTCGACCGCTATTACCTCGGCGGCTCGCCGCTGGAAGATCCGTTGCGGTATCTCCTCAAATCGCCGTTCTTCCGCATGGACCGCGTGCGCACGCCGACGTTGATTTTCTTCGGCACCGAGGACCGCACGGTGCCGGTCCATCAGGGCTGGATGCAGTACCGCGCTTTGCAGCAATTGGGCAAGACCGACGTGCGCTTCGTCCTGTTTCCCGGCGAAAAACACGTCCTCAAGAAATTGGCCCACCAGCGCCGCAAGGTGCAAGAAGAACTGGCCTGGCTCGACCGCCATCTGTTCCACTCGGCGCCCAATACGAATCCTTCCGTCAAACCCGATTCGCCCCTGGCGTGGGCGCTCAAGCGTCAGGAGGCGCGCCGCGATGCCGGCCGCTATGGTCTGCTCGTGAAAGGACAGCTTATCTCCGAGACGGTGCCCCATGAGGATTTGCAGGTCGGACGTTTCGAGGTCACGCGCGCCCAGTTCGCCGCGTTCGACAAAACGTACCGGGTCGAACCCGGCCGCGAGAATTATCCCGCCAACGGCATCACCTTCGAGCAGGCCAAAGGCTACTGCGCCTGGCTGAGCAAGCTGACGGGACGCAAGTATCGCCTGCCGACGGAAGACGAAGCGGACAAACTGTACGACGGCACGGAAGGCGAGGAAAACACTCTCGATCACTGGGCTGGCTACGCGGTGAATCCCGAGGACGCCGCGCGCTGCGCTCCAAGCTGAGGGAACTGGGTGGCGGTGCACCGCTGGTGAAGGAAGTGGGATGCTTCCGTGCGGCGGGTACGGCGGGCGTGTTTGACCTGGGCGGCAACGTGGCCGAATGGGTGATGACAAAGGACGGCAAGGGCACCGTGCGAGGCGGCAGTGCCAACGCGCCGGCGGATGCGAAACGGAAGACGAACGCGGCGGGGCAAGACTATCGTGGCTTTCGGGTGATCTTGGAGTAAGCGAAAAACCAGCCCGCAGCGCCAGCAAGGGTCGCCCCCTTGCTAGCTCTACGGGCTGGTCCATGACGGTTTAGACGCACGCCGCCTCGCGGCGACGGCGCATCTTGGCGGCGACGCCGCGCTCCATCGCCTTCTTCAGACGGTTGCGCGCGACGTGCAGACGCCGCTTGATCGTGCCGACAGGCGTCTCGAACTCCCGGCTCATCTGCTTGAGCGAACGGCCGCGGATGTAGAACGCCATCAGCGTGGCGCGATCGACCGGCTTGAGGCGTTCCAAGCCGCGGTACAGCTCGGCCGCCTGCTCGGCCTTGACCAGCGCCTCCAAGGGCGTGGCGCCGGCGGCCTCGGCGTTCTCCAGCACTTCCGGCTCAACCTTCTGGATCGGGCCGCGCCGCGTCAGACGGTTGATGGCCATGCGCACCGTGATCTGCCGCAGCCAGCCGGCGAAGCACTGCGGGTCGCGCAGCTGGCACAGCTTCTTCATGCCGTGCAGGAACACCTCCTGCGCCAGCTCCTGCGCCTCCGTCGGGTTACGCAGACGGGCCAGCGCCACCGCGTAGACCGTCGGCTGGAAGCGCTCGATCAGCTCGCCGTAGGCCGTCCGATCGCCGGCCTGCGCCATCTCCACCAGGCTCTTGATCTCGATCCACGTCATACGCTCTGTACCCTTCTCGATCCATGCGCGAATTCCCACGCACCACGTCCGGAAGCGAAGGCCGGCGGGGATCATCCGCAAAGGCCACCTGCTTCCGAGGGTGACGGTGACAACGGCAGACCAGGACGCTCGGTTCGGGACCGTCGGGCCGGGTAAGACGCCGGGAAAATCCTCGGTCGTCGAACGCGGCCTTCCGCTCCGGAAGCGCATCCGTGGTTCGCTGTGGGGATCGAATGCTGACGAAATCGCTCAGCAGACTCCCGTTCCCCAGGTCGAAGCCGGATGCGTCTGGCACCAGGGCCGGCCAACTGTGCCGCCTACGACGCTTATGACGACGGGTGATACCCCGCCGGATAAGGTCGCTGTGCGGTCGTTGGCCTGACGCAAGCAACTTGAACTGAGGACACCAGCTCGACGGCGGGACCGACCGGCCCCGTATGCGGCCAGATAATCCGAGCGGAGGGCGTCCGCATGGGATAGCCGCATGGCAGGTTGAAATTCCTGCCCACAGCCGAGCGACGGGTGTCGCATGGAGATGCGGATCTCCGGGGTCTCGGGTTTGGCCGTCGAGCTGGTACCACGGCGCGGATTGCCGGCCTTACCGTTTGGCAGAACGGTCGAGCCACAAAGCACCAGGGATTCCAGATTCTTGACGGCCATCGGAGACCTCCGGCGATCACAAAGAAGGGTGTGCCGAACTCGCACGCAAGCGAGTCGGGCGTGAGGAAGAAACGGTACGGTTTTTCGACTACCTCGCGGGTTAATACCAAGGGAAATCCGGGGCCACGCGCCTCGGCAGCCCTTGTACAGAGCTATTCGTCCCTTGTGACAGACTTTTTCGGGAAAAATCGACGGGTGCGAACAGAATCGCCCCCATTGTAAGAAGAGACGCGACAAGGGGCAAAAGGTTCGCGCAAAAAAAGAAAAATGCGCAAACACATAGCGGAAGTAGGGTGGGCCGAGTCTTCGAGGCCCACCAGCATTGCTGTGGTGGGCCTCGAAGACTCGGCCCACCCTACGCCTAATTCGTTTCAGACCAGGGAGTTACAGCCGATTGCTGTAGCGCTTGATGCGGCGGCCGAAGACCGGCTGGACCGGCCGGGGCGCTTCCGGTTCTGCCAGACGCAGACGCGGCGTGTACGCCTGGAAGTCCGGCATCTGGTCCTCGTCAATCTGCTTGTTGATGAAGCGCTCGATCTCGGTCAGATGCTCGCCCTGTTCGGGTGTGACGAAGGCGATGGCCACGCCGTCGGCGCCGATGCGGCCGGTTCGGCCGATGCGGTGAACATAATTCTCCGAGTCCACCGGGATGTCGTAGTTGATGACGTGCGAAATGTTCCTCACGTCGATGCCGCGGCCGACCACGTCGGTGGCCACGAGGTAGGTGATCTTGCCGTCGCGGAAGCCCTGCATGATGCGGTTGCGCATCGACTGCGGCAGGTCGCCGTGCATCGCCGCCACGCGCGGGCGGTGCTTGCGGAGCATGCGGTAGACATCCTCCACCCAGCGCTTGCGCTCGCAGAAGATGATGCACTGCCGCGGCTCCTCGCGCTCGAAGACGCGCAAGAGCAGATCAAATTTGCGATCCTCATCGACCGTGAAATACGTCTGCCGGATGTTCTCGACGGTGATCTTGGCCGGCGACAGGTTGATGTTGATGGGATCGACCATGTAGCGCTGGGCCAGCCGCAACACGGGCGGCGGCACGGTGGCCGAGAGCAACAAGGTCTGGCGCTGGCTCGGGCAGCGGCGCAGGATGCGCTCGATGTCCGGCCGGAAGCCGATGTCGAGCATGCGGTCGGCCTCGTCGAGGACGACGTAGCGCACATGATCCAGTGTCAACGTGCCGCGCGACAGGTGATCGAGGACGCGCCCCGGCGAGCCGACGACGATGTTGCAGCCGCGCTGCAAGAGCGTCAACTGCTGGCGGAAGCGCTGGCCGCCGTAGATCGGCACGGCCCGGCAGTGACGATTCGGTGACAGTTTGGCCGCCTCTTCGCTGACCTGCACGACCAGTTCGCGGGTCGGCGCCAGGACGATGGCCTGGGGACCGGGGCGGTTGTCGTCCTGCCAGCCGTTCAGGAACGGCAGCAGGAAGGCCGCGGTTTTGCCGGTGCCGGTCTGGGCCTGGCCGATCACATCACGTCCGGTGAGGGCCTCGGGAATGAAGGCGGCCTGAATCGGGGTGGGTTCACGATAGCCGGCTCGGTCGAGGGCATGCAGCAAAGCGGGGGAAAGGGACAGATCGTGGAAGCCGCCGCGCGGCTCCGCCAAAAGTGCGGTCGTCAAACAAACCTCCCGTAACAAAGAAATCCAACTAAATCCTATGTTTCTTTCTCTATCCTGTTCTTAATCTTACTCTAAACGGTTGCAAAAATCCTGTCCAGAGCCGTTCGCACCGCCGGACAGATCCGCCCGGGGCGCCCGCCTCGCCCGATCTGCGGATTTTGACACTTCGGGCCGCTTGCCGGTTCGCCGTCGTCTTCGTTTTCCCCGCCGAACCTGTACAATAGGCCGAACTCCCCGGTCCCGAACCCTTCGTGGAGAGACGCCGATGAGCTACGACCCCTACGCCTCCGGTTCGGACGAACCTCGCCCCGGCGAACCCTCCGAGTACGACAGGCCATCCTCCGTCCGTCCCGACCAGATGAAAGCCCGTGTCCAAGGGCCGGCGGTCGCCTTGATCATCGTCGGCATCCTGAATCTGCTGCTGGCGTTACTGCAAACAGGGGGAACCGTCTATATCGGCTTGCAGTCGCCTGAGGAAGCGAAGAAACAACAGCAAACCTTCATGAAACTACTCCCCAAGGAGTTTCAGGACGAAATGGAGAAGGAGCAACAAAAGCAATCTCCGGAGGAGGAGAAGGTTCGCTCCGTGGCCCTGAACATCGGCATGAGTCTGGTCATGCTCCTGGTCGCCATTCTGTCTTTGCTCGGCGGGATACGCATGCTGAGTCTGCGCTCTTACGCCCTCTGCGTGGCTGGCGCGGTCAGCGCCGCCATCCCTTGCATTTCCTGTAGTGGATGTTGTGGCTTCGGCGAGATCATCGGCATCTGGGCCGTCGTCGTACTGCTCAACCCCGACGTGAAGGCGGCGTTTCACTGAGGCCGGTTATCGCATCGGCCGTGCTGCGGTTTTCTTACCAGCCCGCAGCGCCAGCAAGGGAATTGTCCCTTGCTGGCGCTGCGGGCTGGTGGTGGTTTTGAAGAGGCGGAGCATTCCCCATGACCAAGAAGTTGATTACTGTCGGCCACAGCCCCGACCCCGACGACGCCTTCATGTTCTACGCCTTGGCCCACGACAAGCTGGACACCGGCGACCTGCAATTCCGTCACGTCTTGCAGGACATCGAGACCCTCAACCGCCGCGCCCTCCGCGGCGAGCTGGAAGTGACGGCCATCAGCATCCACGCTTACGCCTCGCTCCTGGATAAATACGCGCTTCTGCCCAGCGGGTGCAGCATGGGCGACCGCTACGGCCCGATGGTTGTGTCGCGCCAGCCGCTGACGGTCGAGCAGCTCAAGACCGCGCGCATCGCCGTGCCCGGCACGCTGACGACGGCGTTTCTGACGCTGCGATTGCTCCTGCCGGACGGCTTCGCGCATGAGGTGATGCCGTTCGATCAGATCCTCAATGCGGTGGCCGAGGGACGGTTCGATGCCGGCCTCATCATCCACGAAGGCCAGCTGACGTTTCAGAACCAGGGATTGCATTTGGTCGTCGATCTCGGCGTGTGGTGGCAGGAGAAGACGGGTTTGCCCTTGCCCCTGGGCGGCAACGTGGTCCGCCGCGATCTCGGCGAGCGGACCATGCGCGACATTAGCCGATTGCTCAAGGAGAGCATCCGTTATTCGCTGGAGCATCGCGATGCGGCGCTGGAGTATGCGCTGAAATATGCGCGACATGGATAAGGCGTTGGCGGATCGATTCGTCGGCATGTACGTCAACGACTGGACGCTGGATTACGGGCCGCGCGGCCGGGAGGCGGTGCGGCGTCTGCTGGAAGAAGGCCATCGCGCCGGTATCATTCCCAATCCGGTGAATGTTGAATTCGTGGAGTGAATTGTTTAGCCGCGAGCCGCAGGCGAGCGCTTCCCACGCGCTCGCCTGCGGCTCGCGGCTAAACTCCTTTCACAAAACGCCCTTCGTCGAGGGAATGCCGCTCCCGCGCGGATCGACTTCGACCGCCTGCCGCAAGGCCCGCGCGGCCGCCTTGAAAATCCCTTCGACGATGTGATGCGTGTTGCGCCCATAATGGCAAACGACGTGCAGCGCCATTGCCCCGCTGGACGACACGGCCCGCCAGAACTCCTCGGCCAGCTGCGCGTTAAACGTGCCGAGCGTCTCCACCGGCACCTCCGCGCACCAGACACAGAACGGCCGGCCGCTCAGATCGACCGCTGCCGTTACCAAGGTTTCATCCATCGGCACCGTCGCGTCGCCGTAGCGGCGGATGCCGCTCTTGTCACCCAGCGCCTGCGCCAGCGCCCGGCCGAAACAGATGCCCACGTCTTCAACCGTGTGGTGCGCGTCCACATGCAGATCGCCCTGCGCCTTGATGTTCAGGTCGATGAGGCTGTGCCGGGACAAAAGCGTCAGCATGTGGTCGAAGAAGCCGACGCCGGTGTCCACGGTCGAACGGCCGGCGCCGTCGAGGTCGAGCGTCAATTCGATCTTCGTCTCGCCGGTCTCCCGGCGGAGCTGTGCGGTTCGCGCCATGCGGATGTCTCACATAGCCCCCGGCTTACCGGGGGGAATAAACCCCCGGCAAGCCGGGGGCTATATAATCGCCGTTAATTCGCTCAAGAGCCGATCAATCTCCTCATCCGTGCCGACCGAGATGCGCAGGCCGTCGCCGTAGCCCTCGTAATTCATGTAGCGCACCAGGATATTCCTCTTTTTCAGCTCCTCATAGATCGGCTTGACCGGCCGATCGGTTCGCCGGCACCACACGAAATTCGCCCGGCTCGGGCAGACGAGGAAGTCCAGTTCCGCAAGCTTTTTCTCCATACGCTCCCGCGTCGCCAGAATGCGGCCGCGGATGTCGCGGAAATACTCCTGGTCCTGGATGGCGGCGGCGGCGGCGGCCAGGCTGAGTACATCGCAATTGTAGGAATCCTTCACTTTCATCAACTGCCGAATCAGTTCCGGAGCGCCCACGGCGAAGCCGAAGCGGATACCGGCCAGACTATACGATTTGCTGAACGAGCGCGTGACCACAATATCTTTCGCGCCTTGTTTCACTATCTCGAGGGCGTTGTCCTCGGCGAAGTCGGCATAAGCCTCATCGACGACAACCGGACCCTTGATGTCGGCCCGCAGTCGGTTGATGTCTTCCCGCGAAACCGTCGTTCCGGAGGGCGAGTTGGGGTTGGCGAGGAACGTCAAGTGGGCACCTTTGGCCGGCCACGGAGACGGCAGCTTCCAGTTCGCCGTGTACGGCACGACCAAAGACCGCGCCCCCTGCAAGTTTGCCAGCGTGTCGTAGAGCAGGTAACTCGGCGTCGGCGACACGACAAAGCCGCCCTCCGGCACGAAAGCGCGGGTGAGAATCGTCAGGATGTCATCGGAGCCGTTGCCGATGAGGATGCCGTCGGGATCGACGCCCAGCACCCGTCCCGCCGTCTGGCGGAAGTGCGTCCCCGTGGGATCGGGGTACTTGCGCAGCCGGTCGCCGGTGAGTGTCTCGCGCAGTGTCTCAAAAACGCGCGGCGAGGGAGGATAGGGATTCTCGTTGGTATTGAGCTTGATGAACGTCCCGTCGCGCGGCTGCTCGCCGGGCACGTAGCCGGCCATGGCGCGGATACAGGGACGAAGCGACTCGATCAACGGCTACCCCCTCATTTAAAAACCACGAATCACACGAATAACACGAATAAAAGACCAATAAAGACCCGATCAGGTTCTGGCAATGCCTTTCATTTCTCTTCGTGTTTTGATTTCTTTTTTGTCTTTTATTCGTGTTATTCGTGTGATTCGTGGGTTTTTTTCTTTGGCAACCTTACCTCGACGCTGGCGGCGTGGGCGGTCAAGCCTTCGCGCTGGGCCAGGCGGTACACGTCCTCGGCCATTTGCTCCAGGCCGTCGCGCGTGAACGACAGGATGCTGCTGCGGTGCAGGAAGTCGTTCGCCGACAGGCCGCTGGCCCAGCGGGCGGTGCCGCCGGTCGGCAGCACATGCGACGGGCCGGCCGCGTAATCGCCGACCGCGACCGGCGCGAAGTGCCCCAGGAAGATCGCGCCGGCGTTGTCGATGCGCTCGCACAATGCTTCGGCGTCGTCCGTGGCGATGTGCAGGTGCTCCGGCGCGATCTCGTTGACGCAGGCAATAGCTTCGTTCGCGTCGCGGGCCAGGACGAGGGCGCCGAATTGTTCGAGGCTCTCGCGGGCCAACTCGCCGCGTGAGAGTTGCGGAAGTTGCGTTGCCAGGGCGGATTCGACGGCATCGAGGAGTGGCGCGTGCCAGGTGACGAGAATGCTGGCACCGGGGGCGTGCTCGGCCTGGGCGATCAGGTCGGCGGCGACGTACTCCGGCGTTGCGGAAGCGTCGGCCAAGACAACGATCTCGCTCGGCCCGGCGATGCAGTCGATGGCAACCTGTCCGAAGACGTGGCGCTTGGCCAGGGCCACGAACAGGTTGCCCGGCCCGACGATCATGTCCACCGGCGGCACGCCCTCCACGCCGTAAGCGAGGGCGGCCACCGCCTGAGCGCCGCCGATGCGATAAACCTCCGTGACGCCCAGCTCGTGGCAGACGGCCAGGAGATCCTTGTTGTAGGCACCCGATTTGGTCGGCGGCATGACGACGGCCAGTTCCTTGACGCCCGCCGCCTGCGCCGGACAGATCGTCATCAGGAGCGTCGAGGGATACGCCGCCGCGCCGCCGGGCACCATCACGCCGACGCGCCGCATCGGCCGATAGCGCAATCGCAGCTCGTATCGTCCTGGCACGGGCAACCGGGCGGTGCGGTGCAAGAGGCCGAGCTGGAACGACAGGACGTTTTGCCGGACGCGACGCACTGTCTCCAGAAACGCCGGCTCCGCCGCGGCGTGCGCTTCCTGCAACTCGCAAGGCTTGACGCGCAGCGTGTCGGCGTCGAGGCGGACGCGGTCGAACTGTTCGGTGTAGTGAAAGAGGGCGTCCCGGCCGCGCTTGCGTACGTCCTCGCAGACGCGCTCGACGACGCGGGCCGGCGAAAGCGCTTCGCCAAAGACTTTGATGGTCAATTCCCGACCGCGGGCGGACACCACTTCTCCCTGCGCACCGAGCTGGGCACGAAGGCGAGCCAGCTCCTCGGCCGCGCCGGCGCGGCCGAGGTGAATGCGCCGCATTGTCAGGGAGGTCATGGAAATCCTCACATAGCCCCCGGCTTGCCGGGGGGCATTTCCCCCGGCAAGCCGGGGGCTATGTTCATTTCTTCCCGAAATGGCCCGGCGCGCTCTTCGGTCCCTCGAACAGATCCTTGCGCACATCGAAGATGTCGCCGGGCAGTTTGTTGCTGACGGCGAAGTAGGCGGGGCCGTCCTCCTTGCCCACCGTCAATTGCAGCGGCTCCTTTTCGCCGTCCACCGTGATCTCGATTTGCAGCGCTCCCTTGGACACCTCCAGATCCTGATCGGCCGACGGCTTGGCCTTGTGCGCCACAAATTTCGTCGCCTTGAGCTGGGACAGTCCGTTCAGGAAATTCCGCAGTTTCTCGGCGTCGAGCTGGAACTTGGCCGGCGTGGCCACGACCCAGTCCGAGCCGTTCTTGTCGCGCTTCACGTCCAGCACGAGAGGCTGATCGCTCCCGGTGGTCTGCTTCGCTAGTGCGATCCAGCCGGTCAGTTTGATTTCCTTGACCTTGGCCGGGTCGAACTGGAACACGGTCGGGTCCTGCAATTCGCGCTGGAGCGTGGTCGCCAACGTGTTGCTGACGACGCTGACCGTGTCCTGCAAGCTAGTCCGCAGGAAGATGCCGCTCTTATCGTCGGCCTCCTTACCGAACTCATACGTGAACGTCGCGGGCTTGCCGTCCTTGGTCATCGTGACGACCGCCTTGAAGCGCGGCTCCTTGAGTCCGTACTCGGCCAGCTTCGCGTCAGCGGGGATCTTGTCCTCGACGATCTTGACCGCCCGCAGGCTGTTCAATTCGCGGAGGATCTGCTCAACGGCGCCGCGGTCGGCGATACGGCCGGCGAAGTCGGCCGGCTTGTCGATCTTCCACGGCGACCCCGCCTTGTCCTCGCGGCTGATCTCATACGTCGTGCCGTCGCGCGTCAGGGTCAGCTTCGTCACGTTCGGCGTGGCGTCGAACGGAGTGGCGTTGAAGGTCGGAAGTTGCTTGTCGAGGTAGTGCAGCGGCCCTTCGCGCACCTGATCGAGCAGTCGGGCCGGCACCAGCATGACGGTGCCGGTCTTCTCGTCGCCGCGCTTGCGTTCGACGGCCACCGAATTTTCCTTGCGGTAGCCGAACGACAGCGTGAACGCTGGCTTGCCCTTGTCCTTCGGCTCCGGCTTGAAGGTTTTCTTGTCGTCCTTCTTCTTGTCGTCCTTCTTGTCGTCCTTTTTTTCTTCTTTTTTCTCTTCCGTCAGTCCGTCGGCCCAGATGGTCACAACGATGTCCGGCTTGTCGAGGCCGAGCTGCCCCCGGGTCGCCGGGTCGGGGAACGACTCGACCTGATTGGGCTGGGTCATCTGGGTGATTAGCCCCTGAAGGACCGGCTCATCGACGGTATACGACTTGTCGCCGCGCCACAATTTCCACGGCTTCTGCATGTCGGAAGTGTGGCGGAACTCCAGAAGTCCCCAACTATTCTTGATGTCGATGGCGTCCGGCTTGCGGACGGTGCCCAGCTCGACCAGATTGCGGTCGCGCAGGGCGTCCGGTTTTTCCAGCAATTTCAGAAGCGGGGCGACGTTCTTGGCGGGAATTGCCACGATGTCCTTGTGGTCGGGGTCGTCGAGATAGGCATAATACTGCTCGCTTTTCTCGACTTTCTTGCCGACGCCGACCAGAAGGGCGGCCTTGCTGGTCTTCTTCTCCTTGTTGCCACCGGCATCCTTGGCGATCTCCTCGACGCGCTCGATCTCGATGCGGAGGATGTCGTCCTTGGCCGGGTCGAGGTGATACTTGGCGAGATCCTTGGCGTCATCCTGGACGAAACCCTTCTCGCCCTCCACGCGCAGGTTGGAGAGATCGGTCAGGACCGACTGCACGTTGCCCGGGGGCTTGTCGGCGGCCGGCTGATCAGTGCCGGTGTTCTGGGCGTCGCCGTAGGCCGGCTGCACATACGCCCAGCGATCCTCGCTGCCCTTCTTCAGTTCGACCGGCCCCTTCGTCACCTTGTCCTTGCTGCGCTCGCTCAGCGTGAACGCCTGAATGTCGCCGGCCGAGGGGCTGAGCAAATCCGGGCTGCGGAAGGCGGCGACGCCCTTGAGCACCTTGTCGAGATCGCGGCGCTTGACGGCCATGATGTCCTTGGGGTGATCGGACGAGGTGACATAGATCACGGTGCTCTCGGCCCCCTCCGGGCCGGGGCTAACGGTGCCGACGTTGAGCTGGACCTTCCGATCGCCCTGGTGCAGCGTGATGACCGCGTTGGGCGGATCCAGCTCCTTCTCACTGAGGTTGGTGAGCTTCTCGGCCTCCTTCTCGCGGGAGGCGCGTCGGATCTGCCCGATCAGGTCCTCGACGGCGACGTTGTTGGCGCGGTACTCGCGCGGCGAGGCGATGCGCCACTGTTTCGTGCCGGGGTCGCGTTCAAAAACCAGCGTTTCCTCGGTCGGTTTGGTGCGCTGAATCTCGACGCGGTCGATGTCGCTGGCATCCATCGGGTGGGCCTTGTCGTGCATACTGGGCAGCACGTAGGTGCTGGTGTCGGCGGCAGGCTCCTGCCAGACGGCCCAGAAGAACACGCCCACGAGGACGAGCACGATGGCGATCAGGATGTAGGTCGTTTTGAAGTTCATAGCGTGATCCAAGTTTAGCCGCGAGCCGGAGGCGAGCGCGAGGCCCGCGCTCGCCTCCGGCTCGCGGCTAACCAAAAGGTATTTTTCAGCGGCGGCGCACCACCCAGACGCCCAGGCCCATCGTCACGACGGCCATGATCAGCAGCAGGCCCGGCAAAAACAGGACGCGCAAGCCGCTGCCGGGCGGTATGGCCGGCTGATAGGCCACGCGCTCCTTGTCCGTATCCTCCGGCCCGCTGCCGATCTCCGCCTGCCCGCGCAGCCATGCCAGGCTGCTGGTAATCAAATTTTGGTGGGCGCTGCCGAAGCGGTTGGCCATCATCGGGTCGCCGATCCAGCGGGCGTCGCCGATCACGATCAGGCGCGGCTCGCCCTCCTTGTTCAGTCCGGCGTGGGCGAAGTCCTGCGGCATGTTGCTCTTGGTCTCCGACACGGCCACGCCCAGCGACGGACTGGGCAGGAGCCGTTTTTTGAGCTGGGCCGCGTCCTTGCGCAGGTCCAGGAACACGTCTTTTATCGACGCCTTCAAGTTCGCCTCGCCGACGATGGCCTGGTCCTCGTAGGCCAAGAGCAACGGCTCGACGGTCCAGCGGCTCGGCGCGTTGGGATTGACTATCGCCGGGCTGACCGTGCGGGCGTCGGGCAACACAAAGAGCGTCGCGGAACCGCCTTCCCGCGTGAAGGCGCGGGCGATCGGGTTGGTACTGGTGCGGCTGGTCGTGGCCACGATAAACAGCGGGTTGGGCGGGTTAATGAGCGGTTCCACCGCCAGCAACCGCTCGTTGCCGATGCGGACGTTGAACTCCGCCAGCACCGGCTCGATGCCGATCGGCTCCATCGTCGCCCCTCCGCCGACGATGCCCAGGCAGACGATCGCCTTGCCCGGCTTGGATCGGCCGACCCCGTTGAGGTAATCGCGCAGCGCCTGGACGCCGTTGTCCGGCCATTTCTCGGTCGGCCCGGCGATGAACAGCACGTCGGCGTCCTCGGGGACTTTTTTCAGGTCGCGGTCGATCTTCAACGCCTTGATGTCATAGTTGCGGCTTTCCAGCTCCGTCCGCAGACGCGACAGGCTCCAGGTGGTCCTCTCCTGCTGGAACGGGTTCTGCGGGCCGGACTCCATCTCGCCGTGGCCCTGCGTGAAATAAAGGGTGGCCCGTTTCTTGCCTTCGGCGAGATAGCGCAGCGACTTCATCAGAACGCCCTCGCCCTTGAAGATAAAGCGATCCGACGCGGCCCGATCGCGCGGGTCCTGGCTGGGCAGCGTGAACAGGTCATTGCGCTTGATGAACTCGTGCGCGACGTTCGGCTCGGTGCCGTACAGCACCAGAAGACCCATCGCTTCCGGCAAGTTGTACTTGTTAATCAGCTCGAGCAATTCCTGCTGGTTGAAATCGCGTGACACGAGTTCCCAGTTGATCTGCGGATTGACGGCCCGGCAGTTGGTTAACAGCGTCTCGACTTCGGACGACAAGCGGTCGTTGCTGCTGAGCAGGACGATGATTTTCACCGGCTCGCGCAGCTCGCGCAGGAAATTCGTGGTGCTGTCGCTGAGCGAGAAGAGGCGAGATTGCGTCCAGTCGCCGGTGTGGGCGAACAGCGTGAACGGCCGAACCGGCGCGTAGGCCAGGACGTTGACGAGGAGCAGGATCAATATCAACAGAACGCTCGTGAAGATGGCGTTGTAGCCATACATCAGCCGGCGCATGGAGGTCTTGCTGCGCTCCCAGGTGCGTGCCAGTTGCAGGCCGGCGAAGATGAGGAACAAGCCGCCCAACAGCGCCGCCGTCACGCGGAACAGCATCCAGCCGTTCTTGCGCCACTTTTCCAACCCGCCGGAAAACACGTCCCGATATTCCGTCGTCGAAAACGGCAAAACGAGGCCGAACAGCAGCCGTCACCAGTCCCGCGCCGCCGGCGAACAAAAGTAGCATGGTCCGCAGCCGATCCGCTTCCTTGTCGGGGTCGGTCTCGCGCGGGTAATAGGCGGTGTAGATGAGACCGATGGCTATAGTGAACTGGGCCAACACCGCCCCCCAGATGAGGACGGCCGCCGCGTCCCAGCGGTGCCGCATCCAACCGACGATCGGAATGGCGTCCAGCGCCAAACCCAGAACGACCAGTCCGTAAGCAATCTGCATGCGATACGGAACCAGGCTGTCGATAAAGGTGCTTCCGCTGCGCGTTGGCGCCGGCTGGCTCGACATGAATCATCCTCCGACTGATTGCCGCCCCCATAGCCCCCGGCAAGCCGGGGGAACTTCAACCCCCGGCAAGCCGGGGGCTATGTGCATCACGTCCACCGCCGCGCTTCCAGGACCTTGATGGTCAAAAACAGCCAGGCGACGGTCATGGAGAAATAAAACAGCAGCAAGCGCGGCACCAGCTTGCCGTCGGTCGTATCCACCCAGATATCCAGATACGAAATATGCGTCAGCACCGTCGCCCAGGGCGTGTCCGGTCCCTTGAGGCGCTGCAACATCATGTTGAACAGGAAGATCAACGTCAGCGCCACCATGCCGACCAGCGTCAGGATGCCGCTGATGATTTGATTGCGCGTCAGGCTGGAGAAGAACAACCCCATGCTGACAAAGCCCGCCCCCGTGAAACACAGGCCGACGAAGAAGCTCAACAGCGGCCGATAGTCGAACGGCTTGCCGCCCTCGATACGCAGGGCCAGGAGAAGCAGGCCGAACGGCACCCACGTCGCCAAGAAGAACAAAAAGGCGGCGAGGAACTTGCTCAGGGCCACGGACGTTTCGCCGACCGGGGCGGTCAGCAGCACCTCCAGCGTGCCGGTGCGCTTCTCCTCGCTCATCAGCCGCATGGTGATGACCGGCACGATGCAGATGGTGAACAGCACGGTCGGCCATTGCAGGATGAAATTGCGCACGATCGGCTCGTACATCGGCGACTGCCGGTCGAGCACGTCGTTCATGAACATGATGTAGGCCAGCGAGTCGGCGATGATGCAGGCGAACAGGGTGATATAAGCGATCGGCGAATAGAAGAACGCCCCCAGCTCGCGGCGCGTCAGCACCACCAGCGGCCGATCCGAACACAGGCCGATCGATACCAGGCCGTACAGGAAGCCGAGGAACATCAGGAGAATGCCGCTGGGCACGAAATATTCGCGCTGCTGCGGCAGGAACGAACGCACCAGGGCGACGAGGAAAACCACGGCGCCGACGGCCCCGAGGATCTGGCCGGCGCGGTAGCTGAGGTCGTCGCCGATGCCCCGGCTGCCGACGTAGGCGGTCAGGTAAATCAGGCCGAGCAGGGCCAGCACGAATCCGACGGGCACCAGGAACTCGCCCCGGATGTTGCCGCCGACCAGGCCGACGACGGCCATGATCGCGCCGGCCGCGCCGATGAGGTTCTGCGCCACTCGCCGCATCCAGGCGTCCGTCTCGTTGCGCAAAAACGCCAAGAGGAACACCAACCCCAACAGCAGGCACGGGGCGGCCTTGCCGAACTGGTCGCCCATCTTGTTCGGATGCGGTACCACGGCCAAAAACGCGCCGACGATGACAACGACGTAGCCGAACGCCATGTACACGCGGCGGAACTGCACGTCCGAATCGAACGCGGCATGAAAGAGCAAACAGGCGACGCCCAGCGCCAGCGAGAAGCTGGCCAGGCCCGGCCCGATGGGACTGGCCCGGTTGGTGAGCGTCAACAAGAGCGGGGCGCCGCCGAAGACGATGACCAGGACCGCCCCGACCAGGCCGATGGCCCGTGCGACCACCGGGTCGTCGGAGCGGACCACCGACGGGGCCGCCTCGGTTCGGGAATGCCAGTCGCCGCCGGAATGCGTATCGGGTTCGTGTGTGATCGCCTTGCTGGTCATGATTTCCGTTCCTTGCGATTTGCCCCGGCCCTATGTCGTCACGGCCGTGCTGCCGGCGTGCTTACCGGGCGGGGAGGCGACATCGGTCCAGTTGTTGATTTCGTCCCAGCGGTCTTGCAGCTTGCGCCGCCGCAGGTCGAGCCGGCGCATCGGCCAACCATTCTTGGCGATCCGCTGCGAGATCTGCTCGCGCAGATCCTTGAACTGATGCGCCCGCACCTCGAACAGTGTGACGCCGTCGTCGGTGTTCTTGGTCGTCACCTGGGCGACGCCCTCGGTGTTTTTCAGCGCCACCGCCACCTGATCGGCCGGCCCGCGCACTTCCACAACAATAACGTCGTCGGTCTCCAGTTCGTTGAGCTTGCGGGCCAAGCCCAGATGGCCACGGCGCAGGATGATGACGCGCTGCACCAGGCTCTCGACCTCGGTGAGCAGGTGCGACGACAGCATGATCGTGTGATTTTGGCCCAGCTCGCGGCAACATGCCGAGCGTCTCGGGCTTCTGTCCGGGGTCCAGGCCATCGGTCGGCTCGTCGAGGATGAGGATGGGCGGGTCGTTAATCATGGCGTCGGCTAGGCCCACGCGCTGGCGATAGCCTTTGGACAGCGTGCCGACCAGCCGGCGGCTGACTTCGCGGACCCGGCAGCGCTCCAGGCAATAGGCGATGCGCTGCGGCCTCTGTTTGCGATCGACGCCCTTGAGCTTGGCCCGGTAGTCCAGGTATTCCTCGACGCGCATTTCGGGGTAGAGCGGAATGCTCTCGGGCAGGTAGCCGACGCGGCGGCGCACTTCCATCGACTGCGTCATCACGTCGAAGCCGGCCACCTTGGCGACGCCGCGGGAGGCGGGCAGGTAGGTGGTGAGGATGCGCATGATGGTCGTCTTGCCGGCGCCGTTGTTGCCGAGCAGGCCGACGATCTCGTTCGGTTCGACCTGGAAACTGACGTCGTTGACGGCCATGACCGGGCCGAAATACTTGGTGAGGTTTTCGACGTGGATCATAAAGCCTCACCGTTCCCATCCGGGCGCGGCGAGCACCCCTGCTCGCCGACGAATTCGATTCGAGACTTGTTTTTTAGGCGCGCATCGCCGCATTGCAAGGGGGATGCGGGGGTGTACCCCTTGCGCGACCAAGGGATGGAAGGGCGGTGGGTTCGTTTAGCGACGCTTCGCAGAAGCGTGTTGAAGCACGCTTCTGCGAAGCGTCGCTAAACAGGTCGGACACCCGTGCATGCGTCGGGAGTTAGTGCGCGGAGGATAGAGACGAGCGCGGCCGGGACAGGATGTTGCCGATGCACACGATGGTGCTGACGATGAGCAGGAAATACCAAAGCGCCGAGAACAGCCAGCCGGCGGCGAGGCCGAGCAGCAGTTCCGGACGTTTCAGGAACACCACAGGGTCGATGAAGAAATAGACGACGCCGGCCACGAGCGCCCCGGTGAAGAGAAGATAGAGTTCCGCCATGATCACCCGCGGGCGGTCGTTGCAGCACAGGGCCACCGCGCGCAAGAACAACACGAAGAAAACGGTGCTCAACATGCCGGCGAAATCGCCGGCCAACTTGGTGTAGGTGCGCGGGCCGAGCGCCTTGGCGCCTTTCTTCAGCTCCTCGATCTGCTGGACGAGGACGGTGGGATCTTCTTGGCCTTGCTGATGCGGATACTTTGCTCCTTGTCCGCCGCGACGAGGGCGGAAGCGAAGTTGAGGGCCGGCCCCACCACCACGCACAGGATGGAGCCGAACATCAGCCATTTCGCATGATAGCGCTCTGGCGGCGCTCATCAGGCACAGCCATTTGCCGCGCACGATCATGGCCAGGCAGAGCAGGCTGACCAGGCCTCCCACGAGCATGGCGGCGAACAGAATAGTCGAGGCCTCCTCCGCCGTCTTGTGCGAGTGCTCCTTGCCCACTTGCCAGATGACGAACACGAAAAGGCCGATCCCAGCCAGCAGGGTGCCGAGCAGGATCAGATACGCCAGCACGATACGGATAATGCCCTTGCGCACGTCTTCGAGGCCGATCGCGGGATCGATCGGGTCCAGCGGTCGCGGGAGGGGGGGAGGGTGTACTGGCCCATTGGCAAGTTCCTATGGGTGTTTTTTGGGACTAGGGAAATGACCCGTGGCAAGTCTAGCTCATTTTTTCCGGCGGTGCGGTTCGGGCGGATAGTGCCGGCGACACGGGAGGGGTAAAATGGTTACAACCTTTTCCCCGCGGAGATATCTTCAGCCGCGGCAGCCGCGGCCGAGAATCCAGGAGGTGTGCTTCGGGGAAAGGTCGGGTACGGGTAATTAATCCATGACACGATTCCTCCGCGGGCTGACTCTCGGCCGGGTGATGGCGGGCCTATCGCTTCTCGGCCTGGTGGTCCTCAGCTACCTGGGCGGCGCGGCGGCGATGTTTTTTAACCTTCCGTCCTCCGGTTTTATCACGAAGTCGCTGACGGGCGCCAAAGCCTGGGGGGAGCGCGGACGTTCGACTCTTTCTCCGGTCCCCTTTACCACGGAGAGGAGACCGGAAAAGGTTCGGGTGGACAAGGCGGCCAAGACCTACGACGGTTTCACGCTGTACACGACGACGGAGGCAGCGCGGGCCACGCTCCTGGACATGCGCGGCGAGACGGTCCACGAGTGGGCGCTGCCCTTCAGCAAGGCCTGGCCGAGGCCGCCGCACATCCGTTTTCCCGTCTCCGACGACCAGATCAACTGGTTCCGCTGTCACCTCTTTGCCAACGGCGATCTGCTCGCCATCTACCACACGGGCGTCGATACGCCCTATGGCTACGGGCTGGTCAAGCTGAATAAGGACTCGCAACTGCTGTGGAAGTACCCCGGACGCGTCCACCACGATATTGATGTGGCCGAGGACGGGACCCTGTACACCCTGACGCAAAAGCTGGAGCGCAGGCCGCCGACCGGCATGGAATTTCTACCCAGTCCCTATATCGCCGACTCCCTCACCATCCTTTCGGCGGACGGGCGGGAGTTGAAGACCATTCCGATCCTGGAAACGTTCCGCAACTCGCCCTATGCCTTGCTGGTGTCGTTGATCGGCCAGGAGCTGGCCCCGGTCGCGCAATCTCCCCTGCCCGATTTCACTCCCCCGCCCATCACGGTCGCGCCGCTCGGTGCGCCGCCGTCTCTGCTCTCGAAGGGCGATTACATCCATGCCAACACCGTCCGGGTCCTGGGCCGTTCCCTGGCGCCGCAATTCCCCCTGTTCAAGCCGGGTCAGGTGCTCATCTCCCTGCGCAACCTGAATCTCTGGCCGTCGTGGATGTGGATGCGCCCACGCCCTCCGTGGTCTGGGCCGCCAGGGGCCTTTGGCGGCTGCAACACGACCCGGAGTTTTTGAAGAATGGCCATCTGCTTCTGTACGATAACGCCGGCTCCAACAAGGGCTGCCGCGTTCTCGAGTATGATCCGGTCACGCAGGCCATCCCCTGGGCCTACGCCAACGAAAACGCCACCCCCTTCCGCGCCGAGTTTCGCGGCATGAAGCAGCGCTTGCGTAACGGCAACACCCTGATCACCGACCCGGACCACCTGCGGATGTTTGAAGTGACTGCCGGCAAGGAACTCGTCTGGGAGTACTTTGGCCCCTTCGTCGCCTCTACCGCCCTCAATAGCGCACGGCGTTACGGCCCGGATGAGTTGACCTTCCTGGCAGAAGGCGTTCGCGCCCGCCCATAATCTTGGAGCATTCTCTCCCTCCCCCCTTGTGGGGGAGGGCTGGGGTGGGGGGTGAGCGCCTCGACCCCCACCCCTACCCTCCCCCACAAGGGGGGAGGGAGAAAGAGAGACCTCCCCCGCAAGGGGAGGGAGAACATGGGCGTTACTCAAGATCGAATGTTGTAAGTCTGATTGCCGCCCGTGACCTCGCAGATCAGTCCCGACGTGTCCGCCTTTTTGTACTTGACGGGGATTTTAACGGAGGGGTGGGTCGGCGCCGCGACGGGAGGCGCGTTGGGGGCGTCTTCGCGGGGGCGGCGATGGATTTTCCTCGCACGGAGCGGCAGCTTGCTGGTTTCGGTCGGCACGTCCACGGCGACCTTGGCCAGACCCGGCGGCACGTTGAGGATGCTGTAGGTGCCATCCTCGTTAATGTGGCCGGTCCCCGTCCAGCCGTTGGCGGCCGTGATCAGGACCGTACCCATAGGCACCGGCTCCCCCTTGTAGGTAACTTTGCCCGACACCTTGGATGAACCGCAACCGGCCAGGCACGGCAGCAGCGACAGCATCAGCAGGCCGGCCGCAAGGCGTCTCGATCCACATGGTAGGGTTGGTCGCATGTGCGCTTGCCTTCGTTCTGGAGGGGTGCAAAGGGAACCGGCCTCGGCGTCGCTAGCGGATCGCCGAGGCCAGGCCGAATCCGCCGAGCGTTCACCAATCGGGACCGAGGAGGTCGCCGTTCTGGCATGTGACGGCAGCCCACCAGGTGTTGCCGCTGACGCCCTGGGCGACCAGGCGTACGCTGCCGTCGCCCATGCCCACGTTGATCCCGCCCGTGTGCGGTGTGATCGGCACGCCGAAGTTCGCCGGGACAGCTCCGCCGCCAGAGCCAGGGCGCAGAACAAGGTCATGTTCCCCACGTTGGACAAAAACAGGGACGCGGGGCCGATAATGGGGTTCAGACCGGCCATGGTCCCGGACGGGTCATAGACTTGCGATCCCCAGTCCACCCACGGCCCGTAATCGTTGTCGCACAGCGCGGGGAACTCGGTGTAGAAGATGGTGTTGGAGGTGCCGTCGGTGATGCTGGCCGGATACCGATTGTAGCCGCTCCAGAACACTGGCATCACCTGCCCGTTAATGACGTAACTGTCCAGGCCGCATAACGTCCCGGCGGAGTTGTTGGGGGTGTTGGTGGTGTCTGACGGGCAGATGTAGGTCTTCACGTTGCAATTGAGCGTGTTCCAATCCGGCGAGTACGTCGGCAACTTCCCGTTGCGGCCGGTGATGTCGGAGGGCGCCAGCGTGAGGTTGTAGGAGTTCTGCTGTTCGAGGTATGGCAGGATGTGGAAGAACGCGCTGCCCTGGCCGTTGTTCGGCGCCGGGTTCGGATTGGGGTAGAGGCCCAGCCCGGTCGGCAGAAACCCCTGGTGGGAGTCGGCGCAGTTGATGGTGGCGAGGCTGATTTGTTTGAGGTTGTTCTGACAGCTCATGCGGGCTGCGGCTTCACGCACCTTTTGCACGGCCGGCAAGAGCAGGCCAATCAAGATGGCAATGATGGCAATCACCACCAACAGCTCGATCAGTGTGAAGTTACGCCAGCGATGCAGGATTCGGAGCAACGGCATAACACCTCCTGAGAAAAAGAAAGGTAGGAGAGCTTTGGTACGTGTGCGGAATCCGGTTGGTGGCACCTCCCGGGAGAGGACATGCTTGCGGAGAACCGGCCCAAACGTGACGATCGAAGAACAGCGAGAGAGACGGCGGCTGCGGGGCGTGTCCGAAAAATCACAGCCGTTAGCTCTCTAGAATTTTGCAATTCTCTTGTACGAGCGAGGGAGCGGCTTGTCAAGAATAAAATGAATATTGCTTAATTATTGCGTGGCCCGGCCTGGCGCACCGGGGCGGCGACATGGGGCGCGTGATAGGTCTCGAAATTGGCGTGAAACAATTCGGCCAGATGGCGGGCGCGCTTTTCGTAGTCGGCCCGGTCGGCGCAGGCTTCGTGCGGCCGCAGCAACTCCGCCGGCACATCGGGACAACTCTGCGGCGTCAACAGTCCGAAATACGGTTCCGCCGTGAAGGCGACGCCATCGAGAGCGCCCGCCAGGATCGCGCCGCACCATGGCGCGGGTGTGTGC
Source organism: uncultured Planctomycetota bacterium (assembly GCA_963767535.1). GTDB lineage: Bacteria > Planctomycetota > Planctomycetia > Gemmatales > Gemmataceae > JAJPHU01. The sequence goes on from CAVYEC010000001.1 coordinate 467,062, forward strand.
CAGTGGAATGCGTTGGCCCCGGCCGAACGGCCCGCCGCTCCAGCCGGTGTTGACGAGCCAGACCTGGCTGCCGTGCATCGCGCAGGCGCTCCGCCAGCAGTTGCGCGTAGCGGGCCGGGGGCAGCGGCAGGAACGGGGCGGCGAAGCAGGTGCTGAACGTCGCCTCCGGTGCGTGGATGCCAGACTCGGTGCCCGCCACCTTGGCCGTGTAGCCGGATAGAAAATGATACAGGGCTTGCTCCGGCGTCAGCCGGCACAAGGGCGGCAGCACGCCGAACGCATCGCAGGTCAAAAACAGGATCGTCCGCGGATGCCCTCCCCGGCTGGTCGGCTCGGCCCCGTCGATGAACGACAACGGATAGGCGGCCCGCGTGTTTTCCGTGAAGCGCTCGTCGTCGTAGTTGGGTTGGCGCGTGGAGGGATCGAGCACGACATTTTCGAGCACGGCGCCGAAGCGGAGGGCGTTCCAGATTTGCGGCTCGCCCTGGCGCGACAGGCGGATCGTCTTGGCGTAGCAGCCGCCCTCGATGTTGAAGACGCCCGCTTCGGACCAGCCGTGCTCGTCGTCGCCGATCAGCCGGCGCTCGGGGTCGGCCGACAGCGTTGTCTTGCCAGTGCCGGACAGCCCGAAGAACAGGGCGGTATCGCCGGCCGGGCCGATGTTGGCGGCGCAGTGCATCGGGAAGACGCCGCGCGACGGCAACAGATAATTGAGGACGGAGAAGACGGCTTTCTTGATTTCGCCGGCGTACTCGGTGCCGCCGATCAGCACCAGGCGCCGGGCCAGGTGCAGGAGGATGAACGTATCGCTGCGCGTGCCGTCGAGGGCAGGATCGGCGTGCATCCCGCTGGCGCACAGGATGGTCAACCCCAACGCGCCGGGTGCGCTTTCTTTTATCCCTCCCCCCTTGTGGGGGAGGGTAGGGGTGGGGGGTGAGCGCCTCCCCCCCACCCCTACCCTCCCCCACAAGGGGGGAGGGAGAAGAGGGCGCAGCAGCGATTGCGCGAACAGCGCGTGCCACGCCTTGTCGGCGATGACCTGCACGGGCAGGGCGTGTTGCGGATCGGCACAGGCGCTGGCATCACAAACGAACAACTCGCGTCCTTGCAAGTAAGCTAGAACGCGGTGCAGCAGGCGCTCGAAGATCGCCGGCTCCATCGGCCGGTTGATCGGTCCCCAGGCGATGTCCGCCTGCGCGGACGGCTCGGCCACGAGATAGCGATCCTTGGGCGATCGGCCGGTGTGTTTGCCGGTGTTGGCGACGAACGCCCCGTTGGCGGCCAGCTCGCCCTCGCCGCGCGCCAGGGCCAGTTCCACCAGCATCGCCGGGGCCAGTTGCGCGTAAACCGTGCCCGGATGATAGATGCCGTGACGAGCCAGCTCCGTTCGCACGCGCTCCGGCGACAGGGCAGGAGAAAGCATGACCGGATCCTCCGTCCCTGCCCCGCGTCGGAAGAAGTGATCCGCTAGGCAGGGGATGGCATTATACCGCATGGCCGAAATTTCTCGATTTGTCTTCGTCGATTTCGGCCCCTGCCGCGTTTATCTCTCTAGAGGGCCGCGAGCAGTCTCATGGGCAGCGCGGACATGGAACAGAACCTGGACTGGCGAAACGGCGGGCCGGAAGCCTTCGCGGCGCTCGTGCGCCGTTGGCAGCAGCCGGTGGCCCGGTTTTTGTTCCATGTCGTCGGCCGCGCGGAACCGATCGCCGACCTGTGCCAGGAGGTCTTTCTGCGCGTGTACGAAAACCGAGAGCGCTATCGAGAAACGGGATCTTTCCCCGGCTGGCTGTACCGGATCGCGCTGAACGTGGCCCGCGATGCCAACCGGCGACGCCGCAAGGAACCCCTCGGCCTCGGCGAAACGGAGCCGGCCGCCCTCGGATCTTCGCCGGATGCCATTTGCGAGCAAGCCGAGTGTGGCCGGCTGGTCGCCCGCACGGTGGCCGGCCTGCCGGAACCACTCCGGCTCGTCCTCGTCTTGCGTCATTACGAGGAGATGAGCTTCGAGCAGATCGCCCGCCTGCTGGGCGAACCGGCCAGCACGATCAAGTCGCGCTTCGGCGCGGCCCTGCGCCGCTTGCGCGAGCAACTGCGGCCCCTGTGCGATAATTTCACGGAGCCTGAATCATGAAATGCACCGACGTGCGCACGGCCCTTCCGTTGCTTCTGTACGGCGACGTGAGTGCGGAGAAGAAAGCCGCGCTGAACGATCACCTCGCCGGCTGTCCCGCTTGCCGCCGCGAGCGCCAGGCGCTGGAAGGAGTCCGGTGCTTGCTGGATTCCGCCCCCGTTCCGCCGGTCGAGGTGGACTTGCCGCGGCTATACCAGACCCAGGCCGCTCGGCAGACGCAACGTCTCCGGCGCTGGCGGCGCGTCGCCCTCGTCGCCGGCACCGTCGCGGCTTTGCTGTTGCTCGCCGTCGGCCTTCGTCTGGAGGTCCGTCTGGAATTGGGGCAAATGGTCCTGCGCTGGGGCGATCCGCCCTCATCAACATCGAATGGAACGGCCACCCCTATCCAGGTAACCGACAAGCAAGACGCTTATGCCAGCGAAACCGAGGCGGAGCTGCGGGTGTTGAGCGATTTGATCCACGCCCTCAAGCGCGACGCGGATGACCGCGATCAACGCTTCACGGAACGACTTAGCCGTCTGCAAGCCCAAGTCCAGGCCATCCGGTCGCAGGCGGATCACCGCTGGAACGCGACCGAACAAGACGTGGCCGCCCTTTACCTTCTGACACGCAAAGGAGAGAAACCATGATCCGTCGCTGGCTTTTTTTGTCCCTCGCTGTTGTCGCATTCTCGCCGGGCCTCCTTCGTGCCCAGGAGAAGATAACGGCCACTTTGATACGCTTTCCCAATCACCACCAGATGTATGAAGACGTGGAGATTTTTCGGCGCATCCTGGATCGCAAGCTGGACCCGCTTTATCCGCAATCCAGCCTTCAGAGATGGAGCACGATGACTGCCCCCGCGTACACGCTCAACCAGGGCCAACTGTTTACCACTTATCGCAGGACCACCGTCGATCCGGGCCTTACTTCAATCACCACCACCGGGGTAGTCAATCCGGCCTGGGTCGATCTCGGTCAACCCGCCCTCGTCTTCCCCAACAACACGGCGACCGCTCTTCTCGATGTCGCTTCCACGCAAGAGGTCCGTCATCCCCTGGAGGGCGTTTACTTGAAGGGCCAAGGGGTCGTCTATACCGCCACGCTCTCCTCGCTGCAATCGGCCGCCGCGGACGAACCGGCCAAGCCGGTCAGCGAGTGGGAGAGCACCCGCCGGCAACTCCGCAACGAGAAGGAAGAGCCGAAAAAGCCCGCAGCGAGCAAGCCGCCGGACTTGAGTGAGGTCTTGCTGAAAGTGCTGGCGGAGAACGGCCATCACTTTGCGCAGCTGGGCGAGAACGAAAGCCTGACCGTCGTTATCACCGTGCATGACAGCGGCGCGCCTGCTCCGAAATCCAGTGAGGGATCGGCGAAGGCGAAACCGCCCTTGGAGGAGAAAGACGCTTCGGTTTCCTCGAAAGGTGCGCGATCTGGAACTCTTGGGCGACCTGCACATGAAGCAAGAACACTATGGCATGGCACGGGACGCCTTTCGGCAAGCTCTGGAGTTGAAGCCCGGCCGAAAACAATCGGTGGCATTGTCCCGCAAACTGGCCCAGGCTTATCTGATGCTCGATAAGATCGAGGAGGCCCGAGCGGCTTTGGGTCAGGTCCTCGCGCTTGCAATAGAGGACAAGGAAGCCAACGCCAAGCCCGCGCCGGCCGCCACCCCACCGGCCGCCCCGCTGCCAATCAAGTTGATCGTCTCGGCGCCGAAGAAATTGCTCGATCAGGTCAAGGAGGGCAAAATCTCGTTCGAGGAGTTTCGCCGTCAGGCGAGCGTGGAAACATTGACGTTCGACGGCAAGCGGCGCTGAGTGCAACCCCGTACCATCCCCGAGCGCTAGCGAGGGGGCCAACCTGTCGCTGGCGCCCCTTCTCACCCTTAGCGGAATTTGTTACCCTTCACTTCGATCCCAACGAGGCGTGAGAAAGGAGGACCCATGTCTGCGCTGTTCCAGGTTCAAACCACCATTTTGCCCGGCCACCGCATCGAGATTCAGGCTCCCGAGTTGCCCGAAGGCCGCGAGGTCACGGTCGTCGTACTCGTGGACGAGTTCGCCCCGCCGAAGTGCCGGCTCCGTGACATTCTGGCCGATTATCCGGGCGGGCAATTGTTTCGTTCCGCAGAGGAAGTGGATGCCTATCTACGCGCGGAGCGCGAGTCATGGGACAACTAATCGCCGTTCTCCATGAAGTTGCCGCTTCTTGATACGCCGCGCCCCTTCCCATCCGTTCGTCAACTCGTTACCCTTCACATCAGTCCCACCGACTTCCGAACCCTCAGCGAGACGGCCCCATCATGCGCTGGCTGCAAACCGAATATCTCCTCAAGGGCATTTATCTCGGCCTCGTGCTGTTCGCGGCCTTGCAGCAGGCGGCCGCCGGAGACCTTTCCTGGGACGCCCTGCAGCGCGTCAACCTGCTCGCCCTGGCCGGCCTGCTGGCCGCCCTCATTTTGGCCGGATTGGTCAAGCTCCGCCAGGGCTATCGCGTCCGCGGCCGGCTGCTCATCTTCGCCCTCTTTCTGCTCCTGGAAAGTCCGACGCTGGTTTACGCCGGCATCCTCGGCGGCACGCTCGGCGGCATCGCCTGGGTCAACCGACTCATCGGCGAGCAGCCTCAGTTGAGCGATTTGTTCCTGCCGACGCTCGGCGGCGGGGCGGCCGCCGGTCTCGCCTTCGGCGCGCTGCGGCAAGTGCGCCATCGCCTCATCGCGCATCGGCCTCATTCTCGCCCTGGGCGCCGCTCTGGCCGGCGGCGTCCTCTACTGGCTGGGCACGTTCGGCGACCTCGCGCGGGCGCACCACCTCGAAGACCAGACCGTCTTCGCCGTGCAGATCCTCCTGAGTATCCCGTTTTTCTACCTGCTGACCTTCGCCGGCCACGAGGAGGAATCCGAAGTGGAGATTGGCGTCATGTCCGCCAGCCTCGGCCTCGGTCTGGGCATCCTGACCTACGATCATGTCCAGTACCGTTCGCTGGCGTTTCTGTTGCCGCTCTTGCTCTATTTCGGCTACACGATGAAAGTCTTGCCCGGCCTGCGCGTCCTCAAGCACGCCTTCCGCGGCCTCAGTTACGCGCGCGTCGGCCGGTATCGCCGTGCCTTGCAGGCATTCCGCCGTGCCCTGCAGCTCGATCCCAACAACCGGCTGGCCCGCGACGGCTTCTGGGACGTGCATCGTTCGCTCGATCTGGAGCAGATCGCCAACGACCCACAGACCTTGGCCCTGGTCGATCTCGATTTGTGCTTGCAGCGGGCCGGCTCGCTCTTGTTGCAACCAGGTCCGTCGGCCGGTCAGCTCGATGAGGCGCACCGTCTGCTCGACCTCGTGCTGCGCTTGCAGCCGGCGCTGCGGCCGGCCGTCGATTACTGGCGCGCCGTCGCCCACACCCACGCCCACCAGTACGACCATGCCGCCGAGGAACTGGGCCACGTCCTCGATCCGTCGCACTACGGACCCGGCAATCCGCAGCGACACAGCGTCCTGCTCTCCGCCTGGCAGCTGGCCCTGTTGCTGCACGACGAGCTGCGCCGCCGCGTCGGGATGCCGCAGCTGGCGCTGCCCGGACGGCGCATGGAGGCCATCGCCGCCGTCGAGCGCCACCTGGCCGACAACCCGGACGATCAAACGATCTGGGGCCTCAAGCGCATGCTCTACCAGGACGTGACCGAGGAGGAGTACGACGCCTTCGCTCCCCCCCCCTCCCCCCCAATTTGGGGGGGATGAGGGGCGGCGCCCGCACTTCGATCACGAGTATGTGCAGCAGCTGGGCCTGGCGCTGATCGACGACAACACGCGCTGGCAGCGCGGCGGCGAATACCTGCGCATGGCCGCCCGCGGCCTGCCGACGCTCGGCCCGACCATTTTCGTGCAGATCGCCCAGGCCCACCAGCGGGCCGGCCACGCCGACGAGGCCCGCCATAATTACGAACTCGCCAAGCGCGCCGGTGTGTCCGTCGGCCAAAAAAGCCTCGCCGACGCCGAGCGGCAGGCGTACTTCGCCACCGTCAAGCTGCTCGGCGAGGACGCCCTGGCTCGCGGCGACCTCGACGCCGCCGTCGAGAACTACCACCTTTATGCCGAATCGGAAAGGAGTGGACTGGAAACGCTGCGCACGCTCGCCACACTTTACGAGAAGAAGGGCGATGCCCTGTCCGCCCTGCGCGTCAACGATCAGGCCCTCGTCTACAACCCCAAAGATAAGGATTTACTGGAGCGCAAGGATCGCTATTACTATTCGGTGATGCCGGACCAGTTGCGGGCACGGCTGGAGTCGATGCGCACCGGCTTCGATCTCGATTACTGCGTGCGCAAGGCCCGCTCCATCCTCGACGGCCGTTATACCGACGTGGAATGGCTCGACGTGGCCTATCACCTGATCCAGCTCGCCCTGGTCATCAAACCCGAAAGTCTGATGGTGAAAGTGCTGCTGGCCAAGGTGCAGCTACGCTACGGCGAGCGCGACAAGGCGATCGCGGTCCTCGAAGAGGTGCGAAATCCCAAGCCGGAGAAGTTCGCCAGCGGCGAGGACGAGGACGCCTGGTATCAGAGCTGCCAGCTCCTGAGCGACCTGTACATGGAAGTCGGCCGGCCCGAACTGGCGGTGCCGTGCCTGATCGACTTTCGACAAAGTTCCAAGAGCGGGGCGCGGACGCTGTACAAATTGGGTCAGGCTTACGAGCAGCTCGGCGACCGCGTACGGGCGGCGAAGTGCTACAAGCAGGTGACGGCTTACGAGGGCAATCCGCTGGTGCCGGACGCGCACGATGCGCTTCAGCGCTTACAGCAACCCTCGTCGTAAACGCGGCGGACTCCGCAATTATCTGCTGCCCCGCTTGCCGGTGATCTCACCATTGGGGTTGGCCTTCCCTCCTTTGTGTGGTTTGCGGGCTTCCTCGATGGCCCGGCGAAACACGTCCTTGCTTTGATCGTCCAGGTCCGGGCGACGGAGGACTTGATAGAGGGCATCCTGCAAGGCCGTGTTATATTTGCCGATCCGCATCAGGGCATGGCAGGCCGATAGCACAACAAGTGCGGGCTTGGCCTCTTCCGGCCGTGTCAGTCGGATGAGCGACTTGAGGACTTCTTCGCTCTGGCTTTCCAAACGGGCTAGCGCCTGGCAGGCGGCCACCAGGATGTCCGGTTCCGTCTCACGCGGCAACAAGCGGGCGAGAGTGGGTGCATATCTGCTGGCTCGCTCCCCAATCCCCCCGAGAGCCAGGACCGCTTGCAGGCGGATGCCCGCATCAGCGTCGGACAGATGTTCCGCGATGCATTTCAGGTACTTATCGTTGTCCTTATCCTCCAGGGCCATCAGGCTGACGCGCGACCAGATCCGGACGGCCTTGTCGGAACTCTCGAAGACCCGCGGCGCTTTCAGTCCGTCGATTATCTGGCGGAGCTTCTTGGCGTCGTAGAATTGCCCGAGCACTCCCAAGGCGAGTGCGGCCTGCGACTGTACCCGTGTTTCCTTCTCGTTGTCGGCGTCCAAGCGCCGCAACAGGGCGTCGGTCACGCGCGGGTCCGGCCCCTTTTGGGGATCCACTCCGGCCGCGATCAGGGCGTTGATGCAAGCAAGACGCAACTCCCCGCTGCTTCGGTCGCCCATGCCCTGCGTTAGATCGCCGGCGACTTGCTGCACGTCGGCGTGGAAACGACCCAACGTTCGGGCGGCTTGCAGGCGCAATTCGGGCTTGGGATCATGCGAGACGCAATGGCCCAGCGCATGCACCACGGTAGCTAGATCACCGGCGCGAATGCCCATGACCTGCAGGGCGAGGATGGCGTTCTTGCGTACCCGCTCGTCACGGTCGTGAGTGGTGATGTAAGCGAGTTTCCGCACGGCATCCTCGCCGCGCAGCCGAAACCGCGGCATGACCGCGACGGCCGCGGCGCGTACGTTCGGGTCCAGGTGACTCAAGTCATGCATCCACTGGTCGAAGGTCTGATCTTGAATCTGTAAGGGTTGAATCCTCTGGCAGCGAGCGGAGCCTGTCAAAAGCAGTAAGCAAAGGGCCACGAGCAATCCTTTGGTGGAAGACATGGCACGCCCCCTTCTTCGCAACCTTCTCCCCATTTCGCCAGGATACCACGGCCCAAAGACGTGGACCACAACCAAGCAACGAAGGTAGCCCGACACGAGATGCGCCAGCCCTTGCTTTGAATCCGCCGATCCGGTACGACAGGGTGCATGTCGCGTTGCCCCGAACCTCTGTTGACCTTCCGCTCGCTCTACGACAGCCCTCTCGTCCGCGTCGCGCGATTACCGCTGCCGAGCCTGCCGTGGTGGGCCGGCGGCCGAGGAGCATTCCGATAGCAACGACATCGTCCTCATGCGGCACGGGGCGTTCGGCAAGCACTTCGGCCGGCGCAGCGTGACCGCCGATGTCAATCAGGCGGTGTTCTTCTCCAGGGGATCGACGTATCGGGTCAGCCATCCGGCGGACTGCGGCGACCGCGGCACCACTTTCGCCGTCTCGCCGCGCGTGCTCAATGACATCATCCGCGAACTCGATTCCTTTATCGACGATCACCCGGAGCGGCCGTTTCCTTTCGTCGTCGGCCCCTGCGATTCCGCGGTGTTCTGGCGGCACCGCGAATTGGTGCAGCGGTTGGAGGCCGCCGAAGCCGATCCGCTTGAACCGCTCTGGGCCGATACGACGGCACTTCAACTCATCGCCGATGTCCTCGAAGCCGCCTTCGCGCGTCACGGCCTGCCGCGCAAGCGGCGCCGAAACGGCACCGAGGCTGATCACGCCGATCGCGTCGAGGCGGCCAAAACGTACCTGGCGAGCCGATTGGGTGAACGCATCACGCTCGACGAGGTCGCCCGCGCCGTTCATACGTCGCCCTTTCACCTGGTGCGCGTCTTCGGGCAGCGAACCGGCGTGCCCATCCACCGCTATCTGACTCAACTCCGCCTCCGCGCTTCACTCGAACGCCTGGCCGACGGCGCGAGCGATCTGACCGCGCTGGCCCTCGAACTCGGCTTTTCCAGCCACAGTCACTTCGCCGACGCCTTCCGCCGCGAGTTCGGCCGCACGGCATCGGATGTCCGCCGCGATACCCGCCGAACGCTCCGCGAAATGAGCAAGAATCTGGAAGTTTGATTTTTGGCACCGGGCTAGCATGTCCTCCGTACCGTTGCCCGCGAAGGTCGCGGCGATCGTTCGGTTCGCTTGCATCTCAAAGGAGAACCCATGCAGACCAAGAAATGTCCCGTGTGCGACTGGGAAATCACGGACGGGGGAATCAAGGTAAAAGTCGGCGGCAAGGAGATCACCGTTTGCTGCGACGACTGCGCGAAAAAGGCGAAGGCGGAGCCTGCGAAATACATCGGCTCGGCCAAGTAAGTCTCACATGATCCCGCTCGCGTCCGGCGACCTCATCGCCGGACGCGGGCGGTCCTTTCGTGTCAGGTATTCGTTCACGGTTCTACGGGCCTGTCCGGGAGTGGTCTTCACTCAGGATCAAGCAGCTTTCGGTTATAGATGCCGGAGGTAGTCCAGAAGAAGTCAGACAGATAGAAGTGAACGTAGCCGTAGTCCGGGTCCGTCGGGTGGTCGAGCCATAGCACAACCAGTTCCGATGCGGTTATCGGTTCGATTGATCGGAAATGGTCTTCCACCTCACTCAACCCTTTACAAAGTAATCGAACACTCAGCCACGACCCCTTCTCGGAGGAAAACAGCCGCCGCAAGAACGGTTCATTCTCTCTGCGTTCGAGCAGGTCGGGGACGAAGAGATCCAGCCGCTGCCGAACATATTCTTCTTCGGGGGTCGTATCCATCTCCATTCACATTTGGGTAATAGATCGCCTGGCGAACACCAACCGCGTCAGGAGTCATGGCGCAGTTCAATCGTTGTGCTTCTGGCGCAACCGGGCGCTCAGACGCAGCATCAGTTGCACGCGCTCGAATTCGTTGAGCCAATCTTGCACGGTCGCTGCCAACTCTTCCGCCCCCGGCGCGACAATGCCGGTGGGACACGACGGCCCCAGCTGCCGGGCGGCCAGGGCGCGATAGCGGTTGAGCGTGCGGTCGCCGTACACGCCGCATAGTTCGTGGTCCTCGGCGAGAAACAGCGCCACCGGTACGCGGTCGCCGCCGTTGATGCGTAGCTTTTCGGTCAGGTCGCGGTGCTCGTCGCGGTCGAGAAGACGCAGGCCGATTCGCGCCGGGTTGCCCTCGGCGATGCGCTGCAAGAGGGGGCACTGCTGCACGCAGTCGCCGCACCAGATGCCGCTGAGGATCAGTACCTTCATGTCGCGCACGAATCCGCCGACGAGCTGCTTCTGCGCGTCGGTCAGCCGGGCCGCGTCGTAGACCTGCTGCCAGCGCCGCTGCTGCTCGTCGGTGCCGGTGCGGACGTAACGGTCATACGGCAGCGCCGCCGCGAACTTTTCCGCCAGAAACGATGCGTTCATGACTGCCCCCGATGAGGTAGGTCCGGCGAGCCGAGCCGGACAGGAGTGCCGCTCGGCAAGCGGCACCTACCGTCCCTGGAAACGACGGGCGAAACCCGTAAACTGACCGCACTGTCACCGTATGGAGCTTGCCGAGTGCGGAGAAGGGTCTCATGGTCGAAGATTTGTCGCGCCGCCACGATCTGGTCAGCGATTTCATCACGCAGCCGCGCACCGACTGGGACCGCTACCGCCTGTCCGACGAGCAGGTGCGCTTCTTCCACGAACAGGGCTATCTTTCAGGCATCCGCATCCTGACCGACGAGCAGGTCGATCGGCTGCGCACCGAGTTGCAGGAGCTGTTCGATCCCAAGCACCCCGGCAACGAACTGTTCCACGAATTCCACTCGAACGAATCGCCCGATCCGTCGCGCGTGCTGTTTCACGCCCTGGGTGCCTGGCGCATCAAGCCGGGTTTTCACGATCTGCTCTGGAACCCCGCCTTCACGGTGCCGGCCAGCCAGCTGCTCGGCGGGCCGGTGCGCTTCTGGCACGATCAGCTCTTCTGCAAGCCGGCCCAGCACGGCGGCGTGGTTGCCTGGCACCAGGATTATTCGTACTGGACGCGGACGGAGCCGATGGCGCATCTGACCTGCTGGATCGGCCTCGACGACGCCCGGCGCGACAACGGCTGCCTGCACTACGTGCCCGGCAGTCATCGCTGGGAACTATTGCCCATTACCGGATTGGCCGGCGACATGAACGCGATCCAGAGCGTGCTGACCCCGGAGCAGAAGGCGAAGTTCAAGCCGGTCGCCATCGAGTTGAAAAAAGGCGAAGCCGCGTTCCACCATCCGCTGATGGTCCACGGCTCCTACGAGAACTCGACGGATCGACCGCGGCGGGCCACGGTCCTCAACGCCTTCCGCGACGGCATCATCTCCAACACGAACACGCCGCTGCTCAAGGGCGTGCCGGTCGTCGGCAAGGGACAAAAGGTCGAAGGGCAATTCTTCCCGCTCTTGCTCGACCCTGCGCGAATTTGAAACGTCCTTACTCCCTCCCCCCTTGTGGGGGAGGGTAGGGGTGGGCGCTCACCCCCCACCCCTACCCTCCCCCACAAGGGGGGAGGGAGAAAAGAGACAGAATCAACGAGAACTTGTATCAGGACGCTGTTCGAGCATTTTGCGGCCCTGCTGTTCGATTTGCTTTTTCACGCCGCCGGCCAGCATCGCCAGCATCCACGGCAGGGCGATGTCCAGTTGCACGTTCTGGTCCGTGAACTGGGCAGTGCCGGAGACGGATTGGCCGACCGCCGCGACGTGGAAGTGCATCGTATCGCCCTCCCAGCGCTGCTCAACCTTATCCATGAGTCCGCCCTGCTGGGCAAAGAGCTGATCCGTCTGTTCGCGGATGCGCCGCTTGGCTTCCTCCCGGCCGAGTTGGTGCGGGATGGTGATGGTCAGGTTCGACATGGGGCCTCTCTCTGGAAGAACATCAGTTCCGGTGCAAGCGATGCGCGACAGCATCGCCTCCTTCCATTCCACCAATCCCACAACCGGACGGCAAGGGCGGCGAAGCTCGCTCGTGGTATCACGGCGAGAGCCGCTCGAGATGCCATCCGTCGGGCTGGATGCGCCGGTAGCGCAGCCGATCGTGCAGGCGATCGGGACGGCCCTGCCAGAACTCGATCGCCAGTGGCCGGACACGGAAGCCGCCCCAGAACGGCGGACACGGCACCTCTCCCTCGGGGAAGCGCTGCGCCACCTCGCGGACACGAGTTTCCAGCACGTCACGATCGGTAAGGATCTCGCTCTGCCGCGACGCCCAGGCGCCCAGGCGGCTGCCCAGCGGCCGGCTGCGGAAATACGCCTCCGACTCGGCTTCCGAGACGCGCTCGACCGGGCCCTCGACGCGCACCTGCCGTTGCAGCTCCGCCCAGAAGAACAACAGCGCCGCCCGCGGGTTCGCGGTCAATTCGCGGCCCTTGCGGCTGTCGTAGTTGGTGAAAAACGTGAAGCCGGAGGCGTCGAACGCCTTGAGGAGCACGATCCGCGCCGCCGGCTGGCCGTCCGGCGTCGCCGTGGCCAAGGTCATCGCGTTCGGCTCTGGTAGGTTGGCGGCCCGCGCCTGCGCGAACCACGCCTCAAACTGCCGGATGGGGTCGGCATCCACCTCCGTCTCCGACAGCCCGGCCCACAGGTATTCTTTGCGCATATTGGCGATGTGCATGGTGTTCTCCTTCGCGCCGCCGGGCCAGTGGTTTCCTCCTTTGTAGCACGAAATGTCACCAGCCCGCAGCGCGAGCAAGGGTCGTCCCTTGCGGGCGCTGCGGGCTGGTAAAGAACTCAGTGCGGCGTTTTCAGGCGGCGTCGCGATCCATGTGCAGATTGATGCCGCGGGCCGACGAGCGGATGAAGGCGATCAGCTCGGCGACCTCGGCGATGTGGCCCAGGTCGCGTTCCATCTCGGCCAGCGACGCGGAGATCACCATCTGACTGCGATAAAGCAAGTGGAAGGCGCGGCGAACGGCGTCGATGTGCCGCCGCCGGAATGCCGGCCCGGCGCATGCCGACCACGTTGACGCCGACGACGCAGTTGATGCGCTGCTGAATGATGAACGGCGGAATGTCCTTGGTCGTGGACGACGTGCCGCTGAGCAGGGCCAGTCGGCCGATGCGCATGAATTGATGGACGGCGCAGTTGCCCGACAGGTACACGCCGTCTTCCAGCGTGCAATGGCCGCCCACCAGGGCGCCGTTGGCGAGGATGCAGTGGTTGCCGACCTGGCAATCGTGGGCGATGTGCGAATTGGCCATCAGGAAATTATGGCTGCCGATGCGCGTCTCCCCGGACTGCGCGGTGCCGCGATGAATGGTCACATGCTCGCGGATGGTGTTGTGGTCGCCGATCACCAGCCGCGTCTTCTCACCGTTGTACTTGAGGTGCTGCGGTTGTTCGCCCAGCACGGCCCCGCTGAAGACGGTGTTGTGACAGCCCATCGTCAGCGGGCCGATCAGGTGGACGCCCGGCCGCAGCACGCAGCCTTCGCCGAGGCGGACCTCGCCTTCGACGACCACATACGGACCCACCTCGACGCCCTCGCCCAGGTCGGCTTCCGGCGCGACCAGGGCGGTGGGGTGAATGCGAGCGGACTGTGCAATCGGCATGGCGGCACCCGATCCAAGGACAACAACCTGAGGGGGCAGACGGCTCCGGCGGCATGATTCTGGATGTGCCCGACTCGACGTTCCGGCAATCTACCTATCGGCCTGGGACGCACCCTTCTATAAGCGTTCCGTCCGGCGGATGCCAGAGCAGTTTGCCGGCGACGCCGCGATGGGTTGAGGAGGGCAATCTAGGTAGGTTGCCGAGCGGGGGGCGTAAGCCCCCTGAGTGGAAGACTCAGGGGGCTTACGCCCCCCGCTCAGGGGGCGTGTCATTCGCCGCAGACTTCTTCAAGCACGTCCTCGGCGACGTAGATGGGCACGCTGGCGGTGACGGCCAGGGCGATGGCGTCGCTGGGCCGGCTATCGACCTCGACCATCTCGCCGTTCATGCGGATGCGCAGCTTGGCGTAATAGGTGTGGTCGCGCAGCTCGCTGATGTAGATGTCGCGCAGCTCGCCGCCGAGGTTCTCGATGACGCTGGCCACGAGGTCGTGCGTGAGTGGGCGGGGCGAGGGCAGGTGCTTGACGCGGCGGTCGATGCTGGTGGCCTCGAAGATGCCGATCATGATGGAGAAACTGCGCTCGCCGTCCACTTCCTTGAGCATGATGACTTGCTGCTCGTGGATCTCGCTGATGATGATGCGCCTCAGCTCCATGTGGACCGGCACGGCAGCCTCTCTTTCGCGGACGGACTCAGCCGGCGGCGCGGCGGCCGCCGGGGTGGAACCGCGTGCATTATAAAGGGGTCGGACAAAAACGGTCAAGGAAGTAGGGAAGCCGGCAACCGGCCCCGATGCAGTTGCTCCCTCCTTTTTAGAAGCGTATAGTTAGGATGGCGGTCCATACGGTGGAGAGACTGGCAAAATAGGACAGGCGCGATAGGATGAAGCGCGGAGGCGAACCCGCCCCAGGGCCTCCTTGAACTTGCACGGCCCGTCTTTCTCGGATACCTTCGACCGATGGCGCTTCGGGAGACCCCCGGCGCGGCCGGCGCCGGCCGGCCCTGGGTGGTCCCGATGGATTCCGCGGCAATACAGAGGTGGCCCCATGGCCCTGGCGTTGAATATCGGCAAATGCACGTTGCTGGGCAACTACCGCGAGAACAACGAAGATTCCATCGACGTCAAAGCGTTCCCCGACATGACCGTCTGCCTGGTGGCCGACGGCATGGGCGGGCAGGCGGCCGGCGAGGTCGCCAGCAAGCGGGCCATCGAGATCGTGCCGCGCGAGCTGAAAAAATACCTCAGCGGCGCCGTCAGCAACGACGAAACCAAGACCATCATCCGCCGGTCCATCGTCCAGGCCAACGAAGAAATCATGGCCATGGCCGCCCTCGACCGCGAACTGAAGAACATGGGCACCACCATCGTCGTGACCGTGTGGCGCAAGGGCAGCTCCATCCTGTACGTCGCCGGCATGGGCGACAGCCGGGCCTACCAGATCCGCGGCAAGAAGATCGAACAGCTGACCATCGATCATTCCATCGCCCAGGCGCTGGTCGAGGCCAAGACCATCTCCGCCGCCGAGGCCCGCGTCCACCGCTATCGCAACGTGCTGTGGAAATACCTCGGCTCGCCCGAGGTCGGCGAGGGGCCGGAGGTCAAGGTCGTGCCGATCCAGGCCGGCGACCGCTTCCTGCTCTGCACCGACGGCCTGAGCGGCGTGGTCTCCGACGAGCAGATGCTCGAATTCATCGATCAGAAGGAAAGACGTGCAGGAATGCGCCGACGGCCTGGGCCAGCTGGCCCTCGACGCCGGCTCGCGCGACAACATCTCGTGCATCGTCATCGAAGTCGCCGAGGTGAAATAGGGTTTTGGCGAGCCGGGAGCGTCAGCGACCGGAGTGCTCCGGTCGCTGACGCTCCCGGCTCGCCAGCTAAATGTACTGCGCGTTGGCCGGCGTGATGACCAGCTCCGGGATGCTGGCCCGCGGCGGCAGCGTGGCGATGAGCAACACGGCGGCGGCCACGTCCTCCGGTTGCAGCATCACCCGGCGACGCTCCTCGCTCACCGGCGCCGGCCGGGCCTCCAGGATCGGCGTATTCACTTCACCCGGATAAATGCTCGATACGCGGATGCCGTTGTCCTTCTCCTCGGCCGCCACCCCCATCGCCAGGCCGCGCAGGCCGAACTTGGCCGCGACGTATCCCAAACCGCCCAGCGGATCGGCGCGCTTGCCGGAAATCGAGTTGATATTGATGATGAGGCCGTCGCGCCTTTCGCGCATCTGCGGCAGCACCGCGCGGATGCAGTGAAACGCCCCGTGCAGGTTGCCGCCGAGAAGTAAGTGCCAGTTCTCCGGCGTCAGCTCGTGGAAGCTGCGATCCTTGATGTTCAAGCCGGCGTTATTGACGAGGATGTCGATGCGTCCCAGCCGGCGCGTGACCTCCTCGACCAGCGCTTCCACTTGCTTTCCGTCGGCGACATCGGCGGCGCGATGGATGAGACGATCGCCGGCGTTCAGTTCCTTGGCGGCCCGGCGGAGTTTCTCCTCGTCGCGCCCGGTGATGGCGACGTGCGCCCCTTCGTTCAGAAGAAGGCGGGCCGACGCCAGGCCGATGCCGCTGCCGCCGCCCGTTATCAACACCGTCTTGCCCGTCAGCCTGCTCATGATGCGTTCGTCCCTCGGTCCAGAATTCACTCGATCATAGGTAGTGGCCGTTTGTGTGGCACGCTGGCAGCGTGCGCTACGTAGCGCACGCTGCCAGCGTGCCAAAACCACTACCCAATCCCAATCACAACACACATGCCCGTTCCGCATGTTATAAGGCCGGCGTCAGCAGTCGGCAGCCGTTCTCCAGCGCCCGCGACGCCAGCGAGCGGCGCAACAGCGCTTGCTGATCGAGCGGCACCGAATCGGCGAGGTCGCGCTGGTAGGCTTCCTCCAGCCGGGCGACCTGCCCCTCGTCGTGCAACATGCAGCCGATCTCGAAGTTCAGATGCAGGCTGCGATTGTCGAGGTTGGCCGAGCCGACCATG
This sequence comes from uncultured Planctomycetota bacterium, assembly GCA_963767535.1. GTDB lineage: Bacteria > Planctomycetota > Planctomycetia > Gemmatales > Gemmataceae > JAJPHU01. The sequence goes on from CAVYEC010000001.1 coordinate 483,733, forward strand.
CCCCATTTGCCGTCCGCCATCACGATCTTGGCGTGCATCATCCCCTTGCGATACAGGTGGATCTTGACGCCGTAATCCAGAAGCTGAGCGCCGTAATACATGCCCGCGTAGTACGACAGATAATGGTCCGGCCGCAAGAGCGTGAGGATATGCACATCGACGCCGCGATAGCGGGCGGCGCGGAGGGCGTCGAACAGGCCGTTGTCGGGCACGAGGTACGGGCTGGCGATCCACAATCGGCGGCGGGCGCTGACGATGGCGAGGAAGTAGATTTCGCGGATCGTGTTGACCTGCTGGTCCGGCCCCGAGTCGGCGATCTGCAAGCAAACCTCCCCGGCGGCCGGCTGCGGCGGGGCGTATTTCTCATCGGAGAGCGTCTCGCGCCGGGCGAACTCCCAATCCTCGCTGAAGACGCGCTGCAAATCCGAGACGGCCGGCCCCTCGATCCGCATAAAACAATCGCGCCAGTAGCCCAGGCGCGGGTTCTTGCCCAGGTAATCGTCGCCGATGTTCATGCCGCCCGTGAAGCCGACCCGCCCATCGACGACGGTGATCTTGCGATGGTTGCGCAGGTTGACGCGGATCAGCGAGTGCAGCGGGTTGAGTGGCAGAAAAGCCGACACCTGCCCGCCCGCTTCTTCCAGCGGACGCAGCGCCCGCCTCTTCAGATGCAGGCTGCCCATCGCGTCGAACAACAGGCGCACCTCGACGCCTTCCTTGGCCTTGCGGGTGAGGAGTTCCAGCAAGCGATCGCCGGTGGCGTCCGAACGGAAAATGAAGTATTCGAGGTGGACGTATTGCTTCGCCTCGCCGACGGCGTCGAGCAGGGCGTCGAAGGCCGGCTGCGTGTCGTGGTAGACCGTTACGGCGTTGCCCGGCCGGGCGGGGTAGGCGTTGACGCGCTCGGCCAGTTCGCCCAGGCCGTGCTCCTGCCGTCCTTCTTCGGGCGGCGTCGGCTCGCCGGGGTTGGGGTGGTGCTGTCGCCGTTTGCCTTGCCGGACGCGCTGATGACGGACGCGGTGCAGCAGGTAGTTGTGCCCGAACACCCAGTACAGGAGGCGCCACCGCCACCGGCAAAAAGAGGACAAGCAGGCACCAGGCGACGGTGGAGGTGGCGTCCTTCTTGCTGAGCAGCACCCAGGGGAGGAACACCACGATCAGCACAAAGTCGAGTGCGGACGTCACCAGCGCCAGATGGGGCCAGTATTCGGAATCCACGATAAAGCGTCCCCGGTTTGGAAGCGGTGCAACGAGGCTGTGAAATTCACGCCCCCGTATTGTAGGGCACGCCTCGGCAATACGTCAGTGGTATGCTAGGGGAGGGCGATGCGGTTCCCAGCGGAGGAACACCGATGCCGACCACTCTCGCGTTCATCCGTCAGCGTTTGGCCACCCTGCGGGCGGCCGTGGACGAACTCGCCGACCTGGCCGCCGAGGCCGAGCAGACCGAAGCCGCCGGCGCAGCGCTGTTGCCGCCGGATGTGCAAGCGCAACTGCTTCTGGACCTGGATCGTATCGGCGAACGCCTGGAACAGATCGGCGAGACGATCAGCGGGTCGATCGACCCGCGCATGGTTCGTCCGGAATGATCGCCACTCAGGCGCGCGTACCCTGCACCAGCAGCTCGTTGATCCGCCGTGCAAACGCGGTGGGATCCTTGATCTTGGACCCTTCGGCAATGACGGCCTGATCGTAAAGCAACCGGGCATAGCTCTCGACGCGCGGGTCGGCGGCATCCTTCTCGTAAAGCTGTTGCAGGGCGAGGACGGCGGGGTGTTCGCCATTCAACTCCAGAATGCGGCGCGACGGCTCCAGTTCGTCGGCCCGGCCAACCCGCTGCATCAGTCGCTCCATGTGCGCCGACATGCTCCCCTCGCCGGCGACCAAACATGCGGCGCTTTCCTTGAGCCGGCTCGACAGGCGGATGTCGCTCACCTCCGGCAGCTTCGTTTTGAGATAGTCGAAGAGTTTCTTGAACTTTTCCTGCACTTCCGTTTTTTTGGCCGCGTCTTCCTTGTCCGCTTCCGGCTCGTCGCGATCGACGGCCTTCAACTCCTTGTCCTTGTATTTGCCCAGCCCAGGAAGCGTGAATTCGTCGATGGGATCGGTCAAAAGCAGCACGTCCTGACCGCGGGCGCGGAACGTCTCCAGGTACGGCGAATGCTCGATCAGTTCGCGGCTTTCGCCGATCAGATAGCAGATCGCCTTCTGCTCGGCCGGCATGGCCTCGACATATTTCGCCAGTGTCGTGAATTCGCCCGCCGGCGTCTTCATCGACTCGAAGAGCAGCAGGTCGGCGATCTTCTCGCGGTTGTTCCAATCGCGGCTCACACCTTCCTTGAGGATCGAACCCAACTCTTGATAGAACTTGACATATTTGTCATATTCATCCGTCTTCATGTCTTCGAGGGCTTTGAGCACACTGCGGACGAGGTTGGCTTTGATCTTTTCCAGCAGCGGATTATGTTGCAGCATCTCGCGCGAGATGTTCAGCGGCAGATCGGACCAATCGACGACGCCCTTGACGAAACGCAAATACGGCGGCAACAGCGCCTCGCAATGGTCCATGATGAGGACGCGCTGGATGTACAGTTGCGGTCCCGATTTGAACTCGCCGCCCCATTGCAATTCGAGCGGCCGATGGGCCGGGATGAACAACAACACCTTGAATTCATTGACGCCCTCCGCGGTGTAGTGGATGACCTGGGCGGGGTCGTCGAAGTCGTTGGCGATTTGCTTGTAGAACTCGTTGTATTCTTCCGGCGTCGTTTTCGGATTTGATTTCGCAGCCAGATCGCCTTTTGCGAATTGAGCGTCTCCTCGACGACGGTTTTCTTGTCCTTGTCGTCGGTCTTCTCCACGTCCATGACGACGGGATGCTCGATGAAGTCGGAGAACTTCTTGACGATCTGCCGCAGCCGATACGGCTCGAGGAAATCCTTCTCCTCGGCCTTCAGGTGCAGGATCACGTCCGTGCCGCGCGCGGCTTCTCGACGGTCTCGACGGTGAATTCGCCCTGGCCGTCGGACTCCCAGCGCACGCCGTCTTTCGGGTCGCCGGCCGGCCGCGAGAGCACCGTCACCTTGTCGGCGACCATGAACGCGGAATAGAAGCCGACGCCGAACTGGCCGATCAGGTCCGGCTGGTCCTTCACATCCTTGTTTTTCAGGCTTTCCAGAAAGGCGCGCGTGCCGGACTTGGCGATGGTGCCGAGGTTCTCGATGGCGCTCTCGCGCGACATGCCGATGCCGTTATCGGAGACGGTCAGCGTGCCGGCCTCGCGGTCGGCGACGATCTTGATCTTCCAGTCCTTGTTGCCTTCGAGTTTCTCTTCGTGCTGCGAGCGAGTCGAACTTGATCTTGTTGATGGCGTCGCTGGCGTTGCTGATCAGCTCGCGCAGGAAGATTTCCTTGTTGGAGTACAGCGAGTGCGTGATGATGTGCAGGAGCTGTTTCAGCTCGGTCTTGAACTCGAGTTTCTCGGCCTGGGGAGCGGCGGTGGTCATCGGTAAACCCTCTCGTTTCGCGGTAAATCCGGTGTTATTTTAGCAGCTTGATGGCGAGCCGGGAGCGTCAGCGACCGGAGTGAGTCCTCCGGTCGCTGACGCTCCCGGCTCGCCATCAAGTTACAGTGTCTTTGTAGTGTGGCAAGTACCCTTCCAGGGCGGCGAGACAGCTCCAGCGCCCCGGTATAGAATGACGTTGCCGCCGCCACGGGGGCGGCCGGCGGTCGAACGAAATCCTCGAAGGGGAGTGAGGCCATGCCGGTTGAATTGCGCGAAGAGGCGGGCGGCAAGATCGTGGCGGTGACGCTCAGCGGCAAGCTGGCCGCCTCAGATTACGAACGGCTGGGCGGCGAGGTGGACCGCCTCATCAAGCAGCACGGCAAGATCCGCGTCCTGGCCACCATGCACGACTTCCACGGCTGGACCGCCGGCGCCCTGTGGGAGGACATCAAGTTCGACCTGAAGCACTTCACGCATATCGAGAAGCTGGCCCTGGTCGGCGAGACCAAGTGGGAGCACGGCATGGCCGTCTTCTGCAAGCCGTTCACGACCGCGAAGGTTCGCTACTTCGACCATACCAAGGCCGACGAGGCCAAAGCCTGGCTCGAAGCCGATTGACCCGCGGGAGCTTTTGGGCGATTGCGGCCTGCGAGGGTGCCCCGGAGGCGAGGAGCTTCGTTGCGCGAAAAACTTACGAATTATTCATATTTTAGTATGTTGACTTACCGGCCGAAAGGTTTTACTATTTATCCCACATCTACTAATCTCGCCTGGCTCCAAAAGGAGGATTCGCCCAGCATCGTTGAGCCTACATCGAACGTGAAAGTCGCTCGAAGTGGCGCGGCTGTCTGTCGTGTTCGCGAATTTCCCCACTCGCAAGGCGAACAGGACTTGTCCGGCTGACGGCTGGCCCTTCTTCCTCGCGATTTTTCTTTATTATCCGCAAAATTGAGGTAATCACACCTGCCGAATATCGTCGTCGGTGGGGCGGGTATTTTGTCCGCGCCAAGCGGCTCTCGGATGAAAAACCCGGAAATTCATCTACCCGCACGCCGGATTGATCGTTGCTTTTATGCAAGACGTTCTGACGACCGCCATCGAGATGCACCAAACGGGACAACTGGCTTCGGCCGCCCAGTTGTATCAAAAGGTGCTGGCCCAGGAAGAAGCGAACCCCGACGCGCTGCACCTCCTGGGCGTGCTGCACCATCAGCAAGGCGACCACGGACGCGCCGTGGAGTTAATTGGTCGGGCGGTCGCGTACCGTCCCAGCGTCGCCGTCTTTCACAGCAATTTGGCCGAAGCCTATCGCGCCCTGGGCCAGTTGGATCGGGCGGTCGGCTGCTGTCGCACGGCCCTGCGGCTCCAGCCGAACTTCCCGGAGGCGGTCGTCAACCTGGGGCTGGCCCTGCGCGATCAGGGCAAGCTTGAAGCCGCCATCGCCCAGTTCCAGGCCGCCCTCGTCCTCAAGCCGGACTTCGCCGAGGCGCACAACAACCTGGGCGATACTTTCCGTCTTCTCGGCGACCGCAAACAGGCCGTCAGCCACTTCCGCCAGGCCCTGCAATACAACCCCAACCTCGCGGCCGCCCACAGCAATTTGGGGCAAATCCTCCTGGAACAGCAGGAGCTGGACGAGGCCCTCTTTCATTGCCGCGAGGCGGTGCGCCTGCGGCCCGACTGCGCCGAGGCACACAATAACCTCGGCAACACGCTGCGCGAGCGGGGCCAGTTGGCCGAGGCTCGCGCCTCTTATGCAGAGAGCCTGCGCCTCAACCCCGACCTCGCCCTGGCCCTGGGCAACATGGGCCAGGCCCTGCAGGAAGAGGGGCAGCTGGCCGAAGCCGTCGTCTGGTACGAGCAGGCCCTGCGCCTGGAGCCGAACTCGGCCCGCATTCACTGCTACATGGCCAGCGTCCTGGAGGAGCAGGAGAACTACGAAGAGGCCCTCGTCCGTTACGAGCTGGCCCTGCGCCTCGATCCGGAATACGCCGCGGCCCATAACCGATTGGGCTGGGTACGGCACGAACAGGGACACTTCGCGGAGGCGCGGGACCGCTACGAGACCGCCTTGCGCCTCCAGCCGGACTTCCCCGCCGCCCGCTGTAACCTCGGCCTCGTTCTCCAGGAACTCGGCGACTTCACGGCCTCGGAACAAGCCTACCGCGAGGTGCTGAAGGATTATCCGCGACACACCGCCGCCCTCGCGCAGCTGGCGACCCTGCTGCGCGGCAAACTGCCGCAGGCCGACCGCGAGATCCTCGCCCAACGTCTGGATGACCCGCAGCTCGGCGATGCCAACCGCTCGAACCTGCTCTTTGCCCGCGCCCACATCCACGATGCCGAGGGCGACTACCAACAAGCCGGCGCGGCATTGCAACAAGCCAATTCCCTGGCGCTGGCCCTGCGCCGCCGGCACAACCAGGGCTACGAACCGGCCGACCACAGCCGTTTCATCGACAACGCCATTGCCGCCTTCGGCCCCGCGTTCTTCGAGCGCGTGCGCGGTTTCGGCTTGGAAAGCGATCGGCCCCTCTTCATCGTGGGGCTGCCGCGCTCGGGCACGACGCTGACCGAACAGGTGCTGGCCAGCCATTCGCAGGTCTTCGGGGCCGGCGAGCTGCGTCTGGCGCGCGAAGACTTCCTGGCCCTGGGCAAGGAGCCGACGGAAGCGTCCGCGTTCGAGGAGCTGATTCGACTCGAGCGGGACAAGGTCCGCCGTTTGGGGCAGCGGCACCTGGAGGAGTTGCGGGCGCTCGACGGTACGGCTCGGCATGTGGCGGACAAAATGCCGGATAATTATCTTTATCTGGGCCTCCTGGCGACGCTGTTTCCGAAGGCGAAATTCATCCATTGCCGGCGCGACCTGCGCGATGTGGCCGTGTCGTGCTGGATGACCAACTTCCGCCACATCCGCTGGGCCAACGACCCCGAACACATCGCCTCGCGCTTCCGCGACTATTTGCGCTTGATGGAACATTGGCGAACGGTGCTGCCGGTGCCGCTCCTGGAAGTGCATTACGAGGAGATGGTGGCGGACCTGGAAGGCACGGCGCGGCGGCTGGTCGAATGGTGCGGCCTGGACTGGGAGCCGGCTTGCCTGGCCTTCCACGAAGGCAAGCGGCCCATCCGCACGGCCAGCGTCACGCAGGTGCGCCAGCCGATCTACACGCGCTCCGTCGCGCGCTGGAAGAACTACCAACAGTCCCTGGAAGAATTGTTCGCCGCCCTGACGCCGCTCGTCGAGCGCTGACGGGGCCGGGATCGTGATGACATTTGATTCGATCGTCTAGCTCCTTGTGCCGGAGGAATTGTACTCATGTGGCTTGCTCAATTGCGTCGGCGGTGGTTCGGCAAGTGCGGCGTCCCGTCGGCGAAACTGCGGCGGGCCATTCGTCCCAGGCTCGAAACCCTCGAAGAGCGAACGGTTCCCACCGTCTTCACGGTCGGCAACGGCGACACGGTCGGGTTGATCGCCGCCATCAATACCGCGAATACGGATCACCAGACGGACACGATCATTCTGGCGCAGCAGGGCACGTACAAACTGACGGCGGTGAACAACACCACCGATGGGGCCAACGGTCTGCCGGTGATTACCTCGTCCAGCCTGACCATCCAGGGCAACGGCGCCACCCTGGAGCGCGGCACCACGTCGGGGACGCCGGCGTTTCGCATCCTCGATGTCGGCCAGGGCGCTAACCTCACCATCCAGAACCTGGTCATTTCGGGCGGCCGGATCACGGGATCAACGGGAGCTTTCGGAGCTGCCGGGGCGAATGGCCTTTCGGCAACCTCGCCCGGCCAGGCGGGCGGCACGGGAGGCAATGGACAGAATGGCCTGGACGGCGGCGACGCCCAGGGGGGAGGGATTCTCGCCAACGGAGCGCACCTTACGTTGATCGGGACGACCGTGGAAGACAACGACGCCGTCGGGGGCGCTGGGGGACAGGGCGGCATCGGCGGCAATGGCGGCAACGGCGGCAACGCGCTGAAAAACGGCGGGAGCGTGCTCAACTCCGCGGCGGGCACGGAAGGCGGAATCGGCGGCAACGGCGGCAAGGGCGGCGATGGCGGTTCGGGGGGCAAGGCGCTGGGGGGAGGCATTTACATCAGCGGCGGCCAACTGGTCCTGACCGACAGCACCATCCTGTACAACGGGGCGAACGGAGGACGGGGTGGCGCCGGCGGCGGTGGTGGCGCCGCCGGCAACGGCGGCAACGGCGGCAACGGCAAAATTGGCACCGACGGGGCAGCGGGTTCTCCAGGTCAGGTGGGCGGCAACGGCGGCAACGGCCAGGAAGGCGGCAAGGGTGGCGATGGCGGCGACGGCGGCGACGGCGGGGATGCCGGCGATGCCGGCGACGGCCAAGGGGGAGGGATTTACGCAACCCAGGCCACGGTCCTCGTTACCGATTCCAAATACCAGTTCAATAGCGCGGCCGGGGGATTTGGCAATCATGGCGGGGGCGGCGGGGGAGGGGGCTACGGCGGCGCGGGGGGTCAGGGCGCGCTGGGCGGCAACGCGGGCGCTGGGGGCAGTGAGGGAGCAAAGGGCGGCGTCGGCGGGGATGGCGGCAACGGGGGCGAAGGCGGCGGAGGTGGCAAGGGAGGCGATGCCGGCAAGGCCAGCGATGGCGGAGTGGCCCAGGGAGCGGGCTTGTTCCTCACCGGCGGTAGCCTTCAACTGACTTCGTCAACGGTTCAAGGCAATGACGCCAATGGCGGGGGCGGCGGTGCTGGCGGCAACGGGGCACTCGGAGCGGATGGCGGGCACGGAGGCCAAGGCGGGACCGGCGGGTACGGAGGTATCGGCGGAACGGCGAACTACGTTCAGGGCTTTGACAACGGCGGCGACGGCGGCGCGCCCGGCAATAATGGCAACGGCGGCGCGGGGGGCGATGGCGGCGATGGGGGCAAAGCGGGAGACGGAGCTAATGGCGGCGTGGCCGAAGGCGGCGGCCTCTACCTCGCCTCCGGTGCGGTTACGATCCAGCAATCGACCCTCACGGGCAATAACGCCAACGGAGGGGCGGGTGGCGGCGGCGGCTGGGGGAACTTCGGCGGCCGCGGCGGGGACGGTCTGCCCACGCCGAGCATGGGGGCGTTGGGCTACGCCGCCGGCGGGAACGGGGGCATGGGCCACCACGGCGGCGCGGGAGCCGATGGCGCCGACGGAGGCAACGGCGGAGACGGCGGCAACGGCGGCAACGCGGGCACACCCGGCGCTGGTGGCGACGGCGGCAACGTGCATGGGGCCGGCCTCTATCAGACCGGCGGTTCACTGGTCCTGACCAGTACCACCGTGACGCAAAATAGCGGGCAAGGGGGCAACGGCGGCGCCGGCGGCCGCATCACCTCCGCCGCGGGACTGATGTTTGGCGCGGGCGGCCGGGGTGGACTCGGCGGCAAGGGCGACGGCGGCGGAGGCGGCGGCAACGGCGGCTCGACCGGCGGCGACGGGGGCAATGGCGGCGCGGGAGGCAAAGGAGGAAACGGAGGCGATTACGGTCTGGTGGGTAATGGCGGCAACGGCGGCACGGGCGGCATCGCCCAGGGAGGCGGCCTCTATCTCACCAACGGGGTGGTAGCCGTGCTCCAGAGCAGCACGGTCTCGGGCAATACGGTCGTTGCCAGCCTGGGCGGCGCCGGCGGCACCGTGCGATCGAATCTGCCGCCTATTACCAATGTCGGCGGCCAGGGAGGGACCGGAGGCCAGGGCGGACCCGGCGGACAAATGGCCGCCAACGGCAAGGGGTCCAATGGGAAAACGGGCACCACGGGAGGCAACGGCCAGAAGGGGCAAGATGGCACTCCTCCTTCCCTCGGTGTGACCGGGAATCCCGGCGTGGGTCTGGCCGGTTCCTATCCGGATATTTACGGTTCAACCTCCATCGGCGAAGGCAGTGGGGGAGGTGGAGGAGGCGGTTCGGGCGGAGGCTCCGGCGGCGGTGGGACGTCGGGCGGCGGATCGTCCGGCGGCAACGGCTCGTCGTTCCTGCCGCCGATTGCCGCCGAGGTCGAGCACGCCATGCAAGACATCGTCCTCGCGATGAACGCCTTGCAGGCCGGCAATCTGTCCCTCGCTCTCAGCGACGTGAGCGCCTTTGAGTCCACGCTCGCCACCGTGCTTCAGCAGATCAGCCAGGTCCTCTCCTCCGACATGCAGGCGATCGAGTCGGTGTTCAAGGGTGGGATCGGCAGTTTCTCGCTGAACGCACTCATGGCCGCGGATAATCTGCTGATGAAGGACGTCTCGCGCATCATCTCCGAGATCGAGGACGCCATGACTTCCTTCGGCCACGCATCCTCGTCTTAGTCTACGCTCGGCGCGGGTCATACGCCGGGAGGTTCGCCCGGCATCCGGGGCGGCGCGGTTCGCCACATCAGCTCGACTTCCTCCGGCGTCAGGCCGTAGGCCGCATTCACCAGGTCGGCGATGCGACGTTCCAATTGCCGGGCCTCCGCCGCCAGGGTTTGCAGCGGACGGATGCTCCGGGCGTGTTCGGCGTGCAACGCTTTCACCTGCGCGGCGCTCAACGGGTTCCTTCTGCCACGGGCCTTTTGCACTTCGGCCGTCAGAGTGTCCGCGTCGAGGGCCGCCACGTCCTGCAACTTCTGGCTCGGCTTCTCGACGCCGAATTCCGTCTGTAGTCGATCCAGCACAATTCGCTGGCCTACGTGCTGCTCTCTAGTGATGGTGATGAGACGTTGCACGGTCACGCCAGATTTCGCTCGGGAGCTATCATTGATCGACGGAACAGGAATTTTTTCCGTATAGAGGGTTTTCAGTCTTAGCACTTCGTCTTTGCCGTGAATCGTGTTCCTCCAAAGCCAGGCCCATAACGTAGGAGAATTGAGTACCGCAAGCAGCCAGAGATCCGAAGAATCGATGGCAAAACAGGTGGCCTCGGCGACAATTGACTCAGAACAGAGACAAAATGCCGAATAGTAGCCCAGATCCTGCCACATTATCTTCGGTTTATCGAACAAGTTCCAGTAAGTGCATGACCGAAGCTTGGAGTTCCCCACGAAAAGTGGACACGGAGTTAAGGCGTGCGTGATTGCTCGTACTCCGCCGGGGCCACATATCCCAACGAGGAGTGACGGCGTTGGTTGTTGTAGAAGACCTCGATGTACTCGACGACCGCCGCTCGCGCCTCCGCCCGCGTGACGAAGTCCGCGTCGTGGACCAACTCCTTCTTGAGCGAGGCGAAAAAACTCTCCATCGGCGCGTTGTCCCAACAGTCCGCCCGCCGGCTCATGCTGCAGGTGATGCCGTACTTGGCCAGCAGCCATTGGTAGTGTTCACTGGCGTATTGGCTACCTCGATCCGAGTGCGCCAAAAGCCCCTCGTCGGGCAGCCGCCGTTGCACGGCCATCGCCAAGGCGTCCACGACGAGGCGGCTCTCCATGTGTTGGGCCATTGCCCAGCCGACCACACGCCGCGAGTACAGATCCTCGACGGCGGCCAGGTACAGCCAGCCCTCCCGCGTCGGGATGTAGGTGATGTCGGCCACCCAGGCTTCATTCGCCTCGGAGGGGTTGAACTGCCGGTCCAGAAGGTTCTCCGCCACGGGCAAGTCGTGGTCGGAGTCCGTGGTGGTACAGCGAAACTTCCTCGCGGTTTTCGCGGCAATACCGGCCTGACGCATCAGCTTGGCGACGGTGTTGACGCAGCAGCCGTGACCGCGAGCGAGCAACTCGGCATGGATGCGTGGGCTGCCGTAGCGTGCCTTGACCTCGGCGTGGACGGCCCGGATCGCCACGAGCAGGGCGTCACGCCGTTGCTCGGCCCGGCTGCGAAGAGATCGCCGCCAGGCGTAGTAACCAGCGGCAGAGACCTCCAACGTCTCGCACAGCCAGCGCACCGGCCATTGGTCCTTGTGTTGGTCGATAAAGCGGTAGGTCATGTCGCCTCCCTGGCGAAGAATGCCGCCGCTTTTTTTAGGATGTCACGCTCGGCCAGGAGCCGTTTGTTCTCGGCCCGAAGGCGGTGGTTTTCCTCCTCGAAGGGAGAAAGTTTACCGCGTCCGGGGAAGGCGTGTTCGCCCTGGTCCTGGAATGCTTGCTTCCAATTGCGGATGAGGTTCTCGCTGATGCCGAGTGAGCGTGCGGCCTCGGCGACGGAGTAGCCCTGCTGTGTGACGAGTTTGACGGCCTCGGCCTTGAACTCCGGTGTATAGGTGCGTCGCGTTCGTGCCATTGCTGGACCTCCCAGGGTGATTGTACACCCTTAACTGGGTGTCCACGAATCGTGGGGAAGTCCAGCTCCCACCAGTGTTCGCCCTGATCCTGCCGCTTGATGAGCGATTCTCGGTACTGATTCAGATGGGCATGAATCGCCGGATAAGTCGCAGCGAAGACGGTTTCCGCACGGTGGCCAGAACGCGACCACGGCCAAGGATGATTGACGCTCGACTTCAGCGCCAGCATCCAAAGCCCCGCCCATTCCTCACACCATCGGTTCAAGTCCCTTCCGCGCAAATATGGTTTGAACAGGTCAGCCGATTTTGGGTCCGCTGCAACGAGCTGCTCCTTCTTCGCTGTGTCGAGCAGGAATGCATCGTTGAAGCCGGTCAGAATTCCCCGGAAGGGACCACTCCCAGCAAAGTCCTTCAGTGGAACACCGTTGTCGCGGATCTTCTCCAGTAGTGCGATCACTCTCGACGGTTCTAGAGTCCACGCTTCGGCACGGAGCCGGTCGCGTCGCACCATAAACCCGTCGGTCTCGACCTGCGCGCCAGGTCATCGAGACGAAGCTCCTCGCGGGGAATGGAACAGATGTGAGCATTCAACGGCGACTGTGCTTCGGATGTCGGCTTGCGGAACACGAGGATCAATGGGAATACATCGGCCTGTTGGAAGATTTGCTTGGCGTGGCCAAAATCCACGACCGATTCCACCCACGCGGCTTCGGCGAAAAAGCGGCGCAGCGGCTTCGCCGTAGCCGGCCTTCAACCACTTGTTCGAGGAAATGACACAGGCCGTCCCGCCGGGCCGGAGGATCTGATGCGTGCGGGCGTAGAAGTAAACGTAGAGGTCGGCCGCGGCGGCATACACGGCGGGGAAGTTGCGCCGCAGGATCGGCTTGGTTTCCTTGAATAATTCCTGCCGCACGTAGGGCGGGTTCTCCAGTGCGATGTCGAACCCCCCATTCTTGAACACCTCCGCGAAAGCGACGCGCCAATCCACGAAAGGCGAGCCGGGAGCGTCAGCGACCGGAGTTCTCCGCGGGAGTGCTCCGGTCGCTGACGCTCCCGGCTCGCCTTTGCTCGCTCCGGTCGCTGACGCTCCCGGCTCGCCGTCGTGAAGGTCCGCACGCAGCTCCGCTTCCTCCGCGTAGATCCGCTCCGCAAGCTTTTTCTTCGCCGCGCCATAGGTAGAGAGGTATTGCCCCTTGAGATCGGTGAGCCGATCCGCGCACTCCACGAGGTGCAAACGAAAGAGGTCATCGACCTTTTGCGGATCGGGCGCCGTCAGACTGTCGCCGCATTCGATCTTGAAATCCAGGTTCGGCAAGGGCGGCGGCTTCGGTCCCTGGAAGTCGATGGCAAGACTGAGCCACAGCCGCAGCTTGGCGATGTTCACCGCGAACAGGTCGATGTCCACGCCGTAGAGGTTGTTCTGAATGATCTCCAGTTTGCGGTTGTAAACGGTCACGGCGTCCAGGCCGCGGGCGGCGAAAAGTGTCTCGCGCAGGCGCAGCAATTCCTGCATCATGCCGAGCAGGTACGCCCCGCTGCCGCAGGCCGGGTCGCACACCTTCACCGCCCGCAGCGCGTTCAGGACGGCCTCGGGGTCGGGCAGCTTCGTCGGGTCGCCCTCGTCCACGAAGCGCGCGACGGCCGACTCGTCGCTCACGACCTGGGCCAGATAGTGCTTCAGCGCTTCGCGGCACATGAAGGACACGATGGGACGCGGCGTGTAGTAGCTGCCGGTCTCGTGCCGACCCGTCACCAGCTCCTCGAACACCTTGCCGAGCATTTCGGGATCGACGGCCACCTCGACATCCAGCGGCGTGGACTCGGTGACGGTGAAGTTATAGCGCTCGAAGAGATCAATGACGGCGGCGAAGGCGTTGTTGGGGATGCGGACTTTCTCGCGCACGTCGTAATCGTCTTCGAGGTCGAACAGCCCGCCGTTGAGGAACGGCACCTCGCCCCGGCGCTCTCTGAGATGAGCGTCGGAGTGGACGGCATAATCCTCGCCGGCCGTGTTCAGGCCGTAAAAGAACGTCCAGTAGAGCCGGTCGTTGAGGAAATCTTCCTTGTTCGCCAGGGCCGTGTTGAACAGGGCTCGCAAGTAGTTCGTGTCGCCCTGGAAGGAGAGCCAGCCCTTGCGCTGGATGAAGTAGAGGAACATCAGCCGGTTGAACAGGCGCTGCGTGTACAGGCGGCGCGTCTCGCGGTTGGGCACACCCTTGACGCTGGCCTCCACCTTCTCGAAGACCGCCCGGTATTCGACGAAGAACCGCTTCGTGACCGCTTCCACGTCGAAGGCCGACGCCCACCGGCTCGACCCAGGCGTCGGCGTCGGCGCCGCGGTCGTCGGGGAAGGCCAGGGCCGGCAGATTGAACTCGCACAGGGTCCGCAGGTGTGTGTCGCCGTGGTTCCAGCCGAAACTCGCCAGCGGGGCGGTCTTCTGGCTGTCCCTGGGCGCCTTGAAGTAGGCGAAGCGGAATTGGCGGTAGTCGTGCGTGCAGATAAAGAGCAAGTTTTCGCGCTGCCAGGACGGTAGGGCGGAGTCGTGGCGGCGTGACGGGACGAGGCCGCGCAGGACTTGCCGGAGCGTGCCGGTGGCGCCGTGGAGTCCGCTGCGGGCGGTGAAGTGATCCGGCCGGGCGAACTGGAGCAGGAAAATGCCCCATGGCTGGCCGTGCTTGAGCGCCTGAATCTGCCACGCTTGGCTGTCCAAGAGCCGTCGCTCCAGGCCGCGAGCACGCAGCTCGTCTTCGGACCAGGGCAGCGAGATGTCGTCGATGCGCTCCATGCCGTCGGGGATTTCCCATTCAAGCGCCCCGACGAGGAGTTCGCGGATGAAGCTCTCTTGATCGCGGACGTTGTGGACGGCTTTCTCGATGTCTCTCGGCGCGACCATTCGTTTAACTCCATGGGGGCGAGCGTTATGAGGGCGAGCCAGGAGCGTCAGCGACCGGAGTTCTCCGGTCGCTGACGCTCCCGGCTCGCCACTAGACGATACGGTCGGTCTCGGGCGACCAGACCACCAGGGGGTTGGGCTGTTTGTAAAGCACGTAATGGATCGCGGCGGCGAGCGCCTCTTCGTCCTTCAACTTGCGCTTGGAGCCGTTGGTCGTCCACCACGTATCCGACGGCGGCTTGCCGAAACGCCGGTTGAGCGCCCGGCTTCCGTACGCTTTGAAGTCGGCCAGCATTCGAGCCGGGTCCGGGTCGTCCGCCACCTGCACGATGAGGTGACAGTGGTTGTACATGATCGACACGGCGCGGAGGACGCGTCCGCGGTAGCCGGCCGTTTCCCGAAACTGGGCCAGCACAACCTCCGCCTTCTCCCGGTCGAAATAAATGGGCGGGCCTTTCATCTGCTCCTCGGCGGCCCAATGCAATCCGGGCATTTCCTCTTCCCACGGGGTGCCGGGGAGGTCGTGCTCGAACCGGAAGTCGTCGGGCGGATCTTCGGGGCGAACGTCGCGGACGCTGGTGACCGATCCGCGCTCGTCGCCCGGCATCCACGTCCCGTAAAAGGTGTTGCTCAACAGCCAGGAACGCATGGGACCGTCCTTTCATTGCCCTCCGTCGTCAGCTTAACTCCATCCAGGCTTTCAGCGCCGGCTTGACGCCGACGGGGGCCTGCACGCTTTTCAGGTAGGTGCTCTTGATGTGCCGTTCCACCTTGGCCCGCGCTTCCGACAGCGTCTCCTTCGCCGTGGTGCAATGGCGCGGCGTATCGGGCCGGCAGCGGATCAGCTCGACGATCTTGGCCGGCTCCTCGACAATCTGCCCCGTCGCCAGGTCGTACAGATACCAGGCCGTGCGGCCGGCGGCTTCGGTCCAGGGCAGCAGCCCTTGTCGCGCGGCGGGTTCGGCGGGAGCGGACTCGAAGAGCAGGCCCTGGCGGGTCGGCTCCTCATCCGAGGCGACCTGGACCACGGCCGGCAGGGCGTAGCAGAAGAAGACAGCCCGCGTTCCGGGCGTGGGGTGCCGCTTACCGCTGAAGAGACGAGCGGGCAAGGAATCCAGCCGCTCGGCGAGGTCGGGGAACTCGCGCAGCAGGCGCTGATATTCCAGGTGCATGTCCTCCACGGGCGTCGGCGTGCCCTCGTAAGCGTGGTTGAAGTTCCGCAGCGCCTCGTAGTCGTCGTCCGGCGTCAAGAGCTTCCGGCCCTCGATGCCGAACGTGCGGGAAATGCGCAGGGTCTTGTGGGTGACGCGCTGGTAAAGGCGGAGCAGATCGTTCAGCTCGTCGGGCGGCAGGAAGTTCCAGTAGGCGACGGTGCCCCGCAGCGGCTTCTGGTCCGGGTGGTCGGCGACAAGCTTTTCCTCGACGTCGGGGTTGAGGCGGCGATCGACGCGGCCGATCCGCTGCATGAGGCGAACCGGGTTCCAGTGCAGGTCGTAGTTGATTAGCCGGGTGGCGTCCTGGAGGTTTAGCCCTTCGGAGAGCACGTCGGTGGAAATCAGGATGCGCGTCTCGGTCTTGCCGGCGGCGGCCAGGCCGGCGCTGGAGGTGCCGTTGTAATACGGGGCGAAGGCGCGGATCACGTCGCCGCGGTCGCGCTTGGTGTCGCTGTCGATCTGGTCGATGCCTTGGATCCCCTGGCTGGCGAGCTGCTGCTTCAGGTAACGGGCCGTATCGGCGAACTCGGTGAAAATCAGCACCTTGTGCTTGCTCAGGACGGGATCGGTCTTGAGCAGCTTGATGAGTGCCTTGAGCTTGTCGTCCTTTTTCGGGTCGAGCTTGCGCAGCTCGTGAAGGAACTCGATGATCTGATCGAGATCTTCGTACGTTTCGTCAAGCATCTGCCCGACGTTGTACCGCTCGCGATCCAGGTACGTGACGCCCTCGAGCATTTCCTCGCTGACCAGGTCGTCCTCGGCCTCGTCATCGTCATCCTGGCCGAACAGTTCGAGTTGCCGCTCGTGGACATAGCCGATTAGATCTTTGTGGCGGAGCATCCAGCGTTCGAGGCGGCTTTTCTCGGCCGTCGTTTCGCTGTGTTTGGTGGCAAAGGCGAGGAGCTTGACCAGCAGGCGGTCGCACGAACAGGCGAAGGCGTGGGCCGAACTCTCGAAGCGCTTGAGGAACTGGGTGCGGATGAGGCCGACGACCTGGCGCTGGCGGTTCTCGGCGAACTTGTCGATACCTCGATCATCGCCGGTGTAGTAGGCCAGAGGGTAGTAGATGGCCAGGAAAAAGAGCGGCTTGTCCTTGCGGAACGCCTGTTCGACCTTGCCCAGGAGTTGTCCGTAGGTCTTCTTCAGGTCGTAGCGTCCGACCTGGGGATCCTCACGTTTGGGGAAGACGGCGAGAGAGCCGCCCTGCTGGAGCTGGCTTTCGCGGACGTAAGCCCGACTGCGCTGCACGACGAGCGCCTGGAAGAGGGTGTCGCCGGACAGCACTTGCTCGGCCTCGAAGAGGTCGGTCGGTGCGCCCCCTTCGCCGTCGTCGGCGGTGGCCTGGAGCAGTTCTTTTTCCATCTTGCGAAAGTGGCCCGGCAGCGAGTGAATGCCGACCTTCGACTTGAAGTAATCCGGTTGCCGGCGGGAAAACAGCTCGATCATGTGTTGCAAGTCGATCAGCCGATTGTTGACCGGCGTGGCGGTGAGCAGAAAGACTTGTTTGCAGCCGGCCGGTCCCTCGATCAGGTCGTAGAGGCGGCGGTAGCGCGAAGGTGTGCGGGGGGCCTCGGCCTGGATTCCGCGCCCGTCGCCGCCCTGGCCGGGGTTGCGGAAATGGTGGGCCTCGTCGATGACTACGGCGTCGGCCATCTCCTTCATGCGCCGGAGGCGGGCCGGGAAACCACCGCCGCGCTGGAGGTCGGTGTGGTTGAAGACGGCCAGGTTGCTGAAATCGCCGCCGGCCAGGTGCGGAAGGTACTGGTCCAACACCTGTTCCCAGACAGGCTCCCGGCCGGCCTTGGGGACGAAAAGGACGACGCGCTTGCGCAGCTGCTCGACCAGGTACTCGATCACCATCAGGCCGATGTACGTCTTGCCCAGGCCGACGCCGTCGCAGAGAAAAGCGCCGCCGTGTTCTTTGGCGATGGCCAGCAGCTTGTGGAAGCCTTCCCTCTGGTAGCGGTCGAGGACCGGGTAGACGCGGGAATGCCGTTCGAGCCAGTGGGTGTCGGAGATCGCTTCCTGTCGGCAATATTCGTGCAGCGCTCTGGCATAGATCTCGAAAGGCGAGTACTCGCGCGTGTGCCGCTCAAGGACGCGGAGAATTTCCGGAGTGACGTCCTCGGCGGCGTTCCAGTGCTCTTCGTACCACTCCTGCAAAACGGTGACTTGCCCGCCGGTGATCTGCACGTTCAGCTCGATGTTTTCGGTCAGTCCGGGCAAGGTGAAATTGGACGAGCCGACCAGGGCGACCGAGCCGCGAACGGGGCTGCGGTCGTGGGTGATGTAGGCCTTGGCGTGGAATTTCTCCTTGCGGTAGACGCGGCAAACGATCTTGCCGGCGCGGAGACCTTCGACCATGGCCGGCACGCCGGTCAGGAAGTCGTTGGCGAGCTTTTCGGCTTCGAGGCTGGCGTCGAGGCGTTGGCGGGCGCGGGCCAGCCCGTTGGCGAAGGCGGCCTTCGTCCGAAGCGACACTTCATCGCCCATTAAAATGCGGATCTGATCGACCTTTTGCCACTCGTCCTTCAAGCCCAGCAGGGCGCCGATCTCGAAATAGCCGGTGGCGACGTCGAGGGCCTGGGAGATCTGGCACCAGCCATGAAGGTAACGCAAGACCTTCCAGTCGTCGTCGCTGTTATCCACGATGAACAGTTCGCTGCCGGTCTTGCTGGCGCGATTTGGCATGGTGCGCAGACCCTTCTCGGATCGCCCCCGCCGTCCACTCGGGGATTTGGCGCGGGGAGAAGTGGGGCGAGAGTGTCAGGAAAACTCGCCTCTAGTGTAAGTGCGTGCGACGAGAATGCAAGCATGTCCCGGCGAGCCGGGAGCGTAAGCGACCGGAGGTTTGCTCCGGTCGCTTACGCTCCCGGCTCGCCAGCAAGTTAGCGTCGCGAGGCGGGCCACAACTCCGCACCATACCGCGCCGCGTCCTGCAAATCTTCCTCGATGCGCAGCAGCTGGTTGTACTTGGCGATGCGGTCGGTGCGGCTGGCGGAGCCGGTCTTGATCTGGCCGGCGTTGGTCGCCACGGCGATGTCGGCGATCGTCGTGTCCTCCGTCTCGCCGCTGCGGTGGCTGATGATCGTCGTGAAGCCGCTGCGGCGGGCCAGCTCGATCGCGTCCAGCGTCTCGGTCAGCGTGCCGATCTGGTTCACCTTGACCAGGATGCTGTTGGCCGCGCCCTTGTCGATGCCGTCGCTTGAGCCGCTTGGTGTTGGTGACGAACAGGTCGTCGCCGACCAGCTGCACCTTGCCGCCCAGCTTGCGCGTCAGCTTCTGCCAGCCGTCCCAGTCGTCCTCGGCCAGGCCGTCCTCGATCGAGCGGATCGGCCACTGCTGGCACAGCTTCTTCCACAGGTCGATCATCTCGTCGGACGTGGCGATGCGGTCGGGGTCGCTCTTGAAGAAGCAGTAGCCGGTCTTGCCCTTCTTCTTGGCCTCGTCGTAACAGCTCGGTCGTGGCCGGGTCGAGGGCGAAGACGACCTGCTCGCCGAGCTTGTAGCCGGCCTTCTCGACGGCCTTGGCGAGCACTTCGAGCGCCTCGTCGCTGCTCTTGAGGTTCGGGGCGAAGCCGCCCTCGTCGCCGACGGCGGTGCTGAGGTGGCGGTCGTGCAGCACGTTCTTGAGGTGGTGGAAGACCTCGGCCCCCGATGCGCAGGGCCTCGCGGAAGGTGGCGGCGCCCAGCGGCATGATCATGAACTCCTGGAAATCGACGTTGTTGTCGGCGTGCTTGCCGCCGTTGAGGACGTTCATCATCGGCACCGGCAGGTAGCGCGGCGTTGGTGCCGCCGAGGTAGCGGTACAGCGGCAGGCCGACCGAGGCGGCCGCGGCGTGGGCGACGGCCAGCGAGACGCCGAGCATGGCGTTGGCGCCGAGCTTGGCCTTGTTGGGCGTGCCGTCCAGCTCGATCAGCAGCTGGTCGATGGCGACCTGTTCGAGGGCGTCCTGGCCGAGCAGGCGCGGGGCGATCGTGTCGTTGACGTTGTGCGACGGCCTTGAGGACGCCCTTGCCGAGGTAGCGGGTTTTGTCGCCGTCGCGCAGCTCGACCGCCTCGTGGGCGCCGGTGCTGGCGCCGCTGGGCACGGCGGCCCGGCCGACGCGAGCCGTCGTGCAAGGATGACTTCGACTTCGAGGGTCGGGTTGCCGCGGCTGTCGAGGATTTCGCGGGCGTGGATGCTCTCGATGCTGCTCATAAGTCGCTAGTCCGTAGTAGTAGGGTGGGCCGAGTCTTCGAGGCCCACCAAGCCCCTACTGGTGGGCCTCGAAGACTCGGCCCACCCTACCAAACTGACTACGGACTACGGACTCGTTTGGCGATAGTTTTTTTCAGCATCCGGTGGCGAAAGTATCGGCGGTATGTTACCGTACCATCTCCGCCCGTGATGGTCTGTTGGATCCGTCGTTTCTCTTGAGGACCGCATCATGATCGCTGTACGCATGTTGGCCCTGGCCGGGGCCGCCGTGCTCGTTCTGGTTCCGTTGGCGGCTGCGCGCCCTCGCGCCGCGGACGAATCGAGCAAGGGCTTTCTCACCCGCGTTCACAAGGACGCCGACGGCAAGGAAGCCAAGTACGTGTTGTTCGTGCCGCACGATTACAAAGGCGAGAAAGCGTATCCCCTGATCCTATTCCTGCACGGGGCGGGTGAGCGGGCGGGCGGGAAGAAACAGCCTGTGGAAGTGGGCATCGGCCCCGCCATCAAGAAGCGCGAGAAGGACTTCCCCGCCCTAGTGATTATCCCGCAGGTGGAGAAAGGAAGGAACTGGCAGGCCGGCTCGCCCGACGCCAAACGGGCGCTGGACATTCTCGCCGAGGTCGAAAAAGAATACAAAGTCGATGACAAGCGCGTCTACCTGACCGGCTTGTCGATGGGCGGTTTCGGCACCTGGAGCCTGGCCGTCGCGAACCCGGACAAGTGGGCGGCCATCGTGCCGATCTGCGGCCGGGGCGACACGAGCAAGGCCGAGAAAATCAAGGATTTGCCGTGCTGGTGCTTCCACGGTGACAAGGACCCGGCCGTCAAGGTCGATTACTCGCGGCAGATGATCGAGGCGCTCAAGAAGGCGGGCGGCGATCCCAAATATACCGAATATCCCGGCGTCGGTCATAATAGCTGGGACAAGGCGTACGGCACCGACGAGCTGTACGACTGGCTCTTTAAGCAGCACAAGAAATGACGAACCGGCTCGGCGGCGACGCCGAGGTTTTGCGAACCTCTTTTCCACCAACCGAACTCGGAGGATTTCCGGCATGTCGGGCAAGAACAACCGTCGCGAATTTCTCAAGACGACGGCCGCGGGCGCCTCGGCATTGGCGCTGTCGGCGGCGTCGTATGGCAAAGTGATCGGGGCCAACGACAAGATCCGCATCGGCTTCCTCGGCGTCGGCGGCCGTTGCCAGCAGCACATCGACTCCATCCTGCAAATGGTCAAGGACGGCAAGGCCGTCGTGCCCGTCGCCGTCTGCGACGTCTGGGACGGCGATCCGACCCTCGGCAGCAAGAAAGGCCGCGGGCTGTATCCGTCGGCCAAGCGCTGCGGCATCAAGGAGGACGACAAGGACCACGTCAGCAAGGATTATCGCAAGATCCTCGAACAAAAGGACGTGGATGTCGTCACCGTCGCCACGCCGGACCACTGGCACGCCCGCATGGCCATCGACGCCATGAAGGCGGAAAAGGACGTGTACTGCGAGAAGCCGATGACGCGCACCATCGCCGAGGCGCAGGCCGTCGTCAAGACCGCCCAGGACCTCAAGCGCGTCATGACCGTCGGCGTGCAGTCGATGGCCGACCCCACCTGGCTTGAGGCGAACAAATATATCCGGGCCGGCAACATCGGCAAGGTGCTGCAAGGCCAGACCAGCTACTACCGCAATTACATCGGCGGGCAGTGGCGCTATTACCCGCTGAAAAAAGACATGACGCCCAAGACGATCGACTGGAACATGTGGCTGGGCCACCAGTTCGATGTCGATGGCGTCAAGCTCGGTCCCCCGCCGGACAAGATGCCGTTCGACCGGGCGGTGTGGGCGCAGTGGCGCTGCTACTGGCCGTTCGGCGGCGGCATGTTCACGGATCTGTTCGTGCATCAGACGACGCACCTGATCTCGGCGATGGGCGTGCGCTACCCGGCCCGCGTGGTCGGCGGCGGCGGCGTCTACCTGGAGTACGACAGCCGCGACGTGCCGGACGTGGCCACGGTAGTCGCGGACTATGAGGAAGGATGCCAGCTCATCGTCTCGGCGACGATGTGCAACGACACGCAGCTGGGCGAGGTGATCCGCGGCCGGCTGGCGACGATCCGCTTCACCGGCGGCGGCGATTACATGAATGGCTTCGAGGTCTACGGCCAGGACATCGCCGGAGGGCCGGCCAAGCCCAAGCAAGGTTTCGGCAAACCGATCCACACCTTCGAGAACCCCAAGAAGAAAGAGGAACCAAGAGCAGGAGAGCAGAGGAACGGGCACGACGCCACCTACGCGCTGTTCGACAACTGGCTGGAGTGCGTCCGCTCGCGCAACCGCGAGACGCTGAGCACGCCGGAGCTGGGGGCGGCCGCGTTCACCACGGTCAACATGGGCGTGTTGAGCTACCGCCACGGCAAGGTCCTGTTCTGGGACAAGGACCAGGGCAAGACCAGCGATGTCGATCGCGGTTGGGCGCGGCAGTGGGAGGCGCGGAGCAAGAAGCGCGGCAAGCCCAGCCACATCCTCGGCTGGGAGGGCGGCGACAAGGGCAGCACGGTGACGCCGCCGGATTATCAGAAGCTCGAAGGGCCGTGGGTCGATGGCAAGGACCCGGCCGAATCGAGTGCGGGTTGATCGTGTGATGTTTAGCGACGCTTCGTAGAAGCGTGTTTGAGCACGCTTCTACGAGGCGTCGCTAAACGATTCGGAGTAACGCATGGCCCCGGCTCGCGATCCGTTCGACCTCACGGGCCGTCGCGCCCTGGTCACGGGCGCCAGCCGGGGCATCGGTTTCGCCGTGGCCGAAGCGCTGGCCCGCCGCGGCGCTGCCGTCGCCCTCACCGGCCGCAAGGCCGACAACCTGACCGCCGCCGCCCTACAACTTCAGGCCGCCGGCGCTGACGCGCATCCTTTCGTCTGCCACCAGGGCGATCCGGCGGCGATTTTCCATCTGTTCGAGCAGCTCGATAGCGCCGCTTTCCATGCCGATATTGTTGTCATCAACGCCGCGACCAATCCCGTCCGCGGCCCGCTGGCGGAACTCGATCTCGACGCCTGGCGCAAAATCCTCGACGTGAACCTGACCGGAGGCGCTCGTGACCGCGCAGGCGGCGGCCGGACGGATGCTGCCGCGCAAGCACGGCTCGATTATCTTCATGGCGTCGATCGCGGGGATCGATCCGCTGCCCGGCCTGGGCGCGTACAGCGTGAGCAAAGCGGGCGTGCTCGGTCTGATGCGGGCGCTGGCGAAAGAGTTGGGAACAAGCGGCATCCGCGTTAACGCCGTGGCGCCGGGACTGATCGAGACGCGCTTCTCGGCCGCACTGTTTCAGGACCCTGCGGCGTATGAGGAGATCATCGGATCGACGGCGTTGGGTCGCCACGGCCAACCGGATGATGTCGCCGGTGCGGTCGTATTTCTGGCGTCGGAGGCGTCGGCGTATGTGACGGGGCAAGTGCTGATCGTGGACGGCGGCGGGCGGGTTTGAATCATCTCGAATTGCGTGGCGTGTCGAGGTGCGAATTCAGGGCGACTTCTTGCGCCGCGGGCGGCGCGACCGGATGCCAAGTAGAGAGCGGCATTCGTCTCGAACACGCTCGGCCCAACGCAGCGCAGACGTGGCTTGACGTTTGCTCGGATTGCCGCCCGGATAGCGCGGATCCACAGCAAAATCGGTCAAGAAGATCAGGCCACGGCGAAGCGCGCCTAAAACGAGATAATGCGGAAGAAGCAAGTTGAGAAGATCGTCAAGATTGTGCGTTCGAGGAATCGCCTGACCGAGTTCTTCCAGCAGTGCTTTCAAGTATTTCTCGGCGCACTGTTGGCAGTGGAAGCACACCGCATCATGGAGCGGAGTTTTGCTCCGACTGCTTCGTCGGGCGACGATCCGATCCCTTTCGGCTTTTTGCACCCACGCCGTGGTGGCTCGCTTCATAGAGGACTTTGCCTTTGCACACGATCTCGGTGAGGAATGAGTCGCCTTCTTCCAGGCGCCACTTCATGTTCTTCGGGGTCCGAACAAGAATGTGCAAGGGGAAAGGCGGCTGAATTGTCCAGTGAATCTTGAATGCCTGGTCCAGTTCATTGCGTGCGGGCATGACCACGAGAATATCCACGTCGCTATCGGCGTGCGGCGTGCCATACGCATAGGAGCCGAACAGAATAATCTTGTCGGGTCGGAAGCGCTCGGCCACCTGACGCGCAAACTGGCGGATGACGCGCAGGGGGATGTCGGCGCCGCGATACCAGCGTGGCGTGGCTTTCTTCGGAGTGCGAGGTTTTCGGGTCATGCCCGTATTCTACGCGATCCGGAGCGGGATACGCCCGGTATAATAATTGTTCGCCCCATACTTCCGGGAGGGTTTCCATGCGTCACGCCGTTGTCATTGATGCCGTCCGCACGCCGATCGGCCGCGCTCACGCCGAAAAGGGCATTTACCGCGATGTCCGCGCCGACGACCTTTCGGCGGACCTGATGCGCGCCCTGATCGAACGCGCCGGCGTGCCGGCCTCGGCGGTCGAGGACATTCAGTGGGGCTGCGTCAAGCAGCAGGGCGAGCAGGGCTACGACGTGGCCCGCATGGCCGCGCTGATCGCCGGGCTGCCGATCGAGGTCGGCGGCGTCACGGTCAACCGCAACTGCGGCTCCAGCTTGCAGGCGATCAACAGCGCCGCGGCCAGAGCATCGCCGCCAACGCCGAGGACGTGCAGATCGCCGGCGGCGTCGAGCACATGCACCACATCCCGATGGAGGCCGGCTTCGACGCCAGCCCGCGCCTGTGGTATCACCACAGCCCCGCCACCATGAACATGGGCCTGACCGCCGAGAACCTCGCCATCCGCTACAAGATCGGCCGCCGCGAACAGGACGAGTTGGCATTGCGCAGCCACCAGCGCGCCGCCAAGGCGACCGACTCCGGCGCGTTCGCCAGGGAGATCGTGCCGACCTGGGGCCGCGATGAGGAAGGGCGGCGCAAGATCATGACCGAGGACCAGTGCATCCGCCGCGATACGAGCCTGGAAGCGCTCGGGTCGCTCAAGCCGGCGTTCATGCCCGACGGCGGCACCGTCACGGCCGGCAATGCCAGCCCGCTCAACGTCGGCGCCGCCGCCCTGCTCGTCATGTCGGAGGAGAAGGCCAGGGAGCTGGGACTGAAGCCGAAGGTGAAGATCCGCGCGATGGCCGTCGCCGGCGTCGATCCGTCGGTCATGGGCATCGGTCCGGTGCCGGCCACGCACAAGGCGCTTCAGCGTGCCGGCCTGAAGCTGGAGGACATCGACCTGATCGAGATCAACGAGGCGTTCGCGGCCCAGACGCTGGCGGTCATCAAGCTGCTGAAGGCCGACCCGGAGAAGGTCAACGTGCGCGGCGGGGCTATCGCCATCGGCCACCCGCTCGGCGCCAGCGGTGCGCGCATCGCGACCACGCTGATTCATGCGATGGAAGCGACCGCAAGGCGCGGCTCGGCCTGGCGACCATGTGCATCGGCGCGGGGCAGGGCATCGCCACGATCTATGAGGCCGTGTGAGATGAACGGCTCCGGCAAACCCGTCGCCGGCAGTTCGTTCGGCGTTTCCCTCACACGGTCGCGGGATCGACTACCGTAATGCCCGGCCCAAACCCCGCCATCCGAACGAAGTGAGAGACGTTAAAGGTCAGCAGGTGCGTCACCGCATGCACATGGCAAACGGCAAGAAGGCGGGCATCATGGACCTGCTTGCCGACCACGCCCAATGCACCCACAATGGCCTTCCATGCCAGGTAGATGTCCGGAGTTTCGCCCAGGAGTGGGAACGATGCCTCGAAGGTCGCTCCCAAACCCTCCGCTGCCGTGGCAGTCAGCCCCAAACCGTTCACGCTGATGGGGCGCGTGGCGAAATTGCGGAACTCGATGAGGTTCTGCGGGATTATATGCAGCACCTCGCCTCGCCGGTGAAGCTCCGCAATGGCCGCCGTGACAACCGGGTGAGACACATCGGCACGGTTGGCCAGTCGGCCCAGCACACTTGTATCGAGGAGAAAGGCCATTATTCGTATAGCCCGTCGCTACTCAGGGCCGAATCAGGAACGGATACGCCGCAATCGAGAGCGGCACCGAATAATCTCCGCTCCCATTCATCTTGAGGCTCGATGGGAGTCACAGAGAGGAGGAACCGTTCCCGCAGCGCGTCCAGTGCCAACATCTCCGGGGCGACCCCGCGCCGCCGAGCCTGTTCGTTTAACGCAGCCTCCAAGAGGGGAGGGAGATTGATAACCATTGTTTAGCTCCTCAAAGATCCGCAACGTCTAGCGGTGATATGAATTCTATCCCGACTATTCATCGAACCTCAAGATTTGGCAAACGTACTCTTGCCGGGATCGCCAGCGGGCGTCATCTTCGCCTTCTTGTTCGCGGCCAGGTGTTCGAGCACCAGATACACCGTCTCGGCCGAATCGGTGTCGCCGATGCTCTTGGCGATCTGCTCGGCCGTCTGCGGCGTCGCGGACAACGCCTTGACAATCTTCGCTTGCAACTCCAGCACGGCGGCGGCCGCCTTCTTGCCGGCCTCGACGCCCGGCTGGTGATAAGCGTTGATGTTCACCAGACTGCCGTAGAAACCCACCGCCCGCTCGAACAGCGCGATGAGTATCCCGATCGTCCGGGCATCGACGCGCCGCACCGTGATCGTCAAGGACTGGCGGTCGTTGTCGTAAAGCGCGGCGCGGGTGCCGAGCAGGAAGCCGTGCAGGAAATCGCCGGCGCCGACGCCCGGTTGCACTTCCACACCCGCGCCGCCGGACTCCAGCACGCGGATGAACGTCACGAAGAAGTTGTTCACGCCGTCGCGCAACTGCTGGACGTACGCATGTTGATCCGTCGATCCCTTGTTGCCGAACACGTTGATGCCCTGATCGACGCGCTTGCCGTCGAGATCGAGCCGCTTGCCCAGCGATTCCATCACCAATTGCTGCAAATAACGGCTGAAGAGCAGCAATCGGTCCTTGTAGGGCAATACAACCATGTCTTTTTGCCCCTTGCCGCCGGTGGCCTGATACCACATGAGCGCGAGCAGTGCCGACGGATTGCGGCGCGTGTCGTGGATGCGCGTTACCTCGTCGCAGGTGGCGGCACCGGCGAGCATGGAGTCGATGTCCAGCCCTTGCAGCGCCCGGGAACGAGACCGACGGCGGACATTTCGCTCGTCCGGCCGCCGACCCAGTCGAACATCGGGAAGCGGGCCAGCCACTTTTCGCCGACCGCCTGCTTGTCCAGGTGCGAGCCGGGCATGGTGACGGCGACGGCGTGCGGGGCGAAGTCGAGGCCGGCCGCCTTGTACGCGGCGGCGGTGACGACCATGCCGTTGTGCGGCTCCGGCGTGCCGCCGCTCTTGGACATGACCAGGCACAACGTCTCGCCGAGTTTGCCCTCCAGCGTGGTCAGCGTTCGGGCCATGCCGTCGGGGTCGGTGTTGTCGATGAAGTGCATCTTCATGCGGTCCCGGCCGGGTTCGCCCAAGGCATCGGCGACGAACTCCGGTCCCAGCGCCGAGCCGCCGATGCCGATGGATACCACCTGCGTGAACTTGGCGGCCCGCGGCGGCTTGATCTTGCCCGAATGCACGTCGGCTGCGAATGATTTGATGTCCGCCACGGACTTGCGGATCTCGGCCGTGATCTCCGGTTTGGGGGCGCGCTCCGGCGCCGCAGCCAGTAATGACCGACCATGCGCTTCTCGTCGGGGTTGGCGATCGCTCCCTTCTCCAGTGCGTCCATCGCCGCGTAGGCTTTTTGCATGGCTAGTTCCATGCGCCCGAGGAAATCGTCGTCGAAGTGCATCCGGCTGATGTCCAGCGTCAGGTCGATCGACGGGGCGGCGCAAAGATATTGCTGATAGCGTTTCCACAGGTCTGCTGCGTTCATAGCTCTATGGTCTCCTTTTGGTTTCGCCTCATCGCTTCAAGGCCGCCTCGATCGCGTGGCACAGGGTCTTGAGGACTTTGATGCGGGCGAACTTTTTGTCGTTGGCCTCCACCAGCGTCCACGGGGCGATCTCGGTGCTGGTGCGGTCCACCATATCACAGACGGCGCTCTCGTACGCCTGCCACTTCTCGCGGTTGCGCCAATCATCCGGCGTGATTTTGAAGCGCTTGAAGTTGGTGTTTTCCCGCGCCTCGAAGCGCTTGAGCTGCTCTTCTTCGGTGATGGCCAGCCAGAATTTGCAGACCACGATGCCGTGGCGCACCAGCTGCGCTTCCAGATCATTGATCTCTGAATACGCGCGCATCCAGTCTGTCTCGGAGCAAAGCTCCTCGACGCGCTCCACCAGCACCCGTCCGTACCACGAGCGGTCGAAGATGCGCAGCCGTCCCCGGCCGGGAATGTGCCGCCAGAAGCGCCACAAATACGGCCGGGCGCGCTCTTCCTCGGTCGGTGCCGCGATGGGAATGACTTGATAACGGCGCGGATCGAGCGCCTCGGTGACCCGGCGAATGGAACCGCCCTTGCCGGCCGCGTCACCGCCTTCAAACACAGCGATGGCCGCCATCTGCTCGAAATCCGGATCGCGCGACACCCGGTTGAGCCGGCCCTGCCAGTGCTCCAGTTCCTTCTTGTAGTCGGCCTTGCCCAGCTGAAGGCTGTAATCCAGGGCACGAAGGATGTTTTGCCGATCGAGCGCGGGCGGCGGAGACGGCGTCCGATCGATCGCGTGCTCAGGTTCCGCGTGGTCAAGCCGCTGGCGAAGCGCGCCGAGCAGGATGTCGGCTACGGTCAGATTGCGGTAGCGCGAGTCCGCGCCGGCGATGACGGACCACGGCGCCTCGGCCGTGCTGGTTCGGCGCAGGAAGTATTCCGCCGCCGTCCGCTGCTCGTCGTAGGATTTGTAGTGCTTCCAGTCCGCCTCGGTCACGCGCCAGCGCGTTTGCGGGTTTTTCTCCAGCTTCTTCAGGCGTTTCTTCTGCTGCTCTTTCGACAGGTGAAACCACAGCTTGAGGAGGATAACATCTTCGTTGACCAGCATTTTTTCCAGCCGCACGCTTTCCTCAAGCCCCTCCTCGACGTTCTCCGTTTGCAGCCGGTGCAGCCCGACGCTCTGCCAGGCCCCGAAGAAAATGCCGATTTCGCCCTTGGCCGGTAGCAGACGCCAGTAGCGCCACATGGGCGGCCGCTCGCGTTCGTCCTCGGACGGCTCGCCGAAAGCGTGCGTGTGAACGTGCCGCGGGTCCATCCACTTGTGGAGTAACTGGACCGTCTCGCCCTTGCCGGCCGCGTCCATGCCCTCGATCAAAATGAGGACGGCGAAGCGTTTCTGCTTCACCAGTTCCAGTTGAGCGCTCGAGTAGTTCCTCGCGGACGCGCGGCTTTTCTTTCTTGTACTCGTCCTTCGCGATACGGTGATCGAGTTCGGCCGACTCAAACATGGGTTGTCTCGGGTGCATCCGCGATGCGGGCAAGGGCGCGCAACCGCTCCTATCTTATTTTTCCCTTCCGCTCTTGACCCCTCCGCTCTCTTGTATTATAAGTCAAGGAACAGTAGCCGCCAATCCGACAGGATGTTTGGAGGAATGGCCGTGGATGAGCCGGTCATCATCTGGGATTTGGAGGACGACGAAGACGGCAACTACGTCCATATCGTTGTCGAACACGGCGTGTCCAAGGATGAGGTGTGGGACATAGTTGGCAACCCGGAGAATAAGACGGTGCCCAGCGATTCCTCCGGCCGCCCGTCTACGTTCGGATGGACGCAAACGGGCCGCTACATCATCGTCGTGTGGGAGCATGTTCTGGATGACCCTCGCACGATTTATCCCGTGACCGCATACGACGTGCCTCCTCCGGGGAGGAATAAACAATGAAGATTCATCACCTGCACGCCAAGATCAAGCGGACACCCGAGGAAGCCGCTCGTTTGCGTGCCGACCGCGAGCGCTACCAGCGCGAACGGCCGACGCCCGAGCAGTTGCTCGCCGAAGGCGGACACACGGAATTCGTCAAGCTCGGCGAGTTGCTGAGGCTCCATCAAGCCGTGGCCTGGCTCAAGCAAGAACGGGAGCGGCAGAACTTGACGCTGGCGGAAATGTCGCGGCGCACCGGCATCGACCAGGCGGCGCTGTCGCGTCTGGAGACGGGCAAGAACAGCAATCCAACCTTCGACACGCTGAATCGCGTCGCCGCGGCTCTTGGGAAAACGATTTGCCTTAGTTTCCAGGACGCCAACCAAGCCCCCCCACCGTTGGCGCCCGTTTAACGGAGCATACTCTCTCAACCGGGACTGCTCGGCCTGGCCGTCTTGTTCTTTGTCAAGGCCGTGCTATGGCTCGGCAGAGGTACCCGGCTACTTAAGCCGTTCGATTTTCTCAACTGGTTGGTTCTTGAGTGCTTCTTCACAATTGGACCGGTCCGAGTCGCTTGCTCTGTGCATCTGACCTTCTATTGTAGGAAACCCCTCAAGTTTCCCGTCGCGGCGCCGCAACAAATCCAGGCGGAGCCCCTCAACCTCCGAGTGCCCTCTGTACCAATGGCTCCAGCCATTCTCGAATAACCTACCTCCCCCTCGCCTCTTCCAATCACCAGAGAACTCTTCAAAGAAAACAATACCGCCGTCCACTGCGAAGGGTCTTCGGTCTATTCGTTTCAGGAATCTCCTGAATTGCCATTCTGCCTGACACGCCTTCAACCAATTCATACAGAACTTGATTTCCACCGTGAGCCGTTTGTCGTCCATCAGTTCGACGGCACCATCGACGAGGAGAGCCGTGAACTTCATGACTTTCTTGATGCCGAGCTCTTCCTGGTTTGGTTTGGCCAGCAGGAAGTTGAAGACTTCGGTCTCGTACTGGTCCTGTGGCTTTTCACTCCTCGCATGGATCGGCGCGGACAGGATTTGCACGCTCGGCTTATGGTCACCCTTCGCTTCCGGGATAATGCATCGGCTGATAAGTTCAGAAAGTGTGGCCATTGAAGATTTCTCCCTTCCGCCATGCAGCGAGCGTTGCGGCTAGTCATTCGACCTGTACAGCAAAGCGACTTCCGGGCGAAACTCACGTTGTCGCCGTATCCCCGTAACCGTTGTTGGCACCATCCTATCGCGGTTCAAGCCAGGGCGCGGCCCACAATCTGCTGCGCCTCCGCGACGATCGCTTGCAGATGTTTGTCATCCTTGAAACTTTCCGCATAAATCTTGTAAATGTTTTCCGTGCCCGATGGCCGGGCCGCGAACCAGCCGCTGGCCGAGACCACCTTCAGCCCGCCGATGGCCGCGTTGTTGCCCGGTGCCTTCGTCAGCTTGGCTGCGATCGGTTCGCCCGCCAGCGTCGTCGCCGTTACCATCTCCGGCGACAACTTTTTCAGCACCGCCTTCTGTTCCGGGGTCGCCGGCGCGTCGATGCGCGTGTAGACCGGAGAGCCGAATTTCTTCGTCAATTCCTGGTAGTGCTCGCCAGGATCCTTGCCGGTCGTCGCCGTGATCTCGGCGGCCAGCAGGTCCATGATGGGGCCGTCCTTGTCGGTCGTCCAGACCGTGCCGTCGCGGCGCAGGAAACTCGCCCCGGCGCTCTCCTCGCCGCCGAAGCAGTACGAGCCGGTGAACAATCCGTCCGCGAACCACTTGAAACCGACCGGCACTTCCGACAGTGTCCGGCCGAGATCCTTCACCACGCGGTCGATCATGCTGCTGCTCACCAGCGTCTTGCCGACCGCTGCCTTCGCGGGCCAGTTTGGACGGTGCGTTAGCAGATAGCGGATGGCAACGGCCAGGTAATGATTGGGATTCATCAATCCCGCTGAGGGCGTGACGATACCGTGCCGATCCGCATCGGGATCATTGCCGAAGGCGACACGATACTTGTCCTTCAAGCCAACCAGCTTCGCCATCGCATAGGGACTGGAGCAGTCCATGCGGATTTTGCCGTCGTGGTCCACCGTCATGAACGCGAAGCGCGGATCGACGGTCGGATTGACCACGGTGAGATTCAGACCATAGACCTCCTTGATCGGCTCCCAGTAATGCACGGCCGCGCCGCCGAGCGGATCGACGCCGAGTTTCAAGCCTGCCGAGCGGATCGCCTCCATGTCGATGACGTTGGCCAGATCCTTGACGTAGGGCATGACGAAATCGTCGGCGTGCGTCGTACTCGCCTTGAGCGCGGACTCGTAGGGCACGCGCTTCACGTCCTTGTTGCCGGCGCGGAGCAGGGCGTTGGCGCGGTCCTGGACCCAGCCGGTAATGTCGGTGTCGGCGGGGCCGCCGTTGGGCGGGTTGTACTTGAAACCGCCGTCCTCCGGCGGGTTGTGCGACGGCGTGATGACGATGCCGTCGCCGCGATGGTCCTTGCGGCCCTTGTTGTAGACGAGGATGGCGTGCGAGATGACCGGCGTCGGCGTCACGCCGTCGTCGCGCTGGATGACCGTCTCGACGCCGTTGGCGGCCAGCACTTCCAGGGCGGTGCGCTGGGCCGGCCCGGAGGCGGCGTGCGTGTCCTTGCCCATGAACAGCGGGCCGTCGATGTTATGCCGTTTGCGATATTCGCAAAGCGCCTGCGTGATGGCGAGGATGTGCGCTTCTGTGAACGTGCCGTCCAGAGGCGTGCCGCGGTGGCCGCTGGTGCCGAAGCTGACTAGTTGCGTCGGATTGCTTACGTCGGGCTTGCGCTGGTAATAGTCGCGTTCGAGGCGGGCCACGTCGATCAGCAAGTTAGCGGGGGCGGGTTTGCCCGCCAGCGGGTGCAGTGCCATGCGGATGATCTCCTCTCTGTATTCTTACCAGCCCGCAGCGCAAGCAAGGGGAAGAATCCCTTGCTTGCGCTGCGGGCTGGTAGGATGTGGCTTACTTCTGAACGTGCCGATCATCGTTCCATAGACGCAGGACCGGCTCCTCCAAATTATGCTCGTAACCCAGGATGCTCAGCGACGCCGTGGTCAAAAGCAAGAGCCGAGCGTCGGGCACCGGCAGGCCCAGCCAGCGAGCCCCCAGCATGCGCAAAAAATGTCCGTGCGAAAATAGCAGCACATCGCCGCCGACGGCGCGGAGCCGGGCGATGATGCGATCAGCCCGCGCGCCGACGGCGTCGAGCGACTCGCCATTCGGACAGGCGTCGCGGAACAGGTACCAGCCGGGACGCTCTTTACGGATGTCGGCGGTGCGCTTGCCTTCGTAGTCGCCGTAATCCCACTCGACCAGTTCGCGATCCATCTCGGCTTGCTTGCCGAAGCCGGCCAACTCGCAGGTGCGCCTGGCCCGCTGAAGCGGACTGGTCAGCACCTTGGCAAACTGCGTGCCCTTGAGCCGTTCGCCCAGGTTGCGCGCGTTGCGCTCGCCATTTGGGGTGAGCGGAATGTCGGTGCGGCCGGTGTGCTGGCCCGACAGCGACCATTCGGTCTCGCCGTGGCGGGCCAGGTAGATTTTCGGGAATTTGTCGCTCATGGTACGCACTCCGCCGCCGACCGTTGATTTGTCCACGGCGCCGGCAAGGCGCCGTCGCGCTACAGAGTGACCTAGAAAGGCTTCCGCGCTCCGTCAATAGAGTCGGCGCAACGAATGAGGGCGTGGGACCGATTGAATCGGTCCCACGCCCTCATTCGCGGTAACCACGGGCGTTCGCCGTGCTCAATGGCTGCCGTCCGGCTTGGCGCCCTTGAGCGGATCGTCCGACGGAGACAGCAGTTTTTTCGTCGAGCTGACGAACTCCTCCGCCTTATTGGGATCCTTCAAGAGCGACTTGGGCCTGGACTTGGCCCGCAGATCCTGGAAGGCCGTCTGCATCTCCATCTGCACCTTCTTCTCGAACACTTCCTTCGTCAGCTTGTCGCGCACGGAATCCAAGGTAACGGACGGATTCGGAGGAATTCGCTTATCGAGCTTGAGCACCACGTTGCCCTCCGGCGTGCCGATGAGGGTGGTCATCTCGCCGGGCTGGAGCTTGAACGCCTCGCGCTCGACATCCTCATTGCCCAGCGTGTGCCGGCCGAAGGTCGGGATTTGTCCGCCCTTGGCGGCCAGCGTGCTGCTGGCCTGGTGCTTGGCCTTCTCGTCGAACGCGACGGGGTTGTCGCGGATCTGGCTGTACTCCATCATGGCGAACTTCGTCTGCTCCGCCGGCCACAGGATCATGTGGCAATCGAGCTTCTCGCCGTAATTGGCCTCGTAGGCCAGCTTCAACTCGTCCTCGTTGACCTTCACCCGGTCGCGGCACAGCTTGGTCATCATCAGCCGCGGCCGAATCACGTCCTCGCGCCATTCGTAGACGTTCTTGTTGTACGGCCCCAAAAATTCCTTCTCGAACGCCTTCAAATCCACGTTCAGTTTCTTCAGGTCGTCGCCGAGCGCCGCCTCGACCTCCTCGGCCGTCACGCGGATGCCGTGGGCCTGGCACTCCTTGTCGATGAGGATGTGGTTGATGAGCGCTTCGAGCTTCTCGACGCCGTAACGCGCGATCAGGAATTCGCCGAGTTCTTCGCGCGTGATCGGCGTTTGGCCGTTGTAGACGGCGATGACCAGGCGCGAGCGGGGCGTGCCGTCGCCGGGCGGCAAGCCGTCGGGATCACCGGCCTTGTTCTTCTTCTGGAGCTTGACCTGCGGGTTGGCCTGCGTTTTCAAGAGCTGAAACGCCTTCTGCATCTCACCGACCACCTTCTGATCGACGAGCTGCTTGACGAGCTTCTCGCGCACGGACTCCAGGCTGATGGAGGTGTCGGCGGGGAGGTGGCGAATGCACTTGACCACCACCGGGCCGTCCACCGTGTCGATGACCTCGCTCATCTCGTTCGGCTGCAAACGGAACACAATGCGATCGAAATTGTCATCGCCCATGACGTGCCGGCCGAACGGCCGAACCTTGCCGGCCGTGGCCGCCAGCTCGCGCTTGACGAGCTGGGCCTTGGCCTTCTGGTCGAACGCCTCGGCGTTGTCGCGGAGGCGGGCGTAGTCGGCCAGGGCGTCCGCCTTGCCGCGCTCGTCCTTGGGCCAGAGGATGATCTGGCACTCGATCTTTTCGCCGTAGACGGACTCGTACGCCTTGCGGATGTCGTCCTCGCTGACCTTGGCCCGGCTGCGGCACAGCTTGGCGAGCTGGATTTTCGGACGGATCACGTCCTCTTTCCACTCGAACAGGTTCTTGCGGTAACGGGCCAGGAGGGTGTTGACGAAGGTGTTGCGGTCAATGGCGAGACCTTGCAGCTCCTCGGCCAGGGCGCTCTCGATTTCCCCGGCGGTGACCTCGACGCCGTACTGCCGGCAGGCGTCGTCGATGATGCGCTTGTGCAGAAGCAGCTCCAGCCGGTCGGCGCCGTAGCGGTCGATGAGATACTCGCCGAGCTGCTCGCGGGTGACGGGCTGCGTTTCGTAGATGTAAGCAACGACGCGACTGCCGTACTCGGAGAAAGCTCCGCCCGCCGCGGCGGGCTGGGCAGTTTGCGACGGCGGGGCGACGGGGACCATGTTTTGCGCGTTGGCCCTGGACAGCATCGCGCTCTTGATCCAGTAGCCCGCTCCCGCGACGATCGCGATACATCCCGTGAGAAGGACAATTCCACGCCAGCTGCGGCGATTTTTCTTACCGGCAAGCATCCCTTTCGCCTCCCTGAGTCCGGAATCACCCCCTAGAGGCGGCGAGATATAGCGATGGAGGCGCGTGACCGCAAGAACAGTTCTCAGTGGTTAGTGGTTAGTGGTTAGTGAAGAAAACCTGTAAGATTTTTCACTGACCACTAACCACTCTTTACTGTCGGCGTTTCATCCCACAGGCACGGTCATAAAAGGGCCGCAGCCAGGGAGGCAGGCAGTCGCTGAAATAGGAGCGGCGCGATTGGCCGATGTGAATCTGATCGTACGGTTCCAGGACAATGTTGGTTTCCAGATCGCCGCGGAGGAGGATGGCGGCCAGGTCGATGCGGAAGACTTCGGGCGCTTTGCCCTGGGCGACGTGGGGGCGGATGACGCGGATGTCGTGCAGGGCTGCTCCCGGAGTCAATCCGCCGACACGGTGCAACAGATCGACAACTGTTTCCGGCCCCTGGTACGGCATCGTCCGCTGCGAGCCGGCGACCTGGCCGAACAGATACAGGTACTGGCTGTTGTACTCGGCAACCGCGACGTGGACCTGATTGGGATGTACGCCGACGGTTTCCGCCACGGTGCGAACGATCTCCGCCCCCGTCTCGCCGTCCACGCGCGGCCGGCCGGCATCGCCCAGGGTGATTCGGCCATCGGGATGGATGCGCTGCAAGCCGTTGTATTGCGGCGCCGGGCCGATCTCCACGCTCAGCACGTCGGGACAATGCACCTGATACTCGCCGGCGATTTCCTGAAGGTGAGACGGTGGCGAGCGGTCGGCGCGGAGGGCTTGCTCGATCTGCGTGCGCGACGTGGCGCATCCGGCCAGGACACTCAGCCCCGACGCCAGGAACCCGGCCCACCAGGATAACCGGCCTCGCCCGGAGTGCATGGATTGTCTGCGCCCTCGTCGCCGGCAGGAGACACACGCAATAATCATCGGCGCGCGGATTTGCCGGCCTTGAGCAAGAAGCCGGTCTTGCTAGGGCAGTTTCCTGTTGGGTGCGGAGCGAGAGCGGCGGAGTGTAGTCGCCCCCCTTCGAGGCTTCTCCGGGCCTGTCGGCCACTCGGCCGGGGGCGCGAATGCCGATGGGGCAGTCTGCCACTTTGCCAAATGGCACGACCACTTGGCAAAGTGGGGTACACATATCAACATATTCTATTTCAATAACTTACGTCGATTCCGAGGGGCGACTTTGCCAGTTTGCCACTTTGCCAACGGCCCTCGGTAAGAAGCCGACTTCCCGCAAGAGGAAAGGAGGTCGCCCGAATTTAGGCAAGCCCGCTCCCAAAAAGTGCGGCCCCATTCCCAAGCAGCGGGGCATCCACCCACGCGAATAACAAGCGGCCCCGGAGTCTTGCAGGAGATTTCAGGGCCTTCGTCGATCCGAGGGATGATCGAGCAGGTATTGCCTCAGTTCGGCGAGTCGATCCGTATTAATCAGGTCCACCCCGGCCGCTTGCAACTCCTGCCAGACGGATGTTTCCTCGGGGGTAGCCCAGAAGCGAACGAGCCGGCCGTGCTTGTGCGCCTTGGCGACAAGCTCCCTGAGTTTGCGACGCTCCGCGTCCGGCATCGGACCCTGGCCCCGCCAGCGGAACAATGATCCCCAACTCGTGCTGATCCAGGGCATGAGGTGGGCCGGCACGGTCGAATCCAGGTCCTCGGGCCTGCCGTCGAGTCCGGCATAGCGCACCTTCTGGCCAGCCAGGGCGTCGCGATCCCGATTGCCGCTGACAACGACGGTCACGGCCCTGGCCTCGAACTTACCGTCGTGCGTTTCCGACAGGATATCGCGATAGCGGGCGAGTTGTTGATCCAGGGCGGCATAGGTCGGGCCGGCGTCGGTCTTGACATCAATGAGGAGATAGAAGACGGGACCGTCACGGTAGACCCGTCCACCGTTGGCGCGAACGCGCTGGCGCAGGGGGGCCAGGTACAATTTCTCGAGCGTCCGCTCCGGGCGCAGACTCGTGCGGGTATGGCCGACCAACAATTCCCCTTCGATGAGAAAGACATCGGCCTCGACGCTACAAAAACCGTTGTCGAGGGCGTCGAAGAGAGGCCGCTTGTGTTCGTAGTCGTTGTGCGCGTGCGCCTGCCGCACGGGGGTGACGCGGGCCGTGGATGGCTTCTCTTCGGCCGCGCTGAGGGTCACGCAGGCGAGAATGCCGGCTGCCAACGCCAGATAGGGCCTACGCCACCGTACGAAAGAATGCATTGTCCAGCCCTCCGCCCATTGGACCAGGTTCCAGCATTACCGAATCCCGAGAGGGAGACAAACAAAATTCGCAACGTAACCGTCCACCGTTGTTGGAGGCGCGACTGTACGATTTGACCCGGTCGTCCAGTTTCTCCAAGAGACTATTGTAGCTCATCGGTCAGGTCAAAACGGTCCAAAGTTAGTACTGGCAGGGTGAATGGTTCGTGAAATAGAATGGGAGGTGTGTACAACTACCGCTGCGGGGATCTTGCGTCCTTTTTTTGGCCGACTTTTTCGCCATGAAGAGCTGGCTGCCTCTGAGTGTGTCGCTGCTGGTGCTGGTTATGGGACCGTCCGCCCACGCGCTTGCCGACTTGGCTCGTCCGCCAACACGAATAACTCCTGGGGACGTCGCAACGCCTTGGTGGGATCCGACCCGATCCCCCCTGACCTCGATCATGGCGGCAGTGGCGTTTGCGCTCGCCCTCGCCACAGGAGGGCTATGGCTGATACGGCGACGCTGGCGATGGCCTCTGGCTATTCTCCTTGTCTTAGCGCTGTCCGCCGCGGCCTTCGCGCTACTCGGGGCTGAGCCGCTCGTGGTGCAGAAAGATTCGGCCGGCAAGGAGATGCACGGCCGGTAGCATGAGCAGCATGACACGCTTTGAATTGGCATCCGATCGCGGCCATGCGGTGATGCCCTGGTGGTTTGCCGGCAGCGCCTGGGCGTGGCGTTGGCAGCGGCTCTCTTGGCCGGTTGGGTGCCTCTGCGCTTCTCGATCGTCACCGTCTTTCTCTTCGCCG
Source organism: uncultured Planctomycetota bacterium (assembly GCA_963767535.1). Lineage (GTDB taxonomy): Bacteria > Planctomycetota > Planctomycetia > Gemmatales > Gemmataceae > JAJPHU01. The sequence goes on from CAVYEC010000001.1 coordinate 522,286, forward strand.
GGCCGCATAACTGGCTCGAATTTCGTTATTTCCTTACGCGCCTACCTGTGCGCTGGGACCGGTTGCGCGGCTTCTTCTTGCTGGGCTTCACCGGCGTCATCGGTCTGACCGCCGTCTTCGCCCTCGTGTGGTGGCTGGGCGAGCGAGGCGGTATCGGTACGGACGTTCGGACTCCTTGCTTCGCCGCCCTCCATTCGCTTTTGCTTCTGTGGTTAGCAACCCTGGCTCATCTGCGCAGCCGCCAGAAGCCGCGCCGGGACTGGGGCTGGATCTGGCCGATGACATTTGCCCTGATCGCTGTCGCCTGGTTGATGCCGGCGCAATGGTCGCTCCTGCTCGTTTACCTTCATCCCCTCATGGCGTTTTGGCTGCTCGACCGTGAGCTATACCGCAGCCGGCCACAATGGCGGCCGGCGCTCCACGTTTGCCTGGCTTGCTTGCCACTGCTCTTGTTCGCCCTGTGGTGGCGGTTATACGACGCGCCGCCGTTGCCCGGTAGCGACGAATTGACGCAGCGCATCACCCAGCATGCCGGTGCCGGCCTGGTACCGTTCTCGTCGCATTTGCTTGTGTCCACACATACGTTCTTGGAATTGTTGCATTACGGCGTTTGGATCCTGGCTATTCCGCCGATCGGACTGCGTGGCGCACCGTGGCGGCTGGGCACGGTTCCGCTGGCCCGCCGCTCGCCCCTTTGGTGCTGGGGCGTCGCCGCCTTTTTGTGCATTTCGTTCCTCGCGGTTGTCGTTTTGTGGGGCTGCTTTTTGGCGGACTATGCCACGACGCGCACCGTCTATTTCGTCGTGGCCATGGCGCACGTGTATGCCGAAGTGCCTTTTCTGCTGCGTGCTCTGTAGCTCGATCCGAGACGTTCATGACTCCTCAGACACTATGGGCTTTTATTTGCATCGGCTACCTCTTTAGCATCGTGATCGAGACGCCGATCCTCCTTGTCGGCCTTTCCCGTCGGCATCGGTGGCTGCGCCGCCTGTTCGCCGGCGTCTGGTTGACCGCCTGTACTTATCCCATTGTCGTTGTCGTACTGCCGGCGTGCATCGATCCGGTCGAGCATCGCGGGGTTTATCTCGTGGTGGCCGAGACGTTTGCTCCCGTCACCGAATGCGGTCTCTTCTGGGCAGCCTTCGGTACACGAGTGGAGTGGTGCCGCGGGTCCATGTACCGCGATTTCCTGGCCATCGCCTTGGCCAATCTGGCCTCGTTCGGGGTCGGCGAACTGATTTATTCTGTATAAGCCCGGATTTCCCAGATGACTCGATCGTTTCGGCATGGCGTTTGCGCTTTCACCCCGGAAAACCCAGCGTTTCCGACGACTTCCTGCCGAAACGACCGAGGAACCCAATGGGTGACAGCCACCATGACCCTCTGCGCGTTGACTTCGACCGTCAAATCAAGCTGGAGTTCCACGGCTCGACCGTCACCAGTGACGCCGGACTCCTCGCCTACCGCGAGTTCGACGATGCCCTCGGGCTGACCAGCACCGCGGCCAGCGGCCTGTACGACACCCGCACCGGGCAGAACACCCAACACAGCTTGAAGGCGTTGTTGCGTCAGTCGATCTACAGCCGCCTGGCAGGCTACGAGGATGTGAACGACGCCGAACGCCTGTGTCTCGATCCCGCCCTGCGAACCGTGGTCGGTGGCCGGGCCAAGGACCAAACGGCGGCTTCCACTAGTGAGATGGCCCGCTTCGAGACGGAAACCCTCTCCGGCAAAGAAAACCTCCAGCACCTGATGGACCTCTCGGGCCAGTGGATTGACCAGGCGCACCGCCACCGCAAGCTCAGCAAGCTCATCCTCGACATGGACAGCTCCGTCAGCGAGACCTACGGCCACCAGCAAGGTAGCGGCTACAACGGCTACTTCGCCTGCACCTGCTACCACCCGCTGTTCCTCTTCAACCAGTTCGGCGACCTAGTGGTTCATTGCAGCTGATTTGTCGCTTGGTTGATATCCTACCGGGGTTCTTTCCCACGAGGATATCATGGCAGCACCAGCGCACAAGGTCGTGATTCGATTGACGGGCGAACAGCGGGCCATTCTGGAGAAATTGGTCCATACGGGGACGCAGGCCGCGGCGGCCCGCCGCCGCGCCCAGATCCTGCTCAAGGCCGACGCGGATGGGCCGGATGCCTGGTCGGACGAACGCATCGCCGGGGCGCTGGACACCACGCGCATGACCGTCATGCGCGTGCGGCACCAGTTTGTGGCCCAGGGGCTGGACGCCACGCTCCATCGCAGGAAGCCGACCGGGCGACAGTACCGCAAGCTCGATGGCAAGCAGGAGGCCCAACTGATCGCCCTGGCCTGCTCGCCCGCCCCGGGGGGTCAGGCCCGCTGGACCATGAAGCTCCTGGCCGGGCGGCTGGTGGAGATGGAGGTGGTCGAGTCGATCGACCCGGCGACGGTGTGGCGCACGCTCAAAAAAACGACCTCAAGCCGTGGCTCAAGCAGCAGTGGGTCATCCCGCCCAAGGCGAATGCGGCGTTCGTAGCCAACATGGAGGACGTGCTCGACACCTACGCCAAGCCGTACGATGCCGACCGGCCCGTCGTCTGCGTGGATGAGGGCGGCAAGCAGCTCATCGGCGACGTGCGCGAGCCGCTGCCGGTGCGGCCGGGGTCGCCCGCGAAGCAGGACCACGAGTACGAGCGCGGCGGCATGGCCAACCTGTTTATGGCCTTCGAGCCGTTGGCGGGGCGGCGGCAGGTGGCGGTGACGGGACGAAAGACGGCAGAGGACTTCGCCCGCTTCTTGCGGCGGCTATCCGACGAGTGGTACCCGCAGGCGGCGAAGATCGCGCTGGTGTGCGACAACCTGAACACGCACACGCCGGCGGCCTTGTACGAGGCGTTTGAGCCGGCGGAGGCGCGGCGCTGGCCGAGCGGTTCGAGTGGCACTACACGCCCAAGCACGGCTCGTGGCTGAACGTGGCGGAGATGGAACTGAGCGTGGTGGCGCGGCAATGTCTGGACCGCCGCATCCCGGACCTGGACGCGCTAAGCGCGAAGTCGCGGCCTGGGAACGTAGCCGCAACGCGGCCGTGGTAAAGGTTGAGTGGCAGTTCACCACGGCCGACGCCCGCGTGAAGCTGAAGAAGCTCTACCCAACAATTGAGGTGCAATGAACCACTAGAGCGGGTCATGCTCCGGCGTGGCAATCACGCCAGCGCCAAGTTCTGGCGACGTGTCCTGCTGCCGGTGATCGAACGCTATCGGGGCCAGGACATCCCCAAGTATTTCCGCGGCGATTCGGCGTTTGCCCTACCCAAGCTGCTGCGGTTGCTGGAGAAGGAAGGCTTCCGCTATGCGATTCGGCTCAAGGCGAACCCCGTGTTGGAGCGGAAGATCGCCCACCTGCTGCGGAGGCCCGTCGGGCGGCCGTCGCACAAGCCCAAGGTCTTCTACCACAGCTTCCGCTACCGGGCTGGGACGTGGGAGTGTGCCCGCCAGGTGGTGGCCAAGGTGGAGTGGCACGCCGGCGAGCTGTTTCCCCGCCTCGGATTCATTGTCACCAACTTGAAGTGGCGTGCCAAGAAGGTCGTGCGATTCTACAACCGACGGGGTACGGCAGAGCAGTGGATCAAGGAGGGCAAGAACGCCGTCAAGTGGACCAAGTTGTCGTGCCGGCGCTTCAAGGACAATGCGGCGCGGCTGCAGCTGTTCGCCCTGGCCTACAACCTGGCCAACTTCCTGCGGCAACTGGTGCTGCCCAAGCCGATCAAGAGCTGGACGCTGACGACGCTACGGGAGAAGCTGATTAAGATCGGGGCTAAGGTGGTGAGGCACTCCAAGTATGTCCTCTTCCAGTTGGCGGAAGTCGCCGTCCCGCGCCAGTTGTTCGCCCGGATTTTGGGGCGGATCGCCCGCTTGTGCCTCGCCTGTGCCTCGGGGTGAGGTTGGGCCGAAGCGGCAACCGAGTCCGAAAGGCGTCGCCGGGCGTCCGCGGGACGTTTTCGAGGTCTCCGTGCCAGAGAAGAGCCAACGTCGGTGCCCCCGGTCCTCGCCGAGAGCGGCTCGGAGTTGATCCGAGTGTGAAAATCGTTGTCCCTGCCCCTTCGTCGGAGGTATTTGATTAGCGTGTTCCTCTCTAGCAGCTTCGTTCAGCGGGCCGTTAATCCGGTCGTCGCCTCACGCTTCTCGCTTCTTCGAGAGAATACTCCCGTCCGGTTGCATCTCGTGAAAAGTACCGTTTCCCCAGGTAATTGCTCCCATCTCGGCGTTGAATTGGGCAACAAATGTTTCCCTCAGCTCCCAACTGAGAAAACACTTCTTGTGCATTGCAGCGTCCGAGAATCGCCAAAGTGGGTCTTCTCGGCCTGTGATGAAATGCGTGGTTGCCACAATATCGTCCTCTTGCCCGATTACGTCGCCACAAATCGGGCAGCGGCTTTTACCCCTGAAAATGAGCGCCATAGCTGCCTTCTCCTGATCGCATTTGATTGGCGCATGGTATCAGCAGATAGTCGTTGGCGAAAGAACTTTTGCAAGTTGCGTGAGTTGTCACCAGGTGGGTCACGGGGGCAAGGATAGGATCACCGATTCACCGCGAAGGAACTGGCTGAGGAAGTCTAGGGCCGAACGTCCCTGCTGCCAGCATGTTCGCCATACCGACATCAGCACCGCTTGCGCTCGCGCTCCTACCCAAGTCCGGTTGCCTCCCCAGACCTTGCGTAAAAAGACGCCGAAGCGGATGGCCAACTCCGCTCGCCAGTTGGTGGCGTCCAGACCCGGCACATGCAAAAACGTCAGGAGCTGATCGCGGTGGTTCCACAAGTGCTGCGCCAGCCGCTCGTTGGCCGCGTTGCTCTTGAGGGGGAATATGGCATCGGCCAGTTCGTTGTCCAGCCGGCCTCGCGCCACTGCCAGACCATGATCGCTGACCTGGCCCGCGGCATGGCGATCGCGCAGGCCCAGGGCCGCTAGCAGTAGCTCCTTGATCCGTCGTGGGAACCGCACCGCGCCGGCCGCGGCACTCTGGAGCATCTCGTGACAGCGACGTAGAAGGTGGCCCAGGCACTGTTGATGGTGCGCTTGCTCAAAGTTGTCGTAGGGCGACCAGCCGTCGTGAATCATCACTCCAGCGTAGTCTGCGCCGATCAGACGCTCGGCCACGGCACCGGAGCGGGTCGGGTCGATGACGTAGGCGGTCGCCTCGGCGCTTACCAGCGCATGCAGCCAGGCACCCCAGCCGCCGACATGCCAGCCGGTTTCGTCGGGAACAACCCAGGCAGACCGCGCGACCGACTGACAGATTGTTTCGTAGACCGGCTCGCAGCGCCGCGCTGCTCGCAAGACGGTGTGGACGCTGCCGCCCGGTGTCAGGGAGATGCCAAATAAGCTCTCCAAGACGCGGCTCACCTTGCCGTGCGACAGACCCGCTTGCTTGTTCAACTCGACGACCGTGGCCTGAGCGTCCGGCCCCAGTTGCGACGCCGCAGCCCCCAGAGCGTCGGAGGTCTGCAAGGCATGTCGGCCCTGAACGCGCCGGTGGCACCGCCGACAACAGCCGACGTGGATGTTAAATTGGCGGTGGACCGGCTGTCGTGGGATTCGACCTGATACTGCTGATCGACGTGAGTTGGCTCGATTGGACCCCCACAGTCGGGGCAAGCCTCGGGTAAGGGAGCCTCGTGGACCTCGTCGATGCGTTCCGGCGGCGGCCGATGCGCCTTGGTGCCGTAGTCCTTTCCGGGTTTGCGTCCCGGCTTCTTGGGGTTGGGCTTGGGAAGGCCTTTAGCAAAAGGGGCTGCCTGACGCTTGCCGGCGCGCTGCTGCTGTTCGAGCAGGCGGGTAAGTCGCTCGACCTGGGCTTCCAGTTCGGCGACGCGGCGTTGCAACGCCTGGCAGCCTGAACAAGCGGGTTCGTCCATGCAGGCAAGATAGCAAAAAACCCGGAGTGCAGCTGCGCTCTGTGGGACAGGTCAGTCGGACAAGGCGACCGAGGGCGCTAACCAATTGCCGTCGGAGTAACATGGGTTTCCAGAATCGAAACTGGCGCCTCAGAAGGTGTCTATCTGGGAAAGATCGGACCACGCAAGTTCCCAAAGCACCAGACTCAGGGTCGAGGCGTTGCCTGCGTTGTAGCGGCGAGAGGATGGAACCAGGGGTTATTCAATCTATCGGTCGGCTTTATTTTCGACCCGCGAACACTTCTTTTTGGTCGTTGCGGACGGCGAATGTTGAGATTAGTGCATACTTATGCCTCGATTGCGGACATTTTGAGCTAGTTGGGGACGTAAAGAAAGCAATGGCGTTGGTTGGTCGCAACAAAACCGAGTAGGAAATGGGTGGTCGGCTGGGGTCGCGCCTTATAGGATGTCGCTCAGAATAGGCGACAATGGCCTTGTATCAAGCTCTTGGAGAGATATACGCGATGTTATTTCTATCGAGAGATTCAGTTCGTGCAGCATGTTGGATGACTCCGCTGTTGTTGTTCGCTGGTTGCCAGAATCGCACAACTCCTTCGGCTGGAGCAAACGCCGAATTAAATATGACTCAAACCGGCAATGAGAGGGTTAACAAAGACCAGAGTGTTTGGGTTCAAATCGAATGCCCTTCAGGACACTTTGCGGTTTCCTTTCCGTCCAAACCAAAGCACGAACACGACCCTAAGAGCAATGAGGACCAGTATCTGCTTACCACGCCTGATCCTTTGCGCGTCTTTTTAATGGCTTTTAGGCCTGGAGTTGATAGTGCGATTTCGTTGGACGAACGCCTTGCCATCATTCGGCAATCGCTTAAAGTGGTCGATTTTACGATAACCGATGTTGTGATCTGTGGTATTCCTGCAAAACAGATGTCTCACGAGTATGACTTTGGTGGGCGCAAATTAACCTCCCGGAAATGGATATTTTATACGCGGAATGGTTTATGTCAGCTTTCTCTAACGGCAGAAAAGGCGGTTAGGTTTCCCGAGGAAGATGCAAGGCGTTTTTTATCTAGTTTTCAATTGCAGTGACCGTAATCACCTGACGGTGCAGGTTCTGCCGTCACCCATCGCATCGTAGGGTGATCTTGCTGACCAGTCACGCGGCCATAGCATTAATCGCGTCATCGACCTGTTGGTGAAGCGAGCAGCCGGGACCGAGGTCGTTCAGTGCAGCTTCCTGGCTAGCGGCTCAGGTTTCCTGCTGGCCGTTGCTGACCTTGTATTTCTGCCACCCTAGAGCGCTTTCGATTTTGATCTAGCGCTATCGGGGAGGGGTGGGTAGACTTTGCAGGCATCCTCAAAGGAGATGCCATGCGAGCCTACTCACCCGACCTCCGCCAACGCATCCTCGCCGACTGCGACCGCGGCCTTACTACCCGCGTCGTCGCCACCAAATACAGCGTCAGCGAGTCGTGGGTCCGGCGGCTCAAACAACGACGCCGGCAGACCGGCGAGGTCACCCCACGCCCCTGTGCCCACGGACCCAAGCCCAGCTGGGACGCCTACGCCGACCGGCTCCGCGAAGCCATCCGCCAAACTCCCGACGCGACCCTGAGCGAGCTACGCCAAGAGTTGCGACTGACCGTCGCCCTCTCCACCCTGTGGCGAGCCGTCGCCGCCCTGGGACTGAGCGTAAAAAAAAAGTCACGCGGGCCGCGGAACAGGACCGGCCCGATGTCGCGGCCCAGAGGCAAGCGTGGCGGGCCGAGCAGCCGGCCCTCGACCCCCAACGCCTCGTCTTCGTCGATGAGACCTGGGCCAGCACCGCCATGAGCCGGTGCTACGGCCGGGCCGCGGTCGGCGAGCGCCTGATCGGCACGGTGCCGTGCGGGCATTGGAAGACGACGACCTTCGTGGCCGCCCTGCGGGCGTGCGGCCTTACGGCGCCGATGGTGATCGACGGGGCGTTGGACGGGGACCTGTTCGTGGCCTACGTCAAGCAGGTGTTGGTGCCGACGCTGCGGGCGGGGGATGTCGTCATCCTGGACAACCTGGCTAGCCACAAGCGGGTCGAGGTGCGCGAGGCGGTTGAGGGGGCGGGCTGCACGCTGCGTTATCTGCCGCCGTACAGCCCGGACCTCAACCCGATCGAGTTGGCGTTTGGCAAGCTCAAGGCGTTGTTGCGCAAGGCGTGCAAGCGGGACGTGGAGGAGTTGTGGAGTTTCCTGGGCCAGGCGCTGGATGCGTTTACTCCCCAGGAATGTCGGAACTACCTCCGGCACGACGGCTACTCCGCTACACCATCCTCGAAAGCGCTCTAGTGGTTCATTGCAGCTGATTTGTCGCTTGGTTGATATCCTACCGGGGTTCTTTCCCACGAGGATATCATGGCAGCACCAGCGCACAAGGTCGTGATTCGATTGACGGGCGAACAGCGGGCCATTCTGGAGAAATTGGTCCATACGGGGACGCAGGCCGCGGCGGCCCGCCGCCGCGCCCAGATCCTGCTCAAGGCCGACGCGGATGGGCCGGATGCCTGGTCGGACGAACGCATCGCCGGGGCGCTGGACACCACGCGCATGACCGTCATGCGCGTGCGGCACCAGTTTGTGGCCCAGGGGCTGGACGCCACGCTCCATCGCAGGAAGCCGACCGGGCGACAGTACCGCAAGCTCGATGGCAAGCAGGAGGCCCAACTGATCGCCCTGGCCTGCTCGCCCGCCCCGGGGGGTCAGGCCCGCTGGACCATGAAGCTCCTGGCCGGGCGGCTGGTGGAGATGGAGGTGGTCGAGTCGATCGACCCGGCGACGGTGTGGCGCACGCTCAAAAAAACGACCTCAAGCCGTGGCTCAAGCAGCAGTGGGTCATCCCGCCCAAGGCGAATGCGGCGTTCGTAGCCAACATGGAGGACGTGCTCGACACCTACGCCAAGCCGTACGATGCCGACCGGCCCGTCGTCTGCGTGGATGAGGGCGGCAAGCAGCTCATCGGCGACGTGCGCGAGCCGCTGCCGGTGCGGCCGGGGTCGCCCGCGAAGCAGGACCACGAGTACGAGCGCGGCGGCATGGCCAACCTGTTTATGGCCTTCGAGCCGTTGGCGGGGCGGCGGCAGGTGGCGGTGACGGGACGAAAGACGGCAGAGGACTTCGCCCGCTTCTTGCGGCGGCTATCCGACGAGTGGTACCCGCAGGCGGCGAAGATCGCGCTGGTGTGCGACAACCTGAACACGCACACGCCGGCGGCCTTGTACGAGGCGTTTGAGCCGGCGGAGGCGCGGCGCTTGGCCGAGCGGTTCGAGTGGCACTACACGCCCAAGCACGGCTCGTGGCTGAACGTGGCGGAGATGGAACTGAGCGTGGTGGCGCGGCAATGTCTGGACCGCCGCATCCCGGACCTGGACGCGCTAAGGCGCGAAGTCGCGGCCTGGGAACGTAGCCGCAACGCGGCCGTGGTAAAGGTTGAGTGGCAGTTCACCACGGCCGACGCCCGCGTGAAGCTGAAGAAGCTCTACCCAACAATTGAGGTGCAATGAACCACTAGCACTCGCTTCGCTATCATCTCGCCACGCTGACGCAGCTTCTCCTCCTGCTCGTAGAACAGTTTCTGCCAGCTTTCAGCGTCTTTCTCGGCTTTCGCCAGCTTCTCCTTCAAGATGCCTATCTCGCCCTGCGGGTGCGTCTTCTCCTTGACGTAGGAGTTCCAACCGTTCTGCCGTATCCAAAGGGCGTGGGAAATTACGGATAAGGGAGAGGGTAGCAGGGAATCAGAGCTATTTGAGTTGCGTGGGTTTGTGCAGTCAATCAAGGGGGCAAAGCCAGAGCCACTGGCGTCCCTTGCAGCGGTTGACTGAGAAAGTTCAGGGCTGATCGACCGCCAACGCACCGGCACGGCCAAGGCGATGGAAGTCTGCCATCTTTCCAAGGCCGTTGACATCCAGTTCCAGCAAGCCTCTTTCTCAAGAGCAGTGAACGGTAACTCCGCAACTTCCAAAGCATCTTTATTCGTCTGTCACAAGAGAACAGGACTCCGTAAAATGCGAGGCCGTGGATGGAAGGACGGCATTATGACCGAGTTGACCGAACCGATTTTGAAAGCGCTGGATGAGCAGGACGGGCAGCCCCTTCAACTGGTGGACCCACGTTCGGGGGTGGCCTCAGGGTGAGATCATTTCAACCTGCCCAATTGTCGGCGGCGACTTGATTTCGTCAAGGGATCAGGCCTACGATTCTCCGCGGTAAAGGCTGTCCTCACGGAGGAGAATCATGGCCCCTACCCCCATCGCCTTGTGCCAGTACCTCGACCGCCTCCCCGACCCCCGCATCGACCGCTGCAAGCGGCACCGGCTCCACGATATCATCACCATGGCCCTCTGCGCTGTCCTCGGCGGCGCCGACACCTGGCCCCAAGTGGCCACCTTCGCCCGCCGACGCCAGGACTGGTTCAAACGCTTCCTGGAGTTGCCCAACGGCATCCCCTCGCACCACACCTTTCGGCGGGTCTTCGACCGCCTGGCCCCCCAGCCCCTGCAACGCGCCCTGGTCGCCTGGCTGCACCACCTGAGCGAGATGCTCGGCGTCAAGCACATCGCCATCGACGGCAAGACCCTGCGGCACTCCGGCGGCGGCGCGTCGTCGCTGGACCGCCTACACCTGGTGAGCGCCTGGGCGACGGAGGCCAACCTGACCCTGGGCCAGGTGGCCGTACAAGACAAGTCCAACGAGATCACGGCCATCCCGCTACTCTTGGAACTGCTGGACTTGAAGGGGGCCTGGGTGACGCTCGACGCCATGGGCTGCCAGAAGGAGATTGCCCGTCAGATCGTGGAGGGGGGCGGCGACTATGTGCTGATGGTCAAGGGCGACCAGGAGCGGCTGCGGGACGACATCGTGGACTGCTTCGTGCGGACCTACGATGCGGATTGCCGGGATACGGCTTACACGAAGCACGAGACGGTGGAGGAGAGCCACGGTCGGCACGAGCGACGCATCTACGAGGTGATCGCGGAGCCGACGGGCATCCGCGACCGGCAGGCGTGGCCGAAGCTGCGAGTGATCGGCAAGTGCTACAGCGAGCGGACGGTCAACGGCAAGACCAGTTGTGAGGAGCGTTATTTCAGCGGGAGCCGGCGTTGCCAGGCCAAGCGTTACGGTGAGATCCTGCGGAACCACTGGCGGATCGAAAACAACTTGCACTGGCAACTAGATGTCACGTTCGGGGAGGATGCCAGCCGCATCTGTAGCCGCCACGGCGGGGAGAACATCGCCTTGCTGCGCCGCCTCGCTCTGGGGCTGCTCAAGGGGCATCCGGGCAAGGCGAGCATCCCGACCAAGCGCTACGAGGCCTCGCTCGACGTGGCCTTCCTGGAAGAGGTTCTCAAGCAGGGGCCGAAATTAGAGCCTGTTATTGACTTATCGCCTGCTGGGCGTGCATGTTAGTGGGATGAGCACAGCACGGAAGGCTTACCCGAGCGACGTCTCGGACCCGGAGTGGGAGTTCTTGGTCCCCTACTTGACCCTGATGCGTGAGGACGCCCCGCAGCGGGACTACCCCCTGCGCGACCTCTTCAACGCCCTCCGCTACGTCGTCAAGACCGGCTGCCAGTGGCGGTTCTTGCCCCACGATCTGCCCCCCTGGGCTGCGGTCTACCAGCAAGCGCGGCGCTGGCTGCACGCCGGGGCCTTCGAGCAGATCGCGCACGACCTGCGGATGATCGCCCGCCTCGTGGCCGAGCGGGAGGCGCAGCCCTCGGCGGCCATCTTCGACGGCCGCACCCTGCAGTCGGTGCCCGAGAGCGGCGGCCGCGCCGGCTACGACGGTGCCAAAAAGAAGAAGGGCTCGAAGGTGCATGCAGCCGTGGACACGCTGGGCCACCTGCTGGCGCTGGCGGTCACCCCGGCCGACGAGCAGGAGCGGGCCCAGGTCGCCGACTTGGCCGCGAAGGTCCAGGAGGTCACGGGCGGGGCGGTCGAAGTCGCCTTCGTCGATCAGGGCTACACCGGCGAGGAGGCGGCCGAGCAGGCGCAGGCGGAGGGCATCCGGCTGGTGGTCGTCAAGCACGCCGAGGCGAAGAAGGGGTTCGTCCTTCTGCCGCGGCGCTGGGTGGTGGAGAGGACCTTCGGCTGGCTGGGCCGCTTCCGGCGACTCGCCCGCGACTACGAGCGGCTGGCCAAAACGCTTGCTGGCTGGCACTGGCTTGCCTTCCTTACTCTGCTGCTGGCCCGAACCGTGGGTTCAAGTGCATAACAGGCTCTAGGCAAACCATAATGATCTCACCCTGGGGGTGGCCTACCTTCTCGTTCGCGCCGACTTGTTCGAGCGAATGGAGTTCAAAGAGGATGACAGTTTCGATGGGATCGACGTAGGCGCTCTCATCGCGGAGGTAATGCGTGAGGACGACGAAAGCGATCCGTATCTGGAGAGCTATCAGAAATACTCACGGGTGGATGATTCCATGCCAAATTGATTTGCCGACCGGGTAATCCGAACGGCCTGCATCGTTTCATCATCGCTCGACGTGGCCGAATGGCCCTTGCTGGCCCGGTGGATAATCCCCAAAAGCAGCACCACGAACGCCAGGACGAGCAACACTACCGCCACGATCATCACCACCCGGCCCGAGTTCGATGTCGTCTCCGGACGTTTTTTCTTGCGGGCGGGACGCGGCTTCTTCGCGGGCTTCTTGATCTCCGTGTTCGCCGGCGTGCTTTCGGCGGGTTTCTTCACCGCGGGGGCGGGGGTCTCCTCGACCTCCTCAAGCTCTTCGAGTTCCTCGATCTCCTCGACTTCCTCCTCCTCTGTCTCGCCGATCTCGCCGCTCTCGATCGCTTCGATGGCTTCCACCACCTCGCGGGCCGTCTGCGGCCGTTGGTCGCGGTCCTTGGCCAACAGGCGCATCACCAGATCGGAGAACGCCATCGGCACGGCGGGGGCGAGCTGGTGCGGCGGAGTGGGCGTTTTGGTCGCCAGGGCCGCCAGGATGGAGAGCGTGTCCTTGCCGCCGAACGGCAATTCGCCGATGCAGGCGCGGTAGAGCACCGATCCCAGGCTGAACAGGTCCGTGCGCCCATCGACCTCCTCGGCATTGGCCTGCTCGGGAGCCATGTAGGCGGGCGTGCCGATCACCGCGCCGGCGGTGGTGAGCCGGCCGTCTTCACGGGTGCCGCAGGCCAGGCCGAAATCGACGATCTTGACCTTGTCCTTACCCGTCTCCAGCCAGATGTTGGCCGGCTTGATGTCGCGGTGAACCAAGCCGCGCGTGTGGGCCGCGTCCAACCCTTCGGCGATCTCCCGGCCAATCCGCAACACCTCCTCCATCGGCAGCGAACCGCCCCATTTATCCAGGCGCTCTTCCAGCGTTTCGCCTTGCAGGAGCCGCATGGCCAGGTAGGGAACGCCGCGGTCCTCGCCGACCTGATAGATGGTGACGATGTGATCGTGCTCGATGGCGGCGGCCAGCTGCGCCTCGCGCAAGAATCGGCGATGGAAGTCGGCCATCGCCGCCAGGGACGGTTTCATCACCTTCAGCGCCACCAGCCGCTTGAGCTGGGCGTCCTGCGCCTCGAAGACGACGCCCATCGCGCCGACGCCCAGCACCTTGCGGACGAGGTAATTGCCGAGCCGGCCCATTTCGTCCGGTCCCTGCGGCGGCGCCAGGAAGGAATATTCGCCGGGTGGATTGCGCTGCGGAGAGGAAGTCGCCGTGTCCTGCGCCGCGGAGGGTACGGGCAGGGTCGGCTGGCTGGAGGTGCGCGCATCGCTTTTGCGGCCCGACGTGGGTGCTTGCACGGCCTTGCTACAGGCGGGGCATGGCCCCATCTTACCGGCCAGGCTCTCTTTCACTTGGAGCTGTGCGCCGCAGTGAGGACAACAGAAGGCAATCATGTCACCATCGCGAGGGAAGTGGATGCCGAGTTATCACGCCACGCTGCGATGGGCGGCCAACATTCGAACTGCCCTTCCATTATAATAGTAATCCGGCCGGCGGCTCGCGGAAAAGACCCTTTTTGTGGGAAATGTCCTCCACGCCGCCGGGTAGTGGCCGCTGGATGGCACGCTGGCAGCGTGCCCTACGTAGGGCACGCTGCCAGCGTGCCAAAACCACTACCCGCCGTCGGGCGAAGATCCGCACCATGCCGCCGAATAACCGGATAGACGGCCCACGAACTCGGACAAGGAGACGCCCATGGACTTTCCATTTTTGACGGACCCCGAAATGGCGAAGCGAGTCGTTTCGGGAATCCTCATCTTCTTCGGCACGACAGTGCTTTCTTTCGCGGTCGGCCGGTGGTGGGGCAAGTATCAGGCGAAAAAGCAGTGGCGGCAAAAGCAATTCCTCGGACGAATCATCGTCAGTCTGAACAGCTTATCGGACGGCTGGCTGAAAATCCGCACCATTTTCGAGCGCTCGCTGGAGGAGGTGTTCCTCAACCCGGTGGCCGTCGAAAAAATTCGGGCAGCCTCACTGCGGACGACGACGGACTGCCCGCTTTTGCCCATCGCCAAGGAAGACCGCTGGTATCTGTTGAATTTCGTGCTCAACGCGGTGGCCGAGCGCTTCAGCGACAGCCTGATGCGCTACGACGCCGGCCAGTCGCTGCGGCCGGTGACGTACCTGCTGTTTTTGACCTGCGAGCGCGTCGGCGAGGACCGCATTCGCAAGGTGCGCGGGATGCTCTTGCGCAAGGACCTCATGGAGTTGTTTCCGTACCCAGACGAGATGCCGAAACTGGAGCAGCACTGGCACGGCGACCGCATCCTGACGCTGCGCCGCGCCGCCGAGTTGTATCAGAAGGAGCCGGATAACTTCCTGCCGATCGAGATCTATGTGTGAGGCATTTTCCGTTTAGCCGCGACCCGCAGGGGAGCGCGACAAGCGCTCCCCTGCGGGTCGCGGCTAAACATCCGCAGCGCGAGGGCTTCATGAATCCGTTCGGGTTTGTACGGGTCGCCGCCGCCGTGCCGCTGGTGCGCGTCGCCGATTGTGCGTTCAACGTCCAGCACATCCTGCGCCCTGATGCGGCAGGCCGAGGGCGAGGGCGTCCACGTCCTCGTCTTCCCCGAGCTGGCCCTGACCGGCTACACCTGCGCCGACCTGTTTCATCAGCCGGTCTTGCAGCGCGGCGCGATCGCGGCGCTGGAGCAGCTTGTTACCGAGGGTGCCGCCGAGTTTTCGGGTCTGGCCGTCGTGGGTCTGCCGCTCGTGGTGGACGATCGGGTCTTCAACTGCGCCGCCGTGCTGCATCGGGGCGAGCTGCTCGGCGTCGTGCCCAAGTCGTATTTGCCCAATTACAAGGAGTTTTACGAGGCGCCGCTGGTTCGCCCCGCCATCCGCGCCCAAAGCAGCGAGGTCAACCTCTTCGGCCGGGCGGTCCCCTTCGGCACGGACCGCCTGTTCTCGGCCGAAGACGTGGAGGGGCTGAGCGTCGGCGTCGAAATCTGCGAGGACTTGTGGGTGCCGGTCCCGCCCAGCTCGGCCCAGGCGCTGGCCGGCGCCGACCGTGCTCGTCAACCTGTCGGCCAGCAACGAGATCATCGGCAAGGCGGACTATCGCCGGCAGCTGGTGTTAAGCCAGTCGGGCCGCTGCATGGCCGCCTACGTCTATACCTCGTGCGGCGTCGGCGAATCGACCACCGATGTGGTCTTCGGCGGCCACTGCCTCATCGCCGAGAACGGCATCCTGCTGGCCGAGTCGCGCCGCTTTCAGCGCGAGGACGCCCTGCTCGTCGCCGACATCGATCTCGACCGCCTCCGCGCCGACCGCCAGCGCACCAACAGTTTTCTCGACGCCAACCTGTACCCCGGCCACGACCGCCCCTTCGCCCGCTCCACCTTCACGCTGTTCTCGGGCAAAGAGTCGTCGATTCCGGCCGACCTGCGCCGGCCGGTCGAGGCGCATCCGTTCGTGCCCCAGGGCCAGGAACAGCTGCGCGAGCGCTGCGAGGAGATCTTTCACACCCAGGTCGCCGGGCTGGCCAAGCGCCTGGAGCACATCGGCAAGCCGCCGGTGGCGATCGGCGTCTCCGGCGGACTCGATTCGACGCTGGCCCTGCTCGTGGCCTGCAAGACGATGGACGCCTTGCAGGTGCCGCGTCACCGCATCCAGGCGTTCACGCTGCCCGGCTTCGGCACCAGCACCCGCACCCGCGACAACGCCCGCGCCCTCATGCGCCAGCTCGGCGTCACCGCCCGCGAGATCGACATTCGCTCGCTCTGTCTGGAGGAGATGCGTGCCCTCGGCCACCGGCCGTTCGGCATCGACCTGACCGGCCTGACCGTCGAGGAGCTGACCGAGCGCCTGGGGCGATTGGCTGCGGACGAGCGGCAGGATCTGGTCTTCGAGAACGTGCAGGCGCGGATGCGGACGAGCCTGCTGATGAACACCGGCTTCGTCGTCGGCACCGGCGACCTGTCCGAGGCGGCGCTGGGCTGGTGTACCTACAACGGCGATCACATGAGCATGTACAACCCCAACAGCAGCATCCCCAAGACGCTGGTGAAGTTCCTGGTGGACTGGGCGGCACGCAACGAGTTCGAGGGCGACGCCCGCGGGACGCTGCTGGACATTGTGGACACGCTCATCTCGCCGGAACTGTTGCCGGCCGGCGCGGACGGCCAACCCGCTCAGGCGACCGAGAGCACGGTCGGCCCCTACGAGGTGCACGATTTCTTTCTGTTCCACTTCCTGCGTTACGGCGCGCCGCCGGAGAAAATCCTGTTTCTCGCCGAGCGCGCCCGTTTCCTGCGTCCCTACACGCCGCAGGAACTGCGCGGCTGGCTCAAGGTGTTCCTGCGCCGCTTCTTCGCCAATCAGTTCAAACGCTCCTGTCTGCCCGACGGGCCCAAGGTCGGCACGATCAGCCTGTCGCCGCGCGGCGACTGGCGCATGCCCAGCGACGCCGAGGCGGCGCTGTGGCTGCACTGGAGTCTTTCCGAGCCTGAAGCGTAAGCGAAGTGTCTTTCCCCTTCGCTTACGCTTCAGGCTCGGAAAGACGAAATGCACCGCGGGCGGGTTATTCCACGCACAATCCGCACTACCCCCAGAATGGCGTTCGTCCGACTGTTTCCGCCGTAAAGCTTTCCCAAATTGCACGGAAAAATCGAAAGCCGACTAAATTCCGCGCAAGTCTTGCCGATACCCATGTTGCTCACTGTCGGTTCGCCCTCGCTGACAGACAGGGCCGTCGTCAGATCGAGACAAACCCGGCCGACTCCGCGTGCGCCGGCCGGGCTGCGCCGATCGCCTTGAACGCCACCACGTTCCGATCGAGGAACTGCGCTGTGAGCCAAATTGCCATGCCCCGCCCCCGCAACGGGCCATCTCTCTAACGCGCCAATTCGCGGCGCGGACCAATCTCGCTTCGTCGCACGACCGGCGAAAGGCCGGTCCCACTGCGCCGGATCACCGTCTTCCGGCCGCCGTGGTGTGCCTGGAAATTTCCGCCAACACCTTGTAAGGATGCCCCATGCCTCAGCCACGGAATCGACGGAACCCCGCGAAGCGCACGCGCCAACCTCTGGAGTTGGAAGCGCTGGAGGACCGCACCCTCCCCAGCGTCACCCCGACGACGATCCTCGACCTGAATGGATTAGCGGTCAATCCCAACCAATATAGTTCGACAGATATTCTGGTACGTTTTCAGTCGCAGCCGGCCCTCGTCGCGGGCACCAGCCTCGGCGGCGCGCTGCCCCTGGAAACGAACACCTATCAGGTCAATCTGGGCAAAGGGGTGACGGTGGCCAACGCCCTGGCCGCGTACAAGGCCGAGGCCGGCGTCGTCGATGCCGAGCCGGATTATAACTTGACGGTCTCGTCGGTGCCCAACGATCCGCTGCTCAATCAAGAGTGGTTTCTGACCGGCAGCGGCCCCTACGCCTCCACGCCGGGCGCGAACATTCACGCCGAGCAAGCCTGGAGCGTCACCACTGGCAGCCCCGGCATCGTCATCGGCATGATGGATACGGGAATCGACTACGATAGCCCCGACCTTTATCAAAACATCTGGATCAACCAGGCCGAGATTCCCAATTACTGGTACACCAAGTCCAGCGCGACCAGCGGCTACAACAAGATCGTGTACAAGTCGGAGATCCATACGGAGACGCCGGGTGTCATCACCTTCCGCGATCTCAATAATCCGGTCAACAAGGGCCTCGTCTGGGACAATAACGGCGACGGACGCATCGACGCCGCCGATTTGCTCCGCCCCGTCAGCCAGGGCGGCTGGGACAGCGGCAGCACCCGAGACGGCGACACCGCCCACCCCGACGACTTCTTCGGCTGGAACTTCGTCAGCAACACCAATAACCCCATGGACGACTCCGGCCACGGCACCAACGTGGCCGGCATCCTCGGGGCGACCGGCGACAACGGCGCCGGCGTGGCCGGCGTCGATTGGAACGTGCAGCTGATGCCGGTCAAGTTCCTCGGCAGCAACGGCCAGGGCACCGTCAGCTCGTTCATTCTGGGCCTCAATTACGCCGTGCAGCACGGAGCCAAGATCACCAACAACAGTTGGGAAGGGGCGCCGTACAGCGGGGCGCTCTACGACGCCATCAACAACGCCCGGCTGCACGGCCAGATCTTCGTGGCGGCGGCCGGCAACGAGCACGATAACAACGACCAGACGCCGGACTATCCCGCCAGTTTCAGCCAGAGCCTCAACAACGTCGTGGCCGTGGCCGCCACGGACACCAACGACAACCTCGCCTCGTTCTCCAACTACGGCCCGCACAGCGTCGCCCTGGCCGCGCCCGGCGTCAACATCGTCAGCACTCTGCCGGACGGGCGCTATGGCCCCATGACCGGCACGTCGATGGCCACGCCCGAAGTCACCGGAGCGCTGGCGCTGGTCTGGGGCGAGCACCCGGACTGGTCGTACACGCAGGTCATCGACCAGGTGCTCAACACTGTGGACAAGCTGCCGAGCTTGCAGGGCAAGGTGGCCACCGGCGGACGGCTCGACCTCGCCGCCGCTGTTGGCTGGAACCTGTCCACGCGCACCACGCCGATCATCACCAGCGTCACCACCCAGGGGCCGACCCCCACCAGCACGACGATGGACAGCCTGTGGCTGACCTTCAACGAACCCATCGACGTCAGCTCGTTCGCCTCGTCCTCGGTTCGCCTGACCGATCCGAGCGGCCGGCTCATCCCCGTCACGGTTCGCGTGGTCTGGAACTCGGGCGATCGGCAGATGGCCCTGATTTTCCCCAACCAGATCGTGCCAGGCAATTACCAGCTGTCGATCGACTCCAACATCCGCGACCTGATGGGCAACCACCTCGACCCCTATCAGGCCACGATTACTGTTCACGGGCCGGCCACCTATACCAACACCACGGCCGCGGCCATCAACCCGCGCAGCACGACCACCTCCACGATCACCGTGCCGTCCGGAACGACCGTGGGCAAGGTGCAGTTGAAGGTCAACGTCAGCTATCCCGACGACGGCGACCTGTACCTTCGGCTGACGGCCCCCAACGGCACGACGGTGCTGCTGGTCGATCGTCGCGGCGGCACGGGTGCCAATTTCCAGAACACGACGTTCGACGACTCCGCCCAGGCGATCCGGTATCGGCGCCGCCCCGTACGCAAACACTTATCAGCCCGAATCGCTGCTCAGCGCCCTCAACGGCTCTCAGGCCGGCGGCGTTTGGACGCTGACCATTCAGGATGTCGGCGGACACAGCGGCAAGCTGCTCAACTGGTCGTTGACGATCGACCCCGCTGACTCCGGGCCGAGCATCGTCAAGACGAGCCGGCCTTCCCGCGCCTCCTCGGTCGCCAACGATGTCACAGTCGTTTCGCCAGCCCCGTCCGCGAAGGCTTCGTCCGTACCGGGGCAGGGCGTTCAGATCGTCTCGCAGCTCGGAAGCGAATTTTCGATCCCAACGATCCCGCCTTCCGCTCCGCCGTCCAATCCGCCGGCACCTCCCGCGCCGACCGGCGGCGTGTTCAGCTCCTTCGGCAACCTGGCGCGTTTGCTCACCAACTGGCTGGTCGGCAAACGGCCCGCGAAGGAGTTGGCGAATACCTGACCTACCAGCCCGCCGCGCCAGCAAGGGATAGTGGCCGTTTGTTAGCACGCTGGCAGCGTGCCCTACGTAGGGCACGCTGCCAGCGTGCTACACCAAAACCACCACCCAGCGAGGGTTGCTCCCTTGCTGGCGCGGCGGGCTGGTTTCTGCTACTGACATCGCCCTGCGCCTTTGCTATGGTCCCGCCCCGGTTCGTGGTGTGCCCATCCCCGGCAAGGTAAGGAGGCTGGACCCATGTTGGCGAGATCCTGGCGAGCCGCGCTCCTCGCGGCGGCGATGGTCCTCTCGGCGAACGCCGTGCGGGCCGATGGTCCGCCCGCCAAGGGCGGCGATTGCTGTAAAGAAAAAAAGGGTTGTCAGAAATGTCCCGGACTGAATTGCGAACTGCTCATCCTTAGCGGCAAGAAGGCGGACTGCTGCCAAAATGGGCAGTGCGGCAAAGCCAAGGAATGCTGCAAGGATACGGAGTGCTGCAAGGGCAAGTGCGGCGCGTGCGGCTGCTGCTGCACGACTAAGACGGAGCCGGCGAAGAAGACCGCCTTCACGCATCCGATCATCATCATGGTGCCGATGCCCATGATGACGGCCCCCGTGCATCCCGCGATGATGCCGCAAGTGATCTCATCGCAGCCGTTTAATCTCACCCTGCCGATGACGCCGCCCATGCCGCCGCAATCTGTCGCCATGCCGGTTCCGCCGCCGCCACCGATCTACAACTCGGGCCCTGTTGCCATGCCATCCAATTCGGACGTGGATCTCGATACGTGCCTATCGGTCCTCGGCATGGTGGCGGACGTGTGTTTTGCCCATTCGCAGCCGGCGAGCATCCCCTCGATGTGCGTTTCCGCCCTGGGTCTGGTGAGCGACCTGTGCAGCCAAAATGGGTGCGCCGACATGACGCTTCCCGCGGCGAAGTATGTGAATCACCCGCCGCAGTACATGCCGCCGTCGCCGCCATTCCCCCAGGCGGCCGTTCTGCCGCCGCCGCGCGAACTGCCGGATTCCGCGACTCCTCCGACGGTGGCATGCGGTCTGGCCTGCCCCGCCGCGACGGCGTGCGCGAGCAAGATCCACATCCGGGCGATGGCCGACGACGGCCAGCTCGAAATGAGCATCGGCGACGACGCCTGCATGACCTGCAAGAAGATGATCGTCAAGGTCGGCGGTTGCGCGCTGACGATGACCACGGCGGACGGCAAGGTTCGCATTCGCTCTGCGGAGCTGAAGGGCTGGGCCGACTGCGTCCAGACCGACCGCAAGGAGCGCCTGATCCTCAAGGGCGATGCGGTCCTGCACTACAAGAAGGACGGCCAGATAACCCAGATCCTTGCGGGCGAGCACATTGAATTGAATCTCGCCACCGGTTCGGTGCGGATCGAGCAGGTGTCCTCGGTGAAGCCGGCCCATGTCGGCGAGGCGATCCTGTACTACGGCACCGCCCCGTAAGTGGTTAGCGCCGCTTCGCAGAAGCGTGTTTGCGCACGCTTCTTGCGAAGCGTCGCTAACCTTTGAGTTCTTCCAGGCTCCGGAAGATCGAATCGGCCTCGATCATCAGGCGGGACAGCTCGACGAGCTTGCAATTGCGATGGCTCGACAGGTGGCGCATGCGGCGGTACGCCTCCGGCTCGTCGATGCGCAGGCGGCGCATGACGACGCCCTTGGCCTGCTCGATCAGCTTGCGATCCTCCAACGCCTGGCGCAGTCCGGCCGCCTCGGCGCGGACGCGCTGGTATTGTTCAAACCGCGCCACCGCCAGGGTGATGGCCGCCTGCAAGTCGGGTGGTTTGACCGGCTTGACCAGGTAGGCCATGATGTATTCCGCCCCGGAGCGGGTCAACAAATCCCCCTGCTGGTGGGCCGTCACCAGCACCACCGGCACCTCGCGCTGGCGGTTGATCAGCGACGCCGCCTCGATGCCGTCCATGTCGGGCATCTTGATGTCCGTGATAATGAGATCCGGGTGCTCCGCGGCGCAGCGCTCGACGAGCTGCCGGCCGGTCTCCGCCGCCGCCACCACCTCATGGCCCATGTGCGGCAGCAGTTCCTGGAAGAACTGGCGCATGTCGCGCTCGTCGTCGGCGATACGCAGACGGTGGTTCGTTGCGTTCACGTTCTCCTCCGCGGCAAAGTGATGACGACCTCGGCGCCGGGGCCGGGCACTTCGCCGACCTCGATGCGGCCGTCGTGCGCCTCGATGATTCGCTTGCAAATGGCAAGCCCAAGTCCGGTACCGCGATGTTTGGTCGTGAAAAACGGATCGAACAGGCGTTGTCGATCGCCTGCGGGGAAGCCGGGGCCGTTGTCGCGAATGCTTACCCGGATCGCCTCCTGACCGGCCAGCGACGCCTCCTGGCAGCGGATCGCGATGTGGACGGGAGAGGAGCCACAGGTCAGGCAGTTCTCCAGCAGGTTGCGGAAGACCTGTTTGAGAAGGAACGGGTCGGCCGGGAAGGACAGGCACGCGGACTCCGCGTCTTCGCGGAGGTCGGCGCCTGCGCGTCCGGCACGTCGCCGAGGTCGGCCCAGGCTTCCCGCCACGTCCGCCGCAGGTCGCAAGGCTGAATCTCCAGGCGCGGGGTGATCGCGTAGGTGCGGACGTCCTCGTAGAGGCGGCGCAAATCGTCCTGGGCCTTCTGGGCGCGCTTCAATAGCTCGAGGAATTCCGGCTGGTCTTTGAGGCGCAGGCTGAGGATCGACAGGCAAGCCTGGCTGCGCTGTAAGGCGTTGCGGCTCTCGTGGGCCAGGCCGGCCGCCATCTCGCCGATGGCCGCCAACCGCTCCTGTTGCACGGCCTGCTGCTGCGCCTCTTGCAGGGCCGTCACGTCCTGGCCGGTCAAAAGCAACCCCTCGCCCATGCTGCGGGCCGACCACGTCACAAACCGCCGCTCCCCGCTCGGCGTCGTGAAGCCCAAAACGCCGCTCCGTCCCGACTCCTCCAGCCGCGCCTCGTTCAGCATGAGCCGGGCCGCTTCCTGGTCTTCCGGGGCGATCAAGCGCTCGCACCAGCGCTGGCCGCGCAGGTCGTGCCCGTGGTAGCCGGAAACCTTCAGCAAGAAGGGGTTACAGCGGAGAATTCTTCCCGCCCCATCGGCAATGAGGATCATGACCTCGGCGCACTCAAAGAGCGAGTCGGCCAGGCTCTTCTCGGCCAACAGCGCGCGTTCGGCCCGGCGGACGAGGCTGATGTCGCGGAGCATCCAGCGCACGCGGGCGGGCCGGCCGGTTTCATCGGGCAGCACGGCCGCCGCGATCATCACTTCGCACGGCGTCTTGCGCCGCCCGCGCAGGATCGCCTCCCACTGGCTGAGCGTTTCGGCTTCCGCCACCCGGACCAGCCAGGCGTAGAAGTGCGAGCGGGACTGCTCCGCCATGAGCAGGCCCAGCGGCAAGCCGATGAGAAACTCTTTGCGCGACCCCATCAACAGCGCCGCCGCGTAGTTGGTCTCCGTAATCACCCCTTGCAGGTCGGTAATCACGTAGCCGTCGGGGGCGAACTCAAACAACTCCTGCGAGCGCAGCCGTCGGGCTTGCTCTTCCAGGAAGGTTTCCCGAATCCATTCTGCCGGCGGAACGTCCGTCCCGTTGGCAGGGACAGGGCAGGCAGCGGGGACGGTATCGCCGTTACTTGTCATGCTGGGCGGGTCCATCGTTGGTTCCCCCTTCCGCGAAAATAACTTTTTAACCAGCCCCGAGCGCCAGCGACGGGTTGGAAGATCCCCTCGCTCGCGCTCGGGGCTGGTAGACAGTTAGGCTTTCTCTTCGCGGGCTGGCGGCCCATTGAGAATCAATTGTTGGATAAGCCGGCCGTATCGGTCGGCCTGCTGCGCTTGCTCCTCATAGCGGTCGGCGGCGGTTTGATCTCCCCGCGCCCGCTCGCGCTGGGACAACTGGAGTGCTAGCAAATGGCGTTCCTTGAACGTCCGCACCGCCGTCCATAGGGCGGCCTCCAGGGCACTGGCCTGCTCGGCGAGCAGGGTCTCCGCCTGGAGGGCGTGCCCGACGTGGCAGCGGAACCGCACCTGATTCGTCTCGTTGACCTGCCACAACGAGCCGCCGCATTCGGGGCAGTTGAACACCGTGATACGGCCCCGTTTTTCGTCCTTGACCTGCTCGGTCATGTCCTTGTTGACGACATCCGGCAACGTATTGAATCGGATCGGCCACGGTAGGTTCTCCTTGGCTGGACACGGCTTGCTGAACCAGTTCGACCAGCAGCGATGCCAGCCGGGCGGATGGCACCACATGGTCGGCGCCGGCGACCTGACTGGCGCTCTGGGGCATGGCGGCCACGGCGGCATCGCTGGGATCCTGGACCACGGCGATGCCGCCCGCCGCGCGCACGGCCAACAGGCCCGCCGTGCCGTCGAACAGCGCCCCGGTCAGCACCATACCGATCACCCGCCGGTTGTAATGCTTGGCCGCCGAACGGAACAGCGGATCGACGGCCGGACGGTGGTAGTTCTCGCGGGCCGCGCGTTAGCTGCATGCGCTCGCCGGGCAACAGCAGCAGGTGGTGGTCCGGCGGCGCGATGTAAATGTGGCCGGGGTGGAACGGCTCGCCGTCGGCGGCATGAGTGGCCAACAGCGGGCCGGCACGGCTGAGGATCTCCGGCAACACACTGCGGCCGCCGGGCGGAAAATGGCAGACGATGAACAGGCTGGCCGGCAACCCCGGCGGCAGGCCGCGCACCATCCGCGTCAGCACGTCCACGCCGCCCGACGAGGTGCCGATCACCACGATGTCATGTCCTGCCATGCGATTCCCTTTTTTCTTACCAGCCCGCGGACTTTTCACCCTCCCCCACAAGGGGGGAGGTCTCTCTTTCTCCCTCCCCCCTTGTGGGGGAGGGTAGGGGTGGGGGGTAGGCGTTTCCCCCCCACCCCTACCCCACAAGGGGGGAGGGGGCCAAACCCTTGCTGGCGCTGCGGGCTGGTGATCTATCCCTGCTTCGACTTTTCCAGGTTGCGCTTGATCGAATCAATGTCCAACAGCACGATCGACGCCCCGTCGATCTTGTTGTCGAGGGTAACATACGGGCGAATGCGCAGCGAGTACCAGCGGCCGGCGTTGAGCCGCTTGCGATGTTGGGAAGCTCTCTCGTTCTTGGACTTACGTTCGTGGTTTTGAACGCTTACCCCAGCGCACCTCTTGTTTTCCTGCTCTGGACATCCCCGCTCAACCCTTTTTTCGCTTTTTTACCCCAGCCGGCCCCTCGCCGGGCGTTCCCTTGCGCTGTAAACCAGCCCCTCGCTCTTCCCAACCGCAACGGAGCTGCCTATGAAAGCCATCCACGCCGCACAACCGCTCTTCGCCTGGGCCGAACTGGAAGACTATCCCACCCTCGCCACCCTCCGCGACCTGCTCCACAGCGTCCCCGATCAACCCCTCCTCGACGGACTCCAGGCCGCACGCGGCAAGGGACGCGACGACTTCCCCCTGCCACGGCTGTGGCGCATCCTGCTGTTGACCATCGCCCTCCGCCACGCCCATATCAACGACACCCTGGCCGAGTTGCACCGTAATCCTTCCTTGTGTCGACTGCTGGACATCACCGCCGCCGACCAGATTCCCCACGACTGGAATCTCTCCCGCTTCCTCGACGTGCTGGGCCAACCGCCCCATCGGGATAACCTCCACGCCCTCTTTGACCACCTGGTCCGACGCCTGGGCCTGGCCGTGCCCGACCTCGGCCGCAATAGTGCCGGCGATTCGACGACCCTCAACGCCCGGCCCAAGGCCGCCGCCAAGGCCGTCGCCGCGGAAATCGCCCAGGGACTGCCACAACCGTCCGGCGGGAAAAAGGAGTACCGCGACGAGGAGGGCAAGGTGGTCAAGGTCGTCGAGTGGTTCGGCTACAAACTGCACTTGCTGGTCGATGTCGCGCATGAGGTGAGCTTGGCCTACCACGTCAGCGACACCGCGACCGGCGACAACGAAGTGGTACCCGTGCTCGTGCGTCAGGCGCAGGCCAACCTGCCGGCGGGGCGGATGAAGACGCTGGCTTACGACAAGGCGGCCGACGACGAGAAGGTGCATGAGGCCTTACACGCCGCGGGGATTAAGCCCTTGATTCAGAACCGCGCCTTGTGGAAGGAGGAGTCAGAGCGGCCGCTGCCGGGCGGCTCGTTACCCGCTGCATCTGGTACACGACGAGGCGGGCACGGTGTACTGCTATGACACGGTCAGCGTCACGCCGGTGCGTCACCGCATGGCGTATGTCGGTTACGAGGCGGGGCGTGACAGCGTGCGTTACCGCTGCCCGGCGTTGCACGAGGGCTGGGATTGCCCCAGCCAGAACAAGTGCAGCGCGGGCCGGTCGTACGGTTTGACGGTGCGGGTGCCCTGTGCGGTGGACCTGCGCCGTTTTCCGCCGATCCCGCGGGCGACCAAGGAGTTCGAGCGTCGTTACAAGGGCCGCACGTCGGTGGAGCGTGTCAACGGCCGTCTGAAGGTGTTTTGGGGGGTGGACGATGGGAACGTAACGGGTGCTCGTCGCTTCCATGCCTTCGTGGGCGTGGTGATGGTGGTGCATGGAATGTTTGCGTTGTTGTTGGCGCGGGCACCGCGTTGGGAGGGGACGTTGGGGCAGACGCGGTTGGGACCGATCGCGGAGGCGTTACGCCAACCGCCAGCGGCTTGAGTCGCTGCCAACAACGCAACCGCCTCGCCGGCGTTATCCTGGACCTGACTTTCGTAGGGCGTCAGCGTGTCGATCACCGCAGTAATCAGTCCCGTCAGGTCATCAACCTGGAGGTTGGGCTTGATGTCGCTGATCGGCCGGCCCACGTCGGTGGGGATCAGGTTGAACACCTTCTCGGCCAGCGGCGTGAAGCGGCGGATGCGCAGGTCGCGGCTGACCATGACGATCGGGATGTTGACGCCGGTGAGCAGGTTGACCAGGTCGTTGTTGACCCGCGCCAGCTCGGCGTTGCGGTGGCGCAGCTCCTCGTTGACCGTGGCCAGCTCCTCGTTGGCCGACTGCGCCTCCTCCTTGGCGGTCTGCAGCTCCTCGTTGGTGCTCTGCAGCTCCTCGTTGGCCGACAGGATCTCCTCGTTGGCCGACTTCAGCTCCTCGTTGGTGCTCTCCTGCTCCTCGATGACCGACTGGAGGTACTCGCGCAGGGCGGCCAACTCCTGCTGGAGCTGCAGGACGCTGCTGCTCCGCGTCCGCCGACTTGATGCCGGGCGCCGGCACGGGCGGCACGCGCCTGGGCCTCGGCGGTGTCCTGGAACAGCACGAGGAAGAAGCGCACGCCGAGGGCGGCACCTTGAACGGGATCACCTCGACCCGGACCTGCCGCGTCTGGTCTCCGTCGCTGAGGCGCAAGCCGTCGTGGACGACCGGGGTCATGGCCATCTTGGCCTGGTTGATCGCCGCCCGCACCTCGGCCAGCAGCCCCTCGCGGAGCATGCGGAACAGGTCGAGGCTGGCCATCCCCGGCGCCGGCTCCAGGTACAGGGCCGGTCCGGCCGCGGAACTGCAGCACGGTCATCGCTCTCGTCGACGACCACGCCGACCGGGGCGTAGCGGGCCAGCAGGATGCGGTCGGCCTCCTTCTGCACGTCCAGCGCGCTCCACAGCGGCACGCCCTCGTCGGCCGACCCGGGTCGGCCGGCCTTCGGGAGCGACGTAGGCGTTGAAGTCGAGCAGGGCACGCCGCTCGACGCGGGCTTGCGGGCGAACATGCGGTGCCGGGCGTCGACGGACTCCGAACAGCTCGGCGAAGGAGCCGATGCTCTCCGACGAGCCCAGGAACAGGAAGCCGTCCGGGTTCAGGGCGTAGTGCAGGATCGGCAGCACGCGCTTCTGCAAGAGCGGTGTCCATGTAGATCAGCACGTTGCGGCAGCTGACCAGGTCGAGGCGGCTGAACGGCGGGTCGCTGGCCAGGTTGTGCCGCGAGAAGACGCACAGCTCGCGGACGGCCTTGCTGATCTGGTAATGGCCGTCCTGGCGGACGAAGAAGCGCCGCAGCCGCTCCGGCGACACGTCGATCTCGATGTTGTCGAGGTAGACGCCGGCGCGGGCCTTCTCCAGGGCGGACTCGTTGAGGTCGGTGGCCAGGATCTTGATGGCGGCGGTTTCCGGCCTGGCTCTCCAGGTACTCCAGCAGCGCGATGGCCAGCGAGTAGACCTCCTCGCCGGTGGAGCAGCCGGCGACCCAGATGCGGATGGGGTTGTCGGCCGATCGGCCCTTGGCGAGGGCCGGGAAGACCTTGTCCTTGAGGGCCTCGAACGCCTCCGGGTCGCGGAAGAACTGGGTGACGCGGATGAGGAAGTCCTGGTACAGAAGCTGCAACTCGTCGGCATCGTCCTGCAGGAAGTGGAGGTAGTCGCCGGGCTGCTCCATGCCGCGCAGGGCCATGCGGCGAAGGATGCGGCGCTTGATGGTCGTCTGCTTGTAGTGGGTGAAATCGACGCCCAGTGCGGCGCGCAGCAGGGCGAGGATGTCCGCCACGTTGCTGTCTTCCGTGGGGGCCGGCTTCGATCGGCCGGGATCGGCGCGTGGGCGTAGGGATGGCGGGCGATGCGCATCAGCTCGCGGGCGATGTCGCCGGGCCGCAGCACGTAATCGACGCTGCCGTCGAGGACGGCGCTGCGCGGCATGCTGATTTGCCTGGCCGACTTCTCGTCCTGGGCGAAGGTGATGCCGCCCTCGGCCTTGATGGCCTGCAGGCCGAGCGTGCCGTCGGTGCCGCCGCCGGACAGGACGACGCCGACGGCCCGGCTGCTTCTGGATCTCCGCCAGCGAGCGGAACAGGTGGTCGATGGGCATGTGCGTTCCCGGCGTGGCTTTCCGGGGCGTGAGGGCCAAGCGGCCGTCGGTCAACGCCATGTTCGTGTTGGGCGGGATCAAGTAGACGTTATTGATCTCGACCGGCATCCCCTCCTTGACTTCGTGGACGTTCAGGGGCGTCACGTTGCGCAGGATCTCCGGCAGATGGCTTTTGTGATGCGGGTCGAGGTGGACGGCGAGCAGGAAGGCGAGGCCGGGATCGGGCGAGAGGTTTTGCAGCAGCTCGGTGATCGCTTCCAACCCGCCGGCCGAGGCGCCGACGCCGACGACGGGGTAGAGGTGGTTCGATTCCGCCTCCGCCCCGGTCGTGGCCGGCGGCACGGCCGGCGAAGACGGTACATCAGCGGGGTCGTCGGGGAGCATGGCGCTTATCTCCAAACTACACGCGGGAAGGCGGAGGGCTGGCGGGAGCACTTCGCAGTGATCCGTCCCGCGACGGGGCACGGAGATGATTTCGCCTGTTCGTTGTCCCGTGGACGCGAGGGAGTGGCCTTGGAGTCCGAGCAATTACCTGTGAAGCTACCATACGCCAATAGTTATTGGTAAGGAAATCCGAAGGATTTGGAAAGAAGGCGGTGCCGGATTTCCCCCTATCTTCGCGGCGCGAGCCTGCTATAATTACCACCTACTTGGGTCTTGCGAATGCTTCTTTGGTCGTCTCCCACTTCCATTCAGCCTTCTCTCCTCCCACGTAACCGCGCTTCCGGCCGCGAAGTCGTCCCACGGGGGGACGCAAAGCCGCAGTTTCTTTTCTCGGAGGCCCCAATGGGCAAAAAGTTGTACGTGGGCAATCTGGCCTACACCGTGACCGACAGCACCTTAGAACAGATGTTCGCCGCGCACGGCAGCGTCCAATCTGCGCAGGTCATCATGGACCGGGATACCGGCCGCTCCAAAGGCTTCGGCTTTGTCGAAATGGACAACCAGACCGAAGCCCAGGCCGCCATCACGGCCCTCAACGGCAAGGAAGTCGATGGCCGAACCCTGACCGTCAACGAGGCCAAGCCTCGCGAAGACCGGGGCGGCGGTGGTGGCCGGGGCGGCTATGGCGGCGGCCGTGGCGGTGGCGGCGGCTACGGCGGAGGCCGTGGCGGTCGCTACTAACAAGAAGAGTCAGGACGCCCCTACCCTCGGTTCGTTGGTGGGGGCGTTTTGTTTCCTCATCGCCGCTTCCCGTATCCGGTCGTTAGCTGCTATCCGGAGCGGGGCAAAGAGGGCTGGTCATCGGTCTGCCGGCCTTCTATACTCTACTCTGTTACTCTTCATTCCTGATGCCTTCCTCATCCCCAGAACGGTTCTCCGGATCTGGCGGACATCAAGCGTGCGGAGTGGGACGTTCCTTCTCGTCCTCGCGAGCGCCATGATGTCGAGCCGGTCCCCCTTCTCTTTTGCCGAATCCGTGCCCCCGAAGGGTTAGCCGCTTCCCGGTGGCAAGCCCGGCCGGACGCGGAACGTCTCGGCGAGAAAATCGCCTCGCTCGTGGTCCGGCATCAAGCTCTGAGGAACCAATTCACCCCGGCAGGGAAGCATAACCATCCGGGGCAGTAAGACGGCGAAGCGTAGCCGGGATGACCGGGAGGGGTCCGGCTTTCGGAGGGCGAGATACCGAGCGGGCCAGGAGAAAACGATGGCGACGATAGAGCAGGGCCGATCTCAAGGAGGGCCGACGAACCAGACGCAAGAGCAGCGGAGTGGCCTCCTCGCCTGCCAGTTATTACAGGCGCTGGGCCGGCCGACCACGCCGCACCGAGTGGAGGTGCGCCACCTGTGGGAGAACCACTACCGCGCGAATGTTTTCGTCGGCGCCGACGTCGCTTCCACCCGGATCGCCCACAGCTTTTTCCTGTCGGCCGGCGAGGACGGCAACATCTGCGCGTCCGCGCCGGACATCACGAGAAAGTATTAAGGGAGGGCGGAGACGGACGGCCGATTAACTTCTTGAATCGATGACGAGGAAGCAGTGCGAACCTCAACCTAACCGGAAAGCAGGCTGTTATGGCAGGCCGGATCCTGAATCGACGGGAGTTGCGCAAGCAGGCCGATCAAGCGGAGCAGTCCGAACCGGCCGCCTCGGAGGCAGTGGCCACCATCGCCGTGCCGAAAGCGGCCAGGCGGAAGGCCGCCACAACCCCCAAGGTGAAAAAGCCGCGCAAGCCCAAGGCGGCGCCGCGCATGCGGGCCTTGTGGTGCGTCTTCGACGGGGGCATGAAGGAAATCGCCCTGTTCGACTACAACCAGCGAGCCGCCGCCGAGGAGAAGTTGGCGGCGCTGTTGGCCAGGCAGAAGGGCGTGTACTTTCTGCAGATCGTCAAACAGCCGATGCCCGCGGCCGAACCGGCCGCGGCGCCTTCGGTCGCTTGAGGCCGTCCACCCCGAGCGCCCCCAGCCAAGACAGAGAGGTGACTTCTGAGACCATCTCGCCGGATCGACGAGCCGCTCGTTCGGGCCACCGGCTCGAAACGAATTGCCGACCCCCAGCCGGAGGAGATGCTGATCGCGGACAAACGGGACGGGCTTTCCCCGGCCGACATGGTCGAGCATCGCTTTCGAGCCTTGTTACACGGCTCGAACCAGAAGGTTGGCCTGCCCCGGACCCGTCTCCCCAAGCCGGCGGAGACACCGGGAGGCGGTTCGGGTACGTTCCCCTCGGGGAACTCCCGGAGTGGTCTCGCCGCGGAATGACCGACCGAGACTGGGGAGAATCGACGATGTACGCCATCAGCATCGAGCCGTCGCAGGCGACCGAGATCCTTACAGGATTCCGGCCGTCGCCGTGCCGCTTCTGGCAGACGGATCACCGCGGCCTGCTGCTGATTCATGCCTGCAAGCGGAGGCCGCTCCGGGCGCCTCAACGTCTTTCCAGGGCACAGCGTGCAACGCCCTCGTGGGCGTGGTGGAACTGGTAGATTGTGTCCTGTCCGCGCACCCCGGCGACGACCCCGACGAGGTCGAGTACCACTGGATCCTGGCCAACCCCCGTACCTTCCGCCGCCCCGTGCCTTATGCCGGCCGGCTGGGGCTTTTCCTGGTCTCGGAAGCGGTGGCGGCTGCCGCGCTGAAGCAGATGGCGACGCGGGTGCGGCCAATAGAATGACCCCGCCGCCTCGCGCTGTCCCGATCTCAAGGAGATCCTTCATGGCGACGTTTGAACGACGTGCGTTCGAGGGTCAGACCGTGGTGCTCGACGGCCAAACCTTCCAGGCATGCGACTTTCGCAACTGCCGGCTCATCTACAAGGGGACCGAGACCGTGGCGATGGACCGCTGTAACATCGCCGATTGTCATTTCGTCTTTGAAGACGCCGCCCTGCGAACCGTCACGTTCATGCAGGCCTTGGCGCGCAGCTCCCCCGCCGGGCAGAAGTTTATCGAGAACCTGTTCAACGGCCGTAGCGGTTAATCGACAGGTCGGCGCGGGGACGCGGCGGGGTCCGAGACCCCGCCCCAGCGCACGAGGGTTAGGCCGGGCGCGATCGGTCACTTCTCGCGTTGCTGCCGGTTCCACCAGCGCTGCCACTGGAGGACGGCTCGGTCGCGGTCTTCGCGGCTGGCGTCGGCCGAGGGGCCGTAATCCCGGCCGGTCAACTCTTTCAGGGCCGCGTGGGCGGCGAGCACCACACTCGACTCGGGGTCGCGCAGCAAGAGGATGAGGTTGGGCACCAGGACCTTGCTCTCCTTCATGGCGCAGGCCAGCGCGGCGGCGCGGCGGATCTCGGCGTCGTCGTCCTGAAGATAGCTCGCCAGGGTTGTCTCTTTCATGCGCGTCAACCGCTCCGCCAGCGCCTCCCGCGCCTTGCGCCGCGCTTCGCCTTGCAGGTGCGGGATGGCCGTGGCCAGCGCCTCGGTGAACTGGACCCCCTTGCCGTTTCGCATCTGCTCCAGCAAGGTCGCCTGGCGCGCGCCGGCGGCGCCCAGCAGTTGGCGGGCCAGCCGCCCGCCGTCGGTGTCGGCCCGTTTGGGGTCTTGCAACGGCTTGCCGATCGGCCGGGAGTCGCGCGACTCGATGCCGGACTTGATGTGGCCCTCCGACCCGCGCAGGTTCTCCCCGCCGATACCGCCGGCACGGATGACGCGCTCGCCGGGATCCTTCACCAGCCCCTTCAGCTCGGCCGTCAGGTCGCGGGCCATGTTCGCGCGCTTGAGAAACAACAGCGCGAAACAGGTATCCGCTCCCGAGGGGTTGCCGACCCACGAACCATCGGGCTGCTGGTTGGCCAGGAGGATTTCGGCGCCCGAGCTATACCAATCCTTCTTGCCGATGGTCTTCAGATCCAGGGCCACCGCCACGCGCTCCAGCGACCACAGAAAATAGTACGTGCCGCCGCCCACTTGCCGCGGGATGGGCGGCCCGCCGGCGCCCCGACCCGACGGGAGCATGGCGGGCGGGCCCTCGCGCGAGTTGGTGGGGAGGTCGATGACGGTGCCGACGGCTTGCAGTGCGCGGACGAGGTGCGCATCCTTGTTGAGGTCGCGGGCCGGCTTGCCGTCCGGCTTGCGTTCTCGGCCGACCTCCAGGGCGGACCCGTTGGCCACGGCCAGGCTGAGCAAACCAGCGCAGGTCATGGACGCCGCCGAACGACCGCCCATGGTCGGCATATTGGCTTGCGGCGAGGCCATTAGCACCAGGTAGCCCCAGCCGCCGTCGGGATTCTGGGTGGCGCGGAAGCGATGCTCCAGCCGCTGCAGCGCGGCGCTCGACCGGCAGCCCTTGCCGTCGGCCGACCCACAGGGCGAGGGCGGCGAATTGCGTGTTGGAATTATCGCCCCCGCCGCCGGTCAGCGTCGCGGCGGCGTTCTCGACCGCCGCGACCTGCTGGCGGATCTCCTCGGGCAGATCCTTGACGGTTCGTTTCGTGCCTGGCTTGGGCAGTTCGCGCCGGCCGACCAGTTCTTTCCGCTGGTCCACGGCGGTTTGCAAGCGGCGCGTCTCGGACGCGCTGATGGCGGGACATTCGTAGCTCCAGCCGCCCGCCCCGTCCTGGCCAGCCATCAGGCGGACGGTGAGCGATTCGATCAACGGCCCGTCGGCGGGATCGCCGAGGCGGTCGAGGAACTGGATGGCCAGCGAGATGGAATAGGTGTGCCGCAGGCCGATGCTCGCTTGGCGCACGGCCCCGGCAGCGGACTGGACGGCCTTGTCCTCGGGGGGCACGCCGCACTCCAGCAGGGTCAGGCCCGCCAAAGCCGTCGCCCCGATCTCCTGCCACGGCCAGGTGCCGCCCGGGCCTTGCAGGCCCCGCAGTGCCCCGACGCCGCGGTCAATCGCCCGCTTGACCTCTTCCGTATCGACCGCCCGCGCCGGGCGCTCGGCGACCCCAGGACTGCGGCCAGAAGGCCCCCAATCAGCAGCTTTCTCATGGTGCGTCCTCCGCGATCCGAAGCGCGTCAACGGGAACCCTCTGGATACGACACCACCTGCTGAGGTTAGCCCGCCGAAAGTGCGACCGCAAGCGTTTTTTCTCGTCCCAAGAAAGGTGGGTGTAGTAAGGGATTCTGGCGGGTAGGGTGGGCCGAGTCTTCGAGGCCCACCACACCGCTGCTGGTGGGCCTCGAAGACTCGGCCCACCCTACAACAGAAGCCACGCGGCCAGAAACAATTACCGCGCCCCGAAAGGTCGGAGAGGCTGGGCGGTTGATGGAATCTCGGCGCACGAGGACGGACGGTTGTCGGCAGTGCTTCGTGCAGGTGCTTGTAAGGGTGGGTATTTTGAGAGCGGGTGATGGGGCTCGAACCCACGACAGCCACGTTGGCAACGTGGCGCTCTACCACTGAGCTACACCCGCATAGGCGGAAAAGAGCATTTCTTGCCGCCTCAAACGGAATTATAAAGTCACAGGCGATGATTGCAAGAGCGAAAACGTCGCCGCGCCGCCCGCTTTCGGGAGTGCCGTCATGCAGCTTCATCCTGCCCGCATTTGCGTCGTCGGCTCCTCGAACATCGACCTCACGTTCCGCACGGCCCGGCTGCCGCGGCCAGGCGAAACCCTGGCCGGACGCGCGTTCCAGCTCGGCTTCGGCGGCAAAGGCGCCAACCAGGCCGTGATGGCGGCGCGACTCGGCGCTTCGGTGTCGATGATCGCACGGGTCGGACGCGATGCGTTCGGCGATCAGACCGTGCGCAACTACCAGGAGCACGGCATCGACACGGCGCACGTCCAGCGCGACGCGGATCGTCCGACGGGCGTGGCGTCGATCGTGGTCGATGACGCGGCGCAGAACTGCATCCTCATCGTGGCCGGGGCGAACGAGGCGCTGGCGCCGGCCGACGTGCGCGCGGCGGCCAGCGCGATCGAATCGGCCGGCGCGCTTTTGTGCCAACTGGAAGTGCCGCCGGAGACGACGCACGAGGCGTTGCGGCTGGCTCGCGCGGCCGGCGTGCGGACCCTCCTCAACCCGGCCCCGGCCGCGCCCTTGTCCGACGAATTGCTGCGCCTGGCCGACCTTTGTATCCCCAACGAGACCGAGGTGGAACTGCTGACGGGCTTGCGCGTGACGACGCCGGCCGAGGCGGAGACAGCGGCGCGGGCCCTTCTGGAACGCGGGCCGAAGGCGGTGATCGTGACGCTCGGCGAGCGCGGCGTCCTGTGGGTGGACGGGGGCAACGTGGAACACATGCCAGCCGTGCCGGTGCGTGCGGTGGATGCGTCGGGGGCCGGCGATGCGTTCATCGGCAGCCTGGCTGTCTTTCTCGTCGAGGGGCTGCCGCCGCGCGAGGCGATTCGACGCGCCAACGTCGCCGCAGCGCTGTCGGTAACGCGGCCAGGCACGCAGGCATCGTTTCCGACGCGAGCCGAGGTGGAGTCCATATAGCCCCCGGCTTGCCGGGGGTGCATTTCCCCCGGCAAGCCGGGGGCTATGGGGTTTACACTAGGGCCAGCGGCCGCAACGGCGATCCCGTCGCGCCGTTCAGCTTCATCGGAATGCCGACGAACGCGAACACATACTGTCGATCGCGCGACAATTCTTCCAGGTTCACGTTCTCGATAATATAAATACCCTTTTGAGGTAGCAAATAGAAGTGAGCGAACAGGGTCGCGCCGGATTCCGGGTCGCGCTCATCGGGAACGTCCCAGGCCATGTTATCGGCGCCGACGGCCGACACGCCGCGCTCGGCGGCCCAGAGCGTGCCCGATTTCGACACGCCGGCCGCGTCCAGATAAGCCGCTTCCTCATTCCATAACGGTGCATACCCGGTTCGCACCAGCAGCACGTCGCCGTTGCGCACGTCCACTTTCTGGGCCGCGGCACAGCCTTTCAGATCGTCGGCCGAGATGCCGTATTTGGGCGGCAACCGATCCTGATTTTTCCAGCGGGCCACGTCCAGCAGCACGCCGCGCCGCAAGAGTGGCGGCACCGTCTCGATGCCCAGGCGCTTGAAACCGGCCGGCGTTTCCACGTCGTCGGTGGCGAGGTCGCCGTAGAGACGCAGGCCGCACGCCTGATGGCACAGGGCGTCGATGTGCGTGCCGGAATGCTCCATCATGGTCAGTGCGCCGGAGGCGCTGGAGCGCGGGCCGTGCTTGTCCGGTTGGAGCGTATCGCGGTGGCGGCGGTGCAGGGCGTAGAAGTAGCCGGGCCGGTGCGATGGGTGGATCGGCATCCCGGCGAAGCGCGGCTGCTCCAGGTCGTAGACGCGGGCGGATTGCAATTGCTCGATCAGCGACGTGCTCATCCGTTGGTACTCCTGCCTGCTTCGCATAGCCCCCTCCCCGAAGCGGGAGAGGGGGGGCTTATCGGACAGAATCTCAGTGTACCGCATCTTCCCTGGCAAACGGATAGATCGCAAACAGAGACTCGCCAAGTCCGAGATACGGGTCGTCGAGGTCGGCGTGCAGAACGTCCCTGTAGATCGGGCGCGTTATCTTGTCGGGACGCACCGGGCCGGTGGCGGCGAGCAGTTCGTGAATCTGCCGGCGGCGCAGGCTCTCGTTGAGGCGCGTGTCCTCTTCGAGCCTGCCACTCCGCCGGATTTTCCACGTTCGGCGGCGCTTCGCTTTTGTTCGTGTAGGTGTTCTTCGCCCGGACCACGTTGAGAACGGGCGCTTCGACCACGACTGTCTTGGTGAAATCCGCCACGGCGATGGAGCGGGCTGGTTTCTTCGGTGCCGCCAGACAGCTTCGATGATACGCGCGGACCACGGCATCGGGTGTCCTCACGGCATCCAGCAAGGTGCTTAGGTACACCTCGTGGATCGCCTTGAGTCGGTCGAGGTAAGCCACTTCCGTGTAAATCCCCGGCAGGGCGTCCACGGTCAAACCGGCCGGCGTGCAAACCGAGGTGAGGATGTTGCCATGCAGAGTGCGGGTCAGGACGCGGCCGTTGCCGAAGTCGATCCGCACGATCGGCACCGGACGGACGCTTTGCCACGTCGGCTCAAACGACTGGTTGATGAAGTCGGCGACGCGCTCCTGGGAGAACAGCACGGTTCTCGCGAGACGGGCGTTCGTTCAGCAGAAGCGGTCGTCGAGGTTGCCCATCATCTGAAAGAGCAGCACGGGTTTGCCGGACTTCCGGGCGGCGCGGCAGGCGGCGGCGAAGTCCTCATGCCAGCGGACCTTGCCCGGCCGCACCTTGGGATTGACGAACGCGCCGGCGGAGGTTGTGGGGACCGGAGCGCTTCCGCCGGCCAGGATGCGCTTGGTGGGTAATTCGATGGTCCGCTTCGGTGCGTCTAACTTCGCCCCGTTCACGGGCGGTGGCGGATTGGCGCTTGGGGCGGCGGCGCTTTCCCATCCGCGAAGACGCGAGCCAGGAGTGGGACGGTCAGACCGACCACTCCAATGCTCACGAGACAGAAAAGCCGGCGACGGCGCGGGGATGATTTCATGACGATCCTCCAACGGTTCGGGTGTGATGGGAGCGACGGGTCGCTTCGCTGCTCGTTGGATGGATTTTACCCGCGAACAGATAGGCCCTGCGCAACAGGTTCGTAACGAGCGCAAGTTCTCTCCCTCCCCCCTTGTGGGGGAAGGCGCTCACCCCCCACCCCTACCCTCCCCCACAAGGGGGGAGGGAGAAAGAGAGACCTCCCCCACAAAGTGGAGGGAGTGTCGTATGGCCCCGCTCACGTACCGGGAGGGCCGTGGATCGGGTCGGGCGTGTTCGTTAATTCGATATCGTGCGTCTGGGCGCCGGCCCCGGCTTGACCGTGTAGGTCAGGCCGGAATTTTCCGTGATGCGATAGCGATTCGGTATCGACACCCAAGTGCCTTTGATGGGGGTTTCCTCTTCCTTGCCGGGAGGCTGCTTGGAGCGCGGAAGGTTCGGGGGGGCCCGCCCCTCCGTCCGCCCCCGCCCACCATCGAATTATCCACGGCGATTTTCACATCGCCGACGGGGGCCTCGATCTGGTAATTGCCGTTCTCATCAATCACGTCGGAAGAAGCGAAGCCGCCGTTGACCGAGAGGAACGTGACGCGGCCGCCCGGAAGCGGTTTGCCCTGCAACAGCACTTTCCCCGTGACCTTGGCGCGGTCCACGGAGTGTCTCGACTTGCACCCCGGCGTCAGCACCAGGATGCCGATGAGCAAACAACACCCGTAACGCATAGCGATTCTCCTTTATTTACCTCTCGATCCCCTCTGCTCCCGGCTCGGATCGTTGCGGGGAATCGGGGACTTGTTCAGGGCGGGGTTGGGCGGGCGAGTGATAGCAGAATCTGACGTTCTTTCTCCCTCCCCCCTTGTGGGGGAGGGTAGGGGTGGGGGGTAGAGGCGCTCGCACCCCCCACCCCTACCCTCCCCCACAAGGGGGAGGGGGGAAGAGTCGAGGCCGGTTTACCAATCCGGGCCGAGGAGGTCGCCGTTCTGCGGGGTGCAGGCGGCAAACCAAGTGGTCTGGCTGATGCCCTGGGCCAGGAAACGGGTGCTGCCGTCGCCCATGCCCACATTGATGCCGGCCGTGTGCGGCGAGGTCGCCCGGCACATGCAAATACTCGGCGTCCCGCCCCAGCTAAAGCGGGTCTGTTGGTTGCAGTACTGCGTCGGCGAGGGCGTGATCAGCGGCGTGAAGCCGGCCCCGTAGAAGCCGAGGCTGCCGCAATCCGCGTTGGAGCTGGGCGGGGTCTGGAACGAGATGTAATCGTGATCCATCATGTTCGCGTCCCCGTTATAGGTGGCCCCCGAGTAGCAGTCCGTGAAGAAGATAGTGTTGGACGTGCCATCGGAGATGCTGGCCGGATAACGCGAGTAGCCCACCCAGTCGGCCTGGAAGATCATGCCATTGTAGTTGTAGCTGGTCACGGTCGCCCAGCCGCCGTAACCCAGGCCGTTGTTCGCCGTCGGGTCGGAGGGGCACAGATAGCTCTTGATCGGGATGTTGATGACGTTGCCCAGAGTGGCGCTGCCGCCGAACGCATCGTAGTCGTAGACGTTCTGAGCGGTGGGGCAGGCGCAGGCGTTAAAAATGTTCTGCTGCTCCATGTAGGGCAACAGGTAAAAGAGCACGCCCCCGAAGGAGCCGGGGTTGTTGCTGCCGCAACGGTTGTCATTGTGATAGCTGGGATAGCTGCCGATGGCGGGCGGCATTTTGCCCTGGTTGGTGTCGGAACAGTTCTGGATGGCCAGACCCAACTGCTTGACGTTGTTCTGACACTGCGACCGGGCGGCCGCTTCGCGGACTTTCTGCACGGCCGGCAGTAAGAGACCAATCAAGATGGCGATGATGGCGATTACCACCAGCAGTTCAATCAGCGTGAAACCACGCCAGCGGCGTAACATACGGAGAGGCATCGGACGCTCCTTTATGAAAAAACCACAAAAAATCTCACCTCAGCCATTCTGTGGGGCGGAGTATCCATCGTCAAGAAATCACGTCTTCATCTTTTGGTCCTTTTTGCATTAATTCTCCGTAAGGTTCTTGGCCTCCGCCCGCTTTGGCCCTGAATGCCCAAGCGCAACCGCTCCAAGTATTGAGACTCGAAGTGGCGTTTCTGTTCCGTTCTCGGCTTCCGCTTGCCGGGAGATTGCGCTCCGTCCTCTCTATCTTCCCTATACTCGCAGCAAACGTGCCAAAAATTAAAAGCTAACGGAAAGAATTCGTCCGAGCCTGAAGCGTAAGCGAAGAGTGTTTTTCTTCGCTTACGCTTCAGGCTCGGACGAAAATGGTTTTTTCCGTCAGCTCTAATAGTTCGCGAACCGCCTCGATAGGCTCTTTCTCTTCCCCGCGCAGGTGTAGCCATTTGGCTCGATGCGCACCGTGCCCTCCGCGGTCTTCACCACGACGGCATCGCCTTCGTTACGAACGCTCAGCTCGTCGGGCTTTTCCCCGCGCCGCCAGGAGAGGATCACGGTAGTGAAAGTTCTCGTGCCGCGGACCCTGAGGATGTGCTGACGCTCTTCCTTATCGGTGACGTGCATGCCCCACGGCGTCACGGCCCAGTTCCCGATCACGGCTTGCTGGGGTTCCTCGCTCACGGTGTACACATCCCAGTCCACATCGTGTTTGCCGCGGAAGCCGAGACGGTTCACGCCAGAACGAAGGTCAAAGGGCCGGCCGGTCGAGGGAAGCTGGTCCGCGGCGCCGCCTTTGTACTCGCGGGCCGGATGAAGGCGCAAGGTAGGGTTCATCCTCCCGGCCGGCGTGTCCACCTCGCCGGTCGCCATCAGATTGAGGGTCAGCACTTTCGGTGCGTTCGCGTCCGCTCCGGTAAAGGAGTCCCGCAGGACGAGGATCGGATGACGTTCATCGCAGCGCAGCGAAAGCACGGAGCGCGTCCAGGTCGTCTTGCCGGACTGGAACTGCGCCCGCGCGTAGGCGCCTTCCGCGAACGTGGCGAACGCCGTTTGCGTGGAATGCGTCCACCAACCGCCGGCATCGAGGGAGGGACTGTCCTTGTCCCAGGCGTGACCCAGCGCCTTCTCCAAGACGACGCCACTGTGCAGATACGCCCCGCCGGCGTGCGGCGTGTACAGGCTGCCCCAGTCCACGGAGAGAGGTTTGCCGAGCGCGTAGATGATGACCGAACCGTGGTCGGCATGGCGATGATCGGAGTAGTGGTCGCCATTGACAAACCACACGGCCGTCTCCGCGGGCGTGCCCCAACCGTGACGCAGCACCGAGTAATAACCAGGGAAGTTCGCATCCCCCAGCTTCGGGTCCGCCGCGGGAAGATCCTCGTCAATCATCAGCAAGGTGGTGCCGAAGAATCCGGAGTGCGGTTTGCCGTTGGCGTGCCAGGCGCCCATGAGGCGAGCGCTCAGCGTGGGGTCCGCGTCGCGGAAGGCGGTGGCCAGCACACCGAACAACTCCGCCGGCTCCGTCGAGCTATCGCCCAGGGAAATGAAGGCGCGCTTGCGGCCGACGCGCGGCTCGGGCGGCGTTTGCAGGTTCAGATAGAACTCCGCGAACTTCGCCAGTCGCGGCTCGGTTCGGAAGGGGTCTTCCGGGCCGAGCTGTTTCAATTGCAACAGCGTGTTGAGCGTCGGCGCGAACGACGCGCCGATGTAATGCGGGCAACCGATCTCGGCGCCGTATTCGTTGACGAGTCGCTGCACGAGGGCGTGCGCATGGTCGCGCACGCGGCCGGCGCGCTCGGCCATCGTCGGGTGGCGCGACAGGAGCAGGGCGTAGAAATCGCGGTAGCCCGTTTGCTGCACCGGCATGTTGGCGGTGCCGAGGTTGAGGCCGGTGTCGTTGTCCAGCGGGACGAAATCGTTGTCCCAAAGCACGTTGGCGAACAGCACGGCGGCCGACTTGATTTGCCGGCGTTCCTCGGCGGTGCTGCGCGGGTCGGCCAGAATTTGATCGATCCAGATGCCGTGCCGCATCATGGCCAGGCCACCGTGCCAGTAGCCCCAGTGAAAGCTGTAAATGCCCCCGCCGTTGACGTAAGCATTCAGCATGTCCGTCGCGGTCTTGAGGACTTCACGGATGGCCGAACTCCGCTTGGCACCGGACCTGTCGGACCACATGTCCACCAGCGGCCGGGCCGTCGGCTCGGTGTTGTAAAGGTAGGAGTGGAACGCTTTGCCCTGCGGGCCGGTCAATTTCCGTTTGATGGTTTCGACGGCCCGGCGGTCCATGTATAACCCGCCGTAGCCGCCGGGCGGGTCGGGGAAGTCGGGACTGTAGCGATGGATCTTGTTGAGGTTGAAGCCGCCGTGCAGGTTCATTTGCCGGTTGATCGGCTGAATCTCCGTGGGCGGGCGAAGGTCGGTACCCTTGGTCCCGACGAACAGGCCCCAGTGGAAATGCGAGCGCGGGAAAAGCTGGTTGGAAGCGCTCCGCCGATAACTGGCGACCGTCAGTCCCGCGACCGGCTGCCTGCGCTTCTCGGAGGCGGGCATCGTCAGCACGGAGACGCCGCTGGCGCCGGCGCCGCGCGCCAGCGACGCCCTGCCCGCGAAGACGCCAACGAGGTTCGCCTCGGCGGACGCATTGGGATTGAAAAGCTGCCAGTAATAGCCGGTGTCGAACGCCCACGGATCCCATGCGGACAGCCAGCGTCCTCGTCCGGGACCGGGAGTGTACGTAGGGATGGCGGCCTTGTCGAAGAGATCAACCTCGGCATCCAGCGGCGGGCGGTTGTGCGACAACCGATAGGTTTGGCCGTCCGGCTCGTAGCCGAACTCTTTCTTGCTGGCGTGATGCCCGCGATATCGGCCTTTCGTCGGCTGTAGCCCCTCATAGAGATTGATGGACCATGTCATCTCCAGGTCCGTGTCTTCCTCAAACAGAATGGACGGCTGGCCCGCCTGGACGGTGATGGTGCAGCGGTACTCGCCCCGGCCGGCCGGGGCGAGCCGAGTTTGTCCGTAGCGGTATTCCGGGTGTTCGACGAGATAGGACACTTGCACGACGGTCTTGAGCGGCCCTTTCTCCAGGAAACGCACGTCCATCCGGAGCAATTGATTCGCCAGGAAGACGACCCCGTTGGGTCCGGCCGCCGTCCACTTCCCATCCCGATAAAGGATCCCCTGCACCGGGGCGGGCAGAAACAGGCGCGGGTAAGAGGGGCCATAGTTGAAGAGATCCGCCAGCGGCCGATAGCGCGGCGACGGCCCCTGGACCGGCATGGGCACACGGATGCCGGTAAGACCGTTGGTGATCTGGTACAGGGACCGGCCTTGGTCTTGGTAAGTGGCCACCTGAATGCCGTCTTTCACCGACTCGGGGGCCGAACCGTCCACCAGTTGCCAGCGGCGCGACGCACCGGCGGGCAGGTCCGTCTGCACCGCGATTTTTTTGCCGTCGTCGAGGATCTGGAATGGCACCGACTGGCCGGACTCGTTGACGAGATGCACCTGGGAGGGATCGACATTCGATGTCAGATCGAAGTCGATCACCTGCATGGGGTGGGCGACGCCGAAATGTTCCTGGATCCGGAAGGTTTGCCCGGCCTGGCCCGCGTTCGCCCAACAAACCCAGGAGAGCAACACGACCCCCGCACTTCCCATCCCTCTCATCGGCGTTTCTCCCCGTATTTGGGACTGCTTCTCAAGCCGCGCGACCAACATAACCTTAGCTTGAGTTCCCGCGTGGAGAAAGCAGCCAGCCGCGAGCGCCAGCGAGCGGAGGGACGCCCACTCGTCAGTTCGGATCAAGGAAACGACGAGCTTCTTCCGGCACCTGAATCTCAACCTCGTCATATCGGCGATAGACGGCAATGGTCTTGCCGGACATGTCGATGACGGCTTTCGCGCCTGGCAGAGTCATTTTCTGATGGGACGTTTGCTCCACGCGCAGCCGGAGATCGCCCTTCTTGCTGATCCAATGCTTAGACTTGTAAGCCAGGACTTCGATCGTCGGCCGGGCGGCGGCATCGGGGAAAACCGAAGCGATCCCTTCGCGCATACGTTCCTGGGCATACTTATTCGCCGTGTCGCCGACGGTCTCGATAACGGTTGTCTCCTTGCCGTCCAGGCGCTCGGAGCCGATGATTTTCCACTTGGGGGAGTTTTCCTCGCCGGCCTTGGGAAGAGGGCAGGCGAACGGATTGGCGAGTTGATCGCCGAGCCGGGCCTCCGGACCTTTCGGCGTCGTCCACGGATCGGAGCCGACCTTCATGGCAATGCGTTTGCCCTTGCGAAGGACGATCAAGTCTTTTCCGCCGGCGTTCTTCGTCGCCATGCGGACGAGCTTCTTGTCGGCGTCGATCTCGATAACGGACTTCTGCTTCGTCGTTTGCGCGGCACCCGTCGCCTTGCCGTCAACCAGCACGCGGGCGGTTTGTTCGACGGTCTGCTCGATCTCCACGGAACGGGCCGCGACGCCGTCGTGCGACGCTCTCAGGATTCGCTCAGCCTTGTCTTCCGCCCGCCGGCGCCAGCGACAGCCCGAAAGCTACGAGGGGCAGGGCCAACTTTGCAAACACTCTTTTTACCATGTCAATTCTCCTCAATAAAAGGCGATTAAACATCCGGGAAGGTTACTTCCGCTGGTTCTTCGTCCACTCTTCGGCGAACTCGGCCAGACGGTATTCCATGCGCAGAAACGATT
Source organism: uncultured Planctomycetota bacterium (assembly GCA_963767535.1). Classification (GTDB taxonomy): domain Bacteria; phylum Planctomycetota; class Planctomycetia; order Gemmatales; family Gemmataceae; genus JAJPHU01. The sequence continues at coordinate 566,449 of CAVYEC010000001.1, forward strand.
CGCGCATTGCGCATTTCCATCTGTTGAATGCGGGTGCCGATGAGCTGGACGCCGGCGCCGATCAGGATGGCCATGCCGAGCAGAATCGCCACGGTCCCCAGATAGGGGTCCGGCGCGTGCGGCGCCAGCACAAGGAACAACGTTTCCATGAAGACCGCGAGCAACCAGCTCAGGACGGCGATCACGGTCGGCTGGATCTTGCCGTACCACGTCCCCCTGCGGAGGGTCCACCCGACCAGACCGACCCAGGCCAGCGCGAACACGGCGCCGCCGGCAAGACCGATCCGGGCCAGGGGCGGCTTCTCTTGGTGCGTCCAGGCAAGGCTTCCCAGGAAGATCGCGATGGCCAGTGATGCCACCCCAACACAGCCCACAAAGACCTTCCCAGGCCAGGACATTTTCCGCTCGAACACCTCCCGAATTGCTTGCTCGTATTTCCCGCGCAATTCGGGGTTCATCGGTTCCAGCTCGCTCAGGCGGTCGCCGGGGTCACGAGGGGTTGTCACGTTCGTCCTCCTTTTCCAGGACGGCTCGCAGGTGCGCTTGGCGTGGTACAGCCGGGACTTTACCGTCCCCGGTGGCACCTCCAAAACCTCGGCGATTTGCTCGACCGTCATGCTTTCGAGGAAATGCAGCGTCAGCACTTCGCGGTGCGGCAGGGCCAGCTGCACGAGTCCGTGATGAATCTGCTCGGCGTCATCCAAATTGCGGGGGCCGGGGTCTTCTTCCGTCTCGCCGGCCGGGGCAACCTCTTCGAGGCGCTGGCGGTGCAGGTTGCGCCTGGCCGTGGTTGATGACGGTGTTCCGCGCGATGCGGTACAACCACGGAGCCAGGTTGCGCGGCTCCTTTAGGGAGGAGATGCCGCGCAGCACCTTGAGCCAGGTTTGCTGCAAGAGGTCCCAGGCATCCTGCTCCTCGCTGCCCAGCCGGCGGATGAAATAGAAGAGCCTTCGCTCCCAGGCCGTTACCAACTCCTCAAGGGCCGCTCGTTCGCCACGCTGGCAACGCAGCACGAGCAGTTCCTGGTAAATAAGGTCTTTGTCTGTTCGCACCGGAAAGTACTCCTGCCTCCTCCCTCAATAAAGACCAACGGCAGAAGGCAGCGGTTCAAAAATCAAGACTTCGGGATCCGGGTCCGGCATCTCGCCGGCGGCGTGCCGAAAAAGGTTAGGCATTGGGCCGGGCGGCTGCTATGCTCAGGCGCAATCCTCGTGGGAGCGACAAATAGACCTTACGGTTCATCCGGTTAGACGCGCACAGAGTTCGATGAATCCCGAACCCCCTCAAGAAGTTAAGCGGGGGTGTTTCGCCGGGAATCGCAAGCTCCGTGGTGACGCTCATGAACGAAATGACTCGCATCCTGTCCGGCATCGAAGCCGGCGACCCGCACGCCGCCGAACAACTGTTCCCCCTGGTCTACGACGAGCTGCGCCAGTTGGCCGCCCACAAGCTGGCCCAGGAGAAACCCGGCCAGACGCTGCAAGCCACCGCGTTGGTTCATGAGGCGTACCTGCGCCTGCTCGGGAGCGAACCCGCCGCGGCCTGGAACAGCCGCGGACACTTCATTGCGGCGGCGTCCGAGGCCATGCGCCGCATCCTGGTCGAGAACGCCCGCCGCAAAAAGACCGAGAAGCACGGCGGCAAGCGCCGGCGCATCGACCTCTCCCAGGCCGAGCCGATTACCCAGGCCGACCCGGATGCCCTGCTGGACCTGGACGCGGCCCTGACACGGCTGGCCGATGAGGATCCCCAGGCCGCGCAAGTGGCCAAGCTCCGCATCTTCGCCGGGCTTTCCGTTGAGGAAGCAGCGCAAGCCCTGTCTACCTCGCGGGCCAACGCCTACCGCCAGTGGGCCTATGCGCGGGCCTGGCTGCACGCCCGCCTTGGCGATGAGCCGGATCTTTCTTGAATTTGGATTTTTCTTGAGACATTTTCCCCGCCATTCTCGCACGTATTCACAAGCATTCCGAAAAGGCGGACACCATGAACGCGGACCCCCATCCGGCCAAAGCGATCTTCCTGGAGGCCGTGGAGAAGCACGACCCCGAGCAGTGGACGTCTTTCCTGGACCGGGCCTGCGCCGGCCAGCCGGAACTGCGCCGCCGCGTGGAAGTGCTGTTGGAGGCTCATCGCGAGGTCGCCACCGTCGAGGACCCCATCACGGAACGCCCCGGCACGGTCATCGGCCCGTACAAGCTCATGGAGCAAATCGGCGAAGGCGGCATGGGACTGGTCTTCGTGGCCGAGCAGCAACAACCTATTCGCCGCAAGGTGGCGCTCAAGGTCATCAAGCCCGGCATGGACACGCGGCAGGTGGTGGCTCGCTTCGAGGCCGAGCGGCAGGCGTTGGCGCTGATGGACCATCCCCACATCGCCAGGGTGCTCGACGGCGGACAGACGAGTAGCGGCCGGCCCTTCTTCGTCATGGAGTTGGTCAAGGGCAAGCCCATCACCGAGTACTGCGATCAGAATCAGGTTCCGATCCGCGAACGGCTAGGGCTGTTTGTCCACGTCTGCCAGGCGGTGCAGCATGCCCACCAGAAGGGAATCATCCACCGCGACCTCAAGCCGAGCAATGTGCTGGTGGTGTCGCACGATGGCACGCCGGTGGTCAAGGTCATTGATTTCGGTGTGGCCAAGGCCATCGGCCAGCAACTCACGGACAAGACCATTTACACGCAATTCGCGCAGATGGTCGGCACGCCCTTGTACATGAGTCCGGAGCAGGCGGGACAAAGCGGCCTGGACGTGGATACGCGCAGCGACATTTACTCGCTGGGGGTGTTGCTGTACGAACTGTTGACGGGCACGACGCCGTTCGACAAGGAGCGGCTGCGGGCAGCGGATTATTACGAGATGCGCCGCATTATCCGTGAAGAGGAGCCTCCCAGGCCGAGCACGCGCATCAGCACCTTGGGCCAGACGGCCGCGACGGTTTCGATCCAGCGTCAGAGTGACCCGCGGCGACTTCGCCAGCTCTTTCGCGGCGAGCTGGATTGGATCGTCATGAAGGCGCTGGAAAAGGACCGCACCCGCCGCTATGAGACCGCCAGCGCCTTGGCCGCCGATGTGCAGCGCTATCTGGGCGATGAGCCGGTGCAGGCGTGTCCGCCCTCGGTGTGGTATCGCTTCCGCAAGTTTGCCCGGCGGAACAAGGTGGCATTGACGATAGCCTCCTCCACGGCGCTGGCAGGAGTCCTGGCTTTACTGGGCTTCGCCGTGAGTTATGTGCAGATCGGCGCGGCCCGCGGCGAGGCGGAGAGCCATGCCGAGCGGGAACGCGACGCCCGCAAAGAGGCGGAAGCCAGTCTCTATCTCCAGACCCTCGCTCGCGTGCAGCGCGAGCGGGAGGCCGGCAACGTCGGCCTCGCGGAGCAGCTGCTCGATGAGCCGCGCTGGCAGGAGTTCCGCGGCTGGGAGTGGCACTACCTCAAGCGGTTGCGCTACGGCCCCCGCCGCGCACTCCACCACACCAGCTGCATCTGGGGCCTGGCCCTCAGTCCCGACGGCCGGCTCGTGGCGGCGGGTGGAAGCGACGGGATCGTGAAGCTCTGGGATACCCAGACCTGGCAGGAGGTCCGTAGCTTCCAGACCGCCGGGATGAAGGTCCAGCGGCTGGCCTTCGGACCCGGCGGCCGGCACCTGGCCGCGCCGTGCGTCATGAACGGGATGGTGAAGATCTGGGACGTGGCGACCGGCACGAGCCTCCCGACCCTGCTGCACGGCGACAAGTCTGTGGGCACCGTGGTCTTCAGCCCCGACGGCCGCTGGATCGCCTCGGGAGGGAGTGAGTCTGTCAAGGTATGGGATATGGCTACCGGCCGGCTGCTGCGGACTCTGCCCGGCGCTGAGGAGGCCGCCTATAGCATGGCGTTGAGTCCCGACGGGCGGTGCCTGGCGGTCGGGAACGGGGACCGGACGATCCGACTGTGGAACACGGCCGACTGGACCGAACGCCGCACGCTGGGGTCTCATGGGACGCCGGTGATGGGCCTGGCGTTCCGTGCCGACGGGGCGCAGCTGGCCGCCGCCTGCGGCCAGCTGATGTGGGAGGGGAGCGAGGGGGAAGTAAAAATCTGGGATGTGGCGACCGGAGAGGAAGTCCGCAGTCTGCGGGGCCACGTCGGGGGTGCCTTCACGGTCGCGTTCGCGCCGGACGGCCTCCGCATCGCCTCCGGCGGGGCGGAGGATGCGCTGGTCAAGGTCTGGGACGTGCAGACCGGCCGCGAGACCCTCAGCCTGCGCGGGCACTCCGACGGGCTCTTCGGGGTGGTCTTCAGCCCGGACGGCCGCCGGATCTACTCAGCGGGCACCGACCACACGGTCCGGGTCTGGGATGCGAATCCCCTCGACGAGGGAGACCAGCCCGAGCTGCGCAAGCCTCGCGGGCACGCCGGGCCGATCACCAGCGTGGCCTTCAGCCCCGATACCCGGTATCTGGTCTCGGGCAGCATGGATCGGTCCGTCAAGGTCTGGGATGCCCGGACGAGTCAGGAAATCCGCACCCTGACCGGCCGCACGGGTCCGGTCCGGGGCCTGGCCTTCCGCCCCGACGGCCGGCAACTGGCCTCGGCGAGTAATGCCCCGGACGACCCCCCGGAGGCGACGGGGGAAGTGAAGCTCTGGGACACCCAGACCTGGCAGGAAATCCCCAGCCCCGGCCTGAAGGGCGTCGAGGACGATTTTTGGGGTGTGGCATTTCGTCCGGACGGCCGGCGTCTGGCGGCGTCGAGCGGGGACCGGCTTGTAATCTGGGACGCGGCGACCGGCCCCCCGGTTCGCACCCTCCGAACGGCGAACGTCTTCATGCATATCAGTGTCGCGTTCGGCCCCGGTGGCCGGCTGGCTTCCTCCACGGTCGAAGGGACCGTGTTGATCTGGGATTTGTCGGCCCGCGCACAGGCCGGCCCCTTCGCGGCCCTCTTGACCCCGCCGCCGGGCCTGGGCCGCGTCTTCGAAGTCTGGCGCGCGACGACCAGTCTGCCGACTCATGTTCTGACAGCCCACGAGGGTCGGGCCATGTGCGTGGCATTCAGTCCCGATGGGACCTTTCTGGCCTCGGCCAGTGTGGACGGGACCATCAAGCTCTGGGATGCCAGGACCTACAAGCTGGTCGCCACGCTGCGCGGCCACAAGGGCGGCGTCCACAGCCTGGCGTTTCGGCCGGACGGCAAACGGCTCGCCTCGGCCGGCAGCGACGCGGTCATCCGGGTCTGGGACACGGCGACGCGCCGCCTGCTGTTCACCCTCCGCGGCCATACCGACGCCATCTATGCGCTGGCCTTCAGCGCCGACGGCCGCTCCGTCGCCTCGGGCGGCTGGGACGGGACGGTGAAGATTTGGGATGCGGAGCCACCGGCGGAATCACGCGCCCAGGCCGCGGCCGACCCCAACGAGTAACGTGACCCAGCCGGGCGGGAGAAGGACCCGAGGCGAAGACCCGAAACAAGACAAAGCGTCCAGGGAAATCACCCATGAACAAGCAACCACGCCGGGCCGTGACGCTGATCGAACTGCTGGTGGTGATCGCCATCCTCGCCGTGCTCATCGGTCTCCTGCTCCCGGCCGTGCAGATGGTGCGCGAAGCGGCCAGCCGTGCGGCTTGCGGTAACAATTTGCGGCAACCGGGGCTTGCCGTTCAACATTTCCACGATGTCAACGGCCGAATCCCGCCCGCGCTGGGCAACGTCGGCGCGTCGGCCTGGGGTAGCTACTGGTATCACTTGCTGCCGTACATCGAACAGCAATCGCTTTACCAGAGTTCCCAGGCGGGCGGATTTTATTCCGCGATGAACAATCAGGTTTACACCTGGCCGATCAAGCTCTGGACATGCCCTTCCGACCCGAGTTTCCCGGGTGACGGAACCGTTCGCGACGAGTTAGGCACCCGCTGGGGCGCAATATCGTACGGCGGGAATGCCTGGCTGGCATGCGGGGTCGATTCTTCTGGCAACATCAGCAGCATGCAGGGCGGGGTGCGCATACCGGCTTCCATTCCCGACGGCACCTCCAACACGATTCTCCACGTGGAGAAATATGCCGTTTGCACCAACAGCGACAACCCCATCGGCGGCACGGCCTGGGCCTATTGTCGGACGGACCCGAATGCCCCAAACCTCTGGCATGGTATTGCGCCTGCGGTTGACGATACGTCGATGTTCTTGACGCGGCCCACGCCTTTTTTGGGCAATTGCGACCCGACCCTGGCTTCGACGGGACACACCCGAGGCATCCTGGTCGGCCTGGTGGACGGCAGCGTGCGCTTCGTCTCTTCGAGCATCAGTCCCACCACCTGGTGGTATGCCCTGACCCCGGCCGGTGGTGAAATCCTGCCCAATGACTGGTAAGGTTCGACGCGCTTAGGCGGCGTCCAAGAATAACTTCGTAGGGCACGCTGCCAGCGTGCCGGCCAGCCAAGGCACGCTGGCAGCGTGCCCTACGAAGTTATTCTTGGACGAGCCCTTAGCGGCGGCTCTCCATGTGGCAGCCGCCCGTTCATGAGTGCTTTCTTCTCGACTCAAGACCGCGACGGCGGCTACGGCCTCGCCCTGGCGCTCGGTCTGCGCAAGGGGGGGCTATGACTGGAACGCAGACCACCTTGCATCACAGGAGACGCGAGTTATGTATTTCAGCTTTTTGCTTGCCTCCCTACGGCCATCCCGGTTCCACGGGAACGATTCGTGCCGAAGGCCGATTCCAGGCCCCAAACACGCCCCGCGGAAGCGGTCGTTCGTGCCGCGGCTTGAAAACCTCGAAGATCGAACCGTCCCTAGCACGCTCACCGTCGTCAACAACCACGACAGCGGTGCCGGGTCATTGCGCGCGGCGATCGCCAGCGCCGGCAGCGGGGATGCGATCCAGTTTTCCTCGGCCCTCAACGGGCACACGATCGCATTGACAAGTGGGGAACTGGCCATCACCAAGAACCTGGACATCGAGGGACTGGGCGCGAACCAGTTGACCGTAAGCGGCAACAACGCCAGCCGCGTCTTCGACGTCGGCAGCGGCGCCTCTGCCACCATCGCCGGCCTGACCATCGGCGGCGGCCTGGCCGACCACGGCGGTGCGATCCTGGACGAGGCCGGTGCCAGCCTGAAGCTCTCGCATGACATTCTCGCCAACAATCAGGCCACGGGCGGCCTCGGCGGCGGAGCGATTTTCAACGACCGCGGTGCTACCTTGAGCATCCATGACAGCACCCTGATCGACAACCAGGCGTCCACGGCGGTGAGCTTCGATCCGACCACGGGCGCGGGCGGTGGCGGCGCCATTTTCAATAATTTCGGCGCCAGCCTCAGCGTGACCGATAGCGACTTGAGTAACAACCAGGCCGTCACGTCCGAGGGCTTCGACGACGGTGGCGGCGCCATTTACAACCTGGGCAGCACGACCACGATCAGCGACTCGTTCCTGGTGAACAACCAGGTTTCGGGAGGCGGCAGCTTTACCGCCCTGGCCGGGAGTGACGGCGGCGCTGTGGAGAACAGTCTGGCGCAAAGCTCGTCATGACCAGCTGTTTCTTTGCCGACAATCAAGCGGTCAGCGCGGGTAGCGCGACCGTCTTGAACTCCTACATCGCTCGGGGAGGGGCCCTCAATAACGACCAAAGCTCGACCGCCCAGGTTAGCAACTCTTGCTTTGCCGATAACCAGGCTATCGGAGGGGCGGGAGGCCAGGAGAGCGATGGCGGGGCCATTGGCAATTTCTCCGGCGGCACGTTGCAGCTGACAACCGGCACGTTCACCGGAAACCAAGCCATCGGTGGAAGCAAGGGCGGCGGCGAGGCCCACGGTGGGGCGCTGGCAAATTCCTATGCGTCTGCCACCATCTCCCAGGCTACCTTCCTCGGCAACACAGCCCTCGGCGGTGACGGAGGTAACGCCGACCTCGTGGATCCCGTTGGTGACGGGGTCGGAGGTGCGATTGTCAATGAGTTCGGAGGAAACATGGTCGTTGACTCCTGCCCGTTCGTGAACAACCGGGCGATTGGTGGGAACGGCGGTAACGGCGGCGTAGCAAATCCCGACTACGCCGTTGATATTGCCGGGGGAGGAGCGATCACCAATATTGAGAACTTGACCGTCAGCAATTCCTCCTTTGTTGGGAATCTCGCCGAGGGCGGCAATGATGCCAGCGGCGGTCCCGCCGGCCAGGGCGTGGTCGGCAGCGCTTTTGGGGGAGCCATCCAGAACCTGGCGCGGCCACCATCACAACCAGCACCTTCGATTCCAACGTGGCCCTTGGAGGCAACAACAACCAAGGATTTAACGACGTGCTTGAGACGGGAGTAGGCGGAGGCGGCGGCATCGCCAATGTAGGTTTCTTTGGTCTTACGCCCACATTGATCGCCAGCAATTTGACACTCCGGTACAACGAAGCGGTCGGCGGCACCGGTAATAGCGGCGGCGCCCTTGCGGGCGATGGCATCGGCGGCGGTATTGAAAATTTCAATGCCGGCATATCAACGGTCAGCAGCAGCGCCATCGAGGACAACCAGGCGATCGGTGGTAAGGGGCTGGCCGGCGCCAACGGCGCCGATGGCCTGGGCGGCGGCCTGGCCAATATCCTTGGCTCTACCCTTACCGTCAACAACTGCACTGTGGACCATAACCGAGCCATCGGCGGCGAAGGCGAGGATGGAGGCAACGGCGGCAACGGCCTGGGCGGAGGCGTCTACAACGACGGCAGCACATCCCTCGGCGTCAGTTCCCTCACCGTCACCGGCAGCAGCATCACGCACAACCTGGCCATCGGCGGCGTGGGCGACGACGGCAGCGACGGCCAGGGCATCGGCGGCGGCGTCTATACCCTGGGCACGTTCCATTTCGATGCCTTCACGATCATCCGCAAGAACCACGCCTCCACCAGCAACAACGACCTTTTCCCGTAGTGTGCTTCTGCGAGTTCCGCCGGCGCCGGTGCAGGATGTGGCGGCAGTGGCCCAGGCAAGGACGGAAACGACGGCCGGGCGGTCGCTGCCACCCTCCCGGCCGGTAAGTGCCTCTCGAAGCGTTGACAACCGGTCCCTTTGCGGCTGGGGGCCTTTGCAAAGATATCCACCGGAGCGTTTCACGAACCCAAGCAGGAGATTGAAACGCTCAGGTTGAAGCGGGGTAACGAGTTACACCCGGATTCCGCGAGCGTTTCACGGGTGCCGCGAGCGTTTCAGGGGGTGTGAGGGGTGTGAAATGAAACGCTCCTCAGCCCGCTCTCGCCGGACCCGTGGACCGGTTCGTCCCCGCCACACTTGACAATGCCTGCGCGACTATCGCACAATTTCTGTACGAGTCTCCCCGAACGATCCCCGCTCGCCCCCACGGACTGTGGCATGGCCTTGAATCCTTCCCATCGCCCCACGCGCGAATGGCCCCTGCTCTTGCTGGCCCTCGCCCTGGTGTGTGCCCTGTGCATCCCCCTGTGGCAGTCGTCGGCCGCCCGCGGCGATAGTGGAAACGATTGGTCCAAGTGGACGCCCGAACGCATCAGCCGGCTGCTGCTCGGCCCCGAACAGATCGCCTCCTACTGCGCCTTCACCTGGGCCGCCTTCATCCTCCTGGGCCGCTATCTCGAAGTGCGCCGGCAGCGGCGCGCTTTCGATCTCGAACTGCTTTCCACCGATGTCGGCGTGTGCATTTTGCCCGAAGATGCCCGGCTGCTCCAGCGGCGCGTCGAGCAGCGGTCGGCGCGGGGTGGGCCGTACATCCTGGCGAATATGATCCGCCTCGCCCTCGGCAAGTACGCTGTCAGCCGTTCCGGACGCGATGTCAGCGAGACGGTGCGCACCCAGGCCGACGTCGATCTGGGCCGGCTCGTGTCGAGCATGGCGACGGTGCATTACCTGGCCTGGGCGATCCCGGCCATCGGCTTTCTCGGCACGGTGCGCGGCCTGGCCACCAGCCTGACCCTGGGCGGTCAAACCGAATCGGAGATCGGCCCCTTTATCGCCGCCGCCACGCGCCATCTGAACGTGGCGTTCGATTGCACGCTGATCGCCCTGGGCCTGAGCCTGATCCTCATGTTCCTGCTTCACTCCGTGCAGCGCGACGAGGAAGCGCTGGTCATCGACTGCCAGCAGTATTGCCTGGAGCACCTGGTCACGCGCCTTTACGAATTGGAGCCGGATGATCCAAGCTCGAAGTACGAAATACGAAGTACTTCCTGAGTTGTGCGGCGCGATCGGTCGGAACATCCATGAGGAACGCACCATGACCACCCTGATCGGCCTGGATTTGAATGCCACTCGCGCCCGGGCCATCCAGGGGGAGAATCAGGGGTCGGGCTTGCACGTGCCCATCGCGCTGCCGCTGGACGGCAATGAGCGCGAGTTGCCGTTGGCCGTGAGCCTGGAGGAGCGTCAGCCGAAGGTCGGTCGGGCCGGTGCTTCGCTGTGCCGCAAGTCGCCGCACCTGGCGTGTCTCGATTTCCTGCCGTTTCTGGGCGACGATCGCACCTGGGACGCCGGCCGGCACCGCCTCGACGCCGCCCGCGCCTTCGCGCTCGTTTGTGAGCATCTGCAACGACGAATCGGCAAGACCGAGGGCGTGACCGTGGCCCTGCCGGCGTACTTCAGCCCGGCGCAGGCGGCGCTGTTGGCGAACCTGGCCGGCAAGGCGCGCTGGCGTCTGCTCGGCTCCGTGCCGTCGCCGGTGGCCGTGGCGCTGGCCGCCCACGAACATTTGCCCTGGTCCGGGTTGGCCGTCGTCCTCGACCTCGACGGACACGCGCTCACCTGGTCGGCCGTCGCCGTGCGCGACGACATGGTGCGTCTGTTGCACATGCACGCGGTCCCGCACCTGGCGCGCGGGGCATGGCTGGGCCGATTGCTTGACGGCGTCGCCCTGCGCTGCGTCCGCCTCAGCCGCCGCGACCCGCGCGAGTCGGCCGAGGCCGAGCAATCGCTCTTCGACCAGCTCGCCGCACTGTTGGACACGGGACTGACCGGCCAGCCGGCCGAGATCGTCCTGCAAACGCCGCACTGGTATCAGCACCTGAAGATTGCGCCGGCCGATCTGACCGCCTTCTGCGCTCCGCTGGCGCAACGGGCGGTCGCCGAGATGCAGGACTTTCTGACGGCGACGGCGTCGCTCGGCCCGGTCGGCACCGTGCTGTTGACCGGATCGGCCGCGCGCCTGCCGGGGTTGACCGCGGCGCTGGATGCGCTGATCGTTCACCCGGAATCGGAGCCGGCCGCCGACGAGGAAGACGCCGACTTCGGCGAGGATCTGGTGGAGGAGAACTTCGGTTCCACTCGCCTTCATGTGCTGGACGATGACGCGGTGGCCCGTGCCGCTTTCGATCTGGCGCTGCGGCAGCATCGGGGCGCTTTGCCGCGCGGCCACCTCGACGCCGCCCCGCTGCCGGGCAGCCGCGCTTCCGACGCGACCGGCGATCGCGGTCCGGCCCGGCTGCATTACCGCGGCGAGGACCATGTGCTGTCCGGCCCGCTGTTCACGCTTGGCCGAGAACCGTCCTGCGACCTGATTTTCGAGACCGAACTGTATCCGACCGTGTCGGCCCGCCATTGCGAGATCGTCCTCACGCGCGGCGTGTACCTGCTGCAAGACCGCAGCCGGCACGGCACACTTGTGAATGACTGCCTCGTGACGCAGCCGGTGGCCCTGCATTCGGGCGACTGGATCCGCCTCGGACCCGGCGGCCCGCTGGTGCGCTTCCTCGGCCAGCCGGCCGACCAGCGCCCGCTCATGACAATCGCATAAGGATTACGCATGCGCGTTCGCCATCGCATTCCGTCGATTTTTAACCTGTCCATGGTGGACGTGCTCTGCTGCGCGCTCGGCTGCGTCATCCTGCTGTGGCTCATCAACCTGCGCGAGGCCAAGCATCACGAGGATAGCGCGGCCGAGCAGCAGCGTTTGATCGCCGCCCGGCTGGATAGCGCCAGCGCCGACCGCGACAGTGCGCGGGAAATGCTCCGGCGTACGCAAGCACGGATCAACCAAGCCGAAGCGGAGAAAGTCGATCTTCAGAAACGCCTGGCAGAGAAACAGCGCGAGGCGACCGAGTTGGGCGGGCGGTTGAAGGCGTCGGCCGAGCGTGTCGTCGGGCTGGAAAGCGACCTGCGCAACTCACCAAAAGTCACGAGGCGGAGACGGTCCGCGCCGCCGATCTCGAAAGCAAGCTGAAGGACGCCACGGATCGAACCGCCGCACTGGAGAAAGACCTGCGCGACAGCGAGAAGCGCGGCGAAAGCGAGTCGGCCCGCGGCCGGGCATTGGCCCGCGAGCTGGCCGACGCGAAAATGCATCTGAAAGACCTGGGCGCGATGGCGAAACTGCTGCCCGGTCTGCGTGTGGACCTCAAGGAGGCGCGCGAGCAGCACGCCGCCGAGAAGGCGCTGTCCGCCGCGCTGGAAAAAGAGATCGCCAACCGTCTGCGCGAGCTGAAGGACGCCGACAAGAACTTGCGGGGCTTGCAGGCGACGCGCCGCTCGCTGGAGCAAGAGCTGGAAAGCCGCGACAAGGAATTGGCCGAGGCGCGGCGAAGCATGACGACCCTGCAAAATGACAAGAAGACGCTGGAAGGCGAGGCGGCCCGCGTGCGGGCGGCGGCCGAGAATCGCTTCGCCGGCATCACGCTGACCGGCCGCCGCGTCGTCTTCCTCATTGATATGTCCGGCAGCATGGAGCTGTTGGACGAGGACACGCCGGCGCCGGCGAAGTGGGGCGAAGTGAGCAACACCGTCGCCCGGCTCATGCGCAGTATGCCGGACCTGGAAAAATATCAGGCGATCGTCTTTGCCGAGACGGCGGAATTGCTCTTCAAGGGTAACGGCGACTGGATGGACTACGATCCGAAATCGAGTCCCCAGCGCGTGCTGCGCGGCCTGGCCGCCGTCAAGCCCAAGGGCGGCACCAACATGTACGCCGCCCTCGAAACCGCCTTCCGCATGCGCCCCAAGGGACTCGATACCATTTATCTTCTCTCCGACGGCCTGCCCAACCTCGGCGAGGGCTTGAACACTTCCACCTCGAACACGCTCAAGGAAGTGGAACGCAACGACATCCTGGCCAAGTACATCCGCAAGACCCTGCGATCGAACTGGAACCGCCCGCTGCCCGAGCAGCCGCGCGTCCGCATCAACACGGTCGGCTTCTTCTACGAAAGTCCCGACGTGGGCGCCTTCCTGTGGGCGCTGGCCCGCGAGAACGACGGCAGTTTTGTGGGCATGTCACGTCCTTGAGCTGAATTTTGATATGAAAGCGGCGAACGAAGACGTTCTTCCACGAAAATTGCCCATGCCCGCTCTCCCACTGGGCATAGCGCCTCGCCAGGGCATCCTGGCCTTGGCGGCCGGTCTCTTGGGTGCCGCGGCGTTCTGGCCGATCTCCCTCTGGCCACTTATGCTTGTCTCCCTTTCTCTTTTCCTCCGATTGCTGCGCGATCAAGACGCCCAGACCGCACGCAACATCGGCTTGGTCTATGGACTCACGTTCGCCGCTGGGACCATGTACTGGTTTTTTTGGATCTTCGGCGTCCTGGCCATCCCCCTCCTGGCGATCATGGCCGCCTACTTCGGCCTCCTGGCCACCCTTTTCGCCCTGACGCGCGGATTCAACGTGGCGGCAAGGGTTTGCTTGGTCGCTCTCTTCGCCGTAGCCGTGGAGTGGCTGCGCGGCGATGCCTGGTATCTGCGCTTCCCCTGGTACACGCCCGCGCACGCCTTGGCCTCGGCCCCTCCGATGGTGGCGGGCGCTCGCTGGCTAGGCACTTATGGGCTGTCCTTCTCGATCTGGCTCCTCGCGGCTACCGGAGCATTCCGGCCGTTGGCCTACGGAGGCTTTTTATTGCTGCCGGCCTGCTGGCTGCTACTGCCGGCGGAGGGCGAGCCTGACTGCCGCGTCGTGCTGGTGCAGTCGGAGTTGGGCAGCATCGAGCGCGTCATCTCCGCGATCCCGGACGAGAAGGCCGACCTGAGCGTCCTACCCGAACTGGCCTACACCTGCTCACCCGAATCCGCCTTGTCGGGCGCAACAGCCCGGCGGTGCTGGCCCGCAAGACCTGTAGCCCGGTGGTGTTCGGGGCCGTTGTGGGCACCTACGCCCAGATGCCGTTCAGCAACGTGGCGGCCGTGATCGATCCGGACGGCCAACTGCTGGGTACGTTCCCCAAGCAGCGCCCGGTTCCGCTGATGGCAGATGGCACGCCCGGGGATCGGCAGCCCATCTTTGCGGTCGATCGAGGAGTGCTGGGGGTTGCCATCTGCTACGATTTCGACGCCCCGGCGGTGGCGGCATCGGTCGTCCACTCGGGGGCAACGGTGCTGGTAGCCCCGACGATGGACGCGATGTCATGGGGGAGAGTACAGCACGAGCATCACGCCCTGCTCTTTCGGCTCAGGGCGGTGGAGAACGACCGGTGGCTGGTGCGTGCCAGCTCATCGGGGCGATCCGAAGTCATTAGCCCGCGTGGAGTGCCGTCCGAGGAGGGGATCGATGTGGGCAAGGTCGGCCACGTCGTACTTTCTTTCGCCCACCGCGATTCGTGGACGCCGGCTTATTGGCTCTCTTTTCTAGGCCCTGTGGCTGCGGTTGGAACCCTGGTGTTTCTCCTCTGGCTGGGGATGACCCGCAAAAGTGCTCGCCCCCGCTAAGAGGAAGTCTGAACTCGTCTGGATCAGGCGGAAACACTGGAAAGGAGTAACGGTGCCCAGACAGAATCGCGTCACCCCGTCCGGCGACATCGTTGCTATTCCGGAACGAGGAACGTTCATGGGCAATCGGGGTATCCTGCACGACGCGGAAGGACACATCAAGCGGGCGTGGCAGGTGAAGCGGTGGCTCGTGTGCGTGCTGGAGTTTCGGGGCCGCAAGCGAACGGTGATGACGCCGAACCGCTACACCGAGCTATTTTTCCTCGATGAAGCGACCGCGCTGGCGGCGGGACATCGTCCGTGTGCGGAATGCCGTCATGCTGCCTTCCTCGCCTTTTGCAACGCCTGGAAGGTTGCCCATCACGGCGCGGGCGGCTCGCGGCGTCCCAGAGTTGATGAAATTGACAATCAATTGCACATCGAACGAGTTGCTCGCGATCGCTCGAAACGGCTCTTTCGGGCCAAGCTGGAGGAGATGCCCAATGGCGTCTTCGTGCGCCATGACGATTGGGGAGAGAGTGCTTATCTGGTCTGGAATGGCGGGCTGCTCGCCTGGAGCGCGGGAGGATACACGGAACGCCGGGAACGTCCCCAACGCGCCGAAGTGATGGTCCTGACGCCGGAATCGACCGTGGGAGCCATCCGTGCCGGCTACATTCCCGAAATCCATCCGTCCGCGGCGTCGCTCATCGTCTCCCCTCGCGCACGGTCTTGACCACGCGGCCGTTGTCGTTGAGGAAATCGACGCGCGTGACGAAGCCGTGCCATTGCGGGACGCCGTTGAGGACGATCTTATCGACCCGGCAAACGATGTTCACCCGATAGTTCGTCTCCGGGTCCATCGTGCCCATGAGCTTGTCCGCGAGGTTCGGCGGCGCGAGGAAGAAACCGACCTCGAACGTTTTGGCCTGGCTCGTCAGGGTCAGGTAGTATTTGCGGATGCCGCCGACATCGTATTTCGTGATGTTTCCGGACAGCTTCACGGCGAAGAACTCGATGGTCTGTCCGGCGTAGTCCTGGGGAGAGCGGACGACATCCGCCATGTCCGGCGAGTCCGCGCGGGCCGTCCCGACAAAGCTGGCCATCACGACCACGGCCAGGATCGCTCCGAAACGTTTCATCGCCAAGCCTCCCGTATCTCGATGTTCCGTTCGCTCCGAAGGAACCATAGGTCGAGATCGGGTCGGCCGCAAATCGCGGAAGCGCAAACACCAGCCCGCAGCGCAAGCAAGGAGAGAAGAACCCTTGCTTGCGCTGCGGGCTGGTGAGTGCTATTACTTCTTCTTGTGCCGGCGTTCGGCCTTCAGGCGCAGATACGCCTGGATGAACTCGTCGATGTCGCCGTCGAGCACGTTCTGCACCTGCGGCGTCTGCACGTCGGTGCGCACGTCCTTGACCAGCGTGTACGGCTGCATGACGTAATTGCGAATCTGGTAGCCCCAGGCCACCTCGCCCTTCTCGTCGTACAGCTTCTCGACCTCGGCCTTGCGCTTCTGCTCCTCGATCTGGTAGAGCTTGGCCTTGAGCATCTTCATGGCGATGTCGTCGTTCTTGTGCTGGCTGCGCTCGGCTGCGGCTCTCGGCGGCGATGCCGGTCGGCAGGTGCGTGTAGCGCACGCCGCTCTCGGTCTTGTTCTGGTGCTGGCCGCCGGGGCCGCCGCTGCGGAAGGTGTCGCGGCGCAGGTCGTCGGGCGGATCTCGATCTCGATGGTCCCCTCGATCTCGGGCATCACGTCCACGGCGGCGAACGACGTCTGCCGGCGGGCGTTGGAGTCGAACGGGCTGATGCGCACCAGCCGATGCACGCCGGTCTCGCTCTGCAGGTAGCCGTAGGCGTAATCGCCGATGACGTGCAGCGTGGCGCTGCGGATGCCGGCCTCCTCGTTGCGCAGCTCGTCGACGATCTCGGCCTCGTAGCCGTGCCGCTCGGCCCAGCGGACGTACATGCGCAGGAGCATCTGCGCCCAGTCGCAGGCCTCGGTGCCGCCGGTGCCGGCCTGGATGCGCAGGTAGGCGTTGCTGGCGTCCTGCGGGCCGTCGAGCATGGCGCGCATCTCGAACGTCGTCGAGGCGCTTCTCGAACGGCGTCAGCTCGCGCTCCAGCTCGGCCTCCAGGCCGGCGTCCTCCTCGGCCAGCTCGACCAGGGCTTGCAGGTCGCCGGCGGCGGCCTCCAGGTCCTCGTAGGGCTTGAGCAGGCCGTTGAGCGGCTTGAGCTGGGCGATGATCTGCTGGGCCTTTTCGGGGTTGTCCCAGAAGTTGGGCTGCGCCCATCTGGGCGTTGAGTTGTTCGCGCTGGGATCTGTTTGCCGGCGATGTCAAAGAGAGTCCCGCAGCTGGGTCAAACGGCTCAGGACCTCGTCAGTGCGGCGGCGTAGATCGGCGTTCATCGCGTTCCTCGTAAGGGTTCCTCGTCCGGCCCTCGCGCCGGACCTTCTTTGGACAAGTATACCAGCAAAACGGTTCGGCCGACAATTCGGGTTCTCTCACATAGCCCCCGGCTTGCCGGGGGTGAATTTTCCACCGGCAAGCCGGGGGCTATGTGCATACACTAATTTCAAGGCTGTCGCGAAGATTCGTTCGGGCGTTCCTTGGTAATGTCGTCACTCCGTCCTCGTTTCCTCGCCTTGCTCGCGCTTCTCTTGCCTTTGGCCCTGTTAACCGGGATGTGGACTCCGAAGCCGGAGCCGGCCGCCCCGGAGAAGCCGCGTTTGGCCGTGCTGGTGTTCTTCGATCAGTTCCGCGGCGACTATCTGACGCGCTGGGACGGGCTGTTCGGCCAGGGCGGTTTCCACCGCCTGGAGCGCGAAGGCGCCTGGTTTCAGAACTGCCATTATCCCTATTCCGACACGGTGACGGCGGCGGGCCATGCCTCGGTCTCGACCGGCTGCTCGCCCGAACATGCACGGCATCATCGGCAACGACTGGTTCGACCGGCAGGTCGGGGCCGTCGTCTATTGCGTCAGCACGGAGCGCTACCAGCGCGTGCCGCCCCCGAAACGGATCATCATTCTCGACAAGGTGGTCAAGAAGCCCAAGGGCGTTTCGCCGGATCGCTTGCTGGCGCCGACGTTGGCCGACGCCCTCCGGCGGCCACCGGAGGGAAGGGCCGGGTGGTGTCGCTGTCCTTGAAGGATCGCTCCGCCGTCCTGCCGGGGGGACGGCAGCCCGATGCGTGCTACTGGCTGGACACGACGTATGGCGAATTCGTCACGTCCACGTACTACCGCGATCGGCCGCACGGTGGGTCGAGGAGTTCAACCGTTCGCGTGCGCTGGATGCGTGGGTGGGCAAGAAATGGACGCGGCAGCGGCCCCAACTCGATTACGAGACGTGCAGCGGCCCCGACGACGAACCGGGCGAGGGAACGCTGCTCTTGTCGCGGACATTTCCGCATTCCCTCGGCCTGTTCGGCACGGACAAGTTGAAGGCGGCGTATTACGGGGCGCTGTTTACCTCGCCGTTTGGCAACGACGTGCTTTTGGAATTGGCCCGGCGGGCCGTGGCGGCGGAAGGACTGGGCAGCCGGGACACGCCGGATTTGCTGTGTCTCAGCTTTTCCTCCAACGACGCCATCGGTCATTGCTGGGGACCGGACTCGCAGGAAGTGCTTGACGTGACCCTGCGCAGCGACCGGATCGTCAGGCAATTGCTGACCTACCTCGATAACCAGGTGGGCAAGGGACGGTACGTGCTGGCGATGACCGCCGATCACGGCGTCTGTCCGCTGCCGGAAGTGACGCGGCAGCGGGGCGAGGACGCCGGGCGGATCGACTCCGAAGATCCTCCTGCAAGAAGGCGGCGGAGTTTCTCGGCGAGACGTTTCATGTGCCCGCGGAGGAGAAACGCTGGATCGAGCCGGATGAGGAAATCTGGTTGTATCTGCATCGCGCCCTGCTGGCGCGCCACCATCTGCGCGAGCCGGAGGTCGAGGCGGCACTGGCGGATTGGTTGCGAAAGCAGCCGGGAGTTCAGGACGTGTACACGCACAGCCAGCTAATGAAGGGGGTGGCCGACGGGCGATGTCGTGGGGCAGTCGGTGCTCAAATCGTTCTACCCGGAGCGCTCCGGGAACGTGCGCATCCTCCAGAAGCCGTATTACCTGATCGACCACGCGCTTGACGGGGACGACGCACGGCACGCCGTATGAATACGACACGCACGTACCACTTTTGGTGTACGGGGCGGGCGTGCGGCCGGGCGTGCGGCATGACGCGATCACGCCGCAAGCGGCGGCGGTCATCCTGGCTCACGCCCTAGGCATCGAACCGCCGGCCAGGGCCGAGGCGAGCCTGCCGGCGAACCTTATCATATCACGCTGATAAGCCGCCGGGAACTTATTCCCTCCCCCCTTGTGGGGAGGGTTAGGGTGGGGGTAGAAGTCCTTAGCCCACTTGCACCTCCCCCCCCACCCCTGCCCTCCCCCACAAGGGGGGAGGGAGAAAGAGAGACTTCCCCCACAAGGGGGAGGGAGTTTTGTCCGCTAGTTCTAAGCCGCCGTCTGTCACGTTTCCTCCGCGTGCAAGATTTCCCGCACCACGCGGGCCAGGTCGTCGGGCAGAAACGGCTTGGCCAAAAAGCGCGCCCGCCGATTCTCCAGAAATTCACTCAGATCCGCGTTGTCTCGGTTGCAAGCGGACACGAACAGGATGGGCAAATCCGGCGTTTGTTCGAGCATCCGGCGGGCCAATTCCGGCCCGGTCAGGCGCGGCATGACCACGTCGGAGACCAGCAGGTCGAGCGGACCGTCATGGCGGGCGTACACTTGCAGGGCTTCCTCGCCGTGACTCGCTTCCAGTACGGAATAACCCTGCTCTTCGAGGACGTGCCGGGCCAAGCGCCGCACCGCGTCCTCGTCTTCCACAAGCAGGATCGTGCCGGGGCGCGTGGACTGCGCGCGCGCGTCGCGGGTGCCGCGACGGGGAAAGTGAGCGTAAACGTCGTCCCTTCACCGGGCCGGCTGGAGACGGTAATCTGGCCGCCGCATTGCCGCACCGTTCCGTAGACGGCAGCCAACCTCATCCCCGACCCCCGAGCGGCTTCCCAGGCGGTGAAGAACGGCTCGAACACATGCGCCAGGACGTGCTCGCCCATGCTGGGTCCAGTGTCAGCCACAGTCAGGCAAATTGCGGATTTCTCTTCCAATCCGCAATCCGCAATCCGCAATCCGCAATCGGAAGTGGTGGTCAGGGAGAACTGCCCCCCGGCGGGCATGGCCTCGCGGGCGTTGACTGCCAGATCCAGGAGCGTTTGCTCGATCCGAGCGCGGTCCACGAGGACCGGCGGCAGGGAGGGGGCGAGGTTCAGGTGCAGGTGGATGTCGGGACCGAGCAGGCGCTTGAAGAGTTCGGTCAGGCGGAGGATAACGGCGTTGAGATCGACGAGGCTGAGGTTGAGTATCTGTCGGCCGCCGAAGGCCAACAGCTGGCGGACCAGAGCCGCGATCCGTTCGGAGGCACGCTCGATGTGGCGCAACATTTCGTGGTCCGGATCGCCTTCGGCATGGCCGTCGAGCAGGACGCAGGTGTAGCCGGTGATGATGGTGAGAAGGTTGTTGAAATCGTGGGCGACCCCGGTGGCCAACCGGCCGACGGCTTCCAGTTTCCGCGTCTGGCCGGTGCGTTCTTCCCGCTCCTTGCGTTCGGTGATGTCGCGCAGACAGCGAAGGACGCCGAGGGGCTGGCCGAGTGCGTCGCACAGGAGCTGGCCGCGGGCGGCCACCCAGCGATAGGGACCGTCGCGCGTCCGGCAGCGAAACTCGATCTCGCTGGCCGGACTTCCGCGGAAATAAGCGGCCGCGGACTGCTCGACGCGGTCGCGGTCGTCCGGATGGACGAGATCGCCCTCCGCCGTGCCGAGCAGTTGCGCCGGGGAAGAGCCTGTCAAGCGCAGCACGGACGGGCTGACAAAGACGAGGCGGCCTTGCGGGTCTCGCAAGGTGACAACGTCTTCCAGGGATTCCACGATTGTCCGAGAGAGGTCAGCGCTCACCGTCAAGCCGTCCTCTTGCTTGGGAGTGTTCGCGGACCGCACGTATCCATGACGACGACGGCAAGGATGGTCGTTTCTCAGCCCAGTAAATCTATCTGCGAACGAGCGGGAGAAAGCTGCGGACCGGAATTCAAAGCATTTATAGGAGGACCGGGCCGGACGGCAAGGAGAGAAAAAACCTCCCCGGCCGCACAAAAGGAAATGAACAAATCAACAACCCTATTTGCCTAGTCGATTTTTGTGACCTATGGTTGAGACGGACCAACTCAGGGAGGGACCAACTACCCGTGAAGGTTGGGTCGGCGGTGCGGCCGGCTCGGCCTTTTTGCCTGCGCGGACCGCGTCTGGCGGTCTAATCTCTTTGCCGTCCGTATGTCTGGCGTCCGTTTCACAGGGACCGCTCCCCGCGGGACTGGATCGGCACGGCGACGGAGGTGCGAGAAATGTCCGAACCTGCTTCTCCCTCCATCCTTTACGTCGATGACGATGAGGCCAACCGCCACGCCTTCGCCTGGCTGCTCCAGCGCGCCGGCTTCCGCACCCGCGAGGCCAAGACCGGGGCCGACGCCCTCCGCCTGGCGGAAGACCGGCCCGACCTGATCATTCTCGACGTTAGCCTGCCCGACATCGACGGCTTCGAGGTGTGCCGGCGCATCAAGCGCACCCGGCGACGGCGGCCATCCCCGTATTGCACATGTCCGGCGTGTTCGTCCGCAGCGAGGACCGCACGCTGGCCCTGGAGGGTGGGGCGGACGGCTACCTGACCAAGCCGGTCGAGCCGCAGGAAGTGATCGCCACGGTCAAATCGCTCTTGCGCGTCCGCAAGGCGGAAGAGGCGGCCCGGCAGGCGGCCTACCAGTGGCAGGCCACCTTCGACGCCCGCCGCGACGCCCTGTGTTTGCTCAATCCCGCCGGCGAAGTCCTGCGCTGCAACCGCGCCATGGTCGAGCTGTTGCGCCAGCCGGTCGGCGACCTTCTGGGCCGGCCGTGCGTGCAACTCTTGCGCGGGGCGCTCGGGGCGTCGGCCGAAGCGCTGATCGCCCTGCTGGCAGGACCGCTGCCGCAAAGCGCGGAAGTGCAGCTGGGCGACCGTTCCTTCCACGTCACTCTCGACCCGGTTATCAACGAGCGCGGCGACATCACCGGCACCGTGCTGCTTCTGGATGATGTCACCCAGCGCAACGCTCTGGCCGACCAGCTACGGCAAGCGCAAAAGATGGAAGCGGTCGGCCGGCTGGCCGGCGGCATCGCCCACGACTTCAACAACCTCTTGACCGCCATCACCGGCAACCTGGCTCTGCTCCTGGCCCGCACCGCGGCCGACGACCCCTCGCGCGAAATGCTGCAAATGACCGAGAACGCCGCCTGGCGCGCCGCCGAGCTGACCCGGCAACTGCTCGGCTTCTCACGGCAGGCCCGCCTGTGGCTCAAGCCGCTCAGCCTGCCGGTGTGCTTGCAGGAGTCGATGACCATCTTGCAGCGCACCCTCGGCCGGTTCGTCGAGGTGGAGCTGGTCTCCGACCCGGATGTCTGGCTCGTGCAGGCCGACCCCAATCAGATGAATCAGGTGCTGATGAACCTGTGTCTGAACGCGCGCGACGCCATGCCGACGGGCGGCCGGATCGTGGCGTCGATTCAGAACCGCGTGCTGACGCCGGAGTACGCCTGCGCTGCACCTGGAGGGCCGGCCCGGCGAATTCGTGGCGCTGTCGGTGCGCGATCCGGGCGAGGGCATTCCCGCGGAGATCCTGCCGCGCATCTTCGACCCGTTCTTCACGACCAAGGAGCAGGGCCGCGGCACCGGCCTGGGGTTGGCGATGGTGTTCGGCATCGTCAAGCAGCACCAGGGCTGGATCGAATGCACCAGCAAGGTCGGCGAGGGCACCTGCTTCACGATCTACCTGCCCCGTTATCACCCCGCGGAATGAGTGCGCGGATTCGGCCGGAATCCTCTTGCGGGACGCCGATGCGCGTCGGTAAAATCGTCCGTATCCTGCGGGATTGGCATATCGGCTGTGCACAGCCTTCCCAAGGCTGCTAGACGGGTTCGACTCCCGTATCCCGCTTTCGAGCCTCTGCTTTCGGCAAGGGCTTTTTTTGTGCGGTCTTGGGAACACTTTCTCGGCGGTGATGCCGACCTCACTTCAACCCTGTCCGTGGTGTGTGTCGCTTTGCCTTTGAAACCGAGAAATTCGACGCCATAGAAAAAGCGAAGCCCCTGCCGAGTGGATCAGCAGGGGCTTTCGTTTGTGGACATACCCTATCGCTTTTCGCAATGCCCCGTGAAGGGACTCTCAGGCACTTTGTCGTCGCCGTCTCCAGCCGTAGCCGAGCAGGCTGAGGCCGAGGCCGCCGAGGAGGGTGAGGGAGGCGGGTTCGGGGGTGGCTATGTTGGGGGAGGTGAATGTAGCCTTCCATGCCGAGTCACCGAAGTCGGCGAAGTCGTCCCACGGCGGAGTGCTGAGTTGGGCGGAAGAAGCATTGTTGTAAAAATTAAGGCCGCCGCTCCCGTCATTGGCTACGTGACTACCGGGTCTCGCTGTCCCCGAAATATCACCCCAGAGAAACTCACCACCACTCCTGTTGGCCGCGAGGCTGGTCGGGTCAGAGGCAGTAAATAAGGCCACGTACTGACCGCCCGGCGAGAGGGCTGTGCCACCCGTATTCACCGTGACTGCTTGAAAGGTCCCGTTGTCCGTAAAGGTCAACCCCGATTCACTGAAAAGCGGAGTGCCTGTCGAACCTTGTGGGGAATGACCACCTTGCAGCAAACCAGACCAGGCGTACACATCAGCCTGAAACGTCACCGTGGGCTGGATGCCGCCATCCCCTTTGAGATAAAAGGTGAAGTTTTGGAGTACGTTGTCCGTGGTAGGGACGATGAACGTTTCACCAAAGGTTGCTGTTGAGCCCGGTCCCCAAGCGTCAAGAGCATTGCTTCCATTCCAGGACGGCGTGGTATCGAAAATGGTAGTCGCCTTCGCTTGCCCCACGCCGCCGAGCATCAAAGCCAGAACCGCCAGCATCGGAGCCACATGTTTCATCGGTCGATCTCCCTGCGTCGTTGGAGGTTGCCCGTGGCGCTGGGCGAATCGGGGCGACTCGTCAACGCCGTCGGGGTGGTCAAAGCTAGGGAATGAAAGTAGCAGAGAGTTCAGGTGATGCAAGAGAAAAATCAAGAAAAAGTAAGGAAATCCATTTTTACATCGAAATGCAGTCTCGATCGCTAACAATCGGAAGCGCCAGTTAGCATTTTCGATAAGATTTGGAAACACTCTCGCTCTCAATGTCCGGTAGAAATCGGAAATGACAGCGTTTCCCGCCCGTCATCCCTTGAGGACGACGACCAGGTTATCGCGGTGGACGACCTCGTCATAGGCGGACGCGCCGATCGCCTCGCGGACTTGCTCGCTGCGCAGGCCGCGGATGCGCTCGATGTCGGTCGAGGAGTAATTACAAAGGCCGCGGGCGAACTCGACGCCCTCGGCGTCGCACAGCGCAACCACGTCGCCTTTGCCGAACGACCCGCCGACGCGGACGATGCCGATGGGCAGCAGACTGCGGCCCTGATGCTGCACGGCGTTGCGCGCCCCGGCATCGACGACGAGCCGGCCGCGCGGCCGGGCCGTGTAGCCCAGCCAGCGCTTCCACGCCGGCATCGTGCGGTCGTGCGGCAGAAACAGCGTGCCGACCGGCTCCGACCGGAAGATCGCGTCGAGAATGCCGGGCGTGCCGCCGTTGGCCATGAGGACCGACTCGCCCGCCACGGTGGCCAGGCGGGCCGCCCGCAGCTTGCTCCGCATGCCGCCCGAACCGAGGGTGCTCTTGCTGCTGCCGGCCTTCTCCATGATCGCCGCGTCGATCTCCGGCACCGTCGTCAGAAGCGCGGCCGACGGATCGGTGCGCGGGTCGGATGCGTACAGGCCGTCCACCACGGTCAAGAGGATGAGCAGCGGTGCTTGCAGCAGGTTCGTGACGAGGGCGGCGAGATGGTCGTTGTCGCCGAAACGGATCTCGGCCACGCTGACGGTGTCGTTCTCGTTGATGATCGGCAGACAGCCGTACTCGAAAAGAGTCAGGATGGTGTTGCGGGCGTTGAGATAGCGGCCGCGGCTGTCGAAGTCGCCGGCGGTCAGCAGGATCTGGGCGGTGGGGATGCCGTGCCGGGCCAGGCAGTCCTCGTAGGCGCGCATCAGAAACGCCTGGCCGACGGCGGCGCACGCCTGCAACTGGCGCAGGTCGGTCGGCCGGCGCGTCAGACCCAATCGACCCATGCCGGCGCCGATGGCGCCGGAGCTGACCAGGGCGACCTTCCGCCCGCTGGCGCAAACGCTGGAGCTGGTCGGCGAGTGCTTGTAGGTGGGCCGGGTCGAGCGTACCGTCCTCGCGCGTCAGGACGTTGGTGCCCACCTTGACCACCACCGTATTGGCCAGGGCGATAACTTCCTGCCGAACCGCGTCGAGCATTTGTCGAGAGTCCGTAGTCCGTAGTCCGTGGTCCGTAGCAAAAAAGTATCCCTCTTTGCTAAGAACTACGGACTACGGACTACGGACTCAAGTAGCAACGGGTTTGTAACAAAACGACGCGAGCGTTTGACGGGGTGGGGCTGGTCCTTTATACTCAATTCCCGTGATCGTTGGTCCTCGAAAGACCACGCGGAATGGAATCCTCACGAGGTGCCCCGTGACGACATCAACCCGGCGACAGGCGTGGGAACGCATTGGCCCTCGGACGGGGGGCCTGCTGCTGTTGATGGGGTTGCTGTTCGTGCCGGCCTCGCTTCGCGCCGAGACGGCCGGTACTCTGGGGCTGCGCAAACAGGCGGCGCTGTTGGAGCAGCGTCATGACTGGCTCGAAGCCTGGCACGTCTACGACGAGATCCTCCACCGGGATCGGAACAACAACGAGGCTCGCCAGGCGTGTCAGCGCTGCCTGCGCCGCTATCACATCGTTCACCGCCACCAGGATCGCATCTATCGCCAGGCGCTGGCCCGCGTCACCGCCGTGCAGGCGCTCGATATGTACGAACAGGTGCTCGACACGATCGCCAACGCCTATTTCGATTCGCAGAAAACCAGCGTGACCGCGCTATTTCGACAGGGCGTGGAGGAATTGCGCCTCGCCCTGGAGGAACCCGTGTTCCGCGACGAATACCTTGCGGGAATCCCGCGTGAGGCTGTGGATGCCTTTCAGGCCAAGCTCGACGAGTGGCGCGGTCGAAAGGTCGCCAACCGCTCGGAGGCGCGCGCCCAGGTGATGGCGCTGGGCCGGCTCGCTCAGCAGCTCGGCCCCAGTCCCCGGCCGCTGCTCATCACGGTCATCGCGCTCGAATTTCTCAGCGGCGCGTGCAATGCGCTCGACGAATATAGCTACTTCCTGACCCCCGGACATTACCGGGAGATCCAGGCGGCGCTGCGCGGCCGGCTCGTGTCGATCGGCGTCGATCTGGTCCAGGTCGAGGACCACGTCGAAATCAGTCGCGTTTACCCGCGTAGCCCGGCGTGGGAAGCGGGACTGGCCCGGCACGACCGCATCTTGCGGATCGACGGCCAACCCGTCGAGATGCTGCCGGCCGAGGTCGCGGCCGAACGGCTGCGCGGCAAGCCCGGCTCGGTCGTGGAGCTGGAAATCCTGCCGGCCAACCCCACGATGATGGACACCCGGACGGTTCGCCTCAAACGCCGGCCCGTCGTGGTGCCCAGCGTCGAGCACGAGTTGAAGACGGTCTTCCTGGACGCCGGTGACGGCACGGCGATGCCGGTGCCGATCGGCAAGCTGCGCATCAACTGCTTCCAGGAATCGACGCTGCAAGAAGTCAAGGAAGCGCTGGCACTGTTGCAAACGGACGGCATGAAGGTGCTGATCCTCGACCTGCGCGGCAACCCCGGCGGCCTGTTCGACTCGGCCGTGGACGTGGCGCAGCTGTTCCTGGCCGAGGGCGTCATCGTGGTGCCGCAGAGCCAGAGTCATATCCTACCCGAAAAGTACAAAAAGCCGATCCGGGTCAAAAGCCTCAACCCATTGCTCCTGCCGATGGTGGTGATTATCGACGGCGACACGGCCAGCTCGGCCGAGGTGCTGGCCGGGGCGCTCAAGGAGAATGGCCGGGCCACGCTGGTCGGGACCATGACGTTCGGTAAGGGTTCGATCCAGTGCGTGCTTCCCCTGGAAAAACCGCCGTTTGACAAGATGCCGGGCGGCATCCGCATCACCGTGGCCCGGCTGCTGTCGCCGAGTTGGCAGCCGTACAACCGCCAGGGCGTGCGGCCCAACATTCCGTTCGACCCCGACGGCGACGCCGTCCTGACCGAGGCCCAGCGGATCTTGCTGGAGATGCTCAAACCGATGTCGTCCGGGCCGATGATGCCCAACTAGGAGTTGACGGAAAGCATTGTGGCGGCACGCTGCTAGCGTGCCTGAAATCCGGCACGCTAGCAGCGTGCCGCCACAATTCTTGCCGCTAGCACTAAATCTCGCCCTCAACTTATGCGTCGCCTCTGGTCGCAAACGATCCCGGCTCCTTTGCGCGGTCTGTGCCTGGCCCGGGAGCGCGATGCGGTCCTGGCCCGCGACGGCCAGGACGGACTGATTCTCTTCAACCACGCCGGGGCCATCCAGGCTCAGCGCCCTTCTCCGATTCCCGTCGCGGCGATCGGCTGCGCGGACGACGGCAGCGCCTACGCCGTCGGCGGTTCTCTCGCTCCGGGCGTCTGCTGGTTGGAGCCGGACCTGTCGCCGCGCTGGCAGCGTCCCCTGCCGCAGCGCGTGACGGCGCTCGCGCTCGAACCGCTGGGCCAGTTCGTCGCGGCGGCTGACGCCGGTTGCACGCTGCACCTGCTCGATGATCGTGGCCGCACCGTCTGGAAGGCGACCACGCCCCGGCCGCTGGCGCACCTGGCGTTCGTGCCGGAGAAGTCGCTCCTGGTCGGTGCCGCGGATTTCGGACTGGTCGTGTGCTTCGGGGCGACCGGCGAGTGCCTGTGGCGCGACGGGCTAGTCGCGCATGTCGGCTCGCTGGCGGTCAGCGGCGACGGCGAATGGCTGCTGCTGGCGTGCTTCAGCGACGGGCTGTACAACTACGGCAGCGCCGGTGCGCCGCCGCAGCGCATCGCGCTCGATACCGCCTGCCAGCTGGCGGCCCTGTCGTTTACGGGCGATTGCCTGCTCACGGCGGATCGAGACAACCGCGTGTGTCTGCGCGGGAGCGATGGAACTTTACGCGATCAAATCACTCTGGAAAGTGCGTTACAAGCCCTCGCCTTCGGGGCGCTTGGCGGGCAAGGTGTCGTCGGTCTGGCGGACGGATCGATCGTCCGCCTGGAGTTGGGAGCGAAGGTTTAGCCGCGAGCCGTAGGCGAGCGCGAGCGCGCTCGCCTACGGCTCGCGGCTAAACAATATATTACGAGCGCCTACTCAAAGCGCGCGTCCTCCTCGACGGCCCGGCGCAGGCGGATCAAATACTCTCGGCGTGAGATCTCCACGGCCCCCAAACTCGCGGTATGATCGTTGACGAATTGCACGTCGAAAAGCTGAAAACCGCGCTGGCGCAGCCGATCCATCAGATGCACGAGGGCGACCTTGGAGGCGTCGCGGACAC
Organism: uncultured Planctomycetota bacterium; assembly: GCA_963767535.1. Lineage (GTDB taxonomy): Bacteria > Planctomycetota > Planctomycetia > Gemmatales > Gemmataceae > JAJPHU01. Next base: position 594,648 of record CAVYEC010000001.1, read on the forward strand.
GCGTGAACATCGACTCGCCGGCGAAGAAAGCACCAATCGCCACGCCGTACAGCCCGCCCGCCAGCCGGCCGTCGTGCCAGACTTCGATACTGTGCGCGTGGCCGAGCCGGTGCAGGCGCGTGTAGGCGTCGATCATGTCCGTGGTGATCCACACGCCGTCGTTGGGCCGATCGGCACAACCGCGGATGACCCCCGCGAAGTCCTGGTTGACCGTCACCGTGAAGCGGCCCGAGCGCACCGTGCGGGCCAGCCGCCGCGAGATGTACAGTCCATCCAGCTCAAAAATCGCACGCGGGTCCGGCGACCACCACAGGATGGGGCCGCCCTCGTCGAACCACGGGAAAATGCCGCGGCGATACGCTTCGAGCAGCCGCGCGGGCCGCAAATCGCCACCGACGCCGACTAGGCCGTCGGCGTCCGCGCGCTCCGGGTCGAGGAACAATCGCGGGGACATGGATGCTTCGGGACTACTTGTCGTCTTTCTTGGCGGGGTAGCCGCCGGCCGCCCTTGACGATCAGGAGCGTGCCGTCGTAGGCGTTGTTGCGCTGCGAAATCACGATATAGCCCAGGTCATTTTTCTTGAACATCTTGTCGAGCAATTCGTCGAGCGGCTCGTTGTCGGCCTTGTAGGTGAACTTGGTGTTGTTGGACACGCCGCCCTTGTTGTCCACGCGCACACCCACTTTCTTCTTGGTCTTGTCCATGATCTGATCCTGAATCTCCTCGATGATGTCCTTGAGCGGCGTGTCCTTGAAGTTAACCGTCACCTTGGTTTTCAGCAGTTTGCGCGTGGCGGCGGCCTTGGGCGTGTCGTCGTCCTTGTCGGCGGCGTAGCCATTCACGAAACCCATCAGGCAGACGGCGAAAAGACTGGCGGTCAACAGGAAGCGGCGCAGCATCGGTCCTCCCACGCACATCGGGTTCAGGCGAATATCGCGGGGTCCGGGAGCGGGGCACGAACCCCAGACGGCCGCCCGGCCGTCCGCCTCATTTTATCACCCTTCGCACCGATTCCGAAAGCAAAATGGCCCCTCCGAAAGGGTCAACCGAGGTAGTGGGAACCGGCCCGTTTTGCTAGAATAAACACCAGAAAATGAAGTGAAAACGAGCCGCCGGCGCGGCGCGCCGGCCCTCAAGGAAGTGCCCCGGAGGATTGCTCTCTTGCCAGACGAACTGCCGCCCTCGACAACTCCCCCCGCCGGCCCGCCGGCCAACCTTCCGCCCGACGGCAACGGCAACGGCTTCGACCCGCTCAACATCGCCGACGAGTTGAAAGACAGCTACCTCACCTACGCGATGAGCGTCATCATCAGCCGGGCCCTGCCCGACGTGCGCGACGGCCTCAAGCCGTCGCAGCGACGCATCCTCGTGGCGATGAACGACCTGAATCTCGGCCCCCACGCCGGCCGCATCAAGTGCGCCAAAATCTGCGGCGACACCAGCGGCAACTATCACCCGCACGGCGAGGCCAGCGTCTACCCGACGCTGGTGCGCATGGCCCAGGAATGGAACCTGCGCCATGTCCTGATCGACAAGCAGGGCAACTTCGGCTCCATCGCCGGCCTGCCGCCGGCGGCGATGCGTTACACCGAAGCGCGCCTCTCGGCCGTGGCCGCGGAGATGCTCGACGGACCTTGAGCCACGAAACCGTGGACATGATCCCCAACTACGACAACCGGCACCTGGAGCCGATCGTCCTGCCCAGCCGGTTCCCCAACCTGCTCGTCAACGGCTCCGACGGCATCGCCGTCGGCATGGCCACCGACATCCCGCCGCACAACCTGCGCGAAGTCTGCGACGCGGCCATCCGGGTCATCGACGACCCGGACGTCAACGCTTCCGGAACTCATGGAAGTCATCTGCCGGGCCCGGACTTCCCGACCGGCGGCATCATCTGCGGCCGGCAGGGCATCCTCGACGGCTACGCCACCGGCCGCGGCAAGATCACGCTCCGCGCCTGCGCCGACATCAACGAGGAAGGCGGCCGATCCAGATCATCATCACTGAAGTGCCCTACCAGCAGACGCGCAACCGCTTGGCCGAGGCGATCGGCGACCTCGTCAAGGACGAGCGCATCAAGGGCGTCCGCGACATCACGCGACGAGAGCAGCGCGCGCAACGGCGAGCCGGTGCGCATCGTCGTCTACCTCAAGCGCGACGCCGACCCGCAACCTGATCCTCAACCAGCTGTACCAGTATTCGCCGCTGCAAAAGACGGTGAGCATCATCCTGCTGGCCCTGGTGGACGGCCGGCCGCGCAGTACCTGACGCATCAAGCGAGATGCTCGAAGAGTTCCTCCGCCATCGCGTCAGGTGATCCGCCGCCGCACCGAGTACCTGATGCGCGAGGCCAAGCGGCGCGGCCACGTCCTCGAAGGCCAGCTCATCGCCATCTCGTCGCTGGACGAGGTGATCGCGCATCTGCCGGCGATGCGCCGAGCCGGGCCGAGGCCAAGGTGCAGCTTGCAGGGGCTGCGCCGTGGCCGCCGCCGTGCTGGGCCGGGCGCTGGGCGAAGAGCACTTCGCCGCCTTGCAGCGCGAGATCGGCGTCCAGACCGAGCTACCGCATGACCGAGGCGCAGGCCGAGGCCGTGGTGCGCATGCAACTCGGCCAGCTCGCCGCCCTGGAGCGCGACGAGATCATCAAGGAATACAACGACCTGCGCGAGCAAGATCGTCGGCTACGAACAGCTGCTCGAGCAGCGAGCGGCAACATCCTGGCGTGGTCGTCAAGAGCGACCTGCGCGAGCTGCGCGACAAGTACGGCGACGACCGCACGCACCGAGATTCACCGGCGAGGTCGGCCGGCTCAACCTCGAAGACCTGATCGCCGAGGAGGACAACGCCGTCACGATCAGCCACAACGGCTACATCAAACGGCTGCCGCTGAACACCTATCGCACGCAGCACCGCGGCGGCAAGGGCGTCTCCGGCGGCGCGGCCCGCGAAGACGATTTCATCGAACATTTCTTCGTCGCCTCGACGCACGCCTATTTGCTGTGCTTCACCAACACGCGGCCAGCTGTACTGGCTCAAGGTCTACGACATCCCGCAGAGGAGCCGAACCTCGGCCGGCCGGGCCATCGCCAACGTGCTGTCGCTGCAAGCCGGAGGAGAAGATCACCAGCGTCATCCCGGTGCGCCGCTTCGACGAGCGGCCGCCATCTCATCATGGCGACGCGGCGCGGCCTGGTGAAGAAGACGGCCGCTGGAGGAATACAGCCGGCCCAAGAGCGGCGGCATCATCGGCATCAGCCTCGACGAGGGCGACACGCTCATCGACGTGGCCCTGACGCAGCCGGGCGACGAGGTGGTGCTCTGCACGCGCAAGGGCATGGCCATCCGCTTCGACGAGGCCGGCGCTCGGGCGATGGGCCGCAACACGCGCGGCGTCAAGGGCATCAACTTGCAGGGCGACGACGAGGTCGTCGGCATGGTGGTGGCCGACCCGGAGGGCTATCTGCTGACGGTGTGCGAGAACGGCTACGGCAAGCGGACGCCGTTCGGCGCCAACACCGCCGGGTCGGAAGAGGCCGACGGCGAAGAGGTCGCCGAGGAGCCGTTGCCGAGGAACCGTTGGATCTGAGCCGGGGGCGTCAGCCTCCGGAGACGGCGAGGAGGACGAGAGCCGTTCGGCGATGCGCTACCGCAAGCAGCGCCGCGGCGGCAAGGGCGTGCGCGACATCCGCACCAGCGAGCGCAACGGCCCCGTCGTCGGCGTGACGGCCGGTGCGCGACAGCGACGACATCATGCTCATCACGACGGGCGGCATGGTCAACCGCACGCACGTCAGCGAAATCCGCGTCGTCGGCCGCAACACGCAGGGCGTGCGCATCATGGACCTCAAGGAGGGCGACAAGATCGCGTCGATGGCGAAGGTGGCGCGCGAGGAGGGCGATAATCAGGCGGAGCCGACGCCTCCGGTCGAGCAAGACTCTCCCACCTCGTGAGGCGCTTCACGACTTGGAGAGAGTCCCCTACCGGGGCCAGAGGCCCTCGGCGGTTTGGATCGCGCCGGCGAATTCGGGAGCCGATGGGAAACCGTGTGCGGGAGCCTTGTCCGCCTCGCGCTTGTAGGTGGTGGCCGCCTCGACGAACGCGGAGCAGGCCGCCTCATCCGCGAAGGCCCGCGTCGGCACGATGAGGCTACCCTTCCCGCTCACGACGATAAAGACATGCCTGGGCGTGCGGTCGATGCTTTCGATGGCCCGCCAGGGAACCCAGGTCCGCTTGTGTTCGTCGATCACCACGCCGCCGTGGTCGCATCGGTAGTGGTTCAGTTCGCTGAACCCGTCGGCATTCAGGCAAACGCGATCATTCCGCGGAATGCGGATCGTACCCGCGACGACATGATCTTCGAGCAGTTTCTCGTACTTGCGGCGCTGGTTGGCCCGCCCACTCCCTTCCGTGAATGCCCCGCCCACGACGGCAATCGAGCAAAGCACGAGGAGCGCAGACGGCGATGCACCACATGGCGGTGAGGGGGAACTGGTGGATGTCCAGCGGCTCTTGCACGATCGCCGTCACCACGACCCAGTAAATGCCGGCAAGGAGGAAGGCGACGAGCAGGGAGGCGAGGCTGATGAGCACCCAGACGACGGCGTAGGCGGAGGACCAGAGCAGGTACGGTCGCCTCCCCTCCGGCGACTGCTCCCAGTAGCGCATCCAGTAGGTGACGTAATCGTCCCGGTTGAGTGTGAATTCGATCTCCATCGCAACCCTGCCTCGCGAGCGCACAAGTTGTCACGGAAGATGATGACGCACTCAGGCTTATCTCATTCTCGGAAGGAAAGCAAACGAGACCGATCAGACGTTCGAGGGATCAACTTCTGATACGGGCTTTGTCGCGTCAGTCTTCCATCGCCCGCTGGCGCTGTTCCTCGTAGGGGCGGCAGTCTACCAGCCCTTGCAGAAACGTCGCAAAGTCCGGCGCGAGAGCCTGGGACTCCTCTTCGCCCCCCTCGGCGTCGAGGTAAGTGACGCGCGGCTCCCCACCCGGCCCGCACGCGCGGTAGTCCAGGAAGATGCCGTCGTGCCCGGCCGTCGGCGTCCACCCGACGAATATCCCGACGTCTGGGAACCCGCCCGTCTCGATCATGTGCCGGCTGCCGTACTGTTCCGAGTCGATGCCCCACCGGCCCCCGATCCCGCAGATCGCGGTCACCCGCACGTGGTTGTCCGACCAGCTCGTCCCGGCGGTCGGGTAGCACTGCCGCTTCGGAACGCCGCCGTTCTTGACTCGGAGGAGGCTGAGGTAGGCGGCGGGCAGCTTGTACCCCAGCACCGCCTCCGCCGCGGCCACCAGCGCGTCGGTCAGCGGCGGGCCGGTGTACTCGTCCGAGGCGGCGAAGAAATCATCCCAGACCCCTGAAGGACTCGACATACCGCACCTCCTCGCCCGTGGGTAAACAACTCCAGTGACAGTTCAAGACCCCGATGCAGCGCAGTCAAGTGAAATTCCCACCGCCTCGATTGGGACACATAGCCCCCGGCTTGCCGGGGGTGAGGCTTTCCCCGGCAAGCCGGGGGCTATGTGTCCGCTCCCTTTCGTCCGGCCGAGGGAATAAAATGCCAGCGTTTGCCCGAAATCCCGGTTGCGGAGGATCACCGTGCAGCCCCAGCCGCGAAGAAGTGATGACGAGTGGATGCGCCGCGCCCTGGAACTGGCCGAGCGCGGCCGTGGTTCCGTTGAGCCGAACCCGCTCGTCGGCGCGGTCGTGGTGCGCGACGGGCAACTCGTCGGCGAGGGCTGGCACCAGCGTTACGGCGAGGCGCACGCCGAGGTCCACGCCCTCGCCGCGGCCGGCGAGGCGGCACGCGGCGCGACCCTGTACGTCACCCTCGAACCGTGCTGTCATCACGGCAAGACGCCGCCCTGCACCGAGGCCGTCTTGCGTGCGGGGATCGTCCGCGTCGTCGCCGCCATGCCGGACCCCTTCCCCGCCGTCGCCGGAAAAGGGGCCGAGCAGTTGCGGCAAGCCGGCGTCGTCGTCGAATTCGGCGTCGGCGAGGCGGAAGCGCGGCGGCTCAACGCGCCATATCTGAAATTGCTGGCGACCGGACGGCCCTATGTCCATGCGAAATGGGCCATGACGCTCGACGGCAAGATCGCCACGCGCGGCGGCGATTCGCGCTGGATCAGCAACGAAACCTCACGCGGTCGCGTCCACGAACTTCGTGGCCGCATGGACGCCATCCTCGCCGGCATCGGCACCGTCCTGGCCGACAACCCGCAACTGACGGCCCGTCCGCCGGGACCGCGCACGCCGGCGCGGATCGTCCTGGATAGTGTGGGCCGCATCCACGACGATTCCATTCTCGTGCAGACCGCACGCACCACGCCGACGATCGTGGCCGCCACGGAGCGCATCCCGGAGGCGCGGCGAAACGCGCTCCAGGGACACGGCTGCGAGGTGGTAGTTCTGCCGACCGTGCAGGGACGGACGGATGTGGATGCTTTACTTGCCGAGCTGGGCCGGCGGCGCTTCACGAACGTGCTGGTCGAGGGCGGCGGCGGCGTGTTCGGCAGCTTTCTGGATGCGCGGGCCATCGACGAATTTCATGTGTTCATCGCGCCGCGCCTGATCGGTGGTTCCGCGGCGACAAGCGCAGTCGGCGGGCACGGCGTGGACAAGATGGCGGAAGCACTGCGCCTGAGCGAATGGCGGCACGAACTCCTCGACGATGATTTGTACATTCACGGGCGGCGATAGGACCGTCGCCCTCGGTTAAGACGCCTCCTTTGCTTTACTCCGATACGGGTGGTGTTTTTGGGTTTGGCACGCTGGCAGCGTGCCCTACGTAGGGTACGCTGCCAGCGTGCCACACAAGCGGCAACTACCCCGATACGACTCCCGCCAGCGACGGCACAGATCGTCCGCCGCCTCGGCCCACGTCGGGAACTGGAACACGAAACCGGACTTGAGCAACTGACCGGGGACGACGCGCCGGCTTTTCAGGACCAGCTCCGTTTCGGTTCGCAGGAAGAAGGCACCGATTTCGAGCATCCATTTCGTGGCCGGCAGACCGAAGCCGATTCCCCAGGCGGTGCGGAGCGTGCGCATGAACTCGGCGTTGGGCACCGGGTTCGGCGAAGCGAGGTTGACCGGCCCCGACAACTCCGGGTGCTCCATCAGCCAGTAAACGGCCCGGACGAAGTCCCGGTCGTGAATCCACGAGACGTACTGGCGGCCGTCCCCGCTGGCGCCGCCCAGCCCCCAACGGACCAGCCCCAACAGCACATCGAAGACCCCGCCGGGATCGGGACTCATCGTCATGGCCGAGCGGAGCAACACCCGCCGGGTTTGCGGGAGGTCGCCCTCGTTGGCCGCTTGCTCCCACGACTTCGCTACGTCGATACTGAACCGCCAGGTGTCTGGGGCTCCTTCTTCCGAGCCGCCTAGGATGCCCGTCGTCTCGTCGTTGGGCGCGTCGTAGCGGTGGGCGTAGATCGTGGCAGTGCTCGCTTGCAGCCAGATACGAGGCGGCCGGGCGGTTCGGGCAATGGCTTGCCCGACGGCACGAGTCGATTGGACCCTGGATTCGTGGATGAGGCGCCGATTCTCGGCGTGGTATCGGCAATTCACGCTCCGCCCCGCCAGGTTGATAACGGCATCCGCTCCGTCGATTTCGGCGGCCCATTCGCCCACCGTCCCGGCATCCCAGCCGACCACCCGCCAGGGGGCGTGCTGAGGGTTCCGGCTGAGAATCACGACTTCATGGCCATCCGCGACGAAGGCGCGGGCGAGCAGCGTACCGACTTGCCCGGTCCCTCCGGGAAGGACAATCTTCATGCCTCAAGCCTCCGCGTGAATACTCGGCGGAAATCCTGGGGCTACAACCGCAAAGGAACGCCCGGCCTAACAAGGATGCCAGCGACTGCGTCCCTCTCGGCCCGGTTCATTCGCCGTGGAATTCAACCCGGATAAAATTCGACTCCCGAGACGTTGGCAGTTTGGCAGTGTCGCCACGCAAACGCTTACGAATAATGAATTTACGTTAAAAACTAGTCTGCCAAACTGCTGTTTGCATTTGGCAGGCTGGCAGGGAAGGATACTTCCCATCGCCGCGGTTGCTAATCGAGAACCGCGAGCATCTTGTGCGCATCGGGCAGGAACAGACAGGAGCCGCCCGCATTCAAGAGACGCTGAACTTCACTCGCATCATGCAACGGCGTGGCGAACAATTCCTCAACAACCTCGTCCGCCAGTCCGCTCAGCAGATTGATGTGGGCCTGCTCGGCGGCGCCGGCCCACCGGAGGGCGGGCAGCATCTCCAGGGTGTGCTTGCGGCGCAACTGGTCGAGAACGATCTGCGGATCGTCCGCGCTCCGGAGCAGGTCAGACTCGGCCCCGAGAATCGGGTTCGCCCGGCTGAGCAGCACGATCCGGCCACCCGGCTGCACGACGCGGGCGGCGTTGGCCAGGGCGAGGGCGAGCGCTGCGAACGTGTCGCGCAGACGGATCGCCGCTCATCCCGGCGACGACGAGATCGGCGGCGCGCGGCACCCTCTGCCGCCAGCACAGGTCGAGCAGCCGTTGCCCTTCCCGGCTGGCGTCGGTGGTGCCGGCCACGACGTGCGCGATCCCGTCGCCGGCCGCCTCGATCACCTGCACGAAGAACGGCGCGCCCAGAAGCCATGCTGTCTCGGTCGCCTCACGGCGGGTGGGCCAGGGTGTTTCGTTCGGCAGTCCCAGGTTGACGCGCTGGACCGATGCGCCGCGCGTCTCCTCATCGCTCAGGGCGGGATAGAGCGCGCCTTCGGCGCCGCCATAGCCGAGCACCGGGTCGTAGCGCCGGCTGGACAGCACGACGATCTGATCGGCCTCGACGAGCGTGCGATTCAGATAAAGACGTTTGCCCTTGTGCGTGGTCGCCAGGTAGGCCATGCGCCGCCGTTCGGCGGGGTCGGAGACCTCGACATGCACGTCCTGAAAGGCGTCGGGCAAGTCCTCGATCCAGCCTTGCCGCGACGACGACGGCGCACACAGAAGCGTCATCGTTTCCGGCGTCACGCCGGCGCTGGCGACGTGTTCCAGCACCGGCACCAGCAATTCGGCCAGGTGCGGCAGCTCTTCATCGACGACGATGGTAACGTGGTCGTCCGGCGTCAGGGCGCGGCGCAGCGGGGGAAACTCGAAGGGCGATTCGAGCGCGGCGCGGACGGCGTCGGCCGGGTCGGGGAGCGCCGGCGGCGGCTGCGGGTCGGGAATCAGCTTTTCCTCCGCGACCTCGAATTCCAGGCGGTCGAGGCCGCAAGCCATGGCGATACGCATATCGACTCCCCGCGGGAGCGCTCAAGAGAGCGGAGATTATCCTCCTTCATTGTACTAGTTGGTTTGTAGGGTGGGCCGAGTCTTCGAGGCCCACCAAGTCCCCGCCGGTGGGCCTCGAAGACTCGGCCCACCCTACAGGAACTAGCCGCGAGCGCCAGCGAGCGGATACTATCCCGCTCGCTGGCGCTCGCGGCTAGTCCATGCCACTCAACAACATGGCATGATTTCTGCACCCTCTTTCTTCCAGTCGTATTTTGCTCCCCGCGGGGTGAATCATGTCGCCGTCCAACCTTCCCGTTCATGAGGCCAACCCGTCGTCCAGGCCGCTGCGTGACCTCGGCCTGACGATCATCGGGACGCCGCTCGATCGCATCCTGCAAGATTTTCAGCATGAGCTGAAACAGCGCGGCATCACGCGCAGTCGAGCCGAAGTTTTATCTCTCGACCGAATGGGGCGTGCCGTTCGGCACCATCAGCATCGCCATCCCGTTCTATCTCGCCCGCGCCGACCTCACGGAATTGCACGCGGATCGGGCCGGCCTCGTGGAGGGCGTCGGGCCGGCGGACATTTTGCGTTACCTCCGTCACGAGATGGGGCACGTCATCAATTACGCCTACCGGCTCTACGAGGAGGCGGAGTGGGTGCGTTTGTTCGGCGACATCGAGCAGGAGTACGAGGAGGAATACCGCCCCCGGCCGTTCCACGCCGACTATGTGCATCACTTGCCGGGCTGGTATGCCCAGAAGCATCCGGATGAAGATTGGGCCGAGACCTTCGCCGTGTGGATGACGCCGAAGTTCGACTGGCGCCGCCGCTATGCCGGTGCGCCGACGGCCCTGGCGAAACTGGAATACTGCGATCGCACCATGACCCTGCTGCGCGACCGCGATCCGCTGACGACCGAGGAAGAATTGGATGAAGATGTAGGTGAGATCGTTTCCTCGCTCGATGAGTTTTATCAGCAGAACGCGCCGGCCGGCGAGGATGTGCCTCCCGAAGTCGATGACGCGCTGCAATCGATCTTCGGCGACCTGCCGGCCGCGCTCGATCCGTCGGCTCAGAGCCAGCATTCCGCCGCCATGTTGATCCGCCGGCTGGAGCGCACGTTGTCAACCGAGGTGTTCCGCTGGACCGCGTATTTCCCGGAGCATACGCGCGTGCTGTTGCGCCGGTTGGCGGAACGGGCCGAGGCCAATCGCCTGTCCTATCCCGCCGAGCGCGAGCTGGACGCGGCCGTCGCGCTGACCACGTTTGTAACGGCCCTGGCCGTCAACCGCCTGGAACATAAATCGGCCCCCCGGCACTGAGCAAAAGGAACGGGCCGCGGAAATCGTGAGATCGCCGTGGCCCGCTGCCTTGTGCTGTCGAGGAAGCAACTCACTCAGGGAACCGCTACTCCCAGTGACCGATGTAACCGGGGTTCCAGCGGTAGGCGCCCATTCCGTGGCTGAACATTATCTCGTCCTGGATGCGGACGAAAACGTTGCGGTTGGGGTCGAACAGATCGACGAACCGCGGCGTTCGGCCGAGTTCCCGATAGTAATACTGGCCGCTGTAATTGCTCTCGACCCAGGAGCCATTATCCATCTGTCGGAAGCTCCCTTCGCCCTGGCTGCCGTACACCCACAACCGCCGCCCGTCTGATTGGTTCATCGGCATCGGGTAGCCGGGTTGTTGGTAGTTGGGCATGGAATAATTGGGAGCCTGGTAGCGCGACATCGGGTAGTTGCGCTGTCCGAGGATCCCCGACCAGTAGGGCGAACGCTGAAGCGGGCGATACGGTATTTGACCCTGCGAGGGGTTGATCGTGACCAGCACCATCGCCCCGGCCAGGATCCCTTGAAGCAACCTCATAGGACACCTCCTTTGCAGTTAGAGTCCTCTGAGGGGATAAAACGCAAAGCCTATGCCGAGTGAAGTGCAACCGGGGAGGATCAACGGGTCTTGCGAAGTTTGTGCCTTTCGCCGGCTAATTCTGCGATGCGATGGATGAGATCGGGATATTCGATCCCGGCCGCTCGCGCGGCGGTGACGAACTCGCCGGACTGTTCGAGGTAACAGCTTGCATTGACCTCGATGACGTACACCTCGCCGGCCTCGGTCAGACGCAGGTCGATGCGTCCGTAATCGCGCACGCGCAGGGCGCGGTAGGCGTCTAGCGCGACCTTTTGCAGACGCGCCCGCAGTTCGTCGGGCAGGTCGGCCACCACGGCGCAGCGTGCCCTTGTATTGCGGACTTTTTTCGTCCCATTTCGCCTTGGCATCCAGGACGCGCAGCGCACCGTCGGGCAGGCCGGAGAAATCCATCTCAATCGGCGGAAACGCCTGCGGCATCTGATTGCCCAGGACGCCGATGTAAAACTCCCGGCCCTCGACGTATTCCTCGACGAGCGCGGAATCCTTGACCCGCCGATGAATATCCAGCACGCGCTCCATCATTTCGCTCGTGCTGCGGACCAGAGATCTGGCGTCGATGCCGATGGAAGCGTCCATGCGCAAGGGCTTGACGAACAGCGGCATGCGCAGATGGCCCCCCGTTTCCAGGTCGGCGTCGGGAGAGAACAGGGCGTATTCGGGATAGCGAATGCCGTCGAAGGCCAACAGCTTCTTGGTCAGCACCTTGTCTTCCTGGATGTAAATTTCGCCCGGCCCGCCGCCGGTGTAAGGCAGGCCGAGCAGGTCGAGCAGGCCCGCCAGGCCGACGGCCCCGAGTTGGCTGGCTCCGAACGTCTCCATGAGGTTGAAGACGAGATCGGGCTTCCGCCGGGCCAGGCCGGTGCGCAGCTTGGCCATGTCGCCGTGTATGCCCAGGATCGAGACCTTGTGACGGCCTTGCCGCAGCACGTCGGCCACCTGATCGACAACCGCGTCGTAGGTCTTGGCGTTCTCTTTTTCCAGGTGCGTCAGAATGGTGATCTTCATGGCTCTCCGCGCGGCTGAGGCCGAGTCCAAATCCCGGACGAGAAGATGGATGAGCAAATGCGATGCCGGCAACGGTTCTCCTCAATTTCTTCCGTACCGAAAAGGTGCTTCAGGCGGGATGGAAATACTATCCCCGACGTCGCAAAGAAGGTATGGGGGAGAAGGATTTTTCAGTCGGGGGCGGAAAGCCGGTACGGTGACATGCGTTTGTCAGTTCATCCCCCCGCATATTATGAGACGATAATCTATACTTCAGCGGGATGGTGCCGGCTCCCCGAAGCGGCGGTTGGGCCTATCTTCCCGGCCGGAATGCCTTCCGTGCGTCTCCGGCGAATCGAACTCAATGACGAGTTTCTCGGCGACCTTCCAGCGAGGCCAGAGACGTTGACCACGGAACACCTCGAACCGCCCGGCACGCAATTCACCATCCCTGGGTATCGCCTGCTCGACCAGGCCGGCGAGGGCGGGATGGGGACCGTCTACCGCGCCCGGCAGCTGAGCCTCGATCGCATCGTGGCGGTCAAGGTCCTGCACGCCGCCGCCGGCAGCGACAACGCTGTGCCGGCTTTTCAGCGCGAATCGCGCCTGCTCGCCTCGCTGTCCCATCCGCACATCGTCTCGATCCACGATTGCGGCCAGCACGACGGCCGCTATTATCTCGTCACCGAATTCATCACCGGCTCGTCCCTGCGCAGCGCCATGACGCCCGGCAAAGCGTGGCCGATCGACCGGGCCGCGGAGGTGCTGGATCGCATCGCCCAGGCGCTCATTTACATTCACCGCCACGGCGTCCTCCACCTGGACCTCAAGCCGGAAAACGTCCTCCGCACCCCCGACAGCGGCGTCAAGATCGCGGACTTCGGCCTCGCCCGGACCCACATGGACGCGCGCGAGTTGGCCGAGAAGGGGCTGTCGCAGGGCACGATCGACTACTGCCCGCCCGAGCAGCGCTACGGGCTGCAAGCGGATGAGCGCAGCGACCTGTTTTCGCTGGCGGTGCTGGCCTACGAACTGCTGACGGGCCAGCTGCCCGGACGCATCTACAAGTCAGCCGTGCGCCTCAACCCGAAGTTGCCGGCCGCCGTCGATCCGGTCCTCCGCCGTGCCCTGGCGCGGCGGCCCGAACAGCGTTACGCCACTGTCGCCGAACTCCATCAGGAGCTGCAAAAGGCCCTCGGACTGCATCGCGTCTTCGCGCCGGCGGATGCTCAGCCTGGCCGCCCTCGTTCTGATCCTGGCATTGGTGCCGGCCGGCTATTTCGGATTGTCGAATCACCCGCTTGCCTCGCCGGCCCCGGCCGATCCGGCCAACGGGGAAAAGCCACGCGCCTGGTTGATCTATGACGAACCGCAAGCGCTCCCGCGCTGGTTCGGCGATCTGGGTCAGGATCCGCCGCCCGAGTTGGCGCCTTTGCTCGCGCGCACGTCGGTCAAGGGGCGCTATCCGGAAGGGCCGAACGCCCCGCCCTTGCTCGAATGGCCCCGGCCGTTGCCGGCGCTGTTCCTCGATTCACCGGCTCTGCAAATCCTTGTGCATCCCTTGAACAGTCCGCGCCTGATCGACTGGGCCTGGTCCCACTGGACCGAGTTGGCCACCGCCCCGCCGATCCACCCGGAGGACAACTTCGTCCGCATGGGCAACTTCGACGGCCCCGAGGACTTTCGGCCCGATGCGATCCACTGGCGGCTGATCTCCCCTTTGGACGGTCCGGACCCGGACGTCGTTCACTTCGCGGCCCCGGCCGGCCGGCCCGACGAGCCGGCCTTGCACCTGGTCAAGCACGACCCGGGCAAACGAAGCACGCGGATCGGACTCTACCAATGGCTGGCGCGCGTGCCGGGACAAGCGGGCGCGACCACGCTGCTCCGCTTCCGCGCCTGCGCCAGTGCGGAAGGCAGCGACGGCCGGCTGTTTGTCGGGCCGTGGATCCCGCTACACATTCCGCAGAGCGACCACACGCCGGCCGCCGAGCGACTCCGCGGTCTCAGCGCGGTTCATCCGCATATGCCGGCCGAACCCGGCGTGGATGTCCGCGAGCTTCGCATGGGAGGCTGGGTCAAGCCAGGGGCGGAATGGCAAACCTATCTGTTCATCTGGGATTGGCCCGCCTACTGCACGCAGCACGGGCACCGCAACATTGAAATTGATTATGCCGGACTCGGCGAGGTTTGGGTCGATGCCGTGGAAATGTTTTGCTGGGATTAGGGGAGCACACCGTGACACCGTATGACCGCGACGAGCTGGCCGTCACGCTGTTCGAGGAAAGCGGCGACGCCTTGTTTCTCTTCGATCCCGCCTCCGAGGCCATGATCGACGTCAATCCGATGGCCGAGCGGCTGAGCGGCTATCCTTACGCCGACCTGCTGCGCATGCAGGTGATGTATCTATTCCGCTCCACCTCGCCCGGCGGCGTCCACCGCCTCCGCCATGCCTTCCAGCGCACCGGCCTGTTTCATTCGCAGGAAGATTTCCTGCTCCGCCATCAGAAGGACGGCGTCTGGGTGCCGGTCAACCTGACCGTCACGCGCCTTCACGCCCGGCCGCGGACGTTGGGCCTTATCACCGTCCGCGACATCAGCGAACGCAAGCGGTTCGAGACGTCGCTGCTCCACGAGCGCTACCTGCTGCACAGCCTGCTCGACAACACGCCCGACCACATCTGGTTCAAGGACGTGCAAGGACGGTTCACGCGCATCAACAAGGCCAAGGCCGACATGCACGGCCTGTCCTCTCCTGACGAGGCAATCAACAAGACGGATCGCGATTTTTACCGGGCCGAGTTCGCCGGGGAGACGGACAGGGACGAACAGGAAGTGATGAGCACGGGGCGACAGTTGGTGGCCAAGGAAGAGAAGATCACCGACGGGCAGGGCCGCGAGTTGTGGGTGTCCACCACCAAATCGCCGCTCCGCGATGCCAAGGGGCAAATCATCGGCACGTTCGGCACCGCGCGCGATGTCACCGAACACAAGCGTTTGGAAGAGCAGCTGCGGCAGGCGCAGAAGATGGAAGCGGTCGGCCGATTGGCCGGCGGCGTGGCCCACGACTTCAACAACCTGCTCACCGTCATCCTCGGCTACAGCTCGCTCCTGTGCGCCCGCACGCAGCCGGACGATCCGCTCCACGAGCCGAGCCGGATGATCCGCAGCACGGCGGAGCGGGCCGCCAACCTGACGCGCCAGCTGCTCGCCTTCAGCCGCAAGCAAATCCTCATGCCCGTGGTGCTCGACCTCAATACCGTCATCTCGGAGCTGGAGCCGATGCTCCAGCGCCTGATCGGCGAGGACGTGCGCCTGGTGATCGAGTTGGCCCCCGAACTCGGTCCCGTCAAGGCGGATCGCGGCCAGCTCGAACAGGTGCTGGTGAACCTGGTCGTCAACTCGCGCGACGCCATGCCCAACGGCGGTCTCTTGACGATTCAGACCGCCGCGGAGGACGGCGAGGGGTCGGCCAATCCGCGGGTGGTGCTGACCGTCCGCGACACTGGGCACGGCATGGACGAGCACACCCGCGCCCGTCTTTTCGAGCCGTTTTTCACCACGAAGGAAGTGGGCAAGGGCACGGGCCTGGGGTTGGCCACCGTTTACGGCATCGTCCAGCAGTCGGGCGGCGAGATCACCGTGGACAGCGCGCCCGGCGCTGGCGCGACCTTCCGCGTCGCGCTGCCCCGAGCCGAGACCGTCGCCGTGCCCGACGCCGAGCCGTCCGACGCACACGAGCCGCGAAATGGGAGTGAGACGATCCTGCTCGCCGAGGATGAAGACATGCTCCGCGACCTGGCTTGCTCCGTGCTTCGGCAGGCGGGCTACACGGTCCTTCCGTCGCACAATGGCGCGGAGGCCCTGTCGCTATCGGAAAGTTATTCGGGACAACTCGACTTGCTGATAACCGACGTCATCATGCCGGTGATGGGCGGCCGCGAGCTGGCCGATCGTCTCGTCTCGGTTCGGCCGAGTGTGAAGGTGCTGTACATCTCCGGCTACATCGACGATTCCATCGTCCGGCACCTTGTCGAGGCCGAGGGCAAGCCCTTATTGCACAAGCCGTTCACGCCGGACATTCTGCTCCGCAAGGTGCGCGAGGTGCTGGATTCGAGTCCGCACATAGCCCCCGGCTTGCCGGGGGAGACAATTACCCCCGGCAAGCCGGGGGCTATGTGAATTATTTGCGCTTCCACACCGGCCGGCCGCCTTCCTGGGGTCCGGCGGCCTTGAGGATCATGGTCAGGTTGCCGCCGTCCGCGTCCATGACGTAGAGCGAAGCCAACTCCGTCCAGCCCTTGTAGTGTTGAAACGCGATCCGTTTGCCGTCGGGCGACCACGCCGCCATGCTGCTCATGCCCTCCAGCCGGGTCAATTGCCGGTGGCCGGAGCCGTCGGCGTTGCACACGAAAATCTCGACCGTATTCCCCACAGGTCCGCCGTAAGCGATCTTCTTTCCGTCCGGCGACCAGGCAGGGTAGACATACCCCGGCGAGTTCGTCGGCGAGACGGCATGTTGGTTTGCGCCGTCGGCGTCCATGACGAACACGCGGAAGCCGCTGTACCCGTGACGCCGCGAAGCGAAGGCAATCCGCTTGCCGTCGGGCGACCAGGCCGGATCGGCGTCGTGGCCGTCGTTCCGCGTCAGGTTGACCGGCTCGGAGCCGTCGGCGTTCATGGCGTAAATCTCGTAGTTCTTATCGCGGGAGGACGTGAAGGCGATGCGCCGGCCGTCCGGCGACCAGGTCGGCGCCCGATTTTCCCCGCCATCCTGGGTGAGCTGCCGCACTTGATTGCCCTCGCAATCCATGAGGTAAATGTCAAAATTGCCGTTGCGATCGGAAGTGAACGCAATCGTCCGCTCGTCCGGCGACAGGGCCGGGAAAATATACTGGTTGTCGTCCTTGCAAAGGTTGATGGCCTTGCTGCCGTCGGGACTGAGGAGGAAAAGGTTACTGCTTCCGGTTCGGTTGGTCGGGTAAAGGAGCCAATCCGGCCCACCGAAGGGCACCAGCCGTAACAGGTCCGCCCGGATCGCCAGCAGGTCGTGGCTCTGCCGGCCGGCGGGGTCGTCCGCGCGGGGTGCCATCAACCACGCCAGGCCAAGCGCCGCGAGCAAGACCCCCAGGATCGTGCCGCCGGCCATGAGCCACAGCCGGCGGCTCGCCGACGGTTTCCGCCAGCCCAGGGCGCGCAGGAGTTCCTGGCGGAAGGCTTGCACCGTGGCGGGGCGCTCTTGCGGGTTGCGGGCCATGCCGCGGCGAAGCACTTCATCCACGGCGCGGCGCAGCGAACGGTTGGATTTGCAGGCCGAGTGATAGACCCGGCCGGGCAATCGGCCGGTGAGCAGCTCGTAAGCCATCGCGGCCAACGAGTACACATCGCTGCGCTCATCCAGCGGCAGGCCGTGCCGTTGTTCGGGCGAACAATAATCCACACTGCCCGCGGCCAGCCCCAGCTCCGACAGCGTGCGTACGTCCAGGTGCGGCGAGGCGAGGCCGAAATCCGTGATCTTGATGGTCCCGTTCTTGGTACACAGGACATTTTCCGGCTTCAGGTCGAGATGCAGAATGCCCTGTTCGTGGATGTACGAAAGCGCCTGGGCGATGGCGTCCAGCACCGGGGCGGCTTCGGCGACCGGCCAGGGGCGTCCCGGCTTCATGCGCGAACGGAGTGTCTCGCCGTCCACGTATTCCATGACCAGATAATGCCGCTCGTCGGCCTGGCCGCAGTCGTAGATCGTGACCACATGCGGATGGGCGAGGGCGGCCATCAGACGCGATTCGCGGTGAAAGGCAAATTCACCGGCCAGCGGGTTGAGGAATTTGATGGCGACGGTTCGTCCAAGGCTCAATTGCGTGGCGCGGTGGACCTGTCCCATGCCGCCTTCGCCGATCTTGTCGAGCAGGTCATAACCCGGCAGGACCGCCGGTTGTTCGAGGGGACACGAAAATTGTTCTTCCACCGGAATCGACTCCTCGGACGTGGAGCGCGACGAAAGGCCCGGACAGGGCGACTTCTCAGCCTCAGCAAGACATTTCAACTATAGTTCACCAATTGGCTCGGTGAACGGGA
Organism: uncultured Planctomycetota bacterium; assembly: GCA_963767535.1. Taxonomy (GTDB): domain Bacteria; phylum Planctomycetota; class Planctomycetia; order Gemmatales; family Gemmataceae; genus JAJPHU01. The sequence goes on from CAVYEC010000001.1 coordinate 612,905, forward strand.
GGGCGAGTGACAGGAGGGTGTCAGCGTAGGCCGTGTCCGCGCAGCAGTTTCGCGGCCCAGGCGGTGTCTTCGTGGGACAGCGGCGGCGCCGGATCACGGCGGTAATCAAGGGAGAGGTCATAAGCCGCGTTGTCGTAGGCGGCCCGGAATACGCTGCCGAGATCGAGCGGCACATCGGCATCCTTGCCGAGCAGAGGCACGCCAATGACCGGCAGCGCCTGTCGCACGCTCACGGGCCAGAATTTACCATTGCGGCAATTCTGGCAACGCGCCACCACGATGCGATAATCACAATCCGCCCGCGCCAGCCATGCCAGTGTCGGCTCGCCGGCGCGCAACAAATCGATCTCGACCCAATGGACCTCCGAGGCCAAGATTTCTCGGCGTTTATCGAGGAAACTTCTTCGACCCGCCGAGCCGCGTATTTTGTTCGAAGGGCTCAGGACTTCGAGGACCGTTACCAGGGCGTTCGATTCGCGCTGGCGAATTTCGAGTCGCGCTTCCTCAATCTCCTCTTCGGTCAGGAAAGGAATGGTCAAGGGTTCCGCGACGGCGAGGGCCTTTGCTTGTTTGGCCTTCGTCGCCCCTTTCCGGCGCGGCGTTTTCTCGATGCGAACGTCCGGAACACGGTGTTCTCGACCCGGATCATCCTGGTCCACAACGTAGACGCGCAATTCAACCCGCGCAACGTAGCGCGGCCGCAAAGCAAGATTTAACGCAGCTTGCATTCCGCCGATTAGCCCATGAAGCACATCGGGCCATAGGTCCGGCGCTTCAAGATACGGGTCCATCCCCGGAAACGGCGACGGCATGCTAAAACCTCCTTCATCGCTCTCCGATTTCTATTCCTGTGGTTGCAGCAAGCGCAAACCGATGGGCAGCGAATCGCCGAGCATCTGGCCCTGCTCCTCCTGCTCCAACTCCGACACTTCCTCGACCATGCGCCGCCAGTGGTCCGGGATTGACTGGCCGCGCAGCACGTTCAGCACGCTCTCGCGGTGGAGGTCGTCGATGTCGAGGCGCGCTGTCCGGTGCGGCGGGCCAGCTGGGACAGGCAAAACGCCCACGCCAAGCGTTCGCTCTGGTTGCCCGGCTCGAACGGAAAGATCGTCTCCAGCCACTTCTCGGCGACCTGATGATGCACCACCGCGTTGAGCGGCCCGTACAACAGCGCCCGCGCCCCCAGGCGCGTCAGCGCCCAGAAGCCATACGTCGGCACCGGACTGCGCCGCAGCGATTTGAGGAGCGCGGTCGCCCAGCGCCTCCTTGTGCTTGACTTCGAGACGCTCGAACGCCGCGGCCGCCCGCCACATCTCGGCCAATTCGTTCGGCGCCGGGTTTGGCCACGGCCTTGCCCTTGGCCGGCAGCAGCACCGGACGTAAACGGTCGTACAACGCTTGCTGCAAGCTCGAATGCAGTCCGCCGGCCACGCGCCGCCACATGATCCAGGCGTCGGCCCCGGTTTCGGTCAAGCGGTGCGGCCCCGCGCACTCCCTGCCCCCCTCCCCCCGTTCCGGGGGGGGTGAGGGGGGCGCGGCGGGGCGGCCATCATCTTCCAGAGCTGTTCGATGCGGAACTTGTCGAGCGGATCGCCGAAGCCCGGACGGAGGCAGTAACCCGTCAGATTGTACCAGCGGCTCAGGTGCGACGGCGAGCGGCGGCGCTCCTCGGCGACCTCGGCCAAAAACTCCCACAATCGGCGACACAAGCCGGTCGGCCAGGCGTGCCGCGGCGCGTCCAGCGCCGCCTCCAGCGCTTTCGTCAACTCTTGTGGTGTCATGCCGCTGTCAGTTCCTTCTGGCGCATAGACCGCGCGGATGCAGCGGGCCGCCTCCTGCACCTGCGCTTCGGGCCAAACGTCGGTGATGCCGGTGTCCGCCGCGGTGTCGGCCTCGCCGCGCGACGGGGCTTCCTGCACCAGATCGCGGACGTTGAACTCCAGCCGCCAGCGGTTGTGGCCGTCGCGAGCCACGCAGAAAAGCTCCAGCGTGCCGATGGCCGTCGAGCGCGCCGCCAGTGTCACCGGCACCGCTTTCGTGCCGCTGCGCTTGCCGCCGCGCAACACCGTGTGCAACGGCGGCATCCGCAAGAGCTGATCCGGGGCGACACGTCAGCAGGTCGCCCGCCTTGTCGTCGCCGCGCACCGTCGAGGTGTAGAGCGGAAACATGACCGGCTGGCCCAACGCCAATTCCAGCTCCGGTTTGTCCAGAACGATGTCTTGCCCTTCCTCCATGTGCTGCGGCACCACGCAAACGATTGTCACATTCCCGTCGCTAGCACTCCGGGCTTGTTCGACGCCGATGTAATACGAACGGGCGATGCCGCCGCCGATGCGCCGGCCGCCGGTGTGCCGCAGCCAGGCGAAGTACGCCGCCCCCCAGGCGACGGCGAGATCCAGCGAAGGGTTCGTCAGAACGTGCGGCTGCCACGGCTGTCCGGGCCGGTCGTACCAGTGATGCAGCACCTCGATGACGCGCTCGCGCAGGGCCGGCGGCTGGAAGACGCCGCCGTTGAAAAGGATCGCCGTGGGGACATTGGCTCCGGGTCCGGATTGGTTTGTCAGAAAGGCGGCCAGATGTCGCGTGATGGCGGGATCGCTGACATAGGGCAGGCCCATCTCGTGCAGACCGGCGCGGCGCCGCGCTCGGGCAGGGCGTCGGCCGGGACGACCGGGAAGAAGCCGTCGAGAATCACCTTGCGAACATCCGCCGGTGTCAGCGGGGCGTGCAAGGTGCCGCCGATCACCGCCCGGCCGCGGCCGATCACGGTGACGGTGTAGCTGGCCGGTGCGTCGGAACTCAGCAGGCTCTCCTTGGCCATTCGGCACGCCTGCGTCAAGAGGCCATACTGCACCGCGTCGAGCCGGCCCGCCCGCGGTAACTTCCCTTCCACGAACTTGGCCAGCGCCAGGTCCATGTTGTCGCCGCCGAGCAGCAGATGATCGCCGACGGCCTGGCGCACGAAACCGAGTTCGCCCTGCTGCTCCACCGCCTCGATGAGACTGAAATCGCTGGTGCCGCCGCCCACGTCCACGACCAGGCAGCGCGTGCCCGGCTTGAGCGCCGCCGCCTCCCTCGCCCGGAACGGGGGAAGGGTGGGCGTCGCCTGCCAGCAGTAAAACGCCGCCTGCGGCTCCTCCAGCAAAATCAAATCTTCCAACCCCGCCTTGCGGGCCGCCTCGACGGTCAGGTTGCGAGCCACGTCGTCGAACGACGCCGGCACCGTCAGCACGACGGTTTGTTTTTCCAGCCGGTCGTCGGGCCGGTCCTTGGCCATGACGTAGTTCCAGCCCTCGACCATGTGCCGCAGGTAGCGCGCGGACGCCTCGATGGGCGAGATGCGCGGCACGTCGGGCGGCGCGGTCCACGGCAAGCAGGCCGGCCGAGCGATCGACGCCGCCGTGACACAGCCAGGACTTGGCCGAGCTGACGAGCCGGCCGGGCACCTTGCCGCCGTGGTTGCGGGCGAACTCGCCGACCGCGTAGTTTCGCTGCGCATCCCACGGCAACGCCGTCGCCCCGGCCGGCAGGTCGTGCTGGCCCGGCAAGTAGAGAAACGACGGCAGCAGAGGGCGGTCCTTGATTTCCGCGGCGGCGACCAGCTGCGGGAGGGCGAACGGTTTGATGTCCGGCCGGTCGCCGCGCCGGGGGTGCTGCAAATCGAGATAGGCCAGGGCGCTGTTGGTGGTGCCCAGGTCGATGCCGATCAGGTAACGTCCCATGATGTATCGAATGGTCTAGAAAGGGTTTCGGAGGGTTGCCGCGCTCCTATCATGATACGACCTCCGCCCTCCCGCACGCCAGGCGAGGTCCGTCTCCTTCCCGTGCCGTCCGCGAACCGATTTGCTCCTGGCTTGAACTTAACCTACAGTTCAACAGGAAAAGTCGCTCGGAAGCGCCCCCTCCTGCTTCTCGCGCAGTCTCAATATCCCCGATCCCCCGTCGGTCAAAGTCCTAGGTAAAGGAATTTGTCGCCAATGCGGCGCATTGCCCCACGTGCGGGAGTGGTCGCGGTCCGGAAACCGCGCGCGCGTTCGTTTCGGCCCACGTTGGAAATCCTCGAAGATCGGATTGTGATGACCGGCGCGGCGACCGTCGCCCCGGTCGCGAACCCTTCGGTGTACGTCGTGAACTCGACCGGCGTGTCGCCGGCGGGCAGCCTCGGTCAACCGGCCGGCTTCAGTCCGGGTCAGATCAGCCAGGCTTACGGCTTCAACTCGATTCGCTTCAACAACGGCAGCGTGGCGGGCGACGGCACAGGGCAGACCATCGCCATCGTCGATGCCTACAGCCAGCCCAACATCGCCAGCGATTTGCAAGCCTTCGACGCGACCTACGGCCTGGCCGCTCCGCCGAGCTTCACCGTGGTCAACGAGAGCGGCGGCGCCTCTTTGCCGTCGGCCGATCAGACCTGGGGACTCGAAGAGAGCCTGGACGTGGAGTGGGCGCACGCCATGGCGCCGGGGGCCAAAATCCTCCTTGTGGAAGCCAACAGCAGTGCCTGGTCGGATTTGTTCGCGGCAGTCAATTACGCGCGCAGCCAGCCGGGCGTGTCGGTGGTGTCGATGAGCTGGGGCGGCAGTGAATACGCCGGCGAATCGTACTACGACCGTTACTTCACGACCCCGGCGGGACACCAGGGCATCACCTTCATCGCCTCGACCGGCGACAGCGGTTCGGCCGGCGCGCCGGAATCGCCCTCGATTTCGCCGAATGTCCTGGCCGTGGGCGGGACCAATTTGTACCTGGACGCCAACAACAACTGGTCGAGCGAAACGGCCTGGTCGGGCAGCGGCGGCGGCATCAGCGCCTACGAGGCGCAGCCGAGCTACCAAAAAGGCGTCGTCACGCAAACGACCACCATGCGAGCGGTCCCCGACGTCGCCTACGATGCCTCCAGCACCACGCCCTTCGCCGTCTACGACACCTCGATGTATGGCGGCTGGCTGCAAGTCTACGGGACCAGTGCGGGTGCGCCGCAGTGGGCGTCGCTGCTCGCCATCGCCGATCAAGGGCGGGCGCTGGCCGGTCAGGGTTCGCTCGACGGCGCCACGCAAACACTGCCGGACATTTATCGCATGTCCAGCAGTGCCTTCCACGATATCACGAACGGCAGCAACGGCGGCTACTCGGCGGGAGTGGGTTACGATCTCGTCACCGGACGCGGTTCGCCCGTGGCCAACCTCGTCGTCGCCAATCTGGTTGGAACTTCGAGCAGTCCGCCCGCGTCGTCTCCGCCGTCGTCCCCTCCGCCCGCGCCACCGCCTGCATCGCCGCCCGCGCCTCCCCCTGCTCCGCCTCCCGCTCCGCCGCCGGCGAGCCAACCGCCCTGGATCGTCACGCCCTCCACGGCCACGCCCACGGCGGTGGTCGGCACGACGACCAGCTTGCACGTCCTGGGCAACGATGTCCGCGGCGAATCCAATTTGACCTACACCTGGTCGGTCCTCAGCGAACCGAGCGGCGCGGCCTTGCCCACGTTCAACATCAACGGCACCAACGCCGCTCAGAACGCCATCGTCACCTTCCACCAGGCCGGTACGTACGTCTTCCTGGTGACCATCACGGACTCGGCCGGGCTGAGCGTCACCAGCACCGCCATGGTGCAGGTCGGCCAGACGCTGACGAGCATCGTCATCACGCCGGGCAACTCCAGCGTGATCGACGGCAGCTCCATCCAGTTCTCGGCCGTGGGCCGGGATCAGTTCGGCAACCTGATGGCCGCCCCGCCGAGCTGGACCTGGCAGGTGTACGGCGGCGGCACGATCAGCGGCAACGGATTGTACATCGCCCCGTCGTCCGGCACGGGTGACTCCCTTGTACAAGTCATGGCCGACGGCCTGGCGAGCAGCGTCATGGTGAATTTCGCGTCCACCTCGACGCCGGTCTCAGGCAGTTACACAGGCCCGTCGAATCCCTGGCAGACCCTCATCGATGAATTCATGGCGGAGCTAGCTCTCCTCGAGTCCATGTGGCAGTCGATGTTGGCGTCGTGGAACGTCTGATCGTTTTCCGGCACATAGCCCCCGGCTTACCGGGGGTAAAGAAAACACCCCCGGCAAGCCGGGGGCTATGTGCCGGATGGGAATTTGCTTATTTTGCCCACGTCTCGGGGTCGATCTATCTGAAGGGCGATACCGGAATTGTGGTGGCTGCGGAAACGAAATGATGGTGTAGTTGCACGTCCGGACGCGGCGAGCGATGCCAAGAGGAGGGGCAAGATGCGCAAACTCCTGATCTGGTTGGCCGAGCATCCCGCCCTCTCATTCAGCCTGCTTCTGCTCGCCGCCTTCGTACTGCTCAACTTGCTCGCCTACCGCCATGCCCGCAGCATGACGCATTTCCTCTCGGCGGATCGCAAAGCGCGGTCGCCCGAAAACTGGCGCACCGCGCGGAGCCGCGCTCGCTGTTGGGAAGGATACACCTCGCCCTGGACGGCGTCTCGATCGAGCGCCCGTGCGAGAATATCCATCCGGATAGTTTGGATTTACCCTACGAAGTTCACGATTATCCCGGCGGCGCAGGCCGGCTCGCCGGCTGGCACATCCCCCACGACCACCCGGCCGGACTCGTCGTCCTCTTTCATGGCTACGGCACTTGCAAGGCGCGCCTCTTGCCCGAGGCGCGGGCCTTCCACGATCTCGGTTACGCTTGTTTTCTCGTGGACTTCCGCGGTAGCGGCGATTCCGAGGGCGACCGCACCTCGATCGGCTACCACGAGGCCGACGACGTGGAGCGCACGGTGGCGTACGTGCGCGGCCACTGGCCGGGCGAGCCGCTCATCCTGTTCGGCCAGTCGATGGGCGCCGCCGCCATCCTGCGCGCCCGGGCCGTTCACGGGATCGACCCGGATGTGGTCGTCCTGGAGTGCCCCTTTGATCGGCTCTTGTCCACGGTGGAGGCGCGTTTCGCCATCGCCGGCCTGCCGGCGTTCCCGGCGGCGCAGTTGCTCGTCTTCTGGGGCGGCGTGCAACAGGGGTTCAACGGCTTCGCACACAATCCCGTCGAGTACGCCCGGCGGACGACGTGTCCGGCGCTGATGCTGCACGGCACCGAGGACAAGCGCGTCTCGTGCGCACAAATTCAGTCGATCTACCGCAACCTGGCGGGCGAGAAACATCTGTATTTCTTCAAGGGAATCGGACACGAATCGTACGTGTCGCCCCGGCCGGAAGAATGGAAGGAATGCGTCGCCCGCTTCCTGCCCAGCCGCGTTCTGGTGAAATAGCGGCGACAGACACTCCCCACCGCCCCACCTTTTGGGCCGAAAGCGCCGACCCCAAAGCCAAGACAGACCACCTTGCCACATTGCCAAATGGCACAACCATTTGGCAATGTCGGGTACGACACGCAAGTGCCATACAGATAAGGGTTAGCGTCTCTTTTTGAGGGCGAGATTGCCAGATTGCCAAATTGCCAACCCCCCTTTTGGAGAAACCGCCTTCCCGAGAAGGAAAGGGAATTTGCTCAACTTCAAGCAAGTCTGCTCCTAAAAAAGTGCTGCCTTCCTGCCCAACCCAAAGAGCCTGCCAAAAGACCTACCGGACAGGAAAAGGCTCTGAGGCATTGCTGGCAATGGGTCTCTCCGGCGGATATACTCCAGGGACTCGATAACCTTTTCAAAGCCTCTGGTGCGCCGATGAGTGAGGTCACGCGCAGTTCTGGCGTCCCTCGAACAGGGCGATCCGCACGCCGCGGAGCAACTACTGCCGCTGGTCTATGAGGAGCTGCGCAAATTGGCCGGCCGGAAGCTGGCGCAGGAGAGGCCGGGCCAGACGCTCCAGGCCACGGCCCTGGTCCACGAAGCCTACCTCCGCCTGGTGGACACGCAACAGGCACAACAGTGGAATAGCCGCGGCCATTTCTTCGCCGCGGCCGCCGAAGCCATGCGCCGCATCCTCGTCGAAAACGCACGCCGGAAAAACGCCCAACTGCATGGCGGCGACTGGAAGCGGATCGACCTGGCGGACGTGGAGATCGCCTCCCCTTCCAGCCCGGAACGACTGCTCCTGCTCGACGACGCTCTCAGCCGTCTCGCCCAGGAGGACGCGGGCGCGGCCGAGATAGCCAAGCTCCGCCTCTTCGCCGGCCTGCCCGTCGAGGAAGCCGCCGAGGTACTCGGCATCTCGCGCCCACCGCCTTCCGGCACTGGACCTATGCCCGCGCCTGGCTGCAAGCCCAGTTCCAGGAAGGCGGCGAAAGCCAGGGATCGTGAAATCCTTCGGGGCCGGCTGAGACTGGCGGCGACCCGTTTTACGCACTCTCTAGTAGACGGCAATCAGGAGACAGGCCATGAGCACGAGCCGCACAAAGTCCGTTCCGTTTTCCTGGCGGCGGTCGAGAACCGTGCCCCCGACCAGTGGGGCGCCTTTCTCGACGAAGCCTGTGCGGGCGACCCGGAGCTGCGCCGCCGCGTGGACATCTTGTTGCGCCGCGCATCAGCAGACCAACAGTCTGCTCGACAGCCCGGCCGCCGCCCTGGTCGCCACCATGGACGAGCCGATCCCGGAAGGGCCGGGCACGGTGATCGGGCCGTACAAGTTGCTGGAACAGATCGGCGAGGGCGGCTTCGGCGTCGTCTTCATGGCCGAGCAGCAGCAGCCCGTCCGCCGCAAGGTGGCCCTGAAGGTGCTCAAGCCCGGCATGGACACGCATCAGGTGGTGGCCCGCTTCGAGGCCGAGCGGCAGGCGCTGGCGCTGATGGATCACCCGAACATCGCCAAGGTCTTCGACGGCGGCGCAGACCGTCTCGGGGCGGCCTTACTTCATCATGGAGTTGGTTCGCGGCGTCCCGATCACGGAGTTCTGCGACCACAATCACCTCCCAGTGCGTGAGCGGCTCGAATTGTTCGTCCACGTCTGCCAGGCCGTCCAGCACGCCCATCAGAAGGGGATCATCCATCGCGACCTCAAACCGTCCAACGTACTCGTCACGCTGCATGACGGGGTGCCGGTGGTCAAGGTCATCGACTTCGGCGTCGCCAAGGCGATGGGCCAGCAGCTCACCGAGCGGACGCTGTTCACCGGCTTCGCCCAGATGATCGGCACCCCGCTGTACATGAGCCCGGAGCAGGCGGAGATGAGCGGGCTGGACGTGGACACGCGCAGCGACATCTATGCTCTGGGCGTGCTGCTGTACGAACTGCTCACCGGCACCACCCCCTACGACAAGGAGCGGCTCCAGCAGGCCGGCTACGACGAGATGCGGCGGATCATCCGCGAGGAGGAGCCGGCCCGGCCGAGCGCGCGGATCAGCACGCTGGGCCAGGCGGCGGCCACGGTGTCGGCCAACCGCCAGAGCGACCCGCAGAAGCTGAGCCGACTCATCCGCGGCGAGCTGGACTGGATCGTGATGAAGGCCCTGGAGAAGGACCGCAACCGCCGCTACGAGTCGACCAGCGCCCTTGCAGCGGATGTGCAGCGCTACCTGGCCGACGAGCCGGTGCTGGCGTGCCCGCCGTCGGCAGGGTACCGGCTTCGGAAGTTTCTCCGCCGTCGCAAGAGACTGCTGGCTACGACGGCCGTCCTCGGGCTTGCGATGTTGATGGCCCTGATTGCAGTAGCCGGCAGCATCGGCTGGGTTGTGCGAGATCAGGCCGCCCAGCACCTGGAAACCCAACGGGTCGTAACGGAGGGCCTTAACAATGTGCAGCAGCTTCAAGATCAAGCCAGGTGGCCCGAGGCCCTGGCGGCTGCCCAACAAGTTGAAGAACTGCTTGCCGGGCGTTCGGTTCCCGAGGCCTTGGGCAAGCGCCTGCGGGACAGGCTGGCGGATCTGAAAATGGTGGCCAGGCTGCAAGAGGCCCGCCTTATGACTGCGGCGGCGATATCTGCCAAGGCCTGTGCCCTGGATATCGAAGGAGCCGAAGGCGAATATGCCAAGGCTTTTCGGGAATATGGTCTGGATGTGGACGCATCGAGCCGACGGAAGCGGCCGACCGCATCCGGAGCCGGTCGATCGGCCTGCAACTCTCAGCCGCATTGGATGATTGGTGCCGGATGCGGCGCAAGCTCGCGGGGAGGAGAACGTGACGTGGAAGCATCTCCAGGCCATTGCCAAAACGTCCGATCCCAATCCCTGGCGAAACGAATTGCGCGCGGCCTGGGAACGGAAGGACCGAGACACATTAGGGAAAGTGGCTGCGAGGGGCCAGGCGAGGGACCTTCCGGCTCCGGAGTTGGATCTCCTTGGATGGCGTCTTTGGGACAGCGGCGCGATCAAGGAAGCGATTGCGCTGCTGCGCAACGCGCAACGCCGCCACCCAGCCGATTTCGCTATAAACTTCGACCTCGGTTATTGCCTGCTAATGGAAAACTGGCCATCGCCGCCGCCGCCGCGGTGCGACGAAGCAATCCGCTTCTTGACGGCAGCGCTCGCTCTGCGACCGCGGAGCCCCGCGATTTATTTGATCCTCGGACTCGCCTTTCACGAAAAGGGGATGCACGAGGAAGCTGGAGCGGCCGCCCGCCAGGCTATCCGATTGAAGCCCGATTACGTCCCTGCCCACAACAACCTCGGCCTCGCCCTGCGAGAGCAGCGAAAGCTGGACGAGGCTATCGCCGAGTACCGCAAAGCCATCGAACTCGACCCGAAAGACGCCATGGCCCACAACAACCTCGCCAACGCCCTGCGAGAGCAGCGAAAGCTGGACGAGGCTATCGCCGAGTACCGCAAAGCCATCGAACTCGACCCGAAAGACGCCATGGCCCACAACAACCTCGGCGTCACCCTGATGGAGCAGGGGAAGCTGGACGAGGCCGTCGCCGAGTGCCGCAAGGCCATCGAACTCGACCCGAAACTCGCCCCGGCCCACTACAACCTCGCCAACGCCCTGCGAGAGCAGCGAAAGCTGGACGAGGCTATCGCCGAGTACCGCAAAGCCATCGAACTCGACCCGAAAGACGCCATGGCCCACAACAACCTCGGCGTCACCCTGATGGAGCAGGGGAAGCTGGACGAGGCCGTCGCCGAGTGCCGCAAGGCCATCGAACTCGACCCGAAACTCGCCATGGCCCACAACAACCTCGGCAACGCCCTGTGCCGCAGGGGAAGCTGGACGAAGGCATCGCCGAGTCCGACCGGGCCATCGAACTCGCCCCAAAGGAGGCTAAGGTCTGGTACGCCCGAGGCAGGATTTACTACGACCTGCACCAGTACGACAAAGCCATCGCCGACTACTCCAAGGCCATCGAACTGGACCCGAGGGACGCCGTGTCGGCAAGCCAGCTCGCATGGCTGCTCGCCACTTGCCCGAACTCCAAGCTCAGGGATCCGGGCAGGGCGGTCCAGTTGGCGAGGAGAGCCATCGAGCTGGCGCCCAAAGAAGGAGACCACTGGAACAACCTGGGCGTGGCCCTCTACCGGACCGGTGACTGGAAAACCGCCATCGAAGTCCTGGACAAATCCCGCCAGTACCGCCAAGGCGGCGATGCCCACGATTTCTTCTTCCTGGCGATGGCTCATTGCCAATTGGCGCACAAAGACGACGCGCTCAAGTGGTACAAACGAGCAGCCGAGTGGGTAGAGAAAAACAACGAACTGCTCGCGAACAACCCGCGGTGGAGGGAAAATCTTCGTCGCTTTCGTCTCGAGGCGGACGAGTTGCTGGGGATGAGCGAAAAGAAGAAATAAGGCTCACGGAAAAAGGTCGGCCGGTGAGTTCTGCCGCCAAGCAAGCCCTCACCGGCCGCAGCCGGCGCCGGGCGCTCGGTCTGCGCCCGGGCCGATGGCCTTTTCATTGTACCGCAGACCGGCTCCTGAAAGGAGATGGATCATGTGGCTCTCTTCTTCTCGCGCTCAAGGCGCCGAGCTCCCGGCGGGCGCGACCGAACGGGCACCCGCGACCAGCCGCCCCCGCCTCGAACCGCTCGAGGATCGTTGGCTGCCCTCGTCGTACGCCTTCACGCCGGTCGCCGACAACGGCCCGAACAGCATCTTCGCCCTCACCGCGCTCAACCAACCGGGGCTAAACGATCAGGGAACGGTGATGTTTCACTCCGGCTTGAAGTCGGGGCCGATCGGGGTGTTCACCGTTGACAGCGCGGGCAAGCTCGTAACCATCGCCCGGACCGACCTGGTGGGGGCGACGGACATGTTCCTTGGCGGCGGGATCACCGATGAAGGGACGGTGAGCTTTGGCGCAAACCTGCCTGGGGGGAACGGCCAGGCCGTCTTCACCGGGGACGGTCACGAACTCACCCGCATCGCCGACACCAGCGCAGGCAGCCCCTTCAGCGGCTTCCTTGCTCCGGCCGCCCCGATCAACAATGACGAGGCGGTGGCCTTTCGCGCCGCTCTGAACCCGGTAGGGACGGGCATCCTCACGGACCGTGCCGGCGAGGCTCCCCAGACCCTTTACGTCACCGGCGGCCAGTTTACCGACCTGTTTCAACCCATCATCGAGCGCAACGGAAACGCGGTGGCCTTCCGCGCCAGCTTGACGACCCCGGGACAGCAGGGCATCTTCCTGGGCGACGGCCAGACGACCACCACCATCGCCACGACCGGTGGCGCCTATGGCGACTTCCTAGGAGGCGTGCCAAATGACGAGGGGACGGTGGCCTTCATCGCCGACCTGACGGCGGGCGGCCAGGCCATCGTGACGGGGGACGGCCAGCACCTCACCACGATTGCCGACACGACCAGCGGCCGTTTTCTCAGTTTCCTGGGCAACACCGCCACGATCAATAACGCCGGCCAGGTTGTCTTCGCCGCCAACCTGCCCGGGCCCGGGAACGCCAGCGGCATCTTCATCGCCCAGCACGGCGAAGTGGACGAGATCATCGGCACCGGCGATCCCCTCTTCGGCTCCACCGTCCAATCGTTCACGACGAATCCGTTCGCTCCGCGCGGGTTCAATAATGAGGGGCAGCTCGGCTTCGCGGCAATCCTTGCCGATGGTCGGACCGTCATCGTCCGGGCCGACCCACTCGAGTCCGGGGTCGAGGTGACGCCCAGCGTGCCCGTTCCCCAGCTCGTCGGCGCCCGGTCGTGTGGACCGCCGCGGTCGCCGATGCGCAGCCCGGACTCGTGTACCAGTTCAGCGTCGGCGAAGAAGGCGGCCGGATGCGCATGGTGCGCGACTACAGCCCTTCCAACAGCTTTTCCTTTACGCCGATGCAGGAGGGAGTCTACCGCATCAAGGTGAGCGTCAAGGACGGCTACGATGCGGTAACGACCGAGTCCGACGTCGAGATCGACCGGGTGAACTCGCGGGTGGCCGGGTCGGCGCCCGCGGTCGCGCACACCGCCAACCCGCTCGTCGCCTTGTACAGCGTCCCGCCCGGCCCGCGAGGGACGGTGCACGTGGAATTCGCCTTGTTGGGCCCCAGCCCGGTCTGGCAGAGCACCAACGACCTGCCTAGCGAGCCCGGCAAGAGCACGAACTTCTTTGTGGCCGGCCTGCTGCCGCAGACCACCTACGAGATGCGGGACGTGTTCAGCGACGGCACGACCTCCGCGCCCCTGACCTTCAGGACGGGGAACCTCCCGTCCAACTTGACGTTCCCGACATTCACGGTGCAGCAGCAGCCCGGCCCCGGCAGCGATCTTAATCAGGATCTGGTTTACCACATCCAGGCCCTGCCCGTCCCGTTCGCCACGGACCTCCAAGGCAACGTGGTGTGGTACTACGACGTCCAGCAGTCGGGCCTGGGAATGAAGAACTTCTTCGTCGGGACCCTGGTGCCGGGCGGCACGGTGCTTGGGATCGGCCAGGATCAATACTCGGTCCGGAACAACCGGGACGTCCTGCGGGAGATCGACCTGGCCGGCAACCCCGTGCGCGAAACGAACCTGGCGGCGGTCAACGCGCAGTTGGCCGCGCTGGGGTTCGAAACCATCTACGGCTTCCACCACGACGTGCAGCGCTTGCCCAACGGCGCCACGGTCGTGCCTGCTTTCATTGAACGAACCATCGACATCAACGGCACTCCGACCAACTACGCCGCTGACATGATCGTTGTGCTCGACAAGAACTTTCAGGTGAGCTGGGCCTGGGACCCCTTCGACCATCTGGATGTCCACCGCGGTCCGTTCCTGCCGAATCCGGGCGAACCGCCGCCTTCCGTCCCCAACCTCCCGGCGGTTGAATGGCTGCACACGAATGCGGTTAGCTGGTCGCCGGAGGACCAGAACCTGGTCGTGTCCATGCGCTACCAGGATTGGGTCGTCAAGATCGACTACGCGAACGGCCGGGGGGACGGCCACGTCGTCTGGCGGCTGGGCCAGGGCGGGGATTTCACGGTCAACTCCACGGACCCGAACCCGTGGTTCTCCCACCAGCACGACGCCCACTACATAGACAACTCGACGCTGATCCTCTTCGACAACGGCAACGGACGTCGCGCCAGCGATCCCACGGCGGACAGCCGCGGCCAGGTGTGGAAGCTCGACGAGCGCACGATGACGGCGACCCTGGTGGTCAACGTCGATCTCGGAAACTATTCGCCGATGTTTGGCGAGGCCGAGCGGCTCTCGAACGGGGATTATTCCTTCACGTCCGGGCGCAGGGCACGCGCGCCCAACCTCTTCGGCCAAACTATCGAGGTGCGGCCGGACGGCAGCAAGGCCTATGTCCTGCAGGTCAACAAGCCGGAGTATCGCTCGTTCCGGATCTCGAGCCTGTACGAAGGGGTCAGCGATCAACCGGCCGGCAGCGGCCGCGAGGAATCGTCCCGTCCCGACGACGACTCCCGAGACGGCCCCGCCGGCGCCCAGTGCCGGCCGGTAGCGCGGAATCATCGGCCCACTATGGCACCCGTGCCGCAAATAGCTCTCCCGATGATTTCCGGCCCGCGGACGACATGACGTTGACCGCTTCGTCCGGGTTGCTTGCTTTGCCTCCGACTCCGGCGGACCTGACTTCTGGAGATGTGCGGCGTTTGGATCAACTCTTCACGGCCGGCCTCAAAGATGGGACGAGTTTCATCCTGCCGAGATCGAGGCGCGGTCTGTTGAGTTTCGGCGATGAGGACGAGGAGGATATGGCCCTGTAGCGGGCGAGCGCCAGCGAGCGGACGCAACCCCGCTCGCTGGCGCCGGATTGTCTCACTTCAATTCAGCTCCACCGCCTCTTCCCAGTGTTCGTACAGCTGCTGCAGCTGCGCCTTGGCTTCCTCGAACGCCTTCGTCGTCTCCTTGACCTTGTCGCCGTCGCGGTACAGGTCCGGCGACGCCATGAGCTGTTCCAGCTCCTGCAGTTCCGTCTCCGTGGCCGCGATGTCCGCCTCGATCTCCTCGACCTTGCGATAGGGGAACTTCCGTTTGCGTTTCCCCTTCGCATTCGCCTGCCGCCGCTCGCCTCGGACGGCTCCGCACTTTTTCGGATTTCGGCTTTCGGCTTTCGGTTTCGGCTGCGGCCGCTTCCTGCTGCGCGCGCATCAGCTCGTAGGTGTCGTAGTTGCCGTGGATCACCTGGACGTGGCCCTCGCCGTCGAGCACCAGCAGCAGATCGACCACGCGGTTGAGGAAATAGCGGTCGTGGCTGACCACGATGACCGTGCCCTCGAACTCCAGCAGCGCCTGCTCCAGCGCGTCGCACGCCCACAGGTCGAGGTGGTTCGTCGGCTCGTCGAGCACCAGCACGTTGACGCCCTGGGCCACCAGCCTGGCCAGGGCCGCCCGGCTCTTCTCGCCGCCGGACAGCTCGCCGACGCGCTGATACACCTGATCGCCCATCAGGCCGAAGCGGCCGAGCAGGTCGCGCATGCCCTGCTCCTCGGCGTCGGGGTCGGCGTCCGGCCAGACGGCGCGGATCACCGGCTTGTCGGCCGGCAGCGACTGCAGGTGCTGGTCGTAGTAGCCGAACTCGACCAGGTGGCCGCGCTGCACCTTGCCCGCGATCCGGCTCCTCCTCGCCCAGCAGGACGCGCAGCAGCGTCGTCTTGCCGCTGCCGTTCGGCCCCATGATGCCCAGCCGCCGGCCGCGCGGCAGCGTGAAACTCAGGTCCTCGAACAGCGGCCGGTCGTAGGCCTTGGCCAGGTCCTCCACGTGCAGCACCACGTCGCCGGAGCGGCGCACCTCGCCGAAGTGCATGCGCGGCGCCTCGACCATCGTCGGCCGTTCCAGCCGCTCGATCTTGTCGATGTGCCTTCTGCCGCGACGCCGCCTGCTTGTGCAGCTGGCCGTAGTGGACGCGGCGGATGTACTCCTCCTGCTTCTCGATGTACTCCTTCTGCGCCTCCCACGCCTTCAACTCCTGCTCGTAGCGCTCCTGGCGCAGCCGCCAGTATTGCTTGAAGTTGCCGGGGTACGACGTGATGCGGTGGGCGTGCAGCTCGAAGACCTTGGTGACGACGCGGTCGAGGAAGTAGCGGTCGTGGCTGACGATGAGCATCGCCTCGGGCTGCCTGACGAGGTAGTCCTCCAGCCAGCGCGTGGTGTCGATGTCGAGGTGGTTGCTCGGCTCGTCGAGCAGCATCACGTCGGGGGCGGCGAGCAGCAGCTTGGCGAGCATGAGCCGGCTCTGCTGGCCGCCGCTGAACGTCTCGACGGGGCGGTGGTAGTCCTCGCGGCGAAAGCCGAGGCCGTCGAGCACCTGTTCGACGTGGTGATCGACGTTGTAGGCGTCGTGGTGGCGCAGCAGCTCGTTGAGGCGGTCGTAGCGGGCGGCGAGGACTTTGTGCTCGGCCTCGTCGGTGGCGCGGGCCAGCGCCTCGGCGGTGCGGATCATGTCGTCGTGGGCGGCGAGCAGTTCGTCGAGCGCCGGACTGCGCCTCGGCGAACAGCGTCCGGCCCGGAGCGAAGTCGGGCTGCTGGCGCAGCAGGGCGACGCGCGCCCGGCGTGGAGGCGCACCTCGCCGTCGTCGGGCCGGTCGAGGCCGGCGAGGATGCGCAGCAGCGTCGTCTTGCCGACGCCGTTGGGGCCGACGAGGCCGACGCGCTCGCCGGCGTGCAGCTCGAAGCCGACGTTCTCGAACAGCGGCCCCTCGTCGAAGCCGCGGCAAAGGCGGGAACAACTCAGCAACAGCATGGCCGATCCGATTTACATAGCCCCCGGCTTGCCGGGGGAAACCAAACACCCCCGGCAAGCCGGGGGCTATGTAAAAACCTCGGACGATTACAAAGCCGGCGTCGGGGGCAAGGGCGCAGGAAGCGTTCGATGTCGTCGGGGTGGACGGCCTTGGGCCGGGCGCGCTGGAACAACTGCCGGGCTTCTTCCTGCCGGCCATCAAACCACAATTCATACGCATACAGGAAGAGCAAAATAGGGTCGTTGGGCCGCTGACGCACCACCTCGTCGAGTCGCCGCAAGTGCTCGGCATACTCGGCGACGTTGGGACCGTACAGCTCGATGGGCCGGAAGCGGACTTTCGGCCAATCCGGTTTCACTTCGAGGCCGGCGTGGATGGCGCTCACGGCATCGGCGTACTTGCCGAGGGCGAACAGGGTCTGGGCGAGCAGGAAGTGCGCGAAGGGATCTTTCGGCAGGACGTGGGAAGCCTGACGAAAGGCGTGTGCGGCCCGCCCGTATTCGCCGGCGGCGAAGGCGTTGCGTGCGAAGTCGATCAGCCGAGCGTACTCCGCTTGCGGATCGGCCTCCGGCGGTGGCGGGACCGGCAGTTCGGGCGGCTGACCGGCTCGCCGGGGCGGTCGTGGCCTGGGCGGAAGAGGGGGCGGAAGGTTCGGCGGTTCCGGCTGCTTCTCTTGCTTGGGAGGCGGAGGCTGTTCCGGGGGCGGCGGCATCGGCTCGCGGGCACGGGCGCGATTGTCCGGCTTCAACGGTCGAAATCCGCCGACCGGATCGCCCCTGGGTGGTGGTTCCGGCGCCGGCGGCGGTTGCAATCGCTCCGCGCGCGGCGCTTCCCGGCGCTGTCGGGGCAACACATCGTCATCCAGATCATCGAGGAACAATCGCGGCGGCGGCATCAGTACGATCGGCGGCGGCGTGTAAACCACCGTGACCTGACTGCGATAATAGCCAAACGGCGCGATTCCGAAGCCGCCGTAACCGAATCCCCCGTAATATCCTCCAAACCCCAGTCCCACGGCCAGGCGCGGCCGCACGATTCCGAAGCCGAGACCGTAGCCGAATCCGAACCGGCCGGGAAAAAGAACTGCCGCCTTTGAGTCCGCCGCAGTGAACAGCAGGCCGATCAGGGCCAGCAGCCAGCGGATGCGTGTCATAGAGGGTCCATCCTTTCCTGTCGCTCTTCACCGTTCCGGGGTGGCGACGCGAGGATGGGGACTCTTCCGGGATTATCGACGGCGCGGGCGGCGTGTGCAAGGCAAAAGCAGGTCGCGCGAAGTTGCACACTCGAACAACGGCGGTTGTTGCAGGGCCGTTGACCGATTATTCTGTTGCTTGAGAGAACGTAATCGAACAAGAAGCTCGGCCTTATCGGGAAAGCCTCATGTCGGCTCGCGGCGTCCATTTCGCTGTCACGCAAGCTCAAACCCGCGCTGCTGGCGGGCAAGTCGGATCGTGCGCTGATGTCTTGGATCGACCAAATCGAGCAAGCCTGGGAGAAATCGTTCGTCGTCGAATCGGATAAAGCGTGGGACGCGATCCACCGCTGCCTGACGGACGGCACCTTGCTGTATGTGAGCGGTGAATATCCCTTGAACCATTGCATCTGCGGCGGGCGGCAACTCTATCGTGGCAGCGACTACACGGTTTCCTACGTCTCCGCCCGGCAGGTGAAGGACGTCGCGGCAGCGCTCGACAACGTTACCAAAGCCTGGATGCGGAGACGTTATGCTCTCCTCGAGCCCGACGATTACAACGAGGTCGAGATGGGAGAAGAGGATTTCCGCTACACCTGGGAGAATTTCTTGGACATTCGCCGATTCTACCGGAAGGCGGCGGAGGCGGTGCGTGCCGTGGTTTTCACCGTGGACTGCTGAAGTCAACATCACTCGAACGTGGAGGGTCGTATGACCTTTCACCGCCTAGGCGGTTCAGCTCGTCTTAACGTTAAACCTGTGTGGGCCGGTTGCTGAACGGGGCGTTCGACGACAGAAGGCGAGACGAGAATGGCTGTACCGAAGGCCGAGCGGCTAGTTATCGCTCCGACAGTTCCACCGCACCTTGCCGGCCAGATCGGCGGGCTGTGGAAGTGGTTCAAGGAGTATGCCGAGGAGAACCTGCCGAACGAGGAATTGGCCCCCGGTGAGGACGGCTTGCCCGCCGACTCCTCCCCCGAACTGGATGAGGTCCAGAAGGTCGAGCAGGTCGAGGTCTTCGAGGTGACGGACATCGGCCGGGGACATCTGAGCGTCAAGTGCAGAGTGCGGTTGGTTATCACCGCGAGCCTCAACGACGCGGACGAGACGGTAGTTACGATAAGGCCGACTTGGGAGATGTACTTGCTCGTGGAGCCGGGCAGAAAATCGGTCCTCCAGCACAGTCATGGTTGGGAGGGCGGCTGGCTGCCCGATGCGTAGCGCCGTAACACTCGCTACGGCGAACTGGTCGGCCATTACGGCTTTTCAAAGCGCTTTGTCTCTCCCGGCCCGACCCGCTCCGCGCAAGGCGCCGTCTTGACGGGTCGGGTCGGCCGGGCATAATAGCGTACGATCTCTCTATTCCCTTTCCGAACTAAGGAGTGCGGCCATGATCCGCCTGACCGCTTCTTTGGCGCTGTTCGTCACGCTGGCGGCCGCCGCAACCGGCGCCGACCAGAAGCCCAAGGATCTGATCCTCGGCAAGTGGGAGTCGCAGGACAGCCTCAGCAAGGGCGTCGTCGTCGAGTTCAAGGACGACGGCACGACCACAGCCACTTTCAAGGGCCGGGTTCGCACCACCGGCAAGTACAAGTTCGTCGAGGACGACGTGATGGAGTTCGAGTCGGCCCTCACGGGCGCCAAGAAGCTCGTGTCGCGCTACCGCATCAAGTTCAAGGGCGACGAGTTAATCCAGACGGACCTCAAAACGAAGACCGAGAAACGTCTCAAGCGCGTGAAATGAGCGTCTGTTCGGTTAGCCCGGCGCGGGCGACTTCGGCCGAACAAGTTCACGCCGGGCCGGACGATGGAATACACAACCCAAGAGAAAGCCCATGCCCAGGCGTTATGACGACGGTGAGGACCGCGACGACCGCGATCGACCAATCCGCCGCACCCCGCAGGACGGGGGCAGCCTCGCCGTCAAGATCCTTGCCATCATCGGCGGCGTTTTGGTTGTCGTTGTGCTCGTCTGTGGAGGACTGGCTTATTACGTTATCTCCTCCATTCGACAGGGCGCCCAGCAGGTGGGAGAGAATTTCTCCAAGGTCGTCGAACAGCAGAGGGGGCAATTCGAGCGCGCTCAGCAGCAGATGAAACAGAAGATCGAGGAGGACCAGAAGAAAGCGCAGGAGCGACTGGAGAAAGACGAACAGGAACGGAAGCAACAGCAAGCCAGGGCACTACGGGAGCGCAATGAGAAGATTGCGGAGAAACGCAAAGCCACTCAGGTCGCCAACGCCTTCCTGAGAGAGGCAAAGGCCGGCCGAGTCGCCGAGGCCTACGCCATGACCTCGGCCGCTTACCGTAAGCGCGTTAGCCAGGAACAGTTCGCCGAACTGACCCGTGAGTATGCCAACACCCTCCAAGCCCTGAACCCCTTCCGAGACGCGGTCCTGGCCGATCAGGACCTTATCCCGCCTTTCACCTACTCTCAAACCCAGGCCGTCAGGAGCGGGTTCATCAAGGTCGAAATGACGGTTGTGAAGGAGGGCGCGGACTGGACGGTGGATCAGTTCGACATCGGGACGCGCGACCCGTTCCGAAAGTGAGTAGCTCACCAGCCACCCTCGTTAAGCGGAGATAACTGGCTGCAAGCACCGCTCATGCCTCTACCAAATGGTTATGAGTTAGATAAACAAGACCATCTTTTTAGTTCTCCATTGGCGGATTTTCGGGAAACGTTCTTCCCAGACGGTGAAAGCCGGGACTCGTTGGCAAAGTGGCCAATTGGCAAACTCGCATGATTTATTTTTCATAAGTTCATATAAATTAGCCCTTTGCGCCCCATACCCCACTTTGCCAACGCTTCCGCGAATTGGCAAAGTGGCAAAGGAGTGTGGGTTCGTATATTCTTCCCTAATCAGACGAATATCTCTTCTTTCGCTGCGAGTCGCACCATGACACCGACCGTCGAGCAATTGTGCGAAACGATGGCGGGACACCGGCTGCTCTCCTCGGCCGAGTTGTCCCAGATGCGGACACGCTGGTTTCGGGCCGGACGCAAGGAGGTGGCCGACCTCAATAAGTTCGGGCAATGGCTGACCGTCAACGGCTACCTGACGGCCTTCGCCTTCCGGATGCTGCGGGACGGCAAGGCCGATCTGTTGCACCTCAATCAGTATCAACTCGTGGACCATCTGACGAACGGCCCATTCGCCGGTTCCTATCTGGCCACCGACCCGCTGCGGCGGCGCGTGGTCCTCGACATCCTGGCGGCGGACAGGGCGGCCAATCCCGACGGGTTACGAGCATTCCAGTCCGCCGCCGAGCGGGCCATGACGGTGCGGCATCCCAATGTCGGCCAGACGCTCGATTTCGGCGAGGCGCAGGGCCGGCATTACCTGATCCGCGAGTTCGATGAGGGCGAGACGCTGGCCGACATTCTCGACCGCCGCGGCAAGTTGCAGCCGGTCTCCGCCGCCCGCATCTTCGCATCGGCCTTTCAAGGGTTGCAAGCCCTGCACGACAAGCAAGTCCCGGCCGGGCCGCTCGCGGCCGACTGCCTCATCCTGGCCGTCGCCGGCAAGTCACCGGGCGATAAGGCGCGTCTGGTCAAGATCCTGAGTGCCGGGGTGCCGCGAACGATGTTCGATCCGGCGCGCTGGCCGACGCCCCCGCGGTCCAACGCGGTGAGCCGGCGCCTGGCGATGCCAGGGACGAACTGTTCCGCGTGGGTGCCCTCTTCTATCGCGCCCTGACCGGGCAAGTTCCGTTCGCGGCGGATACGCCGGCGAATGCGGCGGCTATCGGCCAACTCGCGCCCGAGGTGCCGTCCCTGCTCGCTTACCTTGTCGAGTCGCTGATCGACCCCGATCCGGCGCAGCGGCCCAGCGCGCCGTCCCGCGTCGCCAAAAGTCTGCGCGTGTTCCTGGCCAGCGAGGAAGAAACGCAGCACGGACATCCCGAAGACCATCTCGCCCCGCATCATGTACCCGTGTCGGCACCCGCGCCGGAGGAAGCGGTTCCCGAGCACGAAAGCGCGGCGGCTCCCGTCGCGGCGGCCGGGCAATCGGTCGGGGGGGCACGCTGACCTTGCAACTGAAGGCGCTATGGGAAGAGCTTCGCCCCACTCAGCGCGATTTGGTGTTCCTGGCCCTCGGTGCGACGGCGGTGATCGTGCTGGTGCTGTTCCTGAACCTGCTCACCGGCATTCACTTTGTCAATCTGGTATGTCTTCTGACCGGCGGCGCCCTGTCGTTTTTCGTCGAACGACTTTTGCACTTGCGCGAAGAGCCGCCCCATGAATAGGCCGATTCAAACCGGCTCGACGACCTTTTGCACGCTCAGGACTTCGCCCCATTTCTCCCGCGCGACTTCGATCTCGCGCTGGTAAGTCGTCTTGTCGAGGAACACGCCCAGTCCGAGAAAAACCGTTTGCCGGCCCAGGTGCGCGGCCCCGGACAAAAGCACCCAGGGCGAGCGCCGGCCCTTCACCTCGGGCGCTTGCACCAGCTTGTGAAACATCTCCGCGAATTGACCCACGCTGGCATGGCGCGGCCAAAACACAACGCGCGGACAATCGGAGGCGACGATTTCGCCTAGACCCGGCTGAATCCAGTCGAGCAGGCTCTCGGCCATCTCCGGCAGCAGTTCGCCGGCATAGCCGGAGGACGGGGCGAGGATGACGAGGCGCAGTCGTCCCGGTTGGCCGCGCACCGCGACCTGGTGCGCCCCCGGATCGGAAAACGCATCGCTTACCAGATCCAGGTCGATGACCAGCGGATTTTCACTGGCGTGCGCGCGCCGTGCCTTCCGGTGATGGCGATGTTTGTGCGACAGGGCGCGTTTGCCGCGCCGATACAGTGCCCGCAGCCAGAACAACACCGCCACAGCCAGGACCGCGAACACGAGCCACCAACCGCCGTCTTCAAGGAATTCCTGCACCGGCTCGGGCAGATATTTCGTGTAGGGGCGCAGGCGGATTCGATCGGCTCCAGGTACGGCTTGGCGCGCTCGTCGAAGGCGTGGAACTGTTCGCGCAACTGCGCGAACGAGGATTCGGGATTGCCCTTGTGATCCGCGAGGGCGGCCTTCAGGTCCGAGCCGGATGCCGGCGTCTTTTCTCCTTCCGCCGGCGCGGGTGTCGTGGGCGTCTGCTCCTTGTGTTCCGGTTGCCGGTGGAAGCGATTCGGCCTCGGTCTTGTCGCCACCTAACTTCGGGAGGCGCGGCGGCGATGCTGGCGCTTGCTCCGCGCCCGGCTCGGCGGAGTCGTGTTGAGCGGGGGCCACGAAATGGACGACGTTCGTGAGCACAAAAGACAAAATCGCCATCGCCACGACGTTGAGCGTCCACTGAATCAGCAGGATGACGATGCAGTTGCGGAACGGCTCGGCGAGGATGAGGACGTACAGGGTCGCCGCCATGCAGCTGGCGAAGACGATGGGCATGTAACGCAAGATGGGAACCAGCCCGATGACCTGCCATTTCAGGTAGAGCGGCTCGCGGAGCCAGTTGCCGTAGTTGTAGCCGGGCGGCAAATGCAGGTTCACGCTGTCGCGCGTGGCCAGCATGATGCCGTAGCCGGTGCCGTCGAACGTGAAGAAGGCGGCGGCCGCCACCCCCACCGTGATGAGGACAGAGCGGCGGAACGAAGGCAGGTCGGCCCCGCACAGGTCACACACCTTCTGGAAGATCACGCCGGCGACGAAAACCATCACGCCCCAGAACACGATGGTCACGATCACGTCGGTCGCGGTTGCGTGCATGAACGGGCAATCTCCGGGCGAGAAGGACATCAATCAGGAAGAATCGCGTTTCCAGGCGATGACCTCGCGGACGATGTCTTCGAGGCGCCGGCCGGGTCGGGCGCCGATCGTTTCGCGCATGCGCCGCAGATCGGGAATGCGGACGGCGATCTCCTCAAATCCCGGCGTGAACGCCGACTCAAACGGAATATGCTCGATGGCCAATTTCGGATCGACGAGCCGCACGACCGTGTCGGCCAATTCGCGGATCGTCACCGGTACGTCGCCGCCGAGGTTGAAGACGCGGCCGCGTGCCGCCGGCGTATCCATCAACCGCAGCACGTCCTCCACCACGTCCGCGACATGGGCGAAGCAGCGCACCTGCCGGCCGTCGTCGTGGACCACGAGCGGCCCGCCGGCCAATGCCTGATCGACGAAGCGCGGCAGCACCATGCCGTAGCGCCCGACCTGCCGGGGGCCGACCACGTTGAAGAATCGGCCGACCACCACCGGCAGACCCGTGCGCTGATGCTGCGCCAGCGCCAGGTATTCGTCGATCGCCTTGCTGCACGCATAGATCCAGCGGTTTCTCGTCGTTGGCCCCAAAACGAGATCGTCATCCTCCGATAACGGCGTCTTCGGGTTCTTGCCGTACACCTCGCTGGTGCTGGCCAAAAACATCGGCTTCGGCCGCCGACTCAGATGACGCAAGAGTGCCTCGGTCGGGCCGATGTTGGTTGTCACCGTCCGCTCCGGTTCCTCCAGCACCAGGCGCACGCCGACCACGGCCGCCAGGTGATACACCTCGTCGGCCTCGTCGAGCAACTCGCCCAGCGCTTTTCGTTGGCGAGATTATCCACCACCAAACGCAGCTGCGGATGCGATTTCACGCCGTCGAGATTGGCGAGCGACCCGGTGGACAAATCATCGAGGACCACAACGCGATGGCCAGCCGCCAGCAAGCGCTCGACGAGATGGCTGCCGATGAACCCCGCGCCGCCGGTGACAAGGGTAGTAACCAAGGAGACCCCGAATGCACAAAGATAGAAGAGACAAAACCACGAATCACACGAATAACACGAATAAAAAACAAAAAGGCAATAAAGACAAGAGAACAAGAATCTGCGCTTACTCGTCTCGGCCGATCGCTGTGGGTTCCTGTTGTTTGTTTTGTTTTGTTTTTGTTTTTTTGTCTTTTATTCGTGTGATTCGTGTGATTCGTGGTTTTTCTCTTCTTCGGTTTTTCATTCTTGCAGGCGGAAGAGTTTGCGCAGGGCGTCGAGCAGGGTGTGTCCGCCGGGGCCGCTGGAGGATTCTTCCGTCAGCGCCGTGATGGGGCCGTGCAGCAGGCGGTTCTGGAACAAACGGAAGGCCCCTTCGATGTCGCGGCGATCTTCGTCGGTCAGCCGGCCGTTGAGCCGGCCGAGGAGCTGGCGCACCACTTCGCGGCGCTTGGCGTCGGAGTCTTGCGTTAATCGCGCGATTACCGGGCCGCTGCGCCGCCGGGCCCAGTCCTTGAGGAACACCTTCGATTCGTGGTCGACGATCGCCTCGGCCGGCTCGACGTGCTTGAGGCGGTCGGCCAGCGTCGCCTCGCGGATGCGCTTCAGGTCGTCGATGTTAAAGAGGCAGGTGCGGTCGCCGTCGTGGATGCGCGGGTCGAAGTTGCGCGGCACGGCGATGTCGAGGATGACCAGCGGGCCACCCGTCCGCCGGGCGGCGATGGCGTCGTAGCGCCGGCGCGTCACGATCGGTTCGGGAGAGCCGGTCGTGCTGAGTACGATGTCGGCGCCGGCCAGCAGGTCATCGAGTTTTTCCCACGGCACCGCCTCGCCGCCGCAGCCACGGGCGACAGCAGATGCCTTGTCCGGACTGCGATTCGTCACCCAGATGCGCCGTGGCTGGAGCTGGCGCAGGTGTTTGAGGGTCAGCTCGCCCATCTTGCCGGCGCCGATGACGAGGATGGTCTTGTCGCCGAAGTGGTCGAAGACTTGCTTGACGTAATCGACGGCGGCGCTGGAGACGGACACATGGCCGCGGGCGATGCCGGTCTCGGTGCGGACCCGGCGGGCGACCTGCCGGGCGTGGCGAAACAGGGCGTGCAGCAGCGTGCCGACGCTGTCGTCGCGGATGGCTTGCTCATAAGCCTTCTTGACCTGCCCGGCGATTTGCCCCTCGCCGACGATCAGGCTGTCGAGGCTGGCGGCGACGCGGAACAGATGGCGCACGGCGTCGGCCTGGCGGTGGATGTACAGATGCGGACGGACAGCGGCGTCGGCCAGTCCGTGAAAGTCCGCGAGAAACTCGGCGATGGCCTCGGCGTCCAGCTCGCGGGTAGAGTTCGCGTCATCCAGCACGCAGCCGACGTAAAGCTCGACGCGGTTGCAGGTGCTGAGGATGACGGTCTCGCAGTCGAAGCCGCAGCCCAGCTCGGTGTGGGCGCGGGCCAGCTGCTCGTCGTTGAAGGCGAGCCGTTCGCGCACCTCGACCGGCGTGGTCTTGTAACTGCACCCCAGCACCAAGAGGATCATCGGCCACCCCCTTGCCCCGGCCAGTGGGGCAGCGCGAGACAGCCGACCAGCAGCACGAACGTCAGGATCGTCAAAAGGGCCACCTGCCGGCCGCGCAGGTGATAGCCGAAGCGCAGGTAGAGCAGCAGGGCGAAGGTCAGCCACAACACGCCGGAGGCCAGCACGCGCGGATCGGTCCAGCCGTCCAGGTGCTCCTGGAACATGAGGACCAGGCCGAGCAGCATCCCGACCGTCAAGAGCGGGAAGGCGAGGACGATGGCCCGGCGATTCATGGTTTCGAGACGTTCCAGGCTCCAGAGTTTCAGCCCCTCGCCGGGCAGCATTTTGGACCGCAAGCGATGGACCTGCACGAGATACATGGAGCTGGCGAGAAAGCCGACACACAGGCCGACGGCGGCCAAGAGCAATAATCCGCCGTGGATAACGCCCCAGGCGTCCTGGA
Organism: uncultured Planctomycetota bacterium; assembly: GCA_963767535.1. Lineage (GTDB taxonomy): Bacteria > Planctomycetota > Planctomycetia > Gemmatales > Gemmataceae > JAJPHU01. Next base: position 639,734 of record CAVYEC010000001.1, read on the forward strand.
TCGAGAGGAATTTGTCCATACTCGGCCTCTCGCCCTCTGCGGGCCGGCCGAACGCCGCCCCCAGGACGACCAGACCGACAACGAGCGGCAGGACGAACAATCCCCACGACAGGCGGCGATGATGCACCGAGCCGATCAGGTAGAAGATGGCCAAAATCCAGGCCAAAAAAAGCATCAGGCCGAACTGCCAGATGAGAGGCGGGCGCTGCACGGCCAGATAAATCGTCTGGGCCAAGAGGCCGGCCGCGCCGAAGCCGAGCGCCAACCAGCGGACCACTTCGCGCGGCCGAAACTGATAGAGCAGCTCCAGCCCCAGCGCTACCGTGTAGGAAGCGAGGAAGCAAAGGATGGTGACGCGGTCCAGCATGGCATTCTCAGCCCTCCGGTCCTCGGAGGGCAACCTCGCCCGGTGGGGGTACGCAGTCAGTTTATCTGACGGTGGAGAGACAGCCAAGCAGAGCCGCGCCAGAGTATTTCAAGGGGCGGACGGGTTTGTGTGCGGGCGCCCAAACCGGAGGGTTCTTCGAGTGCTTTGTTCATCTCACAAAGTCGCTTACTTTTGTTGGGATCCTCTCGGCGATCGGACATACGGACAAAGTGGCACGCGGAAGGTCACTCGATGCGAAGACTCGCCCATTCCCGGTGATCGCGAATCCGAACGGCCGACGAATGGGCCAAACAAAACGGGAGCAAAGGATTTCCCACCCAACTGGTTGCCATCACGACCGCAACCACATGGTCCGAATCACTGGGCCGAATCCCGTGGAGCAAGGGCAGGCCCGCAAGCACGAGCAACGTGAGCAGCCACCATCCGACAGCGACCAGCGCAACCTTGAGCCAGGAACGTCCCGCCGGCCCATACAGTGCTTGCCGCATCCAATCCGCCAGGAAGGCGAGGCTGAACAGGTACAAGGGCAAGGCGAGGAGGGACGATACGCAGAGCAGCAGCGCTTCGGTCGGCCAGACGTTCAGCGCTGCTCCCGCGAACAAGAGGGCAACGAAGATAATTAGGGCGAGCGCTGTGCTCAGCCCGGCGAGTCGAACGGCAGCACGGAGCGCGGACTCTCCGGGCCGACCCTCCAAGAACCTCGCGATGCGGTCGCCGGCCGGGACCGATTCTTGCAGCGGGATGGTTAGTTCCTTCGGATTGCCGAACCGCTGCCCGGTTCGATCCAGGGCGGCCGCTTCGTTGCCGAGCCTTGCGGCCTCCTCCTCGAAGACCGCCGTGACGTGCGCCAGCAGTTCTTCCCGCATCTTCCGCTTGTGGGTGCGGCTGGCCCGCACGGGTCGGACGGCTCGCTCCACGAGGATCTTCAAGTGGGTCAGGGTGGACTCGTTCATGCTGGCGCTCCCAGAATGCCCCCAAGAATGTGGACAAACCGCTGCCACTCGACCCGGCCCGCGCTCAACTTCCGTTTGCCCTTCTCCGTCAGGTGATAAATGCGCCGTCGGGCGCCCCGCCGGCCGTGCCGTTCGTCTTCCCAGACCGCCTCGACTTCACCGGCCGCTTCGAGCCGGTAAAGGGCAGGATAAAGCGATCCTTCCTTGAGCCTCAGCAGCCCACACCCGGCTTCCTCCAGGCGGCGCAGAATCTCCAGGCCGTGCGCCTCGCCCTGCTCCAGAGTGGAAAGGACCATCGTTTCGAGATGGCCACGCAGTTTGTCGCCGTGGATCGCTTCCATGCACTAATTTTAGACAGTCTAGGAATAACAGTCAAGAGCAGGTTTCCCCGCTGATCCCGCGAGACGCCAATCAGGACGAGGAGGACCACTCCGTTCACGCGCTCAAGAACTGCTCCAGATACCGCCTGCTCTGCCGCAGTGCCCGCTGGCGATCGGGCAAGGAACCTTCATAGGCGCGATCTTCGACCTCGATGCACACGGCCCCGTTGTAGCCGGCGTCCGTCAGGGCGGCGAAGAAGGCGCTCCAGTCCACCTCGCCGAGTCCGGGCAGCTTGGCCGTCTGCCAGCCCAGGCCGAGGATGCCGGTCGCGTACAAACGATCGCGGTCGATGCGCGTGTCCTTGGCGTGGACGTGGAGGATGCGCGGTCCGAACTCGCGGATGCAGCGCACGTAGTCGATGTACTGCCAGATGAGGTGCGACGGGTCGAAGTTGATTCCGAGGCTGGCGCTGGGCAGCATCTCGAACAGCTCGCGCCACACGGCGGGCGAGACGGCCAAGTTCTTGCCGCCGGGCCATTCGTCCTGCGAGAACAGCATGGGACAGTTCTCGATGCCGAGCCGCACGCCGCGACCCTCGGCATGACGAATGAGCGGCGGCCAGACTTCGCGCACCCTCGGCCATTGCGCCGCCAGCGATTGCGCCGGGTCGCGGCCGATGAAGGTGTTGACGATGCCGACGCCCAGGCGGGCCGCCGCGTCGAGGACTTTTTGCAAATGCGCGCTAACAACGCGGCGATGCTCGGAGTCCGGGTCGAGCGGATTGGGATAGTAGCCGAGTCCCGAAATCGTCACGTCGTACTTGGCCAAGAGGTCGAGCACCTGCCCGGCTTGATCGTCACCGAAGTCCGTCACGTCGAGGTGGGTGACGCCGGCATAACGGCGGTCGGCGCCGCCGGGCGGCCAGCACATGACCTCCACACAGCTGAAACCTTCATCCCGAGCGAAGGCCAACACCTGCTCCAGCGGCCAATCGCCCAGGATGGCGCTCACGAAACCCAGTTGCATGATCGCTCCTCACACTTCACGACGAGGGCACCTCGATCCAGCGTCCTTCGCGATGGCTGCGCAGGATCGCCTCGCACAGCACGACTTCCTTGTGACCGTCGCGGAACGTCGGGAACGAACGCGGCGCCCGCGTGTCGCCGGCCTCGATGGAATCGTACACGTCGCGGAACAGTTGCTTGAACGTGTCGGGAAAGCCCTCGTTGTGGCCACCCGGATAATTCGTGAAACGGCGAACGGAGGGATGCAGAAGGGCCGGGTCGCGCGTCAGCACTTCGTTGGACTTGTCGCGATGGCCGATCCACAGTTCGTTCGGTCGTTCGCTGTCCCATGACAAGGCCGCCTTCGCCCCGGCGATTTCGTAGCGCAGACAGTTCTTGCGGCCGGCCGTCACCTGCGACACGGTGAAGCAGCCCGTCGCGCCGCCGCGGAAGCGCAGCAACACCGAGCCGTAATCCTCCGTGTCGATCGCCACCGGCTCCGTCTCGACTTGTCGTTCGAGCTTGCTTTGAAACGTCTCGACACCGCCCTTGGGACGCCGGCGCACGGGGAGGAAGGTGTGCAGATCGGCGCAGACGCTTTCGACTTCCAGGCCGGTCATCCAGGTCAACAGGTCGAGCCAGTGCGTGCCGATGTCGGCCACGGCCCGCAACGCGCCGCCCTCGCCGGCCAGCACGCGCCAGTTGAAATCGGTGTCGTACAGAAGCCAATCCTGCACATACGAGCCGGTGACGTGGTAGACCGCGCCGAGCTGGCCGTCGCGGATGCGCTGCCGGCTTTCCTGGCAGAGCGGGTAATAGCGCACGTTGTAATTGACCGCCGTGACCAGCGGCGTGCGCTCGGCGAGGGCGGCCAGCTCCGCGGTCTCGGCGGCCGTCATGGCGAGCGGTTTCTCGCAGACGACGTGCTTGCCCGCCGCGAGGACTTGTTTGCACTGCTCGAAGTGCAAGCGGTTGGGCGAGGTCAGGTGAACGACGTGGACCGCCGGATCGGCGAGCAGTTCTTCGAGAAGATCCGTAAGCACGCGGGATGTTCAGTGACTTCGCGGCTGCTTCCGAACGCGGACGCGAGGAACCGAGGACGCCCGCCACGTTCCGACTGAGCCGCCGCAACGCCTCGACGTGAACCGGGCCAATGAAGCCGGTGCCAACCAGGGCGGCTGCAAGGGGCGCTTTCGTCTCCACGGTGTCACTCCTTGCGTGCGTTCAGCACCTTGGCGATCGCTTCGGTGAGCGGCTTCTCGCTCGGCCGGGCCAGGGCGACGGTCGGTTCGTAACCGCCTTCGAGATAGGCGTGATCCGTCGGAATGTAGCCGGGACCGCCGTCGCCGTAGCCGGCCACGCAAACGAAAACGTCCTTGCGCATCTGCTGCGCGTTCAATTGATATTCGATGAACGGCTCACCCGGCAGGTTCAGCACGAGGGCCGTGCCCAGATCGAGACAGGTCAATTCGATGGGCCGATCCTGGCGTGCCAGCCAGGCCAGTTGAAACGCGGCGTTGCCGCGCTGCGCCTTGCCGGCCTTGTCGTTTTGCAGCACCTTGCGGCTTTCCTCGGCACCGAATGACGGCTCACGGCGCGGCAGCAGTGTGATCGGCTCGACGCGCCATTCCCAGGTCGTCAGCGGTTGCCGCCGCGTCGCTTTCCAGGCGGCCCGCATGGCGGTGTAGATATGGTCGCGCAGCACCGGACGGTTCGCCTTGGAGCCGTCGTTGTACTTGCCGGCCGTGACGTTGCCGGCGCAGCCGGTGAAATACACCTGGAAGATTTGCCGCTCCTCGTCTTGTCGTTTCTGGCGGGCCAGGCCGCAGAAATCGGCGCTGACCCGGCCGTCGCCGTAGTAACTCATCGGGTGCGTGGCATAGTAACTGAGCGCCGCCAGCGGTTGGTCGTTGTTCCAAAAACTCAGCGTCTTCAGCCACGGGTCGATCAACCCTTCCGGGGCGTCGCGGGCCTGCGGATTGGTCGTAGCACTGTAGCGGACGAAACGTACCTTGCCGTTGTCGCCGAGGATGCGCCGGTTGGAGGCGACCTGCTCGACCCGCGCCTGGCCGATGCCGATGTGTGTGAACGCCGAGGTCTTCTTGAGTGCTTCCTGCACGGCGTCGGCCGACTGCCGAACGACGTGCTCGAAGTATTTCAGGTCGAGCGACGGCGGCGCGCCGGGCACGGCTTCGAGCAAGTGCTCGGCCTCCACATCGGCGAAGGGCGCGTTGTGCGGATGGACGGTGTGAACGGCGACGCGCTCCGGCGTCGTGTGCGCCGCTTTCGCCAGCGCCTTGCGCCAGAGCCGGTTGGCATCGTTGCGGATGCCGCACCAGTCCACCGCACACAGAACGACGGGCGCACCGGCACCCAGCAGGACGACGCCCAGCGCGCGCAGCGGGTCATCGACGCCGCGCACGGGTTCGATCCAGCCGCCGCATAGAGGATGTCCCGGCGGCGGCGTCACCTCCGTCCCGAAGGTCGCCAGGTGCAGGGCCGGCATGAGTTTCTCCTTCCGCGAAAGGGTGCGACGATCTCTGTGCAGTTCAACCGGGAAATGCGGAGAAGTCAATCATCTTCTGCGCGACTTTGCCAATCTGCCAACGGGAGGCGGCATTTGGCAGAGTGGGATGGATAGCGCAATTAGTTTTATTCCAACAGCTTACGTCGCTTCTGCGCTGCGACACTGCCAAACTGCCAAATTGCCAACCGTCGGCCGAGGCTTTGGCAGGGAACGGCCGTTCAGGACCGCGTTTTCTGCCAAACGGGGGAGTTTTCTGCCAAACCGAATCGCTCTCGGTAGGCGGTCACTTGGCGGGCTTGACGCGGTGGAGGGTGAAGCGTTCTGTGCTATCGTCGAGACTGAAAGACAAAGGCCGCCCCTGGCAGTATCCTCGAATGGATATGACGACTCGATCACCTTCCTGCTTGTAGATGCCGAGTTCTTTGCGGAGTTTTCCTTGGCTCAACCATAACTTGCCCCGGCCTTCATCATGGATGTACCGCTTGAACGGCAATTTGCGTGTCGGCATTCCTTGGTCCAAAATCACCAGCCGCCCCTCGCTATCCAGCTCGATCTCCGCCCTTCCGCCGTCTTCCCACTCCCAAATGCCCTTCCACTCCCCGCTTAAGTCTAGCGGAGGCTCGACTTCCCCCGAAACCTTGTCCGGCCCGATGCCCTGAACCGCCATCCCCGCCGCCAGGACCATCGCCAGTGCCGACATCGTGTCCGCCCTCCGTGCGTGAGAGTGGGTCGAAACCGATGCGTAGTGTACCGGAGGGACGGGAGCGCGGGCCAGCGGATTCGGGTGGAAAGCGTAGTGTACATACACTTTGCAGCTGTCATTCTCTTTGGCAGTAAGTCTTTGTGTCCCAAGTCGTTAGCGCAAGCCCTATTGACACAAAGGGTTAGAGCGAGTAAGATGCCGATCTAGGCGGGAAAGCGAGAGGAGAACTTCGCTCTTGGGTCAGGGGGCAACCGATGCCAGCGGATCAAGTAAGGCTGGATCTTGATGAAGATGCCATCAAGGAATTGATGGATCTTATCGGCAGTGCCGACCGCCTTCCGCAAATAGAGGCTTTGTCCGCTGAGATCGAACCGCAGATCGGAACGGCAGCCATAGCAAAGCAGATTGCCGGACGGACGGGATTGACTACCTCGGAACTTCGCCGACTCTTGGTATCTCTGCTGAACGTCTATCACACGCAGGTGAGATTAAAGCTGACCCCGGAGGGCACGGTAGATGCGATCTCCGACAACCTGAGGAGGGTCGCGAAGACTTCAGAGAGCCAAGAGAGGGTAAAAATATGGGATAAGGCCAAGGCCAAAATCATTGAGACGCTAAGGAAGCTCTATCCCGATCACCCCCTTGAGACGGCCTACAAGGCGTACCGAGTGGCCACGGCTCGCCAATACGAATTAGTCGGAATGAGGATTTTCACCGATGCCCGCCCCGTATTCAACGAAGCTGGAGACGCGATCGTACAGACGATTATCAGCCATGTACTCTCTCTGGACTACCACGACGGCCATCAGCATCGAGTTGTCCAGTTCAATCTGGACGCGACGGATGTGACGGATTTGAAGGAGATGTGTGAGAGGGCGGTACTCAAGGCGGGCATCATCAAGCGCGACCTGAAGGCATCCCCTTGGCCCACGACGATCTTTCGAGAGCCGACCGATCAGGCCGTCACTGGCAAGTAGGAGGGGTTCGATGCGAGAAGCAAGAGAAGATGGATACGCAGTCCATTATACCCAAAGCCGAGAAGAAAGATTGAAGGAGGCGAAGGGCTGGAGACGGACAGCGTGTCTGTTCGGCCAGCGAGAGCCTTTCTCGCGTGATGTCCTGATTGAAGTTTTGTGTACACCGCTTGAACCGTTGAGGCCAGCAATCATTTCGTCAGCATCGGGGGCGATCGAGAAAAAGTTCATAAGGTTGCGAGACGAATGGAAGTCACAGCGGCGGCACGAATCGTCTACAGCAAAACTAGTGCTGCATCCAGCTTATCAGAAAATTATCGGCATGGGTCAGGACGCAATTCCTTTGCTTTTGAGGGAGCTGGAGAATAACTTGGACAATTGGTTTTGGGCGCTGATGGCCATAACCGAGGAAGATCCTGTGCCGGAATCCGATCGCGGGGATGGAGAAGCCATGGCGCGAGCATGGTTGAATTGGGCAAAAGAGCAGGGGTTTTCATGGTGACATGGCAGAAGAGTATTACGATATTGATTTTCCAGATTTACGAAGACTTGGATACGAAAGAACCAGTGACCCGGCCTACTACAACTGTATTGCGTATGTGGTAGGTGATTTCAGGCGGAAGTGGTGGCCTGGAGAATATCACCCGGTTTTTTCAACGGACTATTGGCCTCCCGGCGTTCCTACCCAAGAAAACCTCGATGCGTTTATTGCGGCTCTAGCCACTGTTGGCTACGAGCAGTGTTCGGATGGCAATTGGGACGAAGGGTTTGAAATAATAGCCATTTACGCCCTTAATGGTCTCATAAAACATGCCTCTTTGCAGGTCGCCGATGGGAAATGGAAAAGTAAACTCGCAAGCGATGAGGATATTGAGCATACCCTAGAAGGGCTGGAAGGCCCTTGTTACGGGGTATTTGATTAGCGTGTTCCTCTCTAGCAGCTTCGTTCAGCGGGCCGTTAATCCGGTCGTCGCCTCACGCTTCTCGCTTCTTCGAGAGAATACTCCCGTCCGGTTGCATCTCGTGAAAAGTACCGTTTCCCCAGGTAATTGCTCCCATCTCGGCGTTGAATTGGGCAACAAATGTTTCCCTCAGCTCCCAACTGAGAAAACACTTCTTGTGCATTGCAGCGTCCGAGAATCGCCAAAGTGGGTCTTCTCGGCCTGTGATGAAATGCGTGGTTTGGAGTTCCCCACGAAAAGTGGACACGGAGTTAAGGCGTGCGTGATTGCTCGTACTCCGCCGGGGCCACATATCCCAACGAGGAGTGACGGCGTTGGTTGTTGTAGAAGACCTCGATGTACTCGACGACCGCCGCTCGCGCCTCCGCCCGCGTGACGAAGTCCGCGTCGTGGACCAACTCCTTCTTGAGCGAGGCGAAAAAACTCTCCATCGGCGCGTTGTCCCAACAGTCCGCCCGCCGGCTCATGCTGCAGGTGATGCCGTACTTGGCCAGCAGCCATTGGTAGTGTTCACTGGCGTATTGGCTACCTCGATCCGAGTGCGCCAAAAGCCCCTCGTCGGGCAGCCGCCGTTGCACGGCCATCGCCAAGGCGTCCACGACGAGGCGGCTCTCCATGTGTTGGGCCATTGCCCAGCCGACCACACGCCGCGAGTACAGATCCTCGACGGCGGCCAGGTACAGCCAGCCCTCCCGCGTCGGGATGTAGGTGATGTCGGCCACCCAGGCTTCATTCGCCTCGGAGGGGTTGAACTGCCGGTCCAGAAGGTTCTCCGCCACGGGCAAGTCGTGGTCGGAGTCCGTGGTGGTACAGCGAAACTTCCTCGCGGTTTTCGCGGCAATACCGGCCTGACGCATCAGCTTGGCGACGGTGTTGACGCAGCAGCCGTGACCGCGAGCGAGCAACTCGGCATGGATGCGTGGGCTGCCGTAGCGTGCCTTGACCTCGGCGTGGACGGCCCGGATCGCCACGAGCAGGGCGTCACGCCGTTGCTCGGCCCGGCTGCGAAGAGATCGCCGCCAGGCGTAGTAACCAGCGGCAGAGACCTCCAACGTCTCGCACAGCCAGCGCACCGGCCATTGGTCCTTGTGTTGGTCGATAAAGCGGTAGGTCATGTCGCCTCCCTGGCGAAGAATGCCGCCGCTTTTTTTAGGATGTCACGCTCGGCCAGGAGCCGTTTGTTCTCGGCCCGAAGGCGGTGGTTTTCCTCCTCGAAGGGAGAGAGTTTACCGCGTCCGGGGAAGGCGTGTTCGCCCTGGTCCTGGAATGCTTGCTTCCAATTGCGGATGAGGTTCTCGCTGATGCCGAGTGAGCGTGCGGCCTCGGCGACGGAGTAGCCCTGCTGTGTGACGAGTTTGACGGCCTCGGCCTTGAACTCCGGTGTATAGGTGCGTCGCGTTCGTGCCATTGCTGGACCTCCCAGGGTGATTGTACACCCTTAACTGGGTGTCCACGAATCGTGGGGAAGTCCAGTTGCCACAATATCGTCCTCTTGCCCGATTACGTCGCCACAAATCGGGCAGCGGCTTTTACCCCTGAAAATGAGCGCCATAGCTGCCTTCTCCTGATCGCATTTGATTGGCGCATGGTATCAGCAGATAGTCGTTGGCGAAAGAACTTTTGCAAGTTGCGTGAGTTGTCACCAGGTGGGTCACGGGGGCAAGGATAGGATCACCGATTCACCGCGAAGGAACTGGCTGAGGAAGTCTAGGGCCGAACGTCCCTGCTGCCAGCATGTTCGCCATACCGACATCAGCACCGCTTGCGCTCGCGCTCCTACCCAAGTCCGGTTGCCTCCCCAGACCTTGCGTAAAATGACGCCGAAGCGGATGGCCAACTCCGCTCGCCAGTTGGTGGCGTCCAGACCCGGCACATGCAAAAACGTCAGGAGCTGATCGCGGTGGTTCCACAAGTGCTGCGCCAGCCGCTCGTTGGCCGCGTTGCTCTTGAGGGGGAATATGGCATCGGCCAGTTCGTTGTCCAGCCGGCCTCGCGCCACTGCCAGACCATGATCGCTGACCTGGCCCGCGGCATGGCGATCGCGCAGGCCCAGGGCCGCTAGCAGTAGCTCCTTGATCCGTCGTGGGAACCGCACCGCGCCGGCCGCGGCACTCTGGAGCATCTCGTGACAGCGACGTAGAAGGTGGCCCAGGCACTGTTGATGGCGCGCTTGCTCAAAGTTGTCGTAGGGCGACCAGCCGTCGTGAATCATCACTCCAGCGTAGTCTGCGCCGATCAGACGCTCGGCCACGGCACCGGAGCGGGTCGGGTCGATGACGTAGGCGGTCGCCTCGGCGCTTACCAGCGCATGCAGCCAGGCACCCCAGCCGCCGACATGCCAGCCGGTTTCGTCGGGAACAACCCAGGCAGACCGCGCGACCGACTGACAGATTGTTTCGTAGACCGGCTCGCAGCGCCGCGCTGCTCGCAAGACGGTGTGGACGCTGCCGCCCGGTGTCAGGGAGATGCCAAATAAGCTCTCCAAGACGCGGCTCACCTTGCCGTGCGACAGACCCGCTTGCTTGTTCAACTCGACGACCGTGGCCTGAGCGTCCGGCCCCAGTTGCGACGCCGCAGCCCCCAGAGCGTCGGAGGTCTGCAAGGCATGTCGGCCCTGAACGCGCCGGTGGCACCGCCGACAACAGCCGACGTGGATGTTAAATTGGCGGTGGACCGGCTGTCGTGGGATCTCGACCTGATACTGCTGATCGACGTGAGTTGGCTCGATTGGACCCCCACAGTCGGGGCAAGCCTCGGGTAAGGGAGCCTCGTGGACCTCGTCGATGCGTTCCGGCGGCGGCCGATGCGCCTTGGTGCCGTAGTCCTTTCCGGGTTTGCGTCCCGGCTTCTTGGGGTTGGGCTTGGGAAGGCCTTTAGCAAAAGGGGCTGCCTGACGCTTGCCGGCGCGCTGCTGCTGTTCGAGCAGGCGGGTAAGTCGCTCGACCTGGGCTTCCAGTTCGGCGACGCGGCGTTGCAACGCCTGGCAGCCTGAACAAGCGGGTTCGTCCATGCAGGCAAGATAGCAAAAAACCCGGAGTGCAGCTGCGCTCTGTGGGACAGGTCAGTCGGACAAGGCGACCGAGGGCGCTAACCAATTGCGTTACGGGAAGGTGATTGCCTTCTTGAGAAGACCACGGAATCCTCTTCAGCAATCCCCGCCTAAGAAGTCAGCCGATTCCACCGAACCGAAGCCATAAATCCATTGTCTCACCAAACATGACCGCAACCTGACCACTCATTTTGGATTCGCTCCCTTCGGCTTGGCCTTGGCAATCTCTCGCTTCGCCAATTCCAGGAGGATGGTGCGCGCCCATTCGGCCTTGTCCTTGCCGCTCAACTCCACAGCCTGCCTGATGAGCGTGTGCTGGGCTTCCGTGAGGGGGATGTGCAACTGGTACGTCTTGCGGTCTTCGGGTTTTTTCGCCGGTCTTCCCATGTAGAAATCTTAGTGAAAAAAACTCTAGCGCGTCAACTACCAAGCTGTAATCATGTAGTAATTTTAGCTAAACTTAATCCTGCACTTGACTAAGGTTGCGTGCAGGAGAGTGGCCGATGGATATGCGAGAGTTAAAAGGTCTGGAAATCGCGGCCCGGAGCAAGATCGCCTTCGCCGACGGCGCTTGGTTGGTCCCATCGCAATCCAGCCCCGGCACGAAGTATCGCGTCACACTCGACCCGCTCTTTTGCCAGTGCGAAGACTTCTCCCTGACTCAGCAGCCGTGCAAGCATATCATCGCGGCCCGCGTGGTCCGTGCCCGCGACTACCGCGGCACCGACCCGAAGATCGTTGTCGATGCCGTCCCGAAGCGCCCGACCTACAAGCAGGATTGGCCGCTGTACGATCTGGCGCAGACGACGGAGAAGGACCGCTTTCAGGAGTTGCTGTTCGACCTGTGCCGCAGCATCGAAGAACCGCCGTGGGCTAAGAAGGGGCGCAAGCCGACGCCGATGGCGGACATGGTGTTTGCCGCCGCGTTCAAGGTCTACTCGACTTTCTCCTCGCGCCGCTTCGGCTGCGACTTGAAGAGCGCCCACGAGCGCGGCTATTTGTCGATGTTGATGAATCCCCGCTCTACCAACCTTTACCTTGAGAACCTGGCACTGACGCCGATCCTGCAAGCCCTGATCGTCCGTAGCAGCCTGCCTTTGCGCGTGGTCGAAACGCAGTTTGCCCCGGACTCGACCGGCTTCAGCGCCAGCCGCTTCGTGCGTTGGTTTGACGAAAAGTACGGCACCGAGCGCTCGGGACACGATTGGGTGAAGTGCCACATCATGACCGGCGTGAAGACGAACATCATCACCGCCGCCGAGATTCACGGCCGGGACGCGAACGACTCGCCGATCCTGCCGTCGCTCCTGAAGACGACAGTTGAGGGCGGCTTCACCGTGCTGGAAGTGCCGGCCGACGTATCCGTTCACGGGCCGAGGGTGACAAGCGTATAGTCCCGGAAATCCACAGGGAACGGCTGGAGGCCCAGCATTTCGGCGGAAACGACTAGGAAGAGGCGGGAAAGAATTTCTCTACTTGTTTCAGCCTTTTCAGCGGCCAACATTACGGCAAGCAGGACAGGATCCCCTGGCCGCTCCAGCGCAGGCCCACTGGCGGGATCGCTTTTTTCATCCCATCGGCTTCCGGTTTTCCTTTGGCATCCCCAAAACGCGGCCGGATAATAACTTTTTTCGTCCCCCTCCCTGCGCAGCCTGGACATGCGAGAGTCAGGACGGCGTGTCGTTGCCTGGCGAGCGACACCCAACCGGCGGACGGCGTCCATCCGCCGGGGGAGAGGTTCAGGCGAGCGGGAGTAGCTGAGTATCAGAGGCCGTGCGCCCGTCGCGCACGGCGTTCAAACACTTGCCCGCCGGAGCCGAATTACTGAACCACTTTTGCTGACAAAAGCTGCCATGATTTCGTAGAGGCTACACATCAGAAGACCCAGAACTCCGTTCTTGAGATCAGACTTCGATGAGCACAACTATGTCCTACAATAGCGAACGAAACCCATTTATCGACATATTTCGTGGCCTAGGAATTATACTGGTTGTAGTCGGACATGTGATCGGTGGTTTGATATATTCGCCATTCGTTGAGGAGAAGGAGTTGCTCAGTGCGTGGCATAGATGGATTTATCTTTTTCATATGCCGGCTTTCTTTTTTGCGGCCGGCTTGTTCGCAGAACGATCGCTCAAGAAAAGTGGTGTGCAAGAGTTCGTGTTGGGGAAAATGTGCGCCCTAATGTATCCTTATGTCCTGTGGGGACTCATTATGTGGTTAGTACACGGTTTGACTTATCAATACACAAACACTCCTTTCGACCCCTACAAGCCGGTACGCATGCTCTACGAACCATATGCCGGGTACTGGTTCTTGTACGTGCTCTTTATATTGATGGTAGTGTTTGCTGTTTGCTGGACCAGTCGAATCGGGAAGGTGCTCTTCCTAGCGGGAGCCGTCAGCGGGTGTCTCATCGACATGGCTTGCCCCGAGTTTCTTCCATCACTTGTTTCGGCCCCGCTCCACTACTGGATTTTCTTTTCGTTGGGCATAATGCTGGCAAGTCTGACACATCGATTTGCCTCGAACACGCCTTCATATTTCATCATGATATCGGGTGTGGCGGGGTTCGCAATCATGACTTTCATCTCGCCAATGCGTGAGGCATACCCATTCATAGGTATTATCGCCGCAATAATGGGAATAACGGGGTTGTGGGGTGTCACCATTTTGTTCGGCCGCTGGGGGCCGGCGCCAGTATCTCGCTTTCTCACCCTCTGCGGCCGGTATTCGCTCGAGATTTACCTCGTCCACCCGCTTTCCTCCGTCTTAGCACGATTGATTCTTTACCGCATTTTTCGCGTAAATGAAATCATCCCGCATGTTGTCATTGACTCGGCCGCCGGAGTTGTAATACCATTGCTGGTTGTTTGGCTCTCCCAGAAAGCACGATTCCCCTTTTTATTTACTTACCGAAAAACCTCACACGTGCCCGTTGTTTCCACTGCTTCGGAACCATTAGTTGGATCTGGTTGATTATTACGAAAGAAGACTTGATCCGAGGGACGAAGTGGGGGACGCGGCGTTGTCTGGTGTGCCACATACGTTATTTTGTCCGTTTTCCGGGGCTTAATCTGTAGAGGAATTCGTCCATCGGACCATACCAGATAGTCGAGCGTCTCGGATGTCCGCCCCTGCTCGGTCGTCTCCCTTCGGCTCCGCATCGGCCTCGTCTTCGTGCCATTCCACGCCGAAGTCCAGCCCCCGGCGATTGCTTGGGACTCGGCTCCTCGCTGTACGCTTGTCACCCTCAACCCGTGAACAGTTACCGGCCGACAAGGGGTATTCGAGCGTCGATAACATCGAGGCCATCACGCTCGCCGGGGCCACGCCGTTCATCGCCTTTAAGAGCAGTGCCACCGGCGCGTCGGGCGGGCTATGGGAGAAGGCGTTTCTGTTTTACTCGCTCCACCGCGAGGAATTCTTGCGGCATTACCATCAGAGGAGTAACGTCGAATCAACGTTCTCGATGGTCAAGGCGAAGTTCCGCGATCACGTCCGCAGCAAGATCGACGTGGCGATGAAGAACGAAGTGCTATGCAAGTTGCTCTGCCACAACATTGTCGTGGTTCACCAGTCGCAGATCGAACTCGGCATCGAAGCCACCTTCTGGGGCGAGCGGCCGAAAGACGATGATGGCCCGGCGATCCTGTCGATGGTTCGAAAGCCGGGGTAAGCAGAATTCTCTGCCAAAACGCGGCGTTTTCTGCCAAGATGAGTCAGCCTGCCAAAGCCGTCGGCCTAAGGTCTTCGGATCGGGAACGCATCTTCTCAAAAAACGAGACGAATCAAACTATTTTACCCTTGTCTCTTGACGGTCCTTCGTCGAAATCTAGTATGGAGAGGTTAAGATATTGAGACTCAGTCTCATTAATAATGGCTGAGTTTCCGCTTTTCGCTGAATGAAAGGAGTACGTATCGTGCGCGATCAAACCGCTCGTCCCGCCTTCACCCTGATCGAACTGCTGGTCGTGATCGCCATTCTCTCCGTGTTGCTCGGCCTGCTCCTGCCGGCCGTGCAGAAAGTGCGCGAGGCAGCGGCGCGAGCGAATTGCCAGAACAACCTCAAGCAGATCGGTCTCGCCTGCCATAACTACCACGACGCCCAGCAATCGTTCCCGCCCAGCTACCGGGCGACAGCGGCGTATAGCGACGGGGAAACCGACACGGCCCCCGGCTGGGGCTGGGCGGCTTTCCTCCTGCCGCACCTGGAGCAGGACAACCTCTATCGACAGCTCAACTTCCCTCTGCCCGTGGGCCAGTCTCCCGGAATCCAAACGATGGTCAAAATCTACCTGTGTCCCTCCGACCTGACGCCATCCGATGCCTTTTCGGTCCCCGACGGCTTTGGCAACCCGGTAGCCCTGGCCGCCCCGTCCAGCTACGCCGCCTGCGTGGGGGGCGATGAATCGGACGCCGCCGGGCCGACCGGTCAGGGTGTCTTCTACCGCAACAGCCGCATGCGCTTCGCGGACATCACCGACGGGACGAGCAACACCCTCCTCGTCGGCGAACGGGCCTGGGCCAACGCCAACGGCATCTGGGCCGGGGCCATCGCGGGGGCCGTGTGCAAACGCGGCCAACAGAATCCGTGTCCCGGCAGCGGGGCCGGGTGGTATCCCGCTTCGGTCCTCGTTCAAGCGCACAGTCACCTGAACAACACGACCACGGACACCGACGGCGGCCTGGATGACTTTTCCAGCCGGCATTTCGGTGGGTCGAACTTTGTCTTCGCGGACGGTTCGGTTCGCTTTTTGCGAAGTGTGCCGGGCGACAACCCGGACGGCAGTTACACGGCCGACAGCCTTCTGTTTCAGGCACTGGGCACGCGCTCCGGCGGCGAGGTGGTTGCGGAGGACTTCTAACGAGGAGCGAGCAGGTTTATGCGCGTCGTTGTGGTCCTGATCCTGGCGGTGTTGATGTGTGGTTGCGGCAAGAACGGTGCCCCGCGCCGGGGGCAAGCCGGTGGACTACTGGGTCCAGGCGCTGCGCGACCCGGACCCGAAAGTGCGCAAGACCGCGGCGTTCAAGCTCGGCAACGTCGGCTCGGCCGACCCGACGGCGCTGCCGGCCCTGCGCGAAGCGCTCCAGGACCGCGATGCCGCCGTCCGCTGCGAGGCCATACTCGCCCTGCTCAAGTGCGGCCCCGAGGCCGAGCAGGCCGTCCCGACTCTCACCGAGATCCGCCGGCGCGATCCCAACGCCCGCGTCCGTGATTATGCGGCCAAGGCTCTGATAAAAATCCAGGGAGAGAAGCCACCTCCGGCTCCGTGAGCGGGCATTAGCCGCCGTTACCTTGACCTGCCGGAGCATGCGCGGGAAGATGCGGGGAAGTAGCAACCTCTTGGCGGTCAAAAGCCTGTGGTGCAACCCTAGCCGCAAAAGGGCTCTCTGATGACAGCATCCGGATCGCGGGCGGGGCGGGATATTCCGCGTGAGGATGTTCTCACGCTGGCGGAGGCGGCCGCTTACCTTCGCACCTCGGAACCGGCGGTGGAACAACTCGTCGCCGAGGAGGCGATCCCCGCCCGGAGGATCGGCGGCGAATTGCGGTTCCTGAAAAAGGCGCTGGACGATTGGTTGCGCTTCCCCGGACGCCACCCGCGCGATTACTGGATGATGCATCCGCATTGGATGCTGGAATCTCCGTTCATGGAGGAGTTGATCTACCTGCTGGAGAAACGGCTGCTCGAAACACTGAAGAAGGCCGTCCCATCCTCCCAACGTGGATCGAAGCGGAAGGTTCTTGAACATTTCGGTATCTTCCGCGACGACAACGACCTGAAAGAGCGGCTCTCCGACGCCCGCGCGAGGCGGGAGGCGGGCGGATGATCGTCCTGGACACGGACATCGTGACGCTTTTTGCTTATGGGAACGAGAAAATCCGGAAGCGGGTTGAGGATGCGGAGGAGGAGTCGCTGGCCGTCACCCTCATTACCCGCATGGAGATTCTTCAGGGCAGGCACGACAGCATTCTCAAGGCATCCAACGCTGTGGAAATGCAGACGGCAGTCCAGCGGTTTCAGGCGGCCGAGGATATGCTCGATGATTTTGCCCTTCTCTACCCCGACGAGATCTCAGGCCGCTACTTCGAGGCCCTGCTTAAGCCGAAGAAGGGTAAGAAGAAGATGCGGCGCGCGGACATGCTGATTGCCAGCATTGTCCTGGCCCATGACGCTTTGCTTGTCACGCGGAACACGAAAGATTTCCAGGGGATCAACGGCCTTCGCATCGAGAATTGGGCCGACTGAAGCCGCGGCTGGGCAACGCGCCTTGGAAATCGGGGCATTCAGGTTTCTGCGGTGAGAATCCTGAATGCCCCGGAAGCCTCCGAATACCTTTCTTCTCAGGTCGCCGCGCTGGGCGCGGGTCTCCGACCCCGCCGGAAACTCCGCCCTCCTTCAAACCGATTCCGGCATCACAAACGGCTTGCGGTAGGTTCGCCCCAGCAAGCGGTTGGCCTCCCGGTCGCCCGCGCAGGTCTCCGTCTTCTCGTCGAAGCGGATGGCCCGGCCGGTGCGGAAGGCGATGTTGCCCAGGTGACACAGCCGCGTGCTCTTGTGCCCTTCTTCGATGTCGGCACTGGGGCGGCGGACACTCGACCCCGACGAGTTCTTCACGCAGTCGATGAAGTTCCGCAGGTGCGGCGTCCAGTCATCGCCGCCCCGTTGCGGGTCGCCCTTGTCGGACGCCTCGATCCCGTTTTCGACGTGCCAGCCGCCCTTTTGGTCCAGGACCAGCGTGCCCTTTTCGCCGTACAGCACCGCTCCGTCCTTCGGCTTCTCCTTGCGACCAGAGGCGATGCTCCCAGGTGACGGAACAGGTGGGGAAGTCATATGTGACGGTCAGGGTGTCCGGCGTTTCCTGGTCGTCGTCGTAGAAGAGCTTGCCGCCGCCGGCCGTGACGCGGACGGGGGCTTCCAGGTTGAGCAGCCAGCGGAGCCGGTCCAGCGCGTGGATGCCGTTGTTGCCCAGCTCGCCGGTGCCGTAGTCCCACATCCAGTGCCAGCGGTAATGGAACCGATTGGTGTTGAAGGCCCGTTCCGGGGCCGGCCCGAGCCAGAGATCGTAGTCCACGCCCGCGGGGATGGCCGTCTCCTTGGCATGGCCGATGTTGGGTCGCGGGCCGCCGATCCAGGCGCGGGCGAAGGGAACTTTGCCCAGCTTGCCCGAGCGGACCAGCTCCACGGCGCGGGCGAGGCTTTCGCTGCTGCGGCTTTGCGTGCCCAGCTGGACCACGCGATTGTATTTGCGCGCCGCCTCGACCATGCGCCGGCCTTCGAGGAGGTTGTGCGAGGCCGGCTTTTCCACGTAGACGTGCTTGCCGGCTTGGCAGGCCCAGACCGTGGCCAGGGCGTGCCAGTGGTCGGGGGTGGCTACGATCACGGCGTCAATCGACTTGTCCTGCAAGACCCGGCGCAGATCCTTTTCCGTCTTCGCCTCGCGCCGCTGCTTCTCGGTAAGCAGTTTCTGCGCGATGGGGAAGAAGTTCGCATCGACATCGCACACCTGGGCGATTTCGACATCCTTGAAGGTGGCCAAGGGCCGAATCAGTTGCCGGCCCCGGCCGCCGACGCTGCCGGGCACCGCCGAGCCGACCCCCAGGACCGCGAGCACGACTTTGTCGTTGGGCGAGTCGGCGGCCCGGGCGTACGAGCGGGCCGACAGGGCGGTAAGTGCGGCCGAAGCCTTCAGAAAATTCCGGCGGTTGACGGCGGCCATGGCTTTCTCTCCGAAGGAAATAGAGGATGTTCGACGCGGGGTGATACAGAAGAACTTAGCGGAGAAGAAACACGAGAGCAACAGGCAAGATTCCTGCCCCCCTCACCCCCTGCCCCTCTCCCCCGTTTCGGGGGAGAGGGAGAAAGAAAGCCCCTCTCCCCCTGTACTCAGGGGGAGAGGGGTTGGGGGTGAGGGGGTTAGTCTTTGCAGCGGCCCTCCCCCTCACCCCCTGCCCCTCTCCCCCTGAGTGGGGGAGAGGGGAAAAAGACGATTACCGCCCGCCGGCACCCTTGGCGTCGAAGGAAAACTCCTCGAACCGCACCGTGAACGGCTCGGAATTGGAGTTGATCGCCGCCAGGCCGACTTTCAGCCGCGCCGGCCAGGTGCCGGCAACGGCCCGAAGCCGGCGCCAACTCTTCCCGTCGGCGGAAATGGTGGCGGAGAGCCAATTGCCCTTGCGCTCCAGACGAAGGTAATAGTCGCCGGCCCGAATATTATCCATTTGCGCGGCCCCGCGGCGGCCTTTCGGATGGTCCTCGAAGGCGATGAAGGTGTTGATCTGGCCACCGCGAAGCATCGCGCCGCGCTCCAGGCGGAGGAAATGATCGTCGTCGCCCCACAAGAGGATGCCGGCCCCGTTGTACGGGACACCCCTGGGGTTGGTCGAGGTGCCGCCCGGACGAAAATCCCCGGCGACCTTGACCGTGACGACGAAATCGCCCTCGACCTCACGGAGGACGCGCGGCGCGTTGAGCTTGCTGTCGTGGTTCAGGTCGTGCAGGGTGCCGGGCACCTGGACGGTCAGCGTCTTGGCGTCAGGGCGGAATTCGCAATCGCCATCCGGGTCGGTCGCCGTGCCCCAGGCGGCCAACTCGCCGCCGGTACTCGGTTTGGGGGCGACGGGTGCGGAGGGCGGAGGGGTGTCTTTCTCGGCGGACTTCGTCGGCGGCGTGGCGTCCGGCAAGCGTGCGGTGATGGATTGGATCGCCTGTTTCGCCTTGGGCGAGACGAAAACGTCCTTCTCCGCGACCACTTTTTCCAGGTCGGGCAGACTCTTGCGCGTGCCGATCGCCCGGAGGATCTCGCAGGCGGCGACGCGGACATCGCGTTCGGGGTGGTGCAGGCGCACGATCAGGGCCGGCTCGGCGGCCGGGCCGATCGACTCGAGCGCCTGGATCGCCTCGCGGCGCTCGAAGAGATCCTCCAGGCGCTCGGCGATCGGCTCGATGGCGCGTTCATCCTTGAGACGGCCCAGGGCCACAATGGCGACCTTGCGCGTCTCTTTTTGCCGCATGGCCTTGAGCAGAAGCGGCACGGCGTCCTTGTTGCCCCACACGCCCAGCGCTTCGATGGCCGTCTGGCGGTTGACCCGGTTGGGGTCGTCGAGCAGTGGTGCCAGCGCTTGCACAACCTGATCGCGGCGCTCGTCGGGCAGCATGTCCTTGAGCCGTCGGGCGCCGTCGCCCCGGCGGTTGCTGTCCGGCGATTTCAACTGCGCCAGCGCCTGCGCCACGGCGTCGCCTTGGGCGGCGGGGCCGGACGATAGGACGGCGGCCGGCCCGCCCAGGGTGCGCGAAGGTTTCCGCGTGACGATGGCCAGGGCGATCAGCAAGCCGAAGAACACAAACAGAAAGCCCGCCCCGATACTTCCCCACGCCCACAGCGGCAGCCCCGCCACCACGGTGCGAGGCCCCCATTTCTCTTCCTCTTCTTCGTCCTCGTCGCGGATCTGCGAACGCCGGATCGGTCGCGCCGGTCGTGCCGGGCGCAGCGCGACTTCTTCGACAACCGGCGCCTCTTGCACGCGCTGGATCACGTTGCGGCGCGCAGAATCCCACTGCACCTGATTCAGGCCGCTCAGGACCTCGGCGAAGTCGGCCGGCCGATCTTTCGGCGTCTCGCCGACGCACCGGCCCACCAGGTCGGCCAACGGGCGCGGCACGCTCTCCCACTGCTTCAGACCCGGATGCGTCATCTGAAATAGGGCGAAACAGCACGTCCGGCCGAAGCCGTAGATGTCCGAGTAGGGGCCGGGTTTGACGCCCGGTAGCTTACCGAGCTGCTCCGGCGCGGCGTAGTCGAGCGTGCCGGCGATGCTGGCGCCGACGAGCGTGTTGCCGGCCCGGCTGTCGCGCAGCGTTTCTTGCCGCAGGGCGAGGCCGAAGTCGATAATCTGGATGCTTAAACCCTCTTTCCCGGATCGCACCAGAACGTTCGCCGGCTTGACATCGCGGTGCAACACCTGCTGACGATGGGCTGTCATCAGGGCATCCGCCATCTGACGGGCCAGCACCAGCCATTCGCCGAACGACAGCGCTCCCTGCTCGCGGATGTACTGCTCCAGCGTGACGCCCTCGAAATGCTCCATCACCAGATAGGGCCGCGCTCGGTTGGCCGGGTCGGTATAGCCGTAGCCGCGCAGCCGTACCACGCCGGGATGTTTCAGCTTGGCGAGGATCTTCGCCTCGGTGAAAAGCTGGTCGATGCCGCAGGCCAATCCGTCGTCGAGCAGCGTTTTCACGACGACCTTTTCCTTGCGCATCCACGTCTTCACACAAAAAGGCGACGCCGCTGCCGCCGGCGCCGAGGATGCGCTCGAGACGATACTTATCGATCGGAAACGGCGCAAAGCGCGCACCGTCCAGTTTGATGGCTTCTAGCAGCTCGTGCTGGGCGACGGGCCAGTTGCGCTGTTCGAGGGCGGCGCGGTAGGCGTTGGCGTGGGCCTCGGCCCGGCTCTTCGGTTCGGGCACGAGCGCGGCGACCGCGGCGAAATCGCGCTGGGCATCCTCCAGCGAGCCGGCCGCCACCTCCAGTTTGCCGATGGCGTTGAGCAGCGCCGGCTGCTCCTTGCGCTGATGCTCCGGCAATTGGCGGTAGCGCTTGATCAACTCGCGGACGGCCCGGCGTTCGCCCTCGTCGCGGATCGACAGCGAATCGCGCGGCTGCAAGTTCGTGTGCATCAAATCGAAGCGCACTTGCAGTTGCAGGACGGCTTCGTACAGGGTGCGGTTCTGCTCGCCCTGCCGGGACAGTTCTTGCCGCACGTCGAGGACGGCCGAATGCGTCGCCTGCACAGTGCCGGCCATCTCGTCCAGGAGTGATTCCAGCCGGTCGCCCTGTTCGTTCAGGAGGCGCATCAGGGCGGCGAAGCCCTCTTCCTGACCGGCCTGCACCTGCTCCAGTTGCGCGAACGCCAAGCCCTGAAAAAGCTGGCTGTCCTCCTCGACGGCCCTTCGGAAAAAATAACGCGCCGCGATCACGAGCAGAGACGGTCCCTCGGCCGGCGTGAGCAGTTGCGCCAGCCGGGTGTAGCCGGACTCGCGCAGGATCGTGGCCATGTGATTCAAGGTCGCTTGCTCGGCGCGGACGAGTTGCCGTGGGTCGCCGAAGCGCGCGAACGCGCCGGCGCGCTTGGCCAACTGTTCCGGTGTCAAGGTGCTGTCGTTCAGCACGCCCGCCTTACGGGCGGCGCGGAGTTCTTGCCAGCATTGCCGGCGAAAGTCATCCTTGGCATCTACGGGGAGGTTGTCGAGAAAACCGCGCACCTGATCGCGGAAGGCCCGTTCTTCACCGCTGGCCAACTGGGCCTTGCAGCGATCCCAGAAGGAGTCGCCGGCCAGGGCGATCTCCAGGGTCTTCCAGGCACGTTCACTCGCTCTGTCGAGAGCGCGAGTCAGCCGGGCGATGCGGTCGGTAAACTGCTTGGCGAGCAGCGTCACGACGCCGCCGGCGAGCTGCTCTCCCGCCTTGCCGCCGAGCACCTGGCAGGCGCCTTCCACGACCGGCCCCAGCGCCAGACCGGCCAAATCCAGAGCGATACCCATGTCTCTCCTCCGCACGAACATTCCCTTGCGATCGTTGTAATTATCTGCTGCCCGGACGCCACGGGTCAAGCATGTACCCGTCCGCCGCCGGCCAGAAACAGTGTTGCGGCTCTCCGTCAACCGGGTAAGATGATGACTCCGGAAGAGGATGGAACGATACGAAGTAGGCCCCGTGAGCCGAGCGGGGCGAGAACGCTGCTGGTGCCGTTCGGCTCGCGGCACTTCCTACCTTGCATTCCCCAGGACCTCTCTCATGCCGATCCCGACCCGCTGCCCCGGTTGCCAAGAACTCTACCAACTGGCCGACAAATTCGCCGGCAAGAAAGTGCGCTGCAAGAAGTGCCAGGAAATCCTCACCGTCCCCGACGCCGATTCGTCGCCCACTTACCAGATCCAATCCGGTCCCGGCCGGCCCAAGAGCGCCGCGGCGCCGGTGCGCGAGCAGCGCCGGCCGGCGCGCCTGGACCGTGACGAAGACGAATGGGAAGAGCCAAGGTCGCGCTCCGTCCGCCGGAACAACCGCGGGTTGATGATCGGCCTGGGCATCGGCGGCCTGGCGCTAGGGCTGATTCTGTTAGGCGGAGGAATCATTACCGTCGTCGTGCTCACGACTGAGGCCGAGCCGGATGAGAGCGCGAGCGTTGCCGAGAAGCCGGATGCGCCCCCGCCGCCCGTCGTCGATCCGGCTCTCTTCGGCGATCCGGGGCCGGTACGCCCAATGGCGCCCGAGCCGCGTCCCCGCGGCGATGCCGTGACCGAGGCGCTGGCATCTTTGAATTCGCCCGAAATGGGCTCGCGGATGGGTGCGCTCATGGAACTGCAACAAATGCGGCCCAACGAACGGCGGCAGGAAGTCGCCCGCGCCCTGGAAGGGCTGCTGAGCGACCCCGATATGTTTATTCGCAAAAGTGCCATCGACGCCCTGGCCGTCTGGGGAAGCAAGGACAACGTGCCGGCGTTGATCCAGGTCCTGAACGAGAGCAAAGGCTTCGACGCAACTCTCGTGCGGCACTCCGCCATCGAGGCGCTGGGCGGGTTCAAGGACGAGCGCGCCGCCGAGCCGCTGGCCGCGTGCCTGGAAGAGTTCCACGACCGCCATACGGCCGACAAGGCGCTCCAGAAACTCGGGCCGGCCGCTGAGAAGGCCGTGCTCCAGCGCCTGACCCATCACGATTGGCAGGTCCGCATGGCCGCGTGCGAAGTCCTGCAAGCGATCGGCACCAAGACCAGCCTTGCCGACCTGGAAAAAGTGAGCGCGGAGAATCACCCCATCGTGACGCGCAGGGCGCGCGAGGCGATCCAGGCCATCAAACGCCGAGGAGGGTGAGCGGGCCAACCCGTGCCAGGACGCATTCCGTGTAGAAAGACATTTCACCACGGAAAACACGGAACACACGGAAAAAAGACAAAACCAAAAGTGAGAGAAAGGGAAAGACGCGGTGATGCCATCCGGTTGTCTCGTTGGTCCATTCCATTTTAAGTTTTTTGTCTTTTTCCGTGTGTTCCGTGTTTTCCGTGGTGATAATTCAGATTCAGCACTTGCCCCCGTGGGATAGGCAGACGACAAAAAGAAAAATCACGCCCGCTCCGATCAGCAGCAAGGCCGTGGCGACGAGGACGCCGCTGATCGTCAGCACGCTCAGCACCGTCCGGCCGACCTTACTGCCGGTGCTTGGACCGGGTTGGCCGCCGTAGACCCGGACGACGCTGATGATCGTGGCCACCGCCAGGATGCCGAGCAGGATCACCAGCGGTTCAAACACCCCTTCCTTCGCCAATGCGGTACTACCCAGCAGCGTGTAGACGAGACCGAGGGCGCCCAGCACGGCCAGCGCGATCATGCAGCCGCCCGTGCGCCGATTGTCGCGGCGCACATCGACATCGACCTCCACGTCTCGGTCAGGCCGCCACGGACGGTCCCGCGTCAGGGACGTGGGCGGCGGGGGAGGGGAAGATACAGTCGTTTGCACGGCGGTGGGACCGGGGGCCGCCTGGGGATTGGGGATTCGGGCCAGGCAGCGCGGGCAGCTCAGCGTCTCGGCCGTGCAGTCGGCCGGCAGCAGCAAAATTCGGCCGCAACCGGGGCAGGTCAAGCGTGTGGACATCACGAAGCCTCCCGCGTCTCCTCGACGAGGACCGGATAGCCGCGCACCACGCGGCGGGCCTGACGCACCACCTGGCCGGCGAGCAATCCCGCCGTGCCCACCGCCAACAAGAAAATGATCTCGCTGCTCCGCGCGATCCGGTACGGACTGTCCGCCGCGTAGTACGCCTCTCGGCCGACGCGATAGAAAACGTAATGGCCTAGGACCACGCTCGCCGCCGCCATGATGCCGAAGGTGGCGGCGTACACGAGCGGCAGCGACAGGCGCAAGGTGCCGTCGCCAGGACGACGAAATACAGATACAAGAGCGGGCTGCGCGGGCCGTCGGGACTGGCGATCAGAAGGGCCGAGATCAGGACGATGTCGCCGAACGTGGCCGCGTACTTCAGGCCCGGCGGAACCCAGCGCCGCGTCAGACAGATATGCAGCACGAAGACGGCGGCCAGCCACGCTAGCGCGATGGCCGTCACCTTGGCGTGGTAGACGACGGCCTCGTCCGAGCGGTCGCCGCCGTAGACGTAGACGACCAGCAGGTGATGTCCGTAAAAGACAAACAGGGCGGCGGCGCGAATCAGGTTGACGCGCACCTCTCCGGCCCAGGCTTCCAGGCGGCGGGCGTCGGCCCAGCGCTCCTCGCTCATGCGGTCCTCCCCCGGCAAAAGGCGGTAGGGGATGTTCGTTGTATAGCGACGCTTCGCAGAAGCGTGGGAGCCGCGCACGCTTCTGCGAAGCGTCGCTAAACGGGATCTCTTCCGGAGAGTATGACGGCCAAAGTCGCCAGGGCAAGCAGAATCTTCATGCCGAAACCTCCTCCCGCCGACTGGCAGCTGCCGCCCGGCGTCAACCGCGGATTGTGGGACTACCTCCACGACCCCGCCATCGCCCGCGGCTACGACGCCAGTCTCGCCGGCACGCCGCTGTTCGACATCGACCGGCAGTTTGTCGAAGCGCACTGCCCGCGACCGGGCCGACTAATCGACCTCGGCTGCGGCACCGGCCGACTGCTGCTGGCGATGGCGCAACGCGGCTGGTGGACGCTCGGCGTCGATCTATCGCAGGAGATGCTGCGCGTCGCTGGTGACAAGTCGATGTCATCGGGAATAACGATCCATCGGCTGCGGGCCAACTTGGCTGAGTTGGACGCTCTCGCCGACGGCAGCTTCGACTGTGCCGCCTGCCTGTTCAGCACGCTCGGCATGGTGCTGGGGGCTACCCAGCGTCGGCGGGTGATCGCGCATGTCTTTCGTCTTTTGCGTCCGGGCGGTCGCTTCATCCTGCACGTTCACAACCGCTGGTTCAACGCCTGGGACCGCGCCGGCCGGGCCTGGCTCTTGCGCGATTGGCTGGGCCTGCGCCGGTGCCGAGCGCGGCGACCGCGTCATGCCGGTGCATCAGGGCATCGCTGGACTGACGCTGCATCTCTTCACGCGCCGCGAGGCGTGTCGCCTCCTCACCGACGCCGGCTTCCGCCTGCTCGAAGTACGGCCGATCAGCCTGCGGCCGGACGGACGGCTGCCGTGTCCTCTTTGGTTCGGCTGGCTGCGCGCTACGGTTATCTGCTGGCCGCGGAGCGCCCCGCATAGGTTTCTTGTAGGGTGGGCCGAGGGACGAGGCCCACCAGAGCAATGCTGGTGGGCCTCGTCCCTCGGCCCACCCTACACCTGCGGGTATCTGTGGGCCGGGAATTCGATAGAATGTCCTGAAAACCGAGAAGAGAGCGGGACCCAATGCCAATCATCGAGGCCAACGGCCTGAGCAAAACCTATCGCGTCTTTCAGAAACAACCCGGCCTCGCGCGGCTCCGTCCGCAGCCTCGTCCGCCGTCAGTACAAGGAAGTCCACGCCGTCGCCGACGTGAGCTTTCAGATCGAACCGGGCGAGATGGTCGCGTTCCTCGGTCCCAACGGGGCCGGCAAGACGACCACGCTCAAGATGCTGTCCGGCCTCATCTACCCCACCGCCGGCACCGCCTCCGTGCTCGGCTTCACGCCCTGGGAGCGCCCCGACGCCTTCCGCCGCCGCTTCGCGCTCATTATGGGCCAGAAGAACCAATTGTGGTGGGACCTGCCGGCCGGCGACAGTTTCCAGCTCCATCGCGAAATCTATTCGCTGCCCGCCGACGCCTTCAACCGCACGCTCGGCGAGCTGACCGAACTGTTCGCCGTCAAGGAACTGACTCGCCAGCCGGTGCGCGAATTGTCGCTGGGCGAACGCATGAAGATGGAGTTGATCGCCGCCCTCCTGCACGAGCCGCAACTTCTACTGCTTGACGAGCCGACCATCGGCCTGGATGTGGTCGCCCAGGTCGCCATTCAGCGCTGCCTGAAGGAATACAACGCCAAGCGCGGCGTCACCATGCTGCTCACCAGCCATTACATGCGCGATGTCGAGGCGCTGTGCCAGCGCGTGCTGGTCATCGCGCACGGCCGGGTCATTTACGACGGACTGCTGGCCGGCATCACCGAGCGATTCGGCCGTTCCAAGTTGGTGCGTCTGCATTTTGCCGGCGAGGAGACGCCGGCCGACTTCGGCCATTTTGGTGAATACACGAGTACTGGGCCGGTGGCCGAGTTGAAAGTCGAGCGCACCCGTGTGGCGGAAGTTCTGGCCGCCATCCTCGATCGTTACACCGTGGTGGACATGAGCGTGCAAGACCCGCCGCTCGATCAGGTCATCGCGCGCGTGTTCGAGGAAGGCCGTGTCCGGCACGAGGCCGTCCACAATGCGGATTGAAATGCTTGTGGTCAGGAGGGACAGAAGCTCAAGCTCGGGAGTTTCCGTTCCCCTTTTTGAGAAGCCCTATTCCCCGGCTCGGTAAGCTCTACCAGGACGGTTAGCGCCGCTTCGCAGAAGCGCTCTTCTCAACGCTTCGCCGATGCGGCGCTAACCGAGATCGAAACCCGCACGCGCTCTAAACAACGCGGGCCTTGCGTCCGCCTTTGCGTCCGGCGGCGCGGGCTTCTTCGGAAGTGAAGCGATGAGCCGTGCCGCGCGAGTGGGCGGCCTGACCGCCCTTGCGCCGAGCGGCGCGAGCTTCCTCGGGGGTAAATTCGTGCGCAGTTCCCTTCTCGTGAGCCGCCCTGCCGCCCTTACTGGCGATCTCGCGCTGTCGGGTCGCGTCCATACTGGCGAATCCACGTCGTTTGGTGGTCATCGGAGAATTCCTCGCCCGGAAATGAAACGGATTTGCCCCGACTCGCCGTCGCTGAGCCTGGGCGTGCAAGATTTAGTTGATGCAAAACAGGTGCCCGAAAGAAGATAAAGGATGAGCTACTCGCCCGCCGCAGCCGAACTTGACCCGCACGAAGAAGGTGTCTTAGAATCCACCCCCATGAGACAGCTGCACTACGTGGTGACGGGGACGGGGCGCTGCGGGACGGTCTACCTGGCCAACCTCTTGACGAAGTGCGGCTTGCCGTGCGGCCACGAATGCATCTTCACGCCTTGGGGCCTGGAGGAAGCGCTGGCCCGCTTGCAGGGGCGCTCCGCGGTCCAGGTCAGCGCCATGTCGGTGGCATCGTGCGGCGACTGGTTCCGGGATGCCGGCGAGGTGGTGGCCGACTCCAGCTACATGACCGCTCCGTTTCTCGACCATGCCGTTCTGCGCGACGCCCGCGTCATCCACGTCGTGCGCCACCCGATGGATGTCATCAACTCCTTCGTGATCGGCCTCAATTACTTCCAGCAGTGGATCCCGCCCGACGCCTGGCACTGGTTCATCTACACCCACGTTCCGGAGTTGCGCCTCGATTATCACCCCCTCGATCGCGCCGCCCTGTTCTACGTCCGCTGGAACCGCCTGATCGAGACGAACTCCGCCGGCAAACCCTATTTCTTCTGCCAGGTGGAGGACATCACCCGGCAGCTCTTCGATTACCTGGGCCGGCACTGCGACGATGAGGAATTGCTGGCGGTGCGCACGGTCAACGGCCGGATGGACGGCAAGCCGGCGTATGCCTTCGAGGACATCCCGTCGGCCAAGATCCGCCGCGAATTGGCCGATCTCGCCGAGCGCTACGGCTACCCATTGCCCCACGGCGGACGCCGGCTGTGGCGCGGCTGGTGCGCCCGGAGTCGCAAGGCGGGCAAGCGGGGCGCTTGGGCTGGCATTGACAGGAAAAATAGGGCGGGATAGGATCGCTGCCGACCTGATACAACCACCTTCCGTATCCGCGAAGCGCGAGGCAAGGATGCTTCACGAAACCAACCCTGCACGGTGCCGAGCGACCTGTTTAGCGACGCTTCACAGAAGCGTGCGCGACTTCCACGCTTCTGCGAAGCGTCGCTAAACGGATCGAGGGCACACCCATGCTCGACGATGTCGATCTCCTCATCTGCGGGGCCGGGCCGGTCGGCTGCGTCCTCGCCGAACGGGCCGCCCGCGTGCTCGGTTGCGCGCGTACTGGTCGTCGATCGCCGCCGCCACATCGCCGGCAACTGCCACGATTCACGCTATAAAAATGGCGTCCTCGTCCACAATTACGGCCCGCATTATTTTCGGACTCGCGACGAGTCGCTGTTGAAATACCTGTCGCGCTTCACCGACTGGATCCCGGCCCGCTACGAAGTCAAAAGCCTGGTGCGCGGCGAACTGCTCCCGTTTCCCATCAACCTGACCACACTCGAACAATTCTTCAAGCGTCCGCTCAACACCGAAGAAGCCGAAGAGTTGCTCGCCCGCCGCCGTCAGCCGTCGGCCAGCCCGAAGAACTCCGAGGAATATGTCCTCAGTCGAGTGGGCCGGGAGCTATACGAAGCGTTTTATCTGCCCTACACGCGCAAGCAGTGGGGCCTGCACCCGCGCGAGTTGGACCCCTCGGTCTGCGGCCGGATTCCCGTGCGGCTCGACCGCGATGCCCGCTACGTCGATCATCGCTATCAGGTGATGCCGGCGCGTGGCTTCACGGCGCTGTTCGCGCGCATGCTCCGGCACCGCAAAATCCGCGTCCTGCTCGACTGTCCGTTTCAGGAAGTGCGCCATTTAATCCGGCCGCGCCGCGCCACCGTCTACACCGGCCCCATCGACGAATACTTCGACCGCTGCTTCGGCCCGCTGCCGTATCGCTCGCTGCAATTCGATTGGGTTGCCTACCCGACGGAATACAAGCAGCCGTGCGTGCAGATCAATTATCCCAACGATTCCCCGTACACGCGCTCGGTGGAGATCAAGCACGTCACAGGGCAGAAACACTCCGAAACGGTCGTCAGCTACGAACGTCCTCGCGCCAACGGAGAGCCGTATTATCCGGTTCCCCGGCCGGAGAACATCGCCCTGTATCGACGTTATCAGCAGTTGGCCGAGGACGAAACGCGGCGCCGTCGCGTCTGGTTCTGCGGCCGGCTGGCCCAGTATCGTTACTTCAACACCGACGAGGTGATCCTGGAGGCCTTGCAGTGTTTCGAGGAGATCCGCAAGCGATGCCGAACCGATGCCCCGCTATCTGCTTTGTCGCCAACGATTTCGACTACGTGATGCGCAACGGCGGCATCGGCACGTACAACTGGCTCATGGCCCATGTGCTGGCCGGACAGGGCTGGAACGTCCATGTCCTTTACTGCGGCGGTATCCGCCAGCGCAAGGAGATGCTGGCCGTGACCGAGCGGCTGCGCCGGGCGGGCATCGGTTGGTCGTACCTGCAAGACTTCGAGGAGCCGGACGAGTCGAGCGTCGAAGGCGTGACGGACATCGTGCAGGTCTACCTCGGCGAGCGCGTCCGCTACGCCCTGGAGGAACTGCACCGGAAGCACCATTTCGACCTGATCGAGTTCGCCGAATGGGGCGCGCTGGGCTTCCGCTGCATCCAGGCCAAGCGCGCCGGCGTGGCCTTCCAGGACGTTCGCTTCGTCGTCAAGCTGCACAGCTCCAGCCAGTGGATGCGCGAGGGCAATCACCAGTGGCTCGCCGACCCCAACGAAGTCGAGGTCGATTACTGCGAACGCTATGCGTTCGAGCGCGCCGATATTCAACTCAGCCCGTCGCGCTATATGTTCGATTATGCGCGGCAAATTGGCTGGGACGTGCGTTCCGACGCGCAAGTTATTCCTTATCCGTACCCCGAACCGGAGTTCGTGCCGGCCCAAGCGCCGGCCGCCGACACGCCGGAACTCGTCTTCTTCGGCCGGCTGGAAACGCGCAAGGGACTGCAAGTGTTCGTGCGCGCGGTGCGCCAGCTCGACCCGCGCATCAAGGTGACGTTCCTGGGCCGCGTCAACATGCTCGGCGACGGCAAGACCGCCCTCGAATACATCCGCGAGGAGCTGCGCGGCCGCTCGTACACATTGCTGACGGACTACAACCGCGAGCAGGCGCTGCGGTACTTGTCGCAGGGCGACCGCCTGGCCGTCATCGCCTCGCTGTCGGATAATTCGCCGTTCACCGTCATCGAATGCGCCACGAACGGGTTGCCGTTTTTGGCCTCGCGCGTTGGCGGCATTCCCGAATTGCTGCCGGACGAGTGCTTCCAGGAGCGCTTGCTGTTCGAGCCGGACACGCGTGACCTGCTCCGCTGTCTGCGTGCCTATCTCGATCTGCCGGCGAGCGACCGCGCCGCCTTGTGCGAAGCGACCCGCCGCGCCACCGATGTCGCCGCGCATAACCTGGCCGCGGCCGAGCAGTATCGCACCTTGCTACAATCATCCCCGGAGGAGCGGGCGACCATTGCGGCGACTTCCGAGGACAAGCCGCTCGTGAGCGTGGCCATCGCCTATTACAACCTGGGGGCGCACCTGCCGGACACACTGGCCTCGCTGGCGGCGCAGACGTATCCGAACGTGGACGTGCTGGTCATCAACGACGGCTCCACGGACCCCCACGCGCGGCAAGTGTTCGCCGAACAACAGGCGCTTTATCCGCAATTCCGCTTTGTGAGCCAGGACAACGCCGGTATCGGGGCGACGCGCAACCGCGGCCTGGCCGAGGCGCGCGGCGAATACTTCATCCCGATGGACGCCGACAACATCGCCCGCCCGCACATGATCGAGACGTTCGTGTCGGCCATCCGCAAGAACCCCGACCTCGCCGCCCTGACGTGCTTCTGCCTGGCCTTCAAGGATCCAAGCGATCTGCAAAATCAGGAATTCGATTACGCCTATCGGCCGACCGGCGGCCCCCATATTTTGGCCAGCATCAAAAACATCTACGGCGACGCCAACGCCATTTTCCGCACCGAGATTTTCCGCGCCGTCGGCGGCTACGAGACCGACCGCGACAGCTCGTGGGAAGACCTGGAGGCGTTCGTCAAGCTGGTCAACGCCGGTCATCGCATGGACACGATCCCGGAGTACCTGTTCTATTACCGGCATCTGGAGACGGGTTTCTCGCGCATCACCGATACGTATCTGAATCAACGGCGTGTGCTGCGGCAATACTATCAGCTCAACAACCTGCCCGTCGCCGAGGGCATGGCCCTGTGGACGGCGCTGGTCAGCTTGCAGAAACGTAATGACGCGCTCGCCCTGCGTTTAACCTCGCTGCGCTATCGTGTCGCGGATCATGTCCACTCGCTGTTCGCCGGCGTGCCGGGGGTCAAGAAGGGCATCAAGTGGTTGTTGCAGTCGAGCGGTCAGGCGTGGCAATTCTTGACGACGCGGCGGGAAGCGGAAGAGAGCGAGAAGGAAATCCGGGCCTGAGCGATTGAGCACGAAAATAATCGCGCAACCGCTTGGCGTCAGCGTGCGAATCGGCAAGCGCGACGTAGCCGTCCGGCCTGACGAGGTAGAGTGCCGAGCGCAAGAGGCCGACTCGCCGCATTTCCCGACGCCACGGAAAAACGTGGAGGGGGAGTTGTAGTTCGGCGCACGCTTCGGCCACGCCGTGTCGCGCTTCACCGTACACATGCACCTGCCATGTCCGCGAAGCGAGCGGGGCGAAGTTGTCTGTTCCCGGCTCGACCTCGACCCAGGGCAGGCGATCACCCCCGCGAATGGTACCGGCCGCACCGACGCTGAGAGGACTGTTGCGGTAGTGGATGCCGATTTGCGACAACGTGCGGAAAAAGAAGCGGCGCACTGGGGGCAGCCGGAACACGAGCGGGAGAATCAAGGGAACGAGCCGGGTGCGCGCTAGCCGGGCGATAACGCCTTGCTTCGTCACCAGGGTGAAGACGCGATCAGTGGTGGCAACCAGCCGGCGCACGAAGCCGATTCGCTCCCGCTCGTAGGTCGCCAGCAGACTGTCGGGCGCACCGTCTTTGAGCACAGCAGCGAGTTTCCACGCCAGGTTTATGGCGTCGCCGATGCCCGTGTTCATGCCCTGACCGCCGACCGGGCTGTGAACGTGGGCCGCGTCGCCGAGCAGGAACGCGCGGCCCTCGCGGAACTTCGCCGCCACGCGGTGATGGACTCGATAGGTTGAAAACCAGTTCACCTTGGCGATCGTCAGCTTCAAATTGCCGATCGCACGACCCTTGATCTCATCGAAGGTCAGTTCGCGGTGTTCGCGCTCCGGTTCCCAGCGAATGGGTCCGACCAGGCGCAGGCGGCCCGTGCCCTTAAGGGGAAAGACGGCCAGGAAATCGGCCTCCTCGAAATCGACATGGACTTCGCTGTTTGTCGCCGGGCCGGCCGCGTCCACGTCGGCGACGTAGAACAGGCCGGTATAAGTCCCACCCGGAAAGCCTATTGCCAGCGCCTCGCGGACGGTCGAACGCGCGCCGTCGCAGCCGGCGAGGTAGGACGTCTCGCAGAATCTCCTCCGAGCCGTCGGGTCGCTTGAGTACCGCGCGCACGCTTTCGGGGTGCTGCTCGAAACGGACCAGTTCCGTCCGCCGCTCCACCTTCACCCCCAACTCGTCCAGCCGGTCAATCAGCAGACGCTCGTGGGCGTCCTGCGGGTAGACCAACGCAAAGGGAAAGGGGCTGACTCCCTCGCCCAAACGACGCAAGGGTAGGCGCGGCCCTGACGCCCCTCACCCAGAGGTTGGCGGCCGCCACCTTGACGCCGGCCTCGATGACCGCGTCGGCTAGGCCAATCTGTCGGTAGAGTTCCAGTGTGCCGCGCCTGGACGGCCAGGGCGCACGACGTGGTTCCCGGTTCGTCGGTCTTGTCGATGATCCGCACCCGCACGCCGAGCCGGGTCAGCCACAGGGCGAGCACGAGGCCGGTGGGTCCGGCCCCCACGATCAGGACAAGACCGTCGGTCATCGTTCCCCTCCCAGGCAACGTCAACAGGACCCAACCACACATCGCACTTGCAGCGCTTCTTCCGCCCCGGAACACGCGGACTCCAGTTTCAACGGCTCCATCATCCGCATCTCCGGGTCAAAGACAAATTCGAGGAGGACGCGGCATTTCCCGGCGCACCGATAATACTCGGCATCTTCCCGAATCTGCTCGATCAGTTGCGATTCGCGGACATCCGCTCCCGCAATTTTCACCGTAAGCGCGATTCCTTCCTTCGCCAGAAGATAATCCGTGCGGGTCACGGCCGAGTAGCGCGGCGTTCGAGATTCCAGGCGGATGTCGTCGAAGTGCAGTGGTAAAAGCGCCCGCAACAGGTCTTCCAAGTCTCTTTCGTCCGCGACCCGAAACGCCGGCCGGTCGCCGTGCCTCGAGCGCAGCTGGCGGATAACGAGCGGCAGGCGGCGCAGCATCGCTTCCAGGACGACGAGCGATTCCGCCTTCGGAGGGCGGCGCAGTTTGGTCCACGGGAATGCGGCCCCGCAGGTCGAACAATAGCCCGGCGGTTGGCGGACGCCGAGCGGTTGCTGTCCCGGAACGACCACCGCCCCTGGCAAATCGCGGCCGCAAGTGGGGCAATGCTCGATCGTGACGGCCCCGCAGCGGTCGCAGTGCGAAAGGGCACGCTCCGGATAGGTTCGCAGCAGGTCCGTGATGACGTGGCCGTTGCGGCACACTTGCATCACGTCCTGCACGTCTTCGGTGATCGGGTTCATGGATATTCTCCCGACATTACCAGCCCGAAGCGCCAGCGCGGGATGACCCTCGCTAGCGCTTCGGGCTGGTCAATCAAGTCGATCATGTGCGCGGCGGGCCGTTCGAGACCGTCTTGGACTCCGTCGGGGCCAGTGACGCTTGCCGGATCGACTCCAGGGCGTCGCGGGTTAGCCGTTCGCTGATTTCCTTCAGCCCGCTGACCTCGCCGGCGTCCACCGGCTGGAAGCCCGATTTCTCGGCTACGAGCAGGTTGAGCAGCATCCCGATCATGCCGGAAGTCGCACCGGGGCTGCTCGTTTGATCGCCCTGGGCGCCGGCCATGAAGACGCGCTCCGGCACGAGTGGCTGACTGCTGTGTGTCAGTTGCTCGGTGACGATCGACAGCGCGTACAGGCGCGGGTCGCCGAACGAGGCGATCTTGCGCATCAAGACGGACGCCTCGGATAGACCGATCTGCATGACGCGCTGGGCCTCGCCGCGGCCGGCCAGGATGCGCTGCCGGCTTTCCGCTTCGGCCGTCACGATGGTCTGCTCGGCCGAGCGGCGCGATTTGGCCAGCTCGGCGTCGGCCATCACGACCGTCTGCTCGGCCTGCTTGCGCGCCTGCGCCAGGTCGGCCTCGCCCTGGCTCTCGGCGATCTGGATTTGCACGCGCGAGTTGGTCAGTTGCGTCTGCATCGCCGCCTGCGCCTGCGCCTCGTTCAGCATCCGCAGCTTGTCGGCCGAGGCGCGCTGGCGCTCGTAGGTTTCCAGCTGCTCGATGGACAGTTGCCGAATGCGCAGCTGTTCGAGCAGCGTCTCGATCTTGCCGCCGGCCTCGGCGGTGTCCGGCTTGCCGATCAGGACATCGACGCATTCGATGTCAAACTCGCGGAATTTGCGGCGCAGCTCCTCGCGCGATTCGGCCTGGATGGCGTCGCGCTGATGCAGCAGTTCCAGCATCGTCTTTTTGTGGGCCACGTCGCGGAAGTAGGCGCTCAACATCGGGTCGAGCGTTTGCGTGATGAGCTTTTTCACGTCGCCGAAACGCTGGATGACGCCGGGCGCTTTCTGATAGTCGATGTGAACGACAACCGACAGCGGCAAAAGTGGTTCGTAAGCGTCCTTGGTGACGAGGTCGATCGAGCGCAGGCTCTCGTCGTAGCGGTGCGCCTCGGAACGGCCGGTGATCCAGTGCAGGACGAAGTTGGTCGTCGGCACCATGATGATCTGGCCGGCGTAGGTATTGAACGAATATTTGCCGGGACCGAGCGGCCGTTCCCAGACGCCGCGCTCGCCCTCGGCGACGCGCTCGCCGTGGCGGAAAGCATCGCCGGACACGTCGCGGCCGACTCGGCCGAAGTAACTGACGACCACGCCGACGTAGCCGATCGGCACCACCGTCTTGGCGATCACCTCAACGGTGGCGAACCAGCGGTTGATGAAGTAGGTGCCGTCGGTCAGCGGCACATATTGCCGGCCACGGCGCCGCCCGCCCGCAGGAACGCCTCGGAGTCCTGATAGTTGTTGTGGTAGTTGGGGTCGCCGCTGTCGTTGCCGACGCCTGGGGCGATGATCTCGCCGGGCGGCAGCGAGGGACCATCGTGGACCGTGACGATCCCAATGGTGTCGATGGACGCCGAGGCCGTTTCGGAACCGCCGGGCGCCTCCGATCCCGCCCACGCGGATCGCCCCTTGCGAACCCGCACGGCGTCCGGCGCCATAACCGTCTGCCCCGCTTCCGCCTCGTCCTCCACGTCGGCGAGGTACTGGATCGGCGCGCCAATGATGACCGGACTGAAGCCGTCCATCCGCCGCAGTTCGCGCTGCCAACTCACCAGCGTCTCCAGCTCGCGCTGACCCTGCACGCTCAGATGATAGACCGCGTTCTCGGTGATGACCACGAACAGGGCCGGGTTGATGGCATAGACGCCTTCGCGCAGGATGGCGCGCTGCCGGCCGCGCTGGCCGCGCTCGCTCTCGGCACCCCCCTCGGGCGGCTCGCCGAGGAAGGTCCGCGCGTCCTGGAAGTTGTTGCACGCCACGACGCGGCCGAGCGTTTGGCTGGGCGGCAGCGATTCGCCGTCGCGCGCGTAGACGTAGCCGATCTTGCCTTGCGGGATGGTGACGAGCGGCACCTTATGCACGCGGTATTGCCAGCGCCACAGGCCGAAGTGCAGACCGCCGCGGAGCAGGTCGGCCTGGAAGCCGGCCTCGCCGGCCAGGGCGATGATGCTGCCTTCGGGCACCGAGCCGCTGCTCGACCAGAGTTTTTCGATTACGCCCACCTGCTGATTGGGGATATAGCGGATCGTCAACCACGCAATCAGCGACAACAGCACGGCGAGGAACAGCAACCCCACGAGGATTTGACCTCCCAGAGAGAGGTCCCCGAGCGCGGTATCGCCGCCGACGGCAAAGAGGAGCAGAGCGGACATGGTAACACCTGTGGCACCAGGCCAGCAAAAAAAGAGGGGGCGTTTCGTCTTGAGAGGAGACGAGATGGCCCTTTCACATGCGGCCCGGACGACGCATCCGGGCCTGCCGACGAGGTTAGCTGACGGGCTAGGGCTGAAAGTACCCCGATCCGAACGGATCTTCGCCCCGAAGGACCGGCTCTCACCGGCCCGTTGGTTCCCCCGTTCCCGCGCCTGAGCGGCGCGAGATTAGGCTGCTCTGCTTGTTATTCTAATCTCGGCTTCCTTTCTTGCAAAAGAAATCGCCTCGAATCACATAGCCCCCGGCTTGCCGGGGGTGTTTTGATTTCCCCCGGCAAGCCGGGGGCTATGTGATCGGATGTTCAGAGCGAGTCGATTTTACCCTCACGCGAATTGTGACCTATGCTTCCTTACGGCTATTGGCACGACATCGCTTCAACGGAGCAGCGAGTCCGTTTCACCTTGGAACCAAAGGACTTCGGGAGGTCGGCAATGGATGCTGGGCGCGTGGCCATCCGCCCGCTGGGCGGTGCGTGTGCGATTCTTGCGGCGGCAATCGGAGGCTGTGCCTGGTTCGCTCGAACCGACTGGCCCGGCAGCGCTATGCTCCGCATGGAACTGGCCCCGTCCGTGCGGATTGCCGATGCCATTGGCGTCAGCGCGCTGGCGTTGCTCATCCTCGCCTTGACCCTTCTCGGGCGGCAGATCGGCCGGATGAGCCAGGCGCTGGTTCATTCGCGGCGCATGTTGGAAGATGTCGGCGACGGCGTCGTCGTCCTCGATGGGAAGCGGCATATCCTATTTGCCAGCGGGCCGATGGGCCGACTGTTCGGCTATGCGCTGACGGAATTGATCGGCCGTCCGCTCGATGTCGTCTTGCCGGGCGGCCTTCCCAAGTCGGGCAAGGAGTGCGTCGGGAAGCGCAAGGACGGCCAGGAGATCTTCGTCGAGCTGACCGTCAGCGCCACCCACCCGCGCACGACCCTCATTCTGCGCGACATCACGCCGAGCAAGAAGGCCCTCGAAACCCTGAACATGCGCGAGACGTACCTGCGCATGGTGGTCGAGCAGATGCCGGCCATTCTGTGGACGACGGATCGGCAGTTGCAAATCATGTCCACGCTCGGCGCCGGTCTGGCCGCCGTCAACCTCAAGGCCAAGGACGTGATCGGAATGTCCATGCTTGAGGCGCTCGAGCGCGACAAGCCCGAATGCACGCCGATCACGGCGCACATGAAAGCGCCTGCGCGGCGAATCGCTCAGCTACGAGATGGAGTGGAAGGGGCGGACCTTCCAGGTGCGCGTCGATCCGCTGCGCGGCGAAAAGAAAAGCATCGCGGGGACCATCGGCATCCTGATAGACGTGACGGACCACAAGCAGGCCGTCACGGAATTGAAAGCGCGACATCGCCAGCAGGCGGCGGTGGCTGGGCTGGGGCAGCACGCCCTGGAAGGCGTCGGATTGGAAGCGCTCCTTAGCAAGGCGGTCACGCTCATCAGCGAGACGCTCGACGTGGAGACGTGCGCGCTCCTGGAAGCGTCGCCGGACGGGCGCTCGTTCACACCGCGCGCCGCCCTCGGCGAGCGTCCGTGCCCGGAGCAGGCTCGCCTGCCGATGCAGCAGATCATCGAGAAACAGGCGGCCCGCGCCTTGCAGTCCACCGAGCCGGTGATCGCCGCCAGCGATGCGGAGCCGGCGGGCGACAGCCGGCGGGTCAACGGCATCAGCACGATCGTGCCCGGCGCGCGCCGGCCGTTCGGCGTGCTGGCCGCGCACACCCTGCGGCCGCGCAAGTTCACGGCCGACGACAGCCACTTCATCCAGGCCGTCGCTCACATCCTCGCCGCCGCCATCGAACACAAACAGGCCGAGGAAGCACAGACGCGCCTCGTCGCCGTCCTGGAAGCGACCACGGACGTGGTGGCCATGACCGGCACCGACCGCCGCTTGCTGTACCTCAATCGCGCCGGCCGAAACTTGCTGGGCATCGGCTTGCAAGAAGATGTGACTTCGTGCCGGCTGACCGATTTGTGCGCCCGTCGCGCCGCCGTCAGCTCGACGAGTCCATTTCGCGGGCCATCTGCGACGGGGCCTGGAGCGGCGAGATGATGCTGCTCAGCCGAACCGGGGCCGAGATTCCCGTCTCCCAGGTCATGCTGTCGCACAAATCGCGCAGCGGGGCGTTCGAGTATCTTTCCACCATCGCGCGCGATACCACGGAGCATCAGCGCCTCGAAGAACAGCTGCGGCAGGCGCAGAAGATGGAGGCGATCGGCCGGCTGGCCGGCGGCGTCGCCCACGACTTCAACAACCTGCTATGCATCATCAGCGGCTACACGGCGCTCGTGGCCGACAGCCTGCCGCCGGGCGATTCCTCCGGCGAGTTCCTCGGCGAAGTCAGCAAGGCGGCCGAGCGGGCCACGGCGCTGACGCAGCAGCTCTTGGCCTTTAGCCGAAAGCAAATGCTCGTGCCGCGCGTGTTGAACCTCAACACGCTCCTGGCCGACCTCGACAAGATGCTGCGGCCGCTCATCGGCGAAGACATCGAGCTGAGTCTGTCGCTGGGGGACAACTTGCACTCGATCAAGGCGGACCAGAACCAGGTCGAGCAGATCCTCATGAACCTGGCCGTCAACTCGCGCGACGCCATGCCGCGCGGCGGCCGGCTGAGCATCGCCACCGCCAACGTCACCCTGGACGCCGAGGCGCTGCGCGATAGTCCGGGCGTCGCGCCGGGCGAGTTCGTCCGCCTGGAGGTGAGCGACACCGGCTGCGGCATGGATCGCGAAGTGATGGGCCACCTGTTCGAGCCGTTCTTCACGACCAAAGCGCAGGGCAAGGGCACGGGGCTGGGGCTGGCCACGGTCTTCGGCATCGTCAAGCAGTCGGGCGGAAACATTCAGGTCAAGAGCGCCCCCAACCAGGGCACGACGTTCCGCATTCACCTGCCCCGTCATCAGCAGGCCGAGGTGACGGAACCGAGCGCGCCCGGCGTCGCTTCGGCCCCCCGCGGCGGCGAGGAGACGCTGCTGGTCGTCGAGGACGAGGACGGACTGCGCTCGCTGGCGATTCACACCTTGCGGCAGCGCGGCTATCACATCCTGGAAGCCAGCGACGGCCAAGAAGCTCTCGAAGTCAGCCGCAGGTATGACAAGCGGATTCACCTGCTGGTCAGCGACGTGGTCATGCCGCGGCTGGGAGGCAGCGACCTGGCGGCGCGGCTGGTCGTCGAGCGCCCGGATCTCAAGATCCTCTTCATGTCCGGTTTCACCGACAGCGCCCTGTTCCGGCACGGCATCCTGTCGGGCGAAGTCGAATGTCTGCTCAAGCCGTTCGCGCCGAAGGACCTGGCCGAGAAGGTGCGCGAGGTCCTCGACGGCCCGGCTCACGTCGCGGTTTGAATCGTTGTTATAATGACGGAACACAAGTTTAGCCGCGACCCGCAGGGGAGCGCGGCTGCCCCGCGCTCCCCTGCGGGTCGCGGCTAAACGAAGAGGGAACAAGATGTCCAAATCCATTCCGGACGGCGATCTCAAGGAGCGCGTGGCACGGGTGGTCGCGGAGGAAGTCGCGCCGCTGTTGCAGATGGACGGCAACGAAATCGAAGTGCTGGCGATCGAGGACGGCGTGGTGCAGGTGCGCTGCGCGGGGCGTGCGGCTGCTGTCCGGGCAGCGTGCAGGCGGTCATCCTGGGCATCGAGGACGAGCTGCGCCGCCGCGTCCCGGAGGTCGAATATCTCGAAGCGGTGCCGTAAGGGTTCTTTCTCCCTCCCCCCTTGTGGGGGAGGGTAGGGGTGGGGGTGAGCGCCTACCCCCCACCCCTACCCTCCCCCACAAGGGGGGAGGGAGTAAAACTGGTAATCCGCCTCGGGATGGATTATGCTGCCGCCCAGGCAATCCCATCATCC
Organism: uncultured Planctomycetota bacterium; assembly: GCA_963767535.1. GTDB lineage: Bacteria > Planctomycetota > Planctomycetia > Gemmatales > Gemmataceae > JAJPHU01. The sequence continues at coordinate 680,492 of CAVYEC010000001.1, forward strand.
CGAGGATCTCACCATGCTCGCATTGTCTATCCTGTCGGCCCTCCTGTTGCCGGGCGAGTTGCCGGCCGGCGACTCCGTCAAGCCGGTGGAAGTGCTGATCGTGCCCGAGTACAGTGAGGGCATCGTCTTCGACCACACCGGCAACGCCTACATCTCGCACGGCAAGATCATCACGCGGATCAGTCCCGACGGCAAGAGCCGCAAGTGGGCCGAGACCGGCGCGCCCAACGGACACAAGGTGCTGGCCGACGGCACCCACCTCGTCTGCGACGCCAGCCGCCACGCCGTCCTGCACCTCGACGCCGACGGCAACATGCTGCAACCCGCGTCGAAAGAATGCGACGGCCAGCCGCTGCGCGGGCCGAACGACCTGACGCTCGATCCCAAGGGCGGCTTCTACTTCACCGATCCGGGCGGCTCCAGCGATAAGGAGCCGATCGGCACCGTCCACTATGTCGATCCGCGCGGCCAGACACACCTCGTCGCCAAGGGGCTGGCCTTCCCCAACGGCATCGTCCTGCGGCCCGACGGCAAGACGCTGCTGGTGGGTGAGAGCAAGCACAACCGCATTCTCTCGTTTCCCGTTGTGCAGCCGGGCAGGGTCGGCGAGATGAAGGTCTTCGCCAACCTGCCGGCCAAGCAGGGCGACCAGATCGACAACCAGCCCGACGGCATGTGCCTGGACGCGGCCGGCAACCTGTACGTCGCGCACTACGGCATGCATCAGGTGCAGGTGCTCAGTCCCGAAGGGGAATTGTTGCGCCGTTATCCGGGCGGCACGCTGACGACCAGCAACGTCGCTTTCGGCGGGCCGAACATGGATCAATTGTATGTGACGGGCGCCCTGGCCCAGGAGCACGGCAGCAAGGGGGCGCTGTTCCGGCTCGATCTGCGGGGCGTCAAGGGATTGGTCATCCTCCCCAAACGCGTAAATCCCTGACCATCTCTCGTTTAGCGACGCTTCGCAGAAGCGTTCTTGTCTCCCACGCTTCTGCGAAGCGTCGCTAAACATTTGACCCACAAAATCGGTATATTCGGCAGGTTAGAAGTCCGTTTTGTTCCGAATTCGCCTCCTTGACAGGGGGGAAGGAATCTACGACGTTGACTTATCTTTTTCAATCAAAAGTATTTGCATATTTGTTTTTTTCCGTATTTTTCTCTTGCATAATCCATCGTGGCCAAATACCCTGGATACTCATCTGCTTGGCTGAACAGATTGGACTCGGTCGCCATCCGTTGCGGACTGCGGGAACTTTTTCCCCAGACCGAGCTACTAATAAGGGCGATCCTTCCGGGCTTCGATCCGTCCGAAGCCGCGTGGGGCGACGTACCAGCCAACCAGATTTGGAAACGTACCGCCTGGGACGAGTCCTCTCGTCCTACCTGTAACGAGGCCGCCCGTCGGCCTCGTTTCGCCCGCCCATACGGGAGAAGAGAGCAACCGCGTCGGATTGCACTCGTGGGTTGGCCGGTGATACTTCCGTCCAGGAAGCCTCATCGCGTCGGCGGTCGGGTATTGGGTTTATTGAGTCATCCTTCGCGAGAACAACCATGCCCCCCTCCTCTTGGCAGAAGTGGTGGAACCGAGTTCCTGCGCGCAACGCGCCGCCAACAAGAAGACACGCTACCGAAAATTCTTTCTGGAAACCCTGGAAGACCGCACCCTGCTGTCGGGGCAGACGTTTGTCGTCAACATCACCACCGACGCCGGCATCGGCAGCGGCAACACTGGCGACATCCGCTATTGCGTCAACCAGGCCAACCTGGCCGGCAACGCCGGCAGCACCATCACCTTCGACAAGGCGCTCGGCTCGACGGTCTTTCTGTCCGGCAACGAGTTGGCCCTCTCGCAAGACATGACCATCCAGGGCCCGGTGGGCGGCGGCCTGACCATCACTGCCCAGGGCCTGAGCCGCGTTTTCAACATCACCTCGCCCTCAGCGCATGTGACGATCTCCAACCTGACGATCGCCAACGGCGACGCCAACCCGTCGGATACTCAGTTTTTCCCCGGCAACCAGGGCGGCGACATCTTCAACAGCGGCACCCTGTCGCTCAACAACGATGTCGTCAGCAACGGCTTGGCGGAAGGGGTCATCGGCGGTCCTCCCGCCCGCGGCGGCGGCATCTTCAACGCGCACAACGCCAGCCTGACGCTCGTCAACACGACGCTCGTGAGCAACGAGGCGCTCGGCTCCGGCGGCATGGGGGCGGGCGGCGGCATTTACAACGACACCGGCGCCAGCTTGACGGTGAGCAGCGGCACCATCTTCAACAATAACCTGGCCGTCGGCAGCTCTGGCTCTCAGGGCTTCAGTGTTGGCCCGCCGGCACCGCCCGGGGCCGCCCGTGGCATCCCCGGCTTCCCCGGCGGCGACGGGAGCGCCGGCTTCGACGGCGCGGGCGGTGGCATCTACAACAATGGCGCCCTGACGATCCGTCGCATCGCCGGACCTCCCATCATCTTTTCGGGGAACATGGCCCAGGGCGGCACGGGCGGCGGCGGCGGCTTCGGAGGTCCGGGTGGAGCGGGCTCCAAGGCCACCGGCGGCACCGGCGGCCACGGCGGAAACGGGGCGGTGGGCGGCAACGCCTTCGGCGGCGGCATCTACAACGCGGTCGGCTCGCTCAACATCGACGGCGCGACGTTCACGAGCAACGAGGCCCTCAGCGGCGCCGGCGGCGCGGGCGGCCACGGCGGCAAATCCGGCGCGGGCAAGCCGGGTGCCGTGGGCGGCCAGGGTGGCAACGGCGCCGACGCCGGCCAGGCCTGGGGCGGCGCGATCTACAACACCGGCGGCGATCTGACCATTGGCTCCCAGGTCGGCAGCCTGTTCACGTCCAACATCGCCGCGAACGGCGCGGGCGGTATGGGCGGCCTGGGCGGCACCGGCGGCACGGGCAATTCGATCGCGGCGGGCATCGGCGGCGCGGGCGGTAAGGCCGGCGGCGGCACGTTCGCCTACGGCGGCGCCATTTCGGTCGTGTCCGGCGCGTTGACCATTTCGTCCACCGGCTTCGGCGGTCCCACGGCCGGCCAGGGCAATCAGGTGATCGGCGGCGCGGGCGGCGCGGGCGGCGCGGGCGGCACGGGCGGCAAGTCGGGGAAGTCCGGCTTGGACGGCGCCAAGGGCGGCCCTGGCGCCGACGGCGGCAACGGCTCGTTCGTCCGAGGGGGGGCCATCGCCGTCTTCAACGACGCCACCAACATCACCCTGAATCAGGACGACTTTGAAGGCAATTCCGCTACCTCCGGCTCGGGTGGCGCGGGCGGCATGGGCGGCCTGGGCGGCAAGGGCAGCAAGTCCTTCAGCGGCAGCGGCGGCCTGGGCGGCATCGGCCACGAGAGCGGCGAAGCCTGGGGCGGCGGCATCTCGATCACCGCCCCCGACGTGGACGACGGCTTGAAGCACTCGCTGACGATCACCGCCACGCCGTTTCTCAACGAAACGGCCACGGCGGCGGCGGGCGGAGACGGGGGCGCGGCCGGGCCGGGCGGCCCGGGAGGCAATTCGACCGCGCCGGGTTTCCCGGGGACCACGGGGCCGGGCGGACTGGGACAGGACGCCCGCGGCGGCGGTCTGTTCGTCTACAACGGGGCCGTCAGCCTGCCAGTGTCGATCATGTCCAGCCCGTTCACCAACGACAAAGCGATAGGCAGCCTGGGCGGCAGCGGCTTCCCCGGGAACAAAGGCTCCGACGTCTACGGCGGCGCCATCGACCTGTGGGCGACGACCATGGCCGTGGGCAGCGCAACCCTGACCAGCAGCCCGCTGACGAACAACACTGCCACGGCCGGCGGGGGCGGCAGCAGCGGCGGGCAGGGCGGCCTGGTCCGGGGCGGCGCTGGCCAGCGACAATTACAACGTGACCCTGAACTCCAGCCCGGTGACCGGCAACCAGGCCAGCTCCGGCTCGGGCGGGCCCAGCGGCGCGGCCAGCTCGGCCGACGGCGGCGGCATCGCCGCCACCGGCGAATCGAACGCGGGAGTCACCTACAGGCTGAACTCCAGCGACGTGTCCAACAACACCCTGACCCAGGGCGATGGGGGGAGCGGCGGCGGCGACGCCGGCGAACCCGTCGGCGCCATCTGGAATGGGGCGCGGGGCGGCGGCCTCAGTCTCACCGGCGTCAGCGCCCAGCTCAGCGGCAGCAACGTCGATAACAACACCGTCACGGCCGGGGCCGGTGGCTTGGGCCTCGCCAGCTTCACCGCCGGGCAACCGGGCGGCAGCGGCGGCACGGCCCTGGGCGGCGGCGTCTTCTTCTACAACAACCTCAGCGGCAGTCTGTCGCTCGGCATCAGCAACGGTTCGGTCTCGAACAACCAGGTGGCGGGCGGCGACGGCGGGATCGGCGGCAACGCCGGCTCGGGCGGCTCCGCTCACATCGCCGGCGGCGTCGGCGGCGCCGGGGGCCTGGCGGCGGGCGGCGGGATTTACTCCCTGGCGGGCAGCGCCGCCATCAACACCACCTCCCTCAGCAACGTCCTCCTCGAAAACGAGGTCGTCACCGCCGGCTCCGGCGGCAACGGCGGCCAGGGCGAGGACGGCAACGGCGGCCAGGGCGCGTTGGCCGCCGGCGGCGGCCTGTACCTCGGCAGCCTCAATACCTCCGCGGCCAGCATGACCAACCTGCAAGGCGCCACGCTGGCCTCCAATCAAGTCACGGCCGGACACGGAGGCACGGCCGGCTCGGGCACCACGCCCAACGGCGGCGCCGGCGGCAACGGCGGCGGCGGCGGCAACGCCGAGGGCGGCGGCCTGTTCGACGGCGACAACAACCAGTTGACCGTCTACAACACCACGATCGGCGGCGTGTCCCTCGCCGGGACTCCGCCCACCGCCTTCAGCAACACAGTCATCGCTGGCGACGGCGGCAACGGCGGCAACGCCGGCACGCCCGCACCGGCGCCGACCAACAACGGCGGCAACGGCGGCAACGGCGGCACCGTGCTGGGCGGCGGCGTCTACATCAACAGCGGCGCCGCCAACTTCGTCAACAACACCATCGTCAACAACCAGGCCATGATCTTCGGCCGGGGCGGGGCCGCCGGCCAGGGCGCGGGTTCTGGAGGCGCGGCGGGCAGTATTGGCACCTCGGGCACCGGCGTCGGCGGCGGCTTCTACACCGCCGCGCCCGCCGCCAGCAACGCCAACCAGATCGGCAATACCATCGTCGATCTCAATAGCGCCAGCAGCAGCGACTCCGATGTTCGCGGCGCGTTCACCAGCCTGGGCCGCAACCTCCTCGGCTCCCAAGGCGACGCCACGGGTTTCTCCACCGCCCCCGGCATCGCCGACCGCACCGGCATCACGGCGGCCCAGCTCAAGCTCGGCCCGCTCCAGAACAACGGCGGCCCCGCCCCGACCGACTTCCTCCTCAAGGGCAGTGTCGCCATCGACGCGGGCAACAACAGCCTTTTCCCGCTCGCCACGATCAACAATGACGAGCGCGGCAACGGCTTCTCGCGCGTCTTCAATAACCTCATCGATATCGGCGCCGTCGAATTCCAGCCGCCGCAGATCACCCAGCTCAGTCAGTCCTCGGTCCTGCGCGGCTCCGGCTCCTTTACGCTCAGCATCGCCGGCACCGATTTCCTGCCGGGCGCGGTCGTCAACTTCAACGGCGCCACGCTGACTCCCGTCAGCATCACCGGCAGTTCCATCGTCGTGGTGATCCCGGCCTCGACCCTGCTGCACCACGGCACGTTCCCGCTCACCGTGTCCAACCCCGACGGCAGCGGCATTCCGGGCCAAACGCTGGCTTCCACGCCGGCGAACCTCACCATCACCCTGCCGACCACGCTGCCCCTGAACCCGGTCGCCGGCCAGAGCAACAACGAAAACGACCCCGTCAGTCTCTCGATCACCAGCCCCGATCCCGACGCGGGTCACTTCGCGGCCACGGGGCTGCCTCCGGGGCTGAGCATCGACTCGGCCACCGGACTCATCTCCGGCACCATTAATCCGTTCACGGCGGGAACGTACACAGTCGTGGTCAGCGCCACGGACGCCAACACTTCCGGCACCGTCACCTTCACCTGGACGGTGGCTGCCACCAGCCCGCCGGCGATCACCAACCCCGGCAACCAGACCAACACGGTGGGCGGCACGGTCAACCTGACCGTCGCCATCTCCCATGCCGATCCGGGCACCGTCACCATCACCGGCCTGCCGCCCGGCCTGAGCTTCAACACCGCGACCGGCGCGATCACCGGCACGTTCTCCTCCAGCGCGCCGGGTAACTACACCGTCACCATCGGCGCCAGCCGTGGGGGCCTGGCCAGCAGCGTCAGCTTTGGCTGGACGGTCAACGTGCCGGGTGGTTCGGGAGGCCAATCGTCCAGCAACTCCTTTAGCTTCGGCGGGTTGTCCTTCAACTTGCCTCCCCCCGGACAGAGCGCCGGCCTGTTCGGACTGGCCATCGAGGAGTTTGAATTGACGTTCGACTCTGATCTGGCGTTCCTGTTCTCGATGGCGGGTCTGCCCAACAAGCAGTTCCAGGAGCCGATCCCGGCGCTCTTGGCCGCCATCAACGGCGATCCGCTGCGGGATACGCCGATGGGTTCGTTGGCCCTCATGCTCGGCTACACCGCCGCGCTGCAAATTCTGTAAAGTTCGGCTCCCACGATTGGCGAGCCGGGAGCGTGAGTGACCGGAGGATTCCTCCGGTCGCTCACGCTCCCGGCTCGCCAATTATTTCCTCACATGGGCCAGTGCTTCCAGCCTCGCGATGCGATCCTCCAGCGGCGGATGGCTGGCGAACGCGCTCGCCGCTTTCTTCTGAAATTTCTCGATGGGATTGGCAATGAAGAGATGAGCCGTTCCGCGGTTGGCGGATTTCAAAACCGCCGTGTCCGCGCCGATCTTGCGCAGGGCGTTGGCCAGGCCGAGGGGATAGCGCGTCAGCTCGACGGCGGTGGCGTCGGCCAGGTATTCGCGCTGCCGGCTGACGGCGAACTGGATCATCTGGGCCAACAGCGGCGAAATCAGCGCCAGCAAGATGGCCAGCACCAGCACGATCAACACGATCAATCCGCCGCCGTCTTTGCTATCCTTGTTGCTCCGGCTTCTTCCGCCGGAGGAACTGCGCAACAGCTGCCAGAAAAAATCCGACAGCATCACGATCGTGCCGACCAGAACGGCCATGAGCAGCATCAGACGGATGTCGTAATTACGGACGTGCGACATCTCATGAGCCATCACTCCTTGCAGCTCGTCGCGCGTCAGCTTGTGCCGCAGGCCGGTGGTGATCGCGACCGACGCATGGCGGGGGTCGCGGCCGGTGGCGAGGGCGTTGAGGGCGGGGTCGTCGATCAGGTAGACGCGCGGCATCGGGATGCCGGCGGCGACGGCCATCTCCTCGACCACGTTGAACAATTCCGGATCGTCTTTGTGTTCAATTCGGCGGGCGCCGCTGGTCGCCAGGATGAGGCTGTCTCCCTGGTAGTAGCCCAGCAGGGCGAACAGAAAGGCGACGCCGCCGCCGATGCCGCCGGCGATCAGTCCCTCGCCCCAGTTCAGATTGGCCACCGAATCCGGATCGAAATAGGCGATGATGCCCAGGCCGAGGACCATCACCACCAGGGCGGTGAACAGGCAGAACACGATCACCAACAGAACGCTATTGCGTTTGTTGGCGGCGATCAGGTCGCGGAAGGTCGGCGGAAGACTGCCCATCGCGTGCTGCTCCACGCCTTATTAGCCCGCCGCGCCAGCAAGGGTTCTGCCCTTGCTGGCGCGGCGGGCTAATAAAAACCCGCTTTTAGAATTTCACCTGCGGCGCCTGGCGGACGGCCGCTGCTTCGGCGGCGTCCAGTTGGAAGAACTCCACCTGCCGGAAGCCGAACAGGTTGCCCAGGATGTTGGCGGGGAAGCGCATCAGCGAGGCGTTGTACTGGCCGACCACGTCGTTGTAATGCTGGCGGGCGAAGCCGATGCGGTTCTCGGTCGCGGTCAATTCCTCTTGCAGGCCGAGGAAATTCTGGTTGGCCTTCAGGTCGGGATACGCCTCGGCCACGGCGAACAGGCTGCGCAGAGCGCCCGTCAGCATGTTCTCGGCCTGGGCGTGGCCGGCCACGCCCGTGGCGTTGACGGCCATGTTCCGCGCCTGCACCACTTTCTCCAGCGTGTCCTTCTCGTGGCTGGCGTAGCCCTTGACGGTCTCGACCAAATTGGGGATCAGGTCGTGACGGCGTTTGAGCTGCACGTCAATCTGCGACCAGGCGTTCTCCGTCTCGACTTTCTTCCCGACCAGGCTGTTGTAAATGGCGATCGCGGCGAGGACGACCACGCCCGCGACGACGAGGGTGATGATGAGCCACGGTTCCATGGTTCGCTCGACTTTCCTTCACAAAATAGAGGGGAACGGGTGAATTTCACCCGCATTTACTCGCGTTTCCCAATCGGTTATTCGCATCCCGGCTGTCACTCTTTGCGGCGTTCGGTCCGCTTTTCGAGCGGTGCCTTTGTGGGGTCGATGTCCGCGAACGGCAGCCGATCGGGCAGGACGCGCACGCCCGTCGTCACCTTGAGCGGAAAGGCGACGCCGACGTCAAACGTAATCTCCACGAAGAAGGCCGTCCAGCCCTCCTTGGGCGGCTCGATCTTGCCGACATAAACACCGCCTCCCACGTCCACCAACGGCCGGCTCTCGTAGGCCTTGCCGATGGAGATGAGACGGAAATCCCGCGCCTTGGGATTGTTCGCCTGCCATAAACGGACTTCCTTGGGGGCTGATTCCGTCCGCACGCGGATCGAACCGTCTTTCTCGAACGTCCACGCATAGCGGGGCCGTTCCTTGCCCTCCAGCAGCATTTGATAAAACGCCACGATGCTTTCCACGGCGTCGCTGCCGCGTAGCGAATGGCTGGCGTTGGGCACGTAGCGCAGGTGCTTTTCGCCCTTCAGGCCGTCGTAATAAAACTGTGACGAATCGGGGCAGAAAAACTCGTCGCCCGTGGCGTTGACGATGAACTTCGGCATCGTCAGCCGGTCGCGGTAGCTGTAAGGATCTTCGATGGCGTGCAGCTCCTTCATGCGCGGCTCGTTGGTGCGCGGCATGATGTTATGCCGCATGTAATCGCCGACCGCCTCGGTATAAAAACCGTAAACGGCGGCATGATGGCGCATCGAGGGATCGACGTTCAGCACATCAATAACAATGGGGATCGCGGCGGACACGCGCTTATCGACGGCGGCGGTACACCAGGTCGTCCAGCCTGCGCTTCGACCCGCCGGCCACGACGAATTGCTCGATCGAGGTGTTGCCGCCCTGTTCGCCGCCGAGGAGTTCCTGCACGCAGTCCATCGCGCGGACGGCGCTTTTGACCATCGGCAGGCGGGCTGGCCAGGTTTCGTCGCCGGTCTTGAGGAACTGGTCCCAGGTGTAGGCGATCAGGTCGTCTTCCTTGCGCGGCTTACCGTCGTTGTGGAATACGAGCGGCTGATTGGGGACCATCCTCAGCTCGGCGACGACCGTTTGCGTCGTCCGGGCGATGTAGACGGTGTGCGCCTCGGCGCTTTGCGGCGGCGGGCCGTCATTGCTACCGCCCACGATGAAAAGAAAGGCCGTTTTCGACGCCGGTTTGTCCGGTTTGACGATATTCAGCCAGTGTTGCCAGACGGGACGGTTGACGTCTTTTTCCGTCCGCCAGGTCTGGCTCTTGAGATCGACGATGAGCTGGGTCAGACCGTCCTGCGCACTTTGCGGACGACCTTCCAGGAGTAGGTCGCATCCGGCTTGCGGACATAGCGGTCCAGCGCGGTCTCCCCGGCGCCGGACTGTCCGACGGCCAGCGCCATCGCCGCGATCAACGCCGGCAACAAGGCTCGTTTCCCCCATCTCCACCCCAACTTGTGCATGATGTCTCTCCCGGAATGGCCGTCCGTCGCGCACCCGTCGCCCCGACACAATAGCCGACCGCATGGGCCGAATCCAGCATATTGCGGCAAGTCGCCTTGATTGTTTTTCGCCGCGACGATATTTGGAGAACCCGATTTGGTTCACCCGATTGGACGAACCATCGGAACGGACGCCCTGTTCCTCGCCCGGAAAGGAGGGAACCGCCTATGGCCCGACCCCCGGCCCGCGATCTGACGGAGCGAGAGCTGGAAGTGATGCACGTCTTCTGGCGCGAGCCGCGCGCCACCGCCGCGGAGGCGCGCGACCACCTGGCCGCCGCCGGTCTCGATCGCGCCTACACGACCATCGCCACGCTGGTGCGCATCCTGCACGACAAAGGCTTTCTCGAACAGCTCAACGACGAACGGCCGTTCGTCTACCGCGCCGCGCGTTCGTATGAGGAGGTTTCCAGCCGGCTGCTGGGTGATGTCATCGACCGCGTTTTCCGCGGCTCGCGCGAACAGTTGCTCGTCCGGTTAGTCGAGCAGCGCAAGTTGACGGCGGGCGAGCGGGCGGTGCTCGAAGAGATCCTCAAGGAGGCGGACGCATGAATAACCTGGGGATTGCGCTCGTCGGCTCGGCGTTGCAGGCGACGCTGCTGGGACTGCTGGCCGCTCTGCTGTACGGACTTGCCAGCCGTCGCGGTCCGGTCGCGGCGGCGCGGGTGGCCGCGCTCAGCCTGGGCGTCCTGGTCTTTCTCACGTTGGCCGCCCTCTGTCCTTTGCCGTCCTGGTGGTCGTGGGAGACGTTCCTTGGCCGGAAAACAACCGCGTCTTCGCCGGGAGTCGAGAGAACCGGCGAAACGCTCGCGGTCCCCGTAGGTGCAGCGCCGGCAGTTGCCGTCTCGCCCGATGTGCGGCCGACCAGCGAGGGCAACGGCGTCGGCGTCTCACTGGCCCGATTGCGCGACGTATGGGATAGCTTCCCTCGGCCCTCGGTTGAAGGGGACGCCTCGGACCAGCGCTGGCCGGCGGCCGTGCCGATTCTGTTTCTAATCGGCGCCGGCCTCGGTCTGCTGCGCCTGGCCGCCGGCTTATGCCGTATTTCGCGCTATCGTCGCCGCAGTCGGGCCATTGAGGATGCGACCCTGCATGATATGCTCGGCGCACTACAAGTGACAGTTGGCTGTCAGCGCCTGATCGAAGTCCGTGAATCGCCCGACCTGTCCACGCCTGCCACGATCGGATGGCGAAGCCCCTTGATCCTCTTGCCGTCCGACTGGCGGACCTGGAGCGAAGACGAACGGCGTGCGGTGCTGGCGCACGAGTTGGCCCACATCGGCCGGGCCGATTACGCCGCGGGTTTGCTGGCCCGAATCAGTCTGATTGTGCATTTCTATCATCCGCTGGCGTACTGGCTGGCCGGGCGCTTGCAGCTTTCAGCAAGAGCTGGCCGCCGATGCGCTGGCGGCTTCCTGTGTCGGCGGGCGGAGGCCGTATTTGCGTGCCCTGGCCCAACTGCTGCTCCGTCAAGACGACCGGCCGCCGCGTTGGCCGGCTCAGGCTTTCCTGTCCCCTACCGGAACCCTGTTAAGGAGGATTGGCATGTTGCGAATCCAGGACGACTCTTCCCGGCGGCCCCTGTCGCGCACCGCCGTGACACTCTTCTTCGCCGTGCTGACCGGCGGCGCGCTCGCCATCTCCGCGCTGCGCGGCTCGGCCCAGCAACCGGCGGATATCCGCATTCAGGTCAACGAGGACAACACCGGCAGTCTGATTTTCGGCGAAGGCGTCAACTCCGACAGCGGCCTGACCGGCAGCATCGTCCTCAACGAGCGCAACTATGACACCGCTGCGCCCTCCGCCGATAATTCCCGAAGGACGCCGTTCGACCTTTCTTACCTGCCGCCCGATGTCGTCGGTGTGGCGGCGATGCGGCCGGGGGAGTTCTTCCGCCGGCCCGGCGCCGCGGTATTGGTTGAGCCAATCAACTATGTGTTCGCCGAGATGTTGAAGCAATTCGGCTTTGCCGGCGATCCGGTTTTGCGCTTGGATGCGATCGAGCAGGTCGTCGGCTGGGTTATTCTGTCTCACAACGCGAAGGCCCCCAAGGGCAAGCAGAACCAAATGATGATCAGTCCAAACCTGATCCGCATGGAAAAGGGTTTCGACTGGAAGGAACGGATGCGAACCGCGGTGCCTAACGCGGAAGAGATCCACTATCGAGGCAAGACCTATTACAAGGGCAAGGCGAAGTCATTCGCGCTCGGCTTCAACATCTGTTATTTCATCCCCGATGAGCGGACCCTGGTTCTCCAGTCGGAGACGACGATTCGTCGCGTTCTCGATGGTCAAAGGGGAGGGCCGGCCATCACCGCTTCCGCAGACTGGGGCCGCGTCGAACAGGGGTTGGTAGCCGTGGCGATGGACGTGCGCCGGGCGACGAAGATCACCAAAGCGGAGGAGCCCGATTTGGCCCCCTTGTTCGAGAACGTCACGAACCTCGTCTTTGCGGTCGATCTTCAGGATTCGTTAGGCTTGCACGCTTTGGCCACCTGTGCGGACAATAAGGCCGCCGAAGCGCTCGTCAAGTGGGCCAAAACCCAGATTGCCGAGGGGGTCGCTTCTCTCGAAAAGAAACGGGAAAATAAGGCGGCCTCGATGCCGTGGGGCGATCAATTGGAACGCAATCTTCTGAAACATATCCACGTCGAGCAGCACGGCTCGCAAGCGACACTGCACACGCAGGCCACGATCGACTTCGCGGAGTTGGGGAAATTGATGAAGCCTGCCAGTACGCCTACCAAGTAAAGTTTGGCCCAACATCTCCCGTTTAGCCGCGACCCGGAGGGGAGCGCGAACAGCGCTCCCCTCCGGGTCGAGACTAAACGGTTTGTGGCTCGGCGGTTGACGATGCACTCCTCCACCTGATAGAGCAAACAACAGGCCCACCACGCGAGACGAGACAACAAGACAGGTGACAGCATGAGTGCGGAACGGCCCGTCTACATCGGCACCGACGGGGGGGCGACCACGTCGAAAATCGGCGGCGTCTGGGGCGACGGCACCACCGTCTCCACCCGCCTCCTTCAGCATCCGACCAATTCACGCCTGGGACCGGAGGCCGTCGTTCACGGCTGGGTTGAGGCGATCACGGAATACCTGGAGGAGAATGAACTGACCTGGGAGCAAGTCCAGGGCGTCGGCTTGGCGATTCCGGGGCCGTTTCAGCGCTACGGTGTGCTCGACCGCTCGGCGAACCTGCCGGCGAGCTTCGAGGGGTTTGACGTGTACACGACCTTCGGCAACGCGCTGACGGTGCGGGCGGGGCGGGCGTTGCCATTGGCGGTCGGTAACGACGGCGACCTCGGCGGCGTGGCCGAGGCGCAGCGCGTGCGTGGCCACGGCCGGGGGACCGTGGTGATGCTCGCCCCCGGCTCCGGCCTCGGCTGTGCCTACATCGACCGCGACGGCCTACCGCTGCAAGGCGATACCCTGGCCGGCATGGAAGCCGGACACATGCCCGCGCCCTTGCACGAATTGCAAGTTCGGCCGTATCCGTGCGGCTGCGGCCGAACCTGGGGATGCGTCGAAGTGTACACGACCCTGTCGGGACTGCCGCACTTGCTGGCTGACCGACTCGCCCAGCATCCCGATCATAGCTTGGCCAGTTCGTCGCTCAGTGCCAAGGAGCGCGTGCTGGCCCTGCGCGGCCTGGCGCAAAAAGGCGACAGCCTGGCCGTCGAGATCTTCGACTTCCAGGCCAAAGCGCTGGGCCTGCACGTCGCCAACCTGGCGATGGCCCTCGATCCGGAATTCGTTGTCATTGGCGGGGGGCTGATGGACCCGGAGGCGACGACCGAACCGTTCCGCGAGCGCTATCTGCGGATCGTGCGCGATACGGCCAAGCCGTATCTCTGGCCGGCCCAGCGGACGCGCATGAGCATCGTTCCGGCCACGCTGGGCGACTTATCGCAGGCCGTCGGCGCGGCGCTGGTGGCGCTGTATCAGAATCGATCCTAACCATGTTAGCCCGAAGCGCCAGCGAGGGATGTCCCTCGCTGGCGCTTCGGGCTAACATGGTTAGGTTCAGGGGTTTTGCACGCTCTGGAACAATTCGGCCATCTTCATGCCCAGGCCGAGCGAGATGCGATACAGCGTCTCGATGGACGCCGAGTTCTTGCCCAGTTCGATCTGCGACAAATAACCGAGCGAGACGCCGGTGCGCTGCGCCATCTGAGCCAGGGTCAGACCGAGACTCTTGCGCCGCTCGCGGATGATGGCCCCCAGCGATTCGCGCAGGGCCTCTTCCGACATGCGCAACAGGCCCCGGCTCTCCAGGCAGCGCGACACGACCCGCTGAAGGTGCGAGACCTGGAACGGCTTGGTCAGGTAATCGTAGGTCCGCGCCCGCAGGCAGTTCAGAGCGCTGTCGATGGACGGATAGGCCGTCACCACGATGATGCTGGCTTCCGGCTGGGCCTCGCGGATCCATTCGAGGACCTGCTCCGATTCCAGGCCGGGCAGGACGTAATCGAGGATGATGACCTGATAAAGCTGGCCGTGCAGAACGTCTTTCGCCTGCGCCGGGTCGGAGACGGCATCGACCTTGAACGCCCCGGAGGAAAGGGCGGCCTGGACCATCCGGCAGATGGAGTCGTCATCGTCCAGGACCAGAATGCGCACTTCGCTGGCGCAGTACAGGCCGCTACTCTCCTGGGCGGCGGGACGAGCCGCCCCGGACGCGCCGGATGGGGCGACGGGGCGGGCATCGGGGTGGGTAAGGCTGAGCTGAGCACCGACCACTGGCATCTCCTTCATCTGAGACCCTGGCGAGCAGGCGCGGAGGGTCAAAGATTAAGTATGAAAGATCTCTTTGCGTGCTTCAATCTTGGAACTGCGCGCCTGAAGCGGGAGCGCGCGATCGAGCGCCGCCCGGACGGCTCGCACCAGGCCTTCGGGGCGGAAAGGCTTGGGCAGCAGGTCAAATTGTCCCGGAGCGAACGCTTGCTGGGTAAACTCGGCAGGGACCTGTCCGCTCATGAACAGGATCCGTACCTGGGCGTCGCGTGCCAGCAGCCGCTTGGCCAGATCGACGCCGTTGACGTTGGGCATGAGGACGTCGGACAGCACGAGGCGGAACGGATCGTCGCTCGCCTCGATATAGGTCCGCAGGGCGTCCTCGGCGTTGCCGGCCGACGTGACGCGGAAGCCGGCTCGTTCCAGCGTCCGCGTCACGAATTGCAGAATCATCGGGTCGTCGTCCACGACGAGGATCTTGTCGCCGCGCGAGCCGTTCGGCTGCGCGGGGGCCGCGGGACGAGGCGTCGCCGCGACCGGGGCGGCCGCCGCCGGTACGACGAAACGGGCGATCGTGCCGCGTTCCCCACGGCGAACGAGTTCGATGCCACCGTGATTGGCCGCGAGCAGGCCGTAGGCGCTGGCCAGCCCGAAGCCGCGCTGCGCGGCTTGGAGGAGAAGAAGGGTTCTCCGAACAATTGCCGTTCCGCGTCCGGTGTCAGGCCGCTGCCGTCGTCCGCGACGGTGATTTCCACATGCGCACCGGCCTGTGCGGACCCGAACAGGCCGCGCGCCTCGGCGGCGCTCAGAGAGACCGAACGAGCCGAGATCGTGATGGAGCCAGCGTCGGCGACCGCCTCGCGGGCGTTATCGATCAGGGCGGCCAGGATTTGCCGAAGCTGCTCGGCTTCCAGGGCCGCCGACGGCAGGTCGTCCGCGATTTCGAGCCGGAGGCGGACGTTGCTTCCGAGAGTCGGACGCAGACGCGCTTCTTCCTCGGTCAGGACGGCGGCCAGGTTGCAGGATCGGTTGCCGGTTATCTGACGGCGGGCGAAGAGGCGGAGGCGGTTGATGTACTGGCCGCCGTTCTGGGCGGCGCGATACACCTCGGTCAGATACGCATGTAAGGGCGTCTCCGGCGCGACGGATTGGGACAGGGCCAACTCGCTGAAGCCGAGGATGCCGGTCAGGACGTTGCCGAAATCGTGGGCGAGCCGGCCCACCAGCCGGGCCGACCCTTCGAGGCGCTCTTGCCGAACGCCGCGGTCCAGTTGCACGGCCCAACTCGGCCGCTTTTCGTTGGCCGTCAACCCGCGTGTGAGCGCTTGCCCGGCGAGCCACAACGCCGACGCTTCGCCCTCGCTCCATTCCGCCCGGCCGGGATCTTCCAGCCACAGAACCCAGCCGCCGTATTCCGGCGCTCCCAGGGCGGCGGCCAGCCGGCTGCCACCCGTCGAGAGAGGGACCATCAACGCGGTGTGTGCATGGCGGAGGCGATCGAGCAGGTCGGGTTGTACGCCCAACGGCGAGACGCCTTCCGGGGACGGAGCGGTGAGCGGAGGATGGATTCTGAGCAGTGCCCCCTCCGGCAAGGTCGCCAGGCCCGCGGTCGGAGCGGTAAAAGCGGCCGCCAACTCACCGAGCAATCCGGTCAGGTCCGTCTGCGCCGTCGCGGGCGCCGTCAGAAGCCGATGGACGAAGTCCAGGGCGGATCGGCTCGAATCGTGCGGCGGCGCCTTCGAGATTGCCGGCGTGCCTTGCATGCAAGAAGCTCCGTGAGTGTCCCCAACCCGTTTCAGGGCAGCCAAGAATTTCAATCTGACCTGAAACTCTAGGTTAGGAATGGAGCCACGGTCAAATCGGCGAGGCAAGATTTTTCACTCTAATGTCGTTTCACGACCCCCCGAGCGGGGGGCGTAAGCCCCCCGAGAGCAGACTCGGGGGGCTTACGCCCCCCGCTCAGGGGGGTCTTACCTGCCTTGCAACTTCTTCAAGGCCACCTTCGCCGCCTCCGCGACGACCTTTTGCGGATCGCGGCTGGCTTCGGTAAGGCGGTTGGTGACGGCCTTGGACTGCTCGCCCAGATTGTCCGCGCCGAGATTGCCCAGCGCTTCGATGGCGGCGACGCGGACTTCCAGCGCGTTGTCGTCCATGCACGCCAGCACGCCGAGGATGGCCGGCTTGCGCTCGTCGCCGAGTTCGCCGCCCATCCGGCTGATGGCGTGCAGGGACAGGGAGCGAACGTATACGTCATCATCCTTGAGGGCCATCCGCAGCGCCGGCAGCGCGGCGTGCGCCTCGCCGCCCATCTGATCGAGCGCCTCGGCACAAGCGCGGCGCAGCGCGTACGTCGGCGTCTCGGCTGGTCAGGACGGCGGCGAGTCGCCGGCGCGGTCTCGGCGGCGTCCCTGCCGATCTGGCCGAGCGCCTCCGCACACGCCTTGCGAAGTTCGGAGTCGTTTTTGCCCGCGCCGAGCACTTCCCGGAGTGTCGGCATCGCCGGCAAGCCATCGGGCGAACCGATGCGGCCCACGGCGGCGGCGCAGTGGATGCGCGTCAAGCGTTCCAGCTTGTCATCTTTCAAGGCGGCCTGCAATTCGCCGACGGCCTCGCGGGCTTCGGGGCCGAGAATGCGCAGCGAGCTGGCGGCGGCGGTGCGCGTGCCGGGGTGGGGATCTTTCAGGGCCGCCGCCAAAACACTCACCGCACCGCGGGCCTTGTCTTTCATCAGCCCCAACGCCTTGGCAGACGCTTCGCGGACGCGGCCGGACTTGTCGGTTCGCAGCGCCGCCGCCAGGGCGTCGCGGGTCTTGTCGAGCGGGAAGTCATCGTCATCGCGAACGGTGCGGGCCATCTCGCCGACGGCAAGGGCGGCCGCGGCGCGGATCTTTTCCTCGCTGTTCTCGCGCACGGCGGCCAGCACCGCCGGCACCACCTTGCGGCTCTTGCGCGGCCCGATGATCTGCACCGCCTTCAGGCCGGCCAACCGAACCTCGACGTTCTTTCCGTTCTGCAACAGATTGATCCATTCGGATAACTTTCGGCCGCGCAGGGCCGGGTCCTCGTCTTCTGCGCGAACCGGCGAAAGGAACACGAGCAAGGCCAGAAGCGGCACAGGCACGAACGAGCGAATCGGCATCATGGCGAGAGCCTCCCGCGAACCGCAGGGATACGGGTCGGGTGTCGAGTCGTGGGCTGCCTCTTGCAACATATCTGTCAGGGCCGTTCCCCGCAAGGAGGTCAGCAAGCACACGGCCCCGCTTGCCGGAGATGAGGTTATTCCCTTGTCAATCCGGACGCCGTCGGAAAATTGCCGAGGGATTTTCTTGACGGCGGCGTCTTGTTCCCGCTACTATCGCTCTGCCGATGAATTAACACTATCCAGCTCCAGCATGAAGGATTTCGCCCATGAGTACCACCTTGCGCCGACGAACGCGGCTCTGGCTCGAATTCTTAGAAGACCGTATCACTCCCGCCATCACCGACTACGACGTTTACGCGCTGACGCTCATCAACGAGATGCGCGCCGACCCCGCGGCCTTCGGCCAGGAGTTGGCGAACCTGTACGCGAACCCGAACGCCGTGTCTCCCGACGGAATGAGCGGCAACAGCGTCGCCTGGCAGCAGCTCCGGCAAGGCATCAACGCCCAGCAGCAGGCCGGCGTCTGGCAGAGCGGGTTCAACGGCGGCGGGCCGGGCACATTCCTGAGCACGATCAGCTCCCTCCCGTCCAGCAGTCCCCTGGTCCTGGAAGGGCCGGTCGAGGGGATCGACTACCAGGGAGGAGCCGACGGCCATACGGCCTGGATGTTCAACAACGGCTACGAGGCTCACTCCATATTCGGATCGGAACCTCTTGATTTAAGTGACCCGCTCTCGGGATTGGGACTTGCCCCGGTGCCCAACCCGACGCCCGACCGTGTGCCCCAGGCGATCCTAGGCGAGGTTATTGGCGCGAACGTGGTGCCATTCGCGAGTGGCGGAACTCCCATCGTGCCTCTCGAACAGACGGTTTATGACGATATCCTCGGCTATATCCTCGATTATGCGAACTTTGATATCCAAACGAATCCGTACGGGCACTTGCTCGCCCTGGCCACGCGCGATCCTCTAACGCCTGGACCTGGATCGGCTTTCAACGTCATGGGCATGGCGGAGAATCCGTACACGACTCCTAGCGGGATCCCGATCCTCCTTTCCACCGGCCGGCTCGGTTTGGTGCCCGATGAGAGCTTTGTCGCCGGGGTCGTCTACAACGACAGCAACAACAACGGCTGGTACGATCCGGGCGAAGGAGTCAGCGGCCAGGTCACGATCAACTTCCCGACGGTCACGTTCGGCGGCCGGCAGATCGGCGGGCCGGAAGTCGTTCCCATCCAGGGCAACACCGGCTACTTCGTGGCCGAGGTTCCTTCCGCTCTGTGGGGGCAGCAGGCCACCATCACCGCCAACCTCGGCGGCGGACACGCCTTGACCTGGCACGCCACGCTGGACCAGGGCAATCGGTTCTTCCAGATTCGCCTGAACCCGGCCGACGGCGTGACAAGCGTGGGAGGTT
Source organism: uncultured Planctomycetota bacterium (assembly GCA_963767535.1). GTDB lineage: Bacteria > Planctomycetota > Planctomycetia > Gemmatales > Gemmataceae > JAJPHU01. The sequence continues at coordinate 699,696 of CAVYEC010000001.1, forward strand.
CCGGACCCAGTCCGGTTATCGCTCCCGATCTTTTCGAGCCAAACAACACGGCCCAGACCGCCACCAACCTGGGCGCCGTCGTCCCGGCCAATCCCCTGTTGACGCAGGTTCAAGCCCTGACGATCGACACGCCTTCGGACCAGGACTGGTTCCGCTTCCAGCTCACGGGCCAAACCACGGCCGACTACAAGATCTTCGTGGGTACGGATGCGGCCGGCGGCGGGGTCCAGGCCCAACTCTACTCTCAAGATTCCACCGGCCAACTCCACCCGGCAGGCGTCGCCGCCAGCCAGGACGCGACCGGCCTGGTTATCCCCCTGTCGGGGTTGCCGGCGGGTACGTACTATTTGAACGTCTCCGGCGTCGGCGGCGCGACCGCCTTTTATTCGCTGCAATTCGCGGACACCACGGCTCGGCCGACCTATTTTCCGCCCGGCGGACTGGGCGGCCCGTCGTTGCCGCAGGCGGACATCATTCCGCTTTTGTTCCAGGACGTGCAGGCGATCTTCAATCAGTTCTTGTCGGGTAGGCCGAACTTCGACCTGATCACGCAGGAATTCAACCTGTTCGTGACCCTCTTCGAGGCCGACGCTTTCGCCTTGTTCAACCTGCCCACGGCCAGCCTGCTTCAGCAGGCGTACAGCCAGGCGTTCAGCCTGGCCTCGAACCCCGACAGCGGCATCACCATCGTCTGAACATGGTCCCGGCAGGAGACGTTCACGGGCCATAGGTGGATCGGAATTTGGGTGAAGTTGCGTATTTATCGATCAACTCATTGAGAAGCTTGATCGACTCCGATGTCCTGACTTGAGCCAAGAAGCTACCGATAATTAAGGGGTCAATTCCCAGATAAGGACCGTGGTATTCCATAGCCCCGTCGCCAGGCGTTTGCCGTCCGGAGAGAAGCCGAGGGAGGAAACGCCCGATCCCGCCTGCCGGTGGAATTGTTCCTTGCCCGTCGCCACTTCCCACAAACGCACGTCTCCGGTGGCATCGCCCGAGGCCAGGGTGCGGCCGTCGGCGGTGAAGGCCAGGGCCGTCACCATGCTCGGGTGGCCTTTCCAGCGATGACGCAACTTCCCCGTCGCGGCGTCCAGGACATGGACGAGTCCGGGGCCGGCGTTCGCGGTCATCGCGCCGCTGCCGATGGCCAGCAGCCTGCCATCCGGAGAGAAGGCCAGGCAATGCGGCAAGTCGTTGTTCCGGCCTGGATCGGATTCGATCTTGTCGTTTCGCTCCCGGCCGCTGTCCACATCCCAGACTCTCACCTTGCTCTCCCCCTTGCCTCGCAGCAGACCCGCAGCCGCCTGTTTGCCATCCCAGGATAAGGCCAGCGCGGAAACGAAATCCGCTTCAAAAGTCAGCCGGCCTCGCTCTTTCCCACCGGCGCAATCGCGAAGGACCAAAACAGTCTCGCTTTTTCGTGAGGCGTTCGAGCCGAGGGTCGTCCAGGCCACGGTCTTTCCGTCCCGCGAAAAAGCGAACGGCGGAACAAGGGCGAACACCTGCTCGCCCTGCCATACCGCCTTCCGCGTCGTGAGGTTCCAAAGCTCGATCTTGGACTCTTCTTTGGCGACGGTAACGATTGTATGGCCATCCGGAGACAAGAGGCTCGTCAAAGTCGGCCACGGAATGTCGAGGAAACTGGCCGATCGGAACAAGCCGGTTCGATAGTTGTCCCCGACAGCGAAGACGGATCGTTGCTTGCCGCTGGACAATTCCCAATAGCGGACGGAACCATCGCCCGTTGAAAGCAGGCTCTTGCCATCCTCCGAAAACACCACGGAGGAGACGGCGCCGGAGTGGCCTTCCGAGGTCACGAGCGGTTTGCCTGACGTGGTGTCCCAGAGCACGACGGCATGGCCCAGGCTGCGAGCGAAGAGTTTGCCATCCGTGGTGAGTGCCCCTGAACTTGTCGGTTCCGAGAAAGAAACTTTGCGGGCCTCCTTACTCGCGGCCACGTCCCAGACGTGCAGAGTCGTCGTGGTCCACGCGAACAAGGTTTTGCTATCCGCCGAGAAGGTGAGAGGACCGAAAGCCCGATCGGTCTCAAATCGGCTGATCCGCCGACCGGTTTCCACACTCCAAAGATGAACCCTGCCTACCAGTTTGTTGCTGTCGTAGAACGGCTCCCACTCCGCGGCCGCCAGAACCCGCCCGTCGAGGGAGAAGGCAATCCGATCCCACGAACCGCGACTGTTCTCGACCTCACGGGCTTTCTCGCCCGTCGCGGTCTTCCAGAGCGAGAGCCTTCCTGTCGCGGGACCCCATATAATGGGATGTGCTGACCACCAGCATCTTCCCATCCGGCGAGAAGGCGACGGCCTCCAGGTAACTGCGGCCGCCCGCGCCCAAATCAATCTTCAGCCCGCGTCGCTCGGCGAGTCCCTCCCAAAGCTGGATGCCGACATCGTCTAGCCGGCGAAACGTTGCCAACCTTTTGCCATCGGGAGAGAAGACGACTCCGTCGCATTCCCCATTAGCAGGTTGGCGCAGCAGACGTCCGGTCGATACGTCCCACAATCGCAAATCGGGGCGCGCCGAAGCCAGAACCTTGCCGTCCGGGGAAAAAGCGAGTCCGGGTGATCTTGACATCACGGGAGCCGCCGAGAACCTGTGGATCAACTTGCCGTCCGGCACTGCGCCACAGGCGAATGCAACCGTCCGAGCCGCTCGATGCTATCATCTTCCCGTCCGGAGAAAAAAGCAGACCTCCGATGGCGAGATCGTGCCGCCAGCGTGCGGACCCCAGGCGAGCGAGTGCCCCTGCCGGAAGAGCATCATCGGGTGCCACGACGGGCCTGGAGGGTTGATCCGCGCGGGCCAGCTTGCCCTCCGCGGGCCGATCCGGTGCCGGAGGTTGTTGTGGCTGGGGGGGCTTTCCCGCGAGGGACTGATAAGCCAGTACACCCGCGCCGGCCGCGAACAGAATGGTCAGGACCACGAGCGAGGCCGATTTCAGCTTGATCGCGGCCATATTTCGCAGCGCCTCCTCGGCCAGGGCCGCGCTCCCTCCCTCCGCGGATTGGCCGGCGGCGAATCGTAGAGCCGACTGGACCGTAACGCCCCGGCGGATCACGTGATTGACATGTGATTTATGGTGGATGGCATCCGTTCCCTTTTTCGGAGGATGTCACCATGTCCGCCTTGTCCTCTCGCTCCCGTTCTGACGCCGCTGCAACCCAGCGCTGGACCGAACGCCTCGAACGCTTCGCGGCCGGCAACCGTACGGTCGTCGCGTTCTGCGCCACCGAAGGCGTGTCCGAGTCCAACTTCTACCTGTGGCGCCGACGGCTCGCTCAACCGTCCATGCCCACCCCAAACGAACCGAAGGTGGTGCCCATCCGCCTCACACCACCTCCCGCCCCCGCGACGCCCATCGAACTGGCCCTCCCATCCGGGGCCGTTGTTCGGTTCCCCGCCGATGTCCGCCCGGAACTCCTCGTCGCGATCCTGCGCGGATTGGAGGAGCGACCATGTTGACCGTTCCACCTACCACCAAACTCTGGTTCGCCTCCGCCGTTGATCTACGCCTGGGATTCGACGGCTTGTCCCAGTTGGTCCGCACCCAACTCTCCGCCGATCCGCTCTCGGGCCACCTGTTCGTGTTCACCAATCGCTCGGCCGACAGGGTCAAGGTTCTGTACTGGGGCGGTCATGGTTTGTGTCTGTGGTGCCAGCGATTGGAAGCCGGGCGTTACCACTTCCCTGAAGCCACGGCCGCCGGGATCGAACTGACCGCCGCCCAGTTCGCCATGATCCTCGACGGCATCGACCTGTCCCGCGTCCGACGCTTCAAACGCTTCTCTCCACCCGAAGCAAAATCTTCGCGCTACCCGCCGGCCTGATCGGTGTTCAAAGGGCATGGATGCCGCAGCACCACTGGTCGATTCCTCTCTGCCGGCCGACGTTCCCACGCTCCAGGCGATGGTGCGGGAGTTGCTGGCCCGCAACCAGCAACTCGAAGCCCGGATCGCCGAACTGACGGCCAAACTGGACGCGGCCCTGAAGCACCGATTTGGTCGCCGCAGCGAGCGCCGCCCACCACCGCCCACGACCGCCGCCGGGGAGCCGCCGCCCCGGCGCGATGAACACGGACGCTCGCCGCTGCCCGAACATCTCGAACGTCGCGAGGTCATCCACGACCTGACCGAGGCCCAGAAGTTGTGCCCGTGCTGCGGTCGGTCGCGGGCGTGCATCGGGGAGCAGACCACCGAGCAACTGGACCTGGAACCCGCTCGGTTTTTCGTCCTCCGCACCGTCAAGAAGAGTTACGCCTGCCGGCACTGCAATCCCCAGACCGTGCCGGGCGAGCAACGCCTCCAGACCGCTGGCCCCGCTCAGGTCGGCCCGATTGCAAAGGGGTTGTGCGGTCCGGGGCTGTTGGCCCACGTCGTCACCGCCAAGTTCGCCGACCACACGCCCGTGCATCGACTCGCCGGCCAACTGGCGAGGTCGGGCGTGACGATCGCGTCCTCGACGCTGGGTGACTGGCTGTTCCGGGCGTCGGAGTTATTGACGCCGCTCTACAAGTTGATGCATCGGCGGTTGCTGCTGTCGCGTGTGATCCACGGCGACGACACCGGTGTGAAGTTGCGGGTGCCTGGTTCGAATCGCACCAAGAAAGGCGCACCTGTGGACGTGCATCGGGGACGCGGACTATCCGTACGTGCTGTTCGACTTTACCAGTGACTACACGGCCCAAGGGCCGGAGCGGTTCCTGGCCGGGTACGCGGGTTACTTGCAGGCGGACGCGCTGGCCCAGTATGAGGGGCTTTACCGCGACGGCCGGGTGAAGCACGTGTGTTGCGTCGCTCATGCCCGGCGCAAGTTCGTGGCCGCCGGCGACGCTGGCGACGAACGGGCGAGCAAGGCGCTGGAGATGATCGGTCGCTTGTACGCCGTCGAACGGTCGTTGCCGCCGTTGCTGCTGCCCTCGGACGACCTGGCGCAACGGGACCAGCGCCAGCAGCGTGAAGAGCAACGTCGCCAATTGCGGCAACGCGACGCCGAGCCGGTGTGGGGAGAACTGTTGATGTGGCTCGACGAGCAGAAGCCAGGCGTGTTGCCGAAGTCGCCGTTGGGGAGTGCGATCGGGTACGCCTGGAACAACTGGGATGCGTTGAAGCGATACCTCGAACAGGGCTTCCTGGCGCTGGACAACAACCTGAGCGAAAGAACGCTTCGCGTGATCGCACTGGGCCGTAATGCCTGGGGCGTCATCGGAAGCGAAGTGGGCGGGCAGACGGCAGCGGTGTTGTACTCCGCCGTCGGCACCTGCAAGCATCTGGGGATCGACCCGTTCGCGTACCTCCGCGACGCACTGCCGGGGTTGTTCGCGTTGGGCGAGACGCCGACGGCGGAGCAACTGCTCGACTGGTTGCCGGATCGTTGGCTATTGAAGCGGGCGCGAGGTCAACTCGTCCGAGATGCGACCGACAAGTAAACCTCGATCCATCAACGCGCTTCAAACCCGCTGGTCTACGATCAGTGGGTCCAAGCCCCGTGCGCTACCAGCCGACGAGCGACGTGATTCGCCGGGGCGTTACACTGGACCGTGGCGGCGAGCGGCAGCGGCTCCGCCGTCGTCGCTTGCTGGGACAGTCCGGCCGTCAGCGCCGCGGCCGGCAGGCCGAGACCGCGACCAAGTAGGCGAGCATGGAGCACTTGCCGCCCCCGATCCAGGCGCCGCCGCAGCGTCCGCGCCGACCAGCCGAGTTGCCGCGCCGCCTCGTCGTGCGTCGCCCCTTCGAGGTAACACAACAGCAGAGGTGCCCGCAGCTGCTCCGGCAGCCTGCCCAACTCCTCATCGAGCACGGCGCACAGCTCACGCCAAGCAGTCTCCGGCAGCGTCTCCGTTGTTCTTCGCCCGGCCGCCTGACGCTCGCATTGCTCCCGGCGGGCGTCCTCGGCTTTTACTTTGAGGCAGAGACGGCGGGCGACCTCGTAGAGCCAGCCGGCCGCGGATTCGCGCCAGCGCACCGTCCCCGCCTTGCGCCAACACCAGAAATGCAGCCTGAAAAACGTCCTCCGCATCCTGGGAATTGCGCAAGATACGCCGGCACACGCCCTGCACAAGCGCGGCGTGACGGTGGACCAGGAGGGCAAAGGCTTGCTCATCGCGCTGGGTAGCGAAGCGTTCAAGAAGCTGCCGGTCGGTCTGATCGCCGTTTGTGGGACGGGACAGACTTCGCCGAAGCCGATGGAGGAGGCCATCAAGTTTACCTGGAACCATGTCCTGCTCCTCCGAACCGCCATTCGTCTACAGGTATATGCCGCGAGAGGGCACAAAGTGGCCAACTATTTGAGGAAAAGCATCTCGATTCTCCCAACCTAACCCCGTGTTGGCGACGAGTAATCGCTCCGGCTACGGCTCGGCAACCTTGACCCGTGAACGAATACACCCTGCAAGCCGGGGGGCCATGCGTCCATGATTTTCTATTGACGACCACCGGGGGCGCCGCTAGAAAAACGGACGGTCCCGTATTCCGTAACGACGTGTGCCAGCCTGCGGTCAACCGGCCTCAGGCATTTTTTATGTTCGCCCACGAAACTAAAACCTCCTTGCGAGGAGGAGGTAGGTAGCATTCGATGGCCTGCACCTGTGTCGTCGGTCTGCAATGGGGCGACGAGGCCAAAGGGAAAATCGTCGATCTGCTCACCGACGATCATGACTTTGTGGTCCGCTACAACGGCGGCGCCAACGCCGGTCATACGGTCGTCAGCGGCGGGCAGACATTCAAACTGTCGCTGCTTCCCACCGGCGTGCTCCGCCCCAACGTCCGCTCCGTCATCGGCAACGGCGTCGTCGTCTATCCGCCGCGCTTCCTCGAAGAGACCGAGACCTTGCGCAAGGCCGGCGTCGCCGTCGGCGAAAACCTCGTGGTCAGCGACCGCGCCCACGTCATCTTTCCCTATCACCTGGAAGAAGAACGCCTCAACGAAGGCACGGCGGGCAAGGCCATCGGCACCACCGGCCGCGGCATCGGCCCCTGTTATCAGGATAAAGTTGGCCGGCAATTCGCCGTCCGCCTCGGCGAGTTGCTGCACCCCGAACACCTGCGCGAACGGCTTGGCCCTATCGTGGAGCGGAAAAATCGTATTCTTCGCGCCCTCAGCACGGACGCCCGTTCAGTTCGACGCCGACACGATCTGTCGCGATTACCTCCAGTGCATGGAGCAGATTCGTCCCCACGTCGCCGACACGACGCACCTGTTGCACGAGGCGCTGCGCAAGGGCCAGGGCATCCTCTTCGAGGCGGCCCAGGGCAGTTTGCTCGATGTCGATCACGGCACCTACCCCTATGTCACCAGCTCCAACAGTTCGACGGCGGGCGTGTGGAGCGGTTCGGGCGTGCCAGCCCGGAAGCTGGATCGCATCGTCGGCGTCATCAAGGCGTACTCCACGCGCGTCGGCCGCGGTCCCTTCCCGACCGAACTGGATGACGGACCCGACGGTATCGGCGAGCGCATCCGTCGCACCGGCCGCGAGTATGGCACCGTGACCGGCCGGCCGCGCCGCTGCGGCTGGTTCGACGCCGTCGCCACCCGCTACACCGCCACCCTCAACGGCGCCGACGAATTGGCGGTGATGCTCCTCGACGTGCTGTCCGGGTTGGAGGAGGTTCGCATCGCCGTCGCTTACGAGGTGGACGGCCGGCGTCTGGATCATTTCCCCACCGATGCGTTTGTGCTGGAGCGCTGCCGCCCGGTCTACGAAACACTGCCGGGCTGGCGGCAGGACGTTTCCGGCGCGCGCCGCCTCGCCGACCTGCCGGACGGGGCGCGGCGGTACGTCGATCGCCTCGCCGAATTGCTCGGCCTGCCGGTCGCCATCATCTCCGTGGGGCCGGATCGGACGCAGACGATCTTCACAAAAGGATGAAGGAGGAAGGATGAAGGATGAATCAAGACAACTCTTGTTCATCCTTCATCCTTCCTCCTTCATCCTTTAGATGAGGTGTGACCTTGGCCGCTCCCCCGAGGAAGTCGAAATCGCCGGAGACGTTGCAGCGCCTGGCCGAGGCCGGGCTGCAAGCGGATCGGCTGCCGGATCATGTGGCGATCATCATGGACGGCAACGGCCGCTGGGCACGCCAGCGCGGTCTGCCGCGCGTCGAGGGCCACGCGCGCGGCGCGCACAGCGTTCGCACCACGGTGGAGGAATGCTGCCGGTTGGGTATTGGACAATTAACGCTCTACTGCCTGAGCAGCGAGAACTGGAAACGGCCGCAGACGGAACTCGATTTTCTGATGGCGCTCTTGGAACAGTATCTCATCGAAGAACGCCGCGAGATCCTCGATCAGAACATCCGTTTCAGCACCATCGGCCGGCGCGACGACCTGCCCGAGCGCGTGCTTCGCGAGATTGATGAAAACATTCGGCTCAGCCAGGACAACAGCGGCATGGCCCTCTGCCTGGCCATCAACTACGGCGGGCGGACGGAGTTGATCGACGCCGTCCGCACGGTGGCCCGGCAGGTGTGCGCGGGCGAGTTGGATCTCGACGCCATCGACGAGGCGGTCCTCAACAACGCCCTGTACACGGCCGGGATGCCTGATCCGGATCTACTCATTCGCACGGCCGGCGAGATGCGCGTCAGCAACTTTCTCTTGTGGCAGATCTCCTACTCCGAGCTGTGGGTGACGGAGCGCTGCTGGCCCGACTTCGACCGGGAGACGCTGCATCAAGCTTTGCGCGATTACGCCGGGCGCGAGCGCCGTTTCGGGGGCATTCTCACCGACGAATAGCTGGGACCGATTTCATGCTCAAAACCCGGCTGTGGATGGGAGCGCTCCTGATCGTGCTGGTGATGGCCGTCCTCTTGTTCGACCCGGCCCCGTATCCCTTTCTTCTCTTGCTGATGGTTTTTCTCGCCGCGGCCGGCAGCATGGAGCTGCATCATCTTGTCGGCGCGGCTTACGGCCTGCCGAGGGGATTGAGCGGCTTGTTTGTGCTGCTGGTGCTGCTGGCGAACTGGCCGGCGCATCTGTGGCCGGAGTATTTTGGTCGCGATCCCTGGGCCGTCATCGTTACCGCGTTCACCGCCGTTGTGCTGATTGCGTTTCTGGTGGAGATGGCCCGCTTTCGCCCTACCGATCTCGTTCACATAGCCCCCGGCTTGCCGGGGGGCGTCGTAATCCGCCTAGCTTTACTGGTGTGGATGACGGCGTATCTGGGACTGTTGCCCAGCTTCCTGGCTCAACTGCGCTGGCCCATGCCCCCGGCTACGGAAATATCAACGTATAACCCGGTGGCGGCGCTTACTCTGGCCATTTTCGTGCCCAAGTGCTGTGATATAGGGGCGTACTTCACCGGCCGGCTGCTCGGCCGGCACCCGATGTCGCCGGTCCTCAGTCCGAAGAAGACCTGGGAGGGGTTGGCCGGCGGACTGCTCTTGTCAGCGGCGGTGGCGGTCGCTATCAACCGCCTGCTGTCCGGCCCGGTGCTGCGAAGCGACGGGTCGGCGGCCGGCTTCGGCGTGGTGGTGGGCGGCATCGGCGCCCTGGGCGACCTGGCGGAATCGCTCATCAAGCGCGACTGCCGGCGCAAGGACGCCTCGCAGGTGGTGCCCGGCTTCGGCGGCGTGCTCGACGTGGTCGATTCCATTATTTTCGCCGCCCCGGTCGCGTATTGCTGGCTGCGCACATAGCCCCCGGCTTGCCGGGGGTGACGATTTCCCCCGGCAAGCCGGGGGCTATGTGAACGGTATTGGAGATGAGCGAAGCAACCATCACCCTCGACAGCCGCGATGAGGCCCTGCTGCTTTTCGGCAGCCGCGATCAGTATTTGCGCGAGATCCGCACCCAGCTGGGCATGGCCCAGCTCGTCGGCCGCGGCGATCAGATTCTCCTCAAGGGCACCGACGAACAGCTTTCGCTGGCCGAGCGCGTGTTCGGCCAGCTGCGGCAAATGCTCCGCCAGCAGGGCAGCCTTTCGAGCGAGGACGTGAAGACGGTGCTGGAAGTGGTGCTGCAAGGCGGCGAGCGGATTGGGCCGCAGACGGACAAGCCGGCCGACGGCGGCAGCCGATATGTCCGCCCGCGCACCGATGGCCAGGGCCGCTACGTCCGCGCCATGCGCGAGCACGACCTGACCATCTGCGTCGGCCCGGCCGGCACCGGCAAGACCTGGCTCGGCGTCGGCATGGCCGTCAGCCTGCTCCGCCAGGGACTCGTCAAGAAGATCGTCCTGGTTCGTCCCGCTGTCGAGGCCGGCGAACGGCTCGGCTTTCTGCCCGGCGACATCGTGGCCAAGGTCAACCCGTACCTCCGGCCGCTCTTCGACGCGCTCAACGACATGATGGAGCCGGAGCAGGTCAAGCGCTACATGGAGAACGACATCATCGAAATCGTGCCCCTGGCCTTCATGCGTGGAAGAACTCTTAATCAAGCCGTCATCATTCTCGACGAGGGCCAGAACACGACGGTTCCACAGATGAAGATGTTTTTGACTCGCATGGGCAACGGCTCGAAGATCATCGTCACCGGCGACGTGACTCAGGTGGACTTGCCCAAGCAAACGCGCAGCGGCCTCATCGACGCGGTTCACCGTCTGCGCGACATTGAGCGAATCGCCCTCGTCTACCTCGACGAGCACGATATCGTTCGCAACCCCTTAGTTCAGCAAATCCTGCGGGCCTACGAGGATGAACGGCCCCGCAAAAAGAAGGAGTAGAAGCTATCAGCTATCAGCTATCAGCTATCAGCCAGAAAAGTTCTCATTCATGTTTCGTGCTCGATTGACGCGATCGCGGGTTGTTTGTCTGGCTGATAGCTGATAGCTGATAGCTGATAGCTCTGAAGTATGTTTGGTCCCTTCAAGAAGCCTTCGCGGCTGGGCCAATGGAATGGCCGACGCCGCTCCTCGCGCAGCGACGAACCTGTCTTACCGTACCTGATTCAGCGCGCGGTGCTGCTCCGCCTGGGAGCCGTGCTGACGGCCGTGCTGGGGGCGACTTATCTGGCTCACGACTGGGGCGGCCTGATGTCGTTCCGCGTCGGCGAGGTCCGGCCGCACGACCTGCGCGCCCGTGTCTTCTTCGAGGTGGTGGACGAGGAAGAGACGGCGCGCAAGCGCGACGAGGCCGTGCAGTCGCTGCCCTTGGAGGACCAGCGCAACCACAAAAAATGCGAGGAAGTACGCAAGAGCGTGCCGCCGGTGAAGAAAGCGTTCTCGCCCGGTACACTTCTGGTCGAACGCAATTTCCCTATAACGGATAGTCAGTATGAGCTATTGCGCGAGGAGACGGCGGCGTTCTGGCACAGCCAGGGTTCGGCCCGCATCGCCAGCCGTACCGCGGCCACGTTCCTCGTCTTCACGCTGCTGGCCCTGCTCGTCATTTTGTACGTGGTCCGCTACCAGCAAGGACTCGCCTCCAGCCTGCACAAAGTCGTCGGCGTCTGCGCCATCGTGCTGCTGACGCTCGTTCTGGGGCTGTTCCTCTGTCACGAAGTCTGCTGGCATGTGGTGCTGATTCCGCTGACCGTGACGGCCCTGATTTTGAACATCGCCTACAACCCGCCGTTCGCGCTGCTCATGTCGCTGAGCCTGACGCTGGCGATGATCGTCACCCTGGGCGGCTCGCTCAACGACCTGCTCGTGGCGATGGGCGGCCAGGCGACGGCCATCCTGACGCTGCGCAGCGTCCGCACGCGTACGCGCCTCGTCGAGGTTGGCATCCTCGCCGGCGTGGCGTACCTGGCGATGACGGTGGCCACGGAACTGTATACCGGACAGATGTGGGGGCTTATTATCAGCGATTCGGCCTGGGCGCTGGTGTGGGGAGCGCTGGCTGGCTTCATCGTCAGCGGTCTCTTGCCCCTGGTCGAACGCTGCTTCGCCATCGTCACCGATGTCAGCCTGGTCGAACTGGGCGACGGCTCGCACCCGCTCTTGCAGGAGTTGGTGCGGCGTGCGCCGGGCACGTACACGCACAGCATGACCGTGGCGACCCTGGCCGAACCGTGTGCCGAGGCGATCGGCGCCAACCCGCTTCTGGCCCGTGTCGGCAGCTATTTCCACGACATCGGCAAGATGCTCAAGCCGCAGTATTTCATCGAGAACCAGACCGGCGAGAACCGCCACGATTCGCTGGAGCCGGCCCTCAGCACGCTTATCATCATCGGCCATGTCAAGGACGGCGTCGCCCTGGCCGAGCAGTATCGCCTGCCCCGGCCGATCATCGACTTCATCCAGCAGCACCACGGCACCACGCTGGTCGAGTATTTCTACCGCGAGGCGCTGCGCCTCCACGAGAGCCAGGGCAATTCGCCGCCGCATGTGGACGGCCAACCGCACCCGCTGGAACCGACCTTCCGCTATCCCGGTCCCAAGCCACAGAGCCGCGAGAACGGTATCGTCATGCTCGCCGACGCGGTCGAAAGCTCCAGCCGTGCCCTGTCGATGCCGACGCCCGGCAGCCTGCGCAAGCTCGTCCACGATTTGCTGATGAAACGCCTGCTCGACGGGCAGTTCGAGGAGAGCGGCCTGACGTTGACGGAGTTGCACATCATCGAGGAAACGCTGTGCAAGGGGTTGATCGCGCTGTATCACTCGCGCATCAAGTACCCCGAACCGGCGCCGAGTGAACGCCGGGCGTCGTAATCATGGACAAGCCCGGAGCGTTAGCGCCTCCGGGCTAATATACAAACGGCCGCCCCATATCTTGATGGTCCCATCCCAGCTACCGGCTGCCAGCGCCTGCCACTTCGGTGCGATGGCGATACACAGCACCTCGCCCGTGTGCCGCAACGTCTGGCTCGGGCGCCAATTTGTGGCCTCCCACGCCTTGATCTCGCCCGGTCGCTTCCAATCGCCGCCGCCGCTGACGAGCGTTTTGCCGTCGTCGGCGAAGGCCACGGACCACACCTCGCCGTCATGTCCCTTGAGGGCGGCTCGCTGTTTGCGACTATCCACGTCCCAGACGACGACCACGCCGTAGCGCGTCCCGGCCGCCACGGTCTTGCCGTCGGGCGACAGGGCCACCGAACGCACCTCGCCGGTTCGCACCGGCAGGGTGGCTGTCTCTTGTCGCTTGCTCACGTCCCACAACTTCACGGTCGCATCCGAGCTGCCACTCGCCAACAGCGAGCCATCGGTTGAGAATGTCACGCTGTTCACCCAACTCTTGTGCCCGGTCAGCGTCGCGCCTCTTGCCCCGTCTTCGTATCCCAGAGTTTGATTCGGCCGTCGATGCTCCCCGTTGCCAGCGTGTCGCCGTCCGGGCTGAATGCGACTGTTAGGACGACTCCGCGATGTCCGCGTAAGGATCGCAGCTCCTTCGCCGTTCTCACGTCCCACAGTTTCGCGGTGTGATCGTAGCTGCCCGTGGCGAGCAGCTTGCCCTTGGGATGAAAGGCGAGGGCACAAACATAATCGTCGTGCCCGCGCAGGGTGGTCCGGGCGTTTCGGTTCGCGCCATCCCACAGGATCACCGTCCGATCGGCGCTGGCGCTGGCCAGGGTTTGGCCGTCCGGAGAAAAGGCGAGGGCACCGATCCAGCCCGTGTGTCCCTTCCAAGTGACTGCTGCGTCCTCGTCCGCGAACGCCGAGACAGGCGCCGCGAGAACGACGAGAAATCCGAGAAGCGTTTGCCGAAGGGCGACGAAAAAGAAGGGGCTATTCATGCTGTCCTCGATTCCTTGCTTGTCGAGCGAGAGAACCTCGATTAGCCTACAAGCCATGAAAGCGAAACTCCACTCTCTTCCACGAATGCTCTTCTTCGCCTTGCCGCTGTGTTCCCTGCTGATAACGGGGACGCGGGCGGCGGACGAAACGCCTTCCGTTTCGGCCGCCGAGGTCTTGCAAGGCGTGCGAACGTTCTTCGCCAAGACCGCCCGCGAAGACGGCTCGTTTCGGCCGGGCCTCGATCCGGATTACGAGGGCATGTCCGATAGCGCCTACAGCGACCTGGCCCCCGTGACCTATGCCGTGATCCTGCACAAGACGTTCGGCTGGAAGCTGCCCGACGAGGCGAAGACGCGGACTTTCCTGCTGTCCCGGCAGCGGCGAGACGGGGCGTTCGTCAACGTCAAGGGCACGGTCGATCCGAAGTCGGCGCAGGCCCGCGTCTACAACACGACGCAGGGGATCGTCGCCCTGCACGCCCTGGACGTCCGGCCGCGTTATGATCCGCTGCCCATCTTCGCCACCGTTTTGGAGGGCGATTACAAAACGCTGCCCGCGTACAGCACGAGCTTCTTTCCCCTGGCGTACCGGGCGTGTGGCAAACCATTCCCCGCCGCGGGGGACAAGAGATTGCGCGCCACGATGATCCAGGCAGAGGACGGCTACCTGAACGACCACGTCGCCGCCACCTTCCACGCCGTGCATTATTACCGTCTGCTCGGCGAGGCGACGCCGAAGGCCGGGGCGATCCTCACCCGCACCCTCCGCGATCAGAAGCCGGACGGCAGCTGGCTGCTCAACCCGCCGTCGCGCGATCGCCACGCCACCTTCGATGCGTGCTTCATCCTCAAGCAGCTAGGCCAGGGCCGGCCGGAATGCCAAAAGGCGCTGGACCGCGCCGCGGCGTGGGCGCTGCGCTGTCGCAATACCGACGGGGGATTTGGCCATTTCCCCGCCAGCACGTCCGACGCCGACGCCGTTTATTTCCAGGTCGGCACGCTCGTGCTGGCGGGATTCCTCAAGCCCGTCGATCCGCCGCCGGCCGACCCCCATCTTTTGGGTTGGGGGCATCTGTTCCCGCCGCCGTGATTTACAGCGAGTTTGCGGCCCTCGCCCGGCCGCAAAGCCGTTTTTCCGCGCAAAACCCTTTGACCCTTTGGCCCTGCAATGCTACGATGACCTTCTTCACCCTTTTTGTAAGGGAGACTCCGCGATGAGCGTCGTGACGAGCGTTTGTTCACCGATTCCCCCCAACCTTTATCCCGCCTGGGAGCAGGAGGGCAGTGCGTGGCCATTGTCCAAGTAACTGATCTGATCGAGGCCGGTGTTCACTTCGGTCATCGGGCCAGCCGCTGGAACCCCAAGATGCGGCCGTACATCTACGGCAAACGCAATCTGATCCACATCATCGACCTGCGCGAGACCGTCCGCGGCCTGCTGCGGGCGCACCGCTACCTGGCCAAAGTGGCCAGCCAGGGGAGCCTCGTGCTGTTCGTCGGCACCAAGCGCCAGGCCAAGGAAACCATCGAGCACGAGGCGGCCCGCTGCGGCATGCCGTTCGTCAGCGAGCGCTGGCTGGGCGGCACTCTGACCAACTACCGCACCATTCGCGACCGGCTCAAGCGCCTGCAAGAACTCGAAGCGATGTGGCTGCCGGCCAACGAGAACCCGGCCAAGGTCGATCTGCCCGCCTACATGAAGACCATGCTCAACGAGGCCGGCAAGCTCGAGCTGAGCAAGTCCCCCGAATCGGCCGAGATCCGCGGCTACAGTAAGAAGATGGTCGCCACGCTCAACCGCGAACTGACCAAGATTCGGCGCAACCTGTCGGGCATCCGCGAGATGAACCGCCTGCCCGACGCCCTCGTCGTCGTCGATCCCAAGCGCGAGCACATCGCCGTCAAGGAAGCCCAGCGCATGGGCGTGGCCACCGTGGCCCTGATCGACACCGACAGCGATCCCGACGTGGTCGATCTGCCCATCCCCGGCAACGACGACAGCATCCGCTCGATCGAATTGGTGCTGGGCAAGCTGGCCGACTCGATACTGGAGGGCAAGGCGGCGCTGCCGCCCGAACAGCAGACCGGCCCGAGGCCGCGGCCGGCGCCGACCAACGTCGGCAACGGCAACCCGCCGATGGGAGCCGCGAACCCCAAACCCGCTTCGGCGGTCGTTGAATAAGACTCGGATTGTGGACCCAGAGCGGGGGGCGTAAGCCCCCTGAGTGGAAGACTCAGGGGGCTTACGCCCCCCGCTCAGATGAAGGACGATGCAGCATGGCTGAGATCACCGCCGAAATGGTCAAGAAACTGCGCGACGTGACCGGCATCCAGATGATGAAGTGCAAGGCCGCCCTCCAGAAGGCCGACGGCGACATGCAAAAGGCCATCGAGATCATTCGCAAGGAAAACGTCGGCTCGGTCGCCAAGCTCGCCGAGCGCGAGACGGCTGAGGGACGCATCGGCGTCTTCATCGACCCGGCCAAGCAGGTCGGCGCCTTAGTGGAAGTGCGCTGCGAAAGCGCGCCGGTGGCCAAGAGCGAGCTGTTTGTGCAACTGACCAACGACCTGGCCAAGCAGGTGGCCCTCAAGGAGGCGACCACGCCGGAGGCGCTGCTGGCCCAGCCGTTCGTCGATGACCCGAAGAAGACGGTCGGCGAGCGGATGGCCGAGGTCGTGGGCCTGATGCGCGAGAACATGAAGCCAGTGCGCATGGTTCGGCTGGCCGGCGGCCACCTGGGCAGCTACGTCCACCACGACGGCTCGGTCGGCGTCATGGTGCAAGTCGAAGGGGCCAAGGCCGACCCGCAGATGTTGCGCGACGTGGCCATGCACACCACGGCACGGAACCCTGCCGCGGCCCTGCGCGAACACGTCTCGCAGGCTACCATCGATAAGGAACTGGAGATCGCCCGCGCCCAGGCGGCGGCGACCGGGAAGCCGGCCCAAATCGTCGAGAAGATCGCCGAGGGCAAGATGAAGACGTGGTACGCCGAGAACGTCCTGCACGAGCAGCCGTTCGTCAAGGACGACAGCAAGACTGTCGGCGATCTGCTCAAGTCCGCCGGTCTGAAGCTGGTCAAGTTCGCCCGCCTGCGCGTCGGCGAAGTGAGCTAAACCACCCTGAGCGGGGGGCGTAAGCCCCCTGAGTCTTCCACTCAGGGGGCTTACGCCCCCCGCTCAGGTTTTTTTGCGCGAACCACATGGCGTTCGGCTCGGTCTGATTGGTGTGATCACAGGGAAGGGCGAGCCAATCGGGGATGGCAGCCGTCTCGAAAACGGCCGAGCAGCGATGCCTTGAGGGTTCGACTCCCTCTCCTTCCGCTGAAAAAAGAACTTCACTTTCCGCGACTTTCCCACTTGAGCTATTAACCACCTGAATAATCACCTGATCCCTTCCCCGGCCGGGCCGAGAAAGAATACTCGGCAGAAAAAATCGTGGGAATCAAGAAGTCATTGACTGTCTCTTTACAGGAGAGAGGAGAACGTGTTTTAGAGACGGTTCGTTTTGATCTCGTTGAGAGGAGTTCATATGTACGGCTTCTTCATGAAACGCCTTCGGACATCCTGCTCGCGAGAATCGAAAGGGCGAGGGCACGGCCGTCCGTGCCTGGAAACGCTGGAAGATCGCCTCGTGCCCTCGACCGTCTACGCGCAGACGAACATGGTTTCCGACATCCCGGGCCTGGCCGCCATCACTGACCCCAGTCTCAAGAACCCCTGGGGCGTTGCCGGGAGCACCACCAACCCCTTCTGGGTCTCGGACCAGGGGACCAACGTCAGCACGCTCTACACGGTGACGTCTACAGACTTCAGCAAATTCCCCCTGACGGTCGCCATCCCGACAACCTCGAACGGACCTCAGGGGCCGACCGGCCAGGTCTACAATAGCACCACGTCGTTCGTTCTGGCCAACGGCAATCCCGCCCTCTTCATCTTCGCCGACCTCAACGGCACCATCTCGGCCTGGAACGACGGCAGCACGGCCACGCTCGAGGCGACGACGCCGGGCGCCATCTACACCGGCCTGGCCATCGGCAGCAACTCCCAGGGCAACTTCCTCTACGCCGTCGATAACAAGAGCGGGACGATCAACGTTTTCGACGGCGCGTTCAAGCCGGTGAGCCTGGGCAAGGGCGGCTTCGGGACGTTCACTGATCCGAACCTGCCCGCCGGCCTAGCCCCCTTCAACATCCAGAACATTAACGGCCAACTGTACGTGGCCTACGCCCCTGCCGGTCATCCCGCCCAAACCGCGGCCACGCCGGGACAAGGGGCGGTGGCTATCTTCGACACCAGCGGCCACTTCATCCGCCAGCTCACCGCGGGCGGCCCGTTGGCCTCGCCGTGGGGCCTGGCCATGGCCCCATCAAGCTTCGGCCCATTCGGCGGCGACTTGCTGGTCGGCAACTTCGCCTACAATTCCAGCGAGATCAACGCCTTCGACCCGACGACCGGCCAGTTCCTGGGCACGCTCACCGACGCCAACGGCCAGCCGTTTCAGAACCCCGGCCTGTGGACACTGACCTTCGGCAGCGGTGGCATCGGAGGCGATCCCAACACGCTCTACTTCTCGGCGGGGATCAATGCCGAAAGGGACGGCCTGTTCGGCGAGATCCAGGCCGTTCCCTTGGCCCCGCCCGCTCCGCCCGCTCCGCCCGCTCCGCCCCAACCCCCGCCATTTCCCGCGCCGCAGACGCCACTCGCGCAGCTGGCGGAGTCGATCTTCACGGGAATCAATCAGCAGATTAACGCGACTTTCCAGGCGAGAGATGCCGCCCTGTCGTCGATCGAGTCGATGCTCGCCGCGACGAATCCGCAGTTGTCCGCTTCCATCCAGACGTTCCTCGCCAACCAGCAAGCGCAGGAAGCCAGTTTTCTCGGCATGGTGAGGGCGGAGGAGAACTCCATTATTAATGCCCTGAACGCCCTTCCGAACGCTCAACCCCAAGCTACAAACGCAGGGAGTCCGGTTTCCCCGCCCGCTGGAGGTGGCGGAGGGGGATTTATTTATTGATGTTCTGTCCTTCCCGGGACATCCTGGCTGATGTGAAAATTCGCGCCTAAACGCAATTCTGATCTTCGCACAGGTCGAGGTGGGCGAGCAGCGCGTCGGCGAGCTGCCGGCCGTCGCCCTCGGAAGCGAAATACTGGCCGCGATCGCGGTCGTGGCAGACGGAGAAATCGCAGGCGGAGCAGAAGTATTCCGTGCGCTGGTTCCAGCGCGACTGGAAGACGCAATGCTGCCGGCCGCAGGCGGCGCAGCCCTGGTGCTTGTCGATGTAACAACGAGCGGCCGCGTGAAACCATTCGGCGGGCGTGCGTTTACGGTGCGATCCCATTGTCAGTTCTCCAGCCCACTTTCCGGTACAAGCTTCGTCGCTAGTCTTCACTCTAACATATTTTCCGCTGAAAAGACGTTACCCAACGCCTTGCACACGGTTTTCCGGCCCGTTACGCTGGCAGTGAACTCCCGTCGTTCCGGCGAGGTCCGCCATGCGCTGGCCCATCCGATCGCAGCTGTTGCTGCCGCTATTGTTGTTGCTCGCCGGCGTGCTCGGCCTGAGCGTGTGGATGGCCTTCGCCGCCGCCAGCCAGGCCCGCCGGCAGATCGAAACGCGCGTCCGCCATGTCGGCCGGCTTCTGAGTGAAGGCAAGTTCCCCCTACGGGAAAACGTCTTGCCGTGGGTCAAGCAGCTTTCCGGCGCGGATTACTTGCTCGTCCGGCACGATGGCGGGCGGATCAGCACGCTCGACGCCGAGCCGGAACGCTTGCCGCCGGCCGAGGAGGTGCGCGAGGACTGGGGCACGTTCCGCCTGGGGCCGCCGATCCGCGCCGGCGAACAAACTTTTTTATGCAGCGGCATTCACCTGTCGCACGGACCCAACGCGGGCGACACGCTGTACATCCTCTATCCCGAAAGTCTGTGGCGCGACGCCTTGTGGGAGGCGGTCTGGCCGTTCCTCGTCCTGGGCGGCTCGGTCGGCGCGGCGTCGGTGGCGCTGGCCGTCGGTCTGGGCCAGGGCTTGAACCGGCGCATCCGCAACCTGGAACGCCGCACTCGATTGATCGCCGCGGGTGATTTCAGCCCCATGCCATTGCCGCCGCGCAACGACGAAATCCGCGACCTCGCCCAGTCCGTCAACGAGATGGCCCAGAAACTCGCCCAATTTCAGGAAAGCACGCAACGAACCGAACGATTGCGTTTGCTCGGCCAGGTCGGCGGCGGTCTCGCCCATCAGCTCCGCAACGGACTGACCGGCGTGCGCCTGGCCGTGCAACTGTTCGTGCGCGAGTGTATAGAGGGAACGGATACGGCCGCGCTGGACGTGGCCTTGCGGCAGCTCACCCTGCTGGAGACGAACCTCAAGCGCTTTCTCGATCTCGGCCGGGACAGCGAAGGCCGGCGCGAGCGCTGTTCGCTGCCGGCGCTGGTGAGCGAGACGGTCGAATTGTTGCGGCCGCGGTGCCGGCACGCGGGCATGGAGCTGCACTGGCAGCCGCCGGCCGGCGATCGCGTCCTCGTCGGCGATCCCGGACGTTTGGGGCAGCTCATCCTCAACGTCCTGGGCAACGCCATCGAGGCGGCCGGGCCGGGCGGCACGGTGCGCATGGCGCTCGGCGTGGAACAGCCGTTAGCATCGCAAACACCAATCGTTGTACTGGAGGTGCTCGATTCCGGGCCTGGTCCCTCGGCGGAGGTGGCGGATCGGTTGTTCGAGCCGTTCGTCACGGGCAAGCCGGAGGGCGTCGGCCTCGGACTGGCCGTGGCGCGGCAGGTGGCCGAGGCGCACGGCGGGCGGATCGACTGGAACCGCAAGGGCGACTGGACCTGCTTTCGCATCGAATTGCCGTGCGAAGCGCTAACAGCATGACTTATTAGCCCGAAGCGCTAGCGAGGGAGCCCCCTCGCTAGCGCTTCGGGCTAATAAGTCATCGTCGGAGATGTCGGTGAAACACATCTTGATCGTTGACGACGAGGAGGCGGTGTGCTGGTCGCTGGAGCGCGCCCTGGGTCGGGAGGGACACTCCGTCGCGGTGGCCGCCTCCGCGGAACAGGCGTTCGCGCTTCTGGCCCGGCAGCGTCCCGACGTGATGATCCTCGATGTCCGCCTGCCGGGGATGGACGGGCTGACGGCGCTGACGCGCATTCGCCAGATCGTTCCCGATTTGCCGGTGATCGTGGTGACGGCGTTCGGCGATTTGCCGACGGCGGTGCGGGCCGTCGAGGGCGGCGCGTTCGATTACCTCGCCAAGCCGTTCGATCTCAGTCAGGCACTGGAGACGGTCCACCGCGCCCTCCATCGCCGACCGATACCGGAGACGAAGGAAAGCGCGGAGACCGCGACGATCGGTCCCGAGGAAATCGTCGGCCGCGGCCCGGCGATGCAGGCCGTGTTCAAGCGCATCGCGCTGGTGGCCTCGCGCGATGCCTGCGTCCTCATCACCGGCGAGAGCGGCACCGGCAAGGAACTCGTCGCCCGCGCCATCCACCGTTACAGTGCGCGGCGCGATCGGCCGTTTCTGCCGGTGCACGTGGCCGCCCTGAATCCCAACCTCGTCGAGAGCGAGCTATTCGGCCACGCGCGCGGCGCGTTCACGGGGGCCACCGAGGCCCGGCCCGGACTGCTCGCCCTGGCCAACGGCGGGACGGTGTTCCTGGACGAACTGGCCGACATCCCGCTGCCGGTACAGGTCAAGCTGCTGCGTGTGCTGGAGCATAACGAAGTCCTGCCGGTCGGCGGCCATCAGCCGCAGCCGCTCGACATCCGCATCCTGACAGCGACGCATCAAGATTTGACGCGCTGCGTCGCCGAGGGGCGCTTCCGGCACGATCTGTATTTCCGTCTCAACGTCTTTCAAATCGCCCTGCCGCCCTTGCGCGAACGGCCGGAGGATATCGAACCGCTGGCCGAACATTTCCTGCGTCGCTTCGAGCCGCGCGCCTTACCGCTGTTGCCGGAGACGGTGCGCGTTTCTGCAATCGCTGCCGTGGTTCGGCAACGTGCCGCGAGCTGCGTAACGCGCTCGAACACGCCGCCATTATTGCGCGTGGTGGTCCGCTCTCGCCCGAACATTTCCCGGCGTTCGCAGCCGACCCGTCGCACAACTCGCCGGCCGAGCAACTGGCGGTGACGGTGCGCAAATGGCTGGCCGACCGCGTGCGGACCAACGGCTCGGCCGCGCCCAACGATTTGTATGCGGAGCTGCTCCGCACAGTGGAGCCGGCGCTGCTCGACGAGGTGATGCGGCGCGTGCGGAACAACCGCTGGGCGGCGGCGCAGTGGTTGGGGCTGAACCGCGCCACCGTCCGCAAGAAGCTGGCGCATGTATAATCTGCATTCGTCGCCATCTTCGGCGAACGCGGAGGAAAACGAGGGGTAGGAAGGACGTATGAATCCGACGAGCCAGCGCTGGAGCAAGCACCTGGGGCCGTGGCTGGCGATGGCCCTCGTCCTGACGGCCGCCGCCTTCCAACTCCGCGGCCAGGGGCTCGTGGTGGTGTGCCTGCGGGCGGCCGTATCCGTGGGTGAGTGATGCGAAGGGACCACACAATTCCCAGCACTTTCTCGACCCTTACTCCTTCACCCACGTATCGCACGGCCTGCTCTTGTGCGGGCTGCTGGCCTGGGCGGCTCCGCGACTGGCACCGGCCTGGCAACTCTTGCTGGCGGTTTGTGTCGAGACGTTGTGGGAAGTGTTCGAGAATTCCGCATTCGTCATCCAGCGCTACCGCACCGCCACCATGGCGCTGGGCTACGAGGGCGATACGATCGCCAACTCCCTGGGCGACATTCTCTGCTGCGCGCTCGGCTTCCTGCTGGCCCGTCGCCTCGGACTGTGGGCTTCCGTGGCCCTCTTTGTGTTGACGGAGATCGTGCTACTTTTGTGGATTCATGATAGTCTTCTTCTGAACGTCGTGATGCTGATCTACCCGATCAACGCGATCAAGGCGTGGCAGACGACCCCCTGATGCACTGCCCGACGGGTGATGCAGAAGGATTCGATCGAAGGAAACTCACGGAGGGTGGACACGATGTCAGCACTGGCGATGATCCTAGCGGCCGGGATGACGGTCGGGAGTGGGCCGGAGCAGGTGTCAGGAGAGACCGAGCAAAGGCTGGACGTGCGCGGAAAGTGGGAAGGTTATCACTTTCTGCTCTTTGGTGAATCAAGCGAACGGGTCCAGTTACAGGGAGAGGAACTGAAGGTGGCGTTACCTGACGGTCTGTACGCCACCCACGAGATCGAATTTACCGACAAAGGCCGAGGGTCTGTGCATATCATCTTGGCCGTGGGGGGCGTTGTCACCTGTCGCTTTCGCGGCGTTTACAGGTACGAGGGCGACCGTCTTATCATCTGCTACGGCAAGCCAGGAATCCCGGAGAATCCGTCCATCTGGGCAGATATTGGGCAGCACTTTCTCGTCTTCCGTCGCGTCAAGCCCCGCAAGTGACCATGCTGGTTACGTTGATACGTCAGACGGTGCCAAATCACGTCAACCGGACCTCGTTGGCATTTTGGCAGTCTGGCAGTCTCGCTGTACAGTATTTCCGTAAACGTTTATGGATAAATCACTTGCATAACTGACCTGCTCTGCCAAATCCCCACGGTATTTGGCAGAGTGGCAAACTCGCCAAACGCCGAATCGTGGTCGGTTAAGGGAAACTGCCGGCGTGGCGGCGCACGCGCTGGCCGTGGGCGGCGAGCCTTTCGTATTCGTCGGTGAGCAACGGCTTGCCCATTCGCAGCACTTGCAAATCTTCGTCCAGCTCCGCCCGGTTTTCGGGGGCCATCAGCGCGACAGTGGCGGCGGGGTGTTGCAGGGCGAAGCGATACCAGGCGGGGGCCGGCGGCACGACGAAGTCCGGCGGGTCATCCGGCGTCGGACGCAGGAGCGCTCCCCAGCGCAGGCAGGTGTAGACGACGACGGGCAGTCCGCGGGCGGTCGTCACGGGGAAAATCTCGGTCTCGGCCCCGCGATGGGCGGCGTTGTAGCGAATCATCAGCATGTCGAGCAGCCCGCTCGCGGCCATCTCGGCGGCGAGGGGGCGCTGATGACTCGTGACGCCGAGCATACGGACGCGGCCCTCGCGCTGGGCGGCGGCGCAAAACTCCAGTGCGCCGCCTGGCCCGATGATCTGTTGCCATTCCGCGCGTTCTTCCACGTAGTAGAACGTGAGCACGTCAATGTAATCGGTGCGCAACTCCGCCAAAATCTGTTCAAGCTCCGTCCGGGCGTCCGCCGCGGTGCGGGCCTCGAACTGCACACAGACCGCGACCTCCCGGCGGCGCGAGCCGAGGTCGGCGATGAAGGCGCTCAGACCGTCAGGGGCACCGCACCAGTTGAGGAAATCGACGCCCGCTTCGACCGTGTGCCGCACATCATCCGGCGTCAGTCCGGTGTCGCCGCGCGTCGCCAGGCCGAGCCGGCATACCGGGCGCTCCAGCCCGGCGCGGGGACTGCGGAAGGAGGTATACAGAAAGGATGGATTTTCCGCGGGATTGTACATGGAAAGCTCCTCGATCTTTCTTCCAATGTAGCGATTTTCCGCGGGCACTGGTCATCATCGAGTCGGCTTGGTAGACTCCGCCCTATCGCCCCCATCCGGACAATCGCCATTCTTTCCCCTCCCCCTTGTGGGGGAGGGTAGGGGTGGGGGTGAGCGCCTACCCTCCCCCACAAGGGGGGAGGGGGAAAGAAAGACCTCCCCCACAAGGGGGAGGGAGAAAAGAAGCGACAGCCAAACGATTCGGAATCCGTAACCGCAGCCCTCTCCAACCCCGGTCTCTCATGGTCTGGATTCAGAACTACGACCCCTATCACAACGCCTTGCTTTCCACGCTCATCGCCGCCCTGCCAATCGTGCTGCTGCTTGGTCTCCTGGCGACCGGCCGCGTCTCGGCGGCGCTGGCGGCGCTAGCGGGACTGCTCGCCGCGCTCGTCGCCGCTGTCTTCGCCTTCCGTCCCGAACAGGCCCTGTCGCCGGATGGTCCGGGTCTCATGGGCTGGACGCGAACCGTGCTGGCAGCGGCTGGCTACGGGGCGGCGTTCGGACTCTTCCCCATCGGCTGGATCGTGCTGGCGGCGATCTTCCTGTACACGCTCACCGTGGAGACGGGACAGTTCGAGATCGTCAAGAGTTCCGTGCTGTCGCTGTCGGCGGATCGGCGCATCCAGGCGCTGTTGATCGCCTTCTGTTTCGGAGCCTTCGTCGAGGGGGCGGCGGGATTCGGAACGCCGGTGGCCATCTCGGCGGCGCTCCTCATGGGCGCGGGCTTTCGGCCGCTGCACGCGGCCGGGTTGTCGCTCTTGGCCAATACGTCGCCGGTGGCCTTCGGTGCATTAGGCACACCCATTATCACGCTCGGCCAGGTAACGGGATTGAGTGAGACACAACTCAGCGCGATGGCGGGCCGGCAGCTGCCGTTCTTCTCGCTCTTGGTGCCGGCGTGGCTCGTGTGGGTGATGGCCGGCTGGCGCGGCGTGCGCGGCGTCTGGCCGGCGCTCGTGGTGTGCGGCGGCAGCTTCGCGCTGGTGCAATATCTGCTCGCCAACCTGCACGGCCCCTGGCTCGTCGATGTGGCCGGCGGCGTCGTGTCGATGGTTTGCCTGGCGGTCTTTCTGCGCTTCTGGCAGCCGCGCGAAATCTGGACGTTTCCCGATGAAATCGCCTCCTCGGTCGGCAGCCGGTCCCTCTCGGTCAAGCCGCGTTTGTACACCCGCCGCGAGGTCGTCTCCGCGTGGGTGCCGTGGGTACTCTTGACCGTCTTCGTCTTCGTCTGGGGATTGCCGCCGGTCAAGAGCTGGCTCGGCGGCGTGGCGTGGAAAGTCGAAGTGCCGGGACTGCATAACACCGTCGAGCGCACCACCCCGGTGGTCGCCAGCCCGCATCGGGAGCCGGCCGTCTTCGCGTTTAACATCCTGTCGGCGACGGGCACGAGCATCTTTCTGGCGGCGGTCGTGTCGGCGTTCTGGATGCGCGTCAGTCCCGTTCGCTTCGTGCGGTTGTGGTTCGTGACGTGTTATCGTTTGCGCTGGCCGCTGTTCACGATCGCCTGCATGTTGGCGATCGCCTTCACGACGCGTTACAGCGGCATGGATGCCACGCTCGGCCTGGCATGTACGCACACCGGCTTTCTGTACCCGTTCTTCGCCGTCCTGCTCGGCTGGCTGGGCGTCGCCCTGACCGGCTCGGACACGTCGTCCAACGCCCTGTTCGGCAGCCTGCAAACGATCACGGCCCGGCGGCTGGCCGACGCCGGCGTGCTGCCCTTGAGCGCGTCACAAGCGATGCTCTTGTTGGCCGCGTCCAACAGCAGCGGCGGCGTCATGGGCAAGATGATCGACGCCCAGAGCATCGTCGTGTCGGCAGCCGCCACGCAACAGGCCGGCCAGGAAGGGGCCATCCTCCGCTTCGTCTTCTGGCACAGCCTGCTCTTGGCCTTTCTGATGGGCCTGCTCGTGATGGCGCAGGCGTACCTGTGGACGGCCATGATCCCTTGAGCGCGCCCGTGTGTGCGGACGGCTGCCCGAGGATTCTCGGGCAGCCGTCGGAGATGGGGGAGAAGGGTCTACGCTTGATCCGGCAGATCCTGGTTATCCGAGGCCATGCTGGACAACGAGTCGGTCGGCTGCGACCCGAAGCCGGTGGAGCCGTCGAGGAAGGCTTGCCGCAGCGAGGCGGATGTCCCAGGCGTCACGGCCGGGACGGTCGAGACGGTCCCGCTTCCGGTCTGGGCCTGCTGGAAGAAGCCGATCAAGGCGGAATCCCCGCTCGTTCCCGGCAGGGCGCCGGAGGAGGAGGACGTCTGACCACCGGCCGCGCCGGCCATGACGGCGGGTGCCGCCCCACCGGAGCCGCCGCCGGGGTTGGAGGTAACGACGGCCGCGCCGGTGGACGATTCATCGATGCCGAAGTTCACGTTGTCGAAGTCCATTCCGCCACGGGTGAGCGCGATCGGGATGGAAGCCGCCGTGACGTTCGTGAACCCCGCCGGCAGGACGATGGAAACGGTGAATTTCCCCGTCCCGGGGATGCCGGTCTGGTCGGTGAAAGAGTAATGGCCCTGGCTATCGGTCGTGGTCGAGGCGACCACGGCCCCGGTGGAATCGTTCAGGTTGACGGTGACGCCGGCCAGACCCACGTTCGCCGGGTCGAGGACGTTGGTGCGGTCGTCGTCGTCGAACACCGTGCCGGTGATCGACTCCTTGAAGAAGAAGACGTTGCTTTGCAGGTTCGTGATGCTGGTGTTGGCCTCGATGACCTTGGCCAGCGTGTTGCCCTGCGCGAGCAGGTTTTGCTCTTCCGGGTTAAAGCTCTCGTTAAGGTAGAAGAAGCGGTCGCCGTCGCGGAGGGCCGCGAATTGTTTGGCGAGGACCGCCTTGATCGTCGGGCCGACGTCGCAACCGGCGACGTGGTCCTCGGCGAACATGCCCTCCAGGGGGTCGATGGCGTTCACGTTATCCGTGCCGTCGGGGTTGGTTCCGTAGGTCGCCCGGAACGCGGCCTGGACGGCGGGGTCGGAGCTGATCTGGGCGTAGCTGGTCACGGCCGGCAGGCCGAAGGCGACGCGCACCTGGTTGTAGGTGCCGATGCCGTCATCCCGTGCCCGCTGGATGTCGCGGGCGATCAGGTCGGTGCCGGGCGCGTTGGGCGATGCCGAAGAGCAGGTTGCGGACCTCGTCGATCGCCGGAAGGTCCATTTCATTGGCCGTGTTGTCCGCGTCCGCCTTGAGGATGGCGCCGATGTTCGAGGAAGTGTGGGGGTCGGGGTTGCCGTTGCGATCGACGAGGGGGGCGACGGCCCGTTGGGGGTGAGGAGGTTCGGGTCGGAAGAAGTCCTCCGCCAGGTTGACGGTGGAGCCGTTCGGGTTGACATCGGTGATGGCGGTGCCGTCGTTGTTGTTGCGGCCGACGCCGTTGCTCAGAAGGCTGTGGCCGAAGCGGAAGGCGACGGTGGAGAACTCGGTGGCGATGCCGGCGTTGACGTCGGGCTTGTAGCCGGTGTAGGCCGGCAGGGCGTTCGGGCCGAGGATGGCGGGGAGGAATTCGTTATAGGTGATCATCTGCTACTCGGCGATGTTGAGCTTGCGCGCCTCCTGGTAGAGCTGCTCGTCGGTCCAGCTCGTGAAGCCGAAGTCGGCGGGATTCATCGTGGCCAACTCTTCCGCGAGACGGTTGTGGTTGCGGACGAACAGGGTCTGCATGGCGGTCAGCTCGATGTTCTCGTTGGCCCGCACGTCGCCGGCGGCGAAGAGGCTGGACTCGGCCACCTGCTGGGCGTCGTTGGCCATGTTGAGCGCCGTGATCTGGGCCGGGGTGAAGTAGGTGGTGTTGTCGTAGGGCAGCAGGTCGCCGGGGCTGGTCTTCAGCAGACCGCCGCTGTGGGTGCGGAGGGCGTCGGCGACCGTGCCGGTCGAGCCGTAGACCTGCGACAGGTCGAGGAAGGACGTGACGGCGTTGACCTGCTGCGCGGGGTGTCTGGGGTCACGTCGATGGCGAGCACCTCGACGTTGCGGTCGTTGGGCAGGGTGATGCTCTTGACCTGCTTGGCGGGGTTCAGGGTGAAGCTGTAGGCGTAGACCTGGAAGGTCCGGCCGTCCCTACCGCCGTTGGCGGTATCGCGGTAGGGCATCGTGACCGCCGTCGATTCGCCCGGGAAGTTCTGGGGCGTGAACCAGTCGCTGAGCGACTGGGTGAAGGTCTGGGTCGAGCCGTCGGTGTAGGTGACCTTGAAGGTCTGGTTGGGTTGGTTGCCGTTGACGCCCACGGCCAGGAAGGACACCGACGCGTCGTTGCCGGCCGGCAGGTTGATGGTTTGGCCGGCGGCGCTGACGACGTCGTTGACGCCGGCGGCCCCGAGGGTGTAGGTGGCCGAGGCGAGGCCGACGGAGGAGCCGAGCAGGTTGGCCGAGAGGGCGAAGCCGTCGTGATCCAGGCCGCCGCCCGCGAAGGTGCTGCCGTCGGTGACAATGCCCACGCGGTTGAAGGCGCCGGAGAGATCCACGGCCGAGGGGCCGGTCGCCGGATCGAACGTGGACCGGAGGAAGGCCTCGATCCCCATCGGGTCGCTCGGCCGGGTCGGGTCGCCGGAGATGTTGAACGGCTGGCCCGATGTGGTCGGGGTGAGGTCCATGTCGTGGTCGATGAACTGGCCCCAGACGTAGGCGAAGTCGGACAAATCCTTCGATTGGGGGGTGCCCAGGTTGTCGGCGAACGAGAAGATCGGGTTCGACTGGTTGTTGAGGTTATTGCTGATCTGGCGGGGGCTGAGGGTGTTGGGCTGCGAGGGCGAGTTGAGGCCGTCGGCGTAGGCGACGGGGGAGACCCGGAGCAGGTCGGTGCCCGCCGTGCCTTCGGTCGGGTTGGCAAGGTTGTTGCCGACTTCGTCGATGGGGCGGAAGCCGGAGGCAGAGAGCAGGCAGCCGCGCTTCCAGCGGCTCCAGGGCGAGCGAGTGGCTGCGGCGCCGCGGAGTCGCTTGGGACTTCCGGCTCATCCGACGATTCCTTGAAGTGTGGTTCATGATGCGATCCCTCGTGAAGAGAAACGGAGAAGCCCCGCGCACCTGTTGCGCAAGGCACAAAGCGCGCACCCCGGACGCCGGCCCACGTTCGCGCGTTGCTCCTCGGCCTGGGACGACGGGCGGGGACCTTGCCATCTCCCCTGGTTCGGTGAAGAGGCAAGGGAATCCGCGCCGGCGTGACACCAGGCCGACGAAAGCGTCAGCCGTGTACCCGTTCTCGAACCGTCACGTTCAATCGAACCGGGCGGAGGCGAAGGCGATGGGGCGACGGGCGGGGCGAGCGCCTCGCAACGGACGGGCCGTCCGCGGCGGCGCATGGGTGACGTGCGCGCACCGCGGAAGGAGATGCGAGGACCGGGCAATACGCTTAGTTGATGAACGAACCGTCGCGTGACTTGAAGACGAGGCGAAGCACCGGCCGCACGGCGTTCCGCGATGAACGTTGCGGCCCCTCTGGACCCCGGTCATCCCTGACGACTGGGCGGGCGTAGCGAACCGGGCGCACAAGCGAATAGATGAGAATGAGGCGAGAGCGATGGGTCATTAGAAGATACATTCTTTGAACATAATTGCAAGTAAAAAAATGGAGTTTTTTGGTGGGAGTTGTCACTCCGGGCCAACCGCGCAAACGCTCGAATAGACCCCGTTGCAAAACGGCGGACGGCGGTTCATACTGATCGCTGTCCCCACACCGAATAGCGGAGGTCGAACGAACATGCGTACTCACCTGAGCCGCCGGCGCTGGCTGCAAAGTGCCGCCGGCGTGACGGCCGGCGTCCTGGCCGCCGGCGCGTGCCGGCCGACAGGCCCGTCGCCAAGAACAATCGCGTCAAGCAATCCATCGTGCAGTGGTGCTTCGACAAGCACTGGAACATCGAGCAAATGTGCCGGCAGGCCAATCGGCTCGGCTGCCAGAGCGTCGAGCTGGTCAACCCCAAGGATTGGCCGACGCTGCGCAAGCACGGCCTGGTCTGCGCCATCGCCGGCAGCCACGGCTTCGAGAAGGGCATGAACAACCCCAAGTATCAGGATATGTGCATCGAGAAGATGCGCGCCGCCATCGACGCCTGCGCCGAGGCCGGCTATCCCAGCG
This sequence comes from uncultured Planctomycetota bacterium, assembly GCA_963767535.1. Classification (GTDB taxonomy): domain Bacteria; phylum Planctomycetota; class Planctomycetia; order Gemmatales; family Gemmataceae; genus JAJPHU01. The sequence goes on from CAVYEC010000001.1 coordinate 729,948, forward strand.
TCATCACCTTCACCGGCTTCCGCGAGGACATCGCCGACGACGCCGGCATCAAAAACTGCGTGGCGGGCTACAAGAAGATCGTCGGCCACGCCGAGGAGAAGAAGGTGACGCTGTGCCTGGAGATGCTCAACAGCCGGGTCGCCGAGGAGATGAAGGGCCACCCCGGCTACCAGGGCGATCACACCGATTACTGCATGGACATCATCAAGCAGGTCGGCTCACCGCGCCTGAAGCTGCTGTTCGACATTTACCATGTGCAGATCATGGACGGCGACGTGATCCGCCGCATCCGGCAGCACGCCGAGTACATCGGCCACATCCACACGGCCGGCAACCCCGGCCGGGCCGAGTTGGACGATAAGCAGGAGATCAATTATCCGCCGATCATGCGGGCGCTGGTGGAGGCGAAGTATACCGGCTACGTGGGTCAAGAATTCATTCCGACGCGCGACCCGGCCAAGGGACTCGAAGAGGCGGTGGTCCTGTGTGACGTGTGATGGCACATAGCCCCCGGCTTGCCGGGGGGAATTCCCCCCGGCAAGCCGGGGGCTATGTGGCGTAATCGGGATGATGGTCGCGCGCCTGCGCCGCGGCGAACCATTCGTCGATCGGGTGCTTCTTGTAACAGTCTGGGCACTTCGTGACCTTGAACAGCTTGCTGCAATTGGAACAGCGGGCGCGCTGCTCGAAGGTGTCGAACATCGTGCCGCACTCGTCGCAGCGCCAGAACTTGCCGACCAGCGGTGCGGTGCCGCACGACGGGCAGACGGCCTCCGTATGCCGCGGCCCGCTGAGAAGGCGCGACAGCAGCCGCCCCCTGTGGAAGCCGGCGACGGACTGAAGCGCCATGAACGCCGCGATGACAACAAGCCACCAGCTGCCACCCACCTCCGACAGGGCCAGCACCAGGGCCAGAATAAACAGGCCGCTGCCGCCGATCAGGCCGAGGATGCTCACGGCGATCAAACTGTTGGCCCGGCCGACGAAGAACCACAGAAGCGCTTGCAGGATCTGGCCGCCGTCGAGCGGGTAAATCGGCAAGAGGTTAAAAATGAGTAGCGTCAAATTGAGGCCCATCATCACGGATAGATAGTTTGTGAAATCCGGATATATTTCGCCCCAGTGCAAAAGCGCGGAAGCGAACCATAGGCCGGCCGTCACCGGCACCAGGCAGACGTTGACGAGGGGGCCGGCGGCGATGCTCCACAGGACGGCCCCCGGTTGCGGCGGCGGGTTGACGAAGGCGATGCCGCCCAACGGCCACAACACGATGCGGTCGGCGATGCCGCCGACCTGCCGGCACGCCAGGGCGTGGCCGAATTCGTGCAGGAGGACGATGCCGAACAGCGACAGGTATTCGATCAGGTTCCAGACCCGCGTATCGTATTCCCGCAGCGCCCCCCGATACTGAATCTCGAAGAACGCCACCAAGAGCCAGGTCCAGTGCAGGTACACGTCAATCCCGGCCAGGCGGAAGAGTCGGAACGAACCGTCGCGGGTTAGGCCCATAATGCCTCACGGTTAGGAGTGCGCACTTCAGATACCGTATTCTACGCCGCGAAGGGCCAATCAAGTAGCGGGACGGGTCACATCGTCGGCCGGTTGATAGCCGACGAGACGATGGGTGGACTCCAGGTCCCAGCGCATCCCCGTGTTGGCCGACATGCCGTTGAGGACGGCGAAGTGCAGAGCGGGGTCGGCATTCAGACAGCAATCCATCAGGTGACAGTAATCGCGATTGGATAGCCACATGAGCCGGAACCAGTCGCCACGGCCGGGCGGGATGTCGCGGGCCAGGTTGTCGCCAGGACGAACCCAGCCGATGCGGAGGCCCAAAACGGACAGTCCGTGTGCGTCGGCGTAACAGCGGCCCAGACGCTCGCCGAACAGCTTGGCCGAGGCGTAGGGCGTGCTGTCGCGGGCCTCGCCCTCGACCTCGTAATGCGTTCCCGGACGTGGCGGCATGTCGGTGGTGATTCGGTTCGGTTCGGGAACGTCCTTGTACCCGCCCATGACGTGATTGGAGCTGGCGTAGAGAATGCGCTTCACGCCTCCGCGAACGGACGCCTGAAAGACGTGGATGAGGCCGTCGATATTGGGGGCGATGACGTTGGGCCAGGTCTGCTGCGCCGTCGGGTCGGCGGCGAGATGGACCACAACCTCGACGCCCCGGAATAGATCGACCCAGGACACATCCCACCGGCTCAGGTCGGCCGCGATAACTCCTTCCTCGCCGTGCGGATCGCGGTCCAGGAGCGCAGCGGATAACGTCCCTGCCAGTGGCGGCGCAACTTGGCCCCGAGGTTGCCCGCGGCGCCGGTTATCAGGATCGTCGGGGTGTCTGTCATGGCAGTCGATCTCCTCGCAGCCTGCCGGCATGGTACCGGGTGCAGAGTCCGCGAACAACTGGCATCGGCTTTGCTCCATCTTCATGCGAGGGGCGTTCCCTCCTCCCCCGCGCCTGGCGCGGTGATAATCCGCACACGAACCCAGGAGATGGATCATGCACGAAACCAAAAAAGACCTCACGATCGGAGTCTTTGAACAGGAGGCGCAGGCGGAGCAAGCCGTCTCGGCGTTGTGGAAAGCCGGCTTCGCGCCCGATCGCATTGACATGGCCAACCGCCGTATGGGTGTGGTGCCCGGCACGCCGCGCCTGCAATTCCAGAAAGACGCGGCCGAAGGCGCCACCACGGGAGCGGTAGCCGGTGCGGCCACGGGTGCGGTGGCGGGGGCGGTGGCCGGCTCGCTCTTGCCCGGCGTCGGCACCGTGATCGGCGGCATTGGCGGGGCCGCTCTCGGAGCGGCCGGCGGCACCTTTCTTGGGCCGTTCCTGGCGATGGAGATTTCCGAGGAGGACGCCCATCATTACTCCGACGCGATCGACCAGGGCCGCACCCTCGTGATCGTCCGGCAGATCGGCCGCTGTGAAGAGGCCCGCGACATCCTCCGCAATCACGGCGGATACGAGCTGCAAGATTACCTGGCGCACAGCCGTTGATCGCGTGTCCGTAAGGCCGCGCAGAATGTCACCCATTTTCGTGAACGAAGGGTGACATTCTGCGCTTTGACCAGCCCGCCGTGCCTTCGCGCTGGGGGCTGGTTAATCATTCCTTTTGTGCCTCGTTGAGCCGAATCGCTCGCCAACCATCCCCTTCGTAGATCAACTCGCTGATACCGACATTGTGAATCGGGCCGATGCGGTGCCAGTCCGCGACGGAGTAATCCGCCAGCAGCGTCAGGAGCAGTACCTTGCAAACGACGCCGTGGGCCACCAGGACAATCGTTTTGCCCTCTGCTTCCGTGGTCACGCGCTGCCACACCGGCAGCACGCGCCGGCGAATGTCGTCGAACGATTCGTCGCCCGCCGGGGCGAACGCCGTCTCACCGGCCATCCAGCGCCGCAGCGTGTCCGGCCACGCGCCCTCGCGCAATTGCGTGGAGGTGCCGGTCAGCGCGCTCGACGCGCCGTTCGTGCAGGTCCGCCTCGATCCGCACCGGCAGGCCGCAAGCCCGCGCGATGGGCTGGGCCGTCTCGCGCGCTCGCCGCATCGCCGACGAGATCAGCACGTCCGGCGTTTGGGCCGCCAGCACCGGAGCGATCACCTTGGCCTGACGCCAGCCGCGTTCGCTGAGGCCGACATCGGATTCGGCCCCGTGGAAAATGAGGGGGTTGGCGCTTTCGGCATGACGCAGCAACAAGACGCGGGTTGGCATGGTTCCTCTCGTGACCGGTTGGCCTTCTTCCGGGGGGACACTTATTCTAGAGTATCGCGCCGGCGATCCGTTCGCCGAACCGGGAGGAGGAGTTTCGCATGCGCGTTTGCCTGTTCGTCACGCTGCTGTTCGCCGTCGCCATCCACGCCGCCCCGGTTCCCTTTCCCGCGCCGCCTTCCCCACCCGCCGGCACAGCCGAGACGACCGAGAATGGCGAGTCGTTCGCTTTCAACCTGCACCTGGCCGTCGATCTGGTGGCAGGCAGCTACGTCCGCCCGGTGCCGCGGGCAGAGTTGTTGCAAGCGGCCCTGACCGGACTGTATGAGGCCGCCCGCCGTCCCGTGCCCAAGGACCTCCGCCGCCGCATCGACGAGGCCGAGAAAACCGCCGCCCAGGCCCTCGCCGCGGAGCAGGCGACGCCGACGCCGGCCCCCCTCGTGCCGGCCCTCGCTCCGGGTCGGAAGACGGTCCCCGACGATCGCGCCTTGCTCGATCTGATCCGCACCATTCGCGCCGAGATCGGCAAGGCCGAGAGCCTGGAGGGAGAAGATCCGCTGCGCCTCTGCTGCCAGGCCATGCTCCGTTCGCTCGATCCCTATTCCGGCCTCATCAGCGCCAACGAGCAACGCAAGACCATCGGCGTCCGTTCCGAACGCGACGGCTTCGGACTCGAAGTCCCCGACGGCACCGCAAGCCGTCTGGTCATCAAGGATGTCCTACCCGGCAGCCCCGCCCAGCGTGCCGGCTTGCGGCCCGGCGACGAGATCACCCACGTCCACGATTCGGATGGCCGCGAGCGAAAGCTGGCGGAATCGCTGGATTTGCTGAACGGGCGGGTGCCGCTGGTCAAACCCGAATCTGGCGCCCTCGGCACGCCGGAGCCGATCCGCGTGACCTTCCATCGGCCCCCCCCTTGATCCCCCCCCAATTTGGAGGGGGATAAAGGGGGGGGCGAGCGGAGCGAGACGCTGGACTGGAAGAGCTTTCAGCCGGAGAGCGTCTTCGGCGTGACGCGCCGCGCCGATAATTCGTGGGACTACTGGCTCGACGCCGAGCGGAAGATTGCCCATCTTCGGCTCGGCAACCTCCTCACGAACACGCCCGACGAGTTGTACGAGATCGTTTCCGAATCTGCGCCGGGAAGGTTTGCGCGGTCTGATCCTCGATTTGCGCTGGTGTCCGGGTGGTTCCCTTGACGGATCGCGAAGGTCGGCAGAGTGGTTTCTGGGCGAAGGCGTCATCGCCACGGTGCGCTTGCGCAATCGGCCGGAGGACGTTTATCGCAGTCTCGACGGCGACAAGCTGCGCGATTTCCCGATGGTGGTGCTAATCAACGGCGACACGGTCGGCGGCGGCGAGCTGATCGCGGCGGCGCTGCAGGATCATCACCGCGCCGTCCTGATCGGCCAGCGCACGCGCGGCAAGGGCAACGTGCAGACGATCTCGCCTCTGGGCACGCTCAGCCTGAAAGTAACCAGCGGCACGCTCCTGCGTCCCAGCGGCAAGAACCTGCACCGCTTCCCCGACAACAAACCCACCGACGACTGGGGCGTCACCCCGGACGCCGGCCGTGAGTTCCGCATTTCTCCGGATCTGAGCCGGGCGTTGCGAAAATGGTGGGAGCAGCAGACGATGCGTCCGGGTTCGTCCACCGAGCGTTTGCCGCTGGACGACCCGCTCGTCGATCCCCAGCGCAACGCGGCGTGGGAGGCGCTGACCGAACTGCTCGATCAATAACCGTTCTCGCGCCGCGTGTTGACGCAAAAAAGCCCTACCGATCCTCCGCGCGCTTCTCGTAAATGTCCGCGCCGGTTTGCCGATCGTGCAGCAAATGCTCGGCGAAGAAGTCCCACATTCGCTGGTTGAAGTACGGCTGGTAATCGGCGTAACCGTGCCGCTTGCCCGGCAGGATGAGCATATCAAAACGTTTGTTGGCCTTGATAAGCGCATCGACCAGCCGCATGGTGTTGGCGGGATGAACGTTGTTGTCCAGCTCGCCATGCACCAGCAGGAGGTGCCCCTTCAGATTGGCCGCCAACTCCGCGTTGGTCGGCACCTTGATCTCGAAGCGAGAATCCTTCCGCGCCGCGGCGTCCTCCTTGGTTTGGCCGAGGTCGTTCTTCTCTTCGTCGTCGGCCCCGTCGCCATCGGTTCGGCGCGTCGCGGCGGACGCGCCGTTTTTCGGCACTTCGCGCAGGCCGTGATAGCGCTCGGCCCAGTTGTCGTTGTAGATGTTGTTGTCGTGATTGCCGGACGAGGCGACGGCGGCCTTGAAGAACTCGTTGTACGGCTTTTGCAGCACGGCCGCCGCCGACATGAAGGCGCCGCCGGAGTGGCCGTAGATGCCGACGCGGTCGAGGTCGAGGAAGGGATCGCGCGCCGCCAACTGCTCGATGGCCGCCTTCTTGTCGATCAGGCCGTAGTCGCGCAGGTTGAAATAGCCGTAGCTAGCATACGCCTTGGAGCGCGTCGGCGCGCCGCCGCGATGGCCGACCTGCACGACGAGGAAGCCGAGCTGAGCCAACTGCTGATTGGTGCTGATCGCCGAGAACGTGTGCGTCACGCCCTCTTGCTGCGGGCCGGGATAAACGTGGGCGATGACGGGATATTTCTTGCTCGGGTTGAAATCAAACGGTTTCCACAGGTTGCCGTACAGGTCCGTCACGCCGTCGGCCGCCTTGACGACGAAGGCTTCGGGCATCTTCCAGCCCACCTCGTACAGGCGCGACAGGTCGGCGCGTTCCAACTCCAGGATCGGTTTACCGTTGGCGTCGCGCAAAAGGGAGACCGGCGCGGTCCACGCGCGAGCAATTATCGACCACGAACTTGCGCGACGGCGACAGCGACGACTGGTGGGAGGCGTCGCCGGGGTCCAGGAGCGTCAAATCGGTCCCGTCGAAACGAACGCGATACAGATGTTGATAGTAGACGTTCTCGCCCTCTTCGCGGCCGTTGCCGTAAAAGTACAGGACGCGGTTCTTGGCATCGACGGCGGCGATGCGGCTGGCCCGAAAACAGCCCGACGTGATCGCGTTCTTGAACTTGCCCGCGCGGTCGTACAGAAAGTAGTGTCCCCAACCGCCCCGCTCCGACCACCAGATCATTTCGCTAGTCTCGTCGAGATAGCGAGCCGGTTGCACCTCGATGCCGGCGTTCTCGAAGCCCTCGGCGAGCAGGCACTTGGCCGCGCCGGTGGTAACGTTGAGCGTGCAAAACTCGATGTGCCGCCGCAAGCGATCGCGGCGGATGAAACGCAGCTCGCCGGCGTCCTTGCCCCATTGCAGGTCGCTGTAGCTTTCGTCCTTCCACTTCGGCTCGATCCGTTTGAGCGCCTTGGATTCACGGTTGTAGACAAATAGCTCTGTCTTGCGGATCGCGTCTTCGCCGGGCATCGGATACTTGTACTTTTCCAGGGTCGGCCGCGGCTGCGTCAGCGAATTGATGACGAACAATTCCTTGACGCCGCGCTCGTCACGGCGGAGGGCGAAGAACGCCTTGGAGTCCTTCGACCAGTTGACCGTTGCGCGGACCTTGCGCGCGTCGTCGCCGCCGCCGAAGCTGTAGTTCTCGACGCCGTCGGTGCTGAGCTGCACGGCCTCGTTCTCCTTGCCGGCCTCGGCGAGATAGAGATTGTGCCGCCTGGCGAAGACGAAGAGTTTGCCGTCCGGAGAGAAGTTGCGATGATCGCGCGACTCGCGCCGCGCCGCCGCGGAAGCCGCCGCGTCCGCCTCCCAGGCGGCGTTCCCCGTCGAGGCGCTGGAAATTACCGCGCCCGCCCGGTCCTCCCCGGCCCGCCGGCGGCGCGGGCGGTGCCGCTCCCAGCTTGGCGAGTGTATCGGCCTTGAGGTCGTATTCGTAGCGCGTGTTGTCCACGACGAACGTGAGCTTGGTCCCCTCCTTGTTGATGCTGACCCGCCCCAGCGGCAGGGACACGGGTTCGAGCGGTTTGTGGAGCATCTCCGACAGCCGGGCGGCCAGCTTGACGCGATCGAACAGCGGCTCCTTCGTGCCGTGCTCGGCATCGACGCGATACCAGTTCGTGCCCTGGCGAGTCCGGTAGGAGTACCAGAACGATTCGCTGTCGCCGATCCACTGCGGGTTCACGGCCGTGTCGTAGACGAACTGCCGCAGATAGTCGGCGCTGTACTTGAACGCTTGCTTGTAGTTGGCCTTGACGACCCGTTCGGGTTCGGCCCCGACGGCCGGCGTCGCCATCAACGCCACGAGCACCAGACCGGCGGCGACGTGCCGCCGGCGCTTCGCTAACATCGTCCACATGGTTGCACCTCTCGTTGTGCCTTCGATTTCAGGTATATTTCCGATCCGGTTATTTGTCGTCGTCACCGTCCCTGTCGCTGTCGTCCTCGTCCTCGTCTTCCGCGAGGAACCGCGCGGGCGTGCCAGCCTCGCCCTCGACGCGGAAACTCTGAGCGATCTCCTTGCCGTCCACGGTCAGGACGACGCGGTAAGCGCCGGCCGGCATGGCTGTGCCGAACGCCTGAAATCGTCCTTGCCCTTGCCCTTGCCGGCCTCCCGGTCCACCCCGGCCGGCGCGGCGCGTGTCCCAGACCACCTTGTGCAAGCCCGGCGTCGCCGGCGGCTCAACTCGCGGACGACGCTGCCGTCGATGTCCAGCACGCGCAGGCCGATCTTGTCGGCCTTCTTGGCCAGCGAGTAGTAAAGCGACGCCCCGAAGGGTGGATTTTCGCCGGCGAAGCGGCGATTGGTGCTGCCGCGCCCCGGTTCCTGTTTCCAGCGGACGGCGGTACCCGGCTTGTACAGATGAGCGCTTTCTTTCAAGACCGCCGGCGTGATCTGCCGCAGCGCCGTCACGTCGAGGATCCACAGGCTCCGCCCGTGCGTGGCCGCGACGATCTCGCCCGCCTCGGGATGGACGGCGATCTCGATGGACGGCCACGGTCGGCAGGTTGTTGTTCAACTTCGTCCACGAGCCGCCGCGGTCGAGCGAGACGAAAACAGCGAACTCGCTTCCCAGATAAAGCAGATCGGGATTTTGTACGTCTTCGCGCAGACAGCGTGTCGAGCCGGCCGGCAGGTTGGCCCGCAAGGATTTCCAGGTCTGGCCGAAGTCCTCGGTGACGTAGACGCACGGCCGCGTCGTCGTCAGAGCGGTGGCCGTCGAAGGCGACATAGGCGCGGCCCTCGGCGAAGCGCGACGCCTCGATGGTGGCGACCCAGCGCGGACCCGGCAGTCCGACCTTGGCGGCCACGTTCGTCCAGTCCCGGCCGCCGTTGCGCGTCACCCACAGGGCGCCATCGTCGGTGCCGGCCCAGAGCACGTCCGCGTTGCGCGGCGACTCGGCCAGGGCGGTGGCGCTGCCGCGCTTGGTCAGCGTGATCTCCGGCGAAATGACGCGCAGGTCGTCGCCCTTGTTGAGCGAGCGGAACACGTAATTGCCGCCGCAGTAGAAGATCTTCGGGTTGTGATGCGACAGGATGAAGGGCGTGTTCCAGTTGAAGCGATAGGGCGGCTTGGCCCTTGCGCGGGCCGCCGGCCGGAATGCCGGCCGCCGATTCGCCGGTGACGAGGTTGCGCCGGCCCATCGCGCCGTCCTGGCTCTCGTAGTAAACCAGGTCGGGATCGCTGGGATCGACGCCGCAGACGTAGCCGTCGCCGCCGCCGACGCTGATCCAGTCCTCGTTGATGGGCCCGCCGCCGCGCAGGCCGACGCTCGGACCGCCCCAGCTGCCGTTATCCTGCAAGCCGCCGTAGACCCAGTACGGCCGCTTGTAGCAGACGGCGACATGGTAGAACTGGCCGATGGCCATGTGGTTGAGGTGGTCCCAGTTGGCCATGCGATCGTAGGTCACGTAGTAGCCGCCGTCGCATCCGACGAGCATGTGCCGGCCGTCGCGCGGGTCGATCCACAGGGCATGTTGTCGGCGTGGACGCCGCTTGCCGGCGTCGGCCCGGAAGGTCTTGCCGCCGTCCTGGAGCGATACATGCGAGATGCCGCAGGACGTAGATATTGCTGTCGTCGGTGGGATCGACGCGGATCAGGCTGAAATACATGGGCCGGGGGTTGAAGCTGTTGATGCGCGTCCACGATTCGCCGCCGTCCATCGACTTGTACACGCCGCCGTACTCGAAGCTGTTCGGCCCTTGCTGGTCCTGGACGTTCTCGCGCTGGCCGCCGTAATAGGCGCGATAGGGCCGCGTGGCCGTGGCACCGCCCGGCCCGAGGCCGCCGCCCGGACGTGCGGCGACCGTCGAATTCGACGGTCTTCTTCTCGTCGCCGCGCATCGGCTGGACCTTGATCTTGTCGCCAGGCGCTGCGCCGCCCACGACCGTCATCAAGTCGGCATACGTCTTGACGGGCTTGTCGCCGAGCTGCCGACCACGTCACCGGGTTTCAGTCCGGCCCGGTCGGCGGGACCGCCCAGCACGATCTCGCGCAGCCGGGCGCCCTTGTCGTTGCCGGCGTCCTCGCCCTGGAGTCCGGCGTAAGTCGTGCTCGCGCCGCCGCCGCGCCGTCCGCCGGCTGTCGGCGTCTTGGGCGGCGTGCCCATGCCGATCTTCTGGCAATCGACGATGGCGAAGACCGTGTTCGGCTCCTTGCGATAGTAGTCGATACCGATACGGCCGAGCGGACACGTCGGCAGGCCGTGGGTCACTTGATGGAAGCTGCGGCCGCCGTCGGTGGTCTTGTACAGTCCCGAACCCGGCCCCCACTTCTGGACGGGATCGTAGCCGTCGTAACCTTCCGCGATCGTTTCGCCGAGCCAGGAATCGAAGCCGTCGCGCCGCCGTTCCCACGTCGCCACCAAGAGCGTCTCCGGATCGCGCGGGGTCCATGCGGAGGTCGATGACGCCGGTTTTGTCGTCGATGTACAGGATGTTGTCCCACGTCCGCCCGCCGTCGGTCGTCTTGAACAGGCCGCGCTCCTCGCTGCCTCCCCAGAGCCGGCCGAGGGCGCCGACATAGACGATATTGGGATTGGCCGGATGAATGACGACTTTGCCGATCTGGAAAGTTTTTTTCAGGCCCATGTTTTTCCAGGTCTTGCCGCCGTCGGTCGATTTGTACACGCCGTCGCCGTAAGAGGCCGAGTTGCGCGGGTTGCTCTCGCCGGTGCCGACCCAGACGATGTCTTTATTCGACGGCGCGACGCATACGTCGCCGATCGACACGGTGGCCTCGCGGTCGAATTGGTGCTCGAAGGTGACGCCGTTGTTGACGGTCTTGAGCAGCCCGCCGGAAGCGGTGGCCACCCAGTACGTCGTCGGGTCGGCCTCGTAGACGGAAAGGGCGGTGATGCGTCCGCCCATGTTGGCCGGGCCGATCGAGCGCCACGTCAGCGGCTTGAGCCATTCGGCCGGCAGCGTGGTTGTGGTCGGCTCCGATTTCCTCTCCGGCGCGGGGGCCGCCTCGCGCGGCCAACCGAGCGACGAAAACAGCAGGATCAGCGCCGGGACGAACAACCCGGCGGCCCCTATCAGGGTTCGACGCGGAAACGGATTCATGATGCATCTCTCCCGGTGTGGCGCGGCGCGGTTCGGTTAACCATTCGTTGCCACGGATATTCCGTTCGCCGCGATACCTGCGTAAACCCCTCGGCCGGGCGATAGACTCGCTCCGGGGAGGAAGCGAATGATCGGGAATAAAAACCTGATTGCATGCCGGCAGCCTACGCAGCCGGTTCGCCCGTTCGGAAACCGCGGCAAAAGACGGAAGGAGGATTGACAGAAGTTGGCCGAAGGATTATTTCCCCCTTCTCACCCCCGGCCGCGGGGTGATTGCGTGGAGGTCGGCGAATGTCCCGCGACCGAATGGACGTGGCCGGCCTGGCCGTGATCCTTATTGTCCTCGCCTCGGCGTTCGGGCTGAGCGTCTACCGTGCGGCCAATCAGTCCATCACCTGCGACGAGGCGCTGACGTACAACTGGTTTCTATCCGAGTCCGGCCGGCTCTTCTGGTTCGACGCCAATAACCACGTCTTGCACACCTACCTCGCCTGGCTCAGCACTTCGCTGTTTGGCCCGAACGAATTCACGCTGCGCCTGCCGGCCTTGCTCGGCGCCGCGCTCTACCTGGGCGCGGTCTTCTACCTGACTCGCTCCCTGGTCCGCTCGCCGGGTTGGTCGCTGCTTCTGGTCCTCCTGCTGGTTTTTAACCCGCTCGTGCTGGATTTTCTCCCGGCGGCGCGAGGCTATGGGCTGGCCCTGGCGTTCCTGATGTGGGCCTTCGCCTTCGCGACACGGAGCCTCCGGCCGGATAGCGATCCGGGCTGGCACCCGCGGCGCTGGTGGCTGGCCTGCTCGCTCGCGCTGGGGCTGTGTTTGGCGTGCAACCTCGCTTTTTTGTGGATCTGCCTCAGCCTCGCCGCGATCCTGTTCCTTCTGGCGGCGACCGCCTTGCGCCGAGCGCCGCCTGGACATCCCTCAATCCGCTCGCTGTTCCTCTATCTGGGCCTTCCCGGTCCGCTCGTCTTATTGGTCCTCCTGAGTCCGTATCTGAACAAGATCAAGCGGGCGCATTTTTACGTGGGCAATGATCGTCTGATCGAGACGCTGCGGGATTTGTTGAACGCCAGCTTTTTCCGGGCCGAGAAAGCCATCAGCTGGCGTCCGACTTCCCATCCCGGCGTGGAGGTGCTTCCGCCGTGGCTCCTTTCGCTCGGCGGCCTGGTTCTCCTCGCGGCCCTTGTGCTGGCCCTGATCCCGCTGTGCCGGCGAGCGCTGCGAGACGGCGTGTTCGGTTTACCCACGGCGGATCGGATGGCCCTTCTCTTCGGCGTCACGCCCTGCGCGGCCCTGGCTTTTTACGTCGCCGCCCACCGGCTGATCGGTCTGAAATATCCCCTCGACCGAACCGCGATCTACGCCATCCCGCTATTCACGCTGGCCGGACTACTCGTCTGGTTGCGCCGAAAATCACCCACGCGCATGTCATCGGCCGTGGTCGCCTGCGTGGCCCTATTCGTGGTGACGCGGTATCTGGCGCAGCTGGACCCGACCTATTTTCAGACATGGAAACACGACGCGGGAGCGCGAGCGGAGTTCGAGCAGATGGTCCGGTTTGTCTCGACGGAACACGTCGAAGTCGTGCATCTCGGCGGCCCGCCGGCCCTGGAGCCGAGCCTGACGTTTTACAGACTCACCCGGCGGGCCGGCTGGATGGCACCCTTCGTCCAGGGCGCGATCCCGTCACCAGCATGTGACTTTTTCCTTTACGATCCCGCACTGTATCCGGACCTAGAGCGCCAGGGCTTCCGCGTGATCTATCGGGATCCGGTGTCGGGAATCGCCCTGGCTCGGAAGGGCCATCCCACGGCGGAAGCCGGTGGTATTTCTCCCTCCCCCCTTGTGGGGGAGGGTTGGGGTGGGGGGTAGAGAGCGCCTACCCCCCACCCCAACCCTCCCCCACAAGGGGGGAGGGAGCAGAAAAGAAGCCGCGCTGCCAGAAACAATTACTGCACCCGAAGGGCCGTGCCGTGGCGGAATCCGGCCTCATTTGACCAACACGCAGCGTGACAGTTTGACCTGACTCAGTACCTGGCCGTCGCACATGCCCTGGATCGTGATCATCTGCTCCGGTTGGAGCTTGGCCACGTCCGCCTCCGCGGATTCGACGATGAAACACTGAACGGTGCTGGCGTTCACGTCGGGGGCGTCCTCGGGCAGCAGTTGCACGGCGTAGCCCAAGAGCGGCGCTTTTTGCGCCGAGCCGAATTTGCCGGACACCTGGACGAGCTTGCCTTTATACTTGGCGTCCGCGGCCACGGCATTGGTGCTGTATTCCTTCAACAGATCGCCGGCCTTCACGGTGGCGGCCGGCGCGGCCGGAGGCCCCGCCGCCGGAGTGGTGCGGGTTTTGCAACCGAGCAAGCCGAGGATCAGAGCGAACAGGGGCGCGAGGCAGACGAGACGCATCATGGCATGATTCTCCGGTTCGAGCTTGCCGGGCTTCGGCACTCATGCTAACCATATTAGCCATTATCCGGGTGATGTCCCGGCAAAGCGGCCTTCACGGCGTTGGCGCCGGGATCTCAGGCATGCCCGGCACCAAGAGGCCCGAGAAGGTGAAGAGGAAGCCGAGGGCCGTCAGGGCCGCCGGCCTCCACGTCTCTTCCAGGTTCATGAAGATGTAGACGTATGAAAACAGACAGGTGCCAAAGCAAAGCATCCCGAAGACGTGGTTGTCCCGGTAGGCGACGAACCCGATCCAAACGTTGCCAACCAGCAGCAGCGTGTTGCCGGCCACCAGCAGCCACCGCCCCTGGCCGGGCGACACCAGGGCGAAGCCCAGGCTAACCAGCCAGAGCAAGATCAGCCCAATCAGCGTCCATCCGAAAGCGTCGATCATCCCTGTGTAATCAGCGCCATCCGCCGCCGTAAGAATTCGCCCGGCGTTTCCTCCGGACCTTTTTCTTGCGCCGGCCCCGCTTCTTCTCGGCCGGCCGCATCTCCGCAGCAACTTCCTCACCCAGCGACGTGGCACCGTTCCTTCTCGCGAGATCGGGCACCTCTCCGAGAAGGGGGATGGTGCTCCTATCCACTGGTCCTCCCGAACTGGTCGGATACACGGCAAAGGGGTCCAGCGCCTGGGGAGTGAGGGACGGCTCCGGCGCGAGCCGTGGCGGAGGCGGCAAGGCCGTTGTTTCCGAGGGCTGAGTTGCCGAGACGGGAAAGCGCAGGTATCGGCCGCAAGCGTTGCATTGGCAGACCTGCCCCCTGAAGGAATCATCCACGTCCTGAATCGCCCCACAGCTTGGGCACTGGATGCGCACCATGACGAACACCTTCCGGACGTGACAGATCAGCCCATCTTTCTCGGATGGACGCCCTGTGGGGCATCGGTTGGGACTTCAACAACCCGAGCTTACCCCCGCAAAGATACGGCGGCAATTGTTTTCGCCACTGGCATGAGTGGCCGCCGCACCGAATGGTATAATGGCAAGATAAAATGTCCCGCCAGCGAACCAATCCGCACCATGCCACTTTAAGCAGGCTTACGCCCCAACAGGCGAGTGGCCTCTTTCGGCCCACGCATCCAAACCCGAGTCGGGTCGCGAAGAAATAGGAGCGCACCGATGACCGCACCCAAAGTTTACGCCGACTTACAGAACCTGGAGGACTTCAATAGACTTCGGCTGACCTGTTCAGGCACTCGACAAGATCTGGACCGCCAGGGGATCGAGTTGCGTGAGGGGTTGGTCCTGACCTTTTACATGGACGATGCCGACGACGAGGGCCGTCCCGATGAACTTCGCGCGGAAGGCGTCGTTCGCTTCAACGAGGCCGAACGCTGTTGGGTCGCGGACATCAATTGGTCCGCCTTGTGCCATGCGCGCGGGGGCGGGTAGTCCTGGATCGTGTCAAGGGCGGTATCATACTCCGCTGCTGACGCCGAAATTCGCTGCGCAGCGCGCGATGAAATAAGTATCACGGTATCAAGAATTTACGTTGCGACAGGCCATTTCATCACGCCTTTGCGCTTTCGTCGCGCCGACCGTGGGCGACAGGCGCGCGACGAAACCGAGACGGGGACGGTTATAATGAGGCGGCAGGTTCGAGGGCGGATGGAGCGATCAGGTCGGAACGTTCGCCGCCTTCGTGGGGTCGCCGATGCTGCCGCTGTTCACCAACCCCCTGGCGTTCTGGGGCCTTCTCGCCCTGCCGGTCCTTGTGGCCATCTACTGGCTGCGCCGACGGCATCGCCGCTATCCCGTCTCCAGCCTCATGCTCTGGCTCGATCCCAACGAGTCGCGGCAAGGCGGCACGCGCATCGACCGGCTGCGCACGCCACTGTTGTTCTTCCTCGAACTGCTCGCGCTGACACTCCTTGCTCTCGCCGCCGCCGACCCGCAGGTGCCGCTGCGACAAAGCGTGCGGCCATTGATCGTTATCCTCGATGATTCCTACTCGATGCAGGCCGGCGGGGAACATTCGCCGCGCAACCAGGCCGTTCAGGCGCTCGAAGAGGAGTTGAAGAATCGGCCGCGACATTCGGTGCGTTTCCTCCTCGCCGGGGATAACGTGCAGGCGCTGGGCGAGACGGCGCACACCACACCGGAAGCCTTGCATTGGCTCGGCGACTGGCGCAGCCGAGCCGCGTCGAGCCAGCTGGAGGAAGCATTGGCGTTCGCTTCCGAACTGGGCGGCGAGCTGCCGCTACTGCTCGTGCTGACCGATCGCGCTCGCCCCCCCCCACCCCCCCCAATTTGGGGGGAAGGGGGGGCAAGGGCCGCGTGCAGTGGTGGGCGTTCGGGCAAGCGAGGTCCAACGTCGCCATCGTCAACGCCGTTCGTTCGCCGCACGCGGAGGGGGAGCGCTGTCTGCTGGAGATTGCGAATTATTCCGAGAAGTCGAGTGAAACATCGTTGCTCGTCGAGGCCGGCGATCCGCCCGCCGAGTTGCAGCGCTCCGCGCTCCGCTTGCGGCCGCGTGAGACAAAGCGCGTGATCCTCACGCTGCCGAAACGGACATCCGTCCTCCGCGCCCGGCTCGGCGAGGACAGTCTCGCCATTGACAATCAAGTGTCACTCTTGCCTGTCTCTTTTCAGCCCGTCCTTATCGACATGAAGATCGAAGACAAAACGCTCCGCGAGATGATCGACAAGGCGTTGCGTTCGACCGGCCACGCCGTGCCGGTCGCGGAGCATCCCGACATCGTGTTCACCGATAATCCGGAAACGCCGGAAGATGTGGGCGATGCCTGGATCGTGCATGTGTTGGCCGACAAGGATGGCGCTTCGTACACCGGCCCGTTCGTGCTGGATCGCAACCACCCGCTGACCGAAGGACTGACGCTGCAAGGCGTCGTCTGGGGGGCCGGCAAGTTCGCGAAGGTGGATGGCTCGCCCGTCATCCTGGCCGGCAATGTGCCTCTCGTGACCGACGCCGAGACACGTACGCAGGGCCACGAGGTGCGGCTTCGTCTGCGGCCCGATCTATCCACGCTGCAAGACGCGCCGGCCTGGCCGGTCCTGATCTGGAACCTGCTTCAGTGGCGTGCGTCACAGAAGCCCGGACTGAGCCGGCCCAACGTCCGCCTTGGCGAGCAAGTGACCCTGACGTTCGCCACGCCGCGCGAAGCGGTCGCCGTCGTCCGTCCGGATCGCACCCGGCGAACGCTGCCCGTCCAGGATCGCCGATTCGTCGCGCGGCCCGACGAGGTGGGTGTCTATTTCGTCGAGGCGGACGAGGAATCGACGGCTTTCGCGGTCAACGCCCTGTCGGCAAACGAATCGGACCTGGGCGGCTGCACGTCGGGACGCTGGGGGGATTGGCTGGACGAAACGTCGCTGCGCCTGGAATATCAGAGTATCGCCTGGGTGTTGCTCCTGCTCGTCCTGGCGATCGCGGCGGTTCACCTGTGGCTCGTGGCACGCGGCCGGGGGAGATCGAACCTGTGATGCTGCTCCATCCGATCTGGCTGTTCCTCGCCATCCCCTTGGCCCTGTCACTGTGGCTGTGGCGGATGCCGTCGCGCCTGCTGCTGATCCTGCGTGCCCTCACCCTGATACTGCTTCTGCTCGCCCTGTGCGGCACGGTGCTGCGCTTACCGAGTCAGGCGGGAACGATCGTCGTCGTGGCGGATCGCAGCCAGTCGATGCCGCCGGGCAGCGAGACGGCTCAGAAAGAGGCCATCGACCTGCTTCAAAAGGCGATGGGGCCGGACGATCGCCTCGCGGTCGTGGCGTTCGGCCGCACGGCCGCCGTCGAGCAACCGCCGGCGACCGGTCAGTTCGCCGGCTTCGTTCACGAAGTCGGCGACGACGCTTCCAACCTCGCCGACGCGCTCGAAACCGCGCTGGCGCTGGTGCCGCGCGACGCGCCCGGCAAGGTGTTCGTCCTCTCGGATGGCCGGTGGAGCGGCCGCGATCCCGTCCTCCTCGCGGCCCAGGCCGCCGCACGCAATCTCGCCATCGACTATCGCCCACTTCAGCGCTCGACCGCCAACGATTTGGCCATCGCCCGCATCGAGGCGCCGCCTTCCGTCACGCCCGGCGAATCGTTTCTCCTGACCGCCTGGGTGCGCTCGCCCATCGCGCAGACGGTTTCGTTCGAGCTGCGCCGCGACGACCAGCGGCTGGCGTCCGGCGAAAAAGCACTGGTCGTCCGGCCTCAACCGCCTGACCTTCCGCGACCGTGCCGGCGATCCGGGCACGCAGTCCTACATACTGACCGTGCTGGGCAGCGGCGACGATCCGGTGCCCGAGAACAATCGCGCCCACCTGCTCGTCGGCGTCGGCGGTCCTCGGCCCCTGTTGCACGTCACCGAGGCGAAATCGTCGGGGCTGGCGAAACTCCTGCAAGCGGGCCGGCTGCCGGTCAAGGTGCAGCCCCCCGAAGCATGTCGCTGGTCGCTCGAAGAGTTGTCGAAATATTCCGCCGTGTTGCTGGAGAACTTGCCGGCGGAAAAGATCGGCGGCTCCGGGATGGACACCCTCGCCGTGTGGGTGCGTGAGACCGGCCTCCGGCCTGATGCTGACGGGCGGACGCAATTCCTACGGGCCGGGTGGATATTTTCGGTCGTCGCTCGATCCCATCCTGCCCGTGTCGATGGAGCTGCGCAACGAACACCGCAAGCTGTCCCTGGCGATGGTGGTGGCGCTGGACCGATCCGGCAGCATGGCGGTGCCGGTCGGCGGCGGCAAGGCCAAGATGGACCTGGCCAACGAGGGGGCCGCCCAGGTCGTCGATCTGCTCGGCCCGATGGACGAGTTCGGCGTCATTGCCATCGACACGGCGCCGCACCTGATCGCCGACCTGGCCCCCGTCAGGGACAAGGAGACGGTCAAGAGCGACATCCGCAGCATCCGCTCCGAGGGCGGCGGCATCTTCATCTATGTCGCCCTGGAGTCGGCCGCCGCGATGCTTCTGAAAGCGACGGCCGGCACCAAACACATCATCCTGTTCGCCGACGCCAACGACTCCGAGGAGCCGGGGCAGTACAAGGAACTGCTCGACAAGTGCAAGGAGGCCGGCATCACCGTCAGCGTCATCGGCCTGGGGACGCCGGCCGACAAGGACGCCGGTTTGCTCCGCGACATCGCCGAGCGCGGCAACGGACGCATTTTCTTCACCGACAAGCCGGAAGAGCTGCCGCGCCTGTTCGCCCAGGATACGTTTGTCGTCGCCCGCAATACGTTTCTCGACGAGCCGACGCCCATCGCGTCCACGCCGGGCCTGTCGCTGTTGGCCGGCCGGCCGTTCGACCTGTCGCAAACCATCGGCGGTTACAACCTGACTTACCTGCGTTCCGGCGCGACGTTGGCGACGCGCACGCTGGACGATTACAAGGCCCCCGTCGTGGCCGCCTGGCGCGCCGGCGCCGGCCGCGTCCTTTGTTACACCGGCGAGGCCGACGGCAAGTATGCCGGTCCCATCGCCGGCTGGAAAGATGTCGGCGCGTACTATTCGAGTCTGGCCCGCTGGACCATCGGCCCCTCGAACCGCCTGCCGGCCGACATGTTGCTGACGCAGGAAGTCAAGAACGGTCTGCATCAGGTGCAGCTGCATCTCGACCCGGAACGCCAGGGCGATCCATTCGCCGAACTGCCCCGCGTCACCCTGCTGCGCACGGCCGGGCCAGCCGCCGGAAGTCCACAAGACGGCGCTGCGCTGGACGGGTGCAGACACGCTCGCCCTGGAGATCGGCCTGCAAGGTCGGGATACGACGCTGGCCATGATCGAGGTGCCGGGTCAGGAACCGGTGGCGCTGCCGCCGGTGTGTCTGCCGTATTCGCCGGAGTTTCAGCCGGCCGAGGGCGGTCGGGGGCTGGGGACACTGGAGCGATTGGCCCGGGCGACCGGCGGCAAGGAGCGCGTCGATCTGGCCGGTGTGTGGAAGGAACTGCCACGGCATGTGCGGTTCGTTTCGCTCGCGCCGTGGCTTCTGGGTGCGGCCGTGGTTTTATTCCTGCTGGAAGTGTTTGAGCGCCGCAGCAGTTTGCTCTCGCGCCAGGGCCGGCTCGTTCGAGAAACCGTGCAACAACGGCGTGCCCGCAAGCGCCCTCGTCTCGCCGCGCCCCTCACCTCTGCCTCGGCAAAGGCGCCTGTCCCCGAACCGCCCCCACCACGGCGCGACGACATGCGCGAACCGGCACGCAGCGAATCGGCGATGCTGGAAGCGCTCCGCCAGGCCCGCGAACGGACGCGCGGACGGATTGAGTGATGCGAGGCTCGGCCTGGGCTGTTACTTCTCTGAAGTGTCCTTTTGTTTCTCAAGGCAGCACTTCCACGGGGATGCCGGTGAAGGCCGACAGACGGGAATCATTGGTCAAGAAGCTATCGCAGCCGGATTCCACAGCAGCGGCCAGGTGCAGCGCATCGCCCAGTTTGAACTTGTGTGCCGCCCTGATTTGGGTTGCCCGATCGAAAACGGCAGTGCTGACGGGCACGACCCGTACATCGGGTCGGAGAAAAAATGCATCAAAGACGGCCAACTTCGCCGTATCGCCCGTCATGAGAGGCTTGACCCTGCATTCCAGGCGCACCAGGTCACTAACAGCGAGGCGATCCCCTGCCGCGGCCAGAGCAGTTAGTCGATTCGTGGCTCGGACGTTGAACGGGCTTGTGATCGAAGAAATACATCAGGATGCAACTATCGCAATAGATCAGCATCAGGGCTGCTCACCTGGCGGAGATTCCTGACCGGGTTGGCGGAGCAAATCGTCAAAGCGATCCCCTTCGCGCAGCCACTCGATATGGGCATTCATTTCCTCCTCGTTCATGAAGTGGGCGCCTCGTTCTTCCAGTTCCCGTCTTACCCGCTGCATGTACGGCCACCAGCCTTCTTGTGCCGGAGCCGGTTCCTGAGGCGGCCGCAAGACGACCTGCACCCGGCCCGGCGGTAGACTCGGTTTCTGGTCCAATTCCAGCGTGCCATCCGGCTTGAGCGTCCCGTCCACCACGACTTCATCGAGGCTCATCTTCCTCCCCCTTTCGTTCGCGGTACGGGATTATTCTACTCGAATGGTCCGACGGAAGCGCGCAACTCCTCGGCCGGGCGTCGCGGCTATTGACCCGCAAGGAGGGCCTGATAATCGCGCGCCGCGAAAAGAACGACCCAGAGTTCCCCGGTCAGAAATCCTTCCGTCGCCAGGATCGTGTCCACCGTCGCCCGGTCGGCCGGGGCGCTGCCGGAGGTCACGAGTTGCCAGAGGGTGTTGTTGAGGGACTGGATGATTTCCTGCTGCACGCCGGCGGCGAGGGACTGGAAATCGTGCAGGGCGTTGAGAGCGACGAGGGGATACCCATTGACGAGACCGCCCGCTACCAAGATGGTGTCCTTGATACCGCGCAGGAGTTGATCCGAGGATGAGGAGTCCCCGCCGGACGGACCTGAAGGGGTGCCCGAGCTGGCGGCCGGGCCGATGGTCAGCGTGAATGTACGGGAACTCTGAGCGCCCGCCGCGTCCGTGGCGAGGATCTGGAAACTTACCGTTCCGCCGGCCGTCGGCGTGCCGGTGATGGCCAACTGATCGGTGCTGGTCGTGAAGGTCAGGCCGGCCGGGATCGTGCCGGAAGTGATGGTGTAACTAATCGTCTTGGCGCCGCTGCCGCCGGTGGCCGCGATGATCTGGCTGTACGAGACGCCGGCGATGCCGGCCGGCAAACTGGTGAGACTGAGACTGATCGGAACTTGCAGCTCGAATGCACCGATATCGACGTGGGTTCCCTGCGGGCGGGCCACGCCGCGCTGATCGGTCGAGGGAGCGTTGGCGTCGCCGCCGGCATCGAGGGCCGGGCTGCCGGACAGAAGGGCCATCGTGGGCGTGAGACCACCGTTGTTCGCAAGCGTGCCCAGCTTGGGATCAATGGGGCTGGTACTCGTGCCGACGAGGTCGCTCCTTCCAAAGCCGCTGCCGAAGTCACCCACGCCAATCAAATTGTGGCCGAGACTGGTGAACGCGCCGATCACATCCGAAACACCGCCGTTGCCGGCCACGAGGGTGTTGTAGAGCGTCACGCCGCTTTCGCAGGAGACCCCGTACCCCTCGTTGCCGCTTACCGTGCCGTTCGTGAGCGCGGCCGTGCCGCTCAGAAGGTCGATGCCGTCGCCGGCGTTGCCGCCGACCGTCGAGTTGATGAGGGTGAGCGAGCCGCTCTCGTTGTCGATCCCGGCCGAGGCGGAGCCGGTGACGGTGGAGGAATCGACCAGGAGCGTGCCCGTGTTGTCGATCCCCGTCGTGGCTTGGTTGATGACGATGCTCTGCACCGTCAAGTCGCCCTGGTTGGCGATCGCGGTGGTGGTTGAAATCGAGAAAGTGAGTCCGGAGAGCGTGACCTTCACTCCCGATCCGACGGAAAAGAGGGGGCTGGGAGTGGTCCCGGCCCCTGGAAGCGGCGGCGGTGATGGTGCGGGTGCGGGAGCTGGTGCAGGCGCGGGTGCGGGAGCCGGCGCAGGTGCAGGCGCAGGAGCGGGCGCAGGTGCAGGGGCCGGTGCTGGTGCAGGCGCGGGTGCTGGGGCAGGGGCGGGCGCAGGCGGTGGGGCAGGATCAGGCGCAGGTGCCGGTGCGGGCGCGGGAGCCGGTGCTGGTGCGGGGGGCGGTGCCTGGGGCGAGAGCGAGATGGTGAGCAAGCTCGCTCCTGGGCCGAGGATGTTCGTGGAGGCGATCAGCGTGGGCAACGCGCTCTGCAAAACCAGATCGCCAGTGACGCCGGTGGTGAACACAATCGTGCTGCCGGGGACGGCATCGGCATTGAGGATCGCCTGCCGCAGCGAACCGGGGCCGGAATCGTTCAGGTTGGTCACGTCGAATACGTTCGAGGCCGCCGGGATAGTCTGGGCTACCGGGATCACCGGAGAAACTACGGGAAAGACCAGGCCGGTGCTGGGCGTCAGCCGATCCTCCAGCGGTTCCGGGCAGGGCCGCACGGGGTGAACTCGTGTGGGAACACGACGGACGGCAAGCCAGCGTTTGGCGAGTTGGCGAAGCCACAGGAGCAAAAGCATGGGAACCTCGGGCGCGTGGAGGACCGTAGCGGTTGACGCGGAATGAACTGGGTATCGAATTATGCGTTCCAATTCGATGTTGTCAAATAGGCCGATTTTTCGTGGGAGAAGTGCCCGAAAGAAATTCCGCGATCGGCTCAGCGTGAACCCTCACGTCCCGGCGGTCGCCTGGGCATTCGTTGGCTTGGTACACTTCGATCGCCCATGCCGTCCAGGAGATGCCGCATGCGCATGAGCAGATCGTAGGCGCGGGTGTAGCGCCGCCAGGGATCCTTGCGCAGACAGCGCAGGCAGCACGACTCCAGAGGCGGTGTCACCTCGGCGTTGAAACGAGAGGGCGTGACCGGGTCTTGCGAGCGCACCTGTTCCAGCGTCTCTCGCGCCGTGGCACCCGCAAACGGCGGCCGGCCCGCCAGCAGTTCATACAGGATCACGCCGAGGCCGTAGATGTCCGTGTAAGGGCGAAGCTCCGCGCCCGGATCACGCACCAGCTCGGGCGCCAGGTAGCCGAGGCCGGCCGGTTCCTGATCGTCGGCGGGCGGCGGTCCCTGGAACAGACCACCGGTCAGGCGGAAGTCGGAGATGCGCGGGATGCCGTCCGCAGCGAACAGGACGTTGCTCGGCTTCAGGTTGCCGTGGACAACGCCTTGCCGATGGAGATAACTGACCAACTCCGCTAATTGCTCGACCAGGCGGAGCGCCTGGCGAATCGGATAGGGTTGGCCGGCGAGCTTGGCGGCCAGGCTGCCGTGCGGGACGTACTCCACAGCCAGGTAGGGCGCGTCATCCCACCAGCCGGTCCGGTGGACGGGAACGATGTGCGGATGCGCGAGCGCGGCCCACAGCTCCGCGCCGCGCTGGAGTCGGGCCTCCCACTCGGCCCGTGTGCAGGTTCCGGCTGCGAATACCTTCAGGGCCACGGGTTGTTTGAGCGGTTCATAGCGGGCGTGATAAACGATGCTTCGAGGTCCGCGACCAATCTCACCGATGATCTCATAACCGTCTCGCGCGGCGAGGCGGGCCAGCCGCTCCCGCGTGTCCGGGGGCACCGCGGAGATAGGTTGACCTTTCAGGAACCGACCGAGATCCTCGGCCAACTCCGCGGCGCTGACGTAGCGTCGCTCCGGCTCCTTTTCCAGACATTTCAGGCAAACCGTCTCCAAATCGCGCGGTATGTTCGACTGCAACCGCGTCGGCGGGGTCGGCTCGTCGTGAAGCACCTGCTGCACGGTCTGCTCCCACGAGTCGCCCAGAAACGGCGGCCGGCCGGTGAGCAGTTCATACAGGATTCCTCCCAGCGCGTATACATCGACGGCAGGGCCGATGTCGCGGACCCGGCCGGCCGCCTGTTCGGGGGCCATATAGCCGGCTGTGCCAAGGACGGCCCCGTCCTGCGTCCAGGCGGTGCTGTCGTTGTCGAGGCGCTTGGCGAGGCCGAAGTCAGTGATCTTCGGAACGGCAGGCGATGGCAGCAGGATGTTCGCCGGCTTCAGGTCGCGGTGGACGATTTTCTGTTCATGGGCGTGCTGCACGGCGAGGGCAAGCGTGCGGACTAGCTCGCCCGACGGCACGGCGGCCTGTGGCTGACCGGCAATATGCTTGTCGAGGCTGCCGCCTTCGATCAGTTCCATTGCGAAATAAGGCCGGCCGGCGTGGTCGCCGACCTCGTAGATCTGCACGAGGTTGGGGTGCCGCATCCGCGCCGCCGCCTCCGCCTCGATCTGAAAGCGGGCCTTCTGCTGCGGACTCGCCAGGGCGCCGTCGCGGATCATCTTGAGCGCGACCAGCCGCTGGCCACTCACCTGCCTGGCTCGGTAGACGACGCCCATGCCGCCGCGACCCAATTCGGCGAGGATCTCGTAACCGGGGATCGCCGGCCAGTCCGCCGGGGGCGGCGTCCAGTCACGAGTGACCGGCTCTTCGCTCATGGGGTATCCTCCTCCCCGCGAGTGTAGATTCCCTCTTCGGGGGATACAAGGTCAGCTATTCCGGCGTGCTTGTCGGTGGCAGGGTGGGCGGTTGCGTGCCCTGGAGTTGACGCAGATACGTGCCCGACAGATCGGCGCGCTTGACGATGCCCAGCACGTTCTTGCTGCCCAAACCATCGACGACCGGCAAGGCGAGCAAATCGCTCTCCACGAACAATTCCATCGCCTGATCCAGCGGATCATCGGGCGTCAGCGGCAGGACCGAACGCATCAGGTCCATCGCCACCAGCAATCCGCGCAGGTGCGGCGACTGCGAGGCCAATAGCACTTCCTCCACCGTCACCACGCCAAGCAGCTTATTGTCCGGGTCGATCACCGGCACGGCCTGGAACGGACTGCTGCTGAGCCGTTCGATCACCTCGGTAACGCGATCACCCGGCTGGAGGAACGGCACCTCGCGCAGCGGCGTGATGAAGGAGCTGACGCGCAATCCGGTCAGCACTTCGCGGACATACGCCCCCTGGTGGGCCGGCGAACGCGATCGGCTTTGCACCTGCGAACTGTAAATCGACTGCTCGTCGGACAGCAGAAACGAAATCGTACAGACCCACAAGGTCGGCAACAGCAGGTTGTAATTGCCGGTCAATTCGCTGACCATGACGAGCGTGGACAGCGGCGTCTTGGCGGCGGCGGCGAAGAACCCGGCCATGCCGACGATGACGAAGCTGGCCGGCGGCGGCATGTAGCCGGGCGGAAACACGTTGTTGAGCACAATGCCTAGCGCCCCGCCGCCGCAGCCGCCGATCACCATCGACGGCCCGAACACGCCGCCGGAGCCGCCGCTGCCGATCGTCAGGCCCGTCGTCACGATCTTGCCCACGGCGATCGACATGAGTAGCACGGCTAGCGACAGGTCACTCGCTTCGCCGGGCAAGCGCCGCAAACTGTCTTGCAGGATGCCGTAGCCGAAAGACAGGACCGAGAGAACGCGGATCTTCTCGCCGAGAGCAAAATACAGGACTAGGGCAACCACGGCGGACAGAAACGCGCCGATGGCCGGCTTGAAGTGCGGACGAATCGGCAGGCGGCGAAACAGTTCGGTCAGGCCGTAAAAGCTGCGCGTGTACAGCATGGCCATAAAGGCCACGAACAGGGCGAGCAACAGGTATGGCACGAGTTGCAGGGGATCGGTGAATGCCGTGGACTGCATCAGGACGGCGGGCATGTCGAAAAGCGGTTTCCAGCCCACGCCGGTCCAATGGCTAAAGACCATCCCGAAGGTGCAGTACGCCGTGATGCAGGCCAGGGCGGCGGGGATGACGACTTCCGACTCGAAATCGGGGGAGCGATAAAGCACCTCGGCGGCGAACAGAGCGCCGGCCAGCGGGGCGCGGAAAATGGCGGCGATGCCGGCCCCCATCCCCGCGGCCATGAGCAAGCGTCGCTCGGCCGGCCGCAGTCGCAGAATGCCACCCAGCCAGGAGCCAAAGCCGGCGCCGATCTGCGCGATCGGTCCCTCACGTCCGCCGGAGCCGCCGGTGCCGAGCGTGATGGCGCTGGCGACGATCTTCACCAGCGGCACCCGCGGCCGGATCACGCCGCCCTTGAAGTGGTAGGCCGCGATGGCCGAGTCGGTGCCGTGGCCCTCCGCTTCCGGGGCGAAGGTGTAGACGAGCCAGCCGCTGACCAGACCGCCGACGGCCGGCACGATCAGAAGCAGCCACCAGCGAAACGGCGTGTCGCTGGGCGGCAGCAGCATATCCAGCGGCGGCTCGTTGGCGGGGCCGCCCGGATGATAGCCGACGACCATCTCAAGCGCGTAAATGGAAGACGGAGCGCGTGGCCAGGTAGAACACCACGGCCCCCAGCCCCGCGATCACGCCGACACCCAGCGACCACCCCAGCAGCCGCGCCTGCGGCCGCAGGCGTCGCCGGCCCAGCTGCCAGAACTCGGGAAGCCAGTGCAAGGGGTTCAAGGGACCGGAAGGCCCGACGCGCTCAGTCATGGGCTGACGATCTCCCGTGCCGTGAGAGGAAGTCCGGGAGATTTCTTATGAGCCGATCCGTTCGTCGGCTTCAAGAAGATGGAAACGTCATGCCTTTTGGGTCCGATTGTTAAGGAATCGGTTGATGAAGGAATGGGTTAACCAGGGATAGACTGTCAATGGTCCGTGGCGCGCCCATGTCCTCTGTGTAGAGGGTCTGCACGCCACCACGCAGACAGGCGGCCACCAGGAGCGCATCCCAGAAGGAAAGGGAGTAGCGGCCCTGAAGAGCTTGCGTTTCCGGCCAGAGGTCGGGGACGGGAAGGAGAATGACGTCGGCCAAGGTCTGCATTACGGTCAACCCCGACCAGGCCTGCGCTTCCGTAAAACCGGCCGACGCCAGCTTTCGACTGGCCGCGACGAACTCGCAACCGACCTGCCACGGCAGCGCTAACGGCCGAGCCGTCGCGATAAGCTGCTGAGCGAGTGCCTGCTTGTGCGGGTCGCGCGTGTCCTGGCTGTACAACCAGATGTTGGTGTCAAGGGCGTCCATGGAGTTCGTCGCGCGTGGGGTAAGGGCCGTCGGAGCGGAACGAGGACGAGCGGGCGAGGGCCAGGAATTGCTCGACGGCCGCGGCGCGCGACTGCTCCCGCTCCGCGTCGGCCGTGGATCGAGACGAC
Organism: uncultured Planctomycetota bacterium; assembly: GCA_963767535.1. Classification (GTDB taxonomy): domain Bacteria; phylum Planctomycetota; class Planctomycetia; order Gemmatales; family Gemmataceae; genus JAJPHU01. Next base: position 757,189 of record CAVYEC010000001.1, read on the forward strand.
GGTTCCAGGATAAGTACGATGGCCTCGACTTTATCCCCGCGACGGCAGGGTAATTCGGTGAGGTGAAGCTCACCATCGGACTCGACTATCGTTTGGACACGCACTGCGTTCATCGCTGTCTCCCTTGCAGGGAACATCAACTCAATTCCTTCAACCTACTCCTGTCGGCGCGTTCACGGATCGGGGAAGGAAGCTAGCTATCCGCAAGATGGGAAGGGAAACCGTAGGAATCGGTTCGCCTTCAACCCACCCTGGGGGCAACGCAGGCCCGTGAAGCTGGAAGGGTTCATGAGGAAAAGCATACTCGCCCGTTAGAATCTGGTTCGTCCAACTGGGATCGCGCAACGACACCTCGACCACGGTCTCGCCCTCGGTGAGGGCGAAGGGACAGAGGCAAATCTCCGACTTGAAATAACCATCTTGTTCTCGGAACAAGTGCGGGAGCAACTCCCTCTCCGTCAAGAGAGTCTCAGCCGGAACGGTTACTTCCGAACGATCTTTGCTGAGAACGAAGCGCGGATCGATAACCGAGAGATAGTAAACGAGGCGTTCTGGCACCGAAGACAACCATTGTCTCTCGACTGCCATTCGGATGCAGCGAAGGGACTCTGAATGAAGAAGCTCCGTGAATGTTGTCAGGGTGAAGCTGGCTGTCACGAGAGACATCAGTTCGCTCCGCAGCCGCCCCACTCGCTCTTTTGAGTGCGTCCCAAGCAGATGTCTAGAGATTTCATTCTAATACAGGCAATTCAACTCTGCAATCAACAGTGATTGAGCGAAATCTCTACCCCTTTTGCTCGTTCTCGAGAGCTTCCCACAGATGCTGAATCCGTTCGGGAGTCAGTGCTAGCGATGGCTCGCCGAACCGCGCAACTCGACGCCTTGGAAGCTCATGTCGCGCAGTCGGCCCCGATAGGTGCCATCATGACACTCAGCGATGACTTGCTTGCCGAGCAGGCCGAGATGTTCTTTCCAACTCGCTTCCAGCGTGCCCAGATTACCCTGGCAAAGTACATCATAATCGCGGTCGAGTTGGCAGATCAGCTCCGCAGCCATCGCATGGGTATCGAGAGGACTGGCCGTGAACTGAGCTAACGAGATCGCGTCCGGCAGTCTGGCCTCCGCGAACATCTCCGCACTTTGCTGGATGTTTAACCCGATGCCCACCACCGTCATCCGCTGTCCGCCATCCGCAGCCCGCTGTTGGGATTGACGAACAGCGGATTCGATCAGGATGCCGCAAACTTTGCGGTCGTCGAGCAGCACGTCGTTGGGCCATTTGATGCGCGCCGGCCGGCCGATGGTCCGGCGGATGGTGGCGCAGACGGCGACGGCGGCCCAGGCCGTGAGGATCGCCGGACGGCACAGCTCCGGTTGCGGACAAAATAACAGCGAGAGCAGCACACTCTGGCCCGGAGCCGCCAGCCAGGTTCGGCCGTGCTGGCCGCGGCCGGCGGTTTGCTCGTCGGCCAGGAGGGCGAGGCCGTCGTTGGCCGGGTCGTCTGCCATCTGGGCCGCCCGCGTGTTGGTGCTGTCGAGTCGGTCGAAGACGAGAACGCGACGGCCGAGGCGGCGCGTGTCGAGGGACCATTCTTCGCGGGGCTGCGTCATTGCAGGTAGTCGAGGGCGATGTCGAGGGCTGGCGCGGAGTGCGTCAGGGCGCCGACGCTGATGCGATCGACGCCGGTTTCCGCGATGCCGCGAATCGATTCCAGGGTCACGCCGCCGGACGCTTCTAGCTGGACGTGCGGGGCGACGGCGTCCCGAAGGCGGACGGCTTTTCGCATCTGATCGGGCGACATGTTGTCGAGCAGAACGATGTCGGGTTTCGCGGCCAGCGCCTGATCGAGCTGTTCCAGGGTATCCACCTCCACCTCGCACGGCAGCGGGGTGGAGCGGGCGATGCGGATGGCCTCGGCGATGGAACCAGTTCCGCTCATGGCCGCCAAATGGTTGTCCTTGATGAGGATGCCATCGTACAGGCCCATACGATGATTGTGCCCGCCGCCCTGGCGCACGGCGTATTTCTCCAGCAGCCGCCATCCCGGAGTGGTCTTGCGCGTGTCGAGGACCTGGCACGGCAAACCGACAACCGCATCGACGTAACGGCGTGTCAGTGTGGCGATACCGCTGAGCCGCTGCATGAAATTGAGGGCCGTCCGTTCGGCGGTGAGGATCGAGCCGCATACGGCCGGCGATCGTGGCCAGGCGGTCGCCCGCTTGCAGACGGGAGCCGTCTTCTCGCAGCGCTTCAAACGACAGTTCCGCATCAACGAGAGCAAACGTCTCCTGTGCGGCGGGCAAGCCGGCAAGGACTCCCGGCTTCCGCGCGACCAGGATGGCCCGCCCCATGCGGTCGGCTGGGATCACGGTCTGGCTGGTCAGATCGCCGGCCGATCCCAGGTCTTCCTCCAAAGCCAGGGCCGCCAGGCGGCGAAAGGCCTCGGTTTCCGCCGGAGTGAAGGGCATGATCGTTCCCACATAGCCCCCGGCTTGCCGGGGGAGAAGTCACCCCCGGCAAGCCGGGGGCTATAGGAAGCAGCGCACCGCGTTGCGGAACAGGGCCAGCCCGTCGCCCTCTGGGGCCAACCCTTCGCGCGTCCAGCGCGGATGCTGCGTGGGCAGCACATGGCGTTCCGGATGCGGCATCAGGCCCATCACCCGTCCCGTTGCGTCACAAAGCCCGGCCACATCGCCCTGCGAACCGTTGGGGTTGAGCGGATATTCGGCCGGCCCGCCGTTGGGATCGACATAGCGAAGCACCACTTGCCCTGTCTGTTCGAGTCCCTTCAGCAACCACTCCTCGCGGCAGAGGAAACGTCCTTCGCCGTGGGCCACGGGTAAATACAGCCGATCAATGCCCGTCAGGAAGGGGCAGCGTTCGGGGTTCGTTTGCAGCGTGATCCAGCGATCCTCGAACTTGCCGGAGCTGTTGTGCGCGAGCGTGGCGATCGGCCCATCCTCGTCGGGCGGCATCAGCAGGCCGGCCTTGAGCAGCACCTGAAAACCGTTGCAAATGCCGAGGATGAGTCGTTCCGCGTCGCGGAAGCGGCGCAGGGCGTCGCCGAGGAAGTGGGCGAGCTGGTTCGCCAAGATTTTGCCGGCGGCCACGTCGTCGCCGTAGGTGAAACCGCCCGGAATGGCGAGGATCTGGTAGTGCATGAGCAGGGACGGCCGCTCGCGCAGGCGGTTGATATGAACGCGCTCGGCGGTGGCGCCGGCGCGTTCAAACGCGAACTGGGCCTCGGCGTCGCAGTTGGCGCCGGGCGCTCGCAGGATCAGGACGCGGGGGGTGGCCATACGTAAGGTATTTGCTCACAAGGACTGCGCATTTCGCTTGACGGGCCGCGCCGGCTGCCGCATAATCGTTTTGTACAACTCGAACGCACCCAACGCCAGTGCGACCGGCGGGAATCGGTCCCGGGGCACAAAACCCCCGAAGCATGGCCCGGTGGGAGGCGGTGGGAGACTTTTCCACTTTTTTTCTTTTCCAGCCCTTGACAGTCTGTCGAATCGGCCTATACTTCTCTTTGTCCTTTTTTGAGGACCGCGTGATGGAAACCCGCTGTGGCGGGTCGAAATCCGTTGCTCTTTGACAAGTCGGCAGGACCGAGCCAAAGCGAGGATGTGTCTAGCCTTTGTGGCCCGACACAATCCTTGCTGGCAGCGATTGAAGAATCGTTGCCGCGAGTTCTTTGAGTCGAATCGCAAAGGCGACCTCAAACTTTTCTGGTTCACAACACCCGACCCGTCCCGAGCGCAAGCGAGGGATCGGCGGGTTCATGCGAACATTTTTGAAGGGTTTGATCCTGGCTCAGAACGAACGTTGGCGGCGTGGATTAGGCATGCAAGTCGAACGAATCCCAGGGGGCTTGCTCTCTGGGGGAAGTGGCGAAAGGGGCAGTAAGGCGTGGGTAACCTACCCCGGGGACCGGGATAGCCATCCTAACGGGTGGGTAATACCGGGCGATGTGCCGAGGGGGCATCTCCTTGTCACGAAATGAATCTCGCCTCGGGAGGGGCTCACGTAGTATTAGCTTGTTGGCGGGGTAACGGCCCACCAAGGCCAAGATGCTTAGCGGGTGTGAGAGCACGACCCGCGCCACTGGCACTGAGACACTGGCCAGACTCCTACGGGAGGCTGCAGTCGAGGATCTTCGGCAATGGGCGCAAGCCTGACCGAGCGACGCCGCGTGTGCGATGAAGGCCTTCGGGTTGTAAAGCACTGTCGAGGGGGAGGAAAGCCCGCAAGGGTCTGACCTATCCCTGGAGGAAGCACGGGCTAAGTTCGTGCCAGCAGCCGCGGTAAGACGAACCGTGCGAACGTTGTTCGGATTCACTGGGCTTAAAGGGCGCGTAGGCGGACGGTCAAGTCGGGGGTGAAATCTTTCAGCTTAACTGGAAACGTGCCTTCGATACTGACCGTCTCGAGGGAGGTAGGGGCATGTGGAACTTCCGGTGGAGCGGTGAAATGCGTAGATATCGGAAGGAACGCCGGTGGCGAAAGCGACGTGCTGGACCTCTTCTGACGCTGAGGCGCGAAAGCTAGGGGAGCAAACGGGATTAGATACCCCGGTAGTCCTAGCCCTAAACGATGGGTACTAGGTTGTGGACTTAACATGGGTTCACAGCCGAAGCCAAAGTGTTAAGTACCCCGCCTGGGGAGTATGGTCGCAAGGCTGAAACTCAAAGGAATTGACGGGGGCTCACACAAGCGGTGGAGCATGTGGCTTAATTCGAGGCTACGCGAAGAACCTTATCCTAGGCTTGACATGTGCGAAAGCGGTAGGGAGTAGCGAGCGGAAACGTTTCGCCAACGGTATCCAGTCCGGAACCTACTACAGGTGCTGCATGGCTGTCGTCAGCTCGTGTCGTGAGATGTTGGGTTAAGTCCCGTAACGAGCGAAACCCTTGTCTCCAGTTGCCAGCGCGTCATGGCGGGGACTCTGGAGAGACTGCCGGTGTTAAACCGGAGGAAGGTGGGGATGACGTCAAGTCCTCATGGCCTTTATGCCTAGGGCTGCACACGTGCTACAATGGCGTGCACAGAGGGAAGCCAACCCGCGAGGGGGAGCCAATCCCAAAAAACACGCCTCAGTTCAGATTGAAGGCTGCAACTCGCCTTCATGAAGTTGGAATCGCTAGTAATCGCAGGTCAGCAACACTGCGGTGAATGTGTTCCTGAGCCTTGTACACACCGCCCGTCAAGCCACGAAAGATCGGAGCGCCCGAAGACGCCACGCCAACCGCAAGGGGGCAGGCGGCTACGGCGAAACGGTCGATTGGGACTAAGTCGTAACAAGGTAACCGTAGGGGAACCTGCGGTTGGATCACCTCCTTTCTAAGGATGATTCTAAAGCTTTCCCTCTCACGATGGAAAGCAATCTCTCATGTTCGCATCCGAACTTTGACTCACCTGCCTACTTGAAAAAGATAACCCCGCCGTATTGAAAAATACGGCGGGGTTTTTTCATGCGCCGTCTCGCCCTCATCGCCCGTCGAAAGTTGTCCGCATGAGCGCGACGATCGAACTGACCGGCATCGGTAAGAGCTTTCCCGGTGTCGTCGCGCTAGAAGACGTGGACCTAGCCCTGCAACCGGGCTGTGTCCACGCTCTTCTCGGCGAAAACGGCGCCGGCAAAAGCACGCTCATCAACATCCTCGGCGGCAGCCTTACCCCCGACCACGGCCGCATCCGCATGGACGGCCGGATTGTTCGCTTCGTCGATGCCCACGACGCGCGGCGGCTCGGCCTCGTGTCGGTCCATCAGGAAGTCGATCTGTTCCCCGACCTGAGCGTCACGGAAAACATCGCGCTGGAGCAGGGACTTCCCGCACGGTGCTGGGGCTGGATCGATCGCCGCGAGCAAAGGCGACGCGCCCGGCAAGCGCTCGGCGTGATGCACGCCAAACTGTCGCCTCATGTTTTGGCCTCCGGCTTATCGCCGGCCCAGCGGCAACTTCTTATTCTCGCCGCCGCCCTGAGCGAGTCGCCGCGCGTCTTGATCCTCGACGAGCCGACCAGCAGCCTGTCGGCCGCCGAGACGGAAGTGCTGTTCGAGCAGGTCCGCCGCTTGCGCGACGCCGGGACCGCCGTCCTGTACGTCAGCCATCGTTTCGAGGAAATCTTCGCCCTCGCGGACGAGGCGACGGTGTTGCGCGACGGCCGCCGGGTGTGGACCGGAACGCTCTCGGCGACGACGCCGGAACAGCTCATCCACCACATGGTCGGACGCGATCTCGATACCAGGCCGCGCGAGGCCGTAACTTCGTGCGGACCCTTGCGCTTCCGCTGTCGGAACCTCACGGCCGAAGACGGCGCCTTCCGCGACATCAATCTGGAAGTCCACGCGGGAGAAATCGTCGGACTATACGGCCTGATCGGGGCCGGCCGCAGCGAATGGGCACAGGGCGTCCTCGGTCTGCACCCCTTGGCGCACGGCGACATCTGGCTCAACGACCGCACGGTCACGCCGGCCGGGCCGGGACCGATGGCCCGTCTGGGCCTAGCGTATGTGCCGGAGGACCGGCTGCGCCAGGGGTTGTGCCGCGGACTGTCGATCCGTGCGAACCTCGTGCTGGCCATCCTGCGGCAACTGGCCAGCGGCTGGCTGACCCGACGGCCGGAAGTCCGCTGCACCCGTGCTGCCGTGCAAGCCCTGTCGGTTCGCTTGCGTTCGATCGAGCAGACCATCGGCACCCTCTCCGGCGGCAACCAACAAAAGGTCGTCGTCGGCCGCTGGCTCCAGCGGCAGCCGAATGTCCTGATTCTCGACGAGCCGACGCGCGGCATCGACGTGGCGGCCAAGGCGGAGATCCACGGCCTGATACGCCGCCTCGCCGCCGAGGGTCGGGCGATCGTGCTCATCAGCTCGGACTTGCCCGAGGTGCTGGCTCAGAGCGATCGCGTCGGCGTCTTCCGCGCGGGACGGCTGGCCGGCCTGTTCGACCCGCGCCGGCACTCGGCCAACGAGGTCGCCGCCGCCGCGCTGCCCAATGAAGGTGGCGAGGGAGCGCGATCCGACCAGCCCGCAGCGCTAGCAAGAGTTGCCCTTGCTGGCGCTGCGGGCTGGTGGGGAGCGCTGCCCTTGCGCGAGGGCGGCCTGCTCGTTTTATTGCTCGTTCTGCTCGGCACGCAGTTCTGGCGGAGCGGGCAGACGGCGACGGCGGGACACCTGCCCTCGCTGGCCACCGACGCGGCCTTGCTGAGCTGTTGCGCCTGGGGGCGGCCATCGTCCTGCTCGTCGGCGGGATTGATATTTCGCTCGGATCCTTGATGGCCCTCAGTGCGGGCGTCGCCGGGCAAATGTGGCAGGAAGACTATCCGCTTGCCCTCGTCTTCGCCGTCGGCATCCTGGTGGGCGGACTAGGCGGGCTGGTCAACGCGCTCGTGAGTCTGATCGGTCGGGTCCATCCCATCGTGGTGACGCTCGGCACCCTCAGCCTGTATCGTGGTCTGGCGCTGTGGCGCTTGAAACAGGACGTGCAAATACCCGGCGGCGCCCGCAATTTCCTGGTCGAACCGCGGGCGGGTTTGCCGCTGCTCGTCTGGCTCGGATTGGCCCTGGCGTTTTGCATCGGACTGTTTCTGCGGCGAAGCGTTTTGGGCCGGCAGATGTACGCGGTGGGGAGCAATCCCGCGGCGGCGACGCGGGCCGGTATTTCCCTGTCGCGGACCTGGATTGCAGCTTTTACCCTGCAAGGGATGCTGGCGGGTCTGGCGGGGCTTTTGTACCTGGCACGGTCGGGGCAGCTGCAAGCCGTCAGTTACGAGGACACGACCTTGCAGGCGATCGCGGCAGCGGTGGTCGGCGGCGTCGCTATCACCGGCGGACGCGGCACGGTCCTCGGCGTCGTCCTCGGCTGTCTGTTTCTCGTGGCCCTACCGCCGGCCTGCGAGTTTTTGCATATTCCCACCATCTGGCAGCGCACCCTCGTGGGCGCGGTCCTGGTCGTGGCCGTCACGCTCGACGCCCTGTGGCGACGGAGGCAAACGTGAACCGCTCGCTCGCTCGCATCCTCGCGGAACGTCTGCCCTGGCTATTAGCCCTGCTGATTCTGGCCGTCACGGTGCTGTACGTGCCGGCGTTCCGGCGCCTCGATTACTGGCTGAACCTGAGCGAACAATACTTCGCTCCCGCGGTCCTGGCCCTGGCCCTGACGCCGATCGTCTTGACCGGCGGCATCGACCTGTCGGTCGGTTCCGTGACGGTCTTCGTCAGCGTCGTCGTCGGCGTGCTATTGCGCGACGCCCACTGGTCGATCCCCGCAGCGATGCTCGCGGGACTGCTAGCCGGATTGCTGACCGGCTTGCTCAACGGCGTCCTCGTGACCGTGGGTGTGGTGCCGCTCGTCGTCACGCTGGCCACGCGCGAGCTGTTTCGTGGATTGGCTTTCAGTCTTGGCGGCGAGTCTCCGCCGACCCGCTTGCCGAGCGAGCTGGCCGACATCTGGGATACCCCCGTCCTGGGTATGCCGCTTCCGCTTTGGGTCATCGGTCTGCTGTTCGTGGCGACTTACGCCTTCGTCCATCACACCTGGGTTGGCCGGGCGCTATTTGCTCTAGGAGATAATGAGGTAGCGGCCCGGTTCGCCGGCCTGCCGGTGCGGCGCATCAAATTGGCAATCTACGCGGCGTCCGGTTTGCTGGCGGGACTGTGCGGCAATGCCGTGGTGCTGCGCTTCGGCGCTGCCAAGGCCGACGCCGAGAAATCGCTGGAGTTGACCGCCATCGCCTGCGTCGTTCTGGGCGGTATCCGTATCACGGGTGGCGCTGGCCATGTCGTCGGGACGCTGCTGGGAATCGTGACGGTATCGGCGCTGCTGGCCGGACTCAACGCCGTGCCGCCCAACGGCCGCGACATGGTGCTGGGCGTGCTGCTCATCGCCGTCGCCGTCAGCAACGAGGCCGCCGCCCGCTGGAGTGCTCGCCGCGCCCTCACTTCTTCGTAAAACAACAACGACTCCCGCGTGATATGTCGTCTCGTCCTCGCAACCGTCTCGCCGAGGGGCATCATGGCTCGTCTCTTGTTCTGTCTTTTGATGGTGTTGCCGCTGACCGGCTGCGCCAACCGATCCGGCCCGCGTCCCTTGAAGATTGCCTTCATGCCGAAGCTGATCGGCATCCCGTACTTCAACGCCTGCCAGCGCGGCGCGGAAGAAGCCGCGAAAGAGTTGAACATCGAGCTGGTATACAACGGCCCGACCGAAACGGACGTGACCAAGCAGATCGGCATGATCGAGCAGTGGACGGCCTCCGGCGACATCGACTGCATCTGCGTGGCGTGCAACGACCCCGACCAGATCGCGCGCTCACTCCAGAAGGCGCGCAACAAGAAGGTCGCCGTCATCACCTACGACGCCGACAGCAAGCCGGAGGCCCGCGATTTCTTCGTCAACATGGCCACCTACGACAGCGTCGCCCGCATGATGGTCGATTCGATGGCTGAGCAACTGTCCCCCAAGGGAACGGGCAAGGTCGGCATCCTGACCAGCAGCGTGCAAGCGCCCAATCAGAGCGAGTGGGCCAAACGCATCAAGGCCTACGTCGCGGAAAAGTATCCGCACATGAAGCTGTTACCGGAAACGGAGCACGGCGAGAACCGCGACCTCGGCATCACCAAGGCGCGGGCGCTGATCCAGGCCAACCCCGACTTGAAGGGGATCATCGGCCTGACCTCCGTGGCGGTGCCGGCCGCGGCGGAGGCGGTGCGGCAGGAAAAGAAGCTGCGCGACCTCGATATCAAAGTAACGGGCGTGTCCACACCGCGCGACATGCGCGATTACGTCCAGGACGGCACCGTCCGCGAGTTCATCCTGTGGAACCCGATTGACCTCGGCTACCTGACTGTGCAGGTCGCCTACCTCAAACATAAAGGCGAGATGCCGGAAAGCGGCACGATCAAGGCGGGCCGGCTGGGAGAGATCAAGGTCAAGGATCGCGAAGTGCTGTTGGGTGAGCCGATCCGTTTCGACAAGGAAACAGTGGACAAGTACGACTTTTGAAGTTCCTCACGGCAGCACGGCCGCCTCTTGCAATTGATGCAGCAGGGTATCGAGCCAGTCCACGAGCGCCTCGGGATCGGCGAGATGGGCCGTGGCGGACGACGGCGCCTGGGCACCGACGCCGAGGCTGACGCCGCCCAGGGCCGTCACCTCGGCGAAGGCGTCCTCGTCATCCGCGGCGTCGCCGGCGTAAAAGACGAACGAGGGTTGGCCGACATCCTCGACGATCTTGCGCACCCCATCGCCCTTGGTGCCCGCGCCGGCCAGGATGACTTCCACGGCGCGGGGAGCCTCGACGATGCGCAGCTGATCCATCCAGCGCTCTAGAAAGCTCAGGATCAGCGTGTGGACTTCCTCGACGAGATCCGCCGTGACGCCCCGATAGTGGACGGTGAAGCCGAAGCGTTTGTGTTCGACCCACGCTCCCGCGTAAACCTCTTCGATCGCCGACAACCGGCGCACCACCTCGTCGATGAGCGGGGCGCCCTGCAAGGCGACGGGGTGGACGAACGTGGTGCCCTTCAAATTCATTTCGATGCCGCTCAGCCCGGAATAATAGATCCCCGGTAGGCCGACCAGTTGCTCCACTTCTTCGATGCGCCGGCCGCTCAGGACGCCGAGGTGGAGGCGCGGCAGACCGGCGAACAGGATCAGCAGGTCGCGCGTTCTTTGGTCGAGCTTGGCTTGCCAGGGCAGTTCGACAATCGGCGTCAGCGTGCCGTCGTAATCGAGCAGCAACACGATCTTTTCGCCGCCGTGATAGGCGGAAACGAGGTGCATCAGCACTTCGGAAAGGGGTTCGTCCACGGTTCGCTCCCGTTGCGGATCGAGGTTCCGGATGTGGCGAGGACAGGGGCGCGAGGTCGTGAGTTTCAAAGACGGGGCCTCCAACCCCTCACGACTTTTGTGCAATAAGAAATGAGCAAAGGTTATGCCAAAGCGCAGGATGACCCGCTTCCGGGAAGGAGTGCGACACGGAAGGAGTTCATCTCATCGGAAGTCCGGCCCGGTTCAGCGTTTGTTGCTGTACCAGGTAAGTCCGCCGATGATGATCATGATGATGACGCAGACGAAGAACACTTTGCCTGGGAAGCCGCCGACCTGGTCCACCCAGGCCCACAAACGCTCGAACGGCTGTACCAATTGGTCCACGATTGACCCCTCCCCTGCGGCTCACAAGGACCGTGCGGGCGGCGCGCGGAAGCACGGCCGCTCCCCGAAATCTCCTGACGCGAGTCGATCCTCGGAGCTGCAATGTATTTCACGAAAGTTTAGCTCGCGGCGGCAAACTTTGCCGGCCGGCGGGGAAGATTGGGCTGTGAGGGCGTCCCCGGCGCGGACGGGGGGAATTGCCGACCCACCGCAACAGTTCGGGGACTTGTCCGGCAGATAAAGAACGTAGGGATCGCAGCGAAAGGGCGCGAACGGGAGGACGTAGGATGCGACGCAACCGTAAGTGGATGGCCGTGTTCTTGGTGGGGGTGTGCCTGGGACTGCCGGCGGCGGCGCAGGCCGGCCCGATCATCAACATCATGCAGCCGTGCGATTGTCCCTGCACGCACTACAGCTCCATGCACATTCTCACGCCGGTCTTCTATCGCTGGGCCGCTTTCTGCCACGGGCCGTGCCGCTACATCTTCGCCCGCAACTGGCACCCGGATATTCCGCCCGTGGAGCATTTCCGACCGTATCACTGTCCGTCCGTCAACCCGCTGCGCTTCTCGATGCAGACGTACATCGGTCTGGGCAACGACGGCTATCCCGGTCTGGGCGGCCCGGTCCCCTGCTCGTGTTACCAGTCCCAGACTCCGCAGCCGACCGCCGCACAGGAGAAAGCCGCCGAGCCGCAACTCTTGCCGCCGCCGCGCGAAGAGCTGGAAAAAAAGTGATCCCGGAATCAGGGCACGGTGCCGCGCAAAAACTCGGCCGGGTGGACGGCGGTGCGGCCCGTGCAATGGGCGATCTGCATCCGGCAGGAAAAACCCGGCGCCACGATCGCGGCCTCCGCGGGGGCTTGCCGCAGGGCGGGTAACAACCGCTGTTCGGCCACCTGAATCGACACGTCGTAATGTTCCTTCTCGTAGCCGAACGACCCAGCCAAGCCGCAGCAACCCGCGTCGAGGTCCGTCACCTCCGCCCCGACACGCCGCAGCAGCGCGAGCAGGGCGGTTGTTCCCGTCAGCGAGCGCTGGTGACAATGCGCTTGCACGAGAATCGGTCCCGTCCCCGCCCGCCGCGCGAACAGCGGTTCTCCTCCAACTTTGTCGCGCTCGCGGAGTCGCTCTTCGAGGAACTCCTCAAACGTCCTGCAAACATCGGCCACGGTTTGGGCCATGCGCCGCACCGGAGCGCGCACGAGAGCGGGATAGTCGTCCTTGAGCGTCAAAAGGCAACTCGGCTCACAGGCGAGGATCGGCTTGCCCTCGGCCGCCCAGCGGTGCAAACGGCGAACGTTTCGCTCGGCGTGAGCGACCGCCTCGGCAAGCAATCCGTTGGAGATGAGGGGCCGGCCGCAGCACGTCAGGGAGGCGGCATCACCGTCCGGCACATCCACGGCGACGACGCAGCCGGCGCGTTCGAGCAACTCGACCGCCGCCATGCCGATGCGCCGGCTCGTAATAGTTCGTGAACGTGTCCGGGAACAGTAAGACATTGGCAGCCGGATCCGCTTCCCGGCGGGTCCGACGAGCTTGGAATTGTTGCAGAAAGGTCCGGCGCGCGAACGCCGGCGGCAAGCGACGGCGGTCGATTCCCAAAAGACGATCGTTGAGCCAGCGCACCGGAAGGCTGCGTGCCAGCCAGTTCGACAGCGGAGCCAGCCGGCAACCCCACCGGCTCACGTCCGCGATGTGACCGAATAACCGGCTGCGCCAGGAGACGCCGTGCTGCCGATGATAGTGACTTAGAAATTCCGCCTTGAGGCGAGCCATATCGACATTCGTGGGACATTCGCTCTTGCACGCCTTGCACTCCAGGCACAGGTCGAAAGCGTCGAAAAGGGCCGGGTCGGCCAGGCCGGTCAGGTCGCACTGTCCGGTCAGCGCCAGGCGCAGGGCGTTGGCCCGGCCGCGTGTGCTGTGCTGTTCGTCGCGCGTGGCCTGATACGATGGGCACATGGTCCCGCCGCGCGTCTTGCGGCATTCGCCGACGCCGGCGCACAGCTCGGCCGCCCTCGTCAAGCCGCCGTCGGCCGTGAAATCAAACGTCGTCGCCACCTCCGGCGTGACGTAGCGCGGCCCGTAACGCAGGTTGTTCGCCAACGGTGGGGCATCGACGATCTTGCCGGGATTGAGGATGTTCGCGGGGTCAAAGGTGCGTTTGATCGCGCGGAATGCCTGATAGAGTTGCGGGCCGTACATCTTCTCCTGAAACGGACTGCGCACAAGTCCGTCGCCATGTTCACCGGAGAGAGCGCCGCCGTACCGGAGCACCAGGTCGGCCACTTCCCCGGCGATCGCCTCGAACTTCGATACACCCGATTCGGTTTTCAGGTCGATCACCGGGCGAACGTGCAAACAGCCGACCGAGGCATGAGCGTAAACGCCGGCCTTCGTTCCATGACGGCGGAGGAGTTCCAGAAACGTGGCGATGTAAGCGCGCAAATGCTCGACGGCGACGGCGGTGTCCTCGACGAAGGAAATCGCCTTGGCGTCGCCCTTCTCGGCCATCGACAAACCCAGCGACAATCGCCGCAGCTTCCAGATGCGGGCCTGGGCGGCCGGTTCGACGGCGCGATGGTAGTGATAGCCGAATCGACGGGTGCGTAAGTCCGTTTCCAACGCTTCCAGATGCGACGGCAACTCCTCGGCGCTATCGGCGTAGAATTCGACGATCAGAAGGGCACCGGGATCGCCGGAGAGGAAATCGCGCAGCCGGGACGCCTCGGCGTTGAGGCGCGTGGCGTCCAGCACGTATTTGTCAATCACCTCCACGGCGGCGGGATGATGCGCAAGGATCAGCGGCGTGGCGGCGAGCGCGTCGAGCAGTTCACCAAACTGAATGACCAGCAGCGCCCTGGCGCGCGGCAACGGGGCCAGGTGAAGTTTGGCTTCGAGCGTGACGCCGAGCGTACCCTCGGAGCCGACGAGCAGATGGGCCAAATTGAACGGCTGTCGCGGGGTGAAGCGATCGAGATTGTAGCCGCCGACGCGACGTAGGATGCGCGGATAGCGGCGTTCGATCTCCGCGGCGTGTTCGGCCGTCAACCGTCGCACCAGGCGATAGCATTCGCCTTCGCGGTCCTGTTGCTCGCACTTCGCCGTCAGCTCGCTTTCATCCAACGAACGCAGGTCGATGGTCCGTCCATCCGCGAGGACGACGCGCAATTCCAGGACGTGATCGATCGTCTTGCCGTAGATCAGCGAGTGCGTGCCGGACGAATTGTTGGCGATCATGCCGCCAATGGTAGCGCGATCGGACGTGGAGATGTCGAGCGGGAAGTGCAGACCGAGCGGTTGCAGAGCGCGGTTGAGTTCGTCGAGGACGCAACCGGGTTCGACACGCACCCAGCGCTCCGAAGCATTGATTTCCAGCACGCGGTTGAGATGGCGCGAGCAGTCGAGGACGACGCCGGGTCCGATGCACTGTCCGGCCTGCGACGTGCCGCCGCCACGCGCCGTCAGCGGCACGCCGAAGCGCGCGCAAATCTTCACAGTCGCCTCGATGTCGGCCGCCGTCTTCGGAAAGACGACGCCCAGCGGCACGATCTGATAAACGCTGGCGTCGGTGGAATAAAGAGCGCGGCTGAGGCGATCGAAGCGCACCTCACCCGTGACGTCCGGCGCAGGGTCGCTTGCAGGCTGGCCGCGTCAACGGCTTGTCGCGGCACCACGGGTAAGGGTACGGCGGTCATCGGCAACAGCTCCCGGTTACATGTTGGTCCGCGTGGCGATGACGAGACGGGCCATCGACCACAGACCCTTGAATCCCATCTCGCGCACCTCCACCGCGAAGCCGTGCTGCCGCAAGAGCGTCTCCACCTCCGGCAACAGAAACGTCAGGTAATACATGATGAACGGCGGCGAAATCAGGAAATTGCGCACGCGCATGGCCCCGTTGAACAGGCGCGAACCAGTAATGCGGCGAAATCAACGACGGCATGTGCGTGGTGATGAAGACGAATCGGCCGCCCGGTTTCAGCACGCGGGCGATCTCGGCGACGAAACGCGGTTCGTCTTTTGGCAAGATGTGTCCGAAAGCGCCGAAGGAAACCGCGAGGTCGAACTCGGCCGCGAACGGCATGGCCAGCACGTCGCCGCGGACGAACTCCAGGCGGGCGTCTCCGGGCGCTGGGCGGTGCGCTGCCGGCCGACCTCGATCATGCCCTGGCTGAAGTCGATGCCGACCACGCGCTCGCGGCAGTGCGGCCGCAACAGGGCCATCGCCGCCCCTGTGCCGCAACACAGATCGAGGCCCGAATCGAACGGTCCCAGCGTATGCAGATGCTCGCCCACGGCGTCGAGGAGCGGCTGCGGCGTGCGGAAAGGCGTGTAATCGAACTTGGGCGCCAGCAGGTCGTAGCCGCGCTGCGTCGAGGACAGCGCTTGCACGGCCAGCTCGAAGAAGGTCGGCCCTTTGGGGTGGAACACCGTTACCTCATTCGGGTAGGGTGGGCCGAGGGACGAGGCCCACCACGCCCCTGCTGGTGGGCCTCGTCCCTCGGCCCACCCTACAACGACACCCACGATGCAAAAAACAATCGGCCGGTATTTCTCTACCATACCAGGGGAGGTGCATCCATGAAGACCATCCTCGGCATCAATGGCGCGGCCGGACGCATGGGCCAGCGTCTCGTGTACCTGGCCGGCGAAGACAAGGAACTCGCCCTCGGCGCGGCCCTGGAATCGCCCCAGCATCCGCAGCGGGGCCGCGACATCGGCGAGGTGGCGGGACTCGGCCCCCTCGGCATCCGCGTCAGCGCCGACGTGCCGCACGGACAGCGACTCGATGTTCTCATCGACTTCTCGATGCCGGCCGGGACGATGGCCGTGCTGTCGATCTGCGTCGAGCGGCGCATCCCGCTCGTGGTGGCCACGACCGGACACACGCCGGCCCAGCGGCAGGAGATCGAGGCGGCCGCCCACCAGACCGCCCTGCTCATGGCCCCGAACATGAGCCTGTCGGTCAACGTCCTCTTTCAACTGGTACGGCAGGCGGCGACGCTCCTCAAGGGCAAGGGGTTTGATGTGGAGATCGTCGAGCGCCATCATCGCTTCAAGAAGGACGCGCCCAGCGGCACCGCCCTGCACTTCGCGCGCATCGTGCAGGAGGTGATGGGACAGACGGAGCTGCGGCACGGCCGGGAGGGGTTGGTCGGCGAACGGCCGCCGCACGAGATCGGCATGCACGCCCTGCGCACCGGCGACAACGTCGGCGAACACACCATCATCTTCAGCACGCTCGGCGAGACGCTGGAGCTAGTCCACCGCGGCCACACGCGCGATAGTTATGCACGCGGGGCGCTTCTGGCGGCCAAGTTCCTGGCGGGCAAGCCGGCCGGGCGCTACACGATGGAGGATGTGCTGGGATTATAGGCACCACGTCAGCTCCGCACGGCGCAAGGTCTCCCTGCCACACTGCCAAATGGCACGACCCATTTGGCAGTGTGGGTCCATCGCGCAAATCCTTTTTTCTAAAGACGTAGCGTCGAGAGAAGGGAGCGAGACTGCCACTTTGCCAACTCTGCCAAAGGGTTGTCGGGCCGACGAGGAAATCTTCTGCCATCTGAGGAAGATTGAGCATTTTTGCACATGAATGCGCAAAAATGCTTAAGGCAGTTTGTCCAGTGTCATTCCGACATGGCCATCGTGTAGTGTTGCTGCCGCATCGTGAGGCGTCGCGCGCGTCGTTTCCGTTGCTTCAAGCGCAGGGGGGTCGTCCGCGCCTCTTCGGTGAGCCAGGCTCCCGCCGCCCCTTCCGACAGCCGCCGCAATAGCTCGCGGGCTTGCTTATCATTGATGCGTTCCAGTACCTCGATTGCCCGCAAATGGCGCAGCGGCTCGCTGCCGTCGAGTTCGTCGAGCAGCATTTGTAAATGGCTGCGACGATGCGGGCCAGCCGGGCGGCGCCGAACGCGCCCCCTCCGATGTGCGGCGCCTTTCCCATCACCTTTGCGCCGAGGCCGACGGCGATTTTGTCGATGTTTTTTGCCATATCTCTTTACCTCCGTTTCTTGCCTTTCCGTTGCCGAGGCTACGGAGATTCGCCCAGCGGGAATCCGATCTCCAGGTACGCGCCGCGGTTACACAGGAGTAACTCTCACAGAAGAAGCTCCTTGGACGGCCCGACCTACTTCCGTCCGAGGATCGCATCCACCACCCAGCAGCCGCGAACGTGCGGTCCTGGCCCGCGGCAATGCTGAAGGATCGCCTCATTGTCGCAGCCGGCATCCATCAAGGCGTCAGCCAGAATCGGTAGGCGCTCAAAGACGCGGTCCTCGTAAATCGCGCGGGCAAGATCGACGACGGTGGGAGTCAGCCAGCGGGGATCAAGAGAAGCGGGCCGGAACGGGTTGCCGAACACTTCCCGGAGCATGCCACATACGTCGGCTCGTGCCGGGGCCCCCGCGTTCGCCTTGGCACTATCCGGCGTTTGCCCCGCCTGGACTGCTTTCCGTATCGGGAGTTCGACCGCGACGGTGGCGGCCTCTTGTGCCCCGGCCCAAGGCCTCTCAGCGCACACATCGCCGAGAATGGTGACCGCTGCCCAATTGTCCATGACCGGGTCCGTGAAGTCTGGGTTGCCGGCCCACTCGATCGGCGTCGAGTCCGCCTCCAGGAACCCCGACCACGCCAG
Source organism: uncultured Planctomycetota bacterium (assembly GCA_963767535.1). Classification (GTDB taxonomy): domain Bacteria; phylum Planctomycetota; class Planctomycetia; order Gemmatales; family Gemmataceae; genus JAJPHU01. Next base: position 774,988 of record CAVYEC010000001.1, read on the forward strand.
GTCGAATCGCTCACCCACCTCCTCCTCTAACCTGTACCAAGTGTCGGGATCTCGCGCTATCTCCTCCTCTGGGGCTTGCAATGCCCAACCAGGCGGACGCGGCGGCGCGTCGAACAACTGTTCGGCGCGCGCCACGAACGTCTCCCCGTCCTCGACGGAATCCGGCGTGAATCGCAGCCGCTGGCAGAGCGCGAAGGAGAACAGGCGCAGCTTACGTTCGGACGCAAGCCCCCGAATCCCGTCGAGCATCGCCATCGGGTCGTCCGAGCAATCCCACCCTTGCGCGTCCATTTGCCTCCAGCCCCCCGCTCCGGTGGCCGAACAACCAGCTCAGCAGCGGTGGCCGTGCTGAGCGAATGGAACTTTCAAGAATCCGGCTCGCGACCGCCCGCTACCGCGTCTGGTTCGGCGGCCCTTTCGCCCGAAGCCAACACTGCTTTATGGTTCGGCCTCGTCTCCCTTTGGGTCGTAACATCTGAGGGGGCCTGCTTCGGCCTGCCCGCTAGCACGAGCAGTAGATTTGGAACCGCGTCCCACGCTCCACAGCATAGGCCAAGATTACCTCGAACGCCCACAAATCGACCGCCACTGCGAACGCGACCGCCGAGCCAACCGCCGCGTGCTGGTCGGCAGGCAGGACACCGATCCGCGCCCAGAGCGTGTCGCCGGCCATACGCTGTTGCTCCCCGCAGCTGGCCCCGGCCAACCAATCGAGCAGCCCCCGCACACAGGCCAGCCCCTCGGCGGGATCGAACCACGGGTCACCGTCGTCCCCGACGGTAACGAAGTCGCCGAGCGATGGCAGCCCGAGCCGACGGCACGTCTCGTCCAAATACGCGACGTGCCGCGGGATGGTATATCCGCCATCGCCTTCACCAGCGTCGGCCGAGAACAAGTGATCGGTGGCCGATCGGTCCTCCAGCACCACGTTCATCCACATTGACACCGCGTTGTCCTCAGTAGGTCGGGTACACCTAGCTCAGCAGTCGGCTCACACGGGAGTGGCGTTGAACTCGGAGAAACCGTCTATCGCGTGGCCGGTCCTGCTGCAGCGCCTGGTTCGGCGTTTGCCCACTCGGGTCCGCCCCCACTCGGTTCAAGACCCAGACGCCTTTTCGAGCACGACAGTGATCTCCGAGTCGTTGTGATTGCCCTCGAACTCCATGAAGGTCCCGCCCGCGAACGACCAGGCGCCCCGAGCCATGAGCGCAGCAAGTTTCTCGAACGGAATCTGGACCACCTCTTCCGGGTGGCCGTTCTCGGCTACAAAAAAATCCCTGACCCGTTCCATCAAGTCGTCGATACTCCGGATCTCCGAATCGCAGTAGCGGGAGAGGTGGTCGTCCTCATCGTCCTCGTCGGAGGCCCGTTGCTCCCAGTCCCGCTCCTTCAGCTGGCGCAGGAAGTCCTGTTCCCCGGCCCAGCCTTCGGGGGGAACGTCGTCAGCGTGGAACTCATGGTAGTCGAAGACGAACAGGACTTGTTGCCCGCCGGTGCGCTTTCGTTTGGTTCCCATTTCACCCTCGGAGTCATTTCCAGCATCCTCGTCTGGCGAGGTTCCGCAGCCGCGACCGCGACTCCCTTCCAGTGGCCGGACACCCAGCTCAGCAGCCGGAAAAACGGGACATTCAGAATTCTATCTATCATCCTCAGTCGAGTAGCGACGCGTCGAAATCCGGGGCAATTTGCATCGCCCCGGCGTGCAGTCCGGGCACGCGAGTGGAGGCCGGTTCCACGCAGGGGATCAAACGTGCTCGCGGCGTCGTTCCGTCCGTCACGAGGACTTCGTGGCCCGACGCGGCCAGGGATAGCGCCTCTTCCCAGCGGGCCGGCAGTTCGCGAATGTCGATCGCTGTGGACATCGGGCCAATCCTCCTTCCCTGCCATTCTACCCACCGCTTTCCTTGCAGTGGCCGGGAAAAAGGATAGTCAGAAAGAGCGGCGGCCTTGGAGACCTTGCTTGAAGCGATGCAGCCAGGTGGCGATCGTTCCTTGCGGTACACCCAGACGCCGGGCGATGGCTGCATAGGGCTGTCCCTTGCGGAACCGCAAACGCCAGGCGCGGCGCACACGCGGCTCGACCGCCCGTCACGCGCGGGCGACCGTGTGGCGCATCTGCTGCGTTTCTTCCGAGTTCGATGCCAGCGCCGCCGGGTGGACATTCTCGACCGCCACGTCGGCGATCAGGTGGCCGTCGCGATCGTGCAAGCTGGCGGCGCTGTGGCGGGAGCGGCGGCGTAGAATGTCGATCGCCCCGTTGCGGCAGATGACCCACAGCCAGGCGACGGCGTTGCCGTCCGGGTCGAAGGCCGAACGCTTCTCCCAGACGGCCAGGAGCGTGTCATGCAGGGCGTCCTCGACATCCTGGGGGATGCGAAACAGCTCGCGCGTGCAGGCCGAGACGCGCAGGCGCGCCAGCAGGTACGGCTGCAATTCGGCCGTCAGCCGGACGAAGGCGGCGCGATCGCCCGTGGCGGCGCGGCGGAGCCATTCGCCCCAGCGCTCGTGGCGCGGCGACTCGGTTGGAAGGTTCGTCATCGGCCTGCGTGTTGGGGTTCGGAAATCGGTAGTGGTTTGGGTTTTGGCACGCTGGCAGCGTGCGCTACGTAGGGCACGCTGCCAGCGTGCCACACCAGCCGCCACGACCCGGAAATCGCACTCACCCCATCAGGTACGACCGGCCGTTACAGGGAATGAAAAGTGTAACGGGGCGTCGTATTAATAGGGGAAATACGCGGTGGATATCATTCCTTGGGGGGAACAAAGCGCCGACGTCGATCGTCCCGGGTTCGGGACCAGGCTGTTTCGAGGCCGGGAGGTGGAACGCCCCGGCGTGGTTCTTAGGACAGAGAATCGCACAAACGAAGGGCAACACGCGATGTCAGCGACGACCCAGACGAGACTCGATCCGGTCCAGTCGGCCCTCGCCGACCGGCTCAAGCGCAACGACGAAACGGTCCTGCGGGACATCCTGCAAACGTTCGGCCCCTCCACCGAAGCCCGGCTGAGGCGATCGTACCCCTTCTTTCAGCACCCCGACTTCGAGGACGTGCTGGCCGAGGCCCTTTATCAACTCTGGAAAGACCGCCACAAGTTCGACCCGGCCCGTGGCTCGCTGCACAACTGGTTTTTCGTCCTCGCCCGCAGCAAGGCCGAGGACATCCGCAAAAGCAAGGGCTACCGGGCCAGGAACCTCGAATGCTCCGCCGACATCACCGACTTCGCCGTCCTCCGCCATGACGACGGCGACGGTTTGACGACGGCGACGCTCAGTGCGGAGCAGCAAGACCTCCTCGACATTTTGCGCGAGCTGCCCGACGACGAGCGCCACATCATCGGCGCCTACGCCAGCGCGGACGGGACGGAGGCATGGGCGGCGACTCTGGCGAAAGAACTGGGCCTGTCCTCGGGCCTGATTCGCGTCAAGCGCCTGCGGATCGAGAAGAAGATCCGCCGGGAGATGCAGAAGCGCGGACACATCCTGACGGGATCGACCCGTTGACCTGGGGAGACGAGCGGCCATGTTGGACCACACGGAAAACCAGCAGCTCCACGACCTGATCGTTCACGTTGCTCCCCTGCTGCCCGGCCCGCTTTCCTCCGCGTCGTCCGCCGACGCATCCGCCGAGGACGTGGACCCCCCACCGTTCGGCCCGACCAAGCTCGAGCGCATCCTGGACCGCGTCTACAACCGCCTGGCCGACGAGGCCGAATCCGCCGACCCCCGCCTGCGCCAGCTGATTACCGAGACGGTTGTGCCGAGCGCCTCGGACGAACCGTCGTTCAGCGCGGGCAAGATCCGGCGACATCCTCGACCGCGTGGACTGCCGATTGGCGGCAGATACCGAAGGGGAACCCCTTCCCGACGAGGCCCCGTCCCGTCCCGGCTTCAAGGCCGCCGCCCTGTGGGCCAGTCTACGAGCGGCGGCCGCGGCGGTCTTTGCACCGCGGCCGATGCCCTCGCCGACGCGATCGGAGCTACCCAGCCATCGCAGCGCGGAACCGCTTCTGGAAGGCCCCCGCGCGGATTAGCGTTTTACCCGACCGCTTACTCGTCGTTTCAAGCTCCCCTTTGACATCGGGGCGGCGCGGCTTCTTTTCTTTCTCCCTCCCCCCTTGTGGGGGAGGGTAGGGGTGGGGGGTGATTTACTCCCTCCCCCACAAGGGGGGAGGGGGAAAAACCTGTCAGATTCCATTACCACACCCCGGGATCCTATCGGACGCCCTTTTTCATTGCGTCGGGGCACGCAAATCGGTATTTTTAATCATCTGCCCGTAGCGCTCGCGCTGCCTGCCTTTTCCTGTGGAGTATCCCCGCGATGTTACGTCTCGACGCCGATCGTGGCGTGTCCGTTTGCGACGGATTGACCCGCCGCGATTTCCTGCACGCCGGCTCGCTGTCTTTACTCGGCCTGACGCTGCCTGGCTACTTCGCCCAGCGGGCCGCGGCCGGGACGCCGGACAAAGACGTCAACTGTATCATGCTGTTTTTGCTCGGCGGCCCCAGCCAGATCGACACCTGGGATCCCAAGCCCAACGCGCCGGCCGAGATTCGCGGTCCCTTCCAGGCCATCGACACCCGTGCGCCGGGCATGAAGATCAGCGAAATCTTTCCGAAGATGGCCCGCCACGCCGACAAGTTTTCGCTCATCCGCAGCGTCTACCACACGGCCACGGCCGTCCATGATACGGGCCATCAGATGATGCAGACGGGCCGGCTGTTCGCCGGCGGCATCGAGCACCCGCACATCGGCTGCGTGCTGGGCTATCTGAAGGGACAGCGCGGCGAGGTGCCGGCGCATGTGCTGCTGCCCCGGCCGATGGGACGCACCGGCGGCAACATGCCGCACGGCCAAAGTGCCGGCTACCTCGGCAAGACACACGACCCGTTCGTCCTCAACGCCGATCCGTCCGCCAAGGACTTCAAGGTGCCCGACCTGTTGCCGCCCGAATACATCTCCGCCGTGCGTGCCGACCGCCGCCAGAAGATGCGCGACGCCGTCGAGGGCGCCCTCGGCTCCTTCGAGAAAAACGCGCAGGCCAAACAGCTCGACGATAATTTCAACCTCGCGTATCGCTTGATGTCCAGCCGGCAGGCGCGAGGCGTTCGCACTGGACCAGGAACCGGCCGCCACGCGCGACCGCTATGGCCGGACGCGCTTCGGGCAGAGTTGTTTGCTGGCCCGCCGGCTCATCGAGCGCGGCGTGCGCTTCGTAACCGTGAATATGTACGAGACCGTGTTCGACGAAATAACCTGGGACATTCACGGCTCCAAGCCGTTCACCGACATCGCCGAGATGTCGCGCCTGGTCGCTCCCGACTTCGACCGCGCCTACAGCACGTTGCTGGAAGACCTGCACGACCGCGGCCTGCTCCAGAACACCATCGTGACGGCGATGGGCGAGTTCGGCCGGACGCCGAAGATCAACCCGGCGGGCGGCCGCGATCATCATCCGGGCGTGTGGACGATCGTGATGGGCGGCGGCCCGATCCGGGGCGGCCGCGTCGTCGGCGAATCGGACGAATTGGGCTACATCCCGAAATCGCGGCCGGTCACGCCGGCCATGGTGGCGGCGACGATCTACAAGGGACTCGGCCTCGACCCCCACCGCGAGCTGCCGGGGCCGCAGAACCGGCCGCTACCGTTGGCCGATTACGACGCGCAGCCGATCAAGGAGCTGTTCTGAATCCACATAGCCCCCGGCTTGCCGGGGGAAGAGTGCGCGAGGGGCAGAAATGAAATCGGCGCCAGTCAGCTTCTGGAAACGATTGAAGGAAATCGACCGATTCTTTCAGGGCGCCTCCCCCGTGCATCAGACCATGAATCGCATCACGAAGGAGCTGGAGAAAGCGAACATACCCTATGCCGTGATGGGGGGAATGGCCGTCAACGCGCACGGACATCGCCAGACGACCGACGACTTGGACCTTCTGATGACGACCGAGGGGTTGGGCGAATTTCATCGGCAATTCGTTGGCCCGCATTTCAAGACGGTTCCGGATCGGCCGCGACGCTTCCTCGATCGCCTTAACGATGTGACGCTGGATGTTTACGTCACGGGTCGTTATCCTCGCAATGGGAAACCGGGACCCATCGCCTTCCCGGACCCTGCCGACGTGAGAGAGCGAATCAAGAACATCGAGGTATTGAACCTCGCAACGCTCCTTCAACTGAAACTTGCGGCCAGACGCTATCGGGATTTCGCCGATGTCATATCCCTGATTCGGGTTCAACATCTCGACGAGTCATTCGCCGAGCGCTTGCCCAAATGCTTGTGGGGCGATTACCTTGTATGTCTCGAAGCCATGCGCCGCGAGGATGAGTGGGAGGCAAGGGTTTTCGGTGATGGGAGCGGACTTCCAGCTTGAAAAGGCGGTTATGAAAAAGGCAATTGCTTCTTTTGCGATTCTCGTTATCTTTTTTTGCGCCGGCGCCGCGTCAGCCGCCGATTTGAAAATCCAGCCAGCCGACGTGACGCTGACCGGACCGCACGCCAGCCAGCGCTTGCTCGTGTTCACGGAGGAAACCGGCCAGGTTATCGGCGATCGAACGCCGCAGGCGAAGTTCACCTCCTCGCATCCCGCCGTGGCGACCGTGGACGCCGCCGGCACCGTGCGCGCGGCCGGCGACGGCGAGACGACCATCACGGCCACGGTCGAGGGCAAACGGGCGACGGTGAAAGTGACGGCTCGCAAGGTCAAGGAGCCATTCGCCTGGAGCTTTCGCAACCACGTCATTCCGATGCTGACGCGGGCCGGCTGCAACTCCGGGGCGTGTCACGGCGCGCTCGCCGGCAAGGGCGGACTCAAGCTGTCGCTGCGCGGCTACGATCCGGCGAGCGATCATTTCGTCCTGACCCGGCAGGCGCTCGGCCGGCGCGTCGATCGCAGTGAGCCGGCCCGCAGTCTGGTCCTGCTCAAGCCGACGCAGGCGGTGTCGCACGGCGGCGGCCAGAAGATCGAAGTCGGCTCGCCCGATTATCGCGTCCTCGCCGACTGGATCGCCGCCGGCGCGCCGGGGCCGCGGGCCGACGACACACGCATTCAGCGTCTGGAAGTGCTGCCGGCCGCGGCGGTGCTGAAGCCGAAGGACACGCTGCAAATCGTCGTCCGCGCCTGGTACTCCGACGGCCATTCCGAGGACGTGACGCGCTGGGCCAAGTTCAACAGCAGCGAGGATCTGGTCGCCACCGTCAACGCCGACGGCAAGGCCACCGTCGCCGGTCACGGCGAGGCCGCCGATCACCGTGTGGTACTCCAACCTCGTCGCCGCCAACCGCATCGCCTCGCCGCTGCCCGGACGCCGTCGATCCGAAGGTGTTCGCATCCTCCCCGCGACATAATTTCATCGATGCACTGGTTCTCAAGAAGCTGCAAGACCTGCGCATCCCGCCCTCGCCGTCATGTACCGACGCCGAGTTCATCCGCCGGGCGTACCTCGACGCGGCCGGCATCCTGCCGAAGCCGGAAGAGGTGCGAAAAGTTCCTCGCCGACAAGGCGCCGGACAAGCGCGCGAAGCTGATCGACGCCTTGCTGGAGCGGCCGGAGTTCGTCGATTACTGGGCCTACAAGTGGTCGGACCTGCTGCTCATCACGACGCGCCGCCTGCCGCAGCCGGCCGTGTGGTCGTTCTACCAGTTCGTCCGCCAGAGCGTGGCCGACAACAAGCCGTGGGACCGCTTCGCCCGCGACATCCTCACCGCCAGCGGCGGCAACCTGGAGAACGGGGCGGCCAACTATTTCGTGCTGCACAAGGACGTCACCGACCTGACCGAATCGACCGCGGTGACGTTCCTGGGCATGTCGATCACCTGCTGCCGCTGCCACAACCACCCGCTGGAGAAGTGGACGCAGGACCAATACTGGGCGCATGGCCAACCTGTTCTCGCGCGTGGCCCTCAAGAACGGCGACCGCGGCGGCGAGGTCAACGTGCAGTCGCATGCCGTCCGGCGACGTGCCGCACCTGCGCCGCGGCGTGCCGATGCCGCCGGCGCCGCTCGATGGCAAGCCGTTGTCACTGGACAGCGCGGTCGACCGCCGGCAGTACTTCGCCGACTGGCTGACGGCGGCGGACAACCCGTATTTCGCCAGGGCGCTGGTCAACCGCGTCTGGCGCAACTTCCTGGGCCGCGGCCTGGTCGAGGCCGAGGACGACCTGCGCGCAGACCAACCCGCCGACCAACGCCGAACTGCTCGACGCCCTGGCGAAGGACTTCGTCGCGCACAAGTACGACGTCAAGCACCTGATCCGCACCGTCATGAACTCGGCGACCTATCAGCGCTCGTCGCGGCCGTTGCCGGGCAACGAGAGCGACGACCGCTTTTACTCGCACTACCTGATCCGCCGGCTGCCGGCCGAGGTGATCCTCGACGCCTATTCGCAGGTGACGGGCGTGCCGACGCCGTTCACCCAGCTCAACTCGGCGGCCGGCGACTCGACCAGCCCGTACAACGGCTACCCGCTCGGCACGCGGGCGCTTCAGCTGCCCGATTCGCTGGTGGTGTCGCGCTTCCTCGACGCCTTCGGCCGGCCGGAGCGTTCGCAGACGTGTTCGTGCGAACGGCAGCAGGATTCCAGCGTCGGCCAGGCGCTGCACCTCAACAACGGCCAGACGCTCAACGACAAGATCCGGGCGAAGGATTCGCGGGTCGCCAAGTGGCTGGGCGAGAAGGTCTCCGACGACGAGGCGGTGCGCCGGCTGTTCGTGCTGGCCCTGTGCCGCCAGCCGACGGCGACGGAGCAGAAGCATTTCCGAACGCTGCTCGCCGAGGCCGCCACCGATACGAAGACGACGCGACGCGAGGCGCTGGAGGACCTGTTCTGGGCCGTGCTGTCGTCGAAGGAATTTTTGTTCAACCGTTGAGGACACCAAAGGAGGAGCGCCCATGCGAGTCCGATGCTGGGTCATCGCAGCAACCCTCGGCCTGGCGCTGCCGCTGACCGTCGCCGCGCAAGAGGAGGTGAAAGTCTCCGGCCGCGTGGTGGACGCGGCCGGCAAACCGGTCGCCGGGGTCGAAGTCGCCACCACCTGGAAAGCTGCCAACGGCGCGATGGAGCCTTACAAGGGCGTGGCCACGAACGCCGAGGGACGCTTCTCGCTCTCGGTCGCCTTCTACGGTCGCGGGCAGGCGCTCCTGGTGCTGGATAGAGACCGCAAGACCGGCGGGCTGGTTGTGATTGGGGAGAGAGACTCCTCCAAGCCCGTCGAAATCAAGCTTGCCCCGTTGGTCTGCGTCCACGGCATGATCTTTTGCAAGGAACTCAACAAACGTCCGGACTGGACCAACGTGTATATCTACACGAAAGATCGACAGACGCGGATCGCCTACTGCATGTCCAGGGATGCCAACTTCTCTTTCCGCCTGCCGCCGGACACCTATCAATTACACGGTTACGGCACGGACATTCAGGATGTGACAAAAGAGATCACGCTCAAGGGGGACGAGCCGAACCTGAACCTCAAGACGATCGACACTCCAGCGGAAGTGATCGCGCGGTACAAGGGCAAAGTGCCGCCGGCCTGGCACGTCACCGACGCCCGCGGCGTCAAAAAGGACGTGAAGCTGTCGGACTTCAAGGGCAAGTGGGTGTTCCTGGAATTCTGGGGCCATTGGTGAGGGCCCCTGCACGGCCCGCAGTTTGCCGGGCCTGATCGACCTCTACGACGCCCACGCGAAAGACCGCGACAAGTTCGAGATCCTCGCCTTCCATGACGGCACCGTGAAAAACTTCGCCGAACTGGACGAGAAAACGGTTCCGTCACGCAAGCGATACTGGGGCGGCCGTGACCTGCCGTTCCCTATTCTGCTCGACGCGACGGGCCAGACGATCAAGACGTTTGACATTCACGCCTTCCCGACAACGATTCTCATTGACCCCGAAGGAAAGCTGGTCGGCCACGCCGGGGAAGAACAATTGGAGGCGAAACTGCCGCCGCTACCGATGCAGGTTCGCGTTGCACGGGCGCTGGACCGGAGCGTGATTTTCAATGTCGAGGATCCCTCCCTGGAGGAAGCTTGTCTACTGCTCTCGCACACGAGCCACTTGCCCGTTCGCCTCGACGAGGACAACCTCAAGGCCGCCGGCATCAAGCCCGAACAACGAGTGCCCTTAACGGCGGTCGGCTCGATCTCCCTGCGGAGCGCCCTCGACCTCTTCTTCGAGGCGGACGGCCTGATGTATGAGCAAGATAACAAGGGACTTGTTATCCGGGTCCGCAAACCCGCCACGGCGCCTCCCGTGGGCCAGTCGAAACCGCAGCTTGCCGCCGTCAAGCGCATCGAACAGGCGCTCGACCAAAAAGTGAGCTTCGACTTCAAGGACAAGACGCTGGAACAAGTGGTCCAGTTCTTCAGCTTCCTCGATGGAAATAGTATGGAAAGTTTCGTCCTCGATCCCGCGATCGCAAGGCTGGCCGGCTCGATCCGAAAACGACGGTGAGCGGTTCGGCGAAGGATGTGCCCCTGCGCGAGGCGCTTCAGAAACTTCTTGGGCCGGCCGGCGTGGATTACACCATTCGGGATGAAGTGGTCCTTTTCACGGCGAAGGCGAAAGCGCCGGCCAAACCTTTTCGGCCGCGAAACGTTGATTTTTCCGCGCCGAAACGATGAAATAATCCATCATGACACGCACTCGATTCCCCCTGCCGGCCCTCTTCGTTCTCGCACTTCCCTGCACGGCTTTCGCGGCCGAACCGCCGCCCCGCTATGCCGCGCAGGTGAAACCGTTCTTCGCTCGTTACTGTCTCGAATGCCACAACCGCGAGGAACCCAAGGGCGGCTTGAACCTGGAATCGTACAAATCGCTGCTCGAAGGCGGCGACGACGGCGCGGTCCTCACGCCGGGCAAGGCCGAGTCCAGCCGCATCGTGCGACTGGTCGAACACAAGGACAAGCCGTTCATGCCGCCCAAAAAGGCGAAACAACCACGTCCCGAAGAGGTCGCGCTCTTGCGCGCCTGGATCGACGCGGGGGCGAAGGAGGACGGCTCCGCTGGCATCACCGTGCCGGACATTCGGCCGCGAACGTCGGTGGCCGCGCCGGTGGCGGCGCTGGCGTATCATCCCGGTGGGCGAATCCTCGCGGCCGGCGGACGCGGTACGGTGTATCTGTTCGATGCGACGACCGGAGATTTGCTGGGAAAAATTGACGGCCAGCGTCCGCGCGTGACAGCCCTGGCGTTTCGCCCCGACGGCAAGGCGCGCTCGCTGTCGCCGGCAGCGCGACGGGCGAAGCGCACGAAGTCCGGCTGTACGATTTTTCTCCCGCGCCTGTACCCATTGCCGCGAACGCAAGCATCGTCAACACGCATCAGGACGTGATTCACGACCTTGCTTTCAGCCCGGACGGCAAGCTTCTGGCAAGCTGCGGCTACGATCGGCTCATCAAGCTGTGGGACGTGGCTTCGCCGGTGAAGAAGGAATTGCGCGTCCTGAAGGACCACAGCGATTCGGTCTACGGCATCGCCTTCCGTCCCGACGGCAAGCTGCTGGCCTCCGTGGCGGCGGATCGGGCGGTCAAGGTGTGGGACGTGGCCACCGGCCGGCGGCTGTACACGCTGGCTGAGTCCACCGATTGGCTGTACGCCGTCGCCTGGAGTCCCGACGGCCGGCGCCTCGCGGCGGCCGGCGTCGATAAGAGCATCCGCGTCTGGCAAGTCACCGCCGAGGGCGGCAAGATCGCGCATTCCGTCTTCGCCCACGAAGCCCCGGTCCTCCAGTTGGCTTACACCACGGACGGCAAGACGCTCTACTCCGTCGGCGAGGATCGCACGGTCAAGGCGTGGGATACCGCGCGAATGGTCGAGCGCAAGGTGTATGACAAGCAATCCGAAACGGCGCTCTGTCTCGCCGTCCGTCCCGACAGCGCGCAACTGGTGCTGGGCCGTTACGACGGCGCTCTCGTCTTGCTCGATACGGCAACCGGCAAGCGACAGGCCGAGCCGTTGCCCATCAAGCCGAAACCACCCGTCGCCGAGATCGAGCCGAACGATTCGCCGCGCACCGGACAGATCGTGAAGCTGCCCGCGACCCTCAGCGGCAGCATCGGCCGGGCCGGCGATGTCGATTACTATCGCTTCGCGGCGAAGGTGGGGCAGGAAACCGGCGTGCAGGTGCAGCCGGTCGCCGGGGCCAAGCTCGAAGCCGTCTTGCAACTGATCGACACCGACGGACACATCCTCAGCGAAAGCACGAATGGGCTGCTCGGTTTCACTTGCGCGAGAGCCGGCGATTACGCCCTGGGCATCCGTGACCGTGAGTATCGCGGCGATGCCGGCATGAAATATCGGCTGGAGATCGGTAATTTGCCTATCGTAACAAGCGTCTTTCCGCTTGGTCTCCAGCGCGGCACGGAGGCGGAGGTTTATCTGCAAGGCGTCAACCTCGGCCCTACGCATTCGGTGCACATGAAAGTACCGGCCGATGCCGCCGTTGGCTCACGCTTGCCAGTGCCCTTGACCGTCAAGGCGCTGGGCAATCCGACGGTGCGCGTTGAGGAGTTCCCGCAGGCGTTCTTCTCGACCTCGGCGACGATTTCCGTTCCAGGCACGGGCAACGGCCTCATCAACGAGGCGGGCACGACGAAAACCTGGCGCTTCCACGCCAGGAAGGGGCAACGGTTGCTTCTGGAAGTGAACGCACGGCGGGCCGGTTCGCCGCTTGATTCGGTGATCGAAATCCTCGACGACAGGGGGCAAGTTCTGCCCCGTGCCACGCTCCGCTGTGTGGCCAAAACCGACGTGATCTTCCGCGATCACGATTCGGCCGGCGCCGGCATCCGCATCGAAGCGTGGAGCGACCTGGCCATGGACGATTACCTGCTCGTCGGCAACGAGCTGATGCGCATCCGGGCGCTGCCGCGAAATCCCGACGATGATTGCCAGTTCTGGACCGAGGGCGGCCGGCGGCGCGGCTACCTCGGCACCACGCCGACGTTCCACCCGATCGGCCAGCCGATGTACAAAGTGTCTTTCCACCCGCCCGGCACGACCTTCCCGCCCAACGGCCTGCCCGTGGTCACGCTGTTTTATCGCAACGACGACGGCGGGGGCGGTTTCGGCAAGGATTCGCGTCTCGTCTTCGATCCGCCCGCCGACGGCGACTATCAGGTGCGCATCGGCGACGCCCGCGGCCAGGGCGGTCCGCGCCACGCTTACCAGCTGACCGTGCGTCCGCCCCGGCCCGATTTCACCGTCCGTTTCAATCCCACCACCCCTTCCGTCAGCAAGGGCAGTGCCGTGTCGATCAACGTCAGCGCCGACCGTCGCGACGAGTTCGACGGTCCCATCGAAGTTCGGTTGGAGAATTTGCCGCCCGGCTTCAGCGCACCGGCCACGACCATCCCGTCCGGTGAAATCAGCACCAGTCTCGCCCTCTACGCCGAGCCGACCGCGACGGTCCCGGCCAAGGCACCGTCGCTGAAGTTGATCGCCCGCGCCATGCTCGACGGCAAGGAAGTGCAGCGCGAGGCGGCCGGCGGGGTGCCGAAGGTGATTGATCCCGGCGACATCGTGACGATCACGCAAGAGCGCGAAGTGACGCTTCCGCCCGGCGGCGAGGTGCGTTTGACCGTGAAGGTCGAGCGGCGCAACGGCTTCAAGGGCCGCATTCCGATCGACGTGAAAGGGCTGCCGCACGGCATCGAGGTGCTCGACATCGGACTCAACGGCATCCTCATCACCGAGCAGGAGACGACGCGAACCATCGTGCTTCGCGCCGAGCCGTGGGTCGCCCCGATGGCGCATCCGATCGTGGTGCTGGCCCGCCGCGAAGGCAAGAACACCGAACACGCGGCGAAATCGGTGCTGTTACGCATCGAGAAATAGATTCGCAACGCTTCGCAGAAGTGTCCGAAGCACGCTTTTGCGGAGCGTCGCTAACCTCATTACAAATCCTTGGGCTTGTTGAGCGCGATCTCGACGTTCTTGCCTTCCCGCGTCACGGTGATGCCTTCTTTTTTCAGGAATTGATCCGTCACCTTGAGGACGCTCGCCGCGCTCTCCGGCGACGCCTCCTTCTGGATGATCGGCTTGAGCTGGGGATACATCACCTTGGCCAAGTTGAGCAGCGCGTCGGCCATCTCTTCCAGGTTCTTCGCCGCGGCGTCGTCCTTGCCTTCGAGAATGATCCGCATCAGCTTGTCGCCGCCGAGGTTCGCCGTCAGCCGAATGGCGTTCAAATCTTCGTGGAGGGTTTTCGCCGTGGGAAACTGCTTCTCCGCCAGGGGCGATTGCACGAGGTCCTTGAGCATCGACCGAACCGGCTCGACGACGAACACGCCGAACAGGTCGTGGTCCAGACCGAAGTCGCGGAGCTTTTCGGCGAGCGGGCTGACCGTGCTCTTGGCGGCCAGCATCTTCTTGATCAGCGGTTCGGGACCGAGCAAGACGGTGCGATTGCCGTCGTAATAACCGGCCAGCGGTTGGCCGCCTTCTTTTGCGACTTTACTGCGGTAGTAGGTCTTGCCGCCGGCCTCCACCCGATCCATCTGGTTGAGCGATTTGACCATGATCGCCATATCATCCACCGGCTCGGTGAAGCGCACGATCATCGCCGAGACGAAAGGGACAGGCTCATCCGCCCCGGGCGGGGCGGCTGGCGGCGGACGCATTCCGGGCCGGGGGCGGGGCGGATTGGGACGCCGGCGCGGCTGATTTGGCGGGGCAGGCCCCAGGACCACAATGAGTTGACCGACCTTGCTGAAATCAATGCCGGTGGACTGGATGCCCTTGTCGATGAGCCGATTTCGCTCCTCCTTCGACGGAAGCAGCGGCGAGGACGATTGGACGAGGCGCGCCGGCTGGATCACGAAGGCGGCGTTGAAATCCGGGTGGATGAACGACACGTCGAGAACGTTCGCGGGAACATTGTCTTCCGCCGGCTTCGGCTCGCCGGCGGGGGCGTCTTGCTTGGCTGGAGCTTCCTGAGAATCCTTGCTTAAGTTCTCAAGCTTCTGGCTGACGGTCTTGCCGGTATTGAAGAGCCAGTAAATCCCATAACTGATGCCGCCGCCGCAGGCGAGAAAGAGCAGGCCGGCACAACCCACGAGGCCGGCGACGAGGCGCTGTTCGATTTCCGCTTTACCGGCGGCGACGGGGCGGCGACCGAGCGCTTGTCGGCGGCTTTCGGCGGAGTGGATTTGATCGCCTTGGATTGTCGAACGGGCGGCGCGGCGGGTTTCTTTGGCGCTGCCGGAGGTGTGGCGCGAATCGGCGACGGAGCGGATTTCCGGATCGGCGGCGGAGCGGGGGCAGACGTTTTCGGCTTAACGGCCGGTGCGGGCGGTTTCGTGGGAGGCGCCGGTGCTGGGCCGGGTACGCGCAGGACGGTGCCGCATTTGGAGCAGCGGATCATGCCGCCCGGCGGCGCGGCGCCGGGCAATTGCAGGACGGTGGAACATGCGGGACACTTCACATGGGCGGACATGGCGAGTCCTCAGCGACAGAATCTCGATGACGAAGGCAGTTGCCCCACGCAGAAAGGTCGTGCGCGAGTCAGTAACAGCATAATCGCTCCGCGCTTCCCGTACCAGCGCGAGCACGAAATCCTGTCGGACAACCATCGAAATGTCCGCGCAGCCGTAGCCACAATCAGCCCTGGAAAACGACCAAACTGAAATCATCCTGGAGTTGGCCCGTGCGAAGCAGGATGGCCTTTTCTCGTAATGCGTGGACGATAGCCTCTCCCCCTCCTTCGGATGAAACGGCAAGGATATTGTCCCATCCCCCATACTTCCAGACTCCGTCCGTCATCGCCAGCACGGTCCAGGGATGAATGAGGCGGGCGGCGAAGGGCACGAAGACGGCCCCCCGCGAGCCGACGGGCGGGTTCTTCATCTGGCGTTCGGTGAGGACACAAGGCCGTTGGCCCGCGTTTCGCAGCAAAACCGCACTATCTCCAGAGGAGCCACCACTGAGCATGGTCTCCGTCAAGCAAAACGCGATTAGAGTGGTATAGCCGGCACCCTCGGCGTCCGCGACCGCCTCATCGGCGTGCCGCAGAATGGTCGGCCAGACGGAGGCAGAAAGGAGTTGATCGAGTCGGAAGGACGACGCTCGATCCAGGCAGCTTTGGCAAGCGACGGCCGCCGCCAACGCCGCACCCGCCTGACCACCCTGCCCATCCGCAACCGCGCACAGATAAGCGGAAGATTCTCCAGGTAACGGGATCACGGCCAGGCGATCCTCGTTCTCCGGGTGGCCTCCCGGCTCCGTGTGCGTGAAAGTGGCGATCACGGCCGTTTTTCCAGCGGCACGTAATGCACGTCGTGCTTGCCGACGTAGATCTGTTCGGGCCGGAAGATGCGGTTGTTCTTCAGCTGCTCCAGCCAGTGCGACAGCCAGCCGGCCACGCGGGCGATGGCGAAGATCGGCGTGAACAGGTCGCGCGGGATGCCGATGCTCTGGTAGACGATGCCGGAATAGAAATCGACGTTGGGATAAATCCCCTTGGGGCCGAGCACCCCCGCGGCGACGCGCTCCACTTCCAGGGCCAGTTGGTACAGCTTCGGCCGGCCCGTCTCGACGAAGACGTTCTCGGCCAACTCTTGCAGCACCGTCGCGCGCGGGTCCTTGACCTTGTAGACGCGGTGGCCGAGGCCCATGATCTTCTTCTTGTGGGCGATGGCGTCGTCGAGCCAGGGGCGGACGTTCTCCGGCGAGCCGATCTCGTCGAGCATGTCGAGCACTTCCTCGTTGGCGCCGCCGTGCAGCGGGCCGGTCAGCGTGCCGATGGCCGAACTGATCACCGTGTAGGGGTTGGCCAGCGTCGAGCCGGTGACGCGGCCGGTGAACGTCGAGGCGTTCATCGTGTGCTCGGCGTGCAGGATCAGGCAGGCGTCGAGGACCTTGGCGACGGCCGGCGACGGCTCCTGCTCGGTGAGCATGTAATAGAAGTTGGCGGCGTGGCCGAGGTCGTCGCGCGGCGTGATGGGGGCGTCGCCGTGGCGGAGGCGGTGGAAGGCGGCGACGATGGTCGGCAGCTTGGCGATCAGGCGGACGACGGAGTCCCAGTTGCTCTGGGCGTTGTGCACGTCGCGGGCCGGGTAGAACATGCCCATCGCGGCCACGCCCGCTTGCAGGGCGTCCATCGGGTGGCCCGTTTCCGGCAGGCACTTGATCAGGTCGATCAGCTTGTACTTGATGCGGCGATGGTGGCGCAGCTCGTGGTCGAAGTCGGCCAGCTCGCGCTGCGTGGGCAGGTCGCCCTTGAGGAGCAGCCAGGCCGTCTCCTCGAAACAGCTCTCCTTGGCCAGCGTCTCGACGGCGATGCCGCGATACTCCAGGCGGGCGCGCTTGCCGTCGATGAAACTGATCGCCGACTCCGCGACGGGCACATCGGCCAGACCCGGGCGAAACTCCGGCTCACTCATGGCTTACCACTTCAATGGGTCCACGGTTGGGCCGCCGTGGTTAAAGGCATGGATACGCACCGCGGAGGCGACGCGGTTACTATAATCAGGAACCCTGCCAAGGGCAATTGGCCCCTTCGTTTCCGTAGCAGGGCGTTGCGAAAAGCTCGGCCGTTGGCGTTCGCCCCGTTCCCCCTCGGAAGCGAGGAGTTTACAATAACCATATGCAAACACTGGAAATTACATTCCCGGAGGCTCAGGACGCACGTCGCGCCCTGCTCGATGTGCCGGAGGAGGAGTTGCTTTCGTGGCTGCAAGCGCGCGGCCAGGCGCCGCTGCGCATCCGGCAAATGCGCCGCTGGCTGCTCGGCGGCCGGGCCACGTCGTTTGAGCAGATGAGCGACCTGCCGGGCCGGCTGCGCGAGGAATTGGCCGCCGAGTTTCACCTGCTCGGCAGCGAAATCTCACGCCATCTCGTTTCGTGCGACGGCACGCACAAGCTGCTGTTGCGGCTGCGCGACGGCCAGGTCGTCGAGTGCGTGCTGTTGCCCGAAGCGCGATCGGCGGACGGTCTGCGTCAGCACGCAGGTCGGCTGCGGCATGGGCTGCGTCTTCTGCGCCAGCGGATCGGCGGCGTCGTCCGCAACCTCACGGCCGGCGAAATCCTCGAACAGCTGATCCATGCCCGCAACCTGCTGCCGCCGGAAGAACGCCTGACGAACATCGTCGTCATGGGCATGGGCGAGCCGCTGGCCAACCTCGACGCCCTGCTGGAGGCGCTGGCCGTGGCCTCGTCGCCGAAGGGGCTGGGCATCGGGGCCCGGCACATCACCATCTCGACCGTCGGACTGCCGGCGAAGATCCGCCGCCTCGCCGACCTGGGCAAGCAGTATCACCTGGCCGTCTCGCTGCACGCCCCCAACGACGAGCTGCGCAACCAGGATCGTGCCGACCAACGACAAGACGGGCTTGTCCGCCATCCTCGAAGCGGCCGACTATTTCTACGCGACCACCGGCCGGCAGGTGACGTATGAATACGTCCTGCTGCGCGACCTCAACGACCAGCCGGCGCACGCGGCGGAGTTGGCGAAGCTGCTGCGCGGGCGGCAGGCCCACGTCAACCTGATCCCGTTCAACGACGTGGTCGGCTTGCCGTACCGCCGGCTGACGCGAGCAGGCGTTGGCCGACTTCGTCGGCGATCCTGCGCGACGCCGGCATCAGCGTGAAGGTGCGCAAGCGCAAGGGGGCGGACATCGACGCGGCCTGCGGCCAGCTGCGCCGCGCGGCCCTGGCCGCAGGCGGGACCGGCACCGGCCGACAGGGTTTAACTTCACATAGCCGCCGGCTTGCCGGGGGCATTCCTTCATCCGCCCGGCAAGCCGGGGGCTATGTGAACGGAACGGTGATGGCGACGACCGGCGAGACCAGCGCGCAACTGGCCCTGCGCGACCCGGACATCCGCCTGATGCTCCGCGTGCGCGACGACGAGCCCGGCGCGTTCGAGGAGTTGGTCGAGCTGTATCAGCATCGCCTCGTGGCCGTGATGAACCACCTCGTCGGCAACGCGGCGGAGGCCGAGGATCTGGCCCAGGAGGTCTTCCTGCGCGTCTACCGCGCCCGCAAGAAATATCGGCCCGCTCGAAGTTCTCCACCTGGCTGTTCACCATCGCCAACAACCTGGCCCTGAACGCGCTCTGCGCCGCCAGCGCAAGCCCGTCGTGCCGCTGCCGACAAACGATTCCGGCCCGCTCGGGCCGCGCCCGCCGAGACAGATGGTGCGCGATCGCGGCACCGGGCCGATGCAGCGAATGCAGCAGCAAGAGCTGGCCGCCATCGTCCGGCAGGCGCTCGAAGGGCTGAACGAACGGCAGCGCATGGCGGTGGTGCTCAACAAGTTCGAGGACATGAACTACGCCGAGATCGCCGAGGTCATGGGCCTGACCACCAAGGCGGTCAAGTCGCTGCTGAGCCGGGCGCGCATGAACCTGCGGGCGGCCCTCAGCGGTTACATCTACATGGACGGCGAACCCGTCCCGGAAGATGGGGGAGATCCGCCGTAGGAAGAGAGACTGTGCCATGACCGAACCATCACACCTGAGCGAACAGGAACGGGCCGACCTCGTGGCCTACCTCGACGGCGAATTGACCGGCGAGCCGGCCCGCGCCCTGGAAGCGAAGTTGAACCTCGACCCCGCGGCGCGATCCGAGGCGGAGGCGCTGCGGCGGACCTGGGACCTGCTCGACTACCTGCCGTCGCCGCAGCCGTCGGCCAGCTTCACGCATCGCACGCTCGAGCGACTGACGCCGATGCAGACCGCGCGGATGCGCCGCCGGCAACTGTGGCGGAGGCGTCTGATCGGCTCCGGCTGGGCGGCCGCGCTGCTCCTGTCCGGCTGGGCCGGCTATGCCGCGTATAACTGGTTCGTCCCCAACGAACCGGGCGAGAAGGAGTTGTTGCACGACCTGCGCATCATCGAGAACAAGCGCTATTACGACCTGATGGACGACCTGGATTTCTGGCGGGCGCTGGACAAGCCCGAACTGTTCGGCGACGAACCGGCGAACACATAAGGGAGGCAAGCGTGTCCCGCTCTGGTTGGCTGTTGATTCCGCTGCTCGGCCTCGTCATGGCGGCGACGCCCGCCCATGAGGCCGTGCCCGGCGACGGCGCGCTCGAAAGCAACCGCCAACTCCTGCGCAAGTGGCAGGCCGACCCCGAACACGAGGAGCGCCTGCGGCGCGACCTGCGGACCTACTGGAAGCTGCCCAAGGCGAAGCGCGAACACCTTCGCCAACTCGACCAGGAATTGCACCAACTGGATGCCAAAACACAGGAGC
Organism: uncultured Planctomycetota bacterium; assembly: GCA_963767535.1. Taxonomy (GTDB): domain Bacteria; phylum Planctomycetota; class Planctomycetia; order Gemmatales; family Gemmataceae; genus JAJPHU01. The sequence continues at coordinate 795,179 of CAVYEC010000001.1, forward strand.
ACTTGTGGCGGGTGGCCGAGCGCTACCGCGACTGGCTGGAGAAATTGTCCCCGGAGCAGCGGCAGGAAATCGACAGCGCGGCCGATGGGCACGAGCGACTTGCCCGCATCCAGGAGATCCGCCAGCGTCAATGGATCGAAAAATTGCCGCGGCACGTCCGCGACGACCTGATGAAACTGCCGGCGAATGAGCGCAAAGCGCGCATCGTTAAGCTGCGCGAACAGGAGCTTGTTCTGCACAAACTCTGGCAGCGGCCGATCCGTCTCGGACCCGTTCCCGTCCGGCCCCGGACGCACCTGCGCGACTTTCCGCCGGATGTCCAGGAGTTCGTGGAAAAACAGGTGTTGCCGCGCCTGAGCGCGGAGGAGAAGCGTCAGTATCACGCCGCCGAGGGGCGGGCGAATTTCGCGCGAGCGCGTAAAGCGCCTCGCCGACCGTCATCCGGTGCTTCCGCCGCTGCCCGCGCCGCGCAAGCCGATCGCGCGTGATGAAGATCTGCCGGACAAGGCGAAGTCGATCGCGGGGGCCAAACCGATGTGGGAGCGACGCGTCGATGCCTGGGATCGGCTGCGGCAGGTGGAAGGCATCTGGCCCGAATGGGCGGAAACGTTCGTCATCTTGCTGACGGCGGAGCAGCGCAAAGAGATGCCCGCGCTCGGCGCGAGCCGGCCGCGCGAGTTCCCGCAGGCCGTGCAGACTTTTATCGAGACCAAGCTGCGGCCGGTGCTCAAAGCGGGTGAGCCAAGACAGCTGAAGAACCTGGAAGGTAAATGGCCCGACTATCCGCGCCGGCTTCTCGAACTGGCTCACCGTCACAACCTGAAAGTCCCCGGCATGAGTCTGCCGGGGACCGCCGATCTGTGGGAGCCGCCGCGCAAGAGTAATGCGGCCTACACGTAACTCATCCGGGTTCAGGATTCGGCGTCGTCCGGCAGAGGCGTCGCTCCGGGTGGGGGCGTGCCCTTGCCTTCGCGGATATAAACGGCCCGGCGACGCTCGTACTCAGCGGGAGTCAACGCGACCAGTTCGGTTGTTTCACTCTCGCCGGCCTGCTCGAAGAGTTGCTTGAGAAACGGAATGCACCAGCCGCAGCCGGTGCCGGCCCCGCCGCACTCGGATAGCTGACTGGCCACGCGCGGTTTCTCGATGCGGATGAAATTGCGCAGCTTCCGCTGGGTGACGTGGAAGCAGTAACACACCTTCGCGTCGAGGTCCATGAGCAATTCTTGGTCAGGTGCCGGAATCCACCGCACCGAGTCCGCCACGGCATAAGTCGCTGGTTAGCGACGCTTCGCAGAAGCGTGTGGGCCAAAGAACGCTTCTGCGAAGCGTCGCTAACCAAGGACCATCTCTTTTTCCATGCGGTCCTCACTAATTCGTCATTGTAACGCGCGGAGGGCCGAGACGGGAAAAATGGAAGTCGAGAAAGCCGAATCGCCGGTCGGCGAATAATCGCGGATGGCGAGCGAAAAAGAGGGAGGTCGGCTCACGAAATTCCAACGATCACCGGAAACGACCGGCGAGGAGGTCCATCTGCCGTGCTCGATTCCCACGATACCGCCCATTCGACACCTCACCAGGAATACACGAGGCGCCTGGAAGCGCGTCAGGCTCGGGCGAGGCGCCTTGTGCTGCGCCACCAGTTGATCTCCCGAGTGCGGAACACCCTCTTTGGCGTCATCGTCATACAGGTTTTGCTGACCGAACGCGAGAGGGCGATCGTGTTCTGCACCCTCCTCGTGCTGCCCGCGTTTCTGTTCATGACTCTCGTGGTGTGGCGGAATCGACTCAATCGTGCCATCCGCCGCGCTCTCATGGCGGTGGACTTCTACGAGCGACGTCTGCGCTGCCTGAGCGATTCCTGGGCCGGATGCGGAGAGACGGGAACGCGCTACATTGAGGAGGCGCATCCATGCGCGCTGGATCTCGACCTGTTCGGACCCGGCTGTTTGTTCGAGCTGCTCTGCACGCCCTGCACGCGCTGGGGGCAAGATACGCTGTCGGCCTGGCTGCGCTATCCCGCGGGCGCGGATGAGATCCGGGCACGCCAGGCGGCGGTCGCGGAGTTGCGTTCTCAACTCGATGCGCGGGAAGAACTCGCCGTGCTGGCGAGAGAGGTGCCGTCGCCGGAACGCTTCGCGGTCTGGGTCGCCGAGCCGGAAGCCCATATTTCCGCCGCGGCGTACGGAATGTCCGCGTTACTGGCCTTTCTGTGCCTGATGACTTTTTTCGCCTGGGTCGGGGGCGTTGCCGGCCCGATTCCGTTCCTGGGTTGCCTTCTTCTGGAGCGCGGGCTTACCTGGTCGATCCGCCGCAAGCTGCCTCACCTTTCCGCCCTCGTGTGGCAGCCACGGCGAGGATTGGCGGCCCTGGCGGCGCTGCTCGAACGGGTCGAGCGAATCCGATTGTCCCAACCGCGGACGGCATTGCTCGATAGCGGTAATCCCTGCTCGCGGCTCCTGACCCGACTGCGTTCGTTACTCGCGCTCGCGCCGCTTGCATCCCTCTCATTTTGGGGCACGCCGCTGGCGTTGGCCGTGGCGAGATGGCGCAGACATCGCGGTCAGTCGCTCGGCCGCTGGTTGACTGCCCTCGGCCAGTGCGAGGCGTTGTCCGCGCTGGCGGCGTATGCGTTCGAGAACCCCTCCGATCCCTTCCCGGAGATCGACGCGGAACGACCCTGCTTCGTCGCGGAAGAAATCGGGCATCCCCTGTTGCCGCGCGCCGCCTGCGTGCGAAACGATGTGCGCCTGGACGGCGAGCCGCGCGTCCTGATCGTCAGCGGCTCGAACATGTCGGGCAAGAGCACGTTCCTGCGTACCGTCGGCATTAACGCCGTGCTGGCCGGGATGGGAGCGCCCGTGCGCGCCCGGCGCTTGCGGATCTCTCCTCTCGTCGTGGGTGCCACGCTGCGGGTGCAAGACTCGTTGCAATCGGGACGGTCGCGCTTCTACGCCGAGGTGCTGCGCGTGCGGCAACTGCTCGACCTGGCCGGGCAATCGCCTCCGCTTTTGTTCCTGCTCGACGAACTGTTCCAGGGCACCAACTCGCAGGACCGCCGCGTCGGCGCCGAGGCCGTGCTGCGCATCCTGATCGACGCCGGGGCTATCGGCATGGTCACGACCCACGACCTCGCGCTGACGGACATCGCCGACCGCTTCGGCCCGCTGGCCGCCAACGTCCACTTCGAGGACCGCTACGAAGACGGGGCGATGCACTTCGATTATCGCGTGCGGCCCGGCATCGTGCGGAGCAGCAACGGACTCGCCCTCCTGCGGGCCGTCGGCATCGAGGTTTGATTACAGCAAAATGTCCGCCAGCATTTCGTAGGCGTAATCCTGAACCGTCAACGGCAGAGGCGTGTGCAGTTCCCACTCCGGGTTGAAGTCGGCGAGGAAAAGCGTCTCTTCGAGTTCGCGGACGACGGGGCCGGGGCCGAGGACGATGCCGATCTCGTGGTTGCGGTGCAGGCTGAGCAGGTCGAAGTTGCCGCTGCCGAGGTAGGCCCAGGAGCCATCGACGGTCGCGCACTTGGTATGCACCCGGCCCGGATACAGGTAGACGCGCACGCCAGCGGCCAGCAGACGGTTGGCTGTCACGCGGTTGGCGTGGTTGATCGACTTCGTGTCCGACTGGATCGTCAGGACGACGCGGACATCGGCGCCGCGCCGGCGGGCGCGGGCCAGCTTGACGATCACGCCTGTATCGCACAGGTACGGATTTTCCATCCACACGCGCGAGCGGGCGCAATCCATCGCGTGATAGAGGGCATGACGAAGACTGTGTTCCACCGGTGTGTTGTGAACGAGCCGGCCGGCCGCGTTCGCCACGATCGGAAGAGGGGCCGAGGCCAGGCAGCCGGGTTTGCCGCCCTGGTCGCGCCAGTAGTCCTCGAAGCGCTGCTGCAATTGACAGACGAGCGGCCCGCGCAGGGTGTAGGAGATATCGTGCCGGGAGAAGAAGGACACATAATTGAAGTTCCGGCCGCCCGCCCAGGCGGACTGCCCGTCGATCAGCACCAGCTTGCGGTGGTCGAAATGGGCCAGCGGATTGCGGATGCGAACCAGCTCGACATGGGGCTGGCAGGCGAGCCAGCAGACGACACGGTTAATCTGCCCGGCCGTGAGCGTCGGCTTCGGCTGCGAGTCGCCCCCGCCGCCCGGCGTCGGCGTGAAGATCAGGTTCGCGCCGCCATCGACGAGGACGCGCACGCGCAGATCGGGCCGGGCACGCGAAGCGAGATGCCGGGCCACGCCCCAGCCGACTGGGTCGTCGTCCCAGGTGTACATCAACACGTCGATCTGGCAGGTCGCCGAGTCGATCATCTGCTCCAGCACTGCCAGCGCTTCCCCGCCGTCGCGGTATAGTTGCACGAGCGCCGGCTCCAGGTTCGTCTCGATAAGGGCCGGATCGAGAGCGGCTCCGCACTCGGCGAGCGGCGGCGGGACGCCGTGCAGGTGCATGCCGATCCGCTTGCCGAAGATGCCCCGGCCGATGGAGCCGATCCAGCCGGCCTGATCGTGGATCACCGTGGCCGTCGTGCGCAGGGGTTGATGAGCGATTTCTTCCCCGGTATCGCGCAACAACTGCTTGACGAGAACGTGGGGCCGGCTATCGTCGGCGGATTTGGGATCGCACCCGCCGATCGGGGCCGGGGGTGTCTGGCAGCCTGCCAAGAGAAGGAGCAGTCCCCCTTGCCACCAGCGCGGTCGATGCGTCGTCATGGAGCGGTCTCTGTCCGAGTGCGTGCCGAGTCCTTTCGGCACGGAGATTCCTTGAAATATCGGTTGCCACCGTCAAAGCCGTCCTCCGAATCGCCGTGGTCAAAATCGGTACGGATCGCACGGGGTAGGATTGTGCCGAGGATGCAGGTGTTGCCGGGGCCGCGGCTATGGTTTGGCCTCGCGACATGGTAAACTGGGCGCTTTCACCAATCGCCTTCTGGCCCTCGGAGCGCGACCATTATGACGATGTCGGGATGGGAGCAGTTGTTGGAGGGCGTGCCGTGGTTTCGGGGTCCGGGGAGCTATCCGATCGCGGCCTATTCCGAGTTCATGCCGCCGCCGCGCGAGGTCCGCAAGCCGTACCGGGGCTACGAAATAAGCACCCTGTACGAGGACGACCCGTGGGGCTGGCCGGTCAGCGAATGGGAGGAGGCGAAACAACTGCGGCCGGGGTTGGATCACCTCGCGGAATTCGTGGTCCGTGCCCTCGTCGAGTTGTCCGAGGGCCGGCCGGTGCACGGTCTGTCCAAGGTCAAGCTGGCCGGCAATCCCGCCTGGCCGGTCGCGCTGGCGCAGCGCGGGCGGCTCGCCCACGAACGCTATGTGACGCTCTTACCCCTGGCGCTGTCCCGAACGCTCGACGACAAGGGGCGGGTGCGTTGGACGCTGTTCGGCTCCAGCGAGCAGGGACCGGCCCGCGCCTTCTGGCGCAGCTTCTTCACCGCACCGCGACGCCAGGCGCCGGCGGAGCTGGGCGAGGGCTTCATCCGCCGCCTGCTCCACACCGTCTACGGCATCCCGCTGGAGGAGCTGACCGATCTGCACAGGGCCGGCTTCCGCATTTTGCCGATGGAGACGTACCTCGCCTGGCCGCACTGGCGCGAGGAGCCGTTGCCGAAGTGGACCCAGCCGTATCTGTGGGCGAAGAACCAATCCTTGCGCTCCGTCCGCTTTTTGCTGACCTTTCGCCCCTTCGCCATGCTGCCGACGAACATTCAGGAGGCGTACCTGAGCGAACGGCTGCACCTGCTGCCGTGCCCGAGCAGTATGCTCTTTTGGGGATCGCCGGGCGTCATGCGCTTGCAGCACGAGTGGGATTTCGCCACCCAGGTCTCCCTGCTGAACATCCTGCCGCGCCGCGAGAACATCCACGGCCTGCGCATTCCGCAAGCCGGCTGGCTGCACGAACCGCACCCGGACGAACCCGTGCCCGATGACCCGCAGCTGCCCGTCAAAAACCACTACAAGCGCACGCACCGCTGGGCCAAGGTGCATCGCCATGAAGACGAGCTGGCGGTGTCCTCCACCTCAGGGAAAAAGAACGGCCACGAGGACAAGCTGGTGCATGTGCTGTTCAGCACGGCGGAGGACGACCTGGGACTGTACGGCAAGCCGATGGCCCGCAACATCCAATTGTGGACGAAGGACCATCACCTGCTGCTCGACGGCCCGCGCCGAGCCGTGAGGAGATCGTGCGGGCGGCGGAGCAGGTGATGGGCGGCGGACTGTTCGGCTACCGCTTCGATTTTCCGCCCATGCGCGTCGGCCGATACGAGCTGTTCTGGCACCGCCCGATGGTGGCGTATCAGGATCACACGCAAAACAAGCCGGCCGTCCTCGCCGACGCTCCGCTCGGCTACCTGACGGTGTATCCGGCCGACAAGCCGGACCTGGCCCGACCCGTGGAATTGTGGCCCCGGCTGTTGCACCGCGAGCCGTACCTGGAAGCGCTCGAACTGTTTCAGCACGAACACGACCCACACTACCAGCGGACGGCCCTCAACGTCCGGCTGCTGCTCGACACCTGGCACCTGCGCGGCGAGCGGCCCTTGCCGCGCTCGCTGGCCCGGCAAATCCTGATCCCCGAGGGAGAGCATACGCTGGAGGCGTGGTTAGCGTCGCTGCCGGATCGCTCGATCGACCCGCCGCGCGGCCGGCACCTCGTCGAGATGCTGGAGCGTTGCCTCGAACCGGAGCGCGTGCCGGAAGCCGAAGCGCCCGCCGACCGAACATATACCTTCACCGCGAAGCGTTCCTTCGAGGTCCGCTACTGGAAGAAGATCGCCTTTTTGAGCGAGGGCAAGTTCATCAACAAATGCAACGCCGATTACGTCCACGATACGCCGACCGAAAAACTGCTGGCCCATTTCTCGCGCGATCTCGAACCCCTGGGCGATTACTTACTGCGCTACTACCGCCGGCTCGTGGCGCAGGGCGGGCCTGACCGGCAAGGCGCTGGTCGGCGACCTGCCGTTTCAGTGGCGGACGGACTTCGATTTCAAGTGGATGGACGGCTGGCTGAAAAATCAGGATCGCTTGCTGCACGAGCGCGACCTCATCGTCGTCATCCCCGGCCGCGACCGGGGCCGGGCGGTCATCATGGCCGACCATTACGACACGGCCTACATGCTGGATCGTTATGATCCGCATTACGGCGGTACGGGCGCCCGCCTCGCCGCGGCCGGCGCGGACGATAACCATTCGGCCACGGTTGCGCTCATGGAGGCGGCCCCGATCTTTCTGGACATGAGCCGCAAACGGCAGCTCGGCTGCGATGTCTGGCTGGTCCACCTGACCGGCGAGGAATTCCCCGCCGACTGCCTGGGCGCCCGCCACCTGACGCAACTGCTCGTCGAGGGCGGTCTGAAAGTGCGCCTGGAGAACGACCGCTGGCGCGACCTGTCGAAGGTCCGCATCCAGGGCGTGTACGTGCTGGACATGGTGGCCCACAACAACGACAAGGAACGCGACATATTCCAGATTTCGCCGGGCACGGGCCGGCGTTCGCTGTGGCTGGCCGAGCAGGCGCACCTGGCCAACGAGGCGTGGAACGCTTCCTGCGAGCGCTGGAACCAGCGCGCCGGACGGCGCGGCCTCGGCCGGGGCCAGCGCAGCCCCGACGGCAGCCATATCCCGGCCGCGGCGGCTCATCTACCGCTGAGCGGCGAGGTGCGTCTGCCGGCCAACCCGCGCAGCACGCTCTACAACACGGACGGCCAGATTTTCTCCGACGCGGGCGTGCCGGTGGTGCTGTTCATGGAGAACTACGACATCAACCGCACCGGCTACCACGACACCCACGACACGATGGCGAACATCGACCTCGATTACGGATCAGCAGTCGCGGCCATCGCCATCGAGTCGGTGGCGCGGGCGGCGTGCGAACGGCCGCCGGCTTGAGACGCGAGGAATGAACACATGGATGCGATCGGATGGGGCATCGGGTATGTCGGCCTGGGCATGATGCTGGTTGGGAGCATCTGGTTTCTTGTGGTCGCCTTCCAACAAGATGTTTTTTGGGGTATTGCCTGTTTGCTTATCCCGTTTGTGTCGCCCATCTTTCTCTTCAAATACTGGAATAAGGCATCGCGACCATTTATTGTCTGGATTGTCGGATTGCTGGGATTATTCATCGGGAAGTTCATACGGGATGGGACTGTTCTTTGATTTCCATCGCGAGCCGCTCACCAACTCTCGGATCGACGGTTTCGCCAGCCCACCCTAATTCTTTGTCTCATTATGGTTTAATTCGTCGCATCTTTGAGTTTTATTCCGATGCGGAAAGGACAAATTATGAGATCCTGGCCGATCTTGCTTGGACTGTGTGTCTGGCTGGTCCTCGCCCCTGCGGCGCGCGCCGAAAGGCCGGACATCGTTTTCGCAGACTTCGAGGGGGCTGACTACGGCGGCTGGAAGGCGACCGGCCGGGCGTTCGGTGACGGGCCGGCCGGCGGCACACTTCCCAACCAGATGCCGGTATCGGGATTCAAGGGCCGGCGACTGGTCAACAGCTACCACGGCGGCGACGCGACGACGGGCACGCTGACTTCGCCGTCGTTTACCGTGGGCCGAAAGTACATCTCCTTCCTCATCGGCGGGGGCGGACATGCCGGCAAGACCTGCATGAACCTGCTCGTGGACGGCAAGGTGGTGCGAAACGCGACCGGTCCCGCGGAGGGCAGCGAGCATCTGGAGGAAGCGTCCTGGGACGTCGGCGACCTGGATGGGCAAGACGGCGACGCTGGAGATCGTCGATGCTGAGCGAGGCGGATGGGGTCACGTCTTGATCGACCATATTGTCTTCACCGACACGCGGCCGGCGAGCCTGACGAGCGCCCGCAGCGAGATCGTCGCACGGGAGCGTTACCTGCATATCCCGGTGAAAAATGGCGCGCAGATGCGCCGGGTGAGCGTGTCGGCGGAGGGCGAGGCGGTGCGTTCATTCACGATCGAATTGGCCGACGGGGAGCCGAACTGGTGGGCATTTCTCGACATTCGCGCGTGGAAGGGAAAGACACTCACCGTCGAGGTGGACCGTCTGCCGTCGGGGTCGAAGGGACTGTCGCTCATCGAGCAGAGCGCGTCGCTCAGGGGCGCCCGCGATCTTTACAAGGAAACCTTGCGGCCGCAATTGCACTTTTCCTCGCGGCGCGGCTGGCTGAACGACCCCAACGGCCTCGTGTTTTATGAAGGCGCGTACCACCTGTTCTATCAGCACAATCCCTACGGCACGCGCTGGGGCAACATGCACTGGGGCCACGCCGTCAGCCGCGATCTCGTGCATTGGCAAGAGAAGCCGATCGCGCTCTACCCGGACGCGATGGGGCCGATGTTCTCCGGCTCGGCGGTCGTGGACGGGAAGAACACGAGCGGTCTGGGCAAAGACGGCAAGCCGCCGCTGGTGCTTATCTACACCGCCTTCGGCCCGCCGGCCGTGCAGTGCCTGGCCTACAGCAACGACAGCGGGCGAACGTGGACGAAGTACGACAGGAATCCGGTCCTGAAGACCGTCGCGCCGGAGAACCGCGATCCCAAGGTGATCTGGCACGAGCCGACTAAACGCTGGGTGATGGTGCTCTACGTCGGTGTACCCGCCCCATCCGGCAAGGGGATCGTGCATACGATCCAGTTTTTCACGTCGCCGGACCTCAAGCACTGGACGTATCGCAGCCGGGTCGAGGAGCTGTTTGAGTGTCCCGACCTGTTCCCGCTGCCGCTCGACGGCGACGCGAAGAAAACGAAGTGGGTGCTGACGGCGGCGAGCAGCGAGTATCTCGTCGGATCGTTCGACGGAGTGACATTCCGTGCGGAAACGCCGAAATTGCCCGGCCAACGCGGCCGCGGCTTCTACGCGGCCCAGACCTTCAGCGACATCCCGGCCGCGGACGGCCGGCGCATTCAGATCGGCTGGGGGCAGATGCCGTCGCCGGGGATGCCGTTCAATCAGATAATGTGCTTCCCCTGCGAGCTGTCCGTGCGCTCGACTCCCGGCGGGCCGCGCCTCGCCTGGCGGCCGGTGCGCGAAATCGAAAAACTCTACAAGAGAACACACCGACTCGACCCGGTAACACTCAAACCGGGGGACACCAATCCGCTCGACAAGGTCAAGGCGGAGCTGCTGGAGCTGCGTCTGGAAATCGAGGCAGGCGAAGGAACGGAATGCATTCTGACGGTGCGCGGGACGAGATCCGCTACGACGCGGCACGGCGGCAACTGCATCTCGCGGACCATACGATCCCCACGGCGTCGCCGTCCGGCAAACTGCGTCTGACGGTCCTGGTGGATCGCACCGCGCTTACCCTGTGGGCCGACGACGGGTTGACGTATGCCCCCTTCCCCGCCGTTGCCATAACCGACGACCTCTCGGTGAGTCTGTCCGTCCCAAAAGGCACGGCGAATGTTTCCTCGTTGGAGGCACACGAATTACGGTCGATCTGGTCCGAGGACTCGCCCTGACGGATGGTGGAGCACGCGGAACTCAAATGGAGGTCCGCCCGGAACGAATAACGAACAGGGCTGGGGACACCGACATTTCTTTTTTGGAGGGTGGGACCGTGCTGGAACTTCTTGTCGAAAATCCGTGGCTACTGGTCGTCGGCTTCGGGGCACTGATCCCGATTACCGGGATCGTGTTCGGGACCGTCACGAGTTACCTGACCAAGACGCGCCTGGCCGAACTGGAGGCCGGACTCAAACACGACATGCTCCAGCGAAACATGACGGCCGAAGAGATTCAAATCGTCCTCAGCGCCTCCAGCCGGCCCGGCCGTCGTGGCAAGGATTGCTCGCGGAGGGCGGCCGGATGCACGGATATCTGAGCGACCACGGCTCGGCCGCTTGAGGACCTTTCCCCTTGGGCCGCCGGAAGATGCCTCTTGTCAATCCCGCGCCAAACTCCGAAGAAAAGCAGTGCCTCATGCGCCGCGAGCAGCTCCGCCAGTGGGGCGGATCGGCTCGCGGCGCGGCGCGGGTGGGCGGCATCATGGCGACTTCCTGCTTGATTACCGGCGCGACTGGCTTCGTCGGCGGTCATCTCGTCCAGGCCTGCGCGGGACGCGGCTGGAACGTCCGCGCCCTCGTGCGCCCGGCAGCGATACCAGCTTGCTCGAAAAAAACAACGTCGCGCTCGTTCGCGGCGAACTGACCGACGCTGGCGCCGTGCGCGAGGCGCTCCAGGGCGTTGAGGTCGTGCTGCACTGTGCGGCCAAGGTCGGCGACTGGGGGCCGGTCGAGGAGTACCGTGCCATCAACGTCGAGGCGCTGCGCGGCCTGCTCGAAGCGTGTCGCGGCCAGCCGTTGCATCGCTTCGTTCACTTCAGCAGCCTCGGCGTCTACGCCGCCCGCCATCACCACGGCACCGACGAGAGCGAGCCGTTGCCCGAACGACACATGGACGGCTACACGCAGACGAAGGTGGAGTCGGAGCGGCTCGTCCTCGATTATTATCGCGACCACAAGCTGCCGGTCGTCGTGCTGCGGCCGGGGTTCATCTACGGGCCGCGCGACCGGACGCTGATGCCGAAGATGCTGGAAAACCTGCGCCTGCGCCGGGTGCGCTACATCGGCGGCGGCAAGGGGGCGCTCAACTGCATCTACGTCGGCAACCTCGTCGAGGCGGCCCTGCTCGCGGCCGAGAAACCCGAGGCGGTCGGGCAGATTTACAACCTGACCGACGGCGAATTCGTTTCCAAGCGGCGCTTCATCGAGAGCATCGTCAACGGCGTGGGCCTGCCGCATCCGAAACCCGTGGGCCTGCCGCTGTGGCTGGCGCGGATCGTGGCGTCGTATCTGGAAAACCGCGCCCGCCGGCGCGGCAAGCCCACTGCCCCGCGCCTCACACAGGGCCGCGTGAAGCTTCTGGGACTGAACCTCGATTTCAGTATCGAGAAGGCGAAGCGCGAGTTGGGCTATCGGCCGCGCTGGAGTTTCGACGACGGGATGCGCGAAACGGTGGCCTACTATAAGCAAAACGCTTAGAATGCCTCCATTCGCAAACCCTGAATGTTTAGCCGCGACCCGCAGGGGGGCGCGAACTGCGCTCCCCTGCGGGTCGCGGCTAAACGAAGACAAGGAGACGACGATGGAATTGCAAGGAAAGCGCGCGGCGGTGCTGGTCGAGCAACAATATCAGGAAATGGAGGTATGGTATCCTGTTTATCGCTTGCGCGAGGCGGGATGCAAGGTGACGCTGGTCGGCCCCGAGGCGGGGCAAAGCTATCCGAGCAAGCTCGGCTACCCGGCCAAGAGCGACAAGGCGGCGAAAGACGTGTCGGCCAAGGATTTCGATCTGCTCGTCATCCCCGGCGGATTCGCGCCGGATTACCTGCGCCGCCATGAATCGGTGCTGCGCCTGGTGAGCGACATGGCGGAACAGGGGAAGATCGTCGCGGCGGTCTGTCATGGGCCGTGGGTCTTGTGTTCGACGCAGGCGCTCAAGGGCAAGAAGGCCACCTGCTTTTCGGCCATCAAGGACGACGTGAGCAACGCCGGCGCCCGCTACGTCGATGAGGAAGTCGTGCGCGACGGTAACCTCATCACCAGCCGCAAGCCCGACGACCTGCCGGCGTTCATGCAGACGATCGTGCAGGCGGTGCGCGAGGCCAAGACCGCGGTGGCGGCGGGGCGTCGATTCGGCGGGGGAGTGTGCCGTGGAGCCGGTGAGAGTCAAGGTGTACGGCCTGTTCTCCCGGACCCGGCGGCGCTACCGGATCGAGGCGATCGCGGGCGCCGTCGTCGGCGCGCTCCTTCTGCTGGCCTGGTGGCTGGGCTGGCCGCATTTGCGCATGAAACTGGTGAGCCGGGAGCTGCCACCGCTCCTCAAGCTGTGCGTCGCGGTCCTCGACGAGACGCCCTGGATATTACTGGCGGCGGCGCTGGGAAAAGGCATGGAGGTCTATTTTGTCCTGCGCTCGTTCGCGCAAGGAAGCCGGCACGCAACAAACGATCGCTCCTCCTTAACCGGGTGCGGTAATGGCATCAGACGGCGTTTTTTCTCCCTCCCCCCTTGTGGGGGAGGGTTGGGGTGAGGGGGACGCGCTTACCCCCCACAAGGGGGGAGGGAGAAGGGCCGGCGCCACCACAAACACTTACTGCGCCCCATTAACCTTTAGGCGGGAAGTTCCCTATGCCTTCGCAAGCGTACGCCCCCACGAAAGAAGACAAATTCGCCTTCGGCGTCTGGTGCCTGCAAAACCGCGGCCGCGATCCGTTCGGCGACCAGACCCGTCCGGAATTGCCGCCCCTGGAGTGCATCCGCGGGCTGGCCCAGCGCAACTGCTACGGCTTCGAGTTCCACGACAACGACGTGATCCCGTTCGGCGCCAGCGCTGCTCCAGCGCGACCAGATCCTTCGCGACGTGAAGAAGGCGATCGGCGACTGGGGCATCAAGGCGACGATGGCCACGACGAATACTTTTTATCACTCCGTCTTCAAGGACGGCGCTTTCACCAGCACCGACCCGGCCGTGCGCCTGTACACGACACAGAAGGTGATCCGCGCCATCGACGTGGCGGCCGAGCTGGGAACGCAGGTGTTCGTCTTCTGGGGCGGACGCGAGGGCGTCGAGGTCGATGCCAGCAAGGACCCCGTCGAGGCGACCAAGTGGTTCCGCGAGGCGATCAACTTCCTGTGCAACTACGTCCTCAGCCAGGGCTATGACATCAAGTTCTCGATCGAGCCGAAGCCGAACGAGCCGCGCGGCGACCTGTATTTGCCGACCGTCGGCAGCGTGCTGGCCTTCATCGCCACGCTCGACCACCCGGAGATGGTCGGCATCAATCCCGAGACGGCCCACATCAAGATGGCTGGCCTGAATCCTTACCACGAGTTCGCCCAGGCGCTCGACTCCGGCAAGCTCCTCGACGTGCATCTGAACGGCCAGAAGCCGTTGCGTTTCGATCAGGATCTCAGCTTCGGCAGCGACGATTTGAAGGAAGCCTTTTTCACGACGAAGCTGCTGCTCGATCACAAGTACCCCGGCACCATCGGTTTCGACGCCCACCCGTACCGCAGCGAAAGCGACCCGTGGGACTTCGTGGACCGCAATATGCGGACGTTCAAGATCATGAAGGAGAAGGTGCAGAAGTTCAACGAAAACCGCGAGATTCAGGATCTCCTGAAAGAGATTCACGGGGCCAACGCCGCGCTGCGCGGCCTGACGGCGAAATATAGCAAGGAAGCGGCGCAGAAGCTCAAGGACATGACGTTCGAGCCGGAAAAACTGGCGTCGCGCAAGCTGCCTTACGAACGACTCGATCAGCTCCTCACGGAGTTGTTGCTGGGTGTGCTGTGAGCGGTCCTGACGAGGGGGAACGATCATGCTCCTTCGCTACGCGGCACAATGCGTTTGTGGCGGTCTGCTCCTGACCGTGCTGGGTTGCGGTCGCTCGGCGGTCCTGATGGTGCCGGAGCGCTCCGCAACAGCCGTCCGCGCACTCCCGCAACCAGACGAAGCGCAGGATGTTGGCTTCCAGTTCCCGGATGACATGGGCGGGACACTGCTGGCGAAGATACTGCCACCAGGCGAATCGGAGGAGCAAGACGAGAGCCGGGCGGAACCGTTGTGTCGTTTCTCTCCGCACGCCGAACCGCCGGTCCCGCCTCTACCCCTTCCGTCGAGTGAGGTTGTCTTGCCGGAACCGCCTGCCGCGACGACAACCGTGGCCCATTATCCGCGCATGGTGATGGAGGAGCCGTTGGCCGACTTTGCGGACGCGGCCCCTCTGCCGCCGGCTCCGCCCATGCCGGTCGGCGCTCGAATCCGGGTGCCGTCGGTGGATGTGAATCAACCCATCCCGCTGCCCGTGCGCAATCAACCCGTCCCCGATCGCGCATCCCTCGATGATCCCACGGCCGATTATTCCGCTGCGGCCGCACTGGCGGCGAAGATGCCGACTCGCAAGGGGAAAGTGCCATTTTTGAAGCTGACCTTGCCCGACCCTTACGACCACCGCCGCCCGGCCCGCATCTCGACACCGCCGGAATCCGATCAGCCCGTGACGGCCACGCCGCGCACGCCGGACAAGTGACGATTACCGGACGGCAGGAGTTTGGACATGCGCCGGTCCTTTCCTCGACTTCTCCTCATCATCCTGGTGTTGCTCCTCGAAGTGAGGACGAGTGCGGCGCAAAACCGTGCCCCTTACCCGGCCAGCCCGGTGATCGAAAGCGCGAGCTGGGACTTCGCCAATCTCGTCCGGTTGGCGCCGGGCAGCGACCTATGGCCGATAACCTGGGCGGCGGATGATAACCTGTATGCGTCCTGGGGCGACGGCGGCGGATTCGGCGGCACCAACAGCGACGGCCGGGTGAGTCTGGGTTTTGCGCGGATCGAGGGGATGCCTCCGGATTTCAAGACAATCAATGTTTGGGGCGGAAAAAACGGTGTGAATCCAGCCGCGTTCGGCGGAAAAGTTTCTTCCATGCTGTCCGTCAACGGCGTCCTCTACGCGGTGGGCGGCGTTCGGCCCGGTGAGACGGGAGTGCGGACCTGGAACTCGCCGAAGGAGGTTCGCTTGTTGTGGTCGGACGATCTGGGCAAGACGTGGCGCCATGCCGATTGGGTCTTCGCCGACGCCCATGACGCGAGTTTCGGCGTCCGGAGCTTCGTGAATTTCGGCAAGGATTACGCCGTGCGCGGGACGGTTACGTCTATCTCTATTTCACGTTGGCATGGTGGGAGTGGAAGCCGAAACAGCCGGTCCCGAAGGATTCGTACCTGGCCCGCGTGCCGGCGGACAAACTCCGCGAGCGCAAGGCGTATGAATACTTCCGCGGCATGGACGAGGGCAAACCCACCTGGACGCGGACGTTCGCCGAGCGCCGGCCCGTCTTCACGGACCCGAGTGGCCGGCGCATCAACAAGGTGGTGTATAACGCCGCCCTCAAGAGATACATCGCCACGGCCGCCGGCGCCGGCGTCGGGCAACTGGGGATCTTCGACGCGCCCCAGCCGTGGGGGCCATGGACCACGATCGCCTACTACGACAACTGGGGCGGCTTCGGGAACACGGAATCCCTTGAATATGAGCTGCCGGCCAAGTGGATCAGCGCGGACGGATTGACGATGTGGTGCGTCTTCTCCTCGACCGGCGTGCTCGATTCCTTCAATCTGGTGAGGCTAACCCTCAAGCCGCGCCGCTAGAGCCTGTTATTGACTTATCGCCTGCTGGGCGTGCATGTTAGTGGGATGAGCACAGCACGGAAGGCTTACCCGAGCGACGTCTCGGACGCGGAGTGGGAGTTCTTGGTCCCCTACTTGACCCTGATGCGTGAGGACGCCCCGCAGCGGGACTACCCCCTGCGCGACCTCTTCAACGCCCTCCGCTACGTCGTCAAGACCGGCTGCCAGTGGCGGTTCTTGCCCCACGATCTGCCCCCCTGGGCTGCGGTCTACCAGCAAGCGCGGCGCTGGCTGCACGCCGGGGCCTTCGAGCAGATCGCGCACGACCTGCGGATGATCGCCCGCCTCGTGGCCGAGCGGGAGGCGCAGCCCTCGGCGGCCATCTTCGACGGCCGCACCCTGCAGTCGGTGCCCGAGAGCGGCGGCCGCGCCGGCTACGACGGTGCCAAAAAGAAGAAGGGCTCGAAGGTGCATGCAGCCGTGGACACGCTGGGCCACCTGCTGGCGCTGGCGGTCACCCCGGCCGACGAGCAGGAGCGGGCCCAGGTCGCCGACTTGGCCGCGAAGGTCCAGGAGGTCACGGGCGGGGCGGTCGAAGTCGCCTTCGTCGATCAGGGCTACACCGGCGAGGAGGCGGCCGAGCAGGCGCAGGCGGAGGGCATCCGGCTGGTGGTCGTCAAGCACGCCGAGGCGAAGAAGGGGTTCGTCCTTCTGCCGCGGCGCTGGGTGGTGGAGAGGACCTTCGGCTGGCTGGGCCGCTTCCGGCGACTCGCCCGCGACTACGAGCGGCTGGCCAAAACGCTTGCTGGCTGGCACTGGCTTGCCTTCCTTACTCTGCTGCTGGCCCGAACCGTGGGTTCAAGTGCATAACAGGCTCTAGGCATTTCGTCCCTCGATAATCCGTTTCGTCCCTGCCTCGATCCACTTCACGGCACGGGACGCCGATTGCCCATGAAGCCGTTATACTGCTCTGGAGAAACGGCCGAACCCCATCGACAAGGAGACCACGCCATGCGGCGGCACGCATCCGGTGTCATCACGGCGATTGCTCTTTGGTTCGCAGCGGGCAACCTGCGTGCTGCCGATTGGCCGCAATGGCTGGGGAGCGAACGCGACGGCGTTTGGCGCGAGACCGGATTGGTGGAGAAGTTCCCTCCCGGCGGTCCCAAGATCCTGTGGCGGAAGCCGATCGCCGCGGGATACAGCGGCCCCGCCGTGGTCGGCGATCGCGTTTACGTCATGGACCGCGAAAGGGCGCTCGACGCGGACGGCAAACCGCGCCGGCCGACACGCGACGGCATCCCCGGCAACGAGCGCGTCCTGTGTCTCAGCGCCACCAATGGCGAGCTAATCTGGAAGCACGTCTACAATTGCCCCTACACGGTGTCGTATCCTTCAGGGCCCCGGACGACGCCGCTGGTGCGCGACGGTCGAGTCTACACCCTGGGTGCAATGGGCGACCTGCTCTGTCTCGACGCCGCTAAGGGAGACGTGATCTGGTCCAAGAACCTCGTGAAGGAATACAAGCTCGATTCGCCGCCGGTCTGGGGCTGGGCGGCGCATCCGCTCCTGGATGGCGACCGGCTCTATTGTCTGGTCGGCGGGCCGGACAGCGCGGTGGTCGCCTTCGACAAAAACACCGGCAAGGAAATCTGGCGGTGCGCTGACGACGCAGGAGATCGGCTACAGTCCGCCGATGATTTACGAGGCCGCCGGCAAACGCCAGCTCATCGTCTGGCTCTCGGAGTCGATTCAATCGCTGGACCCGGCCACTGGCAAGGTGTACTGGAAACAGCAATATCCCGCGGATCGTCCGCCGCAGCGGCCGGCCGTGAACATCATCACGGTGCGGAAACTCGACGACCGGTTGTTTCTGAGCACCTACTATCACGGGCCGATGATGCTGAAATTGGACCATGACAAGCCAGGCGCGTCGGTCGAGTGGAAGGGCAAAAGCAACAACCCGGCTCGGCCGGACGGCTTGCACATGCTCATGGGTCCGCCGGTGATGAAAGACGGTTACATTTACGGCGTCTGCGCCGCCGGGGAGTTGCGCTGCCTCAAGATCGACACCGGCGAGCAGGTGTGGGAGACCCTCGCCGCCACCGGCGGCAAGAAGGGTGATTGCGCGACCGCCTTCATCGTGCCGCAGGGCAACCGCTACGTGATCTTCAACGACCAGGGCGATCTGATTCTGGCGGACCTATCGCCCAAGGGTTATCGGGAGATCGACCGCGCTCATATTCTGGAGCCGGTGCAGGCGGCCCGCGGCCGGGAGGTGGTCTGGTCGCACCCGGCGTTCGCCCGCCGCTGCGTCTTCGCCCGCAACGACAAGGAAATCGTCTGCGTATCCCTGGCGGCCGAAAGCTAACGGAAAATCTCCCTCCCTTCTTGTGGGGGAGGTGCTTGCTTCCTCCCTCCCCCACAAGGGGGGAGGGAGAAAAGATGGGAGTCTGCCATGAAGCGATTGCCATTCCTTCTGATCGTGCTGGTGATGGGGGCCGAAGGGGCGAAGGAAGACGATGCCGCGAAGGATCTCAAGAAGATGCAGGGTGATTGGGTCGTCGTGTCGATGGAGGCGGACGGCATGCGCATCCCCGACGACGACGCCCAGGCCCTCTTCCGCAACGTGAAGGACGATAAATACACGGTCTTTCGCTACCGCAAGGTGGCCGGCAAGGGGACGATCAAGCTGGATGCGACGAAGAAGCCGCGCGCCATCGACGCCATCCCCGACAGCGCGGCGGCCAAGGGCAAGGCGATCCTGGGAATCTACGAGTTCGACGGAGATAAGTTGAAACTCTGCTTCGCCCCACCCGGCATGGACCGGCCGACCGAGTTTCGCAGCAAGGAAGGCTCCGGCCACACGCTCACGGTCTGGCAGCGGGAAAAAGAGTCCGATCGTTAACGCAGAATCGCCTTGATCGGCCCCTCGCTCTCTTCCACCAGCCGCATGGTCCGGCCGAGGACCGGGATCTCCATTTTCTTGTGGTCCAGTCCGAGTTGATGCAGGATCGTGGCGTGCAGGTCGCTGTAATAATGGCGATCCTCAACGGCCTTGTAGCCGAACTCGTCCGTCGCACCGTGGACGGTGCCGCCCTTGACCCCGCCGCCGGCGAGCCAGACGGTGTAGCCCTTCGGATTGTGATCGCGTCCGGTCGTGTTCTGCGACCACGGGCTGCGACCGAATTCGCTCGACCACACCACCAGCGTTTCGTCGAGCATCCCGCGTTCCTTCAAGTCGCGGATGAGACCCGCGATCGGCTTGTCGGTGGCGCGGCACAGCGGTTCGTGGGATTTGATGTCACCGTGCGCGTCCCAGCTGCCGTTGCCGCCGCCGGCGTGGCAAATCTGAATGAAGCGCACCCCCTCCTCGGCCAAGCGCCGCGCCAGCAATAACTGCCGGCCAAAGTCATCCGTCCCTTTTTCACCAATGCCGTAGAGAGACAGGGTATGTTTCGGCTCGTTGGAAAAATCGACGAGGCGCGGCGCGGCCAGTTGCATCCGGCCGGCCAATTCGTAAGCCTTGGCGCGGGCGGCGATGTCCGAGTTCATCGCATAGCGGAGACGAAATTCGCGGTTCAGATCGTCCAGCGCCTGCATCTGCCGTTCGCGTTCGCCGGCACGGTCCTTCGGTGGGTGCAAATTCGGGATGGGCGTCGGGCCGGGTTGGAAGGGCGTGGCGGCCACGGTCGCGCCGAGGTAGCCGCCGGTCAGTTGCACCGGCGAGGACGGCCGGCCGATGTTCACGAACGTCGGCAAGTTCTTGTTGAGACTGCCCAGCGCGTAGGAGACCCAGCTGCCGAGCGTCGGGTGGTCGAACTGTCGGCCGCGGTGACCGGTGCAGGTCTCGATCACGGCCGGGAAGTGGTTGCCCTCGTGGCACCACATCGAGCGCACCACAGCGATCTCATCGATCACGCCGCCGACGTGCGGGAACCAGTCGGAAACCGGAATACCGGACTTCCCGTGTCGCGTAAATGTCCGCAGGCACGGGATGACCGGCCGTTTCATCTCGGCGAGGTTGTCGCCGAAGCCGACCACATCAATCAGCTTGCCCGCCCACTTGTTGCCCTTGGGGTCGAAGGTGTCGAGATGGCTGACGCCGCCGCACATGAAGAGAAAAATAACGGACTTCGCTTTCGGCTGGAGGTGCGGCCCCAAGAGCGCGTGCCGTATTTCGCCGGCCTGCGCCGACAGGCTGCCCAACGCGACGCCAAGGAAACCGCCGCCGGCCTGGTGGAGAAATCCGCGACGCGAAATTCGGCCGCACGGATAGAGACTCGTTCGGTCCATGCTGAATCACCGCACGTAAATGAACTCGTCGAGGTTGAACAACAGCCAGGCGAAGCCCTTCAACCGAGACCGATCGTTCTGAAGATAAGACAGGGCGTAATTTTTCTCCGACTCGGAGGGCGGGCGGGTGAGGGCAATCCGGTAGGCGACATCCACCGCGCTGGCGAGATCGCCGCCCGATTCCTTGTCGATCCGCTGGGCGAACTGCAGCGACGCCTTGTCGATGACCTCGCTGTTCATCAGGAAGAGCGCCTGCGGGGCCGTCACGGTTCGCGTCCGCAGCGGGCAGGGGGCGCGGCCGTCTTCCACGTCGAACGCTTGCAGGAAGTTCGGCACCACGTCCCGACTGGTCGAGTAGCCGCGGATCATGTAGGCGGCACGGCGATTGGTGCGATTATCGGTCGGCGAAGCGCTTCGGAACCCGCCGCGTCGCCGGGCCGGTGCGCCGATGTCGAAGGACGGGCCACCCACGGAACGATCGAGGTTGCCGGCCGCGGTGAAGATGGAATCCCAGATCGGCTCCGCTTCCAGGCGGCGCAGGCGGAAATGCCACAGATAGCTATTGTTCGCATCAGCCTTGCTGTTGGCCGCCACTAATTCCGTATCTGCTTCCGACGCCAGTTTGTACGTGTCCGAGGTAACGATCAGCCGGTGCATCGCCTTCATGCGGAAATCGCGCTTCACGAACTCGGACGCCAGCCAGTCGAGCAGGCGCGGGTGCGAGGGCATGCCGCCGAGCTTGCCGAAATCGCTGGGCGTCTTCTGCAAACCCTCGCCGAAGTGCCACTGCCACAGACGGTTGACGGCCACGCGGGCGAAGAGTGGATTGTCCGGGGCCGTCAGCCAGTCGGAAAACGCCTCGACCCGGCCCTCGCGGAAGTCGATCTTCGCCGGCGCGAACGGCCAACCGGGTTGCACTTCATGATTCTTCTCCGGCCGGGCGGGGTCGCCGCTCGTCAGAATATAGCTCTTTTCCAGCTCTTTTTTGGGATCGACTTCCGTGCGCCAGAATGCCGGGAGGCCGGAACCTCTTCGACCAACACCCAAACGATTGAGCCGCGCTTGCAGCTCTCGATAGCGCAGTGCGCTCCGCCTCGGGCATGACTTCCAAAATCTTGTCCGCGTCGATGCGCAGCACGGGGTAATAATCATCTGCGATTTTCTGCTCCTGGGCGGTGCGTTCCTTCTCCGGTTTGCGGATGACGGCCTGCACCTCGGCGGGCAGCATGGCGACGCGATCGTCGTAGAGCTTTTTCTGATACGGCGCGGTCAGCTCGCGGATCGGCTTTTCCAGCTCGGCCCGTTCTTTCTCGGCCTGCTCGCGCGCCTTGCCGCTGGCGAAGATCTCGGCGGGCGTGGCCAGCGTCACTTTTTTGAGCACGAGCGGATCGAACAGCGCCTTCATCGCGTAGAAATCACGCTGCTTGATCGGATCGTACATATGATCGTGGCATTTCGCGCAGCCGACCGTCAGTCCCAGGAACGCGGACGAGATCGTCTCCACAGCCGCGATCGGCAATTCGTGCGCGTCCTGGCCGTCGCGGATCACCTCGCCGCGGGCCAGAAATCCCAGCGCGAACAGGTCCTCCAGCCGAGGTTCCACCCGAATGCGCACGCCGGTGGCCGTCATTTCGGTGCGCGTGGCGGAGCGATGGCCGGTCAGCTGCGCGCGAACGAACTGATCGTAGGGCATGTCGCCGTTGAGGGCGTGGATCACCCAATCGCGCCACAGGTGAATCCCCGGCGCGGCGATCATCCGCTCGTCGGCGTCAGCGTAGCGCAAAACGTCGAGCCAGTGCCGGCCGTAGCGGACGCCGTGCTGTTCGGAAGCGAGCAGGCGATCGACAACTTTTTCGTAGGCGTCCGGCGACGAATCGCGCAAGAAAACGTCCTGCTCGGCCGGCGTCGGGGGAAGGCCGAGGAGATCGAGATACACGCGCCGCAAGAGCGTCCGCTTCTCGGCGGGGCCGGCGGGTTTCAGATGACGCACCCTGTACTCGGCGGCGATAAAGGCGTCAATCGGGTTGGGAGAGTGGGTCAATCCCGTGGGGACTTCCGGACGAACGACCGGCTTCAAGGCCCACAGGGCCGGCGTCTGGGCCGTCCCCGAAGACACGAGGACGAGGGAGAGCAGAACGATCAGCAACGCCCTTCCGCACAGCTTTCCGTACACGATTCGCTCCCCCTCGACGAGGTTTCCCGGTCCTGTCGATGCTATCCATTCGCCCAAACCGCGTCAACGATCCGAACGGCCCTTGCCAGAATGTCAGGATTTACGCAAACCTCCCTTTTTCTGTATGATGATTGCTTCTTTCCACACGGGAGGATCGACAGGGCATGGCGGACGGGGCGATTGCATCCATTGGCTTTCTCGGCGCCGGGCGCATGGCGACGGCGCTGGCGCGCGGCTGGCTGCGGGCCGGGCTGACCCGCGCCGACCGCTGCCGGGCCAGCGATCCGCTCTCCCAGGCCCGCCAAGCGTTCACCGCCGAGACGGGCTGTCCCGCCGTGGCCGACAATCGCGAAGTCGTGGCCGGCAGCGAACTGCTCGTCCTGGCCGTCAAGCCGCAGTCGATGGCCGCGCTGCTGGCGGAAATTCGCCCCGTGCTGCGGTCGCCGCTGGTCGTCTCCATCGCTGCCGGCATCACGCTGCGGCAACTGGCCGGCGGACTCGGCCCCGGCTGCCGGCTGGTGCGCGTCATGCCGAATACGCCGTGTCTGATCGGCGTCAGCGCTTCGGGATACTCTCCCGGCGAGAGCGCCACGGAAGATGATATTGCTCTCGTTGATAAGCTCCTGGCGCGGTCGGCGTGGCATTTCGGCTGCCCGAACATTTGCTCGATGCCGTCACGGGATTGTCGGGCAGCGGGCCGGCGTTCGTTTACCTGATGATCGAGGCTTTGTCCGATGGCGGTGTGCGTGTGGGTTTGCCGCGCGACGTGGCGACGGCGCGTAGCGGCGCAGACAGTCTTGGGGGCGGCGAAAATGGTGCTGGAAACGCGGACGCATCCGGGGATGCTCAAGGACATGGTGGCCAGTCCCGGCGGCACCACCATCGCCGGGCTGCACGCCCTGGAACGCGGCGGGGTACGAGGCGCGCTCATGGACGCCGTGGAGGCGGCCACGCGCCGGGCGACGGAACTGGGTCAAACCAAGGGATGAGCCATGACAGCCATTCCCGAAAGTGAGCGCATCCTCATCCTCGACTTCGGCTCGCAGTACGGCCAGCTCATCGCTCGCCGGGTCCGCGAACTGAACGTCTTCTGCCAGGTCGTCCGCCACGACCTCTCGGCCGAGCGCGTCGCCGAACTGAAGCCGCGCGGCCTGATTCTGTCGGGAGGACCGGCCAGCGTTTACACTCCCCAGCGCCGCGCTGCGACCCCCGGCTGTTCGATCTGAATATCCCCGTGCTGGGCATTTGCTACGGAATGCACCTGGCCTGCCAAATTCTCGGCGGCAAGGTGTTGCCGGCCGAAAGCCGGGAATTCGGTGCGGCCACCTGCCGCATCCAGGAGGCCGACGGACTGTTCGGCGGCGTGCCGAGCGAGACGGTCGTGTGGATGAGTCACGGCGATCAGGTGCAAACCGTGCAAGGCGATTTCGTACCGCTGGCCGCGACGGATACCTGTCCCTTCGCCGCCGTCCGGCACCGCACCCGGCCCGTGTACGGTTTGCAATTTCACCCCGAAGTCAGCCACACCCCCCAGGGCGCGCGCATCCTCCGCAATTTCCTCTACGACGTATGTGGCTGCCGGGGCCTGTGGCAAATCGGCTCGTTTTTGACGCAAACGGTGAGCGACCTGCGCCAGCGCGTCGGCGACAAGCGCGTCATCTGCGGCCTGTCCGGCGGCGTCGATTCCTCGGTGACGGCAGCGCTTCTCATTCGGGCCATCGGGTCGCAGGTGTCGTGCATCTTCGTCAACAACGGATTGCTACGGCAAGGTGAAGTCGAGTCGGTCAGGCGCACGTTCGTCGGCCATTTCAAGGCGGACCTGCACATCGTCGATGCCGGCATGCGGTTCCTCAAGGCGCTGGAGGGCATCAGCGACCCGCAGGAGAAACGCCGCCGCATCGGCCACGTCTTTATCGACGTGTTCAAGGACGAGGCCCGCCACATCGACGGCGCTCATTTTCTCGCCCAGGGCACGCTCTACCCCGACGTGATCGAGAGCGGCGGCGCCGTGGACGGCCCCGCCGCCAACATCAAGACGCACCACAACGTCGGCGGACTGCCGAAGGAACTCGGCTTCGAGCTGATCGAACCACTCAAGGATCTGTTCAAGGACGAGGTGCGCCGCCTCGGCGTCGAGCTGGGCTTGCCGGAAACGCTGGTGTATCGCCATCCGTTCCCCGGCCCTGGTCTGGCGGTGCGCTGCCTCGGTCCCATCACGTCCGAGCGCCTGACCGTGCTGCGTCAGGCCGATGCGATTTTGCTGGAGGAGCTGAAGCAATCGGGCTGGTATCGCAAAACGTCGCAGGCGTTCTCGGTGCTGCTGCCGATCCAGTCCGTCGGCGTCATGGGCGACGGGCGGACGTATGAAAATGTGATCGCGCTGCGGGTGGTGCAGACGGACGATTTCATGACGGCCGACTGGTCGAAGCTGCCTTACGAGCTTTTGGGCAAGGTGGCGAGCCGTATCGTCAATTCGGTGGCGGGCGTCAACCGGGTCGTGTACGACATCACCAGCAAGCCGCCGGCGACGATCGAATGGGAGTGAGCCGTGCCCAGCGGTCCCAATCTGTTCGCACGATTGCACAAGTGGGCGGCGCGGCAGGATGAGAATTTCCTGACGGAATCGCTGGCAGTCTTACTCGAACAATTGTTGATCCTGGTGCCCGAGGCCGGCGTGAAATTGGTAAACCGGCTTACAGGTGGTTTCATTGATTCAACAGCGGCCGAGGCCAGTACGATCGAAGTCCGCACCCAGGTTGAAGCCGAATCAGGGCGGCCCGATTTGGAATTCCGTACGCCTTCCAAACTTGCCTGGGTTGAAGTGAAGGTCGAATCCGCATTGCGGGCGGGGCAGTTGGAGGGATATCGAGTCCTGCTCGCCGAGAGTGGGTTCAAGAAAACGCGGCTGGTATTGCTGACCCGGTATCCCGAGGTAATTCTGTCCGAGGAGCGCGCCCGGATTGGGAAGTGCGCTGGTTTGAATGTGCGGATTGGCTGGAGGTGGAATTGCCTGCAATCGAGGCCACGGACCAGGTTGCCGGATTTCTGACTCGGCAATTCTTGGATTTCTTAAGGGGAAGGAATATGAATCTGGTACAAGTGGGTAAGTACTTGCCCGAAGGGGCACGTGCTCTATCAAGCCTTCTCAACATGCTATTCGAGGCCGCCGCAGCTTGTAAAGTGTCCGCAAAACAGTCTACTTCGCGGGATTACTTCGGGATCAAGGTTGACGGGGCGAAGTACTGGATCGGTGTGAGTTTCGACGATCCGGAGAATCTTTGGTTCCACACGGGGTGTCGGATCAACCCCACGGCCGCTGCCCGACTCGGGGTTGGCAAAGTGACGGAAGAAAGCTGGGGAGCCGCTTGGTGGCAACACGCCGAACTAGAGTCTGAACCCGTTCATTTCTTCTCTCGCTCGAAGGTTGACCAAATGCGGTGGCTGGAGGGTTTTCTGCGCGACTGTTTGGCCAAGGCTCGGTCGATCGAGACTCCCGAACAGCCACCAATTCCCGATGAGCCGGATGAGGACTGATGCAATGCACTTCACGAAAATGCAGGGCTGTGGCAACGATTACATCTACATCGACTGCTTTCGCCAGCCGATGCCGCACGATCCATCGGGACTGAGCCGGGCCATCAGCGACCGGCATTTCGGGGTCGGCGGCGACGGCCTGATCCTCATTTGCCCCTCCGACAAGGCCGACGCCCGGATGCGCATGTACAACGCCGACGGCAGCGAGGCGGAGATGTGCGGCAACGGCGTCCGCTGCGTGGCGAAATACGTCCACGATCACGGCCTCGTCCGCAAGTCGCCGTTGACTATCGAGACCGGTAGCGGCGTGTTGACCCTGGAGCTGGAAATTAGTGGGGGCGCCGTCCGGCAGGTGCGCGTGGACATGGGCGAACCGATCCTGCAAGCCGAGCGCATCCCGACCACGCTGGCCGGCGATCCGCCGCGCGAGGCCGCGCTGGAAGTCGGCGGGCAGACGCTGCGCGTCACCTGCGTGTCGATGGGCAATCCGCATTGCATCACCTTCGTGGATGCGATCACGGATGCGCAGATACTCGGATTAGGGCCGCAGATCGAGCGGCATCCCGCCTTTCCGCGCCGCGTCAACGCCGAGTTCGTGCGCGTCAATCGGCCCGATGACGTGACGGTACGCGTGTGGGAACGCGGTTCGGGAGAAACGCTGGCTTGCGGCACCGGTGCTTGCGCGGTCGCCGTGGCCGGGCACCTTACCGGACGCACGCAGCGGCGCATCACCGCGCATCTGCCCGGCGGCGACTTGCAGTTATATTGGTCCGAGGTGGATAATCATGTGTACATGACCGGCCCCGCCGTGGAAGTGTTCAGCGGGGAATGGCCGGAATCCAAAGGATGAAGGATGAAGGATGAAGTGATTGGATTCATCCTTCATCCTTCATCCTTCATCCTTCATCCTTTCGGGTAGGGAGGCCCATCGAATGAAGATACGGCATCCATTGTTGATCCAGGCGGTCGGGTTCGCGGTCGCCTGGGTGGTGCGCCTGTGGATCGGTACACTGCGGTATCGCTACCGGCCGATGGGGGCGAACCTCGATCCGAATCAGCCCGGCTTTCAGGGACGTTACCTGTACGCCTTCTGGCACGAGAACATTTTGGTGCCAGCGTACCACTATGGGCGACGCGATATTCATGTGCTCATCAGCGAACACGCGGACGGGCAAATGATCGCCGAGGCCTGCCGGCATCTGGGCTTTCGAGTGGTGCGCGGCTCGGCCACCCGTGGCGGGGCGCGGGCGATCCGGCAGATGTACCGCCGCAGCCGGTCGGCCCACCTGGCGATCACACCGGATGGGCCGCGCGGACCGCGGCGACAGGTGCAACCGGGCGTCGTTTACCTGGCCGCCCTGACCGGCCTGCCCATCGTGCCTTTCGGCATCGCCTTCGAGCGGGCCTGGCGGATGAAGAGTTGGGACCGCTTCGCCGTGCCGTGTCCGTACAGTGCGGCCGTGTGCGTCACCGCCGAGCCGATCCGCGTTCCGGAGGACGTGCGCAAGGAACAGCTCGAACACTATCGCCTGCTGGTGCAGAATGCGATGGACGCGGCCAGCGAGGCGGCGGAGCGGATCGTTCGCGGGCGGCCTCCCTCGACGGGGACGCCGCCGATTCGCGCGGCCGGTTGATCGGCGAACTGCTCTTGCTTCGCACCCGGATGATCGTTATGAATCCCCCCTCAACGTCGTCACGCAATGATCCCGACGAAGTGCTGGACGCGATCCCCGTGCTGCACGGCTGGGTACGCGGAAGCCTGGTCGGCCTGGCCCTGGCCATCTTGGCTGTGTTCGCCGTGGCCGCCTGGCTCAATCCGTACAACGCCGACGGCTCGCCCCGGAGCATGGCCACGCATCGGCAGATGGGTTTGCCGCCCTGCACGTTTTTCGCGACCACCGGCTTGCCGTGCCCGTCGTGCGGCATGACCACCAGTTTCGCCCTGCTGGTGCGCGGCGACGTGGCCAACTCGCTCCGCGCCAACGCCGTCGGCACCTTGCTGGCGGTGTTCTGCATCTTGCTCATCCCGTGGTGCCTGGCCAGCGTGGCGTGCAAGCGGACGCTGTTCGTCTACTCGATGGAGCGCGCCCTGACGTTCATCATCCTGATATTTCTCGGCCTGATGCTCCTCCGCTGGGCGATCGTTCTGGGGCTGGCATGGTGGACGAGGACGCCGTTTCAAGGATGAGGGAGGAAGGCATGAACGGATTCAGTCGGCGGAGTTTGCTTCTGGGGCTGTGCAGCGTGGGCCTCGTGGCAGGCTGCAGCTTCCCGACGGCCCTGTACTTCCTCATGCCCGAAGCCAAGGAGCCGGCCGAGTACAAACGGCTGGCCTCCGACGACAAGAAGAAAGAAGTCCGCGTCGTCCTGTGGACCTATTCGGACCTGATGGGCACCGAATTCATCCAGGCCGACCGCTTGCTGACCGACCAGCTCTCCAAGTACATCAATAAAATGTCCCAGGAGAACGAGGAGAAATTGACCGTCGTCTCGCCGCGCAAGGTGGAGGAGTACAAGAACACGCACCCCGAATGGAAGTCCTACCGGGAGGAAGAGGTCGGCCACTATTTCAAAGCGGATTACGTCATCAGTCTGGAGATCGACCAGCTGAGCCTCTATGATCCCAATACCCACGGGCAACTCTACAACGGCCGGGCGCATATCCTGGTGAAGCTGGTGGATGTCACGAACCCCGACGACAGCCCGCACCCGACCGAGTTCACGGATCGCTACCCGACCGAGCTGCGCGGGGGCATCGACACGCTCGACATCCCGCCGATGGTGTTCCGCCAGAAGTTTCTGGACCACGTGGCCAAACGGCTGTCGTACTTTTTCGTAAACCATCAGAAGCGCGAGCGCGTGATGGTGATGGACGATTAGCTGTGGCTTGCAAGCAAGGGTGAAGATACTAGCCGCGAGCGCCAGCGAGCGAGTTTGCGTCCGCTCGCCGGCGCTCGCGGCTAGTGAAGTGAGGTTTGTCGTAACGATGTCGGAACCCCTGGAGATTCGCTGCCGCGAGAATGGGCCTTATGTCATCAAGGGGCCGGTGCGCATCGTCGATCACCAGGGCAACGCCTTCACGATCCCGCCGGGCAAGGACGCGGTCGCCCTGTGCCGCTGCGGCCAGTCGAAGAACCGGCCGTTCTGCGACGGCAGCCACCGCGACTGCGGCTTTGTGGCCGCGGAGACGGCGGAAAAGCGGGAATCGTGAATCGTGGATCGTTTGCTCCGACTGCCGCGCTGTATTCCGTGAACCTGCCCTAGTCTCGCGCATTTCCGTTTTCCCTCTTCTCCAACGCCCTGTCATGTTTGAATATCCTGACAGGGGCAGAAAAAAATCCATCGAAGCGCGATAAGGTTTCGCCGCTCGCCGGTACTCTTACAGGGAGGAGTTGCCGCATGAGCGATTCGCCGGCCACCCGCCTCAGCCTCCTGGTTCGTCTGTGCGACGCCCGCGACGACGGGGCCTGGTCGCAGTTCGTCGAAATTTACGCGCCCCTGGTGTACGGCTTCGCACGCAAGCACGGCTTGCAAGACGCGGACGCGGCGGACCTGACGCAGGATGTGCTGCAAGCGGTTTCCGGCGGGATTCGCCGGCTCGATTACGACCCGCGCCGTGGCTCCTTCCGCGGCTGGCTATTCACCGTGGTGCGGAACAAGCTGCGCAACTTCCTGGCCGCCCAGAAACGGCCCGGTCGAGGCACCGGCGACAGTGACGCCCAGCACCGCCTGCAAGAATTGCCCGCCCGCGACGAAGATCAAAGCGCCTGGTGGGACCAGGAGTACGAGCAGCGCGTCTTCGCCTGGGCGTCGGAGCAGGCCCGCGGCGCCTTTTCCGACACGACCTGGCGGGCGTTCTGGCAAACCGCCGTCGAGGGCAAGACCGGCCCGGCCGTGGCGAAGAGCCTGGGCATGAGCGTGGCGGCCGTCTACCTCGCCAAGGGGCGGGTGATGACGCGGCTGAAGGAAATCATCCGCGAGACGCTCGACGAGTCGATCTAGCAAGCGTTCCCTTACCAGCCCGGAGCGCCGGCGACGAGTTGAGAAGGAGCCGTGCAACAAGAAACGGGAGGAACCATGGCAATTGGATTCTTGGAGCTGCTGGTCCTACTGGGGGTAATCTTCCTCCTGTCGCGTTCGCGCCGGTTACGGGAAAAGCTCCTGTCCCTCTTTCGTCGCGTCCGTGGCTTTGTCGTCCGGCGACCGCTGTTGACGTCCTTCTTACTGGGCTTTCTGGCGCTCATTCTGGCGGAGTCGGCATTCAAGCCGGGACACCATTTCTCCACGGTGATGTATAATCTGGTTCTCATCGCGGCGATCGGCCTGTTCCTCTGGGCGATGTACCGCCGCTTCGCGCCGCGCTTGTCCGGCGCTCTGCTGACGGAATGTCCGACCATCGGACAGCTGAAAGAGTTTTTGGCCGAGCGGCTGCCCGCGGACGAGCGGGCCAAGTTGGCCGCCCACCTGGAAATCTGCACGGCCTGTCAGCACCGCGTGGAGGGATTGACGGCCGGGCAGCGCTCCTGGCCGTTTCTGGCGCAAACTGAGTGAACATCCTCCCGCCCCGGAGCCGGCCCTGAGGAAAATCATGGAAAAACTAAAAGAGGACAAAGACGACGAGACGCGCGACGAGCCGGTGTTCGCCGGCGATTTGCCGCTGGATTTTCTCAGCCCGACGGACAAGCCGGGCCAACTCGGACGCCTGGAACGCTACGAAGTGCTGGAGGAGATCGGTCGCGGCGGCATGGGCGTCGTCCTCAAGGCGTTCGATCCGACGCTGCACCGCGTCGTGGCCATCAAGGTGCTGGCCCCGCAGCTGGCGACCAGCGGCGTGGCCCGCAAGCGCTTCCTGCGCGAGGCCAGGGCCGCCGCCGCCGTGACGCACGATCACATCGTCACCATTCACGACGTGGTCGAGGCGGCCAACGGACTGCCGTATCTCGTGATGCAGTACATCGCCGGCCAATCGCTCCAGCAGCGGATCGACAAGGAAGGGCCGCTCGAATTGCCGGAAATCCTCCGCATCGGGATGCAAACGGCCTCCGGGCTGGCGGCGGCCCACGGGCAGGGGATCGTTCACCGCGACATCAAGCCGGCCAACATTCTGCTCGAAGATGGCGTGCAGCGGGTGAAGCTGACCGACTTCGGCCTGGCACGGGCGATGGACGACGCCAGCCTGACGCAGAGCGGTTTCGTCGCCGGCTCGCCGTTGTACATGGCCCCCGAGCAGGCGCGCGGCGAAGCGCTGGACCATCGCGCCGACCTGTTCAGCCTGGGCAGCGTGCTGTACACGATGTGTACGGGCCGGCCGCCGTTCCGCGCCGCCAACACGCTGGCCGTGCTGCGCCGCGTCTCCGAGGATTCGCCGCGTCCCATCCGGGAAACGCACCCCGAGATCCCCGATTGGCTCGCCGCCCTCGTCGAAAAGCTGATGGCCAAGGAGCCGGCCGATCGTTATCAGTCGGCCGGCGAGGTGATGGAAGCGCTCGGTAAGCACCTGGCCCAGTTGCAGCATGCCTCCTGGGTGCCGCCGTCAGCCCCTTCGCCGCTGTCCCCCTCCGCGTCGCCCGGTGCCAACGCCGACTTGCCGACCAGTCTGACCATCTGTCCGTCCTGCGGCACCAGCCTGTATGTGCCCGAGGAGATGGTGGGCGGCATCGTCCATTGCGCCGAGTGCGGCAAGCCGTTTCAGGCCGAGGACGGCTCGGAAGTCATTCAGGTGGCGCGGGCGGTGAAGCCGCCGTTCGGGCCGGCTCCCCGGCCGCGGAGAAGAATCTGGCGCTGGGTCAAGATCGTCGCCGCATGCGCGGTGTTGCTGTTTTTGCTGTTTCTTTTTATGTCCGCCGTCTACCACTTGCTCGGATCGTCCCAACCCTATGCGCAAGATCCTCGGGGGCCGCTACGGCAAAGACCACGACTTCCATGCTAGCGTCCCAGCAGCCGCAGGGATGGGTGGTGAATATGTCACCCCAGGATCGGTGGAATAAACTGAATGGTCTCCCGGAAAACGCGAGCCTGTTCGGGGCCATCAAATTCCCGGACGCCCTCAGGAGCCTCGATGACGCCGGGACGCAAACGCTGCTTCGGCTGCTCGTAACGGAAAAAACGGCCCAGCAGTTGACGCCGGAAAACCTCGGTCGAATCCAAATCCAGGAACTCGCGCTGGCCTACTACGAAGGGCCGAAATTCAAGGATCCTCAGGCGATCCTTCACCTGACCGGGACGGCCTATGACGGGCACCGGCGGATCGTCGAGTATTTCCGCCGAACGGGTGGGGACAAAGTCCAGGTCGAGGAATTGGACGCGAAGCTGGCGGACAACGGGCCGGTTTGCATCAGCGGTCCCGAACTTCCGTTCGCCCTCAAGATCGTCGATGACAATCACGCCTACTTCGCCGCCTCCGGGAACAGGAACGCCACGGTCTCTCACCACCGCAAGCTCGTGGGGGGCTTGCCTTCCTCGACCTCCATACCGGGCGGCTACAAATTTCCCTGGATCCGGGACGCCGTGGACGGAATGGCCTCCGACGTGTTCGGATTCTTCCTTGGCGAGATCCCCGAAGAGGTACGAACGGTCCTCACCGAGAGCCTGGGGCTACAGGTCTGCCCACATTCCTTCATCCTGAAGGTGAGCGGCAATAGTGCTGCGCCCACCCTTTCCCTGACCCTGAACGTGGACAAGGCGGGGACCGAAGGGATGTTGCGGGCCGACCTCGAAAAATGGCGTCATCAGGCACTCGACGTTTTGCGCGCCAGCTTCCCGGCCGTGCGAAAAGAGAAGAAGGCCCTCGACGTGCTCCGGCAGACCTTCGATGGCATGCGTTGGGAAGCCGACCACGGAAGCGTCCGGACCCGCGTGAAGACCTCGGCCTCAACCTGGAAGGCCATGCGGGACTTGTTGAACCGGGCGTCCCAGGCGCGCGAGGAAGGTCGGGAGGGCGGGTGATGCCGCCGTCGGCGTCGTCTTCGGCGGCAGCCGTTCCTTCCGCGCCGACTCGGCCGGCTTGAGGATCATCGGCATAATAACCAGCACCATGACCAGCCAGAACACCACGGCCAATCCCAGTGCGTGCGACCACTGAAAACGCAAGAGGAGCCACAGACAGAGAAACCACACGACCAGCAGGCCCAGGTTCAAAAGCAGGTTCATCACCAGCCAGCTGAAGTGAAAGACGGTGATCTGGCCGGGGTACGCATCTTCCATGTAGCGCGATTTGTTTTCCGTATCGTAATAGCGCAGCCGATCGTTCTCGATTTTGAAATTCCCCTTGGCGTCGAGTTCCGGTTCGAAGGTGCGTTTTTCGCCGTTGGGGTCGTGGCTGGCGAGGATCTTCGTCGGCCGGGCCGGCAGCGGTCGGCCGCCCTTCTCCGGAACATATCGGTTGCCTTGCCGCACGTAATGAATCAGCCGGCCATCGGAGTTGGGCGCCCAGAGATTTTCATACGTCTCTGTCTCGCGGGCGCTAAAGTTCTGGAAGGGTTGATAGCGTCCCTCGTCGCCGCGGTCCTCGATGCTGCGATAATCGAGGATCACCCACAGGCACACGAACGCGGTGATGGCTGTGCCGGCGGCGGGGGCGCGCCAGTAAATCTCGCCGGCCGGCTCGCTGTAGATGTAACCCTGAAACCACAGCGTCCACGCCGCCAGCAGTCCGCTCAGCACGACCCACACGACCAGCAGAATCAGAATGAGATTCAGCACACGCGACTCCCCGAGGACAACCTTTCGGATACCGTTTCCCAGCCCGCAGCGTTCTTATCCTGCCCGCCCCGTCCGCCCGCGTCAATCCTTTGCCGGCGTTTGCGCCATTCCCTTGTTTAGCCGCGACCCGTAGGGGAGCGCTTCACGCGCTCCCCTACGGGTCGCGGCTAAACGCCAAAACCTCGCTTGTCCGAAATAGTCGCCCTGCTATACTCCCCCTCCGCATCGGCGACCGGGCAGCGCGGCGTGGTTGGCGCATCCTCTATCCTTTTACCCGTCGGGGACTCGCATGGTAGCGACCCTGTATCTGCTTGGCTGCGTCCTGGCTCCCGGACAGACGATCGCCCGTCCGCAATCTCCGTCGCACGTCGCGCCGGCCGCCGGCAGCGATTGGCTGCTTGTGCCGCGCCTGAATTCGTCTCAGGAGTTGGTCTATCGCGGCAGCTTCACCGAAGAAGGACGCGGCGGCCGGGTCCAGTTCAACCGGGCGTATCGCATCGAGTCGCGTGTCTTCGTGCTGGCCACGCCGCCGCGCGGCGTCGAGATCGCCTTGCTGACAGTCCTCAAGCACCGTCCCTCGGGCGACGGGCCGGGCGTCAGCGTCGAGACGACGCCGTCCTCGGTTCGGCTCGAACGCGCTCGCGTCGATCTGCAAGGCCGGATCGCGGCCGGGCCGGGCGTCAGTCTGACCGTGCCGCTGGACGGAGCGCCGACGCTCGAGTCCGGGGTCTTCATCGCCCTGCCGGGGGGACGGGTTCGCCCCGGCCAGGAATGGTCGGCGGTCGAGGGCGATCGGCCGCCCTTGGTCTGGCACGTCGCCGGCATGGATCTGGTCGGCGGCATCAGCTGCATCAAGCTCGTCGGCGAGCAGAAGTCCGCCGACTGGGAACACCCGCACCGACCGCCCGGCCTGGCGACGACAGGAGACCCTCTGGCTGAACCCGCGCCTCGGCGTCGCCTACCGCATCGAACGCGAGATCTTGCACCGCGAGCCGGCCCGGCAGGAAGCGACGCAGCGGAGCATCTTGCGCCTGGAGATGGAGAGCCATTTCCCGCTGTCCGGCGCGGCCGGCGAGAGTTCCCGGCAGGAGATCACGCAGGCGCTGGCGCTTCACGACAGCCTGACGCCGATGCTCAAACAGCCGGCCCAGTACGGCCCGCACCTGGCGGCGCTGCTCAAGAAAATCGACTACCATGTCGTCAACCAGCCGCCGACGCCGTACCGGGCGGCCATCCTGCAAGTCAAACGGCAAGCCGAGGCGGCTCAGCGCGGCGAAACGCCGGTCGAGCCGATCCCGGAATCGAAGACGGCTCCCGCCGTGGCCACGGTCGGCGAACTGGCCCCCGATTTCGTCGCCACGAACCTCACGTCGGGAGGCTCCGTCCAGCTGCGCCGCCTGACCGGCAAACCCGTCGTGCTCGTCTTCTTCCGCCCCGCCTCGCCGACCACGCCGGCCGTGCTTCAATACGCCCAGCAGTTGCTCTCCTCGTATCCCCAGCGCGTCACGGTCATCGGCATGGCGGTTTCCGACAAGGCCGATCAGGTGCGCAAGCAACAATCCGAGTTAGGATTGTCGTTCCCCGTCCTCAGCGCCGGCGGCCTGTGTGGCAGCTTCGGCGTCGAGACGACGCCCAAGATGATCCTGCTCGACAGTGCCAACATTGTCCGCGGCGGCTACCTCGGCTGGGGCCACGAGACGCCGCAAGAAGTGCGCCAGGAATTGCAGCGCTGGCTGCCGACCGGTGTCATTTTGCCGCCCGCTCCGCGCTGAACCACATAGCCCCCGGCTTGCCGGGGGAATTCACCCCCGGCAAGCCGGGGGCTATGTGGTACATCCTTCCCAAACCCTAGGACCGGCGCTGGGCCGGCCGGTAAAATGATGCCGAGGGGCGTGTGTCCTCTTGCCCTGGCTTGACCGGCGACGATACGATTGGTTGCTGCCGGATTCCTGCTGCGGCCACGCGGTCAGGAGAGTTGGCCATGATCGACTACCAGATTCAACCCAGCACCCGCCGTTGCTCCATCACCGGCCGGGAAATCCAGCCCGGCGAGCGCTACTACAGCGTCCTGCTCGAAGAAGGAGACAAGTTCGTCCGCAAGGATTACAGCATGGAAGCCTGGCAGGGTGCTCCGGAAGGGGCCTTCAGTTTCTGGATGGGCCGGCTCGCCCCGCCGCAAAGCAAACGCCGGCAGCCGATCGACGACGAGATGCTTCTCGACTGCTTCGGGCGATTGGAAGGACAGTTGGAGCCGGGCCGCATCCGCTTCCGTTACGTGATCGCCCTCTTGCTCATGCGACGGCGGCGTCTCAAGTTTGAAGAGACGCGGCGGGACGGATCGCAAGAAGTGCTGGTCCTGCGCTGCACGCGAACCGGTGTGCGGCACCTGGTGGTCAACCCGGACCTCACGGATGAGGAGTTGTCGGCCGTTCAGGACGATGTGTTCCAGGCCCTCGGTTGGGAATAGTAGTCCACGCCCTCGGACAGAGTTTTAGGGGACGTTCATGCGTTCAATCATCGCCGGTGTGGGTCTGGCCGTGCTGGTGCTGGCTGTCGGTTGCAACGTTCTGGCGCCGCACAAACGCGACGGGGCCGGGCAGGGCAAGGACGCGGTCCTTGATGGGCCGCCGCCTTCGACCGAGGCGCTGGTGAAATACATGAATTACAACGCCCGGCTTCTCCGCCAGGGCGAGGCCCTCAAATGCACGAACCTGGACATTGACTGCAAGGCCGAGGGCAAGCAGGTCACCCTGGGCGGGAGTATGATGTGCGCAAGCCGCGCAACTTCCGCCTTCAGGCTCAGATACTCAGCCAGCCCGCCGTGGACATCGGTTCCAACGATCAGGAATTCTGGTACTGGATCAGCAAGAACGAGCCGCCTTACCTGTTCCACTGCTCCTACGACGCCCTGAGCCGGGGCACCCGGATTCCGTTCCCGTTCCAGCCGGACATGGTCGTCTCGGCCCTCGGGTTGGCGGAGTACGATCTGGCCAAGAAGTATGAGTTGCGGGCGGACCCGCGGCTCCACTATTACGAGCTGATCGAACAGACGTTGTCGCCTCAAGGCGAGCCGATTCAGAAGGTCACGGTCTTCAATAAGAAGCAAGTCGAGGCTCCCGCCCCGCAGGTGATCGCTCACGTCCTCAAGGACGCCCGTGGGAACCCGATCTGCACGGCGACCATCAAGAAGGTGCAGCAGAATCGAGACAACGGCGCGATCTACCCAACCGTTGTGATGTTCAACTGGCCGGCCCAAAAGCTCCAGATGACGATGGAGCTGCATAATCTCCAGGTCGTCAAGGTCGATGACGGAATGGCCCAACGGGTCTTCACGCGCAAGAACCTCGGCTATCAGACGTATGATCTGGCCCGAGGCGTGTCGGACGGGCCGGGCAACTTGCAGCAAACCGGCGCGACGATCCTGCCGCGACGGTAAGTGTTCGCAAAACACATAGCCCCCGGCTTGCCGGGGGGAGGCCGAAAGGTCTCCCCCCCGGCAAGCCGGGGGCTATGTGTTTCACGTTATCGTTCCTGCGGCTTCGCCTGGGCATCCGTCGGCCGCGGCTCAGCCGAGCGCTGGCGGGGCGGCGCACCCTTCACGTCTTTCCGCAATTTCTTGCGGCGCGCGATAGGATGGGGCCGATGCTGTTGACCGGGATATTCAGCTCTGTGCTGATCTCCTCGTAAGACCGTCCCTCAATGTAGTGCAGGCGCACCACGGCACGTTCGCGGCTGGGCAGCTTGCTGAGGAGCTTCTCGACTTCCTCCAAACTCTCCAGTCCCGGCGTGCGCGGCATCTCCTCCGGTTCGGGTTCCTGCATCTCGCGCTCGTCTCGGCCAGGTTGGATCTCGCGGGCGGCGTTGCGGCGGCTCAGCTCGTGAACGCAGATGCGGCGGGCGATGACGGTCAGATAGGTGGCCAAACTGCTGTTGCCGCGAAACTGGCGGAGGACGGCGTAATCGTGGGCGACGATTTGCAAAAGCACCTCGGCGGCCAGGTCTTCGGTGTCTTCGGGCCGCAAGGGTGTGCTGCGCAGGTGGGCGGTGTGATGAACCACATGATAGATGAGGCCAAGGTAGCGATCGACAAAATCGTTCCACGCTCCCGGCTGGTGGGCGAGGCATCGCTTGAGCAAGTCGCGATCCAGGTTAGTCAGGGCCACTTGCACTTCCTTAAAAGGATAATGCCCCGGGTGGGTGTCGCCACAG
This sequence comes from uncultured Planctomycetota bacterium, assembly GCA_963767535.1. Classification (GTDB taxonomy): domain Bacteria; phylum Planctomycetota; class Planctomycetia; order Gemmatales; family Gemmataceae; genus JAJPHU01. The sequence continues at coordinate 833,218 of CAVYEC010000001.1, forward strand.
GCTCCCTCGCGAATGCCACCCTGAATCTTCGAGTCGCGGTGCGGACGGCATCCTGGCTCTATTACTACAACCCTCTATTTTACCCACCTGCCGACAGCGAGGGTAGTCAAGCGCCAAAAAATCTGCCCCGCGCCCCCAACCGGCGCTCCCTTTCGGGCAAACCTGCTAGATCTTCCGTTGTCCGGCCGGCTCCTTCCGCTATCCTGACTCTGATCTCCCTCCCCCCTTGTGGGGGAGGGGGGTAAGAAAGACCCTCCCCCACAAGGGGGGAGGGGGAAGAAAAGAAGAGGCTTTGTCCATGAGCACCGCACCGGCCGACCCCTGGTTTCAACCCCTCTTCGCCGACCGCATCGGTGGCGTTAATTACGGCAAAAGCAACAAGATCTACAAATTCGAGAAAATCAAACGGGCCAAGCGCGCCGCCCTGGCCGCCCATCCCGAGCGCCGCCTGCTCGACTTCGGCATCGGCGAGAACGACGACATGGCCGACCCGCTCGTCCGCGAGGCGCTCAGGGTCGAGGTGGACAAGCTGGAAAACCGCGGCTACGCGGATAACGGCATCGCCGCCTTCAAGGAAGCGGCGGCCGGCTTCCTGAAGAAAACCTTCGGCGTGACGCTCGACCCGGCCACGGAGATCAACCACGCCATCGGCTCCAAACCGGCCCTGGCGATGATGCCGGCCGTGTTCATCAACCCCGGCGACATCACGCTCATGACCGTGCCAGGCTACCCCGTCGCCGGCACGCACACGGCCTATTACGGTGGCGAAGTGTACAACCTGCCCTTGCGCGAGGAGAACGGTTTCTATCCCGATCTGGCGTCGATCCCCGCCGATGTCCGCCGCCGGGCGAAATTGCTGGTGATTAACTACCCCAACAGCCCGACGGGGGCTGTGGCCACGCGCGAATTTTATCGCCGGGTCATAGATTTCGCGCACACCAACCAGATCGTGGTCGTGCAGGATGCCGCCCACATCCTGCTCAGCTACGACGGGCCGCCCTTGAGCTTCTTGCAGGTCGAAGGGGCGAAGGAAGTCGGTGTCGAGATCCATTCGATGTCGAAGGGGTTCAACATGATCGGCTGGCGCATGGCGTTCGTGGCCGGCCATGCGAAAATCGTGCAGGCGTTCGCCGACGTGAAGGACAATTGTGATTCGGGACAGTTCATGGCCATCCAGCAGGCGGCGCGGACGGCGCTGGAGCATCCCGAGATCGGCGATCGGGTCCGCGAGAAGTATCGGCGGCGCTTGCAAAAACTCGTCGCCGCGCTCAAGCAAGTCGGCTTCCAGGCGAAGATGCCCAGCGGCACGTATTTTCTGTATGTGCGTGCGCCGCGGGCCTGCGCGGGCCGATCGTTCGCCAACGCCGAGGAGGCGTCGCAATTTCTCATCACCGAGCAATCGGTGTGCTGCGTGCCGTGGGACGACGCGGGGGCGTATCTGCGCTTCTCGGTGACGTATCTGGCCAAGAACGAGGCGGAGGAGGAGGCGCTCATGAAAGAGACGGTGGAGCGCCTGGGGCGTCTTCAGTTGCAGTTTTGAGCACATAGCCCCCGGCTTGCCGGGGGTGTATTATTTCCCCCGGCAAGCCGGGGGCTATGTGCCAGCGCCATCACGATGGCCAGCCCCACCATGAGCAGAAAGAAGGGATGCACGCCCGACCGGTCGTTGACCGTCAGGCCGTAGCAATCCAGCGCGAAAAGCAAAGGAATACACACAAGTAGCGCGGTCAACATCCGCACCGAGCGGCCCGAGCGCCGCAGTCCGCGATGGAACAGGATGGCCGGCGCGACCAGCGCGAGGACATCGACGGGATTGAGGTGCGGGTTGGCGATCAGCCCGAGTTGGAGCGTCAGCGCCAGGCACAAATCGAACTCCGGCGTCCCCGCCCGCCACGGTCCCCGCCAAATCCGCAAGGTCGCCAGTAGCACCAGCAGCAGTGCCGTGGTGCTGATGAAGTTGATCGCGGCGGCCCGCCCCTCGCCGAGCAGACTCGTCAGACAGCCTTTGAGGTTGTACATGGCCCGGGGATAAATCCCATCGACCCCGAATTGCCAGGCGCTGTGTTTCAGTACGTGGAGGAACTCGGTCCAGCACGAAGCGCCTACGAAAGCCGTCGTCAGGGCCGCCCAGGCCGCGAACAGAAGGGTGGCGATGCCCAGCTCGCGCCAGCGCCGGCCGGCCAGCAAAATCACGGCCGGCATCACCATTAACTGCGGCTTGATCGTGCCCAGCACGAGCCAAAACGCCGTCCAGAACGGACGCCCCGCCGCCAGATTCCGGCAAAATCCGAGAAGGCAGACCAGGACGAGAAGAGATACTTGCCCCATCTGAAAAGACATAAATAAAGGCGGAAATGCAAGGACGGCCGTGCAGAGAACTGCCCACGGCAACCCGAGCGGATCGGGCGTGAGTTCGCGGAGGAAACGAAAGAGCGGGATAAGCAAAAGTAGCTGCAAGAAGTCCCAGACATAGAAAGCGACTCCGCGCGGCAAGAACGCCAGCAGAGCACCGGTACGGCCAGGTGAGGCGGATAGTTGAACGGTAAGAGGCCGTTCTCCTCGCCGCGCTCCGGCACGATTTGTTCCTGATAACGACTTTGCAATTCCAGGTCGTAGAGGCGGTCGCCGAGGCCGTCGCGGACCAGCGACCAGCCGGTGTAATAGTTGGTGAAGTCGGCTCGCCAGAACACGCCCTGCGCGGCCATGTGGACCCAGACGAACGCCAGGGACAGCGCCAGACCGGCATTGAAGACCACGGCGATCCGCGACGCCGATCCGTTCATGGTTGGTTCTCCAAGATTGGCCCTTCCAAGGATAGATCACGGCAGGGGCGTTTGTGTCGCGGACGGGCGTAATCTATGCTTGGCTGCGTACCGACACTCCGAGCGGGGGGCGTAAGCCCCCTGAGTGAAGACTCAGGGGGCTTACGCCCCCCGCTCAGGGTTTTGTCCGCCAACCGAATCCCCGAGGCTTTTCCATGTCGCAGTCCCTCCCCGCCCGCCGTTCCGCACGTCCCTGGCTTTTGCTGGCCGCACTGGTGGTCGCCGTGGTTATCATGGGCGTGCAAATGCGCGGCCCGGCACGCGGGCTGACCGCGTTGCCGCTGTTGGATTTCGTCGAATACTGGGCGGCCGGCCATTTGAACGTCCACGGCGAGAATCCTTACGATCCCGAACGCATTGAGGAACTGGAGCGGCAGACCGGGCGCACCAGCGACGGCATCCTGATGTGGAACCCACCCTGGACGCTGCCTCTCGTCATGCCGCTGGGATTGCTGGATTGCCGCACCGCGCATTTGCTTTGGCTCGCCTTGCAGTTCGCGGTCGTCCTGTGGTGCGCCGATGCCCTGTGGCGTCACTACGGCGGGCCGGTCTCGCGGCGCGGCCTGGCCTGGCTTTTGGCCATCCTCTTTTTGCCCACGCTCTTCAGCCTGACGGTCGGCCAGATTTCGCCGCTGGTCCTCCTGGGGGCGGTGCTGTTTCTCGTCTTTGTGCGCCAAGGCCGTGAGGCGTGGGCGGGGGCGGCCACCGTGCTGCTTGCCATCAAGCCGCACCTGGCGTACCTGTTCTGGATCGCGTTGCTTCTCTGGAGCGTGCGCGAGCGTCGCTGGAAGTTGCTCGGCGGCGGACTACTGACCGCCCTGGCCGCCGTGGCCGTGGCGCTGGCGAGCAACCCGGCCGTGCTGGGTCAATACTGGCACACGCTCACCCACCGGCCGCCGGCGCAATACCATTCGCCGACCCTGGGCACGGCCCTGCGCTTACTGACGGGCGACGGACAGTTTCGCCTGCAATTCCTGGCGATGGTCCCCGGATTGATCTGGTTCGTGCCCTACGTGTGGCGTCATCGCGCCGATTGGGACTGGGACGAACGTATGCCGATGCTGCTCCTGGTCTCCGTGGTGACGGCGGCTTACGGGGCCTGGCCGTTCGACCTGGTGTTGCTGCTGGTGCCGGTCATGCAGGTGGCGGCCGTCGCGCGGGGCGAGGCGGACGTTCGCCGGCGCATGGCCGTGGCGGTTTATGTCGTCATCAACGTCCTGGCGGGGGCGCAATTGGCTTGCGAGGTGGAATATTTCTGGTTCATCTGGATGGCCCCGGCCTTGCTCCTCGCCTACATCTCAACACATAGCCCCCGGCTTGCCGGGGGAAATCTTAACCCCCGGCAAGCCGGGGGCTATGTGATTCCATAAATTGCGAGAGGGCCGCATTTTGGGGCGGCGAGGGAAAAAACATGCGCATAAAGAATTCAGGAGTTGTTTATGGCCGCATTGGACGGCAGATTGACCCGTATTGGCATCTTCTATGACGGTAATTTTTTCTTCCACGTCAGCAACTATTACCACTACCACCATGAACGCCGCGCCCGCATCAGCATCGGCGGGCTGCACGCCTTCGTCCGCCAGCAGGTCGCCGACTGCGAGGGCGCCGAGTCGCGCTACTGTCAAATCGTCGATGCCCATTACTTCCGCGGCCGGCTCCGCGCCGCCGACGCCGAGGACCGCGACCTGCTCTACAAGGAACGGGTCTTCGACGACGTGCTCGTTCGCGAGGGCGTCATCACGCACTACCTGCCCCTGACGCGCGAGGGCGAGAAGGGCATCGACGTTTGGCTGGCGCTCGAAGCCTACGAGCTGGCGATTTACAAACGCTTTGATGTCAGCGTCCTTGTCGTCTGCGACGGCGATTTTTTGCCGCTGGTCCGCAAGCTGAACACGCTGGGAACGCGCGTCATGGTCCTCGGTTGGGACTTCCGCTACGTCGATCAGAACGGCATCGACCGCGAGACGCGCACGGCCCAATCGCTGCTCGACGAGGTGACGTATCCGATCATGATGCACCCCATCATCGACGACCGGGCGCGGCAGAAGGACCCGCTCGTCAACGGCCTGTTCGTCCCGCGCAAGGAGTCCGTCTTCGGCCCGACGATCGCCCGACCCGCGACGGCCGTGACGGTTCCGGCGGGGCCGGTCTCGACCGGCTGGATTCAGGCGCTCAAGAACGGTTACGGCTTCATCGCCCCCGATCAGGGCGGGCCGAATATGTTCTTCTTCCATGAGGACGTGATCGGCATCGACTTCCTCGACCTGAAGGCCGGCGACCGCGTGCAATACGTGATTGGCCAGAACGACCGCGGCACCTGCACAAGGAGGTCCGCCGCGTGGCCGTGACACCCGCCTAACCGCCCGATTGGGCGTTGCGGAAGACGTACCAGCTCCAGCCGCCGAACGAAGCGATCGGGAAATCGCGGACGCGCTGGTAAGCGTTGCCGAGCGTGTCGTACATGCGCGGCTGGGGCGGGTTGCGGTCGTCCAGGCGATGCACGAGCAGCCAGTCGGCGCCGTGGGAGGGCAGAGTGTCCTGGGGCCGATACGTGAACCGTTCGCCGCCGTCCAGGTAAGGTGCATAGAACGAATAAAATTTTTGCACGCGGAAATCGTAGTCCCCCGAAACCGCGACAACTCCGCCTGGCGTTTCCCGCTCGATAGAGGCCAGGGCATCGAGAAAGTGTCCGCGGCCACCGCGCTCGAAGCCGCGAATCTGCCAGGCACCGCCAGCCGCGATCGCCAGCGCCAGGGCGCCGGCCGCCAGCGCGCCCGCGCGAACTCCGCCACAGGGAAGCGAGAACATAACTCAGGAGGAGCAAGAAAAATACAAAAGAGATCAAGAAATAGCGTTCAAAAAGAAAAGCCGGCTTGCCGAGCAAAAACAGGGCGGGCGAGCCGACGACGGCCACGGCGAAAAACAGCCCGGAATGCCGCGAATTATTGGCCAAAAGACGCAATCCAACGGCGAAAACGACGAGGGCGAAAACGACCACCGGGACGAACCAGATCGAAGAAGAGGACGCGCCAGACCCAGGCTGAAAAGCCGCCCCAGCACTTCCGTCGTCGGCAGCGGGGGAGCGCCTCCGATCTGCATCCGGCGAACGTCCACGAAGTACAGCACGAGGAAAAACAGACTCGGGACCGCGTGACAGGCGAGCAACTCTCGGATCTCCGCGCGGGCCGGCAGCCGGCAGCGCGCGCAGTGATACACCGACCATAGGCCGAGCGCCAGATAGCAGTGGATGAAGGTCAGGTGCGATGCGAAGCCGAGAATGACGCTGACCCAGAAGAGGACGAGCATTCGCCAACCGCCCGCGGTGAAATAGCCTTCGAGTGCGTAGAACGCCAGCAAGGCGAAGCAGACGGCCAGGGCGTAGCCGCGTGCCTCGGTGGAGGCCACGGCCAGCCAGTAATTGGTGGCGAACAACAGGCCGGCGAACACGGCCTCAGCCCGGCCGCGCCGCCGCGCGATCAGCACGGCCAACCCCACCGCGGCCAGCCCGGCGACGAAGGAGTGCAGCCGATACCGCCACCAGGCCACGCCGTCGGGGCAGAACCACAAATACAGCGTGTTGAGCTTGTGGTTGTTGTCGTGATGATGGCGCGGACCGGCGACGATCTCCCAGGGCGAGCCGGCGGCGCGGGCGAATTCCCACGACCAGATTTCATCGAACCAGAACTCCGCCCGCAGCGCGCCAGGCGGAGCAGCGCCGCCAGCGCCAACACACCCGGCAGCAGAAGAAAGAGAAGCCGGCGCGGCCGGCCGGGGGAAGATTCGTTTTGCTGACATGCCGTTGACATCATGACGAATTGTACCCTACTAGCCGCGAGCGCCAGCGAGCGGAATGGCGTCCGCTCGCTGGCGCTCGCGGCTAGTGTCGTTCTTCCTGAGAAAATCCGTAAGGAGCGCTCACGCCCCCTGACTCAGCATAACTCACGCCTGGCGGCCGGGGGCGCGGCGGAAGGCTTTGGTGGCGGCGAGAATCGCGTGGAAAATTCGAGAAATTCGGCACGGCGATTTGACTGATGGGCCAGTGCGTTCTACGTTTTTGTCACGAGCGGTTCGGCGGATGCCCGCAGCGAGAGTCGAATGCGATTGTTCTGCGGCGGCACAATCCTGAGTAATCGCCTCTTCATCCTCGACACTAGCAAACCCGTCGCGAGGCGGGGACGCAAAGCCATGGGCCCCCCGAGGGTCGCCAGGTTACCGAAGGGATGAGGGACTTCGCACAGCACCGGAGGGACGGACGGCCGCCAGAGCGCCGTCTCTCGAATCGCGGTGCCCGATCTTCCTCAACTCGACGCGACGACGAAGAGGCCGGTTGGTCACGCCCAGTCCCAGACCGGCACCGTGACCTCGGAACATGAGAAGGGGGACATCTATGAGCAAGTGGATCGCCAGGGCTGCACAGTTCCTGCGCGAAGAAGACGGCCCGACAGCGGTCGAGTATGCCGTCATGTTGGCCCTCATCGTCGTGGTGTGCATCGCGGCCATCACCACGCTGGGGAGCAACGCCAACAACACGTTCAGCAACGTCGCGCTGAATACCGCGGTTAGCAGCAGCAGCGGCTCCTAAGCAACCATTCGGGGGAAGGATGCAATCATCCGGATGTGGGATCCGGGTTCCCGTTGGGTCATTCCGTTTGTGTTTCTTTACGAGGAAGGTAACTCCGATGCGTAAGTTTTCTCAGAGCCTTGTGAACTTCTTGAAGAACGAAGACGGCCCGACCGCGGTCGAGTACGCCGTCATGCTGGCCCTCATCATCGTGGTGTGCATCACCGCCATCACGACCCTGGGCAGCAACGCCAACAACACCTTCAGCTACGTCGGCAACAAAATCGGCGGCGCCAGCGGCAGCTAAGGTCGATCGCGTTTGAGACTCGTCACCTTGAGACTTTCATCCACAAAGGAGAGGCAGATGCGTAAGTTTTCTCAGAGCCTTGTGAACTTCTTGAAGAACGAAGACGGCCCGACCGCGGTCGAGTACGCCGTCATGCTGGCCCTCATCATCGTGGTGTGCATCACCGCCATCACGACCCTGGGCAGCAACGCCAACAACACCTTCAGCTACGTCGGCAACAAAATCGGCGGCGCCAGCGGCAGCTAAGGTCATGTGAACGAGAGTGGGAAACGGTACGTTCGGGTTGGGATTTTCATCCACAAAGGAGAGGCAGATGCGTAAGTTTTCTCAGAGCCTTGTGAACTTCTTGAAGAACGAAGACGGCCCGACCGCGGTCGAGTACGCCGTCATGCTGGCCCTCATCATCGTGGTGTGCATCACCGCCATCACGACCCTGGGCAGCAACGCCAACAACACCTTCAGCTACGTCGGCAACAAAATCGGCGGCGCCAGCGGCAGCTAAGGTCGTTTAGCGAGAGCGGGTCGCCGGATCAAGTGGGTCCGGCGGCCCTCCTGAGCCGCTCTCCGCTTTCCGCCCTCCGCCTCCCGCCAGGCCCCCTGAAACAATCAAGAGGTCGCGGGCGGCGGACGACGGAGGACGGAGAGCGGCTTAGCGCGTTGTGAGATTTTCTTGGTTCTGGTGTGAGGGATGCCGTCCGATGCAATTTATTCTCAGCCATTGGCCGCTGTCGTTTGTGTGCGCGGCCATGATCGTGGCGGCCGTCATTGACGGCTGGAAATTGAAAGTGCCCAACTGGTTGACGTTTCCGCTCATCCTGAGCGGTTGGGGCCTGGGACTTTTGCACACCTGCGGGCTTTTGGAGTCCGCCGGCGAAGGCGGGATCGGCGCTAGCCTGGCGGCGACCGGTCTGGGCTTTTTGCTGCTGTTTCCGCTGTATGCCATCGGCGGCATGGGCGCCGGCGACGTGAAAATGCAAATGGGGTTCGGGGCCTGGGTCGGGGCCTTTTATGGGATGCGGGCGACGGAGATGCACCCGGCGCCGCCTGGATCCTCGTGTATGCCTTCTGCCTGGCGGCCCTCATTGGCGGGGTGCTCGCGCTGGGCATGATCGTCGTGCGCGGCCAACTCAAGCGCAACCTGACCAACACCCGCGAGATCCTCAACGACCTGCTCGGAGCGGGCCTGAAGAAGGCGGCGGACGGAGCGGCCAAGCGGAAAGCGCGCATGCACTTGCTGCCCTATGGCATCCCGCTGTGCCTGGGCTTTGTCAGCTACTTGATTTACCTGCACGGTGCGTAAAGCGGAGGTTTAGCGACGTTTCGCAGAAGCGTTCTTCCCACGTTCCTGCGAAACGTCGCTAGACACAGACAAAAGTGATGGCCGCCCCCTCCGGCCCGACTCGCCGGCTTGCCTGGTAAACTCGGCAGGCCAGTTACAAGCGATAAAGTTGAAGTTCCCCGTCGCGGGCTGTCGAAATAAACGGTGGCAACGATTTGCACGACCGTGACAGCCCAACCCGGACACGAAAGCAAAGTGTGCGGGTGGAATGAGGGGAGGGGGACAGGCCGCGGCGTCCGCGATCTCGTCCACGATCCCCAGTCTTCGTAACCCACAAAGTCGAGGTCTACACCATGAAGCCGAAGACAATGATGCTGATGGTCGTGGCGGTCGGTTGCGGCCTGGCGGCCAGCTACATGACCAGCCGCCTTTTGGCGGATCGAAGCACCGCCCCCACCGAGGAAGCCAAGGTCCAGGTCCTCGCGGCCAAGACCAAAGTTCCCGCCTGGGTCCTTATCAAGGAGCCGGAGAAGTATTTCGAGGTGAAGGAATTGCCCGAAAGCGCCGCGCCGAAGAAGGCGCTGAAGGATTTCAGTGAAGTGAAAGACCAGCGCCTGAGCCAGGCGCTGAGCGAAGGCGAGTATGTGCTGTCGGAAAAGCTCGTCAACAGCGAGCAGGTCGGCTTGATCGCCAAGCTGCCCTCGGGCATGCGGGCCATCGCCCTGAAGGTCAACGCCGAATCGCTGGCCGGCGGCTTCGTGCTGCCCGGCTACCGCGTCGATGTGGTTTCGACCATGCGCAACGGCAACGAGTCGGTGTCCAAGATCATCCTGCAAAACATGCTGGTCCTGGCCGTCGATACCAACGCGACAGCGCGACCCCAACTCGTCGTCCATGCTCGGCAGCACGGTGACGCTGGCGGCCACGCCGGAGGAAGCGATGCGGCTGTCGCTGGCCGGCGCCATGGGCGAGCTGCGCCTGACCCTGCGCACGCCCGACGACAACAAGATCGTCCGCCTGCCGGGTGCGAAATATGACGACCTCGGCAAGCCCACCCATGACGCGAACAAGGAGGAAGAAACGGCCACGGCGAGTGCGCCCCCGGTGCCGGCGCTGCCGGCGCTGCCCAAGGACCCGCCGGCCCCGCTGCCGGTGGTCACGAAGACGCCCGAGCCGGAACCCGAACCGGTGCAGACGCACACCATGACCATCATCAACGGCGAGTACGTGCAGAAGGCCGTCTTCACCCTGGATCCCATCGACAAGGTGTGGACCCACGGCGGCCTCGGCCGCAACGCCGACGACGCCACGCAGCAGCAGCGGCGGACGGCGCCCCGGCCAAGCAAGGTTCGACGAACGAACAGCCCACGCCCACGCCCCCGGCCGACGGCCAGAGCGCCCAGGGCGGGCGCGGTAAGTAAGTTTCCTCAGCCCGTGGTCCGTAGTCCGTGGTCCGTAGTCCGTAGCAAAGACAGAACGAATCTCCGCTACGGACTACTGGCTACTGACTACTGGCTACGGACTACGGAGTGATCTGTTGTTGCGACAAACCCCGGGCGGGCGGCCGACTCCCGCTCGCCATTACGACGAGGTGAATGGATGCACCGCTCTATGCGCAGACCCCTCCTGACGGGGGGCATGATCGTCGCCCTGCTGGTGGCGACCTGGCCCGGAACCCTCCGAAGCCAGGAACTCGCTCCCGCTCCCAAACCCAGCGCCTTGATCGTCCCCATCAACGGGACGGTCAAGTTGCAGATGTCCACCAAGAAAGCAATCCGAACCGTCACCAATCCCAAGGAAAACGCCGTCAACATCCGCACGGTGGTGGGCGATCCGACGACGATCCTCGTCATCGGCCAGCAGCCCGACGTGACGCGCATCGAGCTGATGGACGTGGACGGCGCCCGCGAGACGGTCGAGGTGATCGTCCAGGCGGACATCGAATACCTGCGGACGCAGTTGCGCCGCGCCCTGCCGACGGCCAACGTCACGCCCATCCCGACCTCGAACAACACGGTCATCCTGTCGGGCACCGTGACGCGGGCCGAGGACGTGGCCATCATCCGCGGTCTGGTGCAGAGCGTGGGCTTCATGTACATCGACGCCATGCGCGTCGGCGGCGTGCAGCAGGTGCAATTGGACGTGATCGTGGTCCAGGTGTCGCGCACCGACCTGCGTTCGATGGCCTACAACTTCCTGCTCAACAGCCGCAACTTCTTCTTCGGCAGCACGGTCGGCCAAGCCGTCGCCCAGCCGGTGGCGGCCGGGGTTGCCGGTCTGGCCCCCGCCTTGACCGGGCAGTCGCTGACGGGGATTCCCGGCACGCCCAACGGCGTGCCGACCAACATTCTGTTCGGCGTGCTGCACAACAGCTGGGGCTTCCTGAGCTTCCTGGAAGCGCTGCGGCAGGAGAACCTGCTCAAGTTGCTGGCCGAGCCGCGCCTGGTGACGCTCAGCGGCCGGCCCGCCAGCTTCCTGGTCGGCGGCGAGCAGGCCATCCCGGTGCCGGCCGGCCTCGGTCAGATCGGCGTGCAGTTCGAGGAGTTCGGCACCCGCCTGAACTTCATCCCCATCGTGCTGGGCAACGGCCACATCCACCTGGAGGTCGAGCCGGAAGTCAGCACCCTGAACCCAGCGGCCGGCGTCAGCATCAACGGCACCACGGTGCCGGGCCGTTCGACCAACCGCGTCAACACGACGGTCGAGCTGGAGTCGGGCCAGACGTTCGTGATCGGCGGCCTGATCCAGCACCAGGTGCAGGCCAGCACCAGAAGGTGCCGATCCTGGGCGATCTGCCCTTCCTCGGCCCGTTCTTCAGCAGCAAGTCCTACCAGGAGACGGAAGAGGAAGTGCTGGTGATGGTCACACCCTGGCTGGTCGATCCGGAGTCGTGCGATCAGCGTCCCAAAATTCTTCCGGGTGAGGAGACGCGCAGGCCCGACGATTTTGAGCTATTCTTGGAAGGAATCCTCGAGGCCCCCCGCGGCCCGCGCGAAGCTGGTCAGAATCACCACTATGTGGCTGCCTACAAGAACAGCCCCTCGAGCAATACGTTCCCGTGTGCGGGTCCGACCGCCGTCAACGGCGGCAATTGTGCGAGAGGCGGTTGCGGGATGAACGGCTCGACCTTGCCGCCCGGCGGCTCGATCTATGGCCAGACCAGCCCCAGCTCCCCGATGGTTCCGCCGGGTAGCCTGATGCCGGCCCCTGGGTTGATGCCCGGAGCGGGAGCAATGCCCCAAACCAACGGGGGAGCTTTCGGCCGAATGCAGCCGGGAGCACCCGGAGCGGAAGAATCTTCCTCGCCGCCGGTGAATGATCCGCCCGCGGCCCCCGGGTCGATCGGCGGACCTCCGTGAGCGACGGAGAAAGGAACGAAAACGTGGAGGAGGACGAAAGTCCTCCTTCACGGACTGCGCCGCCCCGGATGCAGGCGGCGCGGAGATGAGCGGTTGAGACGTGGTTTCCCAACGGAGCGGAGGGCGCTCACGCGCCCCGCTCCGTTGCGGAAACGCGGCCCCAATGACGAGGCAACCTGACGCGAATTCGGTGGTACACATGAGGGACGTGCAACGAATCGCGATCGTGGACCCGTCCGACGCCACCCGCGAGGAGCTGCGCAACGTCCTGCTGGGCATGGAGTCGATCTGGCTCGAGGCGGAGTGTGCCCGCTACGAGTTCTTTTCTGAGGTCATCAGCCAGTCCAGCCCCGACGTCGCGGTCATCTCCCTGGATTCCGACCAGGCCAAGGCGCTGCAGCTGATCGGGCAGCTGACCGAGGACAGGCCGGACATGCCGATCCTGGCCGTCAGCGCCCGGGGCGACGGCCAGGCCATCCTGCAAGCCCTGCGCAACGGCGCCCGCGAGTTTCTGACCGTGCCCGTCGTGCTCGAAGAGCTGCTCAAGGCGCTTGCAGCGCCTTCAGCGCGGCCGGGCCAACGGCGAAAGCCGCAACGGCAGCGAATCGCCCGCCAAAGTGGAGTCGCTGGTCATCGCCGTCCTCGGCTCGCGCGGCGGCGTCGGCTGCACCAGCATCGCCGTCAACCTCGGCGCCACCCTGGCCCAGGACCCCAACCACACGCGCCGCCCTGATCGATCTCGATCTGGCCCTGGGCGACGCCGACGTCGCCCTCGATCTGATGGCCGACCACACGCTGGCGGACGTGGCCCTGAACATCGAGCGGCTGGACATGCAGTTCCTGCGGCGCTCGCTGAGCAAGCACGCCTCCGGCCTGTCGCTGCTGCCGCACCCCGTGCAGATGGAAGACGCCGGCCTGATCCGCGAGGACCACTTGCAGCGCGTCATCGGCCTGCTGCGGGCCAGTTACACGCACCTGGTCCTCGACCTGAGCAAGAGTTTCTCGCCGACCGACGTGACCGCCCTGCGCATGGCCGACATCATCCTGCTGGTGGCCCAGCTGGACCTGTCCAGCCTGCGCAACGTGGTCCGCATGCTGCAGACCCTGGGCGCCGACGACAGCCCTGGCCAACAAGGTGCAGATCGTCCTCAACCGCGTCGGCAGCGAGACGCGACATCAGCCTGAAAAAGGCCGAGGAGACGATCGGCAAGCCGATTTACTGGCAGATCCCCAACGATCCCAAGCCGATGATCGAGTCGCGCAACCAGGGCGTACCGCTGCTTGCAACACGCGCCCAAGTGCAAGGTGCAGCAGAGCATTCGCCGGCCTGGCCGAGGCGCTGTGCGGCAAGCAATTGCAGCCGGCCGCCAAGGAGAAGGCGGGCCGCTGGGGATTGTTCTCGCGGAAATAGGAAACGCGGTTTAGCCGCGTCCCGTAGGGCAAGCGCGCTCGCCTACGGGTCGCGGCTAAACGAATCACAGAATTGCGGGACAACTGAAGAGGAAGCACCGATGTCACGATTGCAACGCGGTCTGAGCGGACTGAGCAACAACGGCTCGACCAGCCGGCTGGGCGGCTCGATGGCCGGACTGGCCGACGCAGGGCACCAAGAGCTTCGAGGAACTCAAGCGCCTCATCCACGGCAAACTGGTCGATAAGCTCGACCTGTCGCGCGTCAGCGACCTGGAAGGCGATACGCTCCGCCGCGAGATCCGCCTGGTCGTCGAGCGCCTGTGCGATACCGAAAATCCGCTGCTCAACCGCATGGAGCGCGAACGCCTCATCGACGAGGTGCTCGACGAGACGTTCGGCTTCGGGCCGCTGGAGGTGCTGCTCAAGGACCCGACCATCAGCGACATCCTCATCAACGGGCCGCACAAGATTTACGTGGAACGTCGCGGCAAGATGGAGAAAAGCGACGTCAAGTTCCGCGACAACGACCACTTGCTGCAGATCATCGACCGCATCGTGTCGAAGGTCGGCCGGCGCGTCGACGAAACGTCGCCGATGGTGGACGCCCGCTTGCCGGACGGCTAGCCGCGTCAACGCCATCATCCCGCCGCTGGCCCTGGACGGCCCGTCGGTGAGCATCCGCCGCTTCGGCGCCAACCCGCTGAAGCTGGAGGACCTGCTCAACTACAAGGCGTTCACGCCCGAGATGGCGATGCTCATGGAGGCGTGCATCAAGGCGCGCCTCAACATCGTCATCAGCGGCGGTACGGGTTGCGGCAAGACGACGCTGCTGAACACGCTGTCGAGCTTCATCCCGCACGAAGAGCGCATCGTGACCATCGAGGACGCGGCCGAATTGCAGCTGCAACAGGACCACGTGGTCCGCCTGGAGACGCGGCCGCCGAACATCGAAGGCAAGGGCGCGGTGACGACGCGCGATCTGGTGCGCAACGCCCTGCGTATGCGGCCCGAACGCATCATCATCGGCGAGTGCCGCGGCGGCGAAACGCTGGACATGCTGCAGGCCATGAACACCGGCCACGCCGGTTCCATGACGACGCTGCACGCCAACACGCCGCGCGACGCCCAGGCCCGTCTGGAAACCATGATCATGATGGCCGGCATGGAACTGCCCATCAAGGCCATGCGCCAGCAGATCTCCTCGGCCGTGGACCTCATCATCCAGGCCAACCGCCTGCAGGGCGGCCCGCGCAAGGTGACGTCGATCACGGAAGTGATGAACATGGAGCAGGACATGATCATCATGCAGGACGTGTTCCGCTACAAGCAGTTGGGCATCGACCAGAACGGCCGGGCGTACGGCCAGTTCGAGGCGACGGGCGTGCGGCCCTCCTTCGTCAACCGCCTGGAAGCGGCCGGCATCAAGCTGCCGTCGAACCTGTTCCAGGAGCGCGTGTTGCTGCGAGATTAACTTCCGTGGTCCGTAGTCCGTAGTCAGTAGTCCGTAGCAAAGAAACCGGATGCTGACGACTCGCTAAGGACCACGGACTACGGACTACGGACTACGGACTACTGAGAGACATCCCATGACTCCGTTGCTGATCTCGGTGATGGTCTTCGTGGCGGTGGCCGCCCTGGTGGGGCTGCTGGCCTTCGTGTTCCGCGACAACGACCCGCAGGCGGCGACGCGGCTGGACATGCTGGTCGGCAAGCGGTCGCGCGAGGCGACGCAGGCGCAGGACATCCTGCGCAAGGCGGCCTTCGAGGGCGACAAGAAGAACTTCCTGGAGGCGATCACGCCGAAGTTCCTCACGCCGCAGAAAATGTTCGAGCAGGCCGACTGCCACATCAAGCCGAGCACGCTGTTCGGCATCGGCCTGTTGCTGGCGGTCGGCGGGGCGACCATGAGCATCCTGCTCAAGGTGCCGATCTACTTCGCGCCGCTCAACGGCCTGCTGCATGTTCTCGCTGCCGTGGATGTGGCTGTGGAACAAGCGGCGCGTGCCGGCTGAAGAAGTTCGCCGCCCAGCTGTCCGACGCGCTGGAGCTGGTGGCCCGTGCCTTGCGGGCCGGCCACAGCCTCGGCGGCCGGCATGCACGTCGTCGCCGAGGAAATGCCGTCGCCCATCGCCGACGAGTTCGGCCGGGTCTTCGAGGAGCAGAACCTGGGCATCCCGATCGAGGAATCGATGAAGTCCATGTGCGAGCGCGTGCCCAACCTGGACCTGCGCTTCTTCGTGACCTCGGTGGCGATCCAGCGGCAGACCGGCGGCGATTTGGCGGAAATCCTCGACAAGATCGGCTACGTCATCCGCGAGCGCTTCCGCATCCTCGGCCAGGTCAAGGCGCTGACCGGCGAAGGCCGGCTCAGCGGCGTCGTGCTGATCGCCCTGCCGTTCGCCCTGTTCGGCTTCATGCTCAACGTCAAGCCGGACTACATCGAGCCGCTGTGGACGACCGAGATGGGCAACAAGATGAGCATCGCGGCCATCATCGCCCAGGTCCTCGGGGCGCTGGTGATTCGCAAGATTGTCAACATCAAAGTGTAAGTTAGGAGTCAGTGGTCAGTGGTCAGGGGTCAGCAAAGCCAGCGAAAGTCTCTCACGCTGAGGGATGCGAAAAGTCGATTTCATCGGTAATCGGTCGAAGCGGGTATCGCTGACCCACTGACTCCTGACCACTGACCCCTGCACAGGGGAGGTGCATCGTGATGTTTGCCCTGGTCGGGTTTCAGGAACTGATCCCGCTGATGGTGTTCGGCGGGCTTCGTGTTCGGCGTCTTCGCGGTCCTGTCGCTCGATCTCCAACCGCAACAGCCGGGCCGCAGGAGCGGCTGGACCGGATCAGCCGGCCGGCCTCGTTGGCCGAGATCGAGGACCCCAAGCTGAAGAAGGAGCGCTTCCAGGGCGTCATGGAAACGGCCAAGGCGCTGTCCGGCCCGCTGATGCCGCAGACGGAGCTGGAGCAGTCGGAGCTGAAGATCAAGCTGGCCAACGCCGGCTTCCGCAGCGATTCGGCGGTGGCGGTCTACCTGGGCCTGCGCTTCGTCATCCTGGTCGGCTTCTTCCTGCTGGGCATGGCGCATCTTCCTGCCCAAGCACGGCTTCACCTATGCGGCCCTCAAGCCGATCGTGATCTTCGGCGGCATCGGCTTCTACCTGCCCAGCATCGTGCTGTGGTTCATCCGCAAGAAGCGCCAGGACGAAATCTTCCTGTCGCTGCCGGACGCCCTGGATCTGCTGGTGGTGTGCGTGGAGAGCGGTCTGGGTCTGGACGCGGCGATGCGCAAGGTGTGCGACGAGATGAAGGACCACGCCAAGGTCATCGCCGAGGAGTTCTCGCTGGCCAACTTCCAGCTGCAAATGGGCCGGCCGCGCCGCGAGGTGCTGCACGACCTCGGCGTGCGAACCGGCGTGGATGACGTGCGCAGCCTGGCGGCCATCCTGATCCAGGCGGATCGCTTCGGCTCGAGCATCGCCCAGGCGCTGCGCGTGCAGTCCGATTCGATGCGGACGCGGCGCAAGCAGCTGGCCGAGGAGAAGGCCGCCAAGACGGCGGTGCAGTTGATCTTCCCGCTGGTGCTGTTCATCTTCCCGGGGATCTTCGTGGTCCTCGTGGGGCCGGCGGCCATCAGCATTATGAAGACGATGATGAAGTAAGTACGAAAGTCGTGAAGTCGATGAAGCCGAGGAAGTAGTGAATCAGCAAGATGGTCTTGATTCGATCCTACGATCCTACGACTCCTGCGCTCCTTCAAGAAAAGGAGCCGAGGATGAAAGGACTCATCAGCAAGGCCATGGCCGCGCTGTGCTGGGCACGGTGGTCGCCGGCATGGGCTGCTTACGGCTTACCGGGACCTGGTGGACCCGTGTTATCCGATGCGCTACAACTGGATGGCGCGCAACGAGGTCAACGCGGGCATGGCCCCGCAGGTGCAAAACGGGCACGTGCTCGACCAGACCATCTGGAACTATTACTTCGAGCCGGACTCGGACAAGCTGACGACGGGCGGCCTGGAACGGCTGGCCTACCTGGCCCGCCGCCGGCCCTGCCCGGACACGGTCTTGTACCTGCAGACGGCCCAGGATGTGGTCTACGACCAGACCGTCCGGAAAAGATGGTCGAGAACCGGCAGACGCTGGACGGCAAGCGGATCGCGGCGGTCCAGGCGTACCTGACGGCCCAGACCGCGGGCCGGCCGACGCAGTTCCAGGTCTTCGTCCATGACCCGGCCGAGCCGAGCCTGTCGTCGGTGCCGGTCAACTTCTCCGTCATCCAGATGTACTTCCGCTTCCGCGGCGGTCTGATGATGGGCGGCGGCGGCAGCAATACCAGGGCGGCGGCGGCGGCGGCGGCGGCGGCGGCGGCATGGGTATGGGCATGGGCGGCAACATGGGCGGCACCGGCGGCGCCAACGTCGCCGGCGGCAGCCCGGCGGCATCGGCACCGGCACCGGCCGATAATCCGCTGCGATCGCCCGTACGATCGTATGTCGAACGCCTCGGCCAGGGAAGGCTCGTGCAGGATCCTCCCTGGCCGTTTCGCTTGCCAGAGTCGCCAAACGCTGCACCGCAAACCGATCGTTGCCCAGAGATGCGAGAATTCGGATGAACGCCATGATGATGCACTGCTTCAAACTGTTCTGCCTGGTCGGTCTGCTTTGTTGGCCATGACTCCGCCTGCTGTGCGCCAGACGCCCGAACGTGCGGGTTCGTCCCACCGGCGTGCGCGGCCCGTGCGACTCGCCGGCCCGTGCTGCTGGCCCAGGGCTGGAGCATCGGCCGATGGTTTTCCGGCAGCGGAG
Organism: uncultured Planctomycetota bacterium; assembly: GCA_963767535.1. Lineage (GTDB taxonomy): Bacteria > Planctomycetota > Planctomycetia > Gemmatales > Gemmataceae > JAJPHU01. The sequence continues at coordinate 851,763 of CAVYEC010000001.1, forward strand.
GCCGCACGCGCGTCGTGCAATTCTGCGTCGTGACCATGTGCATCGCCCTGTTCATCATGATGCGCAAGCTGAACTGACGGCCGTCCGCTCTACGCTAACCAGCTCGCGCGCTGCAGGACTGCTCCCTAGCGGCATCGCGGACTGGCAGATGCGAGCTGAGGAGTCTGCCAACGTGCAACAGATGAAACGAAGCAGCCTGGACTGGGACAGCGGCGGACTGCCGGAGGCGCCCAGCGCTCCGGAGACCTTGCAGCAGACCGGCCTGACGCTCGGGCTTCCTCAACGACATGATCCTGCGCACCCTGTACACGCGCGGCGGCATGCTCGGCCTGGACCTGGCCCGGCTGCTTGTGCCTGCCGTTCAAGGTCATCGAGGAGTCGCTCGGCTTCCTCAAGAACGAGAAGTGCGTCGAGGTGCTCGGCGGCGACCTGATCGGCCGCATCAGCTACCGCTTCAACCTGACCGAGCTGGGCCGCCGCCGCGCCCAGGAGGCGCTGGAACAGTGCGCCTACGTCGGCCCCGCCCCGGTGCCGCTGGAAGATTACGTCGAGCAGGTCTACCGCCAGGCGGTCACGGCCATCGAGGTGTCGCCCGAGGCGCTCCGCGCCGCCTTCAGCCACCTCGTCATCAGCGACGAGTTGTTCAACGCCGTCGGCCCCGCCATCGTCAGCGGCAAGTCGGTGTTCATCTACGGCCCGCCCGGCAACGGCAAGACGGCCATCGCCCAGGCCATCGGCAACTTCATGAACACCAGCGGCGGCGAAATCTACGTCCCCTACGCCTTCCTGGCCGAGAACAACATCATCACCGTCTACGATCAGGCCGTCCACGAGGCGGCCGAGGGCGACGGCCGACACCGCCTGGAGGACAACGAGGCGACCATCCGCCGCCTGCTCAACACCGGCACCGTCGATCCGCGCTGGGTCAAGATCAAGCGGCCGGTCATCATCACCGGCGGCGAACTGAACCTGACCATGCTCGACCTGAAGTACAACCCCGAGTCGAACTATTATCAGGCGCCGCTGCACGTCAAGGCCAACGGCGGCATCTTCCTCATCGACGACTTCGGCCGGCAGCTGTGCAGCCCCAAGGAATTGCTCAACCGCTGGATCGTGCCGCTGGAAAACCGCGTCGACTTACCTGTCGCTGGCCTCCGGCCAGAAGTTCCAGGTGCCGTTCGAGCAGCTGACCATGTTCTCGACCAACCTCGATCCCAAGGATTTGGTGGACGACGCCTTCCTGCGGCGTATGCGGCACAAGGTCGAGATCAACGCGCCCGAAGCGCGACATCTACGAGCGCATCTTCAACAACTACGTCAAACAGCTGGGCATGAACCATTGTCCGCCGGCCATCGAGTATCCTGTACGAACGGTATTACAATCGCGGCCGGTGCCCGCGGGCCAGCGATTGCCGAGATTTACTGGAGACGGTGCAGTCGATTTGCCGATTCAGAAGAGATACCTGTCCAATTGACGCGCGATCTCATGGCCGAGGCCGCATCCAGCTTCATCCGCGAATTCAAGTAAAAGCTGTCAGCTATCAGCTATCAGCTCTCAGCCACGACAGGGGCGTTCGGTAGCTTGCGGGGGACGAGGAGGCGAACGCTTTATTCGCCCTGTTCGCCAGACGATTCGACTCTGGTTGATTGGCTGATAGCTGAAAGCTGATAGCTGACAGCTTTCGGGGAGGATTCGACATGGATTGTCGGACGACGCTGGGCCTTGCTTTGTGCTTGCTGGGCGGCGCGGCGGGGTGCCAGCATCACGGTGGTGTCCGGATTCGATCCGGTCCACTCTCCCATGCCGTTGCAGATCGTCGAGAAGCCGCCGGATCCCAGCCAGATCAAGAAAGCCTCCGACATGCCCAAGAAGGATCCGCCCGTCCCGTGTTGGTGAAGCTGGCCGATTTCAAGGCGGGTGAGGCGTTCGCGGCGGACCTGCCGCCGGATCGCCAGCAGCGGATCCGCGACGAGGCCGCGCAGGATTATCAGAAGGCGATCAAGCTCGATCCCAAATGTCTGCCGGCCTATCAGGGGTTGGCCCGCCTGTACATGGCGATGGACGATTTCGGCCGGGCCGCGGAAACCTATCAGAAAGCGCTGCAGAGTCGATCCCAAGAACGCCCCGCTCTGGTACGAGCTGGGCCGCTGCCACAATTACTCAAAAGAATCGGAGCCAGGCGCTGGAATGCCTCAACCGGGCCGTGCAGCTGGATCCGGAGAACCGCGATTATCTCAACACGCTGGGCGTCTGCTGGCCCAGGTCGGCCGGTATCCGGAGAGCCTGGATTGCTTCGTCCGTTCCAGCGGCGACGCCCTGGGCCACTACCGGCTGGCCCGCACGCTGCAACACTTGCAGCAGCCCGAATTGAGCCGGCAGTATCTGGAGCTGGCGCTCCAGAAGAACCCCAACCTGGCGATGGCGCAGGCCATGCGGACGGAGATGGACGGCCCGCCGAATGCGCCGAATCCGGCGAACCTGGCGACTCCGCCGAACGAGACGATTCAGCGCACTTCCTATCAGGAGCCCAGCGCTCCGGTCGAGCCGGCCACCCCCGTCATCATCTCTCCCCCGGCCGACACGCCGCTGCCTCAGATTATCAACCTGAATTCTTCGACAGCCAACGCGGCGGAGACGGTCGAGGATCCGGCCGAAGAACCGTTCATCTTGCCGCCGCCTCCGTCGATCGATATGCACTACGACGCCTCTGCGGACAACGACGGGAAGAAGCATTGAATCAGGCAGGTCTTCGTACCAGCCCGCCGTGCCAGCAAGGGTTCTTCGTTCCCTTGCTGGCGCGGCGGGCTGGTAACGCAGGGGTGCCGTTCGCCTTGGGTTCCCCTTCTCGGCGCTGTAGAATCCCTCTGAGACAGGAGGGTTTCGCGGTGCGCGGACTGCATTTCGACTGTTTCAGCGGCATCAGCGGCGACATGACGCTGGCGGCGCTGCTCGACGCCGGCGTCGATGCGGAAGCGGTTCGCCGGGGCATCGCCTCGCTGGGGCTGCCGATCCGGCTGGAGGTGGCCAAGGTGCGCAAGGGCGGCTTCGCGGCCACGCAGGTCACGATCGAAGCGCCCGAGGAACACGCGCACCGCCATCTGCCCGACGTGGAAGCGATCCTGAGTCGCGGCCAGCTCACTCCGTCGCAGCGCGACCTGGCCCTGCGCATCTTCCGCCGCCTGGCCGAGGCCGAGGCCGACGGTGCACGGCATGCCGCTGGAGAAAGTCCATTTCCACGAAGTCGGCGCCCTGGACAGCATCGCCGACATCGCCGGCGTCGCCGTCGCCCTCGATCTGCTGGGCGTCGAGCGCATCACCAGCCGCTCGGTGCCGACCGGCAGCGGCATGGTCAAGTGCGCCCACGGCCTGATGCCGATTCCCGCCCCCGGCACGGCCGAGCTGCTCAAGGGCGTGCCGCTGGCCGCCTCGTCCATCAAGGCCGAGCTGACCACGCCGACCGGGGCCGCCATCCTGACGACGTCGTGCAGGAGTGGGTCGAGCAGCCGGCCATGACGATCGAGCGCGATCGGCCACGGCGCCGGCCAGCGCGATTTCCTCGAGCAGCCGAACCTGCTGCGCCTGTTCGTCGGCGAGGTCGCCGACGAGCGCGAACCAGGCCGAACGCGATCGCGTCTGGGTGCTGGAGACGAACCTCGACGACGTGCCCGCCGAGGTCATCGGCTATTGCTTCGATCTGCTGTTCGCCGGCGGGGCGCTCGACGTGTTCAGCACGCCGATCCAGATGAAGAAGAATCGGCCCGGCGTGCTGCTGAGCGTACTGGCCCCCGAGGCGGCGCTGCCGGTCCTGGAGGAGATCCTGTTCCGCGAGACGGAGACGTTCGGCATCCGCCGCTATCCGGTCGAGCGGCACAAGCTGCAGCGCGAGGCCGTGACCGTCTCGACGCCGTGGGGTCCGGTGCGCGGCAAGCGCGGCTGGCTGCGACGGCGGGCCGGGCGTGTTCACGCCGGAATACGAGGATTGCGCCCGCGTCGCCCGGGAGCACGGCATCGCGCTGCGCGACGTGTACGCCGCCGTGCGTCACTCTTATCAGAAGGAGAACCACGAAACACACGAAAGACACGAAAAAAAGACAGAAAATTAAGAATCGAATCCGAGTAAATCACTCCTCTGTGAATTGTTTTTTTCTTTTTTTCGTGTCTTTCGTGTGTTTCGTGGTTTAATTGTTGAGGTCATTCATGCCAACCGCGAACGAGATCCGCCAGCAGTTCATCGACTTCTTCGTCAAGAAGCACGGCCATACGTTCGTGCCGTCCAGCAGCGTCGTGCCGCACGACGATCCGACGCTGCTGTTCACCAACGCCGGCATGAACCAGTTCAAGGACGTGTTCCTCGGCACCGGCACGCGCCCGTACAAGCGGGCGGTCGACACGCAGAAGTGCATCCGCGCCGGCGGCAAGCACAACGACCTCGACGACGTCGGCAAGGACACCTATCACCACACCTTCTTCGAGATGCTCGGCAACTGGTCGTTCGGCGATTACTTCAAGAAGGAGGCGATCCGCTGGGCGTGGGAGCTGCTGACGGAGGTCTGGGGCCTGGACAAAACCCGGCTGCACGCGACCGTCTTCGAGGGCGATCCCGAGCAAGGTCTGGCGCCCGACGACGAGGCGGCGGCGCTGTGGCGCTCCGAGACGGACATCGACCCGTCGCACATCCACAGGGGAACAAGAAGGACAACTTCTGGGAGATGGGCGAGACCGGCCCGTGCGGCCCCTGCACCGAGATCCACAACGACCGCACGCCGGACAAGAGCGGCGGCAAGCTCGTCAACAAGGGCACGCCGGACGTGATCGAGATCTGGAACCTCGTTTTCATCCAGTTCAACCGCGGCGCCGGACAAGAAGCTGACGCCGCTGCCGGCCAAGCACGTCGATACCGGCATGGGCTTCGAGCGCGTCACGGCGGTGCTGCAAGACAAGACGAGCAATTATGACACGGACGTGTTCACGCCGATCATGGACGCGATCGGAAGCTGACCGGCAAGAAGTACGGCGGCCGGCTCGACGACATGAAGGACATCGGCTTCCGCGTGATCGCGGACCATTTGCGCATGGCGACGTTCGCCATCACCGACGGGGCGCGGCCGGGCAACAAGAAGCGCGATGCCGTGCTGCGCAGCGTCATCCGCCGGGCGGTGCGGTTCGGCTACCAGTATTTCGACCTGCGCGAGCCGTTCGTCTACAAGCTGGTGCCGATCGTCGTCGAGCAGATGGGCGGGGCGTTTCCGGAACTGAAGAGCGAACCCGAAGCAGACGGCGGAGATCCTGCGCACCGAGGAGGCGGAGTTCCTCAAGACGATCCAGCGCGGCCTGTCGCACTTCGCGGAGGCAGTGGAGCGCGGCAAGCAACACGGCGGTCTTATCAGCGGCGAGGACGCGGCGAACTTGCACACGACCTACGGTTTCCCGATCGACCTCACCGAGCAGATGGCGGGCGAAGTCGGCATGCGCGTGGATCGGCCGGGCTACGAAGCGGAGATGGAGGAGCACCGGCGACGCTCCGGCGAGGGCCGCAAGAAGATCGTCATCTCCGCCGTCAGCGGCGAGTTGCCGAAGACCGACGATTCGCCCAAATACGGCGATTGGACAACTACGGCCACCGTGCTGGGCTGGGTCAAAGACAATCAGGTTATTCGCTCCGGACGGCTGAATGCCAACGAGCAGGTGGCACTGCTGCTGGACCGCACCAACTTCTACGCCGAGCAGGGCGGCCAGGTCGGCGACGGCGACATCAAGTACCAACACCGGCACCTTCGAGGTCGAGGACACGCAGCGGCTCGGCGACGCCGTGTTGCAGTCGGCACGTCGAAGACGATCCCGATGAGAACTGGATCGAGTGCGGCCAGCCGGCGCACCCTTCCGTCAATCAGACGCGCATCGATACGATGCGCAACCACACCGCCACGCACCTGCTCAACTGGGCGTTGCGCAAGGTGCTGGGCGAACACGTCGAGCAGAAAGGCTCGCTGGTGGATGCCGAGAAAACGCGCTTCGACTTCACTCATGACAAGCCGTTGTCGGCGGGAGAAATCGCCCAGGTCGAACGGCTGGTCAACGAGAAGATCTACGCCGATCTGCCGGTGACGGCGGCGACGATGCCCTTGGCCGAGGCGAAGAAAATGCCCGGCGTCCGCGCCGTCTTCGGCGAGAAGTATCCCGATCCGGTGCGCGTGCTGCTGATCGGCGCGAGACGCCCGGAAGACGCGACCGATCAGTATTCCGTCGAGTTCTGCGGCGGCACGCACCTGAAGCACACCGGCCAGGCCGGCTTCTTCAAGATCGTCAGCCAGGAGGGGGTCGGCAAGGGCGTGCGCCGTGTCACCGCCGTCACCGGCCGCGAGGCGGTGGCGACGGTGCAGCGGCTGTCCTCGGTGGTGGACGATCTGGCGGGGCGATTCAACTGCAAGCCCGAAGACCTGCCGCGGCGCGTCGAGGCGTTGCAGGAGGAAGTGAAGAAGCTGCAGACCAGCTCCGCAAGGGGGCGGCGGGCGACCTGGCCGGGGCCGGCGATCGGCTGCTGGCGCAGGCGGTCGAGGCCAACGGCGCGAAGATCATCGTCGGCGAGATGCCGGCCGCGCCGGTCGAGCAGATGCGCCAGCAGGTCGACCGCCTGCGCCAGAAGGCGAGAAGCGCCGTCGTGGTCATCGGCTGGGCCGACGAGGGCAAGGTCGGGCTTTTGAGTCGGTCACGGACGATCTGGGCAAGAAGGGGCTGCACGCGGGCAAGCTGGTCGGCGAGGTGGCGAAGGTGGTCGGCGGCAAGGGCGGCGGCCCGCCGACCGGCATGGCCCAGGCCGGCGGCAAGGACGCGAGCAAACTCGGCGAAGCACTGCAATTGGCGAAGAAGCTAGCCGGCGAAAAGTTAAGCAACGGATGATTTACTAGCCCGAAGCGCCAGCGAGGGAGCGTCCCTCGCTGGCGCTTCGGGCTAGTAAGCGATCACCGCGGATAGCCCGGCGAAGAACGCGGGTCCGTCGGAGAGACACGTTCAAATTCCGGCGCTCCCAGCCGCACCGCCGGTGGCGGTGGAACCTGGTATTCTTGCTGGCGCTGCCAGCCGGCCGGTTGCGCCGGCGGCGCCAGGCGCGAGTCGGGACGGGACGGGTAGCGCGGCTGGGCGTACTCCTCCTGCTCGCTCGGAGCCTGACCGCGATAGACCGGCTGCGGCGCTTCGAGGAGCGGCTGGGCCGGCGGCACGGTCTGCCGCACAACCACGCGCGAAGTGGGCGACGCCTCGCGGCGACGATTGCCGCTCGCCAGTTCGACCGCGGGTTGCCGGTTCGTGCGGACGTGCTGGATCCACGCTCGCTCCAACTCCTCGACGTTCTGATACGCGAAATGCGTCCGCAGCGCCCCGTCCCAATCGCCCTGCATGCCCTGGGCCACGAAGGTCAGGAATACGGATCGGCTGCTCTGTCCCACCAGGAAATTCGTCACCGAATAGCCTTCCGCGTACAGCGACATGACATCGCGCGGATATTGCGCGAGGTTGAACAGGCGGCGCAGCGGGATGGCCCGGCCTTGCTGCAAGATTTGCCGCACCATCTGCTCGTGACGTTCGCGTTCCGGCTCGTCCTCGGACAGGACGGAGCCGCCCTCGTCGGCCCAGCGCGGCACGGGCATACGGAAGCGGTAGGCGAGCACCGTGTGCGTGATCTCGTGCGGCAACACGCTGGCGATGAGGCGATCCGAGGTCCCCTCAATGTGCATGTCCATGCTGAGGATGGCGCCGCGATCGAAGGCGAAGGTGGTGGCGCCGCTGGAGCCGCTCATCGTGACGGTGACTTTGAGCGGACAGGGTTGGCCCCAGGTCGGCATCTCCTGATGGAGCCATTCGAGCGCCTTCTGTTTGCGGTAGTATTCGGCCCAGTCGCCGACCTGCTTGGCGAACGCGACCGTGGGCGCTTCGACGATAAAGTTCGGCGTCTGGTAGGACGCGCCCAGGGATGCCAACGCGCCGGCCAAGACGAGTGCGAACGAGGGGCGTAAGGCCATGCCAATGCCTCCAGCAAAGACAGGTCGAGTCCCGAGGCGGACATGAGGAAAGGGAGAACGGCCTCCCGCCGCGGCGTGTCCGCTCAACTCTACACGCAAATGATGAGCCAGGGCTTGGCGCGAGCCGAACTTTTCCGCCGGCGCGGTTGCAATCTACGGTGCGGCCAGAGGTTGCGGTTTAGATAAAGTGGATGGCGCGATGCTACAAGCGCTCAGACCCTTGTAAGTCTTGCAATCGCGCTGGAAAGAGGGGGAAAGGGAGAAATGGCTGAACAGCCCGCGATGTCCCAATCCTGGATTGAGCAGCGCGGGCTGTCGAAGAGGAGACCTGGGGAAGTAGCGCAACTCAGCGGGGCTGATAGGCTCCCGGAGCGGTGGCGACAGGTTGCGCGGCTTGGGGCGCGACCGCCCCACCCGGTGCGGCCACCGTTGCCGGATTGTTCATGGGTGCCGCTTGCGGCTGCCCTACGCCCAGCGGAACGCCGGGCCTGGCCACGGGCTGCTGCGCCGCCGCGGCGGCGTTACTGGACGTGGTGTCCACCGGCGCTTCGGCATGGCGGGCGGCCCGGCCGATCCGCCCCAGCGCCAGGCCGATGATGATTAACGTCAGCCCGGTGAAGAAGAAGCCGTAACACCAGTAGTAAGGGCCGTCCGAGGCTGTGCCGTGGCGGTTCATATAGATGTACCAGATCGCCGTCCACACATCCAGGATCGCGCCGATCGTGATATAAATCACGGCCATGCGCGCCGCGCCGGAAGTTTTCGTATGAGGTAGTGCCATCGTCGCTCCTCTCTTGGCTTGAAGTCCACACGAGAACTGCCCCGCCTCCGCCACACATCAGTTTGCGGAGGCAACCGTTTAAGATGCAAAGGCTGTGCCACAGCCCTTGCTAAAATGACCGCACCTGAGCCGAGGGTGCGGTAAGGGATTTTGGCGGGTAGGGTGGGCCGAGTCTTCGAGGCCCACCAGCATTGCTGTGGTGGGCCTCGAAGACTCGGCCCACCCTACAACAGAAGCCACGCCGCCAAAAACAATTACTGCGCCCAAGCCGAGGTTCCCTAGCGTACCGGAGACGTCATGCTTCGCTTCCGTGCCCGCTCGTCCGACACGCCCGGCGGCCCCATCACGCCGGCGAGCTTGCGTGGACTGATCGCGGAGATGTTCCGACCTGAACATTTTTTCCTGGGGGCGGACCTCGAATGGAAGTGGGAGCATATCGCGTCGGAAGAGTTGGTGTGGGAGATTTTTCAGGGCCGGCTGCTCGATCCGGCGCACACGCGCCAGCGGCGTTCGTTCGAGGCGTGGAACGTTTACCCGGCGGATGCGGACGAGCCGCTGTTGGCGCTCAAGCTCGACGCCGAGGCGAACCGTCTGCATGTCGTGCGCGGGCTGGACAGTTACGTCTGGGAAGGCTACGACGCGGGCGGCAATGTGTACCAGAGCCGCGAGCGGCGCAAGTGGGTCCGCGAGTTGGTGGGCACGATCCGGCTCGAACGCTTCGCCGACCTCGACGAATTGCGCGACGAGCTGGCTTGCCAGTTCTTTCAGGCGGTGGTCGGCACCAGCCGATTGCCGTTGGCTTCCGTGGAAACACCACTGCCCGGCTATTCGTTTGGCCAGTTGTTTTACTGCTACTGGCCGGATGCGCCGGCGGGGGCCGGACCCGTGCGTTCCTGGCGCGAACTGGTGACGGACATGCTGACACCCGTGCTGAACCGGCGCGAGAAGGCAAGGCTCCTGGAGACGTTTCTGCACGCGGTCCCCTTCGCGGAATTGGAGGAAGCGAGTGAAGTCTTCGTTCGCCGCTGGTCCGAACTGGGGCAAACAACCGGCGATCTGACGGCCCTCCTGCGGACGCTGTTCAACGAAGTTTCGCTGTCGCCGTGGACCGATTTGGTCGAGAAAACCCTGGCGTTTCTGCGCGAACTCGATCGACGAACCGTGCTCTCGACGGAGCAGCGAATCGACTTCCTGAGCTATCTCCTGCGGCACATCGGCCGGCATCTGACCGCGTACGATCTGGTCGTCTTTCATCATCGCGGCGCCAATTATCCCGACGCCCTCCTGCTCGACGCGGTGCTGAAGGAGTATCTCGCTCTCATCGAAAGCCGATCCGAATTGTTCGCGGAAACGGTCGGTGATGACGAGACCGTGCGGCGACGCAAACGCATCCGCCGGTGCGCTCTGCGGCAGGGTTGGCTGCTGCGCCGCCGTTACGAGGGGCACGCGGTGCCCGATCTACCTACCTCGCCGGGCGAGAACATGCGCGTTTTGCCGCCGAGTCATCCGCGTGTCCCGGAAGAGCAAATCACCCAGCCCGCTCAGCGAACGCGCCGTCTGTACGCGGAGGATCCGCTGTCGCGTCAACCGGCCGATCTGCTGCGGCAAAGCCTGGCTGATCTCGAACATCCCGACGAATGGCGCGAGATGGGCCTGGCGATTTTTCTCGATCGACCGTTCGGCGGCGGCAAGGCGGCCACGGAGCCGGATGGTACGTTGCTGCTTTCGGCCGAGGCGTTCAGCACCTCCATCGCTCAGGAACGCTTACACACCCTGATGCGCGAAGTCGGCAAACCGCAGCGCTTGCCCGTTCCGGCCGAGGTGCGCGGTCTGCCTCTCGACGCGATCGGCGGCGCGGTTCGCCCCGGCACGGTATCCCTGGCGGATGCGCGTCGCGCCGCCGCGGACTTTGTCTTTTTGCGCACCACGCCGAGCAGCGTGAGATCGTTTTTTGCGCAGTACGATTTCGCCCCGCTGACCCGGCGATTTCATCTTGAGGATTGGTTCGGGGGAGGCGATGTGCTGATCGCGCGCACCGCGGACGGTTCGGGGTTGATGGTCTACGATGCGCAATTGCGGCCGCGCCTGGAGCTGGAGGTTGCGACGGAAGGCGGTTACGAGGGCCGGGCGGGACAGGAATATCCGGTCGAGGGTCTGCGGGTGATGCGCGTGCGGGAGGCATCGCAAGCGCATGACTTGCGGGATGAACCCATAACAATATCACCCCACGTTTAGCCGCGACCCGTAGGGGAGCGCTGTTCGCGCTCCCCTACGGGTCGCGGCTAAACACCATTGGATCCATCCTCCAATCCCGGTAATAGCGGATGGGCGGAGGAGGAGCGCGGCGAGCGCCGCGCCGGCGCTCGACGTGACCGGCCGCGCCGCGCATCGGCATTCAGGTGCAGTGTCGTCCCGGCGGCGTGTTGCTCCGCCGTGTGCAGCGTCAGCGCGACGCCCAGTTCTTCCAAGAGCGTCCGGGCCGCCTCGCGGGCGATTGCTGGACGGTTGCACTCGCGGCTCAGGTGCAGCTGCACGAGATGACGCAGCCGGCCCGCCGTCGAGCGCCCCAGCACCGCCCGCACCAACTCGACGGCCTGGGTGTTGGACAGATGCCCTTCGTCGCCCAGCACACGCGCGATCAGCCGCGGCGCCCGGCCGCTGGCGTGCTGCATGGCCACGTCGTGATTGAACTCGACGGCCAGCACATCGACATCGGCCAGGTGGCCCGCCAACTCTTCGTCCCAGCTGCCGAGGTCGGCGACGTAGCCGATCGCCCCGCGCCGGCCGAACAGGTCCGCCGACCCTTCCAGCCGAAATCCGAAGGTGGCCCCGCCGTCGTGTCGCACCGGCAGCGCCCGGCAACGCAGGTTCGGCGACAGGATCAATTCCTGATGCGACTCGAACGAACGCACCAGGCCGGCGGTTTGCAGGGCGAGGAAGCCGTCGGAATACGTGCAGAGGACGGTATGGTGGTCGGCGTGGCAGTAGAGCGGGATCTTGTGGCGATGCAGGTAGGCGAGCGTGGTGTCCTTCCAGTGGTCGGAGTGCGTATGCGTTAACAGCACCGCCTGCACGGCCGACCACGAGAGACCGGCGGCCGACAGCCGCGCGGCCAATTGGCGCGGTCCCAGACCGACGTCGATGAGGACGCCGAAGCCGTCGGACTCCACCAGGGACGCATTGCCGCCGCTGCCGCTGGCCAGCACCGTGAATCGCAAGCCGATCTCTCCTGTATCCCAGGCTCCGTGGCCGTTTCGACCATCGTAAACCAAAAGGCGCGCCGGTCCAAGCTTGGCTGCCAACGAGGAGTCAATCCGAGGCCATCAACAGCTTTGCAGGGGAGAGGGGTGGGTCATACAAAGGCTGAAGGACTTCGCTCTCTACCATTTCCGCAAGCACAAGACAGGACACGCCATGCCGCGCCGTCAGCTCACCCCCGAGATGCTCCAGGAGATCCGCGACTTGGCCGCCGGCTGGGGCAAAATCGTCGCCAAACGCGCCTTCGGTGAAGGTGGCCCCGGCCTCGACGTGGACTTCGACGCTATGGAGCAAATTGCCCGCGCTGCCGCGGCCGGCCTGACTGAGGGAACCCTATCCACCACCTTGGAGCAACAGGCCCAGACTCTTGGCGAAGAGCAACCCTGTCCCGCCTGCGGCACCCCCTGTCCGGTTCGACGCGAACCGCGCGACCTGGCCACGCCCGGGGCCACCGTCCGCCACAGCGAGCCGGCCTGCCACTGCCCCGCCTGCCGGCGGGACTTTTTCCCCCCAGCGAACCCCACTGCGCCTGGATAACCACGGCTACTCCCCCGCTGCCCTGCGCCTGATCGTCCAACTCGCCGCGCGGCTGGGTTCCTTCGCCGACGCCGCCTGCGCTCTGACACAGACCGGCCTGCCCATTTCCGCGCAGCACGTGCGCACCCTGGCCGGGCTGGTCGGTGCCGAACTGGTGGGGCAGCGCGACCGCAAGGCAGGCCTCAGCCGCAGCAAAGTGCCGGTGCGTGTGGCGGCGACGCCGGGGGTCGTGGCCGTCGAGGTCGATGGCGGGCGGCTGCGCACCCGCGCCACCGACGCGGGCGCGGGCGTCCACGCGGCGCAGAACAAGGAGGACAAGATCGCCTGCCTGGTCAGTCTCGAAAGCAAAGTCTCCGCGCAGGACCCGCAGCCCGAACCGCCGCCGTCGTTCCTGCTGCCGCGCCGCGTCGAGCGACTGGTGCAACAGATGGCGGGGCAAGCGGGCGAGGCGGCGGATACGGCCGGACCCCTGGAAAACCAGGCCCGGCAGCCGGCGGACCGGCGCGACACCGAGGACGAGTCGTGGCCGCCGCGCAAGCGGGTGCGTACGTGCGTGGCGAGCATGGCCAACAGTCGGGCGTTCGGGCGCATGGTGGCGGTGGAGGCCAAGGAGCGGGACTTCTACCGGGCGCAGCGCAAGGCATTCGTGGCGGACGGGGCGGCCTACAACTGGAAGCTGCAGCAGCGCTACTTCGCGGGCTTCGTGCCGGTCGCCGACTTCTTGCACGTGCTCTGCTACGTGTACCGGGCGGCGTGGCGCTGGCGGCCGAGGAGGCCGAGCGCTGGGACCAATACGTGCGGTGGCTGCGCGCGTGCTGGCAGGGCCGGGTGGCGGAGGTGATCGAGCAGTTGCAGGACTGGCAGGGGCGCGTGGGGCGGCCGCCACCGGGGGAGGAGCTGCCGGCGAGTGACCCGCGGCGCACGGTGGCGGAGGCGCTGGGCTACTTCGGCCACAACAAGGAGCGCATGAAGTACCCGGAGTACAGGCAGCAAGGGCTGCCGGTCACGAGCAGTCTGGTGGAGTCGCTGGTGGGGCAGGTTAACGCACGGGTGAAGAGCAAGCAGAAGTACTGGAACCGCGGGGAGGGGGCGGAGGCGATCCTACAACTGCGTGCGGCGGCCCTGAGCGAGGATGGGCGCCTGGACCGCTACCTCAGGGAGCGCCCGGGATCGCCCTACCGGCGCAGACAGCAACAGGGCGACCACACAGCCACGGCCAAGATTCCTAACTTACAAACCCGTTGATGGCCTCAGTCAATCCTGATTCCTTATCCCGATTTTTCTCCACACGCCGGAGCCGGCCGGTTATGCTGCGCTTGGGGAAATAGTCGGGGGCGAGTTGGCTAGCCGATAGCGCGAGGTCGAACCATGAAGACGGCCCTATCCCTGCTCGCAGCGTCGATTTTCATCGTGTTCCTGGCGGAGAGCGGTGCCGCCGCGGACGAAAAAAAGGACGAGAAAAGTCCGCTGCCCGGCAACGCCACCTGGGACTTGAAAGCCTTCGACTCCTTGTTTCGGGTCGTCAAGACGGAGTACGACGCGGGCACCAAGCAGGTGAAGTGGATCGTCGAGACGAAAGAAGGCTACCGCACGTCGGATTTCGTTCGTGCGATCACCGCCAAGCCCTTCGTGTTCCGCTTTCTGGACGAAGGGATGAAGGAGCTGACTGTGGTGGAGTTGTTCAAGGACGATTTCCGCGGCATCCCGGACGCGCGGGTAATGAAGGAGCGCACGCGCCTGACGATCACGCTGACCGTGCCGCGGGCGATGCCGAAGGTCAAAACGGTAGTCCTCCAGCGCGGCCGGTCGTGAGTTCGGCCCCGTCGGGCCGGGGATTTTGCCAAAATCACCAACGCGGCATTGCCTCAAACGCGGCCTTGCCCTAAGATCATGGGCTGACAACTTGGTGGGTATCTTATCCAGAGTGGCTGAGATTGCGGCTTGCTCGCGGGCGGGATCGGTTACACGAAAAACTGCCGGCAAGTTGCGAAAGGGATTAGGCCCTGTGAAGCCACAGCAACCGGTCCTCCCCTGGAGGATGCTGGTGCTACCTCCTACCCGGCGCCGCCGGGAGAGATAAGATCGTGTGTCCCGCACACCTCTTGCTCTCAACCTCCGCGACCGCGGAGAACTCCCCTGGACGATACACACCTCCGGCCCCAGACCCCTGCTCCGGCTTGTGGAGGAATTGTCCGTGTCTGCTTCTTTCGTCCGCGGCCTCAAATGTCGCCTGTGCGGTCAGGCGTATCCCATCTCGGCGACCAACTTCTGCACCGAGGACTTCGGCCCCCTCGAAGTCGATTACGATTACGAAGCCATCGCCGACGCCCTCGATCGCGGCAAGATCGAGCTGCGCCCCTTTAATATGTGGCGCTACCAGGAGTTTTTGCCGCTGGACGGCGAACCGACCGTCGGCCGGCAGGTCGGCGGCACGCCTCTCGTCAAGGCTGACCGCCTGGCTCGTGAACTCGGCGTCGAACAGGTGTGGGTCAAAAACGATGCGGTCAATTTCCCGACCCTGTCGTTCAAGGACCGTGTCGTCGCCGTGGCCTTGAGCAAGGCGCGTGAGCTGGGGCTGACGACGGTGGGTTGCGCCTCGACCGGCAACCTGGCCAACAGCGTCGCCGCCAACGCCGCCGCCGCCGGACTGGAAAGCTACATCCTCGTGCCGGCCGACCTGGAACGCTCGAAAATCCTCGGCACGAGCATCTATGGAGCCAAGGTCATCGGCATCACGGGTACTTACGACGAGGTCAACCGCCTCTGCACGCAGATCGCCTTCAAGTACGGCTGGGGCTTCGTCAACATCAACCTGCGGCCGTTCTACGCCGAGGGGTCCAAGACGTTCGGCTTCGAGATGGCCGAGCAGCTCGGCTGGCGCACGCCGCGGCACGTCGTCTGCCCGATGGCCGGAGGCAGCCTGATCGGCAAGATCCAGAAGGCGTTTCACGAATTGCACCGCACCGGACTGATCGACGCGCCGCCGCATTGCAAGTTTTACGGCGCCCAGCCGACCGGCTGCAACCCGATCAGCGCCGCGGTCAAGAACGGCTGGGAGGCGCATCGGCCGGTGCGCAAGCCGAACACGATCGCCAAATCGCTGGCCATCGGCGACCCGGCCGACGGCTACTTCGCGGCCAAGCTGATCCGCGATTCGGGCGGCTGGGCCGAGGATGTCAGCGACGCCGAGATCGCCGAGGCGATGGCGCTACTGGGCCGCACCGAAGGCATCTTCGCCGAGACGGCCGGCGGCGTGACCGTGGCCGTGGCCCGCAAGCTGATCGAGCAGGGCCGCATCCCGCGTGACGAGGAGATCGTCCTGTGCATCACGGGCAACGGCCTCAAGACGCAGGACGCGGTGGCGGAGCAGCTGGAACGGCCGGCGGTGATCGCGCCGTCGCTGGAGGAGTTCAGCAGTCTCGTCGCCGATACGTCGAGTCCGGTGCTGGTATAACTTGGGGAGGAAATCTCAAATTCCAAAAAACAAAACTCAAACAAATTCAAATCGCCAAACTCGAAATTCAAAACGAAGCGGCGAAGGGTTTTGAAATTGGGTATTTCGGTTTGGAATTTGTTTGAAATTTGAGTTTTTGGATTTGGTTTTTGAGGAGACAGTCGTGTCCCGCGTGCGATGCCTGTACTGTGACGCGGAGAACGACGCCGTCGCGTCGGCGGGTTATTGCGAGGCGTGCGGCAAAAAACTGCCGCCCGCGTCGCTGGCGAACAAACGCCGCGAGCCGATGTTGCACAATCAACCCGGCTCCCTCGCCCCCGACCCGGTGGCGGCCCCGGCACAGCAGGCGTCGGCCTGGCTGTTCACCGCCGCCCTCGTCAACCTGCTCGGTTGCGGCGGCCTGATCGTTCTGGGACCCTTACTGGTAGCGCGCGAGCAGTTGCCGGCGGGTTTCATCCCGGAGCTGATGCTCGTCGGCGTGGCGATCTTGCTGGCGTTGGCCGGCATGGGCTGGTGGGCGCGGCGACAGCCGATGCCCGCTGCCGTAATCGGGTTGATCGTTTATTTAGGGTTGGCCGTCGTGGAAGCGCTTTTGCTTCCGGGATTGGCCCTCTTGGGTCTGCCAGTGAATTTCGTCCTGATCGCTCTGTTGATTCAGGCCGTGCGTGCCGGCCGGAGACCGCACCGGTTCGCGGGGTAGTGGTTTAGGGTAGGGCACGCTGCCAGCGTGCCATACCCTAAACCACTACCGTTCGCGGAGTTGTGACCGATTGGTTTTCCTTGCAAGACAACGGGAGGAAGCCCCATGCCTATCACGATCCACATTCCAACGCCGATGCGGCAGCACGCCGACGGCCAGGCGTCCGTGCAAGTTGCCGGGACCAACGTGCAGACGGCCCTGGCCGCCCTCGGCACGAAATACCCCGCCCTGGCCCAGCGCATCTTCGACAACGGCCAGGTCCGCCGCTTCGTCAACATCTATCTCAACAATGAGGACATTCGCTATCTCGATAATCTCACCACGCCGGTCAAGGACGGCGACGAGTTGGCGATCATCCCCGCCGTGGCCGGAGGGTGACATGAGCGCGGCCGGCGAATCCGAAGTGCCCGAGGGCGCCGCGGTCTTTCCGCTCATCCCGCCCGAGCTGGCCGTCAACCCCCTCCTTTTGGCCGTCCTGCACGCCACGATCTTCCTGGCCGGCTCCGACGACGAGGTGGTCCACGCCGCCGCCGCCGAGGAGGCGCTGCAATACATGGCCGGCTACTTGCAGCGCCTGGACGGGCGCTGCTTGCGGCGGGTGCGCGAGGACATGGTGTGCCTGACCACGTTCGCCCGGCAGGAGAAATGGCCCAAACAACTGATACACGCCCTGCAACGGTTCCTGACCGATTACGGGATTGAGAAAGGCGACGCATGACGAAGGACGCATCTCTACCAGCCCGAAGCGCCAGCGACGGGACTTCACCAGCCCGAAGCGCCAGCGAGGAGACTCTGGAACGCTACAGCCGGCAGATCCGCTTTCCCGGCATCGGCGAGGACGGCCAGCGCCGCCTGCTCGATGCGCGCGTGACCCTGTGCGGCTGCGGCGCGTTGGGCACCGTGCTGGCCAACGCGCTGGTCCGCGCCGGCGTCGGCCATCTGCGCCTCATCGACCGCGATTTCATCGAAACGAGCAACCTGCAACGGCAAGTGCTGTTCGACGAACACGATGTCGCCGAGAATTTGCCCAAGGCCGAGGCCGCCGCCCGCAAGCTCGCCGCCATCAATTCCAGCGTCCACGTCGATCCCGTCGTCGCCGACATCGACCGCACCAACATTCTCGAACTGGTGCAAGACGCCGACCTGATTCTCGACGGCACGGACAATTTCGAGATTCGTTATCTCATCAACGACGCGGCCGTGAAGCTCGGCAAGCCGTGGGTCTACGGCGGCTGCATCGGCAGCCACGGCCAGACGATGACGATCCTGCCCGGCGAGACGCCGTGCCTGCGCTGCGTCTTCGAGGCCGCGCCGGCGCCGGGCGAGGCCGGCACCTGCGAGACGGCCGGCGTCCTGGGGCCGATCGTCAACATCATCGCCAGCCTGCAAGCGACCGAGGCGTTCAAGATCCTCGCCGGCCGCCGCGACAAGATCAACCGCGAACTGCTGTACTTCGACATCTGGGACAACGTGCAGCGCCGCATCAAGATCGCGCCGCTTCTGGGCAAGGTCGATTGTCCTTGCTGCCAGCATCGACGTTTCGAGTGGCTGGAAGGCGCCCACGGCTCGCAGACGACGAGCCTGTGCGGCCGCAACGCCGTGCAGGTGTCGCACCGCACGCCGGCCAAGCTCAACTTCGAGGAGATGGCGTCGCACCTGGAAAAAATGGGCGAGGTGCAGCTACAACCGCTTTCTGCTCAAATTCAACGTCGAGAGCTACGAGTTCACCGTCTTCCCCGACGGCCGGGCCATCATCAAGGGCACCGCCGACGAGGACAAGGCGCGGACGTTGTATGCGAAATACATTGGGCATTGAGGCGTCCGCCGGCACGCTGAAGGAGAGAGGAGGTTGGGCATGTCCTCAGTAGTTGATGTTTCGCCGAAACCCGACCGGCCTCAACTATGCCGCTCGATTCCCGTCCATCGGTTCACGGTCGACCAGTACCATCGCATGATCGACGACAGGCGTGCTCACCGAAATGATCGGGTCGAACTCTTGGAAGGATGGATCGTCGACAAGATGCCCCAACATCCCGTTCACGCGGGCACGATCTCGATTCTGTTGGCCAGACGCTGCAGGCGCAACTTCGCACGAGATGGATTGTCCGCGTTCAGTCTGCCTATCACCCTTGAGGACAGCGAGCCGGAGCCGGACCTGGCGATCGTGCAACGGCCCCGAGGAGCGGTATCTGCACGGCCCACCCGAAGCCGGAGGACATCGCCATTGCTGATCGAGGTCGCCGATAGCACGGTCGAACACGATCGCACCGATGAAACAACGAACGCTATGCACGCGCGCGCATCCCCGTTTACTGGATAGTTAATTTGGTAGAGCTGCAGCGTGGAAGTATACACCCAGCCCGTGCGGGAAAGTCGCCCGCGTATCGCGAGCGAAAGAGCTTCGGCGTGGAGTTCGGAGCCGCTCATTAACGTGGGGGGTCGAGACTTGGGCGGGATCCCGGTTCGGCACCTGTTGCCCTGATCGGCCTCATGGGACATCTGAAGCCATGATCTATCTCGACAACGCCGCCACCAGTTTTCCCAAGCCCGAAGCCGTCTACCAGGCGCTCGACCGCTTCGCCCGCCAGAGCCTGGCCAACCCCGGCCGGGCCGGACACAAGATGGCGCTGGCCGCCGAGCACGTTCTCGACGAGGGCCGGCATCTGCTCAACCAGTTCTTCCACGGCAAGGAACCCGAGCGCTTCGTCTTCACCCTCAACTGCACCGACGCCCTGAACATGGCCTTCAAGGGCGTTCTCGCCGAGGGCGATCACGTCATCACGACGAACCTGGAGCACAACAGCGTCAGCCGGCCGTTGCGCGCGCTGGAACTGGCCGGTCGCATCAGCCTGACGCGCCTCGCCGCCGACGGCGGCGGCACCATCAACCCCGACGACATCCGCAAGGCCGTCACGACGAAAACGCGCCTGATCGCCCTGACGCACGGCAGCAACGTGCTCGGCACCGTTCAGCCCATCGCCGAGGTCGGCCGTATCGCGCGGGAACACGATCTGCTCTTTCTGGTGGACGCGGCCCAGACGGCCGGCGTCGTGCCCATCGACATTCAGGAGATGAACATCGATCTGCTGGCCGCCCCCGGGCACAAATCGCTTTTGGGACCGACGGGCACAGGTTTCCTCTACGCCGGCCCGCGGACGCGCGTGGCGGCGTGGCGCGAGGGCGGCACCGGCGGCGATTCGTCCAGCGAGACGCAGCCGCGCGAGTTCCCCTACTTCCTCGAAGGCGGCACGCCCAACGTCCTCGGCGTGGCCGGACTGGTCGAAGGCATTCGTTACGTGCAGGAGCAAGGGCTGGAGCGCATCCACGCCCACGAAGTCGAACTGGTCGAGCGCTTGTGGCGGCGGTTGGACGAGATGAACGGCTACGAGGTGTTCGGCCATCGCGATCACGGCCGGCGCGTCGGCACGCTCAGTTTCCGCGGCGAGTCGCTGCCGGCGGCGGAAATCGGCGGCATTCTCGACCAGGCGTTCGACGTGGCCATCCGGCCCGGCTTGCACTGCGCTCCGTACATCCACCGCGCTCTTGGCACCGCCCCCGAGGGCACAGTGCGCGTCAGTCCCGGCCCGTTCAGCACGGCCGAGGACATCGACCTCCTCGCCGGCGCTGGCCGAAATCGCGCTGTGAAGAACGAAGGACGTCGGCAGTTTTCACTTCCCGTTTCGCGCTCCCGGAGATTATCATAAAGCCCATCGTTTCCATCGCATGGGTTCTCCCCGTCCGTGATCTTCGGCGAGGCTCGCGCCATGAAACGCGCACCCATCCGATCGCAACCTCCTGTTCGGTATTCTCGCGCCTCCAACTCGATTTCATTAATCGCGATGCGCTGGTGTCGGCCATGCACGCCTGGCTGCTGGCCAAGCACCGGCCGCTGGGCGATCTCCTCGTCGAGCAGGGCGCCCTCGCCCCGGCGCGGCGAGTCCTGCTGGAAACGCTGGTCGAAGAACATCTAGCCCAACATGGCGACGCCGCCCGCAGCCTCGCCGGCCTGGCACCCTCCGGCCTGGCCGACTCGCTGCGGCAACTGAACGACGCCGACTTGAACGAAAGCCTGGCCTGTCTGACGACACCGCCCGCACGCGCCGACGGCGGCAGTACGCGGCCGCCGAAGCTGGGCGAGCGCACGGAGTTGGGGCTTCGCTTCCAGGTGCTGCGGCCGCACGCCCGCGGCGGGCTGGGCGAGGTCTTCGTCGCCCATGATTGCGAACTGAACCGCGAAGTCGCCCTCAAGGAGATGCAGGACGAGTTCGCCGCCGACGCCGCCAGCCGGGCGCGGTTCCTGTTGGAAGCGGAGATCACGGGCGGTCTGGAGCATCCGGGGATCGTGCCGGTCTACGGCCTGGGCCAGTACGCCGACGGCCGGCCCTTCTACGCCATGCGCTTCATCCAGGGCGACAGCCTGGAAGAAGCGATCCGTCGCTTCCACGTGGCGGACAAGGCGGGCCGTGATCCGGGCGAGCAATCGCTGGAGTTGCGGCGGTTGCTGGCCCGGTTCGTGGCGGTGTGCGAGGCGGTGGCGTATGCGCACAGCCGGGGCGTACTGCACCGCGATCTGAAGCCGGCCAACGTCATGCTCGGTGCTTACGGCGAAACGCTGGTAGTCGATTGGGGCCTGGCCAAAGCACTGACTTCGCCAGCCCGCAGCGCAAACAAGGTTGATGGGCTGGGTGAGGCGCCGTTGCGTCCGCAGTCGGCGGGGAACGTGGCGGCGACGCAGCCGGGGTCGGTACTGGGCACGCCGGCGTACATGAGTCCGGAGCAGGCGGCGGGACGGCTGGACCAGATTGGCCCGGCCACGGACATCTACGGCCTGGGGGCGACGCTGTACTGTCTGCTGACCGGCCGCGCCCCGTTCGCCGACAAGGATCGGGGCGAACTGCTTCGGCGCGTGCAGAGGAGCGAATTGGTCGCGCTGCGGCAGGTGCATGGCGCGATACCGCGCGGCCTGGAGGCGATCTGCCTGAAGGCGATGGCGCTGCGGCCGGAGGAACGCTATCCGTCGGCGAAGGCGTTGGCAGAGGATGTGGAACACTGGCTGGCGGACGAGCCGGTGTCCGCCGAGCGCGAGCCGGTGTGGGCGCGGGCGGGCCGGTGGGCGCGACATCATCGGCCGCTGGTTGCCGGGTTGTCGGCGCTGCTGCTGGCAGTGCTGGTTTTGGGTGGCGGCGGCTTGGGCTGGTGGCAGTGGCGGCAGACGTTGATCGAGGCGGCGGCGGGCGAGGATTTGACCCAGGCGGAGGAGATGCTGGCCAAGGACAAGCCGGCGACAGAAGTGTTGCAAGTCTTGGAGCGCGCCGGAGGACGGCTGGCCGGCGGTGGGACGGAGCGGTTGCGGGGGAGGCGAAACGGCTGCGCGAGTGGGTGGCCTTCGCCGATCAGTTGGAGCAAGCGCGTCAGCAAGCGGCGACCATGACAAAGGAAGGTTTCGACTTTGCGGGCGGCGATCGAGTCTATGCGGAGGTTTTCGCGGAACACGATCTGGATGTGACGGCTCGGCTGCCGGAGGAGATCGCCCGGCGCATTCGTTCCGCGCCGGTGCGCACGCGCCTGGTGGCGGCGCTGGACAACTGGGCCTACGTCAAAGACCGGCTCCGGGCCGATAGCGGTGAAGCGCCGCGGGCGGTTGCTCGCCTGGCGGACGACGACGATTGGCGGCAGGCCTTGCGCGATCCGGCCGTGCAGAATGATCGGGCCAGGCTAAAGTCCCTGGCACGGCAGGGCGAAACCTTGGCACAGCCGCCAGCCAACATGATCCTGCTGGCCCGCGCACTTCTTGCCGTGCAAGAGGTTGCGGCGGCGGAGCGCCTGCTCGGGCTGGCGCAGCAGCGCCATCCCGATGACTTCTGGGCTAACTTCGACCTGGCCTGCGTGCTGGGGAGCAAGCCGGAATCCAAGGATCAAGCGATCGGCTTCTTTCGGGCGGCACTGGCCCTCCAGCCTCGCAGCGAAGTAGTCCACAACAACCTCGGCGTCGTTCTGAACAACCTGGGCAAGTCGGCCGAGGCGGAGGCGGAATACCGCGCGGCCCTTGAGATCAAGTCCGATTATGCGGAAGCCTACAACAACCTCGGCGCCGCCCTGGACGACCAGGGCAAGCCGGCCGAGGCGGAGGCGGCATACCGCACGGCCCTTCGCCTCAAGCCCGACTTCGCGGAGACCCATAACAACCTCGGCATGGCCTTGCACGATCAGGGCAAGTTAGCCGAGGCAGAGGCGGAATGCCGTACCGCCCTCCGAATCAAACCCGACCTCGCGGAGGCCCACGGCAACCTCGCTGCCATTTTGAGCGATCAGGGCAAGCCGACCGAGGCGGAGGCGGAATGTCGCACGGCCGTCCGCCTCAAGCCCGACTACGCCGACGGCCACAACAACCTCGGCAAAATCCTGCACGCCCAGGGGAGGTTGGCCGAGGCCGAGAAGGAATTCCGCGCCGCCGTCCGAATCAAGCCCGACTACGCCGTGCCCTACACCAACCTCGGCAACGTTCTGGACGATGAGGGCAAGCGGGCCGAGGCCGAGCGGGAATACCGCACCTCCCTCCGCCTCAAGCCCGACTATGCCGAGGCCCACTTCAACCTCGGCGTATGCCTGCGTGCTCAGGGCAAGCTGGCGGAGGCGGAGGCGGAATACCGCGCGGCCGTCCGCCTCAAGCCCGACCATGCCGGAGCCTGCTGCAACCTGGGCCTCCTTCTGCGGCAGCAAGGACGGTTTGCCGAGAGCTTGCCCTTGCTCCGGCGCGGACACGATCTGGGCAGCCGGACACCCGGCTGGCGCTACCCGTCCGCCCAGTGGGTTCGGGAAACCAAGACTCTCGCCGATCTGGACGCCCGGCTACCCAAGATCCTCCAGGGGGATGACCGGCCCAAAAGCGCCGCCGAGCGCATCCAGCTCGCCCAGATCTGCCAGATGGCCAAGCAGCTTACAGCCGCCGCGGCGCGTTTCTACACCGACGCCTTCGCCGAGCAGCCCAAGCTTGCCGAGGAGATGAATTCGCATCGCTACAACGCCGCCTGCGCCGCCGCCTTGGCCGGCCTGCGGACAGGGCAAGGACGCCGCGGGACTGGATGAGAAGGAACGTGCCCGTCTGCGCCGGCAAGCCCTGACCTGGCTGAGTGCCGAACTAACGGCGTGGGACCAGCGGATGACGAAGGAGCCGGACAAGGCCCGCGCCGACGTGCTCGCACAGATGAAGCATTGGCAAGAGGACACGGACTTCGCAGGTGTGCGCGGCGACGCCGTAAACAAACTGTCCGAGTCCGAACGCCCGCCCTGCGCAAGCTCTGGGAGGATGTCGAGAGCCTGCGCCGCCGCGCCGCCGGCGGAAAATGAGGGCCGGTGTGCCAGTACGGGTCAACGCAAGTCAACGGGTGCCACACGATGCCAGGAGATGCCTCCCGGCCACCGTTAACAAACGGTGGTTGCGGACCTCACGGGAGGGCGATGGTGTGCCTCGGCCCATCAGACCGTCAACTTCGCATGGTTCCGCATTTCACCCCGGTGTACAATGACCTGACCCGATAGGAAACCGGACTCGGTCGCCTCCGGTGGCATTTCCCTGGTTGCGGAGGAATCGGCAATGGCTCGGACAAGTTCACCTCGCGTTGTCGCTGCGCTCGCGGTCGTGGCGTCGCTGGTCTGGGGCACCCAACTCGTATGCGCCCAGGCCAAGAAGTCGGATGCGGTCGTCAAGGCCGAGGCCAAGGCCGACAAGCCGGACGCCGACGGCAAGCAGACCGTGACGATCACGCTGGACATCGAACGGCCCTGGCACCTGTACGCCAACCCGGTGGACAACGAGGACCTCGCCAGCGCCAAAACGGACGTCGCCATCCGCGCCAAGGACAAGACGGAAGGCGTCAAGATCGAATACCCCAAGGGCAAGGTCATCGTCGATGCGGCGGTCGGCAACTACAAGGTGTATGAAGGCAAGATCACCATCAAGGCCACACTCAAGCGAACCAAGGGCGACGACAGCCCTCTCGAAGTGAGCATCAAACTGCAAGCCTGCGACGACAAACGCTGTCTGCTGCCGGCTACCCTCAAGATCACGGCCAATTGAATCCACATAGCCCCCGGCTTGCCGGGGGTTTTCTATCTCCCCCGGCAAGCCGGGGGCTATGTAAACTCCACCGAAGGATTGACCCCTCATGTTGCGAGCAACGTGGCGCTGGCTCCGCCGTGGCTTGACGCTGGCCATGCTGATCCTTCTTCTGACGCGCATGGTCCCGGCCGACCCCGACAAGCCCAAGGCCGAGCCGCCGGCCAAGGCCAAGCACACCAATCGGCTGGCCCGCGAGACCAGTCCCTATCTTCTCCAACACGCCCATAACCCCGTCGATTGGTATCCCTGGGGCGACGAAGCCTTCGCCAAGGCCAAAAAAGAGGGCAAGCTCGTCTTTTTGTCGATCGGTTACAGCTCCTGCCACTGGTGCCACGTCATGGAGCGCGAGTCGTTCGAGAACGAGGAGATCGCCAAGATCCTCGACCGCGATTTCGTTTGCATCAAGGTCGATCGCGAGGAACGGCCGGACATCGACCATGTGTACATGACGGCGCTAAACATCCAGGGAAACCCCGGCGGCTGGCCGCTGTCGATGTTCCTGACCGCCGACGGCAAGCCGATCATCGGCGGCACGTACTGGCCGCCCGAAGACAAGGAAATCGAGGGCGGCAAGGTACGCGGCTTCAAGACCGTGCTGCGGGTCGTCAAGCAGACCCATGACGAGAAGGCCAAGGATATCGAGGAGATCGCCGAGCGCCACGCCGAGCGGACGAAGTTCGCCCTGATCGGCCAGGCTCGCGGCAAAGCCCTCGTCGATCTCAACCGCGATCTCGTCGCGGCGGCGGTCGATACGCTCAAGGAAGAGTTCGATAAAGAGTATGGCGGATTCGGCTCGAAGGCCCGCGAGTTTCGCGGTCCCAAATTCCCCTCGCCGCCGTCCCTGGCCCTGCTTCAGCACGTGAGCCAGCGTACGGCCTCGAAAGACCCGGCCCGCGAGCTGGACGGCATGGTTGCGCTGACGCTCGACCGCATGGCCCGCGGTGGCATTTACGATCAACTCGGCGGCGGCTTCCATCGCTACAGCACCGAACGCACCTGGAAGGTGCCGCACTTCGAGAAGATGCTCTACGACAACGCCCAGCTCTGCGAGGTTTACGCCGGCGCCTACCGCACGACGAAGAAGCAAGAATACAAGCGCGTGCTGGAACAAACGCTCGCTTTCATCGACCGCGAAATGACCGCGCCGGAAGGTGGTTTCTACTCCGCCCTCGATGCGGATTCCCAGGGCGAGGAAGGCCGGTTCTACGTCTGGACCACCGAGGAGATCGACGAAGTTCTCGCCGACAAAGCCCAGGCCGAATTGTTCAAAAAGGTGTATGGAGCGGACGGCCCGGCCCATTTCGAGAAGCGCTATCACATCCTGACCCTGCCGAAACCGCTCGCCGATCGGGCGAAAGATCTCCAGTTGACGGAAGATCAACTGGAAGGGCAGTTGGCTCCTCTGCGCGAGAAGCTATTCCAGGTGCGGGCGAAACGACCGCGACCGTTCCTCGATACGAAAATCCTGACGGCGTGGAACGGCCAAGCGATCGCCGGCCTGGCCGCCGCCGGGCAAGCGCTCGGAGATAAGAAGCCGATCGAGCGCGCGGCGCGTGCCGCCGACTTCGTCCTGAAGACGCTGCGGACCAAGAATGGCCGGCTGCTGCGGAGCTACGGAGCCGCCCCCGGACAGAAGGGGGAGGCGCGTCTCAACGGCTATCTCGACGATTACGCCTTTTTGGTGCATGGCCTTCTCGGCCTGCACGACGCGACCGGCGACAAGCGCTGGCTCGACGAGGCGAAAGCGTTGACGGACCTCATGATCGAGTTCCATGGCGACAAGGAGCAGGGCGGTTTCTTCTACACCTCCAACGATCACGAGAAACTGTTCGCCCGCAGCAAGGACCAGTACGACGGTGCCCAGCCGGCCGGCAACAGCGTGGCCGCCCGCAACCTCGTTCGTCTGGGAACGAAAACGGGCGACGAACGCTACACCCGCGAGGCGGAGCGGATCTTCAAGGCATTGGCCGGCTCGCTCAAAGCCAATCCCGGCAGCCTGCCCGCCCTGGCCGACGCCCTGGCGATGTACCTCGACGACAAGGCGACGCCGAAGAAATAGAGCAAGAGCGGTGCGAGGTCTTGCTCAAGCATTGATACATTTCTTTCCCACTCGTCGGCTTATCCATGCCGAACTCCTCGATGCTGGGCGGATATACGAATGGTTTTCGGCACATAGCCCCCGGCAAGCCGGGGGAACTATTCACCCCCGGCTTGCCGGGGGCTATGTGCCGGTTCCAATTCTCCTTGGCACCGTTCTTGCTTAGTTTTTCTGCGGGTTGGATTCTGTCTTTTGGAAAGGAGAACAATCATGTCGGATACGACCAACGCCATTCGGAGCGGTGCGGAGGAGACGGCGGCCAAGGCGGGCGACAAGGTGCAAAGTGCGGTTTCGTCGGCGATGGACAAGGCCCACGAGTTGGCCTCGACGGCCGGCAAGCGCGTGGAGGAAGCGACGTCCGCTCTGGGCGAGCGCGTGAAATCGGCGGCTAGCACGCTCCGCGAACGCGCCCCGCAGGAAGGCATGCTCGGCTCGGCCTCCGGCGCGGTTGCTGACTCGCTGGATCACGCCGGCCGCTATTTGCAGGAAGAAGGACTGGTCGGCATGGCGGAAGACGTTACCGAGTTGATCCGCCGCAATCCGATCCCCGCCATGTTCGTGGGCATCGGCATCGGCTTCATGCTGGCCAAAGCCTTCCGGAGATGATCCCATGCGGAACGACGTGCTCAACGGGTCGTCCGGCGCGAGCATGACGGCCCTGGTCGGCGGCATCGTCACGGACATCGAACAGTTGCTCGCGCAGCAGACACGGCTAATCCGGCTGGAGATCCGCGAGGATCTCCACAAAGCCCGCACCGGGGCTCTGTTCCTCGGTGCGGGGCTGGGCGTCGTGCTGATCGGCGGCCTTCTGTTCTGCCTGATGATGCCGTACCTGCTTAACTGGGCGACCGGACTGCCCTTGTGGGCCTGTTTCGGCATCATGGGGGCCGTGTTCCTGCTCATCGGCGGCGGGGCCATGTATGCCGCCCTGAAGAAGTTCCAGTCGGCCATGAGCCTGTCCGAGTCGGCCTCTACGCTAAAGGAGAATGTCACATGCCTCCTGAGACAGAAGTGATCAAGCAGCAGATGGGCCAGACCCGGGCCGCCCTGTCGGAAAAGCTGGAGACGCTGGAGAACAAGGTGTTCGGCACGGTGCAGGACACCACCAGCACCGTCTCCAGCACGGTCCAGAACGTGGGAGACACCGTGAAAGATACCGCGCGCGACGTTCGCGCCACCGT
Organism: uncultured Planctomycetota bacterium; assembly: GCA_963767535.1. Taxonomy (GTDB): domain Bacteria; phylum Planctomycetota; class Planctomycetia; order Gemmatales; family Gemmataceae; genus JAJPHU01. Next base: position 879,907 of record CAVYEC010000001.1, read on the forward strand.
GTCGGAGACCCTGGCCTCGGTGCGCGACGCCCTCGATGTCACCCGGCAAATGCACCGTCACCCCTGGCTCATGATGGGCGGCTCCGTGTTCGCCGGCTACGTGGGCGGCCGCATCCTGGAGAGCATCGAGTCCGGCCGTTTCCCGCGCCGTCTCTCCTTGTCGGCCGAACCCAGCCCGTACCTTCCTGCCGCCGAGGCGGAACGGATGTATGAGCCGTCGCCGGCTCCCCCTGCCCGTTCGGGACCGTCGTTCCTCCAGTCGCTGGCCGAATCGTTCGGCCCGGAGATCGCCAAGCTGAAAAGCACGGCCGTCAGCATGGCCCTCGGCCTGATGCGCGACAAAATCAACGAGTCGGTTCCTCCGCAATTTCAGCAGAACGTCAACGACCTCGTGGACCGCTTCACGGTCAAGCTCGGCGGCGAGCCGACGCCGGCCGGCTCCATGTCCGCGAAAAGCGAAGAATGGGAAGACCGGGACGGCCCCACCTACAGCCGTCCCCCTGGAATGATGTGATCGACGACAATCTGTCACTCTCCCGTCCTGGCAGCCGCGACTCCAGCGAGTCGCGGCTGCCGGCGTTTTTGTCTCTGGCACGGCAATTGCAAATCAACCAGCGGGATCGCAAGTTCTGCTCTCCCTTCACCCCTGGAGGTATTACCCATGTTGCGTCTTGCCGTTTTGTTTCTGGTGATCGCCTTGATCGCGGCCCTGTTTGGGTTCGGGATGGTTAGCGGCATGGCCTACGATGCCGCCAAGATTTTCTTCTTCGTGTTCATCGTCCTGGCCGTCCTGTCTCTGCTCGGCGGAGTGATGCGCCGGCCACCTGTCTAAGATTCACGACTTTGTGGCGAGCTGGGAGCGTGAGCGACCGGAGCGAAGCTCCGGTCGCTCACGCTCCCAGCTCGCCTTAAAGTTAGAGTTTTTAAGTGCGAATCGCATGCGAAAACGATGGCGGGGCGAGTCCGAAGACTCGCCCCGCCGTCGTTTTTGGCTACCACAGGTCTCAGCAGTAGCAGATATTTTCGCCGTGCAGCTCCTCGAAGAGGGCCTGAATCACGCGGGCCTCGTCGGCGTTGTGTGGCACGACACCCAGCACCAGGCCGCCGTCGCGCAGCGCATCCTGATAGGCCCGCGCGTCCGGCTCCGGGATGCCCAGGCCGATCAGTCCGCCGATGATGCCGCCGGCCACCGCGCCAGCTCCTCCCCCGGCGAATGCAGCCGCGATGGGCCCGGCGATGACCAGGCCGAGGCCGGGCACGATGATCGTGGTGCCGATGGCCAGGACGGCGGCGAGGGCGGCGCCGACGGCCGTGCCGATGGCCCCGCCAACGCCGACGCCTTCGGCCGCCTCCGTCTTCGGCTGCACCGGCGTTTTGTTTTCGGTCCAGTAATAATGCGAGCGCGTCGCGTCCGACATCAGCACGTTGATCTCGCTGGACGCATAGCCGCTGTCGAGCAGCCGCTGGTAGGCTTCTTGACCTTCCACATGATCGCGGAACATGGCCGTCACCATCTTCTGACTGGTCTGAGTCATGGCGATCTCCTTTGTTCTTAAAAGCAAAGGGGTTCCCGACCAATTGGGGTATCTGACCCCAAAAAAGTCTTTTACCGCACATGACGTGCCATTGTTCGCGCTCGCCCGCGGCTCGCGGCTAAACGGTGTTCATTTTAACCCGAACAGGTAGGCGACGATGTCCACGAGGTCGTCCTCGGTCATGTAGGCGAGCAGATCCTCCGGCATGAGCGATTTGGGACTCTTTTCGCGACTGTCGATGTCCTTTTTGTCGATCTTCGTGTCCTTGCCGTTGCCGTCGCGCAGCGTCACCGTCGTCGGCGTCTCCTCGACGAGCAGGCCGGTCAGCGACAGGCCCTTTTTCGTCTCGATCTGCCAGGTGAGGTACTGATCGGCGATGGCCTTGCTCGGCTGCAAGATCGACTCCAGCAGGTTCTCCTTGCTGGCCTTCTTGCCGATGAGCGACAGGTCCGGGCCGATCTGCCCGCCGGCGCCCTGGATGGTGTGGCATTTCAGACATTGCATGTCATTTTTCGCGCTGGCGGCGATCAGCTGTTTGCCGCGTTCCGCATCGCCCGTGCGGGCGACGAGCGTTGCGATGGACGGCAGCTTCTTGGGATCGAGCCGGGCGGGCGGTGGGAAGGCGATCAGGGCGCGGTTGCGGAGATCGACGTAGGGGCTGTTGCGCAGAAGCCGGCCCGCGTCGGCGACGAGATCGCCCGGCAATTCCTTGCGCGAATGCAGTTCGAGCAGCCATTGCGAGCCGGAGCGTGTGCCGGCGAGTGCGGACAGCGCCGCCTGTCGTGATGGGCCAGGCTGCCCCTTGGCGGTGACGGCATCCTGCAACGCCTTTAACGCTTGCGCGGCAACATCGCGCTGACCCCGACGCTGAGCCAGTTGGCCCAATGCAATAACAGCGTCGTTACCGATCAACTTGTCCCCTATCAGATCTCGGAGTGCCGCGACCGATTCGGTTGCGGGCAATCGGCCGAGGGTTTGCACGGCGGTCTTGCGTACCGCTTCGGTCTCTTTCGCATCGCTGGCCAGCCCCGCCACGCGCGGCACGTCCGCTGTCCGTTCCGCCGCCCCGATCAGGGTCAATCCGGTCTGCCGCGAATCGGCGTGAGCCAACAGGCCATCCAGCGCCTGTTTCAACTCCACGCTATCCCGCAGACTTCGCCATTTGCCGGGCAGGAACTGTTTGAGGTTGTCGATGATCTTGCCGCGCACCTCGGCGGGCACATCCGATTGCAGCGTCTTGATCAGGACAGTACCGCCATTCTTATCCTCGGAGGCGGCGAGGATGTCCACGATCTGGGCGCGCTGGGCGGCGGGCACTTTGGTATCGGCGAGGCGTTTTTCGAGCACCGGCATCATCGATGGTGGCCGCAGTTCCCAGACGAGGCCGGCGACCTTGTCGTTCCATTCGGGGAACTGTTTGTCGAAGTCGGCGAGGATGATCTCGCGGCGTTTTGGATCATGGCCGACGGCGATGCCGATGGCTTCGAGATAAAAACGGTCCTTGCCGTCGTACTGTTTGGCGAGATCGTAGATGATCGGTTTCGCACTGTCCGCATCACAATCGCATAGGGCTAACAGCGCTTCACGACGAACCGCAGCATCCGTGAGTAGTTCTTTAACCCATTCCTTCTTTTTCAAGTCTGACATCAGGAAACCGTAACCATCATTGTGGGTTCCCCCACGTCTAGCCAACAAGGAGCGGATGGCGAGGCAACGGAATCGTGGATCCGAATCCTCATCCAATACATTGAACGGTTCTCCCACCCCGCCAGGGACGATCCACGGTGTATACCAGAGCGCCCGCGCCCGTAACCAAGGATTCGTCTTCCGATCCCGGGCTGTATCCCACATCGTATGCGATAGTCTTGGCGTATTGTTCTGCTTGTATTTTGCCATCGCCATGTATCGCACCGATTGCGCAGGGGAGCCAAAGGCTTCAAACAAACCTTTGACGCTGTCAAGGTCCACCTTCGGCACGCTGTACTTGTTGCCCTTCGGCGCCAGCCGGTAAATCCGGCCGCGCGTCGTGTCGCCCATGCCGTGGCCGCCGACGCCCGGATCGTACCAGTCGGCGACGAACACGCTGCCGTCCGGCGCCACGCAAATGTCCGACGGCCGGAACCAGTTGTCCGTGCTTGTCACCATGTTCTCGCGATCCACGTCGTAGCCGGCCCCGTGGGGCTTGAGGTGGTAGCAGCGCACCTCGCGCGGGCCGGCATCGGTGTGCAGCAGTTGGCCCCAGTATTTCTTGGGCAGCAGCGTCCCTTCGTAGACGCACATGCCGGTCGGCGAGCCGAAGTAGGTGCGCAGGATCTTCGGCACCACGCCGGGCTGCTCCTCGTGCCAGTGACTCTGACCGGGGCCGCGCGGGTGGTAGCCGTAGTTGCCGCCGGGCATGACGTAGCAGATGCGCGTCTGCTGGTTGCCGTCGTCGTCGTTGTCGGAGACGAACACGGTGCCGAAACTATCGACGCACGGCTCGTACTCGTTGCGGAAGTTGTGGGCGATCAATTCCAGGTTCTTGCCGTCGAGGTCGCAGCGCCAGATGGTGCCGGCCCGGCAGTCGGTGTCGTTGCTCTGCCACTTGCGGCCCTTGCCGTCGGAGCTTTGCAGACCGTGCACGCCCTGGTCGCCGACGCTGAAATAGAGCTTGACCGTCCGGCCCGATGAGGATGCCGTGAACGCCGTGATCGTGGTCGTAGCCGCCGAAGCCGGTCAGGAACTTCTTCGGCGGGCCGTCGGCCTTGCCGTCGCCGTCCTTGTCCTCGAAAAGCAGAATGTCCGGCGACTGGCAGACATACACCTTGTATCCCGGCCCGGACGGGATCCTTGGCCACGGCGATGCCCAGAGGGGCGAGGAAGTCCGGCGACTGGTAGAACGTGATCGCCTTGTCGGCCCTGCCGGTGCCCTTGGTGTCCTCCAGGATGACGATGCGATCGCCGGCCGGCCGGTTGAGGGTCTTCTTGCCGTGCAGCTTGTTGCGATAGTTGACCGACTCGCAGACCCAGACTCGGCCCTTGTGGTCGATGTCGATGCAGGTCGGATTGACGAACAGCGGCTCCGACGCCCACAGGGACATTTCGAGACCGTCGGCAACCTGGAAGGTGGTCGCCGCCTTGTCGGGCGGTAGCTGGGCGTGGGCGGCGGAAACGAACAATAGCGCGACGAGGCAGAAGACGTGCGGCCATCGGTTCATGGCTCGGGGTAACTCCCTGGCAGGGGGCGAATGGTGCGAAGACCCTACGGTGAAGAATCAGTATAGCCGAGGTATGCGGTGCTCTCCAGCGGTTTGAATGATTAGCAGGGCTACGGGGAACCGTAACGGAACCTGGCAGCTTCTTTCTCCCTCCCCCCTTGTGGGGGAGGGTAGGGGTGGAAGTGCCCGACCCCCCACCCCTACCCTCCCCCACAAGGGGGGAGGGAGAAGAAAAGACACGGCACCGCCCAAAACCATTACTGCGCACAGGCTACGTTCCTTCCAGCAGCCCCGCATCATCGCCCGTCGTGGGCCGACGGTTCTGGAGCAGGTCGGCGACTTTCTCGACTTCCGTGCCCAGACGGTTGGTGTCATGCAGGACGGTCATCGGCTCCGTCTTGATGCGCTGCGTCAGGCCGCGAGCCTGGCCGGCGATCTCGGTCAGACGCGCCTCCAGGTCGGTTCGCTGCCGCTCGCGGACCTGCTTCCAGACGGCGGACAGATACGCACGGAATTGATCGAGCTGAACGCGGGCCTCTTCCTCCGGCGATCGGCTCGAACGCGGCGGCCGGGGCAAGGCGTCGTTGAGAAGCTGATGCAAATAGCCGGCGTATTTTTCGAGGTTGTCCGTACACTCGCGGTACAGCGGCTGATTGTGTTCCTCGTATGCCTGCTCGGCGTAGCGCTCCTGGGCGCGGATGTGTTCGGACAGTTCGTCGCGTTCCCGGCCGGTCTTGTCGGCAACCTCGGCCGCCAGGCTAAGGCAATGCTCCACCAGCTGCGCGAAGCGCGGCCAGGGCGGATCGAGCATCTGGCCGCGATTCGTTTCGAGTTGCTGCAACAGCTCGCGCAGCTCGGCCATGCGCTGGATGGCCTTCGGTTCGTCGTCGTAGCGCAGCGCCTCGAACAGGTCTTGCCGGATCTGCTGCGCCTTGGCCCGCAAGCGCGTGCGGAAGCTGCCGCTGAATTGCGGAAGCAATTCCTCGATCTGCTTCTGGATGTCATCGATCTCGGCGCGGGTCGGCCGGCGTGGCGGCGGTGGGGCCGAGAGGGTTGCCGTCTCGCAGCGTTCGTAGGAATCTTCCTCGCCGGTGCCGCGGGTTGATGCGCGGACGCGGATGCGCACTTCGATCGTGTGCGTCACGTCGATGGCGAACTCGACCTCGACGGGCGAGCCGACCGGCAAGGTCGGATCGAGATCCTCGATCACCATTTGCTTGACGACGCGGTTTTCCTCGAAGATCGGCACGACGATCCGGCCCGCCTGGTCGTGCGTGCGGCAGGTGCAGCGGAAGACGCCCGGCAGCGTCGCCCCGATCGGGGCGACGACCTGCTTGACGCGCTGGCCGCCCCGCGACAGCACTTCAATTTGCAGCGGCTTGGTAATAAGCTGCGTCGGCAATACCGCCTGTCCCAGCTGCGGGGCGTCGCCCTGATGGCGAACGCAGACGACGACGCGAGCCAACTCCGTTCCGATGCCGTCGCAGACCGCGAACTCCAGGGCGTTGTCGGTTTCCGGTTGCAGCTCCAGATCCTGGGCGAAGGTGCCGCGCTCGTCGAGGAACGCTTCTTCGATCAGCCCCGTGGCCAGCGAACGGATGCGCACCGAACCACCATCGAGAATGCCATCTGTAGATTTCGCGGAGACGATGCCGGTCGCTTGATACGCAAGGTCGCGAGTGTTGACCGGACTGGTCAGATGCAATTCGACGCCCGGAAACAGATAGCGTGTGCCGTGTGTCGCAGCCCGCAGGGCCGCGCCGTAGGCGACGCACAAATCCGGCTCGTGCAACAGCGGCGTCAGGGATCGCACATGCTCGGGCAGGTCGGGATTGCAGAAGGCGGCGCGGACGGTTTCGCGGACGAGGGGGACGCGGCTGGAGCCGCCGACGAGGATCACATAGTCGATGTCGGCCAATCCCAGCCCGGCTCGTTCGCGGGCACGGGACAGGGCGTCGCGGCAGCAGTCGATGGTGCGATCCACCTTGTCGCGGATCAGGCGATGGAACTCGTCGCGTTCGATGTGGACCTCCAGCGCGATGCCCCGGCCCGTCTCATCGTGGATCAGGTCCGGCACATAGCGTTCAACGCGCTCGGCGTCGGTCAGGGCGATCTTGATGCTCTCGGCCACCCCGACGAGGCGGGCGAAGTAGAGCGCCCCTCGCGGAGTCGAAAGGTCGAAATATCCCTGAAGTGTCTCCGTGGGGACCGGGATTTGTCCGCCCTCACGATCCACGATCCACGATCCGCGATCCACGAGATACGTCGCCAGCAGGCGGTCGAAGTCGTCGCCGCCGAGGAACGGGTCGCCACTGACCGACAGGACTTCGTAATCGTCGAGCCGGCGGCGGATGATAGACACGTCGAACGTGCCGCCGCCGAGGTCGTAGACGAGATACGTGGCATCGCCGTGCCGTTCGACCCACGAATAATAGATGGCGGCCGCGGTCGGTTCGTGCAGCAGTTCGACCACCTCGAAGCCGGCCAACTCGCCCGCCTGCCGGGTCGCCTCGATCTGGTTGTGATTGAAGTAGGCCGGCATGGTGATGATGGCGGAGTCGAGCAGCCGGCGCGGGTCGTTGAGGGTGCGGGCGAGCATGTCGCGCAAGCAGGCGCAGGATGCACGCCGACGCTTCCGGCGGCGTCAGCTCGTGCGGGCCGAGCGAAAAGGTGCGCGGCAGTCCCATGAAGCGCTTGACCGAGGCCAGGGGCAGGGTGAGTGCATTCGGCTGTCCGCTCGCGGAGCGCAGGACCTGGGCGGCGCGGCCGGCGACGAGGCGGTTGTGTTCGGGGTGATGGCCGACCAGCGAGGGGAAAGTACGGTGGCCGTGTTCGTCCTGTCCGGTGATAAGCGTGCTGTCGGTGGCGTCGAGCAGCGCGATAACGCTGTTGGTGGTGCCCAGGTCGATGCCGACCGTTTTGCGGAGGCGCGGGCCAGACGAAAGAGCGGGGGAGGGAGGTTGCATGGATGTTTCGAGGGTGCCCGCATCGCGGCGGGGTGGGAATCCCGTGGCCTGGCCAGATCGGTAGGTGACTTATCGGGCCTGCTGCTTCAATGGGTGCACGGTTCTCTAACCGTGGTTATGGGGAACCGCACGACCCTACGCAGCACCGTATCAGCCGAAATCCAGCCAGGCAACGGGTTCCGTGAAAACCATGTGGAGTCTCGACTGCTTTACCTCCTTTTACAAAGGTTAGGAGTCGGCTCGCGGGAGACGGGATCGGTGGTTACTTATCGAGTTTCTTGGGGGAGGGCGATCAGACCACCCAAATCCGTAAGGCCGAAATCCCCTCGAGCAAGCGTCCTCGTTACTGCCCACCCCGCGGCGTCTTACGCCGCAAGGCTCCCAACTCAGTGGCCGCGAGAAGAGAAGAGAAGACGGCCAACGAGTCAGAACGAAAGAAGTGCTCTTACAACAACTTCACCATATACCGCCGATCTCCCCGCTTGTCAATCAGCAAATGATTTTTTTCCCCCGCGAGGGTGGGGTAGGGACGAATGGAAAAACCGGAGTTGTAGGGTGGGCCGAGTCTTCGAGGCCCACCACGCCCCTGCTGGTGGGCCTCGAAGACTCGGCCCACCCTACGCCAGAAGGCCTATTCACGGAAATAAAGCGAGCGGAGGCGTCGGCCCCTGCTCGCGGAGTTGTTTCGGTTCGCCCGGATATTACATGCCGCCAAACATCGCGCTGAGGAAGTAAGCGGCGACGCCGGCGAGGACGGCCAGCAGCACGATGCCCAACGTGCCGATGCGCTGCGGGACCGGCGCGGGCCGGCGCGGGCGCCTCGGCAGCCGTCTGGGACGCGCGCTGTGAGCGACAGGTTGCGGAAGCGAGGCCGGCGAATCGGCAGCGGGGATCGAGGGTTTCAGACCGTGCGCGGAGCTGGGGAACTTGCTCGTCGGGGAGCGGGGCGGCAGCGGCATGGCGCCGCGAGGACGCGAAAGTTCCTTCGGCGCGGCGACCGGCGCGGGAGCGGCCGGCTTGGACGATTCCGGACGCGCCAGCTTGACCCGCGGCATCGCCATCGTCGCCCGGCGCGTCGGGACCGAACCGGCGCCCGCCAGCGGGCGCAGCGCATCCAGGACTTCCGCGCAGGTGGGATAGCGGCTGGCCGGCGCTTTCTGCATCAGCTTCTCCACCACCGCCACCAGGCCGTCCGGCGCGTCGGGGTTCAGCTCCTTGATCGGCGTCGGCTGCTTGTGCTGATGGGCCATCATCTTCTCGACGGCCGTGCCTTCGGGGAACGGGTAGCGCCCCGTGAGGAAGTAATACAGCACGCAGCCCAGGCTGTACTGATCGCCCGTCGGCGTCAGATTGGTCGGGTCCATGATGCTTTCGGGGCTGGCGCAGTCAAGGCCGCTGTTGACCGAGTTGGCCGTGGACATGGTATCGACCAGCGATTCGCCCTCGGTCTCGGCCAGGAGACAGCCGATGCCGAAGTCGAGGATGCGCACCTGCCCGTCCGCGCCGATCATCAAGTTGGACGGCTTCAGAAGGCCGTGGAAGAGACCCTGCTGATGGCACTGACCAAGTCCCTCGGCGGCCTGCATGCCATACTGGGCGGCCTGCTCGCCGCTGAGCCGGCCCTCGCGCTCGACGACTTTATCGAGCGTCTCGCCCTCGACGAGCGGCCAGGCCAGGTAGTGCATGCCGCCGGAAGTGCCCACGTCCACGAACGGCACGACGGAAGCGTGCTTGCACTGCTCGAAGGCGCGGACCTTGCGGCGAGCGATGCGGACGTTCCACATGCTCCGTCGCGGCAGCACCTTGACGGCGTACCAGTTGCTATCGGTTTTTGATTGGGCCTTGTACACGGTGCCCATGCTGCCGGTGCCCAGGGCGTCCATGAGGGTGAACGGCCCCAGCACGAACCCTTGCGTCTTGCCCTGGAGCAGGCGGTCGGCCTGGAACTCCGTCAGGATGCCTTGGCCGATGAGGTACTGGGCCAGGGCAGGCGGCTCGGCCCCCGGATTCTTGTTGAGGAACTCTCCGATGACCTGGTCCAGTTGGCCGCGGTCGATGAGGTTACTGCGGCGCAGGTCCCAGACGAACCACTCGCAGGCGCCAAGGTCCGTTGTCAGCATAGCGGCGGAATCCTTTTGTGATGAATTAGGGAGATCGGCGCGGAGTCCGGCGGCGGAGGTTCCACGCCCAGCATCCAACCCGAGCAAGCCGAAGCCAAACTTACTGCCGTCTCGCCGAGGAGATCGAGGGATCGGGACTGCAACGGGTGTTCCGAAGTCTCTAGCCGAAAGATGGGATAAAAATTCGGCCGTGTCAAACACTCCGTCACATAGCCCCCGGCTTGCCGGGGGTGAATCTACCCCGGCAAGCCGGGGGCTATGTGCGGTGCTTCCCGCGCGGCGCGTTCTGCTATCTTGAGCGCAGCGAACGATCCCCCGGCTTTGACCACGAGAAGGTCTTCATGGCACAAGATCCCTACGGGCCGTGCAATTGCGGCAGCGGCAAGAAATTCAAGTGGTGCTGTCAACCCATCTTCGTCGCCATCAACCGGGCCTGGGAACAGGAGGCGGCCGGCCAGCACGACACCGCCCTGCGCCTCATGGATGAGGTCGTGAAGGAACACGAAGGCAACCCCGAAGCGTGGGGCCAGAAGGCCCGTTTGCTGTATAGCCAGGGCAAGATCGAGGAAGCCGAGAACGCCTTGCAAAAGGCGTTCGATCTCAACCCGAATTATCCGGCTGGTTTGCTCTTGCGGGCCAGCTTTCGCTTTCAGGAAGGCGAGGTCGCCGGTGCCTTGCTGCTGGCCCGCCGCGCCGCCGAAGCCTACGATCCCGAAGCCCGTTCCTATTTGGCCGAGGTTTATTATCTCATTTTCGAGTGCGAAATGCGGTTGAATCGGCCGGTGGCGGGTCACGCCGCCCTGCGGCTAGTAACGCGCTTCGCGCCGGGTGAGGAGGAACTGAACAAGTCCTACGACGCGATCTTCGGCCCCGAAGGACGGTTGCCGAGCGCAGCCAAACGTGTCTATACCTTCCGCAGTCCCCCACCCCGGCCCTCCCCCACAAGGGGGGAGGGAGAAAGAGAAAACTCCCTCCCCCCTTGTGGGGGAGGGCCGGGGTGGGGGGGGCATCGCGCCGCCTGGGATCGCGCCTTGCAAAGCGCGGACACGCCGAGGCTGGGTGATCTGGTGCGCGCTCTTCGAGCCGTTGACGGCGGAGGAGGCGTCCGACGCGACGGCGTGGTTCAACCTCGGCCTGGCCCGCGCCTTGATGGGCGAGAACCGCACGGCCCTGCAAGCGTTGCAGCGTTATGTGGAGCTGGAAGCGGACGAGAAAGCCACCGGCGAGGCGGCCGCCCTCATGGAAGTGCTGCGCTGCGGCCAGGGGCAGGAGAACGAGTGCGATTACCAGGAGCACGCCTTCGGCTACCAGTTCCGCGACCCGCAGCCGGTCGTCAAGCTGTTGCAGGAGTGGGACCAGGCGGGCCGGCTGGTGGCATTGCCAAGCCAGCAAGAAGGCGTGTTCATGGGCCTGGTGCTGGAGATGACGACGGCCGCGCTCATCACCGTGGGCGCGCCGGCTGCCGACGCCGGCCGGCTCGGCGGCTACGTCGTGATCCTGGGCAATCTGCTGCAAGTCACCAGCCCGCTCAAGGAGCCGTTCGATCGGCTGCGCGAGGAGGTTCGTTCGCGCCTGGCGCTGGGCGTGGGCGAATTGCAGGAACGCGCCGCGCCGATCCAGTTTCAGGATGTCGTCGCCGACGCGCTGCTTGTTCCCGATCAAGAAGGCCGACGACAGCGGCGAGCGCGTGCTGGCCCACGCCGCCAAGCATTACGAGGAGATCTGGATCGATAAGCCGCGCCGCGCCCTGATCGGGCAATGCCCCCGTCGATGCAGCCGCCCACCCGACGCTGCGCAAGCATCTCCGCGGCGTCATCCAGTTCATCCAGGATTGCGCCCGCGGCGGCATGATCGCCAATTACGACTTCGACCGGCTGCGCCGCAAACTCGGTTTGCTCGCGGCCGTCGGCGATCGGCCCTCGGCTACCGGCCAGCAGCCGACAGCCGATAGCGGACTGCCGATAGCCGATATGGGGACGGCCGAGCTAGCCGGTCTGAACGCGGCCGACCTGACCGACGACCAACTGGAGCGCGCCTACCAGACGTCGGTGAAGCTCGACGCCGAGGAGTTGGCGACCCATTTCGCCAAGACCCTGATCGCCCGCCCGCCGCGCGCCGAGCAGCCGGATCGGTTCCCCTGGTATTCCTATCTGACGCAGCACGCCCTCAAAACCGGCGACAAGGATGCGGCCCTGGATTACATCAACGAGGGCGAGAAGGCCGATTGCGAACACAACGAGGGCCGGCGGCGCAACGATTACGAGCTGCGCCGCGGTCAGGTCCACATCAAGCGCGGCGAGGCCGAGGCGGCCGCCGACGTGTTTCAGCGCCTCATCGAGCGCGTGCCGGCGAACTTCCGCTACCGCGGCAGCGCGGCCGAGGCGATGCTGTCGCTCAAGCAGGGCGCCCGGCGCCTGCGCTTCGCCGAGGAGGGCGTGACGGCGGCCCGTCAAGCGAACGACCGCGATTCCGAGCAATACCTGCTGGAGCTGGCCGCGGCAGCCAGGAAACAAATGGGGTGAAGTCGATCGATCACATAGCCCCCGGCTTGCCAGGGGTGTTTTTGTCCACCCGGCAAGCCGGGGGCTATGTGGTGCGCGATGGATGGACGGATGCACCCGTTACACGGCAAAATCGCGCTCGTGACCGGCGGCTCGTCCGGGATCGGCCGGGCCACGGCCCTGCGTCTAGCTTCCTTCGGCGTCCGCGTCGCCGTGGCGGCGCGCGCGCGGAGGCGCTGGAAGAGGTCGTCGGACAGGCCAAGACGCTGGGCGTCGAAGCGCTGGCCGTGCCTACCGACGTGACCGACCTGGAGCAATGCCGCCGGGCCGTCGAAACCACCGTGGCGCATTTCGGCCGTCTCGATGTGCTCTTGTGTTCGGCCGGCGTGTCGATGCGCGGCATGTTCGCCGACGCGGAGCCGGCCGCCCTCGATCACGTCATGCGCGTCAACTTCTTCGGCACCCTCTACCCGACCTATTTCGCCGTGCCGCACATCAAGCAATCGCACGGCTCACTTGTCGCTATCAGCAGTCTGACCGGCTTGCGCGGCACGCCTTCCTACGCCGTTTACGGCGCCAGCAAGTTCGCCGTGCGCGGCCTGTACGATAGCCTGCGCCTGGAGTTGGCCGGCGATGGCGTGCATGTGGGTGTGGTGTCGCCGGGCTTCGTCGATACCCCGCTGCGCGAGCGCGTTCTGGATTCCAGTGGCCGAACCTGGCTCCGGCCGCCGGCACCGCCATTCCGGATATGGCCAGTAGAAAAATGCGTGGACCGCATCGTCCGCGTCCTCGTCAAGCGCAAGCCTCAGGCGCTCTTGCCCGGCTTCGTCAGCCCGCTGTTGGCCCTTGATGAGATCACCGGCGGCCGGCTTGGCGACTGGTATCTGGGCGGCAAATTCGACCCCGCCGATGTCACACCTCCCGATGAGGGGCGATGGGCCAGATCATAGCGCAGGCCAATGCAACGCCTGCGAGCAGAAACCGTGTGCTGGAAAACCACCGCACGGGTATGTCCTTGATGGCTAATGCCGTCATACGGGTCGGTCTCGCATTCCGAGCATTCGGGCGGTACGATAACACGCATCGTCCGATTTCGGGGTCGTGCGCCGCATGGCTGATTGGCCGGCAACATCGCCGGTCTTCTGTACACCCCTATTATCCGTTGCGAAAGGGGACGCGATGGGTCCGACGATGAAGGATCTTGGGATTGACCAACTCAGCCCGGAGCAGCGGATCGCGCTCGCCCTGGAAATCTGGGAAAGTCTCGGAGATTCCCGACCCGTCGCGCGCTTGACTGCGGAGCAGCGAGCGGAACTGGCGCGACGGGACGCCGAACTGGATGCCAACCCGGCACTCGCGCTCAGTTGGGAGCAGATTCGTGCGAGCGTGGAGGCGTCGCGGTGAGTCTTCCGCTGGATTTTCACCCGGCGGTACGCGACGAGATCGACGACGCCCACCGCTGGTATGAACGGCAGCGTCCGGGGCTTGGTACGGATTTTCTGGATGCTCTCGCGCAGGTATTTGCGGAGATTACCGCCAACCCGGCCCGCTACGGGTTCGCCGATGCGGACATCCGAGAAGGGGCGTTGACGCGATTCCCGTATGCAGTTTATTACCGTGTGCTGGCGGATCGGATTCGCGTATTGGCCGTCTACCACACTTCCCGCGATCCAACAGGGTGGCAGACGCGCGCCTAACCGGCCGGCGGTGCGATAGCGATGCGAAACGCCGCGATATATTCGGGCGTGGTCCGCAGCGGCCCCAAGCATGTTCACGCCAGCCTCCGGCAATTCCAGCAGCCAAGCCTATCTGCCGGGCATCGCGGCTGACGGTCTCGGTTGGCGACGTTGCGCGGAAGCGTTCTCGCTCGGAACGCTTCCGCGCCGCGTCAGGCCCCATTAATCGACGATGAACGAGATGGCATGGAGCACGGGATCGTTGCCCACCCGGACGTACAGGGTATACGTCCCGGCGGTGAGGCCGGTCGTATCGAGGTTATACAGATAGCCGGAATGGGTGTGGCGGAACACGTTGCCGGGGTTGTCATGGCCCTTGGCCTTCGGCGTGATCGTGTTGCCGTGGGCATCGACCAGGGCGACGGCCGTGACGGTCAGGTTCGCCGACGACAGGTTGTTGCCCGAGGCGTCGGTCACTTGCAGCTGGATCGGGAGCGCGTCCCCGGCATCGACCGGCTTAGTGTGTTTATGGACCTGCTTGACCGCGTAGGTCACGGTCAGCGTCCCCGTGCCCTGGCTGGGTTTGAAGTTGGCGTCCCCCGCGTAGCTGTACTGGATCGTGTACGCGCCGACCGGCAGGGCCGCGGTGTTGACCTTGACGGAGAAGGAGCCGTCGCTGCCGATCGTGCCGCTCGCCACCGGGATGTTCGTCCCGGCGACCCGGACGGTAACGGTCTGGCCGACCGGCAACACCGAGTTGGAGCCGACCACGCCCGACAGGGTCGCCTTCGCCGTTCCGATAACCACCGTCGGCGACGACAGCGAGCCGAGCGTCGTCACTGCGGGTGTGACGGTCAGGACTTTGGAGGTGTCGGTGATGCCGGCGTAGTTGCCCTGCGCCGCGTAGCTGTAGGTGATGGTATAGGGCGAGCCGGAAACGCCCAGACTGCTGGTGTCGAAGGCGACAGAGAAGGTGCCGTCGGTGGAACTGATGGCCGCCGACTTCGTCACGCCGTTGAGGCTGATGCTGACGCTGCCCGGCGGGTAGGTCGCACCGGCGCTGATCGTCCCGCCCAGCGTCACCGACGGCTGGCCGTAGCTGATCGTCGGCCCGGCCAGCGCGCTGAAGCTCGGCGTCACCGTCTGCGACGCGCCGCCGATGTAGTGGTCGAACGTGACGAACACGTTCCACTGGCCCGTCGCGATCCTCGTCGCGGAGGCCAGCGATTCGTCGGTGAGGAAGATACCGCCGTCGCGTCCGCCCACCGCGATCTGCCCGTCGGTATCGAGGGCGACGTTCATGAGGTTCTCGCCGAAGCCGTTCGTATCCTTGAGCAGGATGCTCGCTCCGGTGGGGTTGCCGCTGGGGTCGTACTTGGTGACGGTTCCGTTCCAGTCGGCGGCGTAGACGTTCCCCGCGGCATCGACGGCGATGCTGCGGATGTCACTGGTGAAGGGCGTGCTGAGCTGGAACGTCCGCACCAGCGCCAGCGTGTCCGGGTTGAAGACATTGATGGTCGGGTTGGGGGCCGGCGAGTCGCCGTTGCCCACCAACTCGTAGAGCTGGCCGTCGAGGCCGAGGGTGATCTGCAGGGATTGCGTGCCCGGCGCGAACAGCACAGGGGAACCGCCCGAGGAATCGAAGCGGAGGATGCCGTTAAACACACCATTTAGGCTCTGCATGTTGGAGGCGAAGACGTAGTTCTTGTAGGCCGCAACCTCGCCGTAGCTGATGTTGTTGATAAGGCTCCAGCCCGGGCTGGTCTGGAACGACCAGGTTTGCGTGGCGGGTGCGAGTGTCGCCAGGGACGGATTGAAAGTGCCGTCGAAGATGTTGACATTCCCGGTCGGACCGACGCTCAGGCCCCGAGCGTCCTCATACTCGTTCGCCCCGGGTGCCTGGGGGATATTTTGTGAGCTGACCAGAGCGCCCTGCTGCGTGTATTGAATCAGGTTGTAATTGATGACTCCGGGAACCTCAGTGGTGGCGATGAGGTTGCCGGCCAGGAGAAGTCGATCTTCCAATTGTTCGAGCATGAGGGTCGGGCGGTGGGGACGGCGTGGTGAGCGCATACGAGTCATCTCCCTGAGGGTTGGATGAGTCGGGAGGGTTCCGAGCGAAGTCCGCAGCGCGGCTCCTTTTCGGCACCTCGGAGTCTCCCAAGGTTTGTTGCGAGCCGTCCCAAATTACCCGGCTTGCCTGTACAGTCAAACAGTTTTCCCATTTATTAAGAAAATGTAATGAGAGAGAGAAAGAAGGATCGTCGTAGGCCAGGAAACGCGATTCATGGCGTCCGGTTGAAGGCGGCGAGGATGGGTCGAAACGCAGCGATGTGTTCGGGTGTGGTGCCGCAGCAGCCGCCGACCATGCTGACGCCGGCTTCCAGCAATTCCGACAGTCGCGCCGCCATCGCTTCGGGCGTGTGCGGATAAACCCAGCGATCATCCTGTTTCGTCGGCGTTCCCGCGTTGGGCCGGGCGAACAGCGGCAGGTCGGTCTCGCGGCGGTAACGGCGAATGATCTCGATGATGTCGCCCATGTCGATGTCGCGGCCGCAGTTGACGCCTAGCGCGGCGACGCCCCACTTCGCGACCCGGGCCGCAAACCATTCCGGCCGGTGTCCGCTCAAGGTAGTGAGTTGCCCGTTGAGCTGGCGGTAGGTGAGAGATAGCAGCACCGGCTTGTTGCTGAAGGAAGACGCATACCGTACAGCCCAGCGGACTCGTGGAGTCGAGCAGGTTTCCAAAAGAACGGCATCCACTCGCGGCATAGAGGCGATGAGGAGGGCGAGATCCTTCAGGTTGGCAAACTCGCGGACGGAAGGCGCATGGACGATTGGTCCGATGTCTCCCAAGACCAATCGCTCTGGGACTCCAGCGGATCTGGCCAGCGCATGTGCGCTCCATTGCAATCCAGGCAGTCCGTAAGACGCATTGTAGGGCCAGGGATAAGAAGTCCCGGCTTCGCCACCCCATTCGGCGGCCCGATAGACTTGAAAGGTATTCGTGAGTAGTACGTCGGCCCCAGCCTCGACATAAGCCCGATGGATTGCCAATACCCTTTCCGGATGGCGCATGTTCCAGCGCTCGCCGTACTCGCCCGGCCGCAAGCCGGCGCTGCAATTCGGTGCCCATCGCGCCATCCATCAGCAGGACGCGGCCCGAACGCAGTACTTCGAGAAAACGCGACACCTCACGCCCCGTATTTGCCGAGCCGGCCGGCGTGGGCCATCGCCAGCGGCATCAGGTACTTCGCCTGGAATCTGGCCCAGGCCGCCGCGCAGGCACTGCGACTCGCCGAACTCCGACACCGCGTCGGTGCGGCACGATTCGGCCACCAGCACCACCGGCACCGGATGCCAGCTGTGGCTTTTGAGCTTGCTCGGCGTGCTGTGGTCGCCGGTGACGATCAGCACGTCGGGGTTCAGCGACCGGATCTGCGGGATCTCGCGCGTCGAGCTGCTCGATCATCTCGACCTTGGCCGCGAAGTTGCCGTCCTCGCCGGTGCTGTCGGTGTACTTGTAGTGCAGGAAGAAGAAGTCGTACTTGTCCCAGACGCTGCTTGAGCGTCTCGATCTGATCGTCGAGCGTCGAGCCGGCGTCGACCACGTCCATGCCGACCAGCCGGGCCAGTCCCTTGTACATCGGATAGACGGCGATGGCCGCCGACCTTCAGGCCGTAGACGTCCTGCATGGTGTCGATCTTCGGGTAGCGGGCGAAGCCGCGCAGCGTCACCCCGTTGGTCGGGGCGTCGTCCTTCAGCACCTTCGCCGCCTCGGCCACGAAGTGGTTGACCGCCTCGGCCGTGTTCTGCGAAGCGGGGTCGGCCCCGCGGGCCGGCAGGGGGGCGTGGCCGGTCTGCTGCGGGTCGGTGTCGTTGACCGGTCGCCCAGGTCGTCGCCGCGGAAGACGACGACGAAGCGGTGCTCGCGCACCGGCTCGACGAACACCTCGACGCCCGGCACGCTGAATCGCTTGCAGCAGCTTGCACATGGCGACGCAGCGTTCGGTCGTCGGCCGGCCGGCGCGGCGGTCGGTGATGAGGCCCTTGCCGTCGACCGTGCAGAAGTTGCCGCGCGCGGCCACGTCGCGCGGCGCCGACCTCGAAGTTGATGCCGAGCGCTTCGAGGATGCCCCGGCCGATGCGGTATTCGAGCGGGTCGTAGCCGAACAGGCCGAGATGGCCGGGGCCGCTGCCCGGCGTGATGCCCGGCAGGACGGGGATGCTCAGGCCGCAGACGCCCTCGCGCGCCAGGCGTCGAGGTTGGGCGTGCGGGCCGTCTCCAGCTCGGTCTTGCCGCCCGGCTCCAGCGGCAAACCGCCCAGGCCGTCGGCGACGAGCAGGACGATTTTGGTGGCGTTGGCTTCGCGCAGCTCGCGGATCAGATCGTGCATGTTCATGCTGTGGAGTTTACCGACCGCCAGTTCGGAAGTATAGTATCGACAAGAGGTATTTTTTGACCAGCCCGCAGTGCCAACGACGGCAAAAGCTTGTTGTTGGCGCTGCGGGCTGGTCAAGCTCTGAGGCAATGCCCGATAATCGAGAGCCGACATGCAACTGCCCGACGAAGCGATCGCGTACAACTATCAGTCGCTCCTGGCGCCGGTGGGGGAGGAGTGGAACGCGGCCGCCGAGCTGCGCGCCCGCCACTTCCTGTCTCCCGCCCGGCTCAAGGAGCTGACTCCCCGACTGATGCAGTGCCGCAGCCAGGTGGCCGCCGAGCGCGAGCTGCGCAACGTGCCGCCGGAGATGCAGCCGCTCGACGCCGGCTTCATCGACCTGCCGCAGGCCACGCTCGACAACCACCGCCGCAAGGGCGACGCCAGCGACCTCGGCCGTATCTCTGAACCTGGCCAACCGCCTGCGCGAAGAGGTCGATCGCGTCGTCGTCCTCGGCATCGGCGGCCCCGTGCTGGCCCCGCGCGCCCTCTTCGAGGCCTTGTGCAGCCGCTACCACAACGAACTGCCGCCCGAAACGCGCCTGGCATGCCGCGCGTCTACTTCGAGGGCAACAACGCCGACAACGACGCCTTGCAAGACCTGCTCGACCTCTGCAGATCACCTGCGTCGATCCCGACCAGCGCGAGGAGCGCTGGGCGGTCGTCGCGCTCGGCAAGGCCGGCGACACCCTGGAACCCGGCGTCGCCCTACCGCGTCTTCCGCCGCGAGGCGGCCGAGTATTACGGCCTGCGCTCGGAATGGCTCAAGGAGTTGTTCGTCGCCGTCACCGGCGACGACAGCGAGCTGCGCAAGCTGTGCCAGGCCGACGGCCACGACGAGCAGACCATCCTGACCATCCCGGACAACATCGGCGGCCGCTTCTCCGTGTTCACGGCCGCCGGCCTGCTTGCCGGCCGCGGTCATGGGGCTGGACGTGCGGGCCCTGCTGCTCGGCGCGGCCACGATGACGCAAGCGCTTCCTCGAAGAGCCGTTCGAGCGCAACCCGGTCCTGCAGTTCGCCGGCCGTCAACTACCTGATGGCCGAGGAACACGGCAAGCCGCTGCGCGTGCTGTCGGTCTGGTCGAAGAAGCTCGAAGCGCTGGGCCAGTGGTACGATCAGCTGTTGTCCGAGAGCCTCGGCAAGCAGGGCCGCGGCCCGACGCCGCTGACGACGGTCGGCACGCGCGACCTGCATGTCCGCGGCCAGCAGCACCAGGAGGGCATGCGCGACAGCACGATCAACAACCTCGTCGTCAAGAACCCCAAGGCGGTGCCGATCATCGTGCGATGGCCGACCACAACGAGGACGACCTGAACCAGTACAACCGCAAGGGGCTGCCCGACATCGTGAACGCGGCCCTTCGCGGCACCAACCAGGCCTATCTCGACGTGGCCCGGCCGACGGCCGACCTCGTGCTGCCGACCCTGTCCGAACACACGATGGGGCAGCTCTTGCAGATGCTCATGCTCGCCACGGTCGTCGAAGGCCGGCTGATGGGCGTCAACCCCTACGGCCAGCCCGGCGTCGAGGCGTACAAGCGGCACATGAGGGAGTATCTGAAGGGATAGCCAATCAAGCATCTCGGGCAGGAGGCGCGAGGAGCATGTCCAGCCATAGGAAACGGTTTCAGCTTCTGGATAGCGGCCTGCTTCTGCTGGCTGGATTGGGAATCGTCTGGTGGTTCTGGTTGCATCAGCAATGGACCCCGGAGAAAATCGACAGCGCCATCCGGATTACCCTGCCGCGCGGATCAAACCGATTTCAGGTCGAAACGTGGTTGGACTCCCAGCACATCTTACACTGGCCGATCCAAACAGCGGAGGATGGGCCGTCTCGAAACATTCTGGCGGAAGTCTCGAATGTCCCGCGCACGTTTGATTGGGGCATGGACGTTCAAATCACTTTTCACTTTGATGAAAACGATTGTCTCCTTTGGCACGGGGTGGATTGGTTCAGCGTGAGTCCATGACCGAACCATTGACGAATCCCTCGCACGATTTTTACGTCTCTACACCGAACTGGGCGTTGCCATTCAATGGAGGAAACATGTCGTCGGAAGCGGAAACAATAACATCCGGATCGGCTGGCCCCTGGCCGGTCCTGGATACGCAAGAACGGCGGGTTCTCGGCGTCCTCGTCGAGAAGGCGAAGACGACGCCGGACACGTATCCCCTCAGCCTCAACGCCCTGACGACGGGCTGCAATCAGAAATCCAACCGCGACCCGATCCTCAACCTGACCGATCTGGAAGTCGAGGACACGCTGGCCCGCTGCCAGAAAAACGGCCTGGCCATCAAGATCACGGGCGGCCGGGTCACACGCTGGAAGCACAACCTGTACGACGCCTGGCATGTGGACAAGGTCGATCTGGCGGTGCTGGGCGAGTTGCTCCTGCGCGGCCCGCAGACCGAGGGCGAGCTGCGCGGCCGGGCCAGCCGCATGGAGCCGATCGACGACCTCGACGCGCTGCGCAACGTCTTGCGTCCGCTGGTGGAGCGCAAGCTGGTGGTTTATCTGACACCCGAAGAGCGGCGCGGCGCCATGCTGACACACGGCTTCCACGATCCGCGTGAACTCGAAGGCTTGCGCTCCCGGATCGCCGCCGAACCCATCGCCGTCGCGGAGTCCCCGCGTCCGGCCACGCCCGCTCCTCGGCAGGACGAACGCCTGTTCGAGTTGGAAGCCGGGCTGACGGCGGCGCGCGACGAGATCGCGGCGCTCAAGCAGACGGTCGCCGGTTTGCAGGAGGAGATACGCCAGCTCAAACAATCGCTGGGCGCCTGAGACGGAGCAGGTCTCCAAAAAGGAGAGCGTGTCAGCGACGGTTCAGGCGTTGCAGGACGGCTTTCGCTTCGCGTGTCTCCCGTGAGGCCGCACCACTGCTGAGTTTCTCCAAAATGCGCCGTGCCTCCGGCGTACCGATGCGTTCGAGGACGGCCAGCGCTCGAAGGGTGCGCAGCAAATCGGCCGAGAGTCGATTCGGGCCGGCGAGGATGGCTTGGAGTCGCCGGCGCAGTTCCAGCGAAGGCTTGCTTTCCAGCGCTCGCCGCAACATCGGCTCGGCACGGTCGCCTAATTTCGTCAGTTCGCGCTCGGCCTCCTCTCGTGCCGCGAACTCGTTGCCATCGAGATCGACCAACAGTCTTTCGATGCGTTTGTCATCCACCCTCACCGGCCGAAGATGATCGCCCAGGAAGGGCACCGTCTGCGCGGGCGTCTCCGTCAAGGTCCGCACCGCGCGATACGCTTTGGGCGCGTCGCCGGCCAGGTCGGACCACAGGGCATCGAGTTTCGGACGGCTCGGATCGCCTACCGGCTTGGGAACCGGCCAGGTCGGGACCGCCAGATCCCAGATGAGGATGTTGCCCTCGGTCATGCCCGTGGCCGCGCGGCCGCCCGGCAGCACAGCCAGCGAAGAGATCTTCGCATAGCCATACTCATCCCGGATGCTTTCGGGCCACGCCATTTGATGAAGTCGCTCGCCCGTGGCTGCATCCCAGATCGTTAGTTTTTGCTTGTCCGTCACGACGAGGGCGCGGCCGTCCGGGGTGAAAGCGACGCCATCGAACCGGCGGATGTCCAGGCGGACGACCTCTTGGCCCGATGCCGTCTCGATCAGCGACAGCCCTTTGACGTCGTAATGTTCCGGGACTCGTTCCGATTCCTTCCACATCCCCATATGCTCAAGCCGCGGTTGCAAGAACACCGCCAGCAGTCGGCCGTCGGCGGAAAAAGCCAGCGGATGGCCAACACCCTTGGGCAGCGTCGCCAGCAAACGTTTCGTCGAGATGTCCTCGATGGTCAGTCGATCGCCACGCCATGCCGCGACACGATCGCTCTGCCATACCGTGACACTTTCCCCGTCCGGCATAAATTCCACGTCTCCCTGGTTAGGTGTCGGCTGGACGGTGCTAAGGGGACGCTGAATAAGTTGCTTCCCCGTGGTTGCGTCCCAGATGGAGAGATGCACGGAAATCATCATCGCCACCGCCGCCAGACGCTTGCCATCGCCCAGAAACGCAACCCGATACCCAGGGTAAACCCCATCCCCAGGCGAATCGATAGCGAAGCGGCACAGTTCCTTGCCCGTGGCGACCTCCCACATCTGGAGTTTGCCCTTGCGGCTAACGGAAACCAGCCGCCGACCGTCAGCGGAAAAACGAAGACAAGCGGAACCAAACTCATCCCATCCGGCCAGCGAACGCAGCGGTTTGCCCGTAGCCGTGTCCCACAAGCGGAGTGCCGGTTTATAATCGCTGGAGGCGAGGATTTTGCCATCGGGTGAAACCGCTAGTTGGTCCACAGGGGTATCGTGGCCGGGCAGTTGGTGCAATCGCCGGCCCGAGGCCACATCCCACAGGTCAATCGCACTGCCGCCGCCGTACTGGAGATTGGTGCAGGAGGAGGCCAGTGCCTTGCCATCCGGCGCGAGGGCGAACGCGGTGAGGAAACTCGCGGTCGGCAACCGTCGCGGACTTTTCGTCCCGCTTAAATCCCAGATCAGAAGGCCTTGTTCTTGCAGAGGGATGCCATCGATAAAACAACCTCCGACGAGCAGTCGGCCGTCGGGGGAAAAGCCGGCCAGACTGACACTGGTAAAGCGAGAGACCTTGACGTTCGCTCGCGCCGGCAGCGCCGCCTTTTCCTCCAAGGTGGCTGCCTCGAATAAAACCACCTCGCCCCTCCCATAGAGTCCCGCGGCCAGGGTTGCTCCATCCGGCGAATAGGCCAGCGAGCACATTGCCGCGCGGAACTTTTTCCGCTGCTTCAACTTGCCCGTGGCCGTATCCCACACGAACAGTTCCTTATTCCCCTCCCCTACGAACCGTCCCTTAACCTTCTCCCCGCCCACGGCAACCAGTTGCTTGCCGTCCGGTGTGAGAGCAGCCGTCTGCGGAACAATGGTGAAAGGAGCCGTGTCCAGAGCGATGCGAGGAGAAAGGTTCAGATTTAGGTCCTTTTTGAACCCGTCAATATCCCATAATTGCACGGGGCCATTTTTGTCCTTATCCTGGGCTTGCACGGCGATCTTCTTGCCATCCGAAGAAAACCCCAACGGTTGGGTATTGGGCAACCGGCTGCGCTTCCTGGCCCGTGGCCGTATCGTACAGGTACGTCGTCTGGCCATCCCACGCCTTCGCCGTCGCGCCGCCCGGCGCAGAGAGACACCCACTATAGGAGATGTATTCGCGCGCCTTCCCCATCAGTCGCGTCCGCCGTACCAGCTTTCCCGTGGCCGTGTCCCAGACGCGCACTTCGCCGCCTCGGTCGCACGAGATCAGACGCTTGCCGTCTTGGGAGAACATCAACGCATAGCCGTCGGCGTGTCGCAGCCGGCTGGTGCCCAGGCGGGCGATGGCGCCCGGCGGCAACGGATCGCCATACTGATCGGTTCGCTCCGCCGTGTCGCCCTTTGGTGATTCCGGCTGCCCCACTGCGGCCGTCTGAGATGGACCCGTCATCAGCATGTGCCTGACGGCCCATCCGGTGCCAGCGGCGAGAACGCCCAGCATCACGAGCAGCGCCGCCGTCGCTTTCAGTGAGGTGCGGACAGCGGCTCGCAAGATCGCGTCGGCCAGAACGGTCGCCCGTGCGGAAAACGCATCGGGCAGCGCCGGCACGGCGAGGGCCGCGGTCGCCTCCTGACGGGAAAGCAGCACGGCGGCGAGGGCGGGCAGTGACAGCCCACGCCGGGCCATCCGCGTGTGCAGCAGCTTCCGCCCGCGCTCCAGACGCCGGCGCACCGTGCTGAGCGACCAGCCCAGTTGCTGGGCCGCCTCTTCTTGCGATCGGCCTTGCAGATAGCACAACACCAGCGACTCGCGGTAGCTCGCGGGCAGTCGAGACAACTCCTCATCGAAGGCGGCGAACAACTCGCGTGCCGTCAATTGCTCCAGCGGATCGGCGCGGACTTCTTCGCTCATCCGTCGCGACGGCGGCCGAAGAACGAGCAACCTCGGCATGAACGCGGAGCGCGACCCGTGACGCGACACCGTGCAGCCAGCCGCCGATGCCCTCGCGCCAGGGATACTTCGCGGCCTTGCGGAGCAGCACCAAAAAGGTCGCCTGAAACGCATCCTCGATGTCCTGCGTTCGATGCAGGCGCCGCCGGCATACGCTCAGCACCATCGGGCCGTGACGCCGTACCAACACGGCGAACGCGGCCTCGTCCCGGTCGGCGGTGAAATGCCGCAATAGCTCCCGATCCGACAGTGACTCGGCCGCCTGCGTTTCCGCCAGTTGGCGAAGGTGCCGCAACAGGGCGGACGGCTGCGTCGTGGACATGAGCGGGCCTCCGGATGGACAGCGTGGGCATCCAACTAGTATTGCGGGGAAGAAAGACGAACTGTTCATTTTTTTTCGGCGGGTTCTTGGATGAGCTTATGGCTTTCCCTCGTTCCCAAGCTCTGCTTGGGAACGCACGGGTGCGAAGCTCCGCTTCGCGGTCCTGTTCCCGCGCGGGATGGGAAGCAGAGCTTCCCGAGCTGCGTTCCCAAGCAGAGCTTGGGAACGAGGGTCTTTTTTTCCCTTGACGAGCTGCGAACCTTTTGTATTATTGTATTCATACAATTAACTCAAACGATCCGTTCGAGGATCGCGGAGTGACGGCGTGCAGATCCACCTTTCGCGTCAGGACGGGATGCCGACGTACTTGCAGATCGTCAACCAGGTGAAGCTCTTGGTCGCCTCGGGACGGTTGCAAGCGGGCGAGGAGTTGCCGCCGATCCGCGCCCTGGCCGAGCAGCTGGTCATCAACCCCAACACGGTGGCGCGGGCCTACCGCGAATTGGAGACGGCCGGCGTCGTCACCAAGAAGAGTACGACCGGCACGTACGTCTCCGACGCCGGCTCGCCGCTGGCCCGGCGCGAACGGCTCAAAATCCTGACCGAGCGCATCGACGCCCTGCTCGTCGAGGCGCGCCAACTTAACGTCGGCACAGACGAAATTCTCGAGCTGCTCCGACAGCGCGATAAGGCGCTCTAACCACGTCTCAGGGAGATTGACGCCTATGATCGCCTCCGGTTCCCTGCCGTCCGTCATCGACATCCACGGCATCACGCGCCGCTTCGGTGCCAAGGTGGCGCTGGACGACGTTTCTTTGAGCGTGCCGCGCGGCTGCGTCTTCGGACTGGTCGGTCTCAACGGCTCCGGCAAGACGACGCTCATCAAGCACATCCTCGGCCTGTTGCGGGCCGAGTCCGGCAGCGTGCGCGTCTTCGGCGCGACCCGGTGGCCGACCCGCTCGGCGTGCTGTCGCGCCTGGGTTATCTCGCCGAGGAGAACGACCTGCCGCCGTGGATGACGTTGGCGGAATTGATCCGCTACACCCGCGCCTTTTACCCGGCCTGGCGCGATGACTACGCGGAGGAGCTGCGCCGCACGTTCGGGCTGCGGCTCGACCAGCGCGTCGGCACGCTCTCGAAAGGACAGCTGGCGCGGGCAGGACTGCTCGTCGCCCTGGCGTATCGGCCGGAACTGCTCGTGCTGGACGAGCCGTCTTCGGGACTGGACCCGCTGGTGCGGCGAGACATCCTCGGCGCGATCGTGCGCACCATCGCCGACGAGGGACGCACGGTGCTGTTCTCCTCGCACCTGCTCGACGAGATGGAGCGCGTGGCCGACCATGTGGCCATGATCGACAAGGGCCGGATCGTGCTGGCGGCGCCGATGGAGGAGATTCAGGCGAACCACCGCCGGCTGACGCTGCGTTTCGCCCAGGCACAAACCCGGCCACCGGCGCTGGCGGGTGCGCTGAACTGGGAAGGAGCCGGCCACGAATGGACAGCCGTCTGCCACGGCCGAAACGACGAATGGCACGCCGCCGCGTCGGCCTTCGGCGCGCGGATCGTCGAGGAACACCGCGTCGGCTTGGATGAAATCTTCGTCGCCCGCATGGGGCCGACGGCCGTGACGGCTCAATCGGAGTGAAACCATGTCTCCCTCCCTGGCCCTGGCCTACTACGTGTGGACGCGCCACCGGCTTAGCTTGACCCTCATTGCCGTTTACTGGCTGGCCCTGATCCTCCTGTGCCGAACGCTGTCGTTTGATGAATCGCTTGCCGGAGGGATCTGGGCTCTATTGCTCTCGTCCCTTTGCTTCACCGCCTTCATCTTCTTGCTGAACAACGTCTCGCTGTGCCGGGATGTGAAGGTGGAGACGCGCGAATCCGGCTTTCCCTCCCGCCTCTGGTCCTTGCCGATGCCGACCTACGCCCTGGTAGGTTGGCCGATGCTGTGGGGGTGCGGGACGATCGCCCTGGCGTGGCTGACGCTGAGCTGGGGAGCATTGGGGCCGGCGTTTCGGCCTCATGGGTTCGAACCGTCTTTGTGGTGGCCGGCCCTGACGCTGGCGGTGGGGGTGGCCTGGCTGCAAGCGCTGGCCTGGACACCGTTTCCCCTGTCGTGGGTGCGCGCGTTCGTACTGATTCCGCTGCTCGGCCCGATCGGGTTTCTCTTCCCCATTCTGGAGCTTTTTGCCGTCCCCCCCGCGATCGCGTACGGTTCGCTCGTGGCTTTGGGATTGGCCGCGTATGGGGTCGCCGTTGCTGGCGTCGCCCGCGCCCGCCGCGGCGACGGGGCCTACTGGGACTGGCCCGGCTGGTCGGCGTGGCTGCGCTGGACTTCCTCGACGCGCGCACGTCCCGCGTTCGCCTCGCCTTTGCGGCGCAGGTGTGGTTCGAGTGGCGGCGCGTCGGCCTCGGCTTCCCCGTGATGATCTTCGCCTGCTCGCTGATCTGGCTGCCGATGATCCCCCTGAACGCCGAATTCATCGACAAAGCCCAGAGCGGCGGATTGCCCATCGTCCCGCCGTTTCTTCTGCGCGAGGTCGGCAGCCTGTGGGCAGTGGTTTCTGGCGTGCTGCTCTTCGTTCCCTTCCTGGCCTCGGTGTGCGGTATGGAGATGGGCAAGCTGCCCGGACGCGAACGGTCGCTCGTTTTGTCTTCGTTTCTGGCCACGCGACCCGTTTCCGTCTGGACCTTCGTGCGCGCCAAGTTCGAGGCGGCGGCCCTCACCACGTTGGCCGGCTGGGGCGTGGCGGTCGTGGGACTTCTGCTCTGGTTCGCGCTGGGCGGCCACGCCGCCGAGATGATGGAATCCTTCGGCGCCTTTCGGCAACGTCATCCGGGCACTCTGTTGTGGATCGGTCTCATTCTGCTCGTGGGCGGCTCGATCGTCTTGACCTGGCTGCAAATGGTTCAGGGTTTGTGGATGGGGTTGGCCGGGAGCGCCTGGGCGAAAGCTACCGCGGCCCTCGGATTTGTCGTCTTCGTCGGCCTGCTCTGCCTGGCCCAGTGGTTGGCCAAATCGCCGCAGTACTGGCAGCGCTTCATGGATCTCCTGCCATGGCTGGCGGGCGTAGTCGTCGCGCTGAAGGGCATCGCCGCCGGCTGGATCTGTCGTATCCTGATCCGCCGCAAGCTGGTTCCCACCGAAGTCGTCTGCGGCGGCCTGGTGATTTGGATCGCCTCCGCCGCCGGGCTGTTCGGCCTCTTGTACTGGCTGCTCCCGCCGGATCAGGTTTCCATCTCGGCCCTTGTGCTCGGCATCACATACACCTTGCCGCTGACGCGGTTGGCGGTGGCGCCCCTCGCTCTGACCTGGAATCGCCATCGCTGACCGGCGCACGTCCCGCACGCTTCTGCGAAGCGTCGCTAGCGATGCGATTCTCCTCTTGACGGCAAATCTGTCCGCATTATACTTTGTATCGCAAAGTTAAAATTTACGCAAAGAACTTGCCGATAAAGTTGCTACCGTCCCAAGTCAGGAGACCGTGCGATGAAACGCTTGTGGGTGCCCCGCGACATGAGGATCGCGCCGCGGCTGGACCCGGTGCGGCGGCCTGGCCCGGTGCGGCCGCGCTTCGCCCTGCTCATCAACCCCTTCTACCCCAAAGACCCGCACGCCAGCTTCGGCAAGCATGTGCTGACGCCGACGTTGGCGCTGACCAGCATCGCCGGCGCGACGCCGCCGGAGTGGGAGGTTCGCTACTGGGACGAGAACCTGCTGCAAGGGCCGCCGCCCTACAAACCGTTTCCGCAGGTGGTCGGCATCACCGTGCATCTGACGTTTGCTCGCCGGGCTTACGCCCTGGCCGACTGGTATCGGGAGCGCGGGGCCAAGGTCGTACTGGGCGGCCTGCATGTGTTGTCCTGTCCCGACGAGGCCGCCCCGCACGCCGACGCCCTGGCCGTCGGCGAGGGCGTCCACCTCTGGCCGCAGATTCTCTGCGACATGGAGGCCGGCTGTTTACAGCGCGTCTATCACGGCAGCTATCGCCGGCCCTACCGCGACGACCCGCCGCCGCGCCGCGCCATCCTTCCGCGGCGCGGCTTTCTGACGCCGACCAGCCTCATCGCCACGCGCGGCTGCCACAACCGCTGCGGCTTCTGCTACCTCTCGACCGACGGGCTGCACATGCCCTATCTGGTCCGCGACGCCGCGCAGATCGCCGCCGAATTCGAGGCCGGCGGCCAACCCTACGGCGTCTTCATCGACAACAACCTCGGCTCGCGCCCCGACTACCTGCGCCGGCTCTGCCGTGCCTTGCGGCCGCTCGAAAAAATCTGGAGCGCGGCCGTCACCCTCGATGTCACTGATGATCCCGCGCTGGTGCGCGAGATGGCCCTGGCCGGCTGCACCGGCGTGTTCATCGGCTTCGAGTCGCTGCAAGACGACAACCTGTCGGACGCGCGGAAGAAATCGCCTCGCACCGAGGACTACGCCCGGCGCGTGGGAGTCCTGCACGACAACGGCATTCAGGTCAACGGCAGCTTCGTGCTCGGTTTCGACCACGACCGCCCCGACGTGTTCGAGAAGACGGTGCGCTGGATCGAGCAAACGCGCCTGGAGTGCGCGACGTTTCACATCCTGACGCCGTATCCGGGGACGCCGCTGTTCCGGCAGATGGAGGCGGAAGGGCGGCTCTTGCACAAGGACTGGGAGCGCTACGACACGGCCCACGTCGTTTTCCGCCCCCGGCACATGACGCCGGAGCAACTGGCTCGCGGTTACGCCTGGTGCTACGAGCGGCTGTTCTCGCACCGCTCGATCTGGCGACGGCGACCGCGCGACTGGCGGGCGGTCCCGCCCTATTTGGCGATGTCGTACTTGTACAAGCGGTCGAACTGGCTGTGGCCGCTGCTCATCCGCGCCAACCTGACCGGGCCGGTATGGCGGCCGGTCATCGAGTGGTCGCGCCGCCGTCACCTGCGCTTCCGCCGCCGCCTGGAAAATGCCCGTGTGATCGAGCCGATTCGGGCCGGCATGGTCGTTCCGGCCAGCGTGTGATGGGGGGCGACAATGAGGCTCACCAATGTGGCGTGACCGAAGAGATATGTGATACAAAAGTAGAGGTTTAATCACGAAACCTATGCAAAAAGGGAATAGCTATGTCCACGGCGGTCACGATGGAGGAGGCCCAGCTCAAACTGCCCGAACTGGTGGCGAAACTGGCTGACGGCGAAGAAATCCTCATCACGCACAACCGGAAGCCCGTAGCCAAACTGGTCGGACAGAAACCGCCGGATCGCAAGCCACGCCAGGCCGGGCGATGCAAGGGAATGATTACCCTGCTGGTCGAGGATGACGAGCACCTGAAGGACTTCGCGGAGTACATGCCGTGAGGCTTTTGCTGGACACCCATGCGTTTCTCTGGTTCATCACCAACGACCCGCAACTGTCCGCCACCGCTCACGGTTTAATCTCCGACCCGCAAAACGACGTGCTGATTAGCCCAGCAAGCTACTGGGAAGTGGCCATCAAGGTGAGCATCGGTAAATACCCGCTGGCAGTCCCGTTCGAGGTTTTTATTGCCGAGGGCATCGACGGCAATGATTTCGAGATCCTGCCGCTGGAGGTCCGCCATGCGGCGGCGCTGGCGACTCTGCCCTTTCCGAAAAACCATCGAGATCCGTTCGACCGCCTCATCGTCGCCCAGGCGATGGCGGAAGGAATTGCTTTGGTCAGCGTCGATCCCAAGCTGGATGCGTACCCGATTCAACGTTTGTGGTAGTGGAAGACAGGGAATCCAAGGCTCGCATTTGCTTCAGGGGCCGAAGGAATGACATGCACTCGTCGCCACGACGAATATTGCTCCTGCTCCTCGTGTCGCTCATCGGACTGATGCTGTTTATTCTCGTCGGGCCGAAACCGACCTCACAAGAGACTCCCGCTGTCACTGGGCAGGTTTTCGACGCGGACGGTCCGGTCGCCGGGGCGCGCGTGCGGGTCAAGGGAACAACGATCACCGCACGCACCGATGCTCAAGGCCGATTCTGTTTCGCGCAGTCTGTCGTCGGCCGTGTGACGGCGTGGAAGGATGGTTACTTCATCGGCGGCGCGCCACTCGAATCACCCCTGACAATACGCCTCTCCCGCCTGCCCTCGGAAGACAATGCAGATTATGAATGGGTCGATCCCGAGCCGAACCCGGCCGAGGTCCACAACTGCGGCAACTGCCACGCCGAGATTTACCGAGAGTGGTCGCACAGCGGCCACGGCCGCTCGATCACCGGCCGGCACTTCCGCAACCTCTACGAGGGCACCGACTGGAACGGCACGCCCGGTGTCGGCTGGGGCCTGTTGACTCAGTATCCCGATGGCGGCGGCGTCTGCGCTTCCTGCCATGCCCCCACGGCCACCCCCCCTTTATCCCCCCCAAATTTGGGGAGGATAAAGGGGGAGCGTCAGGTCGAGGGCGTGGCCGCCCGCGGCGTTCACTGCGATTATTGTCACAAAATCGCCAGGGTCGCGGACGGACCCATCGGGCTATCGCACGGTCGATTCAACCTGCGGCTCTTGCGGCCCAGCGAAGGCCAAATGTTTTTCGGCGCCCTCAACGACGTGGATCGCGGCGAGGATGCGTTTTCTCCCTTGTACCGCGACAGCCGGTATTGCGCTTCCTGTCACGAGGGCGTCGTCTTCGGCGTCCACGTTTACGGCACGTTTTCCGAGTGGCAGGCTAGTCCCGCCGCCCGCGCGGGCAAGCAGTGCCAGGATTGCCACATGAAGCCGACCGGCCGCATGAGCAACATGGCCCCCGGACACGGCGGCATCCGGCGCGATCCGCGCACCCTGGCGAATCATCGCTTTTTCGACGGCAGCCAGGAGGACATGCTGCGCCGCGCCGTGCAGGCGTCGGCGACTCTGGAGCGCGAATCAAATGGAGTCCGGGCGAAGGTGCGGCTATGGGCGGACGGCGTCGGGCATCGCCTGCCGACCGGCTTCGTCGATCGGCACCTGCTTCTTATCGTCGAAGGAAGGGACTCGGACGGTAAGTTGCTTACCGTTCGATCGGGACCGAGATTGCCAGCGTTGGCGGGTTCCGAACTGGAAGGAAAGCCGGGACGCCTGTATGCCCGTATGCTGTCGGACTTCGACGGCCACAGCCCGACTCCGTTCTGGCTCGCCGCTCCCGACCCGCCTCCGGATACGCGCCTGGTGCCGGGAAAGATCGACGAGACGACCTTCGCGTTTCCGGCGACTTTGAGCCGGCTCCGTGTGCGTGTCGTCTACCGCCGCTTCTGGCTGGAAGTCGCCCGCGTCAAGAAATGGCCCGATCAGGATTTGCTCGTCCTCGACCGGGAATACGCTCTTAACCCTCCCGTTCATCCGGGATTACGGCGTTAATTATTGTGTCCAAAAATTAACGCCCCTGTTCCATTCCGAAACATTGCCTCAAGTCCGACGGCCCAATTGGCCGATACAAGAGAAAACCGTCGGAATCGTTTCTGACGCAACTTCTTTATTTCAATCAGCTTACGCGGTCGCGTCCTTTTTCACCTTCTTGGGGCTGCTTCTCGGCATGGGAAGTGCATTAAACAAAGCGGTTGTGAGGATTGTGCTAAGGTTTCCAAGGGAGGCAACCGGGGCCGAACAACAGAGAAAGAGGCATCAACGATGAGCCTTCACACCCACTATCAGGTTTTGATAAATCGAGGACGGAAAGCCGGATTGACCACACGCGAGCTGTATTCCGCCATGGCCGGCCGGCCCGTCGAGGGCGGCGATGACATGCTGGGGCGGGCTGATTGCAACGGCTACGTGCCGAGCATCAATTCGCAAGGGCAACGCGTCTACCGCCCGCTGGGCGGTTCCCGGCGTCCCTGAAGACGCAATACCGGAATGCTGAAGTCTGGAGCCTTCGGGCCGGTGGCTCTCTCAACCGAGAGGACCACCGGCCCGAAGGTTTTTCCGCATCTTCTCAGGCAATCAAGTCCTTCACCACGTTCCCATACACGTCGGTCAGCCGGAAATCGCGGCCGGCGTAGCGGTAGGTGAGCTTCTCGTGGTCGAAGCCGAGCAGGTGCAGGATCGTCGCGTGCAGGTCGTGGACGTGAACCTTGTCCTCGGCGGCCTGGAAGCCGAACTCGTCGGTGGCGCCGTGGACGTGGCCGCCCTTGACGCCGCCGCCGGCCAGCCACATCGTGAAGCCGTAGTGGTTGTGATCGCGGCCGTTGATCTTGCCGGCGTTGGAGCCGGGCGTCGGCAGTTCGACGGTCGGCGTGCGGCCGAACTCGCCGCCCCAGATCACCAGCGTATCGTCGAGCATGCCGCGCTGCTTCAGGTCCATCGAGCAGGGCGCCGATGGCCTGGTCGCACTCGCGGGCCAGGCGGCGGTGTTGGATCTCGAGGTCGTCGTGGCTGTCCCACGGCTGGCCCGCGCCGTGCCAGACCTGCACGAAGCGCACGCCGCGTTCGAGCAGCCGCCGGGCGATCAGGATCTGCCGGGCCTGCGTGCCGGGGCCGTACATCTCGCGGATGTGCTTCGGCTCGCGGCTGACGTCGAAGGCGTCGGTGGCGTCCATCTGCATGCGATAGGCCAGCTCGAACGACTGGATGCGCGCTTCGAGCTGGGCGTCGTGCCGCCGGCGCTCTGATGGCGTTCGTTGAGCTGACGCAGCAGATCGAGCTGGCGGCGCTGCTCGCTCGGTCGACAGTGTGTTGTTCTTGATGTGCTCGATCAGCTTTTCGATGTCGGTGTGCTGCGTGTCGATGTAGGTGCCCTGGTAGACGCCGGGCAGGAAGGCGGCCTGCCAGTTCTGCGTTTCCTGGATCGGATAGCCGCCGGGGCACATGGCGATGAAGCCGGGCAGGTTCTGGTTCTCGCTGCCCAGGCCGTAGGTCACCCACGAGCCCATGCTCGGCCGGATCAGCCGGGCCTCGCCGCAGTTCATCAGCAGCAGCGACGGCTCGTGATTGGGCACGTCGGCGTGCATCGAGCGGATGACGCAGATGTCGTCGATGCACTGCGGCGACGTGCGGGAAAGAGTTCGCTGACCTCGATGCCGCTCTTGCCGTAGCTGCTGGAACTTGAACGGCGACGGGAAGGCCGCGCCGGTCTTGCGTTCGGTGCGGAGGTTGGTGCGCGGCAGCGGCTTGCCGGCGTACTTTTGCCAGCAACGGCTTGGGATCGAAGGTATCGACGTGCGACGGGCCGCCGTTCATGAACAGGTGGATGACGCGCTTGGCCTTCGGCGGCGAAGTGCGGTGCCTTGGGGGCCAGCGGCGAGACGGACGGCCGGCATCCGGCGCGGCGGAGACAAGTCCTTGCGAGGCCATCAGGTCCGCCAGGCCGAGCGAGGCGAAGCCCATGCCGGAACGGCGCAGGAAGTCGCGGCGGGTAAGTGGCAGGGGGGCCAGACGGGTCATCGTGCGTCACCTCGTTGCGTTTGGTCGTTCGCTTCTCGGATTCGTTCGTCCCGGCAGTACAGTCTGAGCTTGCTTTCTCGGATCTCCTCGGCGGCATGGAGGAAGTCACATTTTGCCAAAGTACGGTGCTCTCGAATGGTATCGCGGATGACCACCGCTACTTCGATACAGAACAGGGCAAAGATTACAACGCCAAGAGGGATGAAGCTGTAATACCCGAAGTCGATGGCCATCGCTGTTCCCTCCCGCGCTCACTCGAAGAATTCCGCCACGCGGCACTGGAAGCCCGGCAACACGTCTTCGCCCGTCAAGGTCGCATCGTGCCACAGCAAGCGTCCTTCCCCCGGCTGACGATACACGGTCACGGTTCGGCCTCCGGGTCCACGATCCAGACCATGCGGACGCCCCGGTCCAGATATTCGCGGATCTTGTCCTGCGTGGTTTGTCGTCTGCTGCTGGGAGACTGAATTTCCACGACGAGATCGGCGGCTACATCGGGATACACTTCCGGCATCTGATCCAAAGGCAGCCGTTCGGCGCTCCAGAACGCCACGTCGGGACCGCGAACGGTATCGGGATCGAACTCTGTCTGGAGGCCGCTCTCGACGGTGACGCGGCCGCTGCGATTGGAACGGGCGTATTGACGGAGCAACGAGCCGACAGCAAGTTGGACCTCGCCGTGGCGAAACCTGGCGCCGGCATGGTGACAATCACTCCTCGGACCAGTTCTTCCTTGGAACCGTCCGGGGGGTCCGGCATCCGGGCGAATTCCGCGGCGGTAATCAGCTTGGCGGCAGTTGTCGTCATGCCCCTCCCTCCTGTCGTTCGGCTTCAATCCACGAACGCGAACTCGTTCGACAGCAGCAACACCTGAGCATACTGCTCCCACGCCGACAGATGAAGTCCGGCCTGCTTGTCTCCCTTGCTCTTGCCGGCTTCCGCAAGGAACCGCAGCCCCAGCGCGATCTCGTCCGCCTCGGCGGCCGGCCGATAGGCCAGCCGATACATGCGATCGATCTTCGCCTCGTCCTTCGTCTGGGCCGCCACGTCGGCGCGCTGGACGAAATGCCGGGCCTGTTCGACCACGAAGGGGCTGTTCATCAGGAACAGCGCCTGCTGCGGCACGGTGGTCGTGTAGCGCTGCGGCGTGCTGGTGTCGGGGCTGGCGAAATCGAAGGTGCGGAACAGGCCGGGCAGGTTCTGGCGGTCGATGAAGCCGTACACCGAGCGCCGTGTGCTGAACGGCGTCGTCGTCAGCTCCACGGCCCGGCCGCCCATGCGCGGATCGAGCCGGCCGGCGACGGCCAGGAGCGAATCGCGCATCGCCTCGAAGTCGAGCCGTCGGCGGTTCATGCGGGCCAGCAAGCGATTCTCCGGATCAGATCTGCAATAGTTGCGGATCGTCGCTGGTCGCCTGCTGATACGTGCTCGACAGCAGGATCAGCCGGTGCAGCTTCTTGATCGACCAGCCATCCTCCACGAACGTGGCGGCCAGCCAGTCGAGCAGTTCGGGGTGCGTCGGCGGGTCGCCGCGCAAGCCGAAATCGCTCGGCGTGCGCACCAGGCCCGCGCCGAAATGGTGCAGCCAGATGCGGTTGACCATCACGCGCGCCGTCAGCGGGTTGTCCTTGGCGGCGATGGCGCGGGCCAGTTCGAGCCGGCCGCTGCCGTCGCGGAACGGCTGGCGCTTTTCGCCGGCCAGGACTTCGAGGAACTGCCGCGGCACCTCCGGCCCCGGGTTGTGCGGGTTGCCGCGCAGGAAGACGTGCGGCGTCACCGGCGTCGGGGCGTCTTGCAGCACCATCGCGCGCGGCGGCGCGCCGGGGGAGGTCGCCTGCCACTGCATCGACCTTCTTTTGCAGCTCCCGCAGGCCGTCGCGGAACTTGCGGTTCTTCTTGGCCAACTCGTCCTTGTGTTCCTCGCGGTACTTCTCGACCACCGCCTTGCGCTTCGCCAGCTCCGCCTCGAACGCGGTCAATTCCGGCGACGGCTCGGCCTGGCCGATCAGCGGCAAATCCTTCGGCTCGACGGAGCTGGCGAACACGCCGTAGAGCGAGTAATAATCGCGCTGCGGGATCGGATCGAACTTGTGATCGTGGCAGCGGGCGCAGCCGACCGTCAGCCCCTGCAGCCCGCGCATGGTCACGTCGATGCGGTCGTCGATGATGTCGGCCTGGTTGTTGAGGAAGCGCCGGCCGAGCGTCAGAAAGCCCAGCGCCGCCAGCGGCCGTTTGTCCTCGCCGAGCGGCAACCGATCCGCCGCCAGCTGTTGCACGATGAACTGGTCGTAGGGCAAATCCTCGTTGAAGGCGCGGATGACGTAATCGCGGTAGGTGTAGGCGAAGGGATAGCGGCGTTCCTCCGTGAAGACGTAGCCCTTGGTGTCGGCGTAGCGGGCCACGTCGAGCCAGTGCCGGCCCCAGCGCTCGCCGTAGCGCGGCGACGCCAGCAAGCGATCCACGAGGCGAGCATCGGACGTCCGGCACGGTCGGCCTCGAACGCGGCCACCTCTTCCGGCGTCGGCGGCAATCCGTGCAGATCCAGCGTCACTCGACGAATCAGCGTGCGCCGGTCGGCGATGGGCGCGGGAGCGATACCCTTCGCTTCCAGGCGGGCCAGGACGAACGCATCAACCGGCGTTTTCACGCGGTCGGCATTCTTGACCGCGGGCACGGCCGGTTTGTGAACCGGCTGAAACGACCAGTGCGAACGGCGCACGTCAGCGATCGACTTTGCCGATTCGTCCAACTTGGCGACATCCTCCGGCCAGGGCGCGCCCATCTTGACCCACGCGGTCAGGTCGGCGATGGCGTTGTCCGGCAGCTTGCCCTTGGGCGGCATCTGCACGTCGCCGTCATAGCGGATGACGCGGACGAACGGACTTTTTTCCGGCTCGCCGGGAACGAGCACGGCCCCGTTGTCGCTGCCTTTGAGCAAGGCGGCGCGGGAATCCAGACGCAGACCACCCTGCTGTCGTTTGGGACCGTGACAGGACTGGCATTTCGCGGCCAGGATCGGACGGACGTTCTTCTCGAAGAACTCGATGTCCTGCGGACTCGGCGGGGCGGCGTACAGGACGGAGCCGGTCAAACAAACGAGCAGAGCGGCGGTGGATCTCATAAAGATACATTCCCTGCGCGTGCGGAAGGCGGGATAACTGGCGGGCAGGGACGGGCGCGATCCCCTTGTCATTCTACTAGATGGAAGGAGCAAGCGGCAGGAGGAAAAGTTTAGCCGCGACCCGCGGGGGAGCGCTGTCGCGCTCCCCTGCGGGTCGCGGCTAAACGAAGATGCAATCGGCGGATCACTCCGCGCGGCGCTGGTCGGGCAAGATCCACACGGTATCGTCGATGACTTCATAGATGGCCTTGACCTGATCCAGCACCACTTGAAGCACGTCGCCGAGCGGCTTGTCGTCCACGGGCAGCAGCTTCACTTCTTTTTGCGCCGGCGACTCCATCATCGCCTTCTGGAAGGCGTCTTCGTTGATCTTGAACTTCAGGACCGGATAGTCCCGCGACCACTTGTCCAGCAAGTCGCGCAGCTTGATCTTCGGGATGCCCGCGAGCGAAACCGGGTCGGACAGCCGCAGCCGAACCGGATTGTTGGCGTCTTCCTCGCGCTTGCGGTGGCGCACCGGCAACGGATAGTCGCGGTCGTGCAGGCACACGATCAAACCGTTGTTGGCCGCCAGGAACAGGCGATCGGTCACTTCGTTGCTGATGGGATAAACGAAGTCGTGGACATCGTAAACGCTCAGCTGGACGCCGCGACGACGATCGAGAATGAGGAGCCGGCCGCTGCGGTCGGCGGCGTAGACATACTTGGGATTGACGGCCAGGAAGCGCTCGGCGGCGGCGTTGCTCTCCACGAGCTGGCCGCGCAGCGGAATGCGCCACATCGACTCGCCGGTGGCGCGGTCGAGCCGGCTCAGGCCGTTGAGCTGCGAGACCACGTACACGTCCTGATCGGTGATGGCCGGCTGGCGGATGATCGGCGAGCCAGCCGTGTGCCGCCAGACGACCCGGCCGTTGGTGATTTCGAGGGCGTACAGGTTGGCGTCCTGCGCCCCGACGTAGGCCATCTCCTCGAAATGGCCGGCCGGCACGGTGATCGGCGAATCCGTGGAGAAGCGATACGCCTCGACCGCCAGTCCGGTTTCCGTCGGTATCTTGGCCAACGCCAGTACGGTCCCGCCCGGAGTGGGCAGTACCAGGCGATCGCGCGCGTACAGGGCCGGGAACTCCAGGCGCAAGCTGGAAACCTCTTCCCAGATGCGCAGCGGCATCGGCCCCGTGAGTTCCTCCGCGCTAGCTTCCCGCGTGGAGGTCAGCGGGCTGACCGAACCCGTGGTCCGGCGCGGGTCGCCGCGAACGGAGACGATGCGCTGATGGCGCTGCTCCTCGGTTTCCTGGGCGGCGCTGATGTTGGTGCCGGGGTAGACGCCCTCGGGGGGCGGCACATCGAGTTCCGGCTGCGGCAGCAAATAGGCGGTGAGCCGTCCGGTCGGCGTCGGGATGAAGATGAACCGCTCGTCGGCCACCGGCGGGGCGGCGACTCCTTCGCGCAGGCGGTATTGCCAGCGCAGGCTCCCGGTTTTGCGATCCAGGGCATACAGGTACGTGTTATTGACCGCGTAAACCTCCCGGCTGTTGTAGGCCAGTCCGTGCGTCACCCGGTAGGGGATGCCGACACGCGTCCGCCAGCGAACCGTGCCGTTTTCGGCGTCGAGCATCGCGACCAACCCGCTCCGCGTCTGCACGTAAACGTCGGTCCCGCGCATCTGGACCGTGGCCAGGCCGTCGCGCCGTCCGTCCATCGGCACGTATTGCGCCCAGGCCATTTGCAGGTTGAGCCGGTCCAGCACCGCGCGCGGCGGCGGCAGCGGCGTCGTGTAGATGTCCGAGCGCGGAATCTGCGCCTCGACCATTGCCGTCAGCCCCAGAGTCACGAGCGTCGCACACGCCAGTTTTTTCATCGGCGGGATCCCGTCAGGAGGCTTTCGCCGCGAACGGCTCCAGCAGTTGAGTCGATTCTTTCCCCATTTTCCACTGTACCACAACCTCCGCGCCCCTCAAGCAAGTGCCGCTCACAAAGCCGGCCGGCGGCGCGAATCGAGGGCGGGCGGCAGCGGACGCGCGGGCGGCTCACTTTTTACCGGCCCGGCGTTTGGCGGCGAAGAAATCGCTCAGGAGGGCGGCGCAGCGGTCGGCCAACACGCCGCCGACCACTTGCGCGCGGTGGTTCAGCCGCACGTCGGTGGGGATCTGATAGAGGGTATGACAGGCGCCGGCCTTGGGGTCGGTGCAGCCGTACACAACCAGGGGCAGCCGGGCCTGGACGATGGCCCCGGCACACATGGGGCACGGCTCCAGGGTGACGTAGAGAGCGCAATCTTCAAGCCGCCAGGAGCGCAGGGCGTTGGCTGCCTGGGTGATGGCGATCATCTCCGCATGGGCGGTCGGATCGAGCAACCGTTCGCGCTGGTTATGCGCTTGAGCCAGGACACCCTGCCGGAACGAAACGATCACTGCACCGACGGGCACTTCATCCTCCGCTGCGGCCAGGCCCGCTTCGGCCAGGGCCATCTCCATGTGGTGGAGGTGGAAGGGATGACGCGGGTCGGTCAGCGTCAGTTCCAGCGGCGAAAAATCCACGATGACCTCATGGTAGGGCCAGCTAAGCATCCCTGGCGTTGGCGAGTTCTTCTTCAGGGGTGACACCGACGATCAGCACGATGTGGCGCCGCTCCTCCTCGGTCAAGTGATTCGCCAGGATGTCGTGGATCAGGTTTTGACGTTGCATCGTGTCCAGACGGCGGAAGCGCTTCGAGGTGACGACCCCAATGATCCCCTCCTCGTCGCGGAGGTCCACCTTGTCCGGCGGTGGAAAGCGCTCCTCCAGAATCTTTTTGAGCTTCCGAACTACTGCCATTGAAGGATCCCTTTGTCGATGAATACCTGGGCCGCTTTGAGAAGCTCGTAGGCCTTTGCCTTGAGTATGTCGCCCTTGGTTCCCTGATACAACTTCATCTTTTTGAGATGGGCCAGAAGCCGGGCCTCCGAGGCGAAACGATAATTGTTCCGCCACAGAATGAAAACGGTGTTCACCGACGACCACAAGACCTTCTGGTGCATTTGAACCTGTTCATCGGTCAGCCCCTTTGCTTTCAACTTGTCCGGATTCACGCCGAGGATGCCGCTTTCCTTGAACAACAAAAGCAGGTCGTGTCGGGACTCGAATTCGCGCTTCCGCTTGACCATGTAGGCCCGGAGGAGGCATTCGACGGCAAGGCCGGCGGCGTACATCGCCAGGGCGTAATAGCCCTGCCCCTGCCGGTACAGGTGCTGGGCCTGACTCATCCGCTCCACGCCGGCTCGGAAGTAGTGATCCGCGGTGAAATCCATGCGCTCCGCCCGGCAGATTTGCAATTACCCCGATCCTTCGACCTCGACAATGTCGTTCCGCTTACGCCGTTCGGACACACCGCGCTGAAAGAGGTTGGTTCAACTTTACTCGAAACCCATCGAAGAATCTATCTGCGGATAACGTCGTCCACCGGGATTTCCCTTGACCGTGAAGTAGAGCGGGGCTGAACTGGATGAGCGAGGATGTGCGGGGAACTCGGCAATTGGCTGCAAAAGGGGGACGCTCATGGGGAATAGTGGTGCGATCGGGGCACTTTTGTGCGTCATGGTATTTGGCATCGCTATCGGGACCTTGATCGGTGCCGTGTTCCTTCGGGCGGCCTGTTCGCTCTATAACAAACTCGCGGGGGGTCGCAAGTCGCCAAATGGGGTGCCCGAACCGCCCCTCGGCAAGGCGATGGGCATCACATTCGTGACCTCCCTGGTCAATGCGGTCGTGAGTTTTGGCATTGGGTTCGTGGTGGGGACGGGGGGTGCCACGGCGGGGGCAAGCGACAGGAGCATGGTCCTGCTCGCCCAATTGCTCTCTCTGCCGTTCAGTCTTCTCGTCATGGCAGGCATGAACGCCGCCCTCTTGCCGACGACCTTCGCCAGGGGGCTCCTTGTCGCCCTGTGCTATCTGCTGGTGTTGTTCTTTGTTTTTTTTGTACTTGCGGTCATCTTCGGAGGGCTTTTCTTGGTCTATTCCCTCCTGCGCTAGCAGGCCGCACATCGGCAATTCGATCTGTCGGGGCTTGTAGGATCACGCGCAGACCCTGGAGTCTCTTCTACCCCACTCTGCGGGGGGCTGGCTTCCGATGCCTGGTCGCAAGCGGCGACCGCACTTTGTATTG
Source organism: uncultured Planctomycetota bacterium (assembly GCA_963767535.1). Taxonomy (GTDB): domain Bacteria; phylum Planctomycetota; class Planctomycetia; order Gemmatales; family Gemmataceae; genus JAJPHU01. The sequence goes on from CAVYEC010000001.1 coordinate 921,262, forward strand.
CGGATTTCCCCCACTGCGGGCTACAATTCCTCCCATGCAGGACCATCGATGATAAGGAGCGTCACCATCCCCACCACAGCGGGTGCCTCGTGTCCAGGGATGCCAGTCCACCTTCCTCGTCGCGCCGCCGGATCGTCGTGCTCGGTTCCACCGGCTCGATCGGCACCAATTGTCTCGATGTCATCACCCACCTCGGCGAACGCTTCCAGGTGCTCGGGCTGAGCGCCCATTCGAGCTGCGACGCCCTGCTCGAACAGGCCCGACAACACCGGCCGCGCTGGGTGACGGTCACGGACGCTGTCGCGGCGAAGCAACTCGACGCCGGCCGGCTGCCCGCCGGCTGCCGGCTGCTTTACGGGACCGATGGTGTGGCCGAGATGGTGCGCGATCCGGAGGTGGATATCGTCGTCAGCGCCATCGTCGGCGCGGCGGGATTGGCCGGCACCTGGGCCGCCCTCGAAGCCGGCAAGACCGTCGCCGTGGCCAACAAGGAAACACTCGTTCTGGCCGGCGCCCTCGTCACCGAGCTGGCCGCCCGGCGCGGCGGGCGGCTCTTGCCCGTCGATAGCGAACACAGCGCCATTTTTCAGGCCATGCAGGGCAGTCGGCCGGACGCCGTCGAACGCATCGTCCTGACCGGCAGCGGCGGGCCGTTCCGGGGACGAAGCCGGGATGAATTGGCGGGCGTCACCGTCGAGGAAGCGTTACGGCATCCAACCTGGCGCATGGGGCCGAAGATCACCGTCGATTCGGCCACGCTGATGAACAAGGCGCTCGAGGTCATCGAGGCCCGCTGGCTGTTCGGCCTGCCGCCCGAACGGATCGAGGTCATCATTCACCCCGAATCGGTCATTCATTCGTTCGTCGAATTCAAGGACGGCTCGGTACTGGCCCAGCTTTCGCCGCCGGACATGCGCTTGCCGATTCAGTATGCCCTGACGTATCCGGAGCGGGTGGCGGGGCCGGCCCGGCGGGTGAACTGGAGGGAATTATCGGCCTGGCACTTCGAGCAGCCCGACCACGAGACGTTCCCCGCCCTACAATTAGGGTATGAAGTCGTGCGCCGGGGCGGCACCTGCGGCGCGGTGCTCAACGCCGCCAACGAGGCGGCCGTCGAGCGCTTCCTCAAGGGCGACCTGGATTTCCTCGACATTCCGCGCCTGCCGGGCCGCGCTGGATCATCATAATTTCGACCCCACGCCGACGCTGGCCGAGCTGAGTGCCTGCGACCGCTGGGCGCGACAGGAGGTAGGCCGTTGGACCAGTCTCAGAACCCGAACCAGCCCGACCCCGTGAAGCCGGCCAACCAACCGGACGCGCCCGTCGCGGAAGCTCCGCCGCCCATGACGCCGGCCGCCTGGCTCATGAGCAACGGACCCTGGCTGCTCATTTTTGGCGTCATCGTCGGACTCCTCTGGTACAAGCTCGGACTCGAAAGCGTCTGGTCCGTCGCCAAGGTCGTGTTCGGACTCGGCGTCGTCATCTTCATTCACGAGCTGGGCCATTTCCTGGCCGCCAAGTGGAGCGATGTCCACGTTCAGACGTTCAGTATCGGCTTCGGCCCGGCCCTGCCCGGATGCAGCTTCCAGCGCGGCGAGACCACGTACAAGATCGGCGCCATCCCGCTGGGCGGCTACGTCAACATGGTCGGCGAGGGGCCGGAGGCCGACGAGGACGAAGACTATCCGCGCTCGTTCAAGAACAAGACCGTCGGCCAGCGCATGATCATCATCTCGGCCGGCGTCGTCATGAATGTGTTGCTCGGCGCCGTTTTGTTCATCATCGTCTATTACTATCACGGCGTCGAAATGCCGCCGGCCATCGTCGGCCGGGTCGATCCCGGCTCGCCCATGTGGAAACAGGGCATCCCCACCGGCTCGCAGATCACCCAGCTGGCCGGCATCCGCAATCCCGTGTTCAAGAACCTCCAGCGCAAGGTCATCCTCTCCGGCGCCGGCGAGAAGATCCCGTTCACCTTCCAGATGTACGGGCCGGATGGCCAAAAGGAGGGCGAGCGCACGGTCGATCTGGAGCCGCGCCTGGAAGAGAACGACCAAAATCCGCTCGTCGGCGTGTCGCCGCCGCAGCAGCTAAGGCTGTACCCGCGGCCGAAGAAGGACGGAGACGTATTGCCCGTGGCGCGCTTCAGCCCCGCTGCGGCCGCGCGTCCGGTTCCCGTGGGGCCGGAGGAAGTCATCGTCGCCGCCACCGATCCCGACAATCCCGACCAGATCACGGAGATCAAGCACGATCTGTCAGCCGGCACGTTCGACTACGTGGAGTTCAGTAAGCGCGTACGCCGGCTCGAAGGCAAGAAACTGGTTGTGCGCGTCCGACCGAAACAGCTTCGGGTGCTGGCGTCGGGCCTGATCGGACTTATGGGCTGCCCGCTGGGTCAGGGGCCGCTTCTGTCGGCGGCCGCCTTGGTCCGTCTCACGGCCGGCGCGGCCGAGCGCGAGGTGCCGCTGGAGGGCTTTCAGTTCAACGACACCATCGTCGGCAGCACCGCAGTCCAGAATACGCGAAATGGCGCTTATAATCCGTTCCTCGTCAGCGACTTGCCGCGCGACCCCCGGCACCCCACCGGCGACCGCCGCGATCCGTTCATCTTCCACGCCCGCATGAATGCCTTGGCGGGACTGCCGGCGGTCCTCCGCGTTCGGCGCGGCGATCCCAACAACAACTCGCCGCGCGAGGACGGCCCTCCGGGACCGACCGTCGATCTGTTCGTGCCGCCCGCCTTCCACGCGACCTTCGGCATGCGCATGAAGATGGGCAAGGTGGCCGGCATCCGCAACGATTCTCCCTTGGGGCATGCCCACGACGAAAAAGACCCGCAAATCAAGCTCCAGAAAGAGGACGAGCTGACCGAGGTGGTGCTGATGGACGATCACGGCAGCGAGCTGTTTTCCTCGAAGGACCTCGATCCCGAACGCTTGCCGTACCAGCTGCGCCAGGCGGCGGCCTCCCGGCCGGGCAAGAAGAAAGTGATCCTCACCTTCCGCCGCGGCGGGGTAGCTCCGGACCACCGGCTGACGCCGATCGAATGGCAGGACCGCTGGGACAACGATCAGGAGAAGCCGCTCAGCCTGACCTCGCCCCTGGCGATCCCGCAGCTGGGCCTGGCCTACTGGGTGCTGAGCCAGGTCGTCGAGGTGACGAAGGATTCGCCAGCCGCGATCGCCGGACTCAAGAGCGGCGACACGATCAAGGAGATCAGCTTCTGGAAGCGCTCCGATTACGACCTGGCGCCGGACTGGAGCAAGGTGATTTCGCTGGAGGCCAAGCGTAACGGCAACACCCTGTACGACTGCTGGGCGCACACCTTCTGGGTCGTGCAGCTGAGCGATTACAAGAAGATCCGCGTCAAGGTCAACCGTCCGGGCGACGAGAAGTTCAAGGACGCCATCGAGCTGACGGGCCGCGAAGATACCGATTGGCCGCTGGTCTCGCGCGGCCTCCCGCTGTGGGACGACAGCGAGCTTTTGAAGGCCAACAACTTCGGCGATGCGCTCGTCATGGGCGGCCGGGAATCGTATGAGATGATCGGCCTGATGTACTTGCAGCTACGCAGCCTGGCGACCGGGCGCGTCTCGTACAAACAAGTCGGCGGCCCCATCGCCATGCTGTCGGCCGGCTTCTCGGTGGCGCAGGCGGGCAACTTCGAGTTGCTGTTATTGTTGGCCGCGATTAGCATCAATTTAGCGGTGGTCAATTTCCTGCCCATCCCGATTTTGGACGGCGGGCACATGGTCTTCTTGATTTACGAGAAGCTGCGTGGCCGGCCGCCCTCCGAAAACGTCCGCATCGTCGCCACCTACATCGGCCTGGCGGTGATCGGTTTGCTCATGATATTCGTGTTTTACCAGGACTTTCAAAACTACGTCCGCGGCTGGTTCAAGATTTGAACCGCTTCCGGGAGGCATTATCGGGTATGAGAGGAAAGGGGGCACCTTTTCCACGCAGAGAACCGATAATGGACAGACGCACCATGACACGCTCCGCAGCCCGTCGCTCCGGTCCCATCCAGACGGAGAAATCGCCACTGCCGGCCCCGCCGGCGCCTGCGCAACCATCCGACAATCCGCCCTCGCCGCCGGAAACCAACCCCGGCGCGACGTGGTACTGGCGGTTCGTCATGTTCTTGTGGTTCACGTCGCTTCTGGGTTTGTTCGCGTACGAATTGCTGGGGGGCATTCTGAAGTCGTGGTATAGCAGCGGAAACGGGTCGTGAATGCCCAGGATGATCCCCTGCCCGTCGAGAAGCCTCGGCGTCCCCGGCTGCGCTGGCTGAAGCGCATCGGCAAGGGATTGCTGATAGCTGCGGTCATCATCGCCGGTCGAATGGCCTGGCACCATTACCAAGCCACGAAGAACCTCCAAGAAGCATTGGCCGAGATGGATCGCGCCGAACCGGGCTGGCGCTTGGAGGAAATTGAGGCAGCGCGCGAAAAGATACCAGAGGAAGAGAACAGCGCCCGCGTTGTGGTGGCTGCAACCAAGATGCTGCCGCGAAATTGGCCGCCAAAAGAGTTCGACGACCTATTCGTCAAACTCGCACCAACCGAGCAACTTCCTCCGGAGGACTTCGCTCGGTTGAAGAAAGAATTGACGGATGTGCGGCCGGCATTGGTGGAAGCGCACAAGTTAGCCGGAATGCCGCGCGGTCGGCACTACCTCTCCTACGAACGCAATGTCCTCGATACCCTGTTGCGCGATCAAGTCGAGGGTCGCCGAATCTCACGCCTGCTGGTTCTCGATGCCTTGCGGCACGGCCAGGAAGGAAATCTGAAGGAAGCACTGGTTTCCTGCCGTGCCGCGCTTAACACCGCTCGGGCCATTGGCGATGAGCCGTTTGCCTCCTCCCAGCTAATTCGTACCGCCGGCTTGGTTGCGGTTTGCCAGGCTGTCGAACATACACTGGGTCAGGGTGAACCTCCCCGGGAAGAGATGATCGCCATCCGGAAACTGCTCGCCGAGGAGGACGCCTATGCCGATCTGATGGTCGCCGCACGCGGCGAAAGGGCGGTCGATCACGGCACCTTCGACGCCATCGAGAGCGGCGATGTGTCATTCGGTCAGATGGCCTTGGGAAAAACGGAGTGGACGGATCGCTTTTACGCCTTGTTTTACCGCGACAACTTGCGTGACGAGCATCCGATCATGCTGAGAGAGATGACCCGTTGGGTCGCCATCGCGCAGATGCCATCCTCGGAACAGGCGCAGGTGGAGCGACAATTTGAGCTTGCGGTTCGCGATCTGCCGAAATCCGCAATCTTGACCCGCCTGCTGCTGCCGAACCTCACCAAACTGGGAGAAGCCTCACGCCGTAAGCACGCCTGTATCCGCTGCATCAGCGCCGCTCTCGCCGCCGAATGCTACCGGCAAACGCACAAGCATTGGCCCGATTCCCTGGATCAACTCTGCCCGCAGTTTCTGTCCGCCGTGCCACTCGATCCGTTCGATGGTTCACCGCTACGATACCGCCGCCTCAAGGACGGCGCAATGATCTATTCGGTTGGAAACGATCGCGTTGATGACGGCGGCAACCTCGATCCCGAACACATAACCCAACCCAACGTGGACGTGGGCTATCGTCTGTGGGACGTATCGAAGCGCCGTCAGCCGCCGAGACCGAAACCGCCTCCCCAGCCCGCGCCGATGCCGCTGTGGATGCAGGAAAATGACCCCAACCCCGGTTGATCCATGCACTCCGTCCCGCGCACACTGATGCTCACCGAGCGGGTGCCGCATGTCGCCCGCATGTCGCCGGCCGATGTCGCGTTCCTGATCGACAATCATCGCGGACATATCGAAGTGTTGCCGGCCGGAAGGCGCGATCGCTATCGCCTGACGGCGCTCGGATGCGTAGGCGTGCTGGTAACTCCCGGCTATCGGCTGGTGATTCGGCCAAAAATCCCGCTGCCGAATTTGTTCGCCATGCTCGATCCGCTCGCGCCGGTGCCCGCCGCGGTCGATGCCGTTACGCCGATGGCGGGAACCGAAGTGCTGGATTTCCTCGCGGGCCAGCTGGCGTGTCGGCTGGCCGAGTGTGTCGCCGCCGGATTGCATCGCGATTACCGGGAGCGAACGGAGCAGGGCACGATCCTGCACGGCCGGCTCGATCTGCCGGCGCAGCTCCGCGAAGCCCCCGGACGCAAGGACCAACTGCACGGCCGCTACGATGATCTCAGCGCGGACGTGCCGTGCAACCAGGCGGCGAAGGCGACGGCGGAATTGCTGCTGGCATCGCCGCTGCCGAGTGCGGACGTGCGTTCGGCTTTGCGGCGTGCGCTCGCCGGCTTCGAGGGCGTTTCGTCTATGCTGCTGTCACCCCAAATATGGGATGCGCTGGCGGTCGATCGCTTGCCGGGTGCGTATCGGCCGCTCCTCGACCTGTGCCGTTTGCTGGCCGACATCCTGGCACCCGGCGAGGCGGCGGGGCCGACGCCGGGACCGTCGTTTCTTCTGGACATGGAGCGCGTTTTCGAGCGGCACGTCACGCGCGGCGTGACGGATGCTTTCGCCCGCAGCCGGCGCTGGACCGTCTCGGTGCAGGTGACGCATACGGTCAACCAACCCGTTGCCGATCAGCCCGACCTGACGATGCGTCCCGATCTGACCCTCGACCGCGGAGGTCGGCCGGTGCTGGTCGTCGATGCGAAATGGAAGCGCCTGCCGACGAGCCTGGTGACGTCGGACGTGTATCAGATACTGGCTTATGGCACGACGATGGGAGCGGAGGGCGTCGCGCTGGTGTATCCGGGGCGACGCAAAAGAATGTGGGAGTATCGTTTCGATCACACACCGCTGCGGTTGACGGTCCATACCTTGCGGGTCGCCGGTTCGCGTGAATCGTGTTTGCGTTCCGTGCGGCGTTTGGCGCGAGCGCTAATCACATAGCCCCCGGCTTGCCGGGGGTGAGTTTTCCCCCGGCAAGCCGGGGCTATGTGATTAGCGCGAATACACTTCCGTGATGTCCGCGAGGCGGTCGAGCAGCGGTTGCGTCAGCATGTTCTCGGTGTAGCGCCAGCTCCAGTTGCCGGCCTCGCGGCCGGGCAGGTTCATGCGCGCCTCGCTGCCGAGACTCAGCACGTCTTGCAAGGGCGCCAGCGCGTAGTCGGCCACCGAACCCCAGGCCAGGCGGATCAAATCCCAGGCGATGTCGCCGGAGCCGTGCGGCAGATAGCGGTGCAAAAAGCGCTTTTCGTGTTCCTGCAACGTCGCGTACCAGCCGAGCGTCGTATCGTTGTCGTGCGTGCCGGTGTAGACGAGCGTGTTCGGCTCGTAATTGTGCGGTAAAAAGCGATCTTTCGGATCGCCGTAGAAGGCGAATTGGAGAATCCGCATTCCCGGCAGACGGAACTGCACGCGCAATTTCTCGACTTCGGGGGTGATAAGTCCCAGATCCTCGGCGATCAACGGCAGGCCGCCGAACGATTCGCGCACGGCCGACAAGAAGTCGGCGCCGGGGACAGGAACCCAGCGGCCGACCTCCGCGGTCGGCAGGTCGGCCGGGATCTCCCAGTACGCCTCGAAGCCGCGGAAATGATCGAGGCGGACCAGATCGACCTGGGCGAGCATGGCCCGCAGCCGGGCGATCCACCAGGCGTAGCGCGTCCGCTTGAGCGCGTCCCAGTCGTACAGCGGGTTGCCCCAGCGCTGGCCGGTCGCCGAGAAGTAGTCCGGCGGCACACCCGCCACGAAGGTCGGCCGGCGATCCTCGTCGAGCAGAAACAACTCCGGGTTGGCCCACACGTCGGCGGAGTCGCTGGAGACGAAGATAGGCACGTCGCCGATGAGGTAAATGCCCTGGCTGTTGGCGTAGTGCTTCAGTTCCTTCCACTGGCGGAAAAAGAGGAATTGCGTGAACTGATGCAGGCCGACCGCCCGGCTGAGCTGCCGGCGAACGTCCTTCAGAGCGGTCGGCTGGCGGCGCATGATGTCGGCCGGCCAGTCGTTCCAGTTGGTCCCGCCGTGCGCGTCCTTGAGGGCCATGAACAGGGCGAAGTCGTTGAGCCAGCGCGCCTCCTGCACGCAGAACGTCTCGAACGGCGCACGCAGCGACACCGCCGCCCCGGACAGGAAGTTCTCCCACGCCTTTCCCAGAAGCCAGGTCTTGAACGGGATGACGTTGCCAAAATCCACCGCGTGAGGATTAAAATGGACGCCGGCGAGGTCGGCCTCCTTGATGAGTCCGTCGCGCACCAGCAGTTCCGGGCTTATCAGATAGCGGTTGCCGGCGAAGGCGGAGAAAGCCTGGTAGGGGGAGTCGCCGTAGCCGGTCGGCCCCAGCGGGAGAACTTGCCACCACGTCTGCCGGGCGGCGACGAGCGCGTCCACCCAGGCGTGGGCGGCCGGGCCGAGGTCGCCAATCCCGTAAGGCCCCGGCAGCGACGTGGGGTGCAAAAGCAGCCCCGCCGAGCGCCGGGACTTCGGTTTCTCTGTGCTGGGTTTCATGGCTCCTCCGATCATTCTCCGTCCCGCATCCTCTTTAGCCAATAGTATCATCTCGCGAAATAATAGCATCCTCCGGGGGTCCAAGGGCGGGGCCGTTTGAACGGGAAGCCGGCATGAAGATTGCACTTCAATCGGGATATGGGTCGCGCCCCAGCGCGACGGGACCATGCACGGAGGAACCTTTTTTCATCGGGAGATGAACCATGATGGGCGATAAAACGAACAATTGTGACGCTCTGAACTGTCTGTTGCGCGGCGAACTGGCCGCTACGGAAACGTATCAACAAGCGATGGAAAAGGCCGGAAACGCGGGGCCGGCGGCGGAGTTGAGGCAAATCCGCGACGAGCACCGGACGGCGGCCAATGCCATCCGGCAGCACATTCACGAACTGGGAGGCAAACCCGACCAGGACTCCGGCATCTGGGGCGCCTGGGCCAAGGCGGTCGAGGGAACGGCCAAGTTGTTCGGCAACACGGCGGCCATGAAGGCGCTCAAGGAAGGTGAAGAACATGGCGTGAAGGAATACGAGAAGGTGCTTCAGGATAACTCGGTGCCGAGCGTCTGCAAGACCGCGATTCAGACGACGCTGTTGCCGCAGGCGCGTTCGCACATCTCGACCCTGGATCGTCTGATGATGGCGTAAGCCGTCCTTGTGATCGGTTTCGTCCGAGCCTGAAGCGTAAGCGAAAGGACATTTTTTCGCTTACGCTTCAGGCTCGGATCGTTTTCTGCCAATCCCTTTCTTGCAACGCCCCACCGCACGGCGGTAAAATCACAACTGACCCCGGCGAGGTCCCCAACGATCACGGAAACCCGTGCACATTCCTTATTCCCTGCTCCTCATCGGCCGTGAACGCGGCCGGTATCTGCCGGCTATCCTGGCGGTCGCGTTCTGTTCTCAACTCAACGTTTTGCAGTGGGCCTTGCTGTTCGGCACCCTGTCCGTCCTGTCGATGCCGATCGACCGCAGCACCGCCGATGTGTGGGTGGCGTCGCGCGACGTGCTGAGCCTGGAACTGGGCCATCCGATCCCGGAAGCCTGGGCGTCGCGCCTGGCCAGCCAGCCGGAAGTCGAGCGCACCGAGGTATACCTGTTTAGCTTCGGTTACTGGCACAAGCCGGCCGGCGGCTCCGAAGTGTGCTGCGTCATCGGCTCGCACCTCGGCGACCAATCGCTCGGCGCCCTGTACGACCTGACGCCCGCAATGCGGACGCGCCTGACCGAGCCGGGCGCGGTGGTCGTGGACGAATCGGAGTTGGGACGTTTGGGCGTCAAGGGCGTCGGCGACGTGGCCGAGATTTTCGGCCATCGCGTTTCGGTTGTGGGATTGATTCACGGCTTCAAAAGCGTCAGCGGCCCCTACGTTTTTTGCTCGCTGCGCACGGCCCGCACGATCTTGCCTATGTTCCGCGAGAAGCCGCACGACACGATGTATCTGCTGGCCCGCTGCCGCAGCCCCGCCGCGGCGCGCACGCTGGTGAATCGCCTGCGGAATGACACCCGGCTGTCGGCGTTCACCCGCGACGATTTTTCCTGGCGTACGCGCCTGTACTGGCTGACGGAGACGAATGCCGGCATCGGCCTGGGCTGCACGGCGGCGCTGGCCCTGCTCGTCGGCATGGTGGTCACGAGCCAGACGCTGTACGCGGCCGTCGCCGCATCGTTGCGCGAGTACGCCGTCTTGCGCCGCCCTCGGCATCCCGCGCTGGCGCATGGGGGCGATGGTCCTGGCGCAATCGTTCTGGGTCGGAGTTCTCGGCATCGGCCTGGCGCTGCCGGCGATCTTCACGCTGGGCGCGTGTGCCAACTTCGCCGGCACGCGCGTGCTGCTGCCGGCCTGGCTGTTCGCGGCGGGCGACGGCCTGACGATGGGCATGGCCCTACTTTCCGGCCTGACCGCCTTGCGTTCTCTGCGCTTGGTCGAGCCGGCCACGCTGTTGCGCTGAAGGGGGCTTATTCGGGATGTCCTCGGAGGCGACACCGACACTGGAAGCTCGCAACGTCTGCCGCTCCTTCGGCTCTGGGGAGACGGCCACCGCCGTGCTGCGCGATGTCTCGCTGGATCTGTACGGCGGCCAGGTTTTGCTGCTCATGGGGCCGTCGGGCAGCGGCAAATCCACCCTGCTCGCGGTGCTGTCGGGCCTGCTGCGGCCGGACAGCGGCGAGGTCGTCGCCCTGGGACAGCAGATCGGGCGAATGTCGGAGAAGGCGCAGCGGCAGTTTCGGCTGCGGCATTGCGGCTTCATTTTCCAGGGCTTCAACCTCTTTCCCTCGCTGACCGCGCGAGCAATTGGAGATGGTGCTGCGCTGGGGCGAGGGGGCGTCCCGGCGCGAGGCGGGCCGGCGCGTCGGCGGGATGCTGGAACGACTCGGAATGGGACGGCGCGGCAACCTATTCGCCGATCAGCTGTCCGGCGGCGAAAAACAGCGTGTCGCCATCGCCCGCGCGCTCATCAAGGAACCAACCTTCTGTTTCGCCGACGAGCCGACCAGTTCGCTCGATTGGGCGCACGGCGAGCAGGTGATGCAGTTGTTGCGCTCGGCCGCGCACGAGCGTGGGGCCACCATCTTCGTGGTCGCCCACGACGCCCGCATCGTGCCGTTCGCGGATCGGGTCTGTTATCTTGAAGACGGGCGCCTGACGGCGGCCGCGCCGTCCGGTCACCCGCGCTGAGTAAGGAGCGAGGCCGTACAGCCACGGCCCGGACCTCATGAACCCCTCCTCCGCCTCGCGGCGCACCTTCTGGATCATCGTCCTCGCCCTGATCGCCCTCGGTACGCCCGCGGCCGGCATCCTTTTCAGCTACTCCTCGCGCGGTTCGCCTCCCTCTCAGGGCGGAAATAACAACGGCGATTCGACCGGGTCCGGCAGCCAGGGCGTCGTCTGCTTCGGTCAGGTCGATTTGCGGCATGGTGTAACGGTGCTGTACCCGCTGCAACCCGGACGGGTCGGCGAGGTGTTGGTGCAAGAAGGGCAGACGGTGCCGGAAGGAACAGCCCTTCTTCGCCTGGAAGATGGTCTGGCCAAAAGCCGGGTTGCCGAGGCGCAGGCTGCACTGGAGAGCGCCGAATTGCGTCTCGACCAGACCCGCAAGTTGCCCGAACGACATCAGAGTCAGATCGCCCAGCAACAGGATTCCGTCGAAGCGATGCGCCGCCGGCTGTCCGCCGCCCGCCATCAGTTCGACCGCCAGAAACAACTCGCCGACAAGCAACTCCTCGATGCGCGCGACCTGTCCGTCAGCGAGGACCACGTCCGCGAAGTGGAAGCGCTTTTTCGCGTCGAGGAAAAACGCCTGGCCGACCTGAAGAGGGAGAATCCCACGGACGACGTGCGCCGGGCCGAGAAGGAGGTCGCCGTCATGCGCACCGCCGGGATCAGGCGCGTTTCGCGCTGGAGGATTGCGTTTTGAAAGCGCCGCGGCGGGGCACGGTATTGCGTCTTCTTGCCGGGCCGGGCGACGTGCTGGGCGGCGCGGCGCGACAACCGGCCGTGCAGTTCGCCATCGACGGACCTCAGGTGATCCGGGCCGAGGTCGAACAGGAGTTCGTCGGCCGGGTCGCGGTCGGGCAATCCGTCCGCGTCGAGGACGAGACCAACACCGGCGGCGCCTGGCAGGGCAAGGTGGAGCGCATCTCCAACTGGGTGACGCAGCGCCGCTCCGTCATGCAGGAGCCGTCCGAGTTCAACGACGTGCGCACCGTGGAGGCGCTCATCACCCTCGATCCCGGCCAACCCCCCTTGCGCATCGGCCAGCGCAGTGCGCGTGCTGATCGGCCCCGTCAAAGCGTACTGACTTCTCGTTAGTGATCCGTCCGCATTTGCTTCAACATCTCCTTCAACCGCTTCACCGTCTCGGCGTGGGCCGGATCGGCGGCGAGGTTCGTCAATTCACGCGGGTCGCGTTTGTGATCGTACAGCTCGACGCCCTCCTTACCTTCGTCCCATTCGATGTAGCGCCAGCGCGCCGTGCGCACCGTTCGCCCCATGAGCTTGCCTCGCGTCACCTGCGAAAATGCAACTTCGTGCCACGACCGGGACGGATCGTCGAGTAGTGGCCGCAGGTTTTTACCGTGCAGGTCGGCCGGCGGCGTCAGGCCGCACAGGTCGGCCACGGTCGGATAGACGTCAAGCGATTCCACGATCCGCGGGCAGCTCTTACCTGCCGACTTCATGCCGGGCGCCGAGATGATGAGCGGCACGCGCAGCGATTCCTCGTAGAGACTCATCTTCTGCCACATCCCGTGTTCGCCCAAGAGCCAACCATGATCGCCCCACAACACGACCACGGTATGGTCCGTCAGCTTAAGACGGTCCAGCGCGTCGAGTACCTTGCCGATCTGCGCGTCCACGAAAGTAGCCGAGGCGTAATATGCGCGGATCGCCTCCCGACACTGCTCCTCGTTCAGTCCGTAATTGGCTTTGTTGTTGCCCTGGCCGCGCAGGGCGAGGTCCGGTTTCGTCTCGCGGTCGCCCGCCGGGATGGTCGGCACCTTGATATGGTCGAGGGAATACATCTCGAAATACTTCTTCGGTGCGATCCAGGGAACGTGCGGGCGATAGAAGCCGACGCCGAGGAAGAACGGCTTGTCGCGGTGCGCTTCGAGGAGCTTGATCGCCTCTGCGGCCCCCTTACCGTCGGTGTGCTCCTCATCGGTGCCGTCGTCGCCCAGGTAGCCGAGCAAAGCGCCAGGTTTTTGAACTGCGGCGTCAGCAGATGCAGCTTGTCCTCCTCGTTCTTGTCCCGGCCGCGCGGGTTGACGACATGATCCCACGATTTGGGATCGTCCAGGCCGTTCGTACCGATCTGGCCGGGCACGCCGTAATGAAAAATCTTGCCGACGCGGGCCGTGAAATAGCCGTTCTTGCGGAACAGCTGCGGCATCGTCAACACGTCGGGATGGATGGTGCGGAAATCGGTCTTTAGCTCAAAAATGCGAGTCGTGTCGGGACGCCAACTGGTCAGGAGCGAGACGCGGCTGGGGCTGCACAATGGGAACTGGCAGTAAGCCCGCTCGAAGCGCACGCCGCGCACCGCCAGACGGTCGATGTTCGGCGATTTCACGAGCGGATGGCCGTAACAGTGTAGCTGGGTATTGAGATCGTCCACGGCGATGAACAACATATTCATCTTCCGCGCCGGCTCTGCGGCATTGCCAACCGGCTCCGCGGCGCAGGCCGGCCGGCGCTGGCGCGGGTCTCCGACCCCGCCGGCGATCACCAGCGACAGGGCGAGACCGATTGCGAGTCGTTTCATGCTGCCTATTCCTTCTATTTCCCTGTGCGAATTTCGCTCTGGACACACGGGCGTCTTTTTGGCATAGCCTCCGCATTCTATTTACAGACCCGCGCGGAAATTCCCATGACACGACGCCTGACGCGGCGATGGTTCGTCCTGGCGGTCCCCCTGCTTTGCCTGGGCACGCTCGGCTGCCGAAACGCCCGCAACACTCGCCCCTACCGCGACCCGCCGCCCGACGACATCACGCCGACCGTCATCGAGTACATCGAAACGGACAGCTTCGACACGCTGTTCGAGAGTGCCCTGACCAACCAGGACGCGGTCATCCTGGTCCAGACCGGCACGTCGCAGCCGGACTGGGGGCCGCGCCTCAACGCCTGGATCGCCGCCTGGAACCGGGGCGGCAAGGTGGTCGATACGCCGCGGACGCGCATGCGCATGCAGGCCCCGCTGCCGGTCCCGGTCAGCGGCGACACGGTGCGCGAGTTGCGCCTGCTCATCGACGACCTGATGACGCACCTGGAAGACGCGGCCCGCGTCGGCTCGTCGTGGTGGACCGAGGAGCGGACGCAACGCCGCCGCGTCACCCTGCTCCGGCCGTACAGTCTGCGCTTCCACCTCGACGAGGACAGGAACATTCAACTCATTTTCTTCAACGGCCAGTATTCGCGCTACTATCGGCTGTTCATGGACTCGATCGCCACGCACGAACCGGACGAGGCGGAGGAGTGGTCGCGCGACATGAAATGTTCGTGCTGCAAGAAGAAGGTGCCCGGCACGACCGCCCAGCGGACGCGCAGTGCGCTCGGGCAGTCCGGGGAACGAACCTTGAATGTTCCCTCGTTTGTCGTTTCTCGTTTTCACACCGACCGCACCGCCCACTACAATCAATTACTGCCAACTGCGAGCCAATCCCTACGGCTTGGATAGCTACGTGGCCGCGGTTCGCTTCGCCACGGTGGACGTCCTGCTCTCATTTCATCAATTCACGGAGCGTGTCCCATGAGTGGTTCGACGACGGGAATGGATCGACACGGGCTGGATGACGCCTTCGCGGCGGCGGAAGTCCACAAATCCAACCAGATCCTGGAAGGCCAGATGTTGGAAGCGCAGCAGCGGATGGATGAGGCGGCGCAGCGGTTCGCCGAGGCCGCTGAGCAGGAGGAACGGCTCGCCGAGGAGTGCGCGACGCGGAGTCTGACGGCGAAGGCGGCCCTTCATCGCTACAGTGCCGCCGGTTGCTGGGCGCGGGCGGGCAACTTTTATCAGGCGATCCTGCTGTGCGACGACTTGCTGCACCGCTCCGACGTGGGCGAGCCGTTGCGCCAACGAATTCAGGAATACGCTCATGCCTTACGCAGCCGCCGCGCTCAATGGCTGACGGGGTTGGGTCCGCTCGCCATGCCCGCCGGTGTATAAGAAGGATAGAAAGGGTCAAGGAAGGGTCCAGTTCTTTCTAAAACCAGAGGGGGTATATCACCTTTTCTTCCTAAAAAGTTCTCAAAAAGATCCCAATAATCCTAAAAGAGTGTCAATTCCAAATAGCGAGATGTCAGGAACCTTTTCCTATCTCAAAAAGGTTCCTGACACCTTTTCCCCCACCTTTTCCCCTTCGGAGGCCGCACGTCACGAAAAGCCTACCTGCCGCCGTCAGGTGCAGCGGATGACCGTTCACCCCGTTTTGCCCGATCAGACGTTTCCCATCTCGCTGCCAGCAAGCCGTTTACGTCGGAGCCGCCGCAAGGGTAGAACCCACAAGGGTAGAATTCATGGTAGTTCCGAGGTAAAATCAGTGTACCTGACTTCGGGCTAAAGGGGTAGAGCGATGGGCGACGTGCGTAAGAAGGGAACCGGGACGTGGGACATCACGCAGAACCGCTGGGAGTTGAAGAAACTCGGCATCCGCATGACGCCGAAGCAACTGGCCGATGCTCTCGGTGAAACCGTCCCCGAAGGCAAGATCGCCAGCCGTGCGTTTTGGGATAAATACCTCGCCGCCTTCCAGCGGGCCGACACCGCCAAGAAGCGGCAGCGGTCGCACCTGCAAGAGCGGTTGCGGTCGCTGGATGTCATCATCGAGAGTTTGGAGGCCGAGAGCCGAGACGCCACGGCGTTTAAGAAGGAGCGGGAATACGTCCTGAGCGTCCCTGAGTGGGACATCAAACACGCCGACTTCCCGGCCATCCACCCCGATGCCGAGAGCGAGCGGTCGCTGTTGGGGCTGGACGAGAACGACGAGTTGGCGGTGCGGCTGCTGAACAGCCACTACATCAAGGCGGCTCCGGTGAAGGGCGGCGTGAAGCAAGAGGCCGAGAAGTACATCGACACCAAGAAGGGCAAGGACAAGTCCAACCAGCGAGCCGCCATCAACCTGTTCGTGCAGGCGTGCGGCAACATCTTGGTGACGGAGATCACCATCGACCACTACCGCAAATTCCTCGCCCTGCTCAAGAAGCAGGACAACTGGAACGACACCAGCAAGGCCAAAAATCAGGGGCGGGTTCATACCTTCCTTCATGCTCTGGAAACCGACCACAATCATCCGATGCCGTGGATTGGTGACAAGCGGCACATGCTGGAAGTTCCCGAAGGCGACAAGGTGCAGTACACCATCGAGCAGGTTCGCACCGCCCTCGCCAACGCTACGGGCATTGCCCGCACCGCCCTGTTGTTGGGGCTGAACTGCGGCTTCACGAAGGCCGACATCGGGGAACTTGTCGAGCAGGAACACGTCATCAACGGCGGCACGCACATCAGCAAGGTGCGGTCGAAGCTGCGGCACAAGAAGACGAAGGTGAAGCCGGTGTGGTGGCTCTGGCCGGAAACGCAGGAGGCGTTGCAGTTCGGGCTGACGAGCAAGGACGTGGATCGGGAGTACACCAAGTTCCGACTCAAGTTCAACCTGCCCGAACAGAAGGCGTTGAGGAAGACGGCGGCTCAGGTGATCGAGGATCACGTCGGGGAGTCAGAGAGCCTGCTGTTCCGGGGCGAGAGCAAGGGAGGCACGCACTACAAGAACTACATCAAGAAGTACACCCCGGAACAGGTCGCCAAACTTGACACTGCCCTCAAGATGGCGAGGAAGGTGCTGTTCGGGGACGAGTAATAACGGCCAGCCGCCCAGCTATTAAGCCGCTGCTCTCGGCCCGAAGGTTCCGCCGTGGATGGCTAATAACCTTTCAGCTTGTTCCGAAGTAGTGCATACGGCAAACCCCGTGTTTTCAAGGGGTTTGCGTGCTGTTGGTGGCCCTCTGCTCGGCGTTGTGGGAGGGGTGTGGTAGTCCTTCAAGGGGGCGGGTCAAGTCCGTGTTTTCTACAGCACGCCGTCCCGCCGGACGGTCCCTTGTAGCCGAGTTATCATCTCCCGGCGACGAACGGAAAACGGTAAGAAATGGTTCCATCGCCCCCGGCCTTGCTCCACGATGACCCGGTGTTCCTTCTTGTTGTTGAACGCCGCCGCACTACATACGGGCATGAAGGACATGACGTTCAAGGACTGGTTGGCCCAACAAGACGAGGGGTTGTTGTTGCCCGACCGTCCACCCCGCAAGGGGATGCCCCGCATCAACCCCTTTCCCACCACCGACGCCCGGCGTGTGCGGT
Organism: uncultured Planctomycetota bacterium; assembly: GCA_963767535.1. Lineage (GTDB taxonomy): Bacteria > Planctomycetota > Planctomycetia > Gemmatales > Gemmataceae > JAJPHU01. Next base: position 938,570 of record CAVYEC010000001.1, read on the forward strand.
TGCGGCCCAGCCCCGTCAAGAAGTTCAAGCCGACCGTCCAGAAGGTGAAGGAGATCGTGCCGAACAAGCTCATCCCGAAGTTGAAGCCGCTATAACGACCGCCTACCACGGCTTCCCTTCAAGGTCGTCGCTGAGATCAGCGTCCATCCACGAAAAGATGTCGTCCAGATCGACCATGCTGTTATCGTGGACGTTCTCGGCGGGATGTTGAACTCGGTCATCCAGTAGGCCACTGCCGGGTTATTTCGTGTTTCCGAGGGCGTCGAACTGCTGGGGCGGAGTGTAGCGAAAAAAATCGTTGTAGCAGAGGTCGGAAGGGCCATAAGTGCCTCCCATGCCTTGAAACGCCGCAAGTCTATCGTGGAAATTCAGCCCAAGGCGTTCGGCAAGAGGAGTACCACGTTCAATAAAGCGAGCGAGGGCGGCCCGGACCAGGGCGTCCCCGTCCGCAGTCGCCATACCGAAAGCAACCGGCAGGGTAAAGCCGGGGGCGGGTTTCAAGAACCCGTCAAATATACAGTCCGTCATGAGTTCTTCGGCATCGTTGATCTCTTCGTGGCGTTCCCCAATGGCTGCAAGGTCGGCCAGTAACTCACGCAGCAGTTCTTCCATTCTCAGTTCTCCTCGCCGTCACTCCACCCCGATAAGGTCGGGGAGTTCAGGTCATTGTACCGAACCGCCCGACTGCCAAATAGGGTCGGCGGCTTTCTCGCCTTGCATCCCTTGTGTTTCCCCGCACTTCTCATCCCCGGCGACCATGCCGTTTTGACTATACCCTATTGACACGGTGCGGCCCGGCCCGTAGAATGATCGTGGGCATAACGATGAAGTTGTCAGAGGGCTTCAAGATGACCGTGGCCGCTTACGTCCGAGTCAGCACCCGCCACCAGAAGGACGACGGCCAGCGGGCCGAAATCAAGAAGTGGCTGGACGCCAACGGCATCGACCCGAAGAAGGTAGAGTGGTACGCCGACAAGGAGAGCGGCACGACCATGAAGCGACCTGAGTTCGACAGGTTGCAGGCCGACATCTTCCACGGCAGGGTCAAGACCGTGGTGCTTTGGAAGTTGGATCGGCTCTCCCGTCGCCTCAAGGACGGCGTGGCGACGTTGGCCGACTGGTCGGAGCGTGGGTTACGGGTCGTCGTCGTCACCCAGCAGCTTGACTTCAACGGCTCGGTGGGCCGCATGATTGCCGCTTTGTTGTTGGGGTTGGCTGAGATCGAGAACGAGTTCCGCCGTGAGCGTCAGGCGGCGGGCATCGAACAGGCGAAGAAGAAGGGCAAGTACAAGGGGCGGGCCAACGGCACGTTGAAGGGCAACCCGGCCCGTGTGGTCGAACTGCGGGACAAGGGGCTTACCGGCCCGGAGATCGCAACGGCGTTGGGCATCTCGTTGAGGACGGTGTTCAGGTACATGGGGGCGACGGCGACGGTGTAGAACATCAACTTCCCCAATCCGGGGAAAGTTCGGTGAAAACGGAACGCCGGTGCATACATACCGGCATGAACACTACAACCATGCCCGGCATCTTCTCCCGGTATACACAAGAGAAGTACGACACCTTCAAGAAGTGGCTCGCCACCAAGCACGGTCAGACCATCTACACCTTGTTCCGGCAGTTCTCGGAAACGTACCGAAATGCCGGTCACGCCCGATGTGGGGCCAACTTGATCGGCAACCGCATTCGCTGGGAAATGAGCGTCGGAGAGTACGTCGGCTTCAAGGTCAGCAACGACTTTTTGCCGATGCTCGCCCGCCAGATGGTCATTGACCAGCCCGACTACAGCGACTTCTTCACCTTCCACGACACGGCCACACGGAGAGCGTTGGAAGCCGCCGCCGTGGGCGACTCAGATAAGTATATCTAATACGCCTTTCACGACGCCAAGAACAACAGGATGGTAAAATGAAGAACCCGCCGCACTCGGATTTGCTGTCCGGTGCGACGGGTTCAAGTGACGTACTGTGATAGATAGTAAACCTGCACCGAGATTGTTTCAAGTCCGTCCCAAGAAGCGGGTTCGACCGTTGGGCTACACCGAGGACGGATGGCACACCCTTGACGGCTACTTGTATGAGTCGGACAAGCTGGCTCGGTGCGTCCAGTGGGCCAGACGCCGCTACTTCACGTCCGAGTTCACGTTCTTCGCCTCCATCAACATCATGCAGGACTTGACCGCCGCCGAGATGAAGGCTTTGTGGTCGAAGGTTTGCCGCTACTTGAAGGGCAAGAATGTCGTCGCTCTGTACGTCTGCGAAGTGAGCCGCCGAAGTAACGCTTCAACTACCACCTGCTCCTGCGGAGCCAGACGCCGAACCTATCGGCGTTGGTGAAGTTTGCTGCGGGCAACGTGAAGACCAACATCAAGGTGGAGCCGTACAACCCCGGCGAGGGCCGGTACACCGCCCGCTACATGGTGAAGGCGAAGACGGCGAAGTACAAGAACGGCGAGATCGTCAGCCATGACCGCTGGGCGAGGAAGCGGGTACTCCTTCGCCAAGAACTCAAGATGCGGAAGTACGGAACCATCGGCCCGTTCTGGCCGACCGGCATGAACAAGGAAGACATCTGGAACGAGATCAAGGCACACGAACGCAAGATCAGCGATGGGCTACAACAGCCGGGTGCGGAGGAGTACGCCCTTGAACTCCATGAACTCATTCAGGGCTACTTCTCGTTGAAGCGGGTTCGTCGCTCGGTGGGCTTTTTTGGTGTTCCTGATGGGTGGATTCCCAGCATGGACGATGTGGTAACAGCCGCTTCATGGTGATGAATCCAACTTTGGCGGTCGAGTTTCCGATAGGAAAGTTGCCATTTGGCGTACAAGTGGTTCTGCATCTGGCTCCTTTGCTGTGATTGTGAAACAAAGCCAGTTGTCCCACGCAAACTCCACGGTCAATGTGCCATTCGTAAAATCCCAAAACATCTGGTCAAGCCCGATGACCAATTCGGACAACGGCTTCAGGTTGAAGTGGTCGGCGACCGTTCTGCAAACTTCGGGATAAGAAGACGAATCAATGTCCGCTCTGTCATGCGTGAGTCGGTCACTGGCATCCCTGAAAAAGTGTGGTTCCATTTCTGATACCGAGGCTCGACGGTAGGTAGTATCGGTGGCCCACAAGGGTAGATCGGAAGGGTAGAACAGCTCATCTACCCTACCATCTACCCTTCTGACCTGCTAAAATCACGGGGAATACTGCTGGCAGTCAGGTGCAGCGCCTGGTTCGTCCTTGGGCCACTGTACCGAGTCGAGGAACGCCCCCACCCAGGAGTGGTCCCCGGCGAGGGACTGGGCCACGAGCGCCGGGTCGTAGACGAAGTACCACCCGAAGTACATGTCCTGCCACCAGCCGGGACCGAGCCGGACGGAGGCGCAATCGATGGCCATCCCGTCAGTCAGTTCGTCCGGCCGGGCGTCAGGCGGATCGACCCACTCACAGGTTCCGTTGAAGCAGTCCTCGTCGGTCCCCAGGCTCCGGATCCGCCGACAGACGTAGACTCCCCCGTCATACCCGCCGACGTTCACGCCGGGCTTCCCCTCGACTTCCGGGATCATCGCCCGAACCGATTCACGCAGTTTGGGGTCCCAATAGTCCATCCGACGCGCCCTCTCGTGGCCGAACGCCAAGGCCCGCTCACGCGGGAGGAGGCGCTGAGTCACGACAGACCTTGTGTAGCATGGCCGGTTCGCTGCAGCGAGTCGTTCGGCCCTACTCGCCCAACAGGGAGGCCGACGAGAGTACCCGGCCGTCGGTTCCTGGGGCCGAACTTGTGATTCGCCAATGATGAAAGCCGATAATAAGCGGCCGGAAACGGTAGGTCAATGACCGATCTCCCCAATCTTCCCACTAGTTAGGACAAATTTGGAAATGCGCGAATTGACTGAGCAATTCTTGCGTGGCAAACTCCACGGCGAGAGCATAACCGGACGAACCGGAGGGTTCAAAGATTATTCAAGAAGCTGTGGACGAGTTTGATGCCGAGAGACCTTCGGTCAGCGGAGCGGCGGGGTCAGAGACCCACGTCGAGCGCCGGGCGACCGAGCGCGGCGAGGTTGAGACGCTCTCGATGGGCATCTCGTCACGAACTTCCTTGACCGCCGTAGCTCGGCCGATTAGGATGCGGGGGTAAGATATTCCGCTGCCCCCCGGTAATGTTCGTGCCTTCCGCGGAAGGCCAACCCGCCTTGTGCCGTCGGTTCCCCCGCCGTCGCGCCCTGCCGAGAGATTGCTTTTCCGGAATACGGCTTTTTCAGGAGTTCCCGCGATGTCGATGCACCTTCGCTCCGTCTCCGGAGTTTGCCGTGTTGTGGCCCTGCTCCTTACTTGCATCGCGGGTCTGTCGCTTGCTCAGCTTGGCCACGCCCAGCAGCAGCTCGAATCGAACCTGCCCAGCCCGCGGCTCATGACCGTCATGCCGCCGGGCGGCAAGATCGGCACGAGCGTCGAGGTGACGTTCACCGGCACCGACATCGAGGAACCCGAACACCTGCTGTTCAGCCATCCCGGTATCCGGGCCGAACCGATTGCCATGCCCGAGAAGGCCGAAGCCAAGGCGCCGACTCCGCCGCCCAAGCAGAACCGGCGACAGAGGCCGATGGGCAAGCCGAGCGTCAGCCGGTTCAAGGTCACACTCTCGCCGGAGGTGCCGCCCGGCATTCATGACGTTCGCTTCGTCAACAAGTGGGGCGTCAGCAACCCGCGCGCGTTCGTGGCCGGCGACCTGGGCGAGGTGCTGGAGAAGGAGCCGAACAACGATGTCGAGCAGGCCCAGCGCGTCGAGATGAACTCGACCATCAACGGCTCGATGGCCAGCCCCACCGATGTCGATTACTACGTCTTCGCCGGCAAGAAGGGCCGGCGCGTTATCCTCAGCTGCCTCGCGTCCACCATCGACAGCCGGTTTCATGCGGGACTCGAAGTGTACGACGCCAGGGGCAAGCAGCTGGTCTCCGGCCGGGATTACCACGACAACGACGCGCTGGCCGACTGCACCCTGCCCGAAGACGGCGATTATTTCGTCCGCGTCTACCAGTTCACGTACACGCAGGGCACAGCCGAGCATTTCTATCGTCTGAGCATCAGCACGGCCCCGTGGATCGACGCCGTCTTCCCGTGCGTCGTCCCGCCCGGCAAAGCGACGACCGTGACCGTCTACGGCCGCAATCTGCCGGGCGGTAAGATCGAGCCGTTGGCCGGGGCCGACGAGCCGCGCTTGAGAAAATCACGGTCAGCATCACGGCACCGGACGATGCGGGGCAGCATCTCGCGTTCAGCGGACAGTTATCCCCGAAGATGGCGGGACTGGAGGGGTTCGAGTATCGCCTCCGCAACGAAACCGGCTGGTCGAATCCGTTCCTGCTCACGCTGGCTCGCTCGCCGGTTGTGCTCGACAACGGCAACAATGAGACGCCCGAGACGGCGCAGGAGGTCCACCTGCCCTGTGAGATCGCCGGCCACGTCGAGAAGCGGCGCGACCGCGATTGGTACACGTTCACGGCGAAAAAGGGCGAGGTCTACAACATCGAGATCTTCAGCGACCGCCTGGCGCGCCGGCCCTCATGTACTTCATGCTCCGCAGTCTCAAGGACGAGTTGAAGGAATCGGACGATAATCAGGATCTTCGGAGTCGGAAATTCTTCGACCGCAGCGAGGACCCGCTGCCGTACCGCTTCGTGGTGCCGGCCGACGGCAAATATCAGCTGCTCGTCAGCAGCCGGTTGGCGGACACGGTGGCCGGCCCGCGCCATTATTATCGCGTCCGCATCGCGCCGCCGCGGCCCGACTTTCACCTGGTGGCCCTGGCGCCGGGCGACATTCGGCCGGCGGGAATGACCGTGCTGGATGGCGGGCAGCAGGCGTTCTCGATCTTCGCACTGCGGCAAGACGGCTTCGTCGGCGACATCAGCCTGACGGCCGAGGGGCTGCCGCCGGGCGTGACAGCCCCATCGCAGACGGTCGGTGGCGATCTGCGCGAGATGCAGCTCGTTCTGTCGGCGGCGCCCAAGACGGCTGAGTGGACCGGCGAAATCAAAATTGTCGGCTCGGCCGTCATCAACGGACAAAAAGTGGTCCACCGGGCGCGCTCGGCCAGCATCGTCTGGCCGGTGCAGCCGCAGCAAAATATTCCGCCGATCAGCCGGCTCGATCACAGCCTCATGCTGGCTGTGCGCCCCGGCGCTCCGTACAGTCTCACGGCCAGCCTCGACAAGCCGGCCCTCAAGCAGGGCGAAAAGGGCACGCTGAAGGTGAAGCTCGATCGGCTGTCCAAGGACTTCACCACGCCGCTGACGGTGCAGGTCCAGCAGATCGAATTGCCGCGCGGACTGACCGTCAACAACAATCAGCCGCTGAACATCGCCGCCAAGCAGACGGACGGCTCGCTGGCGGTCAACGTCAATAGCAACGTGCCGCCGGGCACTTACACGATCGTCCTCCGAACCCAGGCGCAGCTCCCGTTTGCCCGCGATCCGAAGTCCAACCAGAAACCGAACACGCTCGTCATCCTGCCGTCCGCGCCGGTGACGTTGACCGTCCTGCCGAAGTCGCTCGCCAACCTGTCGCTGTCCGCGCCGTCGGCCACGGTGAAGATTGGCAAGGAGGCCGAGGTGGTGGTGCGGGTGGCGCGGCAGAACGGCTACGATGGCGAATTCAAAGTGCAGGTCGTCCTGCCGCCCAACGCCAAGGGCGTGCTGATCGGCGATGCCGTCATTCCCGCCGGCAAAAACGAGGCGAAGCTCGTCATCAAGACCGTCGCCGGTACAATGCCCGTCAACCTCGGCGGCCTGACCGTGCGGGCCACGGCGATGTACCAGGGCCAGCCGATCACGCACGAAATAAAGCTAAACGTGAATGTGGTGAAATAACGAACCCGAACCGCCCGGTTCGCTTCAGGAGATAGGCGCAGTGCGCTATTTGATCTCGCTCTGCCTCGTCGTCGTGCTGACGGGTCTGCTGCCGGCCCAGGAAAAGAAGGCCCCTCAGCCCGTGCAGCCGATTGCGGTCGTCAAGCTGGAGCGCGCGACGCCGGTCCTGTACGACAAGGACATCGAGCCGATCCTGGTCAACAAGTGCGCCTTCTGCCACAGCGACAAGATCAAGGAAGGCAAGCTCGACATGGGCAGCTATGAAGCGCTCCTGAAGGGCGGCAAGCGCGGCCCGGCGGTCGTGCCGGGCAAATCGGGCGAGAGCCTGCTCGTCAAGCTGGCCAGCAAGACGCAGAAGCCGGCCATGCCGCCCAAGACCGAGGAGCCGTTGACCCCGGAAGAGCTGGCCCTCATCAAGCTGTGGATCGACCAGGGCGCCAAGGCCCCGTCCACCAAGCGCGAGCGGCCCAAGGTGATCGTCACCGGCCCGCCGGCCAACGTCCATCCGGTGCTGGGCATCGCCATCAGCCCCGACAAGACTACCATCGCCGCCTCGCGCGGCAATCAGATTCATCTGTATAACGCCACCACGGGAGCGAATTTCCGCGACTTTTTCGACCCACAGTTGAAGGGAGGGGCGACCAAGATCGCTCACCTGTCGATGGTCGAAGCGCTGGCCTACAGTCCCGACGGTAAAACGCTCGCCTCGGGCGCGTTTCAGGAAGTCATTCTGTGGAACACCCAGACCGGCGCCATCCGCCGGCGTTTGACCGGCTTCGCCGATCGCGTGGTGGCCCTGGCGTTTTCGCACGACGGTAAGCTGCTGGCCACCGGCGGCGGGGCGCCGACGGCCGACGGCGAGATCAAGATCTTCGAGGCGGACACCGGCAAGCTGGTCGTGGACATCAAGAACGGCCACAGCGACACCGTCTTTGATGTCAGCTTCAGCCCCGACGATAAGAAGCTGGCCACCTGCGCGGCCGACAAGTTCGTCAAGACGTTCGAGGTGCCCTCCGGCAAGTTCCTGAAGTCGTTCGAGGGCCACACGCACCACGTCCTCGGCGTCGGCTGGAAGGCCGACGGCAAGCTGCTGGCCTCGGCCGGTGCGGACAACCTCATCAAAATCTGGGACTTCGACAAGGGCGAGCAGGTCCGCTCCATCACCGGCCACGGCAAGCAGGTGACGCGCCTCGCGTTCGTCGGCAAGACCGATCAGTTCGCGACGTGCAGCGGCGATCAGACGGTGCGCTTCTGGAACATCAACGGCGGCAACACACGCAATTTCGGCGGCAACACCGATTTCCTCTACGCCATCGGCGTCAGCCCCGACGGCGCCCTCGTCGCGGCCGGCGGTCAGGAAGGTGTCGTGCGTTTGTATAACGGCACCAACGGACAACTGCTTAAATCGTTGCTCCCCCTGGGGGCGGAACCGGCCGCACCGAAGAAGAAGTGAACTCGGACCCCATGCTCCGCGGTGATTTTGTCGCAATCCCACGTCGGCTCGGTCGAAATACCTTGGTAGACCGGACGCCTCGGCGTTACCATCAACGAAAGAACATTTGAACCCTTGCCCGGGGGACGCATGGCCGCCGTTTCGATCGAAGGCGTGACGAAGACGTTTCGCCAGCATGTCGCCGTGGATGACCTCAGCCTCGAAGTGCCGCGCGGCAGCATTTACGGATTCATCGGACCCAACGGCTCCGGTAAGACCACCACGCTGCGCATGATTATGCGCATCCTCTACCCCGACCGCGGCACCATCCACGTCCTCGACGAGCCGCTGCACGGCGGAAACAACGGCCGATCCATCCTCGATCGCGTCGCCTATCTGCCCGAGGAACGCGGGCTTTACAAGCAGATGAAGGTGCGCGACGTTCTCCGCTTCTATGCCGAATTGAAGGGCTTCCACAACAGCCGATCGGCTATCGACACCTGGCTGGAGCGCATGGATCTGGCGGCGTGGGCGAACAAGAAGGTCGAAGCGTTGTCGAAGGGCATGGCCCAGAAGGTGCAGTTCATCGCCACTGTGATCGCCCGGCCGGAACTGATCCTGCTCGACGAGCCGTTCAGCGGCCTCGACCCGGTCAATACCGACGAGTTCCGCAAGGCCATCCTGGAGCAGCGCCAGGCCGGGGCGACCATCATCTTCTCGACGCACGACATGGGCGTGGCCGAGAAGCTGTGCGATTTCATCTTCATGATCCACAAGGGCCGCAAGGTGCTCGACGGCACACTGGAGGCGATCCAGGGCGCCTACGGCAGCGACACGCTCCGCGTCCAGCTCGACAACCCGGCGACCCTCGATCATCTGCCGGGGGTCGCCAAGGTGACGGATCTGGGCCGCTGGCAAGAATTGCGCCTGGGGCCGGGGGCGGATTCGCAGGAAATCCTGAATCACTTGATGCGGCGCGGGCGCATCCTTCACTTCGAGCTGACGCGCCCGACGCTGCATGACATTTTCGTGCGCATCGCCCGGCCGGATTCGGAGCCGGCCGCGACGCGGGAGGACAAGGTCCATGCGTAAAATGCTCGTCGTCGCCCTGCGCGAGTACCTCGCCGCCGTGCGCACCAAGGCGTTCATCGTCAGCCTGGTCATCATGCCCGTCATGATGGGCGGCAGCGCCCTCATGCAATGGCTCTTGAAAGACTACCACGACAACCAAGAGAAAAAGTTCGCCATCGTCGATCGCACGCCCAACGAACAGATCTATCCGCTGGTGGACAAGGCCATCCAGGGCTACAACAACGCGCCGGCGACCAAAGGAGGGAAACAGCCGCCCTTCAAGATCGAGAAAATCACCCCCAGCGCGGACACCGAGCAAGCCAAAAAAGAGCAGCGGGCTGACCTTTCCGAACTGGTGCGCCAGGGCAAGTATTTCGGCTTCCTCGACGTGGGCGCGGACGTGCTGAAGCCGGCCCCCCCTAAAACGGAGGACGAGCGCTACGTCCTGCGCTACCATTCCAACCGGCCGACGAGTCAGGAGTTTCCGCGCCTCATCAAGGCGGGCGTCGCCGATCAGGTGCCGGCCCTCCGTTTCCAGCAGGCCAACCTCAGTGTGCCGCTCGCCACGGTGCGCGAAATTCTGGAGCCGGTGCCGCTGGACGCGAAAGGGTTGCTGCGGCGCAAACCGGGCACGAACGAGATCGAGGAGGCCACGCAAGGCAGTTTTATCGCGCCGATCATCGTGCCCATCGGTCTGATGATGCTCATGTTCATGGTGGTGATGATGAGCGCCACGCCGCTCATGCAGGGCGTGGTCGAGGAAAAGATGCAGCGCATCGCCGAGGTACTGCTCGGCTCGGTGCGGCCGTTCGACCTGATGCTCGGCAAGCTGCTCGGTATGACCGGCGTGTCGCTGACGGTGACGGCGGTGTACCTGGGCGGCGTGTACTGGGCGGCCCGGCACTACGGCTTCGCCGAGTACATCCCGGCCGGCCTGCTCGTCTGGTTCCTCGTCTTTCAGGCGCTGGCGGCGCTCATGTACGGCTCGCTGTTCATCGCCATCGGCGCGGCCTGCACGGACATGAAGGAGACGCAAAATCTCCTTTGGCCGGTCATGCTCCTCATCGTCATGCCGATGTTTCTCATGGGCAGCGTCTTGCAGGAGCCTAATAGCGCCGTGGCCACGGGCATATCCTTTTTCCCGTTCGCCACGCCGACGCTAATGATTATGCGGCAGTCGGTGCCGCCGGGCGTTCCGATCTGGCAGCCGGCCGTCGGCGTGGCGCTGGTCCTGGCGACGACGCTGTTGTGCGTCTGGGCGGCCGGCCGGATTTTCCGCGTCGGCATCCTTATGCAAGGCAAGGGGGCCCGGCTGGGCGAGATGCTGCGCTGGGTCTTCCGCGGCTAACTCCCTCCCCCCTTGTGGGGGAGGGTAGGGGTGGGGGGTAGAGCGCTCACCCCCCACCCCTACCCCACAAGGGGAGGGAGATAAAAAGAATCTTCGCGAGGCGCTTCCAACTTCGGCGGGCCGTACAGTTTCCGCACGTTTCCGGCCTTACCGACAAAAATCACAATAAAGTTGTGGACATCCGCGCCGCGCCCCATTCTAATGTCAGACGAAATCTCGCCGCGAAGATACCGGCGCATCGCCGAGGAGTTCCTTGCACACCATCTCGCCGCCCACCCCATGACTCATCGCCGAGTCGGTGCGGACGCGCGTGCGCCGGCCCACGGCCGCCGCTTTGCTGAGATCGAGCGAGGAAAGCGAGACTTCCTACCGCCGGGTGGGTTTAATTCCTAGCCCGCAGCCGGCGAATCGCCGGGGCGCTGCGCCCCTCGATCTTCGCGCGGGAAATGGGTTTGGACTCGCCCAGGCTCATGGTCCCGGCACTGGGCCGGGGCAGGGTGCTGGACGGCTAAGAAGGAGTAACGGTATGTTGCGGAAAGTCGTGTGCGCCGCGGTCATTCTCGTCTTGTCGGTCGGTGTTGTCTTCGCCGACGAGATCAACGCGGTCATCACCAAGGTGGAAGGCAACAAGATCACCTTCGCCCCGCTCGAGGGCAAGGGCAAGGACGCCAAGCGCGGCGAGGAGAAGACCCTGCCGGTCGCCAAGGACGTCAAGATCGTCAAGGGCAAGTTCAACAAGGAGACCAAGAGCTTCGAGGCCGGCGACGAGCTCGAAGGCGGCCTCAAGCACAAGATGTTCACCGACATTCCCGAAAAGGGCCGTCGGGCCGTGATTATCACCGACGACGGCAACAAGCGGATCAAGGAAATCCGCGTGTTCGGCGGCCGGAAGCAGAAGCAGTAAGTCGATGCTTCCCTTGCGTTTCGCGGGGATGTAATCGGGCGAGCCGGGAGCGTGAGCGACCGGAGCACTCCGGTCGCTCACGCTCCCGGCTCGCCATCGCTCCCAGCTCGCCATTCCGCGATACAATGGCGGTATGGCCAACAAGCCCAAGCCGTCCGCCGCGCCGGCCGTCACGTTCTGGGGTGCCACGCGCACCGTCACCGGCTCGATGCACCGGCTCGACGCTTGCGGCCAATCGTTTCTTCTGGACTGCGGGCTGTTTCAGGGCCATCGGGCCGAGAGCTTTCGCCGCAACCGCGAATTTCCCTTCCGCGCCAAGGACATCGACGCGGTGCTGCTCAGTCACGCCCACATCGACCACTGCGGCAATCTTCCCAACTTGGTCAAGCAAGGTTTCCGCGGCACGATCTACTGCACGCCGGCCACGCGCGCCCTTTTGGCCGTCATGCTCGGCGACGCCGCCAAGATTCAGGAAGAAGACGCGGCCTATCTCAACCGCAAGCGCGACAAGGGCGAGGCGAAAGTTGAGCCGCTCTACGACGGCCGGGACGTGTACCGCACGCTCTTGCGCCTGAAGGCGGTGCCGTATGACACGCCGGTCAGCGTCGGTCGCGGACTGGAAGCGACGTTCGTGGACGCCGGCCACCTGCTCGGCTCGGCCATGATTCATGTGCGGATCGACGGGCCGAACGGCGAACGGCGTCTGACCTTCACGGGGGATCTGGGCCGACCGGGCCTGCCGATCCTGCGCGACCCGGCTCCGGTGCCGCCGGCCGATCTGCTCATCAGCGAATCCACTTACGGCGGCCACACGCATGAGCCGGTGGACGAGACGGCCGAACGACTCGGCCAGGTGGTCGAGCAGACGGCCCGGCGCGGCGGCAAACTGCTGATCCCCGCCTTCAGCGTTGGCCGGACGCAGACGGTCGTTTATTTCCTCCATCAGCTCATGAGTGCTGGCCGGCTGCCGGAGATACCGATTTTCGTGGACAGCCCGATGGCGGTGCGGGCCACCGAGGTATTTCGCGCCCACCCCGAATGCTTCAACGCCGAGACGCTGCAGCTCATGGAAACCGACCCCGATCTGTTCGGCGAACAACAAATCCAGTACGTCGAGAAGGTCCACGACAGCATTGCCTTGAACGATCGGCCCGACCCTTGCGTGATCGTGTCGGCCAGCGGCATGTGCGAGGGGGGCCGTATTTTGCACCACCTCAAGCACCATATCGAGGATCCGCGCAGCACGGTCCTGATCGTCGGCTACCAGGCCCAGGACACGCTGGGCCGCCGGCTCGTCGAACGCCGGCCGGAAGTGCGCATCCTGGGGCGGATGTTCGCGGTCAAGGCCGAGGTGGTGGTACTCAACGGCCTGTCCAGTCATGCCGATCACCCGGATCTCTTGCGGAGCCTGGGGCCGCTGGCCGGCACGGCGAAGCAAGTGCGTCTGGTTCATGGCGAGCCGGAGCGCGCGGCGGCGCTGGCCGAGGGGCTACGGGCCGCCGGGTTTGCCGACGTGGCTATCCCCGACCGGGGCGAGAGCATGACGGTTTAGCGTTTCGTCCCTGTGTAGTCCCTTCTGTCCCGTCCACAGACCGGCTTGCGGCACCGCAGCCGGATAAACGGTCGAGGATTCTTACAATCAATTGTTGCGCAGCCTTCCTTCGTTTACATTGGCGGGACAAACCGTTTCTCGTTGCGGAGGTGCTTCGACATGCGGACGCGAAATCTGGCGTGGTCCCTGGCGGCGATGCTGACGGTCCCGATGGCGTATGCGGACGCGCCGGCCCCCAAGAATGACCGGGCGGACGCGGCGGCCCGGCAAGCGTGGGCCATCACCGACCTCGTGTTGCAACGCGACATCGACCCGCCGGCGCGACAGCAAATGCTCCTGTCCGGCCTGAAGGCTCTGCTGCGCCGGACACCGGGACGGAAAGTCACCGATCTTGGTACGCGCGTCTCCGCCGTGACGACGCCGGAACAGTTCGCCGCGCTCTTGGCCGAAGCCTGGCCCGCGGACGATGCCGCCAAGAAGGACGGCGAGGATACCCCCGAACACACGCTGTTCCACGGTATGTTCGGCATGTCGGATAAGAGCGACCCCGGCGGCCAGGGTTACATGTCGCCCGTTGAGCTGAAAGCGCTTTGAAGTGCTGACTGGCAACCGCTACGAAGGCACCGGCATTCAGATTCGCTTGGATCCCAAGGAAAAATTGGCCCAGATTGTCGTGCCGTTTCCCGGCGGCCCCGCCCGCAAGGCCGGCGCCCGGCCCGGCGATCTCATCGTCAAAGTGAACGATCAGAGCATGGCCGGTAAAACGCTCGGCGAATACGTCCGCCGTCTGCAAGGGGAGGCCGGCACGAAGGTAAGCATGACGGTACGTCAACCCGGCGAGACCAAAACGCGCCGGCTGCCGATGGTCCGCGGCGTGGTGCCGTTCACGTCGGTCCACGGCTACCGCCGCACCGGCGAGGAAAGCTGGTCGTTCCGACTCGACGCCGAGGCGGGCGTCGGCTACCTGACGCTGACCGAACTCAAGAGCAGTACGCTGCTGGAGCTGCGCAAGATCGAGCCGCTGGTGCGCGAGCAAGGCGTCAAGGCGCTCGTGCTGGACCTGCGTGCCACCCTGGGGACCGAGATTCGCTATGCCTCCCTCGTCGCTGACGGTTTTCTCGACGGCGGCGTGCTGTGGCGAGTGCGCGACGTACACGGTAAGGTCAAGGAGTACAGGGCGGATCGCGATTGCCTGTTCCGCGACATGCCGATGGCCGTGCTGGTGGATCGCCATACGGGCCGAATGGCCGACCTCCTGGCGGCGGCGATGCAAGACCGCAAGCGCGCGGTCCTCGTGGGTGAGCCGACCGTGCGAAGTCTCATGGTGTCCAGCCTGGTGCCGCTGCCGGAGGGACAGGGCGCCCTGGTCTTGCGGACAGGCACCGTGGAACGGCCGGCCCGCGCTGAGAAGCCGGACGTTCCCGAGGAGTACGTGGTGCCGGATCATCGGGTGATTCTCGAACACAAACAACTGGAGGACGTGCTGGAGTGGCGGGCGAAGCAGGATTCGCCGGAACCCAAGGCCGACGCCAAGCCGCCGGCCGACCCGCAACTCGACAAGGCGGTCGCGCTCTTGCGCGAGGAGTTGGCCAAGCAAAACAAGAAGGCCGCGCAGTGAGGGAGCGCCGATGATAAGGTGGATTGGTTGGTGCGGCATCCCGGCGGTGATCCTGTTCGCCGCCGTTTCCCTGCCCGCCCGGCCTGACGCGGCGGACGTGCGTTTGCGACGGCCGGTGGCCGTGGTGCCGGCCGATGACGGTCGCCGTCTTTTCGTCGCCAACCGCCGCGCCGGCAGCGTGTCGGTGATCGATGTGGACCGGCGGCAGGTGCTGGCCGAGAAGGTGATCGGCCGAACGCTCGCCGATTTGACCGACGCCGGCGACGGTCGATTGCTCGCCGTGGACGAAGCGGCGGGCGAGTTGATTATACTGGCACGGCATGGCGATGCGCTCGACATGGCCGGCCGGGTGCATGTGGGCGAATCGCCGGTGAGCGTCCGCACGCTGCCTGGAGGCCAGGCTGCAGTGGCCTGCCTGTGGGAGCGTCAATTGGCCATTGTCGAGCGAACGGGCGATGGCCCTCCGAAGCTGCACAAAATCATCGCGTTGCCGTTCGCCCCGCGCCATCAGTTGCTCTTACCGAATAAGAAGCAGCTTGTCATCACCGATGCCTTCGGCGGCCATCTCGCCGTGGTGAATGTGCAACGCGGCGTTGTGGAGTCGGTGCGTGCGGTGCCGGGGCATAACATCCGCGGCCTCGCCATCAGCGGCGACGGCAAACAACTCTTGTTGTCGCAACAACTGCTGGCCGAGGAGACGCCGACGCGCTCTGACGACATCCGCTGGGGCAACGTGATTTCCAACGGCGTGCGCTCGCTCGCCCTGGAAGACGTTGCCGATCCGCAAGCGGACCTGCTGCGCCACAGCCGTTTGTTGCCCCTGGGCGTGTTCCTAAACGGGGCTGCCGACCCCGCGGGTGTGGCCGTGGCCGATGACAAAATCCTCGTGACGTTGGCCGGCACCGGCGAAATCGCGTTCGGGCCGGAACTTCACGACGATTGGCCGCGAGTAGCTGTCGGTCGGCGACCCACGGCGATTGTCGTCGCCGGCCGCCGCGCCTTCGTTGCCGACACCTTCGGCGATGCCGTCACGATTCTCGACATCCCCGGTCGCAAAAAACTCGCCACGATTTCGCTGGGTCCGACTCCCGAACTGAGACCGGCCGAGCGCGGCGAGTTGCTGTTCTTCGACGGCCGGCTGTCCGTGGAGGGCTGGATGAGCTGTCACAGTTGCCACAGCGACGGACACACCAACAGTCTTCGCAGCGACACGCTCGGCGATGGCTCCTACGGCGCCCCCAAGCGCGTACCGACTCTGCTTGGCGTCGGCGATACCGCTCCGTGGGCCTGGAACGGCAGCATGGCTCGGCTGGAAGATCAGGTCAGCCAGTCGATCCGCTCGACCATGCACGGACCCCGCCCGACCGAGCGGCAAATCGCGGACCTGACCGCCTACCTGCGGACGCTGTCCCCGCCGCCCGCCGCGCACCGAAATCCGAAGGATCAGACGGTGCGTCACGGCAAGGCCGTCTTCGAGTCTGCCGGCTGCGCCCGCTGCCACGCCGCGCCGTCCTACACGACGCCGCGCACCTACGAAGTGGGTTTGGAAGACGAACTGGGCAAGACGGCGTTCAACCCGCCGTCGCTGCGCGGCGTGGGCCAGGGCGTCGCTTTCTTCCACGACGGGCGGGCAACTCGTCTCGATGAGGTTTTCACGAAGCACCGCCATCAGGTGCCCGCGGATTTGTCGCACGGGGATCTGGATGATTTGCTGACGTTCCTGCGTACCTTGTAAGAAACTCCTTCAGCGCCGGATGCGCGTGTCGGGCGGCCGCCAGTCGTCGTCCTCGTCGAGGGCGGCGGCGCGTTGGCGCAGCTGTTCCTCCTCGCGCTCGCCGGCCACCGACGCCGAGAAGGCGCGGCCCCACAACAGGTAATGCAGCAAGCCCACGCCGAGGATGCTTCCGGCCAGCAGGATCACCCACAGGAAGAATCCGCCGCTGATGAAGATCAGCACGAACACGAAAAAGCCCAGGGCCAGCACCGTGAACAACACGCTCAAAAACGCATGGCGTTGCTGCTGTGGCGGCGGATAGTTGTGCGTCATGATTTCCTCGCGGATGGGGTGCGGCGGATGCAATCCCTTTATAAAGAGCTTTTCCCTTTTGACCAGCTTATTGGCGAGCCGGGAGCGTCAGCGACCGGAGAAGAACTCCGGTCGCTGACGCTCCCGGCTCGCCAATGGGGACGGATGTTTGACGCCGCCGGGCGGCGCTGCGATAATCCCGCACATCGGATGCCGTTTCTCGTTCGCCTCTCTCGTGACAGGAGGACTCCACGCATGGCTACCGCAACCGCTCCCAAAACCCGCACGGTCAAGCCGCCCAAGGTCAAGGACCAACCGCTCTTCATCGGCGGCAAGTGGCTCGACAGCGTGTCGGGAAAGACCTTCCCGACCCTCAACCCCGCCACCGGCGAGACCATCTGCCAGGTCGCCGAGGGCGACAAGGCCGATGTCGATCTGGCCGTCAAGGCCGCCCGCAAGGCGTTCGAGGAAGGGCCGTGGCCGAAGATGAGCGCCGCCGAACGCGGCCGGCTGCTGCTCAAGCTCGCCGACCTCATCGAGTCCAACAAGGAAGAGTTGGCCGCCCTCGAATCGCTCGACAACGGCAAACCGCTGCGCGATTCCCTCAACGCGGACCTGCCGCTCGCCATCAAGTGCTATCGCTATTACGCCGGCTGGGCCGACAAGAACCACGGCAAGACCATCCCCGTCGAGGGGCCTTACTTCTGCTACACCCGGCACGAACCGATCGGCGTCGTCGGCCAGATCATCCCCTGGAATTTCCCGATCTTGATGCAGGCGTGGAAGTGGGGGCCGGCCCTGGCGACCGGCTGCACCATCGTCCTCAAGCCGGCCGAGCAGACGCCGTTGACCGCCCTGCGCGTGGCCGCCCTCGCTCAGGAAGCCGGCTTCCCCGATGGTGTTATCAACGTGGTGCCCGGTTACGGGCCGACCGCAGGCGCGGCCGTCAGCGAGCACATGGACATCGACAAGGTCGCCTTCACGGGTGAGGGCACGACCGGCCAGATCATCATGACCGCCGCCGCCAAGAGCAACCTGAAGCGGGTCAGCCTGGAGCTGGGCGGGAAAAGCCCCAACATCGTGTTCGCGGATGCCGATCTCGACGCCGCCGTGGAGGGGGCGTATTTCGGTTTGTTCTTCAATCAGGGCCAGTGCTGCTGCGCCGGCAGCCGGCTGTTCGTCGAGGAGAAGGTTCACGATCAGTTCGTGGAAAAAGTGCTGAAAAAGGCCAAGTCGCAGAAAGTCGGCGACCCGTTCGAGCCGGACACGACGCAGGGGCCGCAGGTCTCGCAGGAGCAGTGCGATCGCATCATGGGCTACATCGAAGCCGGCAAGAAGGAAGGGGCGAAGCTCTTGGCCGGCGGCCGGCGCCTTGGCGAGCGCGGCTACTTCATCGAGCCGACCGTCTTCGGCGATGTCAAGGACGAGATGAAGATCGTGCGCGAGGAGATCTTCGGGCCGGTGATGAACATCCTGAAATTCAAGGATGTCAACGAAGTCGTGCGGCGCGGCAACCATACGTTTTACGGCCTGGCCGCGGCTGTGTGGACGCGCGACATCACCAAGGCGCATCGCCTCGCCAACGGCCTGCGCCGGCACGGTCTGGGTCAACTGCTACGACGTGTTCGACACGGCGGCGCCGTTCGGCGGCTACAAGATGAGCGGTTTCGGCCGTGAATTGGGGGAATACGCCCTGGAGCTGTATACCGAGGTCAAGACAGTGTACGTCAACCTGGGAGGATAAGGAAAAATAACTAACCACAGAGTCACAGAGAGCACAGAGAAGGAAAGAAGAGAAGAATAAAAAGAAGAGAAGAACCAATTATAAAGCCTTTCTCCTCTCTTCCGCCCATTTTTTGTCTTCTCTTCTTTCCTTCTCTGTGCTCTCTGTGACTCTGTGGTTAGTGGTTTTCTTCTCAGCCGCACTTCGCGCCCCGCCGTGGGGATGTTATAACGCGCAGGCAGACCGATTCCGTCCGCCGTCCCTCCCGCAAGGGCGGCGGATTCCGCGGAGCATGCAGGAGGAGACCTATGCGTCCTTTTGGCTTCTTTCTGGCCGCCTTGTTGCTGGCGAGCCAAGCCGCCCGCGCTCAGCAAACGCCCGCCGCGCCGCCGGCCTCCCAGCCCCCGGCCGAAGATAAAGTCCTCGATGGCCACCTGCGCAAGTGGGAAGAGAAGATGAAAGATGTCACCGCGCTGGCCGCCCAGCTGGTGCGCATCGACAAGAACCACACCATCGAGGACACCACCAAGCTCGTCGGCGTGGCCTATTACATGAAGGATGGCCGAGGCCCCACCGCTCTCAACCTCGCCATTTTGGAACTGGCCCCGGAAGGCAAGAAGGAGTTTCAGGAACGCTATGTCTGCACCGGCGATTTTATCTACGATTTCAAGCCGGCTCAGAAGGAGATTCGCTATTACGAAGTGCCCAAGCCCAAGCCGGGACAGGTGGCCGACGATAACCTGCTGTCGCTCTTGTTCGGCATGAAGGCCGATGAAGCCCAGCGCCGCTATTCGCTGAAATTGGCCAAGGAAGACCAGTATTACATTTACGTGGACATCGCGCCGCGTTCGGCGGCCGACCGCGCCGACTTCCAGCGCGCCCGCCTGGTCCTCAACAAGACCACGTTCATGCCGCGCCAACTGTGGTTCGAGCATGCCAACGGCAACGAAGTCATGTGGGACATCCCGAACCTGCGCACCGATGTGAAATTGGATCGCCGCGCTTTCGACGCACCCAAGGCGCCGCAGGGCTGGAAGATGGTCCCCGGACAGACGGACCCGCAGCCGCGCACCGTGCGTCCGGCCAATCCCGGCGGCAAGTGACACAACTAATAGCCCGAAGCGCCAGCGAGGGTTTTCTGTCTCCCGCGCTGGCGCTTTGGGCTAATTTCTTCTATTCTCCTGCCAGGTACGGGTTCGTTTGCATCTCGTTTCCGACCGTGGTGACGGGACCGTGGCCCGGATAAACCAGCGTGTCCGCCGGTAGCGTGAACAACTTGCGGCGGATGCCGTCGAGCAAAAGTCGGCCGTTGCTGCCGGGGAAGTCGTAGCGGCCGATGCTGCCGCGAAACAGCACGTCGCCGCCGAAAACCCGCGTCGGCGTCCCCTCGTGGACGAAGACCACATGGCCGGGCGAATGGCCGGGAATGTCCAGCACGCGGAACGACAGACCGGCCGCTTCCACCGTGTCGCCCTCCTGGACCGTGCGATCGGCGGGCGGGCTGGTGATCGGCAGGCCGAACGGTCCGCTCAGGTTGGCCTCGGTGTCGGAAAGCATGAATTCGTCGCCGGCGCCGATAATCAAGGGCGCTTGCGGGGCGAGCTGTTTGAGCGCCTCGTTGCCGCCGATATGGTCGGCGTGGCCGTGCGTGTTGAGGATGGCCTGGACCGTTAATCCCTCTTCGCGCAGGCAATCGAGAATCAACTCCGCGTCGAGGCCCGGATCGAAAACCACGCACTCGGCCGACCCCGGCCGCCAAACCACGTAGGTGTTCTCCTCAAACGGCTGCGAAACCAGCGTGCGGATGTGCAACGTTTCCGTCATGTCGGCGGTCTTTCGATAAAAAGGGTTGTTCCGTTGGGAGCGAAGGCGAGACCTTGCCGCATTGCGCCGGCCCGACGGTCGTTAATTCCCCCCAATTCGCTCTTTATTTGTGCCCGAACTTGCAAGCGACGTGTAAATTATACAGAGAGACCGTCGCGGGCGGCAAAGTGCGCGACTCGCCGGCGCGGATGCAAACCGTTGCTCTGTAAGCGTTTCAACTCCTCAAGATCACGAACGCGTCCGCTCCTCCGGACGATGGCACAAAAGCTGCGTAGGGAGAGGCCGCTCGGCCCGGAACCGTCGAGCGCGAACGCGGCCAACACGTCACGGGAAAGCCCGGAACAGGGGCGTGCGGGACTACTCTCGCGCCGAGGAGGAGCGGCGAACATGTCCACGACCCGGCAATGGGGCCTGATCCATTCGGACAACGCGGCAGCGGGGACGAACCAACCGTCGCGGCGTTTGTGGTACTACGGAGGGGTCGGCGTCCTCGGCGTGGTCCTGCTCGGCGGCGGTCAGTTGCCGACCTCGGCGCCGCAAGCCGCCCCGCCTTCCGCGCCACAGCCGATGGGCCAAGCTACCCCAGCCGAGACGCCGGCCTCGCCGATGGATGAGCCGATCCGCCTCATCCACCTGGCTCGGCAAGCCCATCAGGGTGTGAGCGATTACACCTGCCTGCTCGTCAAGCGCGAGCGCGTCAACGGCACGCTCTTGCCGGAAAACGTCATGGAAATGAAGGTGCGGACGCAGCCGTTCAGCGTCTATTTGCGCTGGCTGCAGCCGCGCGCGGAGGTCGGGCAGGAAGTTTGCTACGTCGCCGGCAAGAACGACGGCATGATGCGCGTCCACCCCAAGGGGATGCTCGGCGTGGTCGGCTTCCGGTCCCTCGACCCCAACGACCCGCGCGCCCGCCAGACGAGCCGGCGCAGCATCACCGAGGCGGGCATCGGCGGCATGATCGAGCGCTTCGCCAAGGCGTGGGAGGCCGAACGCCCCCTTAACCAGACACAGGTGCGCATCGCCGATTACGAATACAACCGCCGCCGCTGCACCCGCGTGGAGATCCTCCACCCGGCCAACCCGGAAGGGAAATTCATCTATTATCGGTCGGTCATGTACTTTGACAAGGAGACGCACCTGCCGATCCGTCTGGAGTGCTACGATTGGCCGCGCCACCAAGGTGATCCGGGCGAGGTGGTCGAGCTGTACAGCTTCGCCAACATGCGGCTCAACGTGGGTTTGCGCGACGACGTGTTCAATCATTGAACGATAGAGCGCCGGCGCTTGATTTGTTAGCCCGAAGCGCCAGCGAGGGATTTCCCTCGCTGGCGCTTCGGGCTAGTAAGTTTTTAGGAGGCACGCGGCCCCAGGATGTCCGGCGGCGCATGGGCCAGGTCGGCGACGATCCAGTCGGCCGCGCTCAATCGGTCGGCGGGAAAACTCGTGGTCAGCGCCAGACAGCGCGCCCCAGCGGCCTTGGCCGCCGCCACGCCAGCCACCGCGTCTTCCACGATCAAGCACGCCGGGGGCGGAAGTCCCAACCGCCGCGCCGCCGTCAGGAAAATGTCGGGGGCCGGCTTTTTTCGCTCCACCTGGCTGCCGTTGACGATGGCGGCGAACGTGTCCGGCGGCAGGCCGATCTCGTGCAAGTTCCCCTCCACCTTGATCGCGTCGGCGCTACTGGCCACGGCTATCTTGAGATGGCGAGACCGGCACTCGTCCAGGAACGAAAACACGCCCGGCAGCGGCCGGAGCCGGCCGCGAATCCGTTCGAGATAAATCGCGTAGGTGCGAGCCTTGTCGCGGCGGGCGTCGAAGGGCAGGCCGTACTTCTGGGCCACCGCGCCCAGCAGATGATCCTCGCCGGTGCCGACGAATGGATCGAAGTCCTCCGCCCGCACGGTGAATCCCTTCTCGGCGAACATGCGCACGGCGGCTTCCTTGAGGAACGGCTCCGAATCGACCAGTACGCCGTCCATGTCGAAAATGACACCCTGCAAGGGCGGCCAGGCGGAATGACTTGGCACGATCCTTCTCCTCTCGCGGGCGGCTTCGCGTTCCAGAGGAAGATAGCAAGGGCGGCGGGTTGCGTCCAAACAATTGCTTGACCGAAACGAGGCTCCCGCGAACAATGACGGTATGATCGCGCTCGTGTTCCGATCCCTGGTCCTGGCGAGCAGCCTTGTCCTGGCGTTTCCGCCGGGCTGGTGCTGTCTTCTGCCGGCCCGCAAGGTCGAGACATCCTCCGAACAACTTCCGAGCGCGTGCTGCCATCCCCAGCGGGCCGAACATCCTCCTCAACCGGCCGAGCGAACACCGCCCCTCAAGGGGTGCTGCTGCACGGCGCTGCCGACCCCGCTGCCCTCCGGCGCGGAAAAGGCCCCTCCCGACCTGGACGTTTCCTTTGCCCTGCCCTTGTTCGATGGGGATGGACCCAACGCTTGCGAGCGCGAACGGGTCGGGCAGGTTCTTTTCGTTTCTCCTCCCCTCCAGTTGCTTCAGTGCGTCTGGCGCTGTTAATCCGCGCGCGTCGCCCCGATTTCGGCGACCCGGCATAAGTCGGCCGCCGATACCGCGTCTCATGCGTGTGATTCTTCGTACTCAGACGATTGGATATTCTGGAGGTCTACCATGTCTTTGAAATTTCTTGCTCCCCTGGCCCTGCTTCTCGGCACGATCGGCGGAGGCGCCGCCTGGAGCGGCGCCTGTCCAGCACCCCTGGGAGTTGCTGCCGTCCCGGTGCGGACTGCTGCAACCCGCCGCGGGAGTGCTGCCTGAGCGCCGCCAGGACGGCGAACGTCGATTGCTGCGCCGACGATGACGAGTGCTGTTCGGCCGGCCATGCTTGCTGCGGCCGGTGATGTCCTGACCCTAACCGTGACGTGAAGCGACAGGCCCCCGCGACCGCGTGTCTCGGGGGCCTGTTCGCGCGCCTGCGCTTGCACAAGGAAGAAAAGCGTTGCAACCGGCCCAATCCGAAGGTAGGCTAGGGCGGTTGTAATGGACACCGACGCCCCGAAGCTTTGCTCCCAATGCCGGGTCCGATTCGGTGCCGCCGCACAAGGGATAGACTCGCAATACTTCCCGCGGCGAGAACGGCCGAACGGACACTCCATTCGATCCCCTGGTAGTCCTCCTCCCCCTGTCCGGAGGTCTGTCCATGACAAGGCATCGCGCGCTTTGGTTGGTGATCGTCGCCTTCGTGTTGGCCGGATTAGCCGTCTTGATCCCCAACAGTCCGGTTTACCTCACGAAACTGTATAGTGCCCAGGGTCGCTACGGCGGCCATTCCCACCGTTACTGGCTCGAGAGCCTGGACCATCCCGACGCCCAGATCCGCCAGGAGGCGGCCTTCGCCCTGGGGGCCACGGGAGTCAATGCCGATGAGGCCGTGCCGGCGCTGGCCGCCCTGATGATCGGGGATGCCGAGGCCAAGGTTCGCAGCGAGGCGGCGCTGGCCCTGTCGAAGATGCACCCGGCCTCGCGCTCGGCCCTGCCCGCGCTGAGCCAGGCCCTGCGCGACGGGGAACCCAGCGTGCGCATGTACGCCGCCCTGACGCTGTTCCGTTTGGGCCGGGAAGCGCGGTCGGCCGTTCCCGCCTTGATTCAGGCTCTGGGCGATCAAGACAATCGCAAACGAGTGGGCATGTTCTTTTTCACCATCCGCGAGCTGGTGGTCCTGGCCCTGGGACGGGCCAGTGCCGGCAGTGCCGAGGCGGTGCCCGCGCTGATGGACATGCTCGCGAACGAAACGACGAAGGAGTTGCGCCAGGCCGCGGTGCGGGCGCTGGGTGAGATAGGAGCGGAAGCTCGGCTGGCCGCGCCGCGGCTGCGGGAAATGGTGCGCTGGCCGATCCGCATCTCCGCGAAACCGTGGACGAAGCCTTGCACAAGATCGAAGCCGGCGACGGCGGCTAGACGCCCCACGGAAGGGAGAGGGTATGACGGAGGCCGACAACCCCTGGGAGCGCCTGTCGCGAACGATCGCCTACCAGAACCCGTGGATTGTCGTCTACCACGACGAGGTTCGCCGGCCCGACGGCCAACCGGGCGTGTATGGCGTGGTCCACTACCGCAATCGGGCTGTGGCCGTGGTCGCCGTGGATGAGCGCGACCGAGTGCTTCTCGTGGGCCAATATCGCTATACGCTGGGACTTTATTCGTGGGAGATCGTGGAGGGCGGCGCGGCCGAGGATGAAGATCCGTTGGCGGCGGCCCAGCGCGAACTGCGGGAGGAGACCGGCTGCTCGGCCGAACGATGGCAGGAAATCGCCCGGCTGCACCTGTCCAACTCCGTCAGCGACGAGGAGGCCATCTGCTATCTGGCCACCGATCTACGTCCGGGCGTCGCCGAGCCGGAGGGCACCGAACGGCTTCAAGTCCGCCGGGTGCCGTTCGCGGAGAGCCTGGCGATGGTCCTCGACGGCAGGATCACCGACGCCCTCTCGGTCGCCGCGCTCCAGCGCGTGGCCTTGCTGCGTCGGCTGAATCGGTAAGGCCACAAGCATGGACCCGCCCGCGGCGTCCGCAACGGTTGCCCTTGCTGGCCGGATTATTCCGCGAGGCCATCAACGGGTTTGTAAGTTAGGAATCTTGGCCGTGGCTGTGTGGTCGCCCTGTTGCTGTCTGCGCCGGTAGGGCGATCCCGGGCGCTCCCTGAGGTAGCGGTCCAGGCGCCCATCCTCGCTCAGGGCCGCCGCACGCAGTTGTAGGATCGCCTCCGCCCCCTCCCCGCGGTTCCAGTACTTCTGCTTGCTCTTCACCCGTGCGTTAACCTGCCCCACCAGCGACTCCACCAGACTGCTCGTGACCGGCAGCCCTTGCTGCCTGTACTCCGGGTACTTCATGCGCTCCTTGTTGTGGCCGAAGTAGCCCAGCGCCTCCGCCACCGTGCGCCGCGGGTCACTCGCCGGCAGCTCCTCCCCCGGTGGCGGCCGCCCCACGCGCCCCTGCCAGTCCTGCAACTGCTCGATCACCTCCGCCACCCGGCCCTGCCAGCACGCGCAGCCACCGCACGTATTGGTCCCAGCGCTTGGCCTCCTCGGCCGCCAGCGCCCACGCCGCCCGGTACACGTAGCAGAGCACGTGCAAGAAGTCGGCGACCGGCACGAAGCCCGCGAAGTAGCGCTGCTGCAGCTTCCAGTTGTAGGCCGCCCCGTCCGCCACGAATGCCTTGCGCTGCGCCCGGTAGAAGTCCCGCTCCTTGGCCTCCACCGCCACCATGTGCCCGAACGCCCGACTGTTGGCCATGCTCGCCACGCACGTACGCACCCGCTTGCGCGGCGGCCACGACTCGTCCTCGGTGTCGCGCCGGTCCGCCGGCTGCCGGGCCTGGTTTTCCAGGGGTCCGGCCGTATCCGCCGCCTCGCCCGCTTGCCCCGCCATCTGTTGCACCAGTCGCTCGACGCGGCGCGGCAGCAGGAACGACGGCGGCGGTTCGGGCTGCGGGTCCTGCGCGGAGACTTTGCTTTCGAGACTGACCAGGCAGGCGATCTTGTCCTCCTTGTTCTGCGCCGCGTGGACGCCCGCGCCCGCGTCGGTGGCGCGGGTGCGCAGCCGCCCGCCATCGACCTCGACGGCCACGACCCCCGGCGTCGCCGCCACACGCACCGGCACTTTGCTGCGGCTGAGGCCTGCCTTGCGGTCGCGCTGCCCCACCAGTTCGGCACCGACCAGCCCGGCCAGGGTGCGCACGTGCTGCGCGGAAATGGGCAGGCCGGTCTGTGTCAGAGCGCAGGCGGCGTCGGCGAAGGAACCCAGCCGCGCGGCGAGTTGGACGATCAGGTGCAGGGCAGCGGGGGAGTAGCCGTGGTTATCCAGGCGCAGTGGGGTTCGCTGGGGGGAAAAAGTCCCGCCGGCAGGCGGGGCAGTGGCAGGCCGGCTCGCTGTGGCGGACGGTGGCCCCGGGCGTGGCCAGGTCGCGCGGTTCGCGTCGAACCGGACAGGGGGTGCCGCAGGCGGGACAGGGTTGCTCTTCGCCAAGAGTCTGGGCCTGTTGCTCCAAGGTGGTGGATAGGGTTCCCTCAGTCAGGCCGGCCGCGGCAGCGCGGGCAATTTGCTCCATAGCGTCGAAGTCCACGTCGAGGCCGGGGCCACCTTCACCGAAGGCGCGTTTGGCGACGATTTTGCCCCAGCCGGCGGCCAAGTCGCGGATCTCCTGGAGCATCTCGGGGGTGAGCTGACGGCGCGGCATGGCGTGTCCTGTCTTGTGCTTGCGGAAATGGTAGAGAGCGAAGTCCTTCAGCCTTTGTATGACCCACCCCTCTCCCCTGCAAAGCTGTTGATGGCCTCTTATTCCGCAAATAATCCTCCCATCTTGCCTTGTCGATACAAACTCTCTACACTTACCCACCTGACCGCTTTACGACGTTCCCTCCAACGCCCGATTTCCCCCTATTTTGCCTTTTCAATTCTGAAAAAATTTTCACCTCGAATTATTCCCAAAGGGTTGACTGTTTGATTTGGGGTAAATAGGTTAGCTCGGAAGTTTGCACAGCTTGGTGAAGCTGTGGCAAGAAGGAGTCTATCGCCCAAATGGGAGGGCGATTACTTTTCGTCACACCTTTTGAGGAAGGATCTTGAGAATGAAGAAGTCTCTTCTGATCGTGGCATTGGCGGCCATGGTGGTTCTGGCGGACAGCCAATGGGCATCCGCCGGCCGGCGTGGCGGGCGCGGAGGTTGCGGCGGCGGTGGCTGCAGAGGCGGCGGCTGCGGCGGGTGCGTCGGCGGCTGCGGTGGAGGCGGCTGCGGCGGCTATTATGGCGGTTACCACGGCGGATACGTCCAGGGCGGCGGCACGATGTACGCCGGCACTGGTGCCATCTGCGCCAATGGCATGTGTTCCATCGGCGGCTCGGCCGTCGTTCAGGGCAACCAGGCGCAGGCCACGCTGATGGTCGACCTGCCTGCCGATGCCACCCTCACGATTGATGACGAAGCGACCGCTTCGATCTCGGCCAACCGCGTCTTCGTGACGCCGCCCCTGGAGACCGGCCGGGAGTTTCACTACACCCTCAAGGCCAAGGTCGTCCGTGACGGCCGGACGCAGACGACGACCCAGCGGGTGGCCGTCCGCGCCGGCGAGGTCAGCCGCGTCGAACTGACGCTGCCCGCCACCACGGGCGCGGCCCAGTAACGTAACCGTCCCTCACCCCGGAGCTGAGAAGCCCCGAGGGGGCCGTAACGGCCCCCTCACCTCGTTGTCCTCCCGCACCGCTCTCCCTCAGCAGTTGTCCCCCTTGCAAACCCCGGCTCGAATCTTTCCTTTTTAATTTTTTCTTGCATTCCCGAAACCCTGCCGCTACCCTCATTCCCGATTCTTTCAACACGACCGGCCGTGCCGCCGGGTTGCGCGATCCGCCCGCTGCCACGGGCAACCTCGACGACGAAGGGAGACCGGCCGATGAAACGTTCAACGCTGATGCCGGCGGCACTGGTGATGCTGATCGGCTTCGGCCCGTCCGCCCCGCCGGCGCGGGCCACCTTTATCGTGAACCTTCAGCAACAGGGGGCCGATGTCGTCGCGTCCGGGAGCGGAACACTCAACCTGACCGCCCTGAGTTTTGTTGATACGGCTATTGGCCTCTCAGCCCTGATTAGGCCGAACTCCGGGATCGTGCAAACGGGGCAGACGACCGACAACGGCGATGTTTACACCGGAGTAACTGGACCAACGAGCTTCGGGAGTGGGGACATGAACTTCGCCAGCAGCGGCAGCGGAGATTTTGTTGGCGTCGAAGGCAACCTTCTTGTTGTGCCGCAGGGCTACAACTCGGGCAATTCCCTATCGAGCACTTCGACCTGGGCCAGCCAGACCTTTGCGAGCCTCGGCGTGACGCCCGGCACCTACGTCTGGACGTGGGGGTCCGGGGCGGACGCGGATAGTTTCACGCTCCAGGTCGGACCCGCCTCAGCCACCCCCGAACCCTCCACCCTTACCCTCGCCAGCCTCCTCTCCCTCGGCCTGCTCGGTTACGGCTGGAGACGCCGGAAACAAGCGCCATCCGATCGGGCTGCCAAAGAGTAGCCGTCGGGGTGAGTCTAGATGGAATCCGGCGAAGCGCCGGCTTACGCTGCTGCTTCGCCAGCTTCGCCATCTTCACTCGCCCACGGAAATCCTGTATCTCGCCACCCGGATGTGCCGATAACAAGTCGATACGTCCCGCGGGGTGCGATTGCATTTCTTCGCACTTTGGCTATAGTCGCCAAGCTGGATCGGAGGGTCGATCCGTCGCACCATGCGCAAGGAGGCGGCAATGGTCCTGCACGTTCACCAGCCGGGGCCGACTTCCTCCGCTTTTACTCCCCTCGCAACCGAGGCGAACAAAGGCGAGGGCCGTCTCGATTACGCCCGGCAGGTCATCCGCGCTGAGGCGGCCGCGCTGGAAGCGGTCGCGCAGCGGCTGGACAACTCCTTCCTGCAAGCCGTCGATCTGTTGCAACGTCTGACCGGCCGCGGCGCGGGCCGCGTGTGCGTCACCGGCACCGGCAAGTCGGCCGACGTCGGGCAGAAGATCGCCGGCACCCTCAATTCGACCGGCACCCGTGCCTACGTGCTGGACGCCACCAAAGCGCTCCACGGCGATCTGGGAATGCTGCATCCCGACGATGTGGCCCTGGTGCTGTCGCACAGCGGCGAGAGCGAGGAAATCGTTCGGCTCCTGGGACCGCTGCGGCCGCTGGTGCGCGCCGTCGTGGCGCTGACCGGCAACGACGCCAGCACGCTGGTGCGCAAGGCGGACGTGACGATCGCTTACGGCCCGCTGGAGGAAGTCTGCCCGCTCGGCCTCGCTCCCAGCGCCAGCACCACAGCCATGATCGCGCTGGGCGATGCGCTCGCCTTCGTCCTCAGCAATGAACGCGCCTTCACGCACGAAGATTTCGCGCGCTTCCACCCCGCCGGCAGTCTGGGCCGCAAGCTGCTCAAGGTCGAGAGCGTCATGCGCCAGGGCGACGAATTGCGCCTGGCCTCGGCCGGCGCGACGGTGCGCGACGTGTTCGCCCGTTCGCGGCACCTCGGCCGGCGAACCGGGGCGGTCATGCTGGTGGATGACGACGGCCGGCTGTGCGGGCTGTTCACCGACAGCGATCTGGCGCGTCTGATCGAGGCGCGCCAGGATGCGATGCTCGACCGGCCCATCCGCGAGGTGATGACGGCCGACCCGATCACGCTATCGCTCGGCGCTCGGGTCGGCGATGCCGTCGAGATTCTGCGCCGGCACAAAATCAGTGAGCTGCCCGTCGTGGACGCCGACCGTCGGCCGGTCGGCCTGCTCGACATTACGGACCTGATCGGCGTCGTTCCGGCGGACGATGCGGAACAGGCGCCTTCTCGGACATTGCAGAGGCTTGGCGCGTGAATGGCTCCTCGGATCAGCCGCGTAGTTTGCACGATCGTTGCGCCGCCATCACCCTGCTCGTCGTCGATGTCGATGGCGTGCTGACCGATGGCGGTATCGTCTACGGCGGGGCGGACCTGGAACACAAGCGGTTTCACGTCCGCGACGGTTCCGGCCTGAAAATGTGGCACCAGTGCGGCAAACTCTCGGCCCTTCTCACCGGCCGGCGTTCCGTGGTAGTCGATCGCCGGGCGGCGGAGCTGGGCATCGGCCTGGTCCGACAAGGAGCGGCGGAAAAGTTACCGGCCTACCGAAGCCTCTTGGCTGAGGCCGGCGTGCCGGCGGAGGCGGTGTGTTATATCGGCGACGACCTGCCGGACCTGCCGCCTTTGCGGGCGAGCGGTCTCGCTGTGGCCGTCGCTGATGCGTGCGCCGAGGTGCGGGCCGACGCCCACTACATCACGCGGGCATCCGGCGGCCGAGGCGCGGTGCGCGAGACCATTGAATTGATTCTGCGCTGTCAGGGCCACTGGCAGCGGTTGGTGCATCCGCCGCGTCATCCCGGCGGATGACCCTTTTTTTGTTTAGCGACGCTTCGCAGAAGCGTGGGAACTCACGCTTCTGCGAAGCGTCGCTAAACAAATTGTTCGATGAGGAGGAATCGACCGTGTGGACTCCCAAGCGGATCATGCTGTTGGCCGTCGGCTTTCTGCTGTTCTCGCTGGTGTACATGGTCTATTCGACGACCTCGCTGGGCCGCATCAACACCCTGCCGCCGCTGCCGGAGCATTACCGCGATGGCGGAATCGACCTCGACAACGACCGCATCATTGTCCGAAATGGCCCAAGCCCCCTGGAACGCAAGATGGAGCAGGCGTTCGGCATCGGCTGCAAGGAGCTGAAATGGCCGGTCCTGCTCGACCTGAACGCCAAAAGCATGGTGATGGCCGCCGGCATGTTCGAGGTCGAGCCGGACGGGCGCATGAAGCTGGAGCCGATGAGTGTCGCTCTGTTCGGCAAAAAGAAAAACGACGACCGAGATGTCGAGATCAACACTCTCAAATGTAGCCAGGCGTATATCACGTTCGACCGCCCGGTGGCCAACCTCAACGAGATCAGCGGACGCAAGATCGTTCAGGCCGAATTGATCGGCGACATCGTGATCGTCAACAACCGCCGCACCGCCCTGCGCGACGACGACCTGTCCGTCACCATCGCCACCGGCCCGTTGTATTACTTCGAGCCGCAGCAGCTCATCCGCACCAGCGACGCCGTCCACCTAATCGACGGCCAGCTGAAGCCGCCCAAGGCCGACATCCGGGCCAAGGGGATGGAGATGTACCTGGCGACGGCGGCGCCGCCGCCCAAGCCCGGCTTCGTGGCCGCGCCCAAGCCGAAAAACGAAAGCATTTCCGGCGTCAAGCAAATCATCCTCAAACAGGATGTGACGATGCACTTCTACACCGCCGGGCCGACCCCGTTTCCCAATAGCGACAAGTCCCGCGCCGAACCGCCGGGCAAGGACAAGGGCAAGAGCACCGAGGTCGCGGCCAAGCCGCCTCAGGAGACTTCGCACATCGTCATCCGCACGCCGGGCCGCTTTCAGTACGATCTTTTCAAGGACCACGATATGGCCCGCTTCGACGTGCCCGAGGAGGTCGGTCAGCCCAGCACGCCGCAAGATGTCACCGTCGAGCGCATCAACGACGCCACGGGCACGCGCGATCAACTGGTGTGCAAGCACCTGGAATTACGCCTCAAACGGCGTGACGGTGAAGCGCAGCCGGCCTCCAAATCGGCGGTCCAGACGACGGAGCAGGGGCTGGAAATCCAGACCGCCCACGCCACCGGCCCGGATGTCACGCTTGCCTCGGACGCCGAAAAGCTCGACGCGCACGGCAACGACTTCTTCCACGACGCGGCCAAGAAGTTGACCATCCTCAAGGGCGTGCCGTACATGGAGGCCAACAAGGATGACAGCGTGATGCAGGCGCCCGAGATGCAGATTCAAGATATCCCCCTGCCCCCCCCTTTATCCCCCCCCCGTTCCGGGGGGGGATAAAGGGGGGGGCCAGCCGTCCAAGATGTATCAGCAAGTCACCGCCAAAGGCCCCGGCCGGATCGACCTGCCCAAGAAGGTCGGCGACAAGATCGTTCACACGACCCACGCTACGTGGAACGAGAAATTGACCTCGACGCGCGACGGTGCGCTGGATCTGCTAATCCTGACCGGCTCGGCCAGCTTCGTCGATGATGAGCAGGAGCAATCGCTGAAGGCGGAGACGCTCAAAGTCTGGCTGCTCACGCAAGAGGCGAAGCCGGCCCCGGACAACGGCAAGCAGCCCCCAGCCAAAACTCCGGAGACGAAGCCGGCGAGCGATTCCTCGCGCCGGCCGTACAAGGTGGAGGCGCTGCGCAACGTCCTGGCCCACTCGCGCGATATGAACATCCACGACGCCAGCCGGCTCATCGTTCGCTTCACGGACGTGCCGGAATCGCGCATGCCCCCTCCCAACAACAACAATAAGCCGGGCGCTCGTCCGCCGGAAAACAAACCCTCGGCCACTCCTCCGACCGCACCGATTTTAGGACCGGACGTGCCGGCGCTTAGCAAACTGCCCTCCACACCGATCCCGGCTCCCACGACACCGCTCGCCAACGTGCCCGCCAAACCCGCACCGGAGCCGGCCCGGCCCATTGATCTGACCGCGCGCTCGGTCGAGGCGGATGTGTTGCGCTGCGGCGAGCGCAACGCCCTGGATCACCTGTGGACCGAGGGCTACGTGAAGGTGAGCCAGGCGCCGGCCAAGCCGGGCGAGAAGGGCGTGTACATCGAGGGCGACACGCTGGACATGCGGGCGCAGGAGGGCGGCAACCTCCTGGTCGTCACTGGCCGCGACGACCAGGGCAACATGGCACTCTTGCAAATGGACAAGATGCTCATCTTCGGACCGGAGGTGAACATCAACCAGGCCCTCAACAAGGCCTGGGCGATCGGCGCCGGCGCCATGCAGATGGACAGCAACACCAGTCTCGACGGCAAACCGCTGCTCGACGAGAAGGCGTCCCGGCCCGGCAAGCCGGTGTACCGAACGGTGCCGCTGACCGTGCATTGGAGCGAGGAGATGTTCTTCCAGGGCGCCAACGCCGAGTTCACCGGCAACATCCAGGCCGAGCAGGAAAACGCCCGCCTGGCCTGCCAGTCGCTCCAGGTGTATTTCGACCGGCCCATCTCGCTCAAGGAAGGCGCGCGCGGCGACCAGCCGGCCAAGGTCCGCAACCTCGTCGGCTTCAAGGACGTGCGCGTGGAGGACAAAACCCTCGACGCGCACAACAAGCTGCAAAAGTATCAGCTTCTCGAGGGCCGTTCCATCACCATGGACACGGTGCCGCGCGACGACAACGGGCCGCGCCCGCAGGGGGCGAGCAAGGACGCCAACGACGTGACGCTGTCCGGCCCCGGCAGCGTGCGCATCTTGCAGCAGGGCGGGGCCGACCCGATCGCCCCTGCCGGCAAGCCGGCGCCTGCCAAGCCCGCCGCTCCGCCGCCGGCCCTCGCGCCGGGCGAGCCGGAAATGACGACGACCTACGTGAAATTTGAAACGATCATGAAGGCCAGCAACCGCACGAACACGGCGAGTTTTTGGGGATCGGTGCGCGTCCTCAATTTTCCCTGCGACGATCCGCATTACGCAATCGACCTCGACACCATGCTGGCCACCGAGCTGCCGCCCGGCGCGATGTATTTGCGCAGCGACCGCTTGAAGGTGCTCAGCACGCCGGCGACGCCGGGGAAGAAGGGCAATCAGGAGATGGAAGCGAACGGCCACATCATCGTGCAGGCCAAGGAGTTCTCGGCCCAGTGCGACCAGATGACCTACAACGAGGAGAAGGACCAGATCAACTTCGAGGCCGAGAAGGGCAATACCGCGACCCTGGCGAAATTCAAAGGGGTCGGCGTGCAACCGGACATGCTCCGCGGCAGGAAGATCATCTACATCCGCAGCACCGGCCGGGCGTGGGTCCAGGACGGCGATTCGCTGTTCGGAAACTGAGCGCGACATCCTCACCATCCGCGCCGGCACGGAACCAGTAATTGTTTGTGGTGGCGCGTCTCCTATTCTTTCTCCCTCCCCCCTTGTGGGGGAGGGTAAGGGTGGGGGTGAGACGCCTCTACCCCCCACCCCTACATATGGCGGTCGAAGTACAGGCGGACGAAGAGCGCTTCAAGGCCGGCTGTGTCGGGCATGGGCCTGCTCTTCCTGGGCGATCAGGGCAAGGATTCTCCTCGCGGTGGTCGAAGAAGTAGCTCAGGGCGTGGAACACCTGGGCCTCGGTGATGCCCAGCGCCTCGGCGATCTCCAGGACCGTCTCGCCGCGGCGGTGCAGCGTGACCACATGGCGGACGGTCACGCGCAAGCCGTCGATGACCGGCTCGCCGCCGCAGACGCCTTCGAGCCGGACGATGTGAGGATGCTCGGTCTTGACGATCTCGGCCATGCGCTTGCCTCCGGGGGAAGGGCCTCAATCCTTCCCCAGTCTAGCGAGCGGCCGGGGACTGAACTAGACCGACACGCGGAAAGCGAAAAGGAAAGCACCTGTGCGCCGAGAACATGTGGTCGGTTCGCTTGCGGCCGCCTGGGCAGCCGCAAGCGGCCCAAGTGACGGTTACTCCTTTTTCGTCGCCGGCAGCTCGATGACCTCGACCTTGCGGAACTTGACCACCGTGCCGGGATCGTGGCCTTGCAGGGCGAAATGGCCCTTGGTGAAGGTGTTCTTCTCGTCGTAATAGTCCACGGTCGTCTTGCCGTTGACCTTGATGACGATGTGATTGCCGTCGGCGATCACTTCCTGCGTGTACCACTCGTCGGGCTTGACGAGTTGATCGAAGACCAGGATCTTCTTGCGATCGTCCTCGGAAATCTTGCCGAACGACGGGTATAGACTGCCGCTGCGGATGCGGTCGCCGTGCGTGCTGTTGATCTGGGCCTCGTAGCCCTTGGGGAAGTCGGGGCCGAACTGGGTGCGGAAATACTGGCCGCTGTTGCCCTTGTCGTTAATCATGACCTCGACGCGGTAGCGGAAGTTCTCGTAGTCGCCGCGCTCGCTGAACAGGTGGCTGTGTGGCCCGCTACCGATCAGGATGCCGTCCTCGACGCGCCACAGCGGCACGTTCTCGTCCTTCACCTTGCCGTAATAGGCGATGACCTTGCCGCTCTCCTCCTTCGGGATAATCTCCTTGATCTGTCCTTTATTCGGCTCCGGGAACATTTTCCAGCCGGTCAGATCCTTGCCGTTAAAGAGCGGTTTCCAGTCGTCCTTGTCCTCGGCGGCCGGGGCCGGATCGACGGCCAGCGCCGCCAGGCCGGCTAACAGGACGGCCAAACTCAACAGATGTCGTAGCATGTGCGGAGGCTCCTTCGTCGTGAATCCAGTTCGATGCGGGGATGACGATCTTATCGCTTCGACTTCTTGGGGGGCGTCGGCAGCTCACTCGCCTTGGGGGCGACGCTGTTCAGATTGGGCGTGACATCGGCCTCGACGCGGCCCAGGGTCCACGCCAACGCGCCGGCGAGGAGGTGCTGCATGATGTCGCTCTGCCACACGTCCTCGCGGTGGCCCATCGACGTGAAGAAGACCCGGCCCTTCTCGTGCTTGCGCGCCCAGGTGGCGGGGTAGCTCGGCCGGTCGTAGTCGAAGTTCTTCATGCCCTTGGTGTCCTGCACGAGGATGACGTGCAAGTCCGGCGCGAAATTCTTGAGCGAATACCATTCCTCGTGCATCTCGAAATCCTTCTGCCCCTTGATGCCGGGGAAGTCGGCATCGACGACGCGCATCCACGCCTTTTGCTGGTCGCCGTGCTTGATGAATTCGCCGCCGACCATGGCGAGGTAGGGATCGACCTGTTCGCGCGACTGGTTCTGCCACTGTTGGCCCTTGCTGTGGAACGTGTCGCTGGCGCAGTGGCAGCCGACGAAGCCCTTGCCGCCGGCGACAGCGTCCAGGAGCGCTTTCTTGCCGGTTTGCGACATCGGCGGCGAACCGTCCAGGCACTTCTCGCTGGTCAGATTGCCCTGCGTCTCGAACAAGAAGCCGTCGAACTTGGGAAAATCTTCCGACTCGAAGATGCGGCCGTCCTTTTCGCAGACAACCTCGATGTTGTTCTTGGCGCCCAGTTCGGTGACGAGCCGCTCGGCCAGCGACAGGTTGCCGTCCTTGCGGGCGATGACGGGGTGCTGGAAGCCGACCGAGCGCGTGTACATGAGGATGCGGCGTTTGGGGGCGTCGGCGTTGGCCGACCAAACGGGAGAGAATCGGGAGGTTCCGAGAAGCAGGGCGGCGAGTCCGGAGCGTTGTAACCATTGGCGTCGATTCATGGTGTTCTCCTGCGTGGGGCGAGGGTGTGGGACCAAGGGAGGGATCGGCGTCAGTGTAAGAGTTCGCAAGATGGATTGCCAGGGGGTAATCGTTTCCACATAGCCCCCGGCTTGCCGGGGGAAATAAAACACCCCTGGCAAGCCGGGAGCTATGTGGAGTTGCCCTTGACCGGCGCAGGGCGGTCGCTATGCTGCCGGGCTGCCCACAACGGAAGGGCGGTCCCGGAAGCATCCCGAAGGGTGGAGGGCGGCAACACGATGGCGGCCGTCGGCTCATCCCGCACGGTTCGGCTTGGGGCGTGGAGCGCCATCCTGCTTATGGCGGCCCTGCCGGGCTGTGCCGCGATTCGCGTCGAGCGGACGCACCGCTCCGGCCTGTTCGCCGCCTGGAGCGCCACGCGCCGTGCGCTCCGACGAGCTGTCGCCGCGCACCTTGCAGACCTTGCGGCAATGGGACCTCGCCGACGAATACACCCGCTCTCCCGAAGAAGCCATCGCCAAGCTGCGGGCCGAGGTGATCGCCCGCCCGCAGCCGGAACTGGTGTTCGCCCTGGCCGAGATCCATTACGTCCGCGGCCGCAAGGCCGAGAAGCACGATTGCGCTCACGCCACGGCCGATTACTACCTGTGCGCCGGCTACGCCTACCACTATCTGTTCGACGAAGCGCCGCGGTTGGCTCCGGACCTAGAGATTGGTAAGACGCGCGCGCTCGCGGGGCCTACCGACGTGCGCTGGTCCATCTTCGACCCGCGCTTCCGAGTGGCTTGCGATCTGTACAACGCCGGCCTGGCCAAGTGCATCGCCGCCGCCCAGCGCGTTGGCCAGCTCGACCCGCGCGACGAGTTGCGCATGCCCACGCCGGACGGCAAGGGCTTCACGCTCTCGGTGGTCCATAACGGTTTCACCTGGAAGCCGGAAGAGTTCGGCAAGCTGCTGATCTGTAGCGATTACGAAGTCGTCGGCCTGGCCAACCAGCATCGCACCTACGGCCTGGGCGTGCCGCTCATCGCCACGCGCGCCGCCGACGCGGACAAGGAAGGATCGGCCGGCAAGTTTTACCCGCGCGACGCCAGCTTCGCCGCCACCGCCTTTTTCCGCTTCGAGGGCACGCTGGCCGACCTCGGCACCCAGCGCAGCGGCCGGATCGAATTGTATAACCCGCTGACCACACGGGCCGTCGAGGCGGCCGGTCAGGTTGTGCCGCTGGAAACCGACATGACCACGCCGCTGGCGTACTTCCTGGCCCACAGCAACCTCGGCAACCTCGCCGAGATCAGCGGCTTCGTCTACAGCGATCAGATCCGCGGCCAATCCGGCATCCGTATGCTCGCCCCCTATCAGCCGGGCAAGATCCCCGTCGTCCTCGTGCATGGCCTGTTGTCGTCGCCGTTAACGTGGGCGCCGGTCATCAACGATTTGCAGGCCGACCCGGTCCTGCGCGAGCGCTACCAGTTCTGGTATTTCTACTATCCCACCGGCGCTCCCTATCTCGCCTCGGCCGCCGAGCTGCGTCACCAGTTGACTCAGCTGCGCGACGAGGTCGATCCGCGCCACCAGGACCGGGCGCTGGACAACATGGTGTTCGTCGGCCACAGCATGGGCGGACTCATCTCGAAGCTGATGACGCTCCAGAGCGGCGAGGACTTCTGGCATCTCGTCAGCAAGGAGCCGCTTGACCGTCTGCCGATGCCGGAGAACGCGCGGTCGGAATTGCAGCAGATGTTCTACTTCCCGCGCGAGAATTGCGTGACGCGCTGCATCTTCATCGGCACGCCGCACCACGGCTCGAAGTTGAGTCCGTCGCCCCTGGGCCGGCTCGCCGTGCATTTGATCCACTTGCCGCACGACCTGATGACCACCAGTCAGGATCTGATGAAGGACAATCCCAACCTGCCGGCCCCGCTGCACGCGCATCCCTTGCAGACCAGCGTCGATCTGCTGGCGCCGAAGGCGCCGGCGCTGGAGTTGATGGCCGCCCTGCCGCGTCCGCAGGGCGTTCATTATCACACCATTTGCGGCATCATCTCGACGGCGACGACCGACATCGAGAAGTGGGTCGCCGGCGACCTCCACGACCGCGGCGACGGCGTGGTGCCCTACTGGAGCGCTCACATCGACAACGCCGAGTCGGAGAAAGAAGTGCCGGCCGACCATTTCCACGTCCACCATCACCCGCTGGCGATCCAGGAAGTGCGGCGCATCCTGCTGGAACATTATCAGGAATACGTGCGGAACAAGGGCGGCGAGGAATTGCGGTTGATGTCTTCCGAGACGCGGCCGGGGAAGTGACTACTCCCTCTCAACCCGCCCGCTCTACCCTTACGTCCCTACGGGGCCGGGCTGCCACACAAGAATTTCGCCTTTGCCGGGGACCGAGCTGTCGCCCGTGTACCGCCGGTACGCCCCCTCCCGCTCTTCGATCGGGATGGGAAAGCCCCGCGCCTGCAAGGACTTCGCGTACAGGCGCAGGAACGTGGGGTTGTACGCGCAGGCGAACGCGAAGGTCGGCAGCAGCCGGATCGGCGTCAGGGAGACGATCGTGCCGCGGACCATCCACGCCCCGGTGCGGATCTCGGCCCCGCCCATCAGGACGATCGTGCCGCCCTTCATCTGCAAGCCGGCGAAGTCGCGCACCGGGCCCCGGACGGCGATGACGCCGCGCCGCATCCGCATGCCGACCTCGATCCCGGCCGAGCCCTCGATCGAGGATGGTGCCGCCGTTCATCCCCGACAGGCTGCCCCGGTAGGCCGCCCCGACCTGCCCGCCGGCGTTGCCGCGGATGTGGATCAGCCCGCCCGTCATCTCGCCGCCGACCCAGTCCGAGGCGTTGCCCGTCACCTCGATCGTGCCGCCCTTCATGTAGGCGCCCAGGTGCATCCCGGCGTTGCCCGCGATGGTGATGCGGCCCCGCGTCATGCCCCGGCCGATCCACTTGACCCGCCCGACGTCGCCGCGGATCTCCAGCTCCTCGCTGCCCGGCCCCTCGACCTCGAAGAAGTCGTCCAGCCGGCACTGCCGCTTGCCCAGGACCACCGGCAGGGCGCGCACCTCGTCGTGCCCCAGCGCGGCGATCACGTCCGGGGAGAGCACCTCGGCCTCCAGCGGGACGTGAGGGCGTTCCTTGAGGGTGAGGATGGTCGTGCGTCATGCGGTCGGCTGACTGGCAGGGCCGGACCTCCGGGTGCTCGATCCGCTCCATCTCCACCGGGTAGTTGTCGAACGACATCGTGTAGTACTGCTGGAACAGCGGGCGGATGAAGTCCTCGACCTTCTCGTCGTAGGCGGGCTGGACGAGCAGCCCCTTGCCCTCGACGGTCTTGCGGATCTCGCCCTCCTCGATCACCACCTCGCCGCCCTTGAGGACGTAGCGCGGGTAGGCGAACATGCGGGCCACGTCCTTGCTGTCGTTGAAGATGGCCACGTCCGCGTCGGCCCCGACGCCGAGGTGGCCCTTCTGCGGCAGCCCCAGCGCCGCGCCGGCCCGGCCGAGGTGATGATGGCGATCTCGGACAGCGTGTACTCGCGGTCCAGCTCCGGCAGGACGATCCGCTTCAGCGCCTTGGCCGCGAGCTTCTTCAGCTGCTCGCGGCGGAAGTCCGCGTTCATCAGCAGCTGGATGATCTCCGGGTAGCGCCAGAAGGCCGCGCCGTTGGGGTGGTCGGTGGTGAGGTAGATCCGCCAGGGGTCGTCGATGAGCAGCAGCAGCTCCAGCCCGACGGCCCACTGCACGGCGTTGACGAGGTTCTTCTCCTTGTAGACGTAGGGGACGACGCCGCAGCCGGTCTCGTTCTCCACGTCGATGTTGCCCCACTTGCGGCCGGTCAGCTTGTAGAGCAGGTGCTGCCAGGGGCCGTCGGCCGTGATCGTCACGGTGTTGCCGAACAGCACGGCGCCGGCGTCGGTCGTGAGGTTCTTGCGGGCGTTGAACTCCTCGGCGATCTTGACCGACTCCGGAGCGCATCGTGGGCCAGTCGTCGCCGCCGTAGGCGTGGTATTGCAGGTGGGCCAGGTGGGCGCGGTTGCCCTCCAGGACCTTCATCGTCTCCAGCGTCGTGTTGAAGTTGCCGGGCGCGCCGAGGTTGTTGCAGTGCAGGTGCAGCGGGTGCGGCAGGCCCAGGCTCGTCCACGATGCCGGCCAGGGCCGAGATGATCTTCGCCGGCGTCACCTTGCTGTAGCCGGGCGACCGGCTCGAACAGGCCCTTGGCGTCCTTGCCCCACTTCCAGGCCGCCACGCCGCCGGGGTTGACCGCCTTGACGCCGTAGGCCTTGGCCGCCCAGATGTTCCAGGCGACGACGTGCCGGGCCCGCTCCAGCTCGCCGTCTTCGATCAGGTCGAGCAGGATCTCGTTGTTGGCCATCAGCACGCAGCAGGACTTATCGACGATGGGCGTGTCGCGCAGCTCCTCGTGCGTGTGCCGGGCCGACAGGATGGGCACGGCCGCCTCGTTGACGGTGGTGTAGCCCAGGCCGGCGTAGAGGTAGCCGGTGACGTAGGTCGTCGGCGTCGCCCCGCCGATGCCGCC
Source organism: uncultured Planctomycetota bacterium (assembly GCA_963767535.1). Taxonomy (GTDB): domain Bacteria; phylum Planctomycetota; class Planctomycetia; order Gemmatales; family Gemmataceae; genus JAJPHU01. The sequence goes on from CAVYEC010000001.1 coordinate 979,178, forward strand.
GCGGCGCGTCGGGGTGCGGACGAACGGGGCGTTGCGGCGGTGGTCCTCCGGGATCATGGCGCGGGCGAAGTTGAGGGCGGCGCCGGCGACGTGCGTGTGGACGTCCACGCCGCCGGGGAAGACGACCATGCCCGTGCGCGTCGATGGTGCGGCCGCCCTCGACGTCGGCGACGATGCGGCCGTCGCAGATGCAGACGTCCTTGACTTCGCCGTTGACGCCGTTGGCGGGGTCGTAGACCTTCCCGCCGGTGATCCGAAGCATGGAGTTGCCGCGCAACGTGATCTCCTCTTCATTTTCGCCGTCGCTTCCTCTACCCGGCCGTCAACTTCGGCATCACGGGCGGCAGTCAGCGGCGGCTTGGCGGCGACCGCCTGGTAGATGCGGCGGACCACTTCCTCGTCGGTCGGGTACGGCGACTTCAGGGCCGGCCGCAGCGGCAGCGGGATCTCGTCCATGCGGTAGACCGTCCCCGGCGCGCTGATGCCCGTGACCGCCGTGGTGAAGTGGACGCGGGCGATCCGGCTGGTGTGCGTCACCTTGGGGTCGAGCACGATCGTCGGGATGCGGGCCAGGTGGTCGATGGCCGGCTGCGGCATCGTCGCGCCCGGGTCGGCCCCGAGGACCAGGGCGGCGTCGCAGTCGCCGCGGATCAGCAGGTCGATGGTCGAGAACTCGCCGGGGTTGAAGCGCGGGTAGCCGCGGCACAGGTTGACGCCGAACGGGTAGCCGGTCGTCCAGCGCATGATGACGTCGCCGCCGGTGACGTTGCCGTGGCCGCGCATCGGCATGGCCACGAACTTGGTGAAGGCGTTCAGCTCCGCCGCCAGGGTCAGCAGGGCCGCGGAGTTCATGTGCTTGCCGCGCGTCATCGACAGGCCCATGCCGAAGAACAGCACGCCGAAACGGGCCTTCTTCATCCGGTCGGCGAAGTCCTGGAGCTGCTCGAGGGTCAGGCCGGTCTCCGCCGACCAGCTTCGGATCGACCGGCTGGCCCTTGATGAGCGCGCGCAGGATGGTGATGACCTCGAAGTCCTTGGTCGGGCGGACCTGGAGGAAGATGTCGGCGGCCTTGGCGCTGGGGGTCTCGCGGATGTCCACCAGGACCATCGTGCGGTCCTTGCGGCCGTTGGGGACGAACTTGCCCTTCTGGGTCAGGGTGTACTTGGTGAAGTGCCGCGGGTGGCACTCGGCCGGGTTGCCGCCCCAGTAGACGATGAGGTCGGCCCGGTTCTTGACTTCGCCCAGCGTGCAGGAAACCTTGCCGCCCAACTGGGCGGCGATCTCGGTGGGGCCGTGTCAGAGCGAGGTGTGGCTGTCGATCACGCCTCCGATCAGCTCGGCCAGGGCCACCGCCTCGCGCTGGGCCTCGCAGGTGATGTTGCTCAGCCCGTAGACCAGCGGCATGTCGGCCTTGTAGAGGTAGTCGGCCGCGGCCTCGACCGCCTCCTCGACCGTGGCGGGCTTGCCGTCGATCAGCGCGTCGGGGTAGAGCCGCTCGGCGGTGTGGTTCTTGAACCAGCTGACCCCGAGGACGCAGGCGGCCTTGGTGTGGGTGATGCGCTCGCCGTCGGCGTGCAGCTCGATGTCGTCGCAGACGCACCCGCAGAACGTGCAGGTGGCGTTCTTCACTACCGTCAGATCCATTCTCCCCTGTCCCCCTTTAGCGGCGAATCTGGCCGTCCGAACCGGACGGGATGGTGAACGTTCAGCCGAGCGCCCGGCCCTTGCAGCTGCCCTTGATTCGGCGCGGCATGTACCGCCCGGTATCGACCTGCTCCCAGGCCCGGACCTCGGCCGGCTCGGCCTCGCCGGTGAACTGGGCGGCCGTCCGGCTTCCGCTTCGCCGTCCCGGTCACGCAGTTCTTCGGACCTCATCTCTTGCTCTCCTGTTCACGATAACGGACTCACCCTCCCGCTGTCCATTCCGTCAAGGAACGCGCGTCCGGGGCGACCGGCTCGACCTCGACCTCCCAGTTCTTGGAGGTGGGCATGCCCGTGCCGTCGGTCTCCGACCCCATGAGGCGGCAGGTCGGCGGCCCGTAGGGGACGAAGATCATCCCGCGGGGCACCTTCCCTTCCTGGCAGCGAAACGTGGCCTCGCCGCCGTACTCGGAGCGGACCCGGACGCTCCCCCCGGGGCGACGCCGAGGGCCTTCAGGTCCTCGGGGTGCAGGGTCAGGGTGTTCACGATGGCGTTGTACTCGTCGTTGTCCTTGCCGACGTTGATCTGCTGGCCCTGCTTGCTGGTCCGGCCGGCGTTCATGATGAAGCGCATGTCCCTCCCCACCCGCGCCGGCCTTCCCGGCAACGGCCCCGCAGCCGCTCAAGGGGCACGGTTGTACGTATTAAGAGTTGACGGAAAGACCTGTGGCGGCACGCTGCTAGCGTGCCGGTTTTCAGGCACGCTAACAGCGTGCCGCCACAATGCTTTCCGCTCGCTCTAAGGATTGATTGTACGATCAGCGATCTTCCCCAGCAAGTTCCGGGGCGGCGGGGGCGGGACCGAGAAGGCCGAGCGTCCCCAGCCGCTGATAAAAGTCCTCGCGGCTGAGCGGCTTGACGAAGAACTCCTGCACCTTCAACTCGGCCGGCGGCTTGTGATCGTCGGCCGCGGTGACGATGACCACCGGAAGGGAAGCGGTGGCGGGATCCTGCTTCAGCGCGGCGAGCACCTGCCAGCCGTCGAGCTTGGGTAGCTGCATGTCGAGGATCAGGATTTGCGGGCGGAGCAGGCGCGCTTGCTGCAAACCCGCTTCGCCGTCGAACGCCGAGGCGGTGGCCAGGCCGGCCTCGCTCAGCCAGTCCGCCAACATCTTGTGCGTGGGCGGATGGTCCTCGATCACGAGGGCGAGGTGCCGGCCCCCCTCCGGCGGGGCCGGCGCCTCGCCGGCCTCCAGGGATGGCCGATCCGCCGCCGGCTTCTTCCGCGCCGGCGGTTTGCGCGGCAGGACAAAGCTAAACGAGCTGCCCTTGCCGGGCTGGCTCTCCACCCCGACGGCGCCTCCCATGTGCTGCACCAGCTGGCGCGTCAAGGCCAGTCCCAGGCCGGTGCCGGGGATGGCCCCGACTTGCTGCGCCGCTGAGGGAATCTGCCGAAATTCCTCCCAGATGCGTACCTGGTCTTCCGGCGCGATGCCGATGCCCGTGTCCACCACCTCGATGCGGAGAGCCGATGCCTCGGACTCGGCGACCGTCCCGGCGGCGCGGTCGGCACGTTCCACCCACTGACAGCGAACCGTCACCGAGCCTTGCGGCGTGAACTTGATGGCGTTGGACAGCAGGTTGTAGAGGATTCTGTTTGAAGCGCGCCGGGTCGGCGGCGATCTCAGCGTCCGGCTCGCAAGGCTCGCACTGGAGTGCCAACTCCTTGGGGACCGCCAACGGCCGCAGCGTGGATAACACGGAATGGATGGCCGCGCGCACCGAGAAACCTTCCGGCCGAAGCTCCATGCGGCCGGACTCGATCTTGGACAGGTCGAGGATGTCGTTGATGAGGGCCAGCAGGTGCTCGCCGGCCCCGATAACGTCGTCGAGGTAGTCGGCCTGCTTGGCCGTCAGCGGGCCAAACCGCTGCGTGGTCAGCATGCGCGACATGCCGATGATGGCGTTCAAAGGCGTGCGCAGCTCGTGGCTCATCTTGGCCAAAAACTCGCTCTTGGCCCGGCTGGCGGCCTCGGCCGCCTCCTTGTCCTGTCGCAAGCGCGCCATCTCCGTCAGCGTCACGCTCATGCGGTTGAAATCACCGATGAGTTCAGCCAGCTCAGTCGGGCCTTCCGGCGGCTGCACGGTGAACGTGCCGTCCAGAAGCTGGCCCGTGGCCCGGCGCAGGCGGTTCACGGGGCGGATGACGCTCGACGACACCTGCCAGGCGAACAGCGCGATGACGACGGTGGCCACGGCCAGGGCCAGGCCGATCTGCCAGGCGTCCAGGCGCGGATTGACCAGCGCCACCACCGTGATGGACCCAAACAGCACCAGGGAGAAGCCGACATCAATAAGCAGCCGCGCCCTCAGGGAGTTGAGGGGCGAAGGTCGTGCGGTCATGGCCAGGCTCCCGGCGAGGCACGAAGAGGGATTACGATCGTGCGGGAGCCGTTCCCGTTTCGGCCGGCGCTGGCAGCGAATGGGCGATGCGTTCGAGGAACGTGAACGGGTCGTCGGTGATGGGCTTGGTGATGTAATCCACGCAGCCGGCGTCGTAAGCCAGCGCGACATCGCGCTGCATCGCGTGCGCGGACAGTCCGACGACGGGGATGTCGGCCGTGGCGGGGTCGGCCTTGAGGCGGCGCGTCAGCGTCAGGCCGTCCATGCCGGGTAGCTGGATGTCCATCAGGATGAGGTCGGGGTGGTGCGTTTGCAGATAGTCCTGGGCCGCCTCGGCCGAGGCGGCCTCGTCCACCCCGAATTGAAATAGCAAAATGTCGCGGACCAGCTTCCGATTCATCGGATGGTCTTCGACCAACAAAATTGTCGCCATTACCCTGCTCCTGTCGGCCCGGCCGCGTGGACCCCGCTCGAGTCCGTGCATAGCCGATCCAACGGGGAAAACCAATAAAGAAACCTCGAACGCGCCTGTTCATGGGGTTGACGCCGGCGAGTGAGGCGAGGAAACCATCGGCATCCCAACCACCCATTCCGGAGCCATCCCTGTCCCAGCACACCGGCCCGTAAGGTGAGCACAGCCGCCATTAGCAGCACCGCACCGCGTGGCCACTCCCGAAGAGGCTGGCAACACTGCAGCGCATCCCCAATTCCATTCGAGGAACAAAAGAGACACCGCGAACCAGAAGGGCACGCGGTTTTGCTTATCTCCTATGCATAGAAGGTGCCAAAGGAAGCAGAGCCAGAGTCCGATTTGCGCCGAATTGATGCGCCGCGGCGCTTGTTTAGCAGGCCATTGCCCATTATTATGCGAATAGCTTCTCGCACTTGCTATCCGAGGTTCCTATGGAAAGACGAATACTCCTCGCCGAAGACTCCAAGGCCACCAGCGAGCAACTGCGGACCTTATTGGAGTCGGGAGATCAATTCAAGGTGGACACCGTCGCCGACGGCGAAGCCGCTCTCCGCGCCCTCACGGAGCATCCGTACAGTATCCTGCTCACGGATTTGCAGATGCCCAAGCTGGATGGCATGAAGCTAATTGAACGCATACAGGAAAGGAAGTTACCAGTCACCGTCCTGGTTATGACCGGCTTCGGCAGCATCGACCAGGCGGTGCAGGCCATGCGCATGGGCGCGTACGATTTCATGCCCAAACCTGTTGACCCAGAGCATTTACGGCTGGTGGTCGAGCGGGTGCTGCGCGAACGGACCTTGCAGGACGAGGTGCTCCAGCTGCGCGAGCAGCTGCAAGAGCAATACGCTTTCCGCGGAGTCATCAGCAGCAACCCCCGCATGCACGCCGTCTTCGAGCTGATCCGCAGTGTGTCCCAGACCACGACGACGGTGCTGATCGAGGGCGAAACGGGCACCGGCAAGGAGCAGGTGGCGCGGGCGATCCACGAAGCGTCCATGTCGCTGCGCAGCGGGCCGTTCGTGGCTGTCAACTGCGCCGCCCTGCCGGAGACACTTCTGGAAAGCGAGTTGTTCGGCCACGAAAAAGGCTCGTTCACCGGAGCGGTCGGCCAGCGCAAGGGGCGCTTCGAGCAGGCCGACACCGGCACGATTTTTTTGGACGAGGTGGGCGACATCCCCATGCCGATGCAGGCCAAGCTCTTGCGCGTGCTGCAAGAGCGGCAGTTCGAGCGTGTCGGCGGCACCGCCGGCATCGAGGTCGATGTCCGCGTCATCGCGGCCACCAACCGAGGCCTGCCGGGCCTGGTCAAACGCGGCAAGTTCCGCGAGGATCTGTATTACCGGCTCAACGTCGTCAAGATCGACCTGCCGCCCTTGCGCGAGCGGGCCGAGGACATTCCGCTGCTGGCGACGCACTTCGCCAGCAAGCACGCCCGGGCCGGTGAGGCGCCGCGGACGTTCTCGCCCGAGGCGATGGAAAAGCTCCTCAACCACTCCTGGCCGGGCAACATCCGCGAGCTGGAAAACGCCATCGAACGAGCCTGCGTGACGGCGCGGGGGGCCAACATCGAGCCGGACGATTTGCCGCTGGAAGTGCTGAACGTCCGCCCTTCGGAGGGGCGCAGGTCGATTTGAACAAACCGCTGCCGGACCTGTTGCGCGAGGTGACGATCGACCTGGAACGGCGCGTACCTGACGCGGGCCATGAAAAAGAGCCGCGGCAACGTCGGCCGGTGCGCCAAGATCTGCGGCCTGTCGCGGCGCAGCATCTCCGCGAAGCTGGCCGAGTACAACATCAAAAAGGAATCGTTCAAGGACGAATAAAGGCGAGCTGGGAGCGTGAGCGACCGGAGTGAACTCACTCCGGTCGCTCACGCTCCCGGCTCGCCAAAAAAAATGCGGGCGGCCGGCGTTCCTGGCCGGCCACCCGCGCCTCCCTCTAGCCCATCCAAAGCCTCGCCCGATCTCCTCGGACGGACTGCGGGAGGTTCGCCTCTTCCGTTACTTTCCGATTCTCGCCACCAACCCCACAATAAGAGGCACGAGGAGGCCCGCGGGTATCCAAAAGCGGGTTGAACAAGAACGGGCCTCCTCGTGTATGAAGTTCTCCGTTCCTACGGGAAATGAGTCGCAATCAGGATGCCAAAAATGAATTTTTCTTCCTCCGAACTGGCCGGCGCGCTCGGCCGCTGTCAGATGGGTGTCGCGGCCGTGCTGCGTCAGGCCGGCGGACGCGAGCAGCGAGCCGCCGGATTGTCCGACTTGCTGCGCGAACTGCTGCCCGCCGCCGTGCGGACGGCTTGCCTGCTCGTGGGAGAAATTCCCGCCCCCGTGGCGATTCGGCCGGAGAGCAGCGCGGAGGAGCAGGAGCGCTGGCGCGAGCGGCTGGCCACGCTCGATCCGCTGGCGCCGGCGGTTCAGGAGTTTCCATCGGCGGAGGGCGGGCCAACGCTGGCGGCCGCCATTCACGAGGACGGTCGCGCGCGCGGTTTTCTGGCGATCGAGTTGCCGGCTGCTGCGCCGGCCGAGGAGCGGGCGCGAGCCGAAGCGCTCCTGGCCGTGGGCGCGCCGGCGACGGCCTTGCGCTGGGACTGGGAAACCGTGCGCGGCGAGCAAGCGGAGTTGGCCAAGTTCGCGCTTCTGGGGCAGGCGTTTGTCGGCCTCGCGCACGAACTGAACAACGCGCTCAACAGCATGATGCTGCAAACGTCGGTGGTGCAGCTGCGCGTCGATGCCCAGGCGCGGAACGACCTGGCGACGATTCGGCAGCACGGCGTGCAGGCGGCGGCCCTGGTGCGCTCGCTCCAGCACGTCGCCCAGGAGCGGCGCGAACAAGCCTATGCGGTCGATCTCAATGGCGTCGTGACGGAGGTGCTGGCGGACACGCCGAGTCTGCGCGGGCGCGTCTCGGCGCGGCTGGCCGCGGAAGCGCTGCGGATTCCCAGTACTCGGAGCGCCCTGAAACAACTCGTTCGCCTGCTGCTCGACGGATTGCTGGCGGGGACGAAAGCGGCGGTGCGCATCGGGACGGAAAAACGGGAAGACGGGATTGTCCTGACCCTGACGATGGCGGAGCTGTCCGCCGCAGACGAGTTGTCGCCTCATGAGGTGTTGTGGCAGCATCTCGACGAAGTGGGCCGGTACGCCGGACAATCGCTCATTCGACAATTGGGTGGCACGCTGACGGTAGACCGGGCCGATAGCGAAGGATGGGTAGTAAGGGTGGTATGGACCGGGAGTGCGTGAAAGAGGCGGCGCGGGAGAAAATAGGGGAGATGGCCCTGTGGAGGGCGGCAATTCTTTACCGATAAACTTTGCGGGAAGGCTCCGTTTCGGACTTTTTCCGCGAGGAACCCGAGCGTTCGGGCGCTGAAAAACCGTCTCGAAAATGGGCCGACAGGTTCCCAGAGAGCGCGTCGTTAGCGGGGACGCGCGGTGTTCCATCCGCCTTCTCTGGGCATAAATCATTGCGGATAGGGAATTTGAAGCGGTTTATTAAGGGAAAGGACTTGCGCAATATTTTTTGCATTTAGCGCTTTTTTGTTGAACCAACATTACGTCATATGTAGTCTAAGAAATAATCAACCGGAAACGTGCCGCCTGGACGGGGCCGCCCCCGGCCCCGTCCTGCCTGCCCCTATTCGGAGAAGAGCGCATCCCCGACGGATGGCTAGTGGGTTGGCCGGTGGGTCTCTGTGTGCGGATCGGAAGCCGCGCGAGCCTCACCGCCCCGGCGGATTATTTGAGTCATCCCAGAGTCAACCTTCGCGAGACCCAACCATGCCTCTTCTTTCCTGGCAGAAGTGGTGGATTCGTACGCCCTCCCGTCGGCCCGCCGTCCCCAAGACGCGCTTCCGCAAGTTCTTCTTGGAAAGCCTCGAAGAGCGCGTGTTGCTCTCGAACACCTATACCGTCAACCTTGGGGGTGACGCGGGCGTCAGCACGGGGCAGTTCTCCGGCGACATCCGCTACTGCATCACCCAGGCCGACCTGCCGGCCAACATCGGCAGCACCATCAAGTTCACCAATAATACCTCGGTCGGCTCGGTCATCACGCTCAGCACCAACGAGCTGGAAATCTCGCAGAACATGACCATCGTCGGGCCGGGCGCCAAAAATCTGACCATCGACGGCGGTACAAAGGGCTCCGGCACCTCGGGCGGCGTCACCAACGGCGTGCGCGTCTTCAACATCACCTCGCAGAACGCCGTCGTGAGCATTTCCGGGTTGACCATCAACAACGGCGACGCCAACCCGGCCAACAACCTCAAGTTCGCCGGCAACCAGGGCGGCAACATCTTCAACAGCGGCAACCTGACGCTTACCAACGATGTCGTCAGCAACGGCATCTCGTTCGGCATCATCGGCGCTCCCCCCGGCCGTGGGGGTGGCATCTTCAACGCCCGCAACGCCACGCTGACTCTCGACGGAACGGTGATCACGGGCAACGTGGCGGTCGGTCTACCCGCCCAGGGCGGCGGTATTTTCAGCGACACCGGTTCCGCGCTGAACATCACCGGCCTCAGCAGCATCACGAACAACGTAACCCAGAGCGATTTCGGCGCCAGCGGGGTCAACGGGATCACCCCCGCCAAAGGCCCCGGCGGCCCCGGCGTCACCGGGGTGTCCGTCGCCGGCGTGGGCGGCGCGGGCGGGGGCATCTACAGCACGGGCGACAGCTTGACGATCACCGGCACGGACAAGAACCCGATTGTCATATCCGGCAACAACGCCAACGGCGATCACGGCGGCAACGGCGGCAACGGCGGCAACGCGGCCGGCGCTCCTACGGGCGACTTCACCGGCTTCCACGGCGGCACGGGCGCTGCCGCCGGCGCCGGTAGTGACGGCCTGGGCGGCGGCATCTACGTCGCCACGGGCACCGTCACCCTGGACCACATCCAACTGACGGGCAACATCGCCCAGGGCGGCAACGGCGGCAACGGCGGCAACGGCGGCAAGGCGGGTGCCGGCGGCGCCAGTGGGCCGGGAGGCCTTGGCGGCGCGGCGGGTGCATCCGGTGCGGCCGGCAACGGTCGCGGCGGCGGGTTGTACAGCGTCTCGGGCGATGCCTTCACCATCACCAACAGCTTGCTCTCCGGCAATCAGGCGATAGGCGGGAACGCGGGGGTCGCGGGCAACGGCGGGCTGGGCGGCGCGGGCGGCGGCCCCGCCCACGGCGGCAATGGCGGGCTTGCCGGCGGCTCCGCCATCGGCGGCGACGTGCAGGGCGGCGGCATTTACAACGGCGGCGCCGCCATGACCATCACCGGCACCCAGTTCACGAGCAATCAAGCCGTCAGCGGCACGGGCGGCACGGGCGGCAACGGCGGCGCCGCCGGTTCCAGCGGGACGCAAACCAAGCCGACCAACGCCACGGAGATCGGCGGCAACGGCGCCAACGGCGCCAGCGGGAGTCGCGCCGGTCAGGCCTGGGGCGGGGCCATCTTCAACCAGGGCGGCGATCTGAACATCGGCTCGGTTGCCGCGCCAGTCACCTTCACGTCCAACGTGGCGAAGACGGCTGTCGGCGGCGGCGGCGGCGCGGCCGGCGCGGGCGGCCTGGGACAAGCCCTCGGCGGCAACGGCGGCATCGGCGGCAACGCCGGCGGCAGCACCTTCGCCTACGGCGGCGCCATCGCCGTCACTGTGGGCAACCTGAATGTCAACTCCAGCACCTTCAGCGCGACCGGCGGCGGCAATCAGGTGGTCGCCGGCGCGGGCGGCGCGGGCGGCGCGGGTGGCACGGGCGGACCCGGCGGCAACTCCCCCTCCACGGCTGGCCCGGGCGGCAACGGCGGCACCGGCGGCGCCGGCGGCACCGGCGGCGGCGGCAGCTACGCCTACGGCGGCGCCATCTCCCTGACCGTCGGCGCGGGCAATCTCAGCCTCCAAGGCGATACGATCTCCGGCAGCTTGGATGCTTCCGGCGCGGGCGGCATCGGCGGGGTGGGCGGCGCCGGCGGCATCGGCGGCAACCATTTCGGCTTCGGCGGCAATGGCGGCAACGGCGGGGTCGGCGGGACGGCCGGCGCCGCGGGCGGCGGCGCCGTGGCGTATTTCGTCCAGAACGGCGGGTCGGGCACGTCCGACACGGTCTCGCTCACCGGCAACACCATCAGCAACAATCGAGTCCTCGGCGGCACCGGCGGCGCGGGCGCCGTGGGTGGAATCAAAGGAATCCCCGGCGACCGTCTGAAGAACACGCCCTTCTCGCCCCCCTACGGCGTCGCGGGAATCAGCGGCGGCGGCGGGTCGGCCCAGGACTCCGCGGGCGGCGGGTTTTACATCGCCGACGACCGCGAAGCCGCCAACGCATCGTTCTCCGCCAATACCCTCACCGGCAACGTGGTGCAAAGCGGCCAGGGCGGTCTCGGCGCGGTGGGAGCCAGTCCGCCGGTCGGCGTCCCGCGACTCCCCGGAACGGGGACCGGCGTGATCTCAGGCATCGGGGCCAACGGCGGGCTGGGCGGCACGGCCGAGGGCGGCGGCGTCGCCTTCGTCAACAACGCCGGCGCGGTCCAGGGGCTGAGCTTCAGTGGCGATTTGCTGTCCAACAACAAAGTGACGGGCGGCACCGGCGGCGGCGGCGGCAACGCCGGCTCGTCTGGGTCGATCTCCATCGCCGGCGGGACCGGCGGGCCTGGCGGCCAGGGGTCGGGGGCCGGCGTCTACACGCTGGCCAGCGCCCTGAGCGTCAACAACGTCGCGCTGTCGGGCGCCACCGTGTCCGGCAATATCGTGACCGGTGGGACCGGCGGTCTGGGCGGCGCGGGGTTTGAAGCACCCGGCGGCGTGGGCGGCCTGGGCACCGGCGGCGGGGTCTACAGCACCAGCCTCAACGCCAACAAGGTCAGCACCCTCACTCTCAACGGCAACACGCTCATCAACAACCAGGCCGTCGGCGGCGTCGGCGGCGCGGCCGGCTCCGGCACGACGCCCAACGGCGGCAACGGCGGCCAGGGCGGCATCGGCGGCAACGGCGAGGGCGGCGCTCTGTTCGGCGGCGACGACTCGGTGTTCAACATCTACAACAACGAGTTCGGCGGCTTCAGCGGCACCACCACGTTCGGCAATAGCGTCTCCGGTGGACTCGGCGGCCGGGGCGGCAACGCCGGCACGCCCGCGGCCAAGCCGTCCAACAACGGCGGCAACGGCGGCAACGGCGGCAACGGCAACGGCGGCGCCGTCTTCATCCACAGCGGCACCGCCAACTTCTTCAACGACACCATCATCGAAAATCAGGCCATCGTCGGCGGACTGGGCGGCGCGCCCGGCGGCGGCGCCGGCCTGACCGGCAAGGCGGGCACGCCAGGCACGATCGGCGCCGGCTTCGCCGGCGGCTACTACGCCTTCGGCGCTGCCGGCAGCTCCGGCAGCCCGACCGTCAACAACATCGGCAACACCATCCTCGACCTCAACTCCGCCAACACCAACCCCGACGTGCAGGGCGCTTTCAACAGCCTGGGGTATAATCTCCTCGGCTCCACGGCCGGCGCCACCGGCTTCGTCGGTACCGATCAAACGGGGATCGCCCAGGCCCAGCTCAACATGGGGCCGCTGCAGAATAACGGCGGGACCGTCCTGTCCAACGCCCTCCTGGCCGGAAGCATCGCCATCGACGCCGGCAAGGCGACGTTGCCCCCGGGCGATCCGACCGACCAGCGCGGCACGGGTTTCGTGCGCACCTACGGCAGCTCGACGGACGTGGGCGCCTTCGAGTATCAGCTGCCGACCATCACCGGGTTTTCGCCCGATCACGTCCTCCGCGGCGCGGCGGATTTCTCGCTGACCATCACCGGCACGGGCTTCATGCCGGGGGCCACGGTGTCGTTCGGCGGCGTCACGCTGACGCCCACCGCCACCGGCCCCGGTTCGCTGACCGTGACGGTCCCGGCCGCCAGCGTGGCGCAGGGCGGGCAGATCCCCGTCACCGTGACCGTCCCCGACGGCAGCGGCGTGGCCGGCAACACCCTGACCGGGCCGGCCGCGAACTTCCCGGTCGTCACGCCGTCCAGCGTGACGGTCAACAACCCCGGCAACCAGACCAACAACGAGGGCGATCCGGTTGACCTCATCCTCACCAGTAACGACGCCTTCGCCACCAACTGGACCGCCACGGGACTGCCGCCCGGCCTGAGCATTCCCGACGCGACCACGGGCGAGATCACCGGCACCATCGGTGCCTACGCGGCCGGCACGTACACGGTCATGGTCAGCGCCACGGACAACGGCGTCACCGGCAGCACCACGTTCACCTGGACCGTGAACGCGGCGACCCCGCCCACGCTGACCAGCCCCGGCAACCCGACCGTCGCCGCCGGCAGCTCGGTCCAGCTGGCCATCAATGCCGTGCATGCCGACCCCGGCACCTTCTCGGCCACCGGCCTGCCGCCGGGCCTGAGCATCAACCCCAATACCGGCCTCATCACCGGCACCATCCCCGGCAACGCGGGCGGCGATTACAACGTCACTGTCAGCGCCTCGCGCGGCGGCATCGTCGGCAGCACCAGCTTCGTCTTCACGGTCACGGGCGGCGGGGTCGCGGGGTTGGGCTTCTTCACGCTCGGCTTCGGCACAGAGTTCCCGCTGCCTCCTCCCGGACAAAGCGCGGGACTGTTCGGCCTGGCCCTGGAGGAGTTCGCGCTGACGCTCAGCCCCATGTTGGCGAACATCCTCGCGTTCATGGGGCAGCCCAACACGCAGGTCAAGGACCAGATTCCCCAGCTCCTCAACGCCATCGACCACGACCCGTTGCACGGCACCCCGCTGGGCAGCATGGCGGAGTTCCTAGGCTACCAGGCCGCGATCAACGTCTTGGCGGGCTTGTAAGAGTTGTTTCGCCCGCTTCGCGGAAGCGTCCGAAGAACGCTTCCGCGAAGCAGCGCTAACCACGTCGAAAACGAAGTCCCCGCATGGGACGCGGAGGAGCAACCAGGAAGGTGGCCAGGACCAGTACGGCGAAACCGACATGCAGGCCGTTGATGAACCACGGCGGCAAATCCAGGAAGATCAGATTGTGCAGCAGCCGGCCGACGAAAGAATCGCCGGTAATCGGCTGACCGGACAGGGAACGCAGTTTCTCTTCCCAGTTCGTCAGCGGGCAGGTGATGCCCGCGAGTGCTTCCCACGCCACCACGAGAATCATCACGAGGTGTGTCCAGCGGAACCAGGGATTGCGAACCCACTGCCAGCGCCGGACGATCCCCAGCAGGATCGCCAACTGCCCGAAGACAACGTAACTGACATACGCGACGTGCCCCGCCACGACGAGGTCGGCCAGAAATCCATATCCCATCTTTCCCTCACGGTCACGGAGAAACTGGCCCTCTTCTGAACGATCCGGGGAGGGAGGAATTATTCCCTCACATAGCCCCCGGCAAGCCGGGGGAAACCATAACACCCCCGGCAAGCCGGGGGCTATGTGAGGGAATTGGCACGCTTTTCTCTTGAAGGAAGCGCAGCGGCCACGTATTCTGAAACCAATACCTTTTCAGGCAACGGTTTCCGATCGGAAGGCCGACGGCGGCTTGAAACGAAGCGGACAAATCATCGCGGCGGCGGACGTAGAATCCCCACGAGCGGATCCCTCCGCCCCCGGTTCACGCAAGCGGGAGCTTCTATTCATGGCCAAGACACGAGGCGACTTCACCGATATTCTGGTTCGCCGTCAGATCCTCAGTCCCGATCAGCTCGACGAAGCCAAGAACCTCCAGCAGCAAACCGGCGTCAAGCTGCAAGACGCGCTCGTCAAATTGGACTACGCGTCGATGGAACAGATCATGACGGCCATCGCCGAGTTCCACGGCTTGCAGTTCATCGACCTCACCGAAGTGACCATCCCCGCCGCCGTTGTCGAGCTGGTGCCCGAATCGGTGGCCCGCGAGAACGTCATTCTGCCTCTGTCCCAGGACAACGGGGCACTCAAGATCATCATGAGCGATCCCAGCGACTTCGACACGGTCCAGAAGCTCCAGTTCATTCTGAACAAAGATATACAACCCGTCCTGGCCCCGCGCGAACAGATCATCGAGGCGATCAACCGGCACTACGGCCAAACGGAAACCGAATCGGTGGACTCCATGTTGGCCGAGTTCACCGACACGGCCATCGACTTCACCGAGACCGAGACGGCCTCGACGGCTTCCTTCGAGGAGAGCGACGCGCCGGTGGTCAAGCTGTGCAATCTCATCATTCAGGAAGCCGTCAGCCTGCGGGCCAGCGACATCCACATCGAGCCTTTCGCCGACCGGGTGCGCATCCGTTACCGCATCGACGGCGTCCTGGTCGAGCGCGACAGTCCGCCGCGCCGTCTGCTGGCCCCCATGCTGTCGCGCTTAAAGATCATGGGTTCGATCGACATTGCCGAGAAGCGCCGACCGCAGGACGGCCGCATCAAGATGAGCATCTCTGGCAAGCACTATGACCTCCGCGTCAGCCTGCTACCGACCAACATGGGCCAAACCTGTGTCATGCGTATTCTCGACCGCGGTAGTATACAGGTGAGCATTAAGGATCTCGGCTTCGCGGAAGACGATTACCGGCGTTTCCAGAACATCATCAAACGGCCCAATGGTATCTTCCTGGTGACAGGGCCGACAGGTTCGGGCAAGACGACGACTCTGTATGCGGCCCTGAATGAGCTGAACCGGCCGGATCGCAAGATCATCACGGCCGAGGATCCGGTGGAGTATTACCTGCCGGGCGTCAATCAGGTGGAGGTGAAACATCAGATCGGTCTCGACTTCGCGCGGATCATTCGGGCCATGTTGCGTCAGGCCCCCAACATCATTCTGGTGGGTGAAATCCGCGACCGCGAGACCGCTGAGATCGCTGTACAGGCTTCTTTGACTGGACACTTGGTATTCAGCACGCTGCACACGAACAATGCGCCCAGTGCCATTACACGTTTGGTCGATATTGGTGTGCAACCGTTCCTTGTCGCTTCCTCCGTTATCGCCATCATGGCCCAACGTCTCGTGCGAATTGTCTGCCCCAAATGCAAGGCGCCGGACCAGCCATCCACCTCCGAAATCAAGGCGTCGGGCCTGACGCCCGAGCAACTGAAATCCGCCACCTTCATGCGCGGCCGGGGCTGTGCCCACTGCAACCATACCGGCTATCGCGGTCGCAAGGGCATCTTCGAGATGATGCGGCTCAACTCGACCATCCGCGAGATGACATTCAAGCGCGAACCGACGCAATCCATCCGTCGCCAGGCCCGCCTGTTGGGTATGCGGACGCTGCTGGAAGATGGCCTCCATAAAGCACTTATAGGTATGACGACCCTGGATGAAGTCCTCTCGACGTGCCATCACGAGTCCGCTCTGCTGTAAACGGCGGATCCGAAGGGCGAAGAGTGCACATTACGGCAACGCGGGGTAAACCGATTTGTTTAGCGACGCTTCGCAGAAGCGTGGGAACACACGCTTCTGCGAAGCGTCGCTAAACGATGGGTCACAAAATCGTCTGAGCGGGGGGCGTAAGCCCCCTGAGTGAACTCTCAGGGGGCTTACGCCCCCCGCTCAGAGGATTTAAGCGCAGACCGCGCGGAATGACTATTTTAACTTTTTTGGTCGGTTGAATTGATCCTGCGCAAGGGGCAGGGGATAATGCGAATGAGGAGACCGAACCCGTCCTGCCCATTTTCTTGGGCAGCAGAGTCTCACTGTTCGCACGCCCATTGCCCAAAGGATCGGAGGGAACCGCCCGAAGTGGGGCGGCAGCTTCCGTCGTGCGCGGCGGTAGGACTTCTCATGTACGGGTGGTATCCCTGGGGCCGAGGACGGGTTGAGGAGGTATCGTGTCTGGCAGCACTCCCCTGATTGACAAACTGTTGGCCACGGTCATTCAGCTCAAGGCCAGCGACCTGCACATCACCGTCGGGCAGCCGCCGGTGATCCGGCATCACGGCCGCATGCGCCGGCTGGACACCAAGACGCTGGACCAGGACGACACCACCGCCCTGATGAAGAGCATCACGCCCGACCGCTGCCAGCAGGAATTGCAGGAGAAGGGCGGGGCCGACTTCGCCATCGAGTTCACCGACGGCTACCGCTTCCGCGTCGCCGTCTTCAAGCAGCGCGGCAACATCGGCCTGGTGCTGCGGCGCATTCCCAGCCAGTTCCTCACCTTCGAGCAGATTGGCATGCCGGATGCCATCAAGCGGCTCATCACCCGGCCGCGCGGCCTGCTCCTGGTCACCGGGCCGACCGGCTCCGGCAAGACGACCAGCCTGGCCAGCATGATGAACTTCATCAACGAGAACTACGACCGGCACATCATCACGCTGGAAGACCCGATCGAGTATTACCACAAGCACAAGAAATGCACGGTCAACCAGCGCGAGATCGGCGTCGATGTGCCCGACTTCAAGGAAGGCATCCGCCGCGCCCTGCGTATGGACCCCGACATCATCCTCGTCGGCGAAATGCGCGACCTGGAAACGATCCACGCCGCCATCGAGGCGGCCGAGACCGGCCACGTCGTCTTCGGCACCCTGCACACCAGCGGGGCGTCCAGCACGATCAACCGCATCATCGACGTGTTCCCCAAGGAGCAGCAGGACCAGATCCGCACGCAGCTTTCGACCGCGCTGATCGGCGTGCTGTCGCAGGCGCTGTTGCCGAAGAAGCCGGAGGGCCTCGTGGCCGCCTACGAAATGATGGTGGTGACGCCGGCCATCCAGAACCTGATCCGCGAGAACAAGACGTATCGTATCGACTCCAGCATCCAGACCGGCCGCAAGCACGGCATGTTTCTGCTGGACGAGAGCCTGTTCAAGCTGTGGCGCGACGGGCTGTGTCGATAAGGAAGAGGCGCTGATGCGCTCGGCCAAGCCGACCGAACTGGCCGCCAAGATCGCCCAGGCCGAGCGCGGCGACTTCGAGGAAGAGGAATACGACGAGGACGAGGACGACGAGGACGAGGACGAGGACGAGGACGAGGACGAGGATGACGACGACGGACCTCGCCGCCGCCGTCGCTAGCGTAGATATAGCCCCCGGCTTGCCGGGCGGTGGGTTCTCCCCCGGCAAGCCGGGGGCTATGTGGAATAGATTGTCATGGCGACGCCGAACGAATCCGTGCCCCCCGAAGAAACCCAATCCCGCAGGCGATCCAGCCGCCGGCCAAGCCGGCCGCCCGGTGCGAAGCCGGCCGCCGCCAAGCCGCCAGCCGCGGCTGCCAAAACCGCCACTACCTCCGAACAAGCCGGCCGCCGCCCGCCAAGCCTGGTAACGGCAAGCCCGCCGCCAAGGCCCGCCATCGCCCCCAAGAAACGCGAGCCGAAGAGGCATCGCCGCGCGGCGGCAAGCGCCGCTTCGGCCAGGTCCTCGTCGATCTCGGCTTCATCGACGACGATCAGCTGTGGGAAGTCCTCGACGAGGCCAAGAACACCGCCCAGCCAGTCGGCCAGGTCGCCATGACGCGCGGCCTCATCACCGAGGACCAGCTCCTTCAGGCGCTGGCCGAACAGAACAACCTCAAGGTCGTCAACCTGCAGGAGGCCAAGCCGCAGGCCGAAGCGCTGCCAGCTCGTCCCCGAGACGATGGCCAGCGTCTACAAGGTGCTGCCGTTGACCTTCAAGGACAAGGTGTTGACCATCGCCATCGGCGATCCCAACAACCTGGCCGCGCTCGACGACCTGCGCAACCTGCTCAGCATCACCGAAGTCGCAGGCCCAGCTCGCCACGCCGCAGGCCATCGCCGACGCCATCGGCCAAGGCCTACGCCGGCAAGGAAGAGAGCATCATCGACGTCATCCAGGAGATCGAGAACAATCCCGAGCTGGGCAAGCGCCGCGCCGAGACCAGCATCGACCTGCGAAGATATGTTCGAGATGGCCGAGGCCGCCCCCGTCCGCAAGCTCATCAACATGGTGTTCCTGCTGGCCATCAAGGACAAGGCCAGCGACATCCATTTCGAGCCGTTCGAGGACGAGTACAAGATGCGCTACCGCTGCGACGGCGTGCTCTACGAAATGGTGCCGCCGCCGCGCCACCTGGCCATCGCCATCTCCAGCCGTATCAAGGTCATGTCCAACCTCGACATCGCCGAGCGCCGCCTGCCGCAGGACGGCCGCATCGAGCTGAACGTCGGCGGCAACCCGGTCGATATGCGCGTCAGCGTCCTGCCGACCATGTTCGGCGAAAGCGTCGTCATCCGCGTGCTCGACCGCTCCGTGGTATCGCTCGACCTGAACAAGATCGGCATGCCGCCGGAGATGCTCGCCGAGTTCCGGCAAGTCATCGCCAAGCCCAACGGCATCATCCTCGTCACCGGCCCGACCGGCGCCGGCAAGACCACCACGCTGTACTCGGCCCTCAACGAGCTGAACGTCATCAGCGACAAGATCATCACCACCGAAGACCCCGTCGAGTACGACATCGACGGCATCGTCCAGGTGCCGATCAACCACGACATCGGCCTGACGTTCGCCGCCGCCCTGCGCAGCATCTTGCGGCAGGACCCGGACAAGATCCTGGTCGGCGAGATCCGCGATCTGGAAACGGCGCAAATCGCCGTGCAGGCGTCGCTGACCGGCCACATCGTCTTCAGCACGCTGCACACCAACGACGCCCCCAGCACCGATCACCCGTCTGCGCGACATGGGCCTGGAGCCGTTCCTCATCACGGCCACGGTCGAAGGCGATCCTGGCCCAGCGGCTGGTGCGCAAAATCTGCGAGGATTGCCGCACCGAGTTCGAGCCGTCGGCCGAGATGCTCATGGAACTGGACCTGCGGCCGGAGGACGTGAAGGGCAAGAAGTTCTACTACGGCCGCGGCTGCGACCGCTGCAACAACACCGGCCACCGCGGCCGCACGGCACTGTACGAGTTGATCGTCATCAACGACGACATCCGCGACCTGATTTCCAACGGCGCCTCGACCGACGAATTGCGGGCGGCGTGCATCCGTCACGGCATGGCCGGCCTGCGCGAGTCCGGCCTGCGCGCCATCTACAACGGCGTTACCACCATTGAGGAAGTGGTCCGCGAAACCATTCTGGACGAGGCATAAACAACACTCCCTCGCCCCTTGTGGGGGAGGGTAGGGGTGAGTGCCTACCCCCACCCCTACCCTCCCCCACAAGGGGCGAGGGAGAACGAGGGGTTTTGAGGCTCGGAGATTGCCATGCCGACTTTCAAGTACGAGGCGATGGACACCAGCGGCGGAGAGGTCAAGGACTCCGTCGAGGCGCGAGCGAGGAAGAAGCGCAACAAAAGATCCGCCAGATGGGCTACTTCGTGACCAAGATCACCGAAGTGGCCGGCACTGCCAAGAAGGGCAAGGGCAAGAAAGCCGGCAAACGCAAGAAAGGCCAGACCTTCACCATCGGCGGCGTGTCGAGCAAGACGCTCTGCACGTTCACGCGCCAGTTCTCGACGCTCCAGGACGCCGGCCTGCCGGTGTTGCGCAGCCTGCGCATCCTCGAACACCAGATGAAGCCCGGCGTCCTCAAGAACGCGCTCATCGACGTGGTCGATGACGTCGAGTCCGGCAGCACGCTCAGCGAGGCGTTCGGCAAGCACCCCAAGTGCTTCGACCGCCTCTACGTCAACATGGTCAAGGCCGGCGAGGCCGGCGGCGCCCTGGAAATCATCCTCAAGCGCCTGGCCGACTTCAAGGAGAAGGCGCAAAGCCTCAAGCGCAAGATCACCGGCGCCATGGTCTATCCCGTCGTGGTCATCCTCGTGGCGGTGGCCATCTTGACGTTCATCATGATCTACATCATCCCGAAGTTCGAGAAGATCTTCAAAGACTTCAACATGAAACTGCCGGAGCTGACGCAGTTCCTGATGGCCACGTCGCACTGGTTCGCCACCTACTGGTACGTGCTGCCGCTCTTCCCGCTGTGCTGCTGGCTGTTCATCAAACTGATCCGCCTCAACCGCACTGGGGCGTACGCGCTGGACCGCATTTACCTGTGGATACCGCTGATCGGCAAGCTGATCGAGAAGACCATCGTGGCCCGCACGACGCGGACCTTGGGCACGCTGGTCGGCTCCGGCGTGCCGATCCTGGAGGCGCTGAGCATCGTCCGCGAGACGTGCACCAACGCGGTCTTCGAGCGCATGTACCAGCGCGTCTACGAGTCGATCCGCGAGGGCGACACGATCGCGCAGCCGCTTGAAGGAGAGCCGGCTGGTCGACGACATGGTGGTCAACATGGTCGACGTCGGCGAGGAGACCGGCGACCTGGATACGATGCTATACAAGATCGCGGACGTATACGATGAGGAAGTGAACGTGATGGTCGAGAGCCTCATCAGCCTGTTGGAGCCGATGATGATCGTGGTGCTCGGCTTCATCATCGGCACCATCGTCATCGCGCTGTTTTTGCCGCTGATCAAACTGCTGGAAGGGTTGAGCAAGTAAGCCAAAATGCTCCCTCCCCCCCTTGTGGGGGAGGGGGAAAGATAGCCCGCAGCGCAAGCAAGGGATACCAAGGAGACCTCTCATGGCACGCATACGTTCGCGGAGTTGGCGTCGAGCGGGTTTCACGCTCATCGAGATGGTGATCGTGCTGAGCATCATTCTGCTCTTGGCCGCCTTGCTCATGGCCGGTGTGATGAAGGTGATGGGCGTGGCCCCCGAGGTGCAGGCGCGCACCGAGCTTTCGCAAATGGAGATCGCCCTGAATGCGTTCATGGCGGATTACAGCCTGAGCAACCCGCCGCCGAGCTATCTCATGCTGCGCGAAGACTTGGCCTATAATCTGAACCCGGCCAACCCCCTCTATCAGCTTGAATTGCAGAGCTTCACGTTTCTCAATAAGGTGTTCACGAAAAACCTCGGCGCTGGCGGTACCGGCATCGACTGGAACGGAGACGGACAGATCGAGAAGGGCCCGCCAGGAATGTACATCCTGGAAGGGGAGGAGTGCCTGGTCTTCTATCTGAGCGGCATCCCGAACACCTGGGAAAGGGCACAGGGGTTGACCACCGATCTACGCGGCCTCGGGTTCTCGACCAACAACAGCAACCCGGCCGCGGACACGGGTCTGCTATTCGCTCATACGGGCGCCGGTAGCCGCAAAGGGCCGTATTATAGCATCCCCGCGAACCGATTGGTGACGGGGAATCTGATCCCCGGCACTATCTCTCAGCCGTTCTACGTTTTTGTCGATCCCTGGAAGAAGGCGGGGCTTCCCGGCGCAGCCGTACGCTTACTTCAGCTCGAACGGGGTCAATAACCAGTACAACCAGCTCACGCTTGCGGCGGGCGGCGACTGTGCGACGATCTTGGCCCACGCCTGGTTTACGGCGATACCTAATCCCAACCAACCGGCAGGACCGCTGAATGTGCCGACAGCCTATGTGAATCCCAACCGCTATCAGATTCTGTCGGCCGGCAAAGACGGCACCTTCGGCGACGGCAATTACATCGGCGGCAGCGCCGCGGCCGGGACGGGGCACGACGACCAGGCCAATTTCTCGGGTCGAATCCTGGGCGCCAACCAGCAGTAAGGAGATGCGATCATGCGACGAAGAGAGATACCCTATCTCCCCGGAACCGGTCGCCGCGGCGACCTTCACGCTGCTGGAGTTGACGGTGGTGATCTTCATCATCGTCACGCTGATGGCCCTGTCGGCGGGAGCGGTCGTGAAATTCATGGCCATCCAGCAGCACTCCAACACGCAAACGGCCCTCGACCGGACGCAGGGTAAGTTGAACAAGGCGTGGTCGGCCACCAAGGACCAGGCGTTCAAGGAGCCGATCTCCGCCGCCTGGCAACAATACATCATGACCAACCTGGCGGGCAGCGATACCAACGCCACGGATCGCATGCGCGTGATCTATGTGAAACTGCGACTCCGCCAGACCTTCCCGATGAACTTCTGCGAGGCGCTGAATGTGCCGTATTACAGTACGTCGTTGGGGATGAATGTTCAGTCCTTGCCCGTCCCGTCCATCCCGGCGGTGCTCCCGGCGTATCAGATGTTTCTGAACAACCTGGGGATAACGCCGGCCTACCTCATCAGCCAGGGCTGCATGGTGCCGGGTTATCAGCCGCAGCCTTACGAATCGTCGGCCTGTCTGCTGATGGCCTTGCAGCGCTTTCAGAGCGGTGGCGGCATCAATGCGTCCGACCTGACGTCCGGCGGATCGACGGGCAACGCGACGACGCCCACCGGGGGGACGCTGCCTTACCTGACCGACGCCTGGGGTCAACCGCTGTATTTCGCCCGCCATCCGACGGGCAGCATCCTCCTCAATCCCAACGGCGCTCAGCTGGGCAATAACGACCTGGGCGATCCGCAGGGATACCTCAGCAGCGGTACGTGGGGCTATGGTCCCAACCAAACCCAAACGACCTGCCGGAACATCTTCTTCGCGTTGGTGCTCCAGCAGCCGGCCCCCCAGAGCATTCCCACGAAATCGTACAAACTGGCTCCCATGCTCATGTCCACGGGAATCGATAAGCAACTGGGCAGCGATCCGGTCACGTTCACCCCGTTGCCGGGAAACCAGGATGATTTGTTTAGTACGCCGTAAGGACCAACGATCCGAGCAACCGCGGGGAAAAAGAGGATCTTGCCATGCGTAACACAAACCAGCTTGTCCACCGGCGCGGCGGCTTTACGCTGGTCGAGCTGATCGTGGTGATCGGCATCATCCTGGTCATCGCGGCGCTGGGGGCGGCGTTCGCGCCGAACGTGTCGGACAGCCAGAACATGACACGCGCGGTCGATAATCTGGAGCAGTGGTTGTTGACGGCCAAGATGCGGGCCAAGCGCGACGGCCTGGCCACCGGCATCCGCTTTATTCCCGACCCGAATAATCCGACAAGCGGATTGTATTCGGAGTTCCAGAACATCCAGCAGCCCGAACCTCTGACGGGCGGAAATCTCGTCTTTGTGGCAACCGGCACCAACCAGCCGACGGGGGCCGTCCTGTTTCAGCAACTGGGTCCGATTGGCAATCTCTTCGTCACGGGCGGCGTTTGCACTTTGGCCACCGCCCTGCCCTCGGGATTGGTGCAGGTCCAGTTTGCCAACGTTGATTTCACCGGGGGGCATGCGTTACCCCCTCAGTATCTCGTGCAACCCGGAGATTACCTGGAGCTGCGCGACGGAGGGGTTTATCTCATCAGCCAGGTGCAGCCCAGTCCCCCCGCTCCCGGCACGATACTCCAACTCGCCGGCACCTCCTACGACAAGACCATCACTGTTCCGTCCCCCACGACGAATTATCGCATCCTGCGCCAGCCACGTATTCTCATCGGCGAACCGCCGCTTACGCTGCCCAACAACATGGTGGTCGATATGAACACCATCCCCGGAACCCTCGTCTCGAGCAACGTGGTACAGGGGACGAGCGGCTACTACGAAATCCTGTTCTCCCCGTCGGGAGCGGTCGTCGGCACGAACGCCGGAAGCGGCAAGCTCCTGATTTACGTCCACGATTCGACCGATCTGAGCCAGGACATCACCAATCACGCGGGCCTCGTCGGCGTGCAGTGCCGCACCGGATTCATTGGGGCGTACAGCGTGGCGCCGGGCAACGATCCGTTTTATTACGCGGAAGAAGGGCGCTCGTCCGGACTGTGAGAGCGAAACAGAGGGAGAAACCATCATGAGACGCCGCCCCGCCGTGACGCTGATCGAAGTGCTCGTGTCCATGTTCATCATGGCCATCGGCATGTTGGCGCTGACTCGTGCTGTTCCCGCTGGGGGCCATCAGCATGGGCCAGGCGCTCAAGGACGACCGCTGCGCCGCCACGGCGTCGATGGCCGAGAACATGGCCATCGCCATGCCGTCCGGCCTCGGCCTCCGGCAGGATCCCCTGGTGCAGGCCGCTTTCAATCCTCTCAACGTGAGCAACGCGGTTTACGTCGATCCCTACGGTGCGATCCAGGGCCTGGGGGTGCTGGGTACCACCATCCCGCGCGTCGCGCCGAGTTACGTCATGACCAGTCCGAACCCGCAGGGGATTACCGACCGCTTGTTCTGTCTGCCGGACGACATCACCTTCTACGAAAACGGACAGCCGGACACCAGCCCCGGCTTCGTTCAGCGCGGGCTTCGTTACAGTTATGCGTATCTGCTGGTCAAGCCGCAGCCGCAAACGGGCAACGTCCTTCAACTCAACGTGGTTGTTTATAGCGGCCGTCCCGTGGGGGCGTTGACACAGGAACAGACCTGCACGGTCCCCAATTACCTCGTCGCGTCAGCGGCACCGAACGGGTTGAGCATCATCAGTGCTGGTGGACCGCTTCCGAGCATCAAGTTCGGGAGCTGGATCCTGGATACGACGCTCGGCAATACGCCCACGTTTTATCGGGTGGTCAATGTCGTCGATGCGGGCCCAATTAGCATGACGCTGGAAGTGCAGCCGAACTTTGGTCCAAATGTGAACCCCATCACTTCCATCACCATTATGGATAGCGTGGCCGAGGTCTTCGATAAGGGAACGGGTTGGCTGCCGTAAAACTCTTTCTCCCTCCCCTTGCGGGGGAGGGCGTTCTTTCTCCCTCCCCCCTTGTGGGGGAGGGCAGGGGTGGGGGGTGAGGAATGTACCGCGACCTGGCGCGCCGCCTCCGCAAGAACATGACGGACGAGGAGCGTCGCCTTTGGTGGGAGTTGCGTCATCGGCAGATGGAAGGCTGCAAATTTCGCAGACAAGCTCCCATTGGTCCCTACATCGCCGACTTTGTTTGCTTTGAGCGGAAGTTGATTATCGAGCTGGATGGAGGACAGCACGCGGAGCAGATTGAGGAGGATGCCAAGAGAACCAAATGGCTTGGCGAGCAGGGGTTCACGGTCCTGAGGTTTTGGAATCATCAAGTGCTGGAAGAGTTAGACGGTGTGTTGGAGGTCATCTGGCGGGTTGTGGCTTCTTCTCCCTCCCCCCTTGTGGGGGAGGGTTGGGGTGGGGAGTAGACGCTCACCCCCCACCCCAACCCTCCCCCACAAGGGGGGAGGGAGAAGAAGGGCCTCCCCCACAAGGGGAGGGAGAAAGAGATGCTCGGAGCTAACGCGGGACCTGGAACCATGAAACGCCGACAAGGCTTCACGCTGGTCGAACTGCTGGTGTCGATGGCCCTGATCATCTTCATCATGGCCATTCTGTCCCAGGCGTTCGTGTCCGCGACGAACACGTTCCGCAACCTCAAGGCGGCCGGCGACATGGCCGAGAAGCTGCGCGCCACGACGCAGCTCTTGCAGCACGATCTGGCTGCCGATCACTTCGAGGGCAAGAAACGGCTCAGCAACCCCAACTTCTGGAACAATGGGCCGCCGCTGCAAGGGTTTTTCCAGGTCTACCATAGGGGTTTCGTCGGCGCGGGGATTCCCGAGGGTCAGGACCTCAACCAAGTCGAATCGTATCGCAGCGTCAATCACTCCCTGGCCTTCACGATCAAGCTGCGCGGCAATCAGATGGGCGATTTTCTGTCAGCCAACTCGCCGATGGTGAACAACCCCTGGGGAGTGCCTTCTCCCGTGTCGCTCGCAGCGCTCATTCCCTATTATCCCCAGGCCAACGCTCCCTCTTTCCAGGACATTACCAACGCCGGCGAGTCGCGCTATCAGGTGAACGCGGCGACCAACCCTACCTACAGCTATCAGTGGGCCGAGGTCGCCTGGTTCATGGAGCCGTCCATCAACCCCGCTACCTTGCAGCAAGACATGACCGTGCCCGATCCCAATAGCGGTGCGCAACCTCTCCCGTTGTACACGCTCTATCGCCGCCAACGTCTGGCCGTGCCCGATAATAGTTTGGTCCCGCCCCAAACCCCGTTGACCGTCCAGGCGAACTTACTGCTGGATTGGAGCTGCTGGCTGAATCCGCAGACGAACACCTGGTATTTCAACAGCCCGACGGACCTGACGGTACCGGGGCGGCGTTTCAACGCAACAGCCTATACAGGCCCTCCAACCTTGGTAGGCCCCCCAACCTTCACGCCCATTCCCCAGGGTTTGAGCGGGTTTTCCGGCTCGGACATTCAATTGACCGACGTGGTGTCCTTCGACGTGCGTCTGCTCGTTCAGAATGTCGCCAGTCCAACCCTCGATCCCTTTGTGACGCTCCAGACCGTGAACGCGGCCAATATGAATGTGTTTCTGCCGTACCATAATAATAATCCATCCTACGATCCCGGCCTGGGTATCCCGTTCGACACCTGGAGCAGCGTCAACGACGGCCTCAACGGCGCCAATTTTTCGCAATGGAACGCGGCGGGCCAGACGGGGAGCATTCCCTTGTGGAACGCGAACACGCAGTCGGGACCGATCATCCAGGCGATCCAGATTTCGATCCGCGTCTGGGACTCGAAGACGAATCAGACGCGACAAGTCACAATGGTTCAAGCGATGTAGGCGTCCGTAAACAGTTTGGCGAAAACGACATCGAGCCGGCGGGCCGTCGCGCGACGGCAGCCGGTACGTGGGGAGTACACTCATGCGACTGAAACGATCCGACGAACGGCGCGCGGTCATCCTCATGGTGGTCCTGGCGCTTCTGACGTTGTTCGCCATCCTCGGCATCACGTTTGTCCTGTACGCCGACAGCGAGGCGACCTCCGCCCGCATCGCCCGCGAGGCCGAAAACCAGCCGCGCGCCGACATGGACGCCGAGCAAGCCCTGGCGTTCGCCCTGGGCCAGCTCATCTACGACGTGCCCGACTCGCAGGCGGGCCTCGGCTCCGGCCTGCGCGGCCACAGTCTGGCCCGCACCATGTATGGCTTCAACTATTCGATGACGGCCCCCAATGTCGTTATTCCCGGCAGCAATTCCGTGCCGTTTAACGGCGTCGGCCGGCTGCACTATTCGAATACTCTGGGCGTATGGACGCCGCAGCCCGGCGCGGCTTCGCCGCCGGACGATTACACGCTCATCAATTACACCTGGTTTTCGACCTGGGATGGACCGGCGGCATTAGGAGGCAACCAGAACGGCTTCTTTAATCCGGCCACGACTACGGTGTCGGTGCGCGATCCCGAACGCTTTGGGGTTCGCCCGACTCCGCTAACCCTACAGGCCAATTCCTACGTGGGCGGCAACGTGCCCTACACGTATCCCGACCTCAACAATATGTTCCTCGCGGCCGTGAAGGCGAACGGCACGATCCTGTCGCCGTCCTTCTTCCGCTCGTGGATGCCGTTTGGCAGCCTCGACTCGTCGAATCCCAACTGGTATATCTCCAGCGGCATAAATCCCGCGCTCAAATACATGGTCCTGCGCCTGCACCCGCGGACCATCCGCCCGTGACGGACGGTGCGGGCAACATCTTAAAGCCAGGCTTCCCCCCGCCGGAAGATGCCGGCGGTGATGTGAAAAACCTCACCTGGGGGCCTGGCGGCACGGATCCGATCACAGGCAAACAATTCAGCAACGATAGCTTCTGGATCGACATCGGCGCGCTGATCATGACCGCGCCGGACGGCACGAAATACAAGATGCTGATCGCCCCGCTCATCCTGGATCTCGACGGCCGCATTAACCTGAATACGGCCGGCAATTTTTTGGCCAACGGCAGCAGTTCCATCTCGGCATCTCTGCCGCATGTTTCCAACCAGGGTTGGGGGCCGTGGGAAGTCAGTCTGGCCAAGGTCCTTTATGGCAACAGCACCGCGGGTGCCGCAACCGCAACCGCCGGTAGTCCAACTATCACGAATGTCGCAACCACGACTTTTAATGTTGGCGACACTGTTACAGTATCATACCCTCAACTCAACCCTACTGTTGCTTTCAGCAGTCCGATTATCAATCTCACCCCCACAACCCTTACGCTGGCAGCTGCCTGGCCCGTTGGCAATCCCAGCGGGCTGGTGAAAGTCACCGATCAGGAGTGGGTGCGTCTCTTTACGGGTACGAGTTATCTCGGTGGTAATCAGACCATCCTCGGAAAATACTTGAGCGGCAATCCCTTCACACCGACTCGGAGCAACGTCTACTCGAACGCTCCCGGCAGTGATGTTTCGCTGGCATACCTCGCCCCGCCGGGCATCGCTCCGGGCGGCACCTACCCGCATTTCTATGGGCCGGTCGATTACAACGCGCTGAATGAGAGTGCGACGGGCACTCCATCAGCCCGACTGACTTTTCCTGGCGGGGCCAATTGCTTCCCGACATTTCCGATCGGTGCGAATGGCGCCTATTACAACGGCGGCAAATCGCCCAACAACATGATCGAAAACCTGAATCACCCGCAGCTATACAACCCCTTCCGGCTCCCCTCCGTCGGTGGTTTCGCGACCCTCGGCAGCCCGACCATCACGATGAGCAACACGACGGGATTTGCCATTGGCGACACGATTGTTGCAACGAAACCTAACCTGCTCGGTCCTCCCAACGTTTTCACCAACGTGATCACCGCCGTCACCACCACGAGCATCACCGTGTCCAACCCGTGGATTTTCGGCACGGGGCTGGTGTCCGTGGTCGATCTTCAGTTCCTCCCGACGCGCACGTTCCGCGCGTCGGACATGGAGCATCTGCTGCGGCCGTTCACCTATAACAAGGCATTCGACCCAGGCAGCCCGTCGCTTATCTCCGATCTGTTCCGGCTGTGCCCCAATAACTTCGGACCGGCCGCCACCAGCCAGCGCTATGGCAATCTCGTGACCACGCTGAGCATGGACCTTGGCCTGCCGGGAGTGATTCCGTACTGGTACAGCACAAACAATGCCGGGACGTGGACCCCGGCCGCAGCGTATGGTTATCCTGCGGCTGGAGTTACAACCGGAAACCCGGACATGGTTCCCTCCGGTGCCGCCGTTACGTTCCCGACCGTGACAGCGGGTAACCCATTGCCGTTGGTAGGCAACTCCCCCGGATTGACTACCCCCCCTCCCTACCTCACCGAGTTTGGCCCGGACTGCGCGCGGTGAGCGCGACGCTCGGCCGTATCAAGCTGAACCGCCCGCTGGCGCCTTATCCGCACATGGGCAGTGGCCTGATCCCCCCCTATGGGCCTGCCCTCACGACCTATGGCACGAGTTACGGCACCTCGACGGTGACGGCCGTCTATAACCAATATCAAGCCGCCATCCTCGCCCGTCAGACGCTAGCAAACGACATCTATCGTCGTCTTCTCGCCCTTACGGGCGTCACACCGTCCGCTACCCCTGCCACTCCGACATCTACCGACCTTGCCCCACGCCGCTGGCTCGCCCAGCTTGCAGTTAATATCGTCGATTACATCGACGAGGATGACATTAGCACGCCCTTCCCGTTTTATACCCAGCAGGATACCAATCCGGCAACCACTCCCACTTTCAACTCGACCACTCCCGCTCCCACCACCCAGGGAGGCGATGATACCGTGGCTACGGGTGCGAATCCCATTTACTGGGTTTTCGGGACTGAATTGCCCAAGGTTGTGCTCAACGAGGCGGTGGCCGAGGCGAATGATCCCGATCCCACTAATCCAGCTGATACAACCGATAAGGTAGATGTATGGGTGGAATTGTACAACCCGATGCCGGCCCCGGCCGCCGGATCGAACGTTCATCCCAGTGACAGCTATCGCGTGCCGTTTTACATGACCTGGGCAGGGGGAACCAACTACAGCCCCTATCGCATAACTCTCACGACGGGACTGATGCCCAACCAACCCCCCGCGACCGCGCCCTTGACCGATGCCACCTGCAATGTGCTCGGCAAGGCCATTTCTCCCACAGTCGGCTCACTCTCACCCCTACCCCAGAGCACGACCGATCCCGACTTCTCGACCACTCCGAAACTGGTCAATGGGAATACGCAGGCGGCTGCCAATCCCGCAACCGTGACGGGTGCCGGCATTGATCCGGGAAACTATATGCTCATCGGGCCTCAAACGCCTGATTATACCTCTCCTTTCCCGACGGCAGCGGCTCCTGGTCTGGCGCCCAACGTGCCGGTTGTGGGCACTGCGGCAAGTTTGCAATATGCGACGCCGCACTGGAATATGGCTTCGACGACGGACGAACGAACCCTTGGTCTGACGATCTTGCTGCGCCGCTTGGCTAATCCGTATCTACCTTACAATGGCAGCCCGCTCGCGGGAGTGTTTTACAATCCGTATGTGACTGTCGATTATCTCCAGAGCGTTCCCGTCCGGGCAAATGGTAACGCGATGATCGACGCCCTACCGTATCCATCGCGGGGGAAATGCCAGCCGTACGGCGCCCTAACGCTGCTCAACGGAGGCAATGTCAGAACCCTACAGTCTTACAGCCCTGTATTCGACCAGCAGACGGCCGCCGCCGCGGCCATCGGTAACGTCAAAAGCACCTTCGGCTACCAGAACAATCCCCTACCGCCGAGCGGGAATTACGATTGGCTGGTTCACCTTGACCGCCAGGTCATCAGCCCGCTGGAGTTGCTACACATCTCCGGCTACCAGCCCTACCAGTTGACGCAGCGCTTCATGCTGGGGAGCGACAACCTCACCAATACCACCAACGCGACAAATCCGCCCAACGCGACGAACGTAGCCAATATGTTCGGCCACTACGTCCCTTGGCTGGATGCAATACAGAATGCCAATACAACTGCCAACCAAACAGGCAATGTGGCTGCTCCGTGGTGGTACGATTATGCTACCGGCGTCGCAACCGCTGGTAGCGCAACCGTCACGATGGGCAACACCGCGGGACTCAACGCGACGGATGCTGTTACCGTAATACAATTGAATCCTCAAGTCTCCCCGAACCCTCCGAACCCCCCGACTATTCTTAGCACCACGATTAGCACCGTTACGGCCAATACGAGCATAATGCTGGCAAAAAATTGGACGGGTACCACGGGAACGGTAATTATTGTCGATGCAAACAACGCCGCGCAATCGCACCGGCTCTACCGTCTCTTCGAGTTCCTCGAATGCGGCGACCGGGCCTACGGCGTCGATGGATGGGGCCGTAAACCCGGCCTCATCAACATCAACACGATCTGGGATGCCGAGCCGCTGCAGGCCATCCTCGACGCCAACCCGAGCATCGGCATCACGTCGTTGCCCCCGCAATATCCATCGCTCAATACGAACGATACCACCGCGACAATTGCCCTCAACATGCTCAATTCGCGTTCGCCCAGCGCGTTCACTCTCAATCAACTCACTGCGGCCGACCGGCCCTTCCTACCGTTGAGCATTGGCTTTACCGCGGCCCCGAGCACGCAATACCAAAACGGCGGCACGAGGGCCACCCAGGACACTCTATTGCGCCTGGCTACTCAAAACGGGAACAATCCCCAGGCGTTCCTGTTCCAGAACCCCACGGACACGAACATTAACACCACCACGTCCCTTCCGCATCCGTATATGCAGACGCAGGTTCTGAACAAGCTGTACAACAACGTCACGACGCGCAGCAACGTCTTCGCGATATGGCTGACGGTCGGCTTCTTCGAGGTGACGAACCCCGCGACGGTCCCGCCGACGCTGGGGGCGGAGATCGGCCGCAGCGAGGGACGGCACATCCGCCATCGCATGTTCGCCATCGTGGACCGCACCAACCTGAACGTGGACCGCACGAACCCGAACCTCTTCTTGAACAACACGTTTCAGACCACCGTGTCGGCGCCCGGTTATGTACCACCCCCCATTCCCCAGAGCATCCTGATTCCGTCCCCGCCCGCCGCGGCGCCGCAGACCGTGACGATTCAGCTTGCTCAGGCGGGCGGCATGAACCCGTTCACTGGTGCTGTCTGGAGCTTGGCGGCGGGAACGTCGGTGGTATTCGAGCCGGGCACCGATAACGAGGAGACGGTCGTCTTGCAAGCGCCGCCTGCCGGCGACGTGTTCCCCGGACAGTTCAATGCGACCTTCTACAAGAGCCATCTGCCTGGCGTCCCGGTCATGCTGCGCGGCAACCCCGGGCCGTGGACCCTGATTCCCTATGACCCAAGAAAGGACCCGTTGGTGGTGCCGCACTACAACATCATCGACTGACCGCCGGGGCCGGAACTGAGGCGGAGGTCGGTGCCAATGGGCCGCGTCTTCGAGATCCAACCGTGAGAACGGAGGGGACTCCCAGACGCGGCCCCGCACCGTTGGGGCGTGAAAGCGAACCGATAACCCGTTCGACGGGGCATGAATAAATAGACATAATTTGCTATAATTAGACAAAAATTCGTTTGCGCTTTGTATAATTTGCCGTTACCAAACGGGAGTTTCAGAAAAACCAATGTCATAAAGCGTCTATTTTCCGAAGTGGGTTGAGGATAAGCCGGCTCATGGCCATCGAGAAGGACACATCGTCGCCGTCGCGCCGCGAGATGCTGTGGCGGCTGGGCGGCGGACTGGGCGGCATCGCCCTGACGCACCTGCTCGGACAGGACGGCTTGCTCGCCGGCGCGACCGCCCCGAGCAAGGAACTCAACGGCGGACTGCACCACCGCGCCAGGGTGAAGCGCGTCATTCAGCTATTCATGAACGGCGGGGCCAGCCAGTGCGATACGTTCGATTACAAGCCGCAGCTTATCAAACGCCACGGCCAAAAGTTCGACCCCGGCACGCCGTTCGAGGCCGTCACGTCCACGCCCGGCCAAGTCCTGAAAAGTCCGTTCGCCTTCAAGCAACACGGGCAGTGCGGCCGATGGGTCAGCAGCGTCTTCCCGCACGTCGCCGGCTGCGTCGATGAGCTGGCCTTTCTGATGGCGATGGCCAGCAAGACCAACGTCCACGGGCCGGCCAGCTACCTGATGAACACCGGCTTCGTGCTGCCGGGCTTTCCGTGCCTGGGGGCGTGGCTGTCGTATGGCCTCGGCAGCCTCAACGACAACCTGCCGACGTTCGTGGTCCTGCCCGACCCGCGCGGCCTGCCGTACAACAACCGCGGCAATTTCTCGTCCGGCTTCCTGCCCGTCATCCACCAGGGCACCATCCTGAGGCCCAACGCGGCCAACCCGATCGCCGACCTGTTTCCTCCCAAATCCGCGAAGTTCATCACGAAGCAGAGCGAGGCGGAAGGGTTGGCGCTCTTGGGGCAGATGAACCGCGAACACGCCGGTCACTGGGAGGGCGATTCGCGGCTGGACGCGCGCATCGCCTCATATGAGCTGGCCGCCCGGATGCAGACGAGCGCCCGGAAGTGCTCGACATCCGCAAGGAGACGGCGGCGACGCGCAAGCTGTACGGTCTCGACGACAAGACGACGGAGACGTTTGGCAAGAGTTGCCTGATCGCCCGGCGGCTGATTGAGCGCGGCGTGCGTTTCGTGCAGGTGTGGAGCGGGGCGGGCGGGCCGACGAACAACTGGGACAACCACAACAGCATCCACCTGGAGCTGCCGAAGATCGCCGCCAGCGTCGATAAGCCGATCGCCGGCCTCTTGCACGATCTAAAAGCACGCGGGTTGTTCGAGGATTCGTTACTCGTCTGGAGCACGGAGTTTGGCCGGCAGCCGTTCAGCCAGGGCGCGGTGGGCCGCGATCACAACGGCGGCACGTTCGTCAGTTGGCTGGCCGGCGCCGGCATCAAGCGCGGCGTCGCTCACGGCGAAAGCGACGAATGGTCGTGGCGGTCGCTCCAGCCGACGTACTGTTATGATTTGCACGCCACCCTTTTGCATTTGCTCGGCATCGATCATACGAAGCTGACCTTCCGCCACAATGGCAGCGACCGCCGGCTGACCGACGTGCATGGCGAGGTCATCAAGGAAATCCTGGCCTGACCGGAGCGCGTGAAAAAGCCGGCAGGGCATTTTGTAAAACGCCCTGCCGGCCAGATCGAGTTGCGGGTTAGCGCTGTGGAACTTCCGGCATCCGTTGCCGGGTGAAATCGACAACCTTATAACTGTTGGCCTGCACCTGGACGGATTGGGTCTGCTCGACCGGCCTACCGTTGTCCGTCCACCGCGCCTTGATCTCGTAGGTAAAGTCCTTGCCGGGCGTCAGGGCCGGCGTCACGAACTCACGTTTGGTGCCGGTAACGGAAGTCTTGGTGCCGTTGAACCACAGCTCCGTACCCTCCGGCACCACGATCGTCAGCCGAGCCGTGTTGTCATTCGCCGGGGCTTGCTGCGGTTGATCCGGCGGGTAGTAACCGGCGTTGGGGTTCACGGGCGGATTGGTGACGATGGCGGGGGCAGCGAAACCATTGCCGGCATAGGGCGCGGCGTAGCCATAGCCGCCATAGCCGGCGGTGTAACCGCCGATGCCAGGGGCGTAAACGCCGGAGCCGGGGCCATAGCCACCATAACCCAAACCCGTTCCGACATAACCATAGCCACCGTAACCGAGGCCGTAACCTCCCAGGCCATAGCCGCCCAGGCCGTAGCCACCGGAGCCGATGCCATAGCCCAGGCCCAGGCCCGTACCCAGGCCGAGACCGTACAGGCCGATGCCGCGCCCCAGACCGCCGTAGCCCAGTCCATAGCCGCCGTAGCCGAGGCCATACCCGCCATAACCCAGACCGCGGCCGTAGCCGTACAGGCCATAGCCGCGCCCGTACAGACCATAACCGTAGCCCAGGCCGCGATTGAATCCGCCGTAATAGCCGGGACGGTAGCCGAAGCCGCCGTAGCCGATGCCGCCATAGGGTCGGTAGCCAAAGCCGCCGTAACGGATGCCGTGTTGGGCGTGGGCCACCCCACTGGCCATCATCAAACCGGCCACCGCCAGGAAGCCGGTTATCGAGGATATTCGAAGTCTTAACATGGTGCCTCTCCTCAGGTGGTTTGATTCAGGTGCGTGAATTAAATTATCGCCGAGATTCACGCGGATGTTTTCACAAACTGCGGCCCGAACCGAGCGAGTAAGTTGCTCTCTTTATCCCGCTATTAGCTTTCTAGGGCGTCCCTGGGCCGCAGCGGGCGATTATCTCGCCAGCAAGGTAAGTGCAAAGCGGGTGCCGTTTTGCTATCGGCACCCGATGGAATCAAGGCACTTCGCGTTCGCGGCGGCGGGCGACGCCGCTTTCGTGGGCGGCCTTCGCCACGGCCCGCGCCACGGCGCGGACCACGCGCTTTTCGAAGACGCTCGGCACGATGTAATCCTCGGTGAGGTGATCTTCGGGGATGATGGCGGCGATGGCGTGGGCGGCGGCCAGCTTCATCGGCTCGTTGATGGCCCGCGCTCGCACATCCAATGCACCACGGAAGATGCCGGGGAAGGCGAGCAGGTTGTTGACCTGGTTGGGGTAGTCGGATCGGCCGGTGGCCAGGATGCGGCAGTGCGGCAGCGCCTGGGCGGGGGCGATCTCCGGGTCGGGGTTGGCCATCGCAAAGACGATGCGATCGGGAGCCATGATCTGCAGGTCGTCCGCCGTCAAGATGTTGCCGCGCGACAGGCCGATGAAAACGTCCGCGCCGCGCAGCGCCTCGTGCAGCGTCGTAAACGGGGCATCGAAATGGATGCCGCCGCGCAGGTCCTTCTGGGCCTGGTCCAGGTTGTCGGCGGTCACGTTCAGGACGGCCCCGTTGCGATCGCAGCCGATGAGCCGGCGGACGCCGGCGGCGAGCAGGATGCGACAGCACGCGGTGCCGGCGGCGCCGAGGCCGTTGACAACCACCTTGATCGCCGTCAGCTCCTTGCCCACCACCTTGAGCGCGTTGAGGAGCGCGGCCAGGAGCACCACGGCCGTGCCGTGCTGGTCGTCGTGCATGACGGGGATGTCGAGTTCCTGCTTGAGCCGGTCCTCGATGTCGAAGCAGCGCGGGGCGCTGATGTCTTCGAGGTTGATGCCGCCGAAGGACGGCGCGACGGCCTTGACCACGCGGACGATTTCGTCCACGTCATGCGTGGCCAGGCAGAGCGGCCAGCCGTCGATGTCGGCGAACTCCTTGAAGAGCATGATCTTGCCCTCCATGACCGGCAGCGCCGCCTCTGGCCCGAGGTCGCCCAGGCCGAGGATGGCCGTGCCGTCGCTGACCACGGCCACGCTGTTGGCCCGGCAGGTGAAGGCGTAGGCCTTGTTCCTGTCCTCGGCGATGGCCCGGCAGACGCGGGCCACGCCGGGCGTATACACCATCGACAGCGTGTTGCGCGTCTTCACGGAGACCTTGCTGCGCGTGTAAATCTTGCCGCCCAGGTGCAGCAGGAAGACGCGGTCGGAGGCGGAGCGCACGCGCACGCCGGGCATCGAGCGGAGGCGCTGCACGACACGATCGGCGTGGGCCTCGCTCTGGGCGTCGAAGGTGATGTCGCGGACCATCTTGGTGCGCCCGACCTCGACGATGTCGATGGCGCCGAGGTTGGCCCCCTCCTCCGCCAGCAATGTCGCCAGCCGCGCGAACTGGCCGGGTTGGTTGGGGATCTCGACCCGGACGGTCATGCGATAATCGCAGTACGGCTGGTCGTTCATGGCGCACTCCGGGCGGTTAGGATGTGCAGGCGGGGCGTCTTCCGGCATCGTGGCAAAGTAGACGGTCAATCGGCGGTATCGACGAAATCTGCGGCCTACGTTGACTCTTTGAGATCGGTCTGTGCGTGCCGCGGATGAATTCCGTCCTCGGGCGCGACCTCGGTCAACAGTTCTAGTTTTTGTTCCGCGGGGGTGTTGGTAAAAGTAACCCGAAACACCGCCGGTGGGTTGGCACCGACTGCCAGTTCCCCTTGTCCTCCGTAGGGGGAGACTGAGTTTGGCGTTCGCTCGTTACACAGGGCGGCCAGGCGGGCGAGGATCGCTCGAAACTCCGACTTGCGGAGCGGAACGTCATCCAACTCTTCCCAATCCCCCCCACGGACACATACGCGGCAACGATCGGCTTGCCAATCGAGTTGAAGGCCGTGCGCCCGGCACACTGCCAGGAGATTATCCACCAAACCGGCGACACCGTTTTGGGGATGCGCGAGCACATGGCGGAGAACCACGGAAAACCCGGATGAGGTGTTCATGAGCCTTCAACCGCTACGATTCGCTTGGGCAGCGTTGACCAGACGGCGAGCAATTCTTCCAACCCCGCCCCCTCGTCGAATTGGACGACCCCTTGGCTCAGGGGGAAAAACCTTTCGTCAACGGCCGAAGCGATGATGGCATCGGGAACATCAACCGCAAGTATAACAGGACCGCCCTCATTCGGGAAATCCGCGGCCTTTCGCCGGGCGTATTCCTGGGGAGTGCCCAAGGGGAACGGGCCGGATTCAAGGCAGGCCGAGAATCCCTCGGCCCTGGCGCCTCCTCCCGGTTCCGTGAAATCCGGATCCGGTCCTTCTACCATGATCCGCTCCGCACGATGGCGAGTTGTACCGTGAAGTAAGATCGCCATTACCATCCTCGCCCAAGCAAGCCGCGCTCCTCCTTGCCAGAATCCGTACGCACGACCGGGGTACGCGGTGCGTGGGTTCGCAGGGGCTAATTATCAAATTCAGCAGAATGAACCGAGTCGCTCCCTCCACGCCAGAGGAGCCTCACCATCGGCGACGCCCGCGCGGACTCGGAACGGCCAAGCGGTGCAACGCCTGTGCTATTCGGTTGCGAGCGGTCTGCACGCGAATTCCCTCCCTTCGCGCAATTTCCTCGATGGGGACACCTCCTATCGGGGTGACGCTTGGAGGTGCTTCGGCAGAAGCCGCGCCGCTTTGTTGGAGCTTCAGCAGCCTTGCCGGCTTGCCGCGCGGACATGGCTCCCATAGGGCCGAGGCCGAGGTATTGCCGGAGAGCATTGGCGTCGTCCTGGGTGAGGCCAAGCCGCTGCCATACTTCATTGCCTTGCTGACGCCTTAGGAACTCCCGGACGTGATGCGCGAGTGATTCTTCGGTGTCCTCTGAGGATGTGGGCACGGCCCACGAAACGCCACAGTTCTTGCCGTCAAGCACGAAACTTACCCAACGCCTTACCTCGTTCGCTTCTGTCCACGTCTCGCTTACAATCGGTTGCAATCTTGCCACCTCTCGTATCGAGGCAGAGCGTGGATCGCCCTGTTCTTCCAGCCAGATACTCAAGTCAGAAACGGCAGTGTCATCGCCACGTTCCACGGCACGCAGCAACGCCACGAGGGTTGGGTCGGGAGCCGCTGGCGATTCCTCTGGCGGACTAACGGCGCGTGCTGTCGAAATGGCACGGCTGCTCTCCCAAAACTCCTTGAATTGTGTAGCCGCCACTTCGAGCTTGCGTGCCATCTCGGGAGTCAACTGATTAAGGTTCCGATTACTCTTGAACGAATTACATGCCCGACAGAGCCGGACGGCATTCCCAGGCTGTTTGCCCTCCCCTTGATCTAGCGGACGGATGTGATCGGTGGTTAAGTCGTCAGTAGTCCCGCAGACCACGCATGCGGGTTGAAAAGCGCGCAGTGCCTGCTCCATGTCGGGTGTCCATTCGTTGTCGAACTTGCGCACCCGTCCGCGCCGGCCGGCGGCCGCCCATGCCTGGCTGTATCCTTGCCGCGCCTGCTGCCGCTTCTGTCCTAGTGGTTCATTGCACCTCAATTGTTGGGTAGAGCTTCTTCAGCTTCACGCGGGCGTCGGCCGTGGTGAACTGCCACTCAACCTTTACCACGGCCGCGTTGCGGCTACGTTCCCAGGCCGCGACTTCGCGCCGCTAGCGCGTCCAGGTCCGGGATGCGGCGGTCCAGACATTGCCGCGCCAGCACGCTCAGTTCCATCTCCGCCACGTTCAGCCACGAGCCGTGCTTGGGCGTGTAGTGCCACTCGAACCGCTCGGCCAGCCGCCGCGCCTCCGCCGGCTCAAACGCCTCGTACAAGGCCGCCGGCGTGTGCGTGTTCAGGTTGTCGCACACCAGCGCGATCTTCGCCGCCTGCGGGTACCACTCGTCGGATAGCCGCCGCAAGAAGCGGGCGAAGTCCTCTGCCGTCTTTCGCTCCGTCACCGCCACCTGCCGCCGCCCCGCCAACGGCTCGAAGGCCATGAACAGGTTGGCCATGCCGCCGCGCTCGTACTCGTGGTCCTGCTTCGCGGGCGACCCCGGCCGCACCGGCAGCGGCTCGCGCACGTCGCCGATGAGCTGCTTGCCGCCCTCATCCACGCAGACGACGGGCCGGTCGGCATCGTACGGCTTGGCGTAGGTGTCGAGCACGTCCTCCATGTTGGCTACGAACGCCGCATTCGCCTTCGGCGGGATGACCCACTGCTGCTTGAGCCACGGCTTGAGGTCGTTTTTTTGAGCGTGCGCCACACCGTCGCCGGGTCGATCGACTCGACCACCTCCATCTCCACCAGCCGCCCGGCCAGGAGCTTCATGGTCCAGCGGGCCTGACCCCCCGGGGCGGGCGAGCAGGCCAGGGCGATCAGTTGGGCCTCCTGCTTGCCATCGAGCTTGCGGTACTGTCGCCCGGTCGGCTTCCTGCGATGGAGCGTGGCGTCCAGCCCCTCGGCCACAAACTGGTGCCGCACGCGCATGACGGTCATGCGCGTGGTGTCCAGCGCCCGGCGATGCGTTCGTCCGACCAGGCATCCGGCCCATCGGCGTCGGCCTTGAGCAGGATCTCGGCGCGGCGGCGGGCCGCCGCGGCCTGCGTCCCCGTATGGACCAATTTCTCCAGAATGGCCCGCTGTTCGCCCGTCAATCGAATCACGACCTTGTGCGCTGGTGCTGCCATGATATCCTCGTGGGAAAGAACCCCGGTAGGATATCAACCAAGCGACAAATCAGCTGCAATGAACCACTAGTTCGGCCCAGACCTCCTCGTATGGACGGCAGCCACAGGAGAGCGTTCGCGGTTGGGGCGAAGTAAGGGTGCTCCGTGGAATATCCCGCTCCGTCCCACAAGTGCAGCGACATTTCCAAAACGGCTCCCCTATCCCGGATATCTCAGAGGCATGATCGTCCCCCGGTTCGATCACCGTCCATTCCCCATAGATCCAACCATTCGGATTTTCCAGCGCTTCCTGCCAACGACGGAGGATGGAGATCATCGCGTTAAGCTTTCGATCCAGGATGTCCCGCTCTGCGATGATCTTCTCCGCCAGGGAGGCGCGGCACATGCACCTCCAGTAATGAACCCCGTCGCGCTGGCCCGCGTAGGCTACTACGAACCAGCAACGAATGTTCTTTCCGGTCAGATCACGAGTCGGGTTTGTGGAGGGCGACATGATCGATGCTCCAATTTGAGACGGCTCGCTATGCTCGACCGAGAACGGCTGCTGCTCGAACTGCCACATCTATACCCAGCTCATTACCACTTTCCTTGTATCCTCAGCGAAACCTCTTCGTCAAGAAATATCGCCTTGTTGGAAAATCACGCATCGGCGCAAGAACACGTCGCGCCCTTGTCCGCGTAGAGGCTCAATACAATGACACGGAAAGGAGCGTTCGCCATGCTCACGATCCGCAACTTCATCGACGGCAAGCACGTTGACGCCGTGTCGGGGCAGTTTTTCGACAAGATCGACCCGGCCACGGGCGCCGTCGTCGCTCGCGTTCCCGATAGCGATGGCCGCGATGTCGAAGAGGCCGTGCAAGCGGCCGCCCGTGCCTTCCCGCGCTGGGCACGCACCCCGGTGGCCGAGCGGCACACGCCTCCTGCTCGCCGTCGCGGGACGCATCGAGCAGGATCTCGACCGCCTGGCCCATGCCGAGTGCGTGGATACCGGCAAACCCTTGCGACTCGCCCGCGGCGTGGACATCCCGAGGGCGGCCAGCAATTTTCACTTCTTCGCCACCGCCATCCCGCATTTCCACTCCGAGGCGTATCGCACCGATCAGGCGGCCCTCAACTACACGCTGCGGCAGCCGCGCGGCGTGGCCGGACTTATCGCGCCGTGGAACCTGCCGCTGTATCTTCTGAGCTGGAAGATCGCGCCGGCGCTGGCGGCGGGAAATACCGTCGTCGCCAAGCCGTCGGAACTGACGCCGACCACGGCCCATCTGCTGACAGAGATATGTCAGCAGGTCGGACTTGCCGCCGGGCGTGCTCAACGTGGTTCACGGCTACGGCTCGAAGGTCGGGGCGGCCCTCGTCGCCCATCCGGGCGTGCCGACCATCTCGTTCACCGGCGGCACCGCCACCGGCGCGGAGATCGGCCGGGCCGCGGCGCCGCACTTCAAAAAGGTCGCCCTCGAACTCGGCGGCAAGAACCCCAACATCATCTTCGCCGACGCCGACCTCGACGAAGTCCTGAAAACCAGCGTGCGCTCCGCCTTCGACAACCAGGGCGAAATCTGTCTGTGCGGCTCGCGCATCTTCGTCGAGTCGAGCCTTTATCCGCGTTTCGTCGAGCGCTTCGTCGCGGTGACGCAGCTCACTCCAGGTCGGCGACCCGCTCGACCCCGCCACCGATCAGGGCGCGCTCATCTCACGCGGACATTTCGACAAGGTGATGTCGTACATCCGCCTGGCCGAGAAGGAGGGCGGCCGCATCCTGTGCGGCGGCGAACCGCCTGCGTCCGTCGATCCGCGCTGCAAGGACGGGATCTTTCTTCAGCCGACGGTGATCGTCGATCTGGATGCGAGTTGCCGCGTCAATCAGGAGGAGATTTTCGGCCCGGTGGTGACGATCACGCCTTTCCAGCACGAGGAGGAAGTGATCGCCTGGGCCAACGGCACGCCGTTCGGCCTGTCGGCCTCGCTGTGGACGCGCGACCTGAGCCGCGCCCATCGGGTGGCGGAACAGATCGAGAGCGGTACGGTCTGGGTGAATTGCTGGCTGTTGCGCGACCTGCGCACGCCGTTCGGCGGCATGAAGACACAGCGGCATTGGCCGCGAGGGCGGCGAGGAAGCGCTGCGCTTCTTCACCGAGCCGAAAACGGTGTGCATCAAGTTTGCGAGCGAAGCGTGAGGAAAGGCGCAATTACGGCCAGTGCATCGGCTCGTCGCTACAATGCCCGGACAAGCGCGGGAGGACGAGCTAACGTACAGGCATGATCCGCGTCTTCAAGGAGACGGATCGGTGCGGCGACGCGGCCAATTCGGCCGGCTCCTGGCAGCACAGCGTGTAGGCCGCGCAGTGCGGACAGGGACACGACTCGACCGCTTGTTGTTCGTACACCGAGAAGGGGGCGGCGGCCAACCACTCGTGGCCGCAACTGGCACACTTGATCGTCAGACGATCCACGATGCACCCGGGGAAAGAACACGGCCGCGACGTTTCCGTTGCTGAGTCTCTGTGGCGACCGCAAAGACTAAGATACCCCAGTTGGATCGACACTTAAAGGAGAAAACTTGAATGGCCGGAAATTCCAAGCCGCGCACCTACCGC
The DNA here is from genome assembly GCA_963767535.1 of uncultured Planctomycetota bacterium. GTDB lineage: Bacteria > Planctomycetota > Planctomycetia > Gemmatales > Gemmataceae > JAJPHU01. Next base: position 1,021,730 of record CAVYEC010000001.1, read on the forward strand.
TTTACCTTCGGTCCCTGGAACATCAGTACAGGTGCCGATCCGTTCGGCCCGCCGGTTCGTAAAGAGGTCGCCTTCGCCGCGAAAGTCCGGGAATACAAACAACTTGGGTTCGACGGGGTGCAGTTTCACGACGACGACGCGGTGCCCGCCGACCTCGACGCCGTGCAGACGCAGAAGGGTGTCGCCAAGGTCAAAAAAATTCTCGACGGCGAGGGACTTTTTTGTGAATTTCTCGCCCCGCGCCTGTGGGAACACCCCAAAACGATTGACGGCGGCTTCACCTCCAACAGCGCCTCCGAACGGAAGTACGCGATTGAGCGCCTCCAAGCGCACCATCGACATCGCCAACGGCCTCGGCTGCCGGGATATTGTCCTGTGGCTGGCCCGCGAAGGAACTTACGTCCGAGAGGCCAAGGATCCCGTTGCCTCTTACGAGCGCATCTTGAATGCAGTCAATGCTTTGCTCGCGCACGACCCACATATCCGCATCCTCGGCGAGATGAAGCCGAATGAGCCGATGGACCAGGCGTACCTGCCGACGCCCGGCCACTTCCTGGCCCTGTGCTATCGCACCAGCGATCCGGCACGTTCCGGCGTCCTAATCGAGTCGGCCCACTCGATCCTGGCCGGCCTCGATCCGTCCGACGACATGGCGTATGCGCTCTGGCACAAAAAGCTATGGAGCGTTCATCTCAACGATCAGAACGGCCTGAAGTACGACCAGGACAAGACGTTCGGTTCCGTGGACCTTCGCCGCGCCTTCAACCAGGTGTGGGTGCTGGAGCGCGGCGGCTACGACGGCTGCATCGGCCTGGACGTGAAGGCCATGCGCACGACGAAGCCGGCCGATCACACGAAGCACCTCGTCAACAGCCGGCAGATGTTTCTGCGTCTGCTCGAAGTGGCGCGTTCGGTCGATGCGGCCAAGGTCGAGCAGTATCGTTCCGAGCGCAATTACGAGGGACTGGAGATGTACATTCTCGAAAAGTTGATGGGCAAATAACTTGAGAGCGCTTCGCAGAAGCGTGTGCTCTCACGCTTCTGCGAAGCGTCGCTAATCGAAAACGGGAAAATCGAATCGTCTACTTGGCCCGTTAGGACTCGATACGCGACCGAAGATCTTGCCCGCCAGATGTATCGAGCGGGTGGCCACGCCAAATGATCTTGCCATCAGGTCCGATCAGAATGGTTTCGGGCACGCCGAACACCCCGAAGGCCCGCGCCGCCGGGGCGTCGAAGCCGACGGCCATCCCGTCGCCCGTCCAGAAATGGTCCAGTCGGTTCCAGCCCCGGCGCGATACATGCGTCTTCACGCGCTCGGTCGAAGTATCAATGCTCGCCGGAAGGAGGACCACCCGGTCCTTCCAGGTCGAGCCATGCGCGGCGCTCAACTCGTTGAGCTTCGCCATGGCCGGCTGACAGGGGCCGCACCACGTCGCCCAGAACTCCAGACAAACGACCTTACCCCGCAGGTCGCTTAGCTTCATCGTCTTGCCCGTGGCCACGCTCCACAACACGACATCCGGGGCCGGGTCGCCGGCGGCGGGGGCCAAATGAAACTCGAACTCCTGCGTCGGCCCGTCTTTGGTGAAGCCGAAGTGGCCTACCCGCTCGCGGCCGACCGTGACCGCGTAAGCAATCCGATTCGGACAGAATGACGGCACCTGATCGGTCAGATCTTTCAGGGTGACTTCGCCGGATTTGGGGATCTTCCCGGCGAACACGAGTTGTGCTCCGTAATGGCCGCCTTGATACTCCACCTTCACCTCACGACCCGCCGCCGGGCTGCCGTCCGGTATCCGGATGCGCAGCACGGCTGTGCGCCGGCCGCGAAAGGCGTTGGGATCGAACGGCTGCCAGTGAAAATCCACGCGCTCGGATTTGCCGGCTTCCAGCGCCAGCTTTTTCTGATCGAAGTACGAACCCAGGTTGACCTCGGTGCCCGCCCGTTGCTTGCTTTCCGACTTGGGCTGTGTGCGGACGCTGACGAGATAGTTGCCGGGCGAAAGGTCAGTGAGCTTGAACTTATGTCCGGCGGCGGGCGCATCCTCCGTCGCAACTTCCAGGTAGGAATCGCCCTGGAGTTGCCGCAGGACTTGCAGCCAGGCACCCTTGAACGGGAGCTTGTCGGCTTTGTCCTGCCCCGGATCGAAACGGATGTCCAGACTGGCGGGACGCGGAACGGCGATTTCCAGCACGCCTTCTTTGACATCGGCCAGGGTGAACGGGCCGGCTTCAAAATACCGGAGAAAGCCGGGCACATGGACGGCCACATGGAATGGCGGCGTCTCCGAGGCGAGGCGGAGTTCAAACCGGCCTGCGCCGACCGCACGGACGTTGAGTATGTTGAAGTCCAAAACCCTGCCAGGCCTGCGATTGGCCGGTTGTCGCATGATACGGACTTGTTCTTCCAAATCGTTGAAGTACGTTTCGGGCAGCGCATCCTTGGGCCAGGTCATTCCTTCGGGAAGGCGAAACCGCAGTTCCACCTTCTGGCCCCGCCGCATCGTGACGGTGGGTTCGCCCCGCGCAGCTTGTCGCGCTGTTCGCCCTCGAGCCGGAGGAGTGAGGTGGCGTAGCCGTCGGCCCGCACCAGCACGTCCAGCACTTCGGCATCTCGAAGCAGCGAGGGATCAGAGAAACAGGCAACGCCGCTGCCGCCGTCCATCCATCCGGTACCCCCTGCGGCGGCGGTATGGAGCATGGCCTGGAGAACCGGGATCGGCTTGCCGATTTCATCGACGACGCGCACTCGGGGATCCGTGTTCGGCTGTCGATCCTTCTCGGCCAGAGGTTTGGCGACGACCTCGACCTTGGGCGGGTCGCCGCGCTGGGGCACTTTGAATGTCAACTGGGCGTTGAAGTCCGATTGCTGGCTCGATTGTTCGGGAGTCGAGACGCGAACGGCGGAGAGGAACAGCATATACTCACCGGGCGGAATGGGGTCTGTGGTAAACCGGCCGTCGGCCTTGATCGGTATCACGTCAAACGCGGTCATTATTCGACCGCGACGTCCGTTCGCTTCGAGCTGCTCTTCCGGCCCGGCATACATGATGGTCACATGCGCATGACGCAGCGCGACGTTCTCCAGGCCGCGCACCCGTCCCGTGAGCGGCCGGCCTCCCTTGCGTTCAAAACGAATGCTTGCGCGTTTGTTTGATTCCACCTTCGCCAATTGCCGATCTGAGCCGGTGGCCAATTCTCGGTTCCTGCCGGTTGGCGTTTGTTCCTCGCGCTCCACCCGATATTGTCCCGGAGGCAAATGCTCGAACACGGTCTCCCCCGGGTTCGCCACGGAATAGGAACCGAAATGAAACCGGAGGATATCGTTGCTCCAGCCCTTACCTTCTACGCTCCGCAGCTCGATTTCCACGGGCTGCTTGGCAGCCTTGCCGGGCAGATCGCAATGGATGGCGAGGCTGCCCGACGCCGGCAGACGGATTTCCACGTTGTCGCCCTGCGTTAAACTCTTGCGGGGAACTACCCACTGGAGCGGATCTTTCGCGATCACAACCAGGCGATCCGCCGTGCCCTTTTTTCGCTCGATGTGGAATTCGCCCTTCTGATTGGTCCGTGTGGACGGCGGGGCCGGACGATCTTTCCTCGCCTGGAGATCGAACCAGTTTCGGCGGTCGGCATCCACAATGATCTGTTCCTCGCCCAGCAGCAGGACCTCCGCGTCCGGCACCGCGGTGCCGCGATGATCGACGACTCGGCCTTTCACTGTCGCCCCTTCCGGCCAGATGGTCATCGGCGGCGCACCTGTTGTCTTCTTCTCTGCCGCCTGATTCTCTTCGACCCGTGTCGCGTTCAGCAGTGGGTGCCCGATCGCACAGACCCCAGCGAACATTATGCACGCCGCCAGGAACATCACGGCCTTGTTTTTCAGATTCACCATGGTCATGGCTTTCAGTCCCCCTTCGGTTAATGCCGCCACCTTGTCCGAGATCGCGCCGCCGGCATTGGCCGCCTCGACCGTGGCGGCGACCTTTGCCGCCGACACACCGGCCGACGCCGCCTGCTGGGACAACCCGACGGCCAAAAGTGCCACGGGCAGCTCGACGCCCCGTTTACTCAGACGCGCCCGCAACAGTTTGAGCGCCTGCTGCAAGCGGCGCTCCAGCGTCCGTAACGACCAACCCAGTTGACGCGCGGCCTGGTCTCGGGTTTTCCCTTCCAGATAACACAGAAGGAGCGGTTCGCGGCATTGGTCGGAAAGGCGGTTTAGCTCCTCATCCATCGCCGCGAGCAGTTCTTGCCCCTCTTCGAGACTTCTCGACTTTGTGCCGGAAACGATCCCGGTCGCCCCTTGCAGCACTCGCTGCCGGATGATCCTGGCCCTGCTTCGCAGCGCCAGCCGGTACGCGACGCGGTAGAGCCAGCCGGCGATTGACGTTTGCCAGCGACAGGAGGCGGCCTTGCGCGACAGCAGGATAAAAGTCGCCTGGAGCACGTCCTCGGCGTCCTGATCGTGGTGAAGCACACGCCGTCCCACCCCGAGCACGAGCGAGGCGTGCCGCCGGACGAGGGAAGCGAAGGCCGCCTCGTCGCGCTCGTGGGCATAGCGCTCCAGCAGTTGGCAATCGGTCCATTCCCCGGTTGCGGAAGTGGCGAGCAAGGGCTTCAGGTGGCGCAAATAATCTTTCAGCCTGCGGTCGGCCACGGTTCGAGCCTCCTCGTGCGGGTTCTCCACCCAATATAAGACAGGCCGGACGGAAATCCGCCAATTTTCATGGATCGGGAGGAGACCTCATTGAAGCGGCGGTTTACGAAAAACCACCTGTTCTATCGCGAATTATTTTGCCGGCCGCTTCGCCGCTGCTTATACTCGTCGCTCATGACCGAAGTGACCCAGATCCTGTCCGCCGTTGAGCAGGGCGACCCGTGCGCCGCCGAGCAGCTTTTGCCTTTGGTCTACGCGGAGCTGCGACGGCTGGCGGCGGCACGCCTGGCCCGCGAAACACCCGGTCAGACGCTTCAGGCCACGGCCTTGGTCCATGAAGCGTATGTGCGGCTGGTCGATGGCGAGAAAGCGCAGCAGTGGAATAGCCGCGGCCATTTCTTCGCCGCCGCAGCGGAAGCGATGCGGCGCATCCTCGTCGAAAAAGCCCGGCACAAAGGGCGAATCCGGCACGGCGGCGGATTTCGGCGCGTGGACCTGCTCGACGCGGAAGCGCCGGCCCCGACCGACGAGGAGCAGGTCTTGCTCCTGGACGAAGCCCTCGCGCGCCTGGCCGCGGCCCGGCCGCAAGCGGCCGAGTTGGTCAAACTCCGTTTCTTTGCCGGCCTGACTCTCGAAGAAATTGCCCCAATACTCGCCCTTTCACCGCGGACGGCCCGCCGGCTCTGGACCTTCGCCCGCGCCTGGCTGCGGCGGGACATGGAGCGTTCCGACGAGCCGGCATCCTGAGCGGCGAGGATCGGGGCATTTTTTCTCAAAAAAACTGGCCGCTTTCGCGGCCGGGTAGCGCACTAGGAAATGAGACACAAGGCGAATCGCGTTCGTGTGGCGGAGGTTTCACCGATGACCGAGCCGTCTCTGCCGGAAGAATCCCTCTTCGCACAGGCCCTCGAAATCGCGTTGGCCGCCGAGCGTGCCGCATTTCTGGACCGCGTCTGCGGCGATAACCAAGCGCTCCGCGCCGAAGTCGAAGCCCTCTTGCACGCCCACGAGCGCTCCGGCGACCTCCTCGACCTGCCCGACAAGCCGCCCGTCACCACCGACCAGCCGGCCTACGAAAGCCCCGGAGCACTGCTCGGCCCCTACAAGCTGCTCGAACCAATCGGCGAAGGCGGCATGGGCATGGTGTGGATGGCCGAGCAAACCGAGCCGATCCGCCGGCGCGTGGCCGTCAAGGTCGTCAAGGAGGGCATGGACTCCCGCCAAGTCCTGGCACGCTTCGAAGCCGAACGGCAAGCACTGGCCCTGATGGAGCATCCGAATATCGCCAAAGTCCTCGATGCCGGTAAAACGCCGTCGGGCCGACCCTACTTCGTGATGGAGTTGGTCAAGGGCCAGCCGATCACCAAGTACTGCGACGACAAACGCCTGCCGGTGCGCCAACGGCTGGAGCTATTTGGCGACGTCTGCCGGGCGGTGCAGCATGCGCATCAGAAGGGGATCATTCACCGCGATTTGAAGCCGTCCAACGTGCTGGTGGCGCCCTACGACGGTCGGCCGGTGGTGAAGGTGATCGACTTCGGCGTGGCCAAGGCGACGGGGCAGCGGCTGACCGACAAGACCTTGTTCACCGGCTTCGGCGCCTTGGTGGGCACGCCGGAGTACATGTCGCCGGAGCAGGCGGAGGTCAACAACCAGGACATCGACACGCGCAGCGACATTTATTCGCTGGGCGTGATCCTCTACGAACTCTTGACCGGCAGCACGCCGCTGACGCGTAAGCGGCTCAAGGAGACGCCGCTCCTGGAAGTGCTGCGGGTAATTCGCGAGGAGGAGCCGCCGCGGCCGAGCACGCGGTTGTTGGAGTCGAAGGATACACTGCCGGCGCTTCGTCCGAGCGCCAGACGGAGCCTGGGAAGCTGACGAAGCTGGTGCGTGGCGAGCTGGATTGGATCGTCATGAAGGCGTTGGAGAAGGACCGCAACCGGCGTTATGAGACGGCCAACGGTTTTGCGCTGGATGTGCAGCGCTACCTGACCGATGAGCCTGTGCTGGCTTGCCCGCCGTCGGCCTGGTATCGGTTGCGAAAATTCGCCCGGCGAAACAAGACGGTGCTGGTGGGTACGGGTTTGATCCTGTTCTTCATCGCCTTGATCGGCGGCGGCGCCGGCTGGGTGATGCGGGACCGCGCAGCACAGCAGGACAAGGCGGCCAACGATCTGGAGCGGGCGCTCGACCGGGCGGAACTGCTCCAGGGGCAGGGGAAACGAGCCGAGGCGCTGGCGGCGCTGGAGCGGGTGGAACTGCTCGCCGGTCAGACCCCATCCGACCCGGCCCGGGACGAGCGGCTGGCAACCCTGAAAGAGCGATTCGAGGCCGAACGCGCGGGACCAGAAGTTCATCTCCCAGTTCGAGAAGTTCCAGCTGGAGGTGAGAAGCCGGCCCAACGTGCAAGAGAGCCAATTAGGAGGCTCGATTGCCGAACTGCGTGACGCCTTCACCCAATATGGAATCGCCCTCGGCGACACAGCGCCGGCGCAGGCCGCCGCGCGCATTGCGGGCAGACCGGAGCCGGTTCGCCTTCAGCTCCTCGCCGCCCTGGGTGAATGTCTGGGCATGGGGGAGGGTCAGCCAATGCGGCAATGGCTGCTGGCCGTACTGGAGATTGCCGACAACGATCCCTGGCGGGCGCGCTTGCGGCAAGCCGGAAAAGCAAGAACGGAGGGCAATGAGCACGTGGTGGAGCAGCTGGCCCGCGAGGTGGACGTGCGAACCCAACCGCCCAGTTTTCTCCTGCTGGCGGCGCGGAGCGTTTCCACAAACAAGCAGGTCCGCCTGGCGCTGTTTCGGCGGATCCAACACGCCTACCCGGCGGACCTGTGGGCCAATCACGACCTCGCCTTTGAACTGATCGCCGACCGCCGCTACGCGGAAGCCGTCCGCTATTTTACGGCGGCCTTGGCTCTGCGGCCGGAGAACGCCGGGATCTATCTCAATCGCGGCTCGGCGCTGAATGAGGCAGGCGAGGTGGACGCCAGCATTGCGGACTATCGCCGGGCGATTGCCCTGGAACCGAACTTCGCCATGGCGCACGCCATGCTCGGCGACGCCCTGGGGAACAAAAAGCAATGGGATGCGGCCTGGGCCGAGTGCAACGAGGCCCTCCGCTTGAACCCCAAACTCCCGCAGGCCTGGGGCAGCCGCGGCCGAGTTCACCAGAATCGGAACCGATTTGCACAGAGCATTGCGGACCACACCCAAGCCATCAAACTGGACCCGAAACTCGCCCGCTCCTACGTCAATCGGTCCAATGCTTACAACATGCTCCAGCAGTACGAAAAGGCCCTCGCCGATAGCACCGAAGCGATCCGCTTGGATCCGATGGACCATCTGGCTCACGGCAACCACGCCTACGCCCTGGATGGTCTGGACCGGCGGGAAGACGCGATCACCGCGTACCGCGAGGCCATCCGGCTCAAGGAGAATTACCCCGAGGGTCACACGAATCTGGGCGTCTGCCTCGGAAAGAAAGGCGACCTGGAAGGAGCCATCCGCGAGCACCGCACGGCCCTTGGCATCGACAAGAATCTTTTCGAGGCCCACAACAACCTTGGCGTCGTTCTCATGAGCAAAGGCCAGTTGGATGAGGCGATCACCGAGTACCGTGAGGCCCTCCGCAGCAACAAGGATTCCCCCGAAGCCCACGCCAACCTCGGCATCGCCCTGCGCGACAAGGGCCAGCTGAACGAGGCCATCGCCGAGTTCAAGGAGGCCCTCCGAATCAAGAAGGACTTTGCCGAGGCTCGCCAAGACCTCCTCCAGGCCGAGCAGATGGCCCGGATAGATGCTCGCTTCCCGGCTGTCCTGGAGGGCAAGGACCAGCCCAAGGATGCCACCGAGCGCCTCGCCTTCGCCGAACTCTGCCAGCTGTACCGCAAACACTACACGGCCGCCGTCCGGTTTTTTGGAGAAGCTTTCGCCGCCGACCCGAAACTGGCGGAGAACCTCGGAACGGGCCATCGCTACAACGCCGCCTGCGCCGCAGCGCTGGCTGGCTGCGGTCAGGGCAAGGACGCCGACAAGCTCGACGACAAGGAACGTGCCCGCCTGCGACGCCAGGCTTTGGACTGGCTGCGGGCGGATCGGGAGGCATGGAGCCAGTGGCTCAACAAGGAGCCGGACAAGGTCCGTCCGCTCGTCATCCAGCAGATGCGGCACTGGCTGCAAGACCCCGACTTCGCGGGCGTCCGCGCACTGGAAGCGCTGGCCAAGCTTCCCGAAGCGGAACGAGAGCCCTGGCGGAAGCTTTGGGATGATATCGCCAACACGCTAGCCCAAGCCCAGGCCAAGACGACACCTGAAAAGAAGTCTGGACCGTAATAGCGCTTTTTTAAAAAATCTTGGCCGCTTTGTCGGCTCTGCGGCGCACTGTCTCACGTCAAGCCGAATGCGGAATTGCTCACGACCAAGGCGGTCCCTCACCGGCTCGACCCAAGGCCCGGCGCTCGGCCTGCGCGCCGGACGGATGGCGTTTTCCTTTGCTTGCAGATCTGTCCCCGAAAGGAGCAACCCATGCAACTGATTTCCTGGCTGCGCAAGCGGATAACTGGCCGGCTGCAAACGCGAGGTGTCCCGCGCGCAAGCCAACCCAGCGTTTTCGGCCTCAACTCGAACGGCTCGAACGCCGTGACGTGCCCAGCACGTTGACGGTCACGAACAAGCTCGACAGCGGCGCTGGCTCGCTGCGGGCGGAAATCGCCGCCGCTAATCCCGGCGACACCATCGTCTTCGCTCCCAGCCTGAATGGCCAGACCATCACACTTACCAGTGGTGTGCTGGACGTTAACAAGAACCTGACAATTCAAGGGCCGGGCGCCGGCCAGCTGGCTGTCAACGGAGATCGCAAGTCGGCAGAGTTCAAGGTGGAGCCGCTGACCCAAGTTGCTCTCAGCGGACTGACCATCACAGGTGCCGGCAGCGGCAGCTCCGGTGGCGGCATCTTCAACTCCGGTACGCTGACCGTCAGCGACTGCGACATCACCCAAAACTCCGCCCTCGCCGGTGCCGGCATCTACAACTCCGGCACGCTGACACTCACCGGCAGCACCCTCTACGCCAATTCGACCACATTAGGCAACGGCGGCGGTATTTACAACTCGGGCGGCACGCTGACCGCTAACGGCTGCATCCTCTCCGACAATCAGGCTGATTGTGGCGGCGGGGTTTACATCGTGGGCGGCACGGCCAACCTGACCAACTGCACTCTCAGCAACAATGGGGCCTTCGGCTCCACTGCCGACGGTAATATAGGCGGTGGCGGAGGTATCTTTGTCCTCCATCGCGCAACGGTGAACCTGACCAACTGCACCCTCAGTCTCAATGCGGCCAAGTACGGGGACGGCGGCGGGATCTATGTCTTGGGCGGCTCTCTCGGCGACATCCTCAACCTCACCAACACCATCGTTGCCGGCAACACCGCACGCATCTACGGGCCGGACATCTACGGGGCTGTGGCCACGGCCGATCACAACCTGGTGGGCAACGCCGCGGGCAGCAGCGGCATCACCAACGGGGTCGGCGGCAACCTCGTCGGCGGCAACGGCAACCCGGTGATCAATGCCGAGCTTGGCCCGCTGCAAAACAACGGCGGTCCCACCGAGACGATGGCCCTGTTGGCCGGCAGTCCAGCCATCGGCCAGGCCGACAACAGCAAAGCCTCCGCCACCGACGAACGCGGTGTCTCGCGCTTCGATGAGGCCGGAGAATCGACCGATATCGGGGCGTTCGAGCTTTGAGCCATACGGGCCACACCCAAGCGGGTCAGCTACGCGGCGGGGTGGCATCGGGCAGCACGCCGTTGGAGTAGGCCCGGCGCACGAACCGCGCCAGCAACTCCGCCCGCCCCGCGACGCGGAAGTGGCGGTACAGCGCCTTGACGTAGGTATGCACCGTGGCGAAGCCGATGCCCAGCCGGGAGGCGACCTGTTTCTCGCCGTCCCCTTCCAGCAGGCAAGCCAGCACCTGCCGCTGCCGGGGCGCCAGGTCGGCCAGGCCCGGCTCGCGCACCGTCGCCAGCGCCGTGCCGATGAGGGGCACCAGCTCCTCGTGCGCCAGCCGCAAGAGGGCCGTCTCGCGGTCGCTGAAGCGACGCTCGCCGAGAGGCCGCTGGAAGACGCCGTAATGAAACGTGCCGCCCGGTGTGAACCGGCCACAGTTCACGTTCGGGTCGAGCCGGGCCGGCCGGAAGTAGTCCTGGTAGAGGGAGGAGCGGTAATATTCGGGGTCGTCGATCGCGTCCTCGCAGCGGCACACCTTCTCCTCCCGGAGGGCACTGGCCAGCCGGCGCAGGATCGGCTTGCGCTGTTCCTGGTTGCGGATCAGGAGGAGGAAGATTTCCCGATCGGCGGCGGTCGTCCAGCCGGTGTCGGCCCAGCCGAGCGTCTCCATGAAGCCGTCGGGGGCGAGCAGGGTCTCGTGGCAGATGCCGATCTGCGCGTGCAGCAGCCGGCACATCCCTTCGAGGAAGTGGTGCGGCCAGGCTACGTTGTCGGCCCCCAACTCGCGGCACTCGCCGAGCAGGCGCCACACGGCCCGGACGTCTTCGAGAGATAGACGTTGCGATTTGGGCATCACGCGTTTCCGGTGTCAGCCGAGAATTCCTCCCCTATTTAGGGGAATTGACGCGCTGTGTCAAGCACCTAGCATGGGCCGCGGGACGGAAGAGGCGAGATAAGTCCGGCCCTTTCCCTTGCCCGGCGCTTTTTCTGTCCTGCCCAGGCCGCAGTTTGGTCATTAGGTAGTAGCGGGCCATTCGCGTTCGTCGCACCGTGTGACCGGGTTTTTTACAGGATCGAGGCGGATAAGAACGAAGAGTTAAGAGTTAACCGGAGTCCTTAACTCGGAACAGCGGCTATCATCGGCCTCGCCCCGGCGCTCGGTCTGCGCACGAAAGCGACGGCGTTGTCCTTGTATCGCAGACCCGTTCCCAAAAGGAGAAGCATCATGAGGTTTTCTTCCGGATCGCCCAAGCGGCAATGGATCGATCTCGCCGCGCGCGGACGCCCGCGGAGGTCTCCGAACCAACGGGCCGTCTTTCGGCCCACCCTCGAGAGCCTGGAAAACCGTATCGTGCCCAGCACCTTCCTCGTAACCAACCTCAACGACAGCGGGGCCGGCTCGTTGCGGGCCGCCGTGCAGGCCGCCGACGGCACCTCCGGCGCCGTCATCGACTTCGCCGCCGGCCTGCACGGGACCATCACGCTGAAGAGCGGCCAACTGAACCTCACCAGCAACATGACCATCAACGGACCCGGCGCCGCCAAGATAACGGTCAGCGGCAACAACGCCAGCCGGGTCTTCGATGTCAGCAACGGCGCTACGGCGACGATCGACGGCCTGACCATCGCCAACGGCAGCGCCCAGAGCACGACGGATCCTTCCCAGCAAAGCGGCGGCGGCGTCCTGAACGAACCCGGCGCCACCATCTACCTCACGAACGACGTGCTCCGCGACAACCGGGCCTCGGTAGCGAGCGGCGCTCTGGAGAACGCGGGCGGCCCCGGCACCCCCGCCACCGCCATCATCAGTCACACGGCGTTCATCGGCAACCAGGCCATCGGCTCGGTGAATGGCACCACCAATCCGTTCCTGGTCTTCGATGGCTTCGGCCCGGGCACCGGCACGGCGGAAGGGGGCGCGATCGACGACGATGGCAAGCTCACCCTCACCGACTGTACCTTCGTGGGCAACCAGGCCCTCGGGGTGCCCGGCAGCGACGGCGTCAACGCCAGCGCCCACGGCGGCGCTCTCGCCGTGGACGGGTCGGCGACCATCACGGGCAGCACCTTTATCGGCAACCTGGCCCAGGGCGCCAGCGTGCCCGCCGGTTTCGCGAGCAGCCAGGGGCTAGGCGGCGCGGTGGTCGTCTTCAGCACCGCGACCATCAGCGACTCTTCCTTCCTCGGCAACAAGGCCGTCGGGGCGCGGGGAACACCGGCGCTGCCAACAGTCCCGCCTTCGTGGGGGCCGGCGGCGGCGTCCTCGCCCTGAACGGGGCGTCGCTCACGGTGAGCGGCAGCACCTTCGCCGACAACCAGGCCGTCGGCGGGGCGGGCGGCACCGGCGGGGGCGGCGGCCTCGGCTTCGGCGGCGGCCTGGACGCGCACGCCGGCACGACTCTCACGCTGAGCGATTCGGTATTCCTCGGCAACGCCGCAGTCGGCGGCGCCGGGGGAAGCGGAGGCGCGGGCGGTGCCGGCATTGGCGGCGGGCTGTCCGTGGATGTGTTCTCGACGGCGACCATTAAAGGAATCGCGCTCCTGTTCAATCAAGCGGTCGGCGGTGCTGGCGGTGCCGGTGCCAACGGCGGCAGCGGCGTGGGCGGCAGACTGGACGTGGGCGGCCGAACGGTCTACGACGGCCCCGACGGCTCCTCCGTCACGCTCAGCGATGCTCTGATCGCCGGCAACCTGGCGCTCGGCGGAGCTGGCGGGTTCGGTGGGAACGGGGGCGATGGCTTGGGCGGCGGCGTCTTCCTGGGAGCCACGGAAGGCGGCGTCACTCCCAGCCTGACCGTCACGCATAGCGCGATCGTCACCAACGCGGCGGTCGGCGGCGCCGGTACGGGAGGCGGCAGCGACGGCTCGGGCGTCGGCGGCGGCGTCTACGATCTCGGCGATTTTAGCGACACCGACACCGTGATCGCCTTCAACCACGCCTCCACCAGCAACGACAACTTTTTCCCCTAACGCGCGGTGGATCGGCGAAGGATAGAGACGGAACGGAAGCCGTCGTGACCGCCGGTGAGGAACTGCATGGCGGCAAGACCTCACCGGCCTAAGAGCGAGCGGAAAGCATTGTGGCGGCACGCTGCTAGCGTGCCTGAAAACCGGCACGCTAGCAGCGTGCCGCCACAATTCGTTCCGTCAACTCTAGAATTTCCCCGTGCCCTTCTTCGGCACGCGGCCGGTGTAATCGCGGCACACCCGCACCCACCACATCGAAAGGGGCAGGCCCTTCTCGCGGTAATCCACGACTTCCACCGGCTCGACCGTGCGGAACGCCTGGCGGAGCAGATCCTCGTCCCCGCCCACGACGATGAACGTCCGCCCCTTGAACGCTTCGCCGTCGGCGAGCGGATTGGGCCAGAGGTCATACTGGCTATGACGGTCGCCCATGCTCAGGCCCAGGGAATACGCCTGCGGATGGCCGGCGCAGTAGATGCCCAACTCGCCCGGCAGGCTCCAGCTATTGCCGGCCAGTACCGGCTCGACGCCTTCTTCCGTCAGCCGGGCGCGGATGGCATCGACCCGTTCCGCCAACGTCCGCCAGCCGCGCAGCCGGCACGTCGGATCGAAGCGGCGCACCGGAAAGAGGTTCGTTTCCGTCGGCGGTCCTGCTACCTTCGCCAGGAGCGGATGCAGCCAAGCGCTATGGTGCATGAAGACCGTCACCATCAGGCCAAGCAAACACGCCAGGCCCAGGTTGATGCCGGTGGCCCGTCGATACCAGCACCGCGGCGAATCGAACTGTCGCGCCAGCCATGCCGCCGCCAGCACCAATCCCGACAGGTACGCGGTCACGGGCCAGTTGATCTCGCCGCCGCCCGTCTTGGGGCTGAACGCCAGAAACACGAGGAACATCGGGGCCGACAGCCACCACAGGTAGCGAACGCCCTCGTCCGATTCGCGCCACGGTCGATGGACGATCATTGCCGCGGCCCAGACGATGAACCAGTACACGAGCAGCAGGGCACACTGTCCGCCCAGGTAGTTGAGCGGTCCCAGCCAGGGAATGCGCGGCTCCTCCTCCACCTTGACCGAATCGTGCAAGCCCGACAAACCGAGGACGTGCCGGAACGTCACCCAGTCATGCTGGGCGTTCCAGACGAGGATCGGCAGACAGCACAACCCGGCCACGGCGATCATGCACCAGAAGCGGCGCGTCGCGAGCAGGTGCCGATACGCCGATGTCGTCAAGAGAAACAGGCCGACCGACGGAAGCCACAGGATCATGGTGTACTTCGCCAACATGCCCAGTCCGAGGACGATCCCCAGGACCGGCCACGCCCATTTCGAGTCGCGGAAGATGGCCCGATGTCCCAGCACGAGCGCCCAGCCCCAGCAACAGGTATACGGTGCGTCGATCGTCATGAGCAACGAACCGACGGCGATCAGCGGCAAGGTCAGGGCGATGCCGACCACGGCCAGGGCCAGCGCTTCACACCGATGGACCTGCACGGTCAGGATGTACAAACTCAAAAGCAGCAGACTGCCGCACAGCACGGCCGGCAGGCGGACGGCGAAGGCGAGGTTGCCGGTGTGCTCCACGGACCACGGGCCGGCCAGTTCGCAGCCGCCGCGGATGAGGTAAGCGATCAGCGGTCCCTTGCTGTAGTAGCTCCAGTCGAGGTGGCGCGACCACTCCCAGTAGTGGGCCTCGTCCGGGGCCAGGTCGATCGGACAGCTATGGGCCAGGTAAGCCAGGTGGAGGACGGCCGCCCCGAGGATCAGGCCGCCCGCCAGCAATCGGCACCAGCCGACCGGCAGGCCGACACGCGCAAGACGCAGCGGCATGAGCACGGCGTTCGTCTCCCAGACCGTATATCTTCTGGAGCCTGAAGCGTAAGCGAAGGCGGCTTTCCGTCGCTGACGCTTCAGGCTCCGAGAGGTTTCTCCCCTCGCTCTTAGTGCAATATCGAGCGTTTTGCAAGGTCACTGAAGGAGTTGGCCACTTTGCCAAATCGTGGAGCGATTGGCAGAGAGGGAAATGCGAAAAAACACTAAAAAACAAGCGGTTTACGAGGTGACTTTGCCAGATTGCCACTTTGCCACCCTGCGGCAGCCCTCTGATTTGGGAAGGATCCTTCTCATAATAAATAAGTGTACGTCTGAACAGATTTTTTCTCATCGCTGATTCGATCTTTTGTCGTAAAACCAATTGAATAAGAATGTTATGTCACGATGTCAGTGGATGAACTGACCTAGGTTTTGGGCGGTAAGGCTGGTACAATCCATAAATCACAACTGGTTTGTTCGGATCGTGAGGTATTTTCATGGCGGAAACGATTGAACCGGTTTCACTGCGCGTGGAGACGGAGGAACGCTACCTCAACTACGCCATGTCGGTCATCACGTCGCGGGCCCTGCCGGACGTGCGCGACGGCCTCAAGCCGGTGCAGCGGCGCATCCTGTACACGATGTACCACGACCTGCACCTGACGTTCGACGGCCGGCCGCGCAAGTGCGCCAAGATCGTCGGCGACGTGATGGGCAACTACCACCCGCACGGCGACGGCGGCCTACGAGGCGCTGGTGCGCCTGGCCCAGGACTTCGTGATGCGCGTGCCGCTGGTGCACGGGCAGGGCAACTTCGGCTCGGTGGACGGCGACCCGCCCGCCGCCGATCGCTACACCGAGGCCAAGCTGACGGCCGTCGCCGAGCTCCTGATGGCCGAGCTGCGCCAGCAGCACCGTGGCCATGCGGCCCAACTACGACAACACCCGCGAGGAGCCGGTCGTCCTGCCGGCGCAGTTCCCGAACCTGCTGGTCAACGGCGCCTCCGGCATCGCCGTCGGCATGGCCACGAACATCCCGCCGCACAACCTCGGCGAGGTCGTCGCGGGCTGCGTCTTCCTGATCGACAACCCGGAGGCGACGACGGCCCAGCTGCTCGACCGGATCAAGGGGCCGGACTTCCCGCTCGGCGGCAAGGTCGTCACCGACCGCGCCACGCTGCGCAAGATCTACGAGGAGGGCACGCGGCAGCATCAAGGTGCAGGGCGAGTGGAAGGTCGAGGACAGCGGCAAGAAGCCAGCAGATCGTCGTCACGTCGATCCCCTACGGCGTGGACAAGGGCAAGCTGGAGACCGACATCGGCGAGATCATCGCCGTCGCGCAAGCTGCCGCAGCTGCTCAACCTGGTCAACGAGTCCAACGAGAAGGAAGGCCTGCGCATCGCCCTGGAGATCAAGCCGGGCACCGACCCGAACCTGGTGATGGCCTACCTCTACAAGCACACGGCGCTGCAGGAGAACTTCTCCTACAACATGACGTGCCTGGTGCCGGTCGCCGACGAGGAGGGCAAGGAACAGACCCGGCCCGAGCGCCTCGGCCTCAAGGACGATCCTGCGCCACTTCCTCGATTTCCGCCTGGCGACGGTGCGCCGCCGCTTCGAGTACGAGCTGGAGCAACTGCGGCGGCGCATCCACATCCTCGAAGGCTTCCGCATCATCTTCAACGCCCTGGACAGGGCCATCAAGATGATCCGCGAGAGCGACGGCAAGGCCGACGCCGCCGAGAAGCTGATGAAGGCGTTCAAGCTCGACGAGGAGCAGGCCGCCGCCATCCTCGACGCGCAGCTCTACAAGATCGCCCAGCTGGAGATCAAGAAGATCCTCGACGAGCTGAAGGAGAAGACAGGCGAGGCCGAGCAAGATCGAGGCGATCCTGCGCTCGGAGAAGAAGCTGTGGGGCGTGGTCAAGGACGAGCTGAACGAGCTGGGCGAGAAGTACGGCCAAGGACCGGCGGCGGACGCGCATGGGCTCGGCGGAGGACGCGCCGGAGTTCGACCCGGAGGCGTACATCGTCCGCGAGAACACCAACGTGGTGCTGACGCGCGACGGCTGGATCAAGCGCGTCGGCCGGCTGGCGTCGGTGGAGGGCACGCGCGTCCGCGAGGGCGACGAGGTGCTGGCCGTGGTGCCCGGCAGCACGCTCGATCACGTCGTCTTCTTCGCCGACGACGGCACCGCCTACACGATGCGCATGAACGAGGTGCCGGCCACCTCGGGCTACGGCGAGCCGATCGCCAAGTTCTTCCGCCTGGCCGACCAGGTGCGCATCGTCGCGCGCCGTGACGACCGACGAGCGCTTCACGCCGCGCCGATCAGCCCGTCAGCAACGGCGAGCCGCGCCGGGCCGTATCTGCTGGTGGTGACGGCCCAGGGGCAGGTGCTGCGCACGCCGCTGGCGCCGTTCCGCACCGCCTCGACGAAGGTCGGCCGGCGCTACGTGCGACTGGCCGAGGGCGACAAGGTGGTCATGGCGACGGTGCTGAAACCGGAGCATCGCAGTCTCTTCCTGGCGTCGGCGGACGGCCACGTCCTCCACTTCCCGGTCGAGGAGATCAACATCCTCGCCGGCGTCGGCAAGGGCGTGATCGGCATCAAGCTGGGCGAGGGCGACACCTGCCTGGGCGGCGCCGCTGATGCGCAACCAGAACGACGCCCTGGTGGTGGAGACGAGCGGCGGCAAGAGATGGAGTTTCACGGCAGCCGCGAGATGGCCGGCCGCGGCGGCAAGGGCTTCGAGGCGGTCAAGCGCACCTCGTTCGTCCGCATCGTGCCGCCGCCGATCGAGCTGGTCGACTGGGACAAGGTCGAGGGCAAGGCCGAGGAGAAGAACGGCAAGGCGGAAACGAACGGCGAGCAGAAATCGTTGTTCGAGGAGTGACGAGGAAATGGCTCAGGAAACGTGGGTCATTTGCTGGGAAGGGCGACGATGGACAAAGGAAGAGTCTGCCCGCCGGTTCAACCAGGCACCCGAGAAGATTGAGTTTGTGGGCGGCATCTTCGCCAGCGAACGTGAGCGTCTCACCGTGCTGGGCATGCTTTTGGAAAATCTCAGTATCGACAAGGTCGTACGCTTCGGCAACCTCGCCGACTGGAAGGCGGCCATCGCCGAGCTGGAACGGCAATCGGGCCAAGTTTAGCCGCGACCCGAAGGGGAGCGCGGGATCACCGCGCTCCCCTTCGGGTCGCGGCTAAACGAAATAAATCTTGGGTCGTTCCGTTTTTTCGCAGGATTTGCTAATGAGCGCTACCACTTACACCGCCAAAGACATTGGCGTCCTCGAAGGGCTGGAGCCCGTGCGCAAGCGGCCGTCGATGTACATCGGCGGCGTGGACGCCAAGGGGCTGCACCACCTCGTCTGGGAGATCGTCGATAACGCCGTCGATGAATACCTCAACGGCCACGCCGACGCCATCACCGTCACCCTGCACAAGAGCGGCGACGCCGTCACCGTCAGCGACAACGGCCGCGGCATCCCCGTCGATCTGCACCCCAAGCACAAGAAGCCGGCCCTGGAGCTGATCCTGACCACGCTGCACTCCGGCGGCAAGTTCGGCGACGGCGACAGCTACATCCACTCCGGCGGCCTGCACGGCGTCGGCTCGTCGGTCGTCAACGCCCTGTCGCGCAAGCTCGTCGCCACCATCCGCCGCGACGGCTTCGAGTGGCAGCAGACGTTCAAGCGCGGCAAGCCGGCCGGCGAGCTGGAAAAGCTCGGCCCCTTCCGCGGCCACGGCACGACCATCTACTTCGAGCCGGACCCCGACATCTTCAAGACCACGCAGTTCGACGCCGAAGTGGATCCGCGAACATCTGGAAGACATGTCGTACATCCACAGCGGCCTGAAGATCACCTTCAAGAACGAGATCGACCAAGGAGACGTTCGACCTGACGCATCCGGGCGGCATTCCGGAGTTCCTGCAGCGGCTCGTCACCGAGGGGCAGAAGCCGGCCGTCACCGAGGCGCCGTTCACGCTCGTCCGCAACAACGGCGAGCAAGATGGAGGTCGCCCTGCAGTGGACCGAGTCCACCGACGAGGCGATCCGCTCCTACGTCAACGGCATCCGCACGTCGGCCGGCGGCACGCACGAGAACGGCTTCAAGGGCGGCATCGCCAAGGCGATCCGCAACTACATGGAGACGCACGAGGTCAAGATCAAGGGGCTGAGCATCACCGCCGAGGACATCCGCGAAGGGCATCGTCGGCATCCTGTCGGTGTTCGTGCGCGAGCCGATGTTCCAGGGCCAGACGAAGGAGAAGCTGAACAACCCGGAGATGACGGCCGTCGGTGGACGGCTTCGTCCGGCCGGCGCTGGAGTCGTGGCTGAACGCCAACATGACCGCCGCCGACCAGATCGTCGGCCGGATCGTGCTGGCCGCCAAGGCCCGGCTGGCGTCGCGCGAGGCGGCCAGCGAGGTCAAGCGCAAGTCGGTCACGCAGCGCCGGCTCAACCTGCCGGGCAAGCTGGCCGACTGCAAGTCGACCAGCCTGGACGAGACCGAGCTGTTCATCGTCGAAGGCGACTCGGCCGGCGGCTCGGCCAAGCAGGGCCGCAACAACCGGACGCAGGCGGTGCTGCCGCTGCGCGGCAAGATCCTCAACTCCGAGGGGCTGGCGCTGGGCAAGGTGCTGGCCAACGCGGAGCTGAACGACCTGGTGACGGCCATCGGCACCGGGGCCGGCGAGAAGTTCGACCTCGACGGGCTGCGCTACGGCAAGATCATCCTGCTCATGGACGCCGACGCGGACGGCCATCACATCACGACGCTGCTGCTGGCGTTCTTCTTCCGCCACATGACGGAGCTGATCCGCAAGGGCCACGTCTTCCTCGCCCAGCCGCCGCTGTACCGCATCGACGTCGGCAAGGAGACGCACTGGGCGCGCGACGACGCCCACAAGGAGGAGATCCTCGCCGGGCTGCGGGCCAACGCCAAGCCGGAGGTGTCGCGCTTCAAGGGGCTGGGCGAGATGGACCCCAAGGTGCTGGCCGAGACGACGCTCGACCCGCGCCACCGCACGCTGCTGCAGGTGCAGATCGACTCGAACCTGGAGACGGACAAGACGTTCGTCGAGCTGCTGGGCAAGGACCCGTCGCAGCGCTACCGGTTCATCATGGACAAGGCGGCGCGGGCGGTGGCGGAAGAGCTGGACGTGTGAGCGCCGGCCGCCGGCCGTCATTCCCCGCGGCGAACCGCCGAAATAGCGGATCTAAAAGACACTTTTACGAAAAAGATCGGATTGCGATTTTTTCGTTTGACAACCCTCTGCCCGAGCGTTCCAATACCTCGCAGGTCCGCCAACGCACGTCCCGGTAAATCTTATCGCCGTCCGTCCGGCCCCGCCTCAAGGGGAGGATCGCCGAGATTGACGGCGTGCGCGAACGTACTTAGGAGGTCACGTCATCATGCGAAAGGCTCATCTCTCCTCGTTGGTTCTGTTTGTATCCCTGGGCCTCGCTCGCCCGGCCAACGCCGACCCGTACTCGTTCAGCACCGGCAATCCCGACGGCAAGATCGCTACGCTCTCGCGCATCGCGAGTCCAGGCAAACTGGAGACCGAGACGGCTGACGATTTCGTGACCACGGCGCTAGCGACGAGCATTACCAACGCCACGTTCACCGGCTTGCTGGTCGGCGGCGCGACGACCGCCGACATCCGGAACGTCGAGATCGAACTCTATCATGTGTTCCCCATCGATTCGACCAACCCGCCGGACGGCCGGGTGGCCACGCGCACCAACTCCCCGTCGGATAACAATTTCGCTGCGGCGGACGGCGCGCTCGGCCAACTCAGCTTCACGACGAAGGTACTCAACCCGAGCTTCACCGCCGCCAACTCGGTCGTCAACGGCATCCATGCCAAGCCCAACCAGTTCACCGGCGGCGAAGGCGCGGTGACGGGCACGGAAGTGGAATTCGACGTCACCTTCAGTACGCCATTTCTCCTCGGTCCGGATCACGTCTTCTTCCGGCCCGAAGTCGATCTGGGCAGCGCCGGAGACTTTTTGTGGCTGTCCGCGCCCAAGCCGATCGTGGCTCCCGGCACGCCGTTCACGCCGGATTTGCAAAGTTGGATTCGCGACGACGGTCCCGGCGCTGGCGCCCGATTGGGAGCGGATCGGCACCGACGTTACGGGCCAAGGCCCCTTCAATGCCGCCTTCTCCCTGGCCGGCACCTTCACCAATACCCCGGAACCGTCGAGCGTGGTGTTGCTGGGTATCGGCCTGATCGGACTCGGTCTCGTTCGTCGGTGCCGCGCCGGCTGACGAACTCATTCCACAATGACGACAGGCTGTCGCGGCGACCAACCGCACAGCAAGATGCCAACTTCGTACAGCCCCCACAGAGGCACGGCCAGCATCAACATACTGTAGTAGTCGGGCGTGGCCGAGAAAACCGCCGCCGCTAATGCCAGTAGGAAGATCGCCAGGCGGCGGTGGCGGCGGTAGGCGTCCACGTCAGACAGACCCGATCCGTTCGAGAAAGACCATCACGAGCGGCGTCTGGAAGGCGAGGCCGAACACCAGCGGCATCAGAAGCGCGAAGCCGAGCCAATCGCTCAGGCGCAACTCCGGTTCGTAACCCAGCCAATCGTTGAAGCTCATCAGGTAATCGACGCCGGCCGGCAACACGACAAACTCGCACAGCGCGACGCCGCCTAGAAATAGGCCGATGCTCAGCGGCAGGTTAACGTGGACGAGGCGCTTTTCGTGCGGATACAGCCCGGCCGCGACGAACATCCAGAGCTGATACGCAATCCACGGGCTGGCCAGGACAAGGCCGCAATAGGCGCTGACCTTGAAGTAAACGGTGACGGGTTCCGTCACGGTAAGCGACAGGAGACTCGGCGGCCGATTGACTAGCCGCGTCGCCTCGCCGGTCAAGAGCGCCCAATCGAGCGGCCGAACGCGCACCGGCAGCGCCGTCCATTCCGGCATGTCCCACTCTTCCGGCAGGCCGAGCAGTTCGGCAAGGCGATGCGAAGGAAGAAGAATTTCCACATCGCGCGGCCCGTTGGCGTCGCGCAGCCGCGGATCGCCCTCGGCCAGTCGTTGCACGAGTCGTTCCGTCCGGCGCTCGTGGAAGCGCGCGAGCGCTTTGTCCACCGGCACGGCGATGAAGCGCAGCACGGCGGGACTGAGGAGGAAGCCGGCCACAAGCGCGACGAGAAAACCCAGGAGCGCCAGCCACAGGCGTCTGCGCAATTCTTCAATGTGGTCGCCCAGTGACATGCGAGTGTCAGCAAACGGGTCGAAATCGAGCATGGCCGGACCTCCATAAAAGTGCGCGGAGGCCAAGGGCCGGCGGAAGGGGCGCGGTACGGCAAGGACCCTGCCGCCGGTGGCGGACGGCCATCCGGCGAGGAAGGGTTTCTGGGCTGCACCGTCGGGGAGATCGGGAGCGGAAACCGGCGCGGAACGGAATGTCAAAACGCTTTGGGCGATTTAAACTGACTATATCGCGTTCGGCTCGACGGACCAAGCGATTTCACGAGCCGAAACTCGTTTATCCCAAAAATCGCCGCATCAAATCGTGCCCCTTCTCGAACGCCAGATCGCTCGCCTCCCCGACGGCCTCGTCGTAAGCCGTCTGTCCCTTGCTCGTCACGCCGGTGCCGGCGAACGCGAAAGGCACCATGCCGTAAGCGTGGGCGCGGGTGCGCAGGGTCGTGCGGTGATCTGGTGAAACGAGGATGCGTCCATCGCCATGCTTCGGCAGCGCGTCCAGCAGCGGCCCGACGATGTGACAGTCGATCTCCTCCAGTGCCTTCACCTTCGCGTCGGCCCGCCCTTCGTGCGATGCCTCGTCGGGCGCTTCGATGTGGACGCAGACCAGATCGTGCCGGGCCAGGGCGGCCACGGCGGCGCGGCCCTTGGCGGCGTAATCGGTATCGAGATAGCCCGTCGCGCCGGGTACGTCGATACGCTGCCAGCCGAGCAGCACGCCGACACCGCGCACCAGATCGACGGCGCTGATGATCGCCCCGCGCTTGCCGTACACCTCGGCGAACGGCTTCAAATGCGGTGCCCGCCCCTGGCCCCACAGCCAAATCTGCGTGGCGTCGCGCTTGCCCTGTTCGCGGCGCGCGCGGTTGACCGCGTGATCGTGCAGGATCGGCCGGCTCCGCTCCATCAAGCGCCGGAGCAAGTCGCTTCCCGGACCCTGGGGCAGGTGCTCGGCGATGGGTCGATCGGGTACGTCGTGGGGTGGCTGGGTTTTGGTTTGCTCCGAGAACGGGGCGGTCGAGCCGGCGGCGGGACGAAAAACGAGGATGTTGCGGTAGCTGACGCCGGCATGGAATTCGAGCGGACGGTCGCCGAGCGCCGCTTGCACGGCTTCGATCAGTGGCCGGCCTTCCTCGCTCGTGATGTGACCGGCCGTGAAGTCGCGCATGCACTCGTTCTCGACGTGGACGAGGTTGCAGCGGATGGCCCAGTCGTCGGGGCCGAGCGGGATGCCCATCGCCGCCGTCTCCAGCGGCGCCCGGCCGGTGTAGACGGCCAGCGGGTCGTAGCCGAACAGGCTCAGGGTGGCCACGTCACTGGCCGGCGTCAGCGGCCGAGGCACGTTGTTGCGCGCCCGACCACGCCTTGCCGGGCGATGCGGTCCATGTTCGGCTTGTGCGCCGCTTGCAGCGGCGTCTTGCCGCCCAGCGATTCCTGAGGTTCGTCCGCACAGCCATCCGGAATGACAATGACGTATTTCATGCGCTCAATGGGACAAAGGATACGGAGTGTTCCGCGACGCCAGGGTTAGTTTCACGACTGCCGCCGCGATCGGCAATCGGCAAACGATCGTATCGGTCACTCAACCGACCTGCCGTTCCGAGGGAGGATAGCGATACAGCCGCGCCGCCAGCCAGTCGAGCGAACCCGGCTCGCCGACCGGCCGGTGAAAATGCCAGCGGCGATCGGACGGCACCAACTCCTCGCCGACCGGCCAGGGTTGGAAGGGATTGTAACCCATTGCGGCGATGAGCTTGTCGCTGTTCATGCTGACGTTGCCGGCTCGCGGCGGCATCGGCCCGGCATCGCGGCGCGGACAGCCCTTGAGCAAGTGCGGGTCGTAGCCGCCGACACGATTAACGATCTGGGCGATCTGATACAGCGTCAACGGACGCGGGCCGCCGGCGTGAAAGAGACCCGACTGTGTGCCCGCGAGGAACGCCTCGAAGACGCGGTTGAGGTCATCGGTATACGTGCAGGAACGCGCCTCGTCGAAGTACAACGTCGCCGGCCGGCCGTTGCGGAAGCGCGACTGGATCCAGTCGATGGCGCCGGCGTGGTGGTTGAAACTCGGCCCCATCGGCAGCGAGATACGCAGGATCGCCGTCCCCGCGTCGGCATTGAGGACAACCTGCTCGCCTTCCGCCATCGTCTTACCGTACACCGTCACGGGGTCGAGCGTATCCGTCTCGACGTAACCGCCCGAACCGCTTCCCGAAAACACCAGATCCGACGACAGATGCACGAGCCGGGCGCCAAAAGCACTCGCCGCCTCCGTGATGTTCACGGCACTGAGGACGTTGGTGCGCCAGGCCATCTTCGGATCGAGTTCACACGACTTGAGGCGCAATTGCCGGTGCAATTGAGGACGGCGCGGAAACGCCAGGTGCGGAACAATTCAAACAGGGCGTCGCGGTCCTGTGTGTCCAGCGCGACGATGCCGGGACCGACGAGCTGCCAGGTCTGCGTCGGCCGGATGCCAACGACTCGTCCGGGATAAAGTCCCAGAAAATACGGCAGCGCGTTGTAGCCGGCCACGCCGGAGATGCCGGTGATGAGCAAGGGCAGCGGGATGGATTGGGGAGCCGGAACGGAGAGCATGAAGACAAATCACCAATGGAAGGACGGCGGACGAGTCGATCCGGCCGTGATTCGATTATTGGCCCCGGAGGGACTCGAACCCTCACGCCTTTTGGGCAGCCGGTCCTAAGCCGACAGCGTCTGCCGTTCCGCCACGGGGCCTTCCTTTCCTATGCCGACGATACTCCCGATCCCAGGCCGCTACGCTTGTCAATTGGTCAGGTCTCATTCCTCGACAATAGTTTGCCGTTTGACTATGACAATTCGGACAAAGAAACTCCAGATTCTCGATCCGGTCATCAAGCCAGTTGCCGTTCTTGTGGTTGACGTGCAGCGCCAGGGGCTTGCCGAGCCACGTTCGGCTGAGGGAGCATCCCTCTCCCGCACACTTATACTCTCGTCCCACCGCTAACAGCGATCTTCGCAGTACATGAGGTTTCTGCCGTCGCCCGCTCGTGCGTAACACCAGAACTTCCCACCAGCCGAGCTTTCGCGACCCTTTGTGGCGCGAACCCTGGTTGGCCGCTTGACCAAGAAAATGGGAAGTATCGAGGCCAAACTCCTTGATCCGGCGGGAAATGTGGGAGTGTGTTCCTCCGGCTTGCTTCAACCCCAGCGATTTCAAGACCCCCGCCACGGAGATACTCTGCCGCACAGCTTCCTCAAGGACTTCCCTGGTATACTTCATGGGCACATCCTGTCCGATGAGTCTCTTGTGTGCTCACGTAAGTATACAGGCCAAATCAGCGCGAGTACAGTCTGGGCCAAGTCAGCTATAATGACCGAATGGAAACGCCTTCATTCCCGTAGGAGAACGCCGTCATGTCCGCGTCCGGGCCGGAAGCGCTGACCCCGGTGGCTCTGAGCAAAGACGGTCCCGACCGCCTGGTGATCGAGTGGTCCGACGGCCATCGCGGCGTCTACACCTGGCAGCACCTGCGCGACAATTGCCCGTGCGCCGGCTGCCGCGAGGAGCATGAGAAACCGCCCGACCCGTTTCGCATCCTCAAGCCGGGCGAACTGGTGCCGCTGGCCCCGGTGCGCATGACGCCGGTCGGCCGATATGCCTACAAGATCGTCTGGAGCGACGGCCACGACACCGGCCTGTACACGCTGGAGCACCTTCGCTCCCTGTGCCAATGTCCCCAATGCAGCAAAGGATAACGCCATGCAGCCACCCGGAGGCCCGCCGCAGAAGATCGCCCTGCCGAACATTCAGAAAGTCATCGCCGTGGCCAGCGGCAAGGGCGGCGTCGGCAAATCGACCGTGGCCGCCAACCTCGCCCTGGCCCTGGCGCGCACCAGCCCGCGTGTCGGACTCATGGACGCCGATATCTACGGACCCAGCGTGCCGATCATGATGGGTGTTCACGGCCTCGTCGATCAGACGGTCACGCCGTTTCCGATTGAGCGGCACGGGCTGAAGTTGATGTCGATGGGCTTCGCGGTGCCGCCGGACAAGGCGGTCATCTGGCGGGGGCCGATGGTGTCTCGCGCCGTCATGCAGTTTCTGACGGACATCAACTGGGGCACCCTCGATTACCTCGTGATCGATTTGCCGCCGGGCACCGGCGACGCCCAATTGACGCTGACGCAGACGGTCCCCCTGTCCGGGGCGGTGATCGTGACGACGCCGCAGGACGTGGCCCTGATCGACGCGCGCAAGGGGCTGGAGATGTTCCGGCAGGTGCGCGTGCCGGTGCTGGGCATCGTCGAGAACATGAGCTACTTCCAGGGCGAGGACGGCAAGCGCGTGTCGATCTTCGGTCACGGCGGCGGCCGGAAGTTGGCGGACGAGACCGGCGTGCCGTTTCTGGGCGAAATCCCCATCGACCCGCGCGTCGCCGAGTGCGGCGACCAGGGCGATCCCATCGTCCACAAGTACCCCGACTCCGGCGTGGCCAAGGCGTATGAAGCGCTGGCGGCGATCGTGATCGAACAGCTACGGCAGGCGGGGCAGGGGCCGGAACTGCCGGAATTGCAACTGTGAACGTACCAGGCCCGCAACGCGCCAGACGTGCTGGGGTCGTTGCGGGCCTGGGTCGTGAGCGCACGGCCCTCGATTCGCGGCTCAACGGTGCGCGGTGGAGGGAACGGACGGTATCGTGTTCATCTTGGTCGCCGCCGCGGACGGCTTGCGGGCGGACGCGGCCGACTTGGACGGCGCGCCGAGAATGGGCCCGATCAAACACGTCCACACAGCGATGAAGGCCACCCAGCGAAATTCCATGACACACCTCCCCAAGCCACTCTCCCCTGTCCGTCCGCCGAGGCGAGGTGCGGAACCATCCTTCTATTTGGCAACTGGCGTGCCGGCGCACGGCAACCACACGCCTTGAAGCATGGAATTTCCTAACTGCTTTCCCGCCAAACGGATAAGGAATTATTGATATTTACATCGTTGGGGGCTGGGTGCTGCCGCTTGTTAAGGGATGTTAGCGCCCTTAACAAGATGTGAAGAAATCGCAACCAATTCGCGAGATGATTCGTCGCGCGTTAACCGCCGGCTTCGTCGCTGCCCGTGATGGTGCGGTCGATGCGGATGCCCAGATCGCGGATCTTGGTACGCAGGCTGCCGCGGGTGATGCCGAGAATTCGCGCCGCTTGCAGTTGATTGCCGCCGGTATGTCGCAGCACGCGCGTCACCAGCAGGCGTTCCATCCGCCGCAGCGTCTCGGCGTACAGATCTTCCGTGCCCGCCTGCAGTCGGGACTCGATGAAGGGGGCCAACTCGCGCTCCGCCTCCGCCGCCTCGTCGCTGCCGGCGTCCGACGGCACGGGCGGCGAGCCGGTCACGCTGGAAGGCAGGAAGTCCGCAACCAGTACGGGGCCGGCCGCCTTCAAGAGCGCCTGCTTGAGAACGCTTTGCAGTTCGCGCACGTTGCCCGGCCAGGGATAGCGGCGCAGCAATTCCAGGGCTTCCGGCGCGATGCCTTGCACGCCCTTGCCCAGCTCGCGGTTGAAGCGGCGCAGGTAGTGCTGGACCAGCAGTTTCAGGTCGTCGAACCGCTCGCGCAAGGGCGGCAGGTGGATGGCGAACACGCTCAGGCGGTAATACAGGTCGAGTCGAAATCGGCCGGCGGCCACGGCGGATTCAAGATTCGTGTTGGTCGCCGCCAGCACGCGCACGTCGGTGTGAATCAACTCGTTGCCGCCCAGGCGCTCGAACGTCTGCTCCTGCAAGACGCGCAGCAGCTTGCTTTGTGTCAGCGGACTCATGGCGCCCACTTCGTCGAGGAACAGCGTGCCGCCGGAGACCTGCTCGAACTTGCCGATGCGCCGGCGGTCGGCGCCGGTGAACGCCCCCTTCTCGTGGCCGAACAGCTCGCTCTCCAGCAAATGCTCGGGGATGGCGGCGCAGTTGATCGGCAGAAACGGCCCGGCCGAGCGCCGGCTGTGCTGATAGAGGGCGCGGGCGGCCAGCTCCTTGCCGGTGCCCGACTCGCCGGTGATGAGCACGGTCACATCCTGGGCGGCGACCCGGCCGATGGCCTTGTACACCTCCTGCATGGCCGGGCAGAATCCGATAATCGCGTCGGCCCGGTCGTCCACGTCCGCGGCGGCATCCAGCACGGCCGGAACGTGCATGAGCCGGCTGATCGCCAGGGCGCGCTCGACCACCTGCCGCAGCGTGCCCAGTTCCACCGGCTTGACGAGATACTCGTAGGCCCCCAGTTTCATCGCCTCGATGGCCGTGTCCGTGGTGCCCTTGCCCGTGATGAACACAACCGGACTGCGCGCGTCCAACTCACGCAGGCGGCGCAGCATCTCTAGGCCGGACAGGTCCGGCAAATGCAGGTCGAGGACGATGACATCGGGCCGCCGCCGCCTCGCCAACTCCAACCCTTCCGCCGCGGTCTCGGCGGTCAGCACCGTGACCTCCGGTTCGCGGAAGGCACGGCGGAAGGCGAGCAAGATCGACGCCTCGTCATCGACGACCAGAAGCGTGGCCACGAATCGTCTCCCAGGAAATGCGTTGAACCACGAAACACACGAAATACACGAAAAAAAGACATTAAAAGACCAAAACATATGCAAATTACATCGAACTCAAAACCGGTCGCAATAAACCCTCACCGCGCATGACGGAACGTCTTATGATTCTTGATTTGTTTTGATATGTTTTGTTTTTGTCTTTTTTTCGTGTATTTCGTGTATTTCGTGGTTCAACTCTTCTTTTATGCCGGCAATGTGAACGTGAACACCGCGCCGCCGTCGGAGGCGTTTTCGCCAGTGATGTTGCCGCCGTGCGCTTCGATCAGCCGGCGAGAGATCGACAGACCCAATCCCAGGCCTGTCTCCTTGCCGCTGACGAACGGCTCGAACAGGCGGGCCAGGATCGGCGGCGCGATGCCCGGCCCGCTATCGTGAATACGCACCGTGACCCCCGGCGGGTCGTCGCTTTGCCGTACCGTGATGCGCAGCTCGCCGCCGTGCGGCATCGCGTCCAGACCGTTGAGCATCAGGTTGACCAGCACCTGATGAATCTGCTCGCCGTCGATCATCAGCTCGACCGGCCCCGGCGGCAAATCCGTCTTGAAGGCGACATGCTGGCGGCGGGCGCGCCCGTCCAGAAGCGCCAGCGACCGGCGCACGACGGCCAAGAGATCGGTGTGGCGGCGCTCCGACGTGGGCGGCCGGGCGAAGTCGAGAAACGTCTGAATGCACGTCTCCATCCGGCGGATCTCGTGCTCGATGATCGCCAGATCCTCCGACTGCAAGCCGGTGGGCGCGGCGCCTTCCAGGCCGGTCTGCACGAGCATCTTGACCGAGGTGAGCGGGTTGCGCAGTTCATGGGCCACGCCCGCCGCCACCTGTCCGACGGCCGCCAACTGCTCGGCGTGCAAGACCTCGCGCTCGCGCTGCTGCAAGCGCTCGAAGACGCGCTCGATCTCCTCGCTGATGCCCTGCATCTGGCGGTTCAGCGCCGGCAGGTCGCTGTCGCCTTCCACCATCACCGGGCGTAATTCGCTGCTGAGCCGGCCGGCCGCGTCGCGGATGCGCACACTCAACTGATAGATCGACTGGTGCAGCCGACGCGCCATCGCATAACCCAGGAGCAGGCCGGCCAACGGCGCGCCGATGCCGACCGCCAGCAGGCCGCCCGTCAGACGATCGACGATTTGGCGGTTCTCCGCGTCCGAGTCGGCGACCTGCCCGGTGTTCCAGTTGTGCAGTTCCGCACACAGGGGCAGAACATTTTCTTCGAGTTCCTGCGCCAGTTTGCGATCGAAGGCCGGCAGCTCCTTCGCCGGTCCCCGGTCACGCTCGGTCCAATGGATGAACCAGGTCAACCAGGTCTCCCTCACCTGGTTGACGCGCTCCTTCT
The DNA here is from genome assembly GCA_963767535.1 of uncultured Planctomycetota bacterium. Lineage (GTDB taxonomy): Bacteria > Planctomycetota > Planctomycetia > Gemmatales > Gemmataceae > JAJPHU01. The sequence goes on from CAVYEC010000001.1 coordinate 1,052,065, forward strand.
CCGGCTCGGTGTTGGCGTAGCCGATCGCCTTGTCCAGGTGCTCGTTGGCTTGCTGGATGCGCCACTCCAGCTCGCCCTTCAGGATGGCGGGCCGAGCGTGGTCGCCGCGCAGCTGATGGGCCAGCTCGATCATGGTCGTTTCGAGATCCTTGGCCGTCAGCGCACTGGTCACGTTCTCCGTCAGGACGCGCGAAACGTCGCGGTGGAGCTTATTCAAGTAGAAGGCCCCCGCGATGCAGCCGGCCACCAGCACCAGGCTGATGAGCACCGGGGCGGCCAGCAGGCGGAACGTTGTTTCGATCCGTGGGATAATGGGCACGGCTCCTCAAAGGCGGATACGGGGCGGGACGAAGGGTCGAACCCGCCGGACATTATACCGCAAAGGTGCGCGATTCGGGGATGGCGCGTGCATGCGGGCGCGGGCGAAAAGAAAAAACCCGCGCCGGGGAAAGCGCGGGTGGGGGAGGGGGGACAAACTTCGGCTATCGGATCAAGCGAACGGCGGGTGCGGCCTGGGTCGGTTCGCCGCACCCGCTTTCCGGAATAAAACCGGATCGCGGGAATTTCTGTCGTTCGGAGTTGGGTGATGGAGTCGCCCGAGTCCGCCCAGCCGAGCCGGACAGACCCGGGCCACTGCCATTGCCGCTCGGGTCGAACCCGAGCCTCTTCTGTTCCAGCCCCGAATCAGTTGCAAGGTTGCCACGTTCAGAGCCGTCGGCATTTGTAATAGCAACTGGCGTGCCAAAGAGCGCCAGCCCAACAGTGTCTTTCTGTAAGTGTCTGAAATTTCAACGGTTGAGATAATCTTCCTTGGGAACGATTCTCGGCAGTGAGCAGAGGGGTGTGTGAAATTGTTACAACCCGGCGGCGAGGTATGGTAAAGAAGACCAACGCGCGGGAGCGGTGGGATGTCATTCTCCTATCAGCAGGACGCGCACGTCCATGACGTTGGTTTGCGTCAAGCCCGTTTGGAGAAGATCGCCGGTCGCCTCGAAGAAGGTATAGGCGTCGTGGCGCTCCAGGTACACGGCGGGGTCGAGTCCCTGCCGGGCGGCGCGTTCCAGGGTCGTATCGTCGGCGACAGCGCCGGCGGCGTCGGTGGGACCGTCTTCGCCGTCGGTGCCGCCGCTGAGAACGACGACGCGGCGCAGTCCCTCCGCGCCGAGATACACGACAGCGGACAGCACGAACTCCTGATTGCGGCCGCCCCGGCCGTGCGTGGGGCCGAGCGTCACCGTCGTCTCGCCGCCGGACAGCACGCACACCGGCGGACGCAGCGGCCGGCCCTCTGCCCGGATAGAGCGAACGATGCCGGCCAGCGCGACGGCGACTTGCCGTGTCTCGCCCTCGATGAACGAACCGAGATTCAGCACCGCATAGCCGAGCGCTTCCGCCTTCTGCCGGGCGGCGGCCACGGCACGGCTATTGTTGCCGAGGATGAGGTTGTGGACGGACGCGGGAAGCGTCTTGAGCGTCTCGGGGAAGGCGCCATCCCCGCCGCGTTCAAGGTGCGTCCGCACGGCGGCCGGCACGCGCGGCATTAAAGCATAGCGATCGAGTACAGCGAGGGCGTCGGCGAACGTGGTGGGGTCGGCGGCGGTGGGGCCGGAAGCGATGACATCGAGCGGATCGCCGATCACGTCGGAGATAATGAGGCTGAACAGGGGACGTTCGTCGAACGCCTGGGCGAGCCGGCCGCCCTTGATTTCGGAGAGGTGCTTGCGGACGCAGTTCATTTCGTTAATGGTCGCGCCGCAAGCGTGCAGCAGGGCGGTGACGTGCTGCTTGTCCGCCAGGCTAATGCCGGCGACCGGGGTCGGCAGCAGGGCGGAGCCGCCGCCGGAAAGCAGACACAAGCCGACATCGTTCGTCCCAGCCTGGCGAACCAGATCGAGCATGGCGCGCACGCCGGCCACGCCCTCGGCGGTCGGCTGATTGGTGCCGGCTGGCCGGGCGGCGTGCAAACGGATGGCACGCAAATTCCCCCCCCCACCCCAACCCTCCCCCACAAGGGGGGAGGGAGAAAGAAGGCTCTCTCCCCCCTTGTGGGGAGGGCGGAATTGGGGGATGTCTTCCTCCCTCCCCCCTTGTGGGGGAGGGCTGGGGTTCGGGGGAGCGGGCACATTGACGACGCCGCTGATCCGCTCGAGTCGATCCGCCAGCGCCGCCTCGACGCCGGCCGCCATGGCCGCGCCCGCCTTGCCGCCGCCGACCACGAGGATACGCCCCGGACTTGCCAGCGCCTGCGCCAGCGCGGGACCCGGCTGCGTCAAGGCATCGCGCACCAGTTCGAACGGATCGGCGGCGGCGACGGCGGCTTGCCAGATGGCGCGAGCGTGTTCGCGCAGTATGGAGGAGTCCGCCATGCCTTTACCTTCATAGATTAGTGGATAATTTCACCCGTCCCCACGGACTACGCATTACTTAATGCAGGAGCCCGCCGATGGCCACCAAGCCGAAGGTCTTCGTCACCCGCCGCATCCCCGCGGCCGGTCTCGACCGCATCTGCCGGCAGTGCGACACCGAGGTCTGGCCCGAACAGATGCCGCCGCCTTACGATCTGCTGCGGCAAAAGGTCGCGGCCTGTGACGGCCTGGTGTCCCTGCTGACGGACCGCATCGACGCGGCCCTGATCGACGCGGCGCCGCGCCTGAAGGTGGTGAGCAATTACGCGGTCGGTTTCAACAACATCGACATCCCGGCGGCCACGGCCCGCGGCGTCGCGGTCGGCAACACGCCCGGCGTCCTGACCGACGCCACCGCCGACATGGCCTTCTGTCTGCTCATCGCGGCGGCCCGGCGGCTGGTCGATAGTGCCGATTACGCCCGCGCCGGCCAGTGGAAGACGTGGGAGCCGCTGGGCCATCTCGGTCAGGATCTGGCCGGCCGCACGCTCGGCGTCGTCGGCATGGGCCGCATCGGTTACGCATTGGCCCGCCGCTGTCACCTCGGCTGGGACATGCAGGTGCTCTACCACGACCTGTACCGCCACGAGAAGGCCGAGACGGAGCTGGACGCCCGCCAGGTCGATCTCGACACGCTCTTGCATCAGGCCGATTTCGTCTCGGTGCACACCGACCTCAACGACACGACACGCGGCCTGTTCAACGCCGAGCGGTTCCGGCAGATGAAGCCGACGGCGGTGTTCGTCAACACGGCCCGCGGCCCGATCGTGGTCGAGAAGGACCTGATCGCGGCGCTGAAATCCGGAGTCATCTTCGCAGCCGGCCTCGACGTGACCGACCCGGAGCCGCCCGATCCGAAAAGTGAGTTGCTGCGTGTGCCGAATCTGGTGGTGGCGCCGCACATCGCCAGCGCCACGGTCGGCACGCGCAACGCGATGGCCGAGATCTGTGCCAATAACCTGCTGGCGGGACTGACCGGCCAACCTCTGCCGGCATGGGTGAACCCGGAGGTGGAAGGCAAACGCCGGCGATAAGAGATAAAAGAGGCATACAAAAACGCCGGAGATCGTCTCCCGAAAAGTAAAATAGGATATTGACATCCAGAAATCCATTGATAGACTAAGGGCGCGAGAGATCCGTAACCGATGCGTTCATTTTCGGGCACTTTCGCCGTGACGAAGGGGTCCGGCCAACCGGGGGTGGGGAAGACGATTCCTCAAGGGGAAAGACGGGGGAAGATCATGACTCGAACCATGCGCCTGGGGGCGGCGCTCGTTGGCGGGGTGGTTGTTGTGGCGGCCGTCGCCTGGCTTGCTTATTCCCAGGGATCGCGGGCGGCGGAGCAAAAATATCACGTCATCAGCGGCTTCGCCTGGGGCCCTGACGAATGGGCCAAACGCACCAAGGGCCTGCGCACCAGCTACAACCCCGACCACGATCTCAACGCCGACACGCTCACCCTCGTGCCCGGCGACGAGCGCTGGCTGGACTTCGTGTACTGGTGCTACAACAACAAGGTGATCGAGCATCAGGTCGAGGCTTACGGCGGGACAGAGTGGAACGGCCCCAAGGGCGGCGTACTGTTCCACTGGGCGCCCGGCTCGCGCTGGGAGACGCACACGCTGGCCAGCTTCGGCTTCACTGTCGGCCACGTCATCGGCGAGCACCGCTGGACGGACACGATGTTCCCCGACTTCTTCGAGAAGTACGGCGGCGTCTACGGCGTCAACGTCAAGGACCGCCTGGCCGAGATCGATCCCGCGTCGCCGGTCCCGTGGGTCGAGTTCCTCGAATACGGCGGCGGACCCAACAGTCCCTACTATCGCTATCTGTTTCATCGTCCTTCGCTGATCGACCCCGTTCACGAGCGCGTCTATTTGATCGGCGGGCAGGGGTCGGGCTTCGACTACACCTTCGAGCGCCTCTACCACGAGGTGCGCGAGGTGCTGACCGACGCCAAGGCGTTTCAGTTCTTCCAGCTTTACGATCTGTACGGCCCCGGTTTCGCTTGCCGCGGCTCGTGGGCGAAGAACAACCTCTCGCCGTCGGTGCGCCACCTGCTGTACGCGCTGGACGACGAGACCCGTTGGGCCGTCCGGCCCGGCGTCGCCAAATCCGTGAAGTATCAACCCAACCCGCCGGCGCCGGCCGTTCCCGACGGTCTGCCCGATGCCGAAGCGGTTCGCCGCGGCCAGGTGGTCTATCAAAAACAGTGCGCCGTCTGTCACGGCATCCAGGGCGACGGCAACGGGTTTCTCGCCTTTGGTTTCGACGTCAAACCGCGCGACTTCCGCCAGGGCTGGTACAAGTTCCGTACCACCAAGAGCGGCAACCGGCCCACCTTCGAGGATGTCGAGCGCACCATCCGCGTGGGCGTCCCCAACAGCACCATGCCGGCGTGGGGCCAGTTCCTCTCGCCGGCCGAGATTCGCGACGTGGCCCGCTATCTGGTCATCTTTTCCGAGGCGTTCCTGGAAGACTGGAAGGACTCGAAGCAGCCCGAACGGTTGACGGTCCCCGAAGTGCCCGCCGACCTCGTCGCTCTCCGCGGCCGCGGCGCCGAGCTGTTTAAATCGCTCAGTTGCAACTCTTGCCACGGCGACACGGGCAAGGGCGACGGCCCCTCGGCCCCAACCTTGAAAGACAACTGGGAGAACCGCACAACGGCCACCGACCTTACCTACAAGTGGCTGTTCAAAAATGGCCACACGCCGGCCGACGTTTACCGAACGATCATCGGCGGCCTGGCCGGTACGCCGATGCCGGCGGCGGAAGGGGCGCTGCCCGAGCTGCGCGACCGCTGGGCGCTGGTGTCGTTCGTTCTTTCCCTTTCGCCCGCCGAGCGTCCGGTTCTGCGTTTGGCGGACTTCAAGCGCCGGTTGCCGGAGGCGCTCGACTCCAAAGGAATCGTGAGGAGATAGCTTATGCGTTGGATTTCTTGGCGCAGGGTGGTGTGCGTCGTTGGCCTGGCGGCGGCCGTGACGGCGTCCGTCTACGCCGCCGGCACCGTTCGGAGCGAGCCTCCGCAGCGATACATGAACGTGGGCGGCGTCACCAATCCATGCACTTGCACGCAGCGTCTCGAACGCTGAAAAAAGAGTGCCATGCTGAAATGGGGCGATCCGGGAATTATTCCCGGATCGCCCCATTTCAGCATGGCACTCTTTTCTGTTCTTTTCTGTTCACCGGGCGAGCCTCTTCTCACCGGTAATCACAGCGACGAGCCGGGCGAGCTGATCTCGACGGGAGGCTGTCCCGGCCTCTGGCCCAGCGGCCCGGAGGCCGCCTGCTGTTGCAGCTGCGACAAAAGCGCGCTCAATCCGTTGGACTGCAACAGCTGGCTCAACTCCGACTGCATGATCAACAGGTCTTTTTGCACCGCGTTCTCCAGGGCGGAGAAGGCGGTCAAGAGGTTCGACTCCAGCGCTTGCAGCAGGTCGCCGCTGCCCGGCAGGGAAGGTGATCCAAAACTGCCGCCCAGAAGAGTGGACAGGCTGTCCCCCAGGGGGCCGTTGCCCAAGTGCGAACCCGACAAGAGAGAACCACCCGAACCACCCAGGCCCTGACCGATGCTCGACACGGCCTGGAAGGAGGATCGGCCCAGAGCGACGGCCGGAGAGGCCACGATGCTCACGTTGTCGAGCAGGGCGGAGTTGTTCCCGCCGTTGGGGTTCAGTCCGACGAACGCGATGGTGTGCGCTCCCGCCGTCACGGTGAAGGTGCTGGTGGTCAGCGTACTGTAGCTGGTGCCTGCGGGCGTGAAGTTGCCCACCGACACGCCATCGACCTGCACCTGGAAGGTCTGCGCACTGGACTGGTAGTTGCTCTCCTGGGCTGCCGAGAACGTCAGGTCATACGTGCCGGCGGCGAAGGTGACCGACTGGCTGATGGCGCCCAACTGTTGCACAAAGGCGACCTGGGTGCCCTGCGGGGCGTTGGGATTGCCGGAGGTGACTGCGCTGCCGTTGCCGGCCACGCCGGACTGGCCGCCGAACGTCCAGGCGGTGCCGGTAGGATTGTACGCATAACCCGTGCCCACACTCGGCGACTCGAACCCCCCGTCGCTGACCTGGGTGGCAGACGGCGGAGGCGCGGGCGGCGGCGAGACGCTAGTGGCCACGATGCTCACGTTGTCGAGCAGGGCGGTGTTGTTACCGCCGTTGGGATTTAGCCCGACGAACTTGATGGTGTGCGAACCGGCCGTCACGGTGAAGGCGTTGGTCGTCAAGGTGTTATAACTTGTGCTCGACGGCGTGAAGTTGCCCACCGACACACCATCGACTTGCACCTGGAAGGTCTGCGTGGTGGACTGGTAGTTGCTCTCCTGGGCTGCCGAGAACGTCAGGTCATACGTGCCGGCGGCGAAGGTGACCGACTGGCTGATGGCGCCCAACTGTTGCACAAAGGCGACCTGGGTGCCCTGCGGGGCGTTGGGATTGCCGGAGGTGACCGCGCTGCCGTTGCCGGCCACGCCGGACTGGCCGCCGAACGTCCAGGCGGTGCCGGTAGGATTGTACGCATAACCCGTGCCCACACTCGGCGACTCGAACCCCCCGTCGCTGACCTGGGTGGCAGACGGCGGAGGCGCGGGCGGCGGTGAGGCGTTGGTGGACTGGATACTCACGTTGTCGAGCAGGGCGGTGTTGTTCCCACCGTTGGGATTTAGCCCGACGAACTTGATGGTGTGCGAACCCGCCGTCACGGTAAAGGCGTTGGTCGTCAAGGTGTTATAACTTGTACTCGACGGCGTGAAGTTGCCCAGCGACACACCGTCCACCTGCACCTGGAAGGTCTGCGCACTGGACTGGTAGTTGCTCTCCTGGGCTGCCGAGAACGTCAGGTCATACGTGCCGGCGGCGAAGGTGACCGATTGGCTGATGGTGCCCAACTGTTGCACAAAGGCGACCTGGGTGCCTTCGGGCGCGTTGGGATTGCCGGAGGTGACTGCGCTGGCGTTGCCGGCCACGCCGGACTGGCCGCCGAACGTCCAGGCGGTGCCGGTAGGATTGTACGCATAACCCGTGCCCACACTCGGCGACTCGAAGCCCCCGTCGCTGACCTGGGTGGCAGACGGCGGAGGCGCGGGCGGTGGGGAAGGCGGCGGCGCGGGCGGCGGGGCCGGCGGCGGTGCCGGCGGCGGGGCGGGCGGCGAGGCCGGAGGCGAAGAGACGCCGTTCACCAAACTGTTGACCACGAGGTTGGCGATCGGAGTACCTCGACCCGTGGTCAAGTCGTATCCGGGGCCTGCGGAGTAATTGGGACTTCCCGTGGTCGTGCCGGTGGTGACGTCGTGGAAGTTGCTGCTGGGCATCTGGTAGATCATGGGCAACAACTGTGTCGGGCCGTCCAGGGTGGACTGGCCGTTGAGGGCACGCCCTTGATCGGCAAGGGCGATCAAGGCCGCCCACTGCGGCGCCGCGTCGCTGGTGCCCCCAAACGTGACCCAGGGGCCGGAACTGCCGAACGTATAGCTATCGACCACGGGGAAGCCGGTGCCGGGATTGGCGTCGTAGGCCACGTCCGGATTGGTCCGCTGCGTGGTGCTCTGCGTGACGATGCCGTTCTGATACGCCGGCTGCGATTCGTAGGCGCTGATGCCGCCGCCGCTGCCGGACCAGGCCGACTCGCTCGCATAGGTGCCGCCGGTGCCCACCGTGAGTGTCGTCCCGCCGACGGACAGGACGTTGGCCGAGACGGCCGGGTAGGACGGCGGGGCGCCGCTGTCGCCGGAGGAAGCGACGAACACGACCCCCGCATGTCCCTGCGGGGTGGTGAAGGTGCTGTCAAATTGGTTCTCGCCCTGAAACTCGCCGCCGCCGAAGCTCATCGACACGGCGGAAACGCCCGGCTGGGCGGCGGCCCAGCGTACGGCCGAGAACAGGTCCGTATAATCGGAGGCGTTGGCTTCGACCAGGAGAATGTTGGCCGCCGGCGCGACGGCGTGCGCCCATTCCACGTCCAGAGAGATTTCCTCGGACCAGGTCGTGTCGGCGGTCGGCATGGTGGTGCCGCCGCTCTGGTTGACCTTGGTGAAGGTCGGGACGATGGCGTTGGGGTTGTACGAATAGGTGCTGGCGAGGGTGGGGTTGGCCAGGCCGAATTGGGCATCGAACGTCTGCAAGTCGGTGGCGATGGTGGGATCGTCGTAGGCATCAATGATGGCAATGGTCTGTCCCTGGCCATTGGCCGTCACGGGGCTGCCATTCTTGGTGAAGGAGATTTGATTGAATCCGTAGGCCTGGGCGATCTGGCTGGGCGTGTAGCCGCTGGGGCCAGTGGCGCCCATCGGGTTGGCCTGGCCGTGGGTGTTGAGGATGAAGAAGGGGGTGGCGTCGGCCGAGAGCAGCTCGCGAGACTCCAGCCACTCCAGTTGTGGCTGCCGTCGGGCTGGGCGGGCCGATCGGTTGTAAGAAGATACCTTGCGGGAGCTTCGACGCAACCATCGGCGCCAAATGGCGGAAAGCATAGTGCGGCCTCTTCACTGTGAAATAGTTCGAACTTCATCGTTCCGAGTGTGGCAGCCCCGCGGAGGCAGAGCCTGGGCGCGGAGCGGGCGTACCGGGACCGCTCGATATCAGGTCGAGAAGCGTCCGGAGGGGGTGTTCGTTCGGGAGGACCGTCGAGAACAGCACTGAAGGACGAGAATGCACGTTCCGGCAGAGGTCGCTACCGCGAGTCGATCGGGAGAGCGGGGCGAATCGGTTCCTGCAACTCCCACTTGAAATATAGGTCATGGGGAGAAAGTGGGGAAGGGCAACCCCCTGCATTTTTCCATTTTTTTGGCTGAAAAAGGGGTCGGGACTCGTAGTTGTCGGGGGACCACGGTTGCCGTAGAGTAAGAGCCATGCCCCGACGACCACGCGCTGACACCGGCGGCTACGTCTACCACGTCCTCAACCGCGGCGTGGCACGCGCCACCCTCTTCCACAAAGACGGTGACTACGCCGCCTTCGAACGGGTCCTCCGCCAAGCCAAAGACAAGTTGCCCGTCCCCATCTTGGCCTACTGCCTCATGCCCAACCATTTCCACCTGGTCCTTTGGCCGCGCCAGGACGGCGAACTGTCCGACTTCCTGCACTGGCTGACGCTGACGCATACCATGCGCTGGCACGCCCACTACCACAGCGGCGGCACCGGGCCGCTCTACCAGGGCCGCTTCAAGTCCTTCCCGATCCAGGAAGACGCCCATCTTCTCACGGTTTGTCGCTATGTGGAACGCAATCCCCTGCGTGCCGGCCTGGTAACGCGGGCGGAGCAGTGGCCGTGGTCGAGTTTGGCCCGGCGAGCCCAGGGGCGGGGTCTGGACCTGCTGGGTGATTGGCCGATGCCCGTGCCGCCGGGCTGGTTGGAGCAGGTCAACGGGGCGGAGACGGTGGGTGAATTGGCGGCGTTGCGGCGATCGGTGCGGCGTGGGGCGCCGTTCGGGTCGGAGGCATGGCGGCAGGAGACGGCCCAGCGTTTGGGGTTAGCGAGCACGCTGAAGCCGCTGGGCCGCCCGCGAAAAGGCAAGCCGGCGACTCCGGGCAACGCCTCTCTATTCGATGCTTCGAGCCATCCGAGCGATCTCTAACTACGAGTCCCGACCCCTTTTCTTTTCCTAATTCACGCTGTCCCCTTTTCTTTCCTTTTCTTTTCTTTTTCTTTTTCTTTTTCGAACTAATCGAGCATCATTCCAGAGAGGTCCAGGCGAGCCGGAGGAGACCAACCATTACTTTCCATATGGTCTATGAATTCCGGTGGTAGAGCGATGTGATACTGTTTGACCCAATAACTGAGCGTGCTTGGCCAAGCAAAGCATCCATCAGTACGAACATGAAGCGCTCCTATCAGCGGCCTCTGAGCCGAAAGAACATCATCTTCGACACCAGGAACGGCAGCGAACAACTGCCCTGAGTCCAAATACCTGATCACTGCGGCTTCCTGCGCGGCCGCACCCGGATGCGAAAGGCTCCGTAGGACATGGATTCGATCCACGACCGGCAACTCGTAGAAGAATCCGACTCGTCGAAGTGTACGCATTGTGTTCATGATGGCACTCACGGCTTTTGAGGAAAAAAGTGCTGCCAAACAACTCCGCCTGGCCCCACAGCGCCATCGTATAATATTACCGCATCACCCACCGGGGCAAGTACCTCCCGTCCAAGCTTGTTTGCCAACTGTTGAGCAGGGGAGGATGGTCCGAGCTTCCCAGAGAAACAAGAGATTAGTCGGATCGGATCGGAACCGCCTTTGGTAGCTAGGTGAGCAGCCACGTCATCAACAGACACCCTTACCAACCGCCCGTTAACCCACTTTGCGAAACCGGATCCATCCCTAAGGCCGTGAATCGCGATGTCGTAATGGCCAGGGTAGGGGATAACCTTCTTCGCCGCAGCAGCGAGGCTAACATCATCACCAACGAAAGCGTCATCAGCCGCTAATCGGATAATTCTCGGAGGGAGTTGCGTTCGAACTCGTCCCGTTGCGATTCTCGGTCGGTATAGCGGTGCCCTCATGCCCGGCGGGCAGAAATTGTTGGTAATAGCCGTGTTCACCAAGGGCTTGACGTACCGCTCGTTTACCGCGGCCCGTTCGTTCCGCGAGGCCGACACCCCCGCCCTCTCCTGCATCGCCATCCAGCCGACCCTCCGGGGGTCGTTGCCGTCGTTGGTGACCTCCGTCCCTTTGTCGCGGAAGAACCCATCCCAGTCGTGGGTCGTGTAGAACCACGCGTCGACCTCACTCTCCAAGGTAGCGAGTGCGACGGAATACCCCTTCCGATACACCTCTTTGGTGTTCGGGTCGAGGTAGCCGATGAACACCGGCGAGTGGTCGAAGTTCCCAAAGATTGTATACCCCCTTCGGATGTAGTAGACTGCCTGCCTCCCTCCCTTGGTGGCATCGGGCCGCCCGTAATCCAGGCGATCCAACCCGCTCGGATCAAGCGAATCCGAAGGATCGTTGCCCTCCCAGCGGTAATCATTGTTGTCAGGTTCTAAGCCCAGCGGGTCCGCCTGCAAGGGCCGCATCAACGTCGGCGATATATCGCGTGCGACACCCGCATGGTACAGCCCCACGGCGGCATCGTAGAGCATTCCTTGCCACAGGTAGGGCATGGCATAGGCACTCGTGCCCCGCACCGAGAAGTCCGGGTTGAGCACCGTCACCGCGCCGTAGGGGTCGTAGTCGTAGCGCTCCAGCACATTGCCGCCGGTGTCCAGCAACGCCATCACGTCCCAGTTGGCATCCTGCACGACGTAGAGGCGCTGATCGAGGACACCGTTGTGCTGGCTGGACTGGTCACGCAGCACCAGCGCGTCCACGTACACCGGACTCCAGACGTTGCGTGCTTGCACCACGCCGCCGACACGCTCCTCCAGCACCTGCCAGGCCGCCGAGTAGTACAAATCCGTCGTCGTCGAGCCGTGCGTCTCGGTGATGCGCTGTCCCAGGCCGTTGTAGCCGTAACTCGCCAGTGTCGTGCTGCCGTTCTTGACGGCGACCAGTCGGTTCCAGGCGTCATAGACGTAGGTGTTGCCGCTGCCATCGGCGGTCAGGTTTCCGTTGGCGTCATAGGTGATCGTCCCCGAGCCGGAGATGCCGGTGATCTCGTTCTGCTGGTTGGCCGTGCGCGTCTGCTGCGTGCCGTTGGTCGTCACGCTGTTGAAATTGCCCAAGGCATCGGGGGACCAACTCTGGCTACGACTGGCGCTGCCCACCAGCCCGTTATGCGTCGCATTCAGCGTACCACGCTGGAAGCTCGTCAACTGGTGCAAGTTGTCGTAGCTGTACAGTTCGCTCATGGCCGCATCGGCGAGGTTCTGGCGGTACAGTACGTCGCCATCCTGGTTGTAGCCGTACTGGTTGCGATCGACCGATGTCCCGGTCGTGCCGTTAACCCAGTTCTGGTCGATGACCCGTCCGAAGCGATCGAGGCCCGTGTACTGGTCGCCGCCGTCGTTGATCGCCTGATTGTCGCCGGTCTGCTTGATGTACGTCAGGTTAACATTGTTCTGCGGGTGGTCGCGCTCGACGACCGTATCCAGCCCCAGGTACTTGTACGCCTCTAGCGTGCCGCCGCTGTCGGAGATGGACGACAGGCGGCTGATGCTACTGTCCAGCCCGGCGTCGTAGTTGTAGTTGAGTGTGTACCCTGAGGGGTAGGTCATGCTGACCAGTCGGCTGTTGTTCTGGCCCCCCGACATCTCGGTGTAGGCGTACTGCACCTCCGGAGTGCTGCCGACCACCACCGCGCCGCTATGCGACTGGTACTCGCCGCTCAGCTGCCCCAGGCCGTCGTAGGTCCGCTGCATCTGATTAACGATGTTGCCGTCGGAGGCCGCGTCGTAACTGGTGACGAGGTAGTTGTTGCCCTGGCTGTCGTAGGCGTACTGGATGCGCCGCACACTGCCATCGACGCCCGCGCCCAGCGTGGTCACGGCGTCGCTGGTCAGCCGGCCCAGCACGTCGAAGGTAAGCTGGTGGACGTTGCCGTTGCGGTCGGTGGACTGGACGGTCTCGCCCAGCGCATCAACCAGTTGCGTATCCTGCTGGCTGCTACTGGGATTTCCGGTGCTGGGGTCCGGGTGCTGCACCGCCGAGAGGATGTCGTTGCTGTTGATGCCGCTGCCCGAGGCCGTCGTGACGCCGTAGACGTAGGCAGTCTTCTGGTAAGTGCCGCCCGGCTCGTCGGCCTGCACGTAGGTGGTGTTGCCGTCGCCGTCGTAGCCGTACTCGGTGGTGATGTCGTTCTCGTTACCGGGCGTACCGCCCGTATAGTCCTGCACCGTCTTGACGGTCTGTCCCAGGTTGTCGTAGTAGGTGCGGTTGTCGAGTCCCATCGGGTCGGTGGTGTCTTGCAGCCAGCCCGCCGCGTTGTAGCCGTAAGTGGTCACGAGCAAGGTCGGCGACGAGGCCGGCACGCTGCCCGGTCGCGCCCAGGCCGTGCCGCCGTTGGTGCCCGCGTCCACTGACGCGACCAAACGATCCGCGTTGTCGAAGTAGGCAGCGGCGTAGTACACCCTTGCCCCGATGCCGCTGGTGGGACTACCCAAAGGCCCGCTGCCGCTGGCGTTGTGGAAGCGCTGCTTGCCGATCGTCTCGATGGTGTTGTTGTCCGCGTCGTAGACCGTCTGCGTCTGCTCCAGCACCGTGTCGTTGGCCACGCTGCCCGCCGCTGTCCAGGTTGAACCGCCGGCGCCATCCGTTGTGTAATCCATTACGTCGCGGCCGGCACCGTCGTACTGGCTCTTGCTCCACAGCCCGCCAGGAGCCGACTCGGCGATCAAATCGCCGCGGTGGTCGTAATAATCGTTCGTAGTGAGCGCCGTGCTGGAGACTGCCCCCGTCGAGGGGTTCACGTCGTAAACCTGCGTCTGGTAGACGCGGCCCTGGTCGTCGTAGCTGTCGATCTCCTGGGCGCGCAACAGCGACGAGTTCAGCGCTTGCAGCACGCCATTGACGATCTGTGGCGTCACGCCGTCGCCGGTGTACTGCTGCGTCTCAATCGGCTCATCGAGGTTGTCGTAGGTGGTGACGAGGATGGGCCGGTTGGTGCCGTCGTTCTCGCTGGACTCTACGCCCGACTTGGTGGCGACGAGCCGATCGCGCCAGTCGTACCAGTTATCCGTCACGCGGTTGGGCTGACCCAAACCCGGATAGTCCGTTTCCTGCGTCAAATTGCCATCGCCCACACTGCCGTTGTCGTATTGATACGAACTGACTTCCACCATGTTCGACGGCGCCGTGTTGTTGCTGGGCGACCACTCGCCGCTGGCCGGCGTGTCATCGGTGCCCACCCAATCGCTGACTTCCTCATCCAGGCTGTTGTACACCGTGCGGTAGATGGTGCCGTTGGGCGTCTGCGTGCGCGCAAGCCGGCCATCCACGTCGTAGCCATATTGCGTCTGGTAATAGTTGACGTTGACCGCGCCCATCGCGCCGGTGGTATAGGCCAGCGCGCCAGGTTGAAGTAGGCGTCCTCCGACGTCACCTGACCCGCCAGGTTCATGTAGTCGCGCGTCAACGTCTGGAGGCCGCTGATCGCTTCCGTCCCGTCCGGCGCACCGCCCGTCAGGTGCGGCGTCGCCGACATGGTCAGCGTCTCGACGTAGTTATTCGCCCAGTCCTCGCGGTACACCATCGTCGGACCCGTCGGCGCGTTGGTCGTGCTGTTCCCCAGCCGTCGTACTCGCGGACTTCGTGCTGCGGGTCGAGGTAGACGGTGTAGGTGATGTTGCCGCCCGCTGAAGTCTCCTCCGTCGTCCGGCCCAGCGCATCCACCACGTCCTGCGTGATCAGGTTCAATCCGCCGCCCGCCGGCGTGCTCCAGCCCGAAGGCAGGTTCACGAACTCACTGGTATCCGCCGTGTTCACGTCGTCGATATGCGTCAGTTGCGCGCCGGTAGCCGTGTCGAAGGCGTTGTACTGGATAAAGCCGTCGGGGTCTTTGATCCAGATGGCGTTGCCGTTGGTGTCGAAATACGTCGTCGTGACATCGGCCGTGCCGGGGCCGTTCTCCGCAGCCGAGACCACCGGGGCCGTGTCCGTCTCCGACTGCGCTGCGCCGTGCCGGCAAACCAGGTGTAGGTCGAGGTGGTCGTCTCCGCCCCCGTGCCGTCCGTGTTGCGATAGACGGTGTCCGTGGCGACGGGAGCGATGGTCTGGCCGTTGTACGAGTGGGCGTAATACTGCCAGGTCTCTTGCGGGACCAGGGTGCCCTGCTGGCCCTCTTGGATCTGCTCGTCTTGCAGGTACAGCGCCACCCCGCCCGCCGCCGTCTCCGTCGCTGTCGTCGTCGGGTAGTAGTCGAAGCGCGCAATCAACCCCGAATTGTTGTTGAGGTACTGGTAGGTGCCGTTCTGGCCGTTGAGCAGGTCGGCGTAGCTGTCGCTGTAGCCGTTGACCGCCGACGGCGCCGCGGCGAGGATCAACTGGCCCTCCTCGTTGTACCGATAGGCCGCGATGGTATCCAAACCGCTGACCGGGTCGTAGTGGTCGTCCAGCAGCACTTCGCCGAACAGGTTGGTGTACACCGTGTCCGTGCTGCTGTCGGGGGCCGTCACCACCGTCTTGGTGGTCCAGTTGTTGAATTCCGGGATGTTCGTGCTGGTGGTGTAACTGTAGGTGAACGTGCCCAGGCCGCCGGTGTCCGTCGAGGAACCTGCGCCCGCCACGACTTCCTGGCTAACGCGGTGATTGCTGTCGTACTGGAAGCTGTAATCGGCGTAGGGCGCCGACTTGCGCATCGGTCAGGCTGCCCAGATTGGTTCCCAGCGCCGCCGTCAGGCGCGCGTACGATTGCGGATTGAAGACGTAGGACAGGCCGTGCTGGAACCCGCCGGTCTGCCCGGCCGTGTAGTAGCGGTAGTAGTCCGTGGACAGCACGTTATTGTTCCCGTCCTCCACCGTGGCGGTCATCAGGTCGCCGACGTTGCCGCCATATTGCTGCGTGCCGTCGTAGTAGGCGTATTGCACTTGCTGGACCGTGCTCCACGCCCCGCCGTTGACCTGCCGGCGCAGCGTCACGCTACTGAGTAAACCCGCGTTGGCGTTGCCGGTGGGCAGGTAACTGTTGAGCCAGGATTCGGTGATCGTGTTGCCGCCGCTGGTCTGGGAGCGCTGCAACTCGGCGATATGGTCGTCGCTGGTGTAGGAAGTCACCGCCATCTGCTCGCCGTAAGGGTCGGTAAAGCTGACGAACTGTCCCCGCTGGGCTGGCTGCCAGCCGCTGCCGAAGCCGTCGAAGACGAGGGTATCGCCCTGGGCATCGACTAGCGAGAAGGTGTCGTTGGTGCTGTTATAGGTCAGCAGGGACGGCTCGGCGAAGCGCGCCACGTAGCTGCCGTTAACCAGGTCGTAGTAGCGAGCGTTGAGGTCGTCGCTGACGACGATGATGGTGTCGTTGGTCGAGCCGTCGGCCTGCATCAGGTGGGGCGTGTAGGTGTCGATCCAGCCCGAGCCGTTGACGCCGCCCTGGGAGTAGACGCTCTGGTTGGTCCAGGAACGGGTCTGCGCCAGGGGAAGCCGAAGCCGTCGGACATCAAGTCGGTCTTGGCGATGACCGCCTCGCCATCGGCGTAGCGGACGGGATGCGAGGTGGTGACCCCGGGCGGGTTGGGTGCGCCGGCCGGCAGGTTTAGGGCCGGCGTATGCAGCTCCGAGGGCGCCGGGGAGTTCTGCACCAGGTCGCCGGGCTGGTTATTGCAGCCGCAGTTGGGGGCGGTGACCGCGACGAGTGCGGGCGGCAGCGGTGGCGGGGGCGGGGGCGGTGGGGGCGGCGGTGGAGGGGGTGGCGGCGGTGGCGGTGGTGGCGGTGGGGGTGGTGGGCTGGTGCCGCCGTCGTTGTCTTCCTTGATGTAGAAGGCGCCGGTGTACGACGGGCCGAGGGCGGCATTGACGGGGTTGCTGAGGGTCACGTTGACCGATGCGTAATTGGGCTCGTTGACGGCGTTGTCGTCGAGGATGGGAACGGTGAACCACTGCTGGCCCACGCCGGTGGGGAAGGTCAAGGTTTCGGTGGTGGCGGTGTAGTCGATGCCGGCCTTACCCGTACCGTCACTGGTCGTGCAAGTGACGGACACGGTGGGCCGGTTGTACAGGGTGCTGACGGTCACGGAGACGGCATCCACGACGCCGGCGCCTTCGCCATACTTGTAGTTAGTTGTAGGGATTGACGATGGAGACGTAGGTCGGCGGAGGGGGCGGGGAGCCGGAAAAAGGTGTGGCGCGTGGAGGCGAGGACTGCGTCGCCGCAGTGGACGTAACGAAGGCAGGAACGGGATTAACCGCTGCCATGTTCGGGGCGGTCGTTGTGCCGGAGATGGTCTGGCCCGGCAGGTGGACGCCCAGGTCGTCGAGTCCCAGGGTGGCGAACTGGTACTGCACGAACGCTTGCCAAGTCCTTTGGCAGTCCGCCGCCAGCATGTTCCACATTGTATTACACTGGTATTGCATCTGGGCCGGCGTCGGCGCGTTTGGGTTGGCAGGGGATACGTCGCGGAGCAGCGCGACGGTGGCAGCGGTTAGATCGTCGCGGAGATGAGCCAAGTTAGCCAGGAGGGCCTGGGCGGCCTGCTCGCCGGGAGCGGCGCTGAGCAACTCACGCACCTCCAGGATTTCCAGCGACGGGATGACGAAATGAGCATGGCGCTGTGCGCGGAGCGGACGCTTCCAGCGTTTCATGGTGCGAGTCCTGCGTTAAAGGAAGCGGCGCTGCGTTCCGGTTGGATGGCGCAAACGGGGCGAGGTTTGCTGAATAGGAGAAAGTTTTAATATCTCAGGTATTGGTCGTCAAGAGAAAAAATTTGTTTATTTGAGATTTTTTTACTATTGAACACATGAGGTCTTAATTGATGAACCTGAGCTATCCATTGCCGCTGGATCGAATGCAGAGTGAGGGGCCGGCCTTCTCTCCATGCGCGATCCCCGATTGGATGATCGAGGTATGCATCATCCTTTATACCATCCCGGAATACAGTGTTACTAGAGGAAAATTGTCGAATAAGTGGGAATTCTGTTTCCCATCGAGCCGATTGGCAAAGTGGCAAACTGGCAAAGTGGGGCTTTCGGCATCGCGTAAATCTCTAATTAGCAAGGTTTTGCTGTCGTGGGGGGTGTTTGCCAACGTTGCTTCGCGTTGGCAAAGTGGCCAAGTCCCCCCTCCTAACTTGACCGCCTTTCGCCAACCCGATAGCCTGAGCAACGGATTTCTCATCAACATCCTCGCTCCGCGTTTGGGGAACTTCAGGTTCAGCACTCATGGCCACACCCGATCCATCCGCCCAAATATCCTCCGAACCGTCCGCTGCTCCGCTCGCGGCGCCGATCGTGCCCCTGCCGCCGAGCCGTCTGCCTGCCGCGGCCGCCGGCCCGGCGCCGTCGCGGGCACAAGTCTGGCGCGAGCGCCTCGTCGATGGATTTCTGGCCGGCCTGGTGCTGGCCTTTGCCTTCCTCGTCGCGTCGTTCGCCGTCCGCAACAGCGATTTCTGGCTGCACCTGGCCGACGGCCGGCTCCTGGCCGAAGGACGCTATCAATTTGGCGTCGATCCGTTCACCTTCACGACCGACGGCGTTTACTGGGCCAATCACGCCTGGCTGTTCGACTTGCTGCTGTATGTTGGGTACAGCCAGGATAGTTGGTCCGGCGGCGCGGCCCTTGTGGTCCTCAAAGCCGTGCTGATTGCCGTGCTGGCCGGCTTGATGCTGAGTGTGCGCGCGGCGCGGCCGGATCGGGGTGCCGGCCGCCTGCACGCTCTTGGCCGTGCTGGCGATGAGTCCGCGCCTGCTCCTGCACTCGACCTGCCTGTCTTACGTCCTGCTCGGCTTGACCCTCTGGCTCCTGTGGCGGCCGCTCCCCGGCTCGCCGGGCTTGTCGCAAGATCTGAAGGGCGCAATCCCCGTGCTCCTGGTCTTCGTGCTGTGGGTCAACGTCGATGCCTGGTTTTTGCTGGGGCCGATCCTGGCCTTGCTCTTCTGGCTCGGCGAACAGATGCAAACGGTCGGCGACGAACCGCCGCGCACGCCGGCCTGGCTGTGGCCGGCGGGGTTGGCCGTCTGCCTCATCAACCCGCACACCTGGCACGCCTTCACCCTGCCGGTGGAGCTGGCGCCTCTGCCAGCCGAGCTGCAACACGACATCCGCTTCCAGCGCCTGTTCCTGTCGCCCTGGCAGCGCGGTTGGCCGTATCACCCCGTCACCGGAGTCAACCTGGCGGCCGGCGCCTATTTCGTCCTCGTCGGTGTGGGACTCCTGTCGTTTTGGTTCAACCGGCGCAACCTGCTCGGCTGGCGTCTGTTGGTTTGGCTCGGCTTCGCCGGCCTGTCGGCCTGGCTGGAACGGGCCGTGCCGTTTTTCGCCGTGGTCGCCGGGCCGATCGCCGCGCTCAATTTTCAGGATGCCCTGCGGGCGAAGTCCCCGGCCCGTCCCGGCAACCGCGGGTTCCTGGTTGGGGCTTCCTACGGCTTGCTCATGCTGGCGGCGCTGGCGCTGATCGTCCTGAGCTGGCCCGGTTGGCTGCAAGGCTTCCAGGGCGAGGGCCGGCGCATCAACTGGGCCGTGCAGCCGGATGGTTCGTTGCAACGCGTCGCCCTGACGCTGCAGCGCTGGTATGAGGAAAAGAAACTCGGCGACAACGACCGCGCCTTCCCGATGCACCCCAGCGTCGTGCATTATTGCGCCTGGTTCTGCCCGCGCGAGAAGGGATTTTTGGACTCGCGTTTCTCGCTCTTTCGCGGCGTGGCCGGCGAGTACGAGGAGATTTGCCGGACCCTTAACCCGGTCCTCGACCCGGAGCGCGGCCGATCCGGGGACGGGAGCGCGCTTTACAAGGCCTACTTCCGGGACCGCGGCATCACGCACGTCATCCTCTACGATCCCGCCTTGCCACTCTTGATGCCGGCGCAGAGACGACTGACGCTCGACCCCGCCGACTGGACGCTGTTGCACATCGACGGCCAGGCGTTGATCTACGGTTGGAAGCGCGGCGGACGAAGATTGCCGGCCGGCGTGCCGGCCTTCGACGCCGACCGGCTCGCCTTCGCGCCCTCCGGCCCCGCCGAGGTATGGATGATCCCTCCCGCCCCCGAACGGGGCGCCGAACGCGAATCGCTCCGGGCCGATCTCTGGTCGCGCTTCAAGGATCCGGTCCCGCCGCCGTCCTGGGAGGCGGGGGCCGCCCAGGTGCTGCTGAGCTATTTCGAGGACACCGCTCCGCTTCGGCAGCACCAGCGATGGCTGCGCTGTGTGGGATGGTCCGCCGCCCTGGTCGGCCTGCCGGCGCAGTCGGTTGGCTCGCTCGAGAGCGCCGGCCGGATGCTGGCACAACTGGAACACGCCCCCTTCGCCCCCGCCGACGTGGGACAGCTGCCGCCGGCCGTGCCCTTGCTGGCCATCCGCGCCGCCCGCCGTGCCCTGGCCGTCAACCCCGACGACGCCGACGCCCATCTTGCCCTGGGCCAGGCTTACTTGATCATGCGGATGTTGACTCCCGAACGCGACGTGGCGGACGCCTTTCCGCTCTTGTCCGATCTGCGCCGGGTTCAGATCGCCGGCGCCCTGGAAAACGCCCTGCGCCACAACCCCAACTTGCTGCGCGGCCACGAAATCCTGGCCCGGCTGTACGGCCAAAACAACTTTCTCGACGCCGCCCTCGAACACCTCCGCGAGCAGCTGCGCCTGACCCGCCGGAATGGGCCGGTCCCCGGCGAGAATGCCGAGGCGTTCGCCCGCCGTCTGGGCCAGATCGAGTCGAACACGCGCGAGCTGGAACGGCAGGTCGGCGACCGGCGCAACGAATTCGCCTTGCAGTCCCAGAAAATGGGGGCCGAGCCGTACCCCAAGGCCCGCCTGGCCCTGCGCATGGGACTGCCCCTGCGCGCTCGATGACGTGCTGATGCAGTCGCAGCCGGTGCTGCTGGGCGGCGAGGGCATTCGCTTGACGGTGCAGCTACAACTGCTTCTGGGCCGGATCGACGTGGCCCGCGAGCAACTGCAAAGAGAGGACTGGAAGGTCAACCGGCAGAACCTCGGTTACCTGGATCTTTTCCCGTCGGGCGATCCGGCGAAGGTGCAACCTTACCGGCTGCCGACCTACGCCTGGTTGTTACTGTGCGCGGAGGCCGCCGACGGCGCGTACGAGCAGGCGGGCGTTGCGTCGCAGATGTTGTTCGACGACCTGATCGGCGCCGGGACCGCGGTCAGCATGGACGATATCCGGTACAAAGGCGCTCGCGTGCTGGCTGCGGAAGTGGCCCTGTCGAGCGACCCGCGTCCGTGGTTCGTGCGCCGGGTGTTTAGCAGCTACCGCCTCGATCTGTCAGCGCAGTTCGCGCACGTCTCCTCCATCCTCATCCAGCAAACCGACTTGCTGGTGCTGACGGGGTTGCTGTCGCTGGAGCAGGGCGCGATACGAAGCGCCGAGGATTTGTTCGAGAGAGCCATCATCCTCAATCGCCTCGGCTCCGCCGCCAGCCAGGTCAGCGCCGGTCAACCGCTGGCGAAGGCGTATCTGCAAATCCTTCGCGACGCACGCCGTTAACTTGTCCCTGCGCGCGTGGCACGATCCTCTTGTATTCTCCGCGCCGGGTGGGTATGAGACGCTTCCGGCAGGGATGGCGCTGAATGTCCCCTGCCGGCATTGTTCTTGCATAAGGTGAAGCGAGGTCGGCGCGCCGGACTGGGCGAATGGGATAGGATAGGCATCCTGCTTGTCGGTTCACCGGACGGACAGGCCGAAGGTCTCCGTTGCTCCGTCGGACAAAAAACGTATGTTGATAGCGCCGGCGAATTGAGTCGCCTCCTTGTGTGGAATGGCGCCCGCCGCCCGGTCATCCGGGCCGCGCGTGAGATCGTGAGGCATCCGGGATGCACATCTGGGTAGAGTGCGGAAACTTCTTCCGCGAATGTCGGCGGCATTTCCATACCACGGGAGCCATCTTGCCCAGCAGTCGTTTTCTGGCGCGTGCGTTGGTCCGGCCGCTGCGCGGTCCGCGGACGCCTTGCCGCATTCTCGAAGTCGGTCCCGGCACCGGCTCGGTGACGTGCGAGATCGTCCGCCGCATGCTGCCCGGCGATCGCCTCGACGCCGTCGAGATCAACGGCCACTTCGTCACGCTGCTGGAGCGCCGGCTGCGGCAGGAGCGCGTGTTCGCCGCCCACCGCGATCAGGTCGAGATCATTCACGCGGCCGTGCAAGAGTTGCTCGGCGAGTCGGTCTACGATTACATCGTGTCGGGGCTGCCGTTCAACAATTTCCCCGCCCACGAGGTGCGCGACATCTTCGCCACCTACGATCGCCTGCTGAAGCCTGGCGGCACGCTGACGTATTATGAGTACACGCTAGTGCGCCAGTTGAAGACACCTTTCGTCGATCGCCGCGAGCGCCGCCGGCTGTTCCGCGTCGGCCGGGTCATGCGTGGTTTCATCCGCGATTACCAGATCCGGCGCGAACGCATCTTCATCAACGTGCCGCCCGCCACCGTGCGCCATCTGCGCTTCAAGCCGACGGCCCGACCCAAGGCGGAACTGCTCGAACACCCTTCAAGCGTCCTGCACCGCTGAGCACAATCGAAACTTACTAGCCCGAAGCGCGAGCGAGGGTTGCTCCCTCGCTCGCGCTTCGGGCTAGAGGAAACCACCTCTCGATGGACCGGAACGGAGACACTGCGCCGGCCCGGCCGGCGTCCTATCTCGTGGAACGGAGGGAGTCGTCGATGAGCCGTCGCTTGTTGAGCGCTTGCCTGGGCGCTGCCGTGCTGGTGAGTGGGTCGGTTCGCGCCGGCGAGCCGGGCGAAAATCCGCCGTTGAGCGGCGGTGCGATTGTGACACAACGGACGGACGAACCGTCATCCGGCCATCCGGGTTGGATATGGACTATCGAACGACCCTATCCTCCGGTCTTCCCCTCGGTGTATAACTCCCTGCCCGCCTCGCTGCCGACGCCCACCCTTTATCAGCTGCGTCCGACGGCCCGCCGCACTCTGGCCGGCTCGCTGTTGTTCGGCGTCAATCCGGTGCTGGCACTCATGCCGACTGCGAAGGCGCTCGATGCTCCCGGCGATCATCCGCAACAAGTCGCTGGCGAGGATATTTTCAGCGAGGTGGCGCAGTGTAAAGTGTATAAAGTGCCTCATTTCGTGAGCGGGCCGGGGGAGAGTACCTACGTATGGGAGGAAACGGATTGGTTGAAATGGTTTGTCTCCCGTTGGACGAACGGCCACAGTGGGTCTTCGCCGGAGCCGAATGATTATGTCGTCGCCAATCTAATGCAGGGGGACGCACCTGCTGAGGAATACGACGCGCCGCTCGTTCCCACCCTCGAAATGCTGCCCATGCCGCAAGAAGACGGTGAAGCGCCGGACGGTATCACCTGTCCCTGGCTGCGCCAGCAGGCGGTGGACCGTCACGCCTGTCAGTTCGCCGATCCGCAGATCGGCCGCAGCGTGCTGGAGAACTTCGAGCGGTTGGAACAGGCCGATCAGCTATTGGGCATGGCCAAGGAGTTGGCCCGTGCCGGCTGCATCGGCGAAGCGCTGGAATACTGCGCGTTCGCCCAGGATTTGTGTCCCGGCAGTCCGTGCGCGGCCCGGGCGGCCGAGGTGATGTGCGAGCTGTACGTGCGGCTCTGCGAGCCGGCGACGAAGCCGGAACCGGGGATCGAACAACAGGTGAAGGGTCTGATGAAGGCGTGTCGGCTGCTCATGAACGAGGGACTGCACGAGCAAGCCGCGGAACTGGCGCGGCAGGCGTTCGCCCTCGATCCCGAGCGCGTCGCGGCCGACCCGCTCATTTACAAGATGCACCTGCTCGCCGTGACGCCGGCCTCGCACTCCGCCGGAGCGGAGGAGGCCAGCGAACCGCCTTCGTGTCCGTACTGCCCGCCCGCCGGCAAGCCGATCCGCGAGATCGTTCCTTCTAAAAAGAAACCGAAGTCCGAACCGGCCACGTCTGTGCCGTCCGGATCAGAAGAGGCGAGCGAGGAAGCCGGCCCGTCGAGCCTGGGCGAGTTGGTCGAAGCGATGATGGGCGGTCCCGGACGCGCCCAGTTCGGTTTCGGTCTCAACGGCGACGGCAGCCTGCGTTTGTGCGGCGAATGCACGTATTTCGGCACCATCTACCATGTGCTGTTCAGCCGCGGCGCCCTGGCGATCTGGAAGACGCCGGACGCCGCCGCGGTGCAACCGTAACTGGATTACCAGCCCGCCGCGCCAGCAAGGGTTGCTCCCTTGCTCGCGCTGCGGGCTGGTAAAGCATTTCACATCGGCGACTCGGCGGTTTGCAGGAATTCGAGGACTTGATGGAGCGTCATGCGCTCGATGCCGGGGAAAAGGTTCATCTGCACGGCCAGGGCGGCGAGGATGTGCTCCTCGGTGACGAGACCCATCGCCCGGGCGGTTTGGCCGAACTTCTGCCGGCGCTGCAGACGGCGCATCGCTTCCAACACGCGGTCGCGGTCGAGGTGGTGGAGGGCCTTCAGGCGGACGAGGATCTCGCCCAGCTTATGTTCCGTGCGCATGGTTGTGTCCTGGTAAGACGGCGGCTGGGCAGGCCGCCGTCCAGCACAACTATAGCTCACGGTTTTTGCGTCAGTGGCCGGGGAACTGCGTACCGATTTGTTGCAGCCGGGCGACGCTGTGTTCGAGGTTCTGGTGCGTGTCCTTCATGTGACCGAGCGCGGTCTCGAAGCGTTTGATGCAGGCGTCCAGCTCGCTGCGCGGCGAGTCGGCGTACAGCAGGCAGCTCGACAGCTCCTTGATGGCGATTTCCAGTTCGTCGGAGAGGACTTTTTGAAATGTCCGGCCGAGGTCTTCGGATTCCCCGGCGGCAACGTGCAGCGAAGTGAGCAAGGCGGCGTGGATGTTGGGATCCACCTGCTTTTCCATCTCGCTGAGGACCTTGGCGGCCTTGGCCGGCGCACCGGTGGGCACATTCACGACCGGCTGGCCGCCAGCCAGCATTTCCCGGGCGTGCGACAGACCTTCGAGCGCCTTGTCCCAGTTGGGCCGAACCTTGAGCGCTTCCTCATACTGCTGCATGGACAGCCGGTATTGCTGCTTCTCGACGTACAGGTTGGCTAGGTTCAGATAGGCATCGGCCATGCGCGGGTTGAGGCGGATGGCCTCGCGGTAGGCCTGGATGGCCAGGTCGAACTGGCCCTTGCGGCGGTAGACCAGGCCGAGGTTGTAATAGCCTTCGACGCGCTGTGGGTCGAGCTGGATGCCGCGGCGCATGGCGGCGATGGCCTCATCCAGTTCTTGCAGCAGGTTGAGGACGGCTCCCAGGTTGATGTAAGCGCCGGCGCGGAGCGGGTCGAGGCGGGTGACTTCGCGGAAATGGTGGGCGGCGCTGGTCAGTTCGCGGAGCTGGAAATAGACCGTGGCCAGGCCCATGTGAATGTCCGGGGCGTCGGAGCGCAGCCCCAGCGCCATGAGATAGGCTTGCTTGGCCTTCTCCCAGTCGCGCTCTTCGATGGCTTGCCTGGCTCTCAGACAGAGCTTCTCGATTCGCCCCGGTTCCATGATCCGCTCCTCCACGCTGAGGTCAATCGGTCGCCTCGGACACAGGGTTTCACGGAAATCTCATAAAGTATAGACGCTTCCAAGTGCTTTCCACAACAGGAATTAGCCCGGCCTACCAGCCCGCAGCGCCAGCAAGGGTTCTTCGTTCTTATACCTTATCGGGCACCACGAACAGCGCGCGATACCACCGGCCCAGCAGCTGATTGGCGGCCGGATCGTCGCGCAGCGTTTCCGTCGAGGCGTCGAAGGTCAGGCGATGGCCGACGCGATAGGCGATGTTGCCCAGATGACAAAGGCGCGTGCTCTTGTGCCCCTCCTCGATGTCGGCGCTCGGGCCGCTTGTGTGCCCGGATGCTGTCAATGAAATTGCGCAGGTGTGCTCGCCCGGCATCCGGCGACTGATCCGACGCGGTGACGCCGTCCTCGACGTGCCAGCCCTTGCGGTCGAAAACGAGCGTGCCCTTCTCGCCATACAGGATGACGCCGAACGGCTCGCCCTGCACGCCGGTCTTCGACCAGATGCGATGTTCCCAGATCACCGTCGTGCCGGGGAAGTCGAAGACGGCGACCTGCGTATCCGGCGTCTGCTGGTCGTCATCGTAAAACAGTTTGCCGCCGCCGCTGGAGATGGACTGCGGCGCGTCCAGTCCCAGCACCCAGCGGGCCAGGTCGAGCGCGTGAATGCCGTTGTTGCCAAGCTCGCCAGTGCCGTAATCCCAGTTCCAGTGCCATTGGTAATGGAATCGATTGGGGTTGAACGGCCGCTTGGGCGCCGGCCCCAGCCAAAGGTCGTAATCGACGCCGGAAGGCACCGGGGCGTCGGCCTTGTGGCCGATGGTCTTGCGGTTGCCGGCGATCCAGGTGCGGGCGAACGGCACCTTGCCGAGCTTCCCGGAGCGGACGAACTCGGCGGCGCTGGCCGCGTGGCCGCTGCTGCGCCGCTGCGTACCGACCTGCACCACGCGGTCGTACTTGCGGGCAGCCTCGACCATGCGCCGGCCCTCGATCAGATTGTGCGAAATCGGCTTCTCGACGTAGACGTGCTTGCCGGCCTGACACGCCCAGATGGTGGCGAGAGCATGCCAGTGGTCCGGCGTGGCCACGGCGACGGCGTGGATGTCGCGGTCCTCGAAGACGCGGCGAAGATCTTGAACCACCTTCGGCGTCCGCTTCTGCCGGGTGTTGACGGCCTTGAGCGCATCGGCGATGACGTTGCTGTCGGGATCGCAGACGGCGGCGATTTCGACATCGTCCAGGGCGGAGAAGCCGCGCAGCAGGTCGCGGCCGCGGCCGTGAACGCCGAGGACGGCGAGGTTGATCTTCTCCTGCGGTTTGTCGGCCGCACCGGCGGCGCTGACGGCTGACAGGGCGGCCACGGAGGCGGCGGACGTTCGCAGGAAGTGACGGCGGTCGAGTGCGGGCATGGTGTATCTCCGGCGGCAAGGGAGAGCGAGTCGCTTTCCGCGAGTCTATCCGACGAACAACGTCCTTACCAGCCCGCAGCGCAAGCAAGGGATGGAAAACCCTTGCTTGCGCTGCGGGCTGGTGATGAGGTTGCTTGACGCCCCGCGCAGCGGGCAGTAGCATCGCGAACAGAGATCCGAACGCGGACAAAGGAACGCACCATGGCGCATGCCACGCAAATGTCAGCCGGCGACACGGGATTGCTGGTCATCGACGTGCAGGAAAAGCTCGTCCCCCGCATCCTCGACGCCGACCGCCTGGTGCGCAACATCGCCTTCCTCCTCGACGCCGCTCGCCTGCTGGACATGCCGGTGCAGTGTACCGAACAATATCCGCGCGGCCTCGGCCCCACCGTGCCGGAGCTGGCCCAAAAGTTAACCGATCGTCCCGACAAGGTTGCTTTCAGTAGCTGCGCCGTGCCGGCCGTCGTGCAGAACTTCCACCGAGCGGCCCGACCCAAGCTCGTGCTCGCCGGCATCGAAACGCATGTGTGCGTCCTGCACACGGCGCTCGATCTGCTCGCCCTGGATTTCCGCGTCTATGTCGTGGTCGATGCCGTCGGCTCGCGCTACCGCATCGACCACGATACGGCCCTGCGCCGCATGGAGCAGGCCGGCGCCATCCTGACGACCAGCGAAATGTGCGTCTTCGAGTGGATCGGTGGCGCCGGCCATCCGCAGTTCAAGGCCGCCAGCCAGTTGATTCAGGAACGCATGAAACACCTGTGATTTTCACCACTCGCCCCATCATCGGAAGCGTTGATCCATGAACCTCCCCGACCCGTTGAACCCGCCGCTGCGTCTGTTGCTCGGCCCCGGTCCCAGCGACGCTCATCCGAGTGTCCTCCGCGCCATGGCCACGCCGCTCTTGGGCCACCTCGACCCGCGGTTTCTGGACATCATGAACAACGTCCAGGCTATGCTCCGGGCCGTCTTCCAGACGAAAAACGCCGTCACCTTTCCCGTCAGCGCCACCGGCATGGCGGGTATGGAGACGTGTTTCGTCAACCTCGTCGAGCCGGGCGACCGCGTGGTCGTCTGCGCCAAGGGGTTCTTCGGTCAGCGCATGATCGAGATGGCCAATCGGGCCGGGGCGCAGGTGACGGTACTGGAACGGCCGTGGGGCGAGGTGTTCGACTTGCAGCCCATCCGCGAGACGCTGCAAAAAGTCCGGCCCAAGCTGCTCGCCATCGTCCAGGCCGAGACCTCGACCGGCTCCTGGCAGCCGCTCGAAGGGCTGGGCCAACTGTGCCACGAGTTCAACACCTTGTTGCTCGTCGATGCCGTCACGGCGCTCGGATGTATCCCGCTGGCGCTGGATGAGTGGGAGATCGATGCCGTGTACAGTTGCTCGCAAAAAGGGTTGAGCTGTCCGCCGGGTTTGTCGCCGGTGTCGTTCAGCCCGCGGGCCGTGGAGGTGTTCAGCAACCGCAAGACGAAGGTGCAGAGCTGGTATTTCGATGTCAACCTCGTCGAGCATTACTGGGACAGCGATCGCTTCTACCACCACACCGGCCCGATTACAATGATTTACGCGCTCTACGAAGGGCTGCGCCTGGTTCTGGAGGAAGGCTTGGAAGCTCGTTTCGCCCGGCACCGCCGCAACCATGAAGCGCTCAAGGCCGGCCTGAAGGCGCTGGGGTTGAGCTACGTCGCCAACGAGAAGCATCAGTTGCCGCAGCTCAACGTCGTGCGAATGCCGGCCGGCTGCGAAGACCTCGCGACGCGGAAACGTCTGCTCGCCGAGTT
Source organism: uncultured Planctomycetota bacterium (assembly GCA_963767535.1). Lineage (GTDB taxonomy): Bacteria > Planctomycetota > Planctomycetia > Gemmatales > Gemmataceae > JAJPHU01. The sequence goes on from CAVYEC010000001.1 coordinate 1,080,677, forward strand.
CGGCATCGAGATCGGCGGCGGACTCGGCGAGTTCAAGGGCAAGGCGTGGCGTATCGGACTCATGGGCACCAACAGCCGGCCCGACGTGGTGCTGATCTTCCTGGCGGCGCTGGAGCAATGTTTGGCGAGCCAGGGCGTCAAGGTGCAGCCGGGCGCCGGCGTCGCCGCGGCCAACCGCGTCTATCTGCATGGAGAGAGGGAAACATGAGCACGATTTCGTCCAGTCCGTATGCGTCCAGGCGTTTGCCGGAGACGTTTTTCGTGATCGCGCTGCACGCCCTCCTTTGGGCCGCGTGGTTGGTAGGTCTCCTTCTCTGGGTGCCGCGCGTGGAACGGATCCTCCGTAACTACAACATGAAAGCGCCGTCCGCGACAGAGTTGGTGATGTCTTCGACACACGGGATTGTTCCCGACGGGTTGCTTCTCATGCTGGCCGTCCTCATCGCCGACGGCATCGTTTACTATCGCCTGCGCCGATCCGGCGCTCAAGCGCTGTGGTCGGGCCTCATGACCCTCACGCCCGTGGCCGTCATTATCTTTTCTGCCTTCGCCATCAGTATGCCTTTGGTTTTAATGCTGGAAGCGCTTTCCAGGTGAAGGCGGTATCCGCCCCTGGGGATTACGATCATGGCCACGCCTCCGCATTCTGACTCCCCACGATCTCCCGCCGGGGCTTTCCCGACCGTCCGCCCGCGCCGGCTGCGTCATCATCCGCTGATCCGCGATCTTGTCCGCGAAACGACGCTGACGGTTTCGGACCTGATTCTGCCGCTCTTCGTCCGGCCCGGACGCGGCATCAAGAATGAAATCGCGTCGATGCCGGGCAACTATCAGCTCAGCGTCGATCGCCTCGTCGAAGAAGTGGGCGAAGCGCTCGATCTCGGCGTCCGCGCCTTCATCCTGTTCGGCATCCCCGCCCACAAGGACGCGACCGGCTCCATCGCCCTCGATCCGGAAGGCATCGTGCAGCAAGCGCTGCGCCCTGCGCAAGCAGTGCGGCGACCGTGCCCTGCTCATGACCGACGAATGTTTCTGCGAGTACACCAGTCACGGCCATTGCGGCATCCTGAGCGAATCGACCGGCCGACTCGATCTCGACAACGACGCCACACTTCCCCTGTTGGCGAAACAGTGCGTCAGCCACGTCCAGGCCGGCGCGGATCTCGTCGCCCCCAGCGGGATGCTCGACGGCATGGTCGGCGCGATCCGCACCGCGTTGGATACGGCCGGCTTCGCCCATGTGCCGATCATGAGCTACGCGGCCAAGTACGCTTCGGGGTTTTACGGGCCCTTCCGCGACGCCGCCGAATCGCCGCCGCAGTTCGGCGACCGCAACAGCTACCAGATGGACCCGGCCAACGGCGACGAGGCGCTGCGCGAAGTCGAGTTGGATCTGGCGGAGGGGGCCGACATCATCATGGTCAAGCCGGCCCTGGCGTACCTGGACATCATCCGCCGCGTCAAGGACCGCTTCGGCGTGCCGGTGGCGGCGTACAACGTCAGCGGCGAGTTCGCCATGATCAAGGCGGCGGCGCAAAAGGGCTGGATCGACGAGCGCCGCGTCGCGCTGGAGGTCCTCACGAGCATCAAGCGGGCCGGGGCCGATATGATCCTCACCTACTTCGCGCGCGACGCGGCGAACTGGCTACAATAAAACCGAAGCACGACATCCCGAACACAAAAGAAAAGACACTCCGCGTCGCCTCGGTGTCTGTCGCGGGGCGCGGAGCGTCCGGCTAACGCCGGTGCGATACAGGAGGGCGGATTCATGCCCACGGTCGAGGATCGCTCGCGTTACCAATCGGACTTCGGCGTCTCCTGGCCGCGTTTGCCGGTCCTGGTTGCCGCCGCCCTGCTGACGGCGGTCGTGGTGGCATGGGGCCTCAAGTTTGTGTACGTCCACAACTGGTACTTGATCATGCTCGTACCGCTCGCCGGCGGAGGGGTGCTGGCCGGCGTGCTCTATCTCATGGTGGGCTGGGCGCATTGCCGCAATTGCTGGCTGGCGGCCGTCATCGGCGTCGTCGCCGGAACCATCACCTACCTGGGTTGTTACCAATTCTGCCTCATGGATCTCTTGCCGCCGGGGGCTGGCTGGCGCGTCGATTTGCTGCCGAGATTCATCGGCGCTGCGGATGCAAACCGACGTAGTCGAGGACGTTGCCAAGCCCCCGATGAATCAACAACCCAAGAAACCCGTGGCCTTCATGAACTACTTCTCCTTCGGCATGGAGCTTTTGATGGTTGTGGGGGTGGCCACGGCGACCGCCTGGATCCGGTCTCGTCAGGCTTATTGCGTGGAGTTGGGCCGATGGATGCGGCGGGAAACGGCCCTGCTGGCGCCCCACTCCGTCGCGAGCTTCCACGCCGCCCTCGACAACGACACGTTGCCGCAATTCGTCGCCCAGACATCCCCCGGCGGCGACCCGCAGTCGTCCAGCGCCCTCATCCTCGAATACGCCGAGCCGGACGCCGGCTCGGCCTTCGAGTTCCCGTTCTACGCTTCCTTCGAGGACTTTCCCCAGTCCCGGTCGTGGTTCCGGCCCTCGCGCTTCCGGCGTCCGGTGCTGCGACAGGTGGAACTGGAATGGGAAGAGGTGCTGGCGCTGCGGCCGCTCTTTCCCAAAATGTCCCGGCTGCTGGAGACCCAGCACGCCGAATTGCGCCACATCCCGGCACAGGTCACGACCGAGCCGAGTCCCGCGCACCCGGCCGGCGAAAGCGCCGAGATCAAAGCCGTCCCGGAACCCTATCGCAAGCGCAGTCCAGGGAAAAGGATATGCCCTGCGCGTGAACCTCATCGGGGCCATGCCGGCCCTTTATTTCTTCGGAGGCGCCGGGTTGGCGGCGGGAGGCGTTTGGCTTGTCATGAACGACCTCGTCCCGCTCGGTTGCATCGCCCTGGCCATCGGCGTGGCCGGCTTCAACTGGGGAGCGTACGTCGCGCTGTTCTGTACGTCCGTGCCCGAGAATCGCTGGATCGAGCGGCGGCTGCGTCGGGAAATCGGCGCCCGCCCCGAGAAGCTCGTCGATCCGCAAGACCCGGAGTCGGTCTTCGTCTCGCTCATTCCCCGCGCGAGCTTTGCCAAAATCCAATGGACGATGGCTTCCGACGTGCTGCTTCTGAAGGTGGACAAAAAGGGCCGGCAACTGATAATGGAAGGAGACTCGGATCGCTATCGCATCCCGGCCGGGGCAATTTCCGTCTGCGAGCCGCAGTGCTTCTTTCATCCGATCGATGTCAAGCACGACAAGCAGCTTTGGATGGTTCGTCTGATGATTCGTGTCGAACAGAGTTGGCAAGAGCTGCTCCTGAGCGTCAACGCGACGCGCTGGGATCCCACGACCAACGCGCGCCGCAAGGAGAGGGCCGAGGACATGTGCCGGCAAATCGAGGAGTTGCGCGGTCGGGCAGAAAAGAGTCCGTAGTCCGTAGCCCGTAGTCCGTAGCAAAGACAACCATTGGTTTTTGCTACGGACTACGGGCTACGGACTACGGACTACGGAGGAGTTATGTTGGTCGGACAGCAATTCGGGCCGTTCACGATCGAAAGGGAACTCGGTTCCGGGGCGATGGGGACGGTCTACCTGGGTCGCTTCACCAAGACGGGGCAGGTGATGGCCATCAAGGTGATGGCCCCCGGCATCGGCTCGACCAACGCCGCCGCCATGGACCGCTTCGAGCGCGAGATCACCATCCTCAAGCAGCTCAACCACCCCAACATCGTCCGCCTCTTCGGCGCCGGCAAGACGCAGGGGGCGCGCTACTTCGCCATGGAATATGTCCAGGGCGAATCGCTCGATCACGTCATGAGCCGGCGCGGGCGGATGACGTGGGAAGAAGTGGTCGCCCTGGGCCAGCAGCTTTGTCTGGCCTTGCAGCACGCCCACGACAAGGGGATCATCCACCGCGATTTGAAGCCGTCCAACATCATGATCCTGTCCGACGGCACCCTGAAGCTGACCGACTTCGGCATCGCCAAGGTCAGCGACCTCGAAGCGCTGACGGCGACCAACTGCACCGTGGGCACGGCCGCGTACATGTCGCCGGAGCAGTGCAAGGGCCAGAGCGACCTGACGCCCAAGTCCGATCTCTATTCGATGGGCGTGCTGTTTTACGAGCTGCTCACCGGCAAGAAGCCATTCACGGCCGACAACGCCATGGAAATGTTCTTGCAGCACGTCCAGGGCACGTTCGAGCGGCCGTCGCGCCTGGTGCTGGATATTCCGGTGTGGCTCGATACGCTCGTCTGCCAGCTACTCGAAAAGAAAACGGAACAACGGCCGCTCGACGCCCACATGGTGGCGGCCACGCTCAACAGCATTCACGAGAAAGTCGAGGCACAACAGAGCGCCGGCGTCGAGGCCGTGCGCCGCCGTCTGATCGACCGCACGCCCGGCCAAAAGCGACCCGACGAGGAGGACAAGGAAGCCGCCCGCATCCTGATGACCGGCAAGGGCAGGTCGCGGCGCAAAAAGAAGAAGTGGTATCAGCAGGTGTGGGTCCAGGCGGTCGGCTTGCTCGTGGCGCTGGGCGTGGCGGGGACACTGTTGTATCTGGCGTTCCGGCCGCCTTCGCCCGATAATCTGTATCAGCAGGCGGAAAAGTTGATGAATTCGCGCAATTTCGAGGACCACGAGAATGCTCTCGACGGGCCGATCAAGGAATATCTCCGCCGCTACGGCAAGCGGGGCGATCAGCAGGCGAGAACGGTCCAGAAATGGGCCGAAGAGACCGAGAACACGCAGAAAGAACATTTTTTGCAAAACTATTTGCAAAAGGAACGCTCGCAGAGTTCCTTCAAGTTGAAGCCGCAAGACAAGATGGAAGAACTAGCTTTCGCGGCGGCCTTGGCGGAGGACGAGGGCAATCGAGACAGGGCGCGGGGGAAATGGGAAGAACTCAAGCAGGAAGGGTCGCCCATCTGGGGGCGTGTGGCGGATAACCACCTGAAGGAACTTCAAAGCTTCGACCAAATCGAGGCGTCTTGCCAGCAGCTCTACAAGCGGATTCACGACTTCGAGACGGAGGAAACCTTCCCCGAACCGCAGCAGCAGATTTTTCACGCCTGGCGGGCCGAGCAGTTCGGCGATCACCGCCTGGCTCGTTCCTTGTTCCAGAAGTTCAAGGAAACGGCGGGCAAGGAACCGGACACCCCGCGTCCGTTGTATCTGTACGCGGCCTGGAAGAACAAGGAATTGGCCGACAATCAACAGAGCAAGGACAACGTCAAGAAAATGGTTCAAGATCGTCTCAAGGAAGCGCGTTCGGCCCTGACCAAGGGCAAAATTCGCAAGAGCGATGTCCACCTGCTCTGCCTGAACGTCGTCGCGCTGTACGACAAGGATGAGGACATGAAAGAGCTGGTGGACGACGCCCACAAGCTTCAGGCCGAGAGTCGTTAGGCAGTCGCCGCAGGCATTTCTTACCGCCGAGGAACACCCCCATGCCGCCGTCGCGCGTTCGCAGTCGAGAAGCATTTCAGAGGGCGTGCCGGCTCATCCCCGGTGGCGTCAACAGCCCGGCCCGTGCCTTCGGCGCCGTCGGCGGTCAACCGCCGTTCATCGCCCGCGGCGAGGGGCCGTACCTCTACGACCTCGACGGCAACCAGTATGTCGATTACGTCGGCTCGTGGGGGCCGCTCATCCTCGGCCACGCTCACCCGCGCGTGGTTCACGCCGTCGAGGAGGCCGTGCGCCGCGGGGCCAGCTTCGGCGCGCCCACCGAGGCGGAATCGCAGATGGCCGAGCTGATTATTGACGCCGTGCCGTCGATCGAGATGGTGCGTATGGTCAGCAGCGGCACCGAGGCGTCGATGAGCGCTATCCGCCTGGCCCGCGGGTTCACCGGCCGCGATGTCATCGTGAAGTTCGCTGGCTGCTATCACGGCCACGTCGATAGCCTGCTCGTGCAGGCCGGCTCCAGCGCCACTACGCTCGGCGTGCCCAACAGCCCCGGCGTGCCGGCTGGCTGCACCGCCGATACGCTCAGCTTGCGCTACAACGACGTGCAGGGTTTGGCCGACGCCTTCGCCGCCCACGGCGGGCGCATCGCCGGCGTCATCCTCGAACCCGTCGTCGGCAACATGGGCCTGGTGCGCCCGTCCGACGAATTTCTCGGCGAGCTGCGCCGCCTGACCGATCAGCACGGGGCACTCCTCATCTACGACGAGGTGATGACCGGCTTCCGTCTCGCTTACGGCGGGGCGCAGCAGCTCTTTCGGCAGATGCCGGACCTGACGGTGCTGGGCAAGATCGTCGGCGGAGGTCTGCCGGTGGGCGCGTTCGGCGGCCGAACGGATGTGATGAAGCACGTCCTGCCGGCCGGCCCGGTGTTCCAGGCCGGCACGCTGTCGGGCAACCCGCTGGCGATGGCCGCCGGCATCGCCACCTTGCAAGAACTGCGCGACCACCCGCCGTACACCCGGTTGGAAGAACTGAGCGCACCGACTGACAAACGGTCTGCACGACGCCGCCCGCGCCGCCGGGCTGACGCACTGCCTCGGCCGGGTCGGCAGCATGTGGACGCTGTTCTTTACCGGCGGCCCGGTGGTCGATTACGAGACGGCCAAGCAGGCGGACACGGCGCGGTTCGCGCAGCTTCTTCTGGGCGATGCTGGAGCGCGGCATTTACCTGCCGTGCAGCCAGTTCGAGGCGGCGTTCGTCTCGGCGGCGCATACGGACAAGCATGTCGAGCAAACTCTCGCCGCCGCCCGCGAGGCGCTGGCGGAAGCCGCTCGCCCGGGAAACAACTTATAATACCGAGATGTTCCGAAAACCGTTCCCCGTTTAGCCGCGACCCGAAGGGGAGCGTGTCGGCTCCGCGCTCCCCTTCGGGTCGCGGCTAAACGAATGGAGCAGCGCAGGTGAATCCCGGCGACGAACCTCCCAGCACGAAGGGCGAGCCGACGGAGCCGCCGCCGACGCTGCCGGCCGCCGAGGCGCCGCCGTTCCGCGCCACCGCGAGCTTCCCCACCATTCCCGGTTACGACATCCTCCGCGAACTGGGACGTGGCGGCATGGGCGTCGTTTACGAAGCCTTCGACCGCAAACGACAGCGGACGGTCGCCCTGAAGGTCATGCAGGGACTCGACGCCCGCACCCTCTTGCGCTTCAAGCAGGAATTCCGCAGCCTGGCCGGCATGAATCACCCCAACCTCGTCTCGCTCTACGAACTGACCGGCGACGGGCCGCACTGGTTCTTCACGATGGAGCTGATCGAGGGGGTGCATTTTCTCCAGTACGTTCGCGTGGACGATGAAGACACGACCGCGCCGACCCTGACGCTGGAGCAGGCGGCCGCGGTGGTCGTGCAACCGGGTCGGCGGCGCGTTCTCCGTCCCCCGCAGTTGGAGCGCCTGCGCGACGCCTTGGTCCAACTGGCCGACGGCGTGCAGTTCTTGCACGAATCCGGCAAGCTGCACCGCGACATCAAGCCGAGCAACGTCCTGGTGTCGCCGCAAGGCCGGGTCGTCCTGCTCGATTTCGGCTTGGCCACGGAGATGGACCGCGATCAGCGGCACCGCAGCCTTCATCTGCTCGGCACGGTCGCCTACATGGCGCCCGAGCAGGCCGCCCGCCGGCCGGTCTCGCCGGCCAGCGACTGGTACGCCGTCGGCGTCATGCTTTACGAGGCGCTAACCGGTGTGCTGCCGTTCGACGGCGAAAGCTACGAAATCCTGCACAAAAAGCAGCAGTCCGATCCGCCCCCGCCGTCCTCTCTATTGCCGGACGTGCCCGAGGATCTTTCGGCGTTGTGCATGGAACTGTTGCGGCGCGAGCCGGAAGCGCGGCCGGCGGGGTCCGAGGTGCTACATCGTCTCGCCCGGCGGACGGAAGCGGTCCCGCCGACGCCATCGCGGCGCGAGCCTCAGCGGCTGGAGGTGCCGCTCATCGGCCGGCAGCACCACATGCAGGTTTTGACCGAGGCGTTCGAGGAGATGCGGCGGGGCCGAACGGTGCTGGTGGACGTACACGGCCGATCCGGCGCGGGCAAGAGTTCCCTGGTGCGGCACTTCCTCGACGACCTGAGCGAACACGGCAAGGCAGTGGTGCTGACCGGCCGCTGTTACGAGCAGGAATCGGTTCCTTACAAGGCGCTGGATAGCTTGGTCGATGAATTGAGCCGTTACCTGGAGGATCTGCCGATCCGCGAGACGGAGGCGGTGTGGCCGCGCGATCTCGTGTCGCTGGCGCGTGTGTTTCCCGTGCTGCGCCGCCTCGACGCGGTGGCCAACGCCCCCCGGCGCACGGCCGAGGTGTCCGACCCGCAGGAAGTGCGCCGCCGTGCCCTCGCCGCCCTGCGCGAGCTGCTGGCCCGGCTCGGCGACCGCCGCCCGCTTGTGTTGGCCATCGACGATTTGCAATGGGGCGACGAGGACAGCGCCGCCGTGCTCGCCGACCTGTTGCGACCACCCGACCCGCCCGCACTACTGCTACTACTCTGTCATCGCAGCGAGGATGCGGTCAGCAGTCCGTGTTTGCGCGCCCTCGGCAAGATACACGAACTGGGCGGCCTCCAGAGGCGCGATCTGGCCGTCGAGCCGCTGACGTTGGAGGAGCGGCGCGAGCTGGCGCTGGCATTGCTCGATGCCCGCGACAAGACGACCGCGGCGCGGGCCGACGCCATCGCCCGTCAGTCAGGCGGCTATCCGTTCTTCGTCTACGAGCTGGTGCAGTACGTTCAGGGCGGCACGTCGTGGGCCGATCGTCCCGCCGAGCCGGCCGGCGACATCACGCTCAGCGAAGTGCTGTGGGCGCGCATCCTCCGGCTGCCCGAGGAAGCGCGCCGGCTGCTGGAGGTCGTCGCCGTGGCCAGCCGACCTCTGGCCCAGACGGATGCGTGTCGCGCCGCGGAGGTCGTCGAGGAGCACACGACGCTGGCGTGCCTTCGTTCCGGCCGGCTGCTGCGCGGCAGCGGCACGGGCGAGCATGCCGAGATCGAGACCTATCACGACCGCATCCGCGAAACCGTGCTCCTCCACCTCGACCCCGCCGCGCTGGCGCAGCACCATCGCCGTCTGGTCGCCGTGCTGGAAACGTCCGGGCACGCCGATCCGGAAGTGTTCGCCGTCCACCTACTCGGCGCCGGCGAGACGGAACGGGCCGGGCATTACTACGCGCTGGCGGCGGCGCAGGCGGCCGAGACGCTGGCCTTCGATCGGGCCGCCAAGCTATATCGACTGGCCCTGGAGCTGCAAGCGCCGCGGGGTGAGGAAGAGCGGCGCTTGCGGACGAAATTGGCTGACGCGCTCGCCAACGCCGGCCGCGGTGCCGAGTCGGCCCGAGCGTACCTGTCCGCTACTACGGACGCTGGCCCGGCCGAGACGCTCGAATTGCAGCGTCGCGCCGCCCTGCAATTTTTGCGTGCTGGCCACATCGACGACGGTCTCGCCACCCTGCGCACCGTGCTCGCGGCGGTCGGCTTGCGCTTGCTCCCCACACCGCGCCGGGCGTTCTGGGCGCTGGTGTGGCAGCGGCTTCGGCTTTATCTGCGCGGCCTGAGCTATCACCAACGATCCCTCGAACAGATTGATCCGCGCGAATTGACGCGCCTGGACATCTGCCAGTCCGCCGCGGTCGGCCTGAGCATGGTCGATACGCTGCAAGGGGCGTACTTCCAGACGCGCGGCCTGCTTCTGGCGCTGCGGGCCGGCGAGCCGGAACGTCTGGTGACGGCCCTGGCGATGGAGGCGGCCCATACATCCGCCGAAGGCCGCTACGCCCGGCCGCGCACAGACCGCTATTTGCAGACGGCTCGCGCGCTGGCCAAGCAGGTCAATCGCCCTTACGCATATGCGATGGTCGCCCTGGCGCAAGGGATCGCGGCGGCGCTCGAAGGCGATTGGCGCAACGGTCAACGGCTGTGCGACGAAGCCGAACGCATCCTGCGCGACTCCTGCACCGGCGCCCTGTGGGAGCTGGGCACGTCGCACCGCTTCGCCCTGTGGCCGCTCATGTTCATGGGCGAGGTCGTCGAGATCAACCGCCGTCTGCCGCGTTTGCTCCAGGAAGCCCGCGAGCGCGACGATTTGTATGAAGAGACGAACCTGTGCCTGGCCATCCGCACCTTCGTGCGTCTGGCCGCCGACGAACCCGAGCGCGCCCGCACGGAGCTGGCCGACGCGATGGCCCAATGGTCGCAACAGGGCTTCCACGTCCAGCACCTCAACCGCCTGACCGACGAGGTGCAGATCGACCTGTATCAGGGCGACGGCGTGGCAGCCTGGCAACGGTTGGCGGATAATTGGCCGACGCTGGCGCGGTCGCATTTGCTGCGCGTGCAGCAAATGCGCATCGTGATGACGGACCTGCGGGCGCGCTGCGCTTTGGCGCTGGCCGGCGGCAAGGATTTCGCCTCGTGGCTGCGCACGGCCGAGCGCGGGGTGCATTCGCTGCGGCGCGAGAAACTGCCCTGGAGCGAGGCGCTGGCAAACCTCCTCGACGCGGCCATCGCGTTCCGCCGCGGCGAGGGGAACCGCTCGCGCCAACTCCTCGCCACCGCCGCCGACAGCCTCACGGCCTGCGACATGCACCTCCCCGCCGCCGTCGCCCGCCGCCGGCTGGGACAACTCCTCGGCGGCGAGGAAGGTCAGGGGTTGGTGCGCCAGGCCGAGGAATGGATGAACGGGCAGACCATCCGCAATCTCGACCGGATGACTGCCCTTCTGGCACCCGGTTGGAGGCGCTCGCTGATCCGTAACGCCCCGGCGGATCACGTGATTGACATGTGATTTATGGTGGATGGCATCCGTTCCCTTTTTCGGAGGATGTCACCATGTCCGCCTTGTCCTCTCGCTCCCGTTCTGACGCCGCTGCAACCCAGCGCTGGACCGAACGCCTCGAACGCTTCGCGGCCGGCAACCGTACGGTCGTCGCGTTCTGCGCCACCGAAGGCGTGTCCGAGTCCAACTTCTACCTGTGGCGCCGACGGCTCGCTCAACCGTCCATGCCCACCCCAAACGAACCGAAGGTGGTGCCCATCCGCCTCACACCACCTCCCGCCCCCGCGACGCCCATCGAACTGGCCCTCCCATCCGGGGCCGTTGTTCGGTTCCCCGCCGATGTCCGCCCGGAACTCCTCGTCGCGATCCTGCGCGGATTGGAGGAGCGACCATGTTGACCGTTCCACCTACCACCAAACTCTGGTTCGCCTCCGCCGTTGATCTACGCCTGGGATTCGACGGCTTGTCCCAGTTGGTCCGCACCCAACTCTCCGCCGATCCGCTCTCGGGCCACCTGTTCGTGTTCACCAATCGCTCGGCCGACAGGGTCAAGGTTCTGTACTGGGGCGGTCATGGTTTGTGTCTGTGGTGCCAGCGATTGGAAGCCGGGCGTTACCACTTCCCTGAAGCCACGGCCGCCGGGATCGAACTGACCGCCGCCCAGTTCGCCATGATCCTCGACGGCATCGACCTGTCCCGCGTCCGACGCTTCAAACGCTTCTCTCCACCCGAAGCAAAATCTTCGCGCTACCCGCCGGCCTGATCGGTGTTCAAAGGGCATGGATGCCGCAGCACCACTGGTCGATTCCTCTCTGCCGGCCGACGTTCCCACGCTCCAGGCGATGGTGCGGGAGTTGCTGGCCCGCAACCAGCAACTCGAAGCCCGGATCGCCGAACTGACGGCCAAACTGGACGCGGCCCTGAAGCACCGATTTGGTCGCCGCAGCGAGCGCCGCCCACCACCGCCCACGACCGCCGCCGGGGAGCCGCCGCCCCGGCGCGATGAACACGGACGCTCGCCGCTGCCCGAACATCTCGAACGTCGCGAGGTCATCCACGACCTGACCGAGGCCCAGAAGTTGTGCCCGTGCTGCGGTCGGTCGCGGGCGTGCATCGGGGAGCAGACCACCGAGCAACTGGACCTGGAACCCGCTCGGTTTTTCGTCCTCCGCACCGTCAAGAAGAGTTACGCCTGCCGGCACTGCAATCCCCAGACCGTGCCGGGCGAGCAACGCCTCCAGACCGCTGGCCCCGCTCAGGTCGGCCCGATTGCAAAGGGGTTGTGCGGTCCGGGGCTGTTGGCCCACGTCGTCACCGCCAAGTTCGCCGACCACACGCCCGTGCATCGACTCGCCGGCCAACTGGCGAGGTCGGGCGTGACGATCGCGTCCTCGACGCTGGGTGACTGGCTGTTCCGGGCGTCGGAGTTATTGACGCCGCTCTACAAGTTGATGCATCGGCGGTTGCTGCTGTCGCGTGTGATCCACGGCGACGACACCGGTGTGAAGTTGCGGGTGCCTGGTTCGAATCGCACCAAGAAGGCGCACCTGTGGACGTGCATCGGGGACGCGGACTATCCGTACGTGCTGTTCGACTTTACCAGTGACTACACGGCCCAAGGGCCGGAGCGGTTCCTGGCCGGGTACGCGGGTTACTTGCAGGCGGACGCGCTGGCCCAGTATGAGGGGCTTTACCGCGACGGCCGGGTGAAGCACGTGTGTTGCGTCGCTCATGCCCGGCGCAAGTTCGTGGCCGCCGGCGACGCTGGCGACGAACGGGCGAGCAAGGCGCTGGAGATGATCGGTCGCTTGTACGCCGTCGAACGGTCGTTGCCGCCGTTGCTGCTGCCCTCGGACGACCTGGCGCAACGGGACCAGCGCCAGCAGCGTGAAGAGCAACGTCGCCAATTGCGGCAACGCGACGCCGAGCCGGTGTGGGGAGAACTGTTGATGTGGCTCGACGAGCAGAAGCCAGGCGTGTTGCCGAAGTCGCCGTTGGGGAGTGCGATCGGGTACGCCTGGAACAACTGGGATGCGTTGAAGCGATACCTCGAACAGGGCTTCCTGGCGCTGGACAACAACCTGAGCGAAAGAACGCTTCGCGTGATCGCACTGGGCCGTAATGCCTGGGGCGTCATCGGAAGCGAAGTGGGCGGGCAGACGGCAGCGGTGTTGTACTCCGCCGTCGGCACCTGCAAGCATCTGGGGATCGACCCGTTCGCGTACCTCCGCGACGCACTGCCGGGGTTGTTCGCGTTGGGCGAGACGCCGACGGCGGAGCAACTGCTCGACTGGTTGCCGGATCGTTGGCTATTGAAGCGGGCGCGAGGTCAACTCGTCCGAGATGCGACCGACAAGTAAACCTCGATCCATCAACGCGCTTCAAACCCGCTGGTCTACGATCAGTGGGTCCAAGCCCCGTGCGCTACCAGCCGACGAGCGACGTGATTCGCCGGGGCGTTACGCTGATCCCGACCTTCGGGAGTGGGAAGTGCCCTTCCTTGCCTCTTTGCCACGGCAAGACGCCGGTGGTAAACAGCTAAGTCCTTGCGCCACAAGGGTTTTCCTGGCCAGGTTGCCACTTTGCCAGGCCCGCAAGCCGCTGCGCGGCTGTACCACAGCAAGGAACTGGGGCTAAGTTCCTGGTATCCTCGATCCTGGCAGGGGCCAAGAGACCGTTGTAACGTTGGGGCTTGCTGCCCGCCTGCCAGGCTGGTCCGGGGACGCGCGGCTACCGCAGTGGTGACAGGCCCACGCCTGATCCCGTTTGGGAGAGTGTCTCCAGTCCGACGCCCCCGCACCCCTGCCGTTTCCTCCTCCCCGAGGCTACCATGACGCACCCCCGTACCCCTCCGCCCGCCCAAGCCTTGACCGTCGTCCACCCCCACGCCGCCGGCATCGACATCGGCGCCACCGAGCATTACGTCGCTGTCCCCGCCGACGCCGACCCCCAACCCGTCCGACGCTTCGGCGCCTGCACCGCCGACCTGGAGAGCCTGGCCGACTGGCTCAAGGCCTGCGGCGTCGACCACCGCCGTCCTGGAGTCCACCGGCGTCTTCTGGATTCCCCTCTTCGAACTCTTGGAGGGTCGTGGCTTCGAGGTGCGGCTGGTCGATGCCCGACAGATGCGCCGCATCCCCGGCCGGCCCAAGAGCGACGTCCACGACTGCCAGTGGCTGCAACGGCTGCACAGCTACGGATTGCTGGCCGCCGCCTTCCGGCCCGACGAGCCGGTGTGCGTCTTGCGCAGCTACTTGCGACAGCGGCAGATGCTGGTAACGTATGCCGGCCAGCATGTCCAGCACATGCAAAAAGCCCTGACGCAGATGAACGTCAAGCTCCAGCACGTCGTCAGCGACATCACCGGCGTGACCGGCCTGGCCATCCTCCGCGCCATCATGGCCGGCCAACGCGATCCGGTGCAACTGGCCAAGCTGCGCGACGACCGCTGCGGCCACAGCGAAGCCGATATCGCGCGGGCCTTGCAGGGCAACTGGCGGCCGGAGCATCTGTTCGCGCTGACGCAAGCGGTGCAGTTGTACGACTTCTACCACAAGGAGATTGCCGCCTGCGACCGCCAGATCGAGAGGCAACTGAAGCAGTTTGAGGATAAAAGTGGCGGCCAGGTCTTGCCGCCCAAGGCGCGGCGGAAGCGGCGGGGCGACAACCGGCCGTCGTTCGATGCACGAGGGGCATTGTACCGGATGGCGGGGGTGGACCTGACGGTGATCGAGGGGATCGAAGAGTCCACGGCGTTGGTAGTGCTGGGTGAGATTGGCACGGACATGAGCCGTTGGCCGACGGTCAAGCACTTTTGCAGTTGGCTGGGCCTGTGCCCCAACCACCGTATCTCGGGGGGCAAGGTGCTGTCGCGTCGGACCAAGCCGTGCGCCAACCGTGCGGCCAGTGCGTTGCGCCTGGCGGCGTATGCGTTGCACCGCAGTCAGAGCGCGTTGGGTGCGTTCTTGCGCCGTCTCAAGGCGCGGGTAGGCGCGCCAAGGCGATCACGGCGACGGCGCACAAGCTGGCTCGTTTGGTGTACAGCCTTCTCAAGCATGGGACGTCCTACGTGACGGTAGGGATGGCGGAGTACGAGCAGAACTATCGGGAGCGGGTGGTGCGGAAGCTGAGCCGCCGGGCGCGTGAGTTGGGCTTGGAACTGGTAGCAGCGGCAGAGGTGGCGCCCGAGGCTGCTCCTGCGTGAATGTATACTGTTCAAGGTGAGTTCCTTGGGATTTATGTACAGGTATTCATTCACGGGTCGAGGTTGCCAAGTCGTATCTTGATCGCCAGTCCAGCTGCAGGAAGGCGCACCCGCCGATCCCTGACGAACTATGGCAGCAAATCCCGCCCGCTGCTCAAGCCGCTGTCTCCTTTTCTTCTTCCGCAATCCTAATTGAGCTTGCGGAACTTCAGTACATCCAGGCCCAGATGGCTGACAATGCCGTTCTCGCCGCTGTTTCCATGAGCGGTAAACGTTATTTGATGCACGCCAGCGTCGAGCATGATGTCGCCTAGCGAGACCGTTTCCCACCTGAGATTCTTCGACCGGAAGTCGATCTTTTTTTGAGTGCCGCCCAGTTTGACGGTCACGGCACCGTAGTCGGTGCTAAATGTGAATACGCCGTCCACGGCGTAACGTCCTTTTTTGGCAATCTGAAAGCTCATCACGAGTTGCTTCCCGTGCTTGGCGCCTGCCCAAAACAAATTAATCTTGTGCGACAGATTATCGAAGTTCTGGAATTCGAGTTCGCCGCTGTCGATGCGCACAAAATTCAACGCCTCACCCTCAATCAGTCCGTTCGAGGGTGCGGGAGGCTTCTGCGCGGGTCGCGGCCATTTTCCAGGCAGCGCGGTCGCGAGCAGGGTATTCCAGATCATCCAGTGCGTGGGAATGAGGTCGACGGCTGAGGCGTTGACGGCCAGGAAGATTCCAAGGCCCCGCTCCGGAAGAAGCATCAGGTACGCAAAGTTTCGGCCGTTGCTACCGTTGTGAGCCAGCGAGCGTCCCAATATCAATCCCATCGAGCCGATGCCGAAGCCCGGCACACCACCTTTCTCGGACTCGGTGTGGAGCGTCTTGAATCCAGCTTGCGACAGGATGCTTTTCCTCCGTCCGGCGTTCAGGTGCACTTGCATGTACTTGGCCATGCCGTCGAGAGTCAGCGAGACGCCGCCGGCAGGGTGGCACAAATGCCAACCGTACATGTTCTGCGTCAGAGCGGGGACGGCCTTCCAGTGGCCCCTCTCGAAAACGTGCGGCCACGGCTCTTTGTCGGGCTGCGTCGAGCGCCGGTTCGCCGAACAGGACCGATTGGATGCCGAGCGGTTTGGCGATGTCGTTTAGGATCAGGGTTTCCCACGACCGGCCCGACACCGTTTCGAGGACCGCCCCAGGAGGTTGTAACCTTGATTGGAATACTGGTACTTGGCTCCGGGCGCGAAGTCCAAGCGTGCCTTCATCGCCAGCGCTGCGGCCCTTTGGCGTCGTTCCGAAAGCGTCAGCCCGGGCTGATTGGTCTCGGGCACGCCTTGCCACGGAACCACGTCGTAGCCATAGCCGCTGTGGTGCGTGACCAGCTGCCGAATGGTGATGCCGGCGACGTTCGGCGCCATTTGCTTGACGTGTGTGGGATAAACGTCCTTGATTTTTGTATCCCAGGTCAGCCGACGCTGGTCGACGAGGATGGCGGTGAGGGTTGCGGTGAACGTTTTGGTGATCGAACCGAGTTGCCAGTGAGCCTCCTTCGGAATCGGGCCGGCTTCTCCCATCTTGCGAACTCCGCCCACTCCGTGAGCAATGATCCGATTTGGTGAAACCACGATGGCGCCACAGCCCGGTATGCCGAGGCGCTGCGGAGCGCGTCCAGGGTCTGGCTAATGTCTTGCGGCGGCCCGTTCGCCCTTGCATTGGTTGGATCAAACAGAGACGCGAACAAAAAGCCGGACTGAACCATCAACTCTCGCCGCGAAAACATGTTCGATTCCCTCGTCGAGTGCGTTGCAGTCACGTCGTTCAACCAATTCGCTGTGCTGACGACCACCGCCTCCCGCCCTTATCTCCGTACTCCCTGGCGGAAAGTCAGGTCGAATGGATGGTGGTCAGAACGTTGAAATGTAGTCGTTCACAGGGTAGCCGCGTCCGGGAGACAACCGTAGATCCTGAGACAGGGCTGCGTCGGTTGGCTGGTCCGAGGAAACGCGCAGAGACTGCTTGCCCTCGTGAAAGACTTTTTGGTCCACAGCAATGGACGGTGTGGCGTCCTACGCGGTCAGCACCCCGCCTTTACTGCCGGCCTCGAAGCCGGCGTTCTCTAGCTGTACGCTTATCATTCCCAACCCGTGAATGGATACATGTACAAGGCCACAAGACATGGGTCGCGGCTGACGAGCGATGGCGTCATTTCGAGCTTAACGCGGCTTCCGCTTCGGCCCGGAACGCCTTCAGTTCCTCGACGTGCTGGGCCGACAGACCCTTCTTCTCGTCGCACCACTTCACGGCCCGGTCGAAGCAGTCCTTGGCCTTGGCCCTGTCGCCGAGCTTGGCGTGACACATGGCGAGGAAGAACAGGTCGAAGGCGGCGAACTCGCCCTTGCCGACGCGAAGGCTCTTTTCCAGCGTGACACGGGCCTCGCGGTACTGGCCGTTGCGATACTGAGCCACGCCGAGCGTGTTCAGGAGCATCGCCTTCTCCGGCTGCTGCTTCACGGCCTCCTGAATCAGTTTCAGTGCCCGAGCCGGATCGCGTTGACCGGCGGGGCCGGTGACAAGGCCCCAGGCGAGGTTATTGAGGGCCATCGGGTCGCTTGCGTTGTCGCCCACCACCTGAACCTCGATCGGCTCGGGCACGCGGTCGGCCGTCTCGGGGTACGGCGGTGCGTCCCAGTCGAGGCCGAGTTGTACCAACTCCTTGCGGATGCGGCGCAGGTTCCAGACGTGCAGCGCCCTCGTCTCGGCCCCAACAGCGATCAACTGCGCGCCATCGGGGGTGAAGCAGCGCGGCACCAACTGTGTTTGCTCGGGCGCTTCGAGCAGGGCCAACATCTCACCGCTCTCCGGGCGGACCAGGCGGATCGCGCCGGGCGATTCTTCCACGGCCAGGAGGCGGCTATCCGGGGAGAAGCAGCCGTTTGCCCCCCCGACATTCGTCCCCTCCTTCCAGGAGCCGACTTCCCAGAGCCGACACCCGCCGCTGCTGGTCAACAGCCAGCGGCCGTCCGGGCTGAACGTGACCTGGCAGAGCGCGGGCACCTGGAACGCCTTGGCCAGTTCGCCGGTCGCGGCGTCCCAGACCTTGGCTCCGTAACCGTCTATGTTTCCGTGGCTGCCGGTGGCGACCCAGCGGCCGTCCGGGCTGACCGCACAGTTGCGGACGTCTTGCTGAGGCTGCAAACGGACGAAGCGGGCGGGCAGGCCCCGATGCACGACAACCGCGCCACGGTCGGAGTCCGGTATGACGAGGGTCTGCCCGTCGGCGCTGCTGCCCCACAGGAACCGATTCCTGTAGGGGAGAAGCTGTTCGCGCGGTCCGAGGCGATAGCGCGCGGCGCGGCCGGGTCGGCACGTACCGGCCAGCGTAAGAAGCCGGACATCCCGCATGTGAGCAGGTCTCCGGAAGGCTCCCAGAGGAGCGGCCTCTCCGCCGGGGCCGGTAAGCCGGCGACTTCGCGGCCGGCGACCAGATCGAGCAGTACGACTGAGCTGTCCGTGGCCGTGGCGGCCAGCAACCGACCGCCAGGGTGTATCTTGGGATTGGCAAAGAGGTGTATGTCCCGTCCGCGGCTGCCGCCGAGGTCGATGCTTCTGTACTCCAGGCCCGCATGCAGGCGCAGCAACAGGAGTTTCGTGGGGTCCGAGAAGTGTAGCGCCGCTACGCGATCATCCGGGCTGACACGCAGGAAGGCGTAGCCGCCGACGGAGAGGGAGAGCAGCTGCCGGCCCGACGAAGGCTCCCAGGTACGCAGCACGCCATCCCAGTCGTTACTGAGCAGCCGGTCGCCCGTGTGGGTGAAGGCGCAGCACATCCCCCCATTCCGGTGCCCTTGCAGGATCCGGAGCAACCGACCGGACGCCAGGTCCCACAGGCGAATGAGGCGATCCACCTCGCAGCAGGTGGCCAGCATCCGACCATCCGGGTGCCAGGCGGGGAGGCCCGCACCTTTCGGGTGAACGAGGCTCTTCTGCACCTGCCCCGTGACCGCGTCGCGCACCTCGGTGGCCCATGTGCCCGCGCGGTGGAGGGCGAACGCGAAGCGGCGGCCATCGGGGGCGAACCGGATGTAATCTTGAACGGCTGCCCCGGTCGGCGGCAGAGAGCGGACCTTCCCCGTGGTCAGATCCACGATCGCGATGCGGGTGTCCGTCTGGAGGTAGGCCAGCCGCTCGCCGTCCGGGCTGAAGTCCATCGCCCAGCTCCCACAGACCCTGGTCCCCTGGTAACAAAGGACCGGCTCGGGTCCGTCGAGCCGCCGCACTGTGAGGCGGCCCGAAGAACTATGCCGGATGCACAGGAAGCGGCCGTCGGGGCTGAAGCGCAGATTTGACTCATCATGGGGCCAAGCCCCCTCGGTTGGCTCTTGCCAGCGGGCGATCTCCGCGTCGTCGCTCACCCGGCGGACGCTGACGGTCCCGTCCGTTGCCAGTCGGGCGTAGCGCTCCAGGTTGCCGTCGAAGTCCTCGCTGACCGTGCCGGACGGCAGACCTTCCCATCCCCGAAGCACCTCTACGTCCGGCAGGGCGAGGGCGGCGATCGCCTCGGTGCGCAACTCGTCCGGGGAGTGCCCCGGCGGCAGCGGCAGGCTCATCGCTTCCTGGATCGCCTGGAGGCTCTTGACGCGCTGGCCCGGATGCCGGCTCATGCGCATGGCCCGGGCCTGGTCGCGCAGAGATTCCCAGCGCTTCGCCTCCGAATCGCGCAGCGCCGTGGCGAGCTGGGCATTTTTGAAGAGGGCACCA
Organism: uncultured Planctomycetota bacterium; assembly: GCA_963767535.1. GTDB lineage: Bacteria > Planctomycetota > Planctomycetia > Gemmatales > Gemmataceae > JAJPHU01. Next base: position 1,100,358 of record CAVYEC010000001.1, read on the forward strand.
CCGGTCAGCAGCACGAGCAACGTCCCCACCGCCGCCAACAAGCTCGCCACCGCCGGGTTGCGTCGGCACCAGCGCCACGTCCGCTCCCATTGGCTGGCCCGCCGGGCGCGGATCGTCCGGTCAGCCAGGAAACGTCGCAAGTCCTCGGCCAACTCCTCCGCCGTGGCGTAGCGGCCGGCCGCGTCCTTGGCCAAACACTTCAGCACAATCGTTTCCAGGTCGCGCGGGATGTGCGGGTCGAGCTTCCGCGGCGGCACGGGCGGCTCGCGCAGCACCTTCTCGATCAGCCGCGCCCGGTTGGCGTCGTGGAACGCCGGCCTCAGGGTCAGCATCTCGTACAGGGTCAGCCCCAAGCCGTAGACGTCGCTCTCTGGCAGCGATCGGCCGTCGAAGCGTTCGGGGGCCATGAAGCGGATGGTGCCGACGATGTCGCCGGTGTGCGTCAGCTCCTCCGTCCCCTCCGCCTTGGCCAGTCCGAAGTCGGTGATCCACACCGTCCCCTGCTGGTCCAAAAGCAGGTTGCTCGGCTTGATGTCGCGGTGCAGATCCCCTGGCGGTGGGCGTAGGCGAGGGCGTCGGCGGCTTGCAGGCCGACGCGAGCCACGCTGCGGAAATACTGGGATTCGGACCCACCTGCCGACAAAGCGGGGGCCGACACCGGCGCGGCGAGGGTGGGCGTCGGGGCCGTGACGGTCATAGATTTCGACTTTCCGGCTCCGTCAATCGGGGACATCGTGAATCGCCCCGTCAGCAGCCCCTGCGCCACGCTGCCCTCGGTGGCCGTCACGGTCGGATCGGCCGTGACGGCCTCGGCTTTCGAGGGCTTACGGAGCCGGCGCACGTCGCCGAGCACCTGGTCGAGACTCTGGCCCTTGATGAACTGCATGGCGTAGAAGTGGACGCCGTCGCCCTCGCCGACGCCGAAGACCGGCACGATGTTCGTATGGTGCAGCCGGGCCGCCGCCCTGGCCTCGCGCTGGAAGCGCTCCAGGAAGGTCGGATTCATCAGCGCCTGGGCTGGCAGCACCTTCAGGGCGACATGCCGGCCCAGCGACACCTGCTCCGCCTCGTACACCACGCCCATGCCGCCGCGACCGATCTCGCGCAACAGGCGATAATCGCCCAGCCGATCCGGGCCGGAGCGCGGAGCGGCGGCGAATGGTCCGGTGGCATCGACGGTTTGCGGGCGTACGTCCTCCATGAGCAGCAGGCCGGGGAAGAGGTCGCGGATGTCGTCGGCCAGGTCGGGGTTCTTGGCGATGTATTCGCTCAGCGACGGCCTCTCGCCGTGGCGGTGGCGGGCCACGAACTCCTCGGCCAGGGCGTCGAGCGGATTGAGGCCGGAACTGCTGTCGGACATGGAACGTTCCTCCCCGCGCGATCAACCGCGCCAGCCGGGCAGAGGGCCGAGCACTTCCTTGAGGCGGCGCAGGGCGCGGATGTAGCGGTTGCTCGCCGCCGTCTTGCGGATGCCCAGTACGGCGGCGGTTTCCTCGTTGGTCAGCATCTCGAAGTGGCGCAGTGTCAGTACTTCGCGGTCCATCGCCTCCATCTGGTTGAGCGCCTCCTGCACGCGCAACTGCATCTCCGCCCGCGCCGCCGCCACGCTGGGGGCGGTCAGCCGGCCGAGCAGGTGGTTGGCCAGCGATACCGACGACGCCTGTGGCAGCGCCCCGCGGTACAGCGAGATCTCCTGGCCGGCGTCGCGCATCTGCGTGCCGAGGTGGTAGCGGTGCAGCTGCATCAGCCGCTGGCCGGTCAGGTAACGCAGCCACAGGTACGGCGTCAGGGTCGGGTTGGCCGCGTACTCCGGGGCGCGGCGGGCCACGTCCAGAAACGCTTCTTGCAGAACGTCGGAGGGGTCGAGTCGGCCCTGGAGGCGCCGGTCGAGGCGCAGGCGCACCATCAGCCGCAGGCGGTCGCGGTAGGCGACGAACAGCTCCGCCGCCGCCCCGCCGTCCCCGTTCGCCATGCGGCGGAGAAGATCGCTCGCCGCGTTGACGTTTCCCGACATAATTACCCCCTGGGGAGTATAACTGCGGTCGGCCGGGGAACGTCCACCGAAAAAACGCAACGACTCAAGAAAAAATCAGGTTCAAGCGGATGACGGATCTTTCTCCGAACGTGATCGTTCTGGCCGGTCCCAACGGGGCGGGGAAGACCACGGCCGCCCGGACCCTGCTGGCCGAAACGCTTCGGGTGATGACGTTCGTCAACGCCGATGTCATCGCCCAGGGGCTGGCCGGTTTCGACCCCGACAGCGCGGCCATCGAGGCCAGCCGGATCATGCTGGAGCGCTTGCACGCCCTGGCCGGGCAGCGCGTGGATTTCGCGTTCGAGACGACGCTGGCGGGCCGAACGCAGGCGGGCTGGCTGGACGGCCTTCGGCAGACAGGTTACAGCGTCCATCTGATATACTTTTGGTTGAAGAGCGCCGACCTGGCGGTTGCTCGCGTGGCTGATCGAGTGCGGATGGGCGGGCATCTTATACCCGAAGCGACGATTCGCCGGCGTTACCCGCGAAGTCTGCGCAACTTTTTCCAACTCTATCGCCCCGTAGTTAGTCACTGGCAGGTTTACGACAACAGCGCGACCGATGCCCCTCAACTGGTCGCTTTTGGCGATCAACAAGGGAATGAAAGCATCTTAATGGAAGCCGTCTGGCGGCAGATTCGGGAGGAAGTGTCATGAACGAGCAGGCTGGGTCGTCCATTCGAGATCTTCTCTTAGATCATGCAGTTGTTCAGGCGGCCCTGCGCCGGGCTTTTCAGGAAGCGGTTCGGAAACACGCGCAAGCAGGACTGCCAATGGCATCCTGGCAAGAGGGGAAAGTCGTCTGGATACCAGCGGAGGAAATTCTCGACCGCCTCTCCGGTGAACCATCGAGGTAGTTCCGTAATGGACGTTTACTCCAGCCGTGTAGCAATCATCCTGCTGCTCGCCCCAATGCTTCCACCTGATGGCGCCCAAGCCCAACCTCCATCGCCGCCCAAACCCGTCTGGCTCAAGATCATCGACCAGGGAGGCAGCGATCCGCGCCTCAAGGGCTATTTCACGCCGGAGGGGATCAAGCTCGAAATCGTCGCGGAAGAGCCGGTCGTCTTCAATCCCGTCGGCATGACCTTCGCCGACGACGGCACGCCGTTCGTCCTGGAATGGCGGCCCGGCGACGCCGGCCGCCGGACGCCGGAGACGATCACCTACAAGGACGGCACCACACGCACCATCATCACCATGAAAAAGAAGATCAAGGATGTCGTCAAAACGCTGACGGACTCGAAGGGCAAGGGCGTCTACGACCAATCCAAAATCATCCTCGAAGAGGAGTTGCCGTCGAGCATTCTCCTGCATGACGGCTGGATTTACCTGTCCGGCCGGGGCACGGTGCGGCGCTACAAGCAGAAGGAGCCGGGCGGCGATTACAACATCAAGGAAGTCGTCGCCCGCGGTTTCGGCGGCGTGGGGCATCGTCAGGTCTCGGGCTTGACGATCGGCAACGACGGTTGGCTATACATCACCACCGGCAGCGGCGATAACCATGTCGAGGGTTCCGACGGCAGCCGGGCGACGGTGCTGCGCACGGGCGCTATTTTCCGCTGCCGGCCGGACGGCTCGCGCCTGGAGACGTTTGCGCTCGGCCTGGTCAACCCTTACCGCGATGCGGTTTTCGACGCGGAGGGCAACCTGTTTCACGCCGACAACGACAACGCACCTGCCGGCTGCCGGCTCCTGCACGTCGCCGAGGGCTGCGATTTCGGTTGGCCTGGCCGGATGCCGCCGCTGCTCAACACAGGCCGCGGCGCGGCCTCGGGGCTGATGATTTATAACGAGACGCGCTTTCCCGAACATTACCGCGGACTGCTCTTTTATCCCGACGTTGTCCGCAAGCTGATCCGCGCGTACAAGGTCGAGCCGCGCGGCGCCAGCTTCGCCGTCATCGAGGAATTCGAGTTCCTCAAAAGCGAGGATCCGCTGTTTCGGCCCTGCCAGATGGTGGTCGGCCCCGATGGGGCCATGTACGTCCTGGACTGGCGCACCGATTCCAACGGCGTCGGCCGGCTGTGCGGCGATGGCGTCCACGGGCGCATTTATCGCCTTTCGTGGGCCGGCACCAAAGAGCATCCTGCGTTGCCGCTGCGATCAATGGATAGCTGGGCGAAAGTCGTCAAGCAATCCGACGCCGATCTGATCAAAACGCTGGCCGGCGAGGAAGCAAGCGATCGGATGACGGCGCAGCGCGAGTTGGTGCGCCGCGGCGCCAAGAACCGCGCCGCCCTGCTCGATTTCTTGCGCGACGGCGAACTACCGCTGGCCGGCCGCACCGCCGCCCTGGGCGTGCTCGAATCGCTCTGGGACAAGGACGTGCGGATGGAGTTTCAGAAAGTATTGGAGTACGGCGAGGGACCGCTGCGCCGCCTGGCCGCCGACGCGCTGGGCCGGAACGCCGAGCGCGGCGACAAGAACATCCACGAGAGTCTGTTGAAAGCGCTCAACGACAACGACCTCGCCGTCCGCCGGGCGGCGGCACTGGCCATGGGGCGCATCGCCGCGCGGGCGCGGCCGACGCGCTCGTCAACACGCTGGCCTTCGACGAAGAGAAGGATGGGTATCTGCGCGACGGCATCGTGAGGGCGATCGAGAGGCTGGGCAAACCGGGCATCGACCGGCTGCTCGCCCTCGCCGAGTCCGGCGTCAAAAAGGAGACCGATCGCGTGGTGGATACCTTCGCTGTCCTGCGCACGCGGGCGGGCTACGAAGGGTTGCCGAACCTGCTCAAGTATCCGCACCTGACGCGCGGGCAGCGGGACAAGCTCATCCGCTCCTGCGGAAATTACCTGCTCGATCCGCCGATCGCGCCGGACCCGCTTTTCGCCTACCTGGATCAACTCGATGATGGTTCGCGAACCGAGGCGGTAGACGCGCTTGCCGCCACTCCCGAAGGCACACGCTTGATCGCCCGGCGTTATCTCGACGGCAAGCTGCCGCGCGAATTGCGGCCGCGGATTACCCGAGCGCTCCAGGACCACGCCGGCAAGGACGCGGAGTTGGGTAAGATGCTGGAAGAGATCAAGAAGAGGTAAGCGCACGTTCGGTTTAGCCGCGAGCCGGAGGCGAGCGCGGCCTCGCGCTTGCCTCCGGCTCGCGGCTAAACCGTCTTATTATTCGACCGCGCCGCTGACGCGGTCGTAGGTCAGAGGCGACGGGCGATCGGTGAACCAGATGCGCTCCCATTCGTCCTGCATCTGCCGATAGCCTTCGGAGACGTTGAGCAGTTCCTTCATCCGGCGGTTGGGGTCCGACGAGTAGATGTTGAGAAAGCACCCCGTCTGGCTGAGGATGAGACTCGACACCGCGACCGACAGCAGCAAGCGCCGCATGGCAACCTCCCCGGCTCGTAAGAAGGGGCGTTCCGATCCCGCGGCGGGCGCCGCGGGGTACGGTGTCCACGGATCAAACGGCCCCGAGGATTGTATCGGTTGAATCGGCGACGGACTTGAAACGGTTTGTGCCCACGCTGCGGGTTAAGTCACTTGCGCGCCGCTGCGCCTTGGCCCGCGCCTTGCCGGAGGCGTCCAGGTGATCGCCCAGGCCGTTGCTGCCGTCGGCGGCCACCCCTTCTTCCGCCGCCTGCCGGGACGGCGGCGGCTTCATCAGTCGAACCTGCTCTTCCATTTCCTTGCCCGGCTTGAACGTCACGACATTCTTGGGCGGCACGTCCACGCGATCTCCGGTGCGCGGGTTGCGCGCCTTGCGGGCCTTGCGCTGTTTGACCTCGAAGACGCCGAAATTGCGCAGCTCAATCCGGCCGACCTCCAGAAGCGTTTTCACGATCGCGTCGAAGGTCTCTTGCACGATGTCTTTGGTCTTCAACTGGGTCAGCCCGATCTTCTCGGAGATCTGCTTGACTATCTCTTTCTTGGTCACGGATCCTACTCCTGCAAACAGGCCGGTCGCGCCGGCTTGGCCATCATGGAGAGCTTCAACTGTAGAGAGGACAATGGGTAATGTCAAGATAAAAGCACACCGCGATCCGCCAAAGACAGAGGGCCAAAGAGCAGATAGGATAGCGATTCGGACAGCGGAGGGCGAACAGCGAGGTGCGGAGTGGTGTCGGCATGATCAACCTGGTGACGGGCGTGACGGGATTCGCGGGCGGCCATCTGGCCGAGGGCCTGCTGGCGCGCCCGGACCAGCGCGTCGTCGGCGTCAGCCGCAACGCGGCCTGGCCGGATGAGTGGCGCCACTTGCAAGGCCGAGTCGAGCTGCGCGAATGCGACGTTTGCGATAAAGAGGCGCTGTCAGCCATTCTGGAAGAAGTGCGGCCGGAGCGCATTTACCATTTGGCGGGCTATGCTCATGTGGGCCGATCGTTTCAGGAACCGGAGGCGGCCTGGGAAGGCAACCTGACGGCGACGCGCGGCCTGTACGAGGCGGTGGCCCGCTGGGGCGGCCGGCCGCGCATTCTCTTTGTCGGCAGCGGTCTCGTTTACGGCGAAAGCGAGGCGGCCGCCCGCGGTTGCACGGAGACCAGTCTCTTGTTGCCGGACAATCCCTACGCGGCCAGCAAGGCGGCGGCGGACCTGGCCAGCTATCAATACACGCGCCACCCCGGACTCGACATCATCCGGGTCCGCCCGTTCAACCACATCGGGCCGCGCCAGTCGCCGCAGTTCGCCGTCTCCAGCTTCGCCCGCCAGCTCGTGGCCATCGAGCACGGGGTGCAAGCGCCCGTCCTGGAGACCGGCAACTTACGGCCGCAGCGCGACCTGACGGACGTGCGCGACGTGGCCACCGCCTACCTGCTCTTGATGGAGCGCGGCCGAACCGGCGAGGTGTATAACGTCGGCTCCGGCCAGGTCCACGCCATGCAGACCGTGCTCGATCGGTTGGTGGCGCTGTCGGGCGTGAGGGTGGAAGTGCGACAGAAGGCCAGCCTGGTGCGGGCGACCGATGTGCCGGTCATCCGGGCCAACACGGACAAGCTGCGGCGCGAGACGGGCTGGTCGCCGCGCTTCACGCTGGAGCAAACGCTCGGCGACACTCTGGCGTACTGGCGCCAGCGGCTTTGACACGGATTCGCGGAAAGGACATGGTTGTGGGGTGGGCCGAGTCTTCGAGGCCCACCAGCGCAATCCCGGTGGGCCTCGAAGACTCGGCCCACCCTACCCGATCCGCACACGGAAAGGACCAACATGAAGATCGCGGTCATCGGCACGGGCTACGTCGGTCTGGTGACGGGCACCTGCTTCGCGGAGAGCGGCAACGAAGTCACCTGCATCGACAAGGACGCCGGCAAGATCGAGATGCTCAAGCAGGGCCAACTGCCCATCTACGAGCCGGGCCTTGCTGGAACTGGTGCAGCGCAACCGCCGCGAAGGCCGGCTGCATTTCACCACCGACCTGGCGGCCGGCGTCGCCCCAGCTCAAATTCTGTTCATCGCCGTCGGCACGCCGCAGGCGGCGGACGGCTCGGCCGACCTGTCCACCGTCTGGGCCGTCACCGACGCCCTCGCCGCGGCCATCACCGGGCCGAAGGTCGATTGTCATCAAGAGCACCGTGCCGGTCGGCACCAACCGCGCGGTCGCCGAGCGCCTGACCGCCAAGAGCCAGCACGCCCTCGACGTGGCCAGCAACCCGGAGTTCCTCAAGGAAGGGGCCGCCGTCGAGGACTGCATGAAGCCCGACCGCGTCGTCGTCGGCGTGCGCCGTGCGGAAGCGGCCGAGGTGCTGCGCGAGCTGTACGCGCCGTTTCTGCGCACGGAGCGGCCGTTTCTGGTCATGTCGCCGGAGAGCGCCGAGATGACCAAGTACGTGGCCAACGCCATGCTGGCGACCAAGATCAGCTTCATCAACGAGATGGCCAACCTGTGCGAGAGCCTGGGCGCCGACATCAACGACGTGCGTCGCGGCATCGGCCACGACGGCCGTATCGGCTTTCAGTTTCTCTTTCCCGGCGCGGGCTACGGCGGGATGTTGTTTCCCCAAGGACATGCGCGCACTTGTTAGCATGTCAAATCATTTATCCGTTCCTTGCCACATCCTCGAAGCGGTCGATCGCGTCAACGAGGCGCAGAAACAGGTGCTCGCCCGCAAGGTCCTCGCGCACTACGGCGACGGCCTCAAGGGCAAGACGCTGGCCGTGTGGGGGTTGGCGTTCAAGCCGCGCACCGACGACATCCGCGAAGCGCCCGCGCTGGCGCTGCTCGACGCGCTCTTGGCGATCGGGGTGCGGCTGCGCGTCCACGACCCGGAAGCGATGGCCAACGTCAAGGCTGTCTACGGCGACAAGCTCGTTTACTGCGATCGGCCCTACGGGGCGCTGGAGGGGCGCACGGGCTGGTCATCGTCACCGAATGGCAGGAGTTCCGCAACCCCGACTTCGAGGTCATGCGCCGCCTGCTCGTCGAGCACGTCATCTTCGACGGCCGCAACCTCTACGACGCCAAGATCCCCGCCGGTTACGGGTTCACGTATTATTCGATCGGCCGCAAATCAACCTCCACATAGTCCCCGGCTTGCCGGGGGCTATGGGACCAATCTGGCTCGGTCCCTATAATGATCGTGAAGAGATTCACGAACCTTTAACGCGGGCGACCTCACGCATGGCCTCCGTACTCTCCCGACAGCGGGCGCCGGCCGCCGCTTCCCCGTGGGAGCTGGCCGCCGAAACCATCGCCGTCAAGATCCGCTGGTTCGGCTTGCTGGTCGGCTACATCTTGGTGAATTTCAACGGTCCCGGCGACCCGCGCCAGGTCGTGCTCAACGCCATCCTCACCGTCGGTGCCGCCTACACGCTGCTCGACACCTATTTCAGCGTGCGCGGCCGGGTCTTCCTCGGCCGCTCGCCGCTGGGCGTCTCGGTCATGGAAGGGCTGTTCATCGGCCTGCTCTGCTACTTCGATACCGGACTGGACAGCCCGTTCCGCTACTTTTATTTCCTGTCGCTCATCTGCTGTGCCATCCGCCACGCCTCGCACGTCACCTACGCCACCTGCGCCCTGCACTGTCTCAGCTACGGCCTGCTGTACCTGGCCCTGCCGCCGGAGGGTCAACGGGTGGTGTCGTTCACGCTGACCTTGGTCATGCTCGGCTGGGTGACGTGGGCCAGCAACGCCATGGCCCTGCTCCTCAAGCGCGTCGGCGAGTACCTCAGTCAGCTCAACCGGGCGCTTGAAGAGAACAAGACGGAGCTGGAAGCGCGCATCGCCGAGCGGACGCGCGAATTGCAGGAAGCGCAGGCCCATGTGCTGCATCAGGAGAAGATGGCCGCCTTCGGCCTGCTCGCCGCCGGCATCGCCCACGAGGTCGGCAACCCGCTCACCTCCATCAGCGCGATGGTGCAGATGCTCCAGCGCCGCGACGGCGACCCGTACACGCTCGAACAAGCTGGCCCTGGTCAGCGGCCAGTTGCAGCGCATCCGCACGACGCTGCGCGAACTGATCGAGTTCAGCCGGCCCGCCAGCAGCGAACGGGCACGCGTGTCGCTGGGCGACATCCTCGACGAGGCGCTGAACATCGCCAAGTATTACAAGCGCACGCGCGGCCGGATTGCCTCGCCCGTTCTGCCGCCGGACCTGCCGCCCCTGTACGCCGTCCGCGATCAGCTCGTGCAGGTGTTCCTCAACCTCGTCCTCAACGCCATCGACGCCACGGACCGCGATGGCCGCATCGACTTGCAGGTCAGCCGGCGGGATGACGGGGTCGAGGTGAGCGTGCGCGACAACGGCAGCGGCATCGCCCCGGAGAACGCCGCCCGCCTGTTTCAGCCGTATTTCACGACCAAGAAACACGGCACCGGCCTGGGCCTGTTCGTGACACGCCAACTCGTCACCGATCACGGCGGCACCGTGACGTTCGAGTCGCGCCCCGGCGAGGGGACGACGTTCCGCGTCTTTTTGCCCTTGGCCGAGGAGAGCGGCGCAGAGGGAGAGCGAGCGATGGTTGCCGCCGGTCCTGGAGCGGGAAGAGAGAAGGGTACATGGTAGAGACACGTTCCAGGAGTGGGCGCGGTTACGACGCGGCGACGCGGCCGGCCCGCCGTGCCGCAACGGGGCCACGCACGGAGGGAGCGACCATCCTCGTCGTGGACGACGAAGTACTGATCCGCGACACACTGGCCGAGTATCTCGGCCAGGAAGGTTTCGCCGTCGTGACCTGCGCCAGCGGCGAGGAAGCGCTCGAACGCATCGGCGAACAGCACTTCGACATCGTGCTGTGCGACGTGCATCTGCCGGGCATGGACGGCCTGGAGTTGCTCGACCGCTTGCAGCGCCTCAGCCCCGAGACGTTCGTGCTGCTCATCACCGCTTACGCGACCGTCGAGAACGCCGTCGAGGCATTTCAGCGCGGCGCCCACGACTACCTCATGAAGCCGATCCTGCTCGATGAGGTGGTCGGCAAGATCCGCCGGCTGGTGGCCCACCGGGCGCTGTATCTCGAAAACCAGTGGCTGCGCCGCGAATTGAACCTCAGCCGCGCGCCCGGAGGGCGAGCGCATCGTCGGCACGAGTCCGGGGATGCTGCAAGTGTTCGAGATGGTGCGCAAGGTCGCCCCGACGCGCTCCACGGTCCTGATCGTCGGCGAGAGCGGCACCGGCAAGGAACTGGTCGCCCGCGCCATCCATGACGGCCATCGGCCCTCGGCCATCGGCTATCGGCCGGAAGACGCGTTGAATGCCGAGAGCCGAAAGTTGATGGCCGAGGGCCGATTCGTGGCGCTCAACTGCGCCGCCATCCCGCACGAGCTTCTCGAAAGCCAACTTTTCGGCCATCGCAAGGGTTCGTTTACCGGGGCCGACCGCGACCAGGCCGGCGTGTTCGTCCACGCGGGCAAGGGCACGGTTTTCCTCGACGAAATCGGCGAAATGGCCCTGGCGACCCAGGCGAAGCTGCTGCGGGCGATCGAGCAAAAGGAAGTGCTGCCCGTCGGGGCCGACGAGCCGATCCGCGTCGAGGCGCGCGTGCTGGCGGCGACGAACAAGGATTTGCTGAAGGAAGTCGAGGCGGGCCGATTCCGCGAGGATCTGTACTATCGCCTCAACGTGGTTTGCATCCACATCCCGCCCCTGCGCCAGCGGCGCGAGGACATCCCCGATCTGGTCGAGTTCCTGCTGGCCCGGCACGCCCGGGCGCTGGGCAAGCGCATCCGCGGCGTGACGCACGAAGCGATGCAGTTGCTTTTGGCCTGCCGCTGGCGCGGCAACGTCCGCGAACTGGACAACGCCTTGCAGCGTGCCGTCATCCTCGGCGAAGGGCCGCTGATCACTCCGGCCGATCTACCGCCGGACCTGGCCCCGGTGGAAGGCGATCCCGCTTTGGTGGACGATCTCGGCGAGGCGGTGAAACGCTTCGAGAAGCAGCACATCGAGCGCATCCTGCGGCAGACGCCGGACAAGAAGGAGGCGGCCCGGCGGCTGGGCATGGGACTCAGCTCGCTCTACCGCTACATCGCCGACCTGGGGATTCAGACGCAGGAATCGAAGTGAACACTGACAACAAGATGTCACTTCTCGGATTTCTCTTTCTTGTCGGCCGGCTTCTTCTCGAAAAAAATGACGTGCTGCCACGGCAGCGACTCGACGGTCTTGACGTGCTTGAGCAGGTGCGGCGCCATCTCCCTCAGCACTTGATCTTTGGTCATCTTGTGTACTTCCTTGATCGGCACCATCCGGTCTTCCTTGCGAAACTCGACGAAAACGAGCCGGCCGCCCGGCTTGAGCGCCTTGACGAGCGCCTCGGTCATCTCGAAGGGATAGGCGAACTCGTGATAGACATCGACCATCAGAATCAAATCGACGCCGCCGGCCGGCAGCTTGGGGTCGGTCTCGGTGCCGAGGATCGGTTCGATGTTCGGGATGTCTTCCTGCTTCATGCGTGTGCGGATGATGTCGAGCATCTCCTTCTGAATGTCCACGGCCAGCACCTTGCCCTTGAGGCCGACCTTTTTGGCCATGCGCACGGAGTGGAAGCCGCTGCCGGCGCCGATGTCCGCGACGACCTGGCCCGCCTTGAGGTCCAGGATCGCCAGTAATCTCTTGGGCTGTTCTTCTTTCTCGCGTTCGGGCCGCTCCAACCACCCGGCCCCCAGGTGGCCCATGACAATGGCGATTTCGCGGCCCATGTAAAACTTGCCAATGCCGTCGGGGTCGTGGATGCGCTCGATTTTGTAGCGCGGCGGCGTCCTGTCCGGCGAAACCTGCGGCTCGGCACCGCAGTAGGCACACACGAGGAAGGCGGCCAACAGGGCGGCGATTCGATAGGGCAGTCTCATGTGGTAACTTCCTTTTGGGGGAATTCTCGGCAGAAAATCGCGCTCGTTCATGCGGAGGGCGTCACCCCAAGGCAGAAGAGGCAAACGTGCGTCGCCGGGCAGTGCTGAAAGATTTCACCCGACCATTGTTGGTGAACGGCGACCAGTTCCTCTGCACTCACATCGCGCGCGACCGGAACTTTTAGGACGATGTACCGCTCTTGGGCGATTTCGGCATCCTCTTCGAGGAACACCTTCATAGGTGCGGTTGGAAACATGCGTCGCGTCATCGCCAGGACGCCCGGCAGATATTTGGCGACGCCCTGTTCTTCCGCGAAAGCCAACACATCCGGCGGCACGACGGGCACGGGCAGCGAAGCGGTGGAGGAAAGCATGGAGAAACTCCGAATGTTCAAGAGCCGAACATTCGGAAGCGTAGCAAATCCCGCCGCCCCCTGCTATCCCGCCGTCCTCGACCGGCACAGGTAGGGATACGACACGGCCAGCCCGACGAGCAACAGGGCGTAGCCGCCGAACGCCGGGGTAAGGTGGGCGTGGTTGGTGTAGCCGACGACGAGATGCACGACGATCGCCGGTACGTAGCCAGCCGTGCCGGCGATCAGCAGCGTCCACCACAGCCAGGCGGAGCCTTCGCGCCAGCCCCACAGGCTCGCCAGCAAGACGGACAGCCCCACCGACACGAGCATGCCGCCGAACGACGCCCGGTCGTGCGCGATCAGCGGCAAGAGGCGCGGACTGGCCGACGCCAGCGCCTCGGCGCTGGTGCGCATGAACTCCAGGTCTTCCGGCACGAACACGGACGTAATGCCGATGGAGGAGATCACCAGCCCCGCCGTTAGCAGCAGACCTCCCTGAAACACCAGAAGCACCTGGCCCCAGCGCCCGCCTTTTCGCGGGCCGGGCGACAGTAGAGGGGCGGGCGGCGACAACTTGCCGTGCAGGGCGAGGAGCAAGAGCGGAAAAAGGATCGCCGTCACGAAGGCGTGAAAGGGATCGAAGTAGCCGAAGCCCAGAAACAGAAAGAAGCTGCCAAATCCGGCGAACGCGGAGACAAGGACCGTCACGCGCGCCCAGTTCCGGCCGCGACGGATGCCGAAGAGCGCGAGCTGGACGTACAGTACGCCCACCGCGATCATGGTGCCGGCCAGCGAGACGCGGTCGTGGGCCATGAAATACAGCAGCCGATCGTTGATGGCTGCGAGTTGATCGCGTGTCAAGCCGGAGAAGGTCTCATCGTAGGGGAGGACAACGGAGGTTGAGGCGATCGCCAGGGCCAGGAGTCCGCCCAGGAACATGCTGATACCCAGGAGGAACACCCAGAACCAACTCGTCTCCGGGGCGGCCACGATGGGGCATTTTTCGGCGAGTGCGGAAGATGGCAAATCCTCGTGCGCCGGCATTCGTGGTCCTCCTTCGCGGCGGTTTGGCCGCATTGTAACCGCGAGAAACAGGGCGATACAACCACGCGGCCCGTTGTGTTCGGTCAAGGTGTGCCAAATGTGCCTTGCATCGAATGGCCGGACTCCTTACAGTCTCTTCTCGATGTCGCCGCCTGAAACGGATTTCCCGTCGCCCACGACATTCGTTCGAGAGCCAGGCGAAAAGATGGACCCCGGCCGTGTCCGCCCCTAGGCCGGGTCCCCTCCATCGACGGAACTTCGCCGCACGTCTCGGACCCAACCCCCCAAGAGACTATGAACAGGATGTTCTTGCAGCCGTTCTTTCGTGCCCTGTCGCAACGTATTTCCCCCCGCTTGGCGGGGCGACGCGCCGTCGGGCGGCGATGCTCTCGGGCGCGGCCGGGTCTGGAAGCGCTGGAAGATCGGCTGACCCCCGCGACGTCCATTAACGTGGGTGGAACCACGGCGGATCTCATCAGCGCCATCGACCAGGCCAATCAAACCAGCGGGCCGGTGGTCCTGAACTTGCAAGCCAATACGGTCTACACGCTGACCTCGACGATTAGCGGGCCGAACGCGGAAGACCAAAACTGGTACGGGCCGGACGGCCTGCCGGCGATCGACAACAACATCACGATCAACGGCAACGGCGCGACAATCGAGCGCGGCACGGCAGCGGGTACGCCGGACTTCCGTCTGTTCTACGTTTCCGGCGGGCTGGAACTGCCGCTGGGTACGCTCACCCTGGAAAACCTGACGCTAGCCAACGGCATTGCGCAAGGAGGCAACGGCGCGAGCGGCGGCGGCGGCGGTCTCGGTGCGGGCGGGGCGATTTTCAACCAGGGCACACTGAACCTGATCGGCGTGACGCTGACGAACAACGCGGCCATCGGCGGCAACGGCGCGGCCGGCACGCAGGGCGGCGGCGGGGGCGGCATGGGCGGCGACGCCGATGCCCTCGGCAACGGCGGCGGTTTCGGTAATTTTGCCGGCGGCTCGCTCGGCGGCGCGGGCGGAACGGGCGGCCCGGCGGGCGGCGGCGGAGGCGGCGGCGGATTCATCTCGACGGTGAACGGCTCGACCGGCACGAACGCCGACGGCGGCAACGGTGCCGGCCTGGGGCTGTTCGGCGGCGGCGGCGGCGGCGTGGGTGATGGCAAGGGCGGCGACGGCGGCGCCGGCGGCTTCGGCGGAAGCAGTGGCAGCGCAATGAGCGGCGGCGCCGGCGGCGGTTTTGGCAGCGGAGGCAGCGTGGCCGACGGCACCAGCGGCGGTGGTGGCGGTGGCGGCGTGGGCGGCGGCGGCGGCGGCGGTCTGGGCGACGGTAGCGGCGGCGCGGGTGGTTTCGGCGGCGGCGGTGGATCGGATGGCGGGACGGGTGGCTTCGGCGGCGGAGGCGGCGGCAGTGCCACGCAGGGAGCGATCGGCGGCTTCGGTGGCGGCTCCGGCGATCAGGGCGGCGGCGGCGGGGCCGGACTGGGAGGGGCCGTCTTCAACATGGGCGCCAGCAACCTCACCGGCAGCGGCATCATCAGCATCGTCAACTCCACCTTCGCCAACAACGCGGCCCAGGGCGGCAATGGTGCGGCCGGCGGCGCGGGCGGCGAGGGCGACGGCGGCGGCCTCTTCAACCTCGACGGCACTGTCACGATCAACGACGCCACGCTGGCGTTCAACACCATCCAGGGCGGCACCGGCGGTGTCGGCGGTTCGATCCCGCCCGGCGGCGCGGCGGGGGCGGCTCACGGTGGGGCGGTCTTTAACCTGGCCTTCGCCAACACCGTTGAGGACGGCAGCGCCGTGACGGCCACGCTGACGCTCAACAACAACATCCTCGCCGACTCGGGCGGCGGCGACGATCTGTTCAACGCTTCCTACCTGGGCGGCTTCATCAACACGGCTGTCGTCAAAGGCAGCACCAACCTCGTGCAGTCCGATGACAGCGCCGGCAATAGCACGCCGCAGTTGGCCAACGGCGTCATCACCGTGACCACGGCCCCGCAACTGGGCACGCTGCAAAACAACGGCGGCCCCACTTTCACGTTGACCCTCGGCCCCGGCAGTCCGGCATACGGCCAGGGCAATGCCGGCATCGCCGGCCTGCCCGCTACCGACCAGCGCGGGTTGCCGCGCGTGGACAGTCACGGTCTCGATCTGGGTGCAGTCGAATACCAGACCAGCGGAGGGGACGGCGGCGGCACCACGGCGGGGGGGGGCGGATCGACGGGCGGAGGCGGCTCCTCCGGCGGCGGTTCGTCCTCGGGCGGCGGCTCCAATTCGGGCGGCGGTTCGACTTCGGGGGGAGGCTCGTCTTCGGGCGGCGGATCGTCCACCGGCGGCGGTTCGACTTCGCAGGGATCCTCCGGCGGCCCCACGCCCGTCCACCTCACCGCGGCCCAGGAATTCGCCTTGTTGGAGCAGGATGCCTTTATCTGGACCGTCGATACCATCCTGTCGATGTACAATAGCTTTTATGGTCTCTACGACCCGCACCTGAGCGCCTCGATCGCCGACGCTCTCAACGGCGTCCTGAGCAACCCCTTATTCGGATCGTTCATGGGTGAAATGGCGATGTTTAACGGCATGGTCTCGGGCCTGGAGACAAGGGTGGTGCAGGGCTAAGAGGCCCGAATCGAATGCCTTACCAATCCGCAGGGCCGGCAAGGGCAGAACCCTTGCTGGCGCTGCGGGCTGGTCAAAACGGTAGGAGTTGCCCGCCATGACGTGGATCCAGACGGTGCCTCCGGGCGAGGCCGACGAGGGGCTGCGTAGTTGTTACGAGGCGATCGCCCGGCTTTATCCGCCCGAATATGGCCAACAGGTCGCTTCCTTGGTGCGGCCGGACGGCGGCAGCGATAGCGTCGTCGCTTCCCAGAGCCTGATCCCCGAGGCGATGCGGCACGCCATGTCCACCTTCGGCGTCCTGCTCGATCCGAAACTACCGCTGTCGCGCCGCCAGCACGAGATGATCGCCGCCGTCGTCTCGGTGCAGAACCGCTGTTTTTACTGAACGGAGAGCCATACCGAGTTTCTGCGTCGCGTCAGCCTCGACGACGAACTCGCCGCCGCGTTGCGGCGGGACCACCGGCAAGCCAACCTATCTGAACAGGACCGCGGCATGCTGGATTTCGCGGTCCTCGTTACCGCCAATCCTTCCTCCGCCACGCCCGCCGACCTCGACCGCCTGCGCCAGGCCGGCTTCGACGATCGGGGCATCTTGCAAATCGCGATGATCGCTGCCTGGTTCAACTATATCAACCGCATCGCGGATGTCCTCGGCGTCGGCCGCTGAAAATTTGCCACCGGACGCGGAACTTTCTCCGGCGCGGCCGGTTGAATGAGTAATCTGGTGCTTCTCCCCTACTCGACATCCGGGCCGTGACGAGGAGGAACCGTATGTTCACTCGATTGAGGACCGTGCGCGCCGTGGGGCTGGCGAGCGCTCTGCTACTCTTGGGATTGGCCGGCGCGCGGACGCCGTGCCGCGAAAATTCGCTCGGCGGGAACCGCAAAAAATCTCCAACGCCCAGTTGCACGAAGCGCTGCGCGTCTTGCAAGCGACAAAAAAGATGTTGCAAGCCGCCGATCACGATTACGGCGGCCATCGGGCCGAGGCCGTCAAGGCGGTCGGCGCGGCCGAGCGCCAGTTACGGCTGGCCCTGGAGACGCAGACGAACTCGAAAAAGACTGGCAAGGCCGGCAATCAAGGAAAGCGGCCGGGCAAGGGCGGCAAGCGATCCGAACCGCAGGCCGTCTCGAATTTGCAACTCGCCGAGGCGATCGCCGTTCTGGAAAAAACGGCGACGTTTTTGGAGAAAGCGGATCACGATTACGGAGGCCACCGCGCGGCGGCCGTGCGCGATCTCGGCATTGCCGTTCGCCAGTTGAAGTTAGCGCTGAAATTCGAGAAAAAGTAGCATAATTCCTTTCTCACGGGAACCACCAGCCCGCCGCGCCAGCAAGGGTGCCCTTGCTGGCGCCGCGGGCTTGTTTCATTCCCACCCGACCTCCGCCGTTTTTATGACCTAGACTCAAGCTGGGAGGGGAATGTGCGCCCCAATAGGTTGAGCGCCGTCCTTCTCCCGATGACACGCGAACATTCGCCGTTTGAACATCTCCGTAGTGAAGTGAGGCTTCCGATGAGGATGCGCTGGATTGGTGGCTTTTTGCTCCTGTTGGTGCTTGGCGTCTCCGGTTGTCGTCGCGCCGAAGTGGCGGCGACTTCGGAGGCCGCCCCCGAAGATACGACGACCCATCTGAGCGACAAAATCGACATCTCCCTGGCCGACTGGCTGAAGCTGCCGCGCGCGGAGCTGGCCAAGCAGGTCGAGGAGTGGACGGTGACGGTGGAGAAACACCAGGACCACGCCCGTACCAATACCGATTCCGTGGAACTGCTGCCCCAGCTGCACCCGCCGCTGCCGACGAGCGTCTTCGCCAAGGCGCGCTTCGTGCCGGAGGCCGGCTTCAGCCTGCCGCCCTACGTGAAGGAAGGCGACAAGGACGCCGCCGTCGCCCTGCACCTGGCCCGCTTCGGCGACCGCGAGGCCGCCCTCAAGCTGGCCGACGCCTCCGATAAGGATTTCCTGGCCCAGATCGACGCCTGCCGCACCGAGCAGAATTATCCGGTCGAGTGGACGCGCCTGGTCGGCCTGGTACTGCACAATGCGCACCTCAAATTGGCCAACGGCGAAACGGACGGGGCGGCCGAACTGGTGGCGCTGCATCGGCAGTTGCGTTCTGTGCTGGACGCGAAGGCAGCGACCGGGCCGCTCGGCGCGCTGCTTTTGCCGCGCGGACAGAAAGCGCTCGGTCTGGCCGCCGTGGCCTGGCGTGAGCCGCGCCGCAACAAGGTCGGCCTGGCCGGCGACATCGACGCCGCCCTCGCCGACTGGGGCACCGTCCCCGATCCCGTGCCCGGCCTGAAGGCCGGCGCGTCGCAAGACGAGGTCGTCCGCTTCTTCAAGAGCAACGCGGAAGGCCAGGCCGTGATCGCGCGGACCCCTGAGTCCGTGCAGCGTGCGGTCGATCTGCTCGCCCTGCCCCTGCCTGAAGAGGGGACCAGCAGTGTCGTCGCCTTCCTCGACGGCAAGCACAACCTGGCCGAGCTGAAAGTCCTTTATCGGTCGCGGATCAGCCAGGTTTTCCCGGAGCCGAAGAACCTTGCCCTTTGTGTCGCCGAGCACGGTTATCCCGTGGAAACGCCGCCGTCCGTCATCGGCATGGCTCGCCAGACGTGGACCGGCGGCGGTCTGGTTTACGACGTGACCGTGTTGACGCGCGGCAACGCCGGCGGCGCGTTGGTCGGCATCACGCCGGCCGGGGCCGCTACCCCGGCTGCCTCGTTCGCACGCAATCCGCGCGACTTCGGCGCCGTCAATCTGGATCGCTCGTTCGAGCAAAATCGGCTCGGCCTGGCGCCCGACCAGGGCGGCAACAGCGTGGAGATCAAGGACAAAGACGCGCTGGCCCGCATCACGCAGCCGGCCAAGGACCATGCCCTCGAGTCCGCCCTGCTCCTGCGCGAGTCGAACGCCGACCTGCTGTCGCATTTGAAGTTGAGCTGGCCGGCCAGCGAGAGCACCGACGCGCTCAATCACCTGGCCCTGCCCCTGTGGGCGGCTTACGGTCCCGCCCGGCTCGAAAGCGTGGAAGGGACGGAGGGCGGCCATTTCCTCCTGACGTGGGAGAATGCCACGACTCGGCTGAAATTGCGTCTGCCGTTTGACGATCAGGCGCCGGAACTGTTGGCCGAGGACAGCCGCGGCCCCGACGCGCTGAAGACGCGCCTCGAAGCGGCGGCCCAGTTCGATCGCCGTGAACGACAGGAACGGCTCGCCGCCGATAAGCCGCGCACACGCCTGGCGCGGTTCATCCAACTGCCGTCGCACGGCATCGACGATCTGCGGCTGGGACTGCGCGCGAGCAGTTGCAGGCCGTCCTGCCCGGCGCGCGGTCGATTCGCATTCTGCCGATCGCGGACGGCTTGAACATCCTCTTCCTCAACGAGCCGCCGGTCACGGCGACCTATTGGCCGCGGCAAGTGTTTGTCCGCTTCGGCAAGGACGACAAAGTGGCCGAGGTGCGCGTGCGCTATCAGGAAGGCCCGCACATTCCCACGCCCAAGTCGCCTTCGCTTCTGGAAACGCTCAAGAAGAAACCCAACGGCGCGCCCGAAAGTCTGCCGGCGCCGTGGGCCGGTCTGTGGACCGATCTCGGCTTGCGCAAACAGCCGGTCTATTATCGTTGGCTCGACGACCGCACTTGCCTGACTTACCAGAACGACAAGGGCGGCAGCGAGGTAGTGTTGCGCGATTGCCCGCCCGACGCCCCGCTGGGCGTCGAACTGCCGCCCTTGGTGTTTTGCAGCCGCGGCATCGAGGCGTGCGGCCTGGGTGACACTCGTTCCGAGGTGATGCGGCGGTGGAAGGTTACCAAGCCGATCCTGGCGGCCAACGGCGCCGAGGTGCTGCCGCTGCCGGCCTCGAGTCCCTACGATGTCGCGCTCGTCTGGTATGACAATGACAAGGTGTCGCGCCTCATCGTCCGCCATCGCAACCCGCAGTCGGTCAAGGAACGCGACCTCGGCGCGGCCTTGCAGCAAGCCTGGAGCAATGATTTCGATCATCTGGGCTACGTCCGCCGGCAAGACGGCGAACGCGGCCAGGTCTTGCAGGCGTATAGCTGGAACGACGACCGCACGCGCGTCCGCATCTTCGGCCAGGAGACGGCCGAGGGCATCCGCGTGTTCACGGAATGGCGTGGCTGGCCGATCCCGGCCCAGAGCCTGGCGTCCAAGTAAGGTCTTTTCTCTTTTCGCGGCAGGCGGCCTGGCGTTCCTAAAGACGCCAGGCCGCCTGCGTTTTTATCCACTCTCAGCCGCACCAGAACGCTTAAAAGCCCTATTTTTCGATCCGTTCGCGCCGCGCCCTGCTCTGGGCCGGCGTTGACACGAGCAAGCCGGTTTATGTAGGATTCCGCCGCTGTTGGCCGGTACGCCCGGCGAACCTCAAGTCTGAACCCATTTCCGGAAAGGGATTCGGCACATGAAACGTCTGTCCATCCGCCTCCTGGCAACCCTGGTCGCTTCGCTGTCGGCCACGGCCTGTTCCGTACGGGCGGATTTTCTGGATTGGGGCTATCACTGGAGCGTCAACACGCCCGTCCTCTCCAGCGGGACCGGCTCGGTCGCCCTGGCCGTGGTTCAGGACGGCAACGGCGCCCACACCATCCCAGCCGTCAGCGTCACCACCACCAGCGCCGCCCTCCCGACCAACCCGGATGTCTTCCACTCCAACTATAACCTGACCCTGATGTTGACCGACCACTCCTCCAATTCGTCGGGCAGTTTGACCTTCGCCGGCCTTATCAGCGGCACCCTGACGGCCAGCGGCTCGGCGCTGACGAACACCTTCCTAAGCGCGCTGACGCAGCAAGTCACGATCGGGCAGCATGTGTACAGCGTGACCATCGGCCCGGACACAACGCGCCTGCTGGCCCCCGGCTCGGCGACGCCGCCGCTTCTGGACGCGACCGTGACGGTCGGCGATGTCTCGCAGAACGGCAGCGGCGGCGGCACGACCAGCAGCACGCCGGAGCCGGCCAGCCTGGTGCTGGGCGGACTGGGCTTCTCGCTGTTCGGCGTCGGCTGTTGGTGGAGACGCACTCGGCGCACGGAGTTGCCGGCCGCCTGAGCAACGCACAAACATCTTGGATCGGAAATCGTGAATCGTGTATCGTGAACCGTGTCTTACCGATTCACGATACACGATTCACGATTTGAGAAGGGTCTTTCGTTGATCTTCCTGGCGTTCCTGTTCCCCCTGGCCGTCTATCTGCTCGTGCTCGGCGTCCTCAATCGGCGACGCCGCCCTTTGCTCGTGTCCGGTCTCTGGGACGGTATCGGTCTGCTCTTCGCCGTTTCGGGCTTTCTCCTCTTCGCCGGCCCTGCGGTCTTCAGCAGCCTCAACGAACGTTGGCGCATGTACTGGCTGCTCGGCCAGGCCGACGCCGCCCTCGCCCGGCCCGACGGGGCCTGGCAATTGTGGGTCTTCCTGTCGATTCTGTATTTCGCGCTGGTGGTTGGGGGCGTGGCGTTTTATTTCTGGCGTCAGCGCTCCGTGACGGCGATTTACAACGTCGAGGCGGAAGAGGTGGAACAGACCGTGACGGCCATCTGCGAGGGATTGGGACTGGACCCGGTTCGATCCGGCGGCATGTTCCTGTTCGGCCTCTCACTGGGGCTTGCCCCGGAGAAGCAGGGTACGAGCGGCTCGAGCATTCAGGCGCCGCACTACCTCCCGGCCGCCGGCCGCGAACCCAAGGAGGCCATCCCGGTGGCCAACGCCATCCTCGGGCAGACGGCCATTCTGGAGTTGGATTCCTTTCCGCTGATGAGCCACGTCACGCTGCGCTGGGACCCGGCCGACACGCCGCTGCGTCCGCTCATCGAGTCCGAACTATCTCAGCAATTGGCGGAAACCCCCGCGCCCGACAGCGCGCTGGGCGCCGTTCTGTTGACGCTGGGCTTTTTCCTGCTGACCTGCGTGTGCGCGGGCGCATTCGTGCTCGCCGCCGTCAATCTCATCCAGCATTAAGTGCCGGACCCATCGCCGAACACTTGCCGGTATGCCTCCTCACCGAAACCGACCAGCAGCGTCTCGCCGATCCGCAAGGTCGGCGCTTTCAAATTGCCCGTCGGTCCCAGGAGATGGGCGCCGAGCGTATCGTTGTCGGGCGGGGCGTTCTTCATGTCGAAGACGACAACCTTCTTGCCCCTGGCTGCCACGACGCGCCCGGCAGATTTGGCCAGCGCCAGCGCCTCGTCCCGGCCGCGCCGCTCCTTCGTCGCATCCACCACCGTTCCCGTCACGAGGAGATCATTCGCCTCAAGGAACCCCTGGGCTTTCTTGCACCCGGTTCAGCCGCGGCGGTGGTACATCCAGTCGATTTGCCCGGACATGGTTCGTCCTCCCTGGCGGTCTTGCGATCACGGAAGCCACGTCAATACTTCAACATGGTCCGGTCGATGCGATCCGCCCAGGCGAGGATGCCGCCCTTGAGGTTCTTCAAGTTGGAGAAACCTTGCTGGCGGAGGAACTGGATCGCCTTCTGACTGCGCATGCCGCTCTTGCAGTGAACGATCATTTCGCGGTTCCGGTCCAGCTCGCCGAAGCGCTGCGGCAGGGTCGGCAGGGGAATGACCGTACTGCCGGGCAGACGGCAAATCTGGAACTCCTCCGGGTTGCGCACGTCGAGGATGAACAGATCCTCGCGGCGATCCAGGCGCTGTTTCAACTCCTCCACGGTGATGTCGCCGCTGCTCGCTGCCGCGGCGGGAGCCGGGGCTTCCTGCCCGCGCACGCCGCAGAACTGCTCGTAGTCGATGAGCTTCGTGATCGTCGGTTGGTCGCCGCAGACGGGGCACTTCGGGTTGCGCCGCACCTTGAACTC
This sequence comes from uncultured Planctomycetota bacterium, assembly GCA_963767535.1. GTDB lineage: Bacteria > Planctomycetota > Planctomycetia > Gemmatales > Gemmataceae > JAJPHU01. Next base: position 1,123,484 of record CAVYEC010000001.1, read on the forward strand.
GCGGAAGCTCATTTGCAGGGCGTCGTACAGCAGCAGCCGGCCGACGAGCGGCGCGCCTTGGCCGAGCAGCAGCTTGACCGCCTCGGTCGCCTGGATGCAGCCGATCAGTCCGGGCAGAATGCCCAGCACGCCGCCCTCGGCGCAGCTGGGCACCTCGCCCGGCGGCGGCGGTTCGGGATACAGACAGCGATAGCACGGCCCGCGGCCCGGATAGAACACCGACGCCTGGCCGTCGAAGCGGAAGATGCTGCCGTAGACGTTCGGCTTGTTCAGCAGCACGCAGGCGTCGTTGACGAGATAGCGCGTCGGGAAATTGTCCGTGCCGTCGATGACGAGGTCATACGGCTCGAACATGGCCAGCGCGTTGGCCGAGGTCAGGCGCGTCTCGTACAGATCGAGTCGCACTTCGGGGTTGATGGCCTGCAGGCGGTCGCTGGCGGAGTGCAGTTTGGGCCGGCCGACGTCGGCCGTGCCGTGCAGAACCTGGCGCTGCAGATTGCTGAAATCGACGACATCGAAATCGACCAGGCCGATCCGGCCGACGCCGGCGGCGGCGAGATACAGGCCCAGCGGCGAGCCGAGGCCGCCGGCGCCGATGAGCAGGACGCTGCCGGCCTTGAGGCGTTTCTGCCCCTCCATGCCGACTTCGGGCATGATGAGGTGCCGGCTGTAGCGCGCGGCTTCCTGGGGGGACAGCGTCGCCCGCGCGGCGCGGGCGGGAAGGGAATCGAGGGGGCCGGTCATGGTGTTAATTCCTTAAAAGGATGAAGGATGAAGGAGGAAGGATGAATAGTTCTGATTCATCCTTCCTCCTTCATCCTTCATCCTTTACTTGATTGCGCCGACGACGAGGCAGCAGTTGTGCCCGCCGAAGCCGAAGCTGTTGGAGATGGCCCGGCGGACGGGCATTTCGCGCGCCGTGTTCGGCACGTAATCGAGGTCGCAGTCCGGGTCGGGGGTCTGGTAGTTGATCGTCGGGTGGACGACGCCGTGGCTGATCGTCAGGACGGTGGCGATCAGCTCGACGCCGCCGCAGGCGCCGAGCAGGTGGCCGAGCATGCTCTTGGTGCTGCTGATGGCCAGCTTGCGGGCGTGGGCGCCGAACGACCTCCTTGACGGCCATCGTCTCGGCCTCGTCGCCCAGCGGCGTGCTGGTGCCGTGGGCGTTGACGTACTGGATGTCTTCCGGGTTGAGCTTGGCGTCGCGCAGGGCCAGGCTGCATGGCCTGGCGGCCCCGGACGCCCTGCGGGTGCGGCTGCGGTGATGTGGTAGGCGTCGGCCGTGCTGCCGACGCCGAGCAGCTCGGCGTAGATGCGTCGCGCCGCGCTTGCGGGCGTGTTCCAGCTCTTCCAGCACGACGATGCCGGCGCCCTCGCTGAGGACGAAGCCGTCGCGGTCCTTGTCGAACGGCCGGCTCGCCGCCTGCGGGTTGTCGTTGCGCAGCGACAGGGCGCGGGCCGAGATGAAGCCGCCCAGGCCCATCGGCGTGATGGCGGCCTCCGAGCCGCCGGCGAGCATGACGTCGGCGTAGTCGTACTGGATGGCGCGCATGGCGTCGCCGATGGCGTGGGCGGCCGAGGCGCAGGCGGTCGAGACGGCGGTGTTCGGCCCGCACAGGCCGAACTGGATGGAGACGTTGCCGGCCGCCGCGTTGGGGATCATCTTGGGGATGACGAACGGGCTGATGCGGCTCGGACCCGCCTCGCGATAGCGGCTGTGCTGCTCCTCGAACTCGTTGAGGCCGCCGATGCCGCTGCCGAGGATGACGCCGCAGCGGTAGGGGTCTTCCTCGGCGAAGTCCAGGCCGCTGTCCTTGACGGCGCCGAATGCGACGGCCACCAGGGCGAACTGGGCGAAGCGGTCCAGCCGATGCAGCTGTCTTGTTGTCGACGAGCGATTCGGGGGTGAAGTTCTTGACCTCGCCGCCGAAGTGGACCTTGAAGGCGGAGGTGTCGAACTGCTCGATCGTGCCGATGCCGCTCCGGCCGGCCAACAGCGCGGACCAGAAGCCCGGAACGTCGGAAGCCAGCGAGTTGACCGTCCCCATGCCCGTGATGACGACGCGCCGGGTCATTTCTTGGCTTGCTCCCGTTCGATGTAGTCGATGGCCTCGCCGACCGTCTTGATCTTCTCGGCCTGGTCGTCGGGGATGGTGATCTCGAACTCTTCTTCCAGCTCCATGACCAGTTCGACGATGTCGAGCGAGTCGGCGCCGACATCTTCCTGGAACGAGGTTTGCGCGTGACCTGTTCCTTGTTCACGCCCAGGTTTTCGCAGACAATATCGATGACACGTTCTTCAACGGAAGCCACGGTTTGGGACCTCCCAAAGCGATCGTCGTTCGTCCCGTGGAACCAGGCGATTTAACGGATCGCCGCCCCTCGGGTTATGTACCACAGCGCACTGCGCCGGGCAAGGGATCTTGATACGCCGACTAGCCCGAAGCGCCAGCGAGGGCACCCTCGCTGGCGCTTCGGGCTGGTCAACTTCTACGGCACCTTCTCTCCCCGCGCGTCACGCTCCGCCGCGCACATTGCGGCGGACGTAAATTCAATAATTACAGACAACAAGGAAAAATGGAAAGGCCAGCCCGTTCAGGCGGCGATGTTCTGGCAATCCACCTTGCGCTGGACGCGCTTGAGCAGCCCGGCCAGGACGCGGCCCGGCCCGATCTCGTAGAAGCGGTCGCAGCCGGCCGCCAGCAGGTTGCGCATCGTCTGCTCCCAGCGCACCGGCTCAGTGATCTGCCGGCGCAACAGGGCACGGATCTCGTCGGGCGTGCCGTGCGGCTGGGCCGTCACGTTCGACCACACCGGCACCCGCGGCGACTCAAGCGGGACCGTGGCGAAGACCTCGGCCAGCGCCTCGTCGGCCGGCTTCATCAGCGGCGTGTGGAACGCCCCGGCCACGGCCAGCCGAACCGTACGCCCGTCGGCCTCGGCTGCCGCCGACTCCAGCCGTTCGCAGGCCGAGCGGTGTCCCGACACGGCGTAATTGCCCGGACAGAGGTAATTGGCGATCTGCAAAATCTCGTTCTGGCGGGCGGCGGCACACAACTCCTCGACGCGCGGCTGTTCCAGGGCGAGCACGCTGACCATGCCGCTGGGAACGAGGTCGGCGGCCGCCTGCATCGCCTCGCCGCGCCGCTTGACCAGACGCAGCCCGTCGCGGAACGTCAGCGCCCCGGCGAACGTCAGGGCCGTGAATTCGCCGAGGCTCAGCCCGGCGGCCGCCACGCATTCGCCGAGCGGCTGCGGCTTGCTCTGCTTGAGCGATTCCAGGGCGGCGAGGCTGGCGACGAAGAGGGCCGGCTGGCTGACGACGGTGGAGTTGAGCCGTTCCGCCGGGCCGTTGGCGCAGACGTCGAGCAGATCGTAGCCGAGGAACTGCGCTGGCTTCGGTCGAAGAGTTGGCGGGCCGCGGGCAGGGCCGCGCACAGATCGCGGGCCATGCCGACCGTCTGGGCGCCCTGACCGGGGAACAGGAAGGCGACGCGCGCCATGGACTTCCTTTCCGCTACTCGTCCGAGCTGGCTGGCGGATTCGCTTCCAGCTCCTTGACGATCAGCTCGTTGAGACGCGCGCGGGCGTAACTGGCGGCCACGCCCAGGGCGTTCTTGATGGCCCGATCGCCGGAGCTGCCGTGGCAGATGATGCAAACGCCGTCGATGCCCAGCAGCGGGGCGCCGCCGAACGCACTGTAATCGTAGCGGCTGACCAGGCTTCCAACGCCTTCTTCGCCTTCTCGCGCTCCACGTCGAGGGCGCCGAGCAGTTCCTTGAACGCCATCTTCATCGAGAACTCGAAGACGCCCTCGCTGGTCTTGAGCACCACGTTGCCGACGAAGCCGTCGCAGACGACGACATCGACGGCCCCTTCTGAATGTCGCGGCCCTCGACGTTGCCGATGAACTGGTCGCGGAGCGGACTGGCGTTGAACAGGGCGTGCGTTTCCTTGGCCAGATCGTGGCCCTTCTGCTCCTCCGAGCCGACGTTCATCAGGCCGATGGTCGGCTGCGGTCCGCTGGAGGATGTGGCGGGCGAAGATGCTGCCCATGACGCCGTACTGAAACAGGTGCTCCGGCTTGGGGTTGACGTTGGCCCCGACATCGATCAGGACGCACGGCCCCTTGAGGGTCGGCATGACGGCGGCGATGCCCGGCCGGCGCACGTTCTGGAGAAAGCGCTTGAGGAACAGGCCGCCGGCCACCATCGCGCCGGTGTTGCCGGCGCTGACGATGCCCTCGACCTTTTGCTGGGCCAGCAGTTGCCAGCAGCGGCTGATGGAGTTGTCGGGCTTCTTGCGCAGGGCGACGACGGGGCTTTCCTCCATGCCGACGGCCTGCGTGCAATGGAAGAGCGCCAGGCGGTCGCGGTGCGCGACGCCGGCCAGGAGCGGTTCGACCTGGGCCTGGTCGCCGACCAGGACGACGCGCAGCTCCGGGTCGGCGGCCACGGCCTGCACGGCGCCGGCGACGATGGGGCCGGGCGCGTGATCGCCGCCCATCGCGTCCAGGGCAATGCGCATGGCTTACTTCTCCTCTTCGGCCGGCACGACTTCGCGGTTCTGGTAGTAGCCGCAGTTGGAGCAGACGTGGTGCGGCAGCACCGGCTGCTCGCAGCGGGTGCAGTACTGGATCTGCATCGGCTTGACGTGCAGGTGGCTGCGCCGTTTGCCCTGCCGGGCGTGGGAGGTTCGTCGCTTGGGAACGGCCATGATCTTTCGCCTTCAATTGGTCAGGAGGTAAACACGCATCCACATAGCCCCCGGCTTGCCGGGGGTTATGTGACCTGGACGCCCGGATTGTAGCAGTGTCCTCATCATGATACAAAAGAACCGGACGGCCGACAGGTCTTTACTCGCTCGTCCAGTGTGTTTTCGCGGCGGGAGGATGGGCGGATGGATCACTTGTGGGCGCCGTGGCGTCTCTCCTACGTGGCGACGGCCAAGGCACCGTCCGCCGCCGATCCCTGCTTTCATCTGCACCGGCCTGGCCGATCACAACGACCGCGCCAACCTCATCGCCTTGCGCACGCCGCGCAGCGTCGTGGTGCTCAACCGCTACCCCTACAACAACGGCCATCTGCTCGTCGCCCCGGTGCGCGCACAAGGGGCGCCTCGACGAACTGACGCCGGAGGAGTTGCTGGAAACGATGGAGACGGTGCGGCGGATGGTTCGGCTGCTCGACGAGCTGATGCACCCCGACGGCTACAACATCGGCCTGAACCTCGGCCACGCCGCCGGCGCGGGCTGCCAGGCCACCTGCACTGGCACATCGTGCCGCGCTGGCACGGCGACACCAACTTTATGCCGGTGCTGGGCGACGTGAAGGTCATCGTGCAATCGCTCGAGGCGCTGTATGATCTGCTGGTGGGACGATTGCGGCAACAGCCGACCGTTTCAAAGGAGTGAACAGACATGGCTGATCTTTTGCCCGTCGTCCGCCACATGATTGTTTGCGAAGACATCCCCGTCGATCCGGCGAATCCGCGGCGCGTGACGCTCGTGAACCTGCTCACAACCATTCAGTCCCCGTCTCAACCTCCTTTCCCTTTCCGTTATCCGAAACTGTGTACCTACATTCAACTCACCGAGTGCAGAGGCGTTGCCGAGGTGCAACTTCAAATCGAACAGGCGGACGCCCAGACCGGCATCTTCCAAACTCCGCTACAGAGGGTTTCGTTCGGAAACGACCCGCTCCAGGTGTTCAGTATGTCCTTTCGCCTCCGCAACTGCACATTCCCATCCGCCGGCTTGTACTGGGTTCAGTTGTGGTATAATGGCCTCGTACTTTACCGCGAACCTCTTATGTTGGAGTGAGCGGCCATGGAACAAGAGAACATCCTCATCGCCTCCCCTGATGAGATCCTCGTGATCGACGTAGACGGATCGGCACCCATCGAACCCCGTCCAGTCGTCTCCCCGGTGCTCAACGAGGAGGAGAAGGCGTTCGCCGACGCCATCAATCGCTATCAGTGCGATCACCGGCGTGCGCAACTGACCTGGCAGGAAATCTTCGAGATCGTGAATTCGCTCGGCTATCGCAAGGTCGAGCAACCCGCCGCGCCGTCCGAAACGAACGGCACCACTCAGCTTCCCGCACCTCCCGATGCCGCGGCGAACGAGACGCAGCCATGACCGATGAGGCCGCGTTCGAGCCGCCCGACTGGCTCGATCGCGAAGACGAAGTGCTGGCCCCCTACGCCATGCGCACCCGCGCAGAGCCGCGGCCGGCGCCATCGCCGAAGCGCAACACCCCTTCCGCACCCTCTACCAGCGCGACCGCGATCGCATCGTCCACTCCACCGCCTTCCGGCGGCTCATGCACAAAACACAGGTGCTCGTCACGCAGACCAACGACCACCACCGCACGCGCCTGACGCACACCCTCGAAGTCGCGCAGATCAGCCGAACCATCGCCCGCCGGCTCGGACTCAACGAGGATCTGACCGAGGCCATCGCCCTGTCGCACGACCTGGGCCACCCGGCGTTCGGCCATGCCGGCGAGCAGCGCCCTCGACGAGTGCATGGCCCGAGTTCGGCGGCTTCGAGCATAACCTGCACGCCCTGCGCATCGTCGAGGTGCTCGAATATCGCTACGCCGATTTCCCCGGCCTGAATCTATCGTGGGAAGTGCTGGAGGCGATGGCGCTGCACAGCAAGCGCCGCGCCGCGCCGGAGGTCGCCGAGTTCGACTCGGCCGGCCAACCGCTGCTCGAAGCCCAGGTCGCCGACGCCGCCGACAGCCTCGCCTACGACGCCCACGACATCGACGACGCCCTCAGCGTCGGCCTTATCGTCCCCGAGCGAACTGCACGAGGTCGAGTTCTGGCGGCGCAGTCCTCGAACAGGTCCGCCGCGACCACGGCGACCTCGCCCCGGAGCAATTTCAGCCCACCATGGTCCGTCATTTCATCGACTGGCAGGTGCGCGATCTCCTGGACCATACCCTGCGACGGCTACGAGAGGAGCGCGTCCGCACGGTCGAAGATGTCCGCACCGCCCCGGATATGCTGGTCGGCTTCAGTCCCCCGATGCAGGCGCTCAAGACGGAGCTGGAGGAATTCCTGCGCCGGCGGGTGTACAACCACTACCGCGTTCAACGCATGGCGGTTAAGGGCGACCGCATCGTTCGTCAGCTTTTCGCCGAGTTTTGCCGCTCTCCCCGGCTTTTGCCGGAGCGTTACCGCCGCCGGGTGGGCGACAACCGGCCCGAGCGCACCGTCTGCGATTATGTGGCCGGCATGACCGACCGCTATGCCCAGGACGAATTTCTCAGACTTTTCCAGCCCTATTCCCTCGTGTAGAATGACCATTCGTTCACGAGTTCAATCGCCGGACAATGACCGTCCGCTCGTGATGGATACTTGGCACTCCCGCCGCCCGTTTCATCTCTCGCCCCGGTCGCGCTGGTGCAGACCGGAGGCGGTATTATTCTGAGGGAGATCATTCATGTCGCCGAATTTCTTCCACTCTCTTTCCGGCCGGCTGTCGAGCCATTTCGCCAACCGGCCGTCGTCGGGCATGGTGCTGTTGTGGATCTTGCGCGGCTGTTTCGGCGCCATCAGCATCGGCATCGCCATGCTCGCCTTCCGCCATTTCAGCGAGGGGCCGGGCGACACGGCCAACGGCTACGTCGCCTTTTTGTGCATCCTCGGCGCCGCCTTCCTGATCGTCACCACCGACATCTTGATCCGCAACAAGCAGATCACCACGCTGTCGGCCGTCTACTTCGGCCTGCTTTTGGGGCTGCTCCTGGGCAACATCCTTTCGACCGCCCTGGAGCCGTTCCTTTTCGATTGGGGATCGCGCGGCACCGGGGGGCAGCGGGAAGACGCGCAGGTGCAGGTGGTGCCGGGCAAGGAGGAAGGCACGTTCCACCTCAAGATCAGTCCTACCGGCTCCGGCAGTGCGCACCAGCCTGGGGGAGCAGCGCAGCCAGTACGAGCGCAAGGCGCTGTCGCTCATCATCACCGTCATCTGTTGCTACATCGCCATTTCAACCTTGCTGCAAACCAAGGACGAATTCCGCTTCATCATCCCTTACGTGGAATTCTCCAAACAGGTCAAAGGCAACAAGCCGCTCGTTCTGGATACCAGTGTCATCATCGACGGACGAATTGCCGATATTTGTGATACACGGTTTATCGACACGAAATTGATCGTGCCGCGCTTCGTGCTGCAAGAGCTGCAAAGCGTGGCCGACAGCTCGGACAAGCTGAAGAGGAATCGTGGGCGGCGCGGGCTGGACATGCTGAAGCGGATGCAGAACAACCCCAAGGTTGAGCTGCAAATGCACGAGGCCAACCTGCCCGTCCTGCGTGACGTGCATAAAGTCGATGAGCGTCTCGTCGTGCTGGCCAAGGCCCTGGACGCCCGCGTTGTTACCAACGACTACAACCTCAACAAGATCGCCCAGTTGCAGGGCGTCGAGGTCATCAACCTCAACGAGTTGGCCAACGCGCTCAAGTCGGTGGCCCTGCCCGGCGAGTTGATGATCGTGCGGGTGGTCAAGGCCGGCGATCAGGTCGGCCAGGGCGTCGGCTACCTGGAAGACGGCACGATGGTGGTGGTCGAGCACGGCCGATCCATGATCGGTCAGGAAGTGTCGATCACGGTAACGAGCGTCTTGCAGACGCCGGCCGGGCGGATGATTTTTGGCCGTCTCGAACAACGAACGCCGGCCCAGGGAACGGAGCGAGTGGCCAGTCCGGAGCGCTCGTAGTGGGGGCGCGGAGGAGAAGCGAGCATGCGCAACGGTGGATTGCTCGGGGCTGTCTTATTGGTCCTCGCCCTGTGGGTCGCCGCCGAGGCGCAGTCGCCTTCCGCCAAGGGCAAAAGGTCCGGGGCCAAGGGCGACGTGGAGATCGTCGAACGCTTGCTGGCGGCGCGCAAGGAATATCAAATCACACTGGAAGCGCTGCGGCTCCACTACATCGGCACCGGCGACATCGAGCGGGCGGCTGGACCGAAGAGGAGTTGGTGCAGTATCACCGCATTCCCAAGCACGCCTTCCGCCTCGAACTCGACGTGCCGCCGCCGACCCTCGACGCCAACAAAAACATCCCCGAAGCGAACGAACTGTACCGCCAGGCCATGAAGTTCAAAGACAAGGGCTGGAACCAGGACTACATCGACAACCAGCACCGCGCGGAGCTGCTATTGCAGCAACTTCTGACCAATTATCCGCAGAGCGACAAGCTCAGCGACGCGGCCTACCAACTCGGCGACATCTACGAGAGCAAGGCGTTCCGCCAGTACGAACGGGCGGCGGCCTATTTCGAGCGCTGTTTCCAGTGGAACCCCAAGACGCATTTCGACGCCCGCATGAGGGCGGCCCGGCTGTACGAGCGCTACCAGAGCGAGCGCAGCCATGCCATCGAGATCTACAAGGAAATCACGACGCACGAGACCGATCACAAGCGCGTCGAGGAAGCGCAGAAGAAATTAACGGAGTTGAGCGGGAAGAAATGAGTTTAGCCGCGACCCGGAGGGGAGCGCGATTACTCGCGCTCCCCTCCGGGTCGCGGCTAAACATGACCAGTAGCGCATACCTCTCAGCGGATCGACCCGAACCACCAGTTCGGTAATGGGTTCGGACTCTCCGGTGTTGAACTGTTGGGAAACTTGGTACTTCCCACGTATCTCGCCTGTCCGATTCCATCTATCGGAGCCGGGGCAACGGCGGCACTGCGGTTCGCTGCTGCGTGGACGGCCTTGAATCGCCCGTTCCACAATTCATCCTTGCCCGTCACTTCTCGGCATTTCAGGTCCCGGATAATGAGCGCACCCTCGTCGATGCGATATCGGCAGGTGAACGGGGCGTCGAAGATCGACTTGTCCGCGTCCTCCTCGTCGCTTTCATAGCTCGTGATGACTCCGTAAACGATCCCGTCCTTGGTCATGCCGTAGTCGGCGTGGAGCGTGCAGGGAGATTCGCCGACGATCGTGACGTGCAGCCGATTCTCCTCGACGATCAGAGTGACGTGATCCTTGCCCATCTTGCGTTCCCACTTGCCCAGGGGCTTCGTCATGTCCTGGGCGTGCAAAGCGCCTAAACTCGCCAACCAAACCGCCAGCGCCAGGGCCGGGGTGCCTTTTGCCATCGCGCAACCTCCTGTTCGGGGACCGAGCGGACCAAACCGGGGCGGGAACGTAAGGCTTCGGCATGTGAAAAACAAGGCGGATTGTCCGGCTTGTGCCGAACGTGCGGCTCCGGCGCGGCGCTCTGGTGAAAGTTTGCGGAAAGTGCGGGCGTCCGATGGCGAGATCGCGCCCCGTGTCGTCTTTTGTCCCGGCCGGGAGTTGAAGGATTCCGAAACAAGAATTGTGCCCGCAGCCATGCACGCCGGCGCGATTGGGTTTTCCGGGAGATCCGTTATGATCCGACTGACCGCACCCTGGACCTTCGCTCTGCTGCTGGCCCTGCTGCCGGCGGCGCAGGCGCAGGACCTCCCGGCGCGCCGTCCCCGGCCCAAACCGACGGCCCGGCCTCGCTGTTCCCTGGCGCTTCGGAGCCGACCATCCTGCCGTCGCCGACCGCTCTGCCGTCACCGGCCACGCTGCCGCCGCCCCCCGGCGCCCCGCCGGCTCCCGTTTTTCCAGCCCCGCCCGAACTGCCGGGTGAGCCGGAACTGGGTCCAGTCGATCCGTTGCGGATTCACCCGCGCTGGCATCCGGAGGTGTGGGGCGTGACCGGCATCACGCTTTTCCCCAGTGGCAACAAGATGGCCCCCAACGGCGAGACCTACGACCCGCTCGGCACCCTCAACCTCGACATCAACCTCGGCCTCCTGCCCCAGAAGAAGCTTTATATATTCGGCCTCGGAACCTTCTGGGCGCAGAAAGCGGCACGGCGGCGTCACCAACCCCAGTCAGGGCAACCTCGACTTCAGCAAGAGGCAATTCGATTTCAACCTGGGGGCCGCCTGGAACTACTGGGGGCCGTTCGAGGCCCGCATCTGGGCTTACTCGAACAACAACCTCAACCGCGGCTTCGACCTCAATGCGCCCTACGGCTACAACGACGGCGTCGGTCTGGAGAACCGCTGGTATCTGAGCGGCACGGACATTTACGATTTGCCCCGTCTCAATTTCTTCAGTGTCGGGTTTTTTCCCACCAAGGACATGATCGGCGCCGACGGCGTGACGTTCAAACCCGGCCTGTTCCTGCGGGCCTACCTCACCTACGAGTTTGTCCCGGTGCATTACTATCTCTATGCCGACACGCAGATGATCGCGCAGAGCGCGGCGAACCCGCGTTTGCTTTTCTTCGACGACGGCTTCGCCGCCCGGCCGTTCGACAAGTGCCCCGGTCTGGAGTTCCGCATCGGCGTGTTTAATACCGTGGACGTTCAGGTAGACAACGTGCGCACCCTGATCTATCTCACCGCGCAAGTCCTGTTCTAATCCACGCTCGTCTCACGGCTCCCCTTCCCCGACGCGAAGTTCATCGAGCACTTTTTCCACACCCGCCGTCGATTGGGCCAATGCGACGGCCCGGCGGCGCTGCTCCAGATTGGTCACATTGCCGGTCAAGCGCACCACTCCCGCCCCCGCCGGCGCGACGGTAATGTTGGCCCCTTCCAGATCCTGGTCCCAGTGCAGCCGCAGGGCGACCCGGCTATCGAGACCCGATTCGGGCAACGAGCCGCGCACGGCCCCCCATCCGTTTTGCAGTTTGCCGCGCAGGTTTTCCGTCACGCCGTCGAACTTGGCCGCCGTCTTCTGACAGACGCGCGCCAGGCCGTCGGCATCCTGACTGCAACCGCACACCACCACCGCCAAGGCAAGTGCCATCCTGCCGCGTTTACCCATTTCGCGTGTTCCTCCCCTCGGTCCAGTCCCGGCAGCGCGGAGTATGGCGTCGGCCTCCTGTTCCGGCAAGGGCGGTTTGGGCGTGAGGCGCGGCGTCTGGTTGTGCGCTTGGTTGTCGGATAAGGTAAAGGATTCGGAGCGAGAAGGAGTTATTTTGGCTCTGGCATCCGCACAAGGAGATCGGCGATGACACTTTCCTCCGAGGGGAAGCAGATGCGCGACCGCTTCTTCAAAGTCTTGCTGGAGGCGAGCCTGCCGCTTCAGTCGGGGGTTGATCCCGAGGTCACGCTGGAGGCGCTCATCGACGCCGCGGGGATGCTCAAGGAGCACCTCCAGCGTGAGTTGGACGAACTGCGGCAGGAGCAGGTCGAGTGAACCCCGCGGGACGCTTCCTGTCAGGTTCCCTTCTGCTTCGCCGGCTCCTTCTTGGCCGCTTTCTCCTTGGCGGGAGTCTTCTCCCGTTTCAAGACTTCGAGGACGTGGCCGCTGCCTGGCTTGCTCTCGAAGGCCGTGGGGCGACTTTTCCCGACCAGGCCGATGCAGACGCGGTAGGTGTCGTCGTCGAGTTCATAGATCCCGTGGGCGGTTTTCCCCTTGTCCGGCCCGTCGGCGAAGGTCACGTCGATCTGCTTGGGCTTCTTCGTCAGGTCCACCTTATAGGTGCCCTTGAGGTCCGTTGGACCTTGCTTGAGCGTGAAGTTCCGGCCCGCGAGTATCAATCGTATGCCCTTGGAGGCATCCTCGGGCAAACGCTTCCCTTCGACCTCAAAGAAGGTGAACCGCCAGGTGCCCTCGAACCGGACGTACTCCTTTTGGGCCTCATCGTCGTCTGCTGCAAGGAGCAGACAGGGGGCCAACGGCAGAAGGACGGCGATCAAGAACCTCTTCATAGCAGACCTCCAATAAGGATTGACCCGGAATCGACACGAGAAGGTACTCGATCGGAGGTGCGCTGTAAATGTCGGTAGGACGTGTGGAGGCAATCAGGGTTTCATCGCGCGGAGTGCCGGCGTGCGAGCGATACCGTCAGGCGAGGATGTCCTTGATGACCTCGCCATGCACGTCGGTCAGCCGCATGTCGCGGCCGCCGAAGCGGAACGGTCAGCCGCTTGTGGTCGACGCCGAGCAGGTGCAGCATGGTGGCGTGCAGGTCGTGGATTTCAACTTTATTGACCGACGACCTTGTAGCCGAACTCGTCGGTCTCGCCGTAGGCGAAGCCGCCCTTGACGCCGCCGCCGGCCAGCCAGACCGTGAAGCCGAACGGGTTGTGGTCGCGGCCGTCGCTGCCCTGGGCGAACGGCGTCCGGCCGAACTCGCCGGCCCAGAGCACCAGCGTATCGTCGCAGCAGCCCGCGGCCTTTCAGGTCCTTCAGCAGCCCGGCGATGGGCTGATCGACGGCGCGGGCGTTGTCCTCGTGGCCCTTTTTCAGGTCGCCGTGCTGGTCCCAGCGGTCGCCGCTGACGACGGGGCAGGTCAGTTCGATGAAGCGCGCGCCGCGCTCGACCAGCCGCCGGGCGATCAGACACTGCCGGCCGAAGATGCGCGTCGGTGCGTATTGCGCATCCAGGCCGTACAGCTTCTGCGTCGCCTCGGTTTCGCCCTTAACGTCCATCAGTTCCGGCACGGCGGTCTGCATGCGGTAGGCCGTCTCGTAGTTGGCGATGGCCGACTCGATGGCGTCGGCGTGGCCGCTGCGCTCGGCGACACTGGCGTCGAGGCGTGCGGAGCAGGTCGAGCTTGTCGCGCTGCCGGCGGTCGCTCGTCTCCAGGCGGGCGGATGTTGGCGACGGGCGGGTCGGCGGGGCGGAAGATCGAGCCCTGGTAGGCGGCGGGCAGAAAGCCGCTGTTGAAGTTGTCGAGGCCGCCGGGCGGGATCAGGCCGCCGTTGAGGACGATGAAGCCGGGCAGGTTCTTGTTCAGGCTGCCCAGGCCGTAGCTCGACCCAGGCGCCCATGCTCGGCCGGCCCTGCAAGCCGGAGCCGGTGTGCAGGAAATAGTTGGCGCTGGTGTGTTCGGGGAACTTCGAGACCATCGAGCGGACGACGCACAGGTCGTCGACGCACTCGGCGACGTGCGGGAACAGGTCGCTGACCCACAGGCCGCTTTGGCCGTGGCGGCGGAACTTCCACGGCGAGGCCATGACCTGGCCGACGTTGTTGAACTGCGTCGGCTCGACCTTGAAGACGGAATGCGGGTCCTGGCCGTGGTATTTCTCCAGCAGCGGCTTGTGGTCGAAGGTGTCCACCTGCGACGGGCCGCCGTCCATGTACAGGAAGATGACGTTGCGGGCGCGGGCGGGAAAGTGCGGCCGCGGGCAGTGCGGTCGAAGCCGCGGCCTTCCTCGGCGAGCAGGGCGGACAGGGCGACGGCGCCGAAGCCGTTGGCGCAGCGCAGCAGCATCTCGCGGCGGGTCAGGGGCGTCTCGAGGAAGCGTCCGCAGTGCATGAAAAGATCCCGCACGGATCAATTGACGAAGATGAATTCCTTGGCGTTGAACAGCACATGCGCGAGGTCGGCCCATGCCGCGGGGTCATGTTGCAAGAACTCAACGCACGCCGCCAGTTCCGCTTCCGTCGGCGGACGGGTGAACGCACTTTCATACATGGCGGTGACGCGCTCGCGGGTGGAACCCGGACGGGCGAGCACGCGCTTCGCCCAGAAGTCGGCCTGCTGATGGACGAACGGGTCGTTGAGCAGGATGAGCGACTGGGCCGGCACGTTGGAGACGGTGCGGCGGCCGACCGTGGAGAACGGACTGGGCGTGTCGAAGGCGAGCAGGAGCGGGGCGAGGAAGTTGCGCCGCACCGACAGGTACAGGCTGCGCCGGCCGTCGCCGTCGAGGGGGCCGCTGGCGGGCCGGCCGCGCCCGTCCTGGAACGCCGTCAGGTGGACCGGCACCGGCGGACCATAGAGGCGGTCCCGAGCCGGCCCGAAACGACCAGCATCGCATCGCGGATCGCCTCGCCCTCTAGCCGGCGCATGCGCATTCGGTGCAGGAGCAGATTGTCCGGGTCGGCACGATCCGCCGAGTCGTCCGGCCGGCTCGCCATGCGATAGGCGCTCGACAGCACGAGAGATCGGATCAGTTTTTTGAGCGACCAGCCTTCGCGGACGAAGCGATCGGCGAGGTAATCGAGCAGTTCGGGATGCGTCGGCCTGTCGCCGAGGAAGCCGAAGTTATCCGTCGAGGCGACGATGCCGCGGCCGAACAGGTGGTGCCAGACGCGATTGACCAGGACGCGCGGCAGGAACGGATCGCGGACCGGATCGGTCATCTGCCGGGCCAGTTCGAGCCGGCCGATACCCCCCCTATCCCCCCCAATTTGGGGGGGGTAGGGGGGGGCGACGATGGCGAGCCGCCCAGCGCTTCCAGGAAGCGACGCGGCACCGTCTCGCCGCGGGCCTTGTGCGATCCGCGAATGAAAACGTAATCATCCTCCGGGCTACCGTCGATCATCGCCACGCACAAGCGCGATTCGCGCCGGATGCGGTCGGCGATTTTCGCTTGTTGGGCGAGGAAATCGCGCAGCCGTTCGCCGCCGGGATTGGCCGTGCCGAAGAGAGAGGAATGGGTCAGCATCCAGTTCGCCAGATCGGCGCGATCGGTCGCCTCCGACGAACCGAGGAGCCGATTCGTCGCCAGCTTGTCGAGCGTGTCGAGGAAAAGACGCTGATACGCCTGGGCGAGCGATTCGACCGAATCGGCACCGGCGAGCGCCTGGCACAAGAATGCGTTTGAGTGGTCAGGGAGCGTCGGCGGCTTCTCCCCTTGCACGACCCGCGCGACGGCGAAATCGTCGGTGCCCGTGGGTGTGAATTCCAGGTGAATGCGCTGGCCCTGGTAGGCGCTCAAATCGTGGGCGACCCACTGGAAGCGCGCGCCGGCATTGACGGTGCGGACGAGCTGGGCGTGCAGCGGGCCGGCGATCATCACATGCGACCCGATCGCCGCGTACACCAGGCCGCTGCCCTTAACGAGATAGAACACCTTGCCGGTGGTCAGCGGAAACGTCGGCGTGCGCAGGGTGCGACCGGCCCGCATCACGCCGCCCAGCGCGCCCGGATCGTTCGCCTCGCCGGACGCCGAGCGCAACATGTCCCAGGTCGGCTCTTTCTCCGCGGCGGCGTACTCGCGAAAGCGAACCACCGGCTTGCTCGCATCGCCACGGATGATTAATTCGCCCGGCCGCACGGGACCGGGACCGAACGTCGGCCCATCGGTCAACCAGTTCTCCGGCTTGCAGTGGGCATAGTCGATAAGGACTGTCGGAGAATCCCCCCGAGCGGGGGGCGTAAGCCCCCTGAGTCTTCCCTCAGGGGGATTACGTCCCCCGCTCGGATTGGTAAAGAATCGCAGCGGATCGTTTTCCTCGCGCGCCGCCGTCTGCAAATGGCTCACCCATTGGCGCAGGATGTTCGCATCGAGCTTGCGTTCACGGACGATTTTCTCCAGCCGTCTCGGCGTCGCTTCGGCCTGAGCAAGTATCTCGCCCGCCGCCAGAAGGTACTCGGCCGTCCGTCTGGCTCCCGGCCTCAGCGCGTCCGCAATGGCCTTCTGAATCTCCGCCCGACTTTTCTCGCGCAGCTCCCACAATTCGGCGGCGACACGGCGGTTGTGCTCCATCGAATCGAAACGCGCCAGCCGATAATGGCTGCTCTGGAGGAAGCCGAACAGGGCGTAATAATCTTTCGTCGAGATGGCGTCGAACTTGTGATCGTGGCAGCGGGCGCAGGCGACGGTCAGGCCGAGGAACGCCTTCGACAAGACATCGACCTTGTTGTCGAAGCGGTCGGCCTGGTCCTGCCGAACGTCCACCGGCGAATGGACCTCCTCGCCCAAAAACCAAAAGGCGGTGCCGAGGATCGACTCGTTAAAACCCTCCATCGGGTGCAGCCGTGGCGTCGGCAGCAAGTCTCCCGCGAGGTGTTCGAGCACGAACTGGTTGTATGGCACGTCCGCATTGAGAGCGCGGATGACGTAATCGCGGTAGTGGTAGGCGCTGGGGATCGGGTAGTCGAACTCGTGGCCGCGCGTCTCGGCGTAGCGCACCAGATCGAGCCAGTGCCGGCCCCAGCGCTCGCCGAAGTGCGGCGAACCCAGCAGGCGATCCACGACCTTTTCGACGGCGCACGCCGAATCGTCGCGCAAGAACACTTCGATTTCTTCCGGCGTCGGCGGCAATCCGATCAGGTCGAAAGAGAGCCGGCGCAGGAGCGTGCGCTTGTCGGTGGTGGGAGCGGGGGCGAGTTCTCTCGCTTCGAGCTTGGCGAGGAGGAAGCGATCCAACGGGTCGCGCGGCCAATTCGTGTTCCGCACTTCCGGCGGACGGGCCGGACGGATCGGCTGCCAGGCCCAGTGCTCGCGCTTACGCTCCGCCAGGTCGAAAGCGGTCTTTGCCGCGCCGGTGTTCGCGCTGGTTGATTCGGCCAGGGTGCCCCCATGCGGACCCACGCAGTCAGGTCGGCGACGACCGCATCGGGCAGCTTGCCGCGCGGCGGCATCTGCAATTCGACGTTCTTGTATTCAATCGCCTCAATCAGCCGGCTCTTGTCCGGCCGACCGGGAACCAGGGCCGGCCCGTTATCGCCTCCCGCCAGCAGCAACTCGCGGCTATCCAAACGCAGACCCCCGCGCAATTTCTTCGCCTGGGCCGAGTGGCACGACCAGCAGTGCTTGGCCAGGACGGGACGCACCTTCTTCTCGAAGAACTCGATGCCTTCGGCCGGTGTGTCCGCCCGCGCTGCGGACGGCATTCCGACCGCGACAAGCAAAACAAAGGCGATCCGGCATTGGCGCTGCGGCATGGTGGGTCTCGCCTGGTGGGAGTCCGGACTTCTCAGACCAGTTTACCGTTTCGACGGCGGATTTGTCACGGATGTTTTGCCCTCAGCGCGAACGACTTTTCCATTTGTTCTCGCGCAAGCGACCGGCTAGACTGAAACGAGGAAGGGGTGAAATGTCGCTCGCTGCTTTGCGAAGGGAAGGACCATGCGATTTCTAGCATGCATTCTCGCGTTCGGTATGATGGGCGTCCTCCTGAGTCTGCCGGTCCTCGGCGCCGACGAGAAGGACAAGAAGTCAGACGCCAAAAAGGACGAACCGGCCAAGAAAACCGACGTCAAGAAAGACGAGGCCAAAAAGGACGACGCCAAGAAAGAGGATGCCAAGAAGGACGACTCGAAAAAGGAGTCGGACAAGGGCAAGGACGCGCCGCCGGCCGAGAAGTTGTTCAAGTACGGCACGGTGCGCGGCAAGGTCGTCTGGCTCGACGAAGCGAAGAAGAAACTCAAGGTCCAGCTGGGGTCCGGAAACCAAACGAGGGATGTCGAATTGCAGTCGCTCGATGAGGTCAAGGTGCGTTCCCTTCAGCCCAAGCAGCAGTTCGACGACAAGGGCAGGGCCAGACGGCCGACGAAACAAGAATTGAAGGACATGAAGGGGACCGACAAACTGCCGGGCTATCAGGCGGATTTTGCCGATCTCAAGACGGAGCAGATCGTCGAGGTGGAGTTGGTCACGAAGAAACGCCCGCCGCGCGTGCTACCCAAAAAGGGCACCCTGGGTGACGAGTACATGCCGAAAATGAGGGTCATCATCATCGTGTCTCCCCTGAACCCTTGAAGCTCTACCAGCCCGCAGCGCTAGCAAGGGAGCAACCCTTGCTGGCGCTGCGGGCTGGTAATTCATTTCCTTCACTTATTTTGCGAATGATGAGCCGCGGGCGGCGTTTCGGGATGCAGGCTGTCGTAACAAAGCCACAATCCCAGACCCATGATGACCGCGGCGCTGACCAGGGGCAGTGATCGCACAACCTTCCTCGTGCGCGGTCCCTCGCCCCAGCGCGTCACCGCCCAGTTGCGCGCCCAGACCACACCGACCCCCAATGCGACCAGGACGCCGGCCAATCCCGCGCTGAAGGCGAGTAGCAGCGGCACACCCAGCCACAGTCGCTGCGCCGAGATCGCCAGACAGAGCAGAATGATCGCATCCCAGCAGGGCACCAGCCCGCCGCGCATCCCCAGCAAGACCAGGTGCCACCAGCGCACCGAAGTGCCCGCCGGCACGATCGGCTCGTGCGTGTGATCGTGGTCGTGATGATGGTGTCCGCCGAGGTGGAAGTGATCGGCGCAGTCCCGATACGCGCGAGAAAAACAGCCACAACCCCAGGAGCGCGATGAACAGGCCGCCGACCAAACCCTGCACGTAGAAAATCATCTCGGCGGCGCCGGGGGAAAACAGGAAGACGACGGCCAGCAGAATGACGGCGCCCGTGTGCGTCAACGTGGTCATCAGCCCCAAAATCAGGGCGTGCCAGACGGTGCCGCGCTCGCCGACCAGATACGCGGCCACCAGCGTTTTGCCGTGTCCCGGCGTCAGGGCGTGAACGGCTCCGAAGCCGGCTGCCAAGAGAAGCAGCACGACAAGGCCGCGCCGGGTGTCGAGCAGCAAGTGCAACAACTGATGCGGAGGCTCCTCCGTTGCTTCCTCCGGTCGCGTCGTCTCTGGGCGCGATGCGATACGGACCTCGCTCTTGCGTTCGATATCCGCCGCGAGGATGAAGGTGGCCGATACGTTACGGAGACGTTCTGTGTCGCCGGGTTTGCGTTCGAGCGGCGGGCGTTCCCGCAACGCCTTATCTGGGGCCGTCGTGCTTTGCAAAGTCACACCCGGATCGGCCGTCACGGTCAACTCCAGCTGATCGAAGTCCTCCGGATCGTAGTTCGCCTCGCGGAAAGTAAAGGTGTGGGGTTGACCGGGGGCCGGCTGCCAGGGAGCGGTGAACGTGAAATTATAGCGGAGGGAATCCCTCACCTTTTCGTCTCGCTCGCCCGTTCCCGTAAAGGCCAGCGGTTTGCCATCGAGGCGGGCAAACAGATTGTTGGCGAGAATCGGCGCGAAGTGCCGGATGTAGGCTTCGTGGAACGCGCCGGATGTGGTGATGTCCCTGCGTTCGGACGACGACAGCTCGCGGACGATTTCCAACTGGGCACCGATCTCGTTGACTTCGAGATGATATTGCACGATCACGGCGGAGGGCGTCAGCCGCACTTCCACGACCCGGTCGTGGTTTTCCTTCGGCACGGGATGGGCAAAAACGAATTCACCACAGAGGCACAGAGAACACAGAGAAGACAATAACAGAAGAAAAAGGCAGAATGGTCCACGCATACCCTATCTCTTCTTTTCTTCTCTGTGCCCTCTGTGACTCTGAGGTTAGCTCACTTCTTCGGCTTGCAATAGCTCAGCGCCATGAGGGCGTAGCCGGTGACGATGTTCGGATCGCCCTCCATCCAGTGATTGTTGTCGTTGCGCCAGCTGCCGTCGTCGCGCTGCTTTTTGGCCAGCGCGGCGGTGATGTCGGCGCGCCAGTCGTGCTTCTTGCCGGCGGCGTCCTCGACTTCCTCCATGCCCAGCGTATCCAGGCACTTGGCCATCGTGTGATAGTAGTAATACAGGCCCCACTGGCCGCGGACTTCCGGCATTCCGGGATTGACGTCGACCGTGTAGTTCTTGCGAATCCATTCGAGCGCCTTCTGGATGCGGGGATCTTTTTTGGAGACGCCGCAGTAAATCAGGCTCTTGATGCCGGCGTAGGTCATGCTGCCGTAGCCGGGTAGGCCGCCGTCGGCGCTCGGCGCGTCCTGGGTCTTGGTCTGGCCGCCGGCCGCGGCGCTGTAGATGAAACTGCCGTCGTTGATCTTGCCGGCCCATTTCTGGTCGTTGTGCTCGCCCTTGAGGTTCTGGCAACGGCTGACGAATTTCTCCGCGTTCTTGAAGGCGGGATCGTCCTTGGAGATGCCGGCCGCCGCCAGCGCGTCGAGGAAAAACTGCGTGTTCGACAGGTCCGGCCGCGATTTGCTGTCGTAGCCGGCCCCGCCGTAGTAATCGTCGTCGGGATTTTTGCCCTCGCCCTCGTCCCATTGCAGGGTGCGCAGGAACTTGGTCGCGTCGGCGATGACGGCCTTGTAACTATCGCGCTTGGCACTGACGAGCGCGAGGACGTTGACGCAGGTGACGTAGTTTTTGAGCTGCACGCGAGGGTTCTGGCCGGCGATGTGGCGCTCGCGCGGGTTGATGAGCGATTCGACGTACTTCAGGCCACGTTCCAACATCGGGTCGTCCGGCCCCACCTTGCCGCTTTGCAAGAGGCCGGTCAGGACGATGCCGGTAGTGCCGACCTGCTCTCTCGCGCCCCAGCTACCGTCGGCGTTCTGCGTCTTACGCAGGTAGGCGACGGCTCGGTCCACGCTGTCGTTCCACTGCTTGGGGTCCGACCCGGCCTGCGCCGTCACGGTGAGCAGCGTCAGAACCAGAGTAATGGGTAATAAGTTCCGGAGCGACAAGAAGTGGGATTTCATGGGGCCATCTCCCGTCACGAGAAGAAGCGTCAAAAACCGCTACCTCGTCAGCAATCGCGGTGCCGGCCTCGTCCGGGCACATTGGCCGGCCGAAAGCGAGGAAATCGCCTCGGCCGTGGCGGCCCTTTGACCAGCACTGGATAAGCGCTGTCCACTCTCCCCGCTGTTTATTGTAAACGAATCAGAGTGCGAAAAATACCAGCCCGCCGCGCTAGCAAGGGACGAACCCTTGCTGGCGCGGCGGGCTGGTAAAGAGGATCTGCGATTGTTACTCGACCACGGCGAGGATGTCGTCCTCGGTCATGATGAGGTACTCTTCGCCGTCAATCGTTACCTCGTTGCCGGCGTAGGAGGTGAACAGGACGCGATCGCCTTCCTTGACCTGGAAGACGGCACGCTGGCCGTTGTCCAGCCGCTTGCCTTCGCCAAGGCTCAGTACCTTGCCTTGCTTGGGCTTCTCCTTGGCCGAATCCGGCAGAACGATGCCGCCGGCTGTCTTCTCTTCCGCTTCGAGTCGCTTGACCACGATCTTGTCATTGAGCGGGACAACTGTCATGCCGCTGTGCTCCTTCCCGGTGAAACTTCGGTTGCCTTCCAAGGGCCGTGCTTAGCGCCTGCCGTAAACGCCCGACAGGGCACGGAGCACGGTATACAGCACCACGTTCTTGCTGACCGGCTTGGGGATGACGCTGTAAAAGCGCATCTGGCACGCCTTGCGAATAAGGTTTTCGTCGGCGTCGCCGGTTATCAAAATGGCCGGCAGCATCGCCTTGATCTGCCGGGCCTGTTGCAACGTCTCCAATCCCGTCAAGGTCGGCATGTACATGTCCACAAGGATCAGATGCACGTCCGCCTGACGGACAATATCGAGAGCCTCTTCGCCCGAGGACGCCAGCAGGGTGCGGAAACCTTCCGGCTCCATGATGTCCCGCAAGGCTTGCCGGCAACTGGTGTCGTCATCGGCGATGAGGATCGAATAATCGTGGGCTTCGGGTGTCGCCTTCATGCCGCGTACCTCGTCTGGCCGTTCCTCGTGTCCTGAGCATGGCCGGCGGCACAGCCACGGGAGGACTAGCTCGCCCGTGAGCTATTTCTACTCAAAGCAAACCGCGTACCGCCGCCAGGCGGACACAAGGCCGGACGATCTAAGTTCTTATTGCAGTAGAGCATTCGGTTGCGCGGAAATCAAGAGTTTCCCGTCGCAGCGGGGCAAAACCGGCCAGGACTGCCAGACTGTCTCCCGCTGCTGTCATTGTGACAGGGCAAAAAAATCGTTACCGTTTGCTGGCGGGAGCCGTTTTGGACGCGGAGGCCCAGAGCTTGTCGGGGTTGAAGTCGTCGTCGTCGAGATTCACGGGGGCCTGAATGCGATCGTAGCGGTAGTACTCGACTTCGCGCCCCTTGTCGTCGTAGGTGACGACCAGGAGCGGCAACTGCCAATCGGGGTCGAAGCAGATGAGCCGCCGGCCACCGCGCGGCAATTCCGGCTCGGCGCCCGGCGCGATCACGCGTTCGATGGTTTCGACCGGCTGGGGATACTCCGGGCGGCGCTGGGGAGCGATGGCGGTCAAGGTGCCCTCGCGGCGGTCGCCGCGTTCCTGGGCGGTGAGCTGGGCCATGAGCGAGTCGATGCAGTGGCCGATGCCGGCGTTGGTGATGGGATGCCGGCTGGCGGAGCGGGCCAGGATGCTGTTGGGAGCCACGGCGATGCGCGCCCCGGCCGGCATCAGCGGCGCGTCGCCGGCCGCCAGTTTGGTGTGAATCTTGTCGTCATAGCGGCCCTTGACGTACACCACTTCGCGGCCCTTGGCCGTGTCGCCCAGCCATTTGAAATGGACGCTCCAGGGGTTCTTGCGGAACTTGAACAGCAGGATCTCTTCGGGCTGGCTGCTGCCCTTGAGAAACTCGCGGCGGACCAACCGTGTGATGTACGAGTCCATGCCGGCGTAGCGGCTGGCCGCCTGCTGGAGCAGTTGCCGGGCCGTGTGCGGCGGCGATTGCGCCGGCGGGACGGTCGGCGACGAGGGGGTTGGCGTCGTGGCGATGACGGGCGGCATGACGGGACTATTGGGCGGCGTTTGCGGAGGATTCGTCGGCCGGCCCAACGGCGGCGACGGCACCGGCACGAGGGGGATGTCCTGCTGCCCCCGCGCGACGGTATCCACCGGGATACGCAAGTCGGCTCCGGCCTGCTCGGCGGGCGGCTGTTCGACGGGTCGCGGTCGTTGCGGCCGCAGCCGGGCCGCATCCACGCCCCGCGAAGGCATTTCTCCCATTCCCACGCAGCCCGCCAGCATCGCGCACAGGGTGATCGCCACGATGCCCGGTCGGATGTTCTCGCCGCCCCGCATAGCGCATCCCTTCGTCGAGGACCCGGCGCCCGCTTCCTGCGAGCGCGACGCGGGAGTTTACAGCAAAGCTCCCGGCGAGGAAATCTCAAATCCGCCACATAGCCCCCGGCTTGCCGGGGGTGAACTATCCCCCGGCAAGCCGGGGGCTATGTGGCCGGAATTTGTGCATCTTTACCCTGGACAACCGGGGCCGCCAACGCCATACTATTCTTCTAATCCTGAAACTGTTTCGATCGGGCAAGGATGCACATGACATCTGTACACGATTCCCTTTGCCTCAAAACCCTGGCTTCCTACCTTCATGCGCCTCGATGTGGTGGCCCAAGGAAGAATCGGCCATGAGCACAACCATTGCCTACCTGTCCCCGCTCTACCTCGGCGACCCGGCGGAGCCGGCGAAGGAAGTTCAACCCCTCCTGAACCTGGCGCGCCACGTCGTCCACAACAGTAAACGAACCTGCACCGTTGAGTTGATCGCCTTCGGCCCCGCGGCCTGGGAACAGGAGATGGCGCAGGGAGTACGGCTGCGCGTGCTGCCGATCGCCTACCGCGACGGCCATCCCCTCGACGTGCTGTCCTGGGATCTGCCGCTGGTATTGGCGCAGGCGGACGTGGTGCATATCCATCAAGCGAACACGCGCACCGGCGAGATGGGACTACTCATCTCTAAGTTGCAGCGCAAGCCGGTCTGCCTCAGCACGCAGGGTGAGGTCAGCAGCCGGCTCGGCGAGTCGGTCAACTTCCTCGCTCTGGCCGACGACCTGATCGAGCTGGGCGATCCGGCCGAGGACGGGCCGCGGTTGGTGCGCATTTACCGGCGGCTGGCCGGCGGGGTCGAGGAGGCGGCATGAGGATCCTGGTCCTCAGCAACCTCTACCCGCCGGACTTTTTCGGCGGCTACGAACTCGGCTGCCGACAGGCGGCCGACGCTCTCGCCGACGCCGGCCATGACGTGCTCGTCCTTACCTCCGTCCCGCGCGTGCCCCCCCCTTACCCCCCCCATTTTTGGGGGGGTAAGGGGGGGGAACCTCATGTGCGCCGCGCCCTCCAGTTGACCGATGTTTATTCGCCCTATCTTCAGAGCAAACACCACGTCGTCACGCTGGGACTGCGGCACGCGGGCGCGTGTTACGTCAACGCCTTCAACGTCCATGTTCTCCTGGAAACGCTGGATGCGTTCGGGCCAGACATGGTTTATGTCTGGAACCTCGTCGGTCTGGGCGGGCTGGGTCTGATGGGCTGTCTGCAACATCTCGGCGTGCCGTGGGTGTGGCACCTCATGGACAAGGTGCCGCGCGACCTGTGCCGGCTGCCTTTTGGTCCCGCGCTCGCCGCTGGCCGGCCTGGTGCGCGATTATCTGGAAGGAACATACTTGGCGTGCAGCCGGCGCGTCGTCGAGGAGATCGACGATCCCGACGCGATCTTGCGCGGCTCCGTCGAGTTGGTGCCGAACTGGATCGTCGGCGAGAAGCCGCCGCGCACGCGCTTCTTTCACGGCGGCCGATTGCGGGTGGCATCGGCGGCAGGACACCTTTGCTCGCCCAAGGGGATAGAACTAATCATCGAGGCCGCACGCCTGCTACGGCAGGCCGGACGGACGGATTTTGTCATCGACCTTTACGGTCAGGTGATGGACGACACTTATCCGTCGCTGATCCGCCAGCACGACCTCGGCGAATATGTGCGTCTTCGGGGACTGCGCGAGCAACGGGAACTCGCGGGGCTGTATCGCGATTACGATGTGTTCGCGTTTCCGACCTGGGAGCGCGAGCCGTTCGGTTTCGCCCCGTTGGAGGCGGCCGCCGCCGGTTGCGTGCCGGTCCTCACGAACAATTGCGGCATCAGCGAATGGCTCGTCCACGCCGTCCACTGCTGGAAAATCGAACGCACCGCCGCGGCGCTGGCGGATGCGCTAATCGACGTTCTCGACGGGCGCATCGAGCTGGAACCCATAGGCCGCCGGGTGGTTGCTGTCGTCTGGAGGGACTTCCACATCCGCCGTGTGCTGCCGCGGATCGAGGGTGCCCTGGCGCGGGCGGCACGGCAAGGGCGGCTGGCGAGAGGCGATGCGGGAGAGGCTTATCATTTGGCCGTCCTCGCCGAAAAGTTGACGCAGGTATTGATTGAGGAGTGGTTGGCGGCTTGATCGAAGCGCACGCTCTGGGCAAGGAGGTTGGAGCATGGCGAACCTGCTGAATCCCGAATACACGCTGGTGCAGACCAGCCGCTGCGCAGTGCGCTGGCTGCGCCGCCTGGCGACGCGCATCCTGCTTGTGCAGGTCCACGCCGAGTTGACGGAGCTGCGCGAACGGCAAGACCGACTCGAACGCCAGTTGCACGCGCTTCTGGGCCGGCACTACGATCAGGTCGCCGTGGCGCAGCGGTTGGCCTCACTGGAAGACCACGTTCGCCAGTGGGAGGAGTCCCCGTTGAGAGTCTGAGCCGCTCAAAGCTGGGCAGATTCTTTCCTCGCGCCAGCTGCGGCTCACCTTGCCACTTTGCCAAATGGCACGACCGTTTGGCAGGGTGGTTTTGGTTACGCAAGTCATTTAATTTTGGAAGTTTAGGGATATTCTTAGGGGCGAGACTGCCAAATTGCCAAATCGCCAACAGGGGGAAGGGTGGCACGAGTTGGCGTGACTTGGCACGAGCATTCTGATTCTCACCGCAACTCCCGGTGCCAACTCCAGCATCGCACTCGTTCACGAGTCGAACGGCTGCAAGGGTGCGACTTGGTCATCGGTCCGGCCTCAAACACCATCCCCGCCACCAGGACCATCGCCAGCACCGTCATCGTGTCGCCCTCCGTGCTTTCTCTCGGGTCGAAACCGCACGGCAGTCTACCAGGGCGGTCAGGATTTGCCCAGCAGCAGGTCGATCACCCAGCAACCCCGCACATGCTCGCCCCCCGACCGGCAGTGGGAGAGGATGGCGGCGTCCGCGCAGCCGGCTTCTTCGAGGGCGTCGGCCAGGACAGCCAGGCGGCCGTTGTCCAGCGTGCCCTCCGGTAACTGCCGCTCGTCGTAGGCGGCCTGGGCCAGGCGGACCACGATGCCGCCGTTCCAGGCCAGGACGGCGGGAGAGAGGGAGTCGTGCCGGAACGGATTACCGAACAGGTCGCGGAGGAGGTCGCATTGCGCGGCACGCTCGGCCGGCTCTTCCCCGCGCCTCCCGGCGACCTCGGCCGCGAACTCCGCCGCCTGGGTAGCCGCCTCCTCCGGATCCCACGACCCGCCCACCAACCGCCAGGCCAACCAAGCCGCTGCCTCCTGCTCGGCGCGCGTTTGCACGAGTTGTTCCAAGTCCCAAGCCACGCCGCGGTGCGGCCACGCCGCCCGGTCCTCACCCAGCAGGACCGCCTCGGCCGCTGCCCGCTCCGTCCCCGCTCGCTTCCCCGCCGCCCGCGCCGCCCGGCGTGGCCACGCCAGACCTGTTGCGGAGACCACGCCGTCCGCGAACGCTTCCACCATCTCGATGGCGCTCCGGCTCCGCGGGTCGGCCAGTAGCGGCCAGTGGCGGCGGCAACAGGAGCAGGCGAACAGATGCCATTGCCTGGTGGTCGCTTGGTCGTGCAGATAGGCGAACATTCGATTGGGCCGTCGTGCCGTCAACCACTCTGCCTCGGTCACAGTCTTCACCCTCCCACTGTCCTCTGCCGGCTCCGCTTGAAAGCGTGGGGGATTCGTAGGCACAGTAGGGTCGCCGGTCGCGCGGCTCGCGTGCGGGAATCCCGACGCCCGCCCCTTTCGCCTACGATTGCTTTCAACTTCGGCCACATCCCCCGCGCGGCAGTGGTCGGGAAGTTGTCATTCTGTCGCGCAGCCCGGCCGCACGCCAGCGGATTTGGGATGACGGTGCAGGAAGATTCCGGCGGACGGAGCGGCTTGTAAAAGCACGAATTTACTGGCTGTCGTCAAGGCGTCGTGCTTACACTACCGGCGTGGGAAGAGTCACCGGAGGGGAATCGCATGTCCCGAATATGGATAACTCTTGCTTTGCTGGCCGTCACCGGCACGACCCCAGCCCAGGCCGACTTGAACCTGACGAACGTGCGCTCGACGCACGGACTGCTCGGACCCAAACGCAAGGACCAACCGCTGGCTCCGGGGGACCTCCTCGTCGTTCGCTTTGACATCGAAGGTATCACGGTCGATAACGACGGCAAGGTGAAATACAGCTCGGCTCTTGAAGTGACCGATTCCAACGGCAAGGTGTTTTTCAAGCAAGCACCGGTAAACAGCGAACAGTACCTTACTCTGGGGGGCAATCGTGTACCGAGCTATGCCCTTCTCGTCGTTGGTCTCGACACCCCGACGGGCGATTACCGGTTCAAGATTACCGTCAAGGACCTGGCCTCCGGCAAGGAGCAAAGCCTGACGCGCAACCTCAAGGTGCTGCCGCGCGACTTCGCCCTGGTCCGAACGACGGTGGCACTGGAACCCGATTCCGATTACGGCGCGGGCGTATTCGTCCCCGGTCAGCGGGTGTGGGTCCGTTGCTCCGCCGTCGGTTTCGAGCGCGACCGCGTCCGCATGCAGCCCAACGTCGTCTTTGAACTCCGCGTGCTAGACGAGTCGGGCAATCGGACCTTTCCCAAGCCGGTGACCCATACCGTCAACAAGGACGTGCCGGACGACCAACGGTCCTTAAAGACGGTATTCCCTTTGTCGCTTAACCAGCCCGGCGACTTCACATTCGAATTGTCGGCGACCGACAAGGTTAGCGGCAAGAAGGCCCGGACATCGCTCCCACTCACCGTCTTGGCGGAAAGCAGACCGAAAGTGGCTGCCCCCACCCAGCAAATTCCGTTGAGTTGTTGGTCGCCCGTGCCGACTGACCCCTGCCCGCCCGTGTACTGGTCGGTGCCGCGTAGGCCCGTCAGGTTGGGTTGCCGTCCGTGGCGACGCTGAACCGAAAGACCACCTTCCAGTCGGCAGCCTGTAAATGCACAAATGCCCCCCGGAAGGGCCAGGACGCCGTAGAAGCGAACCTGTGCGTTCTGGGGGGGCATTTATCGGGCCACCGGGGGTCTGTTCTGAGGATTTACCGGCTTTGCAGCATGTCACCTTGGGACTTTACGATTATTTCAACTCCGCGCCCGATGGGTCCGATATTGGATGAGCGGGGGCCTGCGTTGGTAGAACGTATGAGACAGCTCCTCCTGGCCAAATGCCTTCTCGTAGCAATGCTGTCCGGCTGTGCCGCCTGGCAAGATTCAACCCTGCGCAGCCGGTTGCCGCGTTGGCCGGAAAAAAAGCAGACGGAGCCGGTAGACAAATCGGAGTGCCCCGTCGCCCAAGTCGCGGCACAATTCGGCGTGGGATTAATTCCCAGCACCTTCAAGCCCTAGCCGGTGCGTGTGGCCGTTGAGACGGGGTGTATCGAGAAACGAATTCGTACTGCTACACGCTTGTTCATTCCGGGTTGATTAAAGGGGTGGGTACGGAGCTTCGCCGCCAACACTTCCAGGACTGCCGCAATCTCTTCACTGTGGGCCGAGACGACTCAGGAGGCCGGGTACCCGGCGACCCAGCTATCGTGCTCTCTCAGAAGGAATCGAACCTATACCAGGATGTGCCGCAGTGGTAAGAACTCAGTCACCCTCGCCTTATTGAGCGAGTTTCTTCTCGGTCTTCTGCTTGAGTTGGAAGCGGTCGAAACGCGGCGCGAACGGTTTCGAGGACGTGTTGCAGGCGGCCACGCCGATCTTGACCGCCTCCGGCAATTCTACTTCGATAGGGATGAACGTATACCAATCCTTGCCGTCTTGGCTGACCGACCCCAGCACCTGATCCCCCCGGCGTTCCAAGCGCAAGAAAGTCTCCTTGTCCTCCAGAGGCTTAAGGCTCGCATTGCCGCTCAGCACCCTTCGACCCTCCCGGCGCAGTTCCCAGCTGGCATAGGTCCGGTACGTGTCGTTGCGGCGAGTGGCCGCCCGCTACAGGCGGATGTAAGTCCTCTCGCCGTTCATCAATAACAAGCCGGCACCGACAAACGGGGGAATACCACTATTCGTCGTCGCGACGTTTGAGGGCTGGAATTCGCCGCTCACGCGAAGCTCGACGATGAAATCGCCCTTCACATCCCGCAACAGGCGCGGTGCGTTCATCAGGTTCAGTTCGATGCCCAGGGCGTGATCCGTGCTCGGCACCTCGATGGTCAGCGCGTCCTTGTCGCGGATGAACTTGCAATCGCCGTCCGGGTCAACGGGCTTCTCCCAGCCGGTCTCGAACGGTTTCCTCGGAGGCATAGGGGCGGCCACAGCGGCACAGACCGCCAGGAACAACAGCAGAGCGGAGCAGGAGCGGATCATGGTTTTCTCCGGTCCTGGTTCAGCGGGATCTGGAAGGTGGCAAGGTTCGAGTAAGGGTGTCCGGGATGACTTTTCCCACGAGACTCAGGGATTGTACTGGTAGACGATCCGGAGGCGAACCCGATTCATCACCGTCTCCGAGTCACGAGCGGGTAGTGGTTTGGGTTTTGGCACGCTGGCAGCGTGCCCTACGTAGGGTACGCTGCCAGCGTGCCACACTTGCGGCCAATACCCACGAGCGAAACGGTACTACCACCGACCCGTGAACGGATGCACGGCATCACTCGATGACGCTGTAATAGGGTACAACTTCCGGGTCCGCCGCCGGGTCGTAGCGCGGCTGCGGGCCGGGATTGCCCCGGCCGCCGATGCGGAAACCTTTGGTATGGGGCAGGGTGAATATCGCTGTGAAGTCCGTCGGCGTCACCGCCGTCACGCGAACCGTTTCCTCGTTGCCTCCCCGGTCGATCACGAGAAGCGAACCGACCTGAATGATCCACGGCCGGCCCGCGTCCGTGATGCCCGACATGCTCGCGGGAGAGACGGTCGCCGAGGCGCTGGGTCGGCCGGGCGCGATGACAACTTCGGTTTGGGATACGGTCGTGAAGCGCATCAAATTGGTCCGGTCCACCACCGCGAACAGGCGGTGACGTCGATGCCGGCCCTCGGCCCGATTAATCTCCGAGCCGAGCTTGACCGGGCGAACCGTGTCATCGACCACCTCGAAGAACGCGACGGTGAGCCAGATCGCGAAGACGTTGCTCCGCGTGGTCAGGTGGTTGTAAATCTTCGTCAACAACTCGTCTTGCAAGTACGGATGCCCGGCGGGCACCTCGAACAGCCGGGACGTGTTCGCATCCCCATCGGGAATGGCCGAGCGCAACAGCGTGTCGTTGATCCCGCTGCCGTTTGGAAAGAGCGGATCGCCGCCGGTGGGATACGTGCCATCGCCGGGTTTGGGCGAATGACCGACAGCCAGGCTCAGAAACGGCCGATCCGCCGGACCCGGCGTGCCTCCCGGTGTGCGCAAAGCGAAAAGTTTGCCATAAACGGTGCCGGGGTCATGCGGATCGGCGGAATTGTAAACGTCCGCATCCGTGAAGTGATTCGCCGGCTGAGGATCGGCCAACGCCAACAGCGTTTCGGGATCCCAAATAGTGTTGATGTTGATTTTGCCGGCGACGCGGCCGGTATCCGGGCCGGCGGGGCGCAGGTCCGCCCGGAAGAACTCGAACGCGCGATACAAGCGATTGTCGGCATCGAACCAGGGGACGCGCTGGCCGAACGGCTGGATCGCTCCCGTGAGTGGGTTGCGGCTTATGAAGCGCTGGGTTAGCTGGTGCGGTAGGGTGCCCGACACTTGAAGCAGTTCGGCCGGGCTGACGAGCGCACGGTCGAGATGAACGAGCCAATCGTAGTGTCCGCTTGTAGGCGTTGGGATGTTCGGCCTGCCCAGCGTGTGACGAGTGGCGAGCGTCACGGCCGGCGTCTGGGGGGCGGCCTGGCTGGGGTCGGCGGCATAGGGCTGAAGTTTGCCCCACGAGGAATAGACCGAACTGGGGAGGGTCGCATCGTTGAGCGGGACGGCCGACAAGTAATCGACGGTCTCATAAGGGTTGTAGGTAGGATTGGATGCGCCACCGATGGTGGGACGCGGATCGGGCGGCAAATAAGGGTTGGCCAACCGGCGGAGAAGCACCGTGATGCCGCTCGTTCGGTAATCCGGCGTGAGGGTGTCCGGTGGGGTGAACGTGATGGGGAATGTCAGATCGGGCGAGCGCAGAAAAGGCGTCGCCGCCGGGACCAGGGGTGGCGCGATGGTGCCGTGCGGCGTCGGCGTCGGTAGGGCCGAGGAGAAAGAACCCCTGTGGAGCAAGCTGCGCCGGAACGGGAGTTGTCGGATCACCTACAGTACGAACGGCGGTGGCGAAATCGGTGTCGGTCGTGACGGCGCGGGCCACGTCGGGAGCGCCGAGAACGTTGGCGTTCCGAAAGGGGCGCGGCAGCAGGGGACCGCCGGGGTTGGTGTTGGTGTTGGCGAGGACCAGCCGATAGGGAGCGTACCCCGGCGTGCCTCCCGGCCCCGGTACATAGAGCGGAACGGGCTGGCGTCGAGCGACCGAGGCGTGGCGGAAGCAGGGTCGGCTGGCAACGGATTGAACAGCTCGGCCCAGACCCTGATATCGACGCGCCCCGGCACCGCCTTGGCCGGCAATTGATATTCGGCCAGCACTTCATTAAGCACAACGCGAGGCAGTTCCGTGCCGAAGACCCAGGTAGCGCGGCAGCTCCGGATTGCCGGCGCTGACCGCGCCGGCATCCCGCGCCGGGTAGAACAGATACGGCGTGTTGATCTCGTCCTCGTCGCGAAAATCCACGATGTTGACGGCAAGTTGGGCCAGCCAGCACCGCGGGGCAAGTTCGGCATCGCTGGGCCGGGCCGGGTCGGCCGGGGCCGGCACACTCGTCACCACGAGCAGACGGCGATAGATGTCGTCGGCCAACTGTTGGCGTGCGGTCTGCGCCGCGAGGAATTGGTCCATGACCGCGGGCGAGCCGGTGTCGAAGCGGCCCGCCGGGCCGATCAACGGCGTTCGGCTCCAACTCGCCGGCTCGAGTCCCTGGCCTTGATGCGGATAGGGCGGCAGGAACCGATTCGAATCCACCCCGGCCCAGCACCACCGCCCCCGAGCGCCAATCCACTTGCGGATCGTCGGGGGCGGCCCCCGGAATCTGGAAGTCGCTGTCGGGGGGAATGGGAGCGGTGGTCCGCAGAGTCAGCGCGGGGAAGGGAATGGGTGGGCCGGTCGGCGGTTGGTCGGTGTTGCCCAGCGGAAACTGGTATCCGGAGCTATCGCGGTCGAACAGCCAGGGGCTAATCCCCGGCACGTCGAGATCGAAACTGTGCGTCGTCACCAGCCGGCGGATACGCGGGTCGGCGATATTCTTGGGACACAAGACGGCCAGCTCGGAGATCAGGGCCGACGATCCCTTATCGCCGGGGCGAAGCAGGGCTTCGAGGTTACATGGGGCGAAGGCGCGATCGTCACCGGCCGGACGGAGGGCGTTGTACAGACGCGGGTGATTGAGCCGTTCGGCGTCCGAACCGTTGCCGTAGCCCGCGGGATACGAGGGCACGCCCCGCCAAGGGAGAATCGCCGGACTCGACAGCAGAAACGGTTCAGTCGGCAGGAAACCGGCCATTTCCTGACAGGCATCGAAATCCGATTGGGCGTACACCGGGGACGACGGGCTGGGCGGCGTACTGCTTCCCGACTGGCCGGGTTGCCGATCCGCCCCGTATCGGCCGAAACGAATGGATGCCGGATTGCCGGCGAACAGGTTGGTCCATTCGTTTCCACCCCGGCTCAGGACGCGGCCCAGATTCACCTCCCACGGCCCCATGCCCTGGTTGGAAACGTGCGTCCGGCTCTGTCCGCGGATGTTGCCATGCACGTTGACGTTGACGCGGTTGTCGAGATCGACGATCAGGGCGCGAACAGCGGTTTGAATTTCCGGCCGTCCGGCGCGATCAGGACAGGGAAGTCCAGGTCGAGCCAGATGCTATCGTTGCCGCCGGGCGCGGCGACGAGATTTTTGACATCGCCTCCCGTTTCCGGAGCGGGAAAACCCGGTCCCATGTCGATCGGCCGGGGTCGCAAGACTTGATATTTCAGCCACGGTTTGCCGGCGTCGTACCAGTTGGGATTGTTCGGATCGAGGGGACCGAAGCTGGTCCAGGGTCGATGGAAGGAGGGTGCCAGCACCGTGCCGTCGGCGCGCACGGCCGCCAAAAACATATTATTGAGGTCCGGATACGTATAAGGAGCATTGAACCCGCCGGTGAACGGGCCGCGCGGCTTTGTTGGATCGGTGCGCAGCCCGAGCCGCTCCGGGTTGCGCAGAAAACCATCGCCGGGGAAATAGGTGTAGTTGATGAGGGAATAATCGTCGAGCCGGAAAGGATTCATGTACGTGTCGGGGCCGGTGTGCAATCGGCCGGTGCCGTTGAACAGCGCAGTCATCCGTCCCCTCCTCGTGATAGCCGTATAGAAGCCGGGCCAGGCTGTGTCCGCGTAGGGCGGAATAAACGCCCTGCGTGTCCTCGACATCATAAATGAGCTGCCCCAGGAAATAAGCGAGCAGGAGTTCGGGTTCGACATCCGGGTGGTCCAGCGATTCGGCTTCGCGGCGGATGTGCGCGGCGGTGGCCTCGGCGTCGGCGTAGAGGACGAAGGTGATGCCGACGAGGGCGAACAAGGTCAAGAGGGCCAGCACCACCAGCAGAATGACGCCGCGCCGGCGAACCGGCACCCGGAAGCAGCGTGCGTGGGGCATGGGGGTTGCTTTCTGATACACGCGGACGCGGATCCTTTCTCCCTCCCCCCTTGTGGGGGAGGGTAGGGGTGGGGGGTCGGCGCCTACCCCCCACCCCTACCCTCCCCCACAAGGGGGGAGGGAGGAAGAGGAGGAAACGCCGCTCAACCGCCCGATCCCACGATCGCCGAGCCGCCCGTGAACAGCGACTTCTGGTACTCGACCACATCGCTTTTCTCCGGCTCGGTCAGGTTCAGATGAAACACGTCGTTGTAGTGATTGACGACATCGAGCAGCGTGGTGAAGCGGCCATCGTGGAAGAAGCGTCCCTTGTTCGCGGGGTCCATGAACAGGCCATTTTCCCGGACGAACAGGCCGGCCAGGTTCGAGGTTTTGTAAAACCCGTTGCCTAACGTCTTGCCGTTGGGTTGCAATCCGTTGGGAGCGCGGTTGGCCTGGAAATCGTCGAGACCGAGTCCCTCGGCCGAGTGAAGGTTCCAGCCCGGCTCGGTCCAAAGCGGCACGACATGGCAGAAATTGCACTTCGCCTTGCCCACGTACAGCTTGGAACCGCGGACGGCGGAGGCGTTGTCGAAATCGACATCGGGACGCGGCTTCGGAGAGGGGATGGCGAGCTGGTAAAATTGCAGGGGCGCCAACTTGCTGGTGATCTTATCGTCTTCGGGGCTTAGAGAGGGGTTCTTGTTCCCGAAGCCGTTGGCGGCGGCGATCGGAAACTTGTTGGCATCTTTCAGCCGAGGGTCGAAGAATCGCCCGATGCCGCCCATCTCCAGGTTGGCCACAAACGCGTTCCAGTAGGTAACGGTGCCCCAGTCGCCGGTCCACGTGTGCTGGTTGTAGCCAGCCAGGCCGTAGGCATTGGGGATCATGGTTGCCGCCGATTTGCCGTCCGGTCGGAACCCTTTGCCGTCCAGAAGCAGCTCGGCGTCGAACTTGCCCGGCCCCCAGGCGTTGAGGACCGTTTTCACCGTGGCCACATCGACGCCCAGGAGCTTGGCCACCGCGGCCAGGTTGGGGGCCGCCGCGATGATGGCGCCGACGTTGAGATCGCGATTGGCCCAGCCGTCCAGGCGATGACCGATGCCGAACGCCAAGGAATTATCGACCGTCGAGTGACAGAAGGAGCACTGAATGCCAAGAGACTTGAGCGTCCCCTTGGATTTCTGCTGGGCCGGCGGGTTGAAATGGCCGGTTAACCCCACCACCGCATTGAGTTTGAGCAGGGCCAAAGTGACGGCCGGGTCGTTCAGGTCCACCCGTCCTTTTTTCAGTTTGTCGATCAACTCGTCGGGGAGTCCTTCCACATCCACTTTCAAACCCAGGGCCAGCGCGGTCTTCGGGCTGATGCCGTCGCCGACGCCGCCAAACCGTTGGCCCTCGACGGCCTGGTGGAGCAGGAGGGTATCGCCCCAAAATACCTCGTCGCCGAAGGTGTCGAAGCGGAAGATTTGCCGGCCCTGCCGGAACATCTCCCCGGCATGGTGATCGATCACGCGGTCGAACGAGTTGTCCGTGCGGTCCTGCCTCTTGCCGTCGCCGCGCCAGAACGCCACGACGCCGACAACGACCGGGACGAGGGCCAGGAACATATATTTGCGCAATTTCATCGTAAACTCCCTTGTGATTTCCAGGTGAAACCCACGTTTCGAGCGATTTCGGCCGTGGTTAGCGACGCTTCGGAGAAGCGTTGGGCGAACGCTTCTCCGAAGCGTCGCTAACTGCTACACGGTCTCGAAAAGCGCTCAAATCGTTATCGGGTGCCCGGCGATACCGGACTCGATCGAACCGAGCGACGCATTGAGCATCTGGAACAAGGCATCGAGCTGCGCCATGTCCCCGGCCATGCTGGATTCCATCGCTTCCAGCGACTTCAGCATTGAGTTGAACGCCTGGAAGAAGGCGTCGATTTGCGAGGTGCTGCCGCCGACGTTCGCGGGCGGCGCGGTAGGCGTTACCATCGGAGCGTTGTTCATACTCATTCCGCCCATCATGGAGGGCGGCATCGAGGTCGAAGTGCTGCCGGGGCTGCCGTTGCCGCCGCCAATCGGTTCCGCCGGCGGGTCGAGCGTGAAGATATGAAGCGTATTGGTGTTGTCGTCCACGGCAGCCAGACGGATCTGATCGCCGACCTTTTGCAAGGCCAGGCCGAACGCCGCGCCGGCCGGCGGGCCGTCAATCTGGAATTGCCCGACGAATTTGCCCTGGGGCGTGAACTCGACCAGTTCGTTGAGCTGGTTGACATCTTGGTTGACCGCGTCGCCGTTG
Organism: uncultured Planctomycetota bacterium; assembly: GCA_963767535.1. Classification (GTDB taxonomy): domain Bacteria; phylum Planctomycetota; class Planctomycetia; order Gemmatales; family Gemmataceae; genus JAJPHU01. Next base: position 1,159,932 of record CAVYEC010000001.1, read on the forward strand.
GCCGTGATGAGGTCGCCGTTGGGCGCCAGCGCCAGGCCGAGCGGCCCGTGTAAGTGCTGCGGATCCTGATAGACGACCTTGCCCTTGCCGTCGTCGTCTTGCTCGGTCGCCGCGTTCTTGATGGCGTAGATCGCGTTGTCGCCCGTGGAGGCGACGTAGAGGGTGCCGGACTTGGCGTCGAAGGCCAGTCCGGTCGGCCCGACGACCAGGGCGTTGGGGTCGGTGTGGTGGGCGTAGCCGGAGGCGATTTGCGTTTCGCTCTCGACCTGGGGCGTGCCGCCCTGGGGGATCTTGAAGTCGATGCGCGTCACCGTGCCGCTGAGCACGTTGGACACGAACACCTGCGCCTCCGTCTTGCTGACGTTGTTGATGGTCAGGTCCCACGGTCCTTGCAACAGGGCGGAATCCGTGAGTTCGCCCACCTGATTGCCGAAGCTATCGAGGATGAGCAAGCCGCCGTTGCTGACCGAGCCGGTCCCATTGGCCGGGGCGCTGCCGACCAGCACGAAGCCTTGCGGCAGTATGCCCAGCGCCGTGGTCAATCCCAATAAGGTTCCGCTCGGGGCCTGGAAGAAGGTCGATTGCTGTCCGTCGGGCGAGATCTTGATGATGGACGAGCCGGTGCCCTGCGCGTTGGCGCTGTCGTTGAAATTGGAGACGAGGATGTCTCCCGGCGCGAGCAGGCCGCCGCCCTGGAAGTCCTGTGGAACAAAGGCGACACCGTAGGGGTTCAGGTCGCCGTTGGCCGTCACGGTCGGGACGATCTGCTGGGCGGCCTGGCCCAGGTTGGGCACGATCGGCGTGTTGGGCGGCAGGTCCGGCACCACCTGGATCGAACCGAACAGGCCGTGCGGCGTGCCGGTGCCGGCGCCGAAGTGCGAGGACAGCCCGGCCGTGAAGAACAGGGTGTTCGTCGGCCCAGCGGACGCGCCGTTGCCGAACTCCAGCGCCCACAAGTGCTGCACGTCGAACGGCTGCCCCGAGGTGGTCATCAACTGGCCGATGAATTTGCCGCTCTTGGGATCGAAGGCATTGATGTTGCCGCTGCCGAAGTTGCCGACCAGCAAGTCGTTGCTGAACTGGCCAAAGTTCGCGGGAGCCAGGGCCACGCCCCACGGGTCGTTGAGCACGCCGCCGGTGATGAGCCGGCCGCCCTGACCGACTTTGGTGTCCAACTTCCCATCGGTCGTGTAAACATCGACGACGCCGTTGCCGGTGCCCGGCAGGACGCCGCCGGTGACCGTGTCGAACGGGGCGTATTCGACGTAGAGTTCGTTGTTGATGGCCTGGACGTTGAAGACGCGGTATCCCGAAGGCAAATTGGGATCGGTGAAGGGCAAGTTTGTCACCATCTTGAAGTTCTGGTCGAACACGTCGATGGTGTTCTTGGAGAAGTCCGCCGCGAACAGGAGCGGATCGCCGTTGGAGTCCTTGCCGATGGCCAGGCCGGTGTAGACCGCGCCGGGGTTGGTCGCGGACGGCGGGATGACGGCGTGGGTGCCGTCCACGCCGGGGTTCCAGCCGGAGATGGTGCCGTCGGTGGTGGCGAACAGGAAGATGGCCGAGGTTTTGTTGTTGCCCGGGACGAGGTCGAAGGCCGTGCTGGTCGGGCTAAAAGCGATATTGAAGACATCGCCGGTCGATGAGCCGTGCGCGGGCAACGGATTGTCCGTGGGGTTGGGCGGGATGTGGACGACGAGCGAGAGGGGCTGGGTTTGCGGGTTCGAGGTGTTGTACAGCGTGCTGGTGCCCGAGCCTTGGTTGGAGACCCACCACGGACTGCCTGAGCTGGCCGTGAGGCCCCAGGCATTGACCAGGTTCGGGTCCATGATCTGGGCCAGTCCGGGAATATCGGAGATCAGGTTGGTTTGCACGAAGTCCGCCGAGAGCAGACAGCGCTCTTCCAGCGATTCAATTCGGGGGCGGACGGGGAGAGGTTTCCGCGGGAGGAGTCCTCGTTGGCGCAAGCGCCGCACCGCGCAGTCCGGAACGCATGATGAACCTCCATCAAGTGAAGATGAGAACGGGCGTCGGGAATAATTCGTTATCCGATGCGGGGCGTGCCCCTCGTCTGTGTAGAGGCGCGACGGGCGCGGTGTGTTCCCATTATTCCGCACGGAAGGGACGATGCGAGAAATGTCTTACCAGCCCGCAGCACAGCAAGGGAGTGCCCCTTGCTGGCGCTGCGGGCTGGTAAGATAGTGATTTTCCCGTCACCAGCTATTGTCGAAGTTTTGCCCGTCGCTGGGGTTCAAGGCCAGGTTCCAGGAATACATGGACACACCGGAGGACACCAGGCGCACGCTGCCGTCGCCCAGGCCAACCAGGATGCCGCTGACGTAGAAGGATTGCACCAGCGTGGGGTCGCACATGGTCAGGTTGGGTGCCATCTGCGGCAGCGGTAAGTTCGGGAAGGTAGCCGCCGTATCCATCCCCCCCGGGTAGAAGGGCCAACTGGGCGGGTTGCCGCACATCCCCATCTGCCAGCCTTGCGGCGTCATCGCCATCGGGCAGGCCGTGTAGCGGTCCATGAACACGATCGTATTCGAGGTGCCGTCGGTGAACGAGGCCGGGATGCGCCGACCCCCCTGGGGTGTTGCCGAAAACCAGGTAGTTGGAGGCATAGCTGCACCCGCCGTAGGGGCCGCCCATCATGGTGACGATGCCGCTGCCGGGCATGGTCGGGTCGGCCGGCGCCATGTACACCTTGAGCGGCGAGTTCATGGCCATGTCGGAGCTGGTCATCACCGAGTTGTAGAGGTTCTGCTGCTCCAGGAAGGGGAGCAGGAAGTACTGCAAGGTCCCTAGCGGTGCGGGTGCGGCGTTCAGGTTGGCGGGGTTGGCGTTGGGGTAGAAGTTGTAGGCGGGGGGCAGCATGCGATAGGTGTCGTTGCAGTTGTGCAGGGCGATGCCCTGCTGCTTGAGGTTGTTGGCGTCCTGCGTGCGGGCCGCCGCCTCGCGCACTTTCTGGACGGCGGGCAAGAGCAGGCCGATCAAGACGGCGATGATGGCGATCACGACCAGAAGCTCAATCAGAGTGAAGGCAGTACGTCGAGAAGACATGAGATCCTCCGCGATGAGAAGAAAGGGTGAGTCAATTTCTTCGTCCGTCTACTTGACCTTCTTCTTTTCCGGCGTTTCCGGCTCCATAAAGACGTTTTCTTTTTCGAGCGGGATCTGGAACGCATCCGCTACGCGCGTCATGTAATTGCACCAGCAGACGTACCAGATGCTATCCACGGCGTGTTCCCGGCCGAGGTGGGCCGTGAGCAAGTCGATATCGGTCTGGCGCACCAGCCACGGCGTCCGCGTCAATTTGCGAGCCATCAGCAGGCCGACGCGCTCTTCGGGTTGGAACGACGACCAATCGCCGCTTGCCAGCTTCGCCACGCGCTCTTTCAGTCCCAACTCGTCGAGGCCCGCGACCGCGAGCAACATCTCGGTATGGCCCATTCAGTAAAAGCACTGAAGCGAGCGCGTGACCACCCAGAACATCGACTCCTGCTGGACGACGCTCAGGTCCGATTCCTGGCGAAACGCCCGCAGTCCCGCGCCAGGCGGCATTCAGACGCGGTTGATAGCCGGAATTGAGCAAGGTCCAGCGGATACGGGTTGGCTTCGTCGGCCGGGGCAGGTCGGCGGGATAGTTGTCCCGCATCGTCTCCCAGTCCGGGATGGGGATGCGTGCCTTGCGACGGTCCTTCTGGCCGGCCAGGCGCTTCTGCAATGCCTCGTAGGGGATGGCGGTCCACTCGGGGTCATCGACTTTGCTCGGCACCGGCGGCGGGTTCTCGGCCGGGGGCGAGAGCTTCCGCTTCGGCGTTTCCTTGCCCTTCTCATCCGGTTTGGCCGGGGCAGGTGGTTTGACAAAGCGGACCTTGACGGGAGGTAATGGGCCGTTCGGCTCGACGGGGATGCCGAGCGCGAGCAGCAAGCGATCCTGGAAGTTCGCGAAAGCCGCGACAAGAACGATCCCGACGACCTGCTTTTCGCCGTACAGCACCACGAGGCGGGCGACCTGCGCGTCGGTGACGGTGTAGGCGGCCTCGGCCAGTTGACGTACCAATTGCAGGGCCAACCGCTCCGCCTCGGGCAACTGATCCAACCGCCGAGGCAACTCGTCGATGTCCTCGCTTTTACCGCCGGCGCGCACGTAATCGAATCGGGCATACACCTTGGCGTACTCGCATCGGTTGGCGTCGGCGACCATCCAGCGCAGCTTGGCCCGCAGTTGAGGCGGCAGCGCGCTTCCCGCGCGCTGGACGTAATCGAGTTGGATCATGGCGGCGGCCGTATTCGGCAGCGGCCCGGCCAGAGCGCGAATCCAGGCGGGTAACGGCTGTCCGCCCCCTTCCTCCACGGGCGATAGCTTTTTCCAGGTGGCCGCGTCGCTAAGTACCGGCACATACGCAGCACTGTCGGCCCATGCCCGGCCGGGTGCCGGCAGTAAGACCAACGCCAACCACATCATTTGACGATAAGTCACGGAACAACTCCTTTCGGAATGTTTGCGAGGCGCGGCCTCACTCCTGGAGGTCAATGTTAAATTGCTGGCTACCCGGAGTCACCGTATGCCGCAGCCCGCTTTGATTCGCCACGGCATACCTCCGGGGGATCGTAACGTTTGTGCTCGTCGCTCCCGGCGTCTTCGGCAAATTGGCGAAAATAAGGGGAGGAGCCGACGCGGCGTTGAAAACCTGCACCGTGACCTTCGCCGGACCCAGCGGCACACGGCCGACGACGTAGCGCCCCGATTTGTCAATCGGGCCGGTGACCACCTGACCTTTCTCGCTGGCGAAGCTGACGTTGCCCTCGGTCAGGGGCTGCCCCTTGTACGTTATGGTCCCCTGGACGGTGCCCTCGTTCCTGCTACAACCCATCGCCGGCAGGAACAGCCCGCCGGCCAGAAAAATTGCCAGAAGATACGTTCGAGTGCTTCTATTGTCCTTCATGATGGTTGGGATCCCTTCAAGGTTTTTTAGAAACCGCCCTGGCGCCGCGGGATGACTTCACCCGCGGCGACAAGGCTTGTGCCAACGGTGATTTTGTTACCAATCGCTGGGCATGGGTTGCCCGTCCTGGGGGTTGCAGGCCAGCGACCATGTCAAGACACTCAGACCCTGCGGGAGAAAGCGGACGCTGCCGTCAGCTAGCCCCGCGTTCATGCCGCCAGTGTGCCCGGTCGAGGGCAGCATCGGGTTGCAGACGGATTGCCACGGGATGGGCTGCTGCTGCCAGAGCGGAATCATCGGGGGCATGCCGGGGCCGAAACTGCTGGTGCCGTAGCAATCCCCGCCGTCATAACAAGGGACGGCGAAATAAGGTCCGGTCCACGGCCCCCAGGGGGACCACCAGATGTTGCCGCTGCCGCCGCCGCACCCCGCGAACTTCTCGGCGAAGAGGACCGTGTTGCTGGTGCCGTCCGGGAACGTGGCCGGGATCACCGGCTTCCCCTGGGCGACCTGCTGGTTGCCGGCCGCGGGATTGGTGAGCTGCGTTGCATTTTGGAATATGTAGGCGTTGCCGGCGTAGGAGCAATCATAGGTTCCGCCCGGCACCCCGAAGGGGCCGCCGTTTATCCAGGCGCCGACGCTGGGATCGGAGGGGCAGACGAAGACCTTGACGGTCGTGTTCTGCACGGCGGGCGTCAGGCCCGCCTGGGCGTAATAGATCAGGTTCGTGTCGCCGCCCAGCCCGATGGTGTCGCCGCCGGGAATGGCGTTGGCCGGCGCCTGGCAGGCGTTGTAGAGGTTTTGTTGTTCGAGAAAAGGCAGTAGCAGAAAGAAGGTGGTGCCCAGCGCCTGCCCCTGTTGGCCGCGGATCGTGCCCCCGTTGGGGAACCATCCGAAGCCGGGGGGCAAGTAGTTGTAGGTGCCCTGACAGTTGTGGATGGCCAGACCCAGCTGCTTGAGATTGTTCTGGCAGCTCATGCGTGCGGCCGCCTCGCGGACTTTCTGCACGGCGGGCAAGAGCAGGCCGATCAGGATGGCGATGATGGCAATGACCACCAGCAATTCGATCAGCGTGAACGCGGAACGAGGACGTGTCATGGGAAATGCTCCCGTACAAAAGAGAGTTCTATTATGACCGTAATGATGCAAGGCTTTTGGTTCGGTGCCTGAACCGCCGGACGCACGGCGCGGGCTTTCGCGCCGCCTGCGCGTGTTTCCGGCCGGATCGGGCACGAGGGAACGCAAAGAAAGCCGCGGGGTCAGCGCGGCGGATGAAAAATGCGGGAGCCGTGAATCAGAGGGGTGTGCCGGCCTTCTTCGAGGCGGTAGGCAAAGCCGTCCGGTCGCATGTCATGCTCTGCGGCGGGAATGTAGGCCCAGTCCTGACTGAAGACGATGGACGGTGCCGGCGGAATGAGCGGCGTCCGAGGGGCACCGGAGCAATGCGGCCCCGAACAGGGCCGGCGCTGGGGAACAGACTTCGCGGCAGCATCATCAGCGTGGAACGCCGTACCGCCCGCCGGCATGGGGGCGAAGACATCGTAATCGCAACCGGCCCGCGCTGCGGCGCAAGGACGCCGCCGGCCCCGAGTGCCAGAAGCACTCCGAGACACGGTTGCAACCAGGACCGGGAAAAAAGCGAATTCACCCCATTACTCCTACCGCCGCGCCCCCGTGCGGTATTTGTCGTCCGTTCATGCGACCGCCCCTTCCGGGATCGCGGAATCCTCCACGGGAATTTGCCGCTCGTGCAGCCGCAGCCAACGCCGGCGGCGCTCCCAGAAAAACAGCACCGGCAAAAACAGGTCGATCACCTCGTCGGCGATGAGGATGCCGCCCAGCACCGGCACAACCATCGGCTTGATGACCTCGGCGCCGACGCCGGCCGTCCACAAGAGCGGGGCCAAACCGAGGACCATCGTGCATTCGGTCAAGCAGCTTCGGCCGCATCCGGTGGACGGCCCCGTCCATGACGGCCTCGCGGAGTTGATCGAGCGTCAGGCGTTCCAGGCCGCCGGCGCGGGCGACGGCCTCGCGCAGGTACACGAGCATGATGATGCCGGTCGCCGTGGCCATGCCGAAACAGGCGATGTAGCCGACCCACACCGTGACGGAGAGTTTATATCCGAAAAGCCACTGCGCGAAGACGCCGCCGGCCAGCGCCCCCGGTACCGCCAGCATCATCAGCACCGCGTCGGCCAGATCGTGATACGTCGCCCACAGCACCAGGAAGATCAAGGCCGATCACGACGGGCAGGATCAAGGTCAGCGTATCGCGGGCGCGCTGCCTCGTGCTCGAACTGGCCGGTCCATTCGAGAAACACGCCGGGCGGCAATTCGACGCGGGCGGCGACGATGCGGCGGGCTTCCTCGACGAACTCCCGACCATCCCGGCCACGCACGTTGAGGCGGACGTAATTGCGGAGCAGGCCATTCTCGCTCTTGATCGTCTCCGGCCCCTGGACGATGCGCACGTCGGCCACGTCGCCGAGCCGGACGGGCCGGCCGGGCGCACCGAGGGCGTGGCACGGGCAACTCGCGGGCCGACTCCTCGTCGGCGCGCCAGACCGCGCGGGTAGCGGACGCGCACCGCATGGCGCTCCCGTCCCTCGACGGTTTGCGTCACCACCTTGCCGCCCAGGGCGACCTCGACCAGTTCGTTCACGTCGGCGACGCGGACGCCGAGACGGGCGGCCCGGTCGCGGTCGGGCCGAATTTGCAAGTAGCCCTTGCCGTGAGGGCCGGTCGGCCACCACGTTGACCGCCCCCGGAACCTTGGCGACCACGGCCGCCACCCTTCCGAGGCGGCGAGCACGTCGTCCGAGCCGCCGGCCCAGGACGCGGATGCCGACCGTGGTGTTGACGCCCGTGGAAAGCATGTCGATGCGGTTCTGGATGGGCAGCGTCCAGATGTTCGTCCAGCCCGGCATCTGCATGGCGCGGTCCAGCTCGCCGCCGAGGTTGGCCAGTTCAGCGCGCTCCACCGGCCAGAGCAGGATGCGCCCGGCGAAGCGCGCGCGTCAGTTCTCTCTGCACGCCGTCCAGCTCCGGATGCGGATCGAGGCAGCGGCAGAGGTATACAGATGCCGCCCGGGCCGTGGTGATGATGTCCCGAAGTCGCGGACGCCGCGGGCGGCTCCGAGCGAAACCGCCGGCGCTGTTCGAGATTGGCCCGCAAGTCCGGGTCGTTGAGTTTGACACGGCCGAGAAGCTCTTCGAGGGCGAGCCGGGTGAAAAGCGCCGCCGCCCGCTCCGGCAGTTCACCGTTGAGCTTGGTGAATATGTTCACGCCACAGGCTGAGCTTCTCGGCCGTCAAAACGTCGTGGAGATGAGCGAAGAAGCGTCGGCGGCGCGCCGCCCAAAAGCGCGTCGAGGCCCAGGACGGCCCGGCGGAGGAGTCCCGGTCGGTAACGCAGCGGATCGCCGCCGGGTTGGACAGAATCCCAGCTGTTCGAGCTGCCGAACCGTGTCTCGTGCCAGAAGGCGCGACATCCTCCGGGTGTCAGATCGCGGGCCAGGCGCAGGGCGAAGTCGCGCGGCGGCCGGCTCGGTCAGGCGCTCCAGCTCCAGCGGCGTCGAGACGCCGCGTCAACGTGCCATTGTCGTGAAGCAACTCGGCCAGCTCACGGCGACCGGCGAGGATCAGCGTGTGGCCGATCTCGCGCTCGAACGTCTGGTTGCGCCTGGTAGGCGTACTCGCGCATCTGGGCGTCGAACACGGGCAGGACGGCCATCACCGCTTCGTTGACCAATCGCCGCCTTCGCCGCGTCGTCGGGCGAGTCTCGATGAGCCGGGCCGCGCGCAGAGAGCGTCGAGGACGGCGCGCGCCTGTCGTTCCGCATCGGCGGGTCGGAGCTTGCGCCGCGGCCATAGTTCGCGCGGGCGGAAGTTCACCATCGTCTCGATCATGTCCAGCGGGGCCGGGTCGGTGGAGGTTTCCGCCCGGCCGGCCTTGCCGACGACCATGTCCACTTCGGGGAAGCGGCAGAAGATCATGTCGCGGGCCTTGAGGTCGTCGGCCGCCTGTGCCACCGACGCCCACGGCACCGTGATGGGCATGTCCATCACCATGCCTTCGTCCAGCGGCGTGACCGGCTCGTATGCCGAGCGGCGTGATGTTCTGCTCGGCGACCAGCGCGATCAGCACCAGACTGAGAGCGACGATCGTTCGCGTCCACGACCGCCGCGCTGCCCACACGCCGCCCAGCACGGCGATGGCCAGCGTCGCCAGGAAGAGTCGGCCGATGGCCGAGCGGCGCCAACCCGACGAGGAACGTCACGCCGACGAACCAGACGATGGCAGCGGGGTGGTCGAGCATGAACGGCAGCACCGGCCGATACGCTAGGATGACGCCGCGCACCAGCCAGCTATCCATCTCGCTCCGCAGCCGGCCGCGGATGAAGAGCGTACACAGCGCCGGCACCAGCGTGACGGCCAGCACCGCCACCGCGACGCAGCGCGAAACACTTCGTGAAGGCCAGCGGTCGAAACATCTTGCCCTCGATGCCGCCCAGCGCGAACACCGGCAAAAACGACAGCAGCATGATGACGACCGAGAAGAAGATCGGCCGGCCGACCGTCCGGCACGCCGACAGCACCAGATCGCGCACGTCGCCCGTGCACCGGCTGGTCGCCGAAGCGCTCGTGTAAACGGTGCATGACGTTCTCGGCCATGACGATCGACGAATCGACGAGCACGCCGATGGAGATGGCGATGCCGGCCAGCGACATGATGTTGGTTTGGATGTCGGCGATGCCGAGGCGGCGCAGCAGCCACATGATAAGGAACGACGCCAGCGCGGCTAGCGGCAGCGTCAAGGCGATGACGAACGACGTGCGGAAGTGCAGCAGGATGAGCAGGACGCAGACGGTCGCCGTCAGCATGGCCTCGACCAGCGGTGCCGGTGACGGTGCCGATGGCCCCGCGGATGAGCGGCGTGCGGTCGTAGAAGGGCACGATGCGCGACGCCGGCGGGCAGGCCGGCTTGCAGTTGCCCGGATCTTGTCCTTGATGCGGCGCGTCACTTCCAGGGCGTTTTCGCCCTGGCGCATGAGGACGACGCCGCCCGTCACTTCGTTGCCGTCTTTTTCGAGGACGCCGCGGCGCGGTTGCGGGGCGAGCGTGATCGTCGCCACGTCCGCGAGGCGAACGGTGCCGCCGCCGCGAACACGGCAGCAGGATGTTTTCGAGATCGCGCACGACTCGTTCGGGATCGGAGTCGGCGTCGCCCTTGCGCGGATTGGCCGAGCCAGCCGACGCCGTGGACGATGTACTCGGCGTTGGCCTTGTGGATCACGTCGCCGCCGACCGCCGCGTTGGAACGCGCCACCGCTTGCAACACATCGGCCAGCGCCACGCCGCGCGCCTGCAGCCGTCGCGGGTCTACCTCGACGGCGTACTCGGCGGCGTAACCGCCGACGCTGGCGACCTCCGCCACGCCTGGCACCGAAGCTCAGCTGCGGCCGGACGTACCAGTCCTGCACGGCCCGCAGCCGGGCGAGATCGTGGCCCTGGCCCTTCGACCGTGTACCAGAAGATCTGACCCGTGGCGGCCGCGTCCGGCGGCGAGCGCGGGAACGACGCCAGGCGGCAGGACATCTCGGGATCGGGGCAGCCGTTGCGCCACCTGCTCGCGGCCGGCGGCAAAATCAACGGCGTCCTCGAAGATAACGCTAATCATCGAGAAGTTGAAATCGCTCGATGAACGCACCACGCGCACGCCGGGCAAGCCCTGCAGACAAAAGCGACAGCGGATACGTGACCTGGGCCTCGATCTCCGGCGGGCTGTGGCCGGGCCATTCGGTGAAGACGATCACCTGGTTCTCGGACAGATCGGGGATGGCGTCCACCGGCGTATGGTAAACGGCGTACACGCCGCCCAGCGCCAGCACGAAGCCGGCGACGAGGACGAGCCAGCGGTTGCGGACCGAGAATTCGATGAGGCGCTCGATCATGGTTGCTATTTCACTTCGTCGGCAACTTCGCCAGATACTTCTGCGGGATCCCTGCGCAGCGGTTTCTCGCACATCTTGCAGCAGACGAACACGACGCGCCCCGCCACTTCTACGCGCACGGGTCCGCCCATCGAATCGAGCGGCTCGCCCGTGACGGGGCATATTTTCTGTCGTGCTGCCAGATGGTGATCTTCTTCTGAGGATGAAGCGGGTGATACGGAGGGCGTGGCGGGCGTCGGCTCGGCCGCGCCGCGGGTAGCGCCGAAATAGGTGGCGGCCAGGCCGTGATTGAGCCACGTCTCAGCGTCGAGCAGAAACGCTGCCGGCCGCCGCCACGCGCTGGCCGGACTCCAGGCCGCGCAACACTGGATAGTAGTCGCCGCAGCGCGGGCCAACCGTCACTTCCACCGCGTCGAACATCCCCGGCCCGTTCTCGACAAACGCCACCTTCCGCGAACCGTGATCGACAATTGCGCTGCGCGGGACCGCCAGCCCCATCCCCTCGGCCAGCAGCCGCCTGCACGCCGCCTTCCTGCAAAAGAGGCTGCAACCCTCGCGGACGCAGCGGAAGGACCGGCGCGAGCAGGGAGCGCAACGCCAGGTCGCCGGCCGTGCGGTCGCGCCACTCCTCGGCCACGGCCCGCCGCCACCAGGCCAGACGCATGATCGGCGCCTCGGTGCGGGCTGTCACGAGCGTTCCCGGTCGCAAATCATGCTCCGGGTCGGTGATCTCCAGAAGCACGCGACTCGTCTCCACCCTGGCGATTTTGCCCTGGAAGGGGGGATGACCGGGCAGCGCAGTCGTTGGCCGCCTCGATCGGCTGGCCCTCGCGCAGAAACGGCAGGTCGGTCTCGAAGACATCGGCCCGAACAGGCACGGATGCGGAGTCGGTCTTCTCCGCCGGCCCGACCAGCACGACCTCGCGCCGCAGCGGCCGATACTCGACGGCGGCGGTGCGGATGCCGGCCAGTTGCACGCGGTAGGGCGAGAACTGCATGCGAGCCAGGACGCCGTCGGGCAGCGGCACGGCTTCGCCTTTTTTGCGGCGGACCAGGCGCCATGTTGCACACCGGACATTTGCCCGGCCAGTCCGACACGACGCCCGGACACATCGGGCACCAGTATTCCGTGTCCAGCGAGATCGCCCCGCTCTCGATGTACTCCGGGCGCGTCCAGCGGTCCCAGTAATTGCGCAGGACGTGCCAATAACCGACCAGGAGCAGGACGGCGAGCAGCACGAGGACGAAGCGCAGGCGGACGAGCAGCACTTGCACGGCCAGCCGGACAGGACGCCGCGCAACCCGGCCCGTCCGGGGCGCGCCCCGGAAAGCGGTCGAAAAACGGACATGGGTTGTCTCGCTATCTCAATCGGGCGAACGGGCCGGCTTGCCCTCGCCCTCGTCGCGGCCGCACTGCCAATGAATCATCATCTCGAAGTCTTCGTAGCGGTAGACCCAAAGCGGATCGAGTCCGAAGACGACGAAGCGGACGCGCTGTTCCTCATCAGGATTTTGCAGCACCAGCCGCACCGCGAAGCAGCGCGGCCCCTCGCCCGGCGCTCTCGCCGAGAATGGTGTAGCTTTCCAGCGTTTGCTCCGGACGCCGGCAGTTGTCCACCAGGCAAATTTTGGGCGGACCCGCTTCGACCTCGCCCGCCGGCCGGCCCTCCTTCCAGGAGCGCAGCGCCGCGTCGAGGGCGTGACGGGCCGTGTCCGGCGACGGCATGTAGCGCCGGAACGACTTGTCGTCCGAACCACAGCCGGCGGCGAGGGCGACGCAGCCGGCGAAGAGCCAGAAGCGCATGACGGTATTCCTCACCGGCTACATCCCCGCGGGGGCCTTGTAATCGTCCTCGCGATACACCCAGAGCGGTTCCTTGCCCAGCACGATGTAGCGAACCGTCTGCTGGACAGCCGGCTTGCCGAGCGTCAGGCGCACCGAGAAGACGCGCGGCCCTTCGCTCGCTTCTTCGCCGATTATCTCGTACGACTTCAAGACCTGCCCGGCCTGCCAGCGCGAATCCACCGCCTGCACGGGCTGTGGCGCACCTTCGATGGGTCCGGGCTTCTTGCCGTCCTGCCACGCATTCAAGGACGCCTCCAGGGCTTGCCGGGCCTTGTCGTCGGAAGGGATGTACTTGGTGTAGCTTCGACTGGAGCAGCCGGCGCAGACCAGGAGCAGGGAACACAAGGCCAGGCCGACGGGTAAAGATCGACGAATAAGCATGATTGCACCTTCTTTCAGAAATCGCTGCCGGGGAGGTCGCCGCCGTTGCGCGAGCCGACCGCCCGCCAGGTGGACAGAGAAATCCCGTTGCTGACGTAACGGACACTGCCGTCGGCCAAGCAGGACGTTGATGCCGTTGGTGTGATTGCTCGACGGCGGCACGTCCATGGCCATGTTGGCCATGCTGCCGGGGAAGCCGGTGCCGGCGCAGGAGATCGAGTTGGGCGTGGAAACGTGGTTGTAGGTCGTGCAGCACATCTCGCCCATGACCCAGCTGTAGCCCTGCTTGCTCGTCAGCGGCGTGGCCGAGTTGGGGTTGAGGGCCTGGCAGCTTCCGTAGGTGGAATCGAGCGAGTTGGTGTTGGGCATGGTGAACATGTCGGTGCGCGGGTGGGGGAAGCCCTGGCCGCGCAGCTTCTCGCTGAACATGGCCGTGTTGCTGGTGCCGTCGGTGATGTCGGTCAGGCGGACCTTGCTGAGGTAATAGAAGATGCCGTCGGCCCGCGCGCCGGCGCGACCGTGCTGGAAAGCTGCTCGCTCACGTCGCACATGAAGGTCGTGCCCATGCAGCCGAGGTAGTTGTTCTGGCCGGGCCAGTCCGACGGCTGCGGGGCCGGGTCGGACGGGCACAGGATACATCGGTACGGCCGTGCGGCACGGAACGGCGTTGACGCGGTTGGGGTTCTGGTAGGCGGGCATGAAATTGATCACGCCGCCCATGCCCGGCGTCTCCGGCGGGTAGTTGAAGTCGATGCTGTTGTACAGATTGCCCTGCTCGACGTAGGGCAACAACAGGGCGTTGACCGACCAGCGCGGGTAGACCGGCACGCCCGGCACCAAGGGGCTTTTGCGGTAATCGTTTCCCTTGCCGTAGGGCAGCACCTTGTTGACATCGTGGTAGTTGTGGCAGGCCAGGCCGATCTGGTGGAGATTGTTCTGGCACTTCATGCGGCTGGCGGCCTCGCGCACCTTCTGCACGGCCGGCAGAAGAAGACCGATGAGGATAGCGATAATCGCGATCACCACCAGCAGCTCGATGAGCGTGAATGCGGACCTTCGGTGTGACATACTGGGCCTCCCGATGCGAGAAACAAGAAGAATGCCGATTAGGTTCGGAATGAATTCGGGCCGCCCGGCGCGGCCGCGCCGGGCGCGGCGGACGGGACGGATGTCTTATTCGCGATCCGTTGGGGAGCATCCGGATCCTCGTTTAGCCGCGACCCGCAGGGGAGCGCGGACTGCCGCGCTCCCCTGCGGGTCGCGGCTAAACGAGGGCCATCGCTATACCGAGAAGGAGACGGAAGAGGAGCGCGGCGGGTGGAAAATGCGTCCGGCTCGCCGGACGGGAACGGAGGAATCGTTCGGGTCGAGGAGGCTTCCCCGTGTGAGTGTGGGGGAAGGTAATCGCGATTCAAGGACGGCCCAGAATTCCGCCACGGGAGGCGGAGTGGTCGGCAAATTCATGGGCGCCGGCACGAACGGCCGGCGCGAACACGTCGGGCCGTGGCAGGGTACGAGTGGTTTCTGATGCGTCGAATCTTCGACGGATTGGAACGGTTCCGCGGGTTGGTGGTGCGAGACATCCTGGGCGCCCGACACGGGCATTGGATACTCACAACCGCCGCGTGCCTCGGCCGGCGCGAAGAATGTTCCGGCCAGGAGCGCTCCGAGCACTCCGGGAAGGAACCGCGTCAGGGTCCGCCGCGCCAAGGATATCATGTCAACCCACCGGATTGGCCGAGGAGCGGAACACGCCCCGGCCGGGATAATGGATGAGTTGATGGTAGTCTGTGCCGGGCGAGGTTGCAAGAGAAAACGGACGAATTCGCGGAGGTCTCCGGCTGGAATCGTCTTTTCCTTTCCGTAGCATGTCCGCATCCGCATTGTCGCGCCAAACTTCCCGTATGCAAGGGTTAATGACATGAGCAAGGACGGCCGCAGCCGCCTGCCCGAACTCCTCAGTCAGTACGAGACCGAACTGTTGACCGAATGGGTGAAGGAACAGAAGGCCAAATTGCGCGACAAGGGGCAAGTCAAGGAGCAGGAGCTGCGCGGCCGCTGCGCGGAGTTCCTGGGCCATCTCCGCGAAGCCGCGCAACAGGCCAGCCTCAGCGAGATCGAAGGTCCCCAGTGGGAAAAAGTCCGCGAGACACTCGCCGAGGTTTCGCGCACCCGCAGCCTGGAAGGCTTTTCTCCTTCCGAGACCGCCACCTTCGTGTTCTCCTTCAAGAAGCCGCTCTTCGCCCTGCTCCGCCGCGAGCTGGCCCGCGATCCGGAGGGGCTGATCCGGGAGACGACCCTGACTTCGGAATTGCTGGACATGCTCGGTCTATACACCACCGAGGTCTACCAGAAGAACCGGGAAGACATCATCCAGCGCCAGCAGCGCGACATGATGGAACTGTCCACCCCGGTCGTCAAACTGTGGGAGGGCATCGTGGCCCTGCCGCTGATCGGTACGCTGGATAGCGAGCGCACCCAGGTCGTCATGGAGAACCTGTTGCAGCGCATCGTGGAGACGGGGGCCGAGATCGCCATCCTGGACATCACCGGGGTGCCGACCGTGGATACCCTGGTCGCCCAGCACCTCATCAAGACCGTGACCGCCGCCCGGCTGATGGGGGCGGAATGTATCATCAGCGGCATCCGCCCGCAGATCGCGCAGACGATCGTCCACCTCGGCGTGGACCTGGGCGACGTTACCACCAAGTCCAACCTGGCCGACGCTTTCGCCCTGGCCCTGCAACGGGCCGGCCTCGCCGTCGTCGCCCGCGGCAAATGAGGAGGGCATCGTGGACCGCATCCCCATCCTACGCATGGGCGAGTTCTTGTTGGTCACCATCCAGGTGGACATGCACGACCGCCTGGCCCTGGCGCTGCAAGACGACCTGACCGGCAAGATCGCCGAAACCAACGCGCGGGGCGTCCTCATCGACATCTCGGCCCTGGAGATCGTGGACTCGTTCATCGGCCGCATGATCGCCAACATCTCGGCCATGGCGCGGGTGCTGGACGCCGTCACGGTCGTCGTCGGCATGCAACCCGCCGTCGCCATCACCCTCGTCGAACTGGGCCTGGCCCTTCCCGGCGTCCGCACGGCCCTGAACGTCGAAAAGGGGATGGTATTGCTGCGCAACTCCCTCGTGGCCCCGGCGGAGGCGAGCGGCGATGGCCGTGCTAAAGAATGAGACCCTCCCCATCCGCGCCGAGAGCGACGTTGTCCTCGTGCGCCAGGTCGTGCGCAAGTGGGCGGGCGAGCTGACCTTCAGCCTGGTGGACTCCACGAAAATCGTGACGGCCGCGAGTGAATTGGCACGCAATACGCTCATACATGGGGGTGGGGGGACCGTCTGTCTCGAAGCGCTGGCCGAGGGCGTGCGGAAGGGATTGCGATTGACGTTCGAGGACCAGGGGCCGGGCATCCCCGACATCGAATTGGCCCTCCAGGACGGCTACACGACGGGGGGCGGTCTGGGTTTAGGGCTGAGCGGTTCCAAACGTCTCGTTTCAGAGTTCGATCTGGTCTCGCGCGTCGGTGCGGGAACGCGCGTCACGGTCACGAAGTGGAAGTAGGTGGGCGTTGCCGGACTCCATCGCCATAGCCGTGACGGAAGCGAGCCAGGTCGGCGAGGCGCGCCGGGCGGTCGTGGCCCTGGCCCGCGCGTTGGGTTTTGATGAGAAGGGGTGCGGGGAGGCCGCCCTGGTGGCGACGGAGATCGCCAATAACCTTGCCAAGCACGCCCGCGACGGCGTGGTGATCTTGCAACCGTTGGAAGAGGCCGGAAGTTCCGGGATCGAAGTGCTGGCCCTGGATAAGGGGCCGGGCATGACCGACCCCCAGGGGTGCCTGCGCGATGGCTTCTCGACGGCCGGCACGCCCGGCACAGGGTTGGGGGCGGTGGTGCGCTTGTCGGCCTTCGTGGATCTGTATTCGCGGCCGCCGGCCGGCACGGCCCTGGTCGCCATCTTGTGGGCCGGGGCGACTCCTGTCACAACACGTCGGCTGCGGACGGGTGCGGTGTGCGTACCCAAGAACGGGGAAGAGGTGTGCGGCGATGCCTGGGCGGCGATCGAAGAAGGAAGCCGCGCCCTGCTCGTTGTGGTGGACGGTCTGGGACACGGCATCCAGGCGGCCGAGGCGTCCCGACAGGCCGTGCGCACCTTGCATGAAAACCGGCGGCTCGGCCCGGCGGAGATGCTCCGGACGGCTCACGCCGCCCTGCGCGGCACACGCGGCGCCGCCGTCGCCGTCGCCGAGGCGGACCTCGATCGCCGAGAGATCCGCTACGCCGGCGTGGGAAATATCGCCGGGTCCGTGTTGGCCGACGGCACTTCCCGCAGCATGGTCTCGCACAACGGGACGGTCGGACATGAGGCCCGCAAGTTTCAGGAATTTGTCTACCCCTTCCCACCGGGAGCGTTATTGGTAATGCACTCGGACGGTTTGGCCACCCGCTGGGGCCTGGATGCGTATCCGGGTCTGGCAACGTATGACCCCTCGCTGGTGGCGGGCGTTCTGTACCGGGACTTCCAGCGCGGACGGGATGACGCGACCGTGGTGGTGGCCCGTGCCGCGGAGGAGGGGGCATGAGCAAGCCGCTCCTCACCCTGGAAGTGCGCCTGGAACAGGATGTCGTGCTCGCCCGCCAGCGCGCGCGCCAGATCGCGGGTCTGTTGGGACTGGAGCCGCGGGACCAGACGCGCCTCGCCACTGCCGTTTCCGAGATCGCCCGCAACGCCTTTCAATACGCCGGCGGCGGCAAGGTCGAGTTCCTGGTAGACGAGGCTCCGCCGGCGTTTCTGGTGCGGGTAAGCGATCGGGGACCGGGCGTCAAGGATCTCCAGGCCATTCTTGACGGCCGCTATACTTCGCCGACCGGGATGGGAGTGGGCATGGCCGGCGCACGCCGGCTCATGGACCGTTTCACCGTCGAATCCGCCCCCGGCGCGGGAACCACAATCCTGCTCGGCAAATACCTGCCGCGCACCGCAATCGCCTTGACCTCGACCCATCTCGCCCGCGTGGCCGACGAATTGGCCAAGGGAACGCCGCACGATCCCTTCGCGGAAGTTCGACGGCAGAACCAGGAACTTTTGCAAACGCTGGAAGAACTGAGCCGCCGGCAGGAAGAGCTGGTGCAAGTCAACCGCGAGCTGGAAGACACCAACCGGGGCGTGGTCGCCCTGTACGCCGAGCTGGACGAGAAGGCCGACTACCTGCGCCGGGCTTCGGAGATGAAATCGCGCTTTCTATCCAACATGAGCCATGAGTTTCGCACGCCGCTCAACTCCATCCTGTCCCTGGCACGCATCCTGCTCGACCAAACCGACGGGGAGCTGACGGCGGAGCAGGAGAAGCAGGTCAACTATATCCGCAAAGGCGCCGAGGATCTGTCGGAGTTGGTCAACGACCTGCTCGATCTGGCCAAGGTGGAAGCCGGCAAGGTCGCCATCCGCCCGCACGAGTTCGAGGTCGGCGTCCTGTTCGGCGCCCTGCGCGGTATGTTGCGCCCGCTCTTGGCCCACAACAGCTCCGTAGCGCTGATCTTCGAGGAGTCGGCCAGTATCCCGCCGCTGCAAACCGACGAGAGCAAGGTCTCGCAGATCCTGCGCAATTTCATCTCCAACGCCCTGAAATTCACCGAGCGCGGCGAGGTCCACGTCAGCGCCGCCGCGGGGCCGGACGGAACGGTGATCTTTGCCGTGGCCGACACCGGAATCGGCATCGCGGCAGAGGACCAGGAAGCGATCTTTCAGGAGTTCACGCAGCTCGACAGCGGCCGGCAAAAACGGGTCCGGGGCACAGGACTGGGTCTGCCGCTTTCGCGCCGCCTGGCGGAACTGCTGGGCGGCGGGGTCACGCTCACCAGCGAGCCGGGGAGAGGATCGACGTTCTTCCTCACCATCCCGAGCGTCTATCGCGGCCCGGCCGAGGTCTCCTACGCGCCGGAGGTCACGCCGCGGGTCGATCCCCTGCGCTGGCCGCTTTTGGTGCTGGAGGACAACCGCGAGACCCTGTTTATCTACGAAAAATATCTCAAGGGATCAGGCTTCCAGGTCGTCCCCGCCCGCAGCGTCCGCGCCGCCCGAAGACTGGTGAAGGAGGTTCGGCCGTTAGCGGTCGTTGTGGATATCCTGTTGGAAGGCGAAAACGCTTGGGAGTTGCTGGCCGAATTGAAACGGCAGCCGGAAACGCGGCCGATCCCGGTTTGGGTCGTGACGATGGTGGACAACCGCCACAAGGCGATGGCGCTGGGGGCCGACGACTTTTGCGTCAAGCCAGTGGACCGCGCCTGGCTCTTGAGCCGGCTCCAGGCGCTAACGAGTCCGAACGACCGGGACAAGCTGCTCGTCATCGACGACGACGAGGTGTCGCGCTACTTGCTCAAGGGCCTCCTGGCCGATACACGCTTCGCCGTCGTCGAAGCGTCCGGCGGCGCGGAGGGGTTGCGGCTAGCGGCGACCGAACGGCCTCGGGCCGTCTTTCTCGACCTCGACATGCCCGACCTGAGCGGCTACGACGTGCTGCGCCGACTGCGTACCGATCCCGCCACCCGGCACGTCCCCGTCATTCTGCATACGTCCCGGGTGCTGGAGGATGCCGAGCGTCAGCGGTTGTCCAGCGAGGTCGTGGCGATCGTGCCCAAGGACAGTTCGTCGCGCGGGGCGGCCCTGGCCCGGCTGCACGAAGCTCTGGACAGGGCTGGATTGGGGGGCGCATCCTCGGGAGGGGCTGATGGCTGAGAGCGCGACACCCACCATCCTGCTGGTGGATGATACCGAGGCCAGCCGCTACGCGGTCGGTCGTGTTCTGCGCAGGCGCGCTTCAAGGTGCTGGAAGCGGCAACCGGGGAAGAAGCCCTGCGGCTGACGGCCCAGAAGCCGGATCTGGTGATTCTGGACGTGAACCTGCCGGACATGAGCGGCTACGAGGTCTGCCAGCGGATCAAGCGAGAGCCAACCACCGCGTCCATCCCCGTCCTCCACCTGTCCGCGAGCTTCGTCGGCAGTGAGGATCGCTCCGAGGGTCTGGAGAGCGGCGCGGATGGCTATTTGACGTATCCCCTGGAGCCGCGCGAGCTAGTCGCCAACGTGCATGCGCTCTTACGCATCCGCCGGGCGGAGCAGGCCATGCGCAGCGCAGAGGGAATTGTTGCATGTGACGCTCAGCAGCATCGGCGACGGCGTCATCGCCACGGACGGCAACGGCGTGGTCTCTTTCATCAACCCCGTGGCCCGCGAATTGATCGGCTGGGGGGAGGAGGCGATCGGCAAGCCGCTGACCGACCTCTTCCGCATCTTCAACGAAGAAACCGGGGCCGAGGCGGACAACCCCGTCCTGCGCGTGATCCGCACCGGCCGAACCGCCGGCCTGGGCAACCATACCTTGCTTATCGCGCGCGACGGAACACGACGGCCCATCGACGACACCGCCGCTCCCATCCGCGATGAGGAGGGACGGTTTATCGGCGTGGTGCTGGTCTTCCGCGACATCACCCCGCGGCGGCAACTGGAAGGTGAGTTGCGGCGGCGCACCGAAGCTCTTCTCGAGGCCGATCGCCGCAAGGACGAGTTTTTGGCCATGCTCGCTCACGAGCTGCGCAACCCGCTGGCCCCGATCCGCAACTCCCTCGAATCGCTCAAGCTCAAGTTCGCCGAGGACCCGAAGCTCGCGCAGGCCGGCGGCGTGATGGAACGTCAGGTCGCGCACCTGGTTCGCCTGATCGACGACCTGATGGACGTGTCGCGGATCACGCGGGGGAAATTTGAGCTGCGGAAGGAGCGGATCGATCTCTCCGTGGTCCTGAGGCGGGCCGTGGAAGCGGCTCGGCCGTTCCTCGACACCCGTCAGCACCGGCTGGAAATATCTCTGCCGGGCGAAGAGGTCGTTCTGGAGGCCGACCCCTCCCGCGTGGAGCAAATCGTCGCCAACCTGCTCATCAACGCCGCCAAGTACACTCCGCCTGGCGGGCACGTTCGCCTTTCCGCCGCCCGGGAAGGCCTCGAAGTCGTGATCCGAGTGCGCGACAATGGCATCGGCATTCGCCCCGAGATGCTGCCGCGCCTCTTCAACCTGTTCCAGCAGGCCGATCGCGTCCCCGGCCAGGTTTCGGAGGGATTGGGCATCGGCCTGAATCTGGTGCGGACGCTCGCGGACATGCACGGGGGCAGCGTGTCCGCGTCCAGCCCCGGACCCAATCAAGGCAGCGAATTCGTGGTGCGCCTTCCCGTCAACGCAGCCAACGGCGGCCCTGACCCTTCCGACACCGCCCCGACGCCCCAGGCCAACGCCCGGCCGCTTCGCGTGTTGATCACGGACGACAACGTGGATGCCGCGGAGAGCATGGCGGTGCTTCTCCAGTACTACGGCCACGAAGTCCGCACGGCCCACGACCCCGCTCGCGCCCTGGAGACGGCTGACGCTTTTCAGCCACAAGCGATCTTTCTGGATATCGCTCTTCCCGGTGGAGTAAACGGCTACGAATTGGCGCGGCGCTTTCGGCAGCGGCCGGGTCTGGAAAGTATCCTGCTGATCGCGATGACGGGCTTTGGCTCGCCCGAGGACGTGCGACGCGCGCGCGAGGCCGGTTTCGACCACCACCTGATTAAACCCGCTGACCCCAACGCGATCCAGCACCTCCTGGCCCATCCCCATCTTCCCCGACAATAATAAAACAGTGTCTGGGTAACTCGGCCCCAGCGAAAAGAACGCTCGGTACAGGGGACTCTTACGCCCCCCGCTCAGGTATGACGACAACGAGGAGACATCATGGTTTCGGCAATGACTGACAATAAGGCGGATGTCGTGGTCGTCGGCGGCGGGCCGGCGGGCAGCACGGTTTCGACCCTGCTCGCCCAGCAGGGCTGCTGTGTCAAGCTCTACGAGCGCGAACACTTCCCGCGCTTTCACATCGGCGAATCGCTGATCCCCGAAACGTACTGGGTGTTTCAGCGCCTCAAAATGCTCGACAAGATGAAGGCCAGCCCCTTCGTCAAGAAATACAGCGTGCAGTTCATCAACTCCGCCGGCAAGCTGTCGGCCCCGTTCTACTTCTGGGACAACAAGCCGCACGAATGCTCGCAGACCTGGCAGGTCATCCGCAGCGAGTTCGACCTGATGATGCTGCAAAACGCCCAGGAACAGGGCGTCGAGGTGCATCAGGGCACGCGCGTACTGGAGGTGTTGTTCGAGGGCGACCGGGCCGCCGGCGTGCGCATCCAGAAGGAGGACGGCTCGCAGGAAGAAATCCGCGCCAAGGTGGTCGTGGACGCCAGCGGCCAGAGCACGATGTTGCAGAGCCGCTTCAAGCTGCGGCTGTGGGACCCGGTGCTGAACAAGGGGGCCATCTGGACGTACTGGGAAGGCGCTTACCGCGACCCGGGCCAGGACGGCGGGGCCACGCTCGTCATTCAGACTACGAACAAGAAGGGCTGGTGGTGGTACATCCCGCAGCACGACGACACGATCAGCGTCGGCGTGGTCGCGCCGTTCGATTACCTGTTCAAGGGCCGCGGCGGCCACGAAGAGACGTACAACGAGGAGGTGGAAGCGTGCCCCGCCGTCAAGGAGCGCGTGTCGATGGGCAAGCGCGCGACCGGCTTCTTCGCCACCAAGGATTATTCGTACCGCTCCAAGCAGGTGGCCGGCGAGGGCTGGGTGCTGGTCGGCGACGCCTTCGGCTTCCTCGACCCGCTGTATTCGTCCGGCGTGCTTTTGGCCCTGAAATCGGGCGAGATGGCCGCCGACGCCATCGCCGAGGGGTTGGCCAAGGGCGACGTGTCGGCCGCACAGCTCGGCAAATGGGGGCCGACCTTTAACCGGGGCGTGGATCGCATGCGCCGGCTGGTCTGCGAATACTACGACGGCTTCAGCTTCGGTAAGTTCGTCCGCACCTTTCCGCAGTTGAAGGGACTCGTCACCGATCTACTCATCGGTGATCTCTTTACCGATCGCGTCGATGCGGTCTGGGAGCCGATGGAATCGCTGTATCCGCCGGACAAGAAGTCCATCCCGTCGTGGACGGCCGAAGCGCCGCCGGACGTCTCGGCCAACAAGGTCAATGAGCTGTTTCTTCCCGGCGGGCCGATGCGATGAGCCGGCCGAACGGGAAGGGCACGGCGGATGGTGGTTTTCCCCGTCTCCGGGCGGTGCTGATCTACGGGACGATGGTGGTCGCCGCCGTCGTCCTGTTTCTTCTCCTGGACGCCTGGGGAGGGCGGCTCGTCGCCCCGGAACCGGCGGAGCCGGCCGCGAAAGCGGCGGACTCCGCCGAGGGCAAGTCCGACGCCCTGATACACGTCCTCGTTGCGCTGTCGGCGGTGGTGGTGACGGGCCAGGTGTTGAGCCGGCTGTTCCGTTTCCTCGGCCAGCCGCCGGTGATCGGCGAGGTGGTGGGCGGCATCCTCCTGGGGCCGTCGCTGCTGGGTCAAATCTGGCCGGAGGCCGCCGGCTTCATCCTGCCGCCCTCGGTCGCGCTGTATCTGGCGGTGATCTCTCAGATCGGCGTCATCCTGTATATGTTTCTGGTGGGCCTGGAACTGAATCTGGCGGTCCTGCGCAACAAGGTCCATACGACGGTGGCGATCTCGCACGCCAGCATCATCGTGCCGTTCCTCCTGGGCGCCGCCCTGGCCCTGTTCCTCTATCCCCGCCTGTCCAGCCGGGACGTCTCGTTCACCAGTTTCGCCCTGTTTCTGGGCGTGGCCACGTCGATCACCGCCTTTCCCGTGCTGGCCCGTATTCTGACCGATCGCGGCGTGCAAGGGACGCCTTTGGGCATTCTCGCCCTGGGCTGCGCGGCCACGGATGACGTGACCGCCTGGTGTCTCTTGGCGTTCGTGGTCGGCATCGCGCGGGCCAAGGTCGGCGGTGCCTTCCTCGTCCTCGGATTGACGGCCGGCTACATCGGGTTCATGTTCCTGATCGTTCGGCCGATCGCCGCCCGTCTGGTGTCCCACTTCGAGGGCGTGCCGCTCACTCGGGAGATCATCGCGCTCGTGTTCGTGGCCCTGCTGCTGTCCGCGCTGGCGACCGAGTCGATCGGCATTCACGCCATTTTCGGGGCGTTCCTCTTCGGCGCCGTCATCCCCCACGACAGTGCCATCGCCCGCGCACTCACGGGCAAACTCGAAGACCTCGTGACCGTGTTGCTCTTGCCCGCCTTCTTCGCTTTCACCGGCATGCGCACGCGCATCGGCCTGGTTTCCGGAGTGGAGCAATGGCTGGTATGCGGCCTCATCATCGTGGTGGCCACGGCCGGTAAGTTCGGCGGCACGTTGCTGCCGGCCCGCCTGACCGGCCTGAGCTGGCGCGACGCCACGGCGCTGGGACTGCTGATGAACACGCGGGGGCTGATGGAATTGATCGCGCTGAACATCGGCCTGGATATGAAAGTGATCTCGCCGACCCTGTTCGCCATGCTAGTGCTGATGGCCCTGGCCACGACGATGGCGACGGCACCCTTACTTCATCTACTCACGCCGCGCTCCGTCTCTGTCGGGGCAAGCCCTCACTGGCCGTCTAGAAAGTAGCCTTTCGCCCCGGTCGTGGTTCCTGTTATCTTCTCGGCATGAATACCACCGCACGGAAGCGATATCCCAGTGATCTCACGGACCTTCAGTGGGACAACATCGAACACCTGTTCCCCCAGGCCACCGGAGCCATCGGCCGTCCCCGCACTTACCCCCTGCGGGAGATCGTCAATGCCGTCCTGTACCTGGCCCGGGGCGGATGCACCTGGCGGATGCTGCCGCACGACTTCCCGCCCTGGAAGACCGTTTCCTATTACTTCTACACCTGGCGGGACCAAGGCGTCTGGGAACGGGTCCACGCCGCCCTGCGGGCCGAGGTCCGTGGGGCTGTTGGCAAGGAGCCGACCCCCAGCGCCGGCATCTTCGACAGCCAGTCGGTCAAGACCACGGAGGCGGGCGGCCCCAAGGGATACGACGGGGGGAAAAAAGGTCGCCGGCCGCAAGCGGCATCTGCTGGTTGATACGCTGGGCCTGATCTGGGGTCTGGTCGTGCTGCCGGCGGCCCCGACCGACTGGGAGGGGGCTGTGAAGTTGTGGGAGCGGTTTGGCAAGAGCTTGCCTCGTCTGGCCAAGGTGTGGGCCGACTCGGCGTACCGGGTGGAGGCGTTGCTTGACTGGATCGCGGTGCATTGCCGGTGGGTCTTGGAGGTGGTGAGCAAGCGGCCTGGGCAGACCACGTTCGAGGTGCAGAAGTGGCGTTGGATCGTGGAGCGGACATTCGGCTGGTTCAACCGGTATCGGCGGCTGTCGAAGGACTACGAGACCAATCCCAAGAGCAGTGAGACGTGGATCTACATCGCCATGATTCATCGGATGTCCCGCTTCAGCTTGCCCCAGAAGAACAAGGATGACGACCTACTCCGACGACCACCCAAACGCATGAAAACTTAATTTCTAGACGGCCAGTCAGGCGGATACCAGCAGCTTGAGCAGTTGTTCGGGGTCGGCGGGCTTGACCAGATAATGATCGAAGCCGGCCTCTTCCCCGCGGCGGCGGTCTTCCTCCTGGCCCCAGGCGGTCAAGGCGATCAAGCGCGTCTTGGCCGTGGCCGGCGTCCGCCGGATTTGCTGAGCCACGCCATAGCCGTTCAGGCCCGGCAGACCGATGTCGCACACCACCACGTCCGGACGCAGCTCGACGGCCTTTTCGACGCCGTCCGGACCCGTGTACGCCACCGCGACATCGTGGCCAAACAGTTTCAGCAACATGCACAGGCTATCCGCCGCGTCCTTTTGATCTTCGACGATGAGAATTCGGCGCAGCGTGGGGAGAGGTGCTGACATTGCGCGTCCTCGGCTCGGTAAGGGTCATCCCGGGAGAGCCTTGCTGACGGCATCGGCAGCAGGGTGAATCCCGGAGATTCTAGCACGCTCCTGAGCCAGTGCAAAGGAATAGTTGTACAAACCGTCCGCTTCGTGTAAAAAGAGGACTCGCCGTGCGATGATGCACTCACAATTTCTCGATCGGAACACGAAGGACGCTTCATGAGCTATCTCCGTTTTTCCCCGGAAGAGTACGGGATTATTTCCCGACTGGCCCAAGAAATTCCCCTCAGCGGGGCCGACCTGCCCGCCCTCAAACACTTCCTGGTCGCCTATCTCCCTCTGCACCGGCTGGACCTGACGATGCGCATCAGCCGGCTGGACAACCGCCAGATGCGCCTCCTCTACGAGCACCTGAAAAACGAACGCAAAGACGCCGCCGCGGACGGCCGGACTCTTTTCACCGAGGCGGAGATGGACACGGTGGCCGAGGCGTGCGCCTCGCTGGTCGCGCCCACGCGCTTTTTGCGTTTCTTCCGCTCGGCCCTGGTCGATCATCTCCGCGACGATTACACAGAGTTGGCCCGCAAGATCGCCCGCCTGAGCGAACGGCAGTTCGAGCGCCTTTACGAACAGATCAAGGGACGGCGAAAAGGCAGCGCCTGAGCCGGCCGGGAAATCCGTTGCAAACTTCTTCTCCAAACGGTAGCCTCAGCCGTTGGAGTTCCATTCCTCGTTGCGCCGTCGCGCTGCCTCCGCAACCCCATTCGATGGAGGTGTTTGATGTCCCGCTTGCTCCTCGTGACCAACGTCTGCCTTCTCTCCGTCGCCCTGGCGACGGCCGCCCCGGCGCCCAAGAGGGAGGCCATGACCCCTCTGGACATAAAGCAGAAGGCGAACCAGAAGCTCACCGAGAACCTCCACAGCGACACCTACCCCAACAACAACCTGGCCGGCCTCAAGACCGGCAAGCAGACGCTGGAAGGCATCCCCTTCGACATCGGCGAAAAGCTGATTCAACTGGGCTGCAAATCGCTCCCGGACAAGCCCGAAAAGGTCGAGGGGATCAAGGTCGAACGCACGGTCGCCAAACTGCATTTCCTGCACGCGACCGGCTACCGGACGGAAGAAGACACGGTGATCGGCAAGTACATTGCCCGTTACGACGACAACACCCAGGAAGAGATCGAGATCGTCTACGGCAAGGACGTGCGCGACTGGTGGAACTATCCGTGCACGCCGGCGACGACCCGCGGCAAGGTGGTTTGGAAGGGCGAAAACGAGGCTTCCAAGGGGTTCAACGCCACGTTGCAATTGTTCCTGATGACGTGGGAGAATCCGCACCCCAAGAAAAAGGTGACGAGCCTCGACTTCGTGTCCACGCAGACGGAGGCGGCCCCGTTCTGCGTGGCGATCACAACCGAGGCGAAGTAAGCAAAAGACCAGCCCGAATCGCTAGCGAGGGGCAATCCCTCGCTAGCGATTCGGGCTAGCAAGTCGTGCGCCTTACCTTCGCTTGAAGGTGAGGGCGAAGTCGTCGAATTGCAGGGCCTTGTGGCCGTTGCCGGAGTCCGCGAAGAACTGCTCGAGCAGGTCGCGCACGTGGCCGGAGGCCAGGTGGTAGTAGTTGTGCTTGCCGTCGCGGCGGTAGCCGACCAGGCCGACCATGCGCATAAGCGTCAAATGATGACTGACGGCCGGCTGCGACTGGCCGAGCAGGTCGCACAGGGCCGAAACGTGCAGCTCGCCGTCCTGCGCCAGCGCCAACACGATCTTGAGACGCGACGGATCGGACAGCAGTTTGAAGACGGCGGTCATGCGGCCGAGGGTGTCGTTGGAGATTCGGATCGGCGACGACGCCGACGACGAAGTCTTGGACGAACGCGTTCGGACGGCGGTGGCATGATTGTTCAAGGCTAGTTCCTCCCCACATCCCGCGCATCCGCCGGCCAGCGCTGGCCTGTCCGCATCCATCCACGCCGACGGAGCATGAGCGCCGCGGCGAACCCGCGCGGGTCCCCACAAGGAAAAAAAGAACGTAAATGGCTCCCACGGACGGGAGATTGGTCCCAGAGTCGCTTGGCGAACGCGGGTTCAGGCCGGCCCGGCTCGGTGAAGACAAGCGCGAGAAGGAATGCTAATGCGAGCGGCCTTTCCCGCCTGTCTCCGCGATCTGGTTTTACGAGTCATTTAGTAGAATATCAACGATTTCATTTGCGTCAAATAAATTCCTGTGAATTTCTTCACTTGGAAGAAACGGACCCACCTTGTCGGGCCGGTTTTCCTTTGACAGCCCCCCGCGGCCGGCTGAGAATGGGCCGGACAAGGGGACTTCCCGGCCCCGTCCGGTGCGGAACGCGATGTCCGCGAGGACCGTGAGGGCGAATGCGCTATTAAGGACCTGCAATATGAAAAATCTTTCCATCCTCGCCCTGGTTGCCTTCGGCGGTCCTACTTGCCTGGCGGCCGAGCTGCCGCGCAGCAGCCCGGAGGCGCAGGGGGTCGATTCCGCCGCGCTGCTCGCGTTCGTCGAGGCGGCCGACTCCAACATCGACGGGCTGCACAGCTTCATGCTGCTCCGCCACGGCCAGGTCGTTGCGGAAGGATGGTGGTCGCCCTACGACGCCCCGTCTCCCCATAGTTTGTATTCGCTCAGCAAAAGTTTTACCTCCACGGCGGTCGGTCTCGCCATCGCGGAGGGCAAGCTGCGCCCTGAGTGATGAGGTGCTGAAGTTCTTTCCCGACGAGGCCCCGGAAAAGCCGAGCCGCAATCTTCAATCGATGCGGGTCAGCGATCTGCTCCGCATGTCCACCGGCCAGCAGACCGAGCCGCAACGCACCGCCGCGCAGTCCTGGGTCAAGACGTTTTTGGCCCACCCCGTTCCGTTCAAACCCGGCACTCATTTCCTGTACAACACCTCCGGCACGTACATGCTGTCGGCCATCGTCCAGAAGGCGACCGGGCAGACGGTCCTCGATTACCTGAAACCGCGTCTGTTCGAGCCGCTGGGCATCGAGCACCCGACCTGGGAGGCCAGCCCGCAAGGCATCACGGTCGGCGGCTACGGCCTGAGCATCCGCACCGAGGACATCGCCCGCTTCGGCCAACTCTACTTGCAGAAGGGCAAGTGGAACGGCAAGCAGCTGGTGCCCCAGTCGTGGGTCGAGGTGGCCACCGCTCGGCAGACCTCCAACGGCAGCAGTCCCCAAAGCGACTGGGACCAGGGCTACGGCTACCAGTTCTGGCGCTGCCGTCACGGCGCCTACCGCGGCGACGGAGCGTTCGGCCAATACTGCATCGTCCTGCCCGATCAGGATGCCGTGATCGCCATCACCAGCGGCGTTCGGGACATGCAGTCCGTCCTGAATCTCGTCTGGGACAAACTCCTGCCCGCGCTGAAGCCGTCGCCCTTGCCCGGCCAGGACGAAGCCAACAAGAAGCTCGTGCAAAAGCTAAAAGGATTGTCGCTGCGTCTGCCGACGGGTTCGGCCTCGGCCGCCAATGTGTCGGGCAAGAAATTCGAGTTCCCGGCCAACGATCAGAAACTCGAGTCGATCGCTCTCTTGAGCGAGGGTGACGACGGGTCCGTGACGCTCATCACGCACTTCAACGGGGCCGAGAGCCGCATCGTCTGTGGCCGCGGTGCCTGGCGGAAGGGGCGGGGCCTGGTGGGCCGGTTGCCCGAGCAGCCGGTGGCGGCCGGCGGCGCCTGGACCGAGGACGACACGTTCACGGCGAAACTCTGTTTCTACGAGACGCCGTTTGTCTTCACGATCCGCTTGAAGTTTTCCGGCGACGAGCTGCGCTACGAGGCGGGGTCGAACGTCGGCTTCTGGCCGCTCAAGCAAGCGCCCCTCGTGGGCAAGGCGGTCAAACCCTGATCGGCCGCGGGAGGTGCCGATGCGACGGATTCGCTATGCGGTGGCGATGAGTTTGGATGGCTATATCGCCGGGCCGAAGGGCGAGGCCGACTGGATCGTCAGCGATCCGGACATCGACTTTGCGACCCTTTTCGCCCAGTTCGACACCGCCCTCATCGGCCGGCGAACGTTCGAGGTGATGACGGGCGGCAAGAAGAAGGCGGGCGCGATGCCCGGCATGAAAACGGTCGTCGTGTCCCGGACGCTGCGGCCGCGCGATTATCCCAAGGTGACCATCCTCGCGGACAATATCGAGCAAGCCGTGTCCGAGCTGCGCGGAGTCGGGCAAGGACATCTGGTTGTTCGGCGGCGGGCAGCTCTTTGGCAGTCTCCTCGGCATGGGACTGGTGGATACGGTGGAGTTGGCCGTCATCCCGGTGCTGCTCGGCGGCGGCATTCCGCTGCTGCCGCCGGCGGCCGGGCAGACGAAACTGAAACTGACCGGCCATAAGGTGTACAAGACGGGCATCGTGTCGTTGGAGTACGCCGTGACATAACGCGTTGGGACTGGCGAGTCTGAACGGGAGTTGACCGTGACCGAGGCGGAGTAGTTGGCCGGCACCGACCCGCGGAAGATGCTGCATATCCTGCAAGCCAAGGCGAGCGAGAGAACGTTGTGGCAGAAAATGCTGCATGCCCTGCACGGCAAGGCGAGCGAGAGGAAATTGTGGCTGTTCGCCTGTGCTTGCTGCCGGTTGACCTGGCACCTGCTGCCCGAACTTTGCCACCGTCTTGTGGAAGAGGTTGAGCGGTTCGCAGATAAGCAATCCAGGCCGCGCGAGTTAGTGGCGCTGTTCGACGAATTCTATCCTCATGACGTTGACCTCCCTGCCGTTGCCGGAAGCAACCAGGCGGCCGAGGCGGTCGGCCATCTGGGTTGGCAATGGCGGTGGCGCGTGAGCCGCGGCAGACTGACCGTCGGATACAGTGTGTCCCGGTCAGCCGCCGAGTCTCTCGCCAAGTCAATACCGTGGCAGGAAGCCCGCAGTCTGGAGGGGCAGTTGCTCCTCGACATCTTCGCCAACCCCTTCCGCCCGCTGCCCGTCCTCGATCCTTCGTGGACGATCTGGCACGGCGGCCTGGTCGTCTCGATGGCCCGGCGGATGTACGACTCTCGCGATTTCAGCGACATGCCGGTCCTGGCCGATGCCCTCGAAGAAGCCGGTTGCACCAACGCCGACATCCTCGGCCACTGCCGGTCTGGGGGCGAACATGTCCGCGGTTGCTGGGTGGTGGATCTGATTCTGAGCAAACAATAGTCCAGTCGGGGCGAAGTAGGCACCTTTCCTTGACTCGGCAATATAGCGAACCTCGACAATCTCATTCCTTGATAACGCATAACTGGGGGTGCATTGATCCGCCGGTTTGACCATACTGCACGAACGCGCCGGCTCATGCTCAGCCGAACGCGAACGGCCGCCATGAACGGCGTCCCTCGGAACAGAAAGGACTCTCCCATGCCGCTTCGCTTCGTCTTCGCCTTGCACAATCACCAGCCGGTCGGAAACTTCGGCCACGTCTTCGAGCACGCCTATCGCGACAGCTATCGGCCGTTTCTGGAACTGCTCGAACAGTATCCCGAAATCCCCATCTCGCTGCACACGAGCGGCCCGCTCATGGAATGGTTTGTGGAAAACAAACCGGAATACCTTGATCGGCTGCGCCGTATGGTTCGTCGCGGGCAGGTCGAAATCATGGGCGGCGGCTTCTACGAACCGATCCTGACCATGATCCCGCCGTGCGATCGTGTCGGCCAGATTTCCAGCTACAAAAACTACCTGGAAAAGCTTCTGGAGACGCGCGTGCGCGGCATGTGGGTGCCGGAACGGGTTTGGGAGCAAAATCTCGTCTCCGACATCGCCGACGGGGGCGTGGAATACACGGTGTTGGACGACCTGCACTTCCGTCAGGCCGGCGTCGAGGATGGGCAGATGTTCGGCTATCACTTGAGCGAAGACAACGGCCGGCTGCTGCGTATCTTCGCCGCAGCCGAGCCGCTGCGCTATCTCGTGCCCTACCGCGATCCCCACGAGACGCTGGCCTACTTCGGCGACCTGGCCTCGCGCCATCCCGATGCCGTCGTCGTCTTCGCCGACGACGGCGAGAAGTTCGGCGTCTGGCCGGAGATGTTCAAGCACTGTTACGAACACGGCTGGCTGCGCCGCTTCTTCGACGCCCTGCGCGGCAACCGTCACTGGATTCGCCTGTGTACCTTCGCGCAGGCGCTCGACGAGACGAAGCCGGCCGGGCGCGTTTTCCTGCCCGACGCCAGCTATCGCGAGATGACCGAGTGGGCCTTGCCCTTGTCGCGCCTGTGCGATTACCGCGGATTAGTGGGCGAATTGCAGCACGATCATCGCTGGGGCCGATTGCAGCGCTTCCTGCGCGGCGGCTCCTGGCGCAATTTCAAGGTGCGATACCCCGAGACACAGGAAATGTACGCCCGCATGTTGCAAGTCAGCCGGCGCATCCAGAATGCCAAGGACATCGATGCGGACACGCTGGCCCGTGTCCGGCAAGAGTTGTATCGCGCCCAGTGCAACTGTCCCTGGTGGCACGGCACCTTCGGCGGCATCTATCTGCCACACCTGCGCAACGCCGTCTACGAGCACCTCATCGCGGCCGAGAACCTGCTACAAGAGGCGCTGCCGTGTCCGTCCAACTGGATCGAGGGCGAGACGGCCGACTTCAACCTCGACGGCACGCCGGAGGTTTGCCTGAGCAATAGCCGGCTGGCGGCGTACTTCCACCCCGCCGGCGGCGGCTGCCTGTACGAACTCGATCTGCGATCTATCCGCCACAATCTGCTGGCCACGCTGGTGCGCCGTCCCGAAGCGTACCACGACGCCATCCGCCATCATCACGGTCAGGTTTGGAAACAGGGCGGACTCGATCACATGCTCCAGTATGACGGTTATCTGCGCAAGAGCCTGGTCGATCACTTCTACGAACCCAGCGTGACACTGGAACGACTGGCCACGCGCCAGGAGCGCGAGCTGGGCGATTTCGTGACGGGAACCTACGAGCATCGCTTGGACCGCGTCAACAGCGAGTTGCGGCTCGTCTTGCACCGTAATGGCAAAGTGGCAGGGCAAGGGGTGCGCGTGACCAAGGAGATCCGCCTCCAGGGTGATAGCGACACGCTGGAAGTGCGCTACATCCTGGAGGATTGCCCGCGTCAGAATCCGCTTTCTTTCGCCGTCGAGTTCAACTTCGCCGGCCTGGCGGCGGGCGCCGACGACCGCTATTTCTATCACGCCGGCCAGGCGCGGGCGGGGCAGATGCAGACGCGGCAAGACTTGCCGAATGCGGATCGGATCGGCCTGGTCGATGAGTGGCGCGGCCTGGATGTGTCGCTGGCGCTGTTGCGCCGCGGCCGCATCGGGGCGTTCCCGATTCAGACGGTCAGCCAGTCCGAAGGCGGCTTCGAGCTGGTGCATCAGAGCACGGTGGTGATACCGCAATGGTCGGTGCAGCCGGATGAGAAGGGCCGCTGGGAGGTGACGTTGAGCCTGAAACTGGACGTGGCGCGGGCGCTATCGCGCTTGCGGTCGGCGGCGTGAACTGAGCCGGCCGCAGTCGTCTCCCATACTAGCCCGACGCGCCAGCGAGGGAACGACCTCGCTGGCGCGTCGGGCTAGAGCGCTCTGCGTGATCATGTAGCGGGATAGCCAGCGTGTCGGATGTAATTGCGGCACTCCTCGGGGCTGAAACGGTCTAGCAGCTTGCCGATGGCATCCCACAAGGCCTCGACCGTCCGTGCCGCTGCCGTGCGCAGAAGCCGCTTGAGCTTGGAGAAGGCCAACTCGATCGGGTTAAGGTCCGGACTGTACGCCGGCAGCAACAACAGTGTGCAGCCCTTGCCCTCGATCGCCTCCCGCACACCCGCCCGCCGATGGCTACTGAGGTTATCCAGCACTACCACGTCGCCCGCCCGTAACTCCGGAAGCAGCACACGCCGGGTGTAGGCCTCAAACAATTCGCCGGTCATTGCCCCGTCCACCACCAGCGGCGCCACAAAGCCGGCGGCGCGCATGGCGCCCACGAAGGTCGTCGTCTGCCAACGACGATACGGGACGGGCCCTTCCAGCCGCTGACCGCGGGGCGCATAACCATGCGTGCGAGCCATGTCCGTCTTGGCGGCCGTTTCATCGATGAACACGACCCGGCCCGCGTCCAGACCCGGCATCACGCTGTCCCGCCATTGGTCGCGGCGGGCGGCCACATCGGGCCGCGTGCGCTCCGCGGCGACGGTTACTTTTTTTTGAACGTCAGGCCCAGGCATCGCAGCGCGCGCCAGACGGTACTCGGGTGGCAGCCCAGGCCGAGTCGGTCGCGGTACTCTTGGGCGGAGAGGTCCGGCTCGGTAGCGGCTAACCGGCGGAGCCGATCCGCTTGGTCGCCTCGGGTCAGGGAGGGCTTGGGACCGGGGCGGCCCCGAAGTGGTTGAATACCCAGTCCGCCGGCACGGCGTTGTTTGAGTCGTCGCACCCAGGCGGGACTGACGGAGTACTTATCGGCGACGGCCGACGTGTTCATCCCGGCGTCGCAGTCGGCCAGTACGCGGACGCGCAGATCCATGGAGTAAGCTCGCATCTCTCGGTCTCCTGATCCTTTCGATCAGTGTAGGAGAGGCGACCTTAGCCCGCTACATCATTTCGCAGAGCGCTCTAGCCCGAATTGCGCACCGAGTCTCAGCAGAGGAGGCGTCAGACGCTGTCGAGAGGTTGTCATCGTGATTGTCGAGCCGCCCTTCGCTCCTGCCAACGCGCCATCCCTCGCTGGCAGCTGTCCAGACTACCCCTTTTCGCACTCCCGCGCGCACCCCGATACGGCATCGTCCGCCAACGACGCTTCCCTCCCCTTCCCCATTCCGACCCCGCTGCTCGCAACGCCTCAACCAGAGGCCACCTCGGCGACAAAGGCAGTCACTCCCGACAAGACCCGGCACCACGCCCCACGATACGGCCACGTCTCGGAAAAATGAAAACAGATCCTCCGCACCCCCGTCACCACCACCGCGCCTACTTTCCACAAGCGCTGACGTAAGGTGCTCACGCTCGCCGTCGCCACCTCCGGCACCGACGACGACGCCTCCCGGAACAGCACCACGATGGCGTAGGCCAAGGTATGCACCAGCAAGCGGAAGGCGTTGGCGCAGAAGCCGCAGGCCGACAGCCGCTCCGCCCGTAAGCCGTTCTTCATCTCGCCGATCGGCTGCTCCGGCACCTTGCCCCGCCGCACGTAAAAATCCCGGTACACCGCCGACGCTTCTTCTTGCAGGTTGGTGACGACAAAGCGTCGTTGGCTGCCCTGCGGCGTCACCTCGATCTTGGCCACGATCCGCCGGGGGTGCGGCCAACTGTCGGCCTGATAACCGGCCAACGACTCGAAGCGTTGCACCACCGGCTCGCGGCGGCCGTAGAGGCGGTGATACAACTCCACGTCGGCCAAGGCTTGCTCCGTGGCCCGCTGCAACACGGGGTTGCTGGCATAGCCCAGGGCGTAGGGCAGGTCGTTGGCCTCGCAATAGTCATACAGGCTGGGCACCGCCAGGCCGTTGTCGGAGCGCACCTTGAGGCGGACGCCCGGCCAGGCCTTCCGTAGTCGGGTAACGATGGCGTTGAGGATATCCACGGCTCCCAGGCTGGCATGCACCGCTCCGGGCCGTAGCCAGGCCGCCAGCGGAAAGCCGGTGGCCCCGTCATAGACGAACAAGGGCAGGTATTGATGCTGGCGGTAATAGCCGTGATAGCCGCTGAGCTTTTGATGGCCATGCACCGGATCATCGCTGGCATCGACATCCAGGATGATCTCCTCGGGCCGCCTGCGACGCGTGCGGATAAAGAGGTCGATCAGGTAGTCGTTGAGGATCTTGATGCGGCCAGTCTGGGCGGCGCGGACCTCCCGCAAGACCGGACGTTCTGGCAAAGGCATTTCCGCCTGCCGTCGGGTGTAGGCGTACTGGAAGCGTGCCAGGGTCGAGCCGCTGGCCAGGGGGTTGTCGGCATCGGGCGAGACATCGGCGAGGATTTGAAAGAGGGGGTCGCCGCGGAGCTGCTGGGCGTCGTTCCAGTCGGGGTAGCCGGCGAGGATTCGGTAGACGGCCTGGGTGAGCAGGGCTTCGACGGAGTGTTCGATGTACTTGGGGGATCGGGGGTCGGGGAGTCGTCGGGCGAGGTCGGCGATGACACGGAGGGGCTTTTCCAGGGCGCGGACGGCGAGCAGTCCGGCATCGGAGACGATGCGCCCGCCGTCGAAGGCGATGTGGAGTTGTTGTGAGCCGACGGGGAACAGGGTAAAGTGCTCTTGTTGCTGGCGGACCATGATCTTGAGCCTCCGCATGTTTCTAACGGCTTGGGAAATCACCGTTTAGATAGTGCGTGAGGCTCAATTTACATAGACTCGGTGCGCAATTCGGGCTAGTATGGTTTTTTCCGCTCGCTCTTAATCGTAGCACGCGCCGCAACTTTGCTTGCGTCGGTGCGGCCGGTCCCGGAAAATGGGCCGCATGACCATCAGCGAATTCATCAAGAAGTGGAGCAAGGTCCAGCTCTCGGAACGCTCGGCGGCGCAGCAGCACTTTCTCGACTTGTTCGATGTGTTCGGGCACTCCACGCCCAGCGACGCCGACCCCAACGGCGAGTGGTACACCTTCGAGAAGGGCGTCGCCAAGCACGGCGGCGGCAAGGGCTGGGCCGATGTCTGGAAGAAAGGCTTCTTCGGCTGGGAATACAAGGGCCAAGGACGACGAGTGCGCTCGCAAACTGGCGAAGCGAACGCTGACCAACCTCTACAACGACCGGCCGACGTGGCTTATCGCCGTCTGGACACGGCGGTATTCGCGGCTTACGGCTGGGACGCGGCGATGGACGACGAGGCGATCCTGGCGGTGCTGTTGGAGCTAAACCAGCGGCGGGCGGTCACGGATGCCAGGTGACTTCGCGCAGGACATCGCGTTCGTAGATTTTGATGGCGTCCAGGACTCGATCGCGGATCGTTGTTTCCTTGGCAAGATCGTCGAGCAGTTGAATGATGTCCGTAGCCCTCTGGAAAAGCTCCAGAGCCTCCATCTGCTCGATTGACGTATTGAAGTCGTAATCGGCCAGGTTCCTTACCCCTCGCAGATGGTTGAGGTTCCTCCCCGCGTTCATGACATCGGGATGTCCGGCGTTGCTCAAGCGCAGCCAGAGGTACGCATGGGCCTGATCGCCTTGCGGCACCCGGAACCCATAGCGCAACAAAAGCGACCGTGCCTTGTGAAAGGCCGCATAATAGGCGCGGCTGATCGCCGAGCGCCATTCCGCCTCGGTATCCCCCGCACTCAGGGCGTCCGCCACGTTGAGGAAACCCGTGTCATCCATCAGCGCTTGAGATCCATTCGCAATCGGAAAATGCTCACGAGCGGAGCCGAACAGATCCGAAAGGATTCGTCATTCCACTGCCGCGCGGCCGCGCGCGACTCGGTCAGACTGAGTCCGGACACCTGCACGTTGTACAGGATATGGCGTTCGTCACGGAGTTCCGGGTCGTCGTCGATTTGCACCTTGACGAAGCGGGCCGTGGGGAAAATGCGATGCGTCGCTTCCAGGAGCGGTTGCAGGCAATGCTCGACCCGATTGGCCGCGGCGAAGGCCACGACATCGGCAGGGAAAGCACCGTTGACGCCGTTGGTTCCGGCACTGTCGGCCGCAGATGTTGTTTGCGGAGTGGTCATCGGCTCGACCTCCTTTCCTGGTCTGTAATCGCATCTTACCCGATGGCTTTCCGGGACGGCAAGCGCGCCCGGCGACGGTGCAGGGTCGTTTGCTGTTGCGTGGGTCTTCGGGCTGCCCCCTTGTTTGGGCAGGAAGGCCGCCCGTTTTGGGATCAGGCTCGCTTGAGATTGAGCAGCTTCCCCTCCGTTTTGGGGAAGGCGGCTTCTCCCCGGAGGCCGTTGGCAAAGTGGCAACCTGGCAAACTCGCCTACCGGAATCGACGTAAAGCATTGAAATCAAATAGTTTGATATGTGAATACCACTTTGCCAAACGTCGTGCCCGTTGGCAAAGTGGCCAACAGCCCTCCCGTCCCTTTTGGGATTGCCACTGCCGCCGGATCGAACCCACGGATCGCGACAGCCCCCCGCCCAAGACGCTTCCCGCCGACCCCCTTACCTCACCCCCAACCAGAAACGGCCCTGGACGACGCTGGAGGTTGACGCGGCCTGCGTTTCCTCGTTACCTTGATCGAAACACAACGGGCAACGTCCTCTCCTTCGGGGGGCTCTCATGCGCGTCGGCGTCTTCGGCGGCACCTTCGATCCGATCCACACCGGCCATCTCATCCTGGCCGAGCAGTGTCGCGAGCAGGGCCGGCTTGATGAAGTATGGTTCGTGCCCGCACCGCGCCCGCCGCACAAGGACGAGCCGGCCCTGACGCGCTTCGAGCAGCGGGTGGAAATGCTCGCCCTGGCGCTGGCCGGCAATCCCGCCTTCCGCATCGACGAGCTGGAAAAAGAACGCTCCGGCCCCAGCTATACCGTCGAAACACTCGCTGAATTGCACCGCCGGCATCCCGCTCACGAGTTCTTCCTGCTCGTCGGTTCCGATACCCTCAGCGATTTGCCGCACTGGTACGCGCCGACCCGCCTGCTCGAATCCGCGGGACTGCTGGTCATGGCCCGACCGAACAACCCGGTGCTGACGGTGGAGCAGTTGCGGGCGAAGCTGCACTTGGCCGACGACGTGCCGGTACGTATGGAGGTGGTCCAGACGCCGCAGATCGACATCTCCAGCCGCGACCTGCGCCGCCGCGCCGCCGCTGGCCGCAGCCTGCGCTACTTCCTTCCCCTGCGCCGTGGAGTGTTACATCCACGACAAGCACCTCTATCGCTTGCCGTAAGGCGTCCTCATCCGGACAATAAAGGGCAATCGCCCCGAGGAGCGCCTCATGGACTATCCCGCGCAGCGCCGCGAACGGTTGGCCCGCGTGCTGACCGATGAGGGAATAGACGTCCTCCTGATCAGCAGCCCGGTCAACGTCACTTACCTGACCGGCTTCGGCGGGGACAGCACGGTCCTCCTACTCGGCCGTGACCGCCTCCTTCTCGTCAGTGATTCGCGCTACACCGGCCAGTTGGCCGACGAGTGCCCCGGACTGCCTACGCACATTCGGCCGCCGTCGCAGAAGTTGCCGGAAGCCATCGCCGAGGTGTTGAATCGTCTGGGCGTCCGCTCGGTCGGCTTCGAGACAGGGGCCGTCACCGTGGCCGAGTTCGAGTTCCTCCGCGAACGGACGCCGAGCCTCGATTGGAAGGGTGGCTCCGAGCGCGTCGAGCGGTTGCGCATGGTCAAGGACGCCTCGGAGCTGGCGCAGATCCGCACGGCGATCGACGTGGCTGAGCGTGCCTTCACCGTCTTCCGCTCTTTACTGCGTCCCGAAGACAACGAGAAAGATCTCTGCGACGCCATCGAGCATTACGCCCGGCGGGCCGGCGGCGCGGGCACGTCTTTTCCGCCCATCGTCGCCGTCGGCGAGCGGGCGGCCCTGCCGCACGCGCCGCCGACCAATCGCGCGGTCGCGTCGGGAGAGCTGCTGCTGGTGGACTGGGGCGTCAGCGCCCCCTTGTACAAAAGCGACTTGACACGGGTGCTGGATACCCGTAAAACTTCAACTTTCTCCGGCACAACCCGGTCGGCGTCGGCCAAACTCGAAGCGATTTATGCGGTTGTGTTGCAGGCCCAGGAGGCGGCGCTGCGGGCCGTTCGGCCGGGCGCGTCCACCAAGGCCATCGACGCCGCCGCCCGCTCGGTCATCGCCGAGGCCGGCTACGGCGAATATTTCGGCCACGGGCTGGGGCACGGCTTGGGCCTGCAAATCCACGAGGCGCCGTGGCTGCGGCCCAACGCCGACATGCCGGTCGAGCCAGGCATGGTCTTCACCCTGGAGCCGGGCATCTACCTGCCGGGCTGGGGCGGCGTGCGGATCGAGGATGACGTGCTGGTCACGCCCGACGGCGCCGAACGGTTGACGCATTTGCCGCGCGACCTGGAGGCGATGCGGGTGTTCGCCTAGTTTCCCGTTTAGCCGCGACCCGCAGGGGAGCGCTCCCCTGCGGGTCGCGGCTAAACCCGGAACTCGTTATTGGACAGGAGATCGCATTGGCCAACAATGCACGCAATAGTCCGGGTCCGTTCGACGTGCCGACCATCGAGCAGCTCGTCGCCCTGATGAGCAAGCACGAGTTGAGCGAGATCGATCTCCGCGAAGGCGAGCGGCGCATCTGTCTCCGCCGCGGGGTTGCCACGACCCCGGCCGCGCCGAACCCGCTCGCCGAGATGCCGCCGTCCGCTCCCGCGCCGGTGTCCAAGTCTCCGGAGCCTGCGCCATCGGGCCGCCAACTCGTCGAAATCAAAAGCCCCGCGGTCGGCACCTTTTACTCCCAGGAAAAACCCGGATCGCCTCCCTACGTCACCGCCGGCTCGCGCGTCAGCCCCACGACCGTCGTCTGCCAGATCGAGGCCATGAAAATCTTCAACGAGATCACAGCCGATTGCAGTGGCGTCGTCGTCGAGGTGCTCGTGCAAAACAAGGAATTCGTCGAGTTCGGTACCGTTTTGTTCCGGGTCGATCCCGCCGCCTGAGAGAAAGAGGAGGAAATTGCAAATTGCAAATTGCAAATTGAGAATTGCAAATTGAAAGACGTCAAACCAAGAAAAGCCTGGGACAATTTGCAATTTGCAATTTGCAATTCTCAATTTGCAATGTCTCGATGTTTCAACGCATTCTGATCGCCAACCGAGGAGAGATCGCCTTGCGGGTCATCCGCGCCTGCAAGGAAATGGGCATCGAATCCGTTGCCGTCTACAGCGAGGCGGATCGCGGCGCGCCGTATCTCGATCTGGCGGACCAGAAGATTTGCATCGGTCCTCCCGCGGCGGCGGAAAGCTACCTCAAGATCGCCCGCCTCATCAGCGCGGCCGAGGCCGCCGACGTGCAGGCCATTCACCCCGGCTACGGCTTTTTGTCGGAGAACGCGCATTTCGCCGAGGTCTGCCGCGATTGCAAGATCGAGTTTATCGGTCCGCCGCCGGAGGCGATGCACCGGTTGGGCAACAAGAACGAGGCGCGAAAGCTGGCCCAGAAGGCCGGCGTGCCGGTCGTGCCCGGCAGCGAAGGGCTGATCGAGAAGGACGAGGACGCGCTGAACCTGGCGCGGGCGATGGGCTTTCCGGTGCTGATCAAGGCGGCGGCCGGCGGCGGCGGCCGCGGCATGCGCGTGGCCCGCGACGAACCCGGACTGCGTAGCGGGCTGCAAGCCGCCCGCCAGGAAGCCGAGAGCGCCTTCAAGGACGGCAGCGTTTACCTGGAAAAATACATCGAGCAGCCGCGCCACGTCGAAGTTCAGCTTCTCGGCGACCGCCAGGGACACATCGTCCATTTGTGGGAACGCGATTGTTCCTTGCAGCGCCGCCATCAGAAGTTGGTAGAGGAATCGCCGGCGCCGAACCTGCCCGATTCAGTGCGCAAGGCCATGTGCGAGGCGGCCGTGAACCTGGCCAAGACGGCGGGCTACTATAGCGCCGGCACCTGCGAATTTTTGGTGGACAAGCAGAACCGCTTTTATTTCATCGAGGTCAACGCCCGCATCCAGGTCGAACATCCCGTCACGGAGTTGGTCACGGGGATCGACTTGGTGAAAGCGCAAATCCACATCGCGGCCGGCGAGCCGCTGCCGTTCAAGCAGAAAGACATCGTGCATCGCGGCTGCGCCATCGAGTGCCGCATCAACGCCGAAGACCCCGCCGCCAACTTCCGTCCTTCGCCGGGGGTAATCACGCGCTGGCAGCCACCCGGCGGCCCCGGCGTCCGCCTCGACACCCACGTCGTCGCCGGCTACCGCGTGCCACCCAATTACGATTCACTCGTGGCCAAGCTGTTGGTCTACGAACCGACCCGCCCCGACGCCCTGGCATGCATGCGCCGCGCCCTTGACGAGTTCGTGGTCGAGGGCATTCACACCACTATTCCGATTCACCGCGACATCTTCCGCCACTCGGCGTTCGTCAACGGACAGGTCGATACGACCTTCATCGAGCGAACGTGGCAGAAGAAGACGTAAGCGTTTCGCGGTTTAAGTGTCAACGCCGTAGGCGGCTGCGCCGCCAGACATCCGAAAGGAACGGGAGAGCAAGGGCTTTTAAGGAGTCTTGCCGTCGCTTAAGTTATGGGGTGAGGGCAGCCGGTCGAGGTGGCCGACATTTGATTGGTGCTACGTGCCCGTCTGTCAACTTGGCCCCGGGAGCTCGCGACGACATCATTGGCGGCACGGTCCTTCGTGTCCCCGTTTGGGAAACTGTTCCGGTCCTGTCCTCCCGCGCCGGCGGCCCTCCGTTGTGCTCTTGTTCCCCAACTAACGGAGGCTACCATGACACCACGCAAGCACAAGAACTTTCGCCAACGCCCTTCCGCCCAGTCGCTTCACCAGATCAATCCCCATGCCGCCGGCATCGACATCCATGCCGCCGTCCACTGGGTCGCCGTCCCCGCGGAGTCGGCCCCGCCGCCCCCGCCCGGCCACCCGGTCAACCTGCCCGCACATGTCCGCCGTTTCGGCGCCTGCACCGCTGACCTCCACCAACTGGCCGACTGGTTGACCCAGTGCGGCGTCAAGACGGTCGCCATGGAATCGACCGGCATCTATTGGATCCCGCTGTTCGAGTTGCTGGAGTCCCGAGGCTTCGAAGTCTATCTGGTCGATCCACGTCAGTCGCGGCACGCGCCCGGTCGGCCCAAGAGCGATGTGCTCGATTGCCAATGGCTGCAGCGTCTGCATAGCTACGGCTTGCTCACCGCCTCGTTCCGTCCCGCCGACCAAGTGGTGGTGCTGCGTAGTTACCTGCGGCAGCGGCAGATGCTTCTGCGCTACGCCGGACAGCATGTGCAGCACATGCAGAAAGCCTTGGAGCAGATGAACGTCAAGCTGGCCGAAGTTGTCAGTGACGTGGTCGGCTTGACGGGGATGTCCATCCTCCAGGCCATCCTGCGTGGCCAGCGGGATCCGCACAAGCTGGCCAAGCTGCGTAACGTCAACTGCAAGCGGACGGAGGCGGAGATCGCGCGGGCGTTGCAAGGCAACTGGCGTGACGAGCACCTGTTCGCCCTCAAGCAGGCGCTGGCTTTATACCAGTTCTACCAGCAGCAAATGCGGGAATGTGATGTCCAGTTACAGAGGCAGTTAGGCTGCTTCGCGGATCGTCGGGATGGCAAGCCGCTACCGCAGCGGTCGCGTCCGCAACACAAGAGGGCTCATGGCCCTACTGGTTCATTGCACCTCAATTGTTGGGTAGAGCTTCTTCAGCTTCACGCGGGCGTCGGCCGTGGTGAACTGCCACTCAACCTTTACCACGGCCGCGTTGCGGCTACGTTCCCAGGCCGCGACTTCGCGCCTTAGCGCGTCCAGGTCCGGGATGCGGCGGTCCAGACATTGCCGCGCCACCACGCTCAGTTCCATCTCCGCCACGTTCAGCCACGAGCCGTGCTTGGGCGTGTAGTGCCACTCGAACCGCTCGGCCAAGCGCCGCGCCTCCGCCGGCTCAAACGCCTCGTACAAGGCCGCCGGCGTGTGCGTGTTCAGGTTGTCGCACACCAGCGCGATCTTCGCCGCCTGCGGGTACCACTCGTCGGATAGCCGCCGCAAGAAGCGGGCGAAGTCCTCTGCCGTCTTTCGTCCCGTCACCGCCACCTGCCGCCGCCCCGCCAACGGCTCGAAGGCCATAAACAGGTTGGCCATGCCGCCGCGCTCGTACTCGTGGTCCTGCTTCGCGGGCGACCCCGGCCGCACCGGCAGCGGCTCGCGCACGTCGCCGATGAGCTGCTTGCCGCCCTCATCCACGCAGACGACGGGCCGGTCGGCATCGTACGGCTTGGCGTAGGTGTCGAGCACGTCCTCCATGTTGGCTACGAACGCCGCATTCGCCTTGGGCGGGATGACCCACTGCTGCTTGAGCCACGGCTTGAGGTCGTTTTTTTGAGCGTGCGCCACACCGTCGCCGGGTCGATCGACTCGACCACCTCCATCTCCACCAGCCGCCCGGCCAGGAGCT
The DNA here is from genome assembly GCA_963767535.1 of uncultured Planctomycetota bacterium. Classification (GTDB taxonomy): domain Bacteria; phylum Planctomycetota; class Planctomycetia; order Gemmatales; family Gemmataceae; genus JAJPHU01. Next base: position 1,203,870 of record CAVYEC010000001.1, read on the forward strand.
TCATGGTCCAGCGGGCCTGACCCCCCGGGGCGGGCGAGCAGGCCAGGGCGATCAGTTGGGCCTCCTGCTTGCCATCGAGCTTGCGGTACTGTCGCCCGGTCGGCTTCCTGCGATGGAGCGTGGCGTCCAGCCCCTGGGCCACAAACTGGTGCCGCACGCGCATGACGGTCATGCGCGTGGTGTCCAGCGCCCCGGCGATGCGTTCGTCCGACCAGGCATCCGGCCCATCCGCGTCGGCCTTGAGCAGGATCTGGGCGCGGCGGCGGGCCGCCGCGGCCTGCGTCCCCGTATGGACCAATTTCTCCAGAATGGCCCGCTGTTCGCCCGTCAATCGAATCACGACCTTGTGCGCTGGTGCTGCCATGATATCCTCGTGGGAAAGAACCCCGGTAGGATATCAACCAAGCGACAAATCAGCTGCAATGAACCACTACCTTCGACGTGCGGAGCGCGTTGCATCGGATGTCCGGCGTGGATCTGACGGTTCTGGAGGGAGTCGATGAGGGCACGGCGTTGGTGATTCTCAGTGAGGTGGGTGCAGACGTGAGCCGGTTCGCCACGGTGAAGCAGTTCACGTCGTGGCTGGGTCTGTGTCCGCAGCACCAGAGTTCGGCAGGGAAGATCAAAAGCCGGCGTGTGCGTCGCGGTGCCCACCGGGCGGGGCGTGCCTTCCGCCTGGCGGTACAGGGTTGCTATCACGCCAAGAATGCCTTGGGTGCGTTCTACCGTCGTATCCAGGCGCGTGCCGGGGCTCCCAAGGCGATTGTGGCCACGGCGCGGAAGTTGGCGGAGCGTGTGTATCGTCTGTTGAAATACGGGGAGGAGTACGTGCGTCAGGACATGGCCGTCTATGAGGCGTCGTATCGTGCGCGTCTGGTGAAGGGTTTGGCGCGTCGGGCATCGGAGTTGGGCTATCGTCTGGAGGCGGTGGCCGTGGCCGAGACGTGAGAGAAAGGGCGGTTGCGGGACAGTGGGCGTGTCGTTAGTCAATGAGGTGGTGGTTGGCCGAGGTCGGTGCGTTGACAGATGAGGTCAGCGTGGAAGATGTGCGCAGCGGTCGAGGCCAATCAGGAGAATGCCGTGTCCAGACCAGACGCTCTCCGGAGCGTTCCTTGGGACAGGTTAGCGACGCTTCGCAGAAGCGTTAGAGAAGAACGCTTCTGCGAAGCGTTGCTAATCGAGGATAATCCATTGCCATCCAGGTTCGATAACGAAATCAAAGGTCGGGGTATGCATCGCGCAATTTCGCAATCGCCCGGAGGTGCTGCTGAAGTACCTGCAATCGTTCGGCCGGCGTCAAGGACAGCATCCAACGGATCAGGGTCAAATCGACTCCATCAGGACTGTGGCTTGGTTTGGCGATAGCGGCGGTGTCCGTCGGGGAATCCGATGGTGGGATATTCGATTCCATAGATTGTCCTCGGAGGAGAGCCTTCAACTCCGCCATTCATCGATCAACGACGCCACTAGCGCCGTCCAGCCGGTTTGATGACTCGCCCCCAACCCGGCACCATTATCGCCGTGGAAGTATTCGTAGAACAGTAACAAATCGCGCCAGTGCGGGTCGCTCTGAAACTTCTCGCTGCCGCCGTAGATGGCTCGTCGGCCGTGCTCGTCGCGGGTGAAGATTCGGATCAGCCGGTCGGCGATCGATCGGGCCATCTGCGGAAAGGTGATCGGTTCGCCGTTGGAAGCCGGCGTGGCGATGCCGAAGGTCGGGCCGAACGCGGTGCCCAGCTTGCGCAGCGATTCGATGAGCAGAAACGTCGTCGGAAACCAGATCGGGCCGCGCCAGTTCGAGTTGCCGCCCTTCAGCTTCGACATGCTCTCGGCCGGCTCGTAGCCGACATACTCGCCGTCGAACTCGAAGGGGTGATCCCGATGCGCTTGCGAGAGACTGCGGATGCCGTAGGGAGATAAAAACTCGCTTTCGTCGAACACGCGCTCCAGGATGCGCGTGAGCTGGCGCTCATCCAGAATGGTCAGTACATACGTTTTCTGGTCGCCCTCGCCGACTTCATGGACGACGTTGCGCACCAGCTCCGGCCTGTTGCGCAGAAACCAGTGGAAGGCGCCGGTGAATTCCTTAAACGGCTTGATCCAGGGCACTTCGAGGCGCTCGACGGCGAACAGCGGAATCAGGCCAACCAGCGAACGCAGGCGGAACTTGCGGAATCGACCGTCAGGATAGCGCAGCACGTCGTAGAAAAATCCGTCCGTCTCATCCCACAACTGGTAGCCGCGCTTGCCCATGTTCTTCATGGCGTCGGCGACGTAGGCGTAGTGCTCGAAAAACTTGACAGCCATCGCCTCGTAGACGGGATTTTCCTTGGCCAGCTCCAGGGCGATGCGCATGAGGTTGAGGCAGAACATGCCCATGTAGCCGGTGGCATCGGACTGCTCGAGGACGCTGCCGTCATCGCAACGCATGCTGCGATCGACCACGGTGATGTTGTCCATGCCGAGGAAGCCGCCCTCGAAGATGTTGTTGCCCTCGCGATCGACCTTGTTGACCCACCAGGCGAAATTGATGAGCAGCTTGTGGAAGCAGCGTTCGAGAAAGGCGTGGTCGGGCCGGCCGGCGCGGATGCGATCCATGTTGTAGACGCGCCAGACCGCCCAGGCGTGGACCGGCGGATTGAGATCGGAAAACTCCCACTCGTAGGCGGGCAGCTGGCCGTTGGGATGCTGGAACTGCTCGAACAGGAGCCAGTACAGCTGCTCCTTGGCGTAGCCGCCGTCGATCAGGGCCATCGGCACGCACTGAAAGGCCAGGTCCCAGGCGGCGAACCAAGGGTATTCCCATTTGTCCGGCATGGTCAGGACGCGCAGCGAGTTGAGGTGCCTCCAGTGCTGGTTGCGGATCGTCAGCCGCGACGTCGGCGGGGACGGCAGGCCAGGGTCGCCGTTGAGCCAGACGTTCACGTCGAAGATATAGCTCTGCTTGCTCCAGAGCAGGCCGGCGAGGGCGCGGCGCTGGACCTCGCGCTCGTCGGGGCTGGCGCCCGGCGGGTGGATGGCGGCATAGAACTCGTCGGCCTCGGCTTTGCGTTGGCTCACGACGGCATCGACTTCTTGTAGCGGCGTTTGCAAACGCGGGTCGTCCGAGAGTCGTAGCCGCAGCACGACCGAATCGCCGGCCGGCACGGACGGATAGCGATAGTGCAGCGCGGCCTTGGTGCCTTCCGGGACGGGATTGACGCATTTTTCGCCGCGGATGATGTGACGATGGAAGGCATCCTTGACGTATGGACGACGACTCTTGTTGCCGGGGCCGAACACGCGCGGGCCGTTGGTCTCGTTGAAGGTAAACAGCAGGGCCGCTCCGGTGGGAGCATACAGGATGCGTTGGCCGAGCCGGTAGGAGACGGGAATGTTCGTCAGCGTCTCGACGGCGGAATCATCGCTTTGGAGACTGAGAAAGCCGCTCCCGGTCGGGCCGGGGCGAATGCACGGCTCCGGCGTCAGGTGCAACGACCAGGCGTTGGGGCCGCGCGCCCAGATGTTGCGAAACCACAGGTGCGGCAAGAGGTGCAACGGCGCCGCATCCGGGCCGTGGTTGAACGCCTCGATGCGGACGCAGTAATCCTCCGGCGTCGCCTTGGCGTATTCGACGACGATATCGAAATACCGATCGTCCTCGAAAACGCCGGTGTCGAGAAGCTCGAATTCATAGCCTTCTCCGTGACGACGGCCATTCTCTTCAACGAGGGCGGCATAGGGAAACTCGGCCTGGGGATACTTGTAGACGTACTTCATGTACGAGTGCGTCGGCGTGTTATCGACGTGGAAGTAATACTCCTTCACGTCTTCGCCGTGGTTGCCTTCGTGGGCGGTCAGGCCGAATAGCCGTTCCTTCAGGATGGGATCGCGTTCGTTCCAGAACGCAGGGGCGAAGCAAAGGAGTTGATAGCGGTCGCAAATGGCAGCGATGCCGTCTTCGCCCCAGCGGTACGCCTTGCTGCGGGCGAGGTCGTGCGGCAGATACTCCCAGGCGTCGCCGTCGGCGCTGTAGTCTTCGCGGACGGTGGCCCAGGCTCGCTCGCTGACATACGGCCCCCAGCGGCGCCAACCGCTGTGATCGTCGTGGATTTCGCGCAGGCGTTCGTGTTCTCGCGTGGTCATGTCGGTTCGGCCGCACGGCGCAGCCGGTTCATGGCGGATGTCACCCCCTCGGCCGCGCCGAAGATCGCCGAGCCGGCCACCAGCACGCCGCGCCGGCTTCGACCACCTGTGGCGTCGTCTCCGCATCGATCCCTCCATCTACTTCCAGCTCGATGTCCCGTTTGCTCTGGTCGATCATCTGGCGGATGCGACGAATTTTGCCGAGGGTGTTGGCGATGAATTTCTGTCCGCCGAAGCCGGGGTTGACGGTCATCACCAGGATGAGGTCCACGTCCGGCAGGATCTCGGCGATGGCGACGGGCGAGGTCGCCGGGTTGAGGACGACGCCGGCCTTCTTGCCCAGCGACTTGATGTGCTGAACCGTGCGATGCAGGTTGACCGCGTTCTCGACGTGGACGAGCATCGAATCGGCGCCGGCCTCGGCGAAGGCGTCGAGATAGCGGATCGGTTCCTCGATCATCAGATGCACTTCCAGCGGCAGTTTCGTCACCGGCCGCAGGGCCTTGACGACGACCGGCCCCATGCTGATGTTGGGCACGAAATGGCCGTCCATGACATCGACGTGGATGCGGTCGGCGCCGGCCTGGTCGGCTTCGCGGACCTGTTCGCCCAGGCGCGCGAAGTCGGCGGCGAGGATGGACGGAGCCAGCTTGATCGCGGCGGCGCTCATACTTTTATCCTTGCACATTTTCACGAGTGAGGGACGGAGGCAGCCGATCAGCTGCGGCGCGATCGACGAACCACACGAGTTGTCCGTCCGGCTGGATGGATTGTGAGGGCAGGCGCGTCGGGTCGGCGGGACCGGCGAGCACCTCGGCCAGGCGCTCCGCCTTGTCGGCGCCCGCTACGAGAAACAGCACTTCACGCGCGCGGTTCAGGATCGGTCGCGTCAGCGTCAGCCGATTGGTGTGCAGCTGCGGGACATGATTGGGCACCACCCAGCGCGTGGTCTCGCGGAGCGCATCGGTATGCGGGAAGAGCGACGCCGTGTGTCCGTCCGGCCCCATGCCGAGCAGGATGAGATCGAGTGCGGGCGGCTTGCCGGTCAACACGCGCGCGAGGACGTTCTGGTAATCGTGTGCCGCCGCGTCGAGATCGGGACGTTCGGCTTCCATTCGATGGATGTGTTCGGGTGGGATGGGCAATTTCGCCAGCATCGCCTCGCGGGCCATGCGGTAGTTGGACTGCCCATCGTCCGGCGGCACGCAGCGTTCATCTCCCCAGAAGATTTCGACACGGCCCCAATCCACCTGATTGCGAAACGTCTCTCCGGCGAGCAGCTGATACAACCGCTTCGGCGTGGAGCCACCCGACAGCGCCACGCTGAACCGGCCGCGCGCAGTGATCGCTTCACGGGCGCAGCGAATAAACTCGTGTGCGGCCGCCTCACTGAGCGATTCGACATCGGCGAAAGTGCGGATGATGCGTGAAGACATGGCGTGGCTCTCGCATACTTCGCAGGCGATCCTCTTACATTATCACTGCGATTATCCTACCGGAACAATGGATGTCGTTAAGGCGACCAAAGCCCTTCGGAAGTCAATGCGTTCATTCAAGCAGACTTCGTGCCATCACCTGCGCCACGGCCATGCTCTCGCGGAACACCGGATCGCGCTCGCGGTCGGATAGTTGCCGGCCGACCAACTCTGCTGGCGTGTGCGGCGGCACTGTCATGGTGCGCGGCGCTTCATCCACGCCTTCCAGTTGCATCGCCAGCCGCTGACCGTCCTGCACGAACAGGTTCAGCACCGCATCGCGTCCGTCGAGCCGGCAACGGATGCGGATGCGCTGAATCTCCTCCGGCCCGTCATCGACTCGGTGGATGCGCACGACCGGCTCGCCGGTTGGCCCGTGGAAGCGCCAGATCATCTCGACGCCCGGCTCGACCTTGCCCGCCTGCACCGTCCAGCCGAGTTGACAGGTCAGCCAACTCATCAACTCCCACGCCTGCACGACTGCATGCCGGCCATGCTCGACCTGGATTTCGCACACCGTCGCCAGGACGCCACGCCGTTCGCCGGCCTCCAGCGCCTGGGTCAGCATGCGCCGCCAGTATTTGAGGCGACGCCAATTGATGTCCGAGGCGACGCGCCAGCGGTCCCAGCCGTCGCGGCGCTCGGCCTGCTCCAGCCAGCCGGACGTGGCCGACACGCCGCGGGCGGGGTCGGGCCAGCCCATGCTGTCGTAAACAATCTGCTGGGCGTGCTCGGCCAGCTCGTACAACAAGGGGCCGGCCAGGGGCGGAGGGACCGGTGCCGCCCACCACAGGTTCGTCGGCAGATCGCCGATGAGGAGCGCCCTCACCGCAAACGGGAAGTGGTGTACGGCACCGGCACCCGCCTCCAGCGTGACCTGCTCCGAAAAGCCGAATGCCCCTCCCTTAATCCCCCCCGTTCCGGGGGGGGATTGAGGGGGGCGCAGCGGCGCACGAGGACCGTGGTCGTCAATTCGGTACTGGACGATTCCGGATCGGCGATCAGGAGCAGGACACGGGCAGGATGGACGGCGACGACTTCGGGGATCTCGGTGTTGAGCCGGGCAGCCCGTTCTTGACTGTTGCAGTAGATGACGAGGTTGGCCATGCGTGCCCGCTGCATCGGCCTTTCGTCCGGCCCTTGCAGTACCTTGGTCTGCCGGATCAACTCGCGCTCGACCTCCCAGGGCGGCACCAGACGCGGCAGGGCGGCTGTGTCGGTCATAGCGTCCTCCATTGCCGGCCGTCCGGCACGATGATGCGATCCGCCTCCACCGGCCCCCAGGTGCCGCACTGGTACTCCGGCAGGTCGCGCACATGCAGCTTTTCCCAGTGGTCGAGAATGGGCATGACGAACTGCCACGCCGCCTCGACGCCGTCGCGGCGCATGAACAGCGTCGCGTCGCCGGCCATCACGTCGAGGATCAACCGCTCGTAGGCTTCCGGCGACGTGCCGCCGAAGCTCGAACTGTAATTGAACTCCATCTTCACCGGATAGATGCGCACCTTCGGGCCGGGCAGCTTGGAGGCGATGCGCATCGCCAAACCCTCCTCCGGCTGCACGCGCAGCGACAACACCGTCGGTTCGAGCGGCACGTCCGGGTGGTCATTGAACAGCACTTGCGGCACGTCCTTGAACTGGATGGCGACCTCGCTGGCGCGCTTGGGCAGGCGCTTGCCTGTGCGCAGGTAGAACGGCACGCCGGACCAGCGCCAGTTGTCGATGAACAGCTTCAGGGCCACGAACGTCTCGGTCGTCGAGTGGACCGACTCGGGCGGCAGCGGTTTCTTCATCACCTCGAACGATTCACGCACCTCCTTGCGGTAGCCGGGCACGCGCCGGCCGTTGATGTCGCCCTCGATGTACTGCGCCGCACGACGCTCTTCTCGACCTCGGCCGGCGTCATCAGGCGCAGACAGTTGAGCACGCCGACCTTGGCGTCGCGCACCACGTCCGGCTTGAGCGACCAGGGCGGCTCCATGGCGACGAGGCAGAGCACTTGCAGCATGTGGTTTTGCACCATGTCGCGCAGGGCGCCGACGCCCTCGTAATAGCCGGCCCGCGTGGCGATCATCTCGCCGCTCTGCCGGTCGTATTGCGCCAACCCCTCCTCCTCGGCCACGGTGATCTGCACATGGTCGATGTATTTCTGGTTCCAGAGCGGCTCGAAAATGCTGTTGGCGAAGCGCAGGACCAACAGGTTTTGCACGGTCTCCTTGCCGAGGTAGTGATCGATGCGATACGTCTGGCTCTCGGCGAAGCAGGCGCCGACGGAGCGGATGACCTCGCGGGCACTCTCCAGATCGCGGCCGATGGGCTTCTCGATGATGACGCGTGTGAAGGACCGCGACTCGTGCGGGTCGTGGATGAGTCCGGCCGATTTGAGGTGCTCGACGCAGGTGCGGACCATCGCCGGCGGCACGGCGAGATAGTAAACCCGGCTGGCGGGGATGCCGAACTGCTGATCGACGGACTCCATCTTGGCCTTGAGCTGGGCGTAGGCGCGGGTGTCGTTGAAGCTGCCGGGCACCAGGAAGAGGGCGCGGGCGAAGTCGGCCCAGTGGCTCTCGTCGAGCGGTTGGCGCGAGAAACGGCTGATGCCGTCCCTGGCGCGCTGGCGGATGTATTCGTCGGCATCGCCGGCCACATTGCCTTCGGCCGGCAGGCCGAAGCCGACCATGGCGAAGTGCGAGGGCAGCACGCCATCGATGTTGAGGTTGTACACGGCCGGCAGCAGCTTGCGCCAGGACAGATCGCCGGTCGCGCCGAAGATGACGAGCTGGCACGGCTGGGGCAAGAGCGACTTGGATACGTCCGGTTCGGTGGTGTGCACGTTTTTGACATCGTTGAGCATTTCGCTTGCCCTTCTCCCGAGGATGTAGACACCAAGGCGGGGCGACCGTGCGAGGCTCAAGGTATGAAAGGACGATCTTGTCACCAAGTCAAGGACCGGCGATACCCTATCGTGAGACAAGCGCGAATGCTCACTCACGACCCGATCCGCATCTCGACGACGGCCCGCCAGTGTCCACCCGGCGGCAGCACACGCCAGCCCGCGTCGATGCCGCGCGCTTGCAGGTTGATGGCGTCGGTCGTGCAGGTGTACGGCTCGATACAAAACGCTTGCCGGTGCGGCGGCGTGAAGAGGACCATCTCGCGGAACTCCGCGCCCCAATGCAGGCGCAGGGCGGTATCGGATGCTCCCTGCACGACCGCTCGTTCCGGCAAGACTCCCGTCGCCGGCGGCAGATCGGTCAGCACCGCATCGAGGCTCAGATCGCCAAAGCGCCGCGGCCGATTGAGATCGCAGGAGGCATCGACCGGCAGGCGCTCGCCCGTCGGCAGCGATTCCTCCAGCTTCCAGAGCGAGCGAGCCGGCGCCGTCAACAAGCAATCATCCGCCGCGCCCCCCTCCGTGAACGGCAAGCGAAAATACGGATGATAACCGAGGCCGAACGGCAGCGGTACGCGATCCGGATTGTGAACTTCCGCCTCCAGGCGCAGCGAGCCGGAGCCGAGACGGTACGTCAGCAGAATCTCGTGATCGGCCGGCCACAGCGGGCGACTGTCGGGAGCGTCTTGCGAGCAACGGAACACACCGGTGATCCAGGCGCCATTCGCATCGGCCCCGCTCGCTGCCACGCGCCAGGGATGACGGCAGGCGAAGCCGTGGATGGCGTTCTTCTTCGCCGGGTCGTTGAGCGGTAGCTGATATTCCTTACCATCCCAGGTGAATCGGCCGTCGCGGATGCGGTTGGGGAACGGGAACAACACCGGGATGCCGCTCCGCGTCGGCCGGCCGTTGTGGAAGAGATCGGGATCTTGATAGAGCAGTTCCAGCGCTTGGCCGCCGCGCTGAACCTGCCAGTGGTAACAATTGAAACCCAGCGCGGGCCAAATCTCGGCCCGGCCGCCGGCGCCGTCTTCCAGTACGTACACCGTGGGGTCGAGACCGCGGATGTCGGGATGTGTTTGCGAATGAACGGCGAACGGCATGGATTGGCACTCCCCATTCCGGGCGATACCTCGTATCGTAGACGCGACATGGCACTTGTCGAGGCGGGGAAGCGAGCGATGAGCAAAGCACGGGTTGTCGTCGTCGCCTGGATGCCCGACGGCGTGTTCGAGAAGCTGGCGAAGCGACGGCCGGAGTTCGAGTGGATCGACGCCCGCGAGCCGGCGATGCGGGATCGAACCTCGTCATCGGCCAATATCCTCTATGGTCTGCCGCCGCTGCCGCGTCTGAACGAAGCGAAGGACCTGCGCTGGATTCAGCTTGTCTCCGCCGGTGTGCCGGAAGAGTTGTGTCCGCTGGCGCAGGAGCGGAAGATCGTCGTCACCAACCTGGCCGGGCTGTACGGCAATTCCATCGCCGAGTACGCCTTCGCCCTGATGACCGTGCTGGCTCGCCGAATGCACCTGGCGTTCCGCAATCAGGCGACGCGCGTCTGGGACCGCGGCATCGCCCAGGGGGTGAGCAGTCTGCACGGCAAGACGCTGGCCCTGGTCGGTCTGGGCGACATCGGCCAGGCGATGGCCCGGCTGGCCCGCGCTTACGGAATGCGCGTCGTCGCCTGCCGCCGTACCGGCCGGTCCTCGCCCGAAGTCGATCGCCTCTATCCGCTGAGGGAGCTTCATGCGATGCTTTCCGAAGGCGATTTCGTGGTGGCAGTCGCTCCGCTGATCGCTTCGACGAACGGCATGCTCGGTCCGGCCGAGTTCGCGGCCATGAAACCCGGCGTCATATACATCAACGTCTCGCGCGGCCCGATCGTCCGGGAGGACGCCCTGCTCGACTCCCTGAAGCGTGGCCACGTCGCCGCGGCGGGACTCGATGTTTTCAGCACCGAGCCGCTCCCGCCCGAGCACCCGTTCTGGACCATGCCGCAGGTCGTCCTCTGCCCCCATGTCGCCGGTGAAGTCATCAACCAGTCGGATCGCCCCGCCGAGCGTTTCGCCCGTAACCTCGCCGCCTGGACGATGGGCCGGCCCCTCGAAGGCGTCGTCGATCTCGAATGGGGATATTAGTGGTTAGCGACGCTTCGCAGAAGCGTTGGGGCAGACGCTTCTGCGAAGCGTCGCTAACCGAGAAGGGAGGTGCTTGCGCTGTAGCCCGTCCGATCCCCTCGCCTCGGCGTGATTCGGCCTCGGGCGTGCCCGCACGCCGGACTGGTTGTTATGGGGCGCAGCATCTCCGCGGCTGGGCTTCGTCTGCTTTTGTTTCGGTGTCGCTTCCTGGGGCGGCGCGGGTGGGGGCGAACTTCTCCGCTCACAGCTTCATCTTACCGAACGAGCCTTCGTTCCCCTGCCGGCGGGCCAACTGCGTGGCGAACGCCAGGTGCACGACCATCACCGCCCCGACGTGCGCGTGGAACCGACGCGCGCCGACTACATTGCCATCATCGAGGCCCCAGAAGACCTTCAGGCGGCCGTTGACCCGCTCCACCGACGTCCGACCCCTGTACAGCCGCTCGAACTGCTTGGTCGCCCGCGGGATCGCCGGGAAGCGACGCAGGTCGATCTCCTGCGGCACCCGTACCGTCAGGCCATACGACTTGCCTGCGTTGCAGCGCCCCTCCGCCGGGCAGGCGAACCCCTCCGCCTTGGCCGGGCAGCGGTATTTCAGCGTTTTACGATTCTTCTCATGGCCCACGTAGCTCATGGCCCGGCGCACCGGCGGCTCGCTCGTGTCGTAGCAGTAGACCGTGCCCGGCTCGTCATGGACGACGTGCAGCGGGACCCGGCCGCCGATCACCTTCTCCTGCTCGCCGTTCTTGGGCCAGCACGCCCGGTTCTGGATCACCGGCTTGACCCCGGCCTCGGCCAGCGCCTCGTGCACCTTGATGTCGTCGGCCGCCTTGTCGTAAGCCATGGACTCGATGCGGCCCTCCGGCAGGTTGGCCTGCGCCTGCGCCAGCAGTCCCTCGACCTCCTCATTGTCGCCCGCCTTGGTGTCGGTGATGTGGTAGGCCAGGGCGACTTCGTGCCTGGCATCGACGAGCAGGTGCAGCTTGTAGCCGAACCACTCATAGATCTTGGTTCCCTTGCCGTCGTCGTCAGGGTACTCCTTGCGCCCGCCCGACGGCTGCGGCAGCCCCTGTTCGGCCTCCTCCGCCCGTCGGCCTTCGTCGGGGTCGAGCCGCCCCGACAGGGCGGTGGCGTCGCCGGCGGTGTGCCGGCCCAGGTCGGCAACCGCCTCGCCCAGGTGACGAACCATCGCGTCGAAGAGGGAAACTAACTCGGCCAGGAAGGGCTTGTGGCCGAGGACGGCGAGGAAGCGGGACAGGTTCCAGCCGTGAGGGACGTCTTGCTCACGCTCGATATCGACGAGCAGACGCAGCGCGGCGTTGCGGCGCAGTTCCTCCAGACAGGCTTCCATGCTCGGGTAGCGCAGCAGGATGGCCAACAGCAGGCAACCCCACAGGACGCGCACGGGGTACTTGTCGCAGCCGTGGTGGCGGCGCTGGGCCAGGAGTTGGAGGAGTCGCTCGTCGGGGATGGAGGCGAGCAAGGCGCGGATGGCCTGCAAGGACGGGGAGTCGGACAGTTCGTCCCAGGGGAAGAGGGGGCGGCACAGTTGCGGCGTCATGGGAAGACCTCAGGGGTAAGGGGCCGAAAAGGAGACGCGCAATCTTTCCCCGCCTCACCGGGGTGGTGGGGTAGAAATCGAGAAAAAGCACCGCTACGGGCGTAGCGGTGAGAGAATCATCGGCATCTGTGGGGGGGAGCAAAACCGGCTGGCGGAAAAGACACGGAAAACTGCGGGGTACCGAAGACGCGCAAGAGCCTCCCGAGAAGGGCAGTTATCTTGTCAGGTTTTCTCCGAGCCGTTACCATGTGAGATGGTATTACAAAGTATTTCCTATTGAGGATCGTCCCATGACGAAGCGAATTGCAAGGAGTGCCTTCGTTATCCTGGCGGCCGTGCTGGCAGGCGGCTTGATTGGCTGCACCCGCTCGACGCCGGCCTGGCAGAACCGCGGCGGGCCGCCGCGCGTCGTCGTCACCATCCCGGCCCTCGATTCGTTCGTCCGCAACGTCGGCCGGGAGCGCGTCGGCGTCATTTGCCTTTGCACCAACAAGGGGCCGCACCACTACGAATTCAATCCCGCCGACGCAATGGTCCTGCGCGACGCCGACCTGTTCCTCGCCATCGGCCTGACGATCGACGACAAGTTCGCCGACCCGATGCAGGATGAGAGCCACAACGCCCGCCTCCGCTACGTCAAGCTCGGCGAACGGCTGCCGAAGAAGCTGCTCCTCAAGGGCGAAGAGCACGAGGAGGGCAAGGACGAGAAGGGGCACGAACACGAGCACGAACATGGCGAATACGACCCTCACATCTGGCTCGGCATCCCGCAGGCCGTCGCCCTGGTCGAACTGATCCGCGACCAGCTGAGCGAGATCGACGCGGAACACGCCAAGGAGTACGCTGACAACGCCGCCGCCTACGTTGAAACCCTCAAGAAACTCCAAGCTGACGGCAAGGCGAAGCTCAAGGACAAGAAAGATCGCAAAATCGTCGCTTTCCACGAATCGCTGGCGTACTTCGCCGACAGCTTCGGGCTGGAGATCGTGGACGCCATCGAGCGGGCGCCCGGCGAGGAGCCGCTGCCGGGCCACCTGGCGAAGCTGATCGAGAAGTGCAAGGCCAGCCACGTCCGCGTCATCGCCGTCGAGCCGCAGTACCCGCAAGGGTCGTCGGCCGAGATCCTGAAAAAAGACGTCAAGGACATCGAGCTGGTGGTCGTCGATCCGCTGGAGACGGCAGACCCGGGGGACCTGCGCGAGGACCAGAAGGAGTTGAAAAACAAGGACTGGTACGAGAAGAAGATGCGGGACAACATCGCGGCGCTGGCCAAGAAACTGCCATGAGTCATGATCTGGTCTCCATCAAGGACCTGTGCGTCACGCTGGGCGGCAACCCCATCCTGCGCGGCGTCAACGCCGCGCTGGCGCAGGGGAGCATCACCGCACTGATTGGCCTCAACGGGGCAGGCAAGAGCACGCTCCTGCGCGCCCTGGTCAAGGAGGTGCCGTACACCGGCCGGGTCGAGTTTCACTGCGGCCACGACCATAGCCGGCCCAACCCGGAGCACGTCGGCTACGTGCCGCAGCGCCTGCGCATCGAGGCCAACCTGCCCTTGACCGTCTACGACCTGTTCGGCATGGCCCTGCAGCGCCGCCCGCTTTTCCTCGGGGCCACCCGGCAAGTGCGCGACCGGATGAAGCACCTGCTCGAACGGGTCAACGCCCTTCACCTCTTGCACCAGCCGGTCGAGAAACTATCCGGCGGCGAGTTGCAGCGCATCCTCCTGGCCCTGGCGATGGAGCCACACCCGGAGCTGCTCCTGCTCGACGAACCGGCCGCCGGCATCGACTTCAAGGAGGGCGAGAAGTTCTACGACCTCATCGCCGGCCTGAATCGACAGACGGGCGCGACGATCCTGCTCGTGTCTCACGACACGAACGTGGTAGACCGCATGGCCCATCACGTCCTCTGTTTGAAGGATGGCCGAATCGCCTGCCAGGGTCCGCCGCGCGAGATCATCAACGAGAAGATGCTCGAAGAGATCTTCGGCAGCCGCAAGGGTTTCTACGACCACCATCATCCGCATCGCCAGCCGGAGACGTGATTCGCAATCCACATTGGTTAGCGACGCTTCGCAGAAGCGTGCTTACGCTTCTGCGAAGCGTCGCTAACCGAAAGTCTCAGGGAATGAACAAGAACTCATTGCTATTGAGGATCAGCCGGCAGACGTTGGCCATGCCGTGCTTTTTCGCATACGCCGCCAGACGTGATGTTTCCTCCTTCATGGGCGGCCGGCCCAGCGCCAGAAAATAGGCATATTCGATCTGCTTGCCGAGGTCGCCGGCCTTGGCGATCCGTGCCGCGAAGTGCTCGCTCTGGCGCACCATGAAGCGATCGTTGAGCATTGCCAATGCTTGTAGCGCGGTCACGGAATTGCTGCGCACCGGCGTGAATTGCGAGGCGTCGGGGCAGTCGAGGCTGTCCATGAACGGATCGGGCAGCGTGCGGAACAGGAAGCGATAAACGCTGCGGCGATAGCTGCCGGGGCTGTCCACATCGAACGCCTGATAATCCACCTTCGGCGTCCGGTGAATGCCGGGACTCTGGGCGAACTGCTTGATCGACGGCCCGCCCATTTTCGGATCGAGCTTGCCCGTCACCCGCAACACGGCATCGCGCACACACTCGGCGTCGAGCCGGCCGCGGTTCATCCGCCACAGGTGCTGATTGTCCGCATCGACGCGGGCATAATCGGGACGGTGCCGCGACGACTGCATGTACACCGCGCTGGTGACGATCAGGCGGTGCAGCTTCTTGAGCGAGCCGCCCTGATCGTGGAAGTGGACGGCCAGCCAGTCGAGAAGTTCTGGATGCGTCGGCGTCGCGCCCATCCGGCCGAAATCGTTCGGCGTGGCCACGATGCCGCGGCCAAAATGATAGTGCCAGACGCGGTTGACGATTGAGCGCCAGGTCAGCACGTTCCGTGGGTCGTTCAGCCACTTCGCCAGCGCCGCCCGCCGGCTTCCCTCGTCGCCTGGGTTGGCCAGCTTGAAACGCGCTTCGAGTCCCGGCACACACGGCAGGGCACCGGGAGCGACCGACTCGCCCGGCTCCTTGATGTTGCCGCGGCGCAGGACGTGGACGGCACGACAACCGTTCGCCGGTTTGAAACTTCCCTGCGGCCGAAACTCGCTGGTCCCCGCGTACACGAGATGTTCCGGCGGCAGAGTCATGAGCTGCGTTGCGACAATCCCCTGGACCGCCAATCCCATCGGCCCAACCAAACTCACGACGGACAATTCGGCCTGTCGCATCCGTAGTGCCCTGCGCCGGCGGGCCACTCGTGGATCGAGATCATACCCCCGGTCGGCGCGATCGACCCCGGCGAAGACGGCTTGCAAGCCGTAATAATCCTTCTGGCTGATCGGGTCGAACTTGTGATCGTGGCAGCGGGCGCAATGAACGGTAGCGCTGGCGAAGGTGGACAAGGTCGTCGTCACCATGTCGTCGCGGTCGAGATACTGGCCGACTTTGCGGTCGATGGAGTCTTCGCGAATGTCGCGCAGCGAGCTTTCGTCCCACGGCCCGGCCGCGATGAAGCCGGTGGCGACGATCGCCTGCGGATCATCGGGATACAGCACGTCGCCGGCGATCTGCTCCTCGACGAAGCGGGCATACGGCTTATCGCCGTTGAAGGAGCGGATGAGGTAATCGCGGTACGGCCAGGCGTTGTCGCGCGGCACGTCCTGGTCGTGGCCGTGCGTCTCGGCGAAGTGGATGACATCCATCCAGTGCCGCGCCCAGCGTTCGCCGTAATGCGGGCTGGCGAGCAAGCGATCGACCACCTTCTCGTAGGCGTCGGCCGACGTGTCCGCCAGGAAAGCGTCGATCTCCGCGGGCGTCGGCGGCAGGCCGATGAGGTCGAAGCTGAGGCGACGGATCAGCGTGCGCCGGTCGGCCGGCGGCGAGGGCGTCAGCCCCATCGCTTCGAGTTTGGCCAGCACGAACGCATCAACCGGCGTGCGCACCCACTCGCGCAGCCGGACAGCGGGCGTCGTCGGCTCGCTCAACGGCCGATACGCCCAGTGTTGCGTCTCGTTGCCCGTCTCGTCGGGCCAGATGGCCCCCTGATCGATCCACGCCCGCAGGATGCCGACCTGCTCTGCCGTCAGTCCCGGCCCTTTCGGCGGCATTTTCGTATCCGCATCGAGTCCGGCGACCCGCCGGATCAACGGACTGTCGGCGCTCTTGCCCGGCACGATGATTTCGGTGCGCAATGCGCTCGCCTTGCGGTCCAGGCGCAGGTCGCCCTTCCGCTTCTTGTCGCCGTGACAGGAATAGCATGAAGCCGCCAGGATCGGCCGCACGTCCTTGATGAAGTCGATTCGCCGCGCCGACGGCGGCAAACGCGGCTCGGCAGCGCTGGCGAGCGGACTGACCGTCAGCAGTACGGGCCAAAGGACTTGCCAGGAGTGGATCGAGCGCGATCGCATGGGAGAGGCCCGAAGATCGCTGGTGGGTTCGTCTCGGTTGGCGACAACCATGCCGCATGGCGTGCAGACTTCAGATTACCAGAAAAACCGGGGAATGGGAAAAGAAATCATGGGAAAAGCGATGCCGAATGCCGTTTGCTGGCGGTGCGGTGGGTCGAGCTTGCCCGAACCATGTAACCACCGTTTGTTGACGGAGACGCTTGGGCTTCCTTGGCCCTTCCTCCCCATTAACGGGTTCGGAACACCTCCGCTCACACCGCAACCACCGTTTGGTAACGGTGGTTTGAGAAGTTGTCTGCACAAATTGAACAAACAATCACAAATATGATAAAGTAAGTGTATTTATGTTGACTTTCGTTGCGTTAGCTGGGACTCATGAGAAGTTCACTTCCCCGAACAGGACGTTCAGGAAGAGGCATGAATGGCCTTTCCGTCTCAAGGAAACATCCGCAAGCGAATCCACAACAGGCGGGCCGTCAATTGAAGCGGATGGTTCATGTCGAGGCTGGCGACTGTCGCTCGGCCGGTCGGCGTTATGCCCTGGAGTTCTCCCGATTCGACATCGATGCGAAAATGGTCGGTCCAGCGCTGTTCCCGCGGGTGGAATAACGGTACATCCTGCTGAGTAAGATCGTCGAAGGCGACGAGTCGATCGCCCTTGCGCAGATTGCAAGCGCGGCAGGCCAGGCACAGGTTCGTCTCGTCATCCGTTCCGCCCCGAGAAGTGGGCAGGACGTGTTCCACCTCGAAGGGGAAGTTAAAAACAGCCTCGGGCGCATGGCAGTATTCGCAGCGATGGCCGGCGCGTTGAGCCACCGTAGGGTAGTGCGGGTTCATGACGGCAACTGGCGGATCAGGGCGGCCGAGCGCTCGCCGGCGGCGCGCAATTCGGCTTCAACTAATGTCTCCAATTCGGCTTGTTCTTGGGCCGATAACGAAGTCCCAGCGTCGTGCGCCGTGCGCCAGCGGGCCGAAAGTTCGGCCAACCGCTGCTGCTGGGCGGCGGTGAATAAGTTGTCTGGCCGCATCGGTTGGACGACGACCAGAGTGGTTTGTTCCGGGCCGCCGATCTGCTCGCGCAGGGCGTCAAGCGCTTGGCCAACGGTTGCTCCGCTCGATTGCGCTTCTCCCGCAATGGCGCGGAAGCGTGTCGGCGAATTCTGCGGATTATCAGGAAAGATGGCAATAGTTGTCATGGGACGAGCCTCCTGTTGGCCAGTATATTGATTGCGGAGCGGTCGCGGAATAGGATGAGGCATCTAGCGGCCGATCTGCAGGAGCGGCTCGAATACCTACGATCTCCCGTTCTCCTCTTGGCGGTAGGGGCCGTCACGGATTGTTAGCAATCCTTCCTCAACTGTTCGAGTCGCGCCTTCTCCGCCGTCGTCATTTCCCTATTCACCCGTTCTGCGATGATATGCGCGGAACCTTCGCCCCCGTGTTTCAAGCATTGCCGGATGGTGTCTTCCTCGACGTAACTGTTCACGGGTTGAGGGTGACAAGCGTACAGCGAGGAGCCGAGTCCCAAGCAATCGCCGGGGGCTGGACTTCGGCGTGGAATGGCACGAAGACGAGGCCGATGCGGAGCCGAAGGGAGACGACCGAGCAGGGGCGGACATCCGAGACGCTCGACTATCTGGTATGGTCCGATGGACGAATTCCTCTACAGATTAAGCCCCGGAAAACGGACAAAATAACGTATGTGGCACACCAGACAACGCCGCGTCCCCCACTTCGTCCCTCGGATCAAGTCTTCTTTCGTAATAATCAACCAGATCCAACTAATGGTTCCGAAGCAGTGGAAACAACGGGCACGTGTGAGGTTTTTCGGTAAGTAAATAAAAAGGGGAATCGTGCTTTCTGGGAGAGCCAAACAACCAGCAATGGTATTACAACTCCGGCGGCCGAGTCAATGACAACATGCGGGATGATTTCATTTACGCGAAAAATGCGGTAAAGAATCAATCGTGCTAAGACGGGCTTTGCACATATTTGCACTCGTTCAATCGAATAAATGTGCAGGCCGTGGAATAAATGTGCAAGCTGGGCTGCTGCATAGGATTTAATCATGCCGTCACTAGGCCCACAAATAGAACATCAGGTTGATGGCGGCCTGGATCGCCAGATAGATGCCTGCCGCGATGCAGGCGCGACGCGGACTCATTCCGCAGACTGCGGCGATAGCGATGGCCGCACACAGAGCACCGGCCGTCAGTCCGACAATAAACAATCCCGGCGGCAGTAGCAGATTGATGATCCACGCCGGAATGACTGCGGCGAGGACGCAGACGAACATTTTGCCCCAGCCGGGAAATTCGCCTTCCTCCATCACGGCAATGATGATGCCGAGAATGCCTGCCCCGATAGCGAGAGAGACCATGATTCCTCCTCGATTACCCCGGCCGCGCGAACCGCAGCGCGTCCGCTCCCTCTTCTGTCTTCTCCCCGAACAGTGGTTCGATACCCAATTCATACCACGCCGAGATGAGGCAGCAAAGGTTGTGCGCGAGGATTTTGCACAGCGCCTCATTCCGCATGGCCGTGTCGCCCTTCGACCGGATGCTGTCCCCGAACTTCCGCTTTATCATGCTGAACGTGGACTCCACGTTGGACCGCTGATGATAGTGCCGCAAGAAGTCCTCCCGGAGCAGCATGAACCGCAAGAACATCTTCTCCCAAGCGCCTCCCCCTTCGCCCTCCGTGCTGTTGACCTTGAAGGGAATGTACGCGGTCGCGCCCATCTTGGCAGCCAGTTCAAGGTTATCGCGGCTCAGATAACCCTTGTCCGCTGGCACTTCCTTGATCGTAAAGTTTTCCGCCGTCTTCTCGACCAGCGGCTTGAACTGCGGGCAATCGTTCGCGTACTTGTCCCAAATCTCCACGGCGGTAACGATGTTCGTGCGCGTGCCGGTCATTAGGTGAACCTTGACCCATTCGGCCTCTTCCCGCGTGGTACCGTACTTCACGTCAAAATACCGAATAAAACGGGACGTGCAAAAGCCCGACGAATCGGGGGCGAAGGTCGTCTCGATGGCCCGCATGGGCAGGCTACTCAGTTGAATGAGCCGATGGAGGATCGGCGTCAGCGCTTCGTTTTCCAGCGCCTTGAGGACGCTGTTGAAGTGCATGGCGCGGCTGACGTGGCCGCGCTCGACCGCCTCTTCAAGCTGGCTCATGAACCTTCGTGCCGAGAACAGGCTGTAAACCTTCATCGTCGCGGCGTACACCTGATCGGCCAGCGGGATCGGCTTGCGGCCCCGTCCGGCATGGGGCGGTTCTTCCACCGTCCGGCACAGATCGGCAAGCAACTCTTGGAAGTGCCGCCCTTCGTTGGTCTGCGCGGCGTTGTATTCGGGCCACTGCTGCGGGTAAGTCTTCCGCTTGGGCTTGGGCGACGGTTCACGGTTCGTCTTGTCCTGTCCGACGCCAAGCGCTTGACGGTCACGCCACAGGCGAGCCGCCATGATGTGCTTGCACGGCTTACCCGGTTCGCCGCGCAGGTCAAAATCTGGGCAATCGCAGAGCGCACCCTCTTCATCGAGAATGACCGTGTACGTCCCGCTGCCACTCTGCGATGGGACATAGTAGCAGCCATCCGCGAAAGTGATTTTCGCTCGACCCGCCAATTCATGGGCTTTTTGACGGCGTGGTTCCATGAGACACCATAGCTCAGTGACATAAGTACACTAGCCATAGTGTAATGACATTGTTCTGACATAGATAGCTTAGTAGTTGATCTGTAAGAACATTCTCAGTACATTTACGACATGGCTGCAAGACACAAGAACCAGCGAGGCGGTTCGGGACGGCGCAAGGAAGAATTACTCCAGATTCGCCTTCATGCTGCCGAGAAACAAGGTTTTGAGGAGGCGGCACAAGTCGCCGGACTTGCTCTCTCTGCATGGGTGCGTGAGCGGCTGCGGCAGGCTGCTCGTCGGGAACTCATTGAGGCCGACCGTGCAGTCCCATTCCTTCAGCAAGAAACGCAAGAGGATTGATAATGGCTACTCTGAGCGGGATCGACGGCCCAGCCAGGAAGGGCATTGGCCAGATGCTCAAGGAAAACCGATTGCAGGTGCCTTTTTATCAGAGAGCCTATGCGTGGAAAAAGTCTCATGTGAGTGATCTCTACGCCGATCTTGGTCGCGCACTTGACGAAGGGGGCAAGCAATATTTTCTCGGCTCAATCGTCGCCATTCAGAACAACGGGGGGAGCGTCGAAATTGTGGACGGCCAACAACGCTTGGCGACAACGGCAATCCTCATTGCGGCGATGCGCGACCATTTGCTTCAGTTGAAAGAAACCGAACCTGCGACTGACATCGAGCGGGACTACCTCATCCGCAAGTACGGTATCCGGGAACGCCGGGAAGAACCGAGTCTCGTCCTCAATGAAACCGATAACGACTACTTCCGCAAGCGGATTCTTTCTCGACCCGGTACACTGGATCGAGGGTCGAAAGCGTTACGCGAGTCACACACGCGCATTGATGAGGCTGCACAATTGGCAAAGGACCACGTTCAGAACGTTACGGCGGGGAGAAAGCCGAGCGATCAACTTACGGTTCTTGACAACTGGCTGAAGTTTGTCGAGCAACACGCGCAGGTTATTCTTATCAAGGTCTCCGATCCAGCAGATGCGTTCGTAATTTTTGAAACTCTGAATGATCGTGGCTTGGAATTGTCGATTGCTGACCTCACAAAAAACTATCTGTTTGGTCGGTCAGGCAAGCGCGTCGAAGAGGCGAAGCACAATTGGAACCGTATGATAGGGACGCTACAGGCCGTCAGCGAGACTGACATCAGCAAGTTCTACATTCATCAACTCTGGTCATCCGTTCACGGGATCACCAGAGACCGAGAGGTGTTTGCAAAAATCAGAGAGAAGATTCGCGGCGAACAGACGGCGATTGATTTCTCTACCCAACTGGCGGACGACGCAATCCTGTACGCGGCACTCAGGAACGCGGACCACGAGTACTGGCAAGAGTGGGGGCCGAACGTCCGACGAAACATCCACATCCTCAATAGCCACCTCCGCGTCACCCAGATCCGCATGTTGTTCCTGCCCATGCTCGAAAAATTTTCAAAGGCAGAGGTAAAGAAAGTTCTTCCGGTCGCCGTATGCTGGTCTGTCCGGTTTCTTATCGCTGGCGGTTCCCCAGGAAATCTGGAGAGATACTACTCAAGCCATGCGGTCAAAATCCGACGCGGGGAGATCAAAGACGCTGCCGAACTTATTCGGTCGATGGCTACGGTCGTGCCAAACGACGAGCGATTCAAGGTTTCGTTCGCGTCCGAAACCGTAAGCGCGGATTATCTGGCCCGGTATTACCTTCAATGCCTTGAGAGGGGTCTCCTGAAAGTGCCGAATCCGTATCTGGCTGAAGACGACGAGACGATTGGCAGCCTAGAACACATTTTGCCGAAGAACCGAGACGCTTCCGTGTGGAACATCTCTGACGATGTTGCCGACAGGTTGGTTCGGCGCATCGGCAACATGGCGCTACTGACGCCTAAAGACAATTCCAACCGGGGCAACGACTCCTTTAAAGCCGCAAAGAAGTATTACGCCAAGTCAGATTTCCGATTGACAAAGGCTCTGGCTGCGCTTGGGGATGAATGGGATGAAGAGGCTATCAAAAAGCGCCAAGAATATTTAGCTGAGCTGGCGGTCAAGGCATGGCCGATCCCGACGTAGCCGCCGACAGACTGCTGTGTAACACAGACGCCCGAATAAATGTGCAGCCGCCTGCATAAAAATGCAGAACCTCAAAAATGTGCAAAGCCGGGTATGGTGAATCTGCCTTTTGTCTTTCCTTGGGCGTCCACCTCGAAGGTGACTGTCTCAGAAGTGCATGAGAGAATCTGGTATCCCATCGCGTTCTTCTCCCTCGCCGAACTTGTCAGTAGCCCGACCAGCCTAACGCGGCACGGCGGTCAGCCTATCGATCTTGTTGAGCAAGAATCGTCGCACCCGCCACCAAACCGGTCAAGCGAAAACTGACTGTCTCTCCCGGCTCCATCCCGAATCCGTTAGTCTGTGGGGCAGTGCCGGCTGATTGACGGCATCTAGCCTACCTCGCTCATTAATTCACCATCAGGAACGACATCAGATCGACGTCGGAATGGACTTCGCAACGTTCTCGGAGTTGGCGTGTTGACTTTGCCGGCCCATCTGGAATCATGGGAGCCAGGCATCGCCCGCATTTGCCGAGGAGGACGCCGCATGGCTCGCATCCGGCCGCTGGAGCACGCCCAGGCCGAACCCGCCGCTCGTGCCGAACTCGACCGCCAGCTCGCCGCCGGCGGGCGCGTCACCAACATGAAACGCACCCTGGCCCATTCGCCGGTCGCGCTCTCTGCACTCATGCAGTGGTATCCGCTCCGCGACGCGGTGCGGCCGTTTCTGGGCGATCGGCTGACCACGCTGTTCGCGCACGCCGTCTCGACGCAGACCGATTGCCTCATCTGCTCGACGTTCTTTCGCCGCATCCTCATCGAGTCGGGCGAGCGGCCGGACGACCTCGTGCTGGACGAACGCGAGCGGGCTGTCGTGGACTTCGGCCGGCAACTGGCACGCGATGCCAATGGTGTTTCGGATGAGTTGTATGGCCGACTGGCGAGGTTTCTGCAACCAGAGCAGATCGTCGCACTGACGGCGTTCGGCGGGTTGATGATCGCCACCAACGTGTTCAACAACGCCTTGAAGGTGGACCTCGACGACTATCTGCAACCGTTTCGCAAGGACGGCGGGGGGCGCTAGCTTTGGAGGTTTTTCTCCCTCCCCCCTTGTGGGGGAGGGCCGGGGTGGGGGGTATCTTCTCCCTCCCCCCTTGTGGGGGAGGGCCGGGGTGGGGGTGGGCGTCCAGTATCGTTGGGTAGGTCCGGCGAGCCGAGCCGGACTCGAAGTGCCGCTCGGCAAGCGGCACCAACCCGGACCTGGACGCGCTCTCACCCCCCACCCCTACCCTCCCCCACAAGGGGGGAGGGAGAAAGAGGGAATAGCCCACAAGGAAGGTGGAAGAAAAATCGGGGCTGCCACCGCTCAGAAACGCGAGAAAGCATCACATGGCGAACGAACTGGCCGGCCGGGTCGCCCTCATCACGGGTGCCGCCCAC
This sequence comes from uncultured Planctomycetota bacterium, assembly GCA_963767535.1. Classification (GTDB taxonomy): domain Bacteria; phylum Planctomycetota; class Planctomycetia; order Gemmatales; family Gemmataceae; genus JAJPHU01. Next base: position 1,227,617 of record CAVYEC010000001.1, read on the forward strand.
GGCCAGGGCCGGGCGACGGCCCTGGCCCTGGCGCGCGAGGGTGTGCATATCGCGGCGCTGGACGTGCGCGCACGCTCAGCTATCCGGGCTACGCACTGGGATCGCCGCAGGCGCTCGATACGCTTGCGGAGGAATGCAAGCAACTCGGCGTCGAGTGTCTGACGTTCGCCGCCGACGTGCGCGATGACAACGCGGTGACGGCGGCGGTGAGCGAGACGGCGACGCGGCTGGGGCGGGTCGATGTGTTGTTCAACAACGCCGGCATCTGCGCGTACGGGCTGGCTCACGAGTTGACTGAAGAGGCGTGGGACGCGATGCTCGATATCAACCTCAAGGGGGCGTGGCTGGTGGCCCGGCGGGTGATCCCGCACATGATCGCGCGCAAGGCGGGGGTCATCATCAACAATTCGTCGATCGCCGGCCTGCGCGGCATGGCCCGGCTGAGTCACTATGCGGCGTCGAAGTGGGGACTGGTCGGGCTGACGAAATCGTGGCGCTCGAATTGGCCCCGCACAACATCCGCGTCGTGTCGCTGCATCCAACGGGGGTCAACACGCCGATGAACGACGGTTTGGCGGCGCTGGAGGGGGCGACGCCGCAGCAAATCGCCGAGCGCTCGGCCGGCAACCTGTTGCCGGTGCCGTGGATCGAGCCGGAAGACGTGGCGGCGGCCGTCGTTTACCTCGCCTCCGACAAGGCGCGATTCATCACCGGATCGCAGTTCGTCCTCGACGCGGGATTACTGACACGCTGAATTTTGGAGAATGGTCATGCGTTGCTTCGTCGCCTTGCTTTGCGTCCTGGCGTTCACCAACGCGATATCGGCCGAGAGTTTGACGGCGGTGCCGTTTCACGAAGTCCACATCACCGACGGTTTCTGGAGCCAGCGCATCCACACCAACCGGGCGGCGACGATCGAGGCGAACCTGCGCCAGTGCGAGATCACCGGACGCATCCGCAATTTCGCCGTCGCCGGCAAACTCGTCGAGGGCAAACACAAGGGCCTACTCTTCGACGACTCCGATCTTTACAAGGTGATCGAGGGCATAGCCTACACGCTGACGACCCGGCGCGACGCCGAGCTGGAAAAGCGCACCGACGCCATCATCGACCAGATCGCCGCGGCGCAGCAGCCGGACGGCTACTTGAACACCTATTACACACTCGTCGAGCCGCAGAATCGCTGGAAAAACATCCAGGGTGGGCACGAGTTGTATTGTTCTGGCCATCTCATTGAGGCGGCAGTCGCCTATCACCAGGCGACGGGCAAGCGCAAGCTACTCGACGTGGCGATCAAGCTGGCCGACCACATCGACCGCACCTTCGGGCCGAACAAGAACGTGGACGCATCGGGACATGAGGAAATCGAGCTGGCCCTCGTGAAGCTTTATCGCGCCACCAAGGACGAAAAGTATCTGAAATTGGCCCAGTTCTTTCTCGACGTGCGCGGCCGAAAGGACAAACGCCGGCTGTTCGGCGAGTACGCCCAGGATCACAAGCCGATCCGCGAGCAAACGGATGTTGTCGGCCATGCCGTGCGGGCGATGTATCTTTATTGCGGCATGGCCGACATGGCCGGCCTCACAGGCGACAAGGCGCTGCTCGATGCCATCACGCGCATCTGGCACGATGTGGTCGATCGCAAGATGTACGTCACCGGCGGCATCGGGCCGTCGGCCAGCAACGAGGGGTTTACGGTGCCGTTTGACCTGCCTAACGACTCGGCCTACGCCGAGACGTGCGCGGCCATCGGCATGGCGCTGTGGAAGCACAGCGGGGGTCTTTCTGCTAAAGAAATGAGAGGGGGAGGGAGAGGGGTTACGCCTTTCGGGTGTTGATGGCCCAGAGAACGCCTACGGCGGTACCGACCAATCCTCCGATTACAAGAAGTGGAGGCAGCGATTCTCTGTTATCGACAAGGTAGAGCCTCTTATCGGCGCTCGCCAGGTAACCTATTCCGAAGTAGGAAGCCGAGATCAAAACACCGATCATGGTTCCTGCGAGCATTCGAGCAAACAACCAGATAATCGTCACAATGTGGCGCAAAAGGATTCTTGCCATTAGCGACGCTCTCTTACCAACGATGACCGGATCGCTTTGCTGCCATCTTCCCGCGCCGGACGGAGCAACGCTAGGGGATTCGGCAGGGGCCAGTCCGAGGGGGGTGGCCTGTTGCGTTGCTACGGTTGCGGTGTCCTTCATTTGTCCAGAGCGGTGACAAAATCTACAGTGTCGCGGTGATATTCCCGTTCGATTTCGTCAAACACCTCGGCAGGAATTTGCCCCTTTAAATAGTGCATTAGAAGGTTAAAACGACCCGATCCCCATACTTTTTCTGCCATCTTCTCTCCTGCATCTTCTTCAAGAAGTTGAATCGCAATCGCTGTATTCTCTTCAAGCCCGGCGACTAACTCCTCTATAGTCAACTTCCTGAATGCGCCCTTCTTGCCATCGAAGGTGAATCCCATCCATTTCATGATGAAGCGGTCCAGGCGTTGGTATCCGTTCATGATCCGCCCGCCTTCTTGACGATGCGAACGCCTCTGAAAATCGCTTCTTTTGCCCCATCGATCCGTATTCCATCAGTGCTCGGGTAGCAGCATCGCCATTCAAGCTCGCGCACGAACATGTCCCACTCAGGGGGGGTAAGCTCGATGCGGTCTATAAACCGTTGTCGTTTCTCTGCCTCCCTTATCATCTGGTGCAGGAGCGACAGAATGGAGTAATCGTCTTTGAAAAAGGCTTCCATAGGAACCCATCATAGCCCCTCTGCGTAACGGGCGCACAGAAACGCGAGTGACCGGCACCCGTTACGCGGAAAGGCTCTGTTGGAAAAGGTCACTCGCATGACCCGCACAATGCCCTCTCCTGAACAAAAGTCAAGCAAAGATTAAAACTCATCGGCTCTCCTTGCGATGCAACCACAGCAACAGACTTTCTATAAAAGAAATGAGAATTCGTAAGGCGTTGGTGTGATAGGGGTTAGGTGGTTGCGAATGACTCGAAGGGGCGATCAACCGCATGCCCCAGCCATCTCCCGGCTGGGGTCTTTTCTTAGAAAAAATCGATTCCCGGAGTCAAACCGTCTTCCCTAGTTGACGCCGAGCTTGATACGATGCCCAAATCCTCGCGGCACGTTGCTGCGCGGTGTTAGTTATTGCCTCCCAAAAAGGGAGGCTGATGTTTTTGGAGGCATTTGCGATGAAGTGGCTACGTATTATCGTTAGGGGACAATTCGTTTATGTCCCGATGCCTGCGGAATTGATGGCGTTTTTTAAGCAGCAGTTTGTTCGGGAATATCCGACTCCCGAACAGCGAAAGAAGTACAAAACCATTATGAACTTGCTGGCGATTACTTATCTTTGCGGCTTGGAGAGAGGGGGAGAGATTCAGATGCCGTAACCGTATCCCCAACCTTACTTCGCTAATGTGGAAATTTGTATAGATCCCTGAAAGCGAGAAGCCCCAGCCGTCACATGGCGGCTGGGGTTTTTCATTGCGCTATGCCGCCATCGCTAGCTGCTGCTCGTGGGCTAGGATGGCTCGTCCAATGAGTTCGGGGATTTGAGGGACAACTGCGTTGCCGAGGGCGGCGCAGTCTGTCCACCCGATTGGGAATCCCATGAGCCACTCGACCCACATCGGGTTCAGTTGCCCACTGGTTTCCGATACTGACATACTCAGGCCGATCTGCTTGCCAATCGCCATTCTCCTCTGGACGCATGGGCTGCTCAGGTTCCCACGATCCCGATGATCGCTCGCGTTCGGGGTAGGCCACATCTTCACTGCTGTCCTCAAATCCATGCCGCCTTGACCATGTAGTCCGGCACCGTTCTTGTCGCTGGCTCTCGGTGTCGGCCATAATCGAGGGTGCTTCACTTGAACAGCAAGATTCGGAGCCGAGTTTCCCTTCCTGTCTCCCATTCGTTCCGTGAATCGTTCCACCGATTCCTCGATCATGACCGCCCTCGGCGTATGCCACAATCCAGAGTCTTTCCCGTTTGTGCGGAGCGCCAACGGCGCAAGCTGGAACAATAAACGGCCAGACGGCGAAGCCGTCATCTTCCAGTTGTGCGGCAACGGTATCGAATCCAAGGGAAACATGGCCGCGAACGTTTTCGCAAACGACCCAACGGGGGCGGCATTCTCGAATGATGCGGTGCATTTCCGGCCAGAGGTGGCGGTGGTCGGCTTCGCCTTGCTGCTTACCAGCGGTGCTGAATGGCTGACAAGGGTATCCGCCGCAAACAAGGTCAACTGCTCCGGCGTACTGGGTGCCATTGAGCTGGCGGATGTCGCTGTGGATGGGGATGGTTGGCCAGTGTCGGGCAAGCACTTTTCGGCAGTAAGCATCGATCTCACAAAAGGCGGTGGTTCTAAATCCAGCCCGTTCGAGTCCGAGGGAAAAGCCTCCGATACCGGAGAAGAGGTCGAGCACGCGAAGCTGCTTGCCTCGCCGTGCGGTTGGTGTATTTTCATCATGCATCACCGTTCCTTTCCAATGGTGGTGTTAAGGGAGGGCAAGCTACGAACTCGCCCTTTCTGTTTGCCACAGCCCCATCAAATAAACAAGTAATTAAAAGAAGGGGTGCGTCAGCACCCCTTGGGTGCGAATAAAAAGCGGGGAATCGCCGGAAAGTGAAATCCAGCGCAGTAGGATTTCACTTGTAGGCGATGGGGTGCAACCCCTAAAAGGAGAATTGGCGGCGTGCCGAAGGCCGCCGCTGCTTGCTGAACAAATGCTATCAATATAGTGAACATTTGTTTAGTAGAAAGTGTGTTGCTATGCAACCATCGCATGTTTCTGATGAGCGGCGAGGCGAAATACGCCGACGTGCTGGAGCGCGAGGTATATAACGGCCTGATCTCCGGCGTGTCGCTGGGCGGCGACCACTTTTTCTACGTCAACCCGCTCGGCAGCGCCGGCAAGCATCACCGCGTGCCGTGGTTCGATTGTTCGTGCTGTCCCACCAACATCGTCCGCTACATCCCCGGCATGGGCGAGCGCGTCTACGCCCACCGCGACAACGACATCTGGACCGTGCTGTACATGAGCAACACGGCGACGATTCAACTAAACGACGGCAAGGTCAAGCTAACGCAGGAGACGAATTATCCGTGGGACGGCAAGATCAAGTTCACGGTCGAGACGGAGAAGCCATTCCGGTTTAGCTTGAACCTGCGCATTCCCGGCTGGTGCCGGGCGAAAGCCACCCTCAAGACGAACGGCTCCTGCGAGATAAAAAACGCGGGTAAGTATCTTCGGATCACGAAATCGGATTGGAAAACCGGGGATACGATCGAATGGGAATTGCCGATGACCGTCGAGCGCGTCTACGCCGACCCGCACGTCAAGGCGGACGTCGGCCGGGTGGCGTTGCAACGCGGGCCGGTGGTCTACTGCCTCGAAGGCGTGGACAATGGCGGCAGCGTGCGCAACCTGTGTCTGCCCAGGGATGCGAAATTGACGGCGACGTTCGAGAAGGACGTTCTCGGCGGTGTCGTGGTCGTCAAGGGGGAAGCGCTGGCGGTGTCGCGGCCGAAGGAGAAATTGGAGACGAAGCCGGTCGCTTTTCAGGCGGTGCCGTACTTCGCCTGGGACAACCGCAAGCCGGGTCAGATGATCGTCTGGCTAGCCGAGGATCCCCAGCGCGCCGAGATCCCCGGTGAGGACGGCGTCCTTATCGACGGCGTACGCATCCGGGCGTCGCATGTGAATCCGACGGACACGCTGGAGACGCTGACGGGCGGCGAGGTGCCGAAATCGTCGAAGGACCACGGCATCCGGCGAATGACGTGGTGGGACCATCGCGGCAGCCGCGTATGGGTGTCCTACCAGACCGCCCAGCCGCGCACGCTGACGGGGGCGGAGGTGTACTGGTTCGACGATACCGGCATTGGGGCGTGTCGGGTACCGGTCGAATGGCGGCTCTTGTGGCGCGACGGCGACGAGTGGAAGCCGGTGAAGCTGCTGCCGGGCCAAAGCTACGGGACGGCGCTCGATCGGTTCAACAAGGTATCGTTCGAGCCGGTGACGACGCGCGAATTGCGGCTCGAAGGCAAGCTGAAACCGGAGTTTTCGGGTGGCTTATTGAAATGGCGCGTCACGGAGTAGGGTGAGCCGAGGAACGAGGCCCACCAGAGCGCCGCCGGTGGGCCTCGTTCCTCGGCCCACCCTACACCTACACCGATGCCGCCCGTTTACGCGGCCCGGCCGGGCAACGCGGATATGGGAGGAGTTTTCTCGCTGACTTCCTGCTTGTCGCTGCCCCGCATCGGTTTTTTCGCGTTGGCGAGGCCGATCTCCATCGCCTGAGCCAGCCGCAGCACGGCGCAATTGATCTCGTCACGCACCTGCTTTTCCTCCACCCCACCCGCGCTCACGAGCTGCAAATTGACGCGCAGTTCCACGCCGTGCTGGCTGAATCCCTGGATGGAAATGTCCGCCTTGTCCTTGTCGATACCGGGCTGCCGGGCCAGCCATTCCTGCAATTGATCGCGAAAACGAGCCAATTCCTCGAACGAAGTCTCGTAGCTGATGAACACAGAAGTCTGATAGGGTTGGAACGACCGGACGCCGAGGTTGTCGATGCCCGCCGAGGCGATCGTCGCGTTGGGGATGGTGAGCAAACTGCCCTCCGGCGTGCGCAGGCGCGTCGAGCGGAAGCCGACCTGCTCAACCACGCCTTCCTTGCCGCCGACATTGATGCGGTCGCCCAGCCGGAAGGACCGCTCGCTGATAAGGAGCAGCGTGCCGAAGAAACTTTTGAGCGCGTCCTGGGCGGCCAGCGAGACCGTCAGGCCGGCCACACCGAGTCCCGTGAGAAACTGTCCCAGCGACTCCCCTTCGCCGACCTGATAAATCAGGTCGGTGAGGACGAGCAGGATGACCGCGCCTTTCAGCGTGCGCACCAACACGGGAACGATCATCTCGCTGAGGTTGCGGTGCGGGCGGAGCAGTTCGCTGTTGGTGCAAATGGCTGTGATGAGGTCGATCAACTGAAACGCCAGCCAGCCGACGAGCGCGGCCAAAACGAAGCGCTTGAACGGCACCACGGCGTCAATGAGTCCGACGGGCAGATCGAGAAATGAGAGCAGCCGAAAGAACAGCCACCACGCCGCCACCCAGGTCAACGGCCGGAGTTTCTGACAAATGTACTTGCTCGTCAGGGCCGAGCCGCTCTGCCGGAGCCGCCAACTGGTCAGCCGATACAGTTGCGTCATCACCAGCCGACAAACACTCCAACCGCAGACCGCCGCCAAAATCAGGCCGATCCATTGGTACAAATCCAGCCGGCCCAGTCGCGTTTGCAGCCAGGTCGGGACGCGCGCAGCGCAGCCAGATGCCGGGCGACTCGCGCAACGTCGGGCGGATGACGTTGTCGATGCCGTGCAGGGATTTGGCCACCGGCGCGTTAAAGAAAGCGCGGAACATCGGCTCGATCCGCTCGACGGTTTCGGAAGTGAACAGCCAATGGCCTTTTTTCGGCCCGTCGGTTTTGCGGGCGATGACGATGCGGCCGGCGTCGCCGCGGTAGAAGATGTAGCGGGCGCCGGCCGGCTCGTCGGGGACCGCCTGAATGTAAACGCGACTGATACGGTCGATGACGTATTTCAACTTGAACGCCAGCACGGGACCGACTTCCGCCCGCGCCGCCGAGCGCAGATCGCCCAGTTCGAGGCAGGTGGCCGCCTGTTCGTGATCGTGGTTGTTGATGGCCGTCAGGAACATGCCCATCGTGTCGCGGGCGCTTTCCTGCTGGTTGCTCCGTTCGCGATCCGCCTTTTGTTGCACGGCCAATTTGTCGAGGAGCGCCGGCACACGGGACATCGTAGCCTGACTGAAACGCCAGCACCCGTCGCGGCGGCGGACGATCTCGACGCGCAACTCCGGCTGCTGGCCGAGCGACTGCGGCGGCGCGTTCCAGTCGTCGGGCACCGTCGATAAGTCGATGTCCAGTTTTCGCAACACGGCTTCGAGTTGCGTGGCGAGTTTTCCTCCGCGCGCTTTTCCGCTCGGCCGGCGGAATGTTGGTCAGATCAAGGAAGTCCAGCGCTTCGGCCAGCCGTGCATCGTTGGCTTCCGCCTCGTCCATCGCGCGGAAGAAGCCCTTCAATACGGCCCGCGGCGAATCGAGATGACGGGGCACTGAGGCCGGACGCTTTTTCAGCGACGCGGGATTGAGGTCGGGCGGCACGAGCGGAATGACCTTGCCGAGCCGCACCCAGCGCGGGTCCGGCTCGCCGGCCTGAATCTGTTGGTACATGCGCGGCAAGTTGGCGACCGTCTGCCGGCTGAACAGCCAGGCGTCGCTGCCGTCGGATTGACGGATTCGCTCGAGGACAATTCGGCCGGTGCGGTCGGCGTGCCAGGTGAAGGGCGGAGCGCTGGGCAGGTTGGGTATTTCCTGAAAGTACGTCCAGCCGCGCCGCTGGATGACGCAGGCAAGCTGCTGGGCGAGAATCGGCCCCTGATCGTCGCGCTGGTCGCTGTCGAGCCGGCTCAAATCGAGGGCCTGAGCCGCCGCGTAAAAATCGCCGCCGAGGCTGTCGAGCAGGAAGCGGCGCATGGTGGCGCTGGCATCGGTGTACCCCTCGCGCAGCCCCTTGCGCTGGGTCTCCAGGTCGCGATGGCGGGCCAGGCAGATGCGGTACATCGCTGGGATGCGCCGAATCGTGGCCCGGTCGAAGCGCCACAAGCCGTCCACCTGCCGGCGCAGCGAGATCGTGCAACCGTCGCCGTCGTAAAGAACGGCCGAATCGCCGCGGATGATTTCGGGCGCGGCGATGAGCGGCACGCTGAGTTCGCGCAGGACGCCTTCAAGTTCGATGGCCAGGCGAGCGGCCTCGGCCGGCTCGCGGGATGATCCGTCGTCGAGTTCCAGGCAGGCAATCGCCTCGTCAATGAGCTGTGGCCGAAAGTCGTAGGCCATCACGGCGTAATACAGCGTTTTCAGCGTCTCGCGCGGCGTGCGCAGCGCTTCGGCCAACGGCGGCGCTTTCGGGGCTGGAGCCGAAACATTGGCCTTCGTCGTCTGGGCCTGGAGGCGGCCGGCCGGGAGAAGACAGCCGAGAGAAACGACCAAATACCAGAGAAGCGTCCGATCGCTTTTCATCATCCTTGATGTCCCCGGACGGAGAGGGGCGGGCCAAAGGACTTCGTGATATAAGCGGGCGGGGGAAGAGAAGCAAGGCCAATGTTTTACCATCCCGCAGCGCCAGCAAGGACAACCCTTGCTGGCGCTGCGGGATGGTAAAACATTATGGTCGCGGGGCGAGGCGTCTGACCGACGCCTTCGCCTCGCGGGTCAAATACGCGCTTTCCGCACCCGCCGCCAATCTTTCCAGAACCCGTCGTGCCTCCGGCGTGCCGATGTGTTCCAGCACCTCGATCGGCGCAGCGTCCGCCGTTGCTCGGCGGAATGGGCCGGCTCGGTGGTGCCGAGCAGTTGCTCGATGCGGCGGCGCACTTCCAGGGATGGCTTGCCGGTCAGCGCTTTTTGCATGCCGGCTTCGCCAACTCGCCAATCGCCTCGATCTCTTTCGCGGCCTTTTCGCGGACCTCGAAACGGTCGCTGTCCAGGTTGGCCAGGCAACGAGCGAGCCGCTGCGGATCGGGCGCACGCACGGCCTGGACTCGTTCGGCCAAAAGCGACACCGCCGCTTGCGGATCCGCGGTAAGGTCATTGACGGCCTGAAACGCGAGGGCCGCGTCGCCATCGGCCAGCGCTTGCCATTGTTTTTCGCGTTCCGCGAGATTCGCCGAGGATCGTCCCTTCCGGCCACGCACGTCCCAGAGCAGGGCGGTGGTGTCCATGCTGCCTGATAGAAGCGTTCGGCCAGCGGGGGCGAAGGCCAAGTGTTGGACGAAAGCCTGGTGGCCTCGGAATTGGCCCCGCTCCTTGAAGGTCGCCGTCTCCCACAGCCGGACGAGACCCTCGGAACTTCCCGAGGCGAGCGTGCGACCGTCCGGAGAAAATGCGACCGCCTGACCTCCGGCCGGAAGCCGGCCGCGCTCCTGCCCGGTAGCGAGATCCCATAGCCGTGTCGTCCTGTCCCAGCCTGTCGAGGCCAGGATTGTGCCATCGGGGCTAAAGGCGACACTGGGAATCATGATATTTGTGTGTCCGCTCAGGGCATGGACCTGTTGGCCAGTCGCCACGTCCCAAACGCGGACGAGAGGGGCGGCCTTGGTGGGATCGCCTACGCCATGCCGTTTGCTATAAAGTTCACCGGCAGCGATGTGCCGGCCGTCCGGCGAGAATGCCACGCATAAGAAGTCATCGTAATCGCCCTTGAAGCGCCGGAGTTCCTTGCCCGTCGCCACTTCCCACAAGGCCGCCGTCGCGTCTCGGCTGGCCGAGGCCAACTGCGTGCCGTCGGGCGAAAACGCGATCCATGCCTCCTGGTCCTTATGTCCGTGGATGGTGCGAACCTCACGGCCGCTCGAAGCTTCCCACAGGTGGATCATACCGCCTCGGCTCGTGCAGGCGATCGACTTGCCGTCCGGCGAAAAAGCCACCGAATCCACTTCCGCCTTGCAAGTGGCCAGCGTCCGCAACTCGCGCCCGGTGGCCGTGTCCCACAGCCGAACAGTGCAATCGCCGCCGCCGGTGACCGCCCGCTGGCCGTCCGGCGCGAAGGCGATGCTACCGACCCAGTTCTGATGGCCTCCCCGTCTGCGAACTTCCCGGAGGTTGGCAACGTTCCAGAGGCGCACCGCGCCGCCGTCGGACGCGATCAACAGGGTGCCATCCCGCGAGAGGGCCAGAGAACAAGCGCCGTCGCCGTGCTCGTCGATCGCGCCGCGCTCCTGGCCCGAGGCCACGTCCCAAAGCCGGAGGGAGCGCCGCTCCTTCCCCGGCCCACCGAACAGACCCAACCAACCGCTGCCGGAGATCAGGGTCTTGCCGTCGGCCGAAAAAACCAGAGACGTTACCGTGGCCTTATGCCCCTTGAATTGGCGTAGTTCTCGCCCCGTCGAAGCGTCCCAGAGACGGATCGGCTGGTCCTCCCCTCCCGAGGCAAGCCACTTTCCATTGGGTGAAAACGCTACCGTAAGCATGGCCTTGTCATACGTTTCCAGGCGGCGGACTTCCCGCCGCGCCGCTATGTCCCAAAGGATAACGCTTTTTCCATAGGTCGAGGCGAGCAGACGGCCGTCCCGCGTGAAGCAGAGCGAATGGAGTCCGGCGCGGTGGACTCCCGGATTCGCCCCCTCTTCGTTCAGTTGAGCGATCTTCTTGCCGGAAGCCACGTCCCACAGGGACGGCCCCTTTACCAATGTGTTGCCAGCCAACGTCTTGCCGTCGGGGGCGAAGGCGAGCGCATAGATCGGCCCGCCCTCCACAAAATAGAGATGTTTTCCCGTGCTTGTTTCCCACAAGCTGAATCCGAAATCCCCACTGGTGGCAAACGTTCGCCCGTCGGGAGAGAAAACGGCCCCGTAGTTGGTGGTCCGTCGCTGCTCCTCCGGAAAACGGCATACTTCCTTGCCGGTGGCCACGTCCCAGAGGTGAAGGACGCTGTTGCCGCCAACCGTGAGGAGCCTTCGGCCGTCGGGAGACAGGGCGAGTGAGTAAATGCTGTTGCCCTGCCGAAAGCGGCACGGTGCCGAATCGGGCTAGGGCGCCCGGCGGCAGATCATCGCCATATTGGTCCTTGCTGCCCGGCTGTTCAGCCGCCGTCCGAGTAAGGGATGCGGGATGTTCTTGTTCGGCCGGTAGTTCGGTCCAACCCGACCACGCCAGCAAACCTCCGCCGGTTGCGGCGGCGCTGAGCATCATCAGAGCGAGCGTTATCGTCTTCCACTTCTTCATCGTCATGGCGCAGCACCCCTTCCGCCAGCGCCACCGCCTGCGCGGACGTAGCGCTTGCTTCTACCGCACCGCCGCCGGGACGCAAAAGCGATGCTCCCAGCGCGGCCGATAATGTCAAACCGCGTCGGGCCAGCCGCGCTTGCAAGAGTTCGCGCCCCTTGGCCAGACGGCGTTTCAGTGTGGCCAGCGACCAGCCGAGCTGCCGGGCCGCCTCGTCGCGCGTGATTGCTTGCAGACAGCACAACAGTAAGGGCGTCCGGTACTTGTCGGGCAGGGCGGCCAACTCCGCATCGAGCAAGGCTTGCGCTTCCGACAGCCGAATGTCCTCGAACGCATCCAGCGCCGCGCGGACGGGAGTTTGCTGTTGCAATCGCTGCCGCCGCCCGGCGGCCGACCGCACCTTGAGCGACAGGTGATAGGCGCCCCGGTACAGCCAGCTCGCGGCCGACTCCTGCCAGCGCAGCGTGCCGGCCTTGCGGGCCAGCACCAAAAACGTCGCCTGCACAACATCCTCGCTGTCGTGCCAGTTGCCCAGCACGCGCAGTGACACGCCCTGCACCATCGGCCGGTGCCGGCGCAGCAGGCGCGCGAACGCTTCTTCGTCGCGGTAAGTCACGAAACGCCGCAGCAATTCGCGATCCGAAGCCTCCGTGCCGGCCCGCTCGGAAAGGCGATGCAAGTGGGAAAGGATCAGGTTCGTCGTCGGCTGGCTCATGGCCGATTCCTCGCGCGGGTGGTTTTCTTTATAATCCCGCGCCGCGGCCCGGATGGCTCAGGTTTTCTCGGAGCAAGAGGCGGGGTGTGGTGTTGTCGTTGTAGTCGTTGTAGGGTGGGCCGAGTCTTCGAGGCCCACCAGAGCGCTTGCCGGTGGGCCTCGAAGACTCGGCCCACCCTACCATGCGGCCCGTGACAACCAAACAATTACCGCACGCAAGAGGCGGCTTGACCGCGGCGCGGCGACTCTCTACCGTTGAAGAACGTCAATCATCGGCATTCTTCGCTTGTATCCAGTGCAGGACCGATCAGCATGGCATCCCCCGACCCGACCCAGACGCCGCCCGAAACGACGGGCATTCAGACCTCCTCCGAGCCGGCGGCCGACGCGGCCATCACGTTGCCGCCGGCGAAAAAACAGCCGGCGTTTTCCGCCGTGCGGTTCACCCGGCTGCGCGGCTTCCTCGACGCGGTGCTGATTGTTCTGGTGCTCGGCTTCGCGTTTTTGGTCGCATCCTTCCCGGTCACGAACTCCGACTTCTTCCGCCACCTTGCCACCGGCCGTTTGCTGGCGCGGGGCGAGTACCAGTTTGGCGTCGATCCGTTCACCTACGGCAGCGCGGGAGCATACTGGGTCAACCACTCCTGGTTATTCGGGCTGCTCGTTTACGCCCTCTACCAGCTACCAGCAGTCGGCGGCGCGGCCGTGGTGGTGTTCAAGGCGCTTTTGGTCACAGCGTTGGCCGTCATTCTGTTGCGCGTCGGCCGGCGGGCCGGGCAGAGTTTGTGGATTCCCGCCGCCTGCACGACACTGGCCCTCCTCGCCCTGAGTCCGCGCCTGGCCTGCAACCGGTCTTTCTGTCCTTTTTCTTTCTGGGCCTGACCCTGTGGCTGCTCACGGCTGGCGGAAAGCGATTGGTGTGGCTGATTCCGCCGCTGTTCGCGCTGTGGGTCAATTGCGACGAATGGTTTTTCGTCGGGCCGTTGACCGTGGCCCTGTACCTGGCGGGAGAGCTGTTGCAACAGCGGCTCCCCCTGGTGGGCCAGACGCCACAAACGGATCGGCGGCGTGAGCTGGGCACACTCACCGGAGTGCTGGTCGTGGGACTGGTGGCGTGCCTGCTCAACCCGCATCACATTTATGCCTTCACCCTGCCGGCGGAATTCGGCCTGTCCCCGGCCACCTCGCTGCTCCGCAACGATCCGCAATTCCGTGTCCTCTTTTTGTCGCCCGTCACCAAGTATTACTACCCGCCCTATTCCAGCCTGAGCGCGGCCAGCGTGTCCTACTGGCCGCTGTTACTTGCGGGCGCGGTCTCGTTCGTGTTCGTGTTTGGCCGGGTGCCGTGGTGGCGCTTGCTGGTCTGGCTGCCGTTGGCGCTCTTGAGTCTGTACAACGCCCGCAGCATTCCATTTTTCGCCATCGTGGGCGGCCCGATCGCGGCCCTGAACTGGCTGGATTATGCCGCTCTTCGCCTGGGATCGGGGCCGCGGCTGACCCGGCCGTGGCGCATGTGGTCGCTGAGCGGACGACTGTTGACGATCGTGCTGGCGCTGGTGCTGCTGGGGGCGGCGGTGCCCGGCTGGCTGGGAGCCAGGCCTTACGAGAGCCACCGCGTCGGCTGGCATGTCGATATCGAACCCTCGCTGGAACAGGCGGCCACACAGATCAAGACCTGGCGCGAAGAGGGCCGGCTCCCTGCTGAGGCGCGCTGGTTCAACCTGCGCATGGACATCGCCAACTACCTCGCCTGGTTCGCCCCCGGCGAGCACGCCTTCCTCGATCAGCGGGTGACGCAGTTCCCCCAGATGGCCGAGGATTACCTGGATATCCGCGACAGCCTCGAACGCATGATCCGCCGCGACGATGCCGGCGCGACGAGCGAGGAGGCCGGCGCAAAGAGGGATTGGCAGGCGGTCCTCCGCCGGCAGCGGGCCTACTTTTGGATCGACGACAGCAGCAACGCGCAGAGCGGCGCGTTCCTGGCCCGCTGGACGATGTTCGCGTCGCCGGCCTTCTGGGATGTGTGTTATCTGCATGGCCGAATCGCCATCTTCTTCTGGAAGGATCCGCAGGACCAGGACCACCTCAGCCCGACGCCGGGGCCGCTGGATATGAAGCGCCTGGCTTTTGGCCCACAGGCGGAGCAGGCTCCGCCCCGCGGACCCGAAGCCGTGGCCGCGCCGCGTGAGGAGTGGAAGACGTGGTGGGAGGCACCACCTCCCGCCTCGCTGGACAAGGAGACGACCCGCCTTCATGACACACGCTTCCGGGCGCTGCGGGAGCACTACGTCCACGCCAACTCGCGCCAATGGGAAGCGATGGTCGCCGCCCAGAACGTCGGCGACGCCCTGCCGGTCGGCCCGATCCCCAACGTCTTTCTCGTGCAGCGCCTGGGCTGGAGCCGTACCTACGACGAGCTGTACCCCGCCGGGGCGCTTCAGCAGGTGCGCATGCCGGTCGAGCGCGAAGTGCCGGCGCTTTTGGCGCACCGGGCTTACCTGTCCAGTCAGGATTCCGGGCCGATCGAGTCGCTTTACCTCGGCGTTCGCGCCGCCCGCCGGGCCACGCTGGCCAACCCCGATGACGGCGAGACGTATCTGATGCTCTCCCAGCTCTACGCCTGGCTGAATCAGGCCACCCATGCGGGGTATCTGGAACAGCCGCTCCAGGTGCTCAAGGACATTCGCCGCACGCAATACATGGCCGCCTTGCAGAACTGCCTGCGCTGCGCGCCAACCTGCGCACCGCGGCGGAAGCGCACGCCCAGCTCTACGCCGAGTTCACCCACCAGAAGTACCTGGACCTGGCCGTGCGCCACTTCCGGGCGCGCTTCAACATCCTGCGCGAGATCGGGCCGCCGCCGCTGGAATCGCTCACGCAGTTCGGCCAGCAACTCGAGCAGATGGTGCGCAACCTGACGAACCTGGAGACCCAGCTCGAAAAGCAACTGAACGATTACGAAGTCCGCTCGCACGACCAGCCGTTGTTTCAGAAGGCCCAGGTCGCCCTGCAAAACGGCCTGGTGGAAAAGGCCGTGAGCATTCTGGAACAGGCCGACGCCAAGGAGTTCAGCGACGCGCGCGGCCTCTCGGGCGTGCGCCTCCTGATGGGCTTGTTCATCGACCTGGGCGAGCTGGACAAGGCCCGCGTTCTCCTGACGCCCGAGCCGGAGTCGGTCGGCCAGCCGGTCGCGCCGATCTACCTCGAACTTCATTTGCGTCTGGCGGCCGCGCGGGGCGATTACGCCGAGGCGGATCAGCACCTGGCCGACGCCCTGAGCAACGCCTGGCGGGATCCGTCGGCCAAGGCGCCGCGCATCGAGATGTCGGCCCGGATCGCGATGCTGGTGGGGCGGACCCTGTTGGTGGAGAGCCAGTATTTCGCGGGCGGCATCCAGGTGCCGAACCCCGACCTCTCGTTGCTGGTCCCTTCCCACTTCTGGCGGGGGCGTTGGCGCCTGGAAGCGATCGAGACGGCCCTGCTCCTGGGCCAGCAGCGCGTCGAGTGGTACTTGACGCGCGGCTGGCTGGCCCTGGAAGCCGGCCGCTCGGAGGATGCCCGCAAGCATTTCCGGATGGTGCTCGATTGGGTTGGATCGGACGAGTACTGGCTGCCGGAGGTCTATCGGCTGCGCGACTTCGTGGTGGGCCAGCAAGAATTGCAGCAGTTCTTCGAGCTGGGTCAGCGCCAGGAAGCCGCACGGAGATTGGCCCAGCTCTACTTGCGTTTGCTGGACGCCGAGCGACACTGATACAGCCCCCTGAGCGGGGGGCGTCAGCTCCCCGAGTACTCCCTCGGGGGGCTGACGCCCCCGCTCGGAGCGCGGATGAGCCAAACCCTCTCGAAAGACATGCCCCTATCAGGACTGACATCGACCGAGGCTGCCCTGCGCCTGGCCCGCGGCGAAGGCAACCGCGTCCGCCGCTCCGACCGCGCCGAATACCTCGACATCGTCGCCCGCAACGTCCTGACGCTCTTCAACGCCCTGGTCGTGCCGGCCGCCGTGGCCCTGTTCTTCCTCGGCGAAAACCGCGACGGCCTCGCCGTCTGCGGCATGGCCCTGACGAACACGGTCCTGGGCCTGATTCAAGAGGTCCGCGCCAAGCGCCACCTCGACCGGCTCACTCTGCTCGCCGAGACACGCGCCCGCGTGCTGCGCGATGGTCAGGTCAGCGAGATCCCGGCCGGCGACGTGGTGCGGGGCGATTGTCTCCTGCTCGCCGCCGGCGATACCGTGGTCGCCGACGGGCGTGTGTTGGAGTCGCGCTACCTGGAAGTGGACGAGGCGCTTTTGACCGGCGAATCGGACCCGGTGCCGCGCAAGCCGGGTGATCCGCTTCTGTCGGGCAGCTTTTGCGTCGCCGGCGAGGGGGCTTATTGCGCCGAGCGCGTGGTGCGCAGTCGTTCGCCCAGCGCACGGCCGCCGAGGCACGTTCTTATCACTACACCGCCAGTCCCATTCAGGACAGCATCAACAAGCTCCTCCGCATCCTGACAGCGACGGCCCTGGTACTTTGTCTCGGTTACACCGTGCTTTATTTCCTGAGTAACGTCGCCATCAAGGATCTGGTCCAGATGATCGCGGCCACGATCACGTCGATGGTGCCGCAGGGGTTGGTGCTGATGGCGACGTTCGCATTCGTCCTGGGCGCGGTGCGCATGAGCCGGCGCGGCGCCCTCGTCCACCGTCTGAGCGCCGTCGAGACAATGGCGTCTGTCGATACGCTTTGCATGGACAAGACCGGCACACTGACCACGAATCGGCTGTACCTCGAAAGAGTGTGTCCCCTGGACGAGACCCAATCGGAAGAGGCGATCCGCGCAAAGCTGCGGCGGTTCGCTTCCGCGTCGCTCGATCGCGCCAACAAAAGTCTGCTGGCGCTGCGTGACGCCCTGGGAGAAACGCCGGTCGAGTTGACCGATCAGCTACCATTCAAGTCGCAGAATCGTTACAGCGCCGTCCGAGTGCGCTCGCAAGGGGTCGAGCAAGTCCTCGTGCTGGGGGCGTGCGAGGCACTGCGCCCGCTACTAGGCGAAGCGGATCGTCTGGAGCCTGTGTGGCATGACCTTCTCGGCACGGGATTGCGCCTGCTTCTGTTCGCCGAGGCGGTCGATCCACCCGGCCGCAAATTCGCCGGCTCGCTGGAAGGATTTGCCCTGCGGCCTCTGGCGCTGGTGGCGTTTCGAGACGAGCTGCGGACGGAAGCGCGGCATGTGCTGGAAGAACTGGCGGCACAAGGCATCGACTTCAAGATCCTCTCCGGCGACAACGCCGACACGGTGTGCGCCACGGCCGCGCCGCTGGCGACCGGCTCGAAAGCCATCGCCGTCAAGGCACTGGCGGAAACGCCCGTAGTTTCCGGTGCCGAACTGCAAGCGTCATCCGATCCGAATGAACTCATCCGCACGCGCTGCGTTTTTGGCCGCGTGTCTCCGGGACAAAAGGTGGAGATCGTCGCGGCCCTGAAGAAACAGGGCCGGCATGTCGCCATGATCGGCGACGGTGTCAACGACGTGCTGCCGATCAAAAACGCCCACCTCGGCATCGCGATGGGCGACGGCGCCGCCGCCAGCAAGACTGTGTCCGGCATCGTCCTGGAGACGAACAACTTCGACCTGCTGCCGCAAACGCTCGACGAAGGCCGCACCATCCTCCGCAACCTGCGTCGGGCCGGCAAGCTGTTCCTCGTCAAAAATGTCTTCACCGTGATTCTGATCGTCGGCGCGCTGGGCGTGTTCGGCCTGCCGTTTCCGTATCTGCCGCGGCAGGTCACGCTCCTGAACTTCCTGACCATCGGCGTGCCCGCCTTCCTCATCATGCTCAGCCGCGAGCGCTCGGCCGTCGCCTCGGCCCCGCATTTTCTGCGCGAAGTCGGCGCGTTCGCGCTCCGCACCGGCATCGTCATCGGATTAGCCGGCTTGCTGCTGCTCTGGCTGTCCGACCGCGTCTGGCACGACGACGATCCGACCCAGCGGACGCTGCTGCTTTCGCTGCTGATTCTGCTGGGGTTGACCACGCTCTTGCGCCCTGACCGATGGCGAGGCGCGACCGCTGGCTGGCGACCGTCGCTTTCGCTGGCTGGCGGCGATTGCGATGCTGGTTTATCTGGTAGTGCTGTATGGTCAGCCGTTCGATAACTATTTTGCCCTGACTCCGTTGTCGCTGTCGCAATGGGTTAGGCTGGTATTGATCACCGGCGGAGCCAATGTCGTGCTGTGGTTGAGCGATGGTGTGTACCTTTTGTGGCATGGCGAGCGATGAGGGATTATTTTTTCGAGCCAACGCTTTGCTTTCGCGTTTTTTTCCTATCCACCGTTTCGAGGACGCGCCGCAAAGAATGCAGAACCTCGCTTCCTTGAGAAGTGGCGCCTCCTTGGCGCTGGGAGGCTGCGATACGCTCCTCCAGCCAGCGGAGCGGGTCATCGCCGATCGTGGTCAAGGTGCGTTGCAATTCCTCACGAATAGCACCGAGTTTCTTTCGACCGATCATAAAAGCGTCTCCAATAGGTTCCACAGTTCTTGAAGCCGCTGGATCGATACCTCCGGCGTCTCCCCGTGGTTGAGCAACTCCACAGTCGCCTTGGCCACCAACGCATCGCGATCCGTCTCCACGGGACTAATCATGGCCCCCAGGAGGGATGCCAGAATTTCTTCGCTCGCGGCGGAGATGCGTCCCGCGACCCGTCTGACGATGCGCGGGTGTCGAGCGAGCAGTTGATGGCCGCGCTCGTGAGCCAGGATCGCTTCGAGGGAGAAGTCTTCCGGGTCCGCGTCGCGCTCGAATGCTTCCGCATAGACGGTCGATAGATCTTCCGCCTCCGTGCTGCCCCGACCGTATTGCGCGCCGCCCGTCTGGCTGTAAACGTGGCGGTACTCCAAGCGTCCCACGAATCCCAATTGCCGTGCGCGGCGAATGATCCGGTTGCGACGGGAGCGCAGTTCGGCAGCCGTAAGTGGATGCGGGGAGGGTGCCGTCATGAACGCACTCTAACCTTCCTCCCACCCAACCGGCAAGTCCTTGGTCATCAGTCTTCCCTAAGTGCGAACCGGCGATGGTCCACTCCCCGTTCTCCATGCCTCTGAAGTAGCTGAAATTATTCTACCCGGCGACCACCCCTCACAACCACCAGCGCAGCGACCACGCCAGGCGATTGACCAGCCGCCGCCACCAGTTGCGTTCGCGGAACTCCTCCAGCGTGATGCGTTTGCTGTGGGCGATCTCCTCGCCGACGATGCGGTTGAGAATGCGAGCCAGGTGGCGCGAGTGGAGGACGGCGAGGAACTCGAAATTGATCCACAGACTGCGGGCGTCGAGGTTGCACGAGCCGACCACGGCCCAGGCGTTATCGACGATCATGACCTTGCTGTGCAGCATATTCGCCTGCCGTTCGTAAACGCGGATGCGGCGGCGCAACAGGCGCGTGTAGAGATGGTGTGAGGCGTGCTGTACGAGCGCCACGTCGCTTTCGCCGGGCACGACGACGCGCACCGGCACGCCGCGGCGCGGCGCGCGCAGCAGTTCACGCAGGACGCCGCCGGCGGGCAGGAAATACGCCATCGAAAAGGTGATGCGGCGGCGGGCGGCGCGGATCAGCCGGGCGAACAGGCGGGCGGCGCTACTGTGCTTGAGGCCGGGGCCACTGTCGAAGAATTGAATGCTCTCCTCGCCGGTAGCCAGTTGGCCGCGGCGATACCAGCGCGGCCGGCGCGAGATCGGCTCGCCGTGCGCCCGCCGCCAGGAACGCTCGAAGCTCTCGGCCACCTCGCGCTGCTGCGGACCGGTCAGCCGGACGTGCAGATCGCGCCAGCCGGCCGAGGCGGGCAGCGCCTCGGGGCCGACGAGGCCGAGCGTGGTGTCTACAACGTTCATACCGCCGAAATAGGCGATCGTGTCATCGACCACGAGCAGCTTGCGATGGTTGCGGCGGTTGAGGATGCGCAGAAACGAAAACTTCCACAGCGCCTCCCAGACGGAGTGGAAGGCATGCAGCTGAACGCCGGCCTGTTCCAGAGGGCGGAAGAAGGCGTTCGAGGTAGCCTTGCTGCCGATGGCGTCGTAGAGGACGCGGACTTGTACGCCGGCGGCCGCCTGGTCGCGCAGGGCGGTGGCGATGGCCAAACCCGCCGCGTCGTCGTTGAAAATGTACGTCTCCAGCCAAACGCGCGTCTTGGCGGCGCGGATGTCGCGCACCATTTGCAGGATCAACGGCCAGGTTTCGACGTAGAGCGTCAGTTCGTGTCCCGCGACCTCCACCCGCACTGGGCCGGCGTCAGTCGGGCTGGGTAACGCGGTCGTCTCTTGAATTGCCTCGCCCCGCGCTTGCTCCAGTTCCGGCTCGGGCATGGCGAGGCCCTCGACGCTACGAACGCCGTGCGGACAGAACCGCCGATTCTCGCGAAGCCGGCGCAACGTTCGTCAGGTGGAAGTCGAAGACCAGGGGAAGGTGATCGGAAGCGCGGCGGGCCAGGCGGTTGCGCACGATGCCGGCATGGCGGACGTGGATATCACCGCGATAAAACACCTTGTCGAGGGAGGCCAGCGCGAGGAAAGACGGAAAGCTGCGAAAACGGCGGGCGGGCGCGGTGGCCTGATGAAAGCCGTGGCGGACGAAATGATGTCGGCCCAGCGTATTACGCCAATCGTTGTAATCGCCGGCGATGATCGTGGGCAGGTGGGCGGATTCGAGGAAGATACTGTGATTGAACAAATGAAGCGCCTGCCAGCGTCGCTCTCGTTCGCGCAAGCCCAGGTGCCAGTTGACCAGGTGCAGCGGGCCCTCCGGCGTCTCGACGACGACGAGCTGGCGCCGCGCGGTTTACGGCGGCGGTGGCGGAGGGACACATGCTGCTGACTGCGGAACGGCCAGCGCGACAGGATCAGGTTGCCGTAGCCGCCTTCGCGGTGCGGCACGTTGAGCTGATAGAGGTACGCTTCCGTCCCGAGGTGGTCGGCCAACAGGGCCGGCTGGTCGTGGTAGCGCGACCGCCGCACGTTGCGGTCTACTTCCTGCAAGCAGATGAGGTCGGGATTTTGCTCGCGGATGACGTGGATGATTCGTTCGAGCCGGTAGCGGCGATCGCTGCCGACGCCCTTGTGGATGTTGTAGGTCAGCAAACGCATCGTGACAGATCCTGAAACAGCCGCGGGCAGGCGGTTCGCGACCACCTCTCTTCTATCCCGTTCCCTTTACCATTATATCCTAACACGCGCATTTCCGCGAGGGATACCTCCTGGATCTTATCGGCAAAGAAGGGCCGCCGGGGTTACGGATTACCCCATCCCCAGCGCAAGGGCAGCACCTGCGCCGCCAGCCAGAGCTTGCGCAACCGGCTCAACCGCACCCGGCTGGTGAACACGTCGTAATCGCGGCGGACGATCGCCTCCAGCAAGCCGCGGTAGGTGCGCAGCATGACCAGGAACACGGCCCGGCCCGACGGATCGAGCAGATCCGCCAACGGCGCCGCCGACTCGTAATAGCCGCGCGCGCGGGCCGCCTCGAAGCGCATCAGCTCCCGAAAGCGCTCGTCGCGCCGGCCCTGTCGCAGATCCTCGGCGCGATAGCCGAACCGTTCGAGATCCTCGCGCGGCAGGTACACCCGGCCGCGGGCGGCGTCTTCGCCTAGGTCGCGCAAGATGTTCGTCAGTTGCAGGGCGATGCCGGCCGCCTCGGCGTGCTCCTTGGCCCGCTCCTCGGTGAAACCCCAGATGTGGATGCAGGCCAGCCCGACCACCGACGCCACCCGATAGCAATAGCGATACAACTCGTCGAACGTCTCGTAATGATCCGTGTCCAGGTCCATGCCGACGCCGTCGAGCACGTCCTCCAGATAGCGGCGGGGGATGCCGTACTGTTCGACCGTGTGATGAAAGGCGGGATGCAAGGGGTGATGATAATCTCCCGCCAGGGCCGCGTCGAGTTGTCGTCGCCAATTCTCCAGAGCCACGCTTTTGTCCGCGACGCTTTCCGGCCCGTCGGTGAGGTCGTCGGCGACGCGCATGAAGGCGTACAGGGCGCACATGGCCCGCCGCTTCGCCGCGGGCAGGAGGCGGAAGGCGTGATAGAAGTTGCCGGCCTGCCGCCGCGCCAGCCGTTCGCACCAGGCGTAGGACTGCGCCACGGTCAGCGCGGGTTGGCTCTCCCGCGCTCGCATCAATCCCTGAAGAAATGCTGCCATCCGTATGCCTTTCTACCAGACGCCCAATCGCGACCACAGACGCCGCCAGACGGCGCCGGCCAGGAGCATACCCTTTTCCCACTTGGCCAGCGCCGGCCGCCGCGCCCACACGTTGTAACCGCACTGCTCGATCTTACGCAGGATGGCCAGGCCGCCCTGGATAAACAGCTCGATGTCGGACTGCATCGTCTCCGGCATCCGCTCAACCAGCGGCATGCCACGGTAAAAGAGGTCGCGCGTGCGGTCCGCCTCGAAGCGCAACAGTTCGGCAAAGGCGGGGGTGAAACGCTGGGCCGCCAGATCCTCATCGCTGTAGCCGAAATGCGCGCGGTCCTCGCGCGGCAGATACACCCGTCCGATGGCGAAGTCGCGGGCCACGTCCTGCCAGAAGTTGGCCAGTTGCAGCGCCGTGCAAATGCGATCGGACAGCGCCGCCCGCTCCGCATCGAACGCCCCGCACAGATACAGCACCAGCCGGCCGACGGGGTTGGCCGAGCAGCGGCAATAGTCGAGCAGTTGTTCGAAGGTGCGGTAGCGCGTGACGAGTTGGTCCTGCTCGAAGGCGAAGAGCAAATCGAGGAATGGCTCCGGCGGAATGTCAAAGCGGCGAATGGTATCGCGCAGGGCGACGAAGACGGGATGATGCGGCCGGCCGTCGTAACAGCTCAGCAGCTCCTCGCGCCACCAGCGCAGCAGATCCAGCGCGTGCGTTCCGCCGCCGGCCTCGTCGGCGAGGTCGTCGGCCCAGCGGCAGTAGGCGTAGACCGTGTGAAAATGGCGGATGAGGTGGCGCGGCAGCAGGACGGAGGCGACGGTGAAGTTCTCGTAGTGGGCGCGGGCCAGCCGGCTGCAATAAACCTGCGCGCGGCGCGCGACGGCGGCGCGTAGGACTGCTGGGGTCCGAAGCGGGCCAGTTCGGCGGTGAAACCGTTGCTCATGGGCGGCATTATAGACAATCACGCCCTTCCCGGGCGAGGCATTTGCGATACCAGGTGCTTTGATGCTCGCGAAAGGGGCGAGAGGCGGCTTGTCGCGGCTTTGCACGGCCGGCAATAACCCAGGCCTTACCCTTTTCCGTAGCTACGGCAAAAACGTCCTGATGGTACTGACGATTGCCTCATACTGCTTGGGATCAACGCAGTTACCCGAACTGATTGGCGCTCGCTGGACCTCCCGGAGGCGAACGAGGTGAGGATAGGTGGCAAGGTTTTCCACTGCCTTTTCCCACCGACGGCGGCCCCGCGTCAAGATGATAAAGGCTTTCCGACCCATCGCCTTTCGCACCAAATCGAAGGAATACTGCTGCGAGGGCAGAGATAGGCGTCCGTGGCGAAACCTATGCGAAACATACGGAAAGAATTCGACGGCGAGAATCGACCGGGCCAAAACGTGCCGGGCAACATCTTGGTCAGGGCCAAATTCGCGGAAGAGGGACTTCGGTTTGTGTTTCCACCATTTTCTACTCTGCGGAGGAATGTCTGGGCTTGGGTCGAGATAGAGGAAGGGATAATCATCCGAAAGCCGGTGCAGTAAATTGTTGCGCATTCGGTCGGCGAACGCCGGCTTACATCTGTCGGCCTTCGCTTCGGAACTTTCGACTCCGGGATTGTTGCCCAAAATGACGACCGGTGCCTTGGGACAGCCTACAAACGGCTCCGGTATCATGTCGAGGTGCAGAACAAAGTTCGGACGGCCTTTCCGCTCCGTCTCCCGATTAAAAGTCTCTACTTTCGTCTGATCTTCGGGGAGGACATACGGTGGCTCGCCAGGCAGGCGATGCCACGGATTATCGGTCACGTCTCACCCCGGTTCGTTCACCGACGATCTCATCCCGCTTTTTGGACTTGCTCTGCGGTCGGATCGGCGATTTGAGGGCGACGCTGGAATCGAGGACGTATTTCATGCGTGATCGCGGGTTTGACGGATCAACTCGACGGCGATATTCTGCTCGCCGAATAGCTCGCGGTTTTCCTCACGCATCCGGTCCATCCGTTCGCAGGCTGCTTTGATCTTATCGGGACGGCGGATGCCTTTCACGAGATCATCAAGGGTCTGCCGTAACTGGGCTTTAATCTCTTCGGGGATGCTGGTGGCGGTCTCGGTCGTATTCATGGAATTACTCCTTCTTCCTCAGTCTAACGACACACGGCTGCTTACGGAAGTTCGAGCTGCCGTTCTAATGAGCTGACTCAGGCGTCGATCAACGGGCGATCGGCACATCGAAAAGTATCGGCTTATCGCCGGCCAGAGATGCGCGGACGCGCTCGCTCAACTCCTCCGGCTCGCCGACTCGGTGTGCCTCGACTCCCAGCGAACGGGCTAGGCCGACGAAATCAATCTCCGGCCGCACCAGATCCATCGCCAGGTATTGCCGGGCCGCCATGCGCGGCAAAGGCATCACGTCGCCACAATGCTTGAGGATCTGATACTGGGCGTTGTTGCAGAGAACGAACGTCACAGGGATGTTGTGATGCGCCGCCGACCATAATCCCTGAATGCCGTACAGCGCCGCGCCGTCGCCGAGGATCGCCAGGACAGGACGATCCTGCCGGGCGAGTTTAACTCCCAGCGCGCATCCCATCCCCCAACCCAGCGCCCAGCCGCGATGGCCGAAATAGCCAGCCGGATCTTTTAAGACGCCGAGGCGTTCCAGGGTCGCGTTCGTCGTCGTCACGGCCTCCTCGACGACAGCCACGTTGGACGGCAGCACTTTCGCCAATGCGCCCATCAGGGTCAACGGCGTCATCGGCCGCTGGCTGCGTTCGGCGGCTATCTTCGCCTGCAACGCTTCTCGCGCCGCTCGCCGTGCCGTCGTGTGACGATCCAGTCTCGCCCTGGCGGCCGCCGCCTGCGCTCCGGTGATGCTGCCAGCGAGCAGTTGATCGAGTTCGGCAAGGCCCGCTTGCAAATCGCCGAGGACGCCGACCTCGACCGGATAGTTCTTGCCGATCTGCCAGGCGTCGTTATCCATCTGCACAAGGCGAACGTTTTCGGGAATGGGCCGGGCCGGCTCGTGATAAATGTAACTGCGCAGCAGGTTCATGCCGACGACCAGAAGCACGTCGAAGTCGGCCAGCGTGCGGTGAACCTCCGGCGACCACAGCGGCAAGCCATCGACGTAGAGCGGGTGATCGACGGGGAAGGGAAGCCGGCCGTGGGCCGTCGCCTGTTCCGACAGCACGGGCGCGCCGAAACGCTCCGCGACCGCAACCAACTCGGCGATGGCTCCGCACTCCGTCACCCGGCTGCCGGCCAGGATCGCGGGGTTCTGCGCTTGGCTCAGCACCGCGGCGGCGCGGCGGAGCGCATCGAGAGGCGGACGCACCCGGCGATCCGGCACGTACGGGGGTGATAAATCGAGACCCTCGCACGCTTCCATCTGCACGTCCACGGGCAGGGCGAGGAATACCGGACCCGTCGGCGGTGTCAGTGCAGTCTGGATGGCCCGGCGGACGGCGGTAGGAATGTCCCGGACGCGCTGCACTTCCGCGGCCCATTTCGTCCACGGCCGGACCACGCTCACCATGTCACCGGACAGCACCGGCTCCTCGAAGCGCAGCCGGCGATCCTGCTGCCCGGCCGTCAAGATCAGCGGCGCTCCCTCGCAGTGGACGTTGTAGAGCATGCCCATCGCGTTGCCGAGGCCGCAGCAGATATGCACGTTCGCCACACCGACCCGGCCGGACACCAGGGCATAACCGTCCGCCATCGCCACCACGGGCACCTCGTGCAGACCGAAGATGTACTGAAAGCGCCGGTCGTTCACGAGGGCGTCGTTGAGCGGTAGCTCGGTAGTGCCGGGGTTGCCGAAGATGTGCGTCACGCCGGCGGCGGCGAGAACGTCCAGGAAGGCTTCCACTCCGGTCATGGCGAAGGCTCCTCATCTCATTGGGCATTGCCGGCGGACACACGCGGCAATTCTACGCAGGACAGACGAGTGCGGCGTGAGCCTGACTGGTAAAATATCTTCGTCCCTTCTGCCGAATAACTAGCGAGAACCCATCAGGAGCCGACACCCATGCCCAGCCCCTTTCCCGGTATGGACCCTTACCTTGAAGATGAAGTATTGTGGCCGCTGTTTCACCATCAGCTCGTCATGTGCCTGTACCAGATCCTCCTGCCCGGCCTCGTGGACCGCTACCGCGCCTGCGTCAAGAAACGCCGTTATCTCATTGACGAGAGGTCATCGGAATCTGGGGCACGAAAGGAGAATGGCGAGGACTACATCGAGATCCTCCAGCGCCGGGATGGCCAGCTCATCACCCTAGTGGATGTGGTTAGCCCGGCCAACAAGCTAACCGCTGTGGGGCGGTCGGCCTACCTCGACACACGCCGCGAAGGTAAGGACGCCGGCGCCAACGTCGTCGAAATTGATTTGGTCCTCCAGGGTCCGCCGACTTTGGAATACTCGCGCGACGGTTTGCCCGAGTGGGACTACGCCGTTACCGTGACTCGCGCCACCCATCCGGAACGCTACGAAATCTACACCGCCACCTTGCAAAAACCGCTGCCGCGTTTCCGCCTGCCGCTGGCCGCCAACGACCGCGACACGGTGCTCGACTTGCGCATCGCCTTCACGCGCGCTTACGACCAGGGCGGCTTCGCTTCCAAGATCGACTACGGCCGCGACCCCACCACGCCACTCTCCGAGGAAGACCGGCACTGCCTGGACGAACTGCTCCAGCGACAGAAGCTACGTGCGAAAGCTCCGGCGCACGAAGAGATCGCCCGTGCGGCCTACTTCCTTTGGCAGCAGGAAGGATGCCCGCACGGGAGCGACAAGGGGCATTGGTATCGGGCGTTGGAGCAACTTCGATCTTCCCGGAATGTTTAGCGACGCTTCGCAGAAGCGTGTGGGATAAGAACGCTTCTGCGAAGCGTCGCTAATCGGTGTCTTGCGGGAATCCACGCTGACTGTTGCCGGAAGTTGATTCAACCGAGAACTCGCTTGACAGCAGCGCACGGAGGTCCAACGATGCAAGTCTCCGCGGGAGACCGGCCACGCGGCGAGACGATTTGCGATCTGGTGTTCGGTGAAAGAAAGGAGCGGAGAGTGTCGCCAGGGTTGGGCAGGGACCTCACTCTTGAAGCCCTGTTCGCGCAGCCGGACAACGGGACGGTGTTGCGGTACTTGAAACTCCGTCGGCCGGAAGATGTCCGTCACTTTGAAGCCGGTACGGATGGGAGCCCTTTCGACGAAGGAGGCCGAATCTTCTTCCATCGGTACGGCAGAAAGGTTCCGGCGTCGGCGCGGTGCAGCATGGAACTGTGTAACCTCTTGGCCCACGAACGCACCGCGCGAATCTTCGCCCTGCACATCGGGCGATTCACCATAGCGCGCTGCGCCGGACTTCTCGCGTTGGGACGCCAGGACGGACTGTTTTCTCTCCGGCCGACAAGGGGAGACGACGGATGGCGCCGTCGATATACGTCCGCTCGGTTCGGGGTGGGAGTTATTTGCCGCGGACGGCGAAGAGGATGCGGCTGAGGCTTTTTTGCAAGCCTACGAATTGGCAGGACGCTGACCCACGATCGGGGTACAAAACGGGTGCTAATGAGATTCCAGGTTGCAAGGCCGGCCGAACGAGTCGCCCTAGCTGACCGGAAACACGATAAGTTGTGCCCCGCGTGAGCCGGCGGTTGAGCCAGTTGTTCGACGGAGGAGGCGAAAATGCAGATGACAGCCCGGACGCGGCTGGATCGATGCCTGCGGTGGATGCGCGTCGCGATAGGCTTCGGCTTCGGCCTGTTCTTCCTGGGCATCCTCCTGGGGGTAATATTCGACGAACAGCAGGCTGCGATTTTGGCCATCTCGCTACCTGGATTCGCAGTCGCATTTGTGGCCAACATGGCCGGCTACTTCGGTGGCCTCCGGTGTCCGCAGTGCCGGGGCAACCTGGGTCCTTTGCTCATGCAGCAGATCTGGTTTTCGGTGAAACACCGTGTCTGCTTTTGCCCCTACTGCGGGGGTAGCTTGGACGAGGAACTGTCTCAAGAGAGCGCTGCTGTCCGTTGAAGCGCCGTCGCGTATCAGTTCGACAGCACTTGCCTTGATCCCATGAATGCCAATTTGACGGCTCCGTGTGCCGGCTCTTCGATAACAACCACCGGCCCCGCCGGAACGCCGCGTTCGTTCAGGTTACGGAGAACCCGCTGCCGGTATCGCTCGCTGCCGATCAGAAGTCCGCCCGCCAACGCAACAGGAACCGGATCGTTCCATCCGAGTTGACGAATCACCGACTCACCCGCCCTAGCCAGTTCGCGCGCCTCTTTCTCCACGATCTCGGCGGCAACCGCATCGTTCTCTGCTGCCTCGATCACCAGCGGCGCTAGCGCGGCGAATTCCGTGCGATCCCGGCCGCTGCGATAGACGGCCGCGATCAACTCCTGCGGTTGTTTCACACCGAGTCGATTCAGAAAGCGCTCCGTCAAAGTGGTCGCGGGGCCGCGGCCATCGGCGGCGCGGGCGACGGCCTGCAACGCTGACATCACCAGGGCATACGCGCTGCCTTCGTCGCCGAGCAGGTAGCCCCAGCCGCCGGCTCGCGCGCGGCGGCCGTCGGCGGTTTGGCCGAAGGCGATCGATCCCGTGCCGGCGATCAAGACGAGTCCCCATCCCTCCGGCGTCCCGGCGGCCAGTAGGATCGCCGCGTCGCTGGTGACATCGACCTTTCGAGCGAGCTGCACGCGCTCCGCCCATTCGCGGATCACCGCCTGATCGTCGGCGCGATCCGCCCCGGCCAGGCCCAGACAAGCCGACGCCACGGGGCCGCGCGGCAACTGGGCCGCCATGAAGGCGGCGCTGACCGCTTCATCGAGGGCCGCCAGCGCGCGCTCGGTGCCCACCGCTTGTCGGTTGGATGGCCCCGACGTGCCGCGTCCGAGGATGGTCCAGTTCTCAGAATCCCTCGCCGCGAGCAGGGCGACGGTATGCGTGCCGCCACCGTCGATGCCCAGGTACAACTCCTGTGTCGGCAGAGAAGCAACCCTTGCTGGCGCTGCGGGCTGGTGAAGAGACAACGCCTGCCGTACCTGGCCGCCCGCCTCTGCGAGCCGTGTCCTAGCTCGCTCCGGCTCGATTCCGCCCAGCTGGGCCACCAGCGCCGTTTTCAGCTCGCCCCCGCAGCGCTGCAACAACTCGGCCGCCGTCTCGGACGAAAGTCCCGTCAGGATGCGCACGATCCGATTCGTGCGCCGCCGCAGCTTGCTGTTGGTGGCCCGCAGATCGACCATCAAGTTGCCATACGTTTTGCCCAGACGTACCATCGTCCCAGTGCTGAGCATATTAAGCACCAACTTGGTAGCTGTCCCCGCCTTCATTCGCGTGGACCCGCTCAGCACTTCCGGCCCGACCACAGGCACAATCGCCAGATCGACCGCTGCGTTCAACTCCGCATCCGTGTTGCAAGCCAGGCCGATCGTGAACGCGCCTTGCTTTCGCGCGTGGGCGACGGCACCCAGCACGTAGGGCGTCCGTCCGCTCGTGGCGATGCCGACCACCACATCCCTGGCACCGACGCCGAGCGCTTCCAGATCGCGCTGCCCGTACTCCGGATGGTCCTCGGCCCCTTCGACCGCGCGAGTCAGTGCCGCCGGGCCGCCGGCGATGACGCCGAGGACCAGATCCGGCGGGGCGTTGAACGTCGGCGGACATTCGCTCGCATCCAGCACGCCGAGCCGGCCCGATGTGCCGGCCCCGACATAGATCAATCGGCCGCCCCCACGCAATCGGTCGGTGATGACCTCGATGGCGCGGGCGATGGCTTCCGCCTGCGACGCGATGGCGGGGATGACCCGGCCGTCCTCGGCGTTCATCAGCCGGACGATTTCCAGCGGCGTCAGCTCATCCAGTTTTGTCGAGGCCGGATTGCGCGCCTCGGTTTCCAGGTGATCCATGTTCCGTTCTCACAAGGTTCAGGACGAGGGCCGTCGCCACCGTCACGATGGTGCCGATCGGAGCGTACCACGGCCAGGCCAGGGCGCCATCGGGCCATAGCGGGGGCAGCCAGATCACGAAGACAATCGCGAACCCGGCCACCAGTCCCGCGAGCGCGGCCCACGAAGCGACGGGACGGCGCAGACTGCCGAGCAGGAACAGGCCGAGAATCATGCCGGTCGTGAACCCCGCCACTTTCAACACCTCATCAATGACACTGCTTCCGCGCACCCAGCGCAGGGCCAACAGCGCGACCGCGATCCGCGTGAGGCCCCATACGAGCGTCATCCAGCGCGATACATCAAAGTAATGACTTTCCTGCAAGTCGGGACGGAGCGGCCGATAGAAATCGTTCACGAACGCGCTGGCCGAGCTGTTGAGCGACGAGGACAGGGTGGACATCGAGGCCGCCAGCACGGCGGCGATCAACAGGCCGATCAGACCGTGCGGCAAAAAGTGGACGATGAACACGCCGAACACCGCGTCATTCTTCGTGCCCTCCGCGATGTCGAGGATACCCTTTTCGCGCAGTACATACAGGCCGGCCCCGATGCCCAGGAAAAGCAGGAATTGCCCTAATACCACCAGTCCGCTCAGCACCAGCGCCGCCCGCGCCTCGCCGAGCGAGCGGCTGCAAAAGTAACGCTGGACCATCATCTGATCGGCCCCGTGGCTCGCCATCGTCAAAAACGCGCCGCCGATCAGCCCGGCCCAGAACGTATAGGCTTGCTGGGGATCCGTAGAGAAGTTCAGAAGCACAAACTTTCCCGCTTGCTCGCCTGCCGCGGCGAATTCGGCAAATCCGCCGGGGATCAAACGCAGGATGCAGACCGCCGCCACGATCGCGCCGATGATATAGATGACGAACTGAATCAGGTCGGCCCAGATGACCGCTTGCATTCCGCCCAGGAGCGTATAAAGGATCGTCGCGCCGCCGATGACCAGCACGGAAACCTCGCCGTTCCAGCCGGTGAATTGTTGCAGAAGCAACGCGGCGAGGTACAGCCGCAGTCCGTCGGCGACGACGCGGGTGAGCAAAAACAGTCCCGACGCCGTGCGCTGCACCGAGCGGTTGAAGCGCTGCTGGAGCAACTGGTACGCGGACATCAACTCGCCGCGAAGATACTGCGGCAGCAGAAACCAGGCGATGGCGATGCGGCCGACGACGTAGCCGAACGCCAGTTGCAGAAACGTGAAGTTGCCGTGAAACGCCACGCCGGGCACGCTGAGGAATGTCACTGTGCTCGTCTCGGTGGCCACGATGGAAACGAGGATGAGCCACCAGCTCACGTCGCGGTCGCCGACGAAGTAGGTGCGCAGGTTCTGCTGCCGCCGACTGAACCACGCCCCCAGGCCGATCGTCGCCAGCACATACAAGACGACGATCGCCACGTCCACGGCCGACAGCTCGGAATTCATGGACTCTCCGGAATCAGTAGAGCAGATAGGGTTGCCGGCGGCGGCGGAAGGCTTCTTCCTCCGCCTCCCACGGGCGGCAGATGTCGCGTGCCGGGACGCCGGCCTCCAGCGCCTTGCGTTCGCGGTCGCTGCCGAACAGCAGGTCGATGGCCGGGCGATCCGATACGAACTCGTAAGTCTCCCGCCGCCAGGCGAAGGCATCGCACGATTGCTCGCGCACCGCCGCCAGGAGCGCCAGGCTCGTCCGCACCGGCTGGTAGGCGTTCCGATCCGTGACGTGTAGTTGCAGTCCGGCGCACGTCTTGACCAGCGAACTTCTGGAAGGTCGGTCGAAACCACGCCGGCCGAAAGACGACGCCGGGCCAGCCTTCGTCTTGCATGCGACGACACAACTTCCGCGCGTCGATCCAGGGTGCGCCGCACAGCTCGAACGGCCGGGTTGCGCCGCGCCCTTCCGAAAGGTTCGTCCCTTCGATGAGACATTGTCCGGGATAGACGAAAGCCGTATCGACGGTCGGCATGTTCGGCGAGGGAAGCACCCAGGGAAGGGCGGTCTGCTCGAACTCCATCTCGCGCCGCCAACCCTCACAGGGGACCACAACCAATTCCCCGCCCAGTTTCCGCTCGGCCTGATACAGTCGCGCCAATTCGCCGATGGTCATGCCGTGCCGGGTGACAAGGGAGTGAATGCCGACGAAACTTTCGTAGCCGGATTGCAACAGCGGTCCCTCGATCGCCGCGCCGCCGAGCGGATTGGGACGGTCCAGGACGACGACGCGCAGTCCGAGTCGGGACGCCGCCTCCAGGCAAAAAAGCATGGTCGCCTGGAAGGTGTAGTAACGGCTGCCCACGTCCTGCAAGTCGATCACCAGGGCGTCGAGATCGCGGAGTTGTTCCGCGGTGGGTTTGAGGCTCTCGTAGGTGTCGCCGTAAAGACTGTGAACGCGCAGCCCGGAGTAGGGATCGTCGCCGCCCTGTACGCCGATGAGATCCTGCGCTTCGCCCATCCAGCCGTGTTCCGGGCCGAACAGCGCGACCAGACGAACGCCTGGCGCCTCGGCGAGCAATTCGCAAGCGTGCCGGAGGCGATGATCGACGGCCGCAGGATGCGTGACCAGGCCGACGCGCAACCCGCGCAATGGAGTGAAATCCTGAGCGACCAAACAGTCCAGCCCGGTACGGATTCGCGTTCCCCACGTCATCGTGGCACCTCGTCTTACCATCCCGCAGCGTCAGCAAGGGCCGCTCCCTTGCTCGCGCTGCGGGCTGGTCAAGGAAATTACGATCCCGAGGGCGCGATGCGACCCTCCATCGGACTGGATGCTTGCGCGTCAAGGCGTCTGCCAATCTTCCAGGACCAGTCCGGTAACGCGGCTGAACTCGACAGTGTTGTGCGTAACCAGAGTCAGGCCGTGAGCCAGGGCAATGGACGCGATCAGGAGGTCATTGGGACCAATAGGCGTGCCCTTGGCTGCCAGGTCGGCGCGCACCCTCGCATATTCCTCCGCAGCCGCGGTATCGAAACCAAGAGACGAAAACCCCACGATGAAATTCCGAACGTCCGCCAGATTTTTGGCCACGTCACGGCTGCGCAACGCGCCATATAGTAATTCCGCAAGCACCACCGTGCATAACACGTTGTCACTCCGCTGGAGGCTGGCAAGTTTGGCGCTTATGGGTGAGGCACTCCCTTTACGTAGATATTGCACGCATGTATTGGTGTCGAGGAGATATTTCACAACGGATCTCGCTGCTCGTACTCGCCTTGTGGGGGGCGCTCGAACGTGGGATCGTCGATCTTGCCCGCCGTGGCCTCGATAAAGCGCAGCCACTCCTCGCGAGTCATTTCCGGGAGCGTATCCACTGTCACGCGGACGAGTTTGTTGGCGTTGGCCTCGCCCAGCGGCAACGTGAGCGTGCCGTCGGCACCCACTCGAACGGTCAATGTTTGTGTCATGATCCCTCTCCCCGCGGTTCGCCGTGTCACGAACCGGAGGGCGCGATGCGGCCCTCCATCGGACTGGATGCTTGCGCGTACATCTTACGCGGGATGCGCCCGGCCAGGTACGCTAGCCGGCCGGCGGCGCA
Source organism: uncultured Planctomycetota bacterium (assembly GCA_963767535.1). Taxonomy (GTDB): domain Bacteria; phylum Planctomycetota; class Planctomycetia; order Gemmatales; family Gemmataceae; genus JAJPHU01. The sequence goes on from CAVYEC010000001.1 coordinate 1,261,774, forward strand.
GGCGTGGCGCATGGCGTGGGCCATGCGCAGCGCGTCTCGGGCATGGGCGATGCCGGTGTTGAGCAGCACGCCGTCGCAGCCCAACTCCATCGCCACCGTCACGTCGCTGGCCGTGCCCACACCCGCATCGACAATAACCGGATAATCCGGATCGCCATCCTTCAAATACTCCAGGATGATACGGATGTTGTTGGCGTTGAGGACGCCCTGACCGCTACCGATGGGGCTGCCGGCCGGCATGACGCTGACGGCCCCCGCCGCTTTCAAATGGCGGGCCATGATCGGATCATCGCTCGTGTAGACCAGCACCTGAAAGCCTTCTTTCACGAGTTGTTCCGTCGCCTTCAGCGTGGCGACCGGGTCGGGCAGCAGGGTTTTAACGTCGCCCAGGCACTCCAGTTTGACCCAATCCGCACCGGGGTTGCCGAGGTTGGCGAGCAACTCGCGGGCCAGACGGGCATGGCGCACGGCGTCCTCGGCACTGAAGCAGCCGGCCGTGTTCGGCAAGATCGTGTAGCGCTTCAGGTCGAGGTAATCGAGGATGTTGCGGCCCTGCTTATCCACGAGACGTTCGCGGCGCACGGCCACCGTCGTCACCTCGCAGCCGCTGGCCGCCAGGCAGTCGCGCATCAGCTCGTAGCCGGCGTACTTGCCGGTGCCCGTGATGAGCCGGCTCTTGAAGGTGAATTTACCGATCTTGAGCGATTTATCGTCCGGCTCGACCTCACCGGAGCCGCCACCGACGAGGGTGACGATTTCGACGCGGTCGGCGGAAGATAGCCCTTGTTCGCCGTGGCGCACGGCCGGGACGACGGTGCCGTTGACCTCGACGGCGACGCGGCGACGGTCGTAGCCGAGACGTTCGAGCAGCTGCGCCACCGTCAGGGGTTCCGGTAAGGTGCGAACTTCGCCGTTGACCGTGCAAGTGAGCATGAGTCGTCTCCTCTCCGCGTTGGCCGATTGCCGGGGGGGTGCCTAAGTTATAACTATACGGATCGCGCCGTTTCTCGTTTAGCCGCGACCCGGAGGGGAGCGCGGCGACTAGCGCGCTCCCCTCCGGGTCGCGGCTAAACGAGATCTGAGTTTGGACGGCAAACGGAAGTGAAGGTGGTCGATGATCGTCATGTCTTCCCATTACGTCCCGCACACCAAGGTGCCCACGCTGGTTTTCCCCACCAGCGCCCAGGCGACGCGGCATGTGGCGCTGATGATCGAAAGCCTCATCCGCCAGAACAACTCGGCCGGCCGGCCCACTGTGCTCGGCCTGCCGACCGGCTCCACCCCCGTCGGGCTGTACCGCGAACTCATCCGCCTGCACCGCGACGCCAGCCTCGATTTCTCGCGCGTCATCACCTTCAACCTCGACGAATACTTCCCCATGCAGCCGGACGACCCGCAGAGCTACCGGCGCTGGATGCAGGAGACATTTTTCAACCACGTCAACATTCCGCCGCAAAACATCAACCTGCCCGACGGCACCATCGCGGTGGAGGAGACGGAAGAGTATTGCCATCGCTACGAGCAGAAGATCCGCCGGGCCGGTGGCATCGACCTGATGGTTCTGGGCATTGGCCGTACCGGACACGTGGGTTTTAACGAACCGGGTTCGACCCGGCACAGCCGGACGCGCCTGGCCACGCTCGACCCGGTGACGCGGCGGGATGCGGCCAGCAGTTTCTTCGGCGAGGAAAACGTGCCGCAGCAAGCCCTGACGATGGGCGTGGGCACCATCCTCGATTGCCGCAAGATCGTGCTGATGGCGTTCGGCGAACACAAGGCGAAGATCGTGCAGAAGGCCGTCGAGGGGCCGGTCACGGACGCCGTGGCCGCTAGCTTCTTGCAGCAGCACCCCGACGCTACCTTCCTGCTCGACCAGGCGGCGGCGGCGGAGCTTTCCGCGTTCGCCCGGCCGTGGAGCATCGGGCCGGTCAACTGGACGCCGGCGCTCATCCGCAAGGCCGTCCTCTGGCTCAGCCTCAAAGTCGAAAAAGCCCTTCTCAAACTGTCCGACGACGATTTCCGCGAACACGAACTGTACGAACTCTTGCGCGAATACGGTCCCGCCAGCGTCCTCGGCCGGCGCGTCTTCGACGAACTGATGGGCAGTTTGTGTACGGAACCGGCCGGACGCCAGCCCTGCACCGCCCTCATCTTCAGTCCGCACCCGGACGACGACGTGATCAGCATGGGCGGCACCTTGATCCGTCTCGTCGAGCAGAAGCATAAGGTCCACATCGCCTACATGACCAACGGCAACATCGCCGTCTTCGACCACGACGCCTGGCGCTTCGTCGATTTCGCGGTGGAGTTCAACCGCCTGTTCCAGATCGACGAGGAGCAGACGGAAAAACTCAAGCAGAAGATGCAGACTTTTCTGCGTTCCAAGAAGCCGGGCCAGCCGGACACGGAAGATTTACTCAAGGTCAAGGCGCTGATCCGCGAGACCGAGGCGCGGGCGGCGGCCTTGGCCTGCGGCGTGCCGCCCGAACAACTGGAGTTCATGGACCTGCGTTTCTACCGCACCGGCACCATCGCCAAGGCCCCCATCCACCCACAGGACATCGCCGACATTATCGCTTTGCTCGAACGCTTGCAGCCGGCGCAGATCTACGTGGCCGGCGAGCTGTCCGATCCGCATGGCACGCATCGGGTTTGCGCCGAGGCGATCTTCGACGCCGTGCGCACCGTCCGCAAGAAGGGGCAGAACTTCGAGGTCTGGCTCTACCGCGGCGCCTGGGAGGAGTGGGAGCCGCACGAGATCGAGCGCGTGGTGCCGCTCAGTCCCGAAGACGTGGAGCGCAAAAAACAAGCGATTTTCCGGCACCAATCGCAGAAGGACCGGGCCATGTTTCCCGGCGCCGTCGATCAGCGCGAATTCTGGCAGCGCGCCGAGGACCGCAATCGCCAGACGGCCGGCGTGTACGACAAACTCGGCCTGCCGGAGTTTTACGCGCTGGAAGGTTTCGTCCAGTGGCGCGACGCCACCGAGCCGTGACTCGTGGATCGTGAATCGAAAAATACGATCCACGAGCCACGATCCACGAGTCCCGATAAAGAAGGCGGACCCTTCGTGTTGTTCCCCCTCCCCGGACCCCCTTTCCAGGCGCCGGCGGCGCGTTTCCATTCAGGCGAGCGCTCTTGATCTCCGACCGTAGAATAGCAGGTGGGACAAGCACACCTGGCTCCATGGCCAAGGGGGATTGATTGATGAACGGGTTCACCGAAAACAGGGCACCGGGGGCGTTCGAGCGGCCGGACCCCAACGAACTGGTGCTGACCTGGGGCGCCAGCCACGCCATGCTGCCCCTGGTCGGCCGGATCGTCGCCGACCTCATGCATGGCCACTTGCAGCTGGCCTGGCTGCGGCCGGAAAAGCAAAAGCTTGATCGCCAGCGCGCCACGCTGGCCTGGCCCGAACGTTCGCGGCGCTATCAGGTTCAGGAAGAACTCGCCGCCGTGGAGCAGGAACTTCGCACCGCGAACGCGGAACTGGAGACACTCGGCGTCGTCGTCCTGCACGGCCCGTCCGGACTGGTCGGCTTTCCGACCATCGTCAATGAACGCCGGGCCTTTTTCTCCTGGCGTCCGGGCGAAAAAGATGTCGTGTACTGGAACTTTGCCGGCGATCCCGTGCGCCACGAAGTTCCCCAGTCGTGGACCGAGCCTCCTCCCGCCGCCCGACCCCGCCGCGGTAAATCCCGCCGCAAGCAAACTTAATGGAAGCACCCCAGAGACCCACCCAAAGGGCGAGCCGATTTCGGCTCGCCCTTTGCCGTTTTCAGAGTCTCCGTTTGGGCGATCTGGGATATTTGGGTATTGAGATCATATGATGTCGCACATAGCCCCCGGCTTGCCGGGGGTAGAGCATTCCCCCGGCAAGCCGGGGGCTATGTGAGGAATATTCCTTTCGTCCTCAAGGAGACGGCATCGTGAACCCGGTGAAAGTCGGTTTGATCGGTTCGGGCTTTATTGCGGACCTGCACGCGGCGGCGGCCGTGATGGTGCCCGAACTGGAGATCACGGCGGTCGCCTCGCCCACGCCCGGCAAGGCCAAGCACTTCGCCAAGGAGCGCGGCATCCCGAGCGCCTTCGAGGATTACCGCGAGCTGCTGAAGCAAAAAGACATCGAGCTGGTGACGCTGGCCCTGCCCAACCACCTGCACGCCCAGGCGTGTCTGAACGCGGCACGGGCCGGCAAGCACATCCTCTGCGAGAAACCGCTGTGCCGCACGCTCGAAGAGGCCGACCAGATGATCGACGCCTGCAAGAAGGCCGGCGTTCTCCTGATGTATGCCGAGGAGGTAGCCGTTCACGACCCGAACTTGTCCGTGCCTCTACTGGCCGTAAAATGTTGATATGCCCCCTGTTCCACCAATTCCTGCTGACCTCTGGGACCAGATACCGCCTGCCGCCCAGGCGGCCATCTTGGCCCTCATCCAGCAATATGAGCAGCGGTTGCAAGCCCTTCAGCGGAAGGTCGATCAACTTGCCGAACGCCTCAACCAGAACTCCACCAACTCCTCCCGCCCGCCGTCCAGCGACCCGCCCCACGTCAAACGCCGACCGCCCGAGCCCTCGTCGGGCCGCAAGAAGGGAGGGCAGCCCGGCCACGCACGCCAGCAACGCTCCCTGGTGCCCCCCGAGCAGGTCAAGCAGACCATCCCCCTGATGCCCTCGGCCTGCCGCAAGTGCGGGCAAGCCCTTCACGGCGAAGACCCGCAGCCCCGCAGGCACCAGGTCGCCGAGATACCGCCCGTCCAAGCCGAGGTGACGGAGTATCGCCTGCACCGGCTCACCTGCCCGGCCTGCGGCACCCGCACCTGCGCCTCGTTGCCCACCGGCGTGCCGGCCGGGGCTTTCGGCCCCAGGTTGCAAGCCCACCTGGCTGTCCTGGCCGGGGGCTACCGCCTGGGGAAGCGTCCCATCCGGCAGTTGGCCTACGACCTGTTCGGCCTATCGATCTCGACGGGGATGGTCGCCAAGCTGGAGCGGTCCACTGCCGACGCCTTGGCCCAGCCGATGGCCGAGTTGCAAGAGTATGTCCGCACACAGCACGCCAACGTCGATGAAACGTCCTGGCGAGAGGCAATGCACAAGGCGTGGTTGTGGGTCGCCGTCACGCCCCTGGTGACGGTCTTCCACATTGCGGCTACCCGCAGCGGGAAGGTCGCCAGGGCACTGCTCGGCTCAGCCTATCAGCAGGTGGTCACGTCAGATCGCTGGAAGTCGTACAACGGATTCCGCCGCCGCCAGTTCTGCTGGTCGCACCTGCGTCGGGACTTTCAGGCGATGATTGATCGGCAGAACAGCGGGGCAGGTATCGGGAAGCAATTGCTGGACCTGTCCGACCGGATGTTCGCCTGGTGGCATCGAGTCCGAGACGGCACGCTGCGCCGTTCCAGCTTTCAGGTCTATATCAGTGGGCTGCGGGCGGAGGTCCGTGAGGCATTGGTCCAGGGAGCGGCTTGCGGCTGTCCCAAGACGGCGGCGACGTGCCGTGAATTGCTCGCCCACGAGCCAAAGTTATGGACCTTCGTGTGGCATCGGGGCGTCGAGCCGACGAACAATGCCGCCGAACGTGCTTTACGACACGCCGTGCTGTGGCGGAAGGGGAGCGGCGGTACGGATAGCAGCCGGGGCAGCCGGTTCGTCGAGCGAATCCTGAGTGTCCGGGAGACTTGCCGGCAGCAAGGCCGTGGCCTCTTGGGGTATCTGGCGGCGTGTTGCCGAGCCCACATGGAGGGCAAGGCTGCTCCCTCACTGTTGCCGAAGGTCGGCCCCCGCATGGCAGCGGCGTGAATTCCAGGCCGAATAAGCGTTGGCGTGACTGCCTCGTGTGGCGAAACACGCCATGCGGTGAGTGGTGACGAATGCGTGACAACGGGTTGCAGGCCGACCGCCAACATCAAGTCCCGTTCATGTGGCGAGAGCATCCGAGTGCGCAATGGTCTTGCGAGGTAGCCCAATGTGGACGAGAGATATGATTGAGGCTGTGAGAAAGGCTGTTGCTCCCTGGCAAGGTGGCAATGCCCGATTGTGGTATTATGCCGCCTCGCATTCGCAACTGCATTTACAGATCACGAAGACCGAGCGAGGTGGCCAGCTTCACTTGGTATGCGAAGGTTGTTCCCATATCACGTCGCCGACGGGCTGGGCAGATATGATGCTTGAAATAACTCCTCTCGATGACGAAGAGAAGCGCATCATTGTATCGGACCCGGTTGCTGGATTTCGGGTCGCTTGTTCCCTGATTTCGACTCGGAAACAGGTAGGTGATCAGTTTCATGGGCCTGAATAAGCTCGCCCCATGAACGGGTACCCGAGGAGTTATGTTTCGCCCCGAAGTACGTGCGGGCCAAAAAACTGGTCGAGGAAGGGGCGCTGGGGAAAGTGTTCCTCGTCAAGCAGAGCGAGGAGCATTTCGGGCCGCACATGCCGTGGTTCTGGGACGTGGAGAAATCCGGCGGCGTGCTGCTGGACATGGGCTGTCACTCGATCGAGTTCGCCCGCTGGGTGTTCGGTAAGCCCAAGGTCAAGAGCGTCTTCGCCAGCATGAACACGCACGTCCACGCCGACAAGACGCGCGGCGAGGACCACAGCCTTTGCGTCGTCGAGTACGAGACCGGACAGGTTGGCCTCGCGGAGAATAGCTGGGCCAAACAGGGCGGCGTGGACGACCGCTGCGAGATTTACGGCTCCGGCGGCTTCACGCGCGCCGACCTGCTGCGCGGCAGCGCAGCTCTTAACGTACAGCGAACCGGGCTACGGCTACGCCGTCGAGAAGGCCGCGACGACGACGGGCTACACGTTCACGATGTTCGAGGAGACCTGGAATTACGGCTTTCCGCAGGAATTGACGCACTTCGCCCGCTGCGTGCGCGGCAAGGAGACGCCGATGGAGACGGGCGAGGACGGCCGGGAGGTGCTGAAGATCATTTACGCCGCGTATGAATCCGCCGGCACCGGCAAGCGCGTCGAGTGGCCGTATGAACCGCGAAAGGTGGGCAAGCCGATCGAGTTATGGCGTAAGAGTTGAGACGGACAATGTCCGTTTTAGGGAGGGGATGGAGAAGTTCCCCCCGCGGAGATCTGTTGCCGGACCCAGATGCGGAATTGGCGTAGGACGCTGTTCTCGTCCTGTCCGGTGCGCAAGGCGAGGAACGGCATCAGATCGACCGGCATCACGATCGGGAAAGAGAGACTTTGGCCGACCTCGCTATACTTCCGATTGGTGTCGAGGGTGTGGAATGACAGGGTTTGACCATCCAGCCGCCAAACTTCCGGTACGCCTAGCGTGGCGTAGATGCTCATTCGATCGAGAGAGCTATTGGTGATATCGACTTCAATGGCGAGGTCGGGAGGCGGATCGACGCGCAAGTTGATGCGCCGCTTGCCGCGCATCTTCGGTTCATTGGCGATCCAGTAACAGCGATCCGGTTCCAGACCACGCTGCTTTTTGCGCCGCCGGAAGGTTGTCGATCCTCCCCCCTTGATAGGCAGGCCCAGTTCTTCGGTGAGTGCCCGCGCCAGGCAACCCAGAAAGTCCGCATCGCTTTCATGTTCGGGCAAGGGACTCATGATTTCGAGGCACCCTCGGTCGTAGGTCAGGCGGATGGCCGGGCGTTCGGCGAAGACCCACAGCAGGCGCGTGTACGTTCGCCAATCCACGCCGTCCAGCACCAGGCACCGCCGGCCAACGGATGGAGTAGGCACGGTAGACATGGACCTCTCCCCTTAGACGAGGGCAACCCCAGGATATTCTAGCGCCCGGTTCGCCGGAAGACGAACGTGCCGGCTTCACTTCTTGACCACCAACGGCACCGCCGGCGCGGATGCCGTCACATCGCCGCCTGGGTGCTTGGCCTTACCCGTGATCGTGACGGAAGCCTGACCGATTTTGGTATTCGCCGCCAGATTTAGCTGCACCTTGACCTCATTCTGATTGGCCGGGACGTTCTTGAGCGCGGCGGTCACGCCGGGCGGCAGCCCGGCGGCACTGAGCGCGATCTCGGCCGTGAAACCGGGCGCACGCGTGGCCGTGACGGTCAGCGTCGCGCTCTTGCCGGGCATGTACGAGGGTGCGTCGAATTTCGCAGCCAGCGTGAACGGCGGCGCCGGCGTGACGGCCAGGCCGATGGACGTGAACGTGCTGTGCGGCGGCAGCGGTAGGTTGGCCTGTCCCTGACTGACGGCCCCGCGCACACTCGCCAGGCGGGTGATCGTCTTGCCCTTGGCGGTCGCCTGGCCCTGGATGCGAAATGCATACGGTCCCACCGGCACATCCGGGGCCGCGCTGACGACGAGCGTTCCGGCGGGCTGATTGGGCGGCGGGGCCTTGCCGGCGGCGAGGGCGAGTTTGCCGTCGATCCCCTTGGGTCCAACCACGCGGATCTCGATGGGGCCGTCAAAGTCGCGGCGCGGCATGAGGACGGGGATCGACAATTTGCCGCCTTGACCGACGTTGAAGCGGTCCAGCGCCACGGCCAGATCGAAACCGGTTTCATAGGGCGTGACGGTGACGCGATAAACCTCGTCGGGTCCGCCCCACAAATGCAGATGCTCGACTTGCAGCGTGTAATCGCCGTCGGCCGACGGCGTGAAGTCCAGCCGCGTCGTCGCTGCCATCGGATTGCTCGCCTGCAATTGTGCCCCCTTGGCGTCGTGCAGCGTCATGTATACCTCGGTCGGCGAACCGAGTTCGTGCGTGTGCGCCTCGATGATGGTGCGCGCGCCTTTTTTCAACGCGAACACAAAGTAATCCGTATCGCCCTTCTGCTCGAATCGGGCGGTGACGGCGCCGTGCCCGGCGAGGCGGTTGGCCTTGGCCGGCTCGTTGTTCGGCTCCTTTTCCAGCGTCTCGTTCAGATCGGAAACCGCCAGGCTGACCGGCCAGCCGAACAGCCCGTTGGCCCCGCGCGGCGCGACCGAGAGCGATTCGACGGCCGGGTCGGACGGCACTGTCACCTTCACTGGCGCGATGCCTTCGACGTTGGGACCGGCGAACTGCACGGACACCTTGCCGCCGCGCTTGGCGGCCAAGGGCAGCGTCGTCGTGGCGCAGGGGAAATCGCCGATGCGGAGACGATAGTGGAAATCCTCGCCGCCGCGGTAGCTGACATCGCGCACGGCCACGACGTATTCGCCGGCCGTCTTGAACGTGTATGTCAGCCGAGCGTCGGTCTGGAGTCCGGGTGCGTCGTTACTGTAGGCGGCGGGCAGCTCGCGGCCGGTGGAGGCATCAACAAGCTGCAATTGCGGATCGAATGGATTGCCCAGTCGCCGGCCCAGCACCTCGAAGCTGACGCGCTGACCGGCCATCACGCTGAATTTGAAGTAATCCGTCGTCTCTGCGTCGGCCTTGCCGACAACGACGCACGGCAGCGTCACCGCCTGCGCCGCGGCCAGCGTGTGGTTCGTGCTTGTTTCCAGCACTTGCGGCAGATCGTCGATGCAGAACAAACGCAGGTTCGACATGCCGCGTTTCGTCGCAAGGCGGAGCGAATGGAAACCGATCGGGGCGTCGGCCGGCACGTCGAGGCGCACGCGCAATTTGCCGTTGTCCTTGCCGTTATTGTTGTCGTTGGGAATCGTGATCTTGGCGGGAAAGCTGGTCCACAGTCCGGTTGGTTCGGCGAGGTTGGTGCCGGCGAGGGTTAACTCGAGCGTGGTGCCGCGTTGCATTCCCAGAGGTAGCGCCGGCTTCAGCGTCGGCGCTTGCGGATTGGGCGCCAGCGCCGGCGCCTTCTGGGCCAGGCCGCGGCTGTTCTCTCCCAGGAGGAGAGCGACGCCCAGCAAAAGCGATATACCGAGCGAAAGACGGAGAAAAACGTTCATGTTGCGATCTCGCAAGGAGGCGGGAGGCGAGCTAACGGCCCCGCGGCAGGGGGGGAATATCTGAAGGGATGATAACGGCGGATCGGCGAGGTGAAAAGGGAAAACAAACTTCGGCTCGCCGGATGTACCTACATCGCCCGAACGCTTTCCTACGCGGCTCGCCAAAACTCCCCGATCCTTACCACCCTCCCATTTTCATCTGCGGCGACTCGGCTTGCAGTTTTCCCGCAAAGCTGCCACAATCCCCGCCCGATTGAAAACCCGAGAGGAGGCGCGACAGGCATGGCAGGCGTTGTGCGCGTGGCCCTGGTGACGGCCGTGGTCGGCATCGTCGGCGTCGCCCCCGTGGTGTATTTCCGCTACGTCTACGACACCGACAAGCGGCTGCGCATCGTCCATCCGGGCCGTGTTTATCGCAGCGGCCAGATGACGGCCGGTGGCTTCGCCGACGCCGTCAATCGCTTCGGCATCCGCACCATCATCAACGTGCAGGACGAATACCCCGACCCGGACATCGGCGCTAGTTTCTGGGGCCGCCGTACCATCAAGGAGAGCGCCCTGTGCCGGGACCTCGGCGTGCGCTACATTCACCTGGCACCGACGCTCATTTCCCGCCGCCTCATCCCGGCGAAGCGCCCGCCGGCCATCGACGAGCTGCTGGCCATCCTGGATGACGAAACGAATTACCCCCTGCTGATCCATTGCCACGCCGGCCTGCACCGCACCGGCATTCTGACGGCGGTTTATCGCATGGAGTACGAGGGCTGGTCGGCCGACGAGGCGTTCCGCGAGATGAAGGCGCAGGGCTTCGGTCCCTGGGTGTGTACGTCCGCCAACGACTACGTGACGCAGTACGTGCTCAGCTACCGCCGCGGACAGCGTGTCTCTCTGAGCGGGGGGCGTAAACCCCCTGAGTCCTCCTCGTCTCAGGGGGCTTACGCCCCTCGCTCCGAAGGAGATGTGCAACCATGATCGTCAAGCTCATCGACCGGCAGATGATACGCGGCTACTTCAAATCCTACCTCGTCTGCCTGACCAGCCTGTTGAGCCTGTACGTGGTCGTGGACCTGTTCACCAACCTCGACGATTTCACCGGCCACAACACGACTCTGTGGGCTGCGCTGTTACGCATCCTGACCTATTACGGCTACAAGGTCTCGCAGATTTTCGACCGACTGTGCGAGGCCATCGTACTGTTGGCTGCCATGTTCACGGTGGCGTGGATGCAGCGCAACAACGAGCAGGTGCCGCTTCTGTCGGCCGGCGTCTCGACGCGGCGCATCGTCCTGCCGGTGCTTCTGTGCGCGTTTCTCATGCTCGGCCTGACGGTGGTGAATCAGGAGCTGGTCATCCCGCGCATCGCCGACAAGCTGGCCCTGGATCGCGATGATCCCGGCGGGGACAAGAACCTGCCCGTGCGGGGGGCGTTTGAATCGAACAACATCCACATCGAGGGTGATAAGGCGACGCGGCGCGACCGCACCGTGAAGTTCTTTCGCTGCATGATCCCGGAGACGCTGGGGGGGACCATGCTTCACCTGGAGGCGGCGTCGGGGACTTACGTGCCCGGCCCCGGGCCGCGCCAGGGCGGCTGGGAACTGGTCGGCACCAAGCCGGCCGACGCCGAACCCATCCCCGGCATCCTCGATGTCAAGGACACGGGCCGCTATTTCCTGCACACGCGCGAGGTCGATTTCGAGGCGCTGACGCGCAACCCCAACTGGTTCATCATGGCCTCGACCGCGCAATTGTACGAGGAATTGCAGCGCCCCGAATCGACGCGCCTGGCGTCGATGGCCGTCCTGTTCCACACGCGCCTGACCCGGCCGATTTTGGGAATGGTGCTCGTACTGCTGGGCCTGTCGGTGATCCTGCGCGACCAGAACCGCAACGTCATCATCAGCTCGGGCATGTGTCTGGTTCTGTGCGGCGTGTTCTTCGCGGCCTGCTACGCCTGCAAGATGCTCGGCGACAACGAGTACCTCAACCCGACCCTGTCCGCCTGGATGCCGGTCCTTTGCTTCGGCCCGCACGCGCTCGTCCTGTTCGACGCGGTGCATACGTAAAAGTAAACTCCCTCCCCCCTTGTGGGGGAGGGTAGGGGTGGGGGGATGCTCTCACCCCCCACCCCTACCCTCCCCCACAAGGGGGGAGGGAGAAAAGGCCACGCGCTGCCAGCCGGTTCCCTCGTGGCCGAAGGTGAACGTCTCCGGGTGCAACATTTCCGCCAGTATCTCGAGCGATTCGACCAAGCGCGGGCCGGGCCGGTTGAAATACTGGTTGCCGTCGGCCACGTAAACGCGGTTCGTTCGCACGGCGCGGAGGCGCGGCCATTCCGGTTTGTTTGTTAAGACGGGCAGATGGCGGCGTGTCCGGGCGATGTCGAAACCGCACGGCAAGAAGAGGAGGATGTCCGGATCGGCGGCGCACAGTTGCGGCCAGGTCATCCACGGCGAATGGGCGCCGGCAATGCCGAAGAGGTTGACGCCGCCGGCCATGTCGATCAACTCCGGCATCCAGTTGCCGGCCGCCATGAGCGGGTCGATCCACTCGATACAGGCGACCGTCGGCCGATCGGAGAAATTGCGCGTCCGGTTGGCGACGGCCGCCATACGGCCTTGCAACTGACGGATCACCTCGCCGCCGCGCTCGGGAACCTCGAGCGCCAGGGCGACCTGTTCGATGCTCGTCCACACATCAGCCAGGGCGTTGGGGGCGAGCGAAACCAGTTGCGGGCAGACACGCAGCCAGGCACAGACGGCCCGCTCGACCTCGCGCAGGCTGACGGCGCACACTTCGCAATGCGACTGCGTGACGATCACATCGGGTTCGAAGTTGCGCAGCTTCTCGCCATCGACGCGATAGACGGACAGCCCCTCCTGCACGATCGCCTTGACGCGCTGGTCGATTTCGTAGCTGGTGCCGTCGGGGTCGAACTTCGGTCCGGTGCAGATCGGCAGGCGCTTCACCGATTCGGGGTAGTCGCATTCGTGCGAGCGGCCGACGAGTTGGTCCTCGAAGCCGAGGGCGCAGACGATCTCGGTGGCGCTGGCGATGAGGGAGACGATACGCGGCATGCAAATACCCACGGTTAGCGACGCTTCGCAGAAGCGTGCGAGAATTAGACCATCCCCCAGCGGCGGCGCAGCACCCACTCGACCGACAACAGCGCCACGAACAGCGCGAAAAAGAGTGGGAAGAACGCGGAACGGCCGTTTGTCCGCCAGTCCGGCCGCAGGAGCAATTTCGGCTTGTGGCGGGCCAGGTCTTCGCTTTGCATCCGCCGCAGAAACGCCGGCAGTTCCTCGACGCGGTGGAAATCGCCGCCGCCGGCCGTGGCCAGTTTTCTCAGGAAATCATGGTCGGCCGCCCGCCGGCTCATCTCCAGATCCTCGTCATAAACGATGAACCGCGCCGACGCCTCGCCGCGAACCGTTTCTCCCGTGCTGGGATCCTTGGCCTCGCCGGACACGGTGATGCGGTATTCGCCGGCCTGGTCGGTCCTGGCGAATGTGCCGCGATCCTCCGTCGCCGTCCGCGCCGTCGCCGCCGGCGTCTTGACACCGCCCGGCCCCACCACTTCCACCCGATAGGTGCCGTCCTTGAGATCGACGCCGCCCTTGCTGCGGACGCCGACAGAGAAGCCGAGATCGCTGCGGGCCGGCAGGCGGCGCGTGTCCGGTTTGATCCACACCGCCCCCTCCGCGTTTTCCTGTTTCGCCAGCCAGATCGCCATCTGCCGCCAGAAACGCGCGTGCATCCGCTGCTTGTCGGGATCGACAATCCAGCGGTAGGTCGTGTCGCCGGCGAAGGCCAGCACCCGGCCGCTGCCGTAGTTCTTGGCGATCAGGATCGGCTCGCCCTTGTCCGACTCGGCCAAGACGGCGAGCTGGGCGGCGTTGTCCGGTTTGCGCAGGCGGTTGATGCCTTGCAGGGGAAGCAAGTCCTCCCAGGCTTGTTTCGGATCCTTGCCCCCGGCCAAACGCAGGAGGTAGGCGAACTTGGCCAACCCTTCCTGCGTCGGCGCCATCTTGCGATCTTCCTCGATCTGGCCCCGCGAATTCGTCATGTCAACCGGCAACATGCGTTCGAGGACCGTGCCTTGCCAATCGCCGTTGCCGAAGGTGGAATAGCCGCCCAGCATGAGTAGTCCCGCGCCGCGCTCGACCAACTTCTCGATCGCATCCAGCGACTGCGGGCTGACGGCCTTCATCTGGGCGGCGGTGATGTCGCCGAGGATGATGACGTCGTACTGCTGCTTGTCGAAGCGGAAGAGGTCGCCGGTGTTGGCGTCGAGGGTTTGCCCGCCGCGCAGCCAGACCGGGGTGACGCGGATGCGCGGGTCTTTGGTCAGGGCGTCGCAAATAAACTGCGGCTCCCACGGCCTTTGCTTGTCCACGAGCAGGACGCTAACGCCCTCCTTCGTGACCGTGATGAACGTCTCGATCTTGTTGTTGAGCGGAAAGAGATCGCCGGCCGGCGCCTGGTCCTTGCGGTGCGGGTCGTCCACCTGCACGCGCAGCTTGACCTCGCCGGCCTGGGCTGGGGCGGCGCTTTCGAGCCGGACGGCGTTGCCGGTGGTCAGGGGCAGCGTTTCATCCTTGGCCAGGACTTCTCGATCGTCCAGGAACAGGCGGACGCGCACGGTGCTGTTCTCGAAGCCGGGCGCGTCGATCATCAGTTTGACGATCAGCCTGCCCTTGATCGGCACGAGCGCCGGCTCGGTGGCGATGGCGGTGATGGCGACATCGCTTTGGCGGTCGGCGGTGGTCGGGTTGCCGCAGGCGAAGGCGTGGACCGGATAGGGCAGACTCCGCCAGCGCGTCGCCTCGGCCAAGGCCGGCGTGCGGTTACTGCCGTTGTCGGCCCCGTCGCTTAAAAGCAGCAAATAACGCAGCGGTTGGGCGGCCTCGCGCCGGTCATACAGGTCGCGGAGCATGGCGCCGGTGTCGGTGCGCGGGCCATCGGCCGTGCCCGGATCGTCCGGCTGAAACTCGGCGGTCTCGGCCGCGAACTTGTAATAGCGCACGTCCACTTGCTGCTGGTCATGCAGGCGCTCCAGTTCCGGGGCGCTTTTGCGCAGCGTGCGTAAGAGCAGCTCCCAGCGCGATTGGTGATTGGCCTCGTCCTGAATGGTCATGCTGCCCGAATGATCGCACACGATGAGGAGCAGAGTGCGCAGCGAATGGGGCTGCGGAAACGCCAGCGCCGGCCGGACGATCGCCAGGACGGCCAGGAGGAACGTGGCCAAACGCAGGGCGAGCACGATCGCGGTGCGACGGCGACTGGTCCCCCGCGTGCCGAGGTAGGTGGCGACCGTCACGCCCAGCAAAAACAACGGAGCCACGACGAGGACGGTCATGGTCAGGCCGTGCAGCCGGCCGGCCGGTGCGCCCGTGACGCCCCAGGTGTGAATGCCGACCCAGCCGAGCAGCATGGCCAAAAGCGCTCCGCCGCCGCGCACCAGTCTGGCGCGGCGTCAGGTCATACGGCCGGGTTTGCCAGAGGATCGGGAAGACGAACGCGGTCAGTCCGGACAGAAGGGCGGCGGCGGCGACATCACCACTGACCGAGGACAGAAACGGTCCCAGGTACGACCACGGCCAGATGGGATCGAACTGCACGGTCATACGTGGACTTGCTCCCCGGCGGCCGGCGTCTCTGCCGGCGCGGCACGGCGGTAGAAGCGGTTGGCCAGCACACTCTCGATCGTCAGCACGATCAGCACGGCCATCATGAGCCACGGCAGCAGTTCCACCGGCGGCGGCCGCAGGCCCAGAAGCGCGTCCTTGAGGCTGATGGTCCGGCCGACCTGGAGCAGCGTGTCCTTGCCCAGCACCGCCGTGATCTCCTCCGCCGGCACGCGCTCTAGGTTGCCCTCCCGCGGGCGCACGTTCAGACTGCACCCGGCGACGATCCGTTTGTTGCCGTCACGCACGGCATAATTGCCGGGCGCCACGGCCTGCGGCAGCGCCAGGCGCGCCTCGCCCTCGACAACCTTGACGTTCGTCTCGGCGACGGCCAGGCCCGGCCCGTCCAGCGTGTAGGGCGGCACGGACGAGGCCGGCGGCATCGACGCCTGCGCCGCCTGGCCGCAAAAGTAATTCAGTTCCGGCATCGCCTCGTCGCCCGCCAGGTAACGACACACCCGATCGACGAGCACCAGTCCGAATGACGAATCGAAGCCCCAGTAATTGTGCCAGAGACGGTTGGTGTCCACCTCGCGGATGTCCAGGGGCGTCGTGAAAAGCAAAACATGCCCGCGACCGACCGCGCGGTCGAGCAGCACGGGGTTGCGCTGCCCGTCGTCGTAGGTCGCCAGCGCAACGGTATCTTTGTCCGCCGGCTTGACGCGCCAGTAGGCGTTGACGCCCGGCCGGGACTGGTCCTTACCGAAGTCCACATCGCTCGTCTGGATGGCCTTCTCGAAGAAAGCGGGAATCGGGTGCTTCACCTTGAAGTCGGACCAGCCGACGAGCGGCCGGCCGCGCGGGTTCTCGCGGATGTCTTCGAGGGTGCCCGGCAAGAGGCCGGCCTTCGTGCCTTCCTCGTTATAGAGCGTCCGCTTCGGCAGCATCTCCGAGCCGCCAGGCACGAGCACTAGGCCGCCGCCCTCACGGACGTAGCGGGCCAGCTTTTGCCACAATTCTTCATCGGGCACCATCTGAAATACACAAATGGCCGCGTAGCCGTGCAGACCCTTGTCATCGAGCTTGCCCACTTCTGCCGCCGTGTGGACCTCGCATTGAAACGTGCCCAGGAAACGGCCCGTCGTGTCGATGGCGAACTCCCACGCCTTCCAGGGCTCCTTGTCCTTCTGGGGCACCGGCCCGTCCACGACGGTCAACACCTTGCGACGCGGGCGCGTCAGGAACGTGGCGAAATAGGTGTTGTTGAACGGCAGGGCATCCGGCGTCTGGTGCCGTACCGAGACCTGATACGTCTTTTCTTCGGCATTTCCCACCCGGCCGGCTGGCGCCTCGCGCTCGAAGACGAACACGCGCCCCTGTCCGGCGGCAAGCTGGATCGCCTGCTTGTCCGGCGGCGCTCCGCCTCCGCCTCGTTGTCGAGCTGGCAAAGCAATTCCGTGTTGAAATCGTCCCCCGTGGCGCGGACGGTGACGTGAATCTGGATGCGCCCGCCCGGCGCGACGACGGGCGGCACAACCTCCACTTTCTCGATAGCCAGATCCTTCGGCTTGTCCGCGCCGACATCGACGAACAGGGCGCGGATGGTTTCCGGGACCGACTTCGGCCCGGCCGGCACGTCCCAGCAGACGCGGGTGCGATCCGAGAACACATACAGAAAACGCGGCGGCGGGTCGTCGCCCTCGCCGATCTTCTCCAAGAGACGCACGGCCCGATCGAGCTGCCGGTTCAGGGGCGCGTTGGCCGGGCGGATGCGCAAGCCCTCAATGCGCGACTGGGCCGCGGGCGGCGAGAGCCATTCCGTCCCGCTGTCGCCGATGTCATCGGCGCTGTCGAGGATGACGAGCGAGCTATTGGCGTCCATTTCGTCGAACAGCTCGTGCGCCCGCTGCTTGGCTTCTTCGAGACGAGTTCGCCCCGCGGCGCTGTACTCCATGCTGGCACTGGTGTCGAAGAGGAGGACGGCGACGACGGGACGATCGTTGGTGAACAGCGCGGCGACGCGCTCGGCGGCGACGCGGGGCCGAGCCAGGGCCAGACACAGCGCCGCGATGAGGCCCATGCGCAAAAGCAAGAGCAAGAGATGCTGCAAACGGATCTTGCGTCGGTTGATGACGTGGCGCTGGCGCAGAAAGCGAAAGGCGGGGAAGCGCAGTGGTTTGGGCTTCTGCCGCATGATGAGGTGCAACAGCACCGGCACGCCGGCCAGGAGCAGACCGCCCAGGAGATAGCCGTGGATGAAGGTCATCTCTCTTTCATCCTACCTACATAGCCCCCGGCAAGCCGGGGGCTATGTGGATCAGAACCTCCGCTGCCGCTGCACGAGATATTCCAGAAGCGCCCGGTCGAACGTGATGCTCGTGTCGATCGGCACGTAGTCGATGTTCGCCTTGGCGCACTCACCGCGGTAGTGTTCCTGAAACTCGCGCACCGCCTGCACGTAGTCGCCGCGCATGCCCTTGGCGTCGAGCACCAGCCGGTCCGGCGACTCCACGTCCTCGAACTCGATGAGTCCGTCGAACGGAAAATGCACCTCGGCCTCGTCGAGGATGTGAAAGAGAATGATCTCGTTGCCGCGGTGGCGCAGATGGTGCAGGCTGTGCAGCACCGGCTCGGGGTCGGTGAGCAAGTCGCTGAAGATCATCACGAGGCTTTTGCCGCGGATCATGGCCGCCAGCTGGTGCAGCGAATCGGCCACCGCCGTTTCGCCGGCCGGCTTGAGGTTCGACAGCACGGACAGGATCGTGCCCAGCTGCGTCCGCTTGCTGCGCGGCGGCAGGCTGGTCCGGATGCGCGTGTCGAAGGTCACGAGGCCGACCGGGTCCTGCTGGTGGATCATCAAGTATCCCAGCGCCGCCGCCAGGCAGATGGCGTACTCGAACTTGGTCAGCTCCTGCCGGTGAGTCTAGGCCATCGAGGCGCTCGAGATCCATGACCAGGTAGCCGGTCACGTTCGTCTCGGCCTGGAATTTCTTAAGATAATACTTGTCCGTTTTGGCGTAGACGTTCCAGTCGAGATCCTTGAGGTCGTCGCCGGGCACGTACTTGCGGTGCTCGGAGAACTCGACGCTGAAGCCCTGAAACGGGCTGGCGTGCAGGCCGGCGAGGAAGCCCTCGACGATGAACTTGGCCCGCAGGTCGAGGCGGGCGACCTGGCGGATCACCTTGGGCTGCAAATACTTCTCGGCGGCGCTCATGGAATCATTCTATCCGGCGGACGCGACGTTTGGTCCGATCCGGCGGCGGATTTGCTTGTAGATTGGCCGGACGCTTCTGGGGAATAGGTCGAAGGCGCCTTCGCGACCTGCCTAAGAGTTGACGGAAAGCATTGTGGCGGCACGCTGCTAGCGTGCCTGAAAACCGGCACGCTAGCAGCGTGCCGCCACAATGCTTTACGCTCCCTCTTAACTCTGAAACAGCGGCAGCCGCGGGAAGTCGCTGCCGAGGGCCGCCCGGGCCGGCAATCCGAGCCAGACCTCCAGCACGGTCGCATACACCTGCCGGAAGTCGAGGCCCATCCTCAGGTCGCCGTCCTGCAAATCGAGCAGGCTCGGCGTCTGCCCGATAAGTCCCGGCCGCACGCGCGGGCCGGCCAGGAAGACAGGGCCGGCCGTGCCGTGGTCGGTGCCCAGCGAGCCGTTCTCGCGGACGCGCCGGCCGAACTCGCTGAAAACCAGCACAGCGACTCGTTCCTCTATCCTGGCGCTCTTCAAATCATCGAGGAAGGCGCAGGGCGCCGCCGAGTTCGCCGAGGAGATTGACGTGCTGCGGCAGCTGCGAA
This sequence comes from uncultured Planctomycetota bacterium, assembly GCA_963767535.1. Lineage (GTDB taxonomy): Bacteria > Planctomycetota > Planctomycetia > Gemmatales > Gemmataceae > JAJPHU01. The sequence goes on from CAVYEC010000001.1 coordinate 1,281,037, forward strand.
TAGTGCGTATCGTAGCCGGCCTGGACAGTGTAAAAAACGCGCGTGCCGAAGCCAGCCTTGAGCAGGCGCGCCACCAGACGGAGGCGTTCGCCCAGCCGGGTGGCGGGGTAGGCAGCACCGGAATCCTTGACGCGGGCGGCTTCCTTCAACCGATCGGCGGTCGCATAGGCGTCGAGCATGCTCCGGCAAACGAACGCTCTGACATCACCGCTCGCCTGGGTGCGGGAAATGGTTTGTCGCGGATCGAGGTCCCCGGCGAGAATCAGGTCATCGAGATGGGCCAGCGTGGCGGCCCGCGACCGCTCGCCGTTTAAGGCACGCGGCGGAGGGTCCAGTCCGATGAGCGCCGAGGCCGGCGAGCCGTCCGCGGGCGCCGTACCGCCGTCGAGCGCCCGGCCGAGCCAACCGCGTTCTTCCCTGGACGGCTTCAGCCGGGCCGTCTGCCAGATGGCCATCGACTCGAAGTGCGAGCGGTTCGGGTTGGGATAGCCGACGCCTTGGAGGATGGCCAACCGGCCGCTCTCCAGCAGTCGGCCCGCGCCGCCCAGTTCCGGGTGCAGCCCGACGCGCTCGCTTACCTTGATGAGTTGATCGGTAGGCAGGCGAAGGTTTTTGCGGTATTTGGCGTATCCCTCGTCGCCGAAAGGCACCACGGTATTGATGCCGTCGTTGCCGCCGCTGAGTTCGATCAGGACGAGGACACGGCCATCGCGCTCCGGCCGGGCGGCGCGGGCGGTTTGGGCCAGGAAACCGGGGACCGTTGGAACCAGGGACAGCAGGGCCGAAGTTTTCAGGAAGGATCGGCGGGTCAACATGGGGATTCTCCGATTCGGGGGCAGTCGGACTTCAGTGGCTGTACTTTCGTGGCGAGCCGGGAGCGTGAGCGACCGGAGTGAAGCTCCGGTCGCTCACGCTCCCGGCTCGCCTCAAAGCTAGGGCTTCTAGGCCAACTGCGCTTCGGGACAAGCCAGAACGAGGGCGGCGATCCGCCGCGCGGTCGCCGGCTCGGCGGTCGCTTTGGGACCAACGGCGGCCAGTAACCGCTCGCGCCAGGCGCGGCCGGGCATGGTGCCCAGCAGCAACTCGGCGAAGAAGGTCACGATACTCTCCAGGTTATCGCCGTGTCCGTGCCGGCGGGTCAGACCGAGGGCATCTACCGCACCAGGCAGTCCCACGCTGTCGCCCTCTAGGAGGGCCACGGCGTAGTTGTAACGTCCGATGGCAGAGCGCGTGCCGAGCCAGGACCGCCCGCCTGGCCAGCCGCCGACGTTGGGCGGGTGGAACAGATCCTGCCCGAGGTTGGCGCTGAATTCGGCCAAAATCAGCGTACTCGGTGAGGGATCGAACAGTTCCAGCGCTCGCGCCGCCCCGACCACGTACTCGACCGGGGCGAGGATGCGCGTGCCGAGGTTGGCCTCCGCGAAGAACAACTCGGAGCGCAGCACCGTCTCGACCGCCCAGCCGATGTCGAGGTCACGCTCGCGGAGTCCCGCCGCCAGGGCTTGTACGTGGCCCGCGTCGATGGCTCGTTCGCCAAAAAACATCTCACCGAGCCGCGCTGCCAGGCGTTCGGCGGTCGCCGGATGTTCGAGCAAGATGCGCAGCAGGTCATCGCCCTTCCAGGCGCCCTTGCGACCGAGGATCGTCTTCTCGCCCGTATCGTGTTGGGTGGCATCCTCCTGGAAGCGATCCTTCACCACGGTCCAGCCGGTGAGGGCGCGGGCGGCTTCCTTCACGTCGGCCTCGGTGTAGTGGCCGATGCCGAGCGTGAACAGCTCCATCAGCTCACGAGCCAGGTTCTCGTTGGGCTGACCCTTGCGGTTGGTCTGGGCATCGAGCCAGAGCAAGAGTGCCGGATCGTGGAGAACGTTCGGCAGCAACTGGCCAAACGGTGCCCGGGCGAACGCGCGGAGGATCTCATTCTGCCGGCGCACCGTCACGCCGACCTTGGCGGCGCTGGTGGCGAAATGGTTGTGCCACATCAAGGTCAGGCGTTCGCCCAGCGGGTCGGGGCCGAACAACATGCGATAGACCCACCAGGCTTTCAGCCGCCCCAGGTCACCGCCCGCGGAGGCAACCAGCGTGTCGGCAGTGGATGTAAAATCCGGAGGCGCCACCTCGCCGCGGGCCTGACCTTTGAGGAGCCGGGCGATGCTCGGACCTGGACCGTCCTTCCGATCGCGCTGCAATTCGTTCCACGTCGCGGCGAAGCCGGCGCGGCGGTGCAGGTGGACCACGCGGCGAAGATCCCAGGGCGCAGTGGCGCTCGGCTCGTAAGGAGTCCACGGTCTGTCAGCCATTCTTCTTCTCCGTTTTCGGCGCCGGGGCAACCTTCACCGCGATGTCGCCCAGATCCTTGACTTCTCCTTCGCGCGTCTTCAATTTCTTCAAGGCATCACCCGACGAAACGGTCACGGCCTTCTTTGCCGGAGGTTCGAGAATCAACTCATGATCGAGATCCGGCAGTAACCCTTCGACACGGAAACGCCCGTCGCGGTCGGTACGAACTTCCTTGTCCCAAGGACGCATTCCGGGCGAGGGCAAATCCGGATACTTCAAGGAAATCCGCACGTCCGCGAGCGGGTTGCCGGAGGTATCGACGAGCCGGCCAGTTAGCACGCCCCACCGTCGCAGATGCACGGTCACGGGCTGCTTTTCGTTGCCGTAAACGACCATATGGCCGATAAGCTCGCGCTCGCGCTGGACGAACGATAGGGTAGAGGCGCTGTCAGGATCAAGCCCCGAAGCAAGGAAGGTATCCTTCGGCAGGGGCGTGCGGTCGAAGCTCACGCCGTAAGCGAACGCCCCCTTGACGGGCTGGGAACCCGGACCCACGAGCACGCCCTTGAGGGTGACGCCGGAATCGAACAGGATGTCGAATGTCTGTTCCTTGGCGTTTTCCGGGTAGTCGATACAGCGATACCCGTGCGACAGCCCCAGGAACCCGTTGCCCGGATCGCCTTTGCCCAGGGGGTAGCGACCCTTCGCCTCGTCCGCCGGGTCGAGCTTGGCTCGCAGGAAAAAGCCGTTCTCCCGGCCGGCGAAGGCGAAGATCACGCATGGCCCCGGATAAGCGACGAAACAGATGTAGCCATCCTGGCCCGTCGTGCGGATGTGCATGAACTCGCGGGACGGGATGACGCCGGGTCCGTAAACCGCCTCGGCATAGAAAGGGTTCTGTTGGGCGATTTCGTACTGAATCTGTCCGCGCACCGGCCGGCCCGTCCGCTTGTCGAGAAGGCGAAACTTCACCGGAACGCCGCGCCGGAGCGCGAAATCCGCCGCGATCGGCTTCAGTCCTTCGCTGTCGGCCAGGGTGCGGGCCGTATCGAGGTAAGGCTGTCCGGCCGGCGCGTAGACCGTCAACTCGTAGCTCGACGACTTGGGCATTCCTTCCAAACGATAATGCCCCTTGTCGTCGGTGACGGCCCGGATGAGGCGGACCTCATGGTTGTTGCAGTACGCATGCTCATTGCAGTAGACCCAGACGCCTGCCAGCGGTTTGCCGGTATCTTTGGCCCGCACCGTTCCCTCGACGGGCTTGCTCGGGCCGGCGATCACCTCGACCGGCTTGCCGTCCTCGGTCTTGCGGGTGGCGGCATGGACGATCTTCGTCTCGATCCGTGGCCCGCTGACGATCAGCACGGCCCCCCGGTCGCGGCCGGCTCCGGTCAGGCGAAACTGCCCCCGCTCATCGGTCGTGACCGCGGCGGGCGGACCGGCCCAGGCGTCGCGGTCCAATGCCTCCACGCGGTGCAAGCGAACCGTCGCGCCGACGACGGGCCGGCCCTGCAAATCGCGCACCCGGCCGATGATCGGCACATCGTCCTGAACCATTTGCAGCTTGGCGTTGGAGGTGCCGAGTCCATAGGCGTACAGCCAGGCCGGACCGTAACCGGGAGCGGCGGCGACGATCGCCATCCGGTGCCACGGCCTGGCGTCAGCATTGAGGTAGGTGTCGCGGATCGCCGACTTGGCGAAGGTGAAACCGAAACGGCCGTCCGCTCTGGTCGCCGCGCCGCGGTAGGGCTTGACGCCGTGCATGGCCGGATGATGCCAGCAGAATCCAGCCGCGGGCATCATGCCACCATAGGGTAATCTCGGCCCCGGCGAACGGTTTGCCGTCCGGGTCGAGGACGCGGCCGCTGACCGCAAGCGTGTCGCCTTTGTCCTCGATGGCGACTTCCGGCCCGGGCCTGGCGGGGGCCTCTTTCGGTGGCGCCTTGTCCGCCGCCGGCGCGGACGGAGGTGCCGCAGAGGCAAGGGGTGCCGGAGCGACGAACGGATTCCGCGCCCACAGGCCGGCGCCGACCGTCAGCAGTCCCAGCGCCAGCAGGAGAACCGTGACGAACTTGCCGTGTCCGGCGGACAAGGTCCGAGCCGCTCCTTCAGCCAACTCGGCGATACGCCCGGACACAAGCTGGTCGGCTTGCCCCGCCGAAGCCAGCGCCGCCTTGGCAATCGTCTCGACCTGGATGGCCGGCAACGCCGCCGGCGCGGGACGGGCCGCGAGAGCCGAGGCGAACAATCCCGCGGTCAGCGCCAGACCCCGGCGTGTCAGCCGGGAGCGGAGCTGACTGCGTCCGCGGTTGAGTCGGCCGCGGACCACGTCCTTCGGCCAACCCAGTTGCCGGGCCGCCTCCGCCTGGGTGCGTCCTTCGAGATAGCACAGGACCAGCGGCAGGCGGTATTTCTCCGGCAGGCGGTGCAGTTCTTCCATCATCACCTGATGCAGTTCGCGCAGCGTCATGTCCAGCAGCGGATCGGGCATGGTCGGCTCTCCGGTTCGCTCGCCGCGATCTCGTCTACGGAGGATCGCCTTCTGTTCCTTCAGGGCCAAACGATAAGCGACCTCGCACAACCAACCGCCGACGGCCTCGCGGTGACGGATCGAGGCTGCCTTGCGGGCCAGCACCAGGAACGTCGCCTGAAAAACGTCCTCGGCGTCGTGCCGGTTGTGCAAGACGCCGCGGCACACGCCCAGCACCATCGGTCCGTGCCGCCGCACCAGTTCGGTGAAAGCCGACTCATCGCGGCGGGCGAGGAAGGCGTCCAGAAGCTGTCGATCCGGGGTCAGGACGGTTGGGCCTGCGGACCAAATGCGGAGGTGTTGCACGAGGACGCCGAGTTGAGTGCTGCTCATGGTCGGGACTCCCTCGGAGGGCTTCTGGGGGTTCTATTATCAAAGAGGTTCTCCGTGGGGCGGTGCGCACGCTGATTTCTTTTTCCCCACCAGCCCGCAGCGCGAGTAGAGGGTGTCCCTTGCTGTGCTGCGGGCTGGTCAGCGCATCTGCTCCTATTTCACGGGGATGTCACCCAGATCCTTGACCTCGCCGGACCCCACCGATAACCCGTTGAGCGGATCACCGGCCACGATAGCGACTTTGTTTGCCTTACCCGCGGTCAGGGTCAGCTTGTGCTTGAGGCCGGGCAGCAGTCCCTCGACGCGGAAACGGCCCTCCTTGTCGGTGCGGAACTCCTGCAACGCCCCCAGGCCCGGCGCCGGCAGGGAGGGAACGTGCAAGCTCACGCGGACATCGGCCAGCGGCTTGCCCTGTTCATCGACCAACCGGCCGGTCAGGACGCCCCAGGGTTCCATGCGAACCGTGAGCGGCCCTTTCGTATCGCCGCTCACGACCGCATGGCCGATCAGCTTCCGCTCCTGGTGAAGGAAGGAGATCGTACGGGGAGTCGAGGGTTCCAGCCGAAGCAGGGTGAAGTCCTCGGTGGACAGGACTTGGCCCCCTCTCGTCTGCCCATGCCGTGCCTCCACGGCGTTGTAGCTGAGGCCGTCCGCCCTGGCACCCGGGACCGGCTTGGAATCGGGACCAAGCAGCGACCCCTTCACGGTGCGGCCCGGATCGAGTTCGATGTCGAACGTCAAGAGCTTGTCCGTCTTGTCCGTATCGAGGATGCGATAACCTTCGCTTATTTCCAGAAATCCGCCGATCATAAAAGTTCCCTTGATGTAGCGCTCCATCTCGGCAGGGGTGGGCCGGGCCGGAAGGTAAAGCCGGCCGTATTTCGACCAGGCGGCGATGAGGCCCGGACCCGGATACGCGACCAGGCGGAAGACGCCGTTGGGGTCGGGCATGTGGATGCGATCGAACTCGCGGTTCGGAAACAGGCCCGTTGACCATTCCGCCTCGCGGTAGTGCGGGTTGCTTTGCAACGGTGTGTACTGCACCGTCCCGCGAACGGGTTGGCGCGTCTCCTTGTCGATCAGGCGGAACGCGATGGGGATGCCACGGCGCAGGTCGAAGTCCGCGGCGATCGGCTTCAACCCTTCGCTGTCGGCCACCTTCCGGAACGCTCCGAGGTAGCTTTGACCCTCCGGACAATACACCATGAGCGGGTATTGCGCGGCCTTGGGCAGGCCCACGAGCCGATAATGCCCGTTCGCGTCCGTGATGGCGCGGACCTCACGCCGGAACCCTTCCGTATTCCAATCTTCACCCCCGTAGACCACGAGGCCGGCCAGCGGCTTGCCGGTGTCCCTGGCGCGGATGGTTCCCTCGATCGGCTTGGTCGGCTTCACAACCACATCCCCGTACTCGGCTTTGCCGGCTGTGTCGATGCGGAGGAATTGATGTGCGATCGTGGGGCCTTCCACCACGACCAGCGCCTTGCGACCGCCGCCCAGGCCCCTCAGCGTGAATCCGCCGTCTTTCTCGGTCGCCGCGGTCGTCAGGCCGGTCCACGACGTTTGCCACAGGAAGTCCTTGATGAAATCGCCGCCGCATTCGAGGCGGATGACCCGGAGGCGGGCGCCGGCCACCGGATGGCCCTGCAAGTCGATGATCCGGCCGTGAACGGGGGCGTTGTCCTCGGCAAGCCGAAGGGTCAATTCGCCCTTGCGAATGTCTTCGAGGAGCACCCAGCCGGGTCCGTAGCCCTTGGCCGCCGCGACCACCTGGGTCGATTTCCACCAGCCGTCCCACATATTCATCGGCCCATCGTCAATCTCCGCCGGCGCGAAGGTGAAGCGGAACCGGCCGTCGGCGTCGCTGGTCGCCCCGAAGCGCGGCTTGGGCCGTTGGACCGTCCGCGGGTGCCACATGCGATAATACCCCTCGTGTCCCAGGTGCCACCACAGTGTCACCTCGGCGCCGGCGAACGGTTTGCCCTGCGGATCGAGGACGCGGCCGGACACGGTGAGGGTTTCGCCCTTCGCCGGGGCGGGTTTCGAGGACGCACCTGGCTTACTAGCCCGAAGCGCAAGCGAGGGGGTTGTTGATTGTGTAACCGGCGCTTGCCTTGCCGCCGCTTGCCTCTGGGCAAGGATACCGGCACCGGCGGCCAGAAAACTCACGGTCAGAAGGATCACCGTGGCGGTTTTGAACTTGGCGATCGTCATGGCTTTGCTCACTCCCTCCGCGAGGTTCGTTGCATGCGCGGAAAGCGCCCCGGCTATGTGATTGCGGAAGTCCAGGGCGGCCTTCGTAGTGGTTCGCACCGTCGCAGCCGACAGCCCGGCTAGACTCGCTTTCTCCGACACGGCCACGGCGGCCAGCACGGCCGACAGCGCCAGGCCGCGGCGCGTCAGCCGTTGTTGCAGCCGCTTGCGGGCGTGGGCCAGCCGGCTCGACACTGTGCCCTCTTTCAAACCCAACTGCCCGGCCGCCTCCGGCTTGCTTTTACTCTCCAAGCAGCAGAGGACGAAGACGACGCGATACTTCTCGGGGAGGTTGGCGATCTCCTCATCGAGAATTGCTTGCAGTTCGCGCCAGGCCGCGTCGAGGGGGGGTTGACCTTGGGGCATGCGCCGGGCCTCCCGTTCGTGGTGCCGCCGCCGACCGGCATCGCGCCTGGCTCGCAGGGCGGTGCGGTAGGCGGCGCCGTACAGCCAGCCGGCCAGGGTCTCGCGCTTTTTGATCGAGGCGGCGTTGCGGGCCAAGACCAGGAAGGTGGCCTGGAAGGCGTCTTCGACATCCTCGGCGTGGTGCAGCACGCGCCAGCAGACCTTCTGCACCAGCGGCCCGTAGCGCTTGACCAGGGCCGCGAAAGCGGCCTGGTCGTGCCGGAGCAAGAACCGCTCCAAAAGCTGGGCGTCGCTCCAACACCCGGCCGCCGGCGGCGCCGCCAGACCGCGGATGTGTCCCAGCACGGAATTCAGTTGAGCGTGGGCCACGGTTTCTCTCCCAGGGCAGTAGGTTCTTTCCCTTATAGTTTCCCGCCGACGGCCGAGCAGTCGATTTTTTTTCGACGCGGGAGAGACGATTGCGGCTTGGACCCGGAACGGGGATAAAAGAGCATAAGCGAATTGTGGCGGCACGCTGCTAGCGTGCCGGTTTCCAGGCACGCTAGCAGCGTGCCGCCACAAGGGGAGGCCGGCACGATTCGTTCGGATCGGCGCTCTGTCGAAGAGATTGTCTGGCGGCTCCCCGGGTCCGCCGAACCGGGAGGATCGCCGCCCCCTGGACGCTATTTCCAGCCGACGCCCAAGAGGTAATGCTGCGTGCGGATAAACAGCATGCCGTCGGAGATGGCCGGCGTGGCCATGCAGGGATCGCCCAGCGGGTTGGTGGCTAGCAGGCGGAACTTCGGCCCCGCCGCGACCACGCGCGCCCCGTCCTCCTCGCTCATGAAGTACAACTTCCCGTCTGCGGCGACCGGCGAGGCGGTGTAGCCGCCGCGGCCGCCCAGACGTTCCTTGTACACCTGCTTGCCGGTCGCTGCCTCGTAACAGGTCACGATGCCGGCGTTGGAGCAGACGTAGAGGTAGTCGCCGTAGACCAGGGGCGTCGGCATGTACGGCCCGCCCTTGCTGGTGCTCCAAACGATCGAGTCGTTGGCCGTCTGGCCGTCCTTGAGCGAGATGTCGCCCCTGGCGCCGGGGCGGATGGCGTAGATCGGCTGCACCGGCCGGTAGCCACTCGTGACGAAGATCAATCCCCGGCCGTAGACCGGCGTGGGCACCGTGATCTCGGCGTGCCTTCCCAGGTGCCATAGCTCCTTGCCGGTCTCCGGGTCGTAGCCGCGGGCGAACTTGGTGGCGCTCGTCACGACTTCGACGCGTCCTGGCCCTTCCACGACGGTCGGCGTGCCCCAGGACGGTATCTCCTCGCGCGGCGTCCGCCAGACCTCTTTGCCGTCGGTCAGGCGGTAGGCGGCCAGGAAGGAACCCTTGCCGACGTCACACTGAACGAGGACCCGATCGCGGTAAATCACGGGCGAACTGCCGAAACCCCACTGGTAGTCGGCGTCGTAGAACCAGCCGGAAGCGAGCGTGCCCAGGTCGCGCCGCCACAGCAGCTTCCCCTGGTGGTCGTAGCAATACAGCCCCTCGGAGCCGAAGCACGCGACGACATGGCCGGCGTCCACGGCCGGCGTCGCGTTGGCGTGGGTGCTCTTCATGTGGCGCTTGACCTTGGGAACGCCCTTGTGGGCGGTGCGCTCCCACAGCACTTTCCCGGTCTTCCTGTCTAGGCAGGAGACGTTCCAGGTGTGGACGGACTTGTCCTCGACCGAATCCACGTCCCCGTACTGGCCGGGCCGGAACGTGGCCTTGGGGTCGCTGCTGACGGCGCTGGTCACGAAGATGCGCCCCTCCCAGACCACGGGGCAGGAATGGCCCAGGCCGGGGATAGGCGTCTTCCAGCGGATGTTGGTCCCCTTCCCGGCGTCCCAGGTGACGGGCGGGAACTGCCCGTCGGCCACGCCCGAGGCACCCGGGCCGCGGAACGAGGGCCAGTTGGCGGGCGTCTTCACCACGCCCGGCTTGTCCTCCACGCCCGCCGGTTTCGTAGCGCCATCGGCTGCCGGCTGGTTGACGCGCTTGAAGATCAATTCGGCTTTATCCTGTTTCAGCGAAAAGCCACTAACCTTGTCTCCGTCGCGCAAAAAGGAGATCCGGACACCCTCGGCTCCGGCGAGCGTGAAGGTGTTCTTATCGACGGCCGTCAGGGTGAGGGTGTTCTTGCCGCCGGAACTGCCGACGAGCTTGTCCCCCTCGGCGGCCAATTTGATTTCGCCGCCCTGGTCGCTGCGGTAGGTACCCGCGTAGGCGGCCAGCGTGGCGCGGTCCACGGGCGATTTCTGCTTCGCCGGGGGCTTGGCCCCGGCCTTCGTGAGCAGTTCGGAAATCTCCTTGTTGTTCGCCGGCGCTGCCGCCAGGGCCGCGTTGAGTGTCTGCGGCTTGAACTTCTTCTTTTCCAGCAGGGCGCGCACCATGTCGGCCTGGCCGTTGGAGGCCGCCATGCTCAGGACGCCCTCGGCCCCCTCGGCGCCCGCCTCCACCAGCAGGGCCGCCACGGCGGCCCGGCCGCGCATGGACGCCCAGGTCAAGGGGGTCGCCTGGTAGAAAGAGTCCTTACTGTTAACGTCGGCCTTGTGCTGGAGCAGAATCTTGACCACCTCGACGTGTCCCTTGTCCGCCGCCAGGGCCAGGGGCGTGACACCGTAGTCGGTTTTGGCGTTCACGTCGGCTCCCCTGGCCAAAAGCGCCTTGACCGCCGCGGCGTCGCCCGTGCGGGCCGCCGCCAGCAGGGCTTCCTTCAGCCTGGCGGCCTCGGCATGGTAATTGGGGAAGGGCGGCCGTTGGGGCCTTTTCGGCGGGTTCTTTTTCAACTCTTCCAGGACCAGCTCCACCGCCTTCTCCAGCTGCGGGTCGTGGCCGTGCGCACGGCCTTGGGGTCAAACTCCACCTCCACATCGGGCGCGACGCCGACGTTCTCCACGTCCCATTTACCGTTGGGGAACCAGATGCCCATCCGCGGCGCCGTGACCGTGCCGCCGTCGATAAGGACCGGGTAGCCGCCGATGCCCACCAGACCGCCCCAGGTCCGTTTGCCGACCAGGAGTCCCACCCTGGATTGCCGGAAGATGTACGGCATGTAGTCGCCGCCGGAGCCGGCCTGCTCGTTGATGAGCATCACCTTCGGCCCGTAGATGGCCCCCGGGGGGAAGGCGAGATCCTCGCCCTCGCGGCTGGTGATGTAATTGCGCAGCGGCTGGCGCAGGTAGTCGATGACGTGGTCGGCCAGGTTGCCGCCGCCGTTGAAGCGCTCGTCCACGACGGCCCCGTCCTTGCCGGCCTGGGCGAAGAACTCGCGGTTGAAGCGCGTGAAACCCTCCGTGGCCGTATTGGGGATGTAGATGTACGCCAGCCAGCCGCCGCTGAGGCGATCCACCTTGCGGCGGTTGTCCTCCACCCAGGCCAGGTGCCGCAGTGGATACTCGTCGCCCGCCGGGACGACGGTAACGTCGCGCGCCCCGCTGCCGTCCGGGTTCGGCCCCACCCGCAGAACAACGGTCTTGCCGGCCTTGCCCTCGAAGGCGGCGTGGACCTCCTCGGCGGGGCGCACGTCGTGGCCGTCCACCGCCAGCAGGTACTCGCCCTCCTTGACGCGCGCGCCCGGCTGCGTGAGCGGGGCGCGCAGCTTGGGGTTCCAGTTTTCGCCGCGGTAGACGCGCGCGAAGCGGTAGCGGCCGTTCTCCACGCGGTAGTCGGCCCCCAGGAGGCCCGTTTTGGGGCCTTGCGCCCGGGGCACGTCGCCGCCGGAGATGTAGACGTGACCCAGCGACAGCTCGCCCAGCATCTCCTCAAGGAGATAATTGAAGTCGTAGCGGCTGGCGATGCCCGGCAGGTACTTGCGGAAGCGCTCTTCGGCCGCCTTCATGTCGTAGCCGTGAAAGTTGGGGTCGTAGAGGAAGTCGCGCTCGATCCGCCAGACCTCGCGGTACATCTGCCGCCATTCGGCCCGCGGGTCTACGCGCACCTCCAGGCCGTCGAGTTTGAGCGCCCCCTCGCCGGGCTTGACCGGCCCGGCCGTGGACACCACGAACCATTCCTCGCCCTGCTGGTAGAGGAGCTTTTCGCCGTTGTGGGAGACGGCCACCTGCCGGGTGCCCTCCGTCAGTTTTTCCGGCTTGCGCTTGTCCAGGTCGAAGCGGTGGACGGTAACTTTGGGGCCGGACTCGTCCGAGCCGTCCGACGCGGGGATCGGCGGCCCCTCCAGCAGAAACACGGTGCCCGTCTTGCCTGCCGCGAGACCCACGTAGTTGCGGGCGGGGACCGGCAGGGCCAGGATGCGCTGGTCGATGTCCTCCAGGTCGATCCGCACCTTGACGGACTCTTTCTTCCCCTTGTCCTTGTCTTTTTCCTTTTCTTTGTCCGCGGACTCTTTTTCTCCTCGTCGCTTTCGGGGGCCAGGGGCGACGGGTCGTCCTTGCTCAGCACCACGAGGTAAGCGCTGCGCGTGACGCCGCGGTTGTAGGTGGACATGCCGGCCATCGTCGCCGGACCCGCGTCGGTGCTGGTCAAAAAGTAGAGGTACTTGCCGCCGCGGTCGAAGGCGACGGTCAAGGCGTCGCTGAAGCCGTCCGTCACCTGATGGCGCTTGCCGCCGGCCAGGGAGTAGAGGAAGACGGCCGAGTAGGAACTCTTGAGCTGTTTGACGTAGGCCAGCCACTTGCCGTCGGGCGACCAGGACGGCGGCTCGAGCGAACCCTCGTAAGGTCCGGTATCGACCAGGGTCGATTGGCCCGTCTCCAGGTCGATAAACCAGAAATTCATCCGCTTGTCGGTGTAGGCGATCTTCTTGCCGTCGGGCGACCATACCGGCGCATAGTAAAACGACGGCGCCCGGCCGAGGGCGAATTTTTTCACCCCGCCCAGGCCGTTCTGGGAGCGCAGGTGCAGCTGATATTCGCCGGACTCGTCGGAGAAGTACGCCAGGGTCTGGCCGTCGGGCGACCAGGACGGGTCGCGCTCGGCCACGCCGGGCGTTTGGGTGAGGTTGCGGACGTCGCCCTTGCCGGCGGGTACGGTCAGGATCTCGCCGCGGGCCTCGAAGACCGCCCGCGCCCCGGTCGGCGACAGCCTGGCCCTTTGCACCTTCTTGGCCACCTTGTCGAAGCGCGGCCGGACCGAGGCGAGGTCGCCGGCAACGCGCACCTCCAGCCGGGCGGTTTTCCTGGTTGTGAGGTCGTATAGGTGCAATTCGCCGAACTGGTCGTAGACGATGGCTCCCGGCCCGGCCGAGGCCGACTTGATGTCCGGCCCCTGACTGGGCAGGATCTGCTCGACCTTCTTGGCGGCCGTGTCGTAGGCGAAGAGGGTCACGGGGCCGGCGCGGTCGGAGAGGAAGTAGACGCGGTCGCCGACCCACAGGGGGTTAAAGTCGTTGGACTTGTCGCGCGGCAGCTTCTCGACGGCGGAGTCGGCCAGGTCGGCGATCCACACCGGCGAGGCCAGCCCGCCGCGGTAGCGCTTCCAGGCGACGTGCGCGAGCGCGGAGCTGGCACGGTTCCAGAACGGTACATACGCGATCCGCTTTCCGTCGGGCGAATAGGAGCCTTCCTCGGCCATCGGCAGGGGCAGCTCCGACGGGTTGCCGCCCTCGACGGGGATGGAGAACAGCCGGCGGAAGCGGGCGTGGCTGCTGCGACTGGAGCGGAACAGGACCGACTTGCCGTCGGGGGTCCAGCCGACGGGGACGTCCACGCCGGGATGGTAGGTGAGGCGGCGTGGCTCCCCGCCCGCGGCCGGAACGACGTAGACGTCGAGATTGCCCTCGTACTCGCCGGCGAAGGCGACCCGGCTGCCATCGGGGGAAAAGACCGGGTGCGATTCCAGGCCGACGCCGCCGGTCAGCCGCCGAGCGTCGCCGCCCTGGCGGCCGACTGCCCAGAGGTCGCCGCCGTAGGCGAACACCACTTGCGTTTTGCTCAGAGTCGGGTGCTGCAAGAGCAGGGGCCGATCCGCCTCGGCGCGGCCGGCGCAGGGAAGGAGGGAGAGCACAACGAGGGAGGCCAGCCAAGGACGGTTCATGGCAATCTCCACGGAAGGGACCACAGGCTCCAGTGCAGCTGGAGTTTTACCTACGGCCTCCGCCTCGGGTTTCAATGGAGCATCGCGATACGGAGAGAAGGAGCCGCGCCGGAAAGGGCGTCAGCTTCTCGGCGACCGCTCGTCATTGCTACGAAAGGGTTGAATCTGCCGGACGTGGGGCCGTGAAGCGAAAGCCGGAGGGTATGCTTATGAAAAAGGCTCTCGTCGATCGGGCGAATCGGTCGAAAATGCTCCCGCTCGCCGCCGCTCTAGCCGCGCTGATGCTCCCCATGCTGCCACTCGCTTCGCGAGGCGACAAACCCGCCGACGAGCGGCCGGCCTACATGATCGGCTACACCGTTCAGCGCACCGACTTGCAGGGCTACTACCCCAATCGAAGCACGGGCCGGGCTTTCGTGATCCGCGGCGACGGCAGCGGGGCGACCGAACTGGCTCCGGAGCTGGTGAGCAAGCCGCACCAGTTCACGCAGTTCGCCGGCTGGTCGCCCGACGGGCGTCAGGCGATCCTCTACCAGCTCTGGGAGAGCCAGGAGAACGGCGCCTGGGAGGACAAGCACGGGGTCTGGCGCCACTCGGCGGAGCACTGGCTGGTGGACAGCATCTTGCTGGACATGGAGACCAGGAAGACCACGAACCTAACCGCGATCGAGCGGGTGAGCTTTTACAACGTCAGCCTGGGCTTCTGGCCCAAGAAGCCGGGGCTGCTCCGATTCTCGGCCATGATCGGCGGCGAGCTGCGCCCCTACCAGATGGACCGGGACGGCAAGAACAAGAAGCCGGTGCCGGCGCGACCGGGCTTCATCTACGGTGCTTCGCCTTCTCCCGACGGCAAGAGGATTTGTTACCACCGCAACTACCGCCTCTACCTCGCCGACGCCGACGGCGGCAACGCCCGGCCGGTCCAGGACGATCACCCGTTCCACTTCCTGCCGGAGTGGTCGCCGACCGGCGAGTGGCTGGCGTACCTCTCGGGCGAGCACTACAACTGCCACCCCCACCTCATCCGCCCCGACGGTACGGGCCTGCGCAAGCTGGCGGATCGCGGCGGCTACCGCGGCGTGTTCCAGCCCATCGACAAAGGGGGCGACGGCCACAGCGAGCGCAGCGACCCCCCGCCTGGTCGCCCGACGGCAAATGGCTCTACTACACCGCCAAGGTCGGCGAGGCGGTGGAACTCCTGCGCGCCTCGCCCGACGGCAAGATCGCGCAGCTCACGCGGTCCAAGCCCGGCGTGAACAACTACCTGCCCCAGGTGTCTCCCGATTCGAAATGGGTGGTGTTCGGCTCGACGTGCACCGATGTGAGGCGACTCCACGTCGCCCGCGCGGACGGTTCAGACGCTTATCCGCTGACAAACGTCAAACCGGGCTGGGGAGCGCTCTGGCCGTACTGGCGGCCGAAATAACGGCACAAAAGGGCGTCCGGTTCCTGTTCTGCACCGATTACAGTATCGGCTTGCTGGGCCTGCGCGACGGCGGCCGCTCCGAGGGAGGCGAACCACTGGTGCCCCTGGCCGCGGCGCTTGCCGTCCGACATGATACGGTATATAGTCGCCTTCGCTCACCTTCTTCCCGCCTTCAGACCAGCAGGAGTCCGCCATGCAATCCTTCGCGCGATGGTTGTCGTCCCCGGTGCTTCTGGGTTGGCTCGTCCCTCTTCTTGCGGCCGGCGCAAGTATCGGGCCTGCCCTCGCGGAGTCCCCCGCCGCCGCGCGCGAAGCGAAAGCACCCTCGGCGGACTGGCAGCAAATGTCTCCCCGCGCGGAGATACGCCCCGGGTTTTCCTTCAACCCCAAGGGAGGTCCCAGGGGGAGCGGCGGTTGGGTCATCACGGCCGACGAACGCGAGGGTTTACACGGCTGGTGGCAGAAGACGTTTCCCGTCGCCGGGGGAAAGTATTATCGGTTCCGAGCCGTGCGCAAGGTCGAGAACGTCCCGGTGCCGCGGCGGAGCGCGGTCGCCCGCATCGTTTGGCAGGATGACGCGGGCCGGCGCGTCCCGATGAGCCAGGCGCCGGTCAAGGGATACCTGACGGGATTCGCCGGCGCGGCCGAGCCGGAACATCCCACCGACAAGGAGACCGACGCGCAGGGCTGGACCGAGGTCTCGGACACCTATCAGGCCCCGCCCAAGGCAACGCGGGCGGTCGTCGAGCTTCACCTCTTATGGGCACCCGGCGGCAAGATCGAGTGGTCCGAGGTGTCGCTCGCCGAGACGGCGGCCCCGGCGGGACGCAAGGTCCGGCTCGCCGCGGCCCATTTCCGGCCGAGCGGGAAGTCGCCGCGGCAGAACTGCGAAGATTACGCCCCGCTCATCAAGGAGGCGGCCGAACGGAAGGCGGACCTTGTCGTGCTCGGCGAAACGATTACGTTCTTCGGCGCGGGCAAAAGCTACGCGGACTGCGCCGAGCCGATCCCCGGGCCGTCCACGGAGTACTTCGGCCGGCTGGCGAAGAAACACGATCTGTACATCGTCGTCGGACTGCTGGAACGCGACCGGCACCTCGTCTACAACGTCGCGGTGCTGCTGGGGCCGGACGGAACGGTTGCCGGGAAGTATCGCAAGGTCTGCTTGCCCCGCGACGAGATCGCGCACGGCTGCGCTCCGGGAAGTGAGTATCCGGTGTTTCAGACGCGGTTTGGCAAGCTCGGGATGATGGTCTGCTACGACGGGTTCTTCCCCGAGGTGGCCCGCGAGCTGTCCAACCGCGGCGCGGAGGTGATCGCCTGGCCGGTCTGGGGATGTAATCCCCAGCTCGCCGCCGCCCGCGCCTGCGAGAACCACGTCTATGTCGTGAGCAGCACTTACGAAGACGTGTCCCGCAACTGGATGCTCACCGCCGTCTTCGACCACGACGGGAAAACGCTGTCGAGGGCCGAGAAGTGGAACACCTTAGCTTTTGCCGAAGTGGACCTTGACCACCGTTTGCTGTGGAATAGCCTGGGCGACTTCAAAGCGGAGTTGCCGCGCCACCGCCCCGTCGCGCAACCGGAACCCAGGCTGCGGGAGCGCGGGCCGTCGGCGGCCAAAGTCGGGGCGGCGGTCAGATCCGGCGAACGCTAAGAGCTAGCGGCAAGAATTGTGGCGGCACGCTGCTAGCGTGCCTGAAAACCGGCACGCTAGCAGCGTGCCGCCACAATTCGTTCCGTCAACTCTAAGCCGAGATCTTTCACGCGATCTCCCAACCTTCGCGGTAGTCCTCCTTGATGATCCCATCGGCGGCAGGGACGCCCTTCGCCTTGAGGTTGGCCGCGTCCCATTCGATCCTCCGTCCGGTTCGCAGGGCGAGCACGCCCAGCAGTACGATCTCCGTCAGCCGGGCGCCGTACCCGAAATGGCTCCCGGCCGGCTTGCCTCCCTTGCAGGCATCGATCCACTCGCGATGATGGCCCGGAGACCGGGGCAGAGACGGAGACGGTTTGGGTGCTTCCGCCGGTATCAGCAGGCGCAGCGCGCCGCCGGCACCGCCGCAGAGCAGTACGCCCTTCTCGCCGACGAAGAGGACACCGCGGGGCGGTAGCCGGCCGCCCTCACGCAGCCCCTCGGGCCGCTCCGGACCGAGGCCGCCGTCATACCAGGTGACTTTCACCGGCGGCCGATCGCCGCGCGGGCCGAAGTGGTAGTAGGCGATGGAGCCGTGCGGGCCGATGTCCGCGTCCGCCGCCCCAGCGGATCGGGCCTCGACGCTCAGCGGATCATGGAAATCCAAGGCCCAGCAGGCCGCGTCCAGGTCGTGGCAGCCGAAGTCGCCGAGGTTGGAGCTGCCGAACGCCCAGAAGTCGCGCCAGGCCACGGGGAAGTAGGCGGGGTGGAACGGCCGCGATGCGCGTGGCCCCAGCCACAGGTCCCAGTTCACTCCGGCGGGAACCGGCAGCGTATCCTTCGGCCGGCCGGTGAGGGTGGGGTTCCAGCGGCCGGCTCCGACCCAGGCGTGGACCGCGCGCACCGGGCCGATCATGCCGGACCCGAGCCACTCGAGCGTCTCGCGCATGCCGGCCGCGGCGTGGCCCTGATTGCCCATCTGCGTCGCCACGCCGGTCTCCCTGGCGACCTTGGCCACCTGCCGCGCCTCCCAGATGTTGTGGGTCAAGGGCTTCTCGCAGTAGACGTGCTTGCCCGCGCATGGCGAAGACGGAGACGTAGGCGTGCAGGTGGTCGGGCGTCGCACAGAGGACCGCGTCGATCGCCTTCTCCTTCCCCAGCATCCCCCGGAAATCTTCGTAGCCCGCACAGCGGAAGTTGGGAGTCTTCGCGGCGTAGTGCTTCTCGATCTCTTCCCGGACGGGCAGGCGCCCGCCCTTGCCCTTGTAGTAGAACTTCTCCAGGCTGAACGATTCGGCTGGGTCGGCGACGGCGATGATCTGGGCGTCGGCGAGCTTGAACAGCTCGCGCACGTTGGTGCGGCCCTGGCCGCCCGCGCCGATCAAGGCGACGTTGACCTTGTCGCTGGGGGCGACGAAACCGCGGCCGCCCAGGACGTGCCGCGGCACGATCGTGAAGACCGCGGCGGACGCGGCGGCGGCCTTGAGGAACTCACGACGCGAGCGAGGGGTGGAAGGACTCATGCGGAGGATCCTTACGGTGTCTTGTCGGGGTAGTGGCCGCTTATGCGGCACGCTGGCAGCGTGCCCTACGTAGGGCACGCTGCCAGCGTGCCAAACCCCAAAACCACTACCCTTGTCGAACAGGTGAGGTTTGCAGGCCCGTTCAAGCTACCGCGCGGCGGTGGTGATGGCAAAGCGAAATGCCGCACAGCCGTCCACGCTGGCGCACGACAATCGTTGTTGAACGACAAGGCACGAAACGACTTGTGCAGCCTTGAACGCTCACCTGCGCTGCTGCAATCCTGCCGGGGCGAGCCGCGGAAGGTTGCAGCGTTTCAACTGTTGCCGTGCGAGCGTTTCACGCCGGGGGCGGGGCAGTTGAAACGCTCAGGTCGGGCCGGGGCAAGGGCTTGCGCTCGTTGTCGGCGAGCGTTTCACGGGAGCAGCGAGCGTTTCAGGGGGTGTGAGGGGTGTGAAATGAAACGCTCGACACCACGATAGAGGCGAGAACCGCTACCGCACCTACCCGGCCGAGGATTCCGACAGAGCAGCGCTCACCTTCAACAAATAACCGTTGACTTCAGGGAGGGATCGCGTTTTATGGAGCAATCGGGAGAGCGCGTCCATACAGATATCGGAGGACAAGTCATGCCGTCGAGGAGAACGTTCCTCCGCGCCGTCGGCGCTGGCGTCGCCGGGACGGCGCTCCGGGCGGCGGAGCCGGAGCGGGGTGCCGTCAAGAAGCTGGCCGTCGTGACCACGGAGTGGCGGTATCACTCCCACGCCTGGCACATGGCCGAACGCTTCCTCGTCGGCTACCCCATCCGCGGCCGTTGGCACAAGCCGGCGCTACAGGTGGTGTCGGCCTACGTGGACCAGTTTCCGGCCAACGACCTGAGCCGCAAACGTGCCGAGCAGTTCGGTTTCACCATCTATCCGAAGATCGCCGAGGCGCTGCGCTCCGGGGGCGAGAAGCTCGCCGTGGACGCCGTGCTGATCATCGGCGAGCATGGCAACTACCCCACCAACAAGTTCGGGCAGAAGCAGTACCCCCGCTACGAGTTCTTCAAGCAGGTGACGGATGTTTTCAAGAAGGATGGTCGCGCCGTCCCCGTCTTCAACGACAAGCACCTGTCCTGGAATTTCCAGTGGGCCAAGGAAATGGCCGAGACGGCGCGGGAGTTGCGCTTTCCGTTCCTGGCCGGCTCGTCGCTGCCGGTGACGTGGCGGATGCCATCCGTCGATCTTCCGTACGGGGCCGAAGTCGAGGAAGTGCTGTGCGTGGCCATCGGGGGCGTGGACAGTTATGACTTCCACGCCCTGGAAGCCATCCAGTGCATGGTCGAGCGGCGCAAGGGCGGCGAGACCGGCGTGGTCGCCTTGCAGGCGCTGCGCGGCGACGCCGTCTGGAAGGCGCTGGCGGCCGGCTCCTGGAAGGCGGGTGGCTGGGATGCGGGATTGTTCGAGGCGTGCCTCTGCCGTAGTCAGACCTTGGCCCAACCGCCGACCTTCAGCCATCGCTACCCGACCATCGAGCAGATCCGGGCCTGGGTCAAGGATCCGGTGTGCTATCGGTTTGAGTACGCCGACGGTCTGAAGGCGACCATGCTGCTCATGAACGGCTTGGTGGGCGACTTCACGTTCGCCGCCCGCCTCAAGGGCCGGGCCGAGCCGCTGTCCACGCTGTTCTACCTGCCGCCCAACCCCAACGTCGTCTACTCGGCGGCCCTCATGGAAACGGCCGAGGAGATGTTCCTGTCGGGCAAGGTGTCGCACCCGATCGAGCGCACGCTGTTGACGACGGGGCTGGTCGCCGCCGGTATGGAGTCGCTGGCTTCCGGGCAGAAGCGCTTCCAGACACCGCACCTGGCGATCCGCTACCCGGCGCGGCGCGAATCGGAGTTCTGGCAGAACTGAACGCTAACGGGTGATTACGGTACGATTGTCCTCCGGGAGCAGCACCTATGTCGATCGAGCACTGGCTTCTGTTTGCGGCGTCGATGCTGCCCGTCGAGACAGCTCGATTTGTGTCGCCCGGCCGAGGGCCTCTCCGCCGGGGAGCGCGGGCAAATCGAGCGCGCTTGAAGGAACTGAACGACCGGCTCGCGAAACTGCGAGCCAACCCCTCGGTGAATCCGGACCATGTCGCTGACGCGGAGATTTATGCCAAGGGCATCGCCTGGGCCTTGCGCTACGACGAGACGTTGACGGCGGCCGACGGAACGCTGCTGAAACGGGCTCTGGAGCGGGGAAGGCAACGCACCGCGGCGCTCGAGACCGGGAAGCAACCCTGGAAAGAGAAGAGGGGCAAGGTCGTCCGTGGCTTCGTATCCGCGGTGGACGGCTCGGTGCAACCCTACGGCGTCATCGTCCCGGCGAAGTACGACCCCGGCAAGCCGATCCGGCTCGACGTGGTCCTCCACGGCAGCAGCCGGCCGGTCGGCATGAGCGAGCTGCGCTTCCTGGGCCGGTTCGACGGGGGCGATGCGGCGAGCGAAACCGCCCCCGATCAGGAATACATCGAGTTGCACCCGCTGGGCCGGGTGGAGAATGGCTACCGCTGGGCGGGTGAGACCGACGTCTTCGAGGCGATCGAGGCCGTCTGCCGCAATTACAACATCGACCGCGACCGGGTCGTGCTGCGCGGCATGTCCATGGGCGCCTCCGGCACCTGGCACCTGGGATTGAAGCACCCCGATCGGTTCGTCGCGCTCGGCCCCTACTGCGGCTACGTCGATACGCACCACTTCTCACAGACCCCGCTGCCGAACTTCGTGAAGGTCGGCCCGCTGCCGCCGTATCAGGAGAAGATGCTTCACATGCTCGACTCCATCGACTATGCCGCCAACGCCGGTGTGGTGCCGGCCGTCGCCTGCATGGGCGAGAAGGACATCTTCTTTCAGGCCCACGTCCTGATGGGCCGGGCGATGGAGAGGGAGGGGTTGAAGATGGTCAACCTCATCTCTCCGGGCACCGGCCACGTCATCGACCCCATCACGCACCGGGAGCAGATGCGGCGGATCGGCGAGTTCACCCGGAAGGGCATGGACCACGCTCCGAGACATCTCCGCTTCGTCACCTGGACCCTGAAGTACAGCCGCTGCCACTGGCTGCGGATTTGGTCCCTCCACGAACATTACGTCCGCGCCGAGCTGGAAGCCGATGTCGCCGAGGATGGCTCCGTCGAGGTCAAGGAGCCGAAGAACATCGTGGCCTTCTCCGTCCGCCCGCCGATACCCGCCAAGGACGGCGCCCGCCTGCGCAGTCGGAGGCCGCGAGGTGGCCCGACTGCCACGCGGGAATGGCCGTTCGCCCGAACTGTTCGTGCGGCGGCGCGACGGCAGATGGGAATTATCCACCGAGGCCATCCCGGTCGCGGGAAAGCGTCCCGGCGTGCAAGGGCCGATCGACGACGCCTTCACCTCGCCGTTCCTGTGCGTGCGCGGCACGGGTAGGCCGTGGAACCCGGCCGTGCAGGCGTGGTCTGACGCCAACCTGAAGCGCTTCGCCTACGAGTGGCGCCGCTACTTCCGAGGGGAGTTGCCGGTCAAGGACGATACCGCCGTCACGGAGGACGACCGGCGTCGCTGCAACCTGATTCTCTTCGGCGACCCCGGCAGCAACCGCTGGATCGCCAGGGTATTGCCGGAGTTGCCGATCCGTTGGACTCGCGAGGAGATCCAACTCGGCAAGGAACGCCACCCGGCAGCGGACCACGCGCCGGCGCTGATCTATCCGAACCCGCTGGCCGCGGGGCGCTACGTCGTGCTGAACAGCGGCCATACCTTCCACGAGAAGGAACTGGCCTCGTTGAATTATCTGCTCTTCCCACGGCTGGGCGACTGGGCCGTTCTGAAGGTCGGCGTCAAGATCCCGAAAGAACCCTCCGGCCCGCTGGAAGAAAGTGTCGTGCGAACCGGCTTCTTCGCAGAGGACTGGAAGTTTGCCGACTACGCGCGGAAAAATCGTTGGCGTTCCTCGCCGACCGCCGGCACTATGAAGGGATGCCCGACGACGCCCCAACGGAGAGTGTTCTTATGACGCGCGCGGCGACCGATGCTCTCGTGAGGCAATTCCGCAAACAATGGCCGATCGCCCTCGGCGTACTGCTCCTGACGAGTGGAACGACGCTCGCCCAGACGCCGCGCACCGATCGCTATGGCGATCCGCTTCCACCGGGTGTGATTGCCCGCCTCGGCACCGTGCCGCCTGCGGCCGGGGGAGAAGGTGTTCTGCCTGCCTGACGGCAAAACGTTTCTTTCGCTGGCGCCCGAAGAGTTACACACGGTCGTTTGCCTGTGGCGCATGTCCACCGGCGAGTTGCTCCGCCGCTTCGAGGTCCCCACGCCCCACGATTTCGACGAGATCGTATCCGCCGACGGCAAGAACCTGGCTGTCGCACTCTACGATCGTCTGGGCATGACGTCGCGTGTTTTGCTATGGGACACAACCACCGGGCGAAAGACGGCCGAACTGTCTGGCATCAGCGGCTTTGTGCCGCGCTGGCGTTCGCCCCCGATGGCAGTACGCTCGCCACGACCGGCAGCGATCAAACGCTGCGCCTGTGGGACTGGCGCACCGCCACCGAGTTGTGCCGCTGCCAGGGAGTCGCGGACCAATGGCAGGATCTCGCCTTCTCACCCAACGGCAAGCTCCTCGCCTCCGCCAGCGTCACGCGGCGTTCGGTCCAACTGTGGGACGCCGCCAGCGGACGCGCCCTGCGCACCCTCGGCGAAGGAAGCGGTCACATGGCGACCATGGCTTTCTCTCCCGACGGCAAAACCCTTGCCGCTGCCGCGCGAACGACCAGACGATCCGGCTATGGGACGTGAGCAGCGGCAAGGAAGTGCGGACCTTTGCGGGTGAATTTCGCACCCTAACTCTCGCTTTTTCGCCCGACGGCAACACCCTGGCCAGCGGCGGCATGTCGGTGGCCAACAGCCTGGCGGCGCACCGGCCCATTTATCTGTGGGATGTTCAGACGGGCCGGGAGCTGCGCCGCCTGTCGGGGCACGTTTTCCGCGTGACTTCACTCACTTTCTCCTCCAACGGTGACAAGCTAGTGTCAGCCGGCGGCATCTATGCGATGCATATCTGGGACGTGGCCACGGGCAAGGATGTGCTGCCGTTTGCGGAGCATGAAAGCTACGTCGAATCCGTGGCGTTCTCTCCCGACGGCCGATTCCTGGCCTGCGGTGGCCTGGACGGCACAATCCGACTGTGGGAGCCGAAGACGAGCAAAGCACCGCGCCTGTTTTCGCGCGAGCCCGTTCTCCGTCGATCGGGTCGCCTTTTCCCCCGACGGACGGAGTCTGGCGGCGTCGGAGACGGGCGGTTCGCTCCGCGTCTGGGACGTGGCGGCCGGCCACCCCGCGCGGCAGTTCCCGATGGGGGAAGACCATTATTACCCTTCCTTTGCCTACGCCCCGGACGGCCGGACGCTGGCCGTGCGGAACCAGGACGGCACCATCCGGTTGCTGGACCCGGCCACAGGCGAAGAGAAGCGACGGCTGACGGCCGCCGCGAAGTACGGCAAGTTTCTCTGCTTCTCGCCCGACGGTGGCAAGCTGGCCGCCCTGAGTTGGCCCGAGGGCGCCGCCGCCCAGTTCTTGCAACTGTGGGACACAGCGACCGGCGCGGAAACGCGCAAGTGGACCTTCGCGCTCCGCAGCGGGTTTTTCCCCATGCTCTTCTCCCCGGACGGCCGGTTCGTGATTGGCGGCAGCAGCGATCCTTCCATAGCCATCGGGGAGACGAAGCGTTTTCAGCTTCATTTCTGGGATGTCGCCACGGGCGAGGAGCGCGCGGTGGATGCTCCG
The DNA here is from genome assembly GCA_963767535.1 of uncultured Planctomycetota bacterium. Taxonomy (GTDB): domain Bacteria; phylum Planctomycetota; class Planctomycetia; order Gemmatales; family Gemmataceae; genus JAJPHU01. Next base: position 1,305,194 of record CAVYEC010000001.1, read on the forward strand.
CAACAGGCCACCGTGAAGTGCCTGGCCATTTCTTCCGACGGCCATACGCTGGCCTGGGGCGACCTGGACGGGACGATCACGCTCTGGGAGTTGGCCGCGAACCAGGTCCGCCGCCGCCTGAAAGGGCACTATTCCCACATCCGCTCCATCGCTTTCTCGCCCGATGGCACGACCCTGGCTTCCGGCAGCGCCGATACGACCGTGCTGCTTTGGAACGTGACCGGCCGCCCCACCGGGGAACATTCCGGGACGCTTTCCGCCGAAGGACTGCATTTGCTGTGGGACGACCTGGCGAACACGGACGCGGCCAAGGCGTTCGACGCCATCGGTCTGTTGACCGCCACGCCGGATCAAGCCATTCCCATGCTGAAAGCGAAGTTGCACCCGGCGCCGGCTCCCGCCGAGAAAAAACAGATTGCCCGCTTGCTCGCCGATCTCGACAGTGAGCGTTTTGAGGTTCGGCAAAAAGTGATGGAGGAGCTGAAACAGTTGGGCGAGCGCGCCGAGCCGGGCCTGCGCGAAGCGCTCCAGGACAAGCTGCCGTTGGAGGCGCGCAAGCGCGTCGAGGAACTGCTGGAAGGCGTGGCCGCCTCGGCCACCGATCCGCAGCGGCTGCGCGATCTTCGTGCCGTGGAAGCATTGGAACACATCGGTACACCCGAAGCGCGTCAAGTGCTGCAAACCTTGGCCGACGGTGCGCCGACCGCACGGCTGACCCGTGAGGCCAAGGCATCGCTGCAACGGATCGCGAAGCGGCGCTAACCGGAAAAATGTTTGGCCGTCTCCTCTGCTTACGCACCGGATGAAGGGGAGAATCACCCGGACCTCTTCCGGCGAGGCCAGACCATGATGTGCCAACCGATTTCCCTCCTGTCCTGTTGCGACAAGTTGATGGTTCAGGGAGTTTTTGTGCGGAATAAGCGAGCATTTCGCTTGAAGCCGGCTTCATGGATGGTCAGGATATTGCGCGAGCGCCGGCAGAAATAGGACGGCCGTGATTATCACTACGACTTTCACCTTTCGATCTCGAGGCGGCAGCGTTTGGTCTACATCGAAACAATCCTCGTGGAGGACGACCCCTCCGATCCGACCATTCATATTGTAAGCATGCACGATGCCTGAACAGATCTTGCTCCCAGAGAAGCAATCAGCGGAGAAGCCCTTTCCCTGGCGCTGTCCGAAATGCCGCCAGTTAGCGGTCACTCGGGTGACGATGTCCTATCGCTGCCAGCGGAGACATGACGGCCGCATCGTGGCGGTTGAAGTTCCCAACCTCGCCGTTCCGCGCTGCTCGAACTGCGGCGAGATCGTGTTCGACTACGCCGCGAGGCCATCAACGGGTTTGTAAGTTAGGAATCTTGGCCGTGGCTGTGTGGTCGCCCTGTTGCTGTCTGCGCCGGTAGGGCGATCCCGGGCGCTCCCTGAGGTAGCGGTCCAGGCGCCCATCCTCGCTCAGGGCCGCCGCACGCAGTTGTAGGATCGCCTCCGCCCCCTCCCCGCGGTTCCAGTACTTCTGCTTGCTCTTCACCCGTGCGTTAACCTGCCCCACCAGCGACTCCACCAGACTGCTCGTGACCGGCAGCCCTTGCTGCCTGTACTCCGGGTACTTCATGCGCTCCTTGTTGTGGCCGAAGTAGCCCAGCGCCTCCGCCACCGTGCGCCGCGGGTCACTCGCCGGCAGCTCCTCCCCCGGTGGCGGCCGCCCCACGCGCCCCTGCCAGTCCTGCAACTGCTCGATCACCTCCGCCACCCGGCCCTGCCAGCACGCGCGCAGCCACCGCACGTATTGGTCCCAGTGCTTGGCCTCCTCGGCCGCCAGCGCCCACGCCGCCCGGTACACGTAGCAGAGCACGTGCAAGAAGTCGGCGACCGGCACGAAGCCCGCGAAGTAGCGCTGCTGCAGCTTCCAGTTGTAGGCCGCCCCGTCCGCCACGAATGCCTTGCGCTGCGCCCGGTAGAAGTCCCGCTCCTTGGCCTCCACCGCCACCATGCGCCCGAACGCCCGACTGTTGGCCATGCTCGCCACGCACGTACGCACCCGCTTGCGCGGCGGCCACGACTCGTCCTCGGTGTCGCGCCGGTCCGCCGGCTGCCGGGCCTGGTTTTCCAGGGGTCCGGCCGTATCCGCCGCCTCGCCCGCTTGCCCCGCCATCTGTTGCACCAGTCGCTCGACGCGGCGCGGCAGCAGGAACGACGGCGGCGGTTCGGGCTGCGGGTCCTGCGCGGAGACTTTGCTTTCGAGACTGACCAGGCAGGCGATCTTGTCCTCCTTGTTCTGCGCCGCGTGGACGCCCGCGCCCGCGTCGGTGGCGCGGGTGCGCAGCCGCCCGCCATCGACCTCGACGGCCACGACCCCCGGCGTCGCCGCCACACGCACCGGCACTTTGCTGCGGCTGAGGCCTGCCTTGCGGTCGCGCTGCCCCACCAGTTCGGCACCGACCAGCCCGGCCAGGGTGCGCACGTGCTGCGCGGAAATGGGCAGGCCGGTCTGTGTCAGAGCGCAGGCGGCGTCGGCGAAGGAACCCAGCCGCGCGGCGAGTTGGACGATCAGGCGCAGGGCAGCGGGGGAGTAGCCGTGGTTATCCAGGCGCAGTGGGGTTCGCTGGGGGGAAAAAGTCCCGCCGGCAGGCGGGGCAGTGGCAGGCCGGCTCGCTGTGGCGGACGGTGGCCCCGGGCGTGGCCAGGTCGCGCGGTTCGCGTCGAACCGGACAGGGGGTGCCGCAGGCGGGACAGGGTTGCTCTTCGCCAAGAGTCTGGGCCTGTTGCTCCAAGGTGGTGGATAGGGTTCCCTCAGTCAGGCCGGCCGCGGCAGCGCGGGCAATTTGCTCCATAGCGTCGAAGTCCACGTCGAGGCCGGGGCCACCTTCACCGAAGGCGCGTTTGGCGACGATTTTGCCCCAGCCGGCGGCCAAGTCGCGGATCTCCTGGAGCATCTCGGGGGTGAGCTGACGGCGCGGCATGGCGTGTCCTGTCTTGTGCTTGCGGAAATGGTAGAGAGCGAAGTCCTTCAGCCTTTGTATGACCCACCCCTCTCCCCTGCAAAGCTGTTGATGGCCTCTCTGCGCGAGGCCGTGCGCGAGCCTATTGACCGGGGTTGGCGGTTTGATTACGCTGGCGGCCATGCCACGCGCGTAATCGACGGCTGACGCCCCGCCGCAGTAGGAAACTTCACCAGGGAAGGTGATGCGATGATTCAGGGACGAGTTGCCGAATTATATCGGACGCCGCTGGGCCGGGCGGTTGTCACACGGGCGGAAGATTACCTGCCGACCCTGCCCGAACAGTCCGTCGATCTCGTCATCACCTCCCCGCCGTTTGCCCTCCTGCGCGAAAAAGCCTACGGCAACCGCGACCAGGCGGACTACGTCGATTGGCTGGTCTCCTTCGGGCCGCTGGTTCGCCGCGTCCTCAAGGACACCGGCAGTTTCGTCCTCGATCTGGGCGGCGCGTATCAGCGCGGCGTGCCGGTGCGCTCGCTGTGCAACTTCCGCGTGCTGCTGCGGCTGTGCGACGAGTGCGGCTTCTTTCTGGCCGAGGAGTTCTTCTGGCACAACCCCGCCAAACTGCCCTCGCCCATCGAATGGGTCAACAAGCGCAAAATACGGGCCAAGGACTCGGTCAATACCGTGTGGTGGCTGTCGAAAACCGAAAGCCCCAAGGCGAACGTCCGCAACGTCCTGACGCCCTACAGCGCCCGCATGCGCAAGCTGCTCGAAGACCCGGAAGGTTTCATCCAGCCCAAGGAGCGCCCGTCCGGGCACGACATCAGCCGGCGTTTCGGCACCGACAACGGCGGGGCGATTCCGTCGAACCTGCTCCGCTATCCCAACACGGAATCGAACTCGCTGTACCTGCGCCTGTGCAAGCGCTTCGGCCTGCCGGCGCATCCGGCCCGCTTCCCCGAGGCGCTGCCCGAATTCTTCATCAAGTTTCTCACCGACCCCGGCGACACCGTGATGGACCTCTTCGCCGGCTCCAACACGACCGGGGCCACCGCCCAGCGGTTGGAGCGCCGTTGGCTGGCCCTGGATAGCCATTACGAGTACGTCCTCGCCTCCGCCTTTCGCTTCATGGATGGCTGGTCGGAAACATCCGTTCAGCACTTCCTGACTGCGGCCCGCGACAGCAACGAAACCCCGATCCGAATTCGTCTCCCAAAAGTCCGGCGTCGGAAAGCCGACCCAACACTCGGCGCAGAGGCACGAGTGGCTGGCTGATTGCTGACAAGACAATCGCACCCGACGGTTCCTGTCCTTGTGTACAGGCAGCAGACGCAAATTCACTGCCCCTACCTTTCCACTCTCTTTCTTAATTGATACAGTTTACCTAGGTTGATAAGTTGCTCTCCCCGAATCGGCGGCGCACCACCGGAGCGTTGAGCCGCTTCTTACAAGGGTACTGTCTGCCTGAGTTGACGCCGGACCTTGTGATTCCCACCAGTGAAGAGAGAACAGGATGTCGCGTACCCTGCGATTGCTTTTTCGTCGTGATCCTTCCCGTGATCGTCAAGACCAACAGATCCACTTCGAGGGCTACGAGTTCCTTTGGCCGGACGGCCGGCCCGTGACCCTGGGTCTGGATGCATTCTGCAAACACGGCCAGCGGCTCCTCGGACTGGGCCGGCATTTGCGCGGCGCCAGCGAACGTCTGGTCGATTTGCTCTGCTTCCCCCTCGCGGACCTGGAGGCGCCGATCACGAAACTGCCCGGCCATCGGGTTCGCCGTTTCGCCTTGCAGCGCCACGGCCGGCAGGGACGGCTCTATTTCCTTGACGGCACGCCGACCGCCATCGTCCTCGATCTCGACCGCGATGAGGCCCGTGTCCTGAACTGGATTGGCTTGACGGGGCTGCGCGACGGCGAAAGTCAGTGGTTCGATCTCGCCGCTCGCTCCGTCGAGCCGGCGAACCCTCGGATGACAACGCCAACCCCTGCGTTCGGGTTCCATTCTCTGCCCCACGACGCCATGCCCTGACCGATTGGGTATCCCCACTTGATCCGGAGTTCGTCCGGCCCTATTATTTAGATAACTGACTAACTATTTAACAACGCGGACACCCGCCATGCCCATGAATGACGCCTTCAAGGCGTTGGCCGATCCGACCCGGCGGGAGATCCTGCGGCTGTTGCGCGGCGGCGAGAGGACGGCGGGCGAGTTGGCGCAACATTTCGACATGACCAAGCCGTCGATGTCGCACCATTTCACCGTGCTCAAGCAGGCGGACCTGATCGCCTCGCGCCGGGAGGGGCAGCAGATCTATTACTTCCTCAACACCACGGTGGTCGAGGATCTGCTGGCCCTCGTCTGGGGGCTGCTCGCCGACCGCGATGGTCCCAAGGAGAACGGACAACCATGAAGCGCTGGCTGATCGTCTCCATTGTGTTGACGACCCTTTCATTCGCCTGCCCGCTGTATCTTTATTACGGCCGGCCGGACCTGCTGCGGGAACAAATACCGACGCACAGTAACGCGGCGGGCGAGGTCGATAAGTGGACGCCGCGCGAGCAAATCTTGCCGCAGTGGCTGCTCCTGCCTGGCGTCATGGCCGGCTTCGTGCTCTTATCGCTGGTGCTGCCCTGGCTGTCGCCGGAGGGGTTCAAGGTCGATGCCTTCCGCGAGACGTTCTATTTCCTGATGGCCGTCGTCGTCGCGCTGTTCGCCTACATCCAGCTCCTGCTCGTCCTGGGCGGCATCGAGGATGTACAACTGGATTCGACGCGCTGGCTCCTAGGCGGCCTGTCGCTGTTCTTCTCGCTTCTGGGCAACTATCTGGGCAAGGTGCAGCGCAACTTCTGGATGGGCGTGCGGACGCCGTGGACGTTGGCCAGCGAGGCGGTGTGGATTCAAACGCACCGGCTGACGGCCTGGCTGTGGGTGCCCGGCGGCGTGCTGCTGGCCGTCCTCGGCTTCGCCGGCCCGTCGCTCTTTCCGATGACGGTGTGCGTCGTCCTGTGGATCGTCGGCCTGATGCTCATGGCCCTCACCCCGGTCGTGTATTCGCTGGGACTGTACAAGCGGCTCCAGAGACAGGGCCGATTATCTCCCCCATCCTCACTCACCGAGGAACTGCGATGAACCGAACAACGACGTGCGGGTTCGTGCTCCTGCTGGGCGCCTGGACGGCGGCGACCGTTCATGGGGCCGAAGACAAACTCCCGGAACAGGCCACGAAGGCCACGGCGCTAGTGGACGCGCTGGCGAAGGAGGATTATATCGCCGCAGGCAAGGACTTCGACGAGGCGATGCGCAAGGCCATGCCCGCCGACAAGTGCAAGGAGACCTGGCAGGCGGTCGTCAAGCAGGTCGGGTCGTTTCAAAAGCGCACCGGCAGCCGCGTCGAGAAGGCCGGCAAGTACGATGTGGTTTTCGTCACCTGCAAGTTCGAGAAACTGGCCTTGGATATCAAGGTGGTCTTTAGCGCGGACAAGCAGGTGACGGGGTTGTTCTTCCAGGCGGCGAAGTCGGCTTATGCGTTCAAGCCGCCGCCCTACGCCCGTCCCGATTCCTATCGCGAATCCGAAGTTGTCGTCGGTTCCGGCGAGTGGGCCTTGCCCGGTACGCTGACATTGCCCAAGGGAGAGGGGCCGTTCGCCGCGGCGGTGCTGGTCCACGGTTCCGGGCCGCAGGACCGCGATGAGACGATCGGGCCGAACAAGCCGTTCCGCGACCTGGCCTGGGGCCTGGCCTCGCAGGGCGTCGCTGTCTTGCGTTACGAAAAGCGAACGCGCACCCACGGGCACCGTATGAAGGACGCGACGATCACGCTCGATGCCGAGGTGGTCGAGGACGCTCTCGCCGCCGTCGCCGAGTTGCACAAGCACAAGGAGATCGACGGCCGGCACATCTTCGTTATCGGTCACAGTCTGGGCGCCCTGCTGGCGCCGCGGATCGGCAGCCGCGATCCGTCCCTGGCGGGTCTCGTACTGCTGGCCGGCAACGCCCGGCCGCTCGAAGACCTGATTCTGGAACAAATAACCTACATTTATTCCCTGAAAGGCGACCTGTCGGACAAGGACAAGGAAGCGCTCGCCAAGCTCAAGAAACAGGTGGCACGAGTCAAGGATCCGAAGCTGGCCGCGGACACGCCGGCCACGGAGTTACCGCTAGGGATGGCCGCCCCCTACTGGCTGGAATTGCGCTCTTATGACCCGACGGCGACGGCCGCCCGATTGAAACAACCCCTGTTCATCGCCCAGGGCGAGCGCGATTATCAGGTGACGATGGCTGACTTCGAGGCGTGGAAGAAGGCGCTGGCGTCGCGCCGCGGCGTGACGTTCCGCAGTTATCCGAAGTTGAATCACCTGTTCATGGAGGGCGAGCAGAAGGCGAAGCCGGCCGAGTACGAGAAGGCCGGCCATGTGTCGCGCGAGCTGGTGGACGACCTGGCCGCGTGGATCAAGAGCCAGAAGAACTAACCACAGAGTCACAGAGAACACAGAGAAGAAAAAAGAAATGATAATAAGAATCGTTTCAATAACTCTTTTATCTTCTTACCATTTTTGTCTTCTCTTCTTTTCTTCTCTGTGTTCTCTGTGACTCTGTGGTTAGTTCTTTCTTTTTCAACCTCCGATGGTGTGCATGGTGCGCGGCGGCTTGATGAACCGCGCGGTATTGATCTCGTGGCCCTCCCACTTTTCGCGCACGTTTTGACGGATCACGTCCGCCAGGCGCGCGTCGTCCGGCTGGCCGCGCAATAGTGGCCGTACGTCCACTTCGCCCAGCGCGAACAGGCAGTTGCGCAGCTTGCCGTCGGAGGTCAGGCGCAGGCGGTTGCAGCTCATGCAGAACGGCCGCGACACCGAGGCGATGATGCCGACCTTGCCGCGGCCGTCGGTGTACTGAAAATCCATCGCCGGGGCGCGCGGGTCGTAGTCGTCGGCCGGCACCAGCGAACACACCTCGCGCTCGATTTGTTCGAGGATTTCGTGGGCGAAATACACCTTGTCGCGCTCCCAGGCGGCGGCGCCGATCGGCATGTACTCGATGAAACGCATCTCCAGGCCGTTTTCACGGGCATAGCGGGCCAGCGGCACCACCTCGTGCTCGGTCAGACCGCGGATGCTGACGGCGTTGACCTTGACGGGACGAAAGCCAGCCCGTTTGGCCGCGTCGATGCCGGCCAGGACTTGCTCCAGCCCGTCACGCCGGCTGACCTCGCGGAAGCGCGTGGGGTCGAGTGTATCCAGACTGATGTTGATGCGGCGCAGTCCGGCGTCGTAAAGGGCCTGCGCCTGCTGGGTCAGCAGAAGCCCGTTCGTGGTCAGGCCGATGTCCTTGATTCCCGGCACGTCGGCCAGCATGCGCACGAGGCGCGGCAGGTCGCGGCGGAGCAGCGGTTCGCCGCCGGTCAGGCGGATTTTGTCGATGCCCAACGGCGCGGCCACGCGGACGAAGTGGGTTATCTCCTCGAAGGTGAGCAACTCGGCGCGGTCGAGGAAGACGACCTCTTCCGGCATGCAGTAAGTGCAGCGGAGGTTGCAGCGGTCGGTGACGCTGATGCGCAGGTTGTTGTGAGCACGTCCGAAGGTATCAATCAGCATGGGGCACGGCGCATCCAGGGTCCAGGGGATTGACGGCGACCTTGTTAGTTTAGCAAGATCGTGGCCCCTTTCGCTCCGTCTCCGCGCCTTATTTGTCAGGGATCGCTGTACCTTCCGCCCGTTGCGGCTTGACATATTGCTCTTTGCCGAAATAGCCGATCCACGCCAGGTCGAGCACTTCGGGACTCAACTCCAGCGGTTTGCTTTGAAAACGGCAGATGTCGCGGGAACGCTCGATCAGGTCGCGCGGCTCGCACGCGCGCAGCTCGCGGCCCTCGGCCTGGTAACGCGCCAGCAGCCGTTCGATTATTTCCGGATTGGGAGTGACTCCCCGCTTCTGGGCGTAGTTGTGGAAAATCTGGGCGTATTCTTTGGGGGTGGGCGCGGTCAGATTGAGTCGATAGCCCATGCGCCGCAAAAAGGCCGGGTCCGTGACCCGTTCGAGACTCAGGTTGGTGGCGATGATGAGCACGTGGCGCAGCGGCACCTGGATCTTTTGCCCGGTGCGGAGCGTGAAATAGTCGATCTGGTGCTCCATCGGCGTGATGAAGCGGTTGAGCAGCTGTTCGGGCGAGATGCGCTCGCGGCCGAAGTCATCGACCAGGAACACACCGCCGTTGGCCTTCAAGTGCGGCGGCGCTTCGTAACAGCGCATGGCAGGACTGTAGATCAGGTCGAGCAAATCGAGGGTCAACTCGCCGCCGACGATGACGAGCGGGCGGCGAATGCGGACCCAGCGCGGGTCGATGTTGGCAGTCTTCTCCGTGGGGAGTTCGACGCGCTGGTGGATTTGATCGTCGAAGACGCGGATGACGGTGTCGGCCACGCTGATGCTGTAGGGAATCCAGTAATCGCCCGGCAGGGCGGCCTGAATCTGCCGGCCGATGCTGCTTTTGCCGTTGCCCGACGGCCCGTAGACGAACAGGCTGCGCCCGGAGGAAACGGCCAGGCCGGCCATCTGCACGGCCTCCGGCGACAGCACCAGGCCCGACAGGGCGTTGTTCACATTCTCCGGCGTCACTTGCTGCGTCTTGGCAAATTGCCAGCGCAGCATCGCCCCGTACGACGCCAGGCTGACCGGCGCCGGCCCGATGTAGCCGCACAACTCCAGCAAATGCTCGCCGCGTTCACGGCCCGCGTCCGTGATGCGGAAGTGGGAGCGCAGCTGGTTGGTCTTCATGGTCTCTTCGATCAGCGCGTCGCGGCACAGCGCATCGAGAACGTCCGCGGCCAGGTGCAGGGAGAAGTGCAGCTGCTTGGCCACCCAGTCGGTGGTGAACCGGGCGGTGGTGTAGGCGAGTTTGAGGACCAGGCCGGTCAGCACGTCCTGTTCGACCTGGGCGGCGGCCATCGCTTGTGGGGCCGTGGGCGCGATGAGATCGCCGCCGGCCCGGTGCATGGGCGGCATGTGCGGGTTTTTCGCGGGGGCATCGCTGGTTGCAGCGCTGGATTCCATCTCTGGCATTACCTCACTACTACGGGCGCTCGGTCGAGATTGATTCACCGCTCCTACCTAATCATGGCCGCGTAGCCGTTATATTGGCAAGACCCGGACCCGGCATTTGCTCTCGTCCACGACGACGAAAGCCCCGGAAGCCAGGTCCGCATCGTGTTGTCGGAGGGCGGCAATCACAACGCCCTCCAGATGGTCCGGCAACACATCTTCGGCGCGGACCTGAATCACGCTCGGACCCGTTGCGTGCGTCAGCGCTAGCATCGTGCCGAAATCCAGGTCGTGAGTAAACACGATGTAGCCATTGGCCCTGGCCCAGTCCATGATCGTCCGATCCGTGGCGCGGGGATCGCCGACCGTGGACCAGTGGATTGCCGTCCAGCCGTGGTGCTGGAGGACCGGCACCCAGTCCGGCGACAGATTCATGTCGATCAGGATCTGGACGCTCATGGGGTGGACAGGGGAACCTCCCGCTCCTCGACCCGCCATGCCGCGTAAGCCAGCGCCTGGTCAATGTCTTCGGATTCCAGGTAAGGGTAGGCCTTGAGGATCTCCGGGCGAGACCGGCCGGCCGCCAGAAGCCCCACGACCGTCCCGACAGTCACCCGTAGGCTGCGAATACATGCCTTGCCGCCCATGACGGCCGGATCGAGAGTGATGCGCGTTAACTGCTTCATGATGAACCCTTTGCTCCGGGTAACTTCCGCCGTACACTTCGGAGTTTATGTCACGGCTTCAACCGGCTTGTTCTTCGGGCGCGCCGTTACATATTCCATTCACCAGCCCGCGCACTTGTCTGTCAAGGGAAATCACAACCTGGCTCGCCTGGTCGATGGAAGCGGAATGGGCGAATCGTTCGTCACCAACGGTGGCACGAAAACGGGCGCGGGGGCTTGAAATCCCACGTCCGACCCCGCAATCTACCCTGGATTACCGTGCGGCCTCACCCCCTCGGAGCCGATGCGATGGCGGAGCCGACCAGCATCCAGACAACGCCCCCTTCCTCCCCGGCGGCTGCCCTCGCGGAGACGCCCCAACACGAACCCTACGTGCCGGATTCCGCGAACATGCCGGAGTTCACCTGGCCGGCCGTCCTGCTCGGCGCCGGACTCGGCATCCTCTTCGGTGCCTCGTCGCTGTATCTACTCCTGAAAGTCGGCATGACCGTGTCGGCGTCGGTGCCGATCGCGGTGCTGTCAATCACGCTGTTCCGTGCCTTCTCGCGGGCGTTCGGCTTCCGCCGGGCGACCATCCTCGAAAACAACATCGTGCAGACGACCGGCTCGGCCGGCGAGTCGCTGGCCTTCGGCGTCGGCGTCACCATGCCGGCCCTGCTCCTGCTCGGCTTCGAGATGCACTGGATTCGGGTGCTCACCGTCTCGGCGCTGGGCGGACTCCTGGGCGTCTTGATGATGATTCCCTTGCGGCGGGCGTTCATCGTCAAGCAGCACGGCAAGCTGAAATACCCGGAGGGCACGGCCTGCGCCGAGGTGCTGGTCGCCGGCGAGAAGGGCGGCGCGTCGGCGCGGATGGTGTTCATCGGCTTCGGCATCGCCTTCGTGCATAAGTTTCTCGCCAAGGCGGGCAAACTCTGGGCGGACGAGCCGGAGCAGAACCTCTACGGCGTCGCCGCCGACGGGCAGAAGGTCGGTCTGAAGGGGGCGGCGCTCAGCGGCGATTTATCGCCGGAGATGCTGGGCGTCGGCTACCTGATCGGCCCGCGCATCGCCTGCCTGATGATGGCCGGGGCCGTCCTGTCGTTCTTCGTCATCGGCCCCCTGATCGCCACGTTCGGCGAGGGACTCAATCAGCCGATGCCGCCGGCCCATACGGAGATCGACCCGGATACCGGAGTCGATAAGGGTCTGATCCGCAACATGGAGCCAGGCGACCTGTACAAGAACTATTTACGTTACATCGGCGCCGGGGCGGTGGCGGCGGGCGGCATCATCAGCATGTTCCGCGCCCTGCCGCTCATCCTCAGTTCGATCGTCGCCGGCCTGCGCGATTTGCGCTCCAGCACCGGCGGCGCGTCCGCCGGCCGCACCGAACGGGACTTGCCGATATCGGTCGTCGTCTTCGGCAGCCTCGCGCTCGTGATCGCCCTGGCGGCGGTGCCACAATTGGGATTGGGCCTCAGTCTGGAGGGCGTTCTCGGTGCCATCATGATCCTGCTGTTCGGCTTTCTGTTTGTCACCGTGTCTTCCCGACTGACCGGCGAGGTCGGCTCGTCGTCGAATCCGATTTCCGGTATGACCATCGCCACGCTGCTGTTGACGTGCCTGATTTTCGTGCTAGTCGGCCGCCGCGACGTGTCGGCGATGCTTACGTCGCTCTCGGTGGCGGCGGTAGTGTGCATCGCCTCCTCCAACGGCGGCACGACCTCACAGGACCTCAAGACCGGCTACCTCGTCGGCGCGACGCCGAAATATCAGCAATACGCCATCCTGATCGGGGCGCTCACGTCGGCCGTGGTCATCGGCGGCACGATGCTCGTTCTAAACACGGCCTACACGCATTACACGAAGGAAGGCTTTCCCAAGGCGACGGTATCGGTTCCTCGCGATGCCCCGCGGCAGAAAGTCGGACAGCCCTACGACGGCCAGGACGACAAGGAATACCGTGTCGTCTCGATTCGTGCGGAAGAGTACGAAGGCGTCCCAGAAGGTTGGTATCTCGTCGATGACGCGGGCCGGCTGACCTACAAAATGGACGTGCCCATCAAGCGCGAGCGGAAGGTGATGGACAACGGCGCCGAGGCTCCCGATCGGTTCAAGGCGCCGCAGCCGCAACTGTTCGCGCTCATCATCGAGGGCATCCTCGGCGGCAAGCTCGAATGGGGTCTCGTGGTCATCGGCGTGCTGGTGGCCGTGGCGATGGAACTGTTGGGTATCTCGTCGCTGCCGGTCGCGGTCGGCATGTACCTGGGTCTGGGCACGGCGACGCCGATCTTTATCGGCGGCATGTTGCGCTGGCTGACGGATCGCTGGCGCGGCGTGTCGGCGTCGGAGGCCGAGACGGAGACGAGCCCCGGCGTGCTCCTGTCCAGCGGCTACATCGCCGGCGGGACCCTGTGCGGCCTGCTCATCGGCTTCCTCATCATGCTCTTGCCCAAGGACTTTTTCGCCGCGCTGGATCTGGGCGGCCGGTTTTTCGGCGCGGACTATGCCAGAGGGGCGACGGACGCCGCGAAGGTCCTGGCCGTGGTGATGTTCCTGATCCTGGGGGCCATTTTGCTGTGGCTGGGGACGCGCAAAACGACCGACGATTCCGACGTGCCCACATAGCCCCCGGCTTGCCGGGGGTGTTTGATTTCCCCCGGCAAGCCGGGGGCTAAATGACGATCCGATGTTCCACACGGAGAGGATTCCTACCATGAAGTTTCTGCTACTGATGACTCTGGCGGTGACGGCCCTGCTGCTCGCCGCCGTGCCCGCGGTGTTCGGCGACGAGGGCATGTGGCTGTTCACCAACCCGCCGCGCGAGCACCTCAAGAAGCGCTACGACTTCGACATCACCCCCGAATGGCTGGAGCACGTTCAGAAATCCTCGGTGCGCTTCAACAGCGGCGGCTCCGGCTCGTTCGTCTCGGCCGACGGCCTGGTGATGACCAACCACCACGTCGGCGCCGACTGCCTGCAAAAGATGGGCGACGAGCAGCACAACTATTACCGCGACGGCTTCCACGCCCGCACCCAGGCCGACGAGCGCAAGTGCGACGACCTGGAATTGAACGTCCTCATCAGCATCGAGGACGTGACCGAGCGCGTGAAGGCGGCCGTCAAACCCGGCATTTCGGCGGCCAGGGCGTTCGCCGCCCGCCGAGCCGTCATGGCCGAGATCGAGAAGGAATCGCTCGACAAGACCGGCCTCCGCAGCGACGTCGTCACGCTTTATCAGGGCGGACAATATCACCTTTATCGGTTCAAAAAGTACACGGACGTTCGCCTCGTCTTCGCGCCGGAGCAGCAGATCGCCTTTTACGGCGGCGATCCCGACAACTTCGAGTACCCGCGCTTCGACCTCGACATCTGCTTCTTCCGCGTCTACGAGAACGGCAAGCCGGCCAGGATCGAGCATTACTTGAAATGGAGCAAGGCCGGCGCGAAGAAGGACGAATTGGTGTTCGTTTCCGGCCATCCCGGCCGCACCGATCGGCTGGCCACGCTGGCGGAGCTGGATTATCTGCGCGACACCGGCTTTCCGTTTCTGCTCCAGCGGCTCAACCGCTGGGAGGTGCTGCTGATGGCGTTCAGCGGCCGCAGCGAGGAGAACGCCCGGCAGGCCAAGGAACTGTTGTTCGGCGTGCAGAACAGCCGCAAGGCCCGCGTCGGCGGCCTGGCCGCGCTGCTCGACCCCGAACTGATGGCTCGCAAGAAGGAGCAGGATAAGAAGCTACCGGGCCAAGGCCAACGACGATGAAGCGCTCCAGGACGCCCGCACCGCCTGGGACCGCATCGCCAAGGCGCAGAAAGTCCGCGCCGCCAACATCCACAAATACACTCTCCTCGAAGGGGCGGCCGGCTTCAACAGCGAGCTGTTCGGCCTGGCACGCACGCTGCTGCGCGCCGCCGAGGAGCTGCCCAAGCCGAGCAACCAGCGGCTGCGCGAGTTCCGCGATTCCAACCTGGAATCGCTGCAATTCCAGCTCTTTTCGCCGGCGCCGATCTACGACGACTACGAGCGCGTCAAGCTGGCCGACGCCCTGACGTTCCTGGCCGGCGAGCTGGGCTGCGACAACGAACTGGTGCAGAAAGTGCTGGCCGGCAAGTCGCCGCAGGAGCGCGCCTACGAACTCATCAAGGGCACGAAGCTGAAGGACGTGGATGAGCGCAAAAAGCTCTACAAGGGCGGCGAAAAGGGCAACCTGAAGACGCAACGACCCGATGATCGAACTGGCCCGGCTGGTCGATCCCGAGGCGCGGGCGGTGCGCAAGGTCATGGAAACAGATGTCGAGGAAGTGCAGCGGCAGGCCTACGGCGACATCGCCAAGGTCAAGTTCGCCTTGGAAGGCACCAGCACCTACCCCGACGCCACCTTCACGCTGCGGCTGGCCTTCGGCCAGGTCAAGGGCTACGAGGAGAACGGCAAGAAGGTGCCGTTCGAGACGACGTTCGCCGGCCTTTACAAGCGGGCGGAGGAGATGAAGAACCGGCCGCCCTTCGATCTGCCGCCGCGCTGGGCCGAGAAAAAGGACAAGCTGAATCTCAAGACGCCGATGAACTTCGTCTGCACGGCCGACATCATCGGCGGCAACTCGGGCAGTCCCGGTCATCAATCAGCAAGGCCGAGGTCGTCGGCCTGATCTTCGACGGCAACATCCAGTCGCTGGTGCTGGATTTCGCCTACAGCGACGAGCAGGCCCGCGCCGTGTCCGTCCACTCCGCCGGCATCGTCGAGGCGCTGCGCAAGGTCTACGACGCCGACGAGCTGGCCGACGAACTGACCGGCCGGAAGAAGTAACCATTCGATCGGGATCGCTCCGGGCGCGGCCGGCCGGCCTCGCCCGGAGCGATTTCTGCCTCATCCGAGGACGGCCGTGCATCGAAAGGAAGCAATCTTTCGATCCGTCCCATCCCCCGGCGACGCAGAGGTCGCGCCAAAAATCCTTTCGTTTGATGAGCTTACGAAAAGATTAAACCAGCTCATGCGTATGGCATGTCAGTTGCGTAAACCTCTCTCATTCCTCTCCCGAAGCCGGAATCCTTTACCGGTAATCCATAAAGGGTTAACTGTATTTTCATGCCCTGATTGGCAAACGAACCCGGTGAAAGGACGACACCGGGATGGTTCCCGGCCTGCCCTCCCGCCGTCGTGCGGCGGCCCGCCTCAAGGCTGACGCCCTCCCCAGCCTGCACTAATCTCCGCGACCCGGTTCGTGTACGTATCGTCCCGAAGGTAATAACGACTTGGGAGACCTTTCATGGCAACCATGATACGACTGTTGTGCGGCGTCGGCGTCCTGGTCGCGCTGGGCTTGAGCTTCGCGCGCTGGTCGCTCGCCTGGTCGGAGGATCTGGTGGTGGCGACGGATCGAACCGGCGAGCGGATTTCGATGCAGGTAGAGCGAGAGAGAGACTCCCGGCTGACGCAACAGTTCGAGGAATTGGGCCGGCGCATCGCCGCCAAGGACCGCATCGCGGAACGCCTGCTGGCCGGGGAGGTGACGCTGCCCGAGGCCGCCGCCGTCTTCGACCGCCTGTTCGAGCGGGCGGGGCTGCGCACCGAGGCCCTCCGCGCTTACGAGGGATCTTCCGAGGGCGAGATCCTGTGCCGCCAGGTGGTCGCCTGGGTCGAGAACAAGCTGAGCCTGGAGCGATCACCCGGAGAGGCCGAGGCCGTCCGCCGTCGCCTGGAGGCCCAACTGCGGAAACTTCTGGCCGAGCGGGGCACTGTGGAATTGCCCCAATGAGCCGCGGCGCGCCACTGTTTCTCGCCAGCCCGCAGCGCCAGCAAGGGTGTCCATGCTCGCGCCTGCGGGCTGGTAAAAAGAGAGGGCCTCTCACGGATACAAACCGCGGCGCATCTTTTCCTTGGCGATCTTCTGCACGCCCAGGCTCAGCGCCGCCGTGCGCATGCTCAATTCGCGCTCGCGGGCCAGCCCGCGCACCTGATGGAATGCCCGCAGCATGAGTTCTTTCAACCGCTCGTTGACCTCCTCGCCGGTCCACAAGAATTGCTGGATGTCCTGCACCCACTCGAAGTATGACACGGTCACGCCGCCCGCGTTGCACAAGACGTCGGGAATGATGTAGATGCCGCTATCGCTGAGGATTTCGTCGGCCTCCGGCGTCGTCGGGCCGTTGGCGCCCTCGGCGAGGATGCGGCAGCGCAGCCGCCGGGCGTTGTCCTTGTGAATGACGCGCTCCAGGGCGGCCGGCACCAGCACCGTGCAGGGCGTCAGCAGGAGATCGGTCGAGGAGATCGGCTCGGCGCCGGGGAAGTCCTTGAGCAGTTTGCCCTCGGCGACATGGCGCGTCAGGCCTGTGATGTCGATGCCCTTCAGGTTGCGGATCGAGCCGTAGCGGTCGCCGACGGCGAGGATTCTTGACGCCGTGGCGGGCCAGTTCCTGGCAGGCCACCGAGCCGACGTTGCCGAAGCCCTGCACCACCCCCGTCGCCTCCTCCGGCCGCAGGTTCAACTCCTTCATCGCCTCCAGAATGCAGTAAGTGACACCCCGGCCGGTCGCCTCGCGCCGGCCCACGCAGCCGCCCAGCTCGACCGGCTTGCCCGTCACGACCTCGGGGCAGGCGTAGCCCACCTTCATGCTGTAGGTGTCCATGATCCACGCCATCGTCTGCTCGTCGGTGCCGAGATCCGGGGCCATCACATCCATGCGTGGGCCGATCACGCTCAGCACCTCCTCGGTGAACCGCCGCGTCAGCCGTTCCGTCTCGCCGCGCAACAGGAGCGCCGGATCGACGCCGATGCCGCCCTTGGCCCCGCCGAACGGCAAGTTCATGATGCCGCACTTCCACGACATCCACATGGCCAGCGCCGCCACTTCGCCCAGATCGACCGACGGGTGATAGCGCAGGCCGCCCTTCGAGGGGCCGCTCGTCAAACTGTGCTGCACGCGGTAGCCGGTGAACACCTCGGTTCGGCCGTCGTCCATGCGCACGGGGATGCTGACGACGAGGGCGCGTTTGGGCAGGCCCATGCGCGTCAGCACGCCCTTGTCGATATCGACGACCTCGGCCACGGCTTCGAGCTGCCGGCAGGCCATTTGAAAGGTCGGGGAGTTCTCGAAAACCGGATTGGGCGTATGGGGATGATCGTGGTGATTGAGGTTGGGCAGGACGGCAGAGGACATGGCACCTCCGTTGGCAATAAGGAACGCGGCCGGGCGGCGTGGCCGTTCTCCATCCCGCCACGCCACCTATGTAATCCTAGCTCGCCGTTGCCGAAAGGAAAACCGCTACTGCCACTCCTGGCTGGGACCAAGCTTTCCCCGAATTCAGGAGGGTTGCCGAGGGTTGAACGGATGGGCGTTTATCGGGTGTGGGAGCCGCCGAGTCACTGTGACATACTCAATCAGCCTCTCGTCGTACAGAACTCTCAGGATCTCGGAGTAAAAAGTCATCGTTCGCGCGGTTCGACTCAGGCATACATTAACCGCCCGCGCGGCTCCGGAATTGGTCGGCCCAGCTCGCGCGCCGTCTCGATCCATTCGCGGATGACGACCTCGGCGTTGGCGACGGCCTCTTGGTACGTCGCCCCGTCCGCGGCGCAGCCTGGCAGTTCCGGCACCTCAGCGATGAATGCCTGGTCCTCTTTGCTCCAATACAGAATCATCTCATACCGCACGTCATCCTTCATCGCTACCCTCCGGCGTAGGTTGCTTCGGTTCTTCGCCGCCCGATTCCTCTTCGGCGGGCGGTTCGGCTTCCGTATCGCCGGACCATCTCGCGTGAAGATGTGATGGCTGCCTCGGACGCGCTCGGCAAAACCCAGGTGACGCAGCAAGGTACAGAAGATCCTCGAAGCCGATGTTGGCATCCGAGGCGCCGCGCAGGATTCGCTCCAGTGTCTTCGTGACCTTGCTCATGGCTCCCAATGTAGCAAACCGAGAGACATTTCACCTTAACTTACCCGTTTCCGGAAGGCCACCCGGATCTGTTCGTCAGCGGCGTAGGAGGCCATCAACAGCTTTGCAGGGGAGAGGGGTGGGTCATACAAAGGCTGAAGGACTTCGCTCTCTACCATTTCCGCAAGCACAAGACAGGACACGCCATGCCGCGCCGTCAGCTCACCCCCGAGATGCTCCAGGAGATCCGCGACTTGGCCGCCGGCTGGGGCAAAATCGTCGCCAACCGCGCCTTCGGTGAAGGTGGCCCCGGCCTCGACGTGGACTTCGACGCTATGGAGCAAATTGCCCGCGCTGCCGCGGCCGGCCTGACTGAGGGAACCCTATCCACCACCTTGGAGCAACAGGCCCAGACTCTTGGCGAAGAGCAACCCTGTCCCGCCTGCGGCACCCCCTGTCCGGTTCGACGCGAACCGCGCGACCTGGCCACGCCCGGGGCCACCGTCCGCCACAGCGAGCCGGCCTGCCACTGCCCCGCCTGCCGGCGGGACTTTTTCCCCCCAGCGAACCCCACTGCGCCTGGATAACCACGGCTACTCCCCCGCTGCCCTGCGCCTGATCGTCCAACTCGCCGCGCGGCTGGGTTCCTTCGCCGACGCCGCCTGCGCTCTGACACAGACCGGCCTGCCCATTTCCGCGCAGCACGTGCGCACCCTGGCCGGGCTGGTCGGTGCCGAACTGGTGGGGCAGCGCGACCGCAAGGCAGGCCTCAGCCGCAGCAAAGTGCCGGTGCGTGTGGCGGCGACGCCGGGGGTCGTGGCCGTCGAGGTCGATGGCGGGCGGCTGCGCACCCGCGCCACCGACGCGGGCGCGGGCGTCCACGCGGCGCAGAACAAGGAGGACAAGATCGCCTGCCTGGTCAGTCTCGAAAGCAAAGTCTCCGCGCAGGACCCGCAGCCCGAACCGCCGCCGTCGTTCCTGCTGCCGCGCCGCGTCGAGCGACTGGTGCAACAGATGGCGGGGCAAGCGGGCGAGGCGGCGGATACGGCCGGACCCCTGGAAAACCAGGCCCGGCAGCCGGCGGACCGGCGCGACACCGAGGACGAGTCGTGGCCGCCGCGCAAGCGGGTGCGTACGTGCGTGGCGAGCATGGCCAACAGTCGGGCGTTCGGGCGCATGGTGGCGGTGGAGGCCAAGGAGCGGGACTTCTACCGGGCGCAGCGCAAGGCATTCGTGGCGGACGGGGCGGCCTACAACTGGAAGCTGCAGCAGCGCGACTTCGCGGGCTTCGTGCCGGTCGCCGACTTCTTGCACGTGCTCTGCTACGTGTACCGGGCGGCGTGGGCGCTGGCGGCCGAGGAGGCCAAGCGCTGGGACCAATACGTGCGGTGGCTGCGCGCGTGCTGGCAGGGCCGGGTGGCGGAGGTGATCGAGCAGTTGCAGGACTGGCAGGGGCGGCGTGGGGCGGCCGCCACCGGGGGAGGAGCTGCCGGCGAGTGACCCGCGGCGCACGGTGGCGGAGGCGCTGGGCTACTTCGGCCACAACAAGGAGCGCATGAAGTACCCGGAGTACAGGCAGCAAGGGCTGCCGGTCACGAGCAGTCTGGTGGAGTCGCTGGTGGGGCAGGTTAACGCACGGGTGAAGAGCAAGCAGAAGTACTGGAACCGCGGGGAGGGGGCGGAGGCGATCCTACAACTGCGTGCGGCGGCCCTGAGCGAGGATGGGCGCCTGGACCGCTACCTCAGGGAGCGCCCGGGATCGCCCTACCGGCGCAGACAGCAACAGGGCGACCACACAGCCACGGCCAAGATTCCTAACTTACAAACCCGTTGATGGCCTCCGCGCCAGAGAACACCGCCCAACCGACCCCTCCGATGCGCCGAACACCCGGCCCACGCGGGGCACGGCGGTGAAGCTCGGAAAACCTTATTCGCGCGGCCGGTCTGCCGCAGCGCCTGGGTCGGCCTCAGTGACTCTTGACTTTATAAACCAACCATCCGATTCCCATCATGGCCGCACCTCCGGCCATGGAGAAGAGCAAATGCTGAATCAATATTATGATCGCTGCCGAGCCGCTGCCACTCGCCGGACCTACAGCCCCGCTGGAAGTCATCGCGCGCCGAATCTCGATGAGATAATACTCCCAAAGCTTGCAGGCAACAACCGCTTCACCGGAGGGAAGCATGGAATACATAGTGATCGTGAAGGACATGCCCGCGAAGACGGCAAGAAAGCCAGCCAAAAACCAAAGCCACCAGCGCTTCTTGGGCCGGCGTTGATCTGCTTGCGGGATCTTGTCGGGATCGACTTGCATGGGACCGCCACCCAGGAATGAAGATGGACGCTTTGCCGAACACGAACAAGGGCTGGCACATCACTCGAACAGCATCGGCTGGCGGTCCTCCGGCGGTTCGGGCTTCATAGGACGGCCGAGGATGCTGATACGCCCGCGGCGTGGCCACCCGGCCGCGCGGCGTGCGCACGATGAACTGCTCGCGCAGCAGGTACGGCTCGATCTCGTCGCTGAGCGTGTCGACCGGCAGGTTCATGCGTGGCGGCCAGCGCCTCGACGCCGGTCGGCCCGCCGTCGAAGACGCCGACCAGCGTTTCCAGATAACGGCGGTCCTGCTTGTCCAGTCCTTCGCGATCGACCTCCGCCATGTCGAGGGCGGCGCGGGCGAGGTCGAGCGTGATCCGGCCGTCGGCCTCGCTGGTGGCGAAGTGCCGCGACCACCAGAGGCGGGCGTTGGCGATGCGCGGCGTGCCGCGGCTGCGGCGGGCCAGTTCGACGGCCGCCTCGTCGGTGATCGGCGTTTGCAGCTTGCTGGCGTTGATGCGGACGATCTCGGCCAACTCCTCGACGGTGTAAAACTCCAGGTGTTCGTGCATCTTGAAGCGGTCGCGCATCGGGCTGGACAACATGCCGCTGCGCGTCGTCGCGCCGATCAGCGTGAACTGCTTCAGCCGCATCGAAATGGTGCGGGCGTTGACGCCCTCGCCCAGCACGATGTCGATGCGGAAATCCTCCATCGCCGGGTAGATAAACTCCTCGACCACGCGCGGCATGCGGTGGATTTCGTCGATGAACAGGATCGAGCCTTCCTCGACGTTGGTCAGGAACGGCAGCAGGTCGGCGGGCTTGGACAGGGCCGGCCCGCTGGTCATCTGGATCGACGTGCCGAGTTCGTTGGGCAGGACGGTGGCGAAGGTGGTCTTGCCCAGGCCGGGCGGGCCGTCGAAGAGGATGTGCGACAGCGGCTCCTTGAGCTTCTTGCAGGCGTTGAGGACGATGCTCAGGCGCTGCACGACCGCCTTCTGGCCGATGACCTCGCGCAGCCAGCGCGGCCGCAGGGCGGCGTCGCGCTGCCGCGATTCCTCGTCGCCGTCGGATTGAACGATGGCCTGACGTGCCATTCACTCACCTCAAAATAGTGGTCAGTGGTTAGTGGATAGTGGATAGTGGTTAGTAAAGAACGGCAAAGTCGCTGTTTTTTACTAACCACTATCCACTATCCACTAACCACTCCTTATTGTCCCTTGTAAATCTCCAGCAGCACTTCCTCGACCGACTTGAACGGCCGGCCGGCGGCCAGCACCTTGTCGAGCCGGTTGCGCGCCTCCAGCGGACTGTGGCCGACGCTCAGCAGCGCCTGATACGCGTCTTCCATCACGTTGCCATCCACCACGGTCGCGGCGGCCGGCTCGGCGCCGTCGGGCGATTCCTCGGCGGCGGGCGTCATGAGGGCGTACTTCGTCACCTTGCGGCGCAGCGTGGCGATGATCTGCTCGGCCGTGGCCGCCCCGACGCCGGGCAGCGTCGTCAGCCATTTGCTGTCCTGCCGCTGGATGGCGTCGGCGATCTCCTTGACCGGCCGCACCAGCGCCTTGAGCGCCTTGCGCGTGCCGACCTTGTCCACCGTGCAAAACAGATCGAAGAAGTCCAGCTCGGCCTCGGATGTGAAGCCGATCAGCCGCGGCACCACCCGGCCCTGCATCGGATTGCCGTCGAGATAATGGCTGGTGTGCAGCGTCATTTCGTGGCCGAGGCTGCTCTGCACGCGGCGGCGGACGAACTCCGGCACCAGCACCTGATATTCCAGCGCGCCGACTTGCAGGCGGACTTCCTCGTCGAGCACGCGGTTGAGCACGCCGGTGATTTTCGTAATCATGACACTTCTCCGGTCGCTGACGCTCCCGGCTCGCCGGCCGGCAGTTTGTGGACGTAATAATGGCACAGGGCGGCGGCCAGGGCGTCGGCCACGTCCGGCGGCTCGGGCAAGCGCAGCCAGTCCCAGTTCGCGCTGGATGGTCCGCTGCACCTGCTCCTTGGAAGCGCGGCCGTTGCCGGTGATGGTCTTCTTGATGCGCGTGGCGTTGTAACTGAGACCGGCAGGCCGCGCTGCCCCGCCGCCAGGAACATGACGCCGCGGGCGTGGGCCATCAGGATCGCCGTGCGCGGATGCTCGTAATGGGCGAACAACTGCTCGACCACGACCACGCCGGGCTGAAACTGCTCCAGCACTTCTACTATACCATCGTACAGGATGCGGACGCGCTGGGCCATGTCAGTTGTCGTCGCGCCTTCAGCGCTGCGGATGACGCCGGCCTCGCAGACGCGCGGGATACCGGCCCGCGCTTCGAGCACGGCGTAGCCGGTCACTTGCAGGCCGGGGTCGATGCCCAGGACGCGCGGACCAGGGGACGAAGACGGCGCGGGGTTCATGATGACAGCGTAACGTTCTGGCACGGCCGCACAAGACCGATCCACGGTGGTGGACAGAGAGGATCGCGGGCTGCTATAATCCCCCAACCGTTATCCGCACCGGATTACGCACCGCCGGCAACGCCGCCAGGATGAATACGCATGAATCTCGATCCGCGAACACTTCGATCCGAGCAACATATTCAGGTCGGGCGGCTGATCCAGCGAGATGCCGGCATCCTCATCGAACGCTGGGCGGAGCGAGCCGTTGAGGAGCAGCCCAACGCGGCCCGCGCCCATCACGAAGCCTTGCGCGACCATCTGCCGCGCTTCTTGCATACCCTGGGCCACAGTTTGGCCGAGAGCCTGCACGCCAACGCGAAACCGCATGACGCCCCGGCGCGCGAGCACGGCGAGCAGCGCTGGGAGGCTGGCTGGTCACTGCCCGAGGTGGTGCGCGATTACCAGATCCTCCGCCTGGTCGTCTTTGAGTATCTCGACGATAAGTTGGATCGGCCATTGTTTTTCCGCGAGGCGATGGCGATCGGCCTGGCGCTGGACGAGGCCATCACTGCCAGCGTGTCGGCCTACGTCCACCAGCGCGAGGCGTTCCTCCGTGAACAGACCGACGCCTTACAGGCGGCCGACCGGCACAAAAACGAGTTTTTGGCTATCCTCGCCCATGAATTGCGCAACCCCCTGGCCCCGATCCTGACCTCCATCGAAATGCTCCGCCTGCTCGGTTCGGCCGACGCCAACGCCGGCCAGGCGTGCGAGATTATCGACCGCCAGGTCAAGCACATGGTTCGCCTGATCGACGACCTGCTCGACCTGACGCGCATCGCCAGCGGCAAGCTGCGGCTCCAGCGGACGCGCTTCGACCTGCGGCAGGCGGTCCAACAGGCCGTGCAAACGGTTCGGCCGCTCGTCGAGTCGCAGGCGCATCAACTGTCCGTGGAGTTGCCCGACGAGCCGATGGTCCTGGAGGGCGACGAGTCAAGGGTGGTGCAAGTGCTGACCAACCTGCTCGGCAACGCAGCCAAGTACACCGAGCGCGACGGTCGAATCGCCCTGACGGTGACGCGCGAGGGATCCGAGGCGGTCCTGCGCATGCGCGACAACGGCGTCGGCATCGAGCCGGAGATGCGCGAGCGGATCTTCGACCTGTTCGCGCAGGTCGGCGGCTCGCTGCATCGCTCGCAGGGCGGCCTGGGCATCGGCCTGACGCTGGTACGGCAACTCGTGGAGCTGCACGGCGGCCGGGTCCGCGTCCACAGCGAGGGCAAGGGCAAGGGCAGCGAGTTTGTGGTCCGGTTGCCGATCGCGTCGGCCGACGCCTTGCCGTCGGCCCCGTCCGGCGCGCCGCAACCGGCCGCGCCGGCCTGTCACATCCTGATCATCGAGGACAACGCCGACGCCCGCGAGACGCTGGCCACGCTGCTGCGAATGCTCGGCCATCGCACGGAGACGGCGGCGACCGGGGCGGACGGCGTCGCCTCCGCCCTGGCGTGCCGGCCCGAGGTGGTCCTCATCGACCTCGGCCTGCCGGTGCTGGACGGCTTTGAGGTGGCGCGGCAGGTTCGGGCGGCCCTGGGCGATGCGGTGCTTCTGGTCGCGCTGACCGGACACGCCCTGGAAGAAGACCGCCGCCGGGCGACCGAAGCCGGCTTCGATGCGCACCTGCCCAAGCCGGTGGACATGGATGAGCTGAACCGCGTGCTGGCCGGGGTGAAAACATAGCAACTAACTGATGTTGCTTCGGGCTATCAATTCTTCAAACACGCTTGTATCGACCTCACGCCGTTTGCTCGGATCGAAGCGCACCCTGCGGAGGGGAACTTCGCCGCAATATCGCGTTGCCTTCTCGTGCAGTTTGTCCCAGGAGCCGGCGAGTTCCTCGTTAGAGGGTTCGGGGACGACATAGACGCGATACGAATCGGGAAAGTCTTCGGTCGCTTCATCAAAGGCGCAGTCGAACAGGAACCATTTTCCCTGATAGGGAACCAGGAAGATACGCGGTACGTCCCAGAATTCCCGATATTGGATGGGTGCCCAGTGGTTCATGATGTGCTACCCCAATAGAGCGCCGTTTATCCGAATGCTCACCTTGCCGATCTGTCACTTCTTGTCCCCGTCAATCCGCTGTGTTCTCGGCACAGGATTGGGCCGCAACTCAGAAAATGTTGTCGAACCGCCTTCCGTGATGTTGACATGCTGTTGATTAGGCGTACCGTGCCTGGAGATCTCGGGAACCCATTCCACAACGCCGCCCTGGGCTCGAATCGCGCCGGCCGTCGTAACGCGCACCTGACCATGCGGTACGGCAGCGGCAGCAGCCTCCAGCGTTGGGCCGGCCGCTCCGGAAAACGGCCCAGCCGAAGGATCAATCGCACCGACACCGCCGCGGACAATCACAAAATCATCGGGAACAACGATTTTCGGGTCAGTCCCGTTCCGCGCTGCTTCCGCAAATTCACCGCCACAGGGGTCCGGAAACATGGTGGAGCGAGGAGCCTCCCTCCCATAAGTTTAACCGATCCATCGACGGTTTGCCCACGCCTTCCGCCCGAAGGTTGGCTTGTCATCCCCCGGGCCGCCAGTCTGTTTTCCCGCCAGGGCGATCTTCCAGGGTGATGCCAAGTTGCCCAGGCGTTGGCGGATCTGATCGCCCCTGGCAAAATTCTTCGTCTTGCGCGCCTCCGCTCGGAGGTCAATAAGTTGTTGGATCAATTCTCCCGCGCTCAACTTCCCCCAATCAGAATTGGCTGGTGGTGATGCGCCCAACTCGTTGAGTAGATTTATCAAGTTGTCCTCAAGAGACCTCGTTGTGGGTATTACGGCAACACCGCTTAAAACTATTGAGGCTGGGGTTAGCTGCACTACAACATCTTTTTGAATGGGCTTTTGAAAAATCCCGAGGATCTGACTAAGTTCCCGTAGAACCAGAACGCCTCTTTCAAAAATCGCTATCTCTGCTTGCTCGGGATTGGGGTATTCCAGTTTTTTCGTGTCGGCGAAGCGATTCAGCGCGGTCAACAGTTCGTACAGCACGCCGGTGGCGCCGCCGGTGTTGAAGTCATCGGACATGCAGTCGAGGAACGTCGCCCGCAACCGCGCCACCTCGTTGAGGAACTCGCCCGGCGGCGAGCCGGCGTCGAACGCGGCATGTTTGGCCGGTGCGTCTAGCTCATGAAAACTGCGGCCGCGGATGCGCTGGTAGCGCTCGAAGAAACGGTAGAAGCTCTCCAAACTGCGGCGCAGCTCGGCCAGGCGATCCTCGCTGTATTCGATGGGACTGCGGTAGTGTGTATTGAGCAGCAGGAAGCGCAGCGTCTCGGGATGATGCTTCTGGAGCACCTCGTTGACGATGAGGGTGGCCTTCTTCTTCTGCTCCTCCTCCTTGGTCTTCGAGATCTTGTCGTTGCCGATCTTCATCAGGCCGTTGTGCATCCAGTAGCGAACGAACGTCGTATCGTTGTACGACTCGGATTGGGCCAGCTCGTTCTCGTGGTGGGGGAACTGCAGGTCGAGTCCGCCGCCGTGGATGTCGAGGGTCTTGCCCAGAAGGTTCATGCTCATGGCCGAGCATTCGATGTGCCAGCCGGGTCGGCCCGGCCCCCACGGGCTGTCCCACTTCGGCTCGCCGGGCTTGGCCGACTTCCACAGGGCGAAGTCGCCGGGGTTGCGTTTCTTGTCGCTGACCTCGATGCGCGCCCCCGCCTCCAGCTGTTCCGGGTCGCGGTTGCACAGCTTGCCGTAGTCCGGGTCGCTGGTAACGTCGAAGTACACGTCGCCGCCGGCGGGGTAAGCGTGGCCCTTGTCGATCAGCCCCTGGATGATCTGGAGGATGTCGCCGATATGCTGCGTCGCGCGCGGCATGTGGTCGATGCCGGTGACGTTGAGGTGCTGGAGGTTTCGGCAGTAATCGGCCGTGCATGCGCTCGGCCAATTCGGCGACGGTGGTCTTCTGCTTGGCCGCCTCGACGATGAGCTTGTCGTCCACGTCGGTGATGTTGACGACGAACGTGACCTGATAGCCGAGGTAGCTCAGGAAGCGCTTGACCGTGTCGAAGATGACCGGCCCGACCATGTGGCCGACGTGGCTGGGCTTGTAGACCGTGGGTCCGCAGACGTACATGCGCACCTTGCCCGGCTCGACGGTCTTGAACTCCTCTTTCTGGCGGGTCAGCGTGTTATAGACGCGCATGGCCATAACGATTCCTTTATTGGAAGGATGAAGGAGGAAGGATGAAGGATGAATCAAAACCATCTTTCATCCTTCATCCTTCCTCCTTCATCCTTTCGATTAGGGCGACGACCTGGCAGGCCAACGCCTCGGCCCGGCCGATGTGGCCGACGCGCTCGCCGGTCTTGGCCTTGACGTTGACCGCGTCGGCGTCCAGTCCGAGCAGGCCGGCGAGGTTCTGCCGGATGGCGGCCTTGACCGGGCCGAGCTTCGGCTCCTGGGCGAAGACGATCACATCGACATTGACAACGCTGCCAGCCATCCCGGTTCAAGCGGGCCAGCGTTTCGCGCAGAAACAAGCGCGAGTCGGCGTCGCGCCAGGCGGGATCGGTGTCGGGGTAAGCGTCGCCGATGTCGCCTAGGCCGGCGGCGCCGAGCAGGGCGTCGGTCAGGGCGTGCAGGACGACGTCGGCATCGCTGTGGCCGGCGAGGCCGCGCGGATGCTCGACGCGGACGCCGCCCAGAAGCAGGGGCCGGCCTTCGGCCAGGCGGTGCGTATCGTGTCCGATGCCGACGCGAAATCGGGCGGGCTCGCGCGAAGTCGTCATGGCGTGGATTGTAACGACAGGCCGGCAAATCTGACAACGCCTACCCACCTAGCCCCCGGCAAGCCGGGGAGTGTTCTCCCCCGGCAAGCCGGGGGCTAGGTGGATTCGGCACCGGCGCGGCGCAGCGCTTCGACGGCGGCGTCGCGCACGACTTGATCGGGGTCTTGAAGCAGTTCGGTCAGGGCGGGCACGGCGTCGGCGGCGCGGGGATTCTTGCCCAGGGTCAGGGCTGCGTGGCGGCGGACGTTGGGGTTGGGATCGCGCAGCGCCTCAATTAGACGCGGCACGGCCCGGGCGCCCATCTTGGCGAGGGCGGCGGCGGTCACGGCCCGGTTTTTGATGTCGTCTTCGCGCAGCGCTTCGATGAGGGCGGGAATGGCGGTCGGAGCCGTCGGGCCGATGTCGCCCAGTGCGGCGGCGGCGTGCCGGCGCACCAATACGCTCTGGTCGCGCAGCGACTGAATGAGGGCGTTGGCGGCCAGGCGCGCCTCCGGTCCCATATCGCCCAGAGCGACGATGGCCCGGCGGCGGACGCATTCGTCTTCGTCTTGCAAGGCTTGAATGAGGGCAGGCACGGCCACCCGCGCCTCGGTGCCGATCTCGCCCAGGGCGACGGCGGCCATGCGGCGCACTTCGGGGGTGGAGTCCTTAAGGGCTTCGATGAGCATGGGCAGGGCGGCACGGGCGCACGGTCCCAGGGCGGCCAGAACAGTGGCCGCGTGCATCCGCTTGTGGAAGTCGCGGTCCTTGAGACGCTCGACCCACAAGCTTAAATCCGGTTCTTCCCCGGCCCGGGCAATCCCCACGACAACATCCTCGCTCGGTGACGCGGAAGATCTGACAGGGAGAGAGGCCGCCGTCCGCGCATACCATTATTATTCTAGCCCCGAAATCGCAGCCGGGAGGGGCGGAAATGGCCAGGATTTTTTTCTTCTGGGCAGATTTGAAACCGCTAATTAGCGGGCAGACGACCTCCGCAAATCGAGCCGCCGCAGCGACGCCTTGGTCTCGCGGGTTAATCGTGCTTCGGAAGCGCCTTGGCTCAACTCTTCCAGCAGTCTCCGCGCCGGCGTCGTGGCGATGTCCTCCAGCACGGCCACGGCACGCAATGAACGCAGCGCCTCCGGCCGCGTGACTGGCCCGCGTAAGCGCTCCAGCACCGCCAAGACGCGACGGCGCACTTCAAAGGCCTGCCTGGCCTTCCGGTAGAGCGCGGCAACGGCTTGACCGATGAAAGCAGTGGTATTCGGCATCGGAGTCGAACAAGTCTCCCCCGGCTTATTGTGTCCGTAACACTGTGGCGGGGCATAGTGATTTTTCGATTTGCGGCCGCCGTCACGTTTGGCCGTTTGGGGGGTTCAACGAGGTAGGAAAGGTTCGTCCTCCGAGGGAGGGCGGCAATCAAAGGGAGAGCCACCATGAAAAGCACGAATCCGGCGGTGGGCGTGATTGTGGGCTGCGTGGTGTTGCTCGGCGCGAGCGGCGCAAGCGCACAGGATTGGCCGCAGTGGCGCGGGCCTAACCGGGACGCGAAAGCGACCGGCTTTGTGGCGCCCAAGACCTGGCCCAAGGAGCTGACCAAAAAATGGTCGGTCCCCGTCGGCGACGGAGTCGCCACGCCCGCCCTGGTCGGCGACAAGCTGTATGTGTTCACCCGGCAGGACGGGAATGAAGTCATCCGTTGCCTCGACGCGACAACCGGGAAGGAAGTATGGCAGGACAAGTACCAGGCGGACGACGCGACGGGGGCCGCCGCCCGCTTCCGGTCCTGGGGCCGAGGAGTTCGCCGGCAGTGGCCGAGGGCAAAGTCGTGACGCTGGGCGTGCGCGGGACGCTTTCCTGCCTGGAGGCTGCCGGCGGAAAGAAGTTGTGGCGCAAGAACGACTTTCAGGGCTTCTGGCCGTCGTTCTTTATCTCCAGTTCGCCGATCATCGCGGACGGCCTGTGCATCGCCCAGGTCGGCGGCAAAGAAAACGGTCGCGGAAAAAGCAACGGAGGCATTGTGGCCTACGACCTAACCAGCGGCGAGGAAAAGTGGAAATGGACCGGCGACGTTCCGGGTTACGCCTCGCCGATCCTCGAAACCGTGGCCGGCGGCAAGGAGGTCGTCGCGGAAACGGACGGCAATATCGTGGGACTCGGCGTGGCCGACGGCAAGCTCCTGTGGAAGACGCCCTTCAAGGTTCGTTACAACGCCGCCACGCCGATCGGGAATGGCCAGACCATCATTTACTCGGGGGCCGGCGGCGGTACGAATGCCGTGACCATCGAGAAACAGGGCGACGCGATGATGGCGAAAGAACTCTGGAGCAACAAGGAAAACGCCGTCCAGTACAACACGCCGGTCCTCAAGGATGGACTGCTCTACGGGATCTCCAACAGCGGCAAGTTGTTCTGCCTCAAAGCCGCCGACGGCAAGACGGCCTGGACCGCCTCCACTCCCACCCCCGCGGGCGGCGGCGGCCAGGGTGGCCGAGGCCGGGGCGGCATGATGGGCGGTAGTGCGGGTTACGGGTCCGTCGTGGATGCCGGTCCTGTGTTGTTCGCCCTGACTCCCGCCGCCCAACTGATCGTCTTCGAGCCGAGCGACAAGGAATATAAGCAAATCGCCAGCTACAAGGTCGCGGAGGGCAACACCTACTCCTATCCCGTCGTGTCGGGCAACCGGCTGTTCATCAAGGACAAGAGCGCCCTGACGCTGTGGATGATTGAATGAACGCCGAGCGATCCGGAATGACTTACCAGCCCGCAGCACCAACAAGGGCAGAACCCTTGCTGGCGCTGCGGGCTGGTTAGCCTCTAAAAATCCGCACTGCCCGGCGTGCGCGGGAACGGGATCACGTCGCGGATGTTGCCCATGCCGGTGACGAACTGCACCGTGCGCTCCAGCCCCAGCCCGAAGCCCGCTGTGCGGCACCGTGCCGTAGCGGCGCAGGTCGAGATACCACCAGTACGCCGCCGGGTCGAGCTTCTGCTCCTTCATGCGCGTCTCCAGCACGTCCAGCCGCTCCTCGCGCTGGCTGCCGCCGATGATCTCGCCGACGCGCGGCACCAGCACGTCCATCGCCCGCACCGTCTTGCCGTCGTCGTTCAGGCGCATGTAAAACGCCTTGATCGTCGCGCGGATAGTCGTACAGGATCACCGGCAGCTTGAAATGCTGCTCCGTCAGATAGCGCTCGTGCTCGGACTGCAGGTCGGTGCCCCAGGCCACCGGAAACTCGAACGTCTGGCCCGATTTCTGCAGGATCTCGACGGCCTCGGTGTACGGCAGGCGCACGAATTGGCTGTTGATGATGCCTTCCAAGCGTGGCGATCGCCGTCTTGTCGATGCGTTCGTCGAAGAACTGCATGTCCTCGCCGCAGCTGCTCCAGCGCGTCGCGGAAGATGCGCTTGAGGAACGCCTCGGCGAGGTCCATGTTGTCGGTCAGCTCGTAAAAGGCCATCTCCGGCTCGACCATCCAGAACTCGGCGAGGTGGCGCGACGTGTTCGAGTTCTCGGCGCGGAAGGTCGGGCCGAACGTGTAGACCTTGCCCAGCGCGCAGGCGAAGATCTCGCGCTTCGAGCTGGCCGCTGACGGTCAGGTAGGTCGGCGGCCGAAGAAGTCCTTGGCGTAGTCGATCTCGCCTTTGTCGTTGCGCGGCAGCTTGCCGAGGTCGAGCGTGGTGACGCGGAACATCTGGCCGGCGCCTTCGCAGTCGCTGGCGGTGATGATCGGCGGATGGACGTAGAGGAAGCCCTGCTCCTGGAAGAAATCGTGGATCGAGCGGCAGACGCAGTTGCGGACGCGGGCGACGGCGCCGAAGGTGTTGGTGCGCGGCCGCAGATGGGCCATGCTCGCGCAGGAACTCCATCGAGTGGCCCTTCTTTTGCAGCGGATACGTTGTCGGCGTCGGCCCAGCCGTGGACGGTGATCGCTTGGGCCTGGACCTCGGTGGCCTGGCCCTTGGCCGGCGAGGCGCGGACGACGCCCGTCCACGGTGACGCTGCAGCCGGCCGTGAGGTGCAGGATTTCGCTCTCGTAGTTGGGCAGCGAGCCGTCGGCGATGACCTGGACGTTGCCCAGGCAGGAGCCGTCGTTGAGTTCGAGGAAGCTGAAGCCGCCCTTGGAATCGCGGCGGGTGCGAACCCAGCCTTGCAGACGCACCTGCCGGCCGACCGCTTCGACCTGCCGTGCCTGGGCCACGCTGATTTTGTCCATGCGTTCCTTCTCCTGACCGCCAAGGCGGTGTCCTGAGCCTCTCAGGGACGATGTGCGGATGCGTCCATTTTACCAGGCGGATCGACGGATCTTAAGAGGGACTGAGCGAAAGGAACATCCGCAACCACCGTTTGGTGACGGTGGACGGTGGCGTGAATTGACTCGGGTTGTCGCCGGATGGCACGGCCTGGCACGAAGGGGCCGTCAGGACTGGTTCAGTTCGGGGAACACGTCGGCGGACAGGCCGGCGTCGCGGATTTGCTCGGTCAGCTTCTTCACGGCGGCGAAGCGATAATTGGCCACCTGCTGCTCGCTGATCTTCAAGAAGGCGGCCACGTCGCGGTTGGCCCAGCCCTTGACCCACAGCAGCTCCAGCACCTTCAGGCGCACCCAGTCGCCCTTCTCCTGCAAGCCGCGCAGGATCTGGCCCAGGCAGCGGACGATGGCGGCGCCTTCCAGCTCCTGCCGTTCGTCGCTGCGGGCGGCGCTGGACGCGGTCGGGTGGTGGTCGTATTGCTGGTTGAGCAGGTCGGAGGAGCTGTCGCTGAGCGAACGGAGCGGGTGCCGGCCGCTGCGGCGGAGGTGGTCGGTCAGCTTGTGCGAGGCGATGGTGAACAGATACGTTTGCAGCTCGCGGCGGTCGTCGAAGTTGGGCAGGCTGTTGAGGAAGCCGACGAAGGTTTCCTGCACCACGTCCTCGCTGGAACCGCGGTCGCGCAGGCGGCGCTGGACGAAGGCCAGCAGCCGGCCCTCGTAGCGCGAGATGAGCGTCTCCCAGGCGCGGGAGTCGCCCTGGCGGATCTGCTGGATCAGCAGGCGGTCGCTGTCGGAGGGCATACGCGAGACCCTTGCTGACCCTGTAGGGCACGCTGCCAGCGTGCCGGTTTTCAGGCACGCTGGCAGCGTGCCCTACAGGGCTTTTTAGGCGATCACGCACAGACCCGCGAGGACGACGAGCACGAAAGGACGACGGCCGCTACCCGTAACAGGCGCGTGTAATAACCCTTGGTCGCCTCATCCAGCCGCAGGTAAGCACCACCACGACGAGCAGGCAGACCACACCGCCCAGGCCCAAAGCGATACCCACTGGCGCGACTTCATGCGGTCCTGTCGCGCCTGCTTCTGGATCTCGCGGGCCTGCTCGGCGTGACCTCCAGCTGCATCGACACCTCGTAGACGTGGCCGGACTTCTCCAAATCCTTCTCGGTCGGTTGGCCGAAGCGGACCATGTTCTTCTCGCGCAGGAAATCCGGCTCGGGCGTCCAGCCGAGGTTGGTCGGCTTCGACAGCTCTTCGCAGGCCGACTTCAGGGCGTCGGCCTCGGCGTCCTTTTGCGTTGGGCCGAAGCCCTTGAAGTCCATGCTGATGACCGGCTTTTTCGAGGCCGTGCGGGGCCTGTTGCGCCTCGGCGGGGGAGCAGGACGCCTGAATGCTGCCCGCCAGCACGCACAGGGCGATCAGGCGGAGGCCGTTCGTGATACGCATCGCGGGTTCTCCGTACATAGCCCCCGGCTTGCCGGGGGTGAATTTCCCCCGGCAAGCCGGGGGCTATGTGATAATCAGGCGTAGCGCAGGCGCAGCCGTTTGGAGGTCGGCGCCGGCGGTTGTTCCCAGGGACTGACCAGTTGCACGATCGCCGCCGTCATCACCAGCACCAGCGGGCCGGGGCCGAACATCGGGCGGACCAGAGCATCAGCACGAAGCTCCAGAAGCCCGCGCCGAGGATCGGCGCGAAGCTGAAACGGTTCGTGCGCCGCCGGGCCGTCATGCGCCACCAGCGCATGGCGAAGAAAGCCAGGCCGAAGTAACTGAAGTAGGCCGCCTCCGTGACGCCCTGCGGCGGCACGAGCGCCAACAGCGACGCGCCCGGCTCGCGGTCGATGGGCGTCAGGCCAATCGACCAGCCGTCCAGCCACCAACCGCCCAGGCCGACGACCCCGCCGACCACGAGCAGGGCGAAGCGGCGCAGCCAGGAGTCGCCGCGCCGCTCGGTCCAGAATTTGGACGGCACCAGAACGCCCCAGCAAGCGGCCACCGTCAAGAGAAACACGGTGCTCAGCTCGGTCCACGAATGTTTCGGCCCGATGGCCGCCCACAGTGTCGTGCCCAGGCCGGTGAACAACACGGACAGAAGCATCGAGCCGCACAGTTCCATGAATCTGTGCGCGGCGCGATACGGCGGGCAGGGCGGTGAGGATCGGTTCCTGCGCGCGCGGGGCGGGCCGGCGCTGGCGCCTTGTGCCGGGGCACGGTCGGGAGATCGCGCGTCCAACTCCAGGCGCCGCGGCCGGCACGCGGGAGGACTCGGCGCCAGCGCCTCGACGGCGCGGGCCATCTCGGCCATGCTGGCGTAGCGCTGGGACGGGTTTTTCGCCAGCGCCTTGGCCAGAATCGGCACGTATTCGGAGGAAACCTTGCTCAAGTCCGGCGGGGCGGTCAGGTGCTTCATCAGGATCTCGCCGGAGCTTTCGCCGTCGAACGGCACCCGGCCGGTCAGCATTTCGTAGAGGATGACGCCGGCCGCGTAGGTGTCGATCTGCTTGCCGTAGTTGCCGGTCGAAATCTCCGGGGCCATGTAGTGAACGGTGCCGACGCTGTGCGTCTGGGCGGTGCGGACGCTGGTGCTCATCGACTTGGACAGGCCGTAATCGCCGACCTTGACCATGCCGTTTTCGAGAAAGACGTTGCCGGGCTTCAGGTCGCGGTGAACGATGCCGTGGTCGTGCAGGTAGGCGACGGCGCGGGCCAGGCCGAGAAACCATTCGCGGGCCAGCTCGCGCGGCAGTCCGCCGGGGTGCCGGCCCAGGACGACGTTGAGCGGCTCGCCGGCGATGTATTCCATGAGGACCCAGTGATCGCCCTGGTTGTCGGTGCGCAGGTCGTAGAGGTTGACGAGGTTGGGGTGCTTCAAGTTCAGGCACTGGGCGACGCCGCGCAGCTCGATCTGCGTGTCGCCGCGCACCAGCTTGAGCGCCACCTCCTTGCCGCCGTCGCTGACGGCGAAGTAGACTTCGCCGAAACCGCCCCGGCCGATGCCGCGCTTGAGGGTGAAACCGTCCAGGGGTCGTTGTCCCGAGCTGTAACAGAACTTCATAACATCCCCCCGTCTTGTGCGATCTCGATCCTTTATTCGCCGCCCGCACCGTAATCTTGCCACGATTTCGCTTCGCCGTAGGGTGGGCCGAGTCTTCGAGGCCCACCACGCCCCTGCTGGTGGGCCTCGAAGACTCGGCCCACCTTACTTGCTGCGGGCTGGTGATCCCTTGATATTACCCCAACCGCGCCCCCACGGGTTCAATTGCGAATGAAATATTTTCGCCGCTCACCGTGGCATGAGGATCGCCCAGCAGCAGTCGCTCGCCGCTCTTGTGGCCGTTGATGCTCAGCTTGCCGCCGTGACGGATGCCGAGAGTGTCTTTCTGGCGGAAAAGCACCACCGGTTCTTTCAAATCCGGCACCGTAATATGCACCTGCGGCTCGTCGCCCAGGACCAGCGTGTCGGCCATCAAGAGGATGGCATCGACGGACAGCGGCAAGCGATGGCCGCTGACCAGGTCGAGCCGGGCCGTGTTGCTGATCGGCACCGGCAGGCGAAACACGAACTGGCACGAGGTTCCGAGCGTCACACGGTCGCCCGCTTGCAAAAGCGTCCGCGTCACGTTTTGCCCGTTCACCTGAATGGGCCGAACCGCTTCCAGCACATAGCCTTCCGTGTCGCGCATCATGCTGGCGTGCAACCGGGACACGTCGGCGACGAGCGGCACATCCACATGGGCATCCAGGATGGCCTGGCCGAACGTCAGCCGGCCTCCCAAACAAACCAGATAACCACCCACGCCGTCGATCCACAACAAAAATCGCCCCGGCAGTTCGTCGCAGGCCACCGCGTCGCCATTGGTCGTCGGGGCGGGACTTGGCCCCGGCAGAGCAAGCGTGACCGGCTCGATGGCCTTCCAGGCCCGCGAACGCGCCTTGCGGGCCTCGGCGTGGTGTGGGGCGATGGCCAGCACTTGCTCGGCCAGTTCGATCACCTCGCGCCAGCGGGCGGCGTCGGCGGCCTCGTGCAGTCGAACGAGCAGCCCACCGAAACTGTCGCGATGCCGTTCCAGATCCGCGGCGAACTGCTCCAGCACTCGCGGCTGATCGTGCAAGCGGCGTCGCACTCGTTCCACGGCGTCCAGCGCCAGGGCGAACTCGGCGTGATCGGCCAACTCGCGGGCTTGCAGCCAGTCGCGTGTCGCGTCTTCGAGGACTTGCAACTCCGGCGACCGCACCCGGCGTTCGTGCAACCGGGCGATGGCTTCGTCGGCCCGGCGATATTCGCCGGCCAGCAGGAGCGCCCGCACCTCGGCGACGCCCAATCGAGATAAAGCCTGGCGGAGACGATCGACACCTTTTTCCGCCGTTTGCAACTGCTCGGCCTGCACCAGGTCGCGCCACGCCCCCTCGGCGTCGTCGAGTTCGAGCTGCCGTTCGCCGCGCTGGACGTAACCGCGGGCGAGTTGGGCGAGCAGGTCGCCGGTGGCGCGGTGGTCGCGGGTGGCGGGCTGGGTCAGCAGACGATGGGCGTCTTCCAGTCGCCCTTGTTGGAGCGCTCTCGCGCCTGCCGAATTGCCAGCCACGCGAAGCCGAACATTTTCTCCAATCCCGTCTTCGCTTTTAGACAAGTGGGCATCTTGTCCTGTGAGAGTTGTCCCCAACAAGAGCGGAGGGCGTCCGCCTCCGGGCAGCCAGACTGCCGGAGGGCTGACGCCCTCCGCTCGGGGTTCAGGTTCAGACCAAATGCGGAGCGCTAACCGTCGGCCACTCCGTCGTTACTTCTCGACCTCGGCCGCGACCTTGCTGCCCTGCTCCTCGTCCTGCAGCGCCTCGCGGGCCGACTTCAGCACCTCCTCGGTGCTCTTGCCTTCCTTCTCGAGGACGGGCTTCTCGGCGTAGCCGAACTGCGAGTTCAGCCGCGAGTTGGTCTCCATAACACGGAGCGTGGTTTCAACATCCTTGGCGATCGAGCGGGCGTTGGAGATGGCGCTGTCGTCAAACGCGACTTCCTGGTTCTGGATCTGCTTCATCTTGACCAGTTCCAGGTGCGTGGCCAACCGCGTGGCGAGCAGACGGAGCTTTTCCTTCTCGTTCTTCATCTCGGTGATGCGGTTGTGGGCCACTTCCAGGGTCCGCTTCTTGTCGGTCAGCAGCTGTTCCTGGACCTTGACCTGCTCCTTGAGGCTGGTGAACTCGGCGACCGACATCTCCAGCTGGTTCGTCAGGCGCAAGGCCGATTTCTTGTGTCCGCGGAAGGAAACCTGTTCCGTCCGCGCCCCTTCCAGGCTCTTGCGCAGGTCGCCGATGTCGGAGCGCAGGTGGGCTACCTTGTCGCGCTTGGCGTCGAGCTGCTCCTCGAACATCTTGACATCGACTTCCATCCGGGCCAGCCGGCTGATGTTCTTCTTGATGTCCTTGTCGATGTTGTCGATCTCGTGGTTGAGCTGCTTGAGCCGGACTTCCGGCGGCACCAGCTTGTTGGCCGAGCAGCAGGCTTCCTTGTACCAGACCTTGACGAGGCTGTGGTTGAGCACCGCCAGGCCCGCGACGACGGCCACCGCCGCAATCAGTAGCTTCTTGAACATGCGTTGAACCCCTTTCCCAAATGAAACGGTTTAAACATGCGGAGGGAACCAACGAAGTGTCCGGTCGGCTCCGCCTTCTATTGTATTCGCAGCCGAAAGGAATTCATTTAGCAGATTTGGAAAATTTACTACAACCGCCCAAACGCCGGCGGCGCGCCCTTACGGGGCGAAAGGACGGTCTTGACCGCCTGGCCCCCTCCGGTAAGGTGTGCCCTGTTCCCTCCGCTATTTTTTGGCAGGAGCGATCCCATGCCCAGGTCCGTTGTCGCCTGCTTGCTCATGCTCGGCCTTTTGCTCAACGGCTGCGCGGGCCGGCAGGCAACCGTCCGCCCCGACAATCCCTCGGGTGAGGCCATTTGCTGGGATCCGCCACCCGCTTCATCCGCGCATCCGGTATGCGATTGGTGCAAGGCCCATCCCTGGACCGTCGGGATCGGCGCGGGAGTACTGACGGTCTGCGCGATCGCGGCAGCCGGATTGTACCTCGGACTCTCCCAATTCGGAGGGGGACTGGGTAGCGCGGGTTAAGTAAGATTTTTCTTGGGCGTTTGCGCAACATCCGCGGCCGACAACCGGGAAGTGATGGAATGTCCAGCATCTTGATTGGCGGGATCTTCTACGAAACCGAAGGCGGCCGCACCATTCTGCATGCCATGCCGCTCTTGCTGGGGGCGCTCTGCTGCCTGGCCATCGCCTATCGCTATTACAGCGCCTTTTTGGCCGCGAAGGTGGCGGCGCTCGACGACGCCCGGCTGACGCCGGCCCATCGTTTCAACGACGGCCAGAACTACCACCCGACCAGCAAATGGGTGCTGTTCGGCCATCACTTCGCCGCCATCTCCGGGGCCGGCCCGCTCATCGGCCCGGTGCTGGCCATCCAGTACGGCTATATGCCGGGACTCTTATGGCTGGTGATCGGCGTGTGTCTGGCCGGGGCGGTGCAGGACATGCTCGTGTTGGCCGCGTCGGTGCGGCGCGGCGGCAAATCGCTGGCCGAGATCGCCCGCACCGAACTGGGACCGTGGGCCAACATGGTCGTGTCGGCGGCGATCCTCTTCATCGTCGTCATTGCCCTGGCCGGACTCGGTGTGGTCGTCGTCAAGGCGCTGGGCGGCGAGGAGGCGGCCCTGCCTGCCGGCATGAGGATCACTCTGCCCCAGCCGGAACGGGGACTGTCGGAAACAATGCTTCAACCCAGTCACCCCGTGTACCAATTCCCCCGCGGCTGCACGATCCGCTACAGCCCGACCGAGCCGCCGCAAACGCGGCCGGAAAGTTTCACCGTGCAGGTTCCCGCCGATCAGCGCCTTATTCCGGACGGCAACAGGGAGGTTGTCATTCCCGCCAAAAGCGTGCAGCTCGTGCCCGGCTCGTCGTGGGGCACCTTCACCATCGCCTGCACCATCCCCATCGCGCTGCTCGTCGGCTGGTACATGTATCGCTTCCGCAAGGGCCGCACCGTCGAGGCGTCGCTGATCGGGGCCACATTGACACTGACGGCCGTGGTCGTCGGCAACTGGATTCCCGGCTCGCCGTGGGAGGGCTGGTTCTCGCTCGGCAAGGGCCAAACGGTCTTCGCCCTGTGCGCCTACGGCTTCGTCGCCTCGGTGCTGCCGGTCTGGTTGCTCTTAGCCCCGCGCGATTATCTGTCGAGCTTCCTCAAGCTCGGCACCATCGCGCTACTCGTCGTCGGCGTCTTCTGGGCCAACCCGATGCTGCCGAGTCCGGCGTACAACCCGATCTTCGTCAACGGCGGCCCGACCTTCCAGGGCCACCTGTTCCCGTTCGTCTTCATCTGCATCATGTGCGGGGCGATCTCCGGTTTTCACGCCCTCGTATCGTCCGGCACCACGCCGAAGATGGTGGATAAGGAAAGCCACGTCCGCACGATCGGCTATGGGGCGATGCTCATGGAAGGATTGGTCGGCATCATGGCCCTCATCGCGGCGGCCTCGCTCGATCCAAAACTCTACTACGACATCAACGTGCCGCTGGACAAAGCCCAGCAATGGCAGCAACCTCTCGACAAGCTGTACACCGAGCTGGGCAACGTGGACAGCCTCGAACACCTGAATTTGGCCCAGGTCGAACAGAACGTCGGCGGCGAATCGCTGCGCGGCCGCACCGGCGGGGCCGTCACGTTGGCCGTCGGCATGTCGCACATTCTCACCAAGCCGCTCTCGGACCTGGGCCTGCCGATCGACTCGCTGATGAAATACTGGTATCACTTCGCCATCATGTTCGAGGCGCTCTTTATCCTCACGACCATCGACGCCGGCACGCGCATCGGCCGCTTTTTGGTACAGGAAACGCTCGGCCGGGTTCACCCGAAGTTCGCCCAAACCGACTGGTGGCCGGGGGCGATGCTGGCGACGTTTTTGGTAACGGCGGGCTGGGGATTGCTCGTGTGGACGGGGTCGGTGGCGACGATCTGGCCGATGTTCGGCATCGCCAATCAGCTATTGGCCGTGATCGCGCTGACTTTGGTGACGACACTGCTGGTCAACAGCGGCCGCGGCCGGTATGCGCCGGTGACGGTGCTGCCGATGCTGTTCGTCATCGCCACGACGATGACGGCTGGCGTGCAGATGTGCGGCGGCAAGTTCATTGAGTTGATGCGGAAGAAGGAAACCATGCTAACGGGGACGCTGAGCATGGCCATGACCGTGTTCGTGATAACGTGCGTGGGGGCGCTTTTGATCCTGGCCGTCAGCCGGTGGGTGCTGGTGGCCAAGGGCATCGTGCCGGTTTCACATAGCCCCCGGCTTGCCGGGGGAGAAATCACCCCCGGCAAGCCGGGGGCTATGTGAAATTCACTTCGCCTGGCGGAACATCACCAGATCGTGCCGCTGGATGGCCACGCCGGGCAACGCGTCCGTGCGCATGTTCATCGTGTAAACGCCGAACTTGCCGGATGTCGTCTCCGCGATGTACAGCGCCGATTGCGTCTGGGCGATCTGTCCCGTCGTCATCAGGAAATGCACATTCTGACGCGGCGGCAGCCCGAACTCGGCCACGAGATCGAGTTCAGCCCAGCCGATGATCTTGCCGGCCGTGCGATCGACGACCGTGCCCAAAAGCTTGCCGGCCCGGTAATCGAGCAGCCAGACGCCGTCGGTCGGTGTCCGGCGGTTGGTGTCCACCGTGCCGGTGCAGAGAATGTAATCCTCGTAGCGATCGTTGTTGCCGGCCGCGGCCCGCGGCTCGTGTCCCAGCCACAGCACCGTGCCGATCGCGCCAGGAGCAGACCCGTCCCCAACCACACCAGCCGCCGTACGTCGTTCATGGCCAATGTCTCCTCGCCAGTCCCTACCTCGCGCCCGCCGCACTATACCAACCCGCGCCCCCGCTTCAACAACAGATTTCCCGGCGCGAACCGGCGGATGAGCTTGTCCGCCGCCGCCGATCCCGCTACCGTAACCTCGCGCCTCCGCGTGAATCTCCCGTCTCCTCAGGTCAGCCCCGATGCTCTGGAAGCGAGGTTTCCCATGTCGTGCCGTCATCCGCGCCTCCCTCGGACTTGCGCTGTTGTGCCTCTTCTTCGCCGCCTTCGCCGGCTGCGTCAAACCGGAACCGTCCGCGGAGATCGGCGGCGGCGATTACCTCTTCTGCTTCTGGAACACCGAGAACTTTTTCGACGACAAGCTCAACGGCTGGAAGGTCGAGCCGGACAAGGATTTCGACCACTGGTTCGCCGAGGATCACGCGGCGTTCGCGCAGAAGGTGAAGAACCTGACCGAAGTGCTGGCCGCCCTCAACGACGGCAAGGGGCCGGACATCCTGGCACTGGCCGAGGTCGAAGCCGAATCTCGCTCGGCCGAGGCGCTGATGGAATCGCTCAACCAAAAAATCCGCGCGGGCACGCCGCCGTACAAGCACATCTTGAAGAAAAACCTGCGTGGCGGCCGTAACATTGTCACCGCGATCCTCACGCGCCTGCCGGTGGCGGAGGACCGGACGCAGCTGCTGGGCAAACGCCATCGCATCCTCGAAGGGCACATCGACGTGGGTGGCCGGGATTTGACGGTCCTGGCGACACACTGGACCTCGCGCGTCTTCGATACGGGCGAAGAAGGACGGGAGAAGTACGCAGATCAGATTAATGGTCGCTTTCGTGCCATGTACAAGGCCAACCCCGATGTGTCGTTCCTGGTGTGTGGCGACTTCAACGACAACCCCGATGAACCC
This sequence comes from uncultured Planctomycetota bacterium, assembly GCA_963767535.1. Classification (GTDB taxonomy): domain Bacteria; phylum Planctomycetota; class Planctomycetia; order Gemmatales; family Gemmataceae; genus JAJPHU01. The sequence goes on from CAVYEC010000001.1 coordinate 1,347,226, forward strand.
AGCGTGAAAGACCACCTGCACGCCACGGGTGACCTGGCCCGAGTCCGGGCCGGCGGCGACCCGCCGCTACTCTACGACGTGTTCGCCAACCTGTGGGCGGAGGACAAGAACAAGGAGGAGAAGGAGAAGGTCGGCACGCACTTCTATCGGGGCCGGGCGTACATCTTCGATCAGATCGCCGTCTCGCCGGGAATGCTCAACGGCAAGGGCGGCTGGCAGTGCCAGGTGGATACGGCCCACATCGTCACGCATCGCTTTGTCGTGCCGCGCGGCCGCAACAAGGGCCACCCCGCCGCCTTCGGCACCGCCAAGGACAAGCTCCCGCTGACCGAACGCGGCGTCAGCGATCACCTGCCCGTAACGGTTCACCTCAAGATCGCAGGAAGAACTTAAACCACGAAACACACGAAAGACACGAAAAAAAGACAAAAACGGGGAAAAGACAAGAAGCATGGAAGAACACAATTCTTCGGACACTCTGCCTATTCTTTTTGTCTTTTTTTCGTGTCTTTCGTGTGTTTCGTGGTTCTTCTCTTCTTTTATTTTCCGGCCTCGAATTTCGTCAGCTCGAACTCGGTTTTCGTGTTGCCGACCTGGATCACCTGCTTGACCATGCCGACGCCGCTGGCGAAATACGTCGTCACGGACGATCGCAATCCGCTGATTTCGAGATCCGAACCGGCGACGGCGAACGTCTTGTACGTACCGGCCGTCACCTTGATTTCCTCCTCGGCGACCTGGAACGTCCCGCGGATGGGCCGGCCGTCGGCCTGGGAATCGACCTGCCATTTCTCGCCTTTTTTCGGCGGCAGCTTCAGCACCAAAAAGGGCGGCTTCAGCGTCTCGGTGGTCGCCTTGCCGTCCTTGCCCTTGGAGGTCTGATCGTGCCGGTACACGCCGTCGCCGGCGACGGCGAGGTGCTCCGAGGCGACGACCTTGTCGTCGCGCAGCACTTCGAGCAGGGCGCACAGGGTGTCGCCGACCTTCTCGTGCTTGGCGACGCGGATGGTGATCTTGCGCTCGCCGGCCTTGTAGTGCCAGGTGGTGCCGACGTTCAGCGGATAGTACGGCGTCTCGGCGAGCTTGTCCTGGGCCGTCAGCGAGGCGGCCGCGCCGAGCAGAAGGGAAAGGGCGAGCGACAGACGCACCAGCCGATTCATGGTCGATTCTCCGAGGTTCGCGCGGACGGGATCAGCAAGAGTGTTCATCTTACGCCGGGCCGGGAAAAAAGTTCGGCCAATTTTCTTGTCAGGGTCGTCCGGGCGGTGATACAATAACATTTATCCAGCCGTTGGATACCCCGCAGGGCGTCGTTGCTCCGACCCCTCTTTCAAGTCCGAAGCGAGGAAATCAGCCGTCCGATCGGTTGTTTTCCGCTTGTCCGCGTGGACGGGTCGTTGCTATAGTTGAAAGGCGCGAGCCGAAATCGTGCCCGAATACTATCGCCGGACCAATCCCGCAAAGAGGTTCTTTCCATGACTCCGTTGTTTGGTCTGCTTCCCAGTCTCGGTGCCGGGGAAATGGTCGTCCTGCTGATTATCGGCGTTTTGCTGTTTGGGCGGAAGTTGCCGGAAGTGGGTCGCTACCTGGGCAAAGGCATCGTCGAATTCAAGAAGGGCATCAAGGGGTTGGAGGACGAGTTCGACCCCTCGGCCACGGCCCAGCGTCAGGAGCCAATGCCGCTGGAGCAGCCGCGTCCGCCGCAGCGCATCACGACGACGGCCCCGAAGTTTGAAGAGAACGTCACTACCCCCGCCAACAACATCACCACGCCGCCCAAGGCGTAAGGCGGGCGACAACCGAACCTTTTCGCCGGCCCGTCGGCCGGCGACAGTTGGGCGCTTAACTCAGCGGCTAGAGTGCCATCCTCACACGGTGGAAGTCACTGGTTCGAATCCAGTAGCGCCCACTCGACCTAAGCTCCCTTCCGAACGCTACTTAAGCGTACCTGCCGGCGGTCGGCAGCGCGGACGGAAACCCTTGTGAAGCGCGGAAGTCTTCCGCAAAACAAGAGGGTTCACCGCCATGCGCCGACCCCGCAACTCCGTCCCGTCCTACCGTTTACACCGCCAGAGCGGCCAGGCCGTCGTCACCCTGCCCGACGGCCTGGGCGGCCGCCGCGACGTGCTTTTGGGCAAGTTCGGCACGGCCGAAAGCCGCCAGGAATACGCCCGCGTCATCTCCGAGTGGGAGGCCACGGGCCGACGCCTGCCCCCGCCCAGCGCGGAAGGTTCCGCGCCGAGCCTCAGCGTCAACGAGCTGGCCTTGCCCGAATTGCGCACCGAGTCTATGTAAATTGAGCCTCACGCACTATCTAAACGGTGATTTCCCAAGCCGTTAGAAACATGCGGAGGCTCAAGATCATGGTCCGCCAGCAACAAGAGCACTTTACCCTGTTCCCCGTCGGCTCACAACAACTCCACATCGCCTTCGACGGCGGGCGCATCGTCTCCGATGCCGGACTGCTCGCCGTCCGCGCCTGGAAAAGCCCCTCCGTGTCATCGCCGACCTCGCCCGACGACTCCCCGACCCCCGATCCCCCAAGTACATCGAACACTCCGTCGAAGCCCTGCTCACCCAGGCCGTCTACCAGAATCCTCGCCGGCTACCCCGACTGGAACGACGCCCAGCAGCTCCGCGGCGACCCCCTCTTTCAAATCCTCGCCGATGTCTCGCCCGATGCCGACAACCCCCTGGCCAGCGGCTCGACCCTGGCACGCTTCCAGTACGCCTACACCCGACGGCAGGCGGAAATGCCTTTGCCAGAACGTCCGGTCTTGCGGGAGGTCCGCGCCGCCCAGACTGGCCGCATCAAGATCCTCAACGACTACCTGATCGACCTCTTTATCCGCACGCGTCGCAGGCGGCCCGAGGAGATCATCCTGGATGTCGATGCCAGCGATGATCCGGTGCATGGCCATCAAAAGCTCAGCGGCTATCACGGCTATTACCGCCAGCATCAATACCTGCCCTTGTTCGTCTATGACGGGGCCACCGGCTTTCCGCTGGCGGCCTGGCTACGACCCGGAGCGGTGCATGCCAGCCTGGGAGCCGTGGATATCCTCAACGCCATCGTTACCCGACTACGGAAGGCCTGGCCGGGCGTCCGCCTCAAGGTGCACTCCGACAACGGCCTGGCGGTGCCCAGCCTGTATGACTATTGCGAGGCCAACGACCTGCCCTACGCCCTGGGCTATGCCAGCAACCCCGTGTTGCAGCGGGCCACGGAGCAAGCCTTGGCCGACGTGGAGTTGTATCACCGCCTCTACGGCCGCCGCGAGCCGGTGGTGCAACGCTTCGAGTCGTTGGCCGGTTATCAGGCCGACAGTTGGCCGCACCCCCGGCGGATCGTGGCCAAGATCGAGGTGACGCCGCAGGGCAGCCAACGACGCTTTGTCGTCACCAACCTGCAAGAAGAAGCGTCGGCGGTGTACCGGGATTTTTACGTGCGGCGGGGCAAGGTGCCGGAGCAGCCGATCGGCGAGATGAAGAACGGCTTACGGTCGGAGCGGCTGTCGGCCTGCGGCTTCTGCGCCAACGCCTTCCGCTTGCTGGTGCATACCTTGGCCTACGCCATCGTGGTGCTGTTCCGGGAGGCGTCGTCGTCGGTGCCGGAGGTGGCGACGGCGAGCGTGAGCACCTTACGTCAGCGCTTGTGGAAAGTAGGCGCGGTGGTGGTGACGGGGGTGCGGAGGATCTGTTTTCATTTTTCCGAGACGTGGCCGTATCGTGGGGCGTGGTGCCGGGTCTTGTCGGGAGTGACTGCCTTTGTCGCCGAGGTGGCCTCTGGTTGAGGCGTTGCGAGCAGCGGGGTCGGAATGGGGAAGGGGAGGGAAGCGTCGTTGGCGGACGATGCCGTATCGGGGTGCGCGCGGGAGTGCGAAAAGGGGTAGTCTGGACAGCTGCCAGCGAGGGATGGCGCGTTGGCAGGAGCGAAGGGCGGCTCGACAATCACGATGACAACCTCTCGACAGCGTCTGACGCCTCCTCTGCTGAGACTCGGTGCGCAATTCGGGCTAGGCACCAGTCTCGCATCCGCACGGCCTATTTCGGCGCCCTGCGGGGGCGGAACGACCTGGAGCACCGGCCGGAGGACCCGATTGCCTGCCATATCGTCGCCGGCAGCCCGAAGACGACCGAGGAGGACCGCCGGCAGCTGGCCCTGGCCGTGTACGGGCGGAAAGTCTTGCCCTTCCCCGAACTGGAAACGGTCCGTCGGCAGGTCACGGGGCACATCCCGTCGGAGTTGGTCGATGGCGACGAGGAAAGGTCGCGTCTCTGGGAGGTCCGCATCAAGGGTTATTCCGACCCGCGGATGCAGGCGGTCTACGATCACACGGTCACGGCGGAACTGACGCACGCGGCAGATCGCGCCCGCGTACTGACTCACCGCAGCGCTCTCGTCTACCTCGTGACGAACGAGCCGTGCCCGCGGCTGTGGTTCGCAGAGAAGTGCTTCGCCGGGGATCTTCTGGACCTGTCAGGCACGCGGCGGAGCGACCACGAGGCCAGGTACAAGGCATACGAGGACAAGGCTTTGGAGTTGCTGAACCGGGGAGAAACGATCAGCAACGCCGACGTGTGCAAAGCCCTCGGCCAGAGGAATTACCAGGGCTGGCGCTACTGGAGTCGGTTCCACGAGAAGTACGAGGATGCGCTGGTCGGACGGCGAAAAGTGCGGTGGAAGGAGGATTCTTAGTTTCGCAAGCGCTTAGGGGATTTGGCAAGCGCTTCGACTGATTTCGCAAGCACTTATGGGATAATATAATAATCCCATAAGTGCTTGCGAAAGTGGGAAGGTGGCTTCCCTCGTAACCGTTCACGGGGTGGGATGGGAGGAGCCGGAAGTAGCCCCGCCGCCGGCCAATTGGGACCGAATTTGGACCCTTCTACCGGCCAGAGTCGCGCACGAAGGGGCAACTACGGCCCAAGATGGCGCGCCCCATCCCGACCCGTGAACGGTGACTCACCCGATCAATAGGTCGGCTGCGGGCTGTGAACGCCTACGCCCCGGTTAATTTCAGTCATTGGTTAGCCAGCGCCCTCCGCGGGAAGAACCAAGTGAAGTTAGTTCAACCGGGCTCGACAAATACCCATTGCTGGTTCTGCCCACCACCGTTGTTGGGGAACGCCTGGATGGACTGCCCGGCATTGGGGGAGCCGTTGGGAACATCGAGGAAAAACTCGTTGACCGCGGAGATGATGTTCACGATGTCACGCCCAAAGCCGTCCTTCTTGCCGGTTGGGGTGATGAACCACTCCTGGTTAGGCCCGCCGTTCTCGGCGTATTGACTGACAAACCCCGGTTGGCGGCCGAGGGCCGCCTGGAGGGGGTAGTCCATGAACTTGGCGCTACAGACACATCTAATTTTCTCGCGTCCGTTGGCCGTTGGGATCCTTTGCCAGAGTTGGTTGAAGCCTCCGTTGCCGTTGAACTGCTGGATCTCCACGCCGTCATCCTGCGTGAAGCCAGGCATGTCGAGCACCAGGTTGTTCACCAGAGACCGGATCTCGAAGGCCTCGAATTCCTCGATCGTTTCCAGCAACCACCTCTGATTGTTCCCGCGGTTCAGGTCGAACAGTTGGATCAAGGCGCCGTCGTCCGGTGAGGCGTTCTCAACATCCCACGCCTCTTGCGTGTCATCGGCAAAAATGAAGAACGCATTGTCCCCTTCGCCTGTCTCCTCAATTCTCCAGAGTTGATTTGGATTTCCCGTGCCTGGAAACACCTGAAGGGGCGTGTTATCGACGAGTTGTCCACCCTGCGCGTCGATGACCTGATTGGTGGTGCGGAGTCCGATCCTGGTCGTTTCTGGGTCGAGCCTGATCCAATGCTGGTTCAGGTTCGCGTCATCGGACGGAAACTGCCTCAGAAACCCGTCTCCTGCCAACGTAACGACCTTGCCGCTCCCGACGCTCCGAAACCGTTCGAACGACAGTGTAGCCATTTGCCCACCCTCTCTTGATGTGGTTAGAAGAGTGACACAGGGTCGCGTAATTGACGCTAGAATCCTTGCGCCGTTGGTTTCTTTCGCGCACATACCGGTTAACGACACAACTCGCCTGCCGGGGCCGCGGGTGAGACGTTGAACCACGCAAAACCGTAATGCGACCCCCGTCAGGTGTAACGATTCGTTAGGCAGGGTTAACCCGTGTGGCGATAGCGCTCGCGGCGCTGTCAACCGGGTTCACGCGTGGCCGTAGACCACGGGCGCATAGATCCGCACGAACTGCCGCCACGCCTCTTGGTCCCGGGCGTCGCGGATGCGGACGAGCAGGCTGGCCCGTGTGGTGGGCAGCTCGGCCACGCTACGGTCTCCAGGAGTTATTCTGGCCGCCTGGCCAAACCTATCAGCGTTTTTTCGATTATCCCCGGTATTCTGGCCGTTTAGGTCGGAAGAGAGAGGGTGACGGCGTGATACCGATCGCGCCACAAGGATGCGAACAATTTCCATCCCATACTTGTGCTACTTGTCGAAATGTTGGCCGCGAAAAAGGCTGAAACAAGTAGAGATAATCCCGCCAAGTCTCTTCCTAGCCGTTCCCACGAGATGCCAGCCCTCCTCCCGTCCCCCGTGGCTCTCCGGGACTATACGCTTGTCACCCCGGCCCGTGAACGGCTACCTGCGACGAAACCCGGTTTCGTTGCACGCAGGGGGTTTGTACGCAAAGCTCCCGCCGGATTGCGATCGAACGGCCGAATGGGACTCATCAAGGGGTGTTCACGCCTGCTCGGCCTTCTTCTTCTCTTTGCGGACGAACTCTTCGATGAGGTGGACGATCTGCTGGTTGACGCTGCGCTTGGGCCGGAGCGATTCCACCAGCTCATTAAACTCTTTCCAGGACTCATCCGGGACGCGCAGCAGGTAATCGTGGGTTCCAGGTCGCTTGCTCATGCACGTCATTGTACGATAGCCACCGGCTAGACAGCAAGGACAGTTAGACGCCCGCTCGTCGGGGGCTAAGGACGATTCAATTCCGTCCAGAGGGCCTTGTAATAGCGCAGCACCTCGGCGCCGGTCTCCGCATCGGGCACACCTCGGCCCACCTCACACAGCGTCGCCCGGTCGTAGCCGTGGCTCCGCAACAGGCGGAACAGCTCGCGGTAGGGGTAGACGCCCGACACATCCTTGTACAACTCGTTGATGTGACAGGAACGGACCCACGGCCACAGCAGCTCGAAATACTCGGCCACGGAGCCACCCTTGAGGTCGGTGGCGTTGGAGTTCCACGTCAGGCCGACCTTGGGATGACCGCACTGCTCCATGATGGCCTTCATGTGCGGCGGGTGCGACGTGCCGCTGCCGTGAACCTCGACCCAGATCTCCACGCCCGAGTCGGCCGCCGCCTTTCCGCACGGCACCAGCGCCTTGCCGATCTGCTCCAGCGTCTTTTCCACGGCCACGCCCTTGGGCAAACCGTTGGGCCGCACCTTGACGCCGCGGCCTCCCAGGTCGGCCACCAGGTCCACGAACCGTTTGCACGTCTCGATGTTCTTTTGGACCACGGCGGCATCCGGCGACTGGAACTCGCAGACAGTGCCGCAGCCCCAGACGGCGACGCCGGCGTCGGCGAAGCGGCGGCGCACTTCCTTGCGCCGGTCCTTGGCCAGCGACGGCTCGACGCCGTGCTTGTGCGTGGTGCGCAGCTCGACGGGGGAGATGCCGACGCGCTTGCACACGCCCAGCAAGGTGTCCAGGTCCCACGAGGCGGCCAGGTTGTACGTGACCAGGCCCAGGCGGAATTTCGCCGCCTTATCGTCCTTGGCCGGCGAGTCGGTCGGGGCGGCAAGGCCGGCGGCGGCGAGGGCGCCGGTTTGCAGGAACTGACGGCGTCGCATGGATTTACTCCTTCGTACGCCGCCCCTCAGCCCGCAGTGCAGGCCAGTGTAATGTCGCGCCTGGCTGGCACTGCGAGACGAGGGAGCAGCGAACTCGTTCAAAGATCGCTCTTCATTTTGAGCACAAAAACGATGTTATTACTATTGATATAGTGATAGCCATGTGCTAGTATCAACTCATCAATGAACCTTCCCTCCCTCTCGGAGCGACGACGATGACGCGGACGATTGTAGCCCGGTACGCGGGCCGCTGCCAGACGTGCGGCCAGGAGTACGCTGCCGGCGACTCCATCACCCGGGTCGCCCACCGCAAGTGGGTCCACGCCAACTGCCATGCGCCGGCCAGCGGCGAGACGGCCGTTCCTTCCGCGGCGCCGGCCGTGACGCCGCCCGCTGCCCCCATGCCCGTAAGCGAGATCGCGACCATCGTCCACCGCCTCCTCGAAGGGGCCGAGTTGTCGGTCGATGAGGGCGAGGTCCGACGCATGGTCCAGAACGAGTTGGCCAAGGGCGGCGCCGTCCAGCGCTTCGAGGTCCGGCTGCCCGACCAGACCATCCACCCCCTACAAGGCAAGCCGCACGTAAAGTTCGGCCGCGCCCTCCGGCTGGCCGCCGCCCGCCGCAACATCCTGCTGGTCGGCCCCGCCGGCTGCGGCAAAACCCACCTGGCGGCGCAGGTGGCCGAAGCCCTGGGCCTGCCCTTCGCCTGCATCTCCTGCTCTGCCGGCATGAGCGAGGGCCAGCTACTCGGCCGGCTGGTCCCGATCGGCGAGGGCGGCCGGTTCGAGTACCTCCGCTCCGACTTCGTGCGCTGCTACGAGGAGGGCGGAGTGTTCCTGTTCGATGAAATTGATGCTGCCGATTCCAACACCTTGCTGGTCATCAACGCGGCGCTGGCCAACGGCCACATGGCCCTGCCCAACCGGCCCGACAAGCCCACCGCCGTCAAGCATCCCGATTTTGTGTGCATCGCAGCGGCCAACACCTTCGGCACCGGCGCCGATCGCCAGTACGTCGGCCGCAACCAGCTGGACGAGTCCACGCTGGACCGCTTCCGCATCGGCCAGATCGAACTGGACTACGACCCCGACATCGAGGCCGCCCTCTGCCCCGACGAGACACTCCGCTCCCGGCTGATGTCCCTCCGCCAGAAGGTCCGTGAGAGCAAGGTCCGCCGCGTGGTGTCCATGCGGTTTCTCCATGATGCCTACGTGATGCTCCGGGCCGGCGACACCATCGAGGACATCGAAGCGGCGCTCTTTGCCGGCTGGACGCGCGACGAGTTGAGCAAGGTCCAGAACTGACAAAGGAGGTCCAAGCCATGCGACGCATCCGCAAGCAGGTCTACGAGAGTATGCAGGAGATGGTTGAGGCGGCCGATCAGGCGTTCCATGCCGGCCGCCGTCGCCGAGACGATACGGCTCTCCACTCGTCCTCCCGCTTCATCGGCCGCTCATTCAACGGCTGGGCCGACGTGGTGGCCAAGGTCGGCCAATACTGGCCGGAGGGGCTGGATCTCGTGCAGGAGATGCTGTTCGAGCTGCACAACGTCACCGGCCAGGCCAGGCCGCGCAGCCGGGTCCGCAGGGGTCGCTGGTCGGCCGACGACGGCGACGAGATCGACGTGGACAGACTGCGTGCCGGACAGGACTGCTGGCGGCGGACGGTCCGCGAAGAGCACGACGCCCCGCAGAACTTGTGCCTGGTGTTCTCGCTCTGCACCCCGGCCAAACGCGGGAGCGAGGAGGTCCTCTGGCGTGGCGCCGTGGCGATTATCCTGGCGGACTTGCTGGAAGCGTGTGGCTACCGGGTCGAGCTGTGGGCCGTGAACTACTGCACCAGCGGCTACCGCGACGGCTCCAGTGCCTTCCAGGCGGTGCGGCTGAAGGCCAGCGAGTCTCCCGTAGATATCGCCAGCCTGGTCAACGGGATCGCGGGGTGGTTCTACCGCACGGTGGTCTTCCAGAGCTACCACGTCGAGAAGGTCAAGCCGACGCTCGGCCTGGGCCGCTGCATGGGTATTGAGGAAGACACGCCGCCGGTTCAGGAGTTGGCCGGCAATGCCCGCGTCCTGACCATCGACGGCGTGTGGGATCGCCAGGCCGCCGAAGCCAAGGTGAAAGAAGTGATGAGCCGTCTGAGTTAACCCCATCCCCTTCGCCCAAGGAGTCTCTGCCATGTTCGGACGTTTCTTTGCGGCACTCCGCCAGTTGACCGTCAACACCGAGACGCTGGCCGCTTCGTTCGCCGAAGCGAACCAGCGGTTCCGCGCCAACCTGGTCCTGGACGGGGCCGACGAGCAACTTATCGCGCTGCCTGCACCGGGGACAGAAGAGGCCACCGGCGATTCCGGCCGGCGCAACGGCCGGGGCCGGGCCAAGGCGGGCATCTGAGCAGATGATTTTTGCGGCGCACGGAACGGCCGTGCGCCGCATTCCTTCTCACCGCAAGTATCAGGAGTTTGCCATGTCCGTGGCGATGAAGTTCTGTCTGGGCCGTGCGCTGGCCACCCCCGCCGCCCTGGAAACCATCCGACGTGCCGGCCAGGACCCCTTGTTCTTCCTGGAGCGCCATGCGCGGGGTGATTGGGGCGAGGTCGATGCGGAGGACTGGAAGCTCAACGACGAGTCAGTGCGTGACGGCTCGCGCATCCTGTCGGCCTACCGCACGCTCACGGGCGAGAAGCTGTGGATCATCACTGAGGCGAAGGGGGACGATGGTCTGCGGGCCTCGACCTGTATTCTCCTGCCCGAGGAGTATTGAGACGGACGCACCAGCTCACCTGCCGCGGCCTTACTTGTCCACCACGTCACAGGCTCGCAACGCCATCACAGCAAAAGCCGTCCCCGCGTTGGTAATGTAGTGGGCCCGATCCGCGTTCACGGAGCGGGTGAACCAACGGCCCGAAACACGCTGGTTACTCTTGAGCCAGTCCACCCCGCGCGCCATCGGCTCCTGGGTCGGTGGCACGCCCGCCTTCCGCAGTACGTAGACGATGAGGCCGGTCGCGTAGCCGTCGCTCGGGGCCTGCTTGTCGTTGGGCTTGCCGTCCAGGCGCTTCCAGGCGCCCAACGACGGCAGGCTCCAACCGCCGTCATCCCGTTGGAGGGCCAGCAGATCCTTGATCGTTTGCTCGCGCTGGGCCGGAGTCATTAGGCCGTCCAGCTTGAGCGACGCCCACAGGAGCCAGGTCTTGTGGTGCAGATCGGGAGGAGGGTTCTTCCGCAAGTAGGCTCTCAACCGGGCCACCCCCTCTTTGGCCCCGTCGCTCCGGGCATACCCTTCCGGGGCGTGGCCGACGCCGACCGCCGCATACACCGTGCCGTAGTAGTCATCGTGCTCCAGCGGCGCCAGCCGAGTCTTGTTCCATTCCCAGGAACCGTCCGTTCGCTGGATCTCCCACATCCGTTCCAGGGCCTGGCGCGTGCGCGGGTGTAGTCGGCCGGCCGATTGGGCGTCGTGCAAGGCCAACGTCGCCGCGACCGCCACGACCTCGGTCACCCCTTCGGAGACTTTCAGCGACCCCCCGCCCCGGAGGTACCCGGCCCCCTTCCCGCCCTTGTCCCACGCGACGACGCGTTCTTCGAGAAACCGGCGTACTTCTGACAGGGCCGGCGCCTTGGGGTCTCCGAGTCCCTGCCGCGCCAGCAGGTACGGAAAACCGGTGTGGCAGCTGGCGCATTTCCTCTCGCGGAGCCAAGCCAGCGTCACGCCGTCCAGGAAGGCAGCGCTACGGGCCAGCGAGAGCGTCTCCGCCCGAGGCTCGTCCGGCCGGCTGGCCGCCGGCTTGGGGGGCGTCCGGACCTTCGAGGTTGGTTCTACGGCATTCAGTTCGGAGGAACCGGCCACCAGCGCGAGAGTCGCGCTGATTCCGAACGGCAAGAAATGGGACAGGACGAAACAGACCGTCCTATTGGTCGCAAGTCTTCGCCGCACGTCCATCACATCCTCCAATGTGGGCCAGACACACAGCTCGGACGCGCCCCCTTCCTTCTGGCGGTCAACGAATCGTCGCGCGCCGCTCCCGAGTTGGTCAAGCAAAAACCGTCAGGGCGACATCGAAGCATCGAAGCCAGCGTCTAGCTGCTGGATGTCCGCGCCAATTCCTTTCTTGGTTCCCAGAACCAAATAGCTAAGGCACTCAGTGCAAACGCAATCAAGCTAGCAAGCCAGAGGTAGGAGCCCACGAGCAATTGCGTCCCCTCAGGCAAGAGCGCCCAAGTACTCAGACCAGCCCAGGCCGCCGCGATGCCGAAGCCCAGAGCCACGGCGTTCTTTCTGCACAGCAGCAGAATCCAGCCGCCTAGAAGGAGAAGGTTCGCGGACCAGGGGATGACCCGCGGAGGGGGCCAGCCCGCCAGAAGGACTTCAACGCCTTGTGCTTCGATATATTCTGGGCCTTGAGCATCTGGCTTGCCGCCCAGCGACACCAACAAGCCGTTTATGAGTTCCAGCCCGCGATTCTTTTCCCCGACAGCGGGGCAGGCACAGGCTGCGACGTAGAGCGATCCGACAACCAGCGACGCCATCGAGCGCGACAAGAAGCTGGAAGCGCCAAGTTGCTGCTTCTGACTCATGTGAGAACCCCCGAGGGGCCCAACAGCCGCATAGGGACAGGCCGAGAGCGTGCGCGAAAGGACCGGCAGGGGTGATGGGATGCCGCTTCATCCGGTCACTTTCCCGCTGCCGCTCAAGGGGCAAGCCGCCGGCGATTGACTCTTCCCTACGGCCAGCGGCCACACTCCCGGAGCTGATGTCGCGCTCTCCCGCGGTATTCTAGCCGCGGCCGAGGACGGGAGCAGGTACGTGGCGATTACGGCAGTGCTGGCAGATGGAGAAGGGTTCAGGTTGAGCTTAGGACGCTAATCAAATACGCATCGAAGCCAGAGTCACCAGCAACACCCCGGGGAATATGTAAAATACTTTTTTTGTCTTAAATAACCTTGATTTAATGATAGCCAGTGGCTATAATAACCTACATGAACATCACCCCTCACCATCCCGGAGAGCGAGTCATGGCGAACGCCGTCGAGCTGATGAGTCAGGAGCAGTTCGAGTCCTATCTGGCCACGAAATATGGGGACGGCTGCTACGCCCTCAAGATCGCTCGTGTAGAAGCCGGCCGGGTCAAGGCCACCCTGAAACTCAAAGTGCCCGCCCCCGCCTTGGCCGCTCCCATGATTACCAGCGAGCCGGTGAGCGTTGACCTGCACGCCTTGGGCGCCCGCTGGCGGGCCGGCGAGAAGATCACCGCCCTCGCCCGTGAGGCCGGCGTGGTGTGGAACAAACTCTGGTCCGACCTGGCCAAGCTCGGCTACCGACCCCTGAGCGCCTGAGAGCGCCATCAAGCAACCGACAGGAGGGCAAGACGATGAAACCCACAAACGACAAGCCCGTGACCGGCACCGTCCGCTGGCTCCGGCCGCTCGTCATCGGCGGGCAGCTGGGGCGATTCGCCATCACGGTCGAGACCACCAAGGGCACCGTCACGACCGAGTACGACGTGCAAGCGTTCCTCGACGGCGAGCGGGTCGTCGGCTTCGGCCTCGCCAAGGACGACGACGAAGTCCACACGGTCGATGTCAGCCAGTGGTTCGGCTGGACCTGCGACTGTGCCGACTGCCAGTTCCGCAACCGCGCCTGCAAGCATATCAGGGGACTTCGGGCAGCCCTGACGCACGCCGGTATCGCCATCCCCAAGCCCGCCCCGGCGCCCCAAGCCTCAAGCCCGATCGAGTTCGACGACCCCTGACCAAAGAGGACAGCAGAACGCCCTTCCGCACGCCCTTCGGAGGATTACGACGATGAGCACCGATGCGAAGCAATTGTCCCTGGCCCTGACCGCCCCGTTCCCTGCCGATGCGGTCCACTGGAAGCCGCTGGCGGTCAAGGGCAACCGCGCCCTGGCCGCCGCCTACCTCGACGCCCGCGCCGTCATGCAGCGCCTCGATAGCGTCTTCGGCGTGGGCGGCTGGAAGGACGCCTACCAGCGGACGGACGGCGGCAGTGTCGTCTGCACGCTGTCGGTCAAGGTCGAGGGCGAGTGGGTGGACAAGACGGACGTGGGCTCGCCCAGCGAGCAGCCCGACGACGGCGACAAGCTCAAGGCAGCCTTCTCCGACGCCCTCAAACGCGCCGCCATCAAGCTCGGCATCGGACGCTACCTCTACCGCCTGCCGCGCCAGTGGGTGGACTACGACCCGCAGACCAAACAGTTCAAGCAGACGCCCGCGCTGCCGACCTGGGCATTACCGGCGGCGAAGCAATCCGCCTGAAAGGCTATCACCACGCCGGCGCCGCCAACGCCGGCCCTGCGAGAGACAAGCCATGAGCCACCTTCTGGAGAAGTATCGGCCGCGGAGTCTGGGAGAGTTGCTGGGCCAGCCCTGGGCCTCCCAGCAGCTACAATTCTTCGCCCAGAGGCCCTACCCGGCGGCCTTCCTGTTCGAGGGGGACACCGGCACGGGCAAGACCTCGGCGGCCCTGCTCCTGGCCGAAGCCCTCGGCATCCAGATCGACCAGGGGCCGTTCGGCGGCCTGCACCAGATCGCCTCGGGCGAGCAGACCGGCGAGACCGTCCGCAGGATGATGGAGTCGTTGCGCTGCCGACCGTTCTTCGGCTCGGGCTGGCGGGTGCTGGTGGTCAACGAGGCCGACGCCATGACGCCCAACGCCGCCTTCGTCTGGCTGGACGCCCTGGAAGACCTGCCGCCCCAGACCGTCATCATCTTCACCACCAACGCCGCCGGACGCATCCCCGCCCGCCTGCGCGACCGCTGCGAGCGGCTGGCCTTCGAGTCCAGCGCCCTGCTCTTGCGCCCCTACTTGCAAGAGTTGACGGATCGGATCTGGCGGGAAGAAGGCTGCGCCGGGGAGCCTCCCGACATAGAAACCTTGGGCGTGGCCGATGAGAATGGCAACGCCAGCTTCCGGCGTCTGGTCCAGAAGCTGACCCCCTACATCCGGGCCGGCGCCGCCCCGGCGGCATCCAAGCCGGTAGCCGGCGGGCCGGATGACCGCCTGCATGTCTGGGGCCGGCGTTGGGCGGGCGGCGAGAGCATCACCGGGCTGGCAAAGGAGGCCGGCTATTCGTGGAATCGACTGTGGAGCGACCTGACCAATCTCGGATACAAGAAGGGAGCCTGAACCCCATGTTTACTTCGTATTTCGCCAACGTGAAGAAGCTGCCGCCGGACCTGGTGCCGGTGTCCATCGCCCGCGGCTCGCCGCGTGGGTTCGCCGGCAAGAAGGAATTACGTTTGGCTCCCACCTGGGCAATGCTCAAGATGACGAAGGAGGATTACGACGCCCGCTTCGCGGACATCCTGGCCAAACTCGATGCGGCGGAGATTTACCAGGCGCTCGGCGTGAATGCGGTGGTGTTGTGCTGGGAGAAGCCGGGGGATGCCTGTCATCGCCGCTTGGTCGCGGAATGGTTGGAGCGACACCTGGGGATTGAAGTGCCCGAGTTCGGGTTCGAGAGGATTGCGTGTCCTGGCTATGCGGAGATGGGTTGGGCTGCCAAGCCTCGGGCCGACACCTCCCCTGTGGAGAGCAATTGTGCTCCCGAGGAGGATCGCCTGCATGTCCTCGGACGGCGCTGGGCTAGGGGCGAAGGCATTGCCGGGCTAGCGAAAGAAGCGAGCATGTCATGGAATCGGTTGTGGAGCGAATTGACCAAGCTCGGCTACACGAAAGGCGATTGATGGGTCGCGCCGGTTGAACTCGCGCTTCACCGGCGGGGAGTACCTGTCGGCAGTATTGCTGAGGCGGGATCGCGAAGAATGCCCATCCACGGCGCAAGTATGAGCGTGAGCAACCGGGGAGACGTTCAAGGCGGCAATTACTGAACCACTTTCTCGCTTGTTTTCCGCCAAAATTTCGGCGAGGATGACAATGTAGGGGCCCGTCTCGTACGCTCCCCCTGAACTCTCCGGAGACACTCATGGCGAAGGAAAAATCGACTGGATCGGCAGACGGCCCGGCAAGACACCCCGTACTCGACTTGCAACAGGAGCTTGCTGACGCCGTAAGAAAGTCTCATGTAGACTTTGCACAAATTGCCGATTCAATGCAGCCCGCCGACCAAGAAGAGACAGGAACTGTTGCCCAGCTAAGCGATATTGGCCTCGATCTCGACGAACTGCCTCCCTTTCCCGCCCTTGCCTATGTGACCATAAGCCTCGCTCCGTCTGCGCCTGGCTTCGGCTCCTTCGCATGGACTGAAGGCGGTGACGATGCATTCGGCATCTACACCACAATCGACAACAAGATTTACTACCGACGCTTAACATGTAAGGGGATCAAGCCGGGCCAACCCCGTACCGATGGGATCAGAGTGCATTACTATCTGTTCTGGGATGATGAAGAGGAGACTCCTTACACTTTGGCGTGGGCCTTTCAGGTGGAACCTTCGCCCGACGGTTCCTACACGATCTACTGCGGCAAGCTTGCGGGCGGCGATCTCGTGAGTCAACGGGCGTTGCGGATTCCTCTGGGTTCGTGAATTATCCTCAATCGGACAAGTGACTGTTGCAATTGGTTAGCGCCCTCGGTCGCCTTGTCCGACTGACCTGTCCCACAGAGCGCAGCTGCACTCCGGGTTTTTTGCTATCTTGCCTGCATGGACGAACCCGCTTGTTCAGGCTGCCAGGCGTTGCAACGCCGCGTCGCCGAACTGGAAGCCCAGGTCGAGCGACTTACCCGCCTGCTCGAACAGCAGCAGCGCGCCGGCAAGCGTCAGGCAGCCCCTTTTGCTAAAGGCCTTCCCAAGCCCAACCCCAAGAAGCCGGGACGCAAACCCGGAAAGGACTACGGCACCAAGGCGCATCGGCCGCCGCCGGAACGCATCGACGAGGTCCACGAGGCTCCCTTACCCGAGGCTTGCCCCGACTGTGGGGGTCCAATCGAGCCAACTCACGTCGATCAGCAGTATCAGGTCGAATCCCACGACAGCCGGTCCACCGCCAATTTAACATCCACGTCGGCTGTTGTCGGCGGTGCCACCGGCGCAGTTCAGGGCCGACATGCCTTGCAGACCTCCGACGCTCTGGGGGCTGCGGCGTCGCAACTGGGGCCGGACGCTCAGGCCACGGTCGTCGAGTTGAACAAGCAAGCGGGTCTGTCGCACGGCAAGGTGAGCCGCGTCTTGGAGAGCTTATTTGGCATCTCCCTGACACCGGGCGGCAGCGTCCACACCGTCTTGCGAGCAGCGCGGCGCTGCGAGCCGGTCTACGAAACAATCTGTCAGTCGGTCGCGCGGTCTGCCTGGGTTGTTCCCGACGAAACCGGCTGGCATGTCGGCGGCTGGGGTGCCTGGCTGCATGCGCTGGTAAGCGCCGAGGCGACCGCCTACGTCATCGACCCGACCCGCTCCGGTGCCGTGGCCGAGCGTCTGATCGGCGCAGACTACGCTGGAGTGATGATTCACGACGGCTGGTCGCCCTACGACAACTTTGAGCAAGCGCACCATCAACAGTGCCTGGGCCACCTTCTACGTCGCTGTCACGAGATGCTCCAGAGTGCCGCGGCCGGCGCGGTGCGGTTCCCACGACGGATCAAGGAGCTACTGCTAGCGGCCCTGGGCCTGCGCGATCGCCATGCCGCGGGCCAGGTCAGCGATCATGGTCTGGCAGTGGCGCGAGGCCGGCTGGACAACGAACTGGCCGATGCCATATTCCCCCTCAAGAGCAACGCGGCCAACGAGCGGCTGGCGCAGCACTTGTGGAACCACCGCGATCAGCTCCTGACGTTTTTGCATGTGCCGGGTCTGGACGCCACCAACTGGCGAGCGGAGTTGGCCATCCGCTTCGGCGTCATTTTACGCAAGGTCTGGGGAGGCAACCGGACTTGGGTAGGAGCGCGAGCGCAAGCGGTGCTGATGTCGGTATGGCGAACATGCTGGCAGCAGGGACGTTCGGCCCTAGACTTCCTCAGCCAGTTCCTTCGCGGTGAATCGGTGATCCTATCCTTGCCCCCGTGACCCACCTGGTGACAACTCACGCAACTTGCAAAAGTTCTTTCGCCAACGACTATCTGCTGATACCATGCGCCAATCAAATGCGATCAGGAGAAGGCAGCTATGGCGCTCGTTTTCAGGGGTAAAAGCCGCTGCCCGATTTGTGGCGACGTAATCGGGCAAGAGGACGATATTGTGGCAACCACGCATTTCATCACAGGCCGAGAAGACCCACTTTGGCGATTCTCGGACGCTGCAATGCACAAGAAGTGTTTTCTCAGTTGGGAGCTGAGGGAAACATTTGTTGCCCAATTCAACGCCGAGATGGGAGCAATTACCTGGGGAAACGGTACTTTTCACGAGATGCAACCGGACGGGAGTATTCTCTCGAAGAAGCGAGAAGCGTGAGGCGACGACCGGATTAACGGCCCGCTGAACGAAGCTGCTAGAGAGGAACACGCTAATCAAATACTGACTGTTTTGTCGCCATCAGATTTGCTACCTAAGTGTGGCAGGCGGTGGTGGTATCATATAAGGCGTTGAGCGTGGTGCCGACAAGTCTTCGATGGTGTAGAGGTCCAAGATCGCCAAGGTAAACTTGGCTAAGCCATCGACCTGGTCCCGACACACCCAAACGTAGGTATCGCAGTGATGGCCGACGTAGCACACGTTTTTTGGCACATGGCGATTTCGGCCGACGTAATACCAGCCGGACGGCTTTATAAAATCCTCGTACGGAACATGGATCGGTAATACATTGCTGGCTGACTTCGGTGCTTTGGCCGGTTCATCAGCCTTACCAGTTGTATCCGGCTGCATTCGGTTTGTGGGAGGGTTACGCCACCTGGCCTCCCAGAAGGCCATCCCTTTTCTTTCCGGTATAGCTCAAGGTTCTGGAGTCTCGCCTTGTAGTAATCTTCAAGCGCCGTGGCACCCAAGGGGTTTTCGATACCGATCAGCCGCTGATACGCCGCTTGCATCAAGAAGAGCTTGTCTGGATTTACAAGTGCTGAAACCTGCCAATTGTCCTGGTTCGTTTGTGAGGCAAGCAAATTGGCCGATTGCTTATCGAGCAGATAGCGTCCTAAATAGACACCGGCAGAAGTGATTAGATCCCAGCCCGGCGTGTACGATGCACTTAGCGCACGTTGAACCTGCACCGTTGCTTGGGTCGGCCCGTCAAAGTATGGTAAAGCTGACGGGTTGTCAGTCAAGAGCGCAATATTGTTCAGAATCTGCCCGTAAAGCAATTCATTTGTCGTGGTGGTCAAGGCGACTGTTCGGTTTCGCAATTGCTCAGCCATGCATCCAGTCAGGCCCCAGCAGATGAGGAGCATGGAGAAAATGGGCAAGCGTTTCATAGAGCCTCTGTACAGTAACGATTGAATGAACCACCCGATGGTATAATCGTCACAGAGCGCATTGCCGAAAAAGAAAATACCGTCAGGCGGTTCCGGACGGCGTCGAATCGACCTACTTTACCCAATACGGCTATACTGTCCTGAATCCGAAGTTGCCTGACGAGGATTTCAACGAGGCAGTGAAGATCACTCGTTGGCCGTCTCGCCAACTCAATGACAAGCCCCGCGCTACCAATCCCGCATTCAGCACCGCGCCGAAGTCTGAACCGATCGGTGCAGAACGAGCCCCGCCGAGGCATCCATCGGCGATACTATTCAGCCATCGGTGAAGTCTGTTTGGCGACTTTGCCGTGGTTCTGGACACTCTCGTCCACCCCATGCTCGCCACAACCTCGGCCGGTTTGTGAAGATCCTTTCGGACTGCGGCCCGCTCGTATCCTTCTTCTCCGTCTGCTGCAATGCCCGCTCTTGTGCCCTCGCCTCGCCGTCGATCGTCCCGTCTTTCAAGGCACTGACCACAAGCACGGATTCCGCGACTGCAGTCCGGCAGAATTCTGCTTGCCGGGCATGCCTCATGCCTCGGTGAAGAACTCCCAGAAGCCGTGTTTGCCACGCATCGCGGTCGTTTGTTATGCTGGCAATAGGTCTGGGGTCTCCCCGCCGACCTATCCGCGGAAGAGGCTCTGCTGTGGAGCGCCGGTCTCACCAGGCCGGAGGAGCAGGGGTCACAGCCTGCCTTCCGCTCTTATGTTCGTCGGCTCGATCAACGCTGATCTGCGCTCCATCCTCGCCCGGCTGGCGCCCGCCTGGCGCGGCCTGCCCGCCTACGTCGGCTGCTCCGGCAACTTCACCGTCGAACGCATCCTCGCCGCACAGGGATTGACCGACCTGCACGGCAACGACGTTTCCCTCTACTCCTGCGCCCTCGGCGCCTATCTGTCCGGCCAGCCGTTCCGTGTGGAGGTTAAGGATGGCGATCTCGCTTGGCTGGGCGACTGGCTCCAGCCAGGCTTGCCGACGCTCGCAACGCTGCTGCTCTGCACGACCGCCCTGGATTTCCACGGCCGGGACCACCCCTACCACCGCCGCATGTGGAACGCCTACCTGCGACGCTGGACTGACCTGCACGCCAAGACCCTCGCCAACCTGGAGAAGGGACTGGCCGGCCTTTCCTTGCGCGGATTCTATGCGGGCGACGTGGTGGACTTCCTCGCCGGCGCCCCCGAGGAGAGCGTGGTCATCAGCTTCCCCCCACCTACAAGGGTGGCTACGAGCGGCTTTACAGGAAGCTGCAGGCGGCCTTCGCCTGGGACGAACCTGCCTACCAGCTTTTCACTGCTGAACGGTTCGAGACGCTCTTGGAGAGCATGACGGCCAAACGATTCTGGTGCGTCAGCCGCGACGAGCCGGTGCCAGCACTTGCGAACCACCAGATCGGCCGCGTGCAAACGTCGCTGCGCTCCAAGCCCGTTCACGTCTACGCCAACGTGCCCGCCGCCGTCCTCACGCAGGCCCGGCAGCGCGTCGAGGATGTGCCGTACCCCCGGCTATCGTCACCGCCCGTCGAGGGCACAGCAACCATCATCAGCTTGTCACAGGAGCAACTGAACACGCTGCGGAGCGAATACCTCAACCCCGGCATCGTGCCGGCCCGCGTCATGTGGTCCTTCGGCCTCCTACTGGGCGGGCGGCTGGCGGGGGCGTTCGCGTTCGGGGCGCCGACCGGCCACGGCACATTCTGCGACGCCTACCTGATGAGCGACTTCGCCGTTAGGTCCGGCGTGCCGCGACTGTCCAAGCTGGTTGTCGCTTGCATCCTCAGCACCGAAGTTCGTGACATCCTGGAGCAGAAGCTCGCACAAAAAGTGCGGTCCATCGGGACGACCGCCTTCACCGACAAGCCGGTCAGCATGAAGTACCGCGGGGTGTTCGACTTGCACTCCCGCAAGGAGGGCCGGCTCAACTACACCGGAGAGGCAGGCAAATGGACACTGGAACAAGCAGTGGAGTGGTGGCAGAAGACCCAGCAGAAGCAGCCCTGTCCGCCCTGAACGCGACCCTGCGGGAGATGGGGCAGCCCTACAAGCTGGCCCTGGTCGATCCGGCGTCGCTGCAAGAGCTGGACAAGAACGCCCACTTCATGACCCACGAGATGTTCCAAAACCTCGTGGCCAACATCAAGCAGGACGGCGCCCTGGCCAGCGTCCCCTTCTGCTGGCACGACGGCACAACTTTTCACGTCCTGTCGGGCAATCACCGGGTCAAGGCCGCCGTCGCCGCCGGCGTGCCCCGCATCCTCATCCTCTACGACGACCGGCCGCTGACCCGCCAGGAGCGCGTCGCCATCCAGCTGTCTCACAACGCCATCAACGGCAAGGACGACCCCGCCATCTTGAGAGAGTTATGGGCGGAGATCGACGACCTGGGCCTGAAATACTACGCCGGCCTCGACGACAAGCAGCTCGAACAACTGGCCGACGACCAGCTCAAGGGCATGCGCGAGGCGGTGCTCGACTACAAGACGGTCATGTTCCTGTTCCTGCCTGAAGAGGTCGAGGAGCTGGAGAGGGCGTTCGGGCGTGCCGTGGAATCCACCGTCTGTGAAGAGGCGGTGACGGCCCGGCTGTCCGAGTTCTCCCGGCTGGTGGACGCCCTCGACAAATCGAAAGCGTCCTATTCCACCAAGAACCACGCCGTGGCCCTGTCCATCGTGCTCGATGTTTTCGAGCGCCATCTCACCGACCTCCAACCGGGTTGGTGCAACGAAGACGGCACCACCAAACATAAAGGACAGGTGCCGCTGGCGACGGTGTTCGGCACGGACAAGGTGCCCGCCCGCGTCGCTTGTTTGCTGCGAGAATGTTGCGCTAAAATGATGGGACTGGGCTTGACCGAATCCGCGGACGCGGGCCGCGTGCTGGAGGTGCTGGCGGAACACTGGCTGGCGGCGGGGAAATAGTTGTACCGGGGTGGTTGTAGAAAGGCGGCGTGGCCATGCGGACCAGGGGCGGGCGGGTGTCGGTCGAGCTGGCCCGCAAGCGCGAGCAGGCGGCCTTCGACCTGGCGGCCATGAAAGGATTGAGCGAATCGCAGATCGCCGCCGAGTTGGCCCGGCAGGGCTTGGGCGAGGTGACCCAGCAGGCCGTCTCCAAGATGCTCATCCGCGTCGAGAAGCGCATGCTGGCCCAGATGAACGACCGCGTCCAGGCGATCAAGAATCCAGCAGACCGCCTCGCTGCGGAAGATTTACCACGACGCGATGGCCGCCTGGGAGGAGTCCAAGAAGCCGCAGAAGTCCCTGACCACCAAGCACGGACCCTCAGGGGAGAGCGGCGAGCCGGGCAAGGTGCTGGAGAGCCACTCCACGCTCCGGGACCAGGACGGCGACCCCCGCTACCTGGAGCAGGCCCGCCAGGCGCTGGCCGACATCCGCAAGCTCTGGGGCCTGGACGCCGCCAAGAAACTCGAAGTCACCGGCGAGGACGGCGAGCCGGTGCGGATGGAAGTCTCGGTGGACCTCGTGCTCAAGGCCCGCGAAGCGGCGGAGAACTACCGACGTGAACGCCTCGCCCAGTCCAACGGAAGCAGCGCAGCGCCAGACGGAAATCCTGGCCTGCGCTGACGACCCCTTTTACTTCGTCGATCGCCACTGCCGGATCTACGACGCCACGCTGGGCGAGTGGGTGCCCTTCCGCCTCTGGCAAGCGCAGGCCGGCGTCCTCGACGCCCTGCGCCAGCACCGGCTCAACGTCATCCTCAAGGGCCGCCAGCTGGGCATGACCTGGCTGTGTTTGGCCTATGCGCTGTGGCTTATGATCTTCCGGCCCTCGGCCACCATCCTGATCTTCAGTAAGCGGGCCGACGAGGCCACCTACCTGCTGGGCGACGAGCGGCTGCGCGGCATGCACGCCCGGCTGCCGGCCTGGCTCCGCTCGCGGGCGGTGGCCCCCGACTCGGCCATGACCTGGGCGCTGGCCAACGGCTCGATCGCCCGCGCCTTCCCCTCCACGGCCGGCGACTCGTACACGGCGACGTGGGCGTTGGTCGACGAGGCGGATTTGTGCCAGGACCTGGGCCGGCTCATGCGCTCGGTGAAGCCGACCATCGACGGCGGAGGCCAGATGGTGCTGTTGTCGCGAGCAGACAAGAGCAAGCCCGAGAGCGAATTCAAGCGCATCTACCGGGCCGCCAAGGCGGGAACGGCCCCCTGGAACCCCATCTTCCTGCCCTGGAACGTCCGTCCCGACCGCGACGGGGTGTGGTACGAGTCGCAGCGTGCGGACATCCTGCACCGGACCGGCAGCCTGGACGACCTGTACGAGCAGTACCCCGCCTCCGACGCCGAGGCGATGATGCCGCGGGCCTTGGACAAGCGCCTGGCCCCCGACTGGCTGCGACAGTGCTACCAGGAGCAGGCCCCCCTCCTGACTCTGCCGCCCGGTGCCCCCGCCCTGCCGGGCCTGGAAGTCTACGTCCCGCCCGTTGCGGGGAGGAAGTACGCCATCGGTTCCGACCCCGCCGAGGGCAACCCGACCAGCGACGACAAGCGCCCTGACGGTACTCGACGCCGATTCGGGAGAGGAGGTAGCGGCGCTGGCCGGCAAGTACGACCCCAGCGTGTTCGGCTCGCACATCGCGAGTGTTGCCGAGTGGTACAACGGGGCGTCGGTGCTGGTGGAGCGGAACAACCACGGCCACGCGGTGCTCTTGTGGCTGCGGGACAACAGCCGCACGGACCTTTTGCGCGACCACGACCGCAAGGACGGCTGGAACACGACCAGCAAGAGCAAGGCGCTGTTGTGGGCGGCGGCGGCGGACGCCTTCCGGGACGGGCAGACGGCGTTGCACTCCTTCGCCACGTTCGTACAGTTGGCGAGCATCGAGGGGGCGACATTGTGTGCACCGGAGGGGCAGCACGACGACCGGGCCATCGGCTACGCGCTGGCCTTGCAAGCGATCGCCCAGGGCTGGGGGGTGATTGGAACATCTACCACCTGAAGCTGACGCCGTCGTTCTCCCCGCCGTCGCCGCCGGCAGACCTGCCGCAGGTTCGCTACTTCCCGCCCTCGTGCAGCTGGCAGCCGGTGCCGGTGATCGGGGGCGAGAAGGTGATCGGCTGCCCGGATTTCCGCACGCAGGAGGAGGCGGGCTGGTTCGTGGTCCGCCTGCATGAGCGGTTAGGACGGGAGCTACCCTATGACTTCCCGGAAGTTGAAGAGGAGAAGCGGGAGGCGATCGAGGCCAAGGTCGAGAAGCTCATCAAGGAGCGGAGGATGGAAGCTCTGCACAGCTCATCCTCATCACCACGCTGAGAACGGACCAACCGGCCTGGACAAGCTGACCTCGTAAAAACCGCGGACGTTCGAGGCCGGGGTAGGGTCCGTCTGACCCTGCTCGACCTGGATCTGGAGTTAACCCTGAATAGCTCGCTGCTGATCTGCCCTCTCTGGATCGATCTGGCCGAGCAGCGTGCAGACCATTGATAGGGCGTGGGGCCACGGCCGAGACAACTCATTCTGAAGTATTTGCTTGCAACCTCATCTGCGGGCGGTTAGTTTAACGTGGCCTGAACGAGGTCTTTCAAGCTGCCCGCCTCGTCTCAACGAAAGCAGCGACTCGCCCTAAATCGGTAGCCTCCCGATGAGCAGTGTTGCTCCGTCCCCGCCAGAACAAGGTCAACTCGTCACTGTCCGCTCCCGGAAGTGGATCGTCAACGACGTGCGCCCTAGCACGCTCTCGCCCCCGGCTCTCAAGCCTACGTTCAGTGGCCCGCAACACCTGCTCACCCTCGCCTCGGTCGAGGACGATGAGTTTGGTGAAGAACTGCAAGTCGTCTGGGAGATCGGGCCAGGGTTCGAAGGAAATCCGCAATCAATTTCGGATCGGACGATCCTGCTGACCGCCGTCTACCTACCGGCGCCACCGTTCGTCCCCGACGAGGCCCGCCAGCAGGCCATTGGACGGGCTGAGGCGGGAGAGGAGATCACCACATCGGTCGCCAAAGAAATCCTGGCCGAAACAAGGAGGGTGCGCCGCCCCAAGCGGCAGAAGCCCGTGCCCCTGACAAGGCCCGCCGACATGCCGGGACTGCGGCTGGTGCGGGCGCTGAAGCGTTACCGGAAACGGTGGAACAGGAAGGGACTGGCTGACCCCTCGCCCAGCAGTTTCGGGAGTTGGCCGGCGCCTGGAGAAGCTGGAGCGGAAGAAGGCGAAGGGGTGAGGCTGTCCTGCTGTCCTCGCACGAGTGGCTGAAAGCGGGTACATTGCTGCCATGAACCCAGAGCAAGTCCTACGACAACTTGGGGAAGGGGCGACACTCGAAGGCCCGCACTGGACCGAGCCGGTCAGGGTACTGACGGCCAAGGCCCGTGCCAACAGGATCGAGGTCCAGGCGGTCGGCCTGCACACCAAGCGGCTCTGGACTAAGCTCCTCAAGCCCGAAGAATTCGACGGGAAGATCCGAGTCACGCAGGCGGGGCAGCTTGCGGCCCTCAACGGCAACCCGACGCACTTCCGGCTCGCCGCCGAGGCCCACCGCATCCGGCTGGCCTTCCAGTACGACCCGCACTTCGCCGTGTCCGTCTCCCAGGTCGATCCCCTGCCGCACCAGATGGATGCGGTCTACACCCACCTGCTCACGCAGCCCCGAATCCGCTTCCTGATCGCCGACGACCCCGGCGCCGGCAAGACGATCATGGCCGGGCTGACCCTCAAGGAACTCAAGTTCCGGGGGCTGGTCGAGCGAACGTTGATCGTCACGCCGGCCAACCTGACCGACCAGTGGCGGCGGGAACTGCAAGACAAGTTCGGCGAGGTCTTCACCGTCGTCAACCGGGGCACGGTCAGTTCCACCTACGGCCGCAACGTCTGGGAGGACCAGCCTCAATGCATCACGTCGATCGACTTCGTGGCCCGCCAGGACGACATCCTCAACCAGCTTCGGGACGTGCGGTGGGACTTGGTGATCGTCGATGAAGCCCACAAGATGGCGGCGTACCGCTACGGCGCCAAGGTCAACAAGACCCAGCGGTACGAGTTCGGCGAGTTCCTGCAGGACCGCACCGACCACTGCTGTTCCTGACCGCCACCCCGCACAAGGGCGACCCCGACAACTTCGCCCTGCTGCTGCAACTACTCGACCAGGACTTGTACGCCACCGGCAACATTCTGGCCGAGGCCAGTGCCCACGACGAGAACCGCATCATGATCCGCCGTCTCAAGGAGGACATGAAGAAGTTCGACGGCTCGCCCTGCTTCCCGCCCCGCAACGTCCAGACTCTCCCGTACCAACTGACCACCGACGAACTGAAGCCTTGTACGAGGCCGTCACTGACTACGTCCAGCACAATTTCCAGCGGGCCGATGCAAGCGGAGAACCGCAACGTCGGCCTGGCCTTGACCGTCCTTCAGCGGCGCCTGGCGTCCAGCATGGCGGCGATCCGCCTGTCGCTGGAGCGGCGGCTCAAGCGACTGAAGGAGCTTCAGCGGCTCGGCAAGATCAAGCAGGAGTTCGGCGAAATGCCCGACGACATGGAAGACCTGACGGAATCTGATCGGTGGAAGTTCGAGGATGAACTGGTCGAGCGGCTGACGATGGCCGAGAACGATGGCCGAGCTGGAGGCCGAGATCGACGAACTCGAGCAGCTGGTCAAGCTCGCCAAGCACAACGAGAAGCACGTTCCCGAGACGAAGCTTCGAGGAGCTGCGGGAGGTCGTCTCCCGAGCACCTGTCCGGGCGGGAGGAGCGGCTGCTGGTCTTCACCGAACACAAGGACACGCTCGACTTCCTCGTGCGGCAAGCTGACCGACCTGGGCTTCTACTGCTGCACCATCCACGGCGGGATGCTCCTGGAAAAACGGATCGACGCCGAGCGGGAGTTCTTCGAGCATAAGCCGTCGATTATGGTCGCCACGGAAGCGGCGGGCGAAGGCATCAACCTCCAGTTCTGCTCCCTGATGGTCAACTACGACATCCCGTGGAACCCCAACCGGCTCGAACAGCGAATGGGCCGCATCCACCGCTACAAGCAGGAGCACGAGGTCATGATCTTCAACCTCGTCGCCAAGAACACCCGTGAAGGTGAGGTCATGGACTGCCTGCTGCGGAAGTTGGAGGACATGCGGAAGGCCCTGGGCAGCGACCGGGTGTACGACGTGATCGGCGAAATCATGCCGGCCCCGAAGTTCGACTCCTTGATGAAGGACTGGCTGGCGAAGCGGCGAACGATGACCGAAATCCTGGCCGACATCGACCTCCAGACCGACGAAAAGCAGGTGGCCCGCATCCGGGCCGACATCCAGGACAAGGCACTCGGCTCCCGGTACATCGACCTGATCGAAGCTCGATGCCGACCGGCAGAAGAGCAAGGAGCAGCGGCTCATGCCGGAATACATCGAGAAGTTCTTCGTGGAAGCGTACCGCTCCTTCGGCGGCACCATCACGACCGTCAAGGACCGCAAAGGCGTTTGGTCGATCAGCCGGGTGCCGCCCGACCTGCGAAAGTTGCCCGAGGCGCTGGAGCGGCGTTACGGCAAAATCGGCCAGACCTACCCACACGTCACCTTCGACAAGGAAGCCACGGTCGGGCTACTCGGACGTAGAGTTCATCGGGCCGGGACACTCGTTGTTCGAAGGCGTCGTGGAGCGGGTGCTACAGGAGTACGGCGGTTCGCTGCGTCACGGGGCGGTATTCTTCAACGCCGAGGCCACGGAGCCGACCGTCCTCTGGCTGCTCAAGTGCGGGGTCGAGGACGGGCGAGGGCCAAACGGTCGGGGAACGCCTGGTCGCCGTTCACTGCACCGGCGGGCCGGTTTCGCAAGAACCAGCCTTACGCCCTGCTCGACCTGAAATCGCCGGACTCGGTTGCCGAGGTTCCAGCGCAAACCCGGCAGGTGGCGACCGACGAGGATGCCGTCATCAACTGGTCGCTCGAAGGGGTCACGCCCGACTACTTCGCCGAGATCGACGAGCGGCGGGGCCGGGAACTTGGCATCAAGGAGAAGTATGTCCGCAAGTCGCTCCAATTCCTCATCGGCGAGTCGGTCAAGAAGATCGGCAAGTACGACCAACAGCTTCGGCAAATGCGGGACGAAACCGACCCAAAGCGGCTGAACCTGCTCAGGCAACCGGGCGCAGGAGGAGGCCCGCCGAAGACGAGCTTTCGCTGCGGCTCAAGGACCGGTTGGCAGAGATCGAGCAGGAAAGGCACCTATCGGAGAAGCCGCCCGAAATCCTCGGCGTGGCGGTCATCCTGCCTCCGCCGAAGGAGGTCGTGCAGTCGGTGGAAGGGATGGAGAGCGATCCCGAGGTCGAGGCTATCGCCATTTCCGAGGCCAAGAAGTACGAGATCAACCAGGGCCGCAGGCCGGTGTCTGTCGAGGAGGAGAATTGCGGCTGGGATTTGACCTCGCTGCTCGGCGGTCAGACGGATCGATACATCGAGGTCAAGGGCCGTGCCTCGCTCGGCGGCGTGGCGCTGACGCCGAACGAGTGGATCAAGGCCCAGCGCTTCGGCAAGGACTACTGGCTGTACGTCGTGGTCAACTGCAAGACGAAGCCGCAACTCTACCTGATCCAAGACCCGGCCTCAAAACTGTCACCGAAGGAAGAGGTTAGTGTGGTGCGGTACATGGTGGCCCAGGGCGATTGGCGGCGGGCTGCTTGGCCCTCGGAGGGCAATCCATGAGTACGACCGTTACCACGCCCCCGCCTGCGCCAACTTTCGATGATGCCCTCATCGACCGGCTTCTCGACCGTGAAGAGGGCTATCAGTTTGATTGCAAGCGGATCAAGAAAGACCTGACCAAGCTGGTCGAAACGGTCGTCGCCTTCGCCAACTCGGACGGCGGCACGCTCGCCATCGGCTTTGAAGACCCAGACAAGGCCAAAGGCCGGGACCGTGTATACGGAATTCAGGAAAACCCGATGAATTGGGATGAACTCCAGCGGCACTTGCGCTCCCGCATTACCGAGCCGCACCTGCTCGCCTGGAGTCCCGTTGAAATCGGCTGCACCTTGCGGGATGGCAGTAAGGGGTCCGTCATCTTCCTTCGTGTCGAGAAAAGCACACGGGTCCATTCCATCGTGGACGACGGCACGCTCATCCGCCTCGACAAGAGCAACAAGCACCTGACCGCCCCGGAGATCAACGACCTCTGCTTCGCCAGAGGGACCATCACCGCCGAGAACCAACTCGAACAGGTCGAGTTCGACCTGCTGAAGACCGATTACTGGCGGATGTACGCCTCGAAACGGAAATTGACTCGCCCGATTGATGAAGCCATGCGTCACATCGGCCTCGCCAAGCCGGACGGTACAGGAACTCTGCGTCCAACTCGTGCCGCCGTGCTGCTGTTTGCCGAAGACCCGCAGGGGCTTCTCGCCGCCAAGACCGCCATCCGGATCTTTCACTACAAAGGGAATCGGAGGCAGACCGACCCTCGGACCAACCTGCTCAAGCCGCCTCTGACGATCGGCGGACCAATCATCCAGCTGATTAAGGACGCCAAGGATGCCATCTTGCGTGAGCTTGCTAGCGGCATTCAAATGGGGCCGCTCGGCTTCGAGATCGTGCAGAAGTACCCCGTCCGGGTTATCAATGAGGCCATCACCAACGCCGTCATCCACCGGGACTACCGGCTGCCCTTCGACATCGCCATCTCGATCTTCTCCGACCGGATCGAAGTGATGAGTCCGGGCTTATTCGTCGGCCCCGTGACCGTCAGGAACATCGAGAGGATCGGCACGCACAACCGCAATCCTAGTCTCATCAATCACTTGCGAGAATTCCCCGAACCGCCCAACCTCGATGCGGGCGAGGGTGTACGCATGATGTTCGGCACGATGCAGCAGACGGGCCTTTACCCGCCTCTTTACATTACCCGGCCTCATATTGAGCGGGAAGCTGTGGCGGTCTACTTGTTTAACGAGAATCGGCCTTCCATCTGGGAGCAGGTGAGCGACTGCATCGACCGGAACGGCGACATCGGCAACGCCGAGGTCCGGCAACTGATGGGTACCGACAACGTGCTGGCGGCGTCGAAGCAGATCAAGAAGTGGGTGGAGCGGGGCCAGCTTGTCACCACGAACCCCCACGCCGCCACGCAGCACCGGCGCTACACCAAACCCAGTGCTCCCCCCGAACCGACTCTGTTTCCCGGCGCCAGCAAAGGCGCGTCGGCCAAGAAGGCCGGTTCGACGCCAGTGAAGAAGACGAAGTAGGCCCAGAAACCGATAGCGTGGCAGCCGATGGTGTGGACAAGTGGACGCAAGGGACAGTCTATGGCTAATTGCCGATATCCACAGACGACAGCAGGTGTGACTTCTATCTTTTTATGCGGCAACCACTTGTGATGGGACGGGGGTGCCACTAGAGACCCGCTGGCGAGGGTGTTTTCCAGAGGCTTTGGATAACAACGAAGTGAAATGCTGTAATTCTTTGGCTACAAGCAACTTGCGGTATTAGGTGTTTTCCGACCATGCTGAAAAGGCTCATCGAAGTGGCCCTGCCGCTCAAGGAAGTCTCCGAGCAGTCCGCTCGGGAGAAGTCGATCCGGCACGGCCACATCTCGACGCTGCACATCTGGTGGGCCAGGCGTCCGCTGGCGGCGTGCCGGGCTGTCGTCTTTGCCTCGCTCATCCCTGACCCCGACGATCCGGAGTGCCCGGAGAGGTTTCGGCAGGTGGTGAAGGAAGTCCTCGCCAGGAGCGAGTTCAAGCCGAAGAACGGCGAGGGCAGCACGGCCCTGGACACGCCCCGCAACCGCTGCCTGGAGTTCATCAAGCATCTGGTCAGGTGGGAGAACTCGAACAACCCGACCTACATCGACCCGGCTCGCACGCTGATCGCTGCCGCACACAAGCTGCTGCACCCCGACGCCAAAGGTGAAGCCCCAAAGGTTCTGGACCCGTTCGCCGGTGGCGGGGCGATCCCACTCGAAGCCCTGCGCCTTGGCTGCGAAGCTCATGCCGTGGACCTCAACCCGGTCGCCCACCTAATCGAACTATGCACACTGGTCTATCCCCAGAAGTACGGCCAGCCCGACAGCCGACCGGTGCCTGGATACATCAAGCGCCTGATTGCTCACAACAAGGCGAAGAAGAAGGCCAAAGGTGGCGCTGGGCTGTTCGACGGTCCCGAGGAGGAACAAATCGCTACAGGCGATCACCTGATCCCTGATGTCGAGATCACTGAAGCCGAGTACCGCACGAACCCACTTGCAGCCGATGTGAAGTATTGGGGGCATTGGGTGCTGGAAAGCGCCAAGCGTGAAATTGGCAAGCTCTATCTGCCTGGACGTAGCGGCGATGTGCCTGTCGCTTACTTGTGGGCACGGACTGTAAAATGCCCCAACCCATCATGCCGTCGAATCATTCCGCTGTACAAGCGGTCTATCCTATCAGAATCCCGTGGCTCTCGAACTGCCTTCAAGATCGCTGAAAGCAAGGGCACGCTGACTGTCAAGGTCTTGAAGGATGATGCCATTGATTTCGATACGGATGCCGGCACGGTTCGTGCTGGGTCGATTACCTGTCCCTATTGCAATCACTCGGAGAATGACCGCTGGCTTCAATCTCAGGGAGTCCAGAAGGCAATCGGCGATGCTCCCCTCGTCGTCGTCTGTCTAACACGAGACGGGAAGACCTATCGCCCCCTCGATCAGAGCGAACTTCGTGTATTGGAGGATGTTCCCAGCCACCTTGAGCGGCTGTCGAAGGAGACACCGGGGGGATCGCCGGCAGAGCCGATTTCTGAGAAACGTCCATCCCCGAACTCTCGTGGCCTCAGCGCCGTTACACGTTACGGCATCACCCGCTTCGAGGAACTTTCCAGCAAGCGCCAGCGAGTAGCACTTCTGGAGTTCTGTCGTCAGGTGCGCAGTATCCGGTCGGTTCTCGGGCGTGAGATCACCGACGAAGCCTACCATCCGGCTTTGTTGAGCTACTTGGCTTTGGCTGTCGGTCGGCTGTCTGACTTCAACTCCACCTTCTGCACATGGTCGCCCGGTGGAGAGTTCCTGGGACACACCTTCACCCGGCACGCATTAGGCATGGTCTGGGACTATGCCGAAGTAAATCCATTCAGCGGATCGACTGGCGACTGGAGTGGAAGCCTCGGCTGGATCACACGAGTCATCGTACACTGTAGCGCCTCCTCGACTCAGCCGGCAGTAGTACGCATTGGAGACGCTACGAGGCTACCGTTCGAGGGGGAGTCGCTACATGCCGTGCTGACTGACCCGCCATACTACGATAGCGTTCCATACGCCGACATCTCAGACTTCTTCTACGTTTGGCTACGCCGTGCCCTTGGTGATGCCGGCAAGGAGATTTTCCGAACTCCTCTCACGCCCAAGGCCAGCGAGGTCGTGATGCACGCTGGTAGGGAAGGTTCGGCGGAAAAGGCCAAGCAGCGGTATGAGGTCTTGATGACGCAGGCATTCTCGGAGCAAAGTCGAGTTCTAAGGGGCCAGGGAATCACACTCGTCGTGTTTGCCCATCGCACCACTTCTGCATGGGAAGCTCTTATTCAAGGGTTGCTGGCCGGGGGTCTTGTTGCTACTGCCAGTTGGCCGCTTCGCACGGAACGTGGTTCTCGACTTATTGCACAGGAAACGGCCTCTCTCGCATCGTCTATTATCATCGTCTGCCGCAAGCGTTTGTCTTCGGCTGGCATTGGTTTCTGGGACGACGTTCGCTTGGAACTCCAGAAGGTAGCAAAGGAGCGGCTGGACTTCTTCTGGTCCCAAAGCATTCGGGGCGCGGACTTCTTCATCTCGGCCATCGGCCCGGCACTGTCGGTCTTCGGCAAGTACGAACGGGTCACGAAGCTGTCCGGCGAGGTAGTGAAGGTTAGCCAATTCCTTGACGAAGTTCGTGGCCTCGTGACCGGCTACGCTTTGACAAAGATTCTCAAGACCACGCATACGGCGAACATCGATTCTGAGAGCCGCTTCTACGTCGTCTGGAAGTGGTCCTATGGTGATGCCAAGGTGCCCGCCGACGAGTCGTTCAAGCTGGCCCAGGCGCTCGGCATGAACACCGACATCATGTGGGACCGAACCGGCGTGCTGGAGAGATCGGGTGAGAACGTGCATGCGGTGCCCGTTGCGAAGCGCATGAAAATCAAGGGGCTGGGCGAGCCGGACTCAAACAGTGCGCCGGCCAGCTTGATTGATGTACTCCACCGGATGTGTGTTTTTCGGGAAAAAAGCGACACGCCAGGGATGACCGAATTCCTGAACCGTAGCGGTCAGGCGCAGAACCCGGCCCTCTGGCTGGTCGCCCAGGCGGTTAGCGAGATTCTGCCGGACGGAGAGAAGGAAAAGCAACTGATGCAGGGACTCCTCAACCAGAAGGAGCAACTGGCCGAGGCGCAGGGCCGGCTGTTCTGAACCCAAGGGCAACGGAGTGCAGGGGGCGATGATGGTTGATGTACTCGTTTACTGGAGAGACTACAAGCAGAACTGGATTCGCCAGCATGCCGGAGAGCGGGCCTGGTACTGGCACTCCAACTCAAAGGTGCTGGGCGACCTTCAGCCCGGCGACCGGCTGTGGCTGGTCACGTCGGGGGAGAACGTGAAAGCCGAGGCCACGCAAGCCGGATTCCTCGTCGCCATCTGGCAGGTGAAGGAAGTGCTTGAGAACCCTGGCGACGACCCAGCGTATCCGAAGGACGACTACCGTTTCCGGCTCGTGGCAGATAGCGCCGAGTCGGTCAGGCTCGATGATCCCGTGGTGGTGGACCATCTTCTCCGACCCGAAGGGCGGGACCGAGGAGCGTCGATTGGCCGATTCCTGCAAGGGCCGAGAAAGTTGACGAACGAGAAGGTGAGGCTGCTGCGAGCGGCTGCTGGTCCTGAATTGGCACTCAAATGGTTGACGGGGAATAAAACATGAGCGGCTTCAAACCGTGGCGGCAGGTGGTGACGCCGCACGCCGACATCCGACAGGGGAAGTTCGACCCCTCCGCCTTCGCCGCCGACTTGGGCGAAGTCCTGGCCGGGCGGGGTGCCGTGGACTACCGGGATGCCTCGGCGTTCTTTCGGCAAGACCTACCTGACCGGGGGGCTATCTCGCCTGCTCATGGACGTGATGCAGCGGCTCGCCGGCACCGGGAAATCCGAGGCGGTGATCCAGTTGCAGACCGCCTTCGGCGGCGGCAAGACGCACACGCTACTCGCCGCCTACCACCTGTTCAAGAAGCCCGCCGAGGTCGGCAAGCTGCCCCAGATCAAGGAACTGGTCAACACCGCTGGGCTGAAGCAAATCCCCACCGTCAGCGTGGCCTGTCTGGTCGGCACGGCCCTGAACGTCAGCAGCAGTCGCTCCTTCTGGGGCGAGATGGCCTACCAGTTGGGGGGCGAGAAGCTGTACCGGAAGATCGCCAAGAGCGACGAGCAGCGCATCGCTCCCGGCACCGACCTGCTGGGCGCATTGCTGCAAGAAGCCGGGCCGTGCCTGATCCTGCTGGACGAAATCCTCGTCTACCTCGTCAAAGCGGGCGGCGTGAAGATCGGGGAAAGCACGCTTGCGGGGCAACACGCTGACCTTCCTGCAAGAACTCGAGCATCGCCGTGGCGAACTGCCCCCACGCCGTCATGGTCGCCACGCTGACCAGCCAGCTTGCCGAGTTCTTCGAGGAGGGCGGCGAGCGGATCTACGAGTCGCTGGAGAAGGTGCTGGGCCGGGTCGAGAAGGTTCGTCAGACCGTCGAAGGGACGGAAATCTACGAGGTCATCCGGCGCGGCT
Organism: uncultured Planctomycetota bacterium; assembly: GCA_963767535.1. Classification (GTDB taxonomy): domain Bacteria; phylum Planctomycetota; class Planctomycetia; order Gemmatales; family Gemmataceae; genus JAJPHU01. The sequence goes on from CAVYEC010000001.1 coordinate 1,382,138, forward strand.
GTTCGAGAACCTGGGCGACACCGAGGAACACCATCGAGCGACCGCCGAGGCGTATTGGGCCATGTACCGCAAGCTCGGCGAGGACGTGCCCTCTTCGTGCCGTGAGCCGGCTTACCGGGACGATATCATCAAGGCATACCCCTTCCACCCCGAACTGATCCCTGTGCTTTACGAGCGGTGGGGCACGATCCCCGAGTTCCAGCGGACCCGTGGCGTGCTGCGGCTGCTGGCCGACGTGATCAGCCGACCTCTACCAAGCGAAGGACAACGAGCCGCTGATCCAGAGCGGGTCGATCAACCTGGGGGCGTCGTCGGTGCGGGGCGAACTGGTCAAGCACACCGGCTCGGCCAGCGTTTACATCTCGGTCATCGACAGCGACATCTCCGGGTAGCCACGCCAAAGCCCCGGAGATCGACCGGCAGCTTGGCAGCGAGTACGCCAAGGAAAGCGTCTCGGAGAAGCTGGCCCGTGCCATCTTCATGTACTCGTTCAGCGGCGGTCAGCAGCGGGGGGCGACCCTGCCTCAACTCCGGGTGGCCGTGCTGAACCCGGAGATGGCCCCGCCGTTCGTCTCGGACGCCCTGGACCGGATGACCAAGCGGCTCTGGTATCTGTACCACGACAACGGCCTGTACCGCTTCGACTCCCGGCCCAACCTCAACCGCATCCTCGTGGACCGGGAGGAGATGATCCGCTCGGAACCCGAGAAGGTGCGGGACTTCGCCAAGACGACGCTCAACGACCTGATCGGCGATGCCGTCTTCCGTGTGTACCGTTACCCGAGCCGAGGACCGGGACGTGGCCGATGAACCCCGCCTCAGCCTGGTGGTTCTCGACCTCGACCAGCCGGCCACCGAGGAAGGCTTGCCGCAGGAGACGGAGGAGTTCGTCAGCCGCATCCTGAAGCAGCACGGCAAGGGCTTCCGCAAGCACGCCAACATGCTGATCTTCCTGGCCCCCGATCGGACAGCGGGCCTCCGAGGTCATCGACGCCGCCCGCCGCCTGCTGGCCCTGCGTAGCATCGACGAACGACAAGACCGACCAAGAAGCAGTTGACCGAGGAGCAGTTGCGGGACTTGGCCGGGCGGCTGAAGGAGGCCGAGGCCCGGCTACCCGCCGCCCTGACTACGGCCTACCGGCACGTCCTCGTGCCCGCTAAGAACAAGACGATCCGGTGCATCGACCTGGGCATCTGCGGTCGGGCAAGGCGCGCGCTCAGTCAGCGGGTGCTGGAAAAGCTGAAGGACGAGCAGAAGATTCTCGACAAGCTCGACCCGGCCATCCTGATCGGCGAGCGGTTCGGCCTGTGGCCCGAAGATCAGGAGACGGTCAACGTCCGCACGCTGGCCGATTACTTCACGCAATTGACGCACCTGCCGATGCTGCTCGGCGCTTCGGTGCTGCCGGAGTGTCTGGCCAAGGGGGTGCAGCGAGGCCTGTTCGCCTTCGCCCTCGGCGATGGCGGAGAAGAAGCAGTTCGACACGATCCACTTCAACGACCCGACCGCCAAGGCCGACCGCTGCGAGATCACGGAGTCGGCCTGGCTCCTGCGCCCCGCCCTGGCGAAGAGCCCTGCTCCCCGAGGAAAAGAAGGTCACGGGTGGCGGCACCACGACGGACGGCACGACCACAATCACCGTCAAGGACGATACAGCGCCAGGAGGGAACGAAGGCGGCTGGACGGGTGGCGGTGGCGGCGTGAAGATCGTGAAGGGAGAACGCCGCCTGAACCGAGTCAGGATCAGCATGTACGTCAAGTGGAAGACTGGAACGACATCTACAACGAGGTCATCGACCCGCTCGCCAAGGAGGGGGCGGACCTGACGTGCCAGGTCATCGTCATCGCTCAGGGAGACGCCGCCATTCGGGAGAACACCGTCGAACTCGGCATCAAGGAGTCCCTAAGTCAGCGAGAGATCAAAGCGGACATCCAGACCGGCTAACATGGCTGAGGGTGTTCTGCACGGCCTGGATGCAGCTGGAGACCATCCAGAGCGACGGCTGGGGTGGACGCGCGGTCGAGCCGGTCGTCATCCCGGCGACGAAGGGATTGGACAAGGGAGAATGGTATCGCATCTGCCAGGGTATACGCCTATCCTCCCGCAGAAGGCATGTCGAGATGTGAGGGAACAAGGACTTGCGGTGCCGTTGTGGCAAAGGAGGGAGGGGGCGTCAAGTCGGAAGTGACCACACGCTCCGTAGTCACCGAGATAATTAAGAAGGATGGGCTTGAAGATCGGCAAGGAATGAGGCCAGGGACATCTCGGCTCGGACCTCGACCCGTTTGTTGGGGTCTCCCAGGAGACGTTCGAGATCTTCGGGCCGGTATTTCCCCGTCTTGCGGTGATAGTCGATCATCTGACGAACCCACTCCGGGGGCGGAGCCTGACGGAGCATGTCCCGCAGGGATCGAGGAGAACCAGATGTTGCAACTTTAGTAACCATCAACGTTTCCGTATGGTCCAATCCCAGCGTCGAGCCGCTTGTGTCTTACCCACCGGAAGGCGCGATCCGTCGTGATGATGGCCACTTCGACTGGGCCTCCACAGACTGGGGCCAGGTGAGAGAACTTCATCGCCTGGTTGGTAGTATAAATCGAGGTATACACCCAGTCAATCGCCTCCCGGATGGGCAGGTCAAGCGGTTGGGCCAGGCGGTGCGGCATAACCAGCGCTGCCAGTTCATCCGGCGCCCCTGACCACTTTCCCGATTGAAGGATTGCGTTGAATACCCCATCGTCAATTCCATACAGCAGCCGTTCGATGAGATTCGGGCACCCCCAGAAGTTGCTGCTTCCAATCTGGAGAGCCTGTACTGGCTGGGGTGCGGTCAACCTAGGGTCATAGCGAATCTCGAACGCGAAAGGGGTCCGGTCGCTAAGGAGATTGCCACCCAGGCAGAAGCCTCTGGAGAACGAACGGATGAGGAAGTTCAGTTCGTTCTCTTCGTCTGGAGTCCGATTCTGCTGCCCAAGGAGAGTCTGCACCCGCTGATAGATGGGAGTCAGGTAGGTGGTATAGGCTTTCCAGAAGAAGTCGTTCCAGCGATCCGCGACCTCCTGCATCGAGGCGGGCGACTGACCAAGTAGTTGATCTGCGAATTGAGCAATCAAAGTCCGGTAGCTGACCTGGGCCAGATTGCCCAGCCCCCACATCGCCATCCCCATAGTACTGTTTTGGCCGATCTGAAATATCTTTTGAGCAAAATTGTAGTGGTGGTCCGAGCCATCAACTCCCCCCGGCCCCGGTCCAGCCACAAACATGGTAGATGTGCTATCGGAACCGAAAGCGACTCCCTCCGAGGACAGGTAACAGGCGGCGATGGTCACGACTCATTCCCTTCTTTCTTCTCAGTAGGCTGCGCCTTGTATTCGCCTGTTCACCTATATCAGAATCCTTGGAACGAAGTCAAATAAACAGGTCGGGGGACTCGCGGGCCCGCTGGCGGGCTGCGACAGCGGCAGAAGTTCCATAATCTGGGGTAGAAGAGAAAGGGTGACTTGGTCATCCGCGGTCTGGTGGCCCACGACGAAGGCGGCAGGCTGCGCGTGTACGTGGTCTGCGAACCGTCGAGTTATTATTACCAAATAATATCGCACGGAGGCCGCTGGATGCCGGTGCTGATCGGTGAGCGGATCTGATGAAGGTATGGGTCTGTGCCAAACGCCGCTCGCCGTGGCCGAGCGAGGCGTCAAGGCGTGTAGCAACGCCGGGGAGCTGGTGCTGGACCAGATGGCCGGGACCGGGGCCGCTTGCGTGGGCGCGGCGGGGTTGGGACGGCGATACCTCGGCATCGAGTTGTGCGCGGAGACGGCGGGGAAGGCGATGGGAAGACTCCCGGCCTGACACACTGACGGAGAAGAGGCGGCGACGCCAAGGAACCGGCGAAAATAAAACAGGCCGGCAGCGCCGTTGCGTCGCCGGCCTGTCGGCATTGTAGGCCGGGGCGCACACCGCGCCCGGCAGTCGCGAGTTTATCATCTCCGAACGATAGGACGAAGCCTTTCGGAGTTGACCGCCGGTCATCGGGACGCGCTTGCTTCTATCTACGCGTGGAGTTACCTCTCATTCTGCCTGCCGAACCCGTTGCCTTCGGGCCACGCGCGGCGCTCATACTGCACGCGCTGCCCGCTGGGGAGATGAGCTGATCTTACTTCTATCTCGGCGGCTTTTTACCCTGCTGGAGATCGACGCCAGCCCGTTGGGCGCGTCGCCTAACCGCTCCCAAAACCCGTGTTTCATGGGTCACACGGGGGCGGACTCTCCGGCGCATGGCCCGTTCGCGGTGACTTGGGATGTACCGAGTTTGGCGCCGGGGTGCCCGGCGAGTCTACTGGCTCTGATGGCGGTGGCGGGAATCGTGAAGGCTCGGTCTTGTCCGGCCGGCCGATTCGCACGCTGTAACTTGTGAATGAACAACCCCGGCCGAGGAGTTGGGGCCTCGGCTGGGGTCTAAAAGATCCCCCAACGCATGCACCCGAGGGCTAAGTTCTTATCGGGACCGCTCTCGGTGCGCAAATGGAGGAACCATCGTGTTCCACTCCGTCTTATCGTGCGCGCCTGCGCTATTCCACCTCACCGGCTACTCGCTTCTGGTGTGGCTGCACCAGGGCGAGCCTACGGCTCAGCTGGCCTATGCGCTCGTGTTGGCCAGCATCGTTCTCGGCCTGGGTGAACAGCGGCTCAGCCCCGAACGAAAGGAGTGCGAGGCGTACTATCGACCGTGACAGGGCCGCGACGGCGGTTTCGATCTCGCGCTGCCCGTGCGATCGGGCTGCCGTCGCTGTTCCTCCCACATAAACCTCCCGCGCCTGCCGGCCCGTCAGCACACGGCGCAACAGCAACCCGTCGGCCAAGCGGACAATCTCGCCCCGCCCATCGCGCCAGGATCGCGTAGGAACGCCCCGGAGCCTCTAGACGGCCTCTGGTCGTTTTTCTCGCCCCGGAAGGGCACGGCGGCGGGCTAATGCGTTTCTCGATGTGCTGACAGCCCATCGACACTACCAACACGATTTGTTGCGCGGAATCTTCCGCGCTTCTTCCGCGCATCATTCCCAAACCTGCGGAATTTCCGCTGTTTTTCGCACCCTCCCGCAAGCGCTCGCACGGGCTTGCAAACGAGGTCGGAATCGCATAAAATGCTTGAAAACAAGGAGTTTTCGCCCGTTTCGGGCGGGGACAAGTTGAGTCCTCACACGGTGGAAGTCACTGGTTCGAATCCAGTAGCGCCCACTTTTTATGAGCAGGACGCCGAAGAAGAAACAAAAGTGTCACCACTGGTGACACAATTGCCACGGACCCACTACTGGTTCACTCATACTGCCCGATCAGGTTCTCAGCCTGACCGGGCTTGTTCTTTGCCGCCCATAGGACACCTATCCTCCAGGAAGGGTTCTTCGGGAGGGGTGCCATGAGTTTCGACATCTTCTTCCAACCGTGCCGCTTCAAGGGTCTGGCCGTCGAAAAGAAGAACCTCTTCACCGGGGAAGTCCAGCCCGTCCTTGCCAACGAACCATTCGTATTCCGCCGGGGCCGTCCGTCGGCTACACTTCAGGAGGTTTCCGCCTGCACGGAGGTAGCAATTACTCCGGCGCTACGCCGGGGGTGGTTCGAGATGCCCGCCCGCACGACGCCAGACCATGCCGTCCACAGGTGGCGGCACGGTCAGCGTGCCCACGGGAGGTAAGTACCCGGCAGGCGGAAGCCCCTTCCATCGCCGGTCGGTCGAAGCCGGAGTTCGGAGCACGGAAGAGTTGAGCGAACCAAATGTCAGGGAACTGACTCGACTCAAGCACGAGGTAGCGGCGACAAGGACGGCGAAGGGGGCCGTCCTACCGATCAAGGAACGCCCCGATCAGTCGATGTAGAGTTTCTTCTCGTCCGGGAGTTTTTCGTCCTTGAGGAACTGGTCCTTCTCGGCCAGGAATTTCTCCAGCGGCGGTCGTTCCTTGAGGCCAATCGCCCGTTGATAAGCGTCCGCCAGAGCCAGCAGCGTGCTCTCATCGTAAGCGCGGCCTGCCAGGAACTGGTATCGAGGCACGAGGAAGCCGTGCTCTTTCTCGAACTTCTTGGGGAACACAAGTGTCGGATGCCCGGCGAGATGGGTGTACAGCCCCAGCTCATCTCCGAAATAGATGTCGATGGTCTGCATCAACTTCTCCAGTTGTTCCATCAAGATCGCCCGCAACCGGCTGATTTTCAGGTAATCGACGGCCGACAAAAAATGGCCTTTCACCCAGTACCGGGGCCAACCGTGGACGCCTTTCGGTTCCCCGCGGCGTGTCAGCTCGTCGAACGACGCGGCCGATTCCATCGCGACGACCGCTTCAATCAAGTCCCACGTCAGGCCGTAATCGTCCAGCAATTTCGTCTTGCGAATGGGCACGAGTTTGACGCCAAGCTCGCGCAGGACCCGCAGTCCATCGCGATCTTCCTCTTTGTAGGTATCCGGGGAGTAGCCGACGCGGAGCGTGGAAATGTCGCGCGAGGAGGGCCACACATAGGGGCGATCGACGGTTACAGCGTCGCGCGGATCGGCGCCGTGGATCGCGGCAAAGACCAATCCGCAGTCGTCGGCGCTGCGGCAGATCGGGCCAATGGTATCGAGCGACCAGCACAGTTGCATGCAGCCGTGCCGGCTCACGCGCCCGTAGGTTGGACGCAGCCCGACGGTGCCGCAGCGCATCGACGGGTGCATAATGCTGCCGGCCGTATCCGTGGCAATCGAGAAGCCGACGAGTCCGGCGGCGATGGCCGAGCCGGAGCCGGATGACGAACCCGCCGCATCCAGGTGCGGGTTCCAGGGACTGCGGGTCAGGCCGCGATACCACTCCACGCCGCCTCCCGCGAACGGGTTGGTCGCGAGCTTGGCGAGGAGCACGGCCCCCGCATTTTCCAGCCGCTCGGCGACCGCCGCTTTCACGCTGAGGACGCGCTGGCGATACTGCGGGGCACACCAGGTCGTCGGGTAGCCGGGATAGGCGATGATGTCCTTCAGGCCCCACGGAATCCCGTGCAGCGGCCCGCGGTCCTTCCCCTCCGCCAGTTCACGATCCGCTTGCTTCGCCTGTTCGAGCGCGACCTCGTCCATGAAGGCCACGACGCATTTGAGCAACGGGTCGTAGCGGCGCAGGCGGGCCAGGTAGAGCTTGATCAGTTCGACGGAGGAAATCTTTCGGCCGCGTAACAAGGCCCCGATCTGCCGGATCGAGGCGAACGCCAACTCCTCGTCGGAGTTGGGACGTGCCGGCGCGGGCGAAGCCGGCTTCGGCGCGGCCACTACTTGATAACCGCGCGGGTCGGGTCGTGACGCCGGACTTGTCAATGGTGCAAAGCCAAGCCCCGGACGCTGCGAATTGTCCAGCTCGATCGCGCGAATGCGTTTCATCAATTCGCGATACTGATTCAGATGGCTGGCGGCCGCCTCGCGCTGGGCCGGAGTGAGCTTGATCCCCGCGACCCACTCGGCATCCGCAACCATTTGGGGTGAAACCGGCCCTTCGGCCGCCTTCGCCGCGAGCGCCCGCTGAAAGACGCCCGTTCCGATCCCCGCCGCCCCGAGAACGGCAAGCGCTCGTCGCCGCGTGAGCATGGTTCGCGTCCCTCAAATCGGGTCCCACCACGGGGAGACGCCCAGGGGCCGTACCACCGGGGAACCTTGTGGTCCTGGGACAAAATGTATCCACTTTTTTCAGGGCGCGCTTTCGCGCGAATGGGAGATTGGCAAACGTGATGCCAGCGTTTTACCGGCGAAAGGACGAGAAAAACAGACGCGAGTCCGAGTGACTTTCCCGTTCGCGGCAAACGGGGCCATGATCCTTCTCGAAAGTGAGAAGCCTGCGGGAAAAGTCATTTGGAATCCGTTGCCGGCATCGGTCCGGCGTAGGTCTGTGGCGCCTTCGGGGACCGTTTGCGCGGGGAGCGGTCGGGTTTCTTGGTCAGTGCGGCGGGGATGGTGACGGGAAGTGTCAGCGTGTCGGCGACGGCGGAGATCGGCAGGTCCACGAACCACATGCAGACGCCGCAGCCGGCGCAGAAGGACTTGATCAACACCTGCTTGCCGAGCGACGGTTTTTCGGGGACCGGCGAGAAGGAAGGGCAGGACGAGGAGAACGCCTCGACGAAATGGTCTGAGCCGCTCAGCGCGTCCTGTTTGACGCCGCCGTAAATCTCCTTGCCCGGCGAGCCATTGAAATTCACTATTGTCCCGCAGCCGCCCGGCCCGAGGGCGAGCAGGGCCGCCAGGAACGCGGTCGCCGTCCGGCGCATAATCGGACCTCCCGTGAGGCGGCGTGTATGACACATCCGCCGGGCCGAATCAAGTCCGATCTCCCGGATCGCCGCGATGTCTGGCGAACCAGCGCAGCTGCCGGGCCAGGCCGAGCAGCACGTCCACTTCCATCGGCGTCGGCCCCGCCCGGCCGATCAGGTGCCGCAGCGCATGCATCAGCGAGTCGGCTTTCTCGTTCCACAAAAAATGCACGTCTTCCAGCGCCTGCCGCAAATGCTCGAAGCGCGGTCCTGATCGACAAACGGAGCGGGTGCGGCCGAGGGCGGCAGCAGCGTCGGTGTTTCCGTTTGTCGCAGCCAGTGACGCCGCAATTCGTAAACGCAGATCGCCACGGCCTGGGCGAGATTGAGGGCGGCGAAGGTGGGATCGGTGGGGATGTGGATGAGGTAGTGGCAGCGCATGACCTCGTCGTTGCGCAGCCCGCTCGACTCGGGACCGAACACGAGCGCGACCGGCCCCGTCGTCATGGCCGTCACCAGCCGCGGTGCAATCTCGTCGGGCGCTCCGACGAACTGCCGGCGCACCAGGCCGCCGACGCGCGCCGAGGTGGCGGCGACCAGCACGCAGTCGGCCACGGCTTCGCCCAACTCGGCGACGACTCGGCAGCGACGCAGCACGTCCTCGCCGTGCGTCGCCAGCTGGACGCGCGCGGATCGGCCGGGTCGGCCTCCGGCGCCACCAGCACCAGTTCCGACAGGCCCATGTTCCGCAGCACGCGCGCCGCCGCCCCGACGTTGGCGGCGATCTGCGGACGCACCAGCACGACGCGACAGTTCATTTACATTCTGGATTAGCCCGCAGCGCCAGCAAGGGAAGAACCCTCGCTGGCGCTGCGGGCTGGTAAACCTATTTCCGCGTCAACTCGACGGCCATTTCCTTGACACCCTGCAAGTTGAGCTTGCCGCTGCCCAGGACCGGCAATTCCGCCACGGCGAAGAAGTCGCGCTCGGCCGGGATCCACAGGTTCGGCAGGCCGCGCGTGCTCAACTGCTGACACCACGGCCGCACTTGCAGACCGTCTTGCAACAGGTACAGGACGACCAGCCGTTCGCCGCGCGATTCGTCGGGCACGCAGGTGACAGCACAAATGCGTTCGCTGGTGCCGAGAATGTCGTGCAGCACTTCCTCGATTTTTTCGAGCGGCACCATCTCGCCGCCGCACTTGGCGAAGCGCGACAGCCGGCCCGTCAGTGCGAGGAAGCCGTCCGCGTCCAGGCGGGCCATGTCGCCGGTCACGTACCAACCGTCGCGCACCACCTCGCGCGTCAGTTCCGGCCGGCCGAGGTAGCCGCGCATGACGTTGCCGCCGTGGATGAGCAGCAGCCCTTCTTCGCCGATGGGCAACGGCCGGCGCGTCTCGGGATGGACGACGCGGGCGGCGATCCCGGGCAGCGGCTGGCCGACCGTGCCGGGCTTGTTGCTGATCTGGCGCACGCCCTCCACTTCCATGTCCGGCAGGTTGGTGGCCGCGACCGGCGACAGTTCCGTGCAGCCGTAGCCTTCCAACGGCAAGACGCCGAACTTCCGCCGAAACTCCTCGGCCAGCGACACCGGCAGTTTCTCGGCCCCGCAAATGAGGGCACGCAGGCTGCGAAAATCGTCCGGCTCGCACTTGCGCAGGCAGAAGCGCAAAAACGTCGCCGTCGAGACGTAAATGGTGCAGCCGTGCTGGCGGCACAACTCGCCGATCTCCTTGGCCTGGCGCGGGTCGGCGTGGTAGACCACCGACGCCCCCACCTGCAACGGCGCCCACAGCGTCACGGTGTAGCCGAAGCTGTGGAAGAACGGCAGCACGCCCATGAGGCGATCGATCGGCGAAATCGACACGGCCTGAATCATCGACTCGATATTGGCCGCGATGTTGCCGTGGGTGAGCATGACGCCCTTCGGCTCGCCGGTGCTGCCGCTGGAGAAGATTACCGTCGCCAGGTCGTCGAGATTGTGTTGGCCCAGGCGCAGCACGACGTATTCGAGAAACCAGCCCGGCAAGAGAAGCACGGCCAGCCAGCGCGTCAGGCGCATCCACGTCGTCATCTTCGGGGCGATGTCCTCAAAGAGGATCAGCTCGACGCCGGGTCCGGGATCGAGTTTCAGGCGGTCGAGGAAGCGCCGCGAGGTGATGACGTGCTTCGCGCCGCACTGGCGCAGGGCCGAGCGAATCGCTTCGGGCGACGAGGTGTAATTGAGGTTGATCGCCGTTTTGCCGAGCATCGCCAGGGTGATGTTGGCGAGCGCGCCGCCCATGCTGGACGGCAGCCAGACGGCGACCATCGGCGCGTCGCCCAGTCGTGGCCGAAACAGTTTCATGGCACACATCACGCCGGCCAGCGCCGCGCGTAGGTGAGCCGGCGACCCGGCTGGCTGCTGTCGTCGAAACAGGGCAGGAAGGGACGGCGGGCGGCCACGCCGCACGAATTGGCGGTGGGCCGGCTTGCGCCGGGCGGCGCGATCCAGAGCGCTTTGGGCCGAGAGCAGTTGCAGCGCCTGCCGCACGTCCCCGGCCGGCGTCCCGGCCGGCAGCGGTTCGCCGAAGGTCACGTACACCGGATACGGCAACGTCACCGGCCAGCGCCAGGAGAGATGGCCATTTTTGGCCGAGAAGAGACTGCCGAGCACCTGATCGAGACTGACCGGAAGGATCGGTGCATGATTTTTACGGGCGATGCGCTCGAACGCGCGATGAAACGGCAGATTCAATCCGCCCGGCAGCACGCCGCCCCTCGGCGAAGAGACACACGAGTTCGCCGCGCCAGCGCTTCGCGGGCCTGCCGCAGAGCACGCACGAGACCGCGCGCCCCTGTTGGATCGTTCACCGTGATGACGCCGGCCCAGCTCAGGAGATGCCGTACGCCCTGGTAGCGTGTCCAGCCGGCCAGGAGCACCAGGCGGATGAAGCGCCGCTGCGCCGCCAGCAAAAGAAGACAATCGAGAGTGCTGAGGTGGTTGCAGACCAGGAGCGCCCCGCCGCGGGCCGGCAAACGTTCGCGGCCGCGCACGCGCAGCCGATAGACCGAGTGCGTCGTCAGCCACAGGCCTAGCCGCACCAGGCCGTAAGGCCACAGCCAGCCGAGTGCCACAAACACCACGAAAGCCAGCGAAAGGACGAGAAGGCTCGCCTCTGCGAGAGAAGAACTGAATCCCACGAGCGGGTTTGTGCCCGCCAGGCCGGCAACCGATGCCTCGGACACGCCTTGACTCCCCAACGACCGTCTCGCCGGACACGCTAGTCCGCACTAACATCGCAAGGTAGCCAGCCGCGCCGGACCCGTCAAGATGGAGCGCAGCGCTGGAAAGCCTCAACCCGAGTCGTGTAGGGTGGGTCGAGGGACGAGGCCCACCACGCTCCTCCGGTGGGCCTCGTCCCTCGACCCACCCTACCAAAGCCGGCCCCACCAGAAACAATTACCCCATCCTCGCTCACCACGAGAACACGCTGAGCAGGTTTGAGTAATCGTCCGTCCACACGCCGACTTTCCGCAGGTCCGGCCAGCCCTCCTCCGGATCCAGCTCTTCCCACCGGGACGGATGTTTGAAGACCTCCAGGCTGAGCAGTCCGTAGAGCATATACGACGGCGCCGTCGGGCTGTGACCGCCGTCCGGCCACAACATGAGCGGCAGCAAGTCGCGCAGGGTGGCCTTGCGCGAATCCTCGTACTTATTCAGCTCGCGCAGACCATCCAGATACTCACTCTTGCGGGCCAGCACCACCCACGTCGAGGAGGTTTTGCCGGGGTAGTTTTCTTCGCGGTTGTCGCTCTGGAACACCGCGGCCAGGGACGGCTGATGATCTTCGGCCAGCTTGTACAGTACCGGCTTCAGATCGAGATAGCGGTTGGAAATGTGGAAGCACAACAGCCCCCGCTCCGTCATCTTGTCAAGATACACCTTCAGCGCTTCGCGCGTCATGAGGTGAATCGGGATGGCGTCGGAGCTGAAGGCATCGACGACGATGACGCCGTACTTCTCGGAGTCCTTCAGTTGCTTGCGTTCCATCGTCAGGCGGGCGTCGCCCATGACCAGATCCACCCGAGCGCCGCGCTTGCGGGCGTCGTCCACGAAGGTGAAGTACGGATCGCCCTCGTCGAACGACAGCCGGCGCACGACGGGGTCGATGTCGTAGAAGGTCAGGTGTTGGCCGGGATGGGCGTAGGAGGCCATGGTGCCGGTGCCCAGGCCGATGACGGCGAGGTTCTGGCGGCTGGTCTTCTTGTTGTACACCTGCATGACCTGGCCGATCGGCCCAGTGATGTGATAGTACGTCAGCGGCTCGTCCTCCCGGCCCTCGTTGAGGCACTGCATCCCGTGCAGCGTGGTCCCGTGGATGAGCCGGCGGAACACGTACACCTGACCACCGTAGCGGTCGGCCTCGTTTTCGACCTTGAGCACGCCGAAGAAGCTGCGCTCCTGATGCAGCACACGATCATCCAGAATGCCGAGAAAACTGCTGGCCAACAGGATCGCCCCGATGCCCAGGGCGAAGCGCAGCGGTCGTTCGACGAAGGTGTAGCACATGACGAGCGGCACGCCGTAGGTGAGGAGGCGGTGCAGCTCGCGGGGGCCGCGGTTGAGCGAGTCGGCGATCTTGGCCAACTTCACCCATACGGCGTCGGAGAACAGCCCCCAGGATAGGCCGATCAGCAAAAGCCCCAGGCACAAGGGCAGGGCCAGGTCCATCCAGTGATCGAACTTTTTGTCGCGGCGCGCGAACCGCCACCCCGGCGGCGACCATCAGTCCCAGAAGCAGCCCGACCAACTGCCACGGCCACGGGCTGTCCGTGAGCGCCTCGAAGGTCAGATCGTGGTCGCGCAGCCTCAGCGCGATGAGCACGGCCGCGATCATCACGAACAACCCCGCCAGGATCAGATCGGCCCGGCGGCCCCATTTGCTGCCCACCGACGGTCCCAGCGGGGGCGCCAGGAAACAGGCCAGCATCATCGCCAATTCGTACTCGACGATGCCGTTAAAGATCAGGGGAGCGAGCAGGCCGTTGAACAGACCGCCCAGCACGCCGCCGACCGACATCCACAGGAAGTAGCCCGTCAGGTCTTTCGCCGCCGGTCGATCGCGGGCCAATTCGCCGTGACAGACCATCGACACCACGAACAGCGTCACCAGGTGCATCGAGAGAATAAAGCCGATCCAGTGGCTCTTGGTCTTGATTTCCGACAGCATGAAGAACAGCAGCGCCAGCACCAAAAGCGGCAGGATGAGAATCATAACGCGATGCTGAAGATTGCTGTCGTGCTTTTTCCAGCTCCACAAGCCCCCTCCGGCACTGCCGCACGCCAGTCCAACAAAGGCCCAGGCCAACCTCCGTGTGAAGACGGCATAAGTGGGATCGATGGCCCCGTTCCACACCATGATCGCCAGAATGAGGGCGATCCCCGCATTGAGGGCGACCATAAGCCCCCACTGGAACGCCGGCTTGGAGAAGACGAGGATGAAGCTGAGCAGGTACAGGGCCAGGGGCGCCACCCACAAAAGCGGGATGGCGGCGATGTCCGTGGTGATGTACGTGGTCGCGCCGAGCATCAAACTGGACGGCACGAACGCCAGCGCCACCCAGCGCAGGATGCGCATCCACGTCACCGCGCCGGTCAGCGTCTGATCGTGCCCAAAGTTGGCCACGCCGACCCGCTGGGGCGGCCGGTCGATGGCCCGGTCGGTTCGGACGGCCTGCCGGCTCGGCTGGATGGCTTCCGACGCTTTGTTGCCGGTCGCCGCTTCCTCGACTTTCTCGACCGTCTCGACGTTGCGCGGCGACAGCCACATCAACACGGCACACGCCGCCGTCAGCGTTACCAGCACGCCGTAGCCGATCGTCCAGTCGAAGCTCTGCTGGTCCAGCCGCAGGTTCGGCTCGACCACGAGCGGATAAGCGATCAAGGTCAACATGCTGCCGAGGTTGCTGGCGCCGTAAAGGAAGTAGGGATCCTTGGCGGCCGGGTGCGACGTGCTGGCGAACCATTTCTGGAGAAGCGGCGCGCTGGCGCTGACCACGAACATCGGCAGGCCGACCGTCAGCGACAGGATGAGCAGGACGAGAAAGACCGGGTTCTCGTCGCCCTTGATGAGTTTCTGGTTGACGGCCACGGGGAGGACCACAAACGGCAGGGCGAGCAGCACGAGATGCAGCGCGGCCTGCTTGCGGGCGCCGAGCCAGGTGGTGCTCAGGTGCGCGTAGCCGTAGCCCAGAAGCAAGACGGCCTGGAAGAAGACCATGCAGGTGTTCCACACCGCCGGCGTCCCGCCTAATAGTGGCAGGATCATCTTGCCGATCATCGGCTCGACCATGAACAGGAGCGTGGCGCTGGCGAACAGCGTCAGGGCGAAGACGAGCAGCATCAGCACGGGGGAGCGCGGCAAGGAACACCTCCAGGCGGCCGATTCACGATGATGCGAAGAGTTTATCCGCGTCGTTCCTACGCCTGTTTTTAGCAAATCGCCATGCAAAAGCGAGCGCGGACGCCCCTCGATCCGCCCCGACCATTTCACGTCAATCCGAGCGCGGTCTTCAGTCGATCGTCCATTTGTTGCATGAGAGTCGGCGAGACGCACCCGATCGCCTGGACGATCAAAGCTTGATCAATCGTCAGCAAGTTATTGCACGAGACTACCGAAGGATAGCGCAAGCCGCATCCGCTCTCGACGGCGGGGTCGATCATCATTTCCGTCATCCCCACGGCCCGGTGAGTCCGCGAGATCAGCGCGAGGATTGTGTCGGCGATTTTGCTGTTGAGCATATCGGCCTGGACGACCAGCGCCGGCCGCACTTTGCTTCCCGTCCGATCACTGTAGGGCCAATCCACGCGGACGACCTCGCCGCGACGAACACTCATGACGCCTCCGCGGAATCTGCCTCGTCCGCCGTCGGGTCATTCCAGCCGGCACGCTTGCCCGCCTCCCGAAGCAGGGCCATCCGTTCGGCCGGGCTGAGCGGATCCTCCTCGAAGAATGCCTTGAAACGCTCGTAGCGTTCCTCCGGCAGCAGGGCGTAGGTCGTGTTCGTTTGCGGATCGACCAGGCGTGGGGCGTCCGGCTCGTCGGCGAGGAGTTGACGAATCCAATCGAAATCATCGGATTTGAGTAACACCTCTACGCGATGGGTGGTTGAATCGGTTACACGGGCGGGTAAATCGAGGGAGGCGTTGAGCGCTTGCCGCTGTGTTTCGGTGATTTCACGCATGGCCGGCCTCCTTTCGCCTTATCGTAATGCGTAATTTGGGACGCGAGCAAGCCGATCATCGGAGAAAGCGCGCGAGCCCTTTTGACGCCTCCAAAGATTCTTGACGGCATTTATCGTCCTTTCCGTGCTTTCTTCGGTTTGCTCTCCTTCGAGTTCGGTTTGGCGTCAGGCCGGGTCTGCCCCCTGCGGGCAGCGACCTCCGCCGGCTCGGGGAATCGGCCCCGATCGTCGGAATCGACAATCCATTTCTCCAATGCCGCTCGCAGCCGTTTGAGTACCTCCCGATGCTCCGGCGAGTTGGCCAAATTGTGGATTTCGTAAGGATCTTTTTCGAGGTCGTACAACTCTTCGGGCGGCATCGTCGGGGCCGCGAGCACTTCCTGCACCGGGGTCAGCAGGCCATGGGCGTGGAGCTTCTTGAGCAGGTTCCAGACCGGGTAAGATCGCTCCTTGTATTCGTTGGGCGACAGGAACGGTTTATCGGGCGTGAAATTGCGGATGTAGCGGTAGCGCGGATCGCGCACCGTGCGGAAGCGGAAGACGGTCTCGTCGCAGCGGTCTCGGCGCCGAAGACGTACGTTCGCGGCGGATCGGCCCGCTCGCTCAGAAAGATTTCGCCCTGCATCTTCGCCGGCTTCTGCACGCCGGCCAGATCGAGCATGGTCGGCGCGAAGTCGATGGCCGCGATCAGACGATCGTCCACCGTGCCCGGCTTGAAGTTTTTTCGCGCGGGGAAATGCTTCGGCCAGCGGATGAGGAGCGGGATGCGCAGGCCGCTGTCGTAGCAGAACTGCTTGCCGCGGACGTGCGACTCGCCGTGGTCGCCGAAGAACAGAATGACGGTGTCGTCCGCCAGGCCGTCCTTTTCGAGCTGTTTCAAGATCAGGCCGATCTTGCGGTCCAGTTCCGTGGCGGAATCGAGGTAGGCGGCCCAGTCGGCGCGGGTGACGGGATGGTCGGGGTAATACGGTGGGAAGACGACCTTGTTCGGGTCGGCCCGTTTGGGCGCCTTGTAAGGCCGGTGCGTTTCCTGGAAGTTGACCTGGGCGTAGAACGGCTGGTGCGCTTTCAGGTCCGTCCAATCCCTGGAGTCAAACGGCTTGCCCTCGTGGGTAAAATTCCAGTCGGTCTTGCCGGTGCCCTTGAAATCGAAGGGCGGCGGAAAGTTGACGATGTTGGCGGTGAAGTAGCCGGCGTCGCGCAGCCGGTCGGGCAGGACGCGGACGCCGGCCGGCAGCTTATAGCCGTCGTCGCGATGGGAGCGGTGGTTGTGAGCGCCGATCGTGGTCTGATACATGCCAGTCATGAAGGCCGACCGGCTCGGCGAGCAGACCGGGGCCGTGGTGAAGGCCCGGGTATAGCGCACGCCGTCCGCGGCCAGTTTATCGAGATTGGGCGTCCAGACCTGGGTGCCGCCGTAGCAGCCGACGGCATCGGGACTCATGTCCTCGGCGATGAGCCAGAGGATATTGAGCCGCCGCTCGGCCGCGCAGGCGCAGGCCGGGCCATGACGTCAGAAACGCTCCGGCCAGCAGGACAACAAATAGCGCGACCTTCTGTTTCAGAATCATCCCGATCCGGCTCCATGAGTTCGTCTTCATCGCTTCCACGCCTGTTGTTAGGAAGACCTGAGCAGTAATTCTTGGTATTGCGGGGGAACATCCTCCAGGCTGCCATGTACGCGGCATCCAGCGGGACATACACGTAATTCTCCCCGGTCAGAAACAAGGGCATCTGAGGAATCGCTTCTCCGACGGCAAAGTGATTGACAAATGCCTTGACGACCGCGCCGCCGGTGTATGCGGTAGCGGTCAAAGGCGGGTGAACATCGACCAGCAGAAGATGAACCCCGCCGTCGAGGGCCGCCACGGCTTTATCCAGAAACGACCGGATGGCGTGCCGGCTCGACTTGTTCCCCGGCGACAGCACCTCGATCATGGCCACGATGCGGTCGCCGCTGGCGTGCCGGATCACGAGCGTGCGCTGCGCCGCGCGTAGGAGTCCCGTTCAATGGTCGTTCGCGCCTGGACGACCGGAGGCGATTCGGTCAACGTCGCCGTCCCGGAGAGAGGGGGGCCTTCGGATTCCGGCGGGGCGCCGGTCGCCTGGAGCGTCAGGACATCCGGCGCGCCGAGGTCGGCACCGAATTGTTCGGCCATGACGTAGTACCCTCTGGGGAGAAGTCCGCGCTTGAGGGCGCGCTTGATCTCCAGCACCCAGGAGTAATGAAAATCATGGAACGTGCCATCGCTGACCCGCGTCCAGTCATGCACCGGCATAAAGTTGCTCCCCCGCGGGGTGGTATGGAGGACCGTCGCCCAATAGACTACACGATTGGAAAAGGGATCGCTTTCCTATTTTGCTCGTCCGAACGCGGTAGCGCGAGCCTGGATGCCTCTTTTCGCATCATGCCGGCTGGTGAGCTTTATCGCCACGCTCTGAAGCGCTGGGGGTAGCGTCGTGAACCAAAATGTTTCCTCCCCATCCGTCTTCCGAAGCGGGTTGAAAGGGTATGCGATCGGAGCCAGTATCGCCGTCGTGCTCTCGGTTTATCTCAGCTCAGGAGGCGGTTTGCTCAAGCTCTCGTTCGCCTATCGGTTGACCGTTCTCCTCGGAGGATTCGGCGCCTACCTCGGCTACAAAAAAGCCGTCAATCGCCATCGAACGCTTGGCGCCGGACAAGCACCGGGTGAACAGGCGCACGATTCCAAGTCCGGCACCTTCCTTTGGCTAGCGCTTCTCGTCGTCGTGGGATCTTTAGGCGTCGTTTGCGTCACCGCGGCGCTGTACAAACTGATGGCCGGTGCGGGCGAGTAAGTCATCCACTGTGGCGCCTTTATTTCTTCGCTCCGAAGCAATACAAGGTGCCCTTGTTCGTGCCGAGGATGAGGCGCCCCGCCGCCACCGCAGGCGAGGCCGTCACCGGGCCATCGAGCTTGTACTTGGCGAGTTGATTGCCGTTCGTCAAATCGAGGACGTACAGGTTGCCGTCCTGCGACGGGGCGTACACGCGCTTGCCGACGATCACCGGCGAGGCGTCCACGCGCCCTTCCGTGGCGAAGTTCCACACCTCCTTGCCCGTCTTGCGCTCCAGCGCGTGAAGGCGCTTGTCGCGGCTGCCGACGACGAGGATCGAATCGGTCAGCGCCGCTGAAGAGTAGAACGGCTGGGCGCGCTCCTCCGCCTGGAAGGTCCACGTCACGGCGCCTTTTTTCCAGTCGATCGCCTCGAACTGGTTGGTCATGGTGCCGACGTAAAGATGATCGCCCATCACCGCGCCGGTGGCGCCGATTGGCCGCCGAGATCGACGGCGCGATCTTCCTTGCCCGTGGCGATGTCGAGCACATGCAACGAGCTATCGCAGCCGGCCACGAAGGTCTTGCCGGCCGCCACGGTCGGCGAACCGTTGACCGGACCTTGTGTCTTGAACTTCCATTTCTCCTTGCCTTCCGCCGTCAGACAGTAGAGCGTCTCGTCGTAGGAGCCGAACAGGATGAGATCGCCGGAGAAATTCGCCCCCGACACGATCTCGCCGCCCGTCTCGACGCTCCAGCGCATCTCGCCCTTGGCCGCGTCGATGCAGTGGAAGACGCCGTCGGAGTTGCCGACATAAACCGCCCCGCGGCGCACGGCCGGCGACGCCTTGATCGGCCCGGCCTTGCACTTCCACTTCTCCTTGCCGGTCGTCAGGTCGATCGCGTAAAGATGCTCGTCGAACGAACCTACATAGACGACGCCGTCGGCGATGGCGGCAGCACTTTCGATGCTGTCCTTGGTGGCAAACGTCCACAGCACGTCGAGTTTATCGGGCAGGGTGACGGCGGCCACGCCGGTCTGTTCGGCGTTGCCGCGGAAGATGGGCCAATCGTCCGCGAGACCCCAACCCGTGAGGACGGCGAGGAGGCCGAGACTGACGAGAACACGACGAGTCATGGCAGGTCTCTCCAAAAAAGCCCGAGCCACCGAGATGCAGCCGCCGAATAAAGAGACGACGAGAGGACAAAGATCCTACCAATCATTTTATCTCTCCACGGCGTCTTATTTTTTCGCGGGCGGCTGGACATCGCGCGGTTGCAGGCAGAATTCCAGAACGTCATGCACATCGCCCTCCCTGGGTATCAACTCCGGCTGGCGGGCCGTGCGTTTCATATGTTCGGCGAGTTGGGCGGTGAAGGCCGCGAGGAGAGAGGCGTGCTCCGGCCTGCCGGCGAGATTGGTCGTCTCGCCGGCGTCGTTCTCCTCGTCGTAGAGACGAATCGTCCGTCCCGACAACGGCCGGCCTGTGGTGTAACCGTCCTGCCGTTCGCGTTTGCCCGTCCCGTAGATGAACTTCCAGCGTTCCGTGCGGATCATCGCTTCCTCGTTTTCCGAATACTCGATCACAACCCGATCGCGGTGCCGCTTGACTTCGCCGCGCAGCAGCGGCACCAGGCTCTTGCCTTGCAGCGTGGCGGGGATCGCCACACGGCAGAACTCGAGCACCGTCGGCGCCAGGTCGATGAACTCCACGAGCGCCTTCGTGTTTTGTCCGGACTCGATGTGCCTGGGCCAACGCACGAGCAGCGGGCGCGCACGGCCGGCTCGAAACAGCAGTGCTTCTCGAATCGCCCATGCTGTCCGAGCATGTAACCGTGATCGCCGGTGTAAATCACCAGCGTGTCGGCGTCGTGGCCGGATTGCTTCAAGGCATCGAGGACCAGGCCGGCGTTTTTGTCCATGAACTCCGTGGACGTGTAATAGGCCGCGAGGATGCCCTGTTTCTCGCGATCGCTGAGGTTGCGAAAAATAGCCGGGATCTGGGCGTCATCTTCAGGACCGATCCTCGGGACGGCGAATTGCTCGGGCCGATACTTGCCGCGATAGTCGATGGGAAAGCGAAAAGGCGAATGCGGCTCGTAGAAGCTGACCATGAGGAAGAACGGCTTGTCGTGACGTTGTTGCAGATAACGGGCGCCTTGGCGAGCGAAGAAGGTGCCGGCCATGTCTTCGTCGCGCGCCGCGAACGGCCGGCAGGCGCTGTTGAGCCAGACAGACGCTGGGTCCCGGAAGGGACGCCACGGCGGCTGCGTGTCGAGGTCCGGCGGCAGCGGCTTCGGCGCATGCTCCTGCAAAGAGCGCGCGTGTTGGGGCAGATCGATGCGGTGGGCGAAGCCGTGCGTGAAAGGGCTATTGAAGTGCATCTTGCCGATGGCGGCGGTATCGTAGCCCGCGGCCTGGAGCAACGTTGCCAGTGTTTGCTCGCCTTCGGGCAAGGCCGTTTGCAGCTGCGTTACACCAATGCTGCGCGGATAACGCCCCGTCAGGAACGACTGCCTCGAAGCCGTGCAAACGGGCGAATTGCAATACGCGCGATCGAAACGCACGCCCTCCGTGGCGAGGCGATCGAGATTCGGCGTGCGCACAATCTTGTTGCCGTAAGCTCCACACACGTACGGAGCGTGGTCGTCGGCACAGATCCAGAGGACATTGGGCCGCCGCGGTGTTTCGGCGTGCGCTACGCCGGCCGTCATCGCTGAAAGCACCACAGCCATTCCGAGTAGGCGCATGGTTCTCTCCCTTACCGGCGTCGACGCGGCTCGTCCGTGAACCGGATTTACCTACGAGCGGAGGGCAAGAAAAGGTATGGTTCGGTTCTTCTAATAGGCCGCTTCGTAGAGTTGCAGCAGTTCCTGCTCGCCCACAGGCCGCGGGTTGTAGCGTCCGGTCCACTGCTGGGCTGCTTCGTCGGCCAACACCGAGAAAATACCGCGACTGATACCGCATTGCGACAATCGGGACGGCAACTCGGCCGTCTGCATGAGCTGCTCGATCCGCCGGGCCAGCGCCTCGCCCGCCGCCATCGTGTCGCCGTTGAGCAGCCCGACATCATGGGCGAGGTCGCCGTACAGGTCGCCGACGACCGTGCTGTTGAAGCGCAAAACGTGCGGCAGCAGGATGCCGATGGCGATGCCGTGCGTCAGGCCGTAGTGGGCCGTCAGCGGGTTGGCGCAGGCGTGGCAGGCGCCGAGCATGGCGTTCTCGATCGCCACCCCCGCGAAGTGCGCTCCCAGCTGCATCGCCCCGCGCGCTTCCAGGTCGTCGGGGTGGCGCAGCACGGTGTCGAAGTTCTGACCGAGCCAGCGCCACGCCTCGCGCGCGAACGCCTGGGCCAGCGGGTTGCGGCGTGTGGAAACATATGATTCCAGCGCGTGCGACAGGGCGTCGATGCCGGTGACGGCCGTCACCGTGCGCGGCTGCGATACGGTCACTTCGGGGTCGAGAATGGTGGCGCGGAAGGCGGCCTTGCGGTCGCCGCAGGCCATTTTCAGGTGCGTTTTCTCGTCGGCGATCAGGGCGAACGACTGCGCCTCGCTGCCGGTGCCCGCCGTGGTCGGCACGCCGACGGATGGCAGCATCGGCTTGGTCGCCTTGCCGAAGCCCTTGTAATCGCTCATCTGCCCGCCGTTGGTCAACAAAAAGTTGATGCCCTTGGCCGTGTCCATCGAGCTGCCGCCGCCGACCGCGACCAGGAAATCGATGCGCTCGCGCTTGGCCACGTCCACGCCCAGCTCGACGTGCCGGCTGGTGGGGTTCTCCTCGACGCCGTCGAAGAGGATCGGCTCCAGTCCCGCGTCGGTCAGCGACGCCACGGCGCGTTGCGGATGCCCGGCCGCCTCCAGCCCCGGATCGGTGACGAGCATCACGCGCCGCCCGCCCAGCTCGCGCACCAATTCGCCCAGGCGCAGGAGCGTTCCGGGTCCGTACACCACGCGGGTCAGCGGGTGGTAGTCGAAAAGCGGATGCGGCAGCGAAGTTTTGCTGGGACGCACACTGGTGTTGGAAGGGGGTAGCGTGGACTTCATGCGGGGGTCCTGATGTCTTCTTGTTTAGCCGCGAGCCGGAGGCGAGCGCGGCAGTCGCGCTCGCCTCCGGCTCGCGGCTAAACAGACGGCGGCGGGCAATCAATTCATTATACCCGACGAGCCTCTTACTGCGGAACGGCTCCCTCGAACTGGAACGCCCGCGCCCTGTACAGGAAATCGACGATGTTGCCCTCGTGCGGTTGCAGCCAGTTCAGCTTGGTCGTCGGGATCGCCCCGAGATTCAGCCGGTCGATGTGCGTCGCATCCAGTAAGCCCCGCTGGAACTTCTTGTCTTCCGTGATTCCAGTGCAAACCAGCGTCGGCCCGATTGATTCGAGCATCTTGTCCTGCGGACACTGCACGACCGTTGTAAACGGGAACATATATTCCTTCTTGGCGATGGCCCGCGTCCGGCGAATCGCAGTGGATGACCGTCGGCCGGAGGTAATCGCAGCGCTCCTTTTTCACCAGGCGCGCTCCGTATTTGGCGGTCATGTCCTGCACGCCGGTTTCCTTGAGGTCGCGGTCGATGTCGGCGGAGACGGCGTCGGCCTGGCCGGGCACGGTGAAGGCCGCCAGCGCCGCGCTTGGGGTCTTCGGGCGGCAGCGGCTGGATCGGCCCCATGCGCTCGGCCAGCGCCTCGGCGATCTCCTTGGTGTGCCGCGACGCCCAGATGCCCGAGCAGTTGATGCAGCCCCGGCCGCTGTTGATGACCACGCTCTCGACCATGAGATCGAGATACTTTGCGCCAGTTATCGACCACGTCATCGCCGAGCAGAATCTTGCTGAAGCCCGGCCCGTGTGCCTGCACGCGCGGGTTGCCCTTGTACTGCTCGACGGTGGCGGTGCCGCCGAAGATCAGGCTGCGCGGGCAGTGCGCCAGCACGGCCGCCCCGACGTCGCCCAGGCCGGGATAGATGGCGATGGCCTGTTTGGGCACGCCTGCCTGGATGAACGCCTGCGTCATGCGGTAGGGCGTCCACGGCTCCTGCGGTCCCGGCTTGAGGACCAGGCCCATCTGCATGGGGATGATCGGCAGCCAGAGGGTATGAACGCCGGGCGAATTGCTCGGTAGCACCAGTCCCAAAACCGGCGACTGGGCCTGATAGCTGATCGG
Source organism: uncultured Planctomycetota bacterium (assembly GCA_963767535.1). GTDB lineage: Bacteria > Planctomycetota > Planctomycetia > Gemmatales > Gemmataceae > JAJPHU01. The sequence goes on from CAVYEC010000001.1 coordinate 1,405,577, forward strand.
CACGCCGCGCCTCGACGCCGTAGCCGCGCGACAGGACGTTGAGATCCAGGCCGCGCGTCAGCGATTCGAGGATCTTGTCCATTTGATTCAACACGAAGTGATTTTTCTTCATGTTGAAGCGGCACATATGTTCGGGCAGGCCGGTCGTCGCCGACTGCATGCGGGCGAACTGGTCGGGCGTCTGCGTGCCGTCGCCCAGCGGCAGTTCCGCCTCCGTGTACAGATCGGCCGCCTTCTTGATCATCTGAAGCAGGTCGCGCGATGGGGATTTCGCGGAGCACCTCGCGGGCGCGTTTGGCGTGGCGCATGTCGCGCTCGACGAGTCCGGCGTTGGCCCGGCTCGACCTCGGCGAGCGGCTCGCCGGTGGCGAAGTGGACCACCTTGTCCACGTCCAGGCTCTTGTACGGCTCGCCCCAACGCAGAACGGGGATGTGGATCATAGATGTTCTCCTTCTCTATAGTTCATTGAGCATTCAAGGTGTTGTCGCGGGCTGCTCGGCACCTTGACCTCGACCCAAGTGTAAAACTCCTCGCCGGCATCGGGGTCGATGGCGACCTCCATACTCTTCGCGGCGGCGGGATTGTCTCCCCCGACTGCTGCATTAACTCCAAGTGCATGGTGATGGCCTCGGCAATCATGTGCCGCGCGTGTTCCACCGTCATTCCCGTCGAAACACAGCCATCCAGATCGGGAACGTCCACGCTGTAACCGGTTCGGGTACGGCGGATGACAACGAAGTAACTATCCCAGCTCTCCTCGTCCATCAGTCTTCCCCTTTATTCCAGCTGAGCTTGCCGCAAGATGGATCGCTCCGTTTTGGGATTGAGAGTATCACTTGGCTTTCCGGGCACCGTCACGGTTCCGGGCTTCGTGACATGATGTAGTTGGCGGTGGCTGCCGTGCTGGCGAACCACGACCCAGCCATCGTCGCGCAATTTACGCAGCATATCGCGGACTGTCACGGATACCCAAGCCTCTAATACACCCCGACCGTCGTGGTCGCCGCGAATTCGTGGAACGGCCGCACGCCGCTGACGCCGTCCCACGGATACTTCGCGCTCGGCGGCTCGCGCTCGCCCTCGTCGCGCTCCATGAAGCGCGGGCACGAAAAATTCCTTCGTCAACGTCGTCAGCATGACGCGGCCGGTCTTGCCGTACTCGACCACCTTATCGTAGTCGTTGAACTCCACCACCTGGGCGACGGCGCGCGGCTGCGGGGCGTAATAGGCGATCTTGTAGTTCTGCTGGGCCGTCGGCATCTCGGCCGCGGCCAGGCCCATCAGCGTGTTGCCGTAGGTCGGCGCGATGTAGACGTTGGGGCCGAGCAATTCTTCGATGGCGAAGCGGATCCACTGCGAGGTCATCTCGGTGCCGCCGCAGAAGATGCCGGTGATGCCCTGCCTGCGCGATGCTCGAACCGTCCTTCTCCAGTCGCGTCGCCAGGGCGTCGAGCAGCTTCGGCGTCGTGAACATGCACTTGATGTCGTGCTTGGCCGACAGGACCGTCAACGCCTGGTCGATGACATGCTCCTGGTACGCCTTGAGGTGTTCCATCCAGCCCTTCTTGATGAGCTTGACGACCCAGCGCGGGTCGAGATCGACGCAGAAGCAGATGCCGCCGCGATACTGGCACAGATGCTCGACCGCCAGGCGCAGCCGGCGCGGGCCGGACGGGCCGAGCATGAGCCAGTTCGATCCCCTTGGGGAAATACTTCTCCGGCAGCGTGTCGCTGAACATCTCGTAGTCGATGCGGAAGTCGTCCTGGACGACGCGGCTCTTGGGGATGCCGGTGGTGCCGCCGGTCTCGAAGACGTAGGTCGGCTTGTTTTGCCGATCGCCTTGGGCACCCAGCGCCGCACCGGGCCGCCGCGCAGCCATTCGTCCTCGAAGAGGCCGAACAACTTCAGGTCGTCGAAGCCCTTCACGTCCTTGAGCGGGTCGAACTTGAACGATTTGGCCCGTTCGAGCCAAAACGGAGTGCCGGTGTCGGGATTGAAATGCCAGGCGACGATGTCGCGGACATGGGCGTCGAGTTTTTCGCGGGCGTGACGAACTTTATCGGAGGACACGGAGATGTTCCTCGCTTGCGGGTTCTTATTCACATAGCCCCCGGCTTGCCGGGGGAAGATTTTTCCCCGGCAAGCCGGGGGCTATGTGAGGAGCATTTCACTTCGGGGCGATGGCGAACAGGTTGTAACCGTTGCTCACGTACAGGACGCCGTTGACCGCCACGGGCGGCCTCAGGAGCGCTTCATTCAGGTCTATTTTAGCCGGCTTCTTCTTGTCCTTGCCATGCCGGAACACGTACATGGTCGCCGTCGTCGGTGCCCATGTAGACCTTGCCATCGACGTAGTAGGGCGAACTCCAGGTGCTGGCCTTGAGGTCGAACTCCCAGTACTTTTCGCCCGTCCGGGCGTCGAGGCAGTAGAAGAAGCCGGTCAGCTCGGCGGCGTAGAGCAGGCCGTCGTGGACGGCCGCTGTGCTGATGGTTCGGCCAAACTGATAATCGCGATCCTGCTTGCCCTGGGACCGGGCCGCCGAAGTGCCAGACCAGGCCGGAATCCTTGTTGACCGCCGCCTTGGGATCGAAATTATCGTTGACCGGCGAGAGATCCTTGTCCTTGTTTTTCGGCTGCTTGGTGATGTCGATGCACCACAGATGGCCGTCGCCGCTGCCCTCATCCGGCTCGCGGCCGACGCCGACGTAGAGTTTGTTCTCCCAGATCACCGGCGTGGCAACGATGTAGTTGCGCGTGCCCCGGCCGCCCGCCTTGAATTCCGATTTCTTGGGGTTGCAGTCGAACTTCCAGATCCGCTTGCCCGTCTTGGCCTCGAAGCTGTAGAGCCAGCCGTCGCCGCCGGGAAAAATCACCTGCCATTGTCCGTTGACCTCGGCCGCCGCCGGGTTGGCCCATTGGCCGTCCATGATCTTGTTGCCGGGCGAATGGTCCTGCCAGACCACCTTGCCCGTCTTCTTATCGAGGGCGACGAAACTGGGCGCCTCCGGCGCGGGCACCTTGTCCGGCGAGTCCGTGCCGTTGGCGGTGACGACATACACGAGATCCTCAACAACCAGGGGCGAACAGATGGACAGGCTGCCGCCCAGCCCTCCGGGGTAGACCTTCCATTCTTTGACCATGTCGATCGTCCAGAGGATCTTGGCCTTGCCCGTGGCCTCGTCTCCCGCGACATCGGCGCAGACCACCTCCCAACGGTTGCTGACGTAGTAGAGGCGATCGCCGTCCACGCAGGGCGCGGAGGCGATGCCGAAGCCCTGTCCGGCGGGGGATTCCTCAAACTTGTCGTGGACGGCCTGCCAGAGCAATTTACCGTCCGACTCGCGCAAGCACATCAAGACGCCCTTCTCGCCCTGAGGCTGATTGGTGCCCATGAAGACCCGGCCGCCGGCCACAACGGGACCGCCCACGGCCTTGTTGCCGAGCTTGGCGGACCACTTGATGTTTTTCTCCTTGCCCTTCTTGACGCTCCACGTCTCGGCGATGCCGGTCTCGGTCGTGTTGGCGAGGTTGCGCTGCGGCGTGCCGCCGAACATCGGCCAGGAGTCGCTCGGCGGAGGGGGCACGGCCCAGGCCGGCCGCGCCGAACAGGGCGATCAACATTCCGGCGACCAGCCAACTCGGTATCCGACGCATCCGTCCCTCCTCCTTCGTGTGGATGTTTTCGTTTAGCGACGCTTCGCAGAAGCGTCGCTAAACGAAAACGCCTACTTCTTGGCGCCGATCGCCCACAGTTTGCACGGGTTTTCCGTCATCACGTACAACACGCCGTTGACCGCCACCGGCGTCGCCCGGATCGAGTTGGCCTGCATGTTGATCTGACGAATCAGCTTCTTTGTCTTGCCGTGCTGGAAGATGTTCATCCGGCCGCTCTCGTTGCCGATGTAGATTTTGCCGTCCACCCAGTAAGGCGAACTCCAGGTGTCGGCCTTCAGGTCATGCTCCCAGTATTTCTCGCCGGTGTGGGCGTCGAGGCAGTAGACAAAGCCGTCGTAGTCGGCCGCGTAGCACAACCCGTCATGGACGGCGCAGGTGCTCATGGTCCGGCCGAAAAGGTAGGGGCGGTCGGCGTTCTCCGGGGCGGGCCCGCCGTAGTGCCAGATCAGGCCGGAGTCCTTGTTGACCGCGGCCTTGGGGTCGAAGTTGTTGTCGGCCGGCGTGAGGTCTTTTTCCGAGTTCTTCGGCTCCTTGGTGATGTCGATGCACCACAGATGGCCGACGCCCTTCTTGTGTTCGGGATCCTGGCCCACGCCGATGTAGAGCTTGTTCTCCCAGACGACCGGCGTGGACACGAAATCGCTGCGCGTGGCACCGGGGCCGAGAACGTAGACGGTGCCTTTGGGGTTACAGTCGAATTTCCAGAGGAGCTTGCCTTCCTTGGGATCGTAGGCGCGAATCCAGCCGTCGCCGCCGGGGAAGATGACCATCGGCTTGCCGTTCGGCTCGGCGTAGACGGGGTTGGACCATTGGCCGTGCATCAGCAGCTTGCCCGAGTTGACGAGCTTTTTGATGTCCACTTCCTGCGCCGCCCTTCTGCGCCTCGACCAGGTTCCGCGTCGGGGCGTTGTCGTTCCACAGCACCTCGCCGTTCTTCTTGTTGATGGCCAAGAAGCTGGGCGCTGCGGGCTTGGGGATGTCGATGTGGTCCTCGTCCACGCCATTGGCCGTGATGACGAACAGAAGTGTCGCCGACGACCAGCGGCGAACAGACGGCGAGGTTGTGCGGGAAAACGCCCAGCCGGCCGATCATGTCCAGCCGCCAAAGGATGTCCGCGTCCTTGGGTCCCTTGTAGGTTTCGTCCGTTACGCCCTGGTTGCCGTTGGCCATCCCCTCCACGTCGGCGCAGATGACCTCGCAGCGGTTGCTGACGTAATAGAGCCGATCGCCCTCGACCACGGGACTGGAGCAGATCCCTTCTTCGGGCCAATCGTTGACCCGGCCGGCCAGCAGCTTGTCGTGGACCGCCTGCCAGAGGAACTCGCCGTCGGACTCGCGAAAGCACATCATGATGCCCTTGTCGCCCTTGACATTGGGGTCTCGGCGGCCGCCGTTGTTGGTGCCGACGTAGATTTTGCCGCCGGCCACGATCGGCCCGCCGTAAGCCTTGTTGCCTAAGCGGACACTCCACTTGATGTTCTTTTCCTTCTTGCCGACTTGCCATTGCGTCGGCATGTCCTTCTCGGCGAGGTTGACGAGGTCGCGCGACACGCTGCCGCCAAAGAGCGGCCAATTGCGGCGGGCGTCTTCCTTGCCGGCGTCGGCCTGGACCGACGCATTGCGAGACGGCGCTTGCAGGGCCAGGACGACGAGGACCGCGGCGAACACCAGCACGGTCCCGGCGAGCGAAAAGACACGGCGCAGCTGCGGGAGGGATTTCATGGAGTCGATTCCTTGCGGTATTCGGTTTTCTTACCAGCCCGCAGCGCCAGCAAGGGCAGAACCCTTGCTGGCGCTGCGGGCTAGTAAAATGCGTTTTACTTGTTCGGCGTGATCTTCACGTTGGTGTACCAGATCTCCGTACCGGGTTTGGTCGGCCCTTGGACGCCGGTGGAGAAGCCGTAAAGGCAAGGAGCGCCTTCGGTGTTGGGCGTCGGGTCTTCGACCGTGATCGTCCACTCCTTCGGCTCCTCCTGATCGCGCGGCCAAACCTTGCCGCGAGCGATGGCCTTGCCGCCCTGCACCTCGACCGTCAGCTTCAGCCGATACCAGGTGTCGGGCTTCCACTCGAAGGCAATGGTCCGGTCGATGCGCGGCAGGGCGCTCCACGAGATCAGCGCAGCTGCTGAGTGTTGCCGATCAGCACCAGGTCATAGCGATTGGCCCCGACGCCCATGTCCGGCATTTCATCCTTGAGCTTGTTGCCCTGCATGTCGGCCTGGATGGTGTAGCCCGTCATCGTCGGCAAGCCGATGTAGGCGTGCGCCTGCGCCACCAGCGGACTGGGTGCGTCGTTGCGTTTCTTCAGCGCGATCGTGCCGTCCTTCATCGTGCCGATGGAGTATTTGCCCTGGCAGTTGATCCACCCGCCGGGCGTGCGTCCCTGGGGGATGCGCGTGAAATCGGGGCTGTAGGGCAGGATCGGGGCCACGCGGACGCGCGCGTAAGCGGTCAGCGAACCCATCTTGGCGACGACCCGGCCGAACTGCGACGGGGGCATGCCGCCGACAGTGAGCTTGGTGCTGGTGGCGCTGTCGTCGCTAAGTTTGCCCGCCATCGGTCGGGGTGCGGGTTGGGACGTCTTGGGCGGAGGCGGTGCCGCCATGCCGATCGGAAAGGCCGGCGGCAACGGCCCGGCCAGCGACCAGTCCGCCTTGACCTCGCCGAGTAGCACACCGTGATCGTCGTAAGCCAGCGCCTTGAACGTCACGCTCTGCCCCGGCGTCAGGGCCACGTCGGCCGGCACCACCTGGAGATGGGCCGGTTTCCCGCCCGTGTAACTGTCAATACGCGCCTGAATAGTGACACTTGTGCCGGCCTGCTTGCGGCCTTTCTTGCCGATGCAAATCAGCTCTTCGCTGGTCAGGAAGTAAATGCGCCCGTCAGCGACGGCGGGGCTGCCGGTCAGTTCCACGGGGGTGACGCCCTTGCCGCGAAACGTTACCGCGGCACAGTTCGTTGCAACCGTTGGCATTGGGCTGAAGAATGTGAAACTTGGAATCCAGCTCCGGGATGTAGATTTTGCCGTCCGCCCACACCGGCGAGCCGCGCGTGTTGTTGCCGTACTGATACGTCCACAACTCCTCGCCGGTCTTGGCGTTCAGACACGCCATCTCGCCGACGACGTTGCACACATACAGCTTGCCGTCGTGTAGTAGCGGCGAGGCGTATTTGACGCGGATGCCGTCCACCTGCCAAACCTTCTCCGGCTTGCCATTCGTGATCTTGCTCGCATCCAGGCAGACGACGCGACCCTGCTCTTCGCTATCGGGGTTGGCCTCGCCGTGGCCGGCGTAGACCCGATCGCCCTCGACAACCGGCGAGGCATTCACCGCCCCGGCCGCGAAGATGTAGCTCCACACCTTCTCGCCGGTGTGTGCCCGGAAGGCGTGCAGGCCGCCGTCGCCGCCGCCGGTAATGACCAGCCACTGCCCGGCGATCTTCGCCACCACCGGCACGCACGCATTCGTGTCCATGACCCGATGGCCCGTCCAGCCCCACCACACCACCTCGCCGGTGCGTTTGTTGAAGGCGACCAAGCGGGTGCCGCCGACGGTCTGCTCGCCCCAGTTGGCGTTAATCATCGGCATGATGAGCAGGTCCTCGAAGACGATCGGACTCATGATGCGCCCGCCGTAGCCACTGATGCGCCCATACTCTTCCGTCAGCGAGTGCTGCCAGAGGATTTTCCCGTCCTTGTCGAAACACATCAGGAAGCCCTGCGTCCCGTGCGCATAGACGTTGCCCGTCTCGGGGTCGCCGACCATCTGCGTCCAGCCGAGCCGATCGGCGACGATGCCGGTCAGAAAGACGTTGAACTTGTGCTCCCAGAGCATCTTGCCGGTGTCGGCATCGACGCACATCACGCGCTCTTGCTGGCTGACGTTCTCGCCGGTCTTGTTGATGAGGTAGACCCGGCCGTTCTGGACGATCGGCGTCGTGATGCCGCCGTAGGGCGCCCGCCAGAGGACGTTGCCGTCCTTGGAGTTGGGCTTGATCGAGAAGGTGTCGGGCAAGTCGCGGTCGCGGGAGACGCCGGTTTGTTCCGGCCCGCGCCACGAGGACCAGTTCTCGGCAGTGGCCGTTGTCGTCCAGCCGAGCAGGGCCAGCAGCAGGGGAAGGATGCGCTTCATGGGATCGGCTCTCGCAGGGTCATCATCGATTTACTAGCCCGCAGCGCCAGCAAGGGAGTTCCCTTGCTGGCGCTGCGGGCTAATAAGGAAACGTCCACCGGCTGTTTTAGGATTTCCGCGTTTCACTTGCAGTCCCGGTATCGTTTTTTACCACCAGGCGGCGGGCTTTCATTTCGTAGCGGGGCAGGCTGCCGGGCGGGACGGCGCGGACCTCGGCGCGGAAAAAAAGCTCCGTGCGGATGGCGCGATCGACGCGTTCGGCCAAGGCATCGCCGGCCACGCCGGCTTGCGGCTCGACCTCGATGCGCAGCACCGGCAGCGTGCCTGTGCGATCGACCTCCATGCGATATTCCGCCACGTCCGCATGACGATGCAGGATCGTCTGCAAGGCGCTCGGATGCAGGTTGTTGCCGCGCAGGACGATCATGTCGTCGGCCCGGCCGCGGATGCCGCCGTCCAATCGCATGATCGCTCGGCCGCACGGACACGGCCGGGGATCGACGCGGACCAGATCGCCTGTGCGATAACGGATCAGCGGACTGCCCGGCCGATCGAACGTGGTCAGCACCAGTTCGCCTTCCGTTCCGGGCGGGACCGGCTCTGTCGTGCGGGGGTCGATCACTTCCGGCAGGCATTCCGTCTCCAATAGATGTAGACCGCCCGGCTGCTCCGGACATTCAATCCCCAACGGGCCGGTTTCCGTCATGCCGGTGTGATCGAAAAGCCGCGCCCCCCAGGCGCTTTCGATGCGGGTACGGGTGGCGGGGATGCTGCCGCCTGGTTCGCCGGCCACGATGATCTTGCCAACCGGCGAGCTGGCCAGGTCGATTCCCTCTTTGTGCGCGACCTCGGCCAGATGCAGGGCGTAGGTGGGCGTGCAGAGGACGACGGTGGCCTGGTTGTCGAGCAGGAAGCGCAGGCGGGCGGTGCTGCTCAGTCCGCCGCCGGGCAGACACAGACATCCCAGGCGCGAGGCCGCCTCGAACGCCGTCCAGAAGCCGAGGAACGGCCCGAACGAAAAGGGAAAGAACAACCGATCCGCCGGCCCGACGCCGGCGATGCCGAACATCGTCACCCAGCAATCGAGCAGCCGCGACCAGCTTTCCGGCGTGTCCAGCCAGCGCATCGGCCGTCCGGAGGTGCCAGACGTTTGATGCAGCCGACTGTAGCGCTCGACCGGATACGTCAGGATTTCACCGTAGGGTGGATGGCGGGCCTGATCTTCCAGCAATTCGGATTTGGTCGTGAAGGGCAGACGGGTCAGGTCGGCGGGAAGAATAAGGGAGGCGGGATCGATGCCGGCTTCGTGGAACTTGCGAGCGTAGAAGCGATTGGCGGGCAGGATTTCGCGCAGGAGGTTGGCGAGGCGCTGGGTTTGCCAGTCGGTCAGTTCCGCCCGTCCGATGTCGTCGCGCGGCCCGGCGAACATGCCTCTCCTCGATTCACACGCGAAAGAGCACTAACTAGGTCAACCTGCTCGGGATGGCCGACCTGGATGGTTCGGGGCAACGAGCGACTGGGAGTTGGCCCCGAGGGCAGTCTGCCACTCTGCCAAATAGAACGGGCATTTGGCAGAGTGGTTTTCACGGCGCAAACCTAATATTCTCAAGAGTTAGCGTCGGCAAAAAGGGGCGAGACTGCCAAACTGCCAAATTGCCAACACCCCGCGACTTGAGAAGACAACTTCCCCAAGGGGGCCGAGGGAGGTGGTATCTCCCTCCTTTTTATCCGGATAACATTTTTGGGTCACTTCACCTTGTAGCAGAAGATCAATTCCTGATCGCGTACGTACAATCGTCCGTCCGAAATCACCGGATGCGTCCACACGCCGCCGCGATTCTTGCGGATCGCCGACGCGCGCGGCAGCGTGAACCGGCTGATTTCCTTGTACTCCTCCGGGTTCGCCGCCAGCATTGCCACCACGCCCTTGCCGTCCTTTTCCGACACGCAATAGAGCCGGCCGTCCGCGTAGATCAGCGAACCGGCCCCGAGGCTCTTGCGCGGCGGATCCCACTTGTTGTCGCCGCCCTCCGCGAAGTCCTGGCAGGCCCATTCGCGTTCCGCGTGGTAGCCGTAGACGTATTTGCCGACCAGGACGACGCCGCCGTGCCAGTTGGCGATCTGCTTCTCGGCGTAAGCCTCCGTCGCCTTGAATTTGTCGCCGTCGCGTTCGACCTTGATGAGATTGCAGCCGCCCGCCCCGCCCGTCACGTAGATGCGATCGCCCTGGCAGATCGGCGTCGGGCACAGGATGTCGCTCCAGGGATTCTCCCGCTTGAAGTACCACAGCAGGTTCCCCGTCTTGGCATCAACGGCGACGGCACCGTCCTGCGTCATCTGAATGTACTGCTTGACGCCGCCGATCGTGGCCATGATCGGCGAGGAGTACGTGGCGCGGTCCTTGACCTCCTTGCTCCGCCACAGAACTTCGCCCGTCTTCTTGTTGAGTGCCGCGAACAACCCTTGCGGGCCGCCGGGAACGATCACGAGTTGCTCGCCGTCCACCAGCGGCGACCAGGAGAAACCCCAACCGCGGTTCTTCGGCCCGCCGCCGATGTCGTTGACCTGAGCGTCGAGTTCTTTCGTCAGCTCCTTGCGCCAGCGCTCCTTGCCGCCGGTATCGACGCACAGCAAATCGCCCTGGCTGCCGAGCGCGAAAATCAGTTCCCCATCCACAGTCGGCGTCGCGTTGGGGCCACGGCTCCAGTTGTTGCCCTTGAAGTCGAACACCGACCCGATTTTGGCGCTCCACAGCTCCTTGCCCTTGTCGTCCAGGGCGAGGACGATCTCGTCGTTGTCGCGCGTGCCCATCGTGTACAATTTGCCGCCGACGACGGCGAAACTGGCGTAACCCGAACCGGCCTTGTCGAACGTCCAGAGCAGTTCGGGGCCGTCCTTGGGCCAGGTCTTGAGGAGTCCCGTTTCTTTCGAGATGGCATCCCGATGGGGTCCGCGCCACTGCGGCCAATCGTCCGCGTGCAGGGCCAGCGGCCCAGCCACGACGCACAACGCCAGCAGGATTCGCAGAGTCATACGCATGGGGGTTCTGCCTTCCATCAGCTTCCGCCGTTTTTCACGTCGTAGCAGAAGATCAATTCCTGATCGCGCAGGTATAACCGTCCGTTGGCGAGGACGGGATGCGTCCAGTGGTTGTTGTTATACTCGCGCCGCTGGGTATGGCGGGGGATGGTGAAGCGGCCCTCTTCCTGCCAGCCGTCGGGAGTGGCCCGGATCAGCACGGTGGTCCCGTCCTTTTCGGCGAAACAGTAGAGCATTCCGTCGGCGCTGGTTATCGAGCCGCGTCCGAGCTTGGTCGATTGCCAGACTTTCTTGCCGGTTTTCAGTTCCTGGCACGTCCAGCCGCCCTTGTCCGACCAGCCGTACACATGCTCGCCGACCAGCACGACGCCCTCATGCTTGTCCTCCATCACGCGCTGGGCCTCCTCATCATAAAGCTGTTCCGCCTTGGTGCCGTCCGCGCTCGGCGTCAGCCTGAGCAGCACGTCGCCCGCGCCGTAGCCGGCCGTGGCATAAACGAGGTTATCGGAGACGATCGGCGTGGGGATGACGGCGGTACGGTACTTCGGTTGTGGGTGATACCACACGAGCCGGCCGTCCTTGGCGGCGACGCCGGCGATCCCCTTCATGGTCTGCTGCACGTATTGCGGCACGCCGCCCACCGTGGCCGGCACGATCGACGAGTAGCCGGCGCTATCCTTCAATTCGGTGCTGCGCCAGACCACCTTGCCGGTGTTCTTGTCCAGCGCCGCCAGAGTGCCCCTGGCGCCTCCCGGCGTGCAGACGACATGCTCGCCGTCCACCAGCGGCGATTCGCAGTAGTTCCAGCCCGGCCGGCCTCCGCCCAGATCGGCCGTGAGGCTGACCGACCAGACTTTTTCACCCGTACCGGTCTTCAGGCACGCCAGTTGGCCTCCACTGCTCAGGGCGTACAGTCGATCACCATCCAGCGTGGGCGTGCTGCGCGGCCCACTACCGTAGCCGTTGCGGACGTAAGCGCCGATCGGCGTGGACCACACCTTCTTGCCGCTCTTGGCGTCGAGCGCGATGACGAAATCGTTCTTCTCGTCGGCGCCCATCGTGTAGACGCGGCCACCCACGATGGCCGGCCCCGAGTAGCCGATGCCGGCCTCGTCGCAAGTCCACAACAGTTTCGGCCCGCCCGATGGCCAGCTTTTGAGCAGCCCGGTTTCGAGGGATACGTTGTCGCGGCGGGGACCGCGGAATTGCGGCCAGTCGAAGCCGGCGGCCAGGCCGGACAGCAGCACCACACAGCCGGCGAGCAGCAGTTTCGTCTTCATCGAGGACCTCGGCGGGGGTTCGAGTGGACTCCCATCATGCGGAGAGGCAGGCGGGCGACGGCGCCGTGAGCGTTCACGCGCCGCCTGTTCGCAGTATAAGCGCGGCGGGGAGGGACGCCAAGGAGGTCGATTGTTTCCGAGCCTGAAGCGTAAGCGAAGGAAAACCCCTTCGCTTACGCTTCAGGCTCGGATTCGTCCGAGGTGCCCTGGTTGGGTTTACCCCAGATTTTGGTTGACTGATTCGGGATGCGCGCGACGATTCGTGGGAGCCAGGGGGAACGTAAATCTCCCCGCCGAAGGCCCGGCCTGACGCGACGGTCAGGCTCTTATGGCGGAATACCGTAGGGGGTGATCGATGGCGCCACGCTTATCGGAGCTGAACCGAGGGTCCGCGGCGTTCGCCGCGCTGTTGCTGTTGGCCGGGGGCGGTAGGGAGTCATTGTCGGCGCCACTACCACAAGTGGTCGCCCCGAATCAGCCGCTGCCGGGGGAGTTGGTTGCTGCCTGGACGAAGGCAGGTGCCACGGTCGGCTGGATGAAAGTCGAACCGGGGTGGGTGCTGTTCCAAGAGCGGGTCGAGGGCAAGCCAGGGGGGGTGCCTGCTTTCAAGTTCCGGGAGTGGACCGGCGGTGTAATGGGCAAGCTGCCGCCGCCGCAACAAGCCTTTGGCCTGGAACTCAACAGCAGGCCAGTAAGGGATACGGATCTGAAGGAGTTGGCCGCGCTGAAAGAACTCCAAGTGCTGAATCTCTTCTTCACGCCGGTGACAGGCGCGGGTCTGAAGGAGTTGGCCGGGCTGAAGAGGCTGCAATATCTGGGCCTCGCCGCGCGCGGGTGACGGACGAGGGCCTGAAGGGGTTGGCCAGGCTGAAGAAACTGCAATGGTTGCACCTTGGCGGCACGCAAGTGACGGACGCGGGTCTGAAGGAGCTGGCTGAGCTAAAGGAATTGCAAGGGCTGTACGTCAACAATACGTCGGTGACGGACGCGGGTTTGAAGGAGCTGGCTCGGCTGAACGGACTGCTTTGGCTGGACCTCAGCGCTACGAAGGTGACGGACAAGGGTCTGAAGGAACTGGACAGCCTAACGGGACTGCAATATCTGCACCTCAGAAACATGCCGGTGACGGACGCGGGCCTCAAGGAACTGACCGCACTGAAGGAACTGCAATGGCTAAGCCTCGACAGCACGTTGGTGACGGACGAGGGTATGAAGGAGTTGAACGCACTGACGGTGCTGCATACTTTGACCCTCCATGACACGCCAGTGACGGACGCGGGTCTGAAGGAACTGGCCGGGATGAAGCAACTGCAAGTGTTGTACCTCAACAACCGGGTGACGGATGCGGGTCTTAAGGAATTGGCTGGGCTGAAACAGCTGCAAACGCTAGGTCTCCGAAGCACGCGGGTGACGGACGCGGGGGTGAAAGAGTTGGCCGGGCTGAAAGGACTGCAAACTCTCGGCCTCGGCGGTACTCAAGTGACGGACGCAGGGCTGAAGGAGTTGGCCGGGCTAAAGGAACTGCGATTGCTGGGCCTCGACGAGACGCGGGTGACGGACGCGGGTTTGAAGGAACTAGTCGGACTGAAGGGACTGCAATCTCTCAACCTCGGCTACACTCAGGTGACAGACGCGGGGCTGAAGGAGTTGGCTGAGCTGAAGGGATTGCAAGGGCTGCTCCTCCACAACACCCGAGTGACGGACAGGGGTCTGAAGGAACTGGTTGGACTGAAGAAATTGCAATTGCTGAGCCTCAGCGGCACATCGGTGACGGACGCGGGTGCTGCGGAACTCCAGAAGGCGTTGCCGACGCTTACCATCGTGCGATGAAGCTCTCGGAGGAGCGGCTGGCCACGTCTTCCGAGCCTGAAGCGTAAGCGAAGGGTATCTTTCCCTTCGCTTACGCTTCAGGCTCGGAAAACTTAATGCGCCATGCTGCCGGAGCCGGCCGGCGGCTCGCGGTGGCCGTAGAAGCTGTACAGCACCGGCATCAGGTAGCGCGTCAAGAACAACGTCGTCACCATGCCGCCGACCACGACGATGGCCAAGGGCCGTTGCGTCTGGGCGCCGATGCGCGTCGAGACCGCCGCCGGCAACAGGCCGAAGATGGCCGTCAGCGCCGTCATCATCACCGGCCGCACGCGCTTCTCGGCCCCCTGCATGATCGCCTCGCGCAAGGGCAGGCCCATCGCGCGCATGTGGTTGAAGTACGATACGAGCAACAACCCATCCATGATGGCAATGCCGAAGATCGAGATGAAGCCGACCGCGGCCGAGATGCTGAAGTTCGTGCCCGTCAACAGAAGCGCCCACACGCCGCCCACGCTCAGGTCGATGACGTTGGAGAAGACGAGGAGCGCGTCCACCAGATCGTGAAAGGCGAGATAGAGCAGGACGAAGATCGCCGCCAACGAGAGCGGGATGATGTACATGAGGCGATGCTCCGCCTCCAACATTTCCTGAAACTCGCCGCTCCATTCCGCCCGATAGCCGCCCGTGAACAGGTGGGCCGTCTTCTCCTGGGCCTCGGCGACCGCACCCGCCAGGTCGCGGCCGCGCACGCTGAACTTGACGGCGATCAGGCGCTTGCCCTGCTCGCGGTAGATCGTCGAGGCGCCCGAGCGCAGGTACTTGCCGTTGGGGTCGGGCAGGCCGGCGTCGTTGACCGGCGTGACGAGGTGGCTCAGCGCAGGCGCGGCACGCTGCTGATGTTGTTGAGCGCCGCGTTGAAGACGTTGCCCCAAAGCGACGGCATCGGCATGTTGATGCCGATCGGGTTGACGCCCACGCTCGGCCCCGTCACCGGCGTCTGCGCCGTGCCCGGCTGGTAGCCGGGCGTCACCACGTTGTTGACCACCTCGATGGGGATGTCCAGGATCGCCTGCTCGTTGCCGCGCAGCCGTTCCGGCCAGCGCAGGCTGATGTCGAACGACTTCTCGCCCTCGACCATCTGCGTGCAGGCTTGCCCGCCCACCGCGATGGCGATGGCGTTTTCCACGTCCGCCACGCTGACGTTCCAGTACTTGCACTTGGCCCGATCGACCGTGAATTCGAGGTTCGGCTGCCCCTTGATGCGGAAGATCGCCACGTTCTGGAGACCGGGCACCGCGTCCAGCTCCGCCTTGACGCGCTCGGCCAGTCGTTCCAGTTCGTCGAGGTCGGGTCCGATGATCTTGATGGAGTTGTCGCCCTTGACGCCGGACAGCGACTCCATGACGTTGTCGCGGATGTACTGCGAGAAGTTCCAATCGACGCCGATCAATTCGCGGTGCATCTGCTCGTTCATGGCCGCGATCAATTCCGGCTTGGTGCGATGTCGCGGCCCCATCCAGCTCAGCCAGCCGGTACGCTCCACCACGGCGGGCCAGTGCTTGTCGGGGTGCAGGGGGATGGAGAACTCGGCGTTGAAAAAGCCGGTCGGGTCGGTGCCGTCGTCGGGCCGGCCGACCTGCGAGGCGACGAGGGCGACCTCCGGGTATTGCCGGACGATCTCGCGCGCCCGCCGGGTCTTGTCGGCCACCTCTTCCAGCGAGGCGTTGATCGGGAAGGTGCCGCGGATGTACAGGTTGCCTTCCTCCAGCTCCGGCATGAATTCGCGGCCCAGGAAAGGCAGGATGCCGACGGTCACGGCCGTCAGCGAGCCGAACAATGTCAGGGTGATGGCGCGGTGGTTGAGGCAGCGTTCCAGCTGACTCAGGTAACTGCGCTTCAGGTAGCGGACCAGCCAGTTGTCCTGCGCGGGCTTGAGGTTCTTGAAGAAAAGCAGGCACAGCACCGGCGCCACCGTCAGGGCCAGGAGCAGGCCGCCGCCCAGGGCGAACGCATAGGTATCGGCCATCGGTCCGAAGATCTGCCCTTCCGGTCCTTGCATGGTGAACAGCGGGATGAACGCGAACACCATGATCGTCGTCGAAAAAAACAGCGGCCGTTCGACTTCGTGACAGGCCCGGATGATGCGCTCTTTCAGCGGCAGTTCGGCGTATTCGCCGGAACTGACGTGGCGGTAGATGTTCTCGACCATGATGACGGACGAATCGACGATGATGCCGAAATCCACCGCGCCGATCGACAGCAGGTTCGCCGACTTGCCGCGCACGAACAGCACCGAAAAGGCGAACAACAGCGCCAGCGGAATGTTGATGGCCACGATGAGGGCGCTGCGGACGTTGCTGAGGAACATGAGCAGGATCACGGTCACGAGCGCCATGCCCAAAAGCAGGTTCTCGCGCACGGTTTCCGTCGTGACGTGGATGAGTCCGGTCAGATCGAAGTGCGGTTCGATCTTGACGCCGGGCAGCATTCGCCCGCTCTGCGGATCGTTCAGCTCATCGACTTTTTCCTTGACCTTGTTGAGCGCCAGCAAGGTGGCCTCGGCCTTGCGCATCAGGACGATGCCTTGCACCTTATCCTCCTCGTCCATCCAGAGGATGTTGCCTTCGTCGTCGCGGACCACCTCGCCTTGTTCGTCGCGCTTGGGCCGGCACACGCTGACCTTGCCCAGCCGCGGCTGGTAGCCGACCATGACGCCCTGGTTGGCGCCGGAACCGGACGAACGCGCCGCCTGTCCCAGACGCTGCCGGGCGGCCGGGTCCGGCTCCTCCGCCCGGGTAACTTCGTCGTGGGCGTCCACTGGCCCGCCGGTGACGAGATCCTCCACGCGAACGGGGACGTTGTTGACCGAGACCACGACGATGTCGCGGATCTCGCGGACGCGCCCTGTTCTTCTTGGCGCAGGCGGCGGGCGGCCACGTAGGGACTTTTCAGGTTCAACACACGCTGCATCGGATCCTGGCCGCGGCCGAGCAGGCCGATGCCGCGCACGTTCATGGCGATCGGCCCTTGCCGCAGGTAGCCGGCCCCGACGTTGGCATTACTGTTGCTGATGGCCGTCTGGAACTGCTGCAAGGTCACGCCGTAGCGCTTGAGCCGATCCGGGTCAGGCTGGATCTCGTAGCGCTTGACCATGCCGCCGAAGCTCGACACGTCGGCGATGCGCGGAATGCGGCGAAACTCGCGCTCCAGCACCCAGTTTTGCAGCGATTTCAGGTCGATGAGCGAATATATGTCCTCGCCGCGCGAGTTCTTGGGTCCGTCCAGGGTGTAGCGGATCAATTCGCCGGTCGGCGTGAACGGCGACAGCTGCGCCGTGACGGTGTCGGGCAAACCCTGCACGAATTGCAGGCGGTTGATCACTTCCTGGCGGGCGGCGTAGTAGTCGATGCCGTATTCGAACTGGTTGCGCAGGTGACTCAACCCCGCCAGCGACTTGCTGCGCGTGTACACCAACCCCGGCATTCCCGCCAGGGTGATCTCCAGCGGGATCGTCACCTTGCGCTCGACCTCTTCGGCCGAGAAGCCCGGATATTGCGCGATGACTTCGATGATGGCCGGCGCCGGGTCGGGATACGCCTCGACGTTGACGTGATTGAATGCATACACCCCGAACCCGGCCAGGCCGATGGCCAGGAGGATCACAATCAGGGCGCTATCGACGGCCCATTCGATGAGTTTGCGTACCATCTCGTCACAGTGGTCAGTGGTTAGTGGTCAGTGGTCCGTCGATAGTAGTCATTTTCCACTAACCACTAACCACTAACCACTAATCCACTATCTTTGTGCCTTCGCTTTGGCCTTCGCCTGAAGTTCCTCCAGCGCCGACTTGAGTTCGAGCACGCCCTCGGTGACGACGTACTCGCCCGGCCGCACTTCGCGCAGGCCCTTCTTGCGCTCCGGATCGCTCAGGCGGGTGCGCACGTAAACGACATCGCGCAGCCGCATGGCCACCGCCACACGCCGCAGGGCGTAACGGGGCTTGGTCGGATCGGGCTGGACGAACAGGACGCTCTCGGCGCCGTTCTCCTCGACGGCGGAATTGGGCAGGGCGACGACGTTGGGCGGCGTCGGCAACTCGAGGGTCGCCTTCACGAACTGACCCACCTCCAGCTCGCCGGCGCTGTTGTCCACCAGACCCATGACCGGGGCGGTGTGCTGGTTGGGATCGACGACCAGGCCGATCCGCTGCATGCCCTCGTTTTTGAGGACTCGGCGGTCGAGGTCTGCGTCGGCGCGGAGTTGCCAGGGAACCCCTCCCGGATGCTTCTTCAACATTTTGCGCAACTCCGGCAGGTCTTCCTCGTAGGCGTGGACCAGCACGCCCAGCTTGCGCAGGTCGGCGACCACGTAGAGGGCGAACGTGGTATCGACGATGTTGTGCGCGGCCACGCTCTTTTCGACGATGGTGCCATCAAACGGCGCCCGCACCTCGACCTTGGCCCACTCCTTTTTCTTGTTGGGATCAGGCTTGCTCCGGGTGTCGAAGACGCGCTTGGCCTCGTCCTTGACCGCCTGGATCTCTTCCGCCGGCACGTTCCAGGTCTGGAGCGTCTGTTCCGCCTTGTTGACGGCGATCTCGTCCGCGGCCACCACGGTTCGCTGCGTCATCACGGTGATGGGCGGCGTGCTGCCCGATTGGAGCAGTTTTTCCAGTCCCTGCAAAAGGGCCTGGTCGTACCACAGATGCACCAGCGAATCGAGCAATTCGCTCTTCTTCTCGCCGAGATCCTTGCTCAGCACCACAGCGAGAATTTGCCCCTTCCTCACCGGGTCGCCGTAGCGGAAGTCGCGCTCTTTGGTCTGGCCGTTGGCGTCGCGCTCGCTGAAATGGCCGAGCGAGATGACCTCGCCGCCGAAACGAGGCTGCACCCGGCCGAGCTTGTTCGGATCGAATGACAGCGAGCCGGCCAATTCCAAAAGCCGCGGCGCGGCCCCTTCCTCGATCGGAGCGCTCGTCACCCCCAGGCGGTCGGCCACCGGACGCGGCAACTCGATTTCATCCTCGCTGTCGGAGGGAAGGCGCGGACTGATCGCTGTTGGGCACGACGAGGCGAGCGCCCGAGGACGGCTTGAGCAGGTTTTGAATGCTGGGCATGCCCAGGGCCGAGGCCGCGATCAGACCGCCGGCCACGACCACCGACGCCGCGATCGCGGCCCAGCGCAGCCGGCGCCTCTTCGGGGGAGGTGCCGGAGCGGCGACCGTCACGGCGGGGGGTTGCGCCGGCGGGGCGGCTGCCGGCTCGCTGCCCGTCGTCTCAGGCGGGGCCTTCGTGGGCGGTGCCGGGGTGCGGGTGGTCGTGCCCAGGCTCGTGGCAATGGCCCGGCGCAACTCTTCGAGGTTGAGCGGCTTGGTCAGCACATGCGCGAACTCCCGCGCCAGTTCGGGCTGATCGCGCAGGCGCAGCGGGTAGGCGGTCATGAGGATGAGCGGGAAGCGTCCCACCTGCTGGCGCAGCTGCCGGGCCAGCTCCACGCCGTCGCCGTCGGGCAAACGCAGGTCGATGAGGCCGAGGGCCGGCCGCTGCTGGTGAGCGCGCTCCAGCGCCTGGGCCACGCTGCCGGCTTCCGCCACGCTGTAGCCGTCGCGCGTCAGCACCCGACGAAGCACCTGATTCAGCACCTCGTCGTCATCGACAACCAAAATGGTCGCGTCGCTCATGACACAATCTCATGCGGTGGCGTTACAATCCGTGACGTGGCCCCTTCTCCTGCCGGGGGATGTGCAAATCGAGTGCCGGCATCGAGCGACAGCGGATGCCAATGCGTAAATTTTTACCGGCTAATTGTTTACGACCTGAATCCGGCGAGAGTTTCCTGCCCGCGCCATCCATCGCCTGGTCGCGCTACGGCCAGTGTGATTCTCCCCCGACCAATGGTGCCGATGCGGGCCGTCGAAATGCCGTGCGCGGTCGGGCGAATAGTACATAGCCCCCGGCTTGCCGGGGGAAAATCAAACACCCCCGGCTTGCCGGGGGCCATGTGCCGGAGATTCCCCGTATGTCCATCACGCCAGGCTTGCCGCCCTCCTACTCGCCCGGACTGCCACCGCCGCGTCACGCCCTCGGACTGCCGGCCGGCAGCATCCGCGCCTTGCTCGCGCTGGGCGTGCTCGGACTGCTCTGGCTGCTCGCTCTGCGCCCGCTCCAGGGCGGGACGGATGCCCCGTACAAAATTCAATTGCCGACCGCGTTCATGGACCTGCAAATCCTCATGGTGCTGATTCTGGCCCATTTCTTCTCGGCCCACGGACACACCATCCGTCCCGCCAGCGACCGCCGCTCGCCTCTGGGATTGCCGCGCGGCAGCGTGCGCTTCATCCTGTTGGCCGGCTACCTGGGTCTGGCGGGGTTCCTCTATCACATGAAACCGGAGTTCGAGTACCCCTCCACCAGCGCCGTCGTCCTGCTGCTCATCCTCCTCAGCGGCTTCTTTCTGGGACACGTCCTCACCGGCTTCGTCCGCGCCGTCTCCGGCGGAACCGTGCCGTTTTGGTTCCAGGATGTCGAGGCGTGGGTGGCCCTCCTGGCGGTCGGCTGCATGGGCGCCCTCTTGCTTATCCTGCTGTTCATCAACCCTACGCTGTCGCTGGAAGGGCAGATCGACCCGCACCTGGTCGAAGCGATCCTGGCCGCCCTGGTCGGCTTTTATTTCGGGGCGCGGTCGTGACGGTTTGCCTTTTTAGTTGACTCCGGGCCAGATCAGTCCGCATAATAAGCTAGGTATTCACAAAAACTCTCCTTCCGGCCCGAAGGCCGGGAGTGGATTGGCAACAAGTTTTGGCTTACGAGGTCCGCCGCGTCTGGCCCCAACATACGAGGAAAGAGGGGACCGGACGTGCCGCGGGCGCCTACACCGACTTTGCGCCTTTCGTCGGTGGTTAGGTGGTTAGGTGGTTGGGTGGTTCAGACGAACCATCCAACCACCTAACCACCTAACCACCTAAGAGGGCGAGCTGTGGCAACGTTGCACCCCAGACAAACTTCCGCGAGTTCCGCATGACCCTGTTCTGGTTGCTGTGTGTGTGTCTGCTACTGGTTGGACTCGCCACACGCCCCGAAGTGCGTGTGGCCCTGAGTGATCTGTGGCTCCACTGCTTCGGAGTCCGTCAACCGGCCCCGCGCCCCTCCCGGCGTCCCAACCCGGTACCTTCCCGTAGTCCCCCACACGATCGCTTGCCTCCACCCCGCGTCATCACACGGGCGGGGTCAGGATGAATTGCGGATTGCGGATTGCGGATTGCGGATTGCGGATTAGAAGATAAATCCGCAATCCGCAATCCGCAATCCGCAATGGAAGAAATCGGTTGAGGTTGCCCGTCGGCACGTTCTTTTCTCTTCTTTCTCCGGCGCATTGCGTCGCCGGCTCGTGTGCGTTTTTTCACGCGCTAACTCCGCGTGTCGCTCGGCCCCGTCGCGGCGGCCCCTCTAGCAAGGAGTGGGCTGAATGGAGCAGCTGTATCTCGTCATCAGCTGTCTCGCGGCTCTGTTGTTGGGTTATGTCGCCGCCCGTTTGCTGGACCGGACTCGCCTCCAGAGCGTCCGCACGCAGGCGGAAGAGATCGCCAAAAGCGCCCGCGAAGAAGCCGAGAAGATCAAAAAAGAAGCGGAACTGAAGGCCAAGGATGACCTGTACCAACAGCGCGAGGAGTTCAAGCGCGAGACCGAACAAGTCCGCGGCGAACTGCGCGAGCAGGAACGCCGGCTGGCCCGCCGCGAGGACGGGTTGGAAGAAAAAAATCAGGCGCTGCAAAAGCGCGAACGCAGTCTCGATCAACTCAAGACCAAGCTCAACGATCGCAAGGCCGAGGTCGAAAAGCGCGGCCAGGAGATGGAGAAGGTCATCGAGCAGCAGACGCGCAAGCTGCACGAGATCACCGGCCTGGGCCGCGACCAGGCCGAGAGAATGCTGATGGAACGCCTGGAGCGCGAGTTGGCCGAGCAGATCGCCGCGCGCTTGCAGAAGCACGAGGAGGAGCTGCGCCAGGCCGGCGAGGAGAAGAGCCGGCGCATCCTCGCCACCGCCATCCACCGCTACGCCGCCGAGCACACCGGCGATACGACCGTCAGCACGGTGGACATTCCCAGCGACGACATGAAGGGCCGCATCATCGGCCGCGAGGGGCGCAACATCCGCACCTTCGAGAAGTGTACCGGCGTCGACGTCATCGTCGATGACACGCCCGGCGTGGTCATCGTCAGCGCCTTCGACAACATCCGCCGCGAGACCGCCCGCCTCGCCCTGACCAAGCTCATCCAGGACGGCCGCATCCACCCCTCGCGCATCGAGGAAGTCGTCACGGAAACGCAGGCGGAGATGGAAAAGCACATCCTGGAAGTGGGCAAGCAGGCCGTGCAGGAGGCGAACATCGGTCTCCTGCACGAGAAGCTCATCCAGCTGCATGGGCCGGCTGAAGTTCCGCACCAGTTACAGTCAAAACGTCTTGCAGCACAGCCTGGAAGTGTGCCACCTGTGCGGCATGATGGCGGAGGAGCTGGGGCTGGACGGCCGGCTGGCGCGGCGCTGCGGCCTGCTTGCACGACATCGGCAAGGCGGCCGACCACGAGATGGAGGGCGGCCATCCCAAGATCGGCGCCGAACTGGCCAAGCGCTACGGCGAGACGAGCAAGGAAGTGCTGCACGCCATCGCCGGCCATCACGACGACGTGACGATCGACCACATTTACACGGTGCTGGTGGCCGCCGCCGACGCCATCAGCGCTTCGCGTCCCGGCGCGCGCCGCGAGACGCTGGAGAAGTACGTCAAGCGCCTGGAGGAGTTGGAGGCGGTGGCGTCCGG
Source organism: uncultured Planctomycetota bacterium (assembly GCA_963767535.1). Lineage (GTDB taxonomy): Bacteria > Planctomycetota > Planctomycetia > Gemmatales > Gemmataceae > JAJPHU01. Next base: position 1,428,338 of record CAVYEC010000001.1, read on the forward strand.
CTTCCCCGGCGTCGAGCATGCCTACGCCATCCAGGCCGGCCGCGAGGTGCGCGTCATCGCCAATGCCTCGCAGACCAGCGACAGCGACGCGATCAAGGTCTGCCACGACATCGCCAAGGCGATCGAGGAGCAGCTGCACTACCCCGGCGAGATCAAGGTCACGGTCGTCCGCGAAACCCGCGCGGTCGAATTCGCCCGCTAGAAGAGGAGATGGAACCACGAAACACACGAAATACACGAAAAAAAGACAAAAAGAAAAAATGAAAATGGTGGGCATCGCTGGGGAACGGTCTTTGAGATCGCGTTAAGTACCTTTTTTCTTGCTCTAATTTGATTTTTGTCTTATTTGTCTTTTTTTCGTGTATTTCGTGTATTTCGTGGTTCCATCGTCTTATGGATTCCTTTTATGCGTGTGTTGTTCATCGGGGACATCGTGGGTTCGCCGGGTGTGACGATCCTGCGGCGGGCGGTGCCGGTGCTGATCGAGCGCGAACGGATCGACCTGGTGATCGCCAACGCCGAGAACGCCGCCAACGGCTCGGGACTGACGCCCAGCCTGTACCGGCGCATCCGCGAGGCCGGCGTCGATATGGTGACGCTCGGCGATCACATCTACAAGAAGGCCGACATCATTCCCACCCTGGAGAAAGACGAGCGTTTGTGCAAGCCGGCCAATTTTCCGCCGGACGCGCCCGGCCGCGACTTTGCTTTGGCGACGGCCCGCGATGGGACGCCGGTGGCCGTGATGACTTTGCTAGGACGGACGTTCATGCGCTCGGTGGACTGTCCGTTTCGGGCCGCCGACCGCGTGCTGGCGACGCTGGCCGGGCAGGCGCGCTGCATCGTCGTGGACATGCACGCCGAGGCGACGGCGGACAAGTATCTGATGGGCCATCATCTCAAGGGCCGCGTCAGTGCCGTCCTGGGCACGCATACCCATGTGCCGACCGCCGACGAGCAAATCCTGCCCGGCGGCACCGCCTTCATCAGCGATGTCGGCATGACGGGGCCGTATGATAGCATCCTCGGCCGGCGCATCGACCGCGTGCTGCCGACGACCATCACGTTCGTTCCCAGCGCCTTCGATGTGGCCACCGGCGATCCGCGATTGGCGGGGGCGATTGTGGACGTGGAGCCGGCTACCGGGCAGAGTCACGCCATCCGCCGGGTGATGCTCAGCGAGTCCGATCTGGAACTGGCTTCGCCGTGAGCGGACGATGGAGGAGAACCTGCCGTCTTGGTTTTGTGTCCTTTCCCCTCGTATAGTGGCAAGAGGAGTGCCACTCAAGGTAGTGGCGGCTTGTTTGGCACGCTGCCAGCGTGCCAAAACCAAAACCCTGGACTCCATACGCGGAATGGTTGAAAACGCACCCATCCTGTCCTGCCAGCACGCCGGTTTGACGATCGAGGGCTACTCGCGGGCGGCCGTGCAGTCGTACTGGCGCATCCCGGAGCTGAAGATCGGCTTCGATCTCGGTGCGCAGCCGTGGGACTTCATGGGCACGCCGACCTGGCTGGTGACGCACACGCACCTCGACCATGTGGCCGCGCTGCCGGTGTACGTGGCCCGGCGGCGCATGATGCGCATGGAGCCGCCCACGATCTACGTGCCGGCGCCAGCGATTGAGGATTTGCGGCGGCTGCTGCTCGTCTTCCAGCGCCTGGACCGCGGCCGGATGATCTGCGACATGCGCGGCGTCAACGCCGGCGACGAGATCGAGCTGTCGCGCGATCACGTTGTCACCGCCTTCGCCACCACGCACACCATCCCCTCGCTCGGTTACGTCGTCTGGGAGCGGCGTTTCAAGCTGAAGGAGGAATACCACGGACTGCCGGGCGACAAGATCCGCGATTTGCGTTTGTCCGGCGTGGCGGTGACGCGCGAGGTGCGGACGCCGCTCGTGGCCTACACCGGCGACACCAACCCGGCCGGCGTCGATGCGTATCCGCCGGTGTTTCAGGCCAAGATCCTGATCACCGAGCTGAGCTTCATCCGCCCCAACCATCGGCGCGAGAAGATCCACAAGTTCGGCCACATGCACCTGGACGACTACGTGGAGCGGGCGGATCGTTTCCAGAACGAGCTGATCATCTGCGCACACCTGAGCACGCGCTACCACCCGCAGGAGGTCAAGCGCATCGTCGAGACGAAGCTGCCGGCGCACCTGCGCAAGCGCATCCGCCTGTGGCTGTAAAAATCCTTACCAGCCCGAAGCGCCAGCGAGGGAGCTTCCCTCGCTGGCGCTTCGGGCTGGTCAATGCGCTTTTTGCCCATCGGCCAACCATGTGCTAGGCTTTCCTCGGATGATTGTCCACTCCGGGGTGTTCGTGCGGAATTGGCGATGAGCGAAGCGCTTCTCTGGATCCTGACTCTTTTCACCGAACAACCGTGGATGATCCCGGTGATCGGCGCATTGTCGGCGAGCCTGGCTTTCCTGTTCGGCCGGCGCTTTCTCTTCCGGCCCGTCCGGGTGCCGGCCGCGCCCGCCGTGATGCAGTTGCCGCCGGACAGCGCCCCTCTCATAACGGCTTCCCTGCGCAAGTCCGACCCCGACCGCCGCGGGGCGCCGCGCCGCAAAGGCAACCGCATCGAGGTCTTTCTCACGGACGACCCCAACCGCGAGCCGCTGCACGGCTGGGTAGTCGATCGTTCGATGGGCGGTCTCTGTGTGATGGTGGATAAACCTCTCGCCACAGGCATCGTCCTGAACATTCGGCCGCGTAAAGCGCCGCAAACCGCGCCGTGGATCCCGATCCAGATCCGCTCCTGCCGGGCCGACGAGGGCGAGTGGGAGATCGGCTGCAAGTTCGTCGGCACGCCGCAGTGGAATGACCTGCTGCTCTTCGGCTGAGCCGTCCGAATCGGCGCATCTACCTCTTGACCCCGCCGCGCCCCGTTGTTACTATCCCGCCCTTGCGCCGGCGGTTCGCGCTGCGGCCCGCGTCCTCGGCGCACCGTTCCTCCTCGGGATGAGGGCGCAGGATGCGCGGACGTGGCTGGTTGCCGATTGTGAGTTCCGGTCTGGCGGCCTTTCTGCTGTCGGGGTGCTTGCGCGGCACCCTGTCGCCGGAACAGGATGCCCGTTCGGGCGGCATCACGCCGGCCCGATTCGACGAAAAGACGCAGACGGCCAAGGCGTCGTCCGATTACCAGCTTTCCGCACCTCCCCCCACTCGCCCGGCCGTTCACCCCGCGCCGGCGCCGCTGGAGTCCGTCGAGTTACGCATCAAACCGCAGGAAGCCCAGCCGCCGGCCCAGCCCGCCGACCCGCCGAGGCCGCGCATCGACCTGCCGCCGGCGCCGGCGAAGACGGACGTCCCCCTGTTGGGGGCGCTGCGCGCGATCCTCGAACACCATTCGGCCGAGGAAGTGAAGGAGCAGTTGAAGTCCTTCGACGCCGAGACGAGCCAGGCGCTGCTCGTCCTGTTGGCCAGCGCGGCCGAATTGGAGACTGGCGGCGTCGAGCACATCTCCCCGCGCGACCTCGTGGGCCTGCTCGATCGACTCAACCTTCTGTCGATGCGCCTGCGGGCGCGGGCGCCTTTGATCCTCGATCATATGTGCTTTTGCAGCCGGATCGAGAATTTCGGCAAATACGAGCCGCTGGAGCAGTATTGTTTTCAGCCCGGCGAAGCGGTGAAGGTTTACGTCGAAGTCCGCAACTTCGCCGACCAGTGTCGGGGGCCGTATTTCAACACGGTGCTGAAAGGGCGAATGGAGATCTACGAAGAGAACCAGACGAAACCGTTCTTCGTTCGGGATTGCGAGCCGCTGGCGGACCGCAGCCGGACAGGGCGGCAAGATTTCTTCGTCAACTTCCGCTTCCCCATGCCCAACTGCCCGCCCGGCTCGTACACGCTGAAGATTTACATAGAGGACCACACGCCGGCGGCCGACGGGAAAAAGGTCAAGCCGCGGATCGCCTCCAGTTCGCTCGACTTCCGCGTCGGCGGTCCCATCATGCCGCACCTGCGCACCGCCAGCCACGCGCACGAACGCTAAGAGCAGGATCTTCTCCCTCCCCCCTTGTGGGGGAGGGTAGGGGTGGGGGGTAGAGGGCGCTCGCACCCCCCACCCCTACCCTCCCCCACAAGGGGGGAGGGAGTTTTCTGTTTACAGCAATTCCTGAATCGGCGTCGGGTCGTCGAGGACCGAGACCGGCCGGCCGCTCGGATCGAGCAGTTGCAGTTTCGGATCGACTCCCAGCACATGATAAATCGTCGCGTGGAGGTTGGACGGGACCACGGGCCGGGTGTGCGGCTGGGTGCCGAGGCGATCCGTCGAGCCGACGATTTGGCCGCCCTTGACGCCGCCGCCGCCGAGGAGACAGAACATCGAGTTGCCCCAGTGGTCGCGGCCGGGCGTGCCCATGCTCCGCGGCGCCCCGCCGTTGCCGCCGTCGTTCATCTTCGGCGTCCGGCTGAACTCGCCGCACAACACCACCAACGTCGTCTCCAGCAGGCCCCGATCCTCCAGGTCGCGGAACAGCGCCGACACCGCACTGTCCACCATCGGCAAGTAGCGCTCCATGCCGGCCTTGAGGTCCCAGTGATGGTCCCAGCCGGCGAACAGGACGCTAACAAACGTGCAGCCGGCCTCGACGAGCCGGCGGGCCAGCAAACAGCTCTGGCCCCAGTTGTGCCGGCCGTACTGGTCGCGCAAACGCGGGTCTTCCTTGTTGATGTCGAAGGCCCGCCGCGCCGCCGGGCCGCTGACGAACTCGAACGCCTCGCGCTCGAACTTGTTCATCGCCTTCGCCTCCGGCAGCCGTTCGACGGCGCGGCGGCTCGAATCGAAGTGGCTCGCCAGCGAACGGCGATCCTCCAGTCGCTCGACCGTCAACCCCTGGGCGAGGTTCAGGTTGGGGACGGCGAAAGAAGGACTGTTGGGATCGCTATTGGCCTGAAAGGGATTGTGCTGGGTGCCGAGCATGTGACCGGCCCAGTAACCCGGCGTGATGCCGATGCTGTAGATGTACGGGACGCCGACGTAGGCCGGCACGCCGCGCCGACGGGCGCCGACTTCGCGCGAGACGACGGCGCCGATGCCGGGGAACTTCTGCTCGTTGTTGGCGCCGCTGACTCCCATGTCCTTGGCGGTAATCATGCGGTGGCCGGCCGCGAAGTGGTCGCCGGTGTCGTGGTGCAGCGAGCGCACGATCGAGAACTTGTCGGTGATCTGGGCTTGCTTCGGGAACAACTCGGAGATGTCCATGCCGGGGACGCGGGTGCGGATCGGTTTCCACAGGCCGCGGTACTCGGCGGGGGCGTCCGGCTTCATGTCATAAAGGTCCATGTGGCTCGGCCCGCCGTCCAGCCAGATCAGGATGACGGAGGTGTTCTTCGTCGATCCGGTCTTGTCGGCGGACTGCTGCCGGGCGTGCAACAGCTGCGGCAAGCTCACGCTCGCCATGCCGGCCACGCCAAGCTGCAGGAAACTACGCCGGCTCATGCCGTCGCAGTAGCGCCGCGCCAGGCCCAGGTTGAGACGGAACATGATCCATGCCCCCCTTGTGAAGAAACCGTTCCAAGACTCCATTCTAAAATACCGTCTCGCACCGGGCCAGCGCGTCCGGCCGCCGTCACCATCCTTTCATATCATGGGCCTTCCACAGCAGTGTCCGCATCCGCGCTCCACTGCTCCCAGCCACGCACGAACACCTTGACCTTGGGATAGCCCGCCAGTTCCAGGGCAAACGCCTCGACCGAGGCGCGTCCGCCGGACTGTCAGCACGTCACGGCCGTCTGCTCCGGTTCGATCCCGCGCTGGCGGAACAAAGCTCGCAGCTGCTCCGGTGATTTGAACCGTCCATCCTCCGCGAGCAACTCCTTCCACTCCAGATGCTTCGCGCCGGGAATGTGTCCACCCCGTTTGCCCCGGACGTCCTTGCCGGTGAACTCGTCCCGGCTGCGCGTATCGACCACCGTGACGGCGCCGGAGCCGACGCCCTTTTTCAGCGCGTCGATCTCCTCCAAGCGATCCGCCTGAAACTTCGGCTCGAACTTGACGGCCTCGACGACCGGCGTCGCGGTCTCGCTGGGCCGTTTCTCCTTGTTCCACAGCGCCCAGCCCCCGTCGAGGATGGCCACGTTCCGAAGCCCCAGATATTTCAGCGTCCACCAAACGCGGGCGGCGTCGGTCGGGGCGCTTCCGTAGACGATCACCTGGGAATCCAGGGTCAAACCGAGCTGGCCGACTTTCCGGCCCCAGGCTTCGGCATCGTGGAAGCCTCCGTCCTTTTTCCCCTGCTCTTGCCAACCCTTCACGTCCACCCGGACGGCCCCCGGGATGTGTCCCTTGGCGTAATCGGTCTGCGGTCGGGTATCCAGAATCCGCAGGCCGGGCCGCTTCAGGTCCTTGTCGAGTTCTTCCGGTTGGATCAGCATGGTTCGTGGCTCCTTACGCGCTTCGACTTTCTCGAACACGAGGAAGTAGTTCTCCTGGAGGAACTTCTTCTCCTCCGCCTGCTTGAAGCCCGCCGATTCGATCTCCTTGACGACCACTTCTTGCCCGGCCCGGACGTGACCGAGCACCCACTCCCGGCTTTTGCCCTCGATGCGGTGAAAGTCGATCACGATGAGCTGACCGCCCGGCCGCAGGGCCTCGTGGATGGAAGCCAGCGTCCGCAGCGGAAACTCGAAGTGGTGGTAGGTGTCGCAGACGAACGCCCGATCAACGGAGTTGGCGGGCAGTTTTGTCGAATCCGCGGCGCAGACGACGCCGGCCACGTTCCGGATGTCCGCGTCCTTGCAGGTCTTTTCGATGTGCCGGATGAACTTGGGAGAGATGTCCACGGCGTAGACTTTCCCTTCGGCCCCGACCTCCTTGGCGAACAGGCGGGTGAACAGGCCGGTGCCCGCGCCGATGTCGGCCACCTTCATGCCCGGCTTAAGCTTGCAGGCGGCGATGATCTCCTTGCGCTGGGCGAAAATATCCCGGCTCTCCGTCTCGAATTTCCCGATGTAATCCGGCACGTCGGGGTTCTCGAACGGTTTGTTGATGCCCGGTCGGACGCTCTTGTCCTGGGCGATGGCCAAGGAGACGAACGACAGAACGGCCAGGGCAACCGGCGTGCGGACCAACCAACACGAGAATCGGCTCATGACAGCTTCCTTTCTCCTGGGATGCAGATAGAGTGCATCATATTCGTCCGCGGATGTCGGTCCAAACCGGATCGCCCAGCCGTGCCGATATGCTCGCTCGCTTGGAAACGTCCTGGTGCGATCTTCATGAATGAGATCTCCTCGCCTTCCGCCGCCCCTGTCCCACCCGTCCTGCCGCACAACGTCAAGGTTCTGGGCCTGGCCAGCCTGCTCAACGATGTGGCCAGCGAGATGATCTTTCCGCTGCTGCCGAGCTTCCTGCTCACGGTCCTTCAAGGCAACCGTTTCTACCTGGGCGCGATCGAGGGGGCGGCGGATTCGGTCGCCAGCCTTCTGAAGCTGTGGTCCGGAGGCCGTTCCGATCAGGTCGGCCGGCGAAAGGGTTTCGTCCTCTTCGGCTACTTACTGGCCACGCTGGCCCGTCCGCTGATCGGGGTGATCGTCGCCCCCTGGCAACTCTTGGCCCTCCGGGTTGGCGACCGCATCGGCAAGGGCGTCCGCACCTCGCCGCGCGACGCCCTCATTGCCGACTCGACCGATCCTTCCATCCGCGGCCGTGCCTTTGGGTTCCACCGGGCGATGGATCACCTCGGCGCCGCGATCGGCCCCTTGCTCGCATCCGGCTTTCTCTGGATGTGGCCGGGTGAAATGCGGCCACTGTTCCTCCTGACGGTGCTGCCGGGGTTACTGGTCCTCGCGCTGCTGGTCTTCGGTCTGCACGAGCCGGCAACGGCACAGCCGGCGAAGGAGCCGCTGCGCCTCACCCTCCGGCCGTTCGACCGCAGCTTCCGACTCTATCTTCTGGCCCTGGCGGTCTTCACCCTGGGCAATTCGAGTGACGCCTTTCTCTTGGTGCGGGCTGGCGAACTCGGCGTCCCCGAGTACTTGCTGCCGCTGTTGTGGTGCGCCTTCCACATCGTCAAGAGCACCAGTAATCTGTACCTGGGCCGAACGGTGGACCGCTTCGGCCCCCGCCCGTTTCTGTTCCTCGGCTGGCTGTTGTACGCCGCGATCTATCTCGCCTTCGCCCTGGCGACGACCGCCTGGGAAGTCTGGGTCTTTTTCCTGGCCTACGCCCTCTTTTATGGATTGACCGAACCGGCCGAGAAGCGACTGGTCGCCGACCTCGCGGGCGGCGACCGGAAGGGGCTGGCCTACGGCTGGTTCAACTTCGCCATCGGCATCGCCACCCTGCCGGCGAGCCTGATCTTCGGGGCTGTATCAGGCATACGGGGCGCTGACGGCGTTCGGCTGGGGAGCGGCCCTGGCGTTGATCGCCGTGGTCCTGCTGGCGGGAGTGAGGGAACCAAGACAAGGAAGCCCCACTTCATTTCGTGACTGAACGACCTTCCGCGGGTAGAATGACGGGTGGGTCACCTGACAGGTAGGGGACATAAATCGCGACAATCCCTTGTCGCCGTCTCAGGGCGAGGTAGCGATGCAGTACAAGGACTCATCCATCCCACGGCGGCGCTCGTGTCGCCTCGGCTTCACGCTGATCGAGCTTTTGGTGGTGATCGCGATCATCGCCGTCCTGTTGGGACTGCTGCTGCCCGCCGTGCAGAAGGTGCGCGAAGCGGCGGCCCGCATGAGTTGTCAGAACAACCTCCACCAGATCGGCCTGGCGCTGCACAACTACCACGATACCCAGCGTTCCTTCCCGTCCGGCTTTGTCTGTTTGCAGCCGCAAGCCAACCCCGATTACACATCGCCGGGCTGGGGCTGGGCCGCCCTGCTCTTGCCCTATATCGAGCAAGGCAACCTGGCCCAGCAGATCAACTTCACCCTGCCGATCGAGGATCCCAGCAACCTCGCCGCCCGCACGATGATCCTCAAGCTGTACGTCTGCCCCTCCGACCGTTCCACCGGCGTACTCACCATTTTCGACAAGGGCAACGTCTCGCTGGCGCAGGCGGCCACGAACAGCTACGCCGCCTGCCACGGCGTCGGAATCGACCTGGACGAGGAGCTGGACGATTTCAACGGCATGTTCTCCCGCAACAGTCACGTCCGCTTCGCCGACGTGACGGACGGCACGAGCAACACCCTCGCCATCGGCGAGCGGGGGGCGTTCTTCACGCGGGCGGCCTGGGCCGGCGCGGTAAGCTTCGGCACCACCCGGCTCACGCCGGGCGCGCCCGTGAATAACCCCAATGTCATCGAGGACGCCCCGACGCAGGCGCTCGCCCACATCGACGTGGAGACGATCAACGACCCCCGCGGCGACCCCGAAGATTTTTTCACGCCGCACACGGCGGTCGCCCAGTTCCTGTTCGCGGACGGCTCGGTCCACTCGATGAACATCTCGGTCGGACTTTCGGTCCTGCAAGCGCTGTCCACCCGAAACGGGGGCGAGGCCGTGAATTCGGGCGATTATTGAGGGCCTATCGTCTTGCCACGGACGCCGAACGATCGACGGAGGGATTGCCGGCCATTGACGGCGGCCGTGCTGGCGCTCTTGCTGGCTGGCTGCGGCGCGCCCAAGCAACCGGGCTATGAGGACGGCGAAGGCTTCCACTTCGCGCCGCCGCCGGACTGGGTGGAGCGCGTCCGGGGCGATTCGATGCCGGCCGGGTCGAGCCACAAACAGCAAAACTTGCCTCTGCCGCCCCTGGGTGTTCCGGGCCAGCCGCCGGAACGCCTTCTCGTCCGCTACGACCGCATCTCCACGGGCCAGCACGCCTGGCTGCGGGTGACGGTCGCCGATGTACTGTCCTCCACGCCCCTCAAGGCGTGCCTGTCCACGCGCCAGCCGGGTCGCGGCTGGAAACGGGAATCCGAGGAGGAGAACCTGGAAGTGAGCGGGTTTCCCGCCGCCCGCATCGCCTTTGCGGGCCGGTGGTACGATCAGGATTATCTTTGCGAAACGTTCGCCGTGCGGAAGGGGGAGAAGGTTTATCTCTTTTCGGCCGCTTTCCCAACCACCGACGGCGCGGGCCGCGAACAAGTGAGGCAGGCCGTCTCCCGGGCAAGCTGGCAATAAGGACCCAGGCGGGCCGGTGCCGCTTTGTTTCTTCCTCAATCCTGCGGGTGGTTAGAAAGGACGCGGAGTATGCGTGTCAGGATCTGTCGTCTGGGCTGGACAAGCCTCCTGTGTGTGGCTGTCTCCCTCGGCTGTTCCGCCAAGCCGAGTAACCCACCGGCCCCGGCTGCGGACGAAGAAGGCGCGGTGCGCGAGAAATTCGCCGAGTTGCAGTCGGCCCTCAAGAGCCGGGATGCCGACAAACTGTGGGCACTTCTGGACGCCCGGAGCCGGGCCGACGCGGAGCGGGCCGCGAACGACATCCGGACGGCCTACGACCAGGCCGGGGCCGCGGAGAAGGCGAAGCAAGAAGAGGCGCTGGGCCTGAGTAAGAAGGAACTGGCCGGGCTGGACGGGAAGGGCTTTCTCAAGACCAACCGGTTTCACAAGAGGTACGAGGAAGTGCCGGACGGCAAAATCGACCGGCTGGTAATCCAGGGGGACAGTGCCACGGTTTACTTCCTCGAACCCGACGGGGACGAGGAAAAGGCCATTCTCCTTCGCCAGGACGGCCAGTGGAAGGTGTGGCTCACCATGCCGAAAGGAAGCAAGCCCTGAGCAGAGGTCCGGGGAAGGCGGCACAGGAGGCCGCCTCTCCCCGAACCAATTGCGATAGGACAACTCTCTTTACGCCAGATCGAACAACAGAACTTCAGCCGGGACGGCCGCCCGCACCGAGACGGCGTTCTCGTCGCTGACGGCGGCGCCATCCCCGGCGGCCAGATCATGGCCGAGGACGTTCACGCTTCCGCGAAGCACCTGGAGCCACGCCGCCCGTCCCGGTTCGACCTCGTGGGTGATGGACTGTCCGGGCGTCAGCGCGGCTAGATACAACCGAGCGTCTTGATGAATCGTCAGCGTACCGTCAGTGCCATCGGGCGAGGCGACCAGACGGAACCGGCCGCGCTTGTCGTCGTCGCCGACGGCCCGTTGCTCGTAGCTCGGCGGGAGTCCCTTCTGCCGGGGCAGCAGCCAGATTTGGTAGAGATGGACCCAGTCCTTCTCGGAAGGGTTGAATTCGCTGTGGCGCACGCCGGTCCCGGCGGTCATGCGCTGCAATTCGCCCGCCCGGATGATCGAGCCGTTGCCCAGGCTGTCCCGGTGCTCGAGCGCCCCGTCGAGGATGTAGGTGACAATCTCCATGTCCCGATGGCCGTGCATCCCGAACCCCTGACCGGGTGCAACGCGGTCGTCGTTGATGACCCGCAGGGAGCGGAAGCCCATGTGGGCCGGATCATAATAGTCGGCAAAGGAAAACGTGTGGAAGGTGTCGAGCCAGCCGTGGTCGAAGTGGCCTCGCTCGGCAGCAGGGCGGATACGAATCATGGGATCTCCTTTCGTTTACGTACCAGTAATTGACATATCAACTAAAAGGACGAGAAAAAAAGCATCATGGCCCGACGCAGGCCCACGGCTGCGCGAACCTTTTCGAGCAGCCGGATGAGGTCTTTCAAATCGCCCTGAGACAGGTGGCCCAGCAGCTCCTTGTGAAGGACGAGCAGCGGCTCGTCGAGGTCCGCGAGCGTTTCGGTCCCGCGGTCGGTCAGGGCGACGTAGATGACCCGGCGATCCTTTTCGCAGCGCAACCTGTTGACGAAGCTCGCCTTCTCCAGCCGGTCGATGAGGCCCGTGATCCCCGGTACGACCGTAATGGTACGGCCGGCGATCTCCAGGATGGGCAGCGGCTTGCCTTCGCCGCGCAGGATGCGTAGGACGTTGTACTGCGAGGGCGTCAGGCCGTGTTCCCGCAACAGCCGGGCGAAGCGTATTTGAAGCTGGTCGCCGGTGCGCAGGATATTCAGGGCGGCTTCCTGTTCCTGCGACTCGAAAGGACGCTTCTTCTTGAGTTCGTGCTGGAGCTTCGGGGTCGTCATGGGTCTCCCGCCCTCATTTATTTATCTGTAATTAGTTTATACGTAATCTATCTTCCAGTCAAGGGGGGGTTCTTTACGTGTGTTGTAGGGTGGGCCGAGTCTTCGAGGCCCACCAGCATGGGCGTGGTGGGCCTCGAAGACTCGGCCCACCCTACCCGCCAGAATCCCTTACCCCACCCCCCTAACGGCTCGCCAACTTTCTCCTTGACCTTCCGAAGTAACTTCTTAGCATGATGACATTCTGAAGATCATTTGAATGTGGATGCCTTCCCTGATATTCTTCCGCGGCGACGCAACCAGGAATCCCACCCATGAGACGACGCAACGCATTCACCCTGATCGAGCTTCTGGTGGTTATTGCCATCATCGCGGTCCTGATTGGCCTGCTCTTGCCGGCCGTGCAGAAAGTACGCGAGGCGGCGGCGCGGGCGAGTTGCCAGAACAACCTCAAACAACTCGGCCTGGCGATGCACAACTACGAGGGGGCGGTCGGCCATCTGCCGCCGGCTTTCCGCAACAGCGTGCCGCCGGCCTGGACCGGCCTGCCCGCCTATTTCTTCAGCTGGTCCGCCCTCGCCGAGCTGAACCCCTTCCTCGAACAGACGAACATCTACAACACGATGGATCTCACGCAGCCGATCTACGTACCGCCGAACTTCAACATCTCGGCGACCAACCAGTTCGCGGTCCAGCAACTCGTCAAGCTGTTCCTCTGCCCCAGCGATCTGATGAAGCCGGTCGCCGCCGATTACGGCGTGCCCACCATCGGCCCGACCAATTACGCCGTCTGCGTCGGCACCGGCACGATCAACGGCGGGCCTCCGTTCGGCAGTCCCCTCAATTCCGACGGCATGTTCACGGCCGGCCGGGGGTTCCGCATCACGGACGTCAGCGACGGCTCCAGCAACACGGCGATGATGTCCGAGAGCCTGCTGGGCGCCGGGCAGACCAACGCCAGCGGGGCGATGCCCTCCGCCCCGCAAGGGGTGCAGCGGGTCTACGCCTACACCGGTTTCGGCACGCCGCTGAGCGACGGCGCCTGCGCCGCGCCAGCCAGTGGAACGTGTCGGACCTGCGCGGCTTCATGTGGGCCAGCGGCGAAATGCGCTGCGGTTCGTACAACCACTATTACACGCCCAACGCCGCCATCTACGACTGCGTGACCAATGACCTGACCACGTTCACGTCGTTCGCCTTCCGTGCCGCGCAGCAATCATAACGGCGGCGTCAACGTCCTGTTCGGCGACGGCGGCGTGCGTTGGGCGAGTCAGAGCATCTCGCTGAGCACCTGGCGCGCCCTCGCCACGCGCTCCGGCGGCGACCTTCCGGGCAGCGATTTCTAAATCGTTTAGCGACGCTTCGCAGAAGCGTGTGGTCCGCGCACGCTTCTGCGAAGCGTCGCTAAACGAATGCAAACGATCCGCGATGAATAACATCCACGAAACCATGCTGCTCACCGCTCCCTCCCGTCCCAACGCCCTCACTGTCTGGCGCTGGGTCCATGTCGGCGTCGCCGCCCTGGCGATGGTCGCCACGCTGCCCGGACGCACGCACGGACTGGGCCTGTTCACCGAGCCGATCCTGCGTTCGTTGCAGCTCGACCGCGAGAGCTACGGCTTTCTCAACCTGTGGGCGACGCTTCTGGGCGGACTGTTCTGTCTGCCGTGCGGCTGGCTGATCGACCGATTCGGTACACGCGCGAATCTCTCCGGCGTGATGATCGCGCTGGGGGCCGTCGTGGTCGCCATGAGCACGGTGGAAGCCTCCCGGACTTATACGCTGACGATTCCGCTGCCGGGCACGTCCACCACCTTCACCGTTTTGGTTCTGCTCGATCTGTTTATCTTCCTCCTGCTGACGCGCGGTTTGGGCCAGAGCGCCCTCTCGGTCGCCAGTCTGTCGCTGATCGGCCGCTCGGCGGGGAGACGGACGGGACTGGCGATGGGCGTTTATGCTTGCCTGACCTCGGTGGGGTTCACGCTCGCCTTCGGCGTTCTCCGCAGCGTGGTCGGAAATCACCCGGACGAGTGGCGGCCGGTCTGGGCCGGGATCGGCGTGGCCGTTGTTCTTGCCGGGATTCTTAGCGGATTCCTGGTGCGCAGCCGATTCCTCGACGCGGATGCGGGTCATGCCGGACAAACCGGCGAAGGTGCCGACTCCATCGAGTTCAGCCTGACACTCGGACAGGCGCTCCGCAGTCCGGCGTTCTGGACGTTCAGCGTGGCCGTCTCGTTCTTCGGCATGGTCTCGGCGGGGACGGCGCTTTTCAACGAGTCCATCCTGGCCGAGCGCGGCTTCGACAGGGGCGTTTTCCTCAACGTCACGGTCCTGGCCATCCCGATCGGCCTGGCGAGCAATCTGCTCGGCGGCTGGCTGGCCACGCGCTGGCCTCTCCCCCGGCTGCTCGGCCTGGCGATGGCCTTGCTCGCCGGGACACTCCTGGCGTTTCCCTACATTACGACCGAAAGCCAGATTTATCTGTACGCGGCGGCGCTGGCGACGGCCGGCGGTCTGATCACGGTTTGTTTCTTCACGGTCTGGCGGCGTGGCTTCGGTCCGGCCCACCTCGGCCAGGTCCAGGGGGCCGCCCAATTGCTGACCGTGCTATTTTCCGCCCTGGGACCGCAGTTATTCGCCAGTGGACAGGCGCGATTGGGATCGTACCTGCCGCTGTTTCCGTACCTGGCCGCCGTTTCCCTCGCACTGGCGCTGGCCGCCTGGCTCGCCGGACTGCCTAACGATCGTACGCCAACGGACAACCCGTTAAGGAGCCTTCCATGCCCGACACCCTCCGCAGACCCGCGCTCACCAGCGAACAGCGAAACTTCTATCACGACCAAGGCTTCCTCGTCCTCCGCGATTTCTTCCCCGCCGACCTGATGGCGGAAGCGTCGGCCGAGGCGGACAGCCTGTTGCGCCGGCACGATCTCATCGCCGTCGAAAATCTGCGCTGTCGCTGGCAGCCCAATGTCACCACCGGCGCCTGCGAGTTCGAGACCTTCGATCCCGTCATCGACCTGGGGCCGATCTGCTGCCGGATCGCCCACGACGAACGGCTTCTGGCAACACTGGCCTCGCTGTACGGCGACCTGGCGTGTCTGTTCAAGGACAAGCTGATTTTCAAACCGCCGGGAGTAAAGGGGTACGGTCTGCATCAAGACTGGATCGGCTGGCCCGGCTTTCCACGCAGCTTCCTGACGGTGCTGGTCCCATTCGACCGCGCCGACGCCGACAATGGCTGCACGGAAGTTTTTCCCGGCTACCACAAAAACGGCACGCTGTCGCCGGAGGACGGCAACTATCATGAGCTGTCCACGGACCTGATCGACGAGTCGCGCGGCGTCAACCTGGAACTCGACCCCGGCGACGTGGCCATCTTCGGCGGCTTCACGCCGCACCGCTCGGCCCCGAATCGCTCCGGCCGCTGGAGACGCCAGTTGTATTTGAGCTATAACAAACTCTCCGACGGCGGCCGGCAGCGCGAACGACACTACGAGGAGTTCCACCGCTGGCTGCGCGTCAAGTACGCCGAGTACGGCAAGACGAACCTGTATTTCCGCTGACCGACCCTGGCCCCGCACCTGGAGACACCGATGGTCACAGCCCTGCCGATAGCTCCCGCCGTCCGCTTTCACCTTTCGCTCAACGTGTCGAACCTGGAACGTTCCGTCGCGTTTTATCGCATCCTGTTCGGCCGCGAGCCGGCCAAGTGCCGCCCCGATTACGCCAAGTTCGAGCTGGACGATCCGCCGTTGGTCCTGTCGCTGGAGCCGATGCCGCGCGGCGCCGGTGGGGCGCTGAATCACCTCGGGTTCCGCATGCCCGATTCGGAGTCGCTGGTGGCCATGCAAGAGCGTCTGGAGCGCGCCGGCATCCGTTCGCGCCGGGAAGAGGGCGTCGAGTGCTGCTACGCCCGGCAGACGAAATTCTGGGTGACGGACCCCGATCAAACGCTGTGGGAGATTTACACGCTGGAGGAAGACCTCGATCACCGCGGCGCCGGCCAGACGCGCGAGGAGATGCTGCCCGAAGCAACCTCGGAGGCGTCCGAAGTGTGGGAACATTGGCTGATCCAGCCCGTGCCGGAAACGATCCCATTGGCAGACGGGAGCGTTCCGGAGGCCCGTCTGCGCGGCACCTTTAACGTGCCGTTGGCCGACGATGTAAAGCGCCGTCTTCTACGTGAGGTGAACCGCGTCCTGCGTCCGGGCGGCCGGCTGTTCGTGCATGTGCTCGTCGGCGAAAAGCCGTTTCCGGGCACGCCGCGCCTGCCCGGCCCCGCCGCGGCCGTGCGGCATGTGCCGCTCGAACAGGAGCCGCCGCGCTGGGTGGAAGACGCCGGCTTCGACGCGGTGAAGCTGCTCAAGTTCGACGACAAGCCGTGCTTTGTCGTGGACGGCGTGGCCATGCGGGAGATGCAGTTGGAAGCGTTCAAACCGCCGGTCGGATAATCGTCGTCGAAAGCGCCGGCGACGGGTGACGCAGACCCGTCGCCGACTCATTTCACTCTTGCCGCATTGGCACGAGCGCAACCCGAGCACCGGCACTTTCGAGCTTCTTCTTGAGGACCGCCGCCTCTTCTTCGGGCAAGTCCGTCTTGATGACCGCCGGCGCACCCTCGACCAGCTCGCGCGTCTCCTTGAGTCCCAGTCCGGTGATCTCGCGCACGGCCTTGAAGACGCCGATCTTCTTCTCGGGGTCGGCCAATTTTTCGAGGACCACCGAGAAATGCGTCGGCGCCGGCGGCACGGGAGCAGGCTCGTCGGCCGGCTTGACGCGGATCGGGCCGGGGGCGGGACGGATGCCGTGGACCTCTTCGAGATACACGCGCAGCTCGGCCGCCTGGGCGAGCGTCAGGCCCGCCAGGTGGTCCGCCAGTTCGCGCATGTCGAGCGGGAAAACGCCGTTCGTGTGGGAAACCATGATGCTCTTCCTTTCCGGCCGCGTGACGAGGACGGTTGGGCGGCCGCCCGTGTATGGAGGAAGAGCATGATAAGGCATGTCGGGTTCACGCGATTTTTCGTCGCGAAGTCGGCCGTATCAGATGGAGAAGGTCAAGGGCGGCGCGAGGAGATAATCCGGCGTATCACCCCAGGAAGACGAGAGCGCGGCCGGCTTCCCGGATTTCGCCGCACAGGACGCAAATACAGGAATCCTCGTGCAGAGGAATTTCGCACCAATCGTGTTCGTGTCCGCACCAATCACTCGCCCGCGCATCCTTCACAGCCATCGCCATGTGTCAACTCCCGACCCTCACCTGCCTCGGACCGAGTTCCTTCTCGGCCCCGTCGGAAGCAAGAACGCACCTGGACGCCGACCTTGCGCGACAGCTCTCGATTGCTCGGAATCTGGACAAAATAGGACG
The DNA here is from genome assembly GCA_963767535.1 of uncultured Planctomycetota bacterium. GTDB lineage: Bacteria > Planctomycetota > Planctomycetia > Gemmatales > Gemmataceae > JAJPHU01. The sequence goes on from CAVYEC010000001.1 coordinate 1,445,703, forward strand.
ACTGACCAGCTTGCGGGGCCAGTTCGCCGGGGTTTTACTTGGCTTGCTTCTTTTGGACGTCGATTTTTGTCGTCACATTGCGGAACTCATTGTCCTCCGCTTTCAAGCCCTTCGCGGACTCCGAGGCGCGCACGCCGGTGCTGGAGCCGGAGCGGGGCTTGGAATAGCCGATCACGTTGTCGCGGAACACGAGATCGTGATGCTCTCCCAGAATGACGACGGCGGCCCCGGCCTGGGCGGCGCCGTTGTCGAGGATGATGTTCTTCTCGAAGCGGTTGCGATGCGCCCCCATCGGCTCGCTTTCGTTGCGGAAGGCGATGCCGGCCCTGTCGTTGGCGGTGATACGGTTGTCGCGGAAGAGGTTGTCCGAATCTTTATGACCGATGGAGACGCCCACGCCCTTGTTGGACCCAATGCGATTATCTTCAAACCGTCCCTGCCGGACGCGCCAGCAGACGAACAGGCCGTCCCGCCCGTTGCCGGTCGAGTAGTTGCGCCGCACGATCGGATGCTGCGAACCGCTGCCCGGATGCAAGCCGTGGCCGGCGTTGTTGCTGACGCGGCAATCTTCCACCGTCACGCGCTGGGAGACCTGGAAGCTGATGCCGTCGCCGTTGTAATCGCGGACGGTGCAGTCACGGATGAGGACGTCCGCGCACTCGAACAGGTAAATCCCCCCGCCGCGGCAGCCGTCGAGAGGTTGCGTTTTGTCGCGGTTGCCCTCCAGGGTCAATCCCTCGACGATGGCGTTCTTGACGTGCCAGCCGCCGACGATCGGGAAGGCCAGGCACGCCGTCGCGCGGTTGGACATGAGATAGTCCAAATAGAGCGGTTCCGACAGGCGGAAGGTGTTGGGGCCGAGCTTGGCCGCGATCGTCGCCGTCGTGACGGCGAAGCCGGAGCCGGAGGGCTGGTCGGCGACCGTCACGCCGTCGCCGACGCGGAAGGCGGACGGATCGGCGACGGTGATCTCGCGCTGATTGCAATCGCCGTCCGCCGCCAGGCGGACGCGGACGCCGTCGCAGGCCGTGAGGAAGGTCTGGCCCGGCACGCCGACGACGCGGACGTTGTCGCGCAGGGTCAGAGCGTTGCGCATGTGAAACCGGCCCGGCCCGATGTGGACGGTGCCGCCGCCGAGGCCGGCCACGTAATCGACGGCCGCTTGCAAGGCACGGTGATCCGCGCCGCGAATGTCCCCCTCGGTGATCCCGACGTGGATCTCCGCGCCCGTCGCCGGCTCCGCGGCTCGGAGGGGCTGGAGAATCAGAAAGAACGTCAGGATCAGGGCCGACAGGACTCGTTGCCTTCGTCTCGCTCGAAGCATGTTCTTCCTCCCGTCTTCCGGACTGCATGGCGCCCGTTAATGTTTCGTTCCCTTCACCAACGTCTCGGCCTGGCGGTGCAAGATAGCATAAGAGGTTCGTTCCTCCCAGGAGTTCGGCCGCCCTTTCGCCTTCGCGGCGACAAGCTGGTCCGCCTTAGCGAGCCATTTTTTTGCCTCGTCGCCGTGACCCAGGTGCTGCTCGGTCATTGCCATCAGCAGGGCGTCGTGCGCTTCCGCATTCGGTTCGGTCAATCGGGACGCTTCTTGCAACCGCGTCCTGGCCGCGTCGAATTGTCCGCTGCGATACAAAAGCAACGCCAGCCAGCGCCGATTGTCCGCGGATTGGGGATTCGCCGTCACGGCCCGCTCGGCCCGGCTCACGAGCGGCTTCCAATCGCGCACGGTGCTCTCGGTCAGGGCACACGTCCAGGCGGCGCCCCGCGCCACGGCCTCGTCGTTGCTCGTGCCGAAGTTCTGCACGAGACGGCCGCACACGCGGCGATAGTTCGCTTCGTCGCCGCCGGACAGAAGTGCCAGGGCGTGCTGACGTAAGACCGTCACATCCTTATCACCGAGATGGATAGCCTTGGCGAAGTCCGCGGCGGCCTTGGGCCAGTCGCTTCGCTCCGCCTCGGATCGGCCGCGTCCGGCCCACAATTCGGCGCGATCGCCCTTCTTCTCGATGGCTTTGGAATAATCCGCCGCCGCCTGCTCCCACTGGCCCAGCCCTTCCTCAACCCTGGCACGACCGGCCCACAGGTCCCAACGCTCGGCATTGCTTGTCAGCGCCTTCGAGTAATCCGCCCGCGCCGAATCCCACTTTCGCAAGGAGGCGTTGGCCCCGGCGCGGCGGGCGTACAGTTCGGCCGACTGTTCGCTTGCCAGCAGGCGATCGAGATACTGGACCGCTCCGACCCACAGTTGGCGATGCTCGCACTCCGCCGCCCCGCGACGATCCCATGCCGTCCGATGTGCCGTGTCGGAGGCGAACTCCTTGCCGTACTTCTTGTGGATCTGCTGCCATGCCTTTTCCAGTTCCGCCCCTTCCAGGGAAACCGGCTCGCCCGCATCGACCAGGCGCTGGCCGCTCAGCACCTCGGAGACAAGGAGCAGGTCCGCGGCCGGCCGAGCCTCCGCGCGGAAGTCGCGCGTCCACCGGCCAGACGGATCGCCCGGCACGCCGACACGCAGGACGAGCTGGCCGTCCCGGCCGAGCGCGACATCGTGGACCTGCGAGGTTTCCCGGCCCAGCTTCATGAGAGGGCTGGCCGGTTCGCCGGTCCTGGCGTCCCAGACGCGCAGACCGTCGGCGGCGACCGTCATCAGCCAGCGTCACATCCGCACTGAACGCACCGAGCTTGACGGCAGCGCGATGCCGCAGCGGGGGTGTCACCGGCTTGCCATTGCCGGCATCCCACACGCGCACCTTGCGATCACCGCTGATCGTCACCACGCGCTTGCCGTCCGCACTGAACGCGGCAAAGACGACGGTATCGTGTACGGGCATCGCCGCCACTTCATCGCCCGTGTCCGCCTTCCACACGCGGGCCGTGCCGTCCTCGCTGGCCGTCACGAGCCGCTGGCCATCGGAGCTGAATGCCAGGTGGTTGACCGACTTGCGATGCCCCCAGGTCGGCCCGACCGCCTCGGCCTTCGCGGCGTCCCACAGACGCATTCCGCCCTCGATGTCCACGGTCAGAATGTGGCTTCCGTCCGGCGTGAACAGCGCCCGGCTCACGTCCTTTTCGTGATTCATCGGCTCGCCCACCACGGCGACTTTTTCGACATCCCACAAGCGAACTTTGTGATCCTGGCAGGCGGTCAGCACGCGCCGGCCGTCCGCGCCGAAGCTGACTTGAAAAACCGCCCGCGGATGAATCATCGCCTCGCCGATCGGCTTGCCGGTTTCCGTCTCCCACACGCGCACCTGCCCTTCCTGCTCGTCGCCGTTGGCTTGATGACAGAGCGTGAGGACGCGCCGGCCGTCCCGACTGAAGGCCGCGGCCGATACCTTGTTATCGTGCCGCAACGGTTCACCGAGCGGTTGGTTCTTCTCGGTATCGTAAATCCGCGCCGTCGTATCATGGACCCGCAGCACGCGCTTGCCGTCCGGACTGAACACGGTCAGCCCCGCATGGGGGTGCAAGGACGGAGGCGCGGGCGAATCGCCAGCCGTCAGATCCCATCGCCGCACCACCTGCCCCGATAATGTGACAAGACCGTCTCCCGCCGGAGTGAAGGCCGCATAGCGAACCGGCCCGCCGTGCGCAGCGGCGGGCACGGCTTCCTCTCCCGTCGTGTAATCGTAAAGCCGCACCGCGCCGTCGTCGCAGGTCGTCAGCACGTATCGGCCGTCGGGACTGAACCCGGCCTCGCTGACGGCCTCGCTGTGCCGCAGGGTCGGACCCACGGATTCGCTCGTATCCACATCCCAAACGCGGACGCTGTGATCGGCGCCCACCGTCAGCACATACCGGCCTTCCGGACTGAAGCGGGCCGCGCTCACGGCGACGCCGTGCTTCAAGGGCCGCGTCACCGGCTCGCCCGTGTTCGCCTGCCAGACGCGCGCCGTGCCGTCCGCGCTCGCCGTCAGCACGCGCTTGCCGTCGGCGCTGAACGACGCCTCGCTGACCGCCGCCGTGTGCCCGAACGAGGGGCCGACCTGTTTCGCCGTGGTGATGTCCCACACACGGGCACAGCGGTCCTGACAGATCGTCAGGATCCTTTTCCGTCCGGGCTGAACACCGCCGGACGCGGACTGATTTCGCTGCCCAGAGCCTCTTCGCCGATCGCTTCTCCCGTCGCGGCATCCCAGACGCGCAGTTCCACCTCATTGGGTTCCATCGCCGACTTGGCGGCGACCGTGAGGAATTGCCGGCCGTCCCGACTGAATGCCAGCGCCACGACCGGACCCATGAGTTGAAGCGCCGGAAACGCCTCCTTGCCCATCGCGACATCCCACACCTGCACCGTCATGTCCGTGGTTGCCGTCAGCACATGCTTGCCGTCGGCGCTGAACGACGCATGACTGATGGCGGCCATATGCGCCAGCGGCTCGCCCACGCGCTTGCCGGTCGCCGCGTCCCAGATCGTCACCGTGCCGTCCGCCCCGACCGTCAGCACTTGCTTTCCATCGGAGCTGAGTTGGATTGCATTCACTTTCTTGTCGTGTGCCCACATCTGGACCGGGCGCGGGCACTGTGACAGGACCGCCGCCAGCCGCAATCGGTGCGTTTCTTCCGGCAATTTTTCGCGCTGGGCCAGCCGCAGCGCCTCGGCGAACCACAAGAGCGACGCCGACAGATCGCCGCCCTCCATGCGATTGGTCCCGGCCGCGACGTACATCTTGACCAGTTGTCGGGCCGCCTCTTCGCGCCGGCTCACCGCGTCTTGCCGCACCTGTTCGGCGGTTTGCGTCATCTCCTCGGAGATCTTGCGGGCCTGAGCCTGCTCGTCGCGCTGCCGGAGGGCGTCCTTGCGTTCCCTCGCGGCTGCCGCGAGTTCGGCCTTGGTGCTATCCTGTTTCTCCTGCCAGTTCGCTCGCTCCATGTCCATTTGCCGCTTCTGCCGCTGGAGTTCGTCGCCGGCCGCGTCCCCGTGGCGGCGCGAATGGCTGCTTTCCGCGGCTTGCAGGGCCGCTTGCACCTCGTTCTCGGCGGCCTCGCGCCGCCCGCGCGGCCATCGCCGCCCGCGCCGCCGTGACGATCAGCACCACGGTGAGGAGCAAGCAGGCGAGCGACAACCCGGCGACCAGCTGATTCGCACGGCACCAACGAATGAGGTAGGGCAGGACGTTCCGCGTCCGCACGGGTTCCGTCTCGCCGCAGATGGGACAGCGCGGCGTGGCCGTCGGCGGCAGGCCGGCGATGGTGGAAGGATCCCAGATGTGGCCGCGCGGACAGATCGCTTTGTGCGACATGGGAACACTCCTTGAAATGTCAGGCCGAGTTGCCACGCCGATTATCGCACAGCGGCGGCTCCAGTCAAGTTGTCTGACTTAGGAAGAGCGGACAAAAACGCACCAGCCCGCCGCGCCAGCAAGGAACGTCCTTTGCTGGCGCGGCGGGCTGGTGAGGAGACATCCGCGTTGATTATCTCTGATCGCTCTGGTGTTCCTTCCACCACTTGCGCCAGGCGGCCGCCGCCCGCGTTCGACCATCGCGACCGGCCTCCTCATCCGGCCCGAAATCCTCGCCGGTCAGTTCCTTCAGCGACTTCCGCGCCGCCTGGATGACCGGCCGTTCGGGATCGTCGAGCAGTTGCAACAATTCGGGAATATGCTCTGCCTCCTTCTTGATGCCGCAGGCCAGCGCCGCGGCGCGGCGAACATCGACGTTATCGTCCTGCAACTTGTCGCGCAGCGTCGTCGCCTTCATGCGCAGTCATCCGCTGCGCCAGGGCGTCGCGGGCCTGATATTGCACGTCGATGGGCAGCTTCGGGATCGCCAGGGCCAGGGCATCGGTGTTGTCGATGCCCTTGGCGTCGCGCAGGCGCTCCAGCACTTTCGTGCGCTCGTCGCCGCGGGCCTTGACCAACTCGTCGCACAGCTGCGTCGCTTCGGGCGAGACGGCCGGCGCGGTTTGGATTTCGTGTTGCAGGACGGTCGTGATTGCCTTGTGAGTGAACGTGTCCGGCGACTCGCCCTGTTGTAGCGCAAGCCAGTGTTGCCACTTCTCGATCGAACGCTCGATGCCCGCCTTCGAGGTGCCCGGAATCGGGCCGAAGTCGGTGCCGCGACAGATATGGGTCAGCATTTCACGGGCGAGTTGGCGGATTACCTCTTCCGGATCTTTAAGCACTTCGATGAGATCCTTTTCGAGGGCAAGCCGGCGTTTGGAGACCACGCGGATGGCGAGAATGCGTTCGACCAGCGGTCCCTCGCGAACTTTCTTGCGCAGCAGGTCCGCATCCTCGTGGGTCATTTGCTCCGCAAGGTCGAGCAGTTCTCGCTCTTGAAAAAATTGCAGAGCCTTGTCGCGGATCTGCCGTTCGTGCAGGATCCGTTGTTGCTGTGCCTGGGCCGACTCACTTCGGCCATCCGGAACCTGCTCGCTCTGCATTCTGCGTTTGCCGGGGCCGCGGAAGCCTGGCCGTTAATAAGCATCGCACCGCGGTTTGGTGAACGTTATTCAGGCTGTTGAGAAAACGGCTGGAGAGCGAAGAGTCTCCCGGCGTCAGGTTATACAGCACGTAGAGAGGGACTTGAGGAACGGTAGCGACCCGAACCAGGTCGCGGAGCTGGGAAACCAGCCCGACGAACGGTCATATGAAACCGAGTCGATGGGTACAGATCAGGTTGACCACTTCCACCAGGGATGGGACGCACGCAGGCCCCATCTCCTTTACCTGCTCGTCCAGTACATCGCACAGCGGTTTCAAGAGCGGGTTGTCGTTTTGGGCCAGCACGACCGCAATATAGTACTGGAAAAACCGCCGATAAGCCGATTGAAGTTGCGGATCTTTCAGACGGCCTGGAGCAAGGCGGCCGGCGTCCGGGTTGGTTGTTTCAGCTCAGCGGTCATCCGCCGGATGACTTTCTCGATCGCCGCCACGTCCGTGAGGAATTTCCGCTCGATCTGGGCCAGGGACAAGGCCGCCACGACACGAACTTGCTCATCCTCGTCCTTCAACGCCCGTGTGAGGGCAGGCACGGCCGGCCGGGCTACCGTGCTGAGTTGCGTCAGCACGAGGACGGCCTTGGTTCGCGCTTCAGGATCTTTGTTATCGAGTTCTCTTATCAGCACCGCGACGGCGTCGGCGGACACGGGACCATATTGGCGGAGGATAAGCGGCTCCGCCCAGCGACCCTTGCGGTCGGCGGCGCGAAGCTTCTCCAGCAGACCCGGCACGCCCTGCATCGACAGGATCACCAGGGCGTTGGCCGCCGCTACTTGCACATCCATTTTTTTGCCCTGGAGCGCTTCGAGCAATTCGGGCACCGCCTCTTTTGCCTCCCTGCCGATCTGGCCCAGGACGTTCGCGGCCTCGGCGCGAACGCGCGGGTCCGCGTGGGCCAACGCTTCGCGCAAATCCGGTACGGCCGGCTGGGCTTTGGGGCCGAATAGTTCCAGCACGCGCAAGGCATCCAGACGCACCGTGGCGGAAGGGTCATGCAGCAATGCGCCCAAGGGCTGCAAGGCTTCCGGCCCGATCTGTCCCAGGGAGTTGATGGCCTGCTGGCGCACCTTCGGGGATCCGTCGCGTAGGGCGTGAGCCAGGGATTTCGCCGACGATCGGGCCTCGGGGCCGATCTCCCCCAGGCCAGCGCCGCAGCGATCCGCACACTCGATTCACTGTCCTTGAGCGTCTTGTCCAGGGCGGGGACGGCCTCGGCAGCGTCCGATCCGATGCGAGCCAGCGCCTGTGCTACATGGGCACGTACCTCCGCATCGCGGTCCCGCAATGCCTCGATTAACCCCAGGCACGGCCGGTTTGCCGATCTGTCCGAGCGCCTTCGCCGCCGCCAGGCGCGCCTCCACGAACGGGTCGTGCAAGGTCTTGGCTAGCGCCGGCACGGCATCGCGTGCGGCCACTCCCAAGTTACCCAGCCGCCGAGCGGCCTGCGGATGGGCCTGGTAATCGTTACTGGAAAGTTGTCGGATCAGTTCCGGGATGGTCGGGGTTTTGTGCTCCCCCGGGGCCGCGACGCAGAAACCGGCGGCCACCACAACCACCCCCAGCGCGGAGAGACGCATGGAGGGATCTCCTGAGGGGCGATAAGCCCTCTTCCCACGTCAATCTGACAGCTACGGCGGATCCATGCAAGCGCAAAAGAATGAATGCGCCTTGCATTTCTCCTTGTCGGACGAATATCTTCGCATCAATCCATTGGCCGGCGGTCTTGCAGGATCCGGCAATCCTCGCCGCAGTGCGGGCACGGCAATTCCGCATAAACGCACCAATGCGGCTGCCCCTGATGCTCCTCCAGACGGGTCAGCCGAACACACCGGTTGGGATCGTAGGTCAAAATACGGCCACAGTGCGGACAGCAGAACGTAGGCATGGCGTTCCACCCGGCGGGAGTCTCCCCCTCCATGCCTTCCCCCGCCGGGCGCGACGAATCGTTGGCGCTCGGAGGAAGAACATCGAAGAGGTCGAGACGCCTCATCCATCGGCAAATTCCGTACCGTCACCGCGCGGGTCGCCGGCTTGACGGAGGCTGGCACGGATCGTAAAACAGGGATGTCTCTTCGCGTTGAGCGCGAGCGAAAAGTCGGGCTACCGAATGGTCCCTTCCGCGAAGGCCCACGCCCTCTCCTGAGCTTCTCGCCGCCATGCGTGCGGCCGAGGCTGGTTCCTGTCGAACCGTGTCCCCCCTATTACGACTCGATCGGTCAACGGCGGCAGAAGGAAACCTGGTCTGCCGCTCGGCCGACCGGGCTAGTCCACGCTTCGCCCCGCCGGGTGTTTAGACCGCAGAGAGTGAAAGCAGAGCCGAGCAATGAGTAGCCAACTCGCGTGGAACGGCCTCACCGTCGGAAGCCGAGCAACGCCGCTGACGGTCGAGCAGATCCTGGGCTGGGCCGACTCCCACAAGTCCCGCACGGGTTGCTGGCCCCATGCCGGCAGCGGCACCATTCTCGAATCGCCGGACGACACCTGGTCCGCCATCAACATGGCGCTGCGGCGCGGATACCGCGGCCTGGCGGGTAGTTCGACCCTGGCCCAGCTGCTCGGCGAATTTCGCCAGAAGGAACCCGGCCAGGCCAAGCCGCCCTTAAGCGTCGAGCAGATTCTGGGCTGGGCGCGGTCGCATCACCAGCGTGCCGGCCGCTGGCCGACCGTCGTCACCGGAGAGATTCTCGACGCGCCCGGCGAGACCTGGAGGGGGATCGACACGGCCCTGCGAAACGGTTTCCGCGGGCTGCCGGAAGGAGATTCTCTGGCTCGTCTCTTGCGCCGGTGCCCGGAGGGCAAAGGGCAAGTCCGGGCCGAACCCGCCCTCGTCGTCGCCGTTCGGCCCAAGGTTCCTGAGCGCGGCACGGAGGATTTGGAGCGCCTGCTCGCTTCGCTGGACGGCCGGGTCAGCGAGCGGAAAATGCGCCTGTTCGCCTGTGCGTGCGTGCGGCAGATCTGGAAACAATTGACCGATGAACGCAGCCGCCGGGCCGTCGAGGTCGTCGAACGGTTCGTGGACGGTGCGGCGGCGGAGGAGGAATTGCAGGAGGCGTTCCGGCAGGCCGAGGAAGCCCGCATCGCCGCCAGGCCCGCGCGGATGGCGACCTGGGCCGCCGTGTACGCGGCGACGCCCCTGGCCTGGAAGACAACCCCCCTTCACATGGCCTTCACGCTCGTGAGGCTGTTGCGCACGGGCGCGAGGCGGAATTGTTTCACTGCCTCTTTCACGAGCGCCTCCGGCTCACTTTCCCTACCCGCGGACATCCTCTCCTGGAAATCCGGATTGGTCGTGCGCTTGGCTCGCGAGGCTTACGACAACCCGACTTCGCCCGCCGGCACGCTCGACAAGCATCGCCTCCTCCGCCTGGCGGACGCCCTCGAACAAGCCGGCTGGCGTGGGGCTAGCCTTCTGGACCATTTGCGCGGCAAGGGCGAGCACTATCGCGGCTGCTTCGCCGTCGACCTGCTGCTGGGCCAGACCTAACCGCTCATGCGGCCAGGATAATCCGAGGGAGATCCGGGCATGTTCGCAAGCCACGCCAGCTTGAAACTCACACTGCCATGCTTTCTGTTTATTCTGGGCGTCGGCGCGGCACTGCCCATTTGGACCGAGCTGGACCTTGACCCGCCGCCTCCAGAGGCGGTCGGTTTTAGCTGTCCGCCTACGAAGCAAAGAGCGCTATGGCACGTCTTCTTTCCAATGCAGGGGCTGATCCGGAAAGCGAATACGGCTGGGGAGGTACGCGGCCTGGAGTTCTTTTATCTTCCCGATCTGATCCAAGGAGCGCTGCTCGTGGTATTCGCCGCTTTCGTCTCCGCAGGCGTCTATTTCCTGAGCCGGAAACTTGGGCAGAAGAAATGCACAACTTCGCCTGCACCATGATTCGGCTGCGAGGCGTAGGGGGTTGATTGGACCTGCGAGCGCACGGATCTTACACCCGGCCAGACTCTTTGTCGCTCGTTATAAACATTTAATCCGTTTGATTTTATAATGGGCGCTGAGGGAATCGAACCCCCGACCAACACGGTGTAAACATGCACATCTACGCTGAAATCCGCAGTTTTTCGAGGATTTTGTAGCGATACTGTACCGATTGCCACCCTTTTCCGCTACAAAATCCGCTACAACTGACCTTGCCCTAGACGGCGCCGATTCGCTACGCTCCCTGTAGGGTATTGAATCCTGTAGGGGAGTGCAAGCAAATGGCTCGCGTCTATCACATGACCTGGATTCCATCCCGCCGGGGCTGGATGAAAGAGTATCGAGGCAGGAAATACGCCGTTTCCTGCCGTCAACTCGGCACGCCGGAGACGAAGGACGGCAGCTATCAGGCTGCGAACGCATGGTGGGAGGCGAAACGTCTGGAGACCGACAGCACCGCCAGGGCGAGACTACCAGCCCCGCGAACGCCGGCGCCGATGGAGGACATTGTGTCGGCCCTGTATGGTGACGGAACCTCTTCGGACTGGCACCAGCAGTTTCGCGCCTTCATGGAGAGGTTTGCGGAAGCGATCCAGGGAGTGTTTCCATCGGGGCCGCTGCCTCAAGAGCCAACGGACTCCGCCGTATGGACCGAGGGGGCGGAGACGGCGCGACGAACTGCTCTACGGGATTTGCTCACAAGGATCATCGTCGATGGAGAGGCAGTGCCGGAGCAAGTCGCCGAACGACTACCTCCGGCCCGCGTGTTCCAGCTAGAACACGCCGTCAAGGGACTACGTGGTGAGTCCGCCGCGTCAGCAGACCAGACCGTGAAGGCCCATGCGGACGCATGGCTCAAGACACTAGAGGCAAGGGTCGCTGCCGGGAACCTCACTCCGGATCGCTGCACGAACGTCCGCATGTGCCTCGCTCACTTCACCGGGTTCTTTGGGGAGACGGCCTGCGTCGATACCATCGACGCGGATAAACTAGATGCTTTCTACCGTCATTGTCTCGGAAGGGTTGCGGCGCGGCGGCAAGACGGCAAGACGGGCTGGTCAGTGGCCTACGCCAAAGAAACGTTTGCCATTGCCCGCACCTGGATTCGATGGCTCTGGGAACGAGGCGCGATTGAGCCGCCCCGTAACATCGACAGTAGGGGGTTCAAGTTCGGGTCATCGGCCAAGAAGGTTCCCACTTGGACGCCGGAGGAGTACCGGCACGTTGTCGCGGAAGCCCCCGGTAAACTGAAATTGGCGTTACTGCTGATGGGTAATTGCGGCATGACCCAACAGGACATTTCCGACCTCCGCGACGATGAAGTTGACTGGCAAGCTGGCCGAATCATCCGCAAGCGGAGCAAGACGGCGGGGATCGACGGCGTGCCCGTGGTCAACTACAAGCTCTGGCCGGCGACGTTCAAGCTACTGAAGAAGTACCGATCTGGCGCCGAACGTGTCTTGCTGACGGAATCCGGCAAGCCCTACGTCCGCAAGGAACTGGTCAACGGGAAGCTGGTCAAGGCTGACGGCTTTATCAGCAACTTCGCTCATCTCAAAAGGAGATTGAAGTTCAAGAAACCAATGAAACAGGTTCGCAAGATGTCGGCAACCTTGCTCGAATCCCACGAAACATACGGCAGAGTCACGGCCCTGTTTCTGGGACACGCGCCCCGGTCGATGAAGGATCGTCACTACGCGGCCCCGTCGCAAGAACTACTCGATAGCGCGGTCTTGTGGATCGGCAAACAGATGGGCATGGGTGGAAAGCCGGCGCCGGGATCGTGAGCCTTTGGCCAGTGTCGTTTTGACGGCCTTACCGCTGGATCACCGATTCGGGAATCTGAAATCGCAGGTCGCCATTTCCGCCAAAGGCTGAGGCGGGAAGGGTGAGCCGCAAGTATTGGACGTTGGCGAGCGGAGTTTCAAAGACAAGTAAGTCATCAATTACTTGATCCGGGTGAATCGACACATCCTTGATTTGCCCCACAACCTTCGTCCCGAAGCCGAAGGAAACCCCACGATACTTGTTGCCGAAGTTGTCTTCGAGAAATGGTCTGTGCTTCTCGATGAGTCGATCTTGTCCGCCCCAGCTTTCATAGTTGATCTTCTTTGTCGTGCTTTTGTTTTTGATCTTGATATAGATTGCCAGGTTCTTGTCTTGCGACTGGCCATCTTGCCCAAGCATATCGAGTCGAATGAATTCAACGCGGGCCGCACTCAGCCACACTTCTACATCGCTTCTCTGCAAACTCGTCTTTGTCGCATCAGCCCAATTTTCAGGAGCCTCTGATTCCTTCTTCGCCTGTTCAACTCTCTTTTCCCTTTCCTTGGACACCTCACTCACGGCCTTGTTAGCACTGCCGAGAAGACCGCTGCAAATGGTAAGCCACAATACCGCGATGCCGATGCCCGCAAATCCAGTGATCGAACCGGCGAGCGGGAAGCCGATGCCGCGGCCTTGACGAACCAAGGCGAAGATGGCGCCGACGATGCCAAGAAGCAAACCCAGACCGCTCAGAGGTATGGCGAAGTAGGCGCCAACACAGGGGATGAGACTCAACACCAGACCGATTACGCTGAGGGCCAGCGACGCGATGCCGAAGCCGAGCGGCACCTTGGAAGCACCGACCGCCTCATCCACGGAATCGGCTCGCCTACTGATTGGCAAGTCAACGGCGACTTCACTGCCTTGCAACGGGCGAGGTTGCTCAACGCGAGAGCGGGATACCGCAGCCACGGAAATCTGATTGCCGCATTTGGGACACTTGAAGGCCCGCCCAATAGAGTTGTCGGTGCGGCGCAGCTTGGCTCCGCAGGACGAACAGACGACGGAAAGGGGCATGGACGGTATTCCCGAAGGGCGACGGATTGAGGGCGACTCATAGTAGGATCAATCACGATCAAAGTGTACAACAATCCGGGGGGCGACGCCAGAGACTATGAGCCGGCGACGTACTTCGTGCCGAACTACATGAGGGGGCGGGCGGGGTTAGTCGGTGCCGGCCTTGCGATGATCGGCGCCGCGGTCTTCCCGGAAGGAGACGACGGGGCGCGCGGGAAACAGCTTTCGGCGGCGCGGACTCGCGCCGCTGAGTATCGCCTCCCCTCCCTTCAACCAGTGGACAATTTCCTTGGCAATCCGCAAGATGGATTGGCCGGTGAAAATTGGAAAGAGGATGTGGCCCACTGGATGTGACGGTGGAGACCAGACTGCCACTCCGATATGCCGGCTCTTCAAGCCGAACCCCGGTATATTCCAATCAATCACTGAGATCGGAGGCGGGCAAGGGTCGGAGCATCCCTTTACCGAGGAACATTTAAGATAGTATTCATCCGGTTCAGTCCAAATACGGTCGATCTTATAAGGATACCTGAGAGTGTTGAGGGCGTGAGCAAGACGCTCCGCGATTTCAGGCAAGTCCAACGGCTTTCGTCCGCTCGGCATAGTTGATCCTCCCACCGGGTTCGGATTATTTTTGGGATTCTACAAAAGATAGTATCTACACTTACACGCTTACGCTTACGGCTGCGGTACAAGCCAATCCTTTGACCCATAAGAACTTACGCCGTCCACCCCTTTCGTCAAGCGTAAGTGAAGCCACACATCGCGGACCTTGTTTACGCCGTCTCGACCCTCCATCCGTGTCTGTGCCTCATCCACACCGGAGAAGACACGCCGCAGAGTTTTGCCGAAAGTGCGGATCGCAAACGGGTACTTCACTCCGCAAGCGCGGCACCATTCCGAGTAGACGCTGTACAGGTCCGCCTTGGGGATGGGTTGATCGGCAGCCGGGTCTTGCGAGAAGTGTTCCATCAGAAAGGCGCGGGCAGAGTCCGCGTCCATCCGATGCTCTCTCGCGGCAGCAGCGCTCGATTCCGGCTGAGTGAACCGCCAATGCCGCTCGCGGAGGCGCCGCAATCCGTCCAGCGACCAGCAGAGAAGGCCGGGCAGGTGGGGTTCCCAGAAGGATACCGCGTCCATGCCGGGAACCTTGTCCTCTTCCGAGACCTTGTGTTCCATCGGCACATAGAGCGGGCGGCGCCAAATGCCATCGCTCTTGTCGGAGAAGTGCGGCAATTCGTTCGTCGCAAACATCAGCTTCGCGGTCGGTTTCGCGGTGAACTTCGGACAGAACTTGTCCTCAAAGGTCATCGACTCCCCGGTTGTGAAGCTCTTGAACGGCCCTTCCGCCAGGCGGTCGATTTTGCTGGTGTCCGCCGAGAACGCCAGCATCTTGCCCAGCGTCGGGCCGTAAACGAAGCGGTCATCTCCGTTGGCGGAGAACGTGATGGAGATACAGTTGTCCTCTCCCAGCAAGGCCATGAGCGCGGCGAGTACGGTGCTTTTCCCCGTCCCGCCATCGCCGCAGAGGATCAAGAATTTCTGGGCATTGAAGCCGCGCCACAAACAGTAGCCGGCCCATTCTTGGAGTAGATTTATCCGCTGTTGATCTTCAAGAAGAAGGACGTTCAGCGTGTCCACCCAGAAGGAGCAATCGGCGCCGGGCTGGTAGTCCACCGGGAGACAGTTGCAAGAGAACCATTCCGGCGTGTGTGGCCGCAGTACGTCCTTCGCGCCCGTCTTGCCGGTGAGCAGCGAATCCAGGTCGAGAAGGCCGTTGCGGACGGCGAGCAGATTCGGCGACGCCGCTCCCCCAGCAAACTCGGCATACGGGTTTTCGGCGACAACTCGATAAGGGAATCCAACGCGCCTGCGCACATTGTTCACTAGCGTTTGACTCGCCTTCGGCTTGCGTGCGTTGGGATCGTACCGCAACATCCGGGCGTAGATGCCCTCCGTGGTCCGATCCACGAACCGCCAGACGCCCGGTCCAACTCCCCCTCTTCGGCCTTCTCGTAATGCGTGCCGGTGTAGCGCCAGCCGAGAGAGTTCCACAGTCGCCACGTTGCTTCTTCGGCCATGAACTCGCGGGCCAGACGGAATGGGTCATTCCAATCGCCCGGCGGCGCCAGCTTGCGGCCACGCGGATAGGCCGGATCGTCCGGCGCGGCGGCGGTGCGCTTCAAGATGCCGCGTAGCTCATCAGCATCCCACGGTGGGCGGCAACGCTCGTTCCATTCGAGAAGCAACGGCCATGCGGCATCGACGGACAGGTTGAAATCGTTGACCAGCCAACGGGCCGCAACGTAGGTCCGGCGCCGGCCGTCCTGTCCGGATATGGCCGGATCGTGCCGGGCCAGCCACGCGCGGGCCATATCGACGGCGAACTGGTCATCGGGAGGAATGCCATCGGGAGCAACTACATGAGGGGGCGGGGTGGGGTTCTTGCGGGGGCGTCCGACAGGCCGCTTCGCCGGTTCAAGCTCGCCTCGGTCGCGCGCCTGGACCTTGTAGCCGCAACCGGCCGCGACCTTTAGCACGGCATCCCAGAGGACAAGGAAATCAACCTCTGCCGGCTTGCCGCCGGGTTGCCATTCCCGCCGCTCGCCGCTCGGATGTCCGCTGGGCGGAACGACAGCATAACCGCCGGTGCCCTTGAAGGCTAAGATTTCCCCGGCGCCGTTGCGAAAACTCCGCATCCACGGTGTATTGTCCTTGTAGGGACTCCATGCCCAACGCGGGATGTTCGTCACATGATACCAGCGGTGGGAGCGCGGGCGTCCGGGCCGGCCCTCCGTCATCCGCGTTGGCGGCAGGTGTTCATCGGCAAGGCGAATGGCCGCGTCGCCGTCCAGGTCGATGCAAACGAGGTTCCCGCCGCTCGTCTCCCCGGTCTGAATGCCGAGTGCGTCGCCGTCGCGGTAGTCCTCCGGTTCGTCGCTCCGCTCCCGCCAGCCTTTCCGTCTAGGTGATTTGCCATCGGGCCGAAGCCAAACGATTGCATACCCCCGCCGCCGGTAGTTAGCGGCGGTCTTCTGGATGTTGTCCATCTCGCCGTGGTCTCCCCCTCCGATGTGGGCATTCAAGTGTAGATCAATTTCGCCGGAAGGGGGAGCGCAGTCGGGATCGTCGCTGGGGGAAAAAAAAACTCCAGAAAAACGATTTTCCCGCGTGACGTTCAGCCAATGTCTCAGCCGACGAAAGCCCCAGCTTTCTGACCCCTTATCGGCCTCTGGATGGCCCTGCTGGTCAGTCGGCAGGCTGGCGGATCAACGGGGAGGATGGCAGAGAAGGGCAGGTGTACCGAGGAGTGTACCGACCCGCTACAAGGATCGCTACACTTTCCGCTACAAAAATCGCTACATTTTACTTGCCACAAGTCCTTACTACAGTATTGTTTACATTGGTGGTCGAGGGAATCGAACCCCCGACCAACACGGTGTAAACATGCCGCTCTACCCCTGAGCTAAGCGCCCTTCACCTGGAATACCAGCCCGAAGCGCCAGCGAGGGAGCAACCCTCGCTGACGCTGCGGGCTAGTAAGAAAGCCCCTCTCACATGGAGAACGAGCTGCCGCAGCCGCAGGTGCTCTTGGCGGCCGGGTTGGTGATACTGAAACCCCGGCGATTCAGATCGTCGTGGAAATCCACCGTCGCATTCTCCAGGTAAATCACGCTGCGCTTATCGACGACGACGGGCACGCCGTGGAAGTCGAAAACCTCGTCGAGCTTCTCGTTGATGGCCGGGTCGAGGTCCAGCTTGTGCTGGTAGCCGCTGCAACCGCCGCCGACCACGCGCAGACGCAGATAAATCTTCTCCGGCATCGAGCCGGCCGTCTGCTGCTCCGAAATGATCCGCTTGACTTCCGAAGCCGCCTTTTCCGTCACGGTAATGGCCATGCTTGTCCCTTTCGTTTCGCAAAAGTTCGAATTCACAAACCGTACCTTGTTATTGTAGCGAAGCCAGCGCGTGAAGGGGGTTCAGGGCGCGAAGATAACGCACCGCCCGCACCACCTCGCGGATGACCTCGTCCACTTCCTGTTCCGTATTGAACCGTCCCAGGCCGAAGCGGAGGCTTCCGTGCGCCAGCTCGTCCTCCAAGCCCAACGCCTTGAGGACGTAGCTCGGCTCCAGGCTGGCCGTCGTGCAGGCCGAGCCGGATGACACCGCCACGTCCTTGAGACTCATCAGGAGCGCCTCTCCCTTGACGTGGGCGAAGCTCAGGTTGAGATTGCCCGGCAACCGCTGGGTCGGATGCCCGTTCAGGGTGACATCGCTCAACTGCTCCTGAATACCTTGCCGCAGACGCTCACGCAAGTTCGTCAGCCGGATCGCTTCATTCGCCATCTCCTGCTTGCACAACTCGCAGGCCACGCCGAAGCCGACGATGCCGGGCACGTTGGAGGTCCCGCTGCGCAAACCGCGTTCCTGTCCGCCGCCGTCCATCTGCGGTTCCAGGCGCATGCGCGGATCGCGCCGGCGGACGTACAGGGCGCCGACGCCCTTGGGTCCGTACATCTTGTGCGGCGCTCAGGCTGAGCAGGTCGATCCCCATTGCCTCGACATCGAGCGGCACCTTGCCGGCGGCCTGGGCGGCGTCGCTGTGAAACAAAACGCCGCGCTCCTTGCACAATCGGCCGATCGCCGCGATCGGCTGAAGCGTGCCGATCTCGTTGTTGGCGGCCATGACGCTGACCAGGATGGTCTTGTCCGTCAAGGCTTGCGCAACCTGCTCGACCGACACGAGACCGTGCGCGTCCACCGGCAGGATCGTGACCTGAAACCCTTCGCGGCCCAGACGATGGATCGGGTCGAGGACGGCCTTGTGTTCGGTGGCGACCGTGACGAGGTGGTTGCCCTGGTGCCCGTACATGGCGGCGACGCCCTTGAGAGCGAGGTTGTTGCTCTCGGTCGCCCCGCTGGTGAACACGAGGTCGCGCGGATGCGCCGATGAGATCCGCCACTTGCCGGGCGCGATCGACGGCCTCGTCCGCTTCGCGTCCATAAGCATGGGTGAGGCTGGCGGCGTTGCCGTAGTGCTCGGTGAAATAGGGCAGCATCGCCGCGACCACGCATGGATCGGTCCGCGTCGTGGCGTTGTTGTCCAGGTAGATCATCGTCTACGCACCTCGGCCGTCGGGAGTGAACTCATGATTCTTTATTTTACCGCAAGAACGAAGAACGAACCAGTTCGATCCGAGGTGCATTAACAGAACCTGTCGGCTTTTCTCCCTCCCCCCTTGTGGGGGAGGGTTGGGGTGGGGGGTGAGAGCCTTCCCCCCACCCCAACCCTCCCCCACAAGGGGGGAGGGGGTAAGAAAAGTATCGGTGCCCCATCACGTCGCGGCCAGGTGCGCCGAGGAAGCGGGCCGGTGTTCCAGGCAGGGGTGGTTGAAAAACAGGGCCGTGCGTTCGAAGTGGAAGGCGTCGTTAAAGTGTTCGAGCAGTCGTTCGCGGACCAAAGACGGACGCAGCGGCCCGCGCCGTTCGTGCGCCAGCGAGGTCATCGGCTCCGTTTCGCAGGGTGAGGTACGGACCATGCGGAAGGGGAACAGGTCCGGGTCGATGTTCAGCGCCGCGCCGAAATAGGCCACCCAATCGCGCACGGCGATGCCGACGGCGGCGATGGGACGCCCTCCGGCCCAGACGCCGGGCTGTCCCGGCCGCATCCGGGCCGGCACGCCGAAGTCGTCCAGCGTGTTGATGACGACGCGCTGCAAACGCTCCAGGTAGGCCGACACCCCCAGGCCGTGTCCGTCCAGCGGCACGATGGGATAAATCGCCAGCTGTCCCGGCAGGTGCAACAGACAGCCGCCGCCGCGGTTGACCCAGCGCACCGGCCAGCGCCGCGTGCGCAGATCATTCAGGTCGTAGCGGATGTGCGCAGGAGAGCCGTCGCGCCCCACGGTGAGGAGCGGCGGGTGTTCGCACAGCACCAGGGCGGCCGACTGCCGCTCGCCGGCCATCTGGAACGCCAGCGCCCGCTGGAGCGCCAGCGCCGCCTCGAACTCGACCGAGCCGAGCAGATAGACGCGCAGCACCGATCCCGTCAGCAGCATTCCTTCGGATTGCGCCTGATACAGGTTCATCGGTGCCCATCCGCCGCAATCGTGCGGCCGTTCCGAGACACAAGGGAGACGCTCTACCATAGCAACGCACGCCCGGCGTCCGCAAGAGGCTATCGCGGATTCGGCGGGCGCGTTGACAACCGCTTGTCCGGCTTCCACAATCAAGCATCGCATCTCATCCGCCGGGAGGAAGCCCCATGGCGACCCATCCACCCGAGCCGCATATCGTTCATCCGCTGCCCTCGGCGCCGATTTTCTGGGTCGCGAGAGCGAACGGGCCGAACTGCATTCCTTCTGGAACGGCGGTGCGCGGGGCGTTTTGTCGCTGATAGGACTCGGCGGCGCCGGCAAGACGGCTCTCGCCGCCGATTTTCTGTCCGGGCTGCTCGGTTCGCGGAGCGTTCGGCCGGCGGACGGCCTGTTCGTGTGGAGTTTCTATCAGGAACCGGATGCCGAGCGGTTTTTGCGGGAGTTGTTCGATTACTTCGCCTCGGAATCTCCGGCGGACTCGGCCGCGAAAGGGGCCGGGTTGATCCATTTATTGAGCGAAGCGCTGGAAAGAGGCGGACCCCATTTGCTGGTCCTCGACGGCCTGGAGCGCGTGCAACGGCAAGCGGGAGAGGAGGGCCGATACGGACAGATCGAGGATCCGCTGCTCAAGAGCCTGCTCGTGCGCATCGCAGAGGGATTGGGCCGGACGGCGATGCTGGTGACAAGCCGGTTTCCGCTCACCGATCTGGAGCCGTGGCTGGACGGCGGTTATCGCCATGTGGAGGTGGGCGAGTTGGCGCTGCCGGCCGCGCTCGCTCTGCTGCGAAGGCGCGGTGTCCACGGCGATGACGAGTCGTTGTCGGCCCTCGTTACCGCTTACGGTGCCCATGCGCTGACGCTCGATCATTTGGGCAGCCTCATCGGCCAGTTCCTCGACGGCGACCCGTGCGTGCTCCCGAAGCACCGTCGCTGTCACCGCGTTCGGGCGATCGTCAGGCGCTGCGCCTGGCGCGTTTACTGACCGCCTACGAAACGCATCTGCCGCCCGCGGAACTGGCCCTCTTGTGCCGGCTGTGCATGTTGCGCCGCAGTGTGAGCGGAGAACAGCTTCTGTCTCTGTTCCTCTGCTCGCCGCCGGTCCACGCCCGGACGATCCGTGACCTCGTCGATCGGGTGACGCGGTTGGAGGCGGATCTCAAGGCCCCGGGCCTGGGGAGGAACGATCTGGCCCGCCTGATCCGGGATGTGCTGGAGCGGGCGCGTGACCGACGCGCCGCTGGCGGGTCCGGAGGAGGCATTCCGGCGAGGCGTGCTGAGCGCGGCCGAGCGCGCCTGCGCATTGCCGCAGCATTCGGTTTACATCGAAGTCGAAGGATTGATCGGGCAGTATGCCAAGGCCCCGTCGCCCGACCCCGACGAGAGGCACCCCCTGCCGGGCCGCGATCGCGCGGATTTGCGGACGCTCTACGGCCATTATCGCAAGCTGCGCGAGCATCCCCTGCTGCCCTTCAAGGAACCGGTCCCCCTTCTGTCGGCCGCGTTCGCGCAACTGGATTGGGAGGTGGGACGCGGTCCCGTCGAAGACCTCAGCCCCGCCGACGTGCTGAAACAACTTCGACGGGTGGAGAGGCAGATCGTCTGGTTGGTACATAAGCATTCCGCTTTGAAATCCGTCCACGAATTATGCCGGATGCATCAGCAAAAGTGGTCGCTGGCCGGCCCACTCGCTCCCCTGGATGCGCCTCAGCTGCGGCAGGTGCTCGCATCACTGGTCGGCCGGCATCTCGTGCTGCGCGAGGCGGATGGGTCCTTCACGGCGCACCCGGCCGTGCGCGATCACTTCGCGCGGCTGGGCAGCGCGTCGGAGCGCGGCCGCTGGCACGAGTTGTTGCGCCGGCAGTTGATGAGTCTCGTCCATCGACCGGGTCTGCCTCATCCCCAAGACCGCCTGACCCTGGATCTCGTGGAGGAAGCGATCCACCACGCGCGGGAGGCCGGGCAGATTACGGAAGCGATCGCCCTCTACGAACAGGTACTCGGCGGACTGCGCCACCTGGGCTGGAAGCTCGGCGAGATGGTGCGCGGGCTGCGCATCCTGCGCGGTTTCGATCCCTGCCCGGATCGCTGGGCGCTGGCCTGGTTCTTGCGCTCGCTGGGCGAGTTAGAGGAGGCGTGGGCGCGGAATGATTTCGCGTATTTCCGTGCGGACATTCGTCTCCTGCAAGGACGATTGCCGGAAGTGGCCCGCGAAGGAGAGGACACGCGAACGGCCGTCGCGGAGTTTTTGATGGGCGCACCACCGAGCTGCCTCCTTCCGTGCTAGGCGCCGCCGTGCCGCGCGCTGGCCCTTTTGTACCTGGGACGGTTCTCCGAGAGTCGGCAGATTGCTACGCTCGATCCGCTGTATCAGCACATGGGCTGGGAAGGCGATCGCGCCCGCTGCCAGCTCATCGCCGCCGAAGCGGCGCGGCGTCAGGCCGATGTTCCCGCGTGCCGAAATCATTTGCAGGCGGCTTCCGGATGGATTTTGCACTCCGGTTCGGTGGAGCATTTGTGTCTGTTTCATCTGGTGCGGGCGCGGGCCGCCCACGACCAGGGAGACCGCGAGACGGCGCAGCGAGCCATCCACGAGGGGTTGCACCTGGCGCGGGTGTGCGGGCTGGGGCTGTATCACATCGAACTTTTGTGCGTGCAGGCGGAGATCAATCTGGCCCGCGGCGACGCGCCGGCGGCGGAACACATGGCCCGCGAGGCGGTCTGGCGTGCCGCCGCCGTGGATTGCCGTTTCGCCTGGGCGAGGCCCAGGCCTGGCACCTGCTGGGCCAATCCCTCGCGGTGCAGCAGCGCCACGTCAAAGCGCGGAAAGCTCTGAAGGCGGTGCGGAAGCCTCGCCGGCGCATCGGCGATCCGCGTTTGCAGGAAACGGAGCGCCTACTAACCTCTCTGACCGAGTGAATTTGTTTGCCGCTCGATCCGGTGATGTGGGTAAAATGTCTGCCGGCAGCGAACGAACAAAAAAGCAAAGGCCCCTTCCGTCGCGAGGTCATCATGGCGCAGCTCAAAAACGTCGTCGATCCGTTCGGCGAGGTCAACGTCTATCCGTCCGGCGGGAAAACGCGCGTCGTGGCCACGATCCTCATGGAGCCGCACAAGGAAGGAGCGCAGACCGGCATCGCCCTGGACGGCTCCGGTTCCATGAGCAAGCTCTACGGCGTCGAGGACGGCAGCCGCGTCTTGTCGCCGATCTTCGGCGGCCCCAAGAAACTCCAAAACGAAATCACGCCCATCGCGCAGAAACTGTGCGTCTACCTGGCCCGCAAGATCGACGCCGACGGCGGCACCACCTGCATCTACTGGGCGGTCGGCGAGAACGGCGGTCAGATCGAGGAGGTCGGCGACCTGACCGCCGACGAGGCGGAACGGCACGTCTTCGGCCCGCCGCGCGATTTCGGCACCGGCACGCGCCTGTTGCCGGCCGTACGCTACTTCGTCGATCGCTTCCGCACCGCCCCGTGGGGCTTTTACGTCTTCATCACCGACGGCGAGTTGCACGACCTCGACGACGTGAAAGCGTACAGCGTGCGGCTGGCGAAAGACATCGCGGCCCGCAGCCGCAATCCGCTCAAGTTCGTCCTCATCGGCGTCGGCCCCAGCGTTAACGAAGTGCAGATGGCGGAGCTGGACGACCTGGAGACGGGCACGCCCATCGACCTGTGGGACCACAAGCTCGCCGCCGAGATGCGCGTGCTCGAAGAAATCTTCGCCGAGGTGGTGGACAAGAACGCGCGCGTCGCGGACCACGGCCGCATCCTCGACCCCGGCGGGCGCGTCGTGAAAGATTATTCCGATACGGGGTTGCCGGCGTTTCTGGAGTTTGAGGTGCCGGCCGGCGCGGACTATTTCACCCTGGAAGTCAACGGCGCCGAGTCCATCAGGTGCTATCCGATCGCGCAGGCCCCGGTCCTGGCGACACCTTCCGCGCCGGTGACAACTCCGACCACGACGCCCGTGGCCCCGGCCCCGCCGGCCGTCCCGGCCAAGGCGGCGGAAGAAGAGGAGGATCCCGATGCCGAATGGCGCTCGATCCATTTCGAGTTGGCCAAGAAGGAAGATCAAACCGACGTGGAGTTGGAGAAGAACGAGGACGAATGACCTCACATAGCCCCCGGCTTGCCGGGGGAAATGGGAACCGACTTATGGCGCAGCTAAAAAAAGTCGTCGAGCCGTTCGGCGAGGTCAACGTCTACTCGTCCGGCGGCAAAACGCGCGTCGTGGCCACGATCTTGATGGAGCCGCACAAGGAAGGAGCGCAAACGGGCATCGCCCTGGACGGCTCGGGCTCCATGAGCAAACTCTACGGCGTCGAGGAAGAGGGCGGCGGTTTCCTCGCCTCGCTCTTCGGCAAAAAGAAGCAGAGGGCCAACGAAGTCACGCCGGTGGCGCAGAAGATTTGCTCGTACCTGGCCCGTAAGATCGACGCCGACGGCGGCACCACCTGCATTTACTGGGCGGTCGGTCCCTACGGTACTCAGATTCAGGAAGTCGGCGACCTTCGCGCCGACGAGGCCGAACGGCACGTCTTCGGCCCGCCCGACAACTTCGGCACCGGCACGCAACTGCTGCCGGCCGTGAAATACTTCGTCGAGCGTTTCCGCGACGCGCCGTGGGGCTTTTACGTGTTCGTCACCGACGGCGAATTGCACGACCTCGACGCGGTGAAACGCTACAGCACGGATCTGGCCCGCGACATCGCGGCCCGCCGGCGCAACCCGCTGAAGTTCGTCCTCATCGGCGTCGGACCCAACGTCAACGAG
Organism: uncultured Planctomycetota bacterium; assembly: GCA_963767535.1. Lineage (GTDB taxonomy): Bacteria > Planctomycetota > Planctomycetia > Gemmatales > Gemmataceae > JAJPHU01. The sequence continues at coordinate 1,469,785 of CAVYEC010000001.1, forward strand.
GACCAGATGGAACAACTGGACGACCTGGAGACGGGAACATCCGTTGATCTATGGGACCACAAGCTCGCCGCCGAAATGCGCATGCTGCAAGAAATCTTCGCCGAAGTCGTGGACAAGAACGCGCGCATTTCGGACCACGGCCGCATCCTCGATCCGCAGGGGCAGGTCGTCAAGGATTACTCCGACACCGGCATGTCCGCGTACCTCGAATTTGAGATGCCGGCGGGGGCCGATTATTTCACGTTGGATGTCAACGGCAACAAAATCCACCAGGGCCTGTCCGATCACGCCCACGTCCCGCCCTCGCAGCTGGCGAAATGAAGGCGGTTCGACAGTCCTCTCTCGCAAAAATCTTGGCACTACTTCCGCGGCTGTTGCGGCAGCGGCATCCGAACGGTCAGGTCGTCCCCCGGCAAATCATCCTCGTAGGACTGGCCTTTCTCGTCCTGGCCATTGACACCGACGCTGTAGAGCAAGTAGCCGTTCTCGGTCGGACGATACGTGAGCGCTTTGCCGTTGAAAATATCGCCGGGTATTTTGGCCAAATATTTGGGCTCCAGCGCGTCCAGTTCCGCCGGATAGCGGCCATGATCGCGCTGGTAGGCGGCCAGGGCGAAGGCGAGGTAGAGGTTCTGTTGCAGTTGTTCGGTACGGTCGGCGGCGTTTTGCACCTTGCGCACGGCCGGGGTCATCAAGCCGAGCAAAATGTTGCCCACCTTTTCACCGATCATCTTGCTGGAGTCGGGCGTCAGGAGGGTCTTCAGCAGGCCCCTGTTCACGTCCCGCGCTTTTTTATTCATCGCTTCCAATTCTTTTTCGATCTGTTTCAACTCCTTCTCCCTCGTGGCCCTATCTTTCCCGCGCATCGCTTTCGCCATGCGGTCGTAACAGCGATTGGTATTGCGCAGGGCCAACTCCCAGTCGAGGTGTGGCCGAAAGAACTTCGAGAACGCGCCCGAGATGCCGGAGGACGGTTCGCTGTCATCCTTTTTGAGGGAATCCGCTCCATCCCGATCGAGCAGGATGAAGGCATCCAGCGTGATGAACCGTTCGCCGAGGTCCACCTTGTCGGCCATCGAGGACAGGGACGGCAGCTTTTGCAGGTCGCGCAGACAGTCCTGGATCTGTCTGGCGTTCAACCTGGCTCCGTCGAGGAACGCCAGGTCCGCCTTGCCGGCCAGAGTCTCAAGAGAGATGCCGACAAGGCCCATGATGAACGTGCTGCCGCGCATCACGAGCCGTCCGAGTCGATGACAAGCGAGAATGTCCTGCCAGGCATCATCCGGGCGCCCCTCGCTCACCGCGAGCATCGCCCGCGCGATCAGGGCGCTGGCCAACTCCCGGCACATCTGCACCCCTGGCAAAAGCGCGCCGATCAGGCCGGGCGAACCCTTGCCCTTCTCGTTGGGCACGAGCGGCGAATAATAATGCGAGCGCCTGGTCGCTTCGAGAACAACGGTGAGCGGCTTCTCGTTCGCCTTGAGCCAACTGGCGATATGCGGATTCTCTTTCACCGTCCACGGTCGCTGAGTGCAGCGCCGCAATTCGTCGTCGATCGCTTTACCGTCCTTGAGGTGGTCTTTCGTGTAGCGCGAAAGGGGAATGAAATAGTCTCCGCATTCCGGTGGCTCCTCGCTGCTCATCCACCGGAAGAACTTGACAGGCATCTTCCCCCCTTCGGGGTGCGGGCCGAACGCTTTCCACAGCAGCACATTGGCGTTGTTTGCCGGCGTGACGCCTTGCGACAGCCGTTCATGAAGCGCGGCGGCGTAGTCGATATAGCCGTCCTCGTCGCAGGGGCCGGTCACATAAGTCGTCTCTTTGCCGATGGGAAACTTCGGCTTGGGCTTCGTCTCGGTCGGCGCGGACTTCGGATCGTTGTTGCCGGGCGGCGCACTCCAGCCCACCGCCGCGAGAGATCCCAACAAAAGAGAGCAGGCGACGAGGCGACGCATGATGGAACCCCCGATGAGAAGAGAAGGACGTTCGAGGTGAAATCCGATTCCTCAATCACACCGTAACAGAGTATGATTCCGCAGGAAACATCTTTCTCACCAACAAGACGACCCGCAGGGGGTTTAGAGGTAACGGAAAAAACCGTGGGCACGTTAAAAAACGTGCCCCACGATTCTTTCCGTTAGCTCTTAGCGTTTTGCCCGGACAGTACAGGATCTTGAAACGGATTGCTTCGATCGGCTTTTTAGGGAAGTTGCCTTCTCAGGATGGAAGTCGCGTCAATTCGTGCCATCTCGTGCCGTCCGATTCGTGTTGGCAAAGAGGCAAAGTGGCAAAGTCGCCTCGGAAATCGCTTGTTTTTCCGCATTTTTTGGTGATTTCCTCTTTGCCAACGCCTCCCGCGATTTGGCAAAGTGGCAAGGCGCGCTGTGCGCGTATCACGGATCGAGCGGCATCCAATCTTGCACGTCGAAGTGCGAATGCGGTGACGCTTGCGGGAGCGTGACCGCCTCATCGTAGGCCGGACGACAGGCGCGCAAGATGCGTTCGATGTCTTCCAGACTCAGTCCGTCCTGTTCGCGGCAGAACATCAGGTCGGCCTGACCGGGCACATTGACCAGATGCACGTCGGGCAGCACTTGCTGGGCTTGTTCGCCATAGAGCTTGCCGGTGTCGCTGGCGGGGATGAGCAGCAAACAGTGGTCGCCGCCCGCCGGTTGGCCATCGCGCGGCGGCGGGGTCTCCGACAGACCGGGACCGCCAGCGGTAACAGCTTGCTGAACGCCGCTACGCTGTTTGCCGGACATATGCCGGAGCGCGGGTACAGCCTGATCGTAATAGTTCTGGATGCGAGTGTTCAGATCGGGGCCGGCCTGGTTCCGATTCGCCGCCTCTTCTTCCAGGGAGAACTCCACCTGGGCCACGTCGGTGATGGGCAGGTGATTGCCCAGGCAGTGGACCGCCTGGCTGACGAGCGGCGCCATCAGGTGGCGCATCAGGTCCGTCGTGCTGAGGAGCGCCTTCTGCAAGCCGTCGCGCACGGACAGGACTTGATCCTGGAACACTTGATCGAGCTGTGTCCACTGCTCGGCCGTCAGCGTCTCCAGGAAGCGGCGGGCCGCCTGGTCGAGATCCTTGACGCCTTCGGGCAGGACGACGCGAGCCGTGGTCGATTCGCGGATCGACTCCCAGAACGATTCCGTGGAGAGAACCGGCGTGGGACTGTAATCCAGTCCGACCCCCAACGCCGACGCGCCCGTCCACTCATCCAGAGGCAGACTGGCCGGCCCGCCGGTGGTTTCGCCGGCATTCTGGGCCATCGCCTCGTGCATGTGCCGCAAACGTTGGCGGCAGAACGTCAGGTCGCGCAAGCGGTCGGCCAGCCGGCCTTGCAGGAAGCTGTAGAACTGAAGAACGCCGGCCAGGGTGTCCTCGGCCAGACACTGGCGGGCGAAGGCGGCGAGGTGATCGACGAACACGCGCAAGAGGCGCCGCGATTTGCCGCCGAACCAACTGAAACCGCCGGTCCCTTCGATGCAGTGATCCAGGGCGGTCTGCAACTGCTGCTGGCTCTGCTGCGAACGGCCGGTCTGCTGGCTCAGGCGCTGCTGCTGGGCCTCCGTCGCTTCCTTGCAGTAGCGGATGAAGCGCTGGAGGCCGACCTCGGCCAAGGCGATGCGCCGGCCAGGATGTTCCATCAAGCCGTTGACTGCCGCCCCCAGGCGCTGGTCCCACAGCTCGGCCAGCTTCGCCGCCGCATTTTCCAGGGCGCGCGTCAGCCGGCTCTTGCGCTGGAGTCCGACGGAAGTCACGCCCGGCGGTTGCAGACCGCCGCCCAGCCAATCCTGCACGCGCCTCAGCGCCTGCCGCGCCCATGCCGCCGGATCATCCTGCGCCACCATCTGCTGCGATTGTTCCTCGATGACGGCCAGCAAGCGCGTCAGCAATTCGCGGGGACTGCTCTCCAGTTGCGAGCTGGCCAGATCCAGAATGCGATTGCCCAGGGCTTCCGACTCCAATTCGGGATCGGCCAGCACGCGAGCGTAAGCCGCTTCGAGAAGATCCTGGGCCGACACACGCGCCTGCTCGTCCAGTTGTTCCGAAGCGGGCAGGTTCCCCAGAAGCGACGGCGCGTGCTTGTCGGGGATGACCGCGTGCTCGTCCAGCGTGTCCGCCTGCCATTCCTCGAACAGGCGCTAGCAGGCGCGGCGGGCCGCCAGACGCAGAAGCAGGCCGCGCGGGAACCAGACGCCGTACGTGCCGAAACTGCGGAATGGCAGCACGCCGCGCGACAGGCGCAGGCGTTCGAGCCGCAGACCCAGCGGCGTCGTCAGTTCGTGGAACAGATAGCTGCCCAGGTGGGCCATGGCGTCGCGGCGCGCGTCCGGCGTGCGGTGGGCCAGCGTCAGCAGGTACGTGCTGTCGTAGGCCATGCCCTCGTCCACCAGGCGCGGGCCGTCGGTGCCGTACTGCGCCGAGAAGGGGATGGCCGGATCGCTGAAGTGATTCACCTCGGTCAGCGTGGCGTACAGGTTGGCCTGCTCGTCGGCCGGCGTGGCCGGGTCGTCGGGGGCGCCGCAGAAGAGGAAGCTCGTCAGCAAGCTCTCCGGCTGGTGCATCTGCTTGAGCAGGCGGCGCACGGCGTAACCGAGGTCCACCAGATAGCCGCTGCCGCCGCCGTTGGCGCAGGCGATGACGTAGATGCGCGGCACATTGTCGCGCAGGGCCAGGCCGGTCTGGCTGACGGTCTGGTAGATGCTGTCGGGGTGGCAGGCCGTCTGGATTTCGCGGCGCAGACGGGCCATCAGCCGCAGGTAGTTGTCGGCGAAGGCGAGCCGGCCCAGGCGCGCGACCCTTGCGTCTTGAGCGAGCGCGGCATGGCGAACAGCTTTTCGCGCGGCAGCCATTCGTTGAGCTGGTCGAGCTGCCGGCGGCGATAGTGCGAGATCGGCTGCAGCGGCAGGTGATAGACCTCGCTATTGCGCAGGGCCACTTCCGGAGCGCCGCGCGTCGCGGCCTTGACGGCGTCGGCGTCGGTATCGAGGTACAGGAAGCGCACCAGCGGCACTTTGTCGAGGTCGCCGAAGCGGTCGAGGAAACGGCAGCGCAGCTCCTGCAGCGCCCTGCGGCCGAAGCGCCGACGCCGATGACGAGGGTCGGCCGCAGGGCGCCGGTCTGCGGCTGGGCGATGGTCATGCCCAGCTGCGAGACCTCGTCGAGTTGTTCGTCGGGCGCCGAGGATTGCTCGACGGGGCTGAGCTGGTCCTCGGCCGGGATCTGCTCCAGGAGGATGTTTTCCATCGTGTCGGCCATGGATTTGGGGCGCTTGCCTTCCCCGGCGCCATCGCGGTGGATCGACTCGGGCCGCGACGGCGAGCGGGCCGTGTACAGGGCGCGGACGAAGGCGAGGCAGTTGGGGAAGCGCTTGGCCGGATCCTTGGCCAGGGCGCGGGCCACCACCGGCCGTTCGCCTTCGGGCAAGGCACGCAGCTCCGGCTCCTCGTTCATGTGCTGCTGGGCCAGCGCGCGGGCGTTCTTGCCGTTGAACGGCCGCTGGCCGGTCAGCAGTTCCTGGTAGACGATGGCCAGGCTGTATTGATCGCTTCGGCCGCTGATCTCGCCGCTGAACGTCTCCGGCGGGGCGTACAACGGCGTGACGCCGCCGAGCATGCCGGATGCGCTGGAACGCTCGAGGTGCTTGACGAGGCCGAAGTCCGCCACCTTGACGCGGTCGCTGACGAGGAAGAGGTTGCGCGGCTTGATGTCGAGGTGCTGGAGGTTGTGCTTCTCGTTCATGTGGTCGAGCGCCTCGGCCGCGTCGCGGATGTAGCGCAGCAGCTCGTCGCGCGGGATGCCGACCAGGCCGGCCGACAGGCATTCCTGATAGCGGTCGTGCAGGCTCTTGTCCGCCACTTCCATGACGATGACCAGCTCGCCCTCGACGACCTCGATGCGGTCCATGGAGAGGACGAAGGGATGGCGGACTTCCTTGACGCGGTTGAGGGCGTGCAGCTCCTGTTCGGCCCGGGCGCCGTCGACGTCGAGCGAATTGAGGTTGCCGAAGACGAACTTGATCGCCTTGAACAGGCCGCCCGGCGCCTCGCATTTCCAGACTTCGCCGAAGCCGCCGCTGCCGAGCGGCTCGATCAGGCGATAGCCCGGGATCGGCTCCGCATTGGGCTCGCGCACAACACTCATGGCTGATTTCGCCCCCACGAGAAAGGGGGCACGCCTTTCCCGCTGCTGAATTCTCGAACCATCGGCCTCCGACCGACGCCATCCAATACGGCGATAGCCTCTCTGTGGCTGGAGGGGGTGCTACAGAAGCCTAGTTCGCAAGACGGTGATTGTCCAATACGTCGTCAAGGAACCGTCCGAATGGCCCATGCCGGCACAATCGGTATTTTCCTCACACACGGAAATCACGGCGAAATAGCTCTCTTTCGACCAGGCAGCACAGTCTGCCGGAAAACCACGGGAAAATAATCCCGGTGACTCGAAACTCGTTGATTACGTTCGCCGGCAACCCTACCGTGAAGGAGGAAGCACGGCCGATTGGCCGTCGCAGCCGGAGTAGGGGCGGCGCTCCGTTGGTCCCCAGCCGCGCTCACGAGTCGTCAACCGCGGTGGAACCCTCCGGCCGCCGCGCTGTTCCGGTGGAGGATTGACACATGCTGAAGCGACAATTGGCGATCGTGGCCTTCGCAGGTACGATCCTCGCCGCCGCGGGGTGTTCGTGCCACAAGGCCACCACCGTTGGCTATGGCCCGCCCTGTTGTGGCAGACCGGCCGGGGCCGTGGCGGTCCCAGCCGTACCGGCCGCTCCCGTCCCGGTGACGACGAATTATGGTTTGGTCGCACCTGGTCCTGCCTTTGTTGGCCGTTGATCGACCCACTCGCCGCGCTACCAGCCCGCAGTGCCAGCAAGGGCGACCCTTGCTGGCACTGCGGGCTGGTGGTTCTGGTCTCGTTCCTTTCGACCGCGCTAAGCGAATGTTCGTGTCGTTCGGTTTGATCGCTGTGCCTGTTACTCCCCGCGCCGCTGGCAACTCTGCTCCACTGGCAGCCAAATTGCGACCACGCACTGCCGTAAAGTTGTTGCCTGACGGCGACCCCGGCGCATACTGTCGATGGTGAGTTGCGGGACGCCGTTCCGCGGGCCTCTCCGCGCCGGCACGGGTGCCGGCCCTCACCATTTTTGAGTCAACCCGCCATCGCGGCCGGCGGTCGGAAGACCATCGGCCGGCGTGTCCTCCAGGACGGTGGCGTGCGACCCTCGTGCGGCCGTACTTCCCAGGAAGAGAGGATATCCTCCCATGCGTGCTCGTTCTTTGCTGGCCCTTGTCACATTCGCCACCCTCGCGCTGACCTCCGGGTGCCATCATCGCCACTGGTGCCGTGGCTGCTACGGGCCGCCCTGCTGCGCGCCGTGCTGCGAAAGCTGCTGCGGCTACTCGCCGGCGCAGAGTCCGATGCCACCGCTGGCGACGCCGGTGCCAATGTCCGCGATGCCGACGGTCGCCCCGCGCTAGAAGGATGAGATTGTCGGGTCTAGGAAGGAGCGTCCCTGGCGGGAACACGGGTGAGGGCGATAGGCCACGAACCGATGGGTCACGGGATTGCACCCCCCCCCGGCATGATGCCGGCGCTTTCCCGATTCACCCAAGAGCTAACGGAAAAAACGGTCGGAGCGGGGGGCGTAAGCCCCCTGAAGCCTCCCCTCGGGGGCTTACGCCCCCCGCTCAGGTTCTTTCCGGCACCCTAAAGGGCACCGCCATTGGCCCACCAGGGACTACTTGCACAGCGTAATGTCTGGTGCTCGGGCAATCAAGACGATCCTCGAACCGCTTTGCGCCGGACGAATCCGCGGAAAGCTGAACCGCCCCCTCGGCCCCCGTGCCGACGGACTCAACAATTAGAAGACGGTCGCGAAGCCCTGGAACATTCCAAGGGGTGGGCTTCACGAACGGGGGAGTTCGGTGCAAACACTCTCCGGCCGCGTTGCGTCGCGCGGTAGAGCGTCCAGCTAACCCCTCGCGGGAGTAACCATGTTTGCACTGTCTCGACTGCTGCGTCCTGGGGTACGTCGTTGGTTTCCTCACCTTGGTAATCACTCTCTCGTCACCCCCATCCTCACGCGGCCAGGTGCCTACGCTGTGCCTCGCCGGTCAGCGCCTCTTTTGGGCCCAGTCAGCAGCCTCATGCAACCCTCGATCCAGCAAACCCAGTGGATGCTCCGGCTCCTGGGAGGCCTCGGTGGTTTCGGCGGAGGATTCGGTGGTTTCGGTGGGTTTGGAGGCGGTTTGCAGGGCGGTGGTTTCGGTGGGTTCGGCGGCGGCTTTGGTGGTTTCGGCGGCGGATTTGGAGGAGGTTTGCAAGGCGGCTTTGGTGGTTTTGGAGGCGGCTTCACCGGTTTGGGTGGTGGTTTTGGTGGCTTCGGCGGGGGATTGGGCGGGGGTTTGGGAGGCTCTCCCTTCGGCCTCGGTGGAGGTCTTGGCGGTTTTGGTGGTTTCGGCGGCGGTCTCGGCGGCTTTGGAGGCCCTGCATGCTGCTGTTCTTCTTCGCCTGCCGGTTCGTGACCGGGATGGGCATCGGCGGCGAATACAGCGCGATCAACTCGGCCATTGACGAGTTGATCCCCGCTCGCCACCGGGGCCGGATCGACATCATCATCAACGGCACCTACTGGGCCGGCGCCGCTGCGGGTGCGCTGCTGGCGGTGGCCGCGCTGCACGTGTTCTCGCCGTTTCTGAACTGGCGGGTTTGCTTCGGCCTTGGGTTCATTCTCGGGCTGGCGATTCTGATCGTCCGCCGTCACGTGCCGGAGAGTCCGCGCTGGCTGTTCATCCACGGTCGCGACCGCGAGGCCGAAGAGGTGACCCGGCAGATCGAGCGCGAAGTAGCGGAGAGCACCGGCGAAACGCTCGAGGAGCCCGACGAGACGATCACGATCCGCCAGCGCAAGACGATCAGCCTCGTGGAGATCGCGCGGACCGTCGTGAAGACCTATCCGAAGCGCACCATGCTTGGACTTGCGCTGTTCATCGGGCAGGCATTCCTCTACAACTCGATTCTGTTCGGCTACGCGACGCTGCTCAGCAAGTTCTTCCACGTCGCGACGGCCAACGCGCCGTACTACCTGGTCGCTTTCGCGGTGGGTAACCTGCTCGGGCCGCTGCTCCTCGGTGGGCTGTTCGATTCGGTTGGCCGCAAGCCGATGATCGCCGGCACATACATCCTGTCGGGGCTCTTCCTCCTGCTCGTGACCGGCTACCTGTTCAAGCAGCACCAGCTGAACGCGACGTTACGCTGACCATCGCGTGGTCGGTCGTCTTCTTCTTCGCCTCGGCCGGCGTGAGCGCCGCCTACCTGACGGTCAGCGAGATCTTCCCGATGGAAACCCGGGCGCTTGCCATTGCCGTGTTCTACGCGATCGGCACCGGGATACAGTGGCGCCCAGGGTGATCCACGTTGCCGTCATCGCTCCCGTCAATGAGGGCTGTTCTGAGGGAGACGTTACCGCGCTCGCCCCGACCGACGCCGCTCCAGGTCAGCCCGGTGCAACTCCCCGTGAGCAATCGTGAGAATCTCAGCCCAGCCGCCGGGGGAGCGGACGAGATTAGCTGCGCAGCAGTTCCTGTCGGAGCCTGTGGCCGAGTGAGCTTCGGCCCGGGCAAAGCGGCAGCTGGCTGCCACCAGCCCTGGACATTCCGCCGGGCTATACGCGCGGCATAGGTATTACGGCGCGTCTGCTGGCCGTACACATACGGCACATGCTCAGGCAGGCCATTCTGTGCTGAGGCACTCCGACGAGGTGCGGTGCTCACTGCCCTGATCGCGGTCATGATCTCTTCTCTTCCCCTGCGGTACCGCCCGCCGCCGACCGCATGAGCTGAATACGATCACGCGAGTCCCTGCGAGTCGCAGGCCCTGGTCTTCGTTCGCACCTCCGGGCGGGCCCCTGGTGACTCGGAGTGGGTGTCTTCCACACTACTTCAGATGTACACGCGGTTCGGTTCGAGATCAGGGTTACGCCTGCACGTCCAGGGCCCTGACAGGCAGCCACCCCAACTCGAACCAACCCGCCCCAAACCCCCCCCCCTCCCTCCCCACCCCCCACCACACCACCCCCCCCTCCACAACAACCCCCGCCATCCCGAGCGGGCATCTGCGCAACCTACGGTAGGGTAAGCTACGGATACGTAAGCGATCTTGCATGGGCTCCAGACCACGGCGTATGCGGGGCACTCATCCATCTGCATCACCGCGACGGGCAAGCGAGGACCCATGACAACAACTGCTGACGCCACGGCGGCGCGCACCGCTGTGCCCGCCTCTCTTGACAGGCCCCGGCCAGAGATCGAGCCGGAGCCGCGCCCTGCCTTTGAGCGCGTCCTGGTGGGCGTGTTCGTGGCCGTCCCCCTGCTCGCCCTGATCGCGGCGGTGCCACTGGCCTGGGGCTGGGGCCTCGGCTGGCATGACGTCATCATCGCGATTGCCTTCTACTACATCTGCGGGCTCGGGATCAGCATGGGCCTGCACCGCTACTTCACTCACGGGTCATTCAAGGCGGTACGCGGTTTCAAGATCGCGCTGGCGGTCGCCGGGAGCCTGGCCATCGAGGGGCCGGTTACCACCTGGGTCGCCGATCACCGCAGGCACCACAAGTACAGCGACAAGGAAGGTGACCCGCACTCGCCCTGGCGCTTCGGTAACGACTGGAAGGCGCTGAGCAAGGGCCTCGTCTTCGCGCATGTCGGCTGGCTGTTCGACGATGACGTCACCTCGGAGGAGAAGTTCTGCCCGGACTGGCTCGCGGACTCTGACGTCCTGAGGATCTCCCGGTGGTTCCCCGGGCTGGTCGCCGTCTCCCTTCTCGCGCCTGCACTCATCGGCGGACTGTGGTCCATGTCGTGGCAGGGCGCGGTGACTGCGTTCTTCTGGGCGACCCTGGTCCGGATCGCGTTCCTGCATCACATCACCTGGTCCATCAATTCGATCTGCCACACGTTCGGCAAGGAAGAATTCGAGGTACGCGACAAATCCAGGAACGTCTCCTGGCTCGCGATCTTGTCCTTCGGCGAGTCCTGGCACAACCTGCACCATGCCGACCCGACCTGCGCGCGTCATGGCGTGCTCAAAGGCCAGATCGACATCGCCGCGCGAATGATCTGGCTAGCCGAGAAGCTCGGCTGGGCCCATGCGTGCGGTGGCCGGACGAAGCCAGGCTGACCGGCAAGCAGACGGGTGCAACCCGCAAGCTCGGCTCCATGACCAGGCGGGCAGTGCCAAGCCGATCCGCTGAGCGGAAACGACCATGGCCTGCCCGAGCTCGCCGTCTTGCGGCCCCCCGGTCTAAGCTCCGGCTCACCTGGGACAAGGCCCGGGCGTCAAGCTGGGCGTTCGGCGATCGTGTCAGCGTAGTGCGCGGCGAGGCCAGGCTGCCCGGCGCGCGCCCCGTCGCTAAGAGCGGCCACGACGTCAAGGTCGCGACCCAGGCAAGGCGCACCACGGGGTGCCCGTTCGGCCACACCTGCCATCGCGCCTGGCGAAGGTGCCGCACCAGGACCGTGCCGAGGTAGAGCCCTCCCGGTCTCAGCAGTCGTCGCGTCTCCCCGGTCAGCGGGCCGAGGGCCTCGTCCAGCGCGGCCAGCGAGCCCGGCGTGTCATCGAGAGGACTCCGTAGTCTCGCGCCCAGGCTCGCAGGCGCCAGCATTCGCCCAGAAGTCGGTCAGGCGCTCAGCATCTTTCCGGAAGCCGGACTGCCGTGCACAACGATCCTTGCGCTACCCCGTGTTTCGGGCCCGGCAGCCACTGACGCCAGAACCGGCTCATCAACCATCGTCCTCATCGGAGTGTTCAGCAACCGAAAGTTGACCAGCTTTCCGCGTGGTTCAGGAGATTCTCGGTCGCACACGGTGATGACGACCGAGCGATACGCCCAGATGGCCACGCTCCAGATGAAGGCCGTGAGCGAGCAGTTGGACAGCAGGGTCGGCAAAGTCTTTCAGGCTGATGTGTGACCAGGCGACACGCTGGTGATGTGCAGGCAAGAGCGGGCACGGCCGTTGCTGGTGCCCGAGTTGTGACACGCTGGGCGATCCGGATGCGTTCGGCTCGCTGACCAGCTGATTTGCAGCTTGCGGCCACTGAAGTTGTGCACTAAGCCTGGACTTCGAGCCTCCCGGGCTGGCCAAGGACGGGTGACTGGGGAGAGCCGTAGCTGCTGCGCCGGGCCGGCCCGGCTCACCCGGGCGGGCGATCGTTGCGGCGCCCCCAGGCGCCGATGTGCGCAAAGCCGCAGCCGGTGAAGTCAGGTTCGGCTAGGCGGGCGATGAGGCGGGCCACCTGGCGGCGGTCAGCAGCCCGGCCGATATCAGGGACGGGGCCAGCGGCCGCCACGCTCAACTGGTAGAACTCCGCCAGGCGCGGTTCCCTGGCAAGACGATGTCCAGTTCGGCGTCGGCGCCATGCCGGCCAGGCCCAGCCGGTGGATCTGCCGCAGCAGGGCCCGGCCCTGGCACAGGGACCCGTCGGGGAAGGCCTCGTGCCAGGCAGCCGGGTGGGCTGCCCATATGGGGTCCAGGTCGGCCAGCCACATGCCGAAATCGGGCTCCTCGGCCACCAGCCAGCCACCGGGTGCCAGCCAGGAGGCCATCCGCTGCAGCGCAGCCATCCGGCCGGGATGTGCATCAGCACGGCGCGGATGTGCACCAGGTCAAGGAGCCTTCGGGGAACTCATCCGTGCGCACGTCGTGGCGCAGCACCGTCAGATTCGGCAGCGCCAGCCCGGACAGGAAACCGGTCTCCAGGTCGGTGGCGGTGACCTGCCCCTCGGGGGCGAGGTCCTGGGCCAGCCAGGCGGCGATGGAGCCGCGGCCACCGCCGAGCTCCAGGCACCGGGCAGCCGGCCCAGGCCCAGCGCCCGATCCAGCGCTTGGTCACCGGGTCCAGACGTTCGGCGAACAGGTCCAGGCGGCGGCTTTCGCCGGCATTGGTGTGCGGGAACGCATAACCCGCTGGGGCCTGAGTCACCTCTTCGTCCTCCATACCCAGTCGTGACCAGCAGAGCGGGTGGCCAGACGCGACTGGACCGTGCGCATGCTGGCCGCCTATCTCGCGGAGGTCTTCCGCGGAATCCGGGGGGAAGTCGGCAGGCCGGTGGATGAGCTTCCAGTCGCCGTCAACGCGCCGGTAGATGTGGGTGACCCGGAGGGTCATGTCACGCCGCGGCCGCCGTCCACGCTGACCTGGCTGCGCTCGAAAAGCCGGCCGTGTAGGCGAGATCTCCCTGGAGGCGACGACGAGGTGCTCCAGGTCCACGGCATCGGCGCCGGTGAACCGGCTTGCGGCCCAGCGCATGGCGTCGGTCACAGGCCTGTGCCCCTTCTCGGTGCGCCCCACCCGCCGAAGACAGTGATGTCATCGCAGTCCGCCCAGTAACTGATCATGGGGCCAGGATCGTCGTTGAGCATGGCTGCCTGTCTGGCGGTCTCCTGCCTGAGGGTCTCGATGAACGCATCATCCGTCATGAGCCAGCTTCCCCGTCCTCGGTGTCACCCGCCCAGACCGCAGCACCCGCAGGACTTAAGATAGGAAGTAAACCAGTTGAATAACATTGGAGCCTACTGAATATGGACGGCACCGTCAAGGCGGTCGCCCGGCGTTATCACGCCCCCCGGCGGGCCGCGGCGGCCGCCCAGACCCGTGAGGCGATCCTGCACGCGGCCAGGGATCAGTTCGAGGCACACGGCTGGGCGGCCACCACCATCGCCGCCATCGCTACCGAGGCCGCGGTGTCGCCGAAGACGATCCAGGCGCTGTTCGGCACCAAGGCGGCCCTGCTGGCCGCCGCTGTCGACTACGCCATCGCCGGTGACATCGCCGAGGTGCCGGTCATCGCCCGCCAGTCCGCCCGCTCGGTCGAATCGGCACCGGACGCGGCCACGATGCTGGACCGGCACGCCGGCCACGTCGTCGCGATCAACACCCGCTCCGCCGGCCTGGCCCAGGTGGTGGAAAGCGCCGCCGGCACCAGCCCGCTCGTCGCCGGCCTCTGGAAGCAGATGACCGCCAACCGCCGGTTCGCCGCCCGCTGGGCCGCCACCACCCTGCTCACCAAGCCCGGCACCCGCCCAGGCCTCACCCCGGAGCAAGCCGAGCGGGACTTCGTGATCGCCATGGACTGGGGCACCTACCAGACCCTGACCGCAGAACTGGGCCTGACCACCGGCCAGATGCGCGAACTGGATCCGCAACTACTACCAGCACATGTTCCTCAGCCAGGCCCAGGCCACGCCGCCCGGCTGAGTTCTTTCCCTGCGACCGCCGATCAGGAAACCCTGGCCAGGCTCGGGGTAACCGGCAGCGTGACGTGGGAGTCAACGTTCCGGCGGACCTTGCAGCGCCTGGACGCGGACGCCTTCGATGGCCTGGCAGGGCAGTGGGCGGCCCAGCGCACCGCACCCGGGCCGGGCGGCGCGGCGGGTGATTGCGGTAGACGGCAAGACCTTACGCGGCTCCGGTCACGGCGGCCAGCACAGCCGCCACCTGCTGGCGGCGCTCGATCATGCCTGCAGCGCGGTGCTGGACCAGGTGGAGGTGGGGGCAAAAATCAACGAGATCCCGATGTTCACCACGCCGCTGGACCGGGTGGACATCACCGGTGCGGTCATCACCGCCGACGCGTTGCACGTCCAGCGTGAACACGCCACCTACCTGAACCGGCGCGGCGCGCGCACTACCTGCTGATCGTCAAGCGCAACCAGCCCGCCTGCACGCCCAGCTCGCCGCCCTGCCCTGGCGCGGTCACCTCGCTGAGCGTCACCCCAGGCCAGCCACGACCAGCTCGCCGCCATCATCCGCGGCCACTGGGGGATCGAAGACCGCCTGCACTGGGTCCGTGACCTCGACTTCGACGAAGACCGCTCGCAGATCCGCACCGCAGCCGGCCCGCGCATCATGGCATCCCTGCGCAACTGGTGATCACCATCCTGCGAATCACCGGCGCCGCCAGCGTCGCCGCTGCCTGCGCTACCACGCCCGCTGGCCCAGCCGGCCCCTACGAACGATCATGAAGTGCTAACGACTTTGCCGGGGCCCTGAGATGGCCAGGGCGCTGTGGGGCGTGCCTCAGCGCGCCGATCCGGCCGGCCATTGACCGACTGAGAAGATGGGATGCCAGAAGCTCAAAGGCCAGAAGAGGACCGAGATGAAGTACTGGCACCCAGCTGTGGAACGCAGTTCCACTAAATGCCACGGCCGGAATATGGGGGGGCGCTGTGTTGTGGAAGACACCGATAAGAGTGTAGATCACGATGAAAAGGCCCCATTTGGTGAAAAGGAGCCATATATAAGCGCGAATTCCTCTACGAATAGTAACCGTAGCCACTTCAGCTCACCTCCTCCCCACCGGCGGTGGAACTGCTGCATGATCTAGCCGTGGGCAAGGACTCAGCCGCCTAACGGCGACCCTTCGGTCCCCATCCTCCACAACCGCGACCTCACACGGCCTTCCCGCAGGATAGTTCACACGTCGCCATCCGCCGCGCTGACATGCCGAACGGCTTTGTTACCGATGCGGCTTGATCGGGATGCCGTGCTCTGGGTGCCAACTGCTCTGCCAGATGCATGCGGCTCAGTCGCAGCTTTACGTGTTCCGCGTGCAATAGCTGAGGCAAACCTCACCTACGCCCCGTTCGTGACCTCCAGCGTCCGGGCACTGTTGCGCGTGGAGTGCACGCGGGCGGCCGGGGTGCTTGACCCTCATGCCGACGCCTAGCTCGCACACTCAAGGAGTCAGGGGGAGCCGCGGCGGCTGCGGCGTTACCTTGCCCGCGAACTTGCGCGCCCGGCGACTTGCTGTACGGCACGCTCAGCACCACCAACAGGGCAAGACGTTCAAGGGCAAGGTGACCGGGGGGGCAGAGACATTCAGGGGAGCAACCGGCACGATCACTGCCAAGGCCATCAGCAGCCACAAGACGGCGATCACGATCGTTTACAGCTAAGGCACGGCAGCCTTACAGGAGGCGGGACGGCCTGTGCGGCCAGGCCGTCCCTCCTGCTGCCAATCAAGATCGGCAGCCAGACGGGCTCACTATCCACCTCGTAGGCGACCTTTTCTTACCGGGGAAGCTCACGCACCTCTGACGTGCTCCGGCTGCTGCTTGGATTGCCTCTACCGTCCGTCCGCGTCCGCACGAGGCGCGGACCTGGTCATCACGAGCGCGATCGACACCCATATCGAGGCCGGGAACGCCAGCGAGGGCAACGATGGCGACGGCTCGCCAGAAGCGCAACTCAGGCCGGTTAATGGCGCTCGTTAATGGCCCATAGAGATCGACGAGACACGAGCGGCAGAATCATGTCGAGCATGGCCGCTGAACTGGGCTTTTTGATTGGAGCCGGTGAGGGAATCGAACCCCACTATCAGCTTGGGAAGTCTCAGTCACGATCCGCGGTCTACCTGTGGACTCGCTGGCCTGCGGCACTTTGGCTCGTCTGACCGCGAGTGACCGTGAGTTGCTGTCAGGCCTCACCCCATCGCGCACGTAGCGGGCACGATGGGTTCTGCGGATCACCTGGCGGCGGCGCGGGGGTTTGGGATATTTTGCCGCTAACCCCGGAATGGAGGCAACAGAATGTCCTTAACCCCCCGTAAGGCTGCTTCGTTGCTTGCTGCGACCGCGCTCAGCCTTGCAGCGGTGACCGGCGCCGGCTGGGCAGCCGGTTCGGCCGCCCAAGCCAGTGTGGCGAGGCCCAGCGTTTCTAAGTCGAGGCCCAGCTTCTCTGAGTGTCTGACAACTGGTCATGCTGCTCTGGGCTGAGTGATTGGGTGCGGCGGGCGAGCCGCCGGGTCATGATGGCGATCATGGCCCACTGGATCATCGCCTCGTGGTGTTCGGGCAGCTGTTCGTAGTCACGGACGGTGCGGCGGAACTTGGAGATCCAGGCGAAGGTGCGCTCGACCACCCAGCGGCGCGGCAGTACCTGGAAGGTGGGCAGGTCATCGGGGCGGCGGACGACCTGGACGGTGACCCGCAGCGCGGCGGCCGCCCAGCTGACCAGCTTCCCGGCGTAGCCGCCGTCGGCCCAGACCAGGCGGATGCGGCGGCTGGCCTGGTGCAGGTTCCAGAGCAGCGGCCGGGCCGCGTCGCGGTCTTGGACGCCGGTGGTGGTCACCACGATCGTGATGATCAGGCCGAGGGTGTTGACGGCGATGTGGCGCTTGCGGCCGTTGACCTTCTTGGCCTGGTCCCAGCCCCGGGTGACGCGGGGCACGGTGTCGGCGGCGCGGACCGACTGGGAGTCGATGACCGCCGCGGTCGGCTCCGGATCCGCCCGGCCGCGGCCCGCACCTGCGCGCGCAGCCCGTCATGCAGCCGGTCGGTGGTGCCGTCGGCCTTCCACCGGGTGAAGTGGTAATGCACGGTCTGCCAGGGCGGGAGATCGGCGGGCAGCTGCCGCCACGAGCAGCCCGACCGGACCAGATAACGGATCGCATTTACGATCTCCCGCCGCGAGTGCGCCTCGGGTCGGCCACCCGACCCGGTAAGCCATCCCGGTGCCGGTAACAGCGGCTCGATCAGCGCCCACTCCGCATCACTGACATCGGAGGGATAACCACGGCGGGCGCCTGCGGCACCAGCGCTGCGGCTGGCGTCGCAGGCTGCGGCAGGGTACAACCCCATGAAGGGCTCCTGGTGCGTGACCTGGCTTCGACACCAAGGCCATTACCAGGAGCCGCCCAAGATCACGGCGACACGCCCACCAAGAGCCCCCGCGCCAGCCAGCGCTCCCACCAGCCGGCACCGCTAAGTTGAGCGCGAGCCAGGTCAAAGCCCGCTCGTCCGGCAAGCGAGAGCGCATGGTGGTCGTGTTCGACGACCAGCTCACCAACCTGCCGGCGAACCGGGCCCACCGGCACGCCCGGGAAGCAACGGCCGCGTCCATGCAGGCTCCGCTCGTAGCCCAGCTGAAGCAGGTCGGGGCCACGCATATCACGGCCCTTTCGCTCCTCAACGCCGTCGCGGCGACAATGCCGGCGGCCGAGGCACAGGCACTCAGCCACACCCGGGGCGTCAAGGCGGTCGTCCCCGACGGAACCGTCATCATCGGGGACGGCGGCAAGTACAACACGAAGACGGTGGCCGCCTCCCGGGTGCGGAAGCCGGCCATCCCGGCAACGGCGGCCGACGGGCAGCAATTGTGCAATACGACTCCCAGCAAACCGCTGGTGGAGCCCGAGGCCCTCACCAGCATCCACGCAACCCAAGCGTCCAAGATCGCGACGGGCCGGGGCGTCATCATCGGGAACGTCGACGCCAACTCGCTGGCCGGGAACCTCAACATGATCCGGCCCAACGGGCAGCACGTGATCATCGATGCCCCGAACCCGAACGAGAACGTCTTCAGCGACGAGTTCAACGGAGACGTCTCCACCATCGCCGCCCAGGGCACGGTCATCTACACCTACGCGTCTCAGCTGCCCTTCTCGAACATTCCCCGCGAAGTGCAGCTTCCGGATCGTGGGTGACGCCCCCGGCGCCTCTCTTCTCACCACCGGTTAGTTCACCGACACCAACTCGCTGGGTCAGATCGTGGCTCCCGAGTCGCAGGTCATCGCCGGGCTGCAGCAGGCGGTGAACGAGGGTGTCAACGTCGTGTCGGAGTCCTACGGCTTTGGCGCTCTGCCGGGTGCCAACGACGACCTGCTCGCACCGACGAACGTCGCCATGGTGCAAGCGGGCGTTGTCGTGGTCGAGAGCGCGGGCGACAGCGGCTCGTCCGGCACGGTCGAGGAGCCCGCCGATAACCCCGACGTCATCGACGCCGCCGGGACGAACGACCTCAGGCTCCTCGCCCAGGCCGATGGCTACACGAAGGGCTGGCTGGACGACAACATGACGACCTTGTCGTCGGGCGGCACCACTCCCAATGGCGATGTGGTGGACCTGGCCGCCCCCGGCTACCTGGCGCTCGCTGTCGCCGGCATCAACCAGCAACCGGCACCGGCACTTCCGACCGAGGCCTTTGGCGGCACCAGCGAGTCGGCCCCCTTCATCTCCGGCGCCGCCGCCGACGTGATCCAGGCCTACCGTGACACCCACGGCGGGGCCACCCCGACGCCAGCCCAGGTGAAGGAGATCCTCACCAGCACGGCAACCGACATCGGCGCTGACGGCAGACCAGCAGGGCGCTGGCCTGCTGAACATATACGCGGCCGTTGAGGCGGCCCGCCAGATGCCGGGCACGTCGCAGACGCAGTCCAGCACCCCCGAACTGGTGGACAACCCCACCCAGCTCGACGTACAGGGCGCGGGCGGCTCAACGGTCCACACATCGGTCACGCTGTACAACGCCTCCTCCAGCGCCGAAAAGGTCACCGGCACCTACCGGGCGCTTGGCAGCGAGACGAGCTTCGGCACGCCCGTCACCGAGAACGTCAGCGCCCCGCCGCCGAGCGCGCCGTTCCCCGCCCAGGGGGCGACCGCGGCGGCACCGATCCACTTCACCGTGCCGAAGGGCGTCAGCGTGCTCGATGCCGACATGCGCTGGCCGGACCCGACCAACAACGATGCCAACATCCTGGCGTTCATCTTGACCGACCCGGCCGGGAGGCTGGCCCAGCAGTCGTACGACTACGGCGCCTCCAACTACGTCCCCTGTGCTGGCGGAGGCTGCAGCCCTGACATCCAGCACAGCACGGTCGAGCATCCGATGGCCGGAACCTGGACGGCCCAGATCCTGTGGGCCAACGGCCGCGGCCACGTGCAGAGTCCGCCGGACACCCCAGGGCCCTACACCGGAACCGTGACCTTCCAGGCCAGCGGCCAGAACTTCACGACAAGCCCGGCGTCGGCGCCCGTCACCATCCCGGCTCGCAGCTGGGCGACCGTGCCCCTCAGCATCGCCCTCCCCAGGGCTCCGGGCGATGCCCCCGAGTCGGTGCAGTTCACGGGGCCGGGCGGGCTCGAGAGCTCGGTGCCGATCGCCCGGCGTACCCTCATCCCGTCGGCCGGTGGCTCGTTCGGCGCCACGCTGACCAGCTCGGTGTCTCGCGGTGCCGGGCAGATCAAGACGTTCTACGTGAACGTGCCCCCGGGGAAGAGGGACCTCGACGTGTCGTTCAACGCGCCGGACCACGCCGCCGACGACCCGGTGTACTACTACCTGTTCTCGCCGGCCGACCTCACGTCTACTGGCCCCGAGTCGGGTAACTTCGAGGTCACAGCCACCGACGCCACGCCGACGTCCGGCAACCCGACCGGAAACGCCTCGCTCATCGCCCCCGATCCCCAGCCAGGTCTGTGGGAGATCGACGTGATGCAGGGCGCTACGACCGACGGGACGGGGTTCTCCCAGACCGTCACCGGGGACCTCGCGTACAACCAGCTCAAACCCGTCACCGAGACCGGTCTCCCGACGTCGACGTCGACGATCGTCGACTCCGGCTCCAGCGTCCCGATCACGG
This sequence comes from uncultured Planctomycetota bacterium, assembly GCA_963767535.1. Taxonomy (GTDB): domain Bacteria; phylum Planctomycetota; class Planctomycetia; order Gemmatales; family Gemmataceae; genus JAJPHU01. The sequence continues at coordinate 1,490,216 of CAVYEC010000001.1, forward strand.
TGAAGGTCACGAACACGACGAACCACGTCGGGTTCTTCGAACTGCAACCGTCGGGCAACGACATCACTGGCGGCAATACCGCCACGCCGAAAAAGCTGGCGGCCGGAGCCACCGGGACACTGACGGCGACGCTGTCGCCCACGGCAGCTGCGGGTACCGCGGTGCAGCGGCACCCTCAGCGTCATCGACTCGACGGACTTCGCAGCCACTGAGCCCGCCATCGGGTTCCCGGCGTCGTTCTCCGACTTCCACGATTTCGCCTACGCCTACACAGTCGGGAGCTAGCCCGAGCGGCTAGCACCGGCAACAACGGCACGGCCCGGGCCTCGTCGCAGGCCCGGGCCGTCGCCGTATCGGGTGCCAGCCCCGAAGGCTGGCCAGCAACGAGAACGACATCGAGCAGCAGCACCCGACGGCCCTCTACGCCTAGGCGGTGCTCAAGGACGGGCTTCGCGTGTACGCTAACCGGCATTTCACCTGTGCTCGTTGCCCTGCGGTCACAGCACGCCTTGAGCCGTACCGGAGGCGGATCACAATCCGGCGGCAGTCCGTTGGGGGCCTTTGCGCCTTCCTCGTTCGTGTCGTCGCGGCCCGGTGATGATGGTTGAGCTAAGGCGTCTGGTCACTGCTCGAGACGGGCTGCCGGTCGAGGCCAAGAACAGGCAAGCATGCCTCAACGCCGGTCAGCTGGATGTCGTCACGCCGGTTCTGTTCCCAGCGCTTCCTGGACAGCTTCCATGCGGTGAGCATCGCCGGGTTGCCCCGGCGGGCGGCCCAGGTTGTTCCGTTGGGCTCATAACCCAGCGCCCTGGAGACGCCGTTTGAGGCATCGTTGTCCGCGAACGCCTCGCTGGATGCCTCACGGGCGCTCAGCCCCGCGAACGCGAGGTGGAGTATCGCCGCGCGCATCTCGGTTCCTGGCGGTGGGAGTTTGTTAATTAGGGGAGATAGAGGTGCAGGCCGCAGCCTGCCGCGAACGGAGTTCATGAGTGCCTGCAGCTGTGGCGGCGGGGGCGCGTTAGACCAGGCGTTCCAGTAGCGTTGCAGCGCGGTCCAGGGGGAAAGCCAGGCGCGCACTGCCCCGGATCGCCTGGGGCCAGGACAGCACAGGCCAGGCGGGCGGCCCCCCTCTTTTGCGGCGGGCCGGGGGCCGTGGTGCCGCAGCTTCCCGGGGCGGCTGGTGATCGGCGAAGCCGGTGCCCCAGCAGAAGCTGAAGGCGCAGTTGACCAGGGCCTGGTGGCGGCGGATCGCGGTGTCGGAGCGGACTTGGAAGTCAGCCCAGCCCAGTTCGTCCTTGATCTGCTTGTAGCTTTGCTCGATCCAGTGCCGGGATCCCGTTCAATCCGCACGATCTCGGCCAGGTCCGCGGCCGGGTGCGGGCTGTCAGCCGCGCGCGGGCCGCCGGGGCGGGGCAGGCTGGTGGCCAGGTACCAAGTGGCCTTGGGCGGCAGGGCGGCCGGGCAGGCGGTGGCTACCACCAGCCGGGTGAAGCCGTCCGGTCCCCGCCAGCCCAGGGTCGCGTCCGCGGCGAACCAGGTCTCGGCGCGCCCGTCGCGGAAGGCGCGGGTCACCGGCTGCCAGTCGCGGGGATCGCGCGGCCCGTGCCAGGCCCGCGCGCGGGCAGCATCCACGGGCGTGTACGCGTCGGCGCCGTAGGCCCAAGTCCCGCGGTGCGGCTTGAGGGCCAGCACGAACGGCAGCCCCGCCCCGGCCAGCTCGCCGCGGAACCCGTCCTGGTCCCCGTAGGCGCAGTCCGCGGCGACCGCCCGGAACGCAAACCCCGCCGCCCGGGCCCGTACCGCCAGGTCCGCGCCGATCTGCAGCTTGGTCCGGAAACCCGGGTCACTGCGGCCCTTGCCGAAGTGCCTGGCCGGGGTGTAAGGCACCGCGTGGACGGGGTAATAGAGCCGCTCGTCCGCCCACACCGTGGTGACGGTGACCACCCCGTTGCCGGTCTTGCCGTACCGGCCCAGCCACTGATGGCCCACGTGCGCGGTCTTCACACCGTCCTTGCGGTCCCGCTGTCGTCGATCACCAGCACCCCGCCGCCGTGCGGCGCGGTCCCCGGATCCGCTGCCAGCAGGTCCAGCCTCCTGGCGTTAACCTGCTCAGGGTCCCACCGGGATTCGGACAAGAAGAACTGCAGCCGCTGCACCGCGGGATGCTGCGCCCCGGCCGCCGGCTCGGCCCCGGCCAGCGCGGTCAGCGTCTTGTTCCGGTCCCGCGGCGCCAGCAGCCCGGCCAGGTACTCCCGGAACCCCCGCCGCTGCGCCAGCGAGCCGAACAGGTCATCAAACCGGGCCGCGTACCCCTCCAGCGGGCCCGGCGCCGCCGGACAAGGCCGCCGTCGCGTCATCACACACCCCAGAGCGTGCCGCACCACCACCACTGGGCGTATCACAAGCTCGAACCGTAGCCAACAAACTACCGCTAGGCCGCGCCGCCGGAATGATGGCTGAAGCCATGAAAACGTGGGAAACGGTGCGGAGCACGGCGAAGTTGACACCGATCAGATCCTGCATCCCGATAGGGCTGTCATCCACCATGACAACGAAATACAGTCGCCACCATTGCGAGTCGGCTCGCGCCCGTCCCGCCCAGATTCCACGCAGCCATTTCCACTCGCGCTGCGGGCTGTCCTCATACAGCGACATGGGATCATCGAATGGCATATGCCCCGGCTCGACGACTCCGTCCCTGATGAGCGGAACCAGGCGCTCCAGCACGTCGTCACTGGCGCCGACCAGCGCGAGTTCCGGCGTCCTGACCCGCACGTTGAACGGTGGATAGGTATGCGGCATACCGGCACCGTATGATCTCGGCCGATATCGCCGCACGCGATTTGCCGCTGTCCCCGGCCTGCGAGTCCTGGCCGATGCGAAGGGTGCGCCGGCAATCACGCGGCATGGACTCACCTGGCGGGCTGGAGCGCGCCGGGACCGACCAGGAAGGCGGCCAGGAGTACGCACCAGGTTTGCGTGGCAAGTGAGCTGTGCTGATCTGGTGGAATCTCGTGGCCGTGGCTCGGCGTGCGCCGCGCGGGCCTTCGGAGGCTGAGCGCCCGCGCTGACGCCGAGCCAGCGGCGCCGCTTTGATGGCCTGGATGGGTCATGACAGCGAACGCGCGGCCCACCTGATGATCTGCCGCGAGGCGATCAGCGAGTCCCGGATATCGAACCAGGCAGCATCCGAGGCGCAAATCATCATGCGCTACACTCGACTACAATGAAATGCCATAGGTTCGTTCCTCAGTGCTTGAGGTTACAATTATGCCGGTTGATGACAACCAATTAGGACAGTCAATAAGTATCAACGACGATCTGCTATGCAGTTTTTGCAAAAAGAAGCAAAGTCAAGTCGAGTTGCTGATTGCTGGCCCCGGCGCGTCTATTTGCAGTGAATGCGTGGAACGCTGTAACAAGGTTATTGAAGGAGCGCGCCGAAGCAAGATGACACCGCGGCGGGCGGGACCTTCTGGCTAACGCTGGGCCCCGGCATCCGTACCCGTGCACCCTCGGTGCTGCTTGGCGGTAATGCCAAGCTGAACAGCTGCGCACTCGCGCCCTCTCATCTGGCTACAGCACCCGATTGTCGCGGCGTGCACAAGAGCCCCACCATCGTTGGTGAGCAGTCGTGCTAGTCCCTGCAGGAGGACGGCCCTCTACCAGGCTGCTGCGAGCGTGTCGGTGAACCACGGCAGCGGGGTGAAGCGGTGCCCGGTAAGCAGGCCTGCGTGTCCGAGCAGGAAGAAGGCCCGGCGTTTTCCCATGTAGGGCTTGGTGTTGACGACGAGCAGCGTGTGCCCGGACGGGCTCGCCCATAGCACCTGTTCAACGTCGGCGTATTTCCCCAGCGGCAGGTAGTTGAGGACCCGCAGCAGCCGCCCCGTGCGGGCGGAGAACTCCTTCAGTTTCTCTGCGGCACCGTTCGGGTTGCGGCGATTGGGCGCCGCCAGCACGGCGATCACCGTGCGGCCGTCGGCGGTGAGCCGGACCTGGTACCACGGAGTGGCATTGGTCCCGGGAACGGGCGCATGGACCAGGCGGCGGCTGTCGGCGAGCAGGTTGCTGCCCGGCGCTCTGGTATCCAGCAGGTACGCGCCCATCGAGGATGTGTCCGAGTTGTAGGCGAACGCGAGGTGCCGGCTGTTCGCGGCCCACGACAGCAACGCGTCGGTCGTTGCACTGCCAAGGTCCGCGCCTCCCAGGCTGGGATGCCAGGTCCGCTGCGCACCCGTCGGCAGGTTGAAGATGTGGAGCCCGGTGAAGTCAGCAACCGCTAGCGACATGCCGTTCGGCGACAGCGCGAACGTCAAGATCCCGTTCTTGTTGGCCGGTATGGGCAGGGGGCTCAGCCGCATCCGCTGGGCGGGCGGCCCCGCGGGATTGATCCGCAACAGGAAGAACTGGGTCACCGGCTCAGTTCCCTGGCGCTGCGCGGCGATCACGAAGGTGCGGTCGGCGGCCGCGCCGGTCACGCCCGCGAAGGTGACGTATGGTCTGGGCGGAGCGATCGTGGCGAGCACGGCCCCGGTAGCCGTGTTCACTAGCGCTGCGCGGGTGATAGGCACGTTGCAGCACGACTGGTGAGAGCCGGAGAACCTGAGCGCTACGTAGTAATGCGGGACTTCGGCCGAAGCCGATGTCGCTGGCGCGCCGGTGCGCTGCTGGCGGTGGAACGTGCCGGAGATGACCATTGACATGGCCACCACGGCGGCCACAGCAGCGGCCGCGGCCAGCGGCGCTACCCAGCCCGCCCAGCGGGGTACAGACCGCCGGGCCTGCCGACGGCGCAGGCCAGGCAACAGGTCAGTGCGTGGATGGATGGCGGCGACCTCCTGCCGCAGCCGGGCACGGAGCTGGTCGGCGAGCTGATCTTCAGTGAGCATGGAACACCTCCGATGTGCCGCGGGCAGGTGCCGGGGCAGTGTCGTCGAGGATGACGCGAAGGCTGGCCAGGGCGCGGGCGGTGTAAGACTTCACCGTCCCTGGGGAAATCCCCAGCAGATCTGCGGTCTCGGCCACGGACAGGTCCTCAAGGAACCTCAGGACCACGACGCGCCGCTGGCCCGCGGGCAGGCTCCTCAGCGCCTGAATCACAGAACGCTGCTGCCCAACCCGGTCGGCCAGCCCCACCGCACCGGGCGGCCCGGCACCGTCCACCAGGACGCTTTCCCTGGGCCGTCGGCGCATCCATCGCGTCCGGTCCCGGCACAGGTTCACCAGCACCTTACGGGCATAGGCTTCCGGGGCCGCCCGAGCGGCCGCCCAGCGCCGCGCGGTGCGCAACAGCGCGGTCTGCACCATGTCCTCGGCGTGGCCATAATCGCCGACGAGTGCATACGCAGTCCGCAGCAACGCTGCCGACCTCGCCCGCACGAAATCCTCGAACTCCTGGCCTGTCCCCATGCCATCCCTGAACGCCGTCGGCCGCGTGGCGGTTGCCATGTTTGCCGCGAGTTTCTCACTGCGGCATCCCGAACGTGATCGTGCCCGCACTCCTGGAGCAACTGTCCGTGAATCGAACCCCCACTATCAGCTTGGGAATCTGTCCGATCCAGGGCTCTGACCGACCTGAGCTGGGCAGTCGAGGCACCGCTAGTCACCGGTCATCGACCCTGCGACACCGGGGTCAATGGCCCGCCAATGGCCCGTGGCGTAAGCCCCTCTGGATCCATCCGACCTTGGGATGCCACCGGTACCTGACCTCTCCCTGACCATCTGGAGGCAGGGGTCACTGAGGGTCGCTGACGCAGGTCAGCAGGTCGGCCCGGGTCGGACGCCGTTAGCCGAGGCCAGCGCGGTTGCTGCACTTTCGTGCTGCACTAGGTCTCTTCGTCGCGAAGTCTCAGCGTGACGCCAGACTCATCGAACTGGGGTTCGACATGCTTGTCATGGGCGACCACGGCTCCACCGTGAGCATCAAGGCTCGGACCAAGAAGATCCACATAGGTGCCAGCTTCCGGCGTCGCTAAACGGCCATCCGTAGACCAGTGCAACCTGTCCAGCCAGTGGCCTCCAATCCAGAACCCGCGGGTCAGGAGTCACCGACTGTCCAGGCCGTCCGTCCGGGTCCGATACCGTTCCTCCAGTCCGTGAGACCTCTGTGAGAGGGTGACCTCTTCTTTATTCGGACAAAGAAAATCCGAGGTCGGAGGCCCCGACCTCGCCACGGGGTAGTTACGGTGAGCCCCATGAGATGGCTGTGATGACGTTGCTGTCGGCGGTCTTCTGTTCCGTAGATCAGTGCAGCGTGCCCAGCCAGTGCGCTGAAATCCAAGAACCGCAGGTCACGAGCTACCGGGTGCCGGGCAGTGGCGCCGTGATCCGGTGCCGTCCGGCCAGTCCGTGAGAAGGCTGTAAGAGATGCCTGCCTCTGTTCGGCCGGGTGCGGGGTGGGTGCAGGCAACCTTGTACCTGAGGTCCTGCTCTCTCGTATTCCCTTGATGACAGGACGGAGGCCACAGGTGCACTACGACGAGCAGAGGCGGACCCTGGAGCGGTTTGTCGCCGAGCGGGGTGATCGGCTGCTGCGTACGGCGGCGCTGCTGGCGGGGAGCCGGGCTGACGGGGAGGACCTGCTGCAATCGGCGCTGGAGCGGCTGCTGAGGCATTGGCGGCGGATCGACGGCGACCCGGAGAACTACGTTCGCCGCACCCTGTACAACCTGGCCGCCGATGGGTGGCGCCGTCAGCGGGTGCGGCAGCGGCAAGGCTGTGCTGTTCGAGCCCGCCCCGCCGGTTGACCCGGCAACTGCGGTTGATCTTCGTGATGCCGTGGTCCGGGTGCTGGTGCGGCTTCCGCCACGCCAGCGGGCTGTCCTGGTGTTGCGCTACTTCGAGCAGCTGAGCGAGGCGGAAACGGCGGAAGCTCTCGGCTGCTCGGTGGGCACGGTGAAGTCGGCGACCGCACGCGGGCTGGCCCGGCTACGTGAAATGACCGCTTCCGCGGATAGCGCGGAAGCAGCGGCGGCAAAGGAGCGATCATGAGTTCAGACATCGAGGAACTGGCCCGTGAGGGAATGCGGCAGTTCACGGCGGCTATGCAGGTCTCGCCGGACCTTGCCGCCCGAACATGCGAGCGGCACCGGCAGCGGCGGCGGCACGTCCTGCGCGCAGGCCTGGCCGTGGGCGCCGCCGGGGCGGTGACCGCGGTCGCGGTGATCGCGGCGGTGGCCCACGGCCCAGCCACCAGGCCACGCCCATCGCGGCGCCCGCGCTGCGAGCCCGCCTGCTCGCGGCCATCGACACCGCCAGCGGCGACATCCTGTACACGCCCGCACCGGGCGCGGCCGCGGGCGGGGGGCAGTACCCGGCGTATCCCCGGCCTGGCCAGGAAGTCCATGTCCGGGTCGGCCCGGCCGTCGGCTCGGACGGGAAGGTGTACAAAGACGGGGAGTACTCCTTCAAGATGCCCTCCGGCCGCCCTGCACCACTACATCGAACTACACCGCCAACCTCGACCAGGGCGGGCTGCAGCTTGTCCGGGACGGCCATGTGGGTCGATCACTTCAGGCACATCTGGAGTGAGTGCCATGTCGAAGTTCATCCTCGGGTTCACCCTCGACGCGGCCGGTATCCGCGCCGAGATCGCCAACGGCCAGTTCACGGTCATCGGGCGGACCGAACTGCACGGACAGCCGGCCATCGAGCTGAAGTTCAACGTGCCGCCCAACAACGAAGCCCCGCCCCACGTGACGGCGGAGCGGATGTGGGTGAACGCCACGACCTACCTGCCGATGCGGGAGTACACGCGCTGGTCCAACGGCCAGCAGAGCGTCTTCGATTACGTCTTCCTCCCGCCCACGCCCAAGAACCTGGCGAAACTGCGCCCGGCAATCCCGGCGGGCTACACCCGGGCCTGCGCCAGGGCACCGGCCCGAAACCGCAATCTGCAGATCAACGTGCCCGCCGAAACCGAAGACGAAGACAGAACTAGCCAATTCCGCGACAGCCAAGCATTCGGTGGCCGGACCCCTCAGGCGGCCCGGCCACCGGGCGTGCTTAGAGGGATTCGCCACCCGCCTTCAAATCCGTAGTTCGTGGCAGCGGGGTCGTTGAAGGTCGTGCCGCCTCAACCTTTCCAACGATGCTTCCTCTTATCTCGAACATCGACAAAATCGTGGTCATATGTGAGCCTGAGCGGAACTTGATCACCATCCCATAGCCCATAGCCTGATTCATTCTTCGGAGGCGTGGTGGGGGCCGTAACCCTGGTCATCGCTGGGACAGGAGAAAGCCCCGGCCGACTCATCGGCCGGGGCTTTCGGTGTGTCGCGGGGAAATGGGAGTCGTTCACCATCATCGCGCGGCGGATTACCGGCACAGGCGACTGGCTGGGTCTGCCCTGTTAGGGCAACGGGATCGTGTTGAACACACCCCACGGGGTGATCGCACCCGCCCCGTTGATGCTCTGCTTCCCGATGATGCCCGGTATGTAGGCGTCCTTGATGAATAGGTACAGGGGCTTGCCCTGGTAGGTCACCTGGCGGGTGCCGTCCGGCCTCACGACGACTCCGAGCGCGTGCTGTTCGACGCCCGCCCCGGCTTCGGGTCGCCCGGAGGTGAGCACCGGTGGCCAGATCAGGGCGCAGTATCGCTGGCAGGCCCGGGCGCTTTCGTTGCTCAAGGTGTAGACGGGGAAGCGTCCATGGGGCAGGAGGGAGAAGTCATTGTCCATCGATGCTGCCAGCACCGTGGCGCCGTTGACCGTCTCGGCCCGCATTTGCAGCCGGCCAGGCGCGGGGTGCCCTCGGCCTGGCCGGACCAGGTACCAGGTGCCCGGGGGACTGGTCACCGGGTCGAACAGGTTAGCCCCGTCGGTTTGCCCCGGCGTCTCGTCCAGGAAGAACCGGTATAGCGGCAGGCCGGCGTAGGTCACCTGCTGCACGCTCTGGCCAGAGAGCACGTCGGTGCGGGTCACCGTCCCGAGCAGGGCGCGGTTGACCCCGGGCCCGGCGATGGGGGCGCCCTTGGTCAGCAGCGCTGGCCACAGGACGGTGTCGCACGGGTGCCCGATCGCGTTCGGGCCGTCGCTGCACGCAAAGGAAGCCAGGCCGAAGGTCAGCGAATGGAGCTGGTCTGAGGTGAGCAGGTACAGCGAGCAGCCGGCGTTGGCACCCGAACCGACGACCAGCACCCTGCCAAAGGGTGTCGATGCCGTCGCCACGGTCGCAGGGCCGGCCGGGGCGCTGGTGACGGGGGTGGCGCAAGTACGAGAACTACCCTGGGCGCTCGCGGGCGCGCTGAACAGAGGGGCCACGGCAAGCAGGCCCAGGGTGAGCAGGGCGGCAGTGGCAGGGCCCGCAACAACCCTTCGGAACCGGCGAGACAACATCATCATGCCCTCCAAAGCCCTTCCCGGCTCGGTGACCCGAGCCGTATTGACCAGATACCTTCCTCCTACACGAACTGATTATTTATACCGGTAACAGTGCCCCCTAATAATGACCGCGGCGGATCGCCGGGCCGTTCACCCGGCGCAGCTGGCCTGCAGGCTGCGGTCAGGCGGGAGTGTTTAAGTCGGACTCAATTTTCGGCTAGCCTCCGTTAGCCGCGTGCGGGGCGGCCTCATCTGGAACAGCGGTGCTTATTCATTTGCCGCTTGCCGGTGGCTATTTCCAGCCGTGCCTGGTACAGGCGGCAGATAGCCGCTGGTAGAACCAGACGGTCTCATATCCGTCAGACCGCGCAGTCCGCAGCTTGACGACAAGATCGACATAAGACGTACCGGCGATGCGGAGGTCCGGCCATTGTGAGCGCGCGAACTGGGCACGGATCCTCGGGTAGTCACTGGCAGCGGGCTGGTGCGCACCCAGCAGCGCTGTGCATCCTGCGATGCCGTCGTCGGCTGCTTCGACGCGCTGGATAGTGCTCGCGGTGTCCGCCGATCTGCCCGCGTCAAGGACGGATGAGCCGCTCGACCCGATGGCGCCGCAGCCCGCGACGAGCAGGATCACCATCAGCACAGAGAGAGCTGTGAGCGCCGCGAGGCCGTGGGGCTTGACCCGGTTCATCGATGGCCTCCCTTCTGCCCTTCGGGTGCTTAGGGGAGATCGAAGCCCCCCTCCGGGCTGGTGGGAATGGGTCGATCGGCGTATTTTCCGGAAGAGGGTGGTGAGGATGCGCGCAGACCGCCGCGACGCGCTGTTGGACTTCCTGCTGATGGCGGTCGCGGACGAGGGCACCACACCGTTTCCGACGGACGTCCTCGCTGGCCTGCGCAGGGTGGCCCGGTGCGAGGCGGTCAGCTATCGGGAGTGGGGCCCGCAGGAGCTGCTGGAGCTCTCGCTGGCCGCCGATGACCCGGAGTCGATCTTGCCGGTCTGGCGAGTATATCCGCAGGTCAGGCAAGATGATCCACTCGCCGGCGGGGCATCGCATGGGAGCCCGTTGCCCAACCGCGAGTGGCTCGGGCGGGCTCTTGCGATCTCCGACTTCATCAGCGATCGCGAGTTTCGCCGCCGGGGGCTCTACGCTGAGGTCTGCAAGCCGCTGGGCGTGCGGGCGGTGATGAAGGTGTTTCTGCCCACCGGCGGGGCGACCGGCGCGTCGTTTGTCTTCGACACCATCCGGAACAGGTTCACCGAGACCGATTGCCTCACTCTCCAGCGCATCGTCCCGCACCTGGGACAACTGCGGCGCAACGCGCACGCGCGGAGGACCTATCCAGCGCTCATAGACTCCACCGCAGCTGCCAGGATCAGGCTCCTGCGCCTCACGCCACGCGAACGGGTCGTCCTCGCCAGGGCCGTGGCGGGCGAGACAAACACCGTAATCGCACAGGCGCTCTTCGTCAGCCCCGGGACCATCCGCAAGCACCTTGAACACATCTACGACAAGCTCGAAGTCCGCACCCGGGCAGAAGCAGCCGCGATCTACACCCAAGAGCGAGTGGTGATAGACAGCACGGGTCTGGATCCCTCAGGAGCGCGCAGACACTCGCAGCACCGGCCTCAGGCCGGGTGAATCTGAGGGGAATCGACTCCTGACCTACTCGATGCGGTCCAGCTTGGCAATTGGTTGCGCTGTCCGCGAGTGACCGCTGAAGACTCCTGATGCTCGCCTGTTCTGGTGCGAATCTGGCACGGTAGATCGCTGGGTTATGAGAAGAGCGGTGCAGATTTCTGGTGTCTCGCCTGGTCTCTGGAGGTGACGCTAGCCTGGGCAAACGTCCGGCACGCTGTGTCCGGCGTTTCGTCTGGTCTCATGATTTCCGGCCCGTTCGCAGGAGTCTCGTGCACAAATCCGTGCACGCGGCCACCGTACCCGGTGACTCAGCGCAGCCCGCCGGCAAGTCGTCTGCCCGGGTGACTCGCGTCTTGACTCCCATGGCAGCGTCTCCGCGCGAGAATGGCAGCATGATCACGCTGCGCGCCACGGCGGCTCACACGATCCCGCAACGGCTGCCCATCCAAGTGGTGCCCGGCCAACGGGTGCATGTCGGGCAGCACGACACCGACTGGCCTGCTTTCGTGTTCATCACCACTGATAGCGGCGCCGGGTGGGTCCCTGAGCGCTATCTGGATACCTCCTCCGACCCCGCAGTTGTTGTCACCGCCTATGACACAACCGAGCTTGCCACTGCCGCCGGGGAGGAACTGACGCTGCTCGAACGCGACGATCCGAGCGGCTGGGCATTGGTTCGCAACGCAGAGGGCCGCAAGGGATGGGTGCCTCTGAGCATCGTTGAGCCAGTGCCTGAGCAGTGACCGGCGCCGGAGAGCCGACGGTTTTACAGATGGATCCCGCTGCTGTCTTGATACGTGCCATGACCTGGGTAATTCCTAGGAGTTGACGGCGCCCGGAGCCGACGTATCCCACGTATGTCCCAGGCCGAGCGGCGCGCCGATGCAGACCGCTAAGGTGATCCAGGGCGAGTCGTTCGCGATCGGGTCAGCGGCGTGCGTACCTGCTGGGCAAAATCGCCCCGATGATCCACAGGATCGGGAAGATGAAGCCGATGAGGCCAAGGACCCAATGGCCCTTGCGGAAGCTGAGGACCGCGAAGACCACCAGCAGGACAAAGTAGATGATGCCTAGGGTGATGCCCCAGCCTGCTCCTGACATGGGTTCCCCTCCGTGTAGTCATATCCGGGCGGCGGCGTCCATTGCGCTACGTCGCGATCCAAGCCCCATCCCACCTTGCAGAGAGGCGAGTTCCATCACCCTGCCTGGGTGAAAGACTGGCCCTCAGGTCTGGCCCCTCCGTGGCTGCAGCAGCCGGGCACGCTCACCTGCCAGCCCACCATGTGGCAGGCCTGGGGAACCAAACCGTAGCCACCCGCGCGGCCGACCTCCTGCTTGCAAAGCGACGTATACGCCCGGGTTCGTGGCGCTGACCTGGCCGGGCAGTCGTCCGTGAGTAGCCGTGAGGTACCGCTGCCGACCCTGTTAATGCCAATGGCACGGCGATAGGGCATTCCCCCAGCCGGGCAGCCTCTCGGCTACAACCGGGCCCGCTGGGTGACTAGCGGTGTCAGCTTGCTGGGTGGACCATGGCAGCATGCCGCCGGATCTGGCCTGTTACGAGGAACGCCACCGGCTGACCGGCGGCGCCGCCGTGGGCCTGGCCGCCAGCCTCCTTGCGATCGGCCTGGGCTTCCTCTGGCACGCGCCAGTGATCTTCGCCGTGATCGCCGTCATCCTCGCGGCCCTGACCGTGACCATACCGGGCGGGGGCGTGATCGATGCTGCCCGCCGTATGATCGCGTTCCGTGCTGACCATGCGGGCATCACCTTGGGCGCGGTTCCCGGCAAGCTGTCCGGCCGCGGTCCGGCTGTGTTCATCCTGTGGGCAGACATCGAGCGGATCGTTCTCTACCCGGCCCGCAAGGGGCAGGGCAGCCATACCCCGGTCCAGTGCATCGGCGTCCAGCGCCGGGACGGCGCCCCGCCCCTGCCCCAGGGCAACGAACAGGCCCCCGGCTGCCCAATGCCGGGCGTAGCAGCCGGGGCGACCCGCAAGATCACCGGCTGGCGGCTGGACCGCGAGCGCCTCGCCGCCGTCACCGCAGCAGTGGCGCCGGGAATCCCGATTATCGATGCCGGTACCGCTCCCAGCCCAGGCGTCGAACGACCCGGCCAACCGGCCAACCCCCCCGAGCTTGGACCCACGGATTAAAGGACAGGCCCGGCCGTGATCGAGACGGTCCGAATCCGTCCGAGTTCTCGGTTTAGCTGTGACAGGACGGTCATCCTGGTGTGTCCTCATCCGAGGTTGCGCGGCGGCGTTGCTGCTCGAATTGCTGCTCGGCGCTCCCCTGTCAGGGCGTCCCCATGTCCTTGCCATCAAGCGGTGGAGGGAGGGAATTCTCGGCGGGGGGGGTCGGTGTGTCGCTTGATGAAGGCCCAGACTCCGTGACGGCTGACAGGGACCTGGTGGCGGCGACCGTCGAAGTCGATGCTGATCGACTGGCGTCCGGGGGCGCTGCCGTAGGTGAAATAGGCGTTGCCGATCCGTCCGCCGGTTTGCCTGGGGCCGAGATGGCCGAGCGGGCCGACGCCAGAGGAACCGGCGCTGACCCAGCTTCCGTCCTGCCAGATCCACGTTTCGGCTTCGAGTTCGGCGCCGTCGCCGTTGCCGTCGACGAGCGCGAACCCGTAATCGCCGTCGCTGGCTGTGGCCAGGACGCGGGTATAGCGAGGATGCCAGCCGCCGCGGGCGATGACGTCCTGTCCAGTGAGGCCGGGGTCATGCGCCTTCGGCGATCGTGCGCGGCTTGACCCCTTCTCGAAGTCGTCGGCAGCCACGCCGCCGAGCTTAATCGGATGTCGAGTCCGCCTCTTCGCCCCGAATTAGCGGCGCCGCTGGGCGCATGTCCGTTGTCCCAGCTAGCTCGGTGTGCGGGTGATCGTGCTGGCCCGCGGCTGTCAGGAGCTGTTGCTGTACCTGATTGCTGTACCTGGTCGGCCGGCGCGGCCGTCGTGGTGGGATCGCGTGGCGGACTGCTGGCGGGTGGTCGGTGTGCAGGGCGTCGAGGACGCGGATGGCGGAGGCCTCGGCGGCCAGGTCGCGGATGGCGTGCTCGTCGGCCCACCGGTAGGCCATGGTTTCGTCGGTAAGGGCTAGCTCTCCCCCGGTGATCTTGCAGCGGAAGACAAGGGCGGTGATGCCGCGGGCCATGTTCTTGCAGGCGCCGGCAGGGGCGGCCGGCTCGATGTCGAGGCCGGTTTCCTCGCGGGTTTCGCGGCGCAGCCCGTCCTTGATTGACTCGCCGAGTTCGAGGACGCCGCCGGGCGGTTCACCGCCCCCTTCTTCGTGTCCGCGCCCGGGCTGCGGCATGCGCGCGAACACCCGGAGGTGTATTCGATCTACCGCATATTCGGCCTGGGTCCGAAGCCCAGGTTCTGCCAGCTCACCGGCGAGATGGATAAGATCCTTTACCTCACGCCTGTTTCGTGTCGGGCGCGGGTTAAGACAGCCGCAGCACGCTCCGCGGTGCCGGGTGCGTCGGCGGGGAATCCGTAACGGCTTTCGCGCTGGCTGGTGCCGGTCAGGTCGGGTAGCCGCTGCGCCAGACCGCGTATTCGGGGCAGAGCGGCCGGCCGGCCCGGGCCGGCTGATCCACAGGCGCAGCAGGTGCCGCTAGCGCACTGGGTCCCCGGCGTCGTCGGCGAATGCGGTGCGGCTGTGTGCCTGGCTTCACTTGAATGCGGTGCGGTTGTGTGCCTGGCTTCACTTGAGGCTTTACGTTTGGGCCTCGCTTGATCCTTTCCACGCCCTAGGCGGTTCTGGTTGATCGTGCTGCCCTGTAGTGCAGGGCCTGGGGTTGGTCAGTCTTGCTGCCAGGTGACGGTGAAGTGGTCGATCTGGCGGATGGGGACGCTGGCAGTGATGTTGGGCGGGGTGAGGGCGGCCAGGCCGGGCAGGCGGGTGAACAGGGTGCTCAGCGCGACTTCGCCGTGGAGTCTGGCGAGGGGGGCACCGAGGCAGAAGTGGGCTCCGGCAGCGAAGCTCAGGTGAGGATTGGGTTCGCGGTTGATGTCGAATCGGTCGGGATCGGGGAAGGTGGAGGGGTCGCGGTTGGCGGCGGCCAGGAACAGGAGCCGCGGCTGCCCGGCCGGGCAGGTGACGCCGTGGATGTCAGCGTCGGTCCGGGGGGTTACTCCGGTGAAGGTCGTCGGGGTGATCAGCCGCAGCATTTCCTCCACGGCCGCGGGCCAGCGTCCGGGATCTTCCTGCAGCGCGGCCACGGCGCTGGGGTGGGTGCAGAGCAGGTGGGTGCCCAGGGTGAGCAGGGTGGTGGTGGTCTGGTGCCCGGCGAGGACGAAGAAGATGCAGTTCGCAAGGAGGTCCTGCCGGTCCTCCCCGTCTGCGTGCCGGGCGGCCAAGGCGGTCATCAGATCATCGGCTGGTGCTGCGACGCGCTGGTCGAGCAGCTCGGCGAAGTAAGAGAGCATCTGCTCGGCCGCGTCGTTGGCGCCCTGGACCGGGGTGCGGTCGCTGTCACGCTGCCGGGCGAAGCCAAGGTTGAGGGTGGCCAGCGCCGCACCGAGCCAGTCCCGGTCCTCGGGCGGGACACCGAGTACATCGCTGATCACGGTGAAGGGCAGCGGCCGGGCGAAGCCGGTAACCAGGTCCATGCTCCCTGCGGCGGCTGCCTGATCGATAAGCGCGGCGGCCCGCCCGGCGATGATGGCACGGTAACGCTCGACCCGGCGGGCGGTGAACAGGCCGCCGAAAGCGTCCCGAACGCGGCGGTGCCGATCGCCGTCCAGCCGGATCATCCACCGCCGGAGCAGCTGGAATGCCGGGTCCGGGGAGGGCGGGATGGTCGGTGCGGCAAACCGGGGGTCGCGCAGCACGTCGCGGACGAACGGGTACTGGCAGCCGGGCAGCGGCGAGCCGCGCAGGACCACGTGCGGGTCGGCGCTCCCGGCCGGGGAGAACAAAGCACCCATCAGGTCGAACTCGGTCCCGGCAGCCGTGGCGGCTCGGGCGGAGTGTTCATGAGGTGCACAGTAGCCCGTTCCGCCATCAGCGCGGACGGCGTGGCTGCTGGGTGGCGTAGGCCTTGTAACGGTGGATCTCCCGGCCGCTGGTGCGGGGCACAGTGGCGACAGCCTGGCCGTCGATGTCGAGCTGGAATGTGTGGTCGTCGGCGGTGACGGTGACGATCTTGCGGGCGTGGATCAGGCCGACCTGGATGCGTTGCGTTGCCACCATTATCTGGCCGCGCTGGGATACTCGCCGCTGCACTGTCACCGGGCTAGTGGGCGAGGGCGCACTGATGCTGGCGGCTCTGCGTGCACCTCGGAGCCTATGCCGGTCACGAACGAGGACCGGGCAGGGCAGGGTGCGCAGCAGCGTGCCATCATGACTGACGACAGCCATCTGAGTGCCCTCCATACGCAGCGTGACCCGCTGTCCGGACAGCTCGAAGCCGACATTGAACTGGGCGCCCGCCAGGCAGACCAACCCGACGGCATTGACTATCCGGTCCACCTCGATCGCCATGCCAGTCCCGGCCGGGAGCGGGGAGGGCCCGGCGGGACGGGCGACATCGGCGGCCAGCCGGGCGAGCTCGGTGACGCCCAGACAGGACGGCAGGGTCTTCAGGCGGGTGCCATCGAGCAGGACATGCAGGCTGGTCTCGTCCACCCAGATCGTGATTGTTCTTCCGGCCAGGGCCGGGCCGAGCCAGACCTGCTGCCCGCCGATCCACAAGTTCCCCGACGGCGGCACGACCCGGTCGGACTCCAGCGCCAGGCGGAAATGCCGGGCCTCGGCCGCGGAGGTGGCGGGCTGCTGGGATGGTGCAGGTGCGGCGGTGTCCGGTTCGCCTGGCCCGGTCAGACCCTGCCGGGAAGGCACCCGCAGCTCTAGCGGCGACGCGACAGCTGCGGTGAACCGGGATGCGGGGAACGCCATTCCCAGGGACTGGTGCGGCCGGTCAGTGTTGTACTCCATGCGCCAGGCGTCCAGGGCTTCCTGCAGGGCCTCGATGCTCTCGAACGGCCCGTGGTCGTCGAGCAGCTCCTTCTGCAGTGACTGGTGCAGCCGCTCGATCTTCCCCGTCGTAGTCGGGGATGCGGGCCTGGTCAGCCGCTGGGTGATGCCGTTCTCCCGGCAGATCCGCTCGAACAGCACCTCAGCCGACCTCGGCTTGATGAACCGCCCGGTAAACACGGTGCCGTTGAATGTCGCTGAGCACTTCCTCCGGCGCGCCGTAAACGCCCATGGCGTCCAGGAATGCCTGGCAGACCGGCCGGGCGGTGGCACGCATGACGGCGTTGACGATGACGCAGTACCGGGAATGGTCATCGATGCCAGTCACGATCTTCACTTCCCGGCCGTCGGCCAGGAACGCGCTGGCGGTGACGTCGAGCTGCCACAGCTGCATCGCGACCGGGCGTTCCCACCGCTTGTAGTCCTGGCGCCTGCGGCGTCTCGACCTGGGCTCGATCAGTCCGTTGCGGACCAGGGCCCGGTAGACCGTGGAGCGGGTCACGGTGCCATGGCCGCGGCGGTCCATCTCGAAGACCAGCCGCTTGGGACCCCACTTCGGGTGCGCGCGGCGCAGCTCGCAGATCGCCGACTCCTCATCGGCGGGGATCTGCCACGGATGCTGATGAACCTTGTGACTGCGGTCCGCCAGGCCGGATGGTCCCTCAGCCCGGTAACGACGCAGCCACGCATGCACGCTCTGACGACTGACTCCGTAGCGGTCGGCGACTTCGGTCACAGGCACACCGGCGAGGACTTCGAGGACGGCCCGGTATCTCTGCTCGGTCACGCTCAGCTCCCACAGCATGAGCGGGAGTGTCAAGCATCAAGCGGAGCTGATGTGTAAAGAATCAAGCGGGAATTTTTAATTGGACCTTCCGGGTGACCCACCCGAACCGTATGGTCGGCCGTGTGACCGAATCGCGGTTCCAAGGAGGCACACGACGTGAGCACGAGCGAAACGACACGATCCGCGCCAGCCAGGAGCGTCCGGCAGCCCTGGCGACATCCCTGCCGGACGGCCTGCGTCGTCGACCGCCTGGACGTGCTCATCGGCCGGTGGGAGATGGAAGCTCCGTCCAGGCCGGGTACTTCGGCCCCGGCACCCCGCCCATCACCGGCCGGGGCGGCGCACCACGTTCGAATGGCTGGAGGGCCGGTTCTTCCTGACCCAGCGGTTCGTCAACGAGCATCCCGTGCGCCCAGCGGCATCGCGGTCATCGGCGCTGGCACCGATCCGAAGACCTTCGAGCAGCACTATTACGACTCGCGTGGAGTCGCCCGGGTGTACCAGGTGAGCCTTGACGGCGGGGTCTGGAAGGTGTGGCGTAAGGCACCGGGGTTCTGGCAGCGCTACACCGGGGAGATCTCCCGAGGACGGCACCACGATCAAGGGCGCCTGGGAGGGATCAGCGGACGGCCGAGAGTGGAAACATGACTTCGGCCTGACCTATATCAAGGTGGATTAGGCAGGTAGCACTGCCGGGTGGCCAGCGCTGCCGAAGCATCTGATCCGCCCAAATCCGGCCAGGGGTCAGCGATTGTGATCGGTCCTCCCTGGACGGCCTTACATTGTGCTGAACTGCAACCGCGGACTGTCAGCTTGGGAAGTCAATGGCATTGCTCACTTATGACCTGCGATTTCCGGAAGTCTTACCTCGCAGCGGACTTATGAAAGGAGGAGCCATGCCAAACCTGCCGCCGGCCACCTTCCTGGACGCCCGTTACAGCCAAGAGGCCGTCCAGGCGACACCGTGGCCAGACGCGGTGGCCCAGTTGGAGAGAGCCGGCCTGTTTTGGGTGTCTAGTGTCAGGACTGACGGCCGTCCGCATGTCACCCCGGCTGTCGTGGTCTGGGTGGACGGCGCGTTGTATTTCAGCAGCGGGCCAGGTGAGCAGAAGTCGAAGAACCTGGCGGCCAACCGGCACTGCGCGGTGACGACCGGCTGCAACACCTGGGACCAGGGCTTCGATATTGTCCTGCACGGCGAGGCCGTTGTCGTGCGCGATCTGCCGCTGCTGCAGCAGGTGGCCGATGCGTTCCTGGCGAAATACGGGGACGACTGGGCCTTCGAGGTCGCCGGCGACGGCACTTTCCGCGGATCGCTGGTCTACCAACTCGTCCCAGTACAGGCACTGGGGTTCAGAAAGGGCCCGTTCAGCCACACACGCTGGGACTTCACCGCCTGATCGTTCACCTGCGGGCCGACATCAAATGACGACGACGCCCAGCCGACTGGTCCGAGCAGCTGAGCTACTGACCCTTCTTGGTGCATGAGCCGAACGGTCACCGGATAGTCGCCGTACGGTCCGATCGTGCAGTGACCCCGGCAGCCGATCGTGCGCTCAATGGGGCACGGGGACGTTAGGCGAGCGATCATCGAGGTCGACGATCGGGCGACAGAGCTTGTGACCTGGACCTTCACGTGGAGCGGGTGAGGGTGCTTCGTTTCATGAGATAGCGGACTGATGTCGCAAGACATCGTGGACGCCTACGTGGAGGTGTCCAGTGGATTTGATCCGCTATGTGGTCAAGGCCGTGGTGCTGGAGGGGCTGAGTGTCCGGGAGGTCGCCGCGGCCCACGGCGTGTCGCGCGGCTGGGTGTATGAGTGCCTGGCCCGGTATCGCGCGGAGGGCGATCAGGGCCTGCATCCGCGGTCGCGGCGGCCGCATTCCTCGCCGTCCCGGCTGGCTGCCGAGGTGCAAGGCAAGATCGTCGCACTGCGTAAGGACCTGGCCAGGCAGGGCCTGGACGCCGGGCCGCACACGATCGCCTGGCACCTGGCCGGCCGTTGTGACCTGGTGCCGTCAGCGGCGACGATCTGGCGGGTGCTGCGCCGCCGCGGGCTGATCACCGCGCAGCCGCAGAAACGGCCGCGGTCCTCCTGCACGCGGTTCTGCGCGGAGCTTCCCGACGAGCGCTGGCAGATGGACATCACCCACTGGCAGCTCGCCGACGGCAGCACAGCAGAAATCCTCAACATCATCGACGATCACTCCCGGTTCCTGATCGCCTCCGCCGCCCGGCGGGCCTACCGCGCCGCCGACGTGGTCACCGTCTTCCGCCGGGCCGCCAGCCAGCACGGGCTGCCCGCCTCGATGCTCGCCGGCAATGGCGCGGTCTTCACCGCCGCGCCCCGCCACGGCACCTGCGTCATCGAGGTCGAACTGCTCGCTGCAGGCATCACCTACCGCCACTCCCGCCACTCCCGCCACTCCCGCCCGCAGACCCGCGGCAAGGTCGAGCGCTTCCACCAGACCCTGAAGAAACGGCTCACCTGCCAGCGGCCCGCCACCACCATCCGCGCCCTGCAGGCCCAGCTCGACCGCTTCGCGGCCCACTACAACACCAGCCGCCCGCACCGGGCGATCGGCCGCGCCACCCCAGCCCAGGCCTATACCGCACGGATCAAGGCCACCCCGGCCGGGCCGCATATCCCCATCCCTTCCCACTGCCGGGTCCGCCAGGACACCATCGACACCGGCGGCTCAGTCACCCTGCGCCACCGCAGCAAGCTCTACCACATCGGCGTCGGACGACGGCACGCCGGAACCAAAGTCACCATCCTGATCGCCGACCTCAGCGTCCGCATCCTCACCCGCGACGGGACGCTGCTTCGCCAGCTCACCCTCGACCCAGCCCGCAACCACCAGCCGCAAAGGCTGCCAGCCAGTCCATGATGGCCTGAGACATACGTCCACGATGTCCTGCGACACGATATGGAGCGGGCGAAGGGAATCGAACCCCCACTATCAGCTTGGGAAGTCTCAGTTACGATTCACGGCCGACCTGCGGACACGCTGGTCTGCGGCATCTTAGCTCGTCTGGCCGCGAGTGACCGTGAGTCGCCGTCAGGACTCACCTCATCGGACGCTCCTATGTTCGTCAAGCTCGTCTGAGGACGCTGATCGGGCTGACTGGTGAGGGCGCGGTAGAAGTGGCGGGCCAGGTAGCGCTTGATGCAGCGGCGGATTTCCCGGTCGGTCTTGCCCTCGGCGCGGCGGCGCTGGACGTAGGCGAGGGTGGGCGGGTGGCTGCGCATCCGGCTGACTGCGATGACATGCAGGGCGCGGTTGAGCTGGCGGTCGCCGAGCCGGTTGAGCCGGTGCCGGTCGGTGCGGCCGGAGGACACCGGGACCGGCGCGGTGCCCGAAAGCATGGCGAAGGCGGCTTCGGTGCGGATCCGCCCGGCATGGGACCACGACAGCAGGACTGGCGCGGCGGTGAGCGCGCCGAGCGCCGTGCTCGGCGGAGACCAGGCCCGGGGTGAGGTCCTCGACCAGGATGGTGATCTGGGCTCCAGGCCGGCAGCGACCTCGCCAGCGCGACGGCCCGCTGGCCCAGCCGGGTCAAGGTCTGGTGCATGACGCGGGTGAGCCGGTCAGCCCGGCGCGGGCAGGCCAGGCTGGCGCAGGCCCGGGCGCGGCGCCCGGCGGGGATGCGGCCGCAGCCGGTCGCGCAGCGGCGCCGGGGCGGTGACCAGCACCGAGGCCAGCAGCGGTGCGGGCGGTCTTGGCCGAGGCGACCGCGTTGTCCCGGTCGATCATCAGCAGCCGCAGCGCCTCCCGGTCGCCGTCGGCGCGCATCTGGCCCAGGTGCGGGCGGGCCAGCAGCTCGCGGGCCGCGCGGACAGCGTCGATCGGGTCGCTCTTGCCCGCCCGCCGCTTGCCGACGTGCCGGGTGGCATCGATCTCCGCGACCTGCTCGCCTGCTGCGGCCAGGTGCCGGGCCAGGCCCAGCCCGTAATGCCGGGTGCCCTCAACTGCCCAGGTCATCGCGCTGCCCGGCGCCGCCACGCCGGGCCCAGCCCAGCAGCTGCACATACCCGGCCGCCGGTGGCGGGCGCCTGCAGCTGCGCCAGCACCCGGCCGCGGGCATCACATAGCGCCGCGGTATGTGTATCCCGGTGGGTATCCACGCCGACGACCAGGCCACGTCCTCGGCATAGCTCATGCGCTTCCTCCTTCGGTGCGATCCTGAAACGGCGGCACCGGCCTGGAAGGAAACTCCCGCGGCAATCCTGTGATGGGTCACGGCACATGCGGCCGGACAAGCTCCTGATCAGGCCAGCGAGGGTGGCCAGGCCGGTGCCGGCAGCACCAGGGACACGTCCGATCAAAGACACGCCAGCAGGCGGTCAGGCACGCAGAGAGTCACCCGGTGCCACCAGACACCAACCTGGCAGGACCCGCCCTAAAACACGGCCGGTATCCGCAAGCCCATACTCACAGGCACGCAACGGGCACGGCCGGCCTGTCCTGACTATTGGGCCGCGCCATCCGGCTGATGCCCGGGCAGTCACGCGCGCCGTCCGGGTGCAAGCGCGAGTATCCCATCCGCCTGGTGTTTCAGCCGTCCATCATGTGATCTCTTGACAAGCTACCTAGCGATGCAGCTACAGTGCTACGTACCTAGATAAATGGAGGCCCGGTGATCGAGTTCCACCTGGACGGCCGGTCCGGCGTCGCGCCCTACCTGCAGCTGATCCACCAGGTCCGGCACGCGCTGCGGCTAGGCCTGCTCCACAAGGGCGACCAGCTGCCCAAGGTCAAGGACGTGGCAGCCGGGCTGGCGATCAACCCGAACACGGTGCTCAAGGCCTACCGGGAGCTGGAATACGAGGGGCTGGCGGCGGCCCGGCCCGGGATCGGGACGTTCGTCACCGGGACGCTGGACGGCGGCTCGCTGGCCGCGCACGGGCCGCTCCGCCGCGAGTTGCAGCGTTGGCTGGCCAAGGCGCGCCGCGCCGGGCTGGACGACGAGTCGATCGAGGCCCTGTTCGCCAGCACTTTTCGGTCCGCGAGTGAGGAGAACATAGCGTGACCGCTGTCATCGAAACCGAGGGGCTCGGCAAGCGGTACCGCACGAGGTGGGCGCTGGCCGGGTGCACGCTGTCTATCCCGGCCGGGCACGTCGTCGGCCTGGTGGGCCCGAACGGGGCCGGGAAGACGACGCTGATCAACCTGGCCACCGGGATGCTGGCGCCGACAGCGGGCACGATCGAGGTGCTCGGCGGGCGGCCCATTGACGGCCCGGCGCAGCTGGCCCGGGTCGGGTACCTGGCCCAGGACGCGCCGCTGTATGCCGGGCTGCCGGTCGCCGACCACCTGCGGCTGGGCGCGCACCTCAACCCGGGCTGGGACGCGGAACTGGCGCGCCACCGGGCCGGGCGGCTGGGCCTGGATCCCAAGCAGAAGGCCGGGACGCTGTCCGGCGGGCAGCGCGCCCAGCTCGCGCTCACCCTGGCCGTGGCGAAGCGGCCGGAGCTGCTGATCCTGGACGAGCCGGTGGCCAGCCTCGACCCGCTGGCCCGCCGCGAGTTCCTCCAGGACCTGATGGAAGCCGTCGCCGAGCGGCAGGTCAGCGTCGTGCTGTCCTCGCACCTGATCAGCGACCTGGAACGCGCCTGCGACTACGTGATCGTGCTGGTCGACTCGCGGGTACGGGTCGCCGGGGCGGTCGACGAGCTGCTGGCCGCCCATCACCTGCTGTCCGGCCCGCGCCGCGACCCGGCCTCGCTGCCGGGCGGGCTGGAGGTCATCGCGGCCAGCCACACCGACGTGCAGACCACGCTGCTGGTACGCACCAGCGGGCCGGTCCTGGACCCGGCCTGGACGGTGTCCGAGGTGGGCCTGGAAGACCTCGTGCTCGCCTACATGAAGGAAGCCGCCGGACCCACTCCCCGCAACAGCCACCGCCGCCTGGAGGTGCGGAAATGATCTGGCTGACCTGGCGGCAGTTCCGCGCCCAGGCCCTCACCGCGGCCGCGGCGCTGGCGGCGTTCGCGATCGTGCTGGCCGCCGCCGAACCGAGCCTGTCCGGCGTGTACCACAGCAGCGGGTTTGCCAGCTGCCACGGCGCCGCCTGCACGGGGCTGGCCAGCACGTTCATTAACGATCTGGCCTCCGGGGGAGGCATTGCCGGCGTGCCCGGCAGTGCCTACATGATCTTGTATTTGCTGAGCGTCGTGGTCATCCTCATCGCGCCCGCGATCATCGGCATCTTCTGGGGGGCTCCGCTGATCGCCCGCGAGCTGGAGGCCGGGACTTTCCGGCTGACCTGGAACCAGAGCGTCACCCGGACCAGGTGGCTGGCGGTCAAGCTCGCGCTGATCGGGGTGGCCGCCATGGCCGTGACCGAGGCGTTCAGCCTTATCCAGGCCTGGTGGGCGGCCCCGATCGGCAGGGCCGTCGGGCTCGGCGGGAGCGGCTCGATACTCGACGAGACCCGGTTCGGCGTGTTCGTCTTCCCCACGCACGGCATCACCCCGCTCGGCTACGCCGCGTTCGGCTTCGCGCTCGGCGTCACCGTCGGCCTGCTGGTCCGCCGCGCGATCCCCGCTATGGCCATCACCTTGGCCATCTTCGCCGCCGCCCAGCTCATCACCCCGGCGCTGATCCGCCCGAACCTGTTCCCGACCAGCCGGACGGTCACCACGATCGCGGCCGCGGGAGCGAACGTCACTCTCAAGGCCAACCCCAGGCTGGCGTTCACCGCCACCGCCGTCCCCGGCCAGCCCGGCGCCTGGATCATCTCCAGCGAAGGCGTCAACGCCGCCGGGCAGCCGGTCAGCACCATTCCCGCGGCCTGCGAGCCGGCGGTATCGCGGACATTCCGCGGGGTCAAGGTACCAGCCGGGACTGGGCCTGGCGCACTGCTCGCCCCGGTGAACAACTGCGTAGCCAGCCACGGGATCCGGGTCGCCGAAAACTACCAGCCCGCCAGCCACTACTGGCCGCTCCAGTGGTCCGAGACCGGCATGTTCCTAGCCCTTGCCCTGGCCCTGGCTGGGTACTGCTTCTGGCGGCTCAACCGCCGCCGCACCTGACAAACAGCACCAGCCCCATGTACCGCTCACCCAGATGTCGCCTCCGGGACGCAGCAGCACCCGATGGTGGCACCCGTGCCAGATACTGCCTCCTCACCGCGGACGGAATCCTGGCCGCCTCAGGATCATCGCGGCCACCTTCCCGGTGGTCATGCCTTCCTCCTGGAACTCGGCAGCACCGAGGCGGTTGGGTGCCTTCACCCGATAGTTGCCAAACCCCCCGGAGGGTGGCGGGACGGTCAACCGAACCGCGCAGCGGCGGCATGATGCTTTGTGCTGGTAGAGGCTCCGCGCGGGCCGAACTTGCCCGTGTGGAGGGGCCGGGGTAAAGGATCACGACGGGTTGACCGGCCCGTCACCCGCAGGCACGATCCGAAGCGGGTGAGGCACTCGCACAAGTACCAGGCAGACCGTCGCGCCCCGGTCGTCAACGACATGGTGGCGGCCTGCGCGGCCGAGCGCACTCGGGACGGATGAGCCGTGCTGATCGGTGTTGGTGCTGGAGAGTATGGCCCGGCGTGCGCCGGGCGGGCCGCGCCACGGCAGAGCCCGGCGCTGGAGCCGGGCCCGGCGGCGCACAGCGCCGCCGCTTGATCTAAATACGGCTGAATTCGGCAGCGCAGCGCTTGGCTGCGGCTACTTCGCCGCTGCGTCGTCGCCGGTTCTTCGGGGGCGTTGCTCGTGCCACTGGCGGATGGTGGCGGGCCGCCAGACCGGCTCTCGGCCAATGCGCCGGTCGGCTTCGGGCATTTGGTGCCGGGCAACGTACGCGCGGATGGTCGAAGGCGCGACATTGAGGAAGGTAGCCACGTCGCGGGTGGTCCACCAGTCTCGCGGAAGTGCCTCGGTCACACCGTTCAGGTTACAGCGCTGGCATCACGCCGTTCAGGTCTCGGCACTGCCATCACACCGCTTTTTGGTACAGCGCTTACGCTGCTTCGTCCCGGCTAGCCCCCTTGGGCCAGATGCTGCGTCCGTCCGAGGCGGTGTCGCTGGCCGTTCATAACTGCTTCCTGCCTGCTGAGGGCTGGGGCTGCCTGGTGTTCCAGGAGGTGCGCTCGGCGGCCGGTCGGGACTGGACCGATGATGGCCAGCTGCACGAGACCCGCTCGCCGAAGGGCGGCCCGAGGAAGCCGTGCGCCGGGTGCCCATCCCGCCGCCGCTGGTGCAGCTGCTCCGCGAGCACATCGAGCGCTACGGCACCGGCCCCGATGGCCAGCTATTCGTCACCTACCGGGGCGGCACCTACCAGCCGTCCACGCTGTGGCGGGTACTCCAGAAGGCGCGGTTGGTGGCCTTCATTCCGGCCCAGGTTGCCTCGCCGCTGGCCCGCAAGCCGTACGACTTCCGGCACGCCGGGGTGTCCTGGCGGCTGCACGCGGGCACCCCTGGCCCGCAGGTAGCTGAGTGGGCTGGTCACACGGTGGAGGTGCTGTACCGCATTTACGCGCACTGCCTGGAGGGGGACGACGACCGGTGGCACAAGCGGATGGAGGATGATCTTGGGTAGCATGAAGCCCCGGCCGATGCGCCGGGGCTCCGTGTTTTCCGGGCCTGACCTGGCCGGATGCGGTGATCTTCATTCCGCGTATATTCCGGGAACCGCGACATCGGGCCGCTTTCAGCGGCACACAGCTGCACATGTGCCGCCTGGCGGCCCTGGTCATTCGTGCAGGTCAACCGGCGTTTCGCCTGGTTATCCGAGGCGCCCCCAGTAGGATTCGAACCTACGCACACGGCTCCGGAGAGGGTTGCCGTGCATGGCTCTGGCCAGCGGGAACGTGCTCGCAGAGATCTTGTCCGGGCGCGTATCGGGCGCAGCTCGCCAACCTACGCCGCGCCTTCAAGTTGGCCGTCGGCGGTGTTGGCAGATAGCAGTTCGACACCAACACGCTTTCCAACACTGCTGACCAGCGTTCACGCCGGTCTGCGACCCACGTGACCAGCCATGATGCCCTGCGGCCGCACGCTGGTGGACGGCCGTGGACGGGCACCAGTGAGACACAAACTGAGCCACGGCCTCGCGACAGGGAGTGGCGCGCCAGTCCGTCGCCTCGAGGTGGCCGTCAGTGGGGGTGGAGTAAGAATTGCGCCCGCCGACGGATGCCACGTTCCCACGCTTTCGAGGACTGCGCACCACCATCCACCACCGGCCGCCAACGTCCCTGACCAGCCACAACAGGCAGCGCGCGTCCGCCCGTGAACGGTTGCGGACGGGGTGAATGAGTAGCCCTGTGTCAAGCTGCCGCTGTTTGGTGTTCGGCGAGGAGGC
>CAVYEC010000002.1:0-1367443 GCA_963767535.1 uncultured Planctomycetota bacterium
GGATAGCACCGGCTGCACGATGGCGTTTTTGTCCTGGCTGTTGAGCATGGGACACAGCCTGAACCAGATCGCCCCGGCGATGGTCGCGCTAGGAGACGCGGGAACGCTGGCCCAGCTCTATGCCAATCTCACCTCCGATTCCGCTTCCAATGCGTGGCCGAAGTTCAAGGCCGCGGTGCAAGCCCTGCCCGGAGGCGTGACCAGCGACGACCCCTTCGGCGGCGGGCCGCAACTGGCTCACCTGGCCCGCCTCACCCCCGGAACGATCGCCCTGGCCGCGAAGGTTTTCAGCGTGATCCTTGCCGACGTTGCCGGCGGGAAGTCGGCCGCCCAGATCGTCGCGAACGTGCTTCCTTTATTGCCCTCGACGCCGGGAACGAAGCCGGAGGCCATCGGGCATTGCTCTACCAAGTCCCATCGTTTGCTTCCGGTCGGCAAGGAGGTAACGTGAATTGTCGGTCTGCGGTTGTACATGCTTGACCGGCGGACGGCTCCCGCAAGGGGTTCCTCGCGGGAGCCGTCCGCCACCTCACCACGAACTCGTTAATGACATTCCGCCAGTAACGGTTCCCCTAATTCGCGTAAATAAAACAGGCGTCCGGGCAAGGTCGGCATGTAGCTGCTGGGAATCCACGGTGTCGGCTCGTGCAACAGCGTCATGCGCAGCGATAAACCCTGCCACTGCATGCCGCGGCCGAGCACGCCGTCCGCACCGCCGATGATACGGTCGGCGGCCAAAAACAGACCCGGCCCAATCGTGTTAGCGAAGGCCGGCACCAGCGTCGTTCGGCTGCGAAAACTCGTCAGGGCGTTCTGCTCGATCGTCAACGGGTGCAGCCGGGCGCCCAGCCGGTGCGTCTGCTTCTTCCACTCCGCTTCGCCGGCAAACTCGGCGGCAAAGTGCGGCTCCCAGAAGGCGATGTGACAGACCCGGCCGATGCCGAACACCGTCACCAATTTTGCTCCCTGCTTTTTCAACTCGGCGATCTTTTCGGCGTAGCTGGGCAGCTCCGACTTGACGGCGAAATGCCGCTGACGCGGCGGCACGGTGTTCTTGCCCAGAGGCCCATAGAACGCCTGTTCCATGGCGTGCTGGAAAGCGCCCGGCGTGTTCGGTGGCAGGGTATTGCCCTGGGCGTCGGACCATTCGTCCATGTTGAAACCGTGGACGTGTTCGCACGAGACGCCCCATTCATTCAGAAACCACACCGTCCAACGATACATGCCCATCGGCCCGACCGGGAGAATAAAGGCGATGGATCGTCCGTCTTGCCGGGTCGTCTGAATTTCACGGGCGATCTCATGGCCCATGTAGGTATCGAAGTCCTCGAACGAGGCACACGGTACCGGCTCGAAATGCGGATGCCACCATGATTGGCGGGCCGTCGCTTTATCAGCCGGCAGAGCGGCCAGGCGGTCGATCTTGGCCAGATCCCAGCCCTTGGGCAGAAAACCCTCCATCATCGAGCCGGAGAATGTCGTCAATAGATCCATGTGTAATCCCTTGGAGTGTTGCAATCAGCCCGCTCTGTTGTCTCAGCGCCCCATGCCGCCGGTCAAATGATTTTTTACCGGAATCTCTTGTACTCTCCGGGCGATCCGCTAAAAAAGAGAGGTCGCTTTTATTGGGTCGTAGGTGACTTGCCGGTGCCGCGGGAACTCCCGGCGGAGGCCGCGGGGCGGCGAATTGCGCGAGCAAATCCCTCGTTTGCTGGAGGTTTCTCCCATGTTGTACGGGCGTCGGCTGTCGGTCTTCCTCTTCTGCGCCGTCGCGGCGGTTCCCTTCCTCGGGCTGGAGCTATTCGGCCAGGACAAGGACAAGACCAAAAAAGACAAGGAAGCTCCCAAGGATCCCACCAAGGTCACGCTCAAATGGGAGTTCGTGAAGGGCCAGACCTTCTACCAGACGATGAAGACGACCACGACGCAGACCATGAAGGTCATGAACAACGACGTGACCCAGAAGCAGGAACAGACCTTCTACTTCAGCTGGACGCCGGAGAAGGAGGAAGGCGGCAAGTGGGTCCTGGCGCAGAAGATCCTCGGCGTGAAGATGGACATCGACATCGGCGGCAGCCCCATCAAGTACGACTCGACCAGCGCCCAAACCGGCAACACCTCCAACCCGCTCAGCGAGTTCTTCAAGGCCCTGGTTGGCTCCGAGTTCAAGGTGACGGTCGATCCCAAGACGCTCAAGATCACCAAGATCGAGGGCCGGGACGAGTTCGTTAAGAAGTTGGTCGAGGCCAACAGGCAGATGAAGCCGCTCTTGGAGCAGATCCTCAGCGAGAAGGCTTTGATGGAGATGGCGGAACCGACTTTCGCCGTCGTGACTAGCGACCCGGTCGAAAAGGGCAAGAAGTGGACGAAAGAAACCACCCTCGACATGGGTCCGATCGGCCGGTACAAGAACGAATACACCTACACTTACGAGGGCGAGGACAAGGACCTGGACACCATCAAGGTGGAGACCAAGCTGACCTACAGTCCGCCGGAGAAGGTTGAAGGCGTCGGCAACCTTCCGTTCAAGATCAAGAGCGCCGACCTCAAGAGCAAGAGTTCCAGCGGCACCGTCTGGTTCAACCGCAAGAAGGGCCGCGTCGAAAAGTCCAAGACCGACCTCGACCTGGCTGGAAAGCTCACCATCGAAATCGGCGGCCAATCGACCGAGGTGGACCTCAACCAGAAGCAAACGACCGAGGTGGACACCTCCGACAAGAACCCGGTCGAGACCAAGACGCCCTCTCCCAGCAAGTAACGTGATCTATGGCAAGTATGCCGACAAAGCCCCCGGTTTGCCGGGGGCTTTGTCATTCCATGTCCCAGACGACGATCGAGTGATCGTGTCCGCCCGCTGCCGCCGTCATGCCGTCCGGGGCCAGGGCGACGCAGTGAACGCGGCCAATCTTCCAGTCGAACGCCGTCCGTTCGCGGCCGGTCGCCACATCCCAAACCCGCACCGTTTCATCCCAGCTTGCCGAGGTCAGCGTGCGGCCATCCGATGCGAAGGCGATTTGCAACACGGAGGCAGTGTGACCACGCAGAATGATTTTTTCCGCACAGCGCTCCACGTCCCACAGCCGTATTGCCGAGTCATCTCCACCGGAAGCGAGGGTGCGACCGTCGGGTGAGAAGGCTAAACAGCGGACCCAATCGGTATGGCCCGTGAGGACAGTTTTCTCTCGCCCCCAGTCGGCCTCCCAGAGACGCACAGTGCGGTCATGGCCGCCGGTAGCAAGAGTGCGAGCGTTGGGCGAGAATACAACGGAAGAAACCGGCCACTGGTGTCCCGTGAGAAGGCGAGGCTTTGAAATATCGCGTAGCCAGTACAGTTTCACACTGCCATTGCTGTACCCCACGGTGAGCGACGATCTATCCGAAGCTATTGCCAGGGACCAGACGCCGCCCCCAGGAGGTTGGGATTTAATGCGCTGACCATGCCCCACCGGTAAGTAATTCAGGTTATTGATGTTCCATACCCGAACGTCATCGTCCCAGCTTCCTGAAGCCAGGATCTTGCCGTCGGGGGAAAACGATACCACACGCACCCAATCTTGATGAGGGGTAAGTGTACGCCGTTCATGATTCTGCCCCAGATCCCAAAGCTTGACCGTCTGGTCATCGCTGCCAGAGGCGAGCGTCCGACCGTCCGGCGAATACGCCAGGCAGCGCACCGGCTTTGTGTGGCCGCGCAGGATCCGCATGAGGAGCGATCCCGAATCAATCCTGCGTCGTCTCAGCTAGAATCTTCTTGTACGCCGTCCGCGCTTGCTCGTAGGCTTCCTCCGCGGCGGCCCGTTCTGTCTTGCGAATGTTCCGCGATTTCTGCTCCCAGCACTTATCGACCGCCTTGAGGCACCACTCGACCGAGCGCTTGCTGGCCCGGATCGGCTTGTCGCCGACCAGCACGAACACCGGATTGGTATGGCTCGACGGGAAGATGCGCAGGGCCACCCAACTACTCGCGCGGATCGGCACGCGGAACGTGACCTCCTGCTCCGAGCCGTCGGCGGCGATTTCCTTGCGCCGACCGGCTGGCCGTTGACCACAACCTCGATAGGCACAGTCCGCGTGTCGCCGAGCCGGGAGCGTTCGATGTCCCAGTAGGGCTTGGCGTGCAGGGGCGCGTTGCGGATGCGTTCGGTGGCCGGAGTCGGCTTCGGCTCCAGCAGGGCGGCGACCTTGGCCTTGATTTCTACCTCGCCCGGCTCGTTCAACTTGATTTCGCTATCTTTCATGCCGACGCCCAGGCCGTTGACGGCGAAATCCATCAGGTGGCTCTTGCCGTCACCGACGTAGCAGCGGCCGCGCTTGATGCCCTCCGTCCAGGCGTCGAAGTCGAGCTTGCCGTCGAGATGGACGTAACTGCGGCCCAGGCCAACGCGCTCTCCGTAGATGCAGGGGAAATCGGTCTCGCCACTGATCCGGCAACGATAGCCGCAGTTGAGCGTGTGATACCAGATGTTCAGCTCCCACACGGACGGCGTGTCCACCGTGGAAATGAAATCGCACATGCCGTGCGTGACATCGACAATGTATTCGTTGGCGCCGATGCCCGACATGGGCGGTATGACGTAATTGGGCAACTCCTTGATCGGCCCCGCGTCGAGTCCCCAACCGCTGTGGGCGAAGCCGACGACGCCGCCCTGACTCTTGGCCCATTTGAAAATCGGCAGATCCCAACTCGGCCAATCGCCGATGAGCTTGGTACCCGGATAGTCCTGCTCGCGCAGACGCAACAGGCAAATGTGTCCGCAGTGGCTCGACGGGAAGCCGGACACCTCGACATCGTAGCGGAGCAGGTAATCGGACGTGGACAGCGAATTGATCTTGCCCTCGAAGTAGCGCTTCTGGTGATACCAGCACGGCCCCCAACTGAGGCAGCAGCCGACGTTGAGGTCTTCGCCGAGGACGTGGCGCATCATGTCCTCCGGCGTGACGCCTTCGGTTGGGCTTTCGTAGTGCGAACAGCCGGCCGCGTGGATGTGGTGATCGCCGGAGTACCAGCCTTTGCGGGCGGGATGAATCCAGCGCTTGAGGTGAAACTCCTCATTGTGCGTGGGCGCGGCCGGCACCCTGATCGTCTTTCGCTGGGTGAGATATTCCGGCCCGCGCAGGTAGGTGACGGTGTACGTGCCCGGCTGCAAGGCGATGGTCTCACCGTCAGCGCGATAAATCTGGTAATGGAAGTTGAAGTCCGGGGCGAGCCGGCGGCTGGGCGAGGGGTAGACGCGGCCGAGGCTGTCGGTGAAGGTGAAAGCGGCCATGGTCGGCCGGCCGTCGCGCCGGGTTTGGCCGTCGTCATCGTAAACACGCAGATGCACAAGCACGGCCGGGGCCGACTCGAAAACGAACTGCTGCGGCGCTCCCGTGGCGACGCGTGTCTTACCGTTCATCAGATCGAAGCGCAACGCCGCTTCCTTGCGGCCGGCGTCGCGGCAATAAATCTGCACGATGCGATATTCCAGTTCCAGACCCGACAGGTCGCGCACGAGCGGTTGGCTGTTGAACATCATCAGGTCGAGGAAGCGCGTCCCGACCTCGCCGACGGAGACAACTTTGGGATCGGGCTTGCCGGTGGAACGCCTCGACAACTCCAGGGCATTGGGACTGGCGACTGCCAACTCGACGTTGGCAAGGGCCGGCTCGTTGTGGACTTTCACTAAGAACACGCGCCAACCCTGCTCGGCCAGTTGCGGTTTCGCCGGTCCCGGCCGCGTTTCGAGTTTTTTCTCCGGCGAGATGTGGACGCCGGCCAGACAGCGCTTGTCGAAAATGGTCTGGATGCTCTCCACGGCAGCGGCATCCTCGCCGGAGCTGGCGGCATCGAGAATGGCCTTGCGGTCGGTGTCGGACAGCGGTTCGCCGAGCAAAGCCAACGCCTCGGCGATGCGCCGGGCCTGGGCAGCCAGCGGCTGCCGTTCGACTTTGACCTTCGGCAGATCGGCGGCCCAAGCGCGAACGGCCGGGACGAACACGACGAAGACGATCAGTAGGTAGCGCACGGTCATGGCAAAACCTCAGGTGGGTGATGAGGAAAGCGCGCCCGTCACGGTAACGCGAAGAAGATGCGGAATCAAGGATCATCTCCCACATTCCCCCCGGCTTGCCGGAGGTATTCCCCCGGCAAGCCGGGGGCTATGTAAAAACATGGATTGCCCCCGAACCATGGGTGTGCGACACTCCCGGCATGTTCGCAACGAGCCGTCCTCCGCTGTCCGTTTACCCTGCCGAACGGATCGCCCTCATAAAGCCCAGCGCGCTGGGCGACATCGTGCATAGTTTGCCGGTGCTGACGGCCTTGCGCCGGCGGTATCCGCACGCCCACATAACCTGGGTGGTCAATCGCGTCTATGAGCCGCTGTTGCGCGGCCATCCCGATCTGAACGATACCCTGCCCTTCGACCGCCGGGCCTCGCGGAACGGCTGGCGGGCGGCGGTGGGATCGTGGTTGTGGTTTCTGCGCCAACTGCGGCAACGGCGCTTCGATCTGGTCCTCGACTTGCAGGGGTTGTTCCGCACGGCCCTGATGGTCGCCGCGACGGGCGCGCGCCGGCGTGTCGGCCTCGGTTCGGCCCGCGAGGGCGCGACGTGGTCCTACACCGATATCCTCCCCGTGGCCGATTACGACGCCCTGCACGCGGTCGATCGCTACTGGCTGGCGGCCGAGGCGCTCGGCGTAGGCCATCTGCCCCGGCAGTTCCACATCCCCATCCCCGACGAAGCACGGCTGTGGGCGGAGGAGGCGACACAGGATTGTCCGCGGCCTTGGTTGATGCTCGGACCCGGCTCGCGCTGGCCGACCAAGCGCTGGCCGCCGGAGCATTTCGCCGCGCTGGCGCGGCGGGCGCAGAACGAGTTTGGCGGCACTGTGTTCTTTGTCGGCGGTAGTGATGAAACGCCCCTGGCCCTGGCGGTGCGCTCCCGGTTGAACGGCTTCAACTGCGACTGGACCGGCCGCACCACCTTGCCGCAGCTGGCGGCGCTTTTGCAACGCGCAGATGTGATGTTGGCCAACGACACCGGCCCGTTGCACCTGGCGGCGGCGCTGGGCCGGCCCGTGGTCGCCCCCTATACTTGCACCAAGGTCCGGCTCTGCGGCCCCTACCGCATGGAACGCGGCGCGGTCGAAACGACGGTCTGGTGTCGGGGCAGCTACGTCAAACGCTGCCGGCGCATGGAATGTATGAGGGAACTGACGCCGGAACGCCTGTGGCCTCTGTTGGACGAGGTATTGCGTTCATGCCCAATTCCAGGTCGATGCGTCTGATCCTCGCCAGCGCTTCACCGGCGCGGCGCGAATTGCTGGCGCGTCTGGGACATCCCTTCGAGGTGTTGCCCGCCGACATCGACGAGCCGCAAAGCGGTTTCCGCGACCCGCGCACCTTCGTGCAGACGGTATCCTGGCTCAAGGCCGCGGCTGTGGCCCCGCGGATCGACGAGGGAATCATTCTCGCCGCCGATACGATTGCCTGGATCAACGATCACCCCATCCTCAAGCCGGCCGACGAGGCCGACGCCCGCCGCATCCTCCGCGAGATGTCCGGCCGCGAACATGACCTCTGGACCGGCGTCGTTCTGTGGCGCCGGCCCGAGGATTTGCAGATCGTCTGGCAGGAACAGACGCGCGTGGCCGTCGCCCCGCTCAGCGAGGCCCAGCTGGACGTTTACCTTGCCACGCGCTCCTGGCGCGGACATTCCGGCGCCTACGCGATCCAGGAGAAGGATGATCCGTACGTCCGTGTCGTGCGCGGGAGCATGAGCAATGTGATCGGTTTGCCGCTGGAATCGCTTCGGGAATATCTCCCGCTGGCGGGACTGACTGTCCCCCCGCACCCTCGGAATTGAAAAAAAATGTGGATTTTTGATTTTTTTGGTGGCGTCCCTGAAGCTCGACCGTTACGATGCCTCCGGTACGTTTCCAAAGCGGCCGGTCTGATTGTCGCGAAGTCAGGCCGGTCGTTTTTTTTCCGACCCGGTTTGGGAGCGGTTTTTCTCACGAATCTAGTTCGACTTCGTCGGCCGTGAAGACGACGCCGCTCTTGGTGGGATCGTCCTTATCCATCGCCACCACGTAATAGCGCGCACCGCTGGGACAGGACACGGCCTCGCGCAGCACCGTTCCCTTATCGCCGGGATGGTAGCCGTACATGCGGTTGCGGACTGTGACGCGCACGCGGTCGCCGGGCTTCAACTCGCGGCTCATGGTCCACTCCCTAGCCGCTCGTGCGGACAGATGAATAGAGTCTAGCTCAAGCTCTGCCGAACATCAAACCGGACGATCATCCGCTCCGGCGTCACAGCTGCGGTGGCGCGGGTTTGATCGGCGGCTGAAACGCCTGCGCCCCCTTAACCTTCACCTTGCGCTTGAACACCTGGTCGCCACAGGTTGCGAACAGCGTATCGAAGTTCTCGCCGCCGAAGCACAGGTTCGAGATTTTGCCGTTAGGAGTGGGAATGATGCCGTTGACGCGCCCCGCCTGATCGCACACCTGAATGCCCAGGCGCGTGGCCACATACAGACGGCCGTTGCGGTCCACGCGCATCCCGTCCGCGCCGCTGTCGTCGGCGGTGTCCGGGACGTGGAGGTGGTAATAGCGCTGCTTGTGCGCCAGCGAGCCGTCGGACTGGATTTGGTAACTGTAAACCCAGTGCGTGCGGCTGTCGGCGACATACAGGAGCGACTGATCCGGCGACAGGGTGATGCCGTTGGAGAACTTCAACCCGGTGTCCACGACGCGCTTTTCGCCCTGGGGACTGATGTACCAGACCTTGCTGGGGTCGGTGCCGGTCCAACCGGGATTCGTCACGTAAATTCCGCCGTCGTGGCGGACAACCAGATCGTTGCCGCGGAATCCGTCGGCAATGACGGTCCTCTTGCCGTCGAAGCTATGGGCGATAATTTGATTGGTCCCGCCGGAGACGACGTACAGCCGGCCATCGGGACCGAACGCCTGGCCGTCGCCCCGCTTCGTGATGACGAAATCGAGGAGGTGTGCGAGGCCATCGCGACCCACTTTGTAAGTCTTGCTGGCCGGCACATCATTGAAGAACACTTCACCCTTGGCATCGACGGCCGGCCCCTCAGTGAATTGGTAGCCCTTGCCGACCAGTTCCCAGTTCTCGCCCGGTATGAGGATGTCTTGTAGCTGCCGCGAGCCGCGTCCGGCCTTCACCGGATTGGGCCAATCCTGCCACAGCCAGCGCATCGCGTCGGGAAAAATCTGCGTGGCGTGCTGGCCACTATGGCCGCCGCTGCCCCAGACGTGATTCACCTCGTAACCGGCGAAGCGCAGAGCGCGCTCCATTTCCTGATTGGCCATCCACCAATCGCCGCCGTAGATGTTGAGGTCGGCGCTGCCGTCCTGGAGGAAAACTCGGATTGGTTTCGGTTCGTATTTGCGAATGAGCGTCGGGTAATCGTTGCCGCCGCGCAGACCGACGTAGGTGCCGATGGCGCTGAAGACGCGGCGGAAAGCGTCGGGCCGTTCCCAGGCGGCGGTGAACGCGCAGATGGCCCCGCTGCTGGAGCCGCCGATGCAGCGGTCGTTGCCGTCGTGCGACAGCCGGATCGGCCGGCCGTCGGACGCCGTCTTCTTCTCCACTTCGGGCAGCAATTCGTCCAGCAGAAAACGCACGTAATTGTCGCCGAGTCCGTCGTACTCGTAGCTGCGGTTATAGCGGGGCAGCGCCTTGTCGCTCGGCGGGTTGACCCGCCCGTGCATGACGAACACGCCGATGGCGACCGGCATTTCCTTCTTGTGGATCAGCTCGTCGAAGACGGCCGGCGCATTGTACTGCTTGCCGTCCTGGTTGACGTAGACGCAGGCAGGCTTGGCCGGGTCGTATTGCTTGGGAACGTAAACCCAGTAATCGCGCACGGTGCCGGGGAAAATCTTGCTGTGGTCGAAGGTATATTTGGTGACTTCGCCCTTGGGTATCTCGGACGAGGACGGCGAAGCATTGACGCTCTTGGCGGGCGCTTGAACGAGCAAACCTTGCGTACGGAGCCATTCCTCGCAGCGCCGTGGCCAGTTGGAACACGGTTTGTCCGAAGGACGAAGGCCGAAGCCGTGACCGCCCGTGGAGTAAACATGCAACTCGGCCGGTACGCCGGCGCGTTTGAGGGCGCGATACATGACCACACTGTTGTCCGCCGAGACCGGATCGTTGCCGGCGTGCGCGAAGAATGTCGGTGGGCAGTCTTTGCGGACGCGGATGTCGGGGTTCAGCTCGTCCTTGTCCTTCTCGACCAGATAGGCGGGATAAATCAGGACGGTGAAGTCGGGCCGGCAGCTAACCGAGTCGGTTTCGTCGATCGACTCGTAGGCCCGTTTGTCGAAGTTGGTGGAAGCCGAGGCCGCCAGGTGCCCGCCGGCCGAGAAGCCAAGGATGCCGATGCGCTTGGGATCGAGTCCCAACTCCTTGGCCTTACCGCGCATCATGCTCATGGCCCGTTGGGCGTCTTGCAGCGGGCCAATCGGCGGTTTGTTCTTGTCCTGACCGGGACGATGCGGAACGCGATATTTCAGAATGATGCCGGTCACACCGATCGAGTTCAGCCAGGCCGCCACCTCCTCGCCTTCCAGATCCCAGGCCAGAATGCGATAGGCGCCGCCCGGACAGATCAACACGGAGGCGCCCGTGTCCTTGTCCCTGGCCGGACGATAAATGGTAAGTGTCGGCTTGCTGACGTTGGTAAGGAGCTTGATGGTCTTTTGGCCAGCCGGCTGCTCGCGGACGTTCTCCTCGCCGATCGGCTTGGTCTCACCCGGCACCTTGCCCGGCCAGACATCGAGAACGACGGGTTTTTCAGCGGTTCGCGCCGGGACGACGAGGGCGAGCAGGACAACCCAAGACAGAGAGAGTGCGATGCATTTCACGGTGGGGTTCCTCATTTCGGAATGAATTCCGGCACGAGGATCGTAACGCCGCCTCGCGGCGCAAGCAAGGGTTGAAGCGCTTTCTTATTTTCCGCGCCTGCTAAAATGGGCGAAGAATTCCGCGTCCGACGCGTCTAGCTCTTACCGAGGTTCGCATGTACCAGGGGGCCGAAGATCCCCGCAGCGCGCGGCGCTCACTCGATACGCCCGCCGGCTTCAGCCCGGAGGCGACGGCGCGTACCGTCCTTGCACGCATCCGCAAGCTGCTGGAGGCATACACACCCGGCATGTCCCTGGAGCGCACCCGCGCGCGCGAACAACTGGCGAAGCCGTTGAGTGATCCGGACCTGGAGCGCGAACGCCTCTTCGCGCTGAGCTGGCTGCACTGGCTCGACGGCGAACCGGCCGCGGCGGAGACACTGTTGACCGAGGCGATGAACCGCGCTCGAGCACAAAACGCGCTGGCGGCACTGGCCGAGTCCGCTTACTGGCGTGCCCGCGTCCGGCTGTTGCGCGACCAACCGGAAGCCGTCGGAGAATTCGAGAGCGTTCTGCGCACGCTGGGCGGCTCACCGCGGGCGACGGCCTGGTTTGTCGATTTGCTCTGGCGGGCCGGTCGGGTCGAGCGAGCGGAACAAGTGTGGAAGTCGGTGCGCGGCCATCGCCGAGTCGAGCGCCTGCGCGGAAGGGCCGCTACTGGAAGCGCGCTCGCTCCTGCGCCGCGGCGAGACGGTAGCGGCCGAACGAGTGCTCACCGAGGCGACCCCGGACAGCGGCGTGGTGGAGGTCGAACGCCTTTTGCTCTTGGCCTGGATCGCCGGCAGTCGAAAACAACTCGACGAAGCGCGGAGTTGGCTGCGTCAAGCGCGAGAAGGGCCGTATCCGGCGGCGGCGCTGCAAACCTGGACGGAGCGAGTGGAGCAACGGCTTCACGGCGAAATGCCGGCGGGGGAGGGAACGGGAAACGTCCCTTCGATCTTGCGGGCGTTTCTGAAGGGACAGGAGGCGCGGTGGCAGGGACGTGGAGAAGAAGCGATCGCTGCCTATCGCACGGCGCTGGACAGCCCGGCTAAGCCCTTCGCGCGCTACGCCCTGGCGTGTCTGGGGCAAGAGGACTTGGCGGCGGTGCTGGCGAGTCAGCCGGGTTGGTTCCTGGGAGTGCGCTGCCGGGCGAGGCTGGCCAGGGAACGCTTTCGCCGCGGCGAGGCCAGTTCCAAGGAATACCTCGACGCCCTGCGACACGCCTCGGACGCTGACTACCAGGATGCTGCCGCCGAACAATTTGGCCGTCTTGCCACGGTCCTCGAGCAGCGTCAGCCCGAGGCCGCTTCGGTGCGCGCATTGGTTTCCCTTTCGATCGCGGACGTCCGGGCGCGAAATGCCTTCCGGGTCGCGCTGGCCGTTACGGTGCGTCGTTTGCCTTCGGCCGCAGCGCGCGAACTGCTGCTCGAATGGTCGAAATGCGACGACCTGAACGACGAGTTCCGCTCGCTTGTCGGCCGGCAACTGCTGCGCTGGCTTCTCTCCGCCGCTAGCGATGAGGAGATGCGTACCGCCGTGGTTCGTTTGCTGCCGGACGAACCGCTGTTGACGCTGGTGTACCAGCCCGCAGCGCCAGCAAGGGACGAACCCTTGCTGGCGCTGCGGGCTAGTAGTCCTTCTGTGCGACTATGGCAAGCTGCCCGGACACTCGGCCAACCATCGACCGATCCAGATCGCTGGAGCGAGGAAGTTCGTGAGCTACGGTCGCATTCGCGCTGGAAGGGGTTGGCTCAGGCGTTGCTGCTCCAGGAAGCGGCCCAGCGGGGTGATGTCGCGGCCGTGTTGGAACGGCTGGAGGAAGTGGAGTTCTGGCGCAGTCTGCGGACGCCGCCGCGTTTTATCCTCCATGCACTCGAAAGGCTCCTCGCCGCCCAGCCCGGCCACCCTGGTTGGCGGCATGTTCTCGCGCGCTGGCTACCGTTGTGGGAGCAGACTGAGCTTGGTGCAGAGGGCACAACTCTGGCGGCTCACGCCGGTCTGACGCCTCTGTCCAGCGAGACGGCCCAGCCCCCGCCGGGCGTTCCGGACGTGCCCTGGTTTCTGCACCAGGCGGCGACGGTCCTGCGTCGAGAAGACGCCATCGCCTCCCTCGCGTTCACCCGTCGCGCTCTGCGCACTCGACCCGGACCTGGCGACGGTTCCGCAGGCGTCAGTGGTACGTGAAGCGCTGCCGGAGATGGAACAACGCGCCCGCGCTCAGTGGTTGGCCCTCGCCACGCGGCCGGATGGCCAAGAGCCTTTTCCGTCATCCGCTCTGCTCGTCGATGCCGTGGACGCCCTCGGTGAAGTGCCCGAAGGGGCGGCGATTCTCGACGCGCTGTCTGGCGGGAACTTGATGGAAGCCCGCGCCGGATCGAGGCCCTGTGCGATCGGCCGGAACTGCCGCCGCGTCTGGCCCATCATCTCGCCTTGCTGATGCTGCGCACCGCCCGCACCCTGGAAGCGCGCGAGCAGACGGAAAACGCCGATCCGTACTGGCGGCGGTCTTGGCGGTGCTGGCTGCGGTTTTTCGCCGCCGCGGATTCCGACACTTCGCGGATCGTCCTCGACTGGCTGCTGGGTTTGCACCGGCATCGCCAGAGCGAATTGCTGGCTCAGGGCGCCATCGACTCCGCCCGGCTGCATTGGGATCTCGTGCGCGAATTGCCCGGCTGGGCGTTTCGGATCGACGAGTCCATGGGGCGAACCCTTTCCGAGCGCGTCGATCGATTCGCCGACGAGTTGGCCACGGAGTACCTGTTGACCACACGCGAGGCCATGCGCTACGGCGACAGTGCCGAAGGATTGCGAGCGGATTACGAGAAGGGCCTGGGCTACCTGCGCCGTCTTCTCAGCCTCGACCGCGACAACGTGCGGCTCCTCACCGCCCTCGTCGAGATCTCCAACGAATGGTTTCTCGATCTGTATCGGCTCGGTCAGGGTGCGGAGTTGCGAGCGCAGCTAGAGCGTTTTACGCCGTTCGCGCTGCACCTGGCCCGTCGGATCGACGAGTATCCGAGCGACCTATCCGCCCGCGCGGCCCTGTCGGATTTCTGGAAATTCCGCGGTTTGTTCGCCACCGACCCCGCACATAAAACCGCCCTGTATCGTGAGGCCCTGCTTTTCAACCCGGTCAATCACAACGTCCGCGATCTGCTGGCCGAATTGGAGTCGCCCAGGCGCGGACCCAAGGACAACACCGCCGATGTCGGATAATCCCTTTGAAATCTTGCGCCTGGATCCTTGTGCCACCGAAGCGGAGATCGTCCGACAGGCAGGCCGGCTGCGCCAGGTTGCCACCGAGGAAGCCACGCGCAACGCCATCCGCCAGGCCGTCCAGTCGCTGACGGCCCGCGCGGAGGATCGAATGCTCCATGCCTTGTTGACTCATCCTTCGCCCCGCTACCATGAGCCTGCTCTCGACCGCTTCCTGAGAACCTTTCGTCGCCCGCCCGTCCTTGCGGAGGACGCACCGGCTTGTCCCGCGCTCGATTTCAAAGAGTTCGAGGA
Organism: uncultured Planctomycetota bacterium; assembly: GCA_963767535.1. GTDB lineage: Bacteria > Planctomycetota > Planctomycetia > Gemmatales > Gemmataceae > JAJPHU01. The sequence goes on from CAVYEC010000002.1 coordinate 14,415, forward strand.
TCTTGTAAAAGAAGGATGTGTCGAGGAATTGGAACTGCCTCCGTTGCTTTTCGAGGGGATTGCCGAAGACGAGAGTGGTGACGAGATCCACCGGCAGACGGCGGAGGTGTTGTGGCAGAATCTGCTGTTCGATCCGCGTGCGTGAATCGAGTTTTTTTTGTGAGTTTCTTCTTGTGGAATTATGAAAAAGAGGTTAAAAAAGAGGTGTTGGCACGGGGATTGGCTGAGACTCGCAAATCAGCCAATCCCCGTGCCACCAGTGGGAGGTGAGAATGTGCGGGAAGTCATCTTCTGACTAAAAGGTTGGGACTCGCAACCAACCTTTCGGGAGAATAGTAAAGCAAGGCATGTGCCAATTCTCTCACGCTCGCCCTTTCTTCCCGCACAACTCGCCTTAACTCGTTTATTTCCAGATAATTAGAAACGAAAGGAACGCCGCGATTCCTGCTGAGCTTCACTGACGCGATTCAGACGCTCCCATCTACTGTTCCATTTTGACTCAGTTGCCTGTGTTATTTTGCGAAAACTGTCTGATTTTCGCCCCGTCTTTTCTATGCTCTCTGGAGATCTAGGCGAAAGCTTCCTCGTCCGGCTCCGCGCCGAGGATTTTCTCCTTCTGGTCGGCAAACTCTTCCTCGGTGAGAACTCCCTGTTCGCGGAGCCGGGCGAGACGCTCCAGGGTGGGGATCAGCTGTTCTTTCTCGAGTCGTTGCTGCCGTCGCCGGGCGAGTTCCTCCCAGGAGCCAACGGCCAGCAGGACGATGCCGCCGACGAACACGATGCCACCGCCCCAGACCGCGCGGCTGCTCCACTCGGCCGTCGCCTCCAAGCCCAGAAGGGCCACGCCTCCCAGCAACAAAGCCAACAATCCCCAACCTCGGACAGGCATCGCCGCCTCGCTTTTCGGATGGTCAAAGGAGATAAACTCTCACCCTACCGGAGAGTCTAGCATGCGGGTCGGATGAGCGGGCGCGGGTTCAGCAACTAGTTGGGGCGGAAGGCTTCGCCACGGCCCGCCACTGGTCGGTCGTGAGGCGATAGAAGACGTGCGGCAGATCCCGGAAGACGATGTCGCGTTCGTAGCGGAAGCCGGCCTTCTGCATGACGCGCTGTGAAGCGAAGTTGGTCGGCAGCGTGAAGCAGACGATCTCGGGCAGGTGCAGCACCTCGAAGGCGACTCGTACGCTCTCCCGCGCCAACTCCGTGGCCAGGCCGCGCCCCCAGTATTCCGCATGAAAACTGTAGCCGACCTCGATCTCGTCGCGGTCGCCGATCTGGACGTGATGCAAACCGCCGCGACCGGCGAGTTGGCCGCTCGCGCGATCGCGGGCCATCCACAGACCGAACCCACAGCGCTCCCAATGGCCGATCTGCCGATTAAGCCAATCGGCCGTCGCCTCAGGCATGCGAGTGCCGCCCATCGTGGCCATCACGAGCGGATCGAGGTGCAGACGGGTCAGATCGCCGAGATCCTCGGCGTGCATACGCCGGAGGAGAAGGCGCGGCGTTTGGATTTCATCGAGTGGGTTCATGGCCGTCTCCGGGATGTGCCTCGGAACCGTCGAGGTCGGTTATCCCAGAATACGGTCCCAGCGCGCCTTGTGATAGGCGACCTTCTGCGCCGCCGTCATCTTCGTGAAGTCCACCGCCCCGTTGGCCACCACCTTGTCCGACTTCTTCTCGGCACAGGCACAGCTACCGTGCGACGGTTTGCATGCACAGGCGGCGGTTTTCTTCGTGGCCGATGCCCCGTTCGTGCTCGGCGACGCGCTCATGACAACGCCGTTGCCGCCGTAGCTCATAACGTTCGTTTGCAGCTGCATGTCGTCGGCGAGGGAGCGGTGCGGCTTGATGCCCAGCTGTTGCAGGACGCCGTGATAGGCCCGCACGGCTTCCTCGGCGGTGATTTCGCCGTCGGCGATGAGGCGCAGAAAGCGGATAAAGGCGAGCTGATTTTCCGCGTTGTTGATCTTGCGGCCGAACAGGGCGACGCGGGCACCGTACTTCTTCGCCTCGCTGAGCAGTTTGAAGGCGTCGTAGGTCGTGCCGGCCGAACCGCCGAGGATGCCGACGACGAGGTGCGGGTCGTAGCGGACCAGCTCCTCCATCGCCTGCGGGCCGTGATAGACCATCTTCAGAAACAACGGCCGGCCCTTGCTCGGTGACGCCGCCGAGCGTGCGGACGATGGCGTCGTTGATGAAGCCGGGAATTTGCTGGCCTCGATCGCCTCGGGCCGGTTGGGGTCGAACACTTCCAGAAAATGGCGAAAACCCTTGCGCTCGGCCTCCAGGCGGAACTGCTTGTATTCCTCCAGGGCGGCGCGATCCAGCACTGTATCGTTGTTGAACGTGATGCTGTACAGGCCCAGGTTCGCGCCGAGGTGCCGCTCCTCCGGCTTGCAATCGAGATGGCCGCACTGGATGTGATCGAGCGTGGCGGTGCGGAAGGGCAGCGACGGCTGAGGTCGGATATTTGCTGCCGCGGATGATATGGATATCGGTCGTGTCATTGGCGCGGGCGGCCGGCGTCACGGGGCTGTTGTCGAACAGTCGCTTGTGGATGGTCAGCACTTCGTTGGTGCTGGCGGACATGAGCATGATGTCCACCAGCTTCTGCCTCGACGATCTGCGTCGATGATGTCGCGGAACTCGGCCAGGGTGCGGTAGCGCAGTTCGCCGCCGTGCGCTTCCGGCGAACGGCCCGGCGCACCGATCGACAGGGCCATGTCGGCGTCCTTGGCGTCGGCGAGGATGAAATCCTTCGAGCCGTGCGGGTCGGCGTGAATGCGGGCGAGTTTGAGTCGAGAGATTTTTGAATCATGGCTGTTCCAAGATAGGGCCGTTCGCCTCACCGCTTCCACGCCGCCCGCGGAATAGATCGGCCACCGTCGGTCGGGACGGCGTTGCCACGCCGGGGATGCGGTCGAAGACTGACTCGCACGCACCTTGCCGATCCGTGCTTCGACCTGATCGATCGTCTCGCGCAGCACGCGCGCCGACTGCTGCATCGCCAGGCGTTCCTTCGGTGTCAGGGCCAGTTCGATTTGCTGGCGCACGCCGCCGCAGCCGACCACCGTCGGCACCGACAGGCACACGTCGCGGATGCCGTACAGTCCCTGCTGCAAGCTGCTGACCGGCAGCACGCGCCGGCTGTCGCGGGCCAGCGACTCGACGACCTCGCGGATCGACAAGCCGACCGCGAAGCCGGAGCCGCCCTTGAGCTTGATGACTGCGCCCCCGCCGTCTTCGTGTCCTCGAACGCCTCGCGCTGCACGGCCGGCGTGAAGGCCGGCCATTGTTCCAGCGGCAGCCCGGCCACCGTGGCGCTGGACCAGATCGGCACCATGCTGTCGCCGTGTTCGCCGAGGATCATCGCCTGTACCTGCGTGGCCGGCACTTCCAGACGGCGGGCCAGGTAGCTGCGGAACCGAGCCGTGTCCAGTTGCGTACCCAGGCCGATCACGCGCTGCCACGGCAAGACCGCTGCGCTGCTACGGCCAGATACGTCAGCACGTCCACGGGATTACTGACAACGACGAGATAAGCGTTGTCCTTCAAGCCAGCGTTCTTGACCTGATCGAGCAGCGTCAGGAACAGATCGACGTTACGGTTGATAAGGTCGAGCCGGCTCTCGTCGGGTTTGCGGCGCAGGCCGGCTGTGATAACGACGATGTTGCTCGTCGCCACGTCTTCCATCGTGCCGGCGCTGAGGCGCTGATCGCTGGCCAGGGCGGCGCCGTGCAGCAGTTCCAGGGCGTGCCCTTTGGCCGCGTCGGCGTTGGCGTCGATGAGGCACAGGTGGCTGACGATGCCGCCGCACTGCAAGGCGTAGGCGGCCATGCTGCCGACCAATCCGCCGCCGCCGATGATGCTGACTTTCATGACAGGTATCCGCGCCTTCAAGGAGAAGGATAATTGGTCGGTTTGCCGGACTCGTTCGTCTTCGAGTCCGGCGGGGTTTCGTCGTTCATTTTCCGGGCCAGCACCGATCGTATTGCACCTTGTAAATCTTCAGCCGGATCAACACGGTGATGATGCATGCCACCCAGGCCGAGGCGAGCACCCATTTGACACTCAGCAGGTGCGATTTCCAATCGCCCTGCGCGATCCCGACGATCAAGAGGACCAGCGTGCTGATGAGCGTGCCGGCCACGATGGTCAGCAAGATGATCGTGACGAAAAACCCGGTTTTATCTCGACGGAAACTGAACATCGCTCGCCTCGTCGGGGCGGCGTTCGCCGCTCGGTCAAACGGCCGCTCCGTTGAGAACGGCCATCACTTGGTCCGTGATCGTCCGCACCAGTTCGTCCATATCTACCCCGCTGCCCGTCTGCCCGTTCCGATGCGGCTCGACCGAACAAGCTTCGCGCCGGAAGGCATGCGGCTGGGGCACGAAATCAGTGTAGGACTCGTCGAAGCTGCTGTCACCGCACATGGGGCAGCTGTCGTCGCGAAAACGAACGTCGTCGTAACCCAGCCGCTTTTTCAGGTCCAACAACTCGCGCGTCTTCTGCTCGTCGAAGTAATTGATACGCCCGAGCTGCTTGGCGAGGATGAGGATTCGGCAATAGGCGTCGATGATTTCCGTGTTCCAGTAAGCCTGTTCAAGGTTCGGCCCGAATGTGATGGTGCCGTGGTTGGCCAGGATGATCGTATTGCAGTCCTTGGCGAACGGTACGACGGTGTCCGCGAACTTCTGTCCGCCGGGCGTCTCGTACACGGCCAACGGCACCTCGCCGAGGAAGACCTCGACTTCGGGCAGGATGCACTTGGGGATCGGCTCGTGGGCGACGGCGAAGGCGGTGGCGTGCGGTGGATGGCAATGCACGGCCGCCATGATGTCGGGCCGCTGTTTGTAAATCGCCAGGTGCAAAAGCACTTCACTGGTGCGCTTGCGCAGTGCCGGCGAGTTGCTTGCCTTCGATGTCCACCTTGCAGATGTCTTCCGGCTTGAGGAAGCCCTTGGATACCATCGTCGGCGTGCAGAGAAATTCGCGCTCGTTGAGGCGGACGGTGATGTTACCGTCGTTGGCGGCCGCAAAGCCCTTGGCGTACACGCGCCGGCCGATCTCGCAGATCTGTTCTTTCAACTTGTATTCGTTCATAATAGCTCTCAGCTTTCAGCTCTCAGCTCTCAGCTTTTTACCTTGGCAATCAACGACGCCAACATGCGTTTGACCTCGATCACGTCTCGCGTTCTCGCCGAATATTCGGCGTCCATCAGGTAATTCAGATCATGGGCAAGGAGCAACTGGTATTCGACTTCGCTCGCTGATCCCATTGCCATTTGTAGAAAACGAGCAAAATCTTGGTCGCTGCCTCGTCCACATCCCTCCGCGATATTGCTTGGAATCAATACAGATGCTCGTCGTATCTGATTCGTCAACCCAAAAATCTCCGATTTCGGGAAGGAATTCGTCGCTTTATAGATTCCGAGTACAAGGGCATGACCCTTCTGCCATACTTTCAACTGACGAAAGTCTTGCATCTCTCATCACTTCATCTGGCTGATAGCTGATAGCTGATAGCTGACAGCTACTCGATCGAGAATGCACGCACAATACGCATCGACCGGCTTCTTCTCGGGATGAAACGGGGACGCCGCTTCGCCGCCCTCGCTGAAACCGATGCGAGCGCCGACGCCGGCGCCGAGGTTGTCGTAAATCACCACGTCTTCGCCGTCGGGGGCGCTGTCTTCACGCAACGCGGTCAGACTGAACGGCACACCAATGACCCAGCGCGCCACCGGTCATGCTCGGATGCACGCGCGACAAGGTGACACTGCCGATCACTTCAGCGATGCGCATGGCCGTCTAGCTCCTCAAGAATGCACGCCACGCCCGGAGGACAGGCGGCCCCGTCGCGGCAAAGCCGCAGCAGTTCCTTGCACTCGAAGTACGTCCGATCCGCCATCTCCACCACGAGCAAATTGGCCCCCAACTGCTCCAGCGCCCGCGTTGCTTGCGTCACCGTGCCCACCGCCGCGGCACGGACGCCGGGCACCTTGTTGGCGATGCAGCACGCCAGGCAGGCGTCGCGGCAAAACAGCACGGCCGTGCGACACCGACCGCTCCGTAGACACTCCGCCACGCGCCGCACCCAGTCGCAGGTTTCACCGTTGCAGTACGGCAGCACTTGCGGCGGATGGCCGTTGCGATGGACGGCGCGCAGGGCGACTTGCAACATCGTCGAGGGCCGTCCTTCGACGGCATAGCCCCAACCCGGCACAGTCTGCCCATTGTCATTCATCAATCCGCCAGGCCCATCACAAACCAACGCGCCGGCGAGTTCTTCACCTTCACCATCTCCCGCGCCGCCGCCCCGTCATTCGACACGAGGACGCGATCGCCGGACCCCGCGCCGAGATGATCGATCGCCAGGATCGGCTCGCCGTCGGGCTTTTCATCGCGACCGAGCAGCTGCACGAGAAGCAACTTCCAGCCCTGTAAGCTCGGATGCTTCACCGTCGAAACCGCATGACCGACGACGAGACCGATTTGCATGATGGCTTCCAACTCGCGCTGAACCACGAAATCTAACGGGCGAACTTATCCCACATCCATCTGCCGAATCTCGCCGCAACGGGAATCAGAAACAGCAGTAAAAAGCATTTGAACTGCACCCCGATCTGGAAACTGCGGAAGGTTCGCTACATGGGCTTATGCTCCACTGCCCGCCCCCGACGCAGCGAGCAGTAAACGCGGTAGGTCTGGAGGATCACCACGAAAGCCATCCATAGGCCCGCGCCCAGCCAAAACAGTGGTCCGGAGTAGAGCCATTGCCGCGTCCATGTTCCGTCCCGTAGGATTTGGACCGTCGCCGTGAAGCTGTTGCCGCCCAGGAAGCCGACAAGTGCAAGGTAAAAGAGAGAAACGCCGAAAAACCATAGCTTCCCGGCCCGAGGCATTTCGTTCCATTCCAGCCGATCCGTAGCCACGGTCTCACCACATCGATGGCAGACCACTAAGGGTGGACCGAGCAAGGACGAGAGGCCGAAAAAGTTCATGTCCACGGCTGAGGTACATTTCGTGCATTTGTACATTCTCGCCCGGATGTAGTACATGACGTATCGCCTTCTAATCCCCCGCTTCCCTTGAGATTGTCTTCATATCATCCGCAGCGCCCGCACCGTCGTCGAGCGTCGCTGCCGAGTGAATGTCAACGGCGTCGTCACGCCCTCGCCGGTCGGCGTGGCGATGCTGAAACTCAAATAGCCCTCGCCGCCCGAGCCCAGGCCGGCCATGCTCGGCCCGTTCTGCACGAACAGCGTCGTATCCAACTCCCGGCCCATGCGCGTGATCGTCTCGACGTTGCGCGAGTGGATGAGGCTCGTGTGCTTGAAGCCGTGTTCATATTTCTTCGCCAGCGCGATCGCCGTATCCACGTCCGGGACACGCACGAACGGCACGAACGGCATCATCTGCTCGTGATGGACAAACGGATGCGACTCGTCCGTCTCGCCGAACAGCAGCTCCGTATCGGCCGGCACCTGGACGCCGGCGCGCTCGGCCAGCACGGCGGCGTCCTGGCCGATCAGGTCCTTGTTGACCATCGCGTGCCCCTTGTCGTCCTTGACGAAGGCGGCTTTCGTCAGCGCCGCGATTTGTCTCGTCATCCAGCCGCACCGCCTTGCAACGGCTCATGGCCTCGCACAACTCGTCGAAGATGGCGGCGACGGCGAAGACTTCCTTTTCGCCGATGCACAGCAGGTTGTTGTCGTAGGCGGCGCCGGCGACGATGGATCGGGCGGCGTTGTCGAGGTCGGCCGTCTCGTCCACGACGACCGGCGGATTGCCCGGCCCGGCGACGATGGCCCGCTTCGGACTGCGCAGCGCCGCTCGGCCGACGGCGGGACCGCCGGTGACGCACAACATGCGGACGTCGCGGTGGTCGAAAATCGCCTGGGCCGATTCCAGCGTCGGCTTCTCGATGATGGTCAGCAGGTTGTCGATGCCGATCGCTTCGTAAATCGCTTGATTGAACAGATGAACGCCCTTGCAGGCGATGGCCGCGCCGGAAGGATGCGGATTGCACACCAGCGCATTGCCGGCGGCGAGCATGTTGATGGCGTTGCAGGCCAGGGTCGGCAGCGAATGCGTCACGGGCGTGATCACGCCGATGACGCCGAAGGGCGCGTATTCTTGCAGCGAAATGCCGTTTTCGCCGCTGAAGGCGTCGGTGCGCAAGAACTCGACGCCGGGGATGCGATCGGCGATCACTTTCAGCTTCTCGATCTTGTGAACCAGCCGGCCGATCTTCGTTTCTTCCAGCTCCTCGCGGCCTAGCATCTCGGCCTGCTCACTGCAAATCGTGCGGATGCAGGCGACGGCCTTGCGGCGGTCTTCGAGGCCGCGCGCTTCAAATTCCTTCTGGGCCGCGCTCGCGGCGGCGACGGCGCTTTCGACATCGCCGAACACGCCGCGCCGAGTGCTATGACCATTGCGGCCGGGCGCGGCGGCGCGTTGGCCGTTGCGCATCTGCGACAACACTTGCTGGACCACGCTGCGGATCAGTTCATCGGTGACTTGCATGATTGGTCCTCAAAACTAACCACAGAGTCACAGAGACCACAAAGAAGAAAAAGTCAAAAAACAATCAACAGTAACAGGGGAATTTATTCTTTTTTTCTCTGTGCTCTCTGTGACTCTGTGGTTAGTTCTTTTCTTCAGGCTCGCGCGAGAAGATCGTTCGATTCTCGACGTTGACGGTGTCCACGATGCCGATGATGGTGGCGTCCACCGGCAGTTTCTCGGTCTCCGGCGTCAGGCGGGCGCTCGAGCCCTGCACGATCAGCACCATCTCGCCCTGCCCCGCGCCGACGGTATCGACCACCACGAACGTGCGGCCGGTGCTGACCAGACGGTCGCGCCGCTTGCGGATCGACGCGGAGCGGCTCGACGATCAGCAGCTTGTGGCCGGTCATCGTGGCGACCTTCTGCGTCGCCACCACCACGCCGGTGACTCGGGCCAGGAACATGATTCATTTCTCCAAGCAGAGCCTTCGCCTGCCGGGCGACGACAAGCTCCTCGTTGGTCGGCATGATCCACAATTGCACGCGGCTGCCCGCGGCATGAATCGCCATCTCGCCCTTCGCCGCGGCATTCTTCCGCGGGTCGAGGCGATGCCGAACCAATCGAGGTCCGCGCAGATCGCCTCGCGCATCCGCGTCGAGTTCTCGCCGATGCCGCCGGTGAAGACGATGGCGTCGGCCCCGTTCAGCAGCAGCAGATACGCGCCCAGGTAATGCCGCACCGAGGCGACGAACACGTCGAGAGCTTGCTGCGACATCGGGCCGCCGTTGTCGCGGCGTCCGCCTCGATGTCGCGGAGGTCGTTGTAAGCCACTCAGGCCCAGCAAGCCCGAACGATTGGCCAGGTCATCGAGCAATTGTTCCAGCGTCTTGCCGGTCGCCCGCATCAGCACCGGCAGGGCGAAGGGATCGAAGTCGCCGACGCGGTTGTTGTGCGGCAGGCCGCTCTGCGGACTCATGCCGAGGCTGTTGGCGACGCGAATATGCCCTCCTCGATGGCACACAGCGAACTGCTGCCGCCCAGGTGACACGAGATGATCTTCGCGTCCGGCTTGCCGAGCAGCTGCGCCGTGCGCCCGGCGATGTAGCGATGGCTGGCGCCGTGAAAGCCCCAGCGATGGATGCCATGCTTCTCGGCCCATTCCAGCGGCACGGCATAGAGCCGCTGGGCCGGCGGCGATCGACTCGTGAAAGCCGGTCTCGAACGCGGCGACCAGCGGAATCTCGCGGCAGCTCCTTCGCCAGCAGCCGCATGGCCGCGATGTAGGGCGGATTGTGGGCCGGGGCCACGTCGGCATACGCCTCCATCGCCGCCAGACACTTGCTCGTCGACGCGCTGCACGCCGCGTGACGTCCCTGGCGTGGACCGCCTTGAAGCCGATGGCCGCCAACTCCGACGGGTCTTTGAGACAACGCCGCTTCGGATCGGCCAGCTGTTGCAGGCACAGCCGCACCGCCACGGCATGGTCGCGCGCCTCGACGGTCGTTTCCTCGCGGACGCCGCCGGCTTCGACGAAGCAGCGCGACTCGGCCGAGCCGATGCGTTCGACGCCGCCGTGCGCGAGCACGCGCTCGTCGGCCATGTCGAACAGGCGATACTTGAAGCTCGTGCTGCCCAGGTTGGCGACGAGGATTTTCATGGTGCGATCCAATGCCCCGTTTAGCGACGCTTCGCAGAAGCGTTGTTCGCACGCTTCTGCGAAGCGTCGCTAAACGCAATCCTTCCTACTTCCCCAGAAACGTTTCCAGCACGTCGCGTCTCCGGGCGCGGGATGACGTGGGCGCTGACCAGCTCGCCGTTGGCGCTGGCGGCCGCGGCGCCGGCGTCGACGGCCGCCCGCACCGAACCGACGTCGCCGCGCACGAACGTGGTCACGAACGCGTTGCCGATCTGCACCTGGCCGGCCAGGGTGATGTTGGCGGCCTTGCACATCGCGTCGGTGGCCGCGATGGTCGCGATCAGGCCCTTGGTCTCGATCAGGCCAAGGGCTTCGCCGTTGCCGTTGCGGCCGGCGACGTTGTTGGTGGCCATACTTGTGGTTCCTCTCGAAAAGGTGTTCGCTTGGGTTGTTACGACGCCGGCCGTCGCGGCCTTCTTGCCGGCCAGCGGCAAGACCGCGCCGAGGTCCTCGTGCGGCCGCGGAATGACCTGCACGCCGACGACTTCGCCGACGCGGCCGGCCGCCGCGCTGCCGGCGTCGATGGCCGCCTTGACCGCCGCCACGTCGCCGACCACCAGGGCCGTGACCAGGCCGCTGCCGATCTTCTGCCAGCCGATCAGCGTCACGTTGGCGGCCTTCAGCATGGCGTCGCTGGCCTCGACCAGCGGCACCAGGCCCTTGGTCTCGATCATGCCAAGGGCTTCCAGGTGGGAACTTGCCATGAGAAATCTCCAGTTCTGCCCATATAGCCGCCGGCTTGCCGGGCGTGTTCCCGGCAAGCCGGGGGCTATATGGACTATGTACTTTGAACAATTCAAAGCTGCGTCGCCTGCGGCAAATCGCACGGCGTTGCCTTCGTCCGTGTCCAGATGCACTTCCAGCTTCGCCGCCGGCGCCAGCCGCACCAGCAGGTCTTCCAGCACCGCCGCGCAGTCGCTCTTGATCCGCAGATTCAGCCGGTCGCCGTCCTTGACGCCGTAATACGCCGCGTCGGCCGGCCCCATGTGGACGTGCCGTTCGTGGCGAATGACGCCGCGTTCCAGGCGGATCATGCCGGCCGGGCCGAGCAGGTACGCGCCGGGCGAATCGCGGTGGTCGCCGCTCTTGCGCACCGGGAATGTCCAGGCCGAGCGTGATGGCGTCGGTGAACGCCAGCTCGACCTGGCTGTGATCGCGGCACGGCCCCAGGATGCGCACGTTCGGTGATCATCCGGTGCCGCGGGCCGATCATCGTCACCGTTTCCTCGGCCGCGAAGAAGCCGTCCTGGTACAGCGCCTTGAACGGCGTCAGGCGATGGCCCTTGCCGAACAGCCGTTCGAGGTCTTCCTGCGTGACGTGGCAATGCCGGGCCGAGACGTTGACGACCAGCTTTCGGGACGGCCACCGGCTTTCGGCCATCGGCTATCGGCCATCCGATTTTGGCCAGTAGCCGAAAGTCGTTCGCGCGATAGCCGATCGCACCAGCCATTCGATCAGCCCGCGATCCAGGGTTGCCGTGCTCATGAGTGGTTGTTCTCCGTCGTCGCCGGCCACGATCAGCCGGGCATCGGTCTGTCGCAGCAGCTCGCGCTGGGACACGCTCAGGTCGCCGTCCACAATCAGCGTGTCGATGGCGGCCAGATCGCACAGGAACGCCAGCGCCTGCCGGCCGATCTTCGTGTGGTCCGCCACGACCACCACCTCGTCGGCACAGCGCATCATCTGCCGTTCCGTCTCGACCAGGAGCAGGTTGCTGTTGAACAGCCCCTTGGCCGTGATGCCGCCGACGCTCATGACGGTCTGATGGACGTGGATGTCTTCCATCATGCGCACCGTCAGCGGCCCCAGCGCGACGCCGGTCTCGGGATAGACGTAGCCGCCGAGGATGACGAGGTCGGTCTCGCGGCTGGTGGCGAACAGGCTGGCGATGGGCAGGCTGTTCGTGACGATCTGCAGCGGTCGGCCGACCAGCAACCGCGCCACTTCCAGCGTCGTCGTGCCGCCGTCGAGCAGAATCGTGTCGCCGTCCTGGATGCGCGCGGCGGCCGTACGTGCGACGGCCCGCTTCTCGTCGAGCTGGCTGGCCGAGCGTTCCTCCAGCGCCGGCAGCGTGGCGGCATCGCCGACGAACATGGCCCCGCCGTGCGTGCGCCGCAGCAGTCCTTGCTGGTGCCAGTAATCGAGATCGCGGCGCAGCGTCGATTCGGAAACGTCGATGGCTTCGGCCAAGTCCGTCAGCGCGACGAAGCCGCGTTCGCTGACCAGATCCAGCACCCGTTGACGGCGTTCTTCGACCAGCACAAGGACTCTCGCTTGAACTTGAGAGAATTCTGCCAATTAATGATAGATAATGATAGATTACGAACGATCAGTCTGTCATGTCAAGGATATTTTGCCAATTTTTGCCAGATTCACGTCGAATTGATGCGAAGAAGAGCGCGGGCAACGAATAGGGAGAAGTCGTTAGCGTCCGAACGGCAGGACGTAGCGGATGACGAAGAAGACGTGAACGAGCGTGCCGCCCATGTCGAGCAGGTGCAGCACCTCGTGATAGCCGATGACGCCCGGCAGCAAGGTCGGCCAGCAGGCCGCATCGCAAACGCCGCCGAAGGTGTACAGTAGTCCGCCAAGCAGACCCCAGAGCGCACCGTGAACGCCCACGGCTCGGATCAGGGGCCAGGCGGCGAACACGCCGACCCAGCCCATCGCGATATACAGACCTACCGTCAGTCCGTAGGGCGGCCACGGCAAGAGCCATTTGGCCGCGATGCCCACGGCGGCCAAGCCCCATACCAGCGAGAGCAGCATCACCCGCAACCGTCCGCGCAGCAGGACGGCGAACACGGGGGTATAGGTGCCGGCGATCAGGACGTAGATGGCGCTGTGATCGAGAAGGCGGAGATACTTGACGAGCAGCAAATCCTCGCTAGGTACAGCGTGGTAACGCCGCTGGCACCGTACAGCAAAACCATACTCAGGCCGAACGCGCCGGTGCTGAGTTGACGCACGCGGTCGCCACGGCTGAGACGCCACAACAGGCCGGTGATGTAGACGGCCAGCAGACACCAGAGCAAGTGCGTGCCGGCGCTGACGGGGTTGCGAAAGATAAAGCTGACGATTTCGTCCCGTGCCATTGACCTCCTCCGGTCCCGGCGATCGGTCCTCCGGGGGGCATTATAAATCGTAGCACACGAGAAAAGCGAGGCGGACTGCCCGTTGGCACATAGCTCCCGGCTTGCCGGGGGAAACACCTACCCCCGGCAAGCCGGGGGCTATGTGCCGGAGTTTCCGTTTGACAGCCAGCGATACCGGCACCGATAATCGCTTCGGATTCGACAGCCGATCCCTCGTTCTACCTGGAGGTTCACAGCCCATGAACATTTCCGCTTGGCGTCGTCCGACACAAACGCGTCTGGAGCGTCTGGAAGATCGCATCACGCCGACGGCGCACAACGTCACGGCCAGCCTCTTCCCAATCGCCGTCACCACTCCGACTCTGCAAGGCACCACCCGGCCGGTGGGCGTCACGCCTCCCAATGGCCCATCATCCAACAACCTCCTCGACCTCGGTGCTCGCAAGGCCCAGCCGCTCGCTTCCCCCGTTTCTCCGACCGCCGACAACTCTTCCGGCGGCGGGACGACGACGCCGATTCCCACCATGACCCAGGCTTGGCAGTCACTGTTCATCGACGGGGCTGCCCTGGAGACCCAGCGGCTGTTCTATCAGTTCGTGCAGGATGTCGATGAATTCCCCCTGGGATCGACGTTGACGGATTCCATCGCGAAGGCGGCCGCGTCGGGTATCGACTTCAACGCTGTCCTGGCCCTGAATCAATTCATTAGCTCTTTCAAGGATCAGTTACCCGATGCGCTGTTTGCCGACATCGAGTTCAATTTGCAGTATGCCGGCCCGTTCGGCCTGGCCGTCGGAGTGGCTGGCGCGTCGGCGGCGAACCAGGCGGCGCAAATCCATTCGATGCCGTCGTCCTCTTCGGATTAGGATGGAGTTCGTGAGTGAACCTCCCTCGTTTTCTCCTGCGGTTACTGCTCGGCCGTCGTCTGCCCCGAACGCGGGGCACCCTCTCCGTAGCGGGCCTGCGGGCCAACCTCCAGATTCATCGCGATCGCTGGGGCATCCCGTACATCGAGGCGGCCGACGAGTTGGACGCCTATTTCGGCATTGGCTTCTGCCACGGTCAGGACCGTGCCTTTCAACTCGAACTCCTGCTCCGCGCCGCCCGCGGCACCCTCTCCGAGTTGGTTGGCCGTGATGCACTTCCCGTCGATCGGTTGTCGCGGCGTATCGGCTTTCATCGCAGTGCCCAGGAGCAATGGCCGGTCCTCGACCCCGCTGTGCAAGCGATGATCGAGGCGTACACGCGCGGCGTCACCGCCGGCGCGACGCTTGGCTTACCGCAAAGGCCGCACGAGTTCGTCCTGTTGCGCAGCCGGCCGACGCCGTGGACGCCGTTCGATTGTCTGGCCCTGGTGAAACTGATTTCTTTCCTGCTGGCCAGCAATTGGGACATCGAGCTGGTTCGCCTCAAAGTGCTGCTCGAAGACGGACCCGACGCGCTGGCCGCCCTCGATCCGGCATATCCGTCCTGGCATCCGTCGATCGCGGTCCCGTCGGGCCAGCCGATCGCACCGGCGCTGGATCGCCTGGCGGAAGAGCTGAAGGCGTTCGCGGCTCTGGTGCCGGTGGGTGGCGGCTCAAATAACTGGTCGCTGGCACCGAGCAAAACCGCGACGGGCCGCCCGATCGTTGCCAACGACCCGCACCTCGACGCCGGTTTGCCCCCTCATTGGTATTTGATCCAGGCACGCACGCCGCAATGGTCCGTCGCCGGCGCTACCTTTCTGGGCGGTCCCGCCGTGCAGGCCGGCCACAACGGCCATGCTGCCTGGGGCGTGACGGCCGGGCTGATCGATCAAACGGACCTGTTCCGCGAGCAGATCGGGCCGGATCGCCGCAGCGTTCGAGAAAGTGATCGCTTCGTGCCCTGCCCAGTGCGTGAGGAGGTTATCGCCATAAAGGGCGAGGAAAGCGTCGTTGAGGAGGTGCTGATTACACCGCGAGGGCCGATTGTCAGTCCGGCTTTGCGTGGCGTCTCCGAGGGGCTGTCCTTGCGTGCCCTCTGGCTCGACCCGCTCCCGCTGGACGGATTGATGCATCTGCATCGCGTACGGAGTTTCGAGGAGTTCAAGAGGGCCGCCGAACACTGGCCGGCCACGTCGCAGAGTATCGTCTACGCCGATCAGACAGGCACCATCGGTTGGCAGATGTTCGGTCAAGCGCCGCGCCGACGCAAAGGTTGGGGACTGATCCCGGCACCCGGCTGGGTCCCGGAGTACGGCTGGGAACCGGATCTTGTACAGGCGGAGGAGTTGCCGCACGTCCAGGATCCGGCCGATGGGTTCGTTGCCACGGCCAATAACCAACCACTCCCCGAGGGCGTCGGCCCCTTCCTCGGTGTGGACTGGCTGGACGGCTACCGGGCCGCTTCGATCAGCCGTGAATTGAAGGCGCGGGCCGACTGGGACGTGCCGCGCACCCATGCGTCTGCAACTCGATCAGCGTGCGGTCGCCTGGGACGATCTGCGCGTCGCGGTGTTATCGGCCCCGGAAAGGGAGCCGGATGCCCGGCAAGCATTGACGATGCTCCGCGAATGGGATGGCCGGGTGTCCGCCGATTCGCCGGCCGCGACCGTGTATGAGTTGTTTTTAGCGGAAATGGAAGGCCGCGTGGCCCGGGCCAAGGCGCCGCGGACCTTCGCCGCCATCCTCGGCGAGAGATTGGGGCCTTTCACGCCTTATAACTTCCTCTGTTATCGCCGCACCGGCCACCTGTCCCAACTCCTGCGCCAGCGGCCGACCGGATGGTTCGCTCGCTCCTGGCCCGAGGAAATGGCCGATGTTCTGGCAACCGTGGTGCGGCGGTTGCGAACGCAGTATGGGAACAAACCGACGGAATGGGCTTTCGGCCGATTGCGTCCGCTCGTCCTGCACCATGCCCTGGGCCGCAACCGATTGCTTGCCCGGCTTTTCAACCTCGGACCAATCCCTTTCGGGGGCGACGCGGACACCATCAACCAGGGGGCCGTGCTTCCGCTGGACCCACTCGCGCCCGTGGACAATATCGCTTCGCTGCGCATGGTGGTTGACGTGGGAGCGTGGCACAACAGCCGATTCTCGCTGCCCGGCGGACAATCCGGCAACCCGCTCTCGCCGCACTATGACGATCTCTTTGCCTTATGGCAGCGCGGCGACGGCGTACCGATCGCCTGGACGACGGACGAAATCCGCAATGTCGTTCGTGAAACGCTGGAACTGAAAACTATTTAATCAGCGCGATCTGCACTCCACTTTGCAAGATGTTCGTGAAGGTGCTGATCATGTTAGCCGACATTTGAGTGTCGGTTCCCGTGATGATCTGGGAGGATGGCAGCGCGGTGGACGGACTGCTCTGCGTGCCGGCGTAATACTGCATGTTCTGCAAGGTTTGAAGTGCCGAGCTGGCGTTCGGCGCCCGTGAAGACGGGGCCGAAGCCGATGGCGTACAACCGGAAGGGGTTCCGGCTGCTGCTGTAGTCGCTCGCCAACTGCTGGACCAGCGTATTAATTTGGTTCAAAACCGTGGTGTTGTTGATCGCTTGGACGCTGACCGTGGGGTATTCGCTGCTGCCCGGCTGGTTCATGTCGTAACGGATCTGGTAATACTTGTACGTTCCGTTGGTCGCCAGATTGGCGGTCGCGGAAGTGTTCGCCAGACCGTCCGTTTCAAAGATGACGACCTTCTGGGCGCCTTTGCGTCCCATACCCCCCGCCATGCCCGTCGGGAATGTGATGGGGGAGGAGGTGATGTAGGACCTCAGAGTCGGATCCGAGGGCAACGTGGTAGCGAACTGGTTGTAGGCGAGCATGAGGGCCATGGCGAAGCAGGTCTCGCCATCGGCGCGCGGAGTATCCACGAAGTTGGCCGAGGGGACGTTGCTGTTGGCGGGGTCGGCGTCGTAGGGAGTGATCTCGGTGTTATTGCACGAGCCATCGGCGTTGATCGTGGAGAAGGGGAACACGAGAGACGCCTGGGCGTAGTTGTAATTCGGGCCCATTGGGGACCGCACGCAATTGAAGCGCCCGAGATAGGTGCTCGACTGTACACTCCCGTCCGCGGCCCCGCGCGGAAAGCTGTAGCAGATGGTCGAGAACCAGTCGTTGGGGTGGTTTACCTGCATTGTGGTGATCGAGGCCAGGTAGGCCTGCTTGGCCGTGTAGACCGGCGCCTCGTAACTATCGCCCGGCTGCATGACGTAGTAGCCCGACCCACTCGCAAAGGTATCGACAACCCACAAGTTGAAGTTCTGTAGAAAATCGACCATCATCATGGGGCCGAACCAGAAGCGCATCTTCGGACGGAGGGGGATGTCCGAATAATTCATATACTGCGGCTCCCCCAGGCGGAGCGTTGAGCGCGATGGTCCCCCAGGTGAAGCCGCTGCCGTAGCCGGCCATGGCGCTGATGTCCTGATAAGTGCTCGAGCCGGTCTGCCGGAAGCCGAGCACGTAGTCGATGAACTCCTTCCAGAAGCGTTGGTCCGTGCTGCCATAGTTGGGCCAGCTGCCGGTAATCTGTGTCGGGATCGAGCTGTAATACTTGACCCGGCCTGCCCGCAATTGCTGCGGGAACGGGTTGGGTGACTGAGTGATCCAGTTGAGGATCGCGTTGTAATTAATCGTGTAGGTTCCGGGTAAGTTCAGCGCCCCAGTAGTCGTGTTGAACAAAACGCTGTTGTTGATGGTGCCGAAGAACTGCTGGCGCCAATCCGCGCTGAAGGAAGTGCTGGTCCATGCCTGCCCGCCGGGGTAAGCCTCATTGAAGAGCCTGCACACGGCGTAGTAAGTCTTCGGCTTGTTGGCGTTGGTGAGGGCCGTCCCGTTCCAACTCGTGACGTTGGGGACGAAGACCGGCGTCAAAGACGTCGGCGAGTAGTAGCCGGTGAGTGAGTTGGCCGTCGGCAGGCTGCTGGCCCCGCCGAGCGCCGTCCCCTTCAGCCAGTTTTGTAGTTTCGTCAAGCCGGCTGATCCCTGCCCCTGCCAGGTGCTCCAGATGCCGGAAAGCGTGGTCTGGTCGGTTGCATTCACCCCCAGCTGGCTGAGATAACCCGTCAAGGTGGCGCCGGAGTTGCCGAGTGTATTACGCGGGTCGGGCGGCCACAGAAAGAAGGTCTTGCCGTAATAACCCGGACCTTGCGTGTAGCCGTTGAACGGCAGGGAGCCATTCGTCGGAGGAGTGGTCGGCGCACTGTAGTCCACTTGGGTCCAAACCTGAGGAACTTTGCCGGTCCCCGAGGTGTCGGGCTTGCCGGCGGCAAAGGCCGAATAGCCGTCCAGCTCCCACAGCGCGTTGGCCGTCGTGGCGCCGGTCACGTCGAAAACGTCCGTGGCGTAAGTGGTGGTGCTCGCCCTCTTGAAGAGCGGCCCGTCGCCGCCCGGCGTGCTGGTGTACGTGGTGCCGGTAGGAAGCTGCGGCGTCGCCCCGGCCGTTGGCGCCGACCACGTATTCCCGCTGTCCGAGCTGGTGTACGAATCGAAGGCGCGGACCAGCGGAGTGGCGTAGGCCGCGTTCTGATAAAAGTTGTTTACGTACGTCAATGCATACGAGGAGTTGCCAACCGTCGTGTTGCTCGGCGAGATCGTGTAACTGTCGTAAGCTGAAGTTTGGGCCGGCCCTGAGTATTGCATGCCGGCACTGCCTGACGAATACGCCCCGAACGATGGGTAGACGGTGTCGGGATTGTTGCTGGAGCGCGTGTTGGTATAAAAATCGAAACCGAGGCAGGTGCCCATGCGCATCGAGCCGGACAGGTCCATTACCAGGGCGATGTCGCGCGGGCGGTGGACCGCTGTGGCCGTGCAGGAGACCGCCGGCAGGATTTGCGCCCATAAACGGCGCTGAACGCGGCCGGCGAGTTATTCGAGGTGATGGTGGCGGAAACAGCGGTCAGGGGCATTCCCGTGGTCGCCGGGAAATTGGCGTTGAATGTTTGCGTGGACTGATTATAGTCGTAGGATCCGTAGCTGAGCTGGAGTTGGGACGTCGGAATAGACTGGCCCAGAATCCTGTTACATCCCACCAGAGTCTGCGCGTAGGACGTGGCGTTGCTCTGGTTATAATTGGTGGTCGAGTCTCCGGTCAGGGTGCGCGCGGCGGTCAGCGCGGCCATGTCCGCCGCGTTCTGGGCCTGCGATCGGGAGATGACCAGCATCCCCAGGTCGATCGCCAGCGCCATAAACCCGATCAGAGCAGCCATGCTGACGGCCAGCAATGGCAGGATGCTCCCGCGGCGACGCGCCGGACGGACGGCGGATGTTCCGGGAACCCTCATGCTCTCTCCCCTTCGTGCCTGTTCTCGTCACCAGGGCATTCGCCACGTCCCACTTGCCGAAGGGGAAGCGGGCGCCTCGGCGGAGGGTTACGTGCCTCCCTCGCAGAACATCGACACGGAAGTACTCAAGGAAAACAAACTCGGCATCTGGACCAGGGGAATAATGTTCAGGAATTGGTAATTGCCGGAGACCGAGACGGTCAGCATATCGCCCGGAGCCAGGACGTTGACTCCATTGCCCGTGTAGTTGGATCCCGAGTGCGTCCCGCTCACGGTCACGGTGAAACCCGAGAAACTCGAGTTTCTTCCCGCCATGTAGCCGGTCACGGTATTGGTCACATCGGTGCTGATCGTGCTGCTCGTGTTGTTGGCGATCGCGTAGCGGCATCCTTCGCGCGCGGCGTTGTTGAGGAGGTTCCAATCCATGAGGAGCCGGCCATACTCGAAGACGCCGAAAAGCAACATCAGAAGCGGCAGGACGACCAACGCGGTTTCAACCGCCGTCGCCCCTCGCCGTCGCTTGCCGCCAACCGTATGGATTCTCATGACTCGTTCTCCTCAGACCGACCCGACAGGTTATTGGGCCGGCAAAGCGGGCGTAACCTGGAACGGTGTATCGCGCATCGAAGCCCAATCCACGGTAACGGAGATGCGTGTGACGCCGGTGATCTGGGTCAGCGTATTCCAACCGACGCTGGCATAGGGGACCTGAATGCCGATCTGGTAGTGATCGAGCTTCGACATGGCCGTTGGGTCCGTGACGGACGTCGCTGTGATGTCGGTGAAAGTAATGGTGAACAATTCCTGGTTGGCCGTATTGTCCCAGCAGGTGTAGCCGGTCGTGTTTGCGGGCAGCGTGATACTGGGGGATTGCATGGTGGTACTGTGACCCTGGCCGAAGGCCGTCGGCATGGCGCTTTGCAGGTAGGAAAGTTGATTGGACGCGATGGTTTGCAGGTTGTCCTGCCCCATCGACGCGTCCCGAGCCGCTTCGCGGGCGCCATTGGAGATAATGTTCGAAATCTGGGCGATCCGGCCGACTTCCCAGATTCCCATCAGCGTCACGACAATGAACGGCAGGCAGATGGCGAACTCCACCGCTGCGATGCCGCGCCGATCGCGTCGTGCGCGCAAGTTCCCTTGTCGATGGATTGACCCATGGGTCGAAGTGCGTCGCATGGCTCTCTTCTCGGAGGGGGATTTTTTGTTCCATTGCGAGTATAGGTTGGTTTTTTTCGATGGGCAAACAAGGGGGATGGTTTGATCTACGGATAATCTGTTCACTAACGAAAAGAGAATCGACCTCGGATCGGTCCTGGTTGCACGCTACCAGCGTTCCGCGTACTTACTCCCGGAGGAAATCGAAGAGAGCGTCGATCCCTGCGCGTGGGTGGTTCTGGTTCGTCCTGCGTCCGCCCTCGGCCCCATCGCCAAAAGCGTTCACTGGGAACCACTGCGTCCCGTGCCCAATCAAGCCGTGTGGACGGATGATTCCCCCAGCCTGCTGAGCACGCTTACCACGCGCCAATTCGCGAGGGAGCAGTAAGGGTTTGCGCTTCTCAGGGCACTCCGACCGGCTCGCGCTCCGGGGCCAACTGGCCCGCCGGAATTTGCGGTGCTTCCTTGGCGAAGGAATGTCCCGTGAGCAGCCCCAGCTTGAACCAGCCCATCGCCAGGACGCCGACGGCGAAGATGGTATCGCCGATCACGCGGAGCCAGCGGAGCGTGTCCATGGTCGGCGTTTGCAAGAACTCGGCGCTGCGAGCATACCACGTCCCGTGGTTGACCGCGGCCCACGTTTGCATCAGTCCCACCGGCAAAAGACTCAGCACGACCATGAGCAAGAGACCGATGTTGATCGCCCAGAAGCTCAAGCGAATCGAGCCGGTGTGCCACGCCTGGCCTGGCATCAGGCCGCGAACGCAGAAGAGCATCAGGCCCAGGCCGAGCATCCCATAGACGCCGAACAGCGCCGTATGACCGTGGACCGGCGTGGTGTTCAAGCCCTGCATGTAATAAAGGGCGATCGGCGGGTTAATCATGAAGCCGAACAGGCCCGCTCCCAGCATGTTCCAGAACGCCACGGCCACGAAGAAGTAGATGGCCCAGCGGTATCCGCCACCCATTCGCGCACCTGCGCCAGGCGGATGTTCTCCCACGCCTCGAAGCCGATCAGCACCAGCGGCACCACTTCCAGGGCACTGAACATCGCGCCCAGTCCCATGACCACGGCCGGCGTGCCGGCGAAATAAAGGTGGTGGAACGTGCCGATGATGCCGCCGGACAGGAAAACGCAGGTCGAGAACAGCGAGGCGGTCGTCGCGGTGTCGGTGCGGATCAACTGGAGCCGGCTGAACAGGAAGGCGATGACGACCGTGGCGAAGACCTCGAAGAAACCTTCGACCCACAGATGCACCACCCACCAGCGCCAGTATTCCGCCATCGCCAGATGCGTGTGCTTCCAGATACCCAGCCCGGCGGCGTAAAAGACGGCGATGGCCAGGCTACTGAGGAGGAACAGCACCAGGAGCGAACGATGCTCGCCCGGCCCGCCGCAGCGCCGGCCACAAGGCGCGAGCCATGAGGAACAGCCACAGAAACAGTCCGACCAGGAGCAATAGCTGCCATAGCCGGCCGAGGTCCACATACTCGTAGCCCTGATGGCCGAACCAGAACCAGGCATCGCCGGGCAAGAGTTGCTTGGCACTGAGCCATTCGCCGGCCAGCGAGCCGAGCACGATCACGAGAAGTGCGCCGAACAGCACGTTGACGAGCAGACGTTGGCCGCGCGGCTCCCAGCCGCCGACGGCGGGAGCGACATACAGTCCGGTCGCCAGCCAGGCCGTCGCGATCCAGAAGATGCCGAGCTGCGTGTGCCAGGTCCGCGTCACCGAGTAAGGTAGGATCTTGTCGAGCGGGATGCCGTAGAATCCGGAGCCTTCCACGCCGTAATGAGCGGTGAGGACGCCCATGCCGATCTGCAAGACGAGCAGGGCGCCGACGACGAAGAAGTATTTGAGGGTGGCCTTCTGCGACGGTGTCGGCGCGTAACCCAGCAGTGGATCGTGGGCCGGCACTTCGCTCAGGCCATTCTCCCCGTGCGGCTGGGCGGCGAAATACCAGACCATGCCGCCGACGCCGGCCAAGAGAAGCACGAAGCTGAGGACGCTCCAGATGACCGCCCCGGCCGTCGGCGTGTTGTCGATGAGCGGCTCGTGAGGCCAATTCTGCGTGTACGTCATGTCCAGGCCGGGCCGATCCGTGGCGCAGGCCCAGGCGGTCCAAAAGAAGAACGCACTCATGGCCCGTTGCTTGTCCGGATCGCTCAACGCGCCCGCCGGGATGGCGTACTCGGATCGTCCCTTGCCGAACACGTCGGCGTAATGCTCCGCGTTGGCCGCGAACGCTTCGGCGCGGATCGGATCGAGCGTCAGGGTGCCCGGCGCCGGGTCGTAGGTGTTGGTGCGGATCAGCTTCTTCAACCGCGCCCGCAGGGCCGCCTGGTCCTCGGCGGACAGCGCGTCGTAATCGCTCGCGCCTTTGTCCTTGGCCCAGCGATCGAGGATAAACGTCAACTCGCGGTGCAGCCAATCGGCGGACCAATCGGGGGCGACGTAGGCGCCGTGTCCCCAGATTGAACCAATCTCCTGTCCGCCCAGAGATTGCCAGATGTTTTGGCCCGCGAGGATGGTCGCGCGGTCGAACAGGACCTGTCCCGTCCCGGCCACTACGACTTGTTCGGGAATTGGCGGCGCTTCGGAGGCGATGCGGAAGCCGTAACCGCCCAGCACCGCGAACGAGGCCAGCACTACGAAGGCGAACAGGCCCCACAGACGTTTGTAGGAAGACAAGGGGTTACTCATTCTTCGTGATCCTTCATTCCGTGGATTGAGCGAGACTTACCTAATCATCAGATGCACACGTCATGGCGCAGCCCCACCGGTGCGCTCATTTCCCGGACCATCGGCTCCCGCAAAAAGTCCGGCTGGGCATCAGCCGTGTTCTCTTCGGGCGTGTCTTGAACCTCAATGAGGAACTCGCTATTGCCGACCACGAGCCGGTCGCCGTCGTGCAATTCGACCTCGGCAGGGACGGAAGGAGATCCCTTTTCGCGCCGGCCGATCTGCTTGCTGTTGACGAAAGTGCCGTTGAGGCTGTCGAGGTCGCGCACCCGCACTCGGGGCGGGTCGATGAGAATCATGCAGTGGCGGCGCGACGCGGTGAGGGAGAGGGTATCTTCCGCGGGAAGGTGCAATTGGCAGTCGGCCGAACGACCCAACAGGCAGAACGTGTAGTCGGTGAAGACGAACTCCCGGCCCGCCAACGGGCCGTCGAGGGTGATCAACGTGACTCGTGTACTCATGGCTTGACTCCTCTTATCGAGCGCCGGTCTCATGGAGACGCTTTCACGAAGCGGACAGAATCGGTAGAGAATACGTTTGTTTCACCGTCAGCCCGGCCGCCCGGTTGAGGGCGCCGAGGACTTCCAGCTCGTCCCGGTCGAGGTGCCGGCACGCCTGCCCGATCGTCACCCGGCGGGCGACGGTGCGGCGGAGCAGCGGGTTGGCCAGCGGTCGGAAACCGAGGGCAATGAAGGTATCCAGCAATACCGGATAGGCATTGAGCACATCGCCGACGCGATGCTCGGCCGTGATGGGCAAGCCGGGTTGATACCGTTCGTCCTCCCCTTCGGCACCCCGCAAACGGGCATAGCCGGCCATCACGGACCAGAGGTGGATTCCCCACAGCGCGAGGCCGGTCACTTCCAGAAGGCCGCTGACGCCGGCCACGGCGAAGGCGTGCGGCGTCAGGTCGGTCAGCGTCTGGAAGACGACGCGGAGGGCGCAGCCGGTGTTGAGCAGCACGAACGGCCCCCAAAGCGGGGATAGGCGGTGCCCGTCCACGCCGTTGAGGATCGGGACGACGCGGCTGGCCACGCCAACGATCATGAGGCTGACGAAACCGACTGTCAGGGCATGGCGGATTGCCCCGTAATAAGCGTGCGAGAAGCCAACGGCCGCCGCCTCGCTACCCGGTGCCATCCGCGGAAGCAGCACGAATTGATACGCCGGCAAGAAGACCAGCATCCCCAGCCCGATCAGTAGCCACGCATAGGCGGCGCGGAGGAACTTCAAACTGCGGTCCCGCTCGGTCGTCCGGCCGAAGACGCGCCAGTTCCAGAGCAATGCCACCACGGATGCGGTAAGAAGAAGAGCCGAAGCGTACCACAGTCCGGCCCAGACTCGGCCGGCGCCGCGCATCAGGATCAGCCCGGCGATTTCGCCCACCACAGCCAGGTTGAGGCATGCCAGCGCCGCCAGGCTCAGACGCCGGCTCGGGGCGGGCAGGCCGTACATATGATGAAGGAGGCGCTGGCTGACGCCGAGAATCATCAGCAAAGCGAAGCCGTGGATCTGGGCCTCGCGGATCGCCCCCTGCCAGGTGGAGACCAGAACGAGCAGTTCCGCGCGACTGGCCGCCGCCAACGTCGCCGCCAGGTAGACCGCCTCGGCGATGGCCTGCACGACAAACCATCCCAGCGCCGCGAGAATGTAATAATCGTAGAAAACCAGCCCCTTGCTCGCCGCGCGCCACGTCGCCAGGATGACGCACGCAAACAGGCCGATCGCAACCACCTCCACCCAGGCCGACGCGACGGCGATTGAGCCAGCCCACGGCAACCCGCTGGCCAACGGCTCGCCGACCGATCGGCCTATGACGCCCGCCAGCATCAGCCACCAGCTTGCTCGGGCCAGCCGAGGCAAGGCGAGGGTCGTTTGCTTGAAGCGCGGAAACGCCTGGTAAGCGAAACCCATGACGAACAGGCCCACCCAACCGAAGATCTGGGCGTGGCCGTGGGCGTTGACTTCATGCACTCCCGCGGCGCTGAAACGCCCCGTCCAGCCGATGCGGAGCAGCAGGTACGCGCCCCAGACGGCCCCCAAGCTGAGCACCACGGCAATGCCGGCCTTGAAGAACGGGCGATAAATGGCATCCGCGAAAGAGGAAGGCTCTTCCGCACTTACCCCTTCCTTGGCCGAACTCGATGTCTGGGCCAGGCAGTCACGGACTTTCCGCAAGAGACGATCGACAGGCACCTCATGCGCGCGGGCAAAGAAGCCAAGCGATTCCGCCGGCCCGAATCGCCCGCCACAGCCACGCAGCCCATAACGGTCGAGCACCGGACGGACTTGAGGGGCGGCGTGCAAGAGATCCGGTATCTGCACCGTTTCGTTGACCCATTCGAGGGAAGCGCTCATGGGGCACTCCTGTAATGAGATAATCGCATCTGATTATGCGATTACTCGGGAAAAAAATCACGGAGCCACGAAGCTTGGCTCTCCCTTGGCCACCAATTCGGCGATCGTCGTCTGTTCGAGCATGCGCCGATAGGCTTCGCGCACAGTCTTCCAGCGTTCATGGAGGGCGCACGGATGTACTTCCGAACATTCGGGCCGGCCCAGGATGCAGCCAGACCATCGGCTGATGTGCTCGATGGAATCGATGACATCCAGCAGCACGATATCGGACGCATCGCGGGCCAGGCGGAAGCCGCCGCCCAACCCCTTTTGCGATTCCACCAATCCTTCCTCGGCGAGGGCCTTCAGCAGTTTGCCCAGATAGTTCTGCGGGGCACCGATCTCGTGCGCAATGCGGGCGGCCCCGGCGTACGCCTCGTCGGGCAGTTTCGCCAGTGCCACGATGGCCCGAATCGCATGGAGACCAGTCTTGCTCAACACCTCGGAACCCTCCGGGATAATCGCATGTCATTATCCATTTTATATCTTGCCGTGGAATCGTCAAGGCGAAAAAATGATTCTGGCATCAAAAGGCGATCCGTTGCACGCGATGATTCTCAGTGTCGAGGACATGGACCCGGCCTCGGCTGTCAATAGCCAACGCCCACGGATTGTGGAACTGGCCAGGAGCGTGACCGGGACCCCCCCAGCAACCGAGCGATTCACCTGTCATCGTGAACTTCTGCACGCGGTTGTTACCATTCTCGACCACGTACAGCACGCCGTCCTTGTTGAAGGCGAGGTCGTAGGGGTAGTGCAACTGCCCCGGTTCGGAACCGGATTGGCCCCAGAAGCGCACGAGCCGGCCATCGCGGGTGAACACCTGAATGCGGTGATTGCAGGCGTCGGCGACGTACAGGTTGCCGTCCGGCCCCAGGGCCAGAGCGCGGCGCGGGCGAATTGGCCGGGTTCGGTGCCCGCACTGCCCCAACAAAAGAGAAACTTGCCCTCCGCGTCGAACTTGCTGATCCGCTGGTTCTCGCCGAACTCGGCGACGAAGTAGTTGCCCTCGTCATCCTGCACGACATCGCTGACGTAGCCGAGTTGACCCGGACCGGTGCCGGCCGAGCCGCCGAGTCGGCGCAGCTCGACGCCGTCGGGTGAGTAAATGCGAATACAGTGATAGTGCGAATCGCTGACGATCAGGTTGCCGTCACGGTCGATGCTGAGTCCACTGGGCCGGCCGTTGCGATAATCCGGTGTCGTCCAAGTGGGGCCGAGGTACTGGCCGTCGCAGTCGTAGACCTGAATGCGGGCGGTGAAATCGACGATGTAAAGGCGATCCCGCGCGTCGATGGCGACAGCGCGGGGCGGACCATGTCGCCGTTCTGCACGCCGCGCCGACCCCAGACCAGTTCCGGCCGCGACGAGTCCTCGGCACAGCCGAACAAAGGTAGAACGAGAAGGCCGAGCAAATAAACACCAGCCCGCAGCGCCAGCAAGGGAACACTCACCCTTGCTGTGCTGCGGGCTGGTAAAGAAGCGCGTCACTCCCCGCTGTCGGAGCTGCCGGACTCAAAGCGGGTGCGGACGGACTCGGGGACGGCATACTCTCCCCCTTCGAGTTCCTTGGTCGCCTCGGCGCGCAATTGTCCCATCAGCTCGCGGTAATACTTGTGCCGCCGCGACGCCATCATTTCCTGCCACAGCC
Source organism: uncultured Planctomycetota bacterium (assembly GCA_963767535.1). GTDB lineage: Bacteria > Planctomycetota > Planctomycetia > Gemmatales > Gemmataceae > JAJPHU01. The sequence goes on from CAVYEC010000002.1 coordinate 41,925, forward strand.
GATTGTCGCCCCCGGCCGTGCGATAGACCTCGTAGAACTCGCGCCGCTCGGGGATCTGCGGCTTCTCCATCAGCACGGCCACATAGAAATGACGCCAGGGCTGATCGGCCACGACAAGCGCGTCGCCGGGCTGCTTGAGTTTCAAGAGCTGGTCCACTAGGTCGGCCGGCGGATAGGCGATGACATCCTTGGGCGGCTGGTACGGTTTGAAGTCGGTGGGGGCAAGCTTGCCGATGACGGGGCGGAACTCGGTGGACTTGGGTATCAGGTGGGCCACGTTATTCAGCTCGTACACCACGCCGGGCTTCTGCTCGCGCAGAAACTTGAGGGCGTCGCCGGGGTTGGAGTGCTTTTCTTTCAGCTCGGCCGCGATGCGTTCGGCCTCCTTCTTGGCCAGCCGGCGAGCTTGCTCCCGATACCAGGCTTCCTGGACCTGGTCCCTAACCGCCTCGAAGGAACGGGCGTGGGCCGGAGCGTCTTCGGAGTGCCAGAACACCCAGGTGCGATCGCCCGATCGGGAGCGAAACTCGCGAAAGCGGTGCGTTTGCGCCATGAAGCTGTGGAACATCGCATCCACGAACTCCGGCCGGGTGGACTCCTCGAAGAAGACATGCGCCTGGGCTTCATCATACGCCGTCCGCAGCTCCGCCAGGGCGGGATCGGGGTGGTCGAGCATCTCCTGCCGCGTTTGGGCCGTGGACATGGTATGGAAGTTTTCCAGCCCATAATCGGCGATGGCCTTTTTGAGATAGTCGTTGAGGCGCGTCTCGGAGCGAGCGGCCACCAGCTTATCGAGTTCCTGCCCCAGGCTGAGGATGCCGCTCTGTGTCAGTGCGCGGGCCAGCGTCGTCTCGAACTGCTCGATTAGCTGACTGCGGACGGACTCCAGCGGTTGCGCGGAGTGAACGTAGCGCGTCGGAAGCGTGGCGGCCACCAGCGGCGAGGAACTGCTCCCGGCCAACACGGTGGACGCATAGGCCGTCACGTTGGCGCGCTGATATATCTCGTTGGTGCCCAACCAGGCGACCGGCGCGGCCAGGGGAGAACCGCCGGTGCCGACGTCCCCGAGCCATTGGCCCAGCAGCGCCGCCGAGGCTTGCACCTCCGCGCCGCGCTTATCGTTCAGGTTGATGCCCTGGCCGAAACGGATGTGGCTGCCGAAAACGCTAGCGTCTTCCTTATCAAACTTGACGGACCGGGCGGCTTCCACGCGGCGATAATCTTCGTACAGGACGTGCAGGGCCGTATCGACATCCATCGGCACCGCGAGGCTGGCCGCCCAGGCCAAACCGCCGCCGGCCGCGAAGTTGCTGGCCGGCCCACCCACACGAAACAGCGGCAGGAGTTCCGTCACCCGTCCCGCCAGTTTCTTGGCGAACGGACTATCGGGGCTGGCGCTGACGTACTGGACCTTGATGCGGCGCGGCTCCTTGAAGCCGGGCTGACGCCGCGTCGGCGACGGCTCGACCTCCTTGAACGTCGTGTAGAGATTGTGCAAATCCTGCTCGGTCGGCTGCCGGTCAACTTTCTTTTCAAAGTCCTTGACCGCGATCGAGAGCAGGCTCACGGCCAGCGTGGTGCGCTGTTCCTTGAAATAATCGAGGAACTCGTTGGGCGTGGCGACGGTGGGGGCATGATGGATGCCGTCGTAGGCGTTGCGGTAGAAGCGGAAGCCGAGGTATGGCCCTTCGATTGCCTCGCGGCCGATGTCGCGCCAATTCGCCAGCGGATTGAGCGCATGGGCGCTGCTGCCGGTCCCCAGGACGGCTTCCTTGGCCATGACGACGCGGAACTCGTCATTCAGGGCGTCCAAGAGGTCTTTCGCGCCCAGGTTGCGGTGGACCTTGTTGCTGCTCAAATACATGCGGACGATGTCCTGGCCGTCGAAGCGTTCGTCCGGCTTGAGATATTCGACACCGCCCCAGGTGTGGTTGACCTCGCGTTCCACATCGGCCGCCGTCAGGCTGATGCCGAGCTTGTCGGCCTGATGCTTCCAGACAGCGAAGTCGAGCAAATCATCCACCTTGTACGTGCCGCCGAGGAAATATTCCGGGGGCTGCACCTTCTGGATCTGCGTGTTAAAGAGCCAGGCCTGGAAGGCGAGGTACGTGGCGATGGTATCGAGGGCGCGAAGCTGGTCGGGGTCCTTTTGCACGTCCGGCCGGGTGGCCATGGCGTTCTGGACGGACTGCAAGTACATCAGGATCAGGGGAAAGGTCGCTTCCGGCGGCTGGACCCGTACCATGGGGTTGCGAATGATGCTATCCAGCTGCTGGAGGGCGGTTTGCACCGGGTCGCCGAGGTTGTCTGCCGGGTCTTTCCTGTCGCGCTCGACCTTCTTGCGGATGTCTTCGAGGGACTTGTCGAGAGTCCGTACAATCCCGAACAGGAGAAATTCGTTGGCCAACTGTCGGTGCTTGCGAAGGGTATCGAGATCGCTTTCGTACAGTGTTTGGCCGTTCAGCGTAATCACCTTGTCGCCGGAATGGCGGCGACATGCCGAACCAGTACAGCAGGCGCGTGACGGGGTCGGCGCCGCCGGAGAAGCCGGTGAAGACGAAGATGAACATCGTCAGGATGGTCAGGATGGCCAGATAGACTTTCTGGCGTTTGCGGAAGTGGCGGAAGGGATGAAAAGCCATTGGCAATCCTCGCTTTCGGTCGCGTCCGGCTCCGCCGGCCGGCTGCCGGGCTTGACACCCGGCGCAAAGCTATAGTATGGGTGAAAGGCGGACTTCGCTCAAAGTAGTGATTGTAGCGAGAGTGGTCCAGAGCACACAACAGCAACAGGACAAGTCAGGAATCAGGGGCCAGGAGTCAGGAGTCAGAAAAGCAAAGCGAAGTTTTTTCTGACTCCTGACCCCTGATTCCTGACTCCTGCTCAACTGGGAGACGCCAGTGGCCGCACGCAAGAAGCAGCCCACCGAGAACGGAACTCCGCTGGCGACCGGCCGCAAGAAGGCGGCCCCGGCCGCCCGGAAGACGAGCCGGGCGAGCAAGGCGGGCAAAGCGAGCAAGGCCCCCGCCACCACCGCGGGGAACGGCACCAAGTACAAACAAGATCTGGTCATCGTCGAATCGCCGGCCAAGGCCAAGACCATCAACAAGTATCTGGGTTCTCATTTCAAGGTCCTGGCCAGCTACGGCCACGTCCGCGACCTGCCGCGCCGTCGCCGGCCGGGCGAAAAGGTCGCCGGCATCGACATCGAAGGCGGCTGGGTGCCGACTTACGTGGTCGTCGATCGCGCCGAGGGGCACGGCAAGGGCGCGTCACGACGGCGTACGGCCAAGGAGATCTTGGCCGAATTGAAGCGCGAGGCGGCCAAGTCCGCCCATATCTATCTGGCGACCGACCCCGACCGCGAGGGCGAGGCGATCGCCTGGCACGTCGAGGACGCTTTGGGTCTGGACGACGACCCGCGCGTCTTCCGCATTACCTTTAACGAGATCACCCGCACGGCGGTGCAGAACGCCATCGCTCATCCGGGCAAGATCGACATGGATCGCGTCCACGCCCAGGAGGCGCGGCGCATCCTCGATCGCGTGGTCGGCTACCCGCTGAGCAATTTGCTGAGCAAGAAGGTGGCCCGGCGTTCGAGCGCCGGCCGGGTGCAGTCGGTGGCCCTGCGCCTGGTGGTGGACCGCGAGCGCGAGATCGAGGCGTTCGTGCCGACGGAATACTGGAAGATCACCGCGCTGTTAGCCCCGACCGGCACGGTAGCGATGACGCCGAAACCGTTTTCGGTGGTGCTGTCGCGCCCAAGGGCGCAACGGCGGCCGACAACAAGACTGAGGAGAAGTCCGAGGACGGTGCCGAGCAAAAGACAGCCAAGCCGGAAGTGCCGCCCGGTTCCTTCCTGGCGGAATTGGCCGAGTGGGACGGCAAGAAGTTCGAGGTCGCCAACGAGGAGACGGCGACCGCCATCGCCCGCCTTCTCGATCAGTCCAGTTACAGCGTCGCCAAGCTGGAGCAAAAGGATCGCAACGAAAAGCCGCAAGCGCCGTTCACGACCAGCACCTTGCAGCAGCAGGCGTTTTTGCGCCTGCGTTTCCACGGCGACCGCACGATGAAGACGGCGCAGCGTCTTTACGAAGGTGTCGATCTGGGCAGCGAAGGGTCCGTGGCCCTCATCACGTACATGCGTACCGACAGCACGCGCATCTCCACCGAGGCGCTGCAAGCGGTGCGGCGCACATCGACAGCCGTTTTGGTCCGTCCTACGTGCCGGCCAACCCGCACACCTACGCTTCGGGCAAGAGCGCCCAGGAGGCTCACGAAGCGATCCGCCCGACCGACCTGGCATACACGCCGGAGCGCGTGGCCCAGCTCGGCTTGCAGGGCGATCAACTGAAGCTGTACACGCTCATCTATCAGCGCTTCGTCGCCAGCCAGATGTCGCCGGCCGTGTTCGCCGTTACGAATGTGGAAGTCCTGGCCACACCAGCCGGCGAGGCGCGGGGTTCGTCGGGTCTGCTCAAGGCGCAGGGCAAGGTGATGAAGTTCGACGGCTACCGCAAGGTGCTGCCGCCCGCCGGCAAGCAAGAAGACGCCACGCTGCCGAGCCTGGCCGAGAAGCAGAAACTCGATCGGCTCGACCTGACGGCCAGCCAGCATTTCACGCAGCCGCCGCCGCGATATAACGAGGCGTCGCTGGTCAAGGCGCTGGAGAAAGAGGGCATCGGCCGACCGAGCACCTACGCCACCATCATCCACAAGATTACCTCGCCGGAGCGCGGCTACGTCGAAGTGAAGGAACGCCGCTTCTTCGCCACCAAGATCGGCAAGGACGTGACGGATCTCCTCATCGAGCACTTCCCGCGCGTCATGGAGCTGAAATTCACCAGCCACATGGAAGAGGAGCTGGACCAGATCGAGACGCGGCAGGCGCACTACAACGAGGTGCTCAACGAGTTCTGGGGTCCGTTCTCGGAGGCGCTGAAGACGGCCGAGGACAAGATGCCGTCGCAGCGCGGCGTCGAGACGGGGGAAATGTGCCCGCAGTGCGGCAAACCGCTGGTGCGCAACTACAGCAAGAAGACGCACCGCTACTTCGTCGGCTGCTCCGGTTTCAAGGCGGATCCCCCTTGCAAGTTCATCAAGCCGGAGGAGGGCGAGGAAGCGCGGCCGCAGCCGGTGGAGACCGAACACAAGTGCCCGACCTGCGGCAAGACGATGCTGGAGCGCATGGGCAAGAGTGGCCCGTTCCTGGGTTGCAGCGGCTACCCCGAGTGCAAGACGACCATGAACTTCGGCCCCGACGGCCAGCCGGTGCTGTCCGCAGTGCCGACCGCACACACTTGCGAGAAGTGCAGTCAGCCGATGGTCCTCCGGCAAGGCAAGCGTGGCCCGTTTTTGGCCTGCACCGGCTATCCCAAGTGCAAGAACGCCAAGGACGTGGACGCCCAGGGCAATCCGGTCAAACCGATCGACACCGGCATCTCCTGTGAGAAGTGCGGTTCACCGATGGCGGTCAAGAAGGGCTTCCGCGGCCCGTTCCTCGGTTGCAGCAACTATCCCAAGTGCCGCAGCACCAAACCGATCCCGGCGGAGATGAAGGAAAAGCTGAAGGATTCTGCTTCCCCCGCCGCCGGCCAAGAAGGAGATGCCGGCCGTCGAGGTGACCGAGACCTGTCCGGAGTGCGGCGGCGCGATGAAGCTGCGTCACGCCCGCAAGGGCTACTTCCTCGGCTGCGCCAAGTATCCCAAGTGCAAGGGCACGCGCGAGGCGTCGCCGGAACTGCTCGAACAGTTGCAGGAAGCCGGCGCGACGCCGTGATGCGCCCACGACTCTTACCAGCCCGCAGCGCCAGCAAGGGAGGAAGAAACCCTTGCAGGCGCTGCGGGCTGGTACATTTATTGTCCCCCGCGCCGCTCGCATTCATCCAGTTCACGCAAACGACGATCCGCGTCGAACACCGGCGGCGGCAGCGCTTCCGCCAGGCGAAGGGCGTCCGCCTCGCTGAGTCCTTGTTTCGCCGAACCGGAGCCGCGGAAGATCGGCAATCCGCGGCGAAGGGCGATGATCTCGCGCCGTGTTCGCCCTTTCGGAGCATCCGGCCAGCGGCCGATGCGCTCGTGAAAGTCGAAGAACATTGGCACGATCGCGCGGAGGTAACGCCAATAGCCCGGATTATCCGTCTGGATGAAGAACTGCCCGCCCGGAACCAGCGTCCGATGGACGAGGGCAAGAAAGGCCGGCGTGATGAGACGCAAGTGGACCTGGCCCGGCTCGTAGTACGGTTGTGGATGGTAGCAGTGGATCTCGGCGGCACCGTACGGCGTCAGATAGCGTTCCAAGAGGCGGACGGCATCCGTGACGGCGAAGCGGATGTTGGTCAAGCCGCGCTGGTTGGCCCGCCGGGTGGCGTAGCGGATGACGACCGGCAGCACATCAATGCCGAGGTGATCGTGGTCGGGCCGCCAGACCGCACTGCCCAGAAGGAATCGGCCGTTGCCAGAGCCGAGATCGACCACGAGCGGGGCGGAGCGGCCGAACAGTGCGACGAGATCGAGCGGACCCTCGGTAGGGAGTTTCTTGAGGGCGGTCTGCGTCCACAGGGCGGGATCGAGGATCTCGCCTGCGAACGGCACGCCGAACTCGCGCTCGATGTGCCGGCGTTTCTTCTGGTCGTCGGGCATGGCGTCACGACGAGGGGTTGAGTGCATCGGCCAGCGATTGAGACAACTCGCCGATGACCTTGCCGGCCGCGTCGAGCGATTGACTCCCCGCGCGTTCGATCTGGCGCACGAGGGCACTGGCGACGATGATGCCGTCGGCGACCTCGCGCAGGGTCCGCGCATGCTCCGGCTTGCTGATGCCGAAGCCGACGCACAACGGCAAATCGGTCTGGCGGCGCAGCCAGGCGAGCTGATCGAGCAACTCCGCCGGCAGCTGGTCGCGCTCGCCGGTGATGCCAGTGACGCTGACGCAATAAAGGAAGCCGGTCGAGCGAAGGGCGATGTCGCGGGCCCGGTCGCGCGGTGTGGTCGGCGTGACGAGCTGGATCAGCTTGAAGTCGCGGTCGGCGGCCAATCGGCCGAGCATTTCGGATTCTTCCAGGGGCAAATCCGGCACGATGGCGCCGCTGAAGCCGGCGGATACCGCCTGTTCGAGAAACGCCTCGGGGCCACGGCGGTGGATGAGACTGTACGAGACCATTGCCGCCAGCGGCGTGTCCTTGAGGGCGAACTCGCGCACAGCGGTGAAGATGTCCTCGACGCGCACGCCGCGATCGAGGGCACGAGTGTACGACGCCTGCATGACCGGGCCGTCGGCGATCGGATCGCTGTAGGGGAAGCCGATTTCCAAGAGATCAGCGCCGTGTCCGGCCAGGATGCGAGCGAACTGAGCGGTGGCGGCAAGGTCCGGGTCGCCGGCCGTCAGGAAGGGCATGAACGCTTTGCGTCCCTGGGACCGCAAGCGCTGGAATAGTTGATCGATGGGATTCATATTACATAGCCCCCGGCTTGCCGGGGGAAATCAAACACCCCCGGCAAGCCGGGGGCTATGTGGGATCAAATGTCCTCGCCCTGCAAGCGCGCCACCTCGTGACAATCCTTATCGCCGCGTCCCGAAAAACAAACCACAACCACATCGTCGCGCTTGCGTTTGGCTGCCAGCCGCATGCCCTCGACGAGGGCGTGCGACGTTTCCAGGGCAGGCAGAATCCCTTCGAGCCGCGCACACAAGGAAAACGCCTTCAGCGCCTCGTCGTCACCGGCGCTGGTGTAGCGCACCCGGCCGCTGTCCTTCCAGCAGCTATGTTCGGGTCCGACTCCCGGATAATCGAGACCGGCCGAGACGGAATGGACCGCGGCCGTCTGCCCGTCGGCGTCTTGCAAGACGTAACTGAAGGTTCCGTGCAGCACGCCGGGCCGGCCGTGGCCGAGCGTGGCCGCGTGTTCTCCGAGTCCCTTGCCGCGACCGCCGGCTTCGATGCCAACCAACTCAACGGCGGTGTCGTTGAGGAACGGATAGAACATGCCCGCCGCGTTGCTGCCGCCGCCGACGCAGGCGACGACCACGTCCGGCAACCGGCCGATCTGTTCGAGGCACTGGCTCCGCGTCTCGCTGCCGATGACGGATTGGAAATCGCGGACGATGAGCGGGAACGGGTGCGGCCCGACCACGCTGCCTATGATGTAATGCGTCGTCGCCACGCTGGCCATCCAGTCGCGCAGCGCCTCGTTGATGGCGTCGCGCAGCGTCCGGCTGCCGGTCGTGACGCTTGTTACCGTGCTGCCCAGCGCCCGCATCTTGAAGACGTTGAGCTTCTGCCGCCGCACGTCCTCCTCGCCCATGTAGACCTGGCAGGTCAGCCCGAAGAGCGCCGCCGACGTGGCGCTGGCGACGCCGTGCTGCCCGGCCCCCGTCTCGGCGATGATGCGCGGTTTGCCCATGCGCCGAGCCAGAAGCGCCTGGCCGATGCAGTTGTTGATCTTGTGGGCGCCGGTGTGGTTCAGGTCCTCGCGCTTGAGGTAAATGCGCGCGCCGCCCGCTTCCTTCGTCAGCCGTTCGGCGAAGTACAACAGCGACGGCCGGCCGACGTAGGTTTTCAGGTAGTGGTGGAACTCGCGCTGAAAGTCGGCGTCGGTGCGGGCTTTCTCGTACTCGGCGTCGAGCTGCGCAGGGCGGCCATGAGCGTTTCCGGGACGTAGCGGCCGCCGTAAGGTCCGAAACGACCGTGGACATCCGGCAAATTGGCAAAGGAAGCCGACATGATGTTCTCGCGGGGAGGAAGTCTATCGGGGCATACTGTAAGCCTAGCGGCCAGGGGGCGGAGTTCAAGCCGGCCGTGAGCCGTTGCGTTTGCCGTGCCGGACACCGTAGGATAAAAAAGCGGGACTGATCTTCGCCCCCGGACGGAGAAACGGCATGATCCGACTGTCGCTTGGTGGACTTATCGCTCTCGTCCTGCTGACCCCAGACACATTTGCCCAAAGCAAACCCGGCCCGAAAATCCGGCCCGACGCGGTCCCCGGCTACAAGATCCGCACCATCGAGGGATTCACCGTCCTCCTCAGTGACGAGACGCTAAAAGAGAACGACGCCTCCAAACTGGAGCGCAAGCCGCTCGATGTGCTCGATGGCGAGTTGAAGACCCTCAGCAAGCTGATGCCGGCCAAGACGCTGACGGCCCTGCGCAACGTGGCCATCTGGGTCGAGTGGGACGAGCCGATCGCGTTGGGCAACGGCCGGAAGGGCGCGGCCCTGGCCACCTACTACGGCGGTCATCAACTCGACGCACTGGCCACGGGCATGAACCCGCTCAAGGCCAAGAACGTCACCATCCACCGCATGAAGGAACTTACACGCGAGCACCAGCCGAAGGGCGATTCCGGCCGCTGCGTGGTGCTGCACGAGATCGCCCACGCCGTTCAGGATCAGGTGTTCGGCAACAACAACATCGACATCAAAGCCGCCTACAAGCAGTCGATAGAACGCAAGCTCCTCGACAAGCGCTCGTATGCCGCGACCAACGAGCTGGAGTTCTTCGCGGAGATGACCTGCGCGTATTACGATCAGCTCGATTACTATCCGCGCACCCGCGACGACCTCAAGAAGCTCGACCCGGTGACGTTCAAGCTGATGGAGACGATCTGGGGCAAGCGGAGGGCAGACACGGTGGCCAAGGGATCGCGCGGCGGTCCCGATCCGAAAGTGCGCCTGGACCAGTTCAAACTCGGCAACCCGATCGGCGGGCCGAAGGTGACGGCCGACGATCTCAAGGACCGGGCGGTGCTGCTCGTGCTGTGGAACGTGGGCAGCTCGTCGAGCGTGAATTTCCTGCGCAAGGCCGTGGCGTGGGATTCTGAGCTGCGCAATTTCGGTTTGGCGACGGTGGCCGTGCAGATGACGGGATCGAAAAAGTTTGAGTTCGGCGCCGCCGTGAAAAGCTTTCCGATTCCGGTCACGGACACGCTCTGGACCGGGCCGGATTACGTGAAAGATTTCAAGGATTTCCCCGTCGCCTTGGTGTTCGACCGCAACGGAAGCTGTACGTACCACGGCCGGGCCTTCGACGCCGAGGAAGCAGTGCGCGCCGCCGTCGGCGATGCGCTGGCGGCCAAGACCGTCGGCGAAAGCGCACCAAAGAGTATCGCTCCCATCGTCGATGCCTTGCGAAAGGGCAAGTCGCCGCCATCGCTGCTGCCGCGTCTGGCCCCGCTAACGCAATCGCCCGACACCGACACAGCGACCGCAGCCAAGGCGATCGTCCGCGCCATCACGGAGGGCGGACAGAAGGCGTTCGAGGAGGCCGAGGCGATGGCGAAGGACGATCCCGTGGGGGCGTTTCTGCGTGTCGAGCATGTGCCGGCCGTGTACAAGCAATCGCAAATCGCCACGAAGGCGGCCAACCTGATCGCCAAGCTCAAGACCAACCGCGCGGTGGTCCTGGAACTACGGGCGCGCAAAGACCTGACATTGGTACAGAAGATCGACACGGAACTGGGCAGCCGGGCGGACAGCTTCGACCCGACGCAGGAGAGCTTCCGCCGTGAAAACGCCCTGCTCTTGCGGCAGCTGCAAGAGCGGGTGTTGGCGATGAAGAAATCGTGGCCCAAGTCCCGCGCCACCGAGGAGGCGGCCCAGATCGCCCAGAAATACGGACTCGCGGTGCCCTGAGGTCGCGTTTGCTCGGTCGAACTTACCGATTTTCCAACTCCCAGCGGGCCTGCGTTTGCAAGCCGCGAAAGCGCGGCTGCCAGTCGCCCTCGGCGAGCCGGCGATAAAGTTCCTTCGCCTGGGCGAGCTTTCCGGCCTGGCGCAGATTGCCCGCGCGATCCCAGAGGATTTGCGCGTTGGTCGGCTCGGACTCGAACGCCGCCTGGTAGGCGCGATCGGCCAGCGTCCATTCGCCCTGCTGGTTCATGGTCTGTGCCAGTTGCGTCCACGGCTCGGCCTCGTTGGGCCGCTGGCCCACCGGCGTCGTCAGATAGTCCCAGGTCAGCTCGCGTTCGCCGAGCGTTTGCAGGATGCTCGCCGCCAACCGGCACGCCTCGCCATCGTCGCGGTCCAGCGCCCGCCAGCGGTCGGCCGCACGAACGACCTTGGCCCGGAAGCCGGCCGGCTCGCGGATCTTCAGCGACACCAGCGCCTGTGCCTGCGTTTGATAGTTGTTCGACAGGGCCGCATAATCCTGACGCACTTGCCGCAGATCGAGGATTTCCGGCAGATTCTGAAACTCCAGGGAGAGCGCCTGTTCGAGACACTCCAGTTGCCTCGCGGGCATGTTCCGCCGTTCGGCCAACTTCGCCGCCAGCCGCCACAGCGTCGCCTGTCCTGCTAACTTCGGATCGGCCAGGAGCGAGCTGAGCATCTGGTCCGTCTGCGGAAGCTGCCCGGTCTCCCACAAAAACGACAGACCCGCCAGGCGCATCGACAGCCGATCCTTCTCGTCCAGGTTTTCCAGCGCCAGCGACAGCAGATGGTTGGCCAGCGGTTGATCGCCGAGCTGCCAGCACTGCGTCGCCAGGGTCAACACGACGTGCCGGCGATTCCGCTTGATGAGATCCACCGCCGTTTGCCGCAGCAACTCACCCCACTCGCCGCCGTCGAGAAGGGCCAGGCGGAAATCGCCGTCGAGGAGAGGCAGACGGTCTTCCTTCATCGTCCGGACGTACAACTCGCGGAATTTCGTTTTCGCCTCGGCCAACTGTCCGCTCTTGAACAGACTGCGTGCTTCTTCATAGCGAGCGGCGTAGGCCAGCCCCGGAACGTCCGTGAACAGCCGCCATGCTTCGGCGAGAGCGCGATACGCGGCCCGCGTGTCCTTCTTGTTGTTCTCGTTCTCGCGGGCACGGTCCTGCATCAAACCGAGGAGTGCCCAGGCGAAGTTGCTTCCCTTGTTTGCCCGCACGTAAGCGAGGGCGCGGTCGCGTTCGGCCTGTGCGCTGGGTTTCGGTCCCGCCGATGGCCCGGCCGTTCTGCCAGCGCTGTAGCAGTGCATGCGCCATCGCCAGCCGTTGCAGGAAGCCCTCGCCCCAGGGATTGCTGCCGACGGCCCACTGACTGGCGTGTTTCCGCAACACCGGGCTGCTGTGTAGGGCGAGGTATTGCGCCAGCGGTTCGTGCGGATGCTGGGCCAGCACATCCAGGTGCTCGCTGTCGAGGTTCTGCCCGCACGAGGCGAGCAGTGCATACAGGCCGATGGGATGCTGATCGCGCCCGGCGAAACAGCGCTGGAAGACGTTGACGACTTCGTTGTTGCCCGCCGCGAAATCCGCCGCCAGCAAGGCGAGGCCGTCCTCGAAACGCAGTTGCCCATAATCTTTATTCTCGATCTTTCTCGTCTTCAGGACGTGATCGCGCGTCCGGTAAGGCAGTGCGAGAACGACGAGTTTGCTCGTGTCGGGCTTGAGGTTCACCGCATCCCTGGAGAGCCGTAACTCGCCGCGATGCTCTGCCAGCTGCTTGCCCTCGCCATCGAATTGCTCGATCGTGCCCTTGTCCGAGTAGGTTTCGCGTAAGCGAACCTTGCCGGCGGGCATCTCGACGAGCTGGCGTTCGGACAATTGGCCGTCCTCGGCGAAAACGAGACGGACCTCGGCATGGGGCAGCGGCTTGCCGTCCTTCGTCTCGGCGATACCGTGTGGGACGATCGCCACGGTGCGTTCGGCGACGACGCGCAGGTCGGCCCCGCGTGCCAGGTCTTCCGGCCGCGGCAGCACCCACGGCACGAGACGGGCGAAGCCGAGCCGATGGAACCGGCTCACGCTCCGCCGCGCGGCGAGTCCGAGTTCGGGATACAGGTGCCAAAGCGTCGTCCCGTCGCAGACGACTTGCTCGCGCATCCTGATGGGCAGCGTGCGCTCCCACGCATAGCGTCCCTGGCCGTCGTACAGGATGTGCGTCGGCCCCGAACCGTTTTCCTTTCGCACATACATGCGCCATTCGGCCGGCCTCGCTTTGTCGAAGAGACGGCGAGCGTTATCCTCAATGACGCCGGGCTTGTTGCTCTTTTGCGGCGCGGCCTCGGCATCGATCACCGCACGGATGTCGGCGGCACTCGTATTCAGCCCCGGCGCGTAGGCGACGAGATCGAAGAAAAGCCGATCCTCGCCGCTGTAGCTCGGACGTGAGTATAGCAGGGAGCGTTGCGACTCTTCCTCCGGTCTGGCCAGTTCGACGAGTTGTTCCTGAACGTCGGGAGTAGGCGGTGCGTTCACCAGAGGCATGGGGCTAGAAACGTCCTTAGCATTGTTGGCCGTTTCCACGAAGGTGCCGGCCGACCCCGATTCCCCGTGGGCGTTATCATCCGAAACGAAAAAGCCACGCCGGGCAATCTCGGGAGAGCCGATCGGTCTGCCCGGGTCCTGCTCAAAGGTGATATGCGAACGTATCTGGAAATTGCCGGCTGTGATTTTTGGCAAGAAGAGCGGTATCTTTGAGAGTACTGGTGCGTCGCGGAGAAGTCTTACGTCTTGTTCCGCAAGGTCGGTGTCATTGATTGCGTCCAGCACCATCGACTTCTTCGGCGGCTTCATCTCAATACCTCGGTCGGCTCCCATCCAGAAATTGAATTCCTGGCCGATCGCCCCCGGGCGTCGGCTGGTGATTTCCGCATCAGCTTGATCTCCAATGTTCACGGGGCCCCTGTACTGATTGAATTGATCTTCGGAGATGAAAACACGTTCAACTGCTTTCCCCGGAGTGGGTTGTTTGAACACGACCGGAACGTCGCGCACTCAGAATCGTCTTGCGGACTTGCTGCGCCGACGGCTTGATGCCCTTCTTCGGATCGCCCGGCTGGCCGTCCTCCGGCTCGTAGACGACCTCGATCTTCTCCGGGCACGGATACATCGCCCAGTGGTCCTTGCGGCCGCGGTCCACCTTGTATTGCGTGTACATCTCCTCGTTCTCCAGCACCAGCAGCGACGTGAACGGCGTCATCACGTACATCGCCTTGCTCAGCGCGATGATGCGCTCCTTGTGCTTGCATCGCGTCCTCGGCCAGCAGGCGCTCGATCTCCAGCTTCGCCCAGGTGCGCGGCAGATAGTCCGCCCTCTCCGTCACCTTCTCGACGGGCAGCTCCTGCTCGAACGGCTGGCCGTCCAGCGTGCCACGGATCACGACGGTTTGCGGCAAGTCCTTGTCGATGCGGGCGATCGCGGCGATCTCCTCGCCCTGGGCCAGCGAGCGCGCGAACGGTAGAAACGTCGCCCATCCGGCCTTGTCCGCCACGCTCACGTCCAGCAGCCGCGGCGTGTTCAGCGTCGCCGACAGCTCGAACGTGCGCCAGGCCAGCGGTTCGTCGGGGTTGATCTGCGTGAAATAGCCGGCCGTGCGCTCGGCCGCCGCCTTCATGAACGCACGGTTCCAGCGCTTGCCCACGCCGACGCCGACGTAGTGCGTGCCTTCGGGAATGCGCTTCGCCAGCACGTCGTTGCGCCGCTCGCCCATCGCCGCGATGCCGCTGCCGACATGGACCAGATACGGATGCTGCGCCGCCTTTACATACGACTGTGCCTCGTGCAGCGCTTGCCCAGGTCGAGCGCCCCGATCAGGTGCGATGTTTCGAGGAAGGCGATCGCCGATCTCACGTTCTCCGGCGTGACCGGCCGCGCTTGCGGCATCCAGGCGCGGACGCGCGTGTTGGCGGTCAGGACGGCGAAGGTGTCGTCGGCTCCGCGCTGGCGAGCAGGTCGCGCACGATCTCGACCTGCGTGCGCGCCAGCAGCGGGTCGCGGTCGCCGGACGACTCGAACAGGAACACCCAGTCGCGCCGCCGGCGTTCGCGCTCGCCGGGCAGGTCCGGGCGGTAGCGGACCATCAGGTATTTCGCCCCTTCCTGTTCGGCAGCGCTGAAGCGCGCCGTCCCCGCTTCGGCCGCGCCTTCGCCGAAGGTCAGCACCACGTCACGGTCCAGCTTGTCATTGTTCGCCCTAGCGTCCAGCAGCAGGTCGGCTCCCTCTTTCCGCGCCTGAAGCGTATGCGAGAGGCTGTGCCAGCTTAACCCACCGCCGTTCTTGACGCGGGCATGGAACGACCAGTCGCGCACCGAGCCGAGACTGTGGCCGGCCGGGAAGCGGTAGGACAGTTGGCCGTAGAGACTCGGCAGCCTCTGCGTGTAGCTGAGGATGAGGCGTTTTTCCTGGCGCGGCTCCAGCGGGAAGACGCGCATCTTGAACGTGCTGCCGTCGACCCATTCCAGAAGGGCCGGGTCGCGCTGCTGATAGACGATCTTCTCGTAGACGCGGCGGGCGTACTCGCGCTCGGCCATGCCGCCTTCCATGAGCCGGCCATCGACGTACATGGCCAGCCGCGACAGCGAGGCGTCCGGCGGCAGCGGGAAGTAGAACGTCCCTTCCAGCCGGGCGTGCGTGTGGTTGAAGTAGGTCTGGTCGATGGTGGTGCGGGCGAAGCCGTCCTCGACGTGAACGTCGACGCGATACTTGCGCAGACTCAGTTGCGCTTCCTGGCCGTCCGGGTCGCGGACGATGAGCCGGCCGCCGGCGTACTGGCTGACGGGGACTAGCGGCGAATCGGCATCGGCCATCAGGTCGCGCGTCCACGCCAGCACATGAGAGGTCCGTACCGCCGGCGTGAGTTCGTCCGCTCCGGCGGCGAGTTGCTGGCCGGCCCGCACCGGCGGCGTCAGGCCGTTGACTCGTACTTGGCCGGTGGCGACGACGACGCCGGTCCCCTGCTCGCCGGCGCGGATCGCGCAGCGGCCGGCATGGATCGTCACTTCGCGTTGGGGCGTCCGGATGATGTAGGCTTCCGCGCCGCCGTCTGCCGCCAGGTCCACGAAGATTTCGCCGGACGCCAACGTGAGACGGCGAACCCCGCCGCGCTGGACGCTGGTATTCTCGTTGACGTACAGAAGAGAGTCGCCCGCTAGTGCGACGCGGCGGCGCTGGCCGAACGCCGTGTGTACTTCCGCGCCGACCGGCAACGGTTGGACTGTTTTGTAGGTAGCGCGCGGCCGGCTGGTGAGGAAGCCGGATTCCGCCTCCGCACGCGCCGATTGCCGTGGGGAGACGACGGCCAATCCGATCAGGGTGGTGGTACAAAAGGCCATACCGAGGAAGTGGCGGGCGGACGGCGAGTTTGCGGCCATGATGGAAGCCTCCAATGCGAAAGTGAATTCGTTCCCTCAGGTCCGCCGGTCATTGTATGAGAGCGGGACCACGAGCAGAAAAAGCAGAAAAGAGCAGAAACAGGTGTCAGGGACCGTTAAGACATTCTGTCTTAACGGTCCCTGACACCTGTTTCTGTCCCTTTTTCTGTCCCATCACCTCCTGCCACTTTGCCGGGCGTTCGTTGCGCAAGGTAAGGGCGTTTTTCAGACGTGTGGGGCCACGGGGGCATTTGTGGCAAAGTGGCAAACTGACCCGCTAAGTCCTTATCTGACAAGCCTTTTCCTATTTGCCAAAAGCGAATCGCGTTGGCAAAGTGGCAAACCGGTCTTTCTGGGAAATAATCTTCCGGTTGGTTCCTCGTGCCGGTTCGCGGGGCAGATTCCGCGCGACTTGACGGCAAGTCCGGGCCAATCCTACCGCATGGACAAAACGGTTCCAGGACTTCCTCGGTGGATCGGCAACCATACCAGCCCTAACGCCGGTAAGGACACGCTTGCCGACCCTAGGACGGAGCGACCCTTTACTCCTTCGTGATCGTCTCATCGAGGTTCAGCAGCACCCGCGCTACGACGGTCCATGCCGCCGTCTGCGCCGGTGTAGCACCCTTGGGTAACTGCGGCGGGTGGGCCGGGTCTTGTGCCGCCAACTCCCACGGCTTCGCGCCGGGCCGGGCGAATCGCTCCTGCTCTTTCGTCAAGAGTTTGAGTAGTTCCGACTTCTCGTCGGCCGTCGGCTGGCGCGACAGACAGCGGCGGAAGGCGTAGACGACGCGCTCCGCGTCGGTCGTGCCGCCCTTGGTCAGAGTGCGCAGCGCCAGGCCGCGGGCGCAGTCCATGAAGACCGGCTCGTTGAGCGTCATGAGCGCTTGCAGCGGCGTGTTGGAACGGGCGCGGCGGACGCAGGAGAAATCGCCGTTGGGTGCGTCGAAGGTTTGCAGCATCGGATAGGGGACCGAGCGGTAACGGAACGTGTACATGCCCCGGCGATAGCGCTCCGGCCCCTTGGCTTCGGGCCAGATTTTCGGCCCATAGCTGGCCGGCGGAAGCACCAGGAAGCCGGGCAACGGTGGAAACACACTGCGACCGCCGATCTCCTCATTGAGCATACCACTGGCCGCCAGAGCGACATCACGGACGATCTCGGCCTCGACGCGGAAACGCGGCCCCCGAGCCAACAGGCGGTTGTACGGATCGCGGGCAAGTAACTCCGGTGTCACGTGCGAGGATTGCCGATAGGTCGCCGAGGTGACGATGAGTTTATGCAGCTTTTTGAGGCTCCAGCCGTCGTCCATGAACTCCACGGCCAGCCAGTCGAGCAGTTCGGGATGCGACGGCCGATCGCTCTGCATGCCGAGATCTTCGCCGGATTCCACGAGACCGATGCCGAAATACGTTTGCCAGACGCGGTTGACGATCGCCCGCGCCGTCGTCGGCGAGTTGCGATCGACCAGCCATTTCGCGAAGGTCAGACGGTTCGGCGGCGCATCGGCCGGCAACGGATGCAGGAAAGCCGGCACGCCCGGCGATACGCTGCGGGTTGGCTTCAGGAAATCGCCACGCTTCAGGATGTGCGTGTCGCGCGGCTGTTGCCGCGCTTGCAGGACGAACTGCGATGCCCCCTCCGGATGTTTCTTCCACAGCGCCTCGATCTGGTCGTTGGCATCCTTCCACCGGGGCACGGTCGTCCGCCAGTAACTGAAGACGGTCCCTTCCTGCGCCGGCGTGCGGCGGTCGGCCGGGATGGCGAGGATTTGCCGGACGCGCGGGGGCAGCGGGTCAGCCTCCGCGCCGGGTTGCGTCGTGATCGACAGGCGGAAGCGCCCAGGTTGTGGTTCTGGTTATCATCGCTGTTCCAGCCGCCGTGATTCTGCGTCAGGTGGAACGTCAGGAGGGTGCCCTTCGCAAAGGCGATCGGCTTGTCGGCGAGGAACACGGCCTTGCGCGGCTTATTGCTGCGTCCCGGCCCGATGTCGGTGCCCCAGGCCGTCTCGTTGTTGCCGTCGATGGCGAAGGCGACCGGCCCCGTCACGCGCCGTTTGCCGCTTCTGTCGTCGTAAATCGCGTCGAGCGGCTTCTCCGAGGGGTTGACGTCCGCTGTCGCCTTGATGAACTTCACCCACTGCTTTTTGCCAGGATCGTCCGCCGGGGCGACTTGCAGCTTGAACTCCGACAGCGCCCCCGTACCCTTGATCGACCGGCCCGGCCCGCCCAGGGGAAGATTCGGATCGTTCAACAGCTCAATCCGGAAGGCCGTGATATTTTGCACATCGGTTTTTATCTTCATGCGTACCGTGTGCTTGGTCGGCGCGTAGCTCTGGGCGAGAAACGAGCCGTCCGGCATCGGCAAGTATTTCTGCCCGCCGGTCGATTCCTCTTCCACGTCCGGCTGCACGACGATCCACTTCGGCTGGTTGTTTCGGACGGTCTCCTCCCAGGCGTGCATGCGCTTGCGCCAGTCGGGGTGACGGTGACGCAGGTCGGTCTCGACGGCGTGGATTTCGCGCAGAATCTCGGCCCTCCGCATCTGCTCGTCGGGCGTGTAGACGGCTATGTTGGCCTCGTGGTCGTTGTTGAGGAAGGCGAACAAGCGGTAATACTCGGCCTGCGTCAGGGGGTCGAACTTGTGGTTGTGACATTGGGCGCACTGGATGGTCAGGCCGAGGATGCTCTTGCCGACGGCGTCCATGCGGTCGAACATCGCCTCCATGCGAAACTGCTCCGGATCGACGCCGCCCTCCTCGTTAATCATCGAGTTGCGCAAAAATCCGGTCGCCACCTTTTGATCTTGGGTCGCATGAGGCATCAGGTCGCCGGCCAGTTGCTCGATAATGAATTGATCGTAGGGCAGATCGCGGTTGAGGGCGCGGATGACCCAATCGCGGTAGAACCAGACGAAGCGCGGCTTGTCCTTCTCGAAACCGTCGCTGTCGGCGTAGCGGGCGGAGTCGAGCCAGTGCCGGCCCCAGCGCTCGCCGTAATGCGGACTGGACAGCAGCCGATCGACGACTTTCTCGTAAGCCTGCTCGCTCTTGTCGGCGAGAAACGCATCGACCTCGGCGATGGTCGGCGGTAGCCCAATCAGATCGAGGTTGAGACGGCGCAGGAGCGTGACTCGATTGGCTTCCGGCAACGGAATCAGTCCCTCTCTGTCCAGTCGCGCCAGCACGAATCGATCGAGGGGAGTACGTATCCAGTTCGCCTTTTTCACCGCCGGCAGCGGCGGGCGGACGGGAGGACGAAACGCCCAGTGCTGTTTCCAGCGCGCCTCGTCTCCGGCCAGCGCGTCGGGCCAAACCGCCCCGGCGGCGATCCAGTCGCGCAGCAGACGGCCCTGGGTGTCGGTCAGCCGATCGCCTTCGGGCGGCATAACAATCTCGTCGTCGGCGCTGCTGATGCGCCGGAGAAGTTCACTCTTCTTGACGTCGCCGGGGACGATGGCCGGTTTGCCGGATTCGCCGCCGCGCAGGTGCGCTGCTTCGGACATCCAGCCGCAGGCCCGCCTTGTGCTTGCGTCCGTCATGGCAGGAATAGCACCGGCTCTTGAGGATCGGCTGCACATCGCGCGCGAATTCGACCCGCGGCTTGTCCGCGGCCTGCGAGGGAACACAACTGAGGAGGACCGTCAGATAAACCACGAGCGAGGGTCCGACGCGCACGTTCCCCTCCTTCGATAAGGTGAGTCCACGAGGTTATCAGGATAACGGCGAGCCTGGCGGCAGGTCACAGTTTGGAATCCGGTAGGCGTTTATTCGATTTATTGTAGCGAACCCCAACGCCGCATACCACGAGCATCGCTTGCATTTTGCACGACATGGAGGGCAAATCGCCAGACAGGGGTACGACTGCCGGACCTGATGGGTTTCGTAACGCACTGCCTAATAGCAGGGAGAGATAGGCTTTACGAAGTGCCGACGATAACTGGCTGACTCCGGCACAAGAGGTGCCTTTGAAGGGGTTTGCCAAGCCTTCGCCGATCTTCAATCCCGTGAGGCAGCGATCCATCCATGACGGAACCCGGCGATTCCAGCACCGAATCTCCAGAGACGGTTTCTCCTTCGCCGGCATCGCTGCGCAGCCAGTTCTGGCCGGCACTCTTGAGCGTGCCCCTTTTGAGCCTGGTAACCGGAGTCCTCTTCCCTCTCATTCTGACCGCCCTGGCTCGTCCTCTGTTTCCCTCCCAGGCCGACGGAAGCCTGATTACTTCGGATGGCTTCGTGATCGGTTCGCGGCTTATCGGGCAGAACTTTACCGGACCGGTCTACTTTCATCCACGCCCGTCGGCGGCGGGCAATGGCTACGACGCGACAGCATCCGGGGGCAGCAACCTCGGCCCATCCAATCCCAAATTGTTGAACGGAACCCCCGGAGATCCCGCTGCCGGTGGGGAACCGTATCTCGGTGTCCGGCAATTGGCGGACGCCTACCGTCGCCGCAACGACTTGCCGCCGGACGCGGTGATTCCCATCGACGCGGTTACGCGCTCGGGCAGTGGCCTGGACCCGCACATCAGTCCGGCAAACGCCCAGCTTCAGGTCGGCCGCGTCGCTCGGGTACGTGGACTGAGCGAGGAAGTGGTTCGCCGTCTGGTGGCCGAACACATGGAGGACAGGCAGCTCGGGATCCTCGGTGAACCGCGCGTGTCGGTGCTCGCGCTCAACCTCGCTCTGGACCGAATCGCTCCGCCTCCCCGGAGTACCGCCGGAGCGCTGAGACACCATTTCGGAGGACGCCTCGTATGCGCTGGTTGGAATACGCCGCTTTTCTCGGCCTCGTCCTCGCGCTCGCCCGGCCCGTCGGCGTATATCTGACCCGTGTCTTCGAGAGGCAGCGAACCTTCCCCGATCCGATCTTCCGCCCGATCGAGCAGACTGCTATATCGCTTGCTGCGCGTCGAACCGGATCAGGAGATGACCCCGCCGATTTACATCGGCTGCTTTTTGGTCTTCAGCGCTCTGAGTACGGCACTACTTTTCTTGCTGCTTTGTGGCCAGCACTGGCTCCCCGGCGGTCCCGATGAGCGACACCTGACCACGCCGTTGACGCCCGACCTGGCGGCCAACACCGCGGTCAGCTTCTCGACCACGCACGACCTGGCAGGCTTACGCCGGCGAATCGACGCTGCGTTACCTGACCCAGATCGTCGGGTTGGCGGCGCAAAATTTCCTTGCTGGCGCGGTCGGATTGGCGGTCGGCATCGCCTTCATCCGCGGCTTCGCCCGCACCAGATCGGCGACACTCGGCAACTTCTGGGTAGACCTCGTGCGCGGCTTGCTCTGGGTGCTGCTGCCTCTGTCGCTGGTCATGCGGCCTCGTGTTCGTCGGGCAAGGCGTGCCGCTCAACCTGGCGTCTTACACCGAGGCGCATACGCTGGAAGGGTCAACGCAGGTGATCGCCCAGGGTCCGGTCGCCGCCCTGGAGGTCATCAAGAACCTGGGGACCAACGGCGGCGGGTTCTTCAACGCCAACGGCGCCCACCCCTACGAGAACCCGACCCCGCTCACGAATTTCCTCGCCATGCTGTTGATCACGGTCCTGCCCGCGTCGCTGCCGATCACCTTCGGTCACATGGTCGGTCGGCCTCGCGCCGGCTGGGCGCTGCTGGCTGTCATGGTTGTCCTGTTCCTGGCCGGCTTGCTGGTGTGCGACGCCGCGGAGTCGGTCGTTCCGACGCGACTGGGCGACCTGGGCGTGACAGGAGGCAACCTGGAGGGCAAGGAGACGCGCTTCGGCGTCGGCGGTTCGGTGCTGGCGGCAGTGGTCACGTCGAACGGGGCGACCGGATCGTACAACTCGATGCACGACTCCTATCAGCCGTTCGGCGTCCTGGTGCCGCTGGTGAACATGCTCCTGGGCGAAGTCATCTTCGGCGGCCTGGGGACCGGCTTGTACAGCATGGTGATGCTCGCCCTGGTGGGCGTCTTCATGGGCGGGCTGATGGTTGGCCGGACGCCGGAGTACCTCGGCAAGACGATCACGGTGGCCGAGGCGAAATGGATCGCGCTTTACACTCTGCTGATGCCGCTCGTCGTGTTGCCGCTGACCAGCTGGGCGCTGGTCGCCGACGCGGGCCGGGCCGGTCTTGTCACCAACGGCGGGCCGCGCGGCTTCACGGAGATTCTGTTCGCCTACGCTTCCTGTATGGCCAACAACGGCCAGAACATGGCGGGGCTGAACGCCAACAGTGTCTTCTACAATGTCACTACGGCCATCGCCATGATCGCGGGGCGGTTCGGCCTGGCCATCGCTGGCGCTGGCGCTGGCTGGTCGCTTCGCCACCCAGGGACGCAAACCGGCAACGATCGGCACCCTGCCCTGCGATACGCTCACCTTCGGCGTGCTCGTCCTCGGCACCGTGCTCCTGGTCGGGGCGCTGTGCTTCCTGCCCGCCCTGGCACTGGGGCCGATCGCGGAGCAATTCCAACCCGTGTCCTTTGGCGGATGAGAACACATCCACGCCGAATGGAAATCGCCAATCAACCCATCCGATCGCGTTGCCCCCTGCCGGCGCGACCGTCTACAATCTCCGCTGATTCCGAGACCGGAGGGAGTTCTTACCATGCACCCCGCGCTCACCCGAGCGAACTTAAACGACCCTGTGACCGCGCACATGCACCAGGAGTTCACGCGCGTCGGTCTCGCCCAGACGGTCGGCGAGGCGCTCGACGCGCCTGCGCCGAGATCCGCCGAAGGGACGCATCATCTATTTCTTCGTGCTAGACGACGAAGGCCGGCTTCAGGGCGTGGTCCCCACGCGCCGGCTGATCCTCAATCTGCGCGAGCAGCCGCTGGCCGACATCATGGTGAAGGAGGTCGTCGCCATACCGACGGAGGCCACCGTCGGCGATGCCTGCGAGTTCTTCATCCAACATCGCCTGCTGGCCCTGCCGGTCGTGGACGCCTCCCGACGTCTGCTCGGCGTGGTGGACATGGAGCTGTATACCGACGAGCTGGGCCAGCTCAGCGACGCCAGCAACCGCGAATACCTGTTCCAGTTGCTCGGCATGTACGCGACGAGCGCGCGCCAGGATTCATCGTGGCAGGCGTTCCGCGATCGCGCCCCCTGGCTGAGCTGTAACCTTACGGCGGGGATCCTGGCCGCGTTTCTTTCCGGACTCTTTCAGGCAGAACTGGACAAGGTGGTGGAGCTGGCGTTTTTCATCCCCGTGGTTTTGAACCTGGCGGAAAGCGTCAGCAGCCAGTCGGTCAGCCTGGCCTTGCACTGGCTGCACGGCCCGAAAGTGGATTGGCAGTCCCTGTTGACCCGGCTGCGCCGCGAGCTGACGACAGGACTGTTTCTGGGTTTGGCCAGCGGTTCCGTATTGGCGCTGGTGGCTTTGGCCTGGCTCGGACGGGGCCGCGTTGCGATGTGTCTGCTCGGCGGGATCACCGGAGGAGTCGCCGGGGCGGCGGTGCTGGGCATTAGTATGCCGATGGTGCTGCGCGGACTGCGCCTGGAACCGCGCGTCGCGGCCGGACCCATCGCCCTGGCCGGCGCGGACATCCTGACGATCCTGCTGTATTTCAACCTGGCCCGCTGGCTCTTAGGGTGAGGGTCGCGGAAGTCGGAGGGCAATAACGATCGGTTGTTCCCCTTCCTAGGGCTTCGGCTGACGCATGAAATCCGCCAAGGCCTGCCGTGCCGGAACATATTTCGGGTCGAGGACCAGGGCGCGCTGGAGCCAGCGGATGCCCTCCTCGCGCTGTCCGCTCCGCAAGAGAATCTGTCCCGCCGTGCAGTGCAAGGCCGGATCGTTGGGATGCTGGGCTATGTCCTTGGTGACGATCTCGTTGAAAAGAGCTACGTCCTCCTCCCTTTGCTTGAGTTGTCGCTGCTCCTGCCGCGCTTCCTCCTCTCGGCCGTTGCGTTCCAGGCAGAGAATCAGGCTGTAGTGGGCGCGGTGATCCATCGGATTGAACTGGAGTGTCTGGCGCAGCCACGATTCCGCCTCCGCCCATTGCCCTTCCTTGAAGGCAAGCTGGCCCCGCAAGGAGAGAGCCGCCACGGACTTCGGCTCGCGGGCAAGCACCTCGTCCACAAGCTGTATCGCCTCGGCGGTTTCGCCCAGGCCATCGAGGCACTCGGCCAGCCCCACCTGCACGCGCACATTGTCGGGCTGGCACTGCCGCAAGTACTTGAGATGTTCGGCGGCGGGCGAATACTCCTTGCCGCCGAGCAAAGCGACCGCCAGTCCCAGGCGAGCTTCCTCATGGTCCGGATCTCGTTGGAGGGCGCGGCGGAAGTTCTCCGCGGCGCCCGACCGATCATGGAGGTAATCGAACCGCAAGAGTCCTTCGAGATACGACGCCTGCGGATGATCCGGTTGCAATTGCCGCCAGCGATCCAGGCAATGCCTGGCTTTGTCGAGCCGATATTGCCGTAAATAGCCGCGCGTCAGGCTCTCTAGAAGCATCGGCACGTCGTAGCGCCCCTCTTCCACATATTGCCAGCACTGGTCGGCCACCGGGTCCAGGTCTCGTTCGGCAAGCAGCAAGAGGTACTCGAAAAGAAAGGCGTCATCGCGCCCCCGGACCTGCCGGTACATCTCGAGCAAGCGTTCGGTGTCGTCGTAGACACGAGCGCGGCGCGCAGCCCGAGCGGCCATTAGTAATGCTTCGGGGTCGCGGGGCCAAACGTCCCGGCACAGACGCAGATGGCGGATGGCCTGCGCGGTGTGATAGTTTTGCAGTTCCAACCGGGCGGCACGGCGGTGATACCAAGCTTGCAGGTGGGGACGGGCCAAAATCCCGGCGGCGACCGTCAAGGCCAGAAGAACGAGAAGAATCCCCAGCTGGCGGGGCGAGAGCAAGCGGTACAAAGCCGCCTTCTGTCGTGCCGGGCCGGATTTTCTCGGCTCCGCCGTCGTCACGCCGGGGGCGGCCGATTGGCCATCCGCGGCGGCGGGTACCGGTTCGACCTGCTTTTCGGGGTCGATGGGGAGAGGAGTGAGCATGGCGATGTCTCGCTTGGCCGCTCAAGATCCAGTAGCGCCGGGGTTGGCCGACAACTCGATGTCGTGGGTTTGCG
The DNA here is from genome assembly GCA_963767535.1 of uncultured Planctomycetota bacterium. GTDB lineage: Bacteria > Planctomycetota > Planctomycetia > Gemmatales > Gemmataceae > JAJPHU01. The sequence goes on from CAVYEC010000002.1 coordinate 67,038, forward strand.
GGCCTGGCTTTACCGTGTATTTCAAACCGGAAGTATCGGGATCCGCATAGAGAGTGGGTATTATTACCCGTCGCCCTTTCAGGGCTTGAGATTTCTCGACTTCGGCTTTCTGCTGGGGGGACTGGCCTTTTTGCTTCGTTTGGCCCTTTGATCCGCCACCGGGCATCAACATCTGGTTCGACACGCTAATTCGCACGTCACCAACAGGAGCCTTCAACTGGTAAGAGCCGGTCTCGTCGATGTTTGCCGAAGAGGCGAAGGCACCCTTGACAGTGATGAAGTTCACGCGGCCACCCGGCAACGGATTGCCTTCATACAGTACTTTGCCCGAAACTTCCGCATGCTCCACCGAATGGGGTATTCGGCCGCAGCCGATCATCAGCGTCAACAGCCCCAGAAACAAACTACCACAGCCCAAGCGGAGGATCGACTTCTCGATCCCGCGCAGTGCAAAAATCCATGGCAATGCTCCGTAAATCAATTAGCCGCGAGTCGAAGGCGAACCCGCTGGGTCCAGGGCGCTCGCCTATGGCTCGCGGCCAAACATTGTTACCAATCCGGACCGAGCAGATCACCGTTTTGGGGCGTGCAGGCGGCAAACCAGGTGGTCCCGCTGATGCCCTGTGCCAACAGACGAACGCTGCCGTCGCCCATGCCGACATTGATGCCGCCGGTATGCGGCGAAGTCGCCCGACACATGCACACGCTGAACGCCTCGCCAATCGTATTGGTCGCGGTGTTCGTCAGGCAATAATTGGGGTTGGGCACGTTAAGGGGGGTGTAGGCTGTTCCCCAATAGTTGAAACCGCCGCAATCGTCCCAGTCGGCGTTCGGCACCGGTTTGGTCTCGAAGCCGTTATAATCCCACCACCACAACGTCGGCTGCATGTTGTTCCCGGCGGTGCCCATGGAATACGTCTCGCTGAAGAAGATGGTGTTGGAGGTGCCGTCCGCAATCGAGGAGGGGAAGTAGGAAAAGCCCGAATAAAATTCCGACAGGAAGATCATGCCGTTGAAATTGTAGCTACCCACGGCCGCCCAGCCCTGCATCATGCCGTTGCCATAGGTGGGATCGGAAGGGCAGACGTACGTTTTGACGTTCATGGTCAAAAGGCCGTTTACCCCGAGCTCCGGATCGTAACCTTGCCCGTTCTTGAGGACGCACCAGTTATACATGTTTTGCTGCTCGATGTAGGGCAAGAGATAAAAGAGAACACCCCCAAACGAGGTTGCACCTCTTGTCTGGGGCGAATTCGACTGCGGATAACCGCCCATACCGGGGGGCATTTTGCCCTGATGGGAATCCGAGCAGTTCTGGACCGCAAGCGAGATCTGCTTGAGGTTGTTTTGACACTGGAGGCGGGCGGCGGCCTCGCGCACCTTCTGGACGGCCGGCAGGAGCAGGCCGATGAGGATGGCGATGATGGCGATCACCACCAACAGTTCGATCAGCGTGAAACCATGCGATCTACCCGACCTGTGAACAGGGGCACACACGACTTTCCGCACGAGCCTTGACATAAGAACCTCGCTTCCCAGAAGAAGGGACAAGGAACCAGAACGATCCAAAAGAGGTCTTAAATTCAGGCCATTTCCGTATTCGCCTACGAACCTAGCGAGTCGGCAAGTACGGCAATGCGCGACACAGACAAACTCGAATCGAAGGAGAGGTGAAATATCTTAATTCTTAGAGTTAAGCAAAGCTTCCTCACTTGTCAAGAAAAAAATGAATTCTATCAAGGAGTCCGTCGAGGGAAGAACAAGAAGCAGGCCGGGCCGCCACCCGCGGGCGGCGGTCCGGCCTGCTTCTCGGGGCCGGTGGGTAGACGCGAGCATGGTGACACCTCGGCTCTCCGTTCACGTACCGGGATTGGCCGACAGCTCGATGTCGTGGGTTTGCGGACCCGGCTTGACCGTATATTTCAAACCCGAGGCGTGGGCATTCTCATAGACCGTGGGTATGCGTACATACCGACCTTTCGGGATCTGTCCTTCTTTCGCTTCCGCTTTCTTTGGTATGTTCGGCGCGTTGGTTTCGCCGCCTCTCGGCACCAACATTCGGTTCGTTATGCTGATTTCCACCTCACCGATGGGGGCCTTGATCTGGTAGTTGCCGTTCTCGTCAATAGTTCCGTTGGAGGCGAATCCTCCCTTGACGGTAATGAACGTCACCTGGCCCCCCGGCAGAGGTTGTCCCTGGAACAGTACCTTGCCCGAAACTTCCGCGTGTTCGGCCGAGTGGGGAGTCGGGTTACAGCCTACCATCAGGGCTAACAACCCTAGCGATAAACCGCAGCAGGTAAGGCGGAGAATCGCTCTTACTTTTCCGAGTTTAATGCGAGGATCCATCGAGCTAATCTCCCAATACACCATTTAGCGATGCCGCGCCGAAGTATTGCGGCGCGCAAATGCTTCGGCGCGGCATCGCTAAACACGGAACGTTTATTGTGACCCGCGCCCATACCCCTTCCGACGGAGTACGGATGCTGCGACCTTGATTGGTAGTGGTTTGGGTTGTGGCACGCTGGCAGCGTGCGCTACGTAGGGCACGCTGCCAGCGTGCCGCACAAGCCGCCACTACCCCTTGATTCGACTGACTCCTTGTCACCAATCCGGACCGAGCAGATCATTGCCCTGAGGAGTACAGGCGGCAAACCAGGTGACGCCACTGATCCCCTGGGCCACGAGGCGGACGCTGCCGTCGCCCATGCCGACGTTGATGCCGCCGGTGTGCGGCGAGGTCGCCCGGCACGAGCACACACTGAACAGACCGCCCCAGGTAGCTTGGGTCGCCGTGTTATTGTTGCAGTAGGACACGGAAGGCACGTTCAGGGGCGTGAAGGCCTGGCCCCAGTAGTTGAAACCGCCGCAGTCGGTGTAGTAGGCGCTACTGGGAGGCGTCTCGAAGCCGTTGTAGTCCCACCACCAGAGGTTGGGCTGGATGCTGCCGTTGGTAGCGGTGCCCATCGAGTAAGTGTCGGTGAAGAAGATGGTATTGGACGTGCCATCGTTGATGCTGGCGGGGAAGCGCGAATAGCCCAGCCAGTCGGACAGGAAGACCATGCCGTTGAAGACGTAGCTGCCCACGGCGGCCCAGCCTTGCATCAGGCTGTTGTTGTTCGTCGGGTCGGAAGGGCAGTTGTATATTTTCACGGTCTGCATCAGGAGGCCGTTGACCCCCTGCTCCGGGTCATAGCCCTGTCCGTTCTTGAGCACGCACCAGTTGTACATGTTTTGCTGCTCGACGTAGGGCAGGAGGAAGAACAGCAGGCCGCCATACGAGGAATTGCCTCTGGCCGTCGGCGACGTAGCGACCGTCGGGTAGCCGCCCAGTCCGGGCGGCATCTTGCCCTGGTTGGTGTCCGAGCAGTTCTGGACCGCCAACGAAATCTGCTTGAGGTTGTTCTGGCACTGGGCGCGGGCGGCGGCCTCGCGCACCTTTTGAACAGCCGGCAGCAAGAGTCCAATCAAGATGGCGATGATGGCAATCACCACCAACAACTCGATCAGTGTGAACGCACGTTTCGTGGCCTGCCACATTCTGCACGTGGTCATCATGAGAGTTTCCACCTTAATCGGGTACACAAAGGATGAGACAAGTAACACATCACGCCGACAACGCCCGCTCGCCCAGGGACAGTTCACCCGATCGAGAACAATCCCCACGCGGAGCAAGTGGAAAGACGGTTCAGTCGTTCGTCACCTGTAACTGAGCCATAAGGAGACCAATAATCGGAAAGATAAAAATGAGACTAAGCGCTTTTTCTAGCCCCGTCAAGCAATTTACCCGGCAAATAATCGCCTCGTGTCCCGATGGTCCCGAATCCTACCCCGGAGGTAATGAGAAGCTCATGAGGCGCGGAAAGATGGATGAAAACCGAATCGCACGGCCGAGTTCACGGCCGGGCGAATTCCTGGCGGAGAAACTGTTGGACCCGGTCCCACATCTTCGCCGCCTTGACGAAATCGACCTTCATCGCCCGCACGGATCGGGGCGTCTCGATTTGCGCGGCAGCGTGGCTTTGACTTCGGGATTAAGAGGCACTTGATGACTTTCCGATTCGGCCAACCGTTTCTCGACCTCGGCGCTGAGTAAGTAATCGACTAGTCGTCGCGCCCCGTCCGGATTGGGACTGCCCTTGAGGATGGCGAGCGTGTTGGGAATAAACAGCGTTCCCATGCGATCTTCCGCCGGCGTAGCGCGGTCGGGATAGATGAGGGCCACCGTGTGTCCCGCCCGTGCTTCCTCCATCGCGTCGTCGGTATCCGTCACGCCGACGGCTACTTCCTGTCCCCGCGGCGTCATGCCTTTTCCGACCCATTCGGCGACCTGCTTGTTACCGGGAGCAAGTTGCACCTCGTTCGTTTTCAAGTCGAGATAATACTTCCGCGCCCTCTCTTCGCCCAGCACCTCGAACAGACAGGCCACTTGCGTCGCCGAGGTGCCGAACTGCGGCCGGGCCATCACCACCCGGCCGCGCCAGCGCGGTTGGGCCAGATCGAAAAGACTGCACGGCCGATCCTTCTCGCCTACCAGGCGTGTGTTGACGACGAGGATGCGGGCGCGCGTGGCGAAGGCGTGCCAGGTGTGGTCGGCGGCCTTGGCGTCCGCGGGAAACGGTTTGGCGGCGGGACCGTCGTACGGTTCGAGCAGTTCTTGCTTTTGCAGACGAATCGTGGACAGGATCTCGTTGTTCCAGAACACATCGCAGCGCGGCCGGTCTTTCTCGGCGATCAGCTCGCGATACAGGCTGACGGATTTGTCCGCTTCCGTATCGTATTTCGGCACGACCGGCAACCCGGTGCGCTCGCGGAAGGTGTCGAACACAACGGTGGCGAACTCCTGATCCTGGGCGCAATAAACGACGACCCGCGGTTCGGATCGGGGACAGCCGGTGGAGCAAAGAACGAGGACCAGACTGCACGGGATGCGGTATCGTCGCATGGACTCGTCTCCGAACGTTACGATCGGGATGTCACAACGATTTGCGCCCCGTCGTCCGGGGCCAGCGGAATGCCGCGCCGGACAGGCAGCGAACGGCTGCCCGGCGGACGGGATAATTTGGCTTGCGTGAATAGCGTACTGAGGACCACCTTCATCTCGTAAAGGGCGAAAGACAGCCCCAGACACATGCGATTGCCGCCGCCGAAAGGGAACCATTCGTGGGCGGCGTATTTGCGATCGAGGAAGCGTTCGGGCCGGAACTTGCTCGGTTCGGGATAAAGGTCCGATCGGCGATGCACGAGGTGATTGCACGGACACAGGATCACGCCGGGCGGATATTCGCGGCCGCCCGCCAGGACCGTTCGCTTGGTCAGGCGAACGACGAAGGGGAAGATCGTGCGGATACGCAGGCTCTCGCGGATCGTGGCGTCGAGGTAATCCAATCGGTTCAGGTGCTCTGCTTCGGGCAGTCCGCCGGGGTGGGTACGCAACTCGTCGGTCAGACGGGCCACCACGTCGGGGCGGGGCAGGATTTGTTCCAGCGCCCACGCCAGGGCGATGGACGTGGTATCGTGCCCGGCGATCAGCAGCGTAATCACGGCGTCGCGGATTTCCTGATCGGAGAGCGGCGTGCCGTCCTCGTGCGAGGCGGCCAGCAGGTCGGCGAGGACGGTTTCACCGCGCTGCGAGGCGGATCGGCCGCGACGATCGCGGATGAAGGCGAACAGGGCGTCGTTCAATTGGTGCAACTGGCGCCAGTAGGGCAACCAGCGGAAGCGGCAGAGCAAGCGCGGCGGAAAGAGCTTCATGAGGATGAGAGAGTACCGGCTGCGTCCGAAGGAAAGGAGGCGATCCACGCGGCGCTCGAGGTCATCGCGCTCGGGACCGGGTGGCAGGCCGAGCACGGCCTGGAGGATGACGCGCACCGTGATCCGCTGCATTGGTTCCAGGGTGCGAAACGGCCGGCCAACCGGCCAGGAGCGCAGTTCTTCAAGCGTCGTGGCGCGCATGGCCTCGTAGAACGAACGCATCCGCTCACCCTTGAGGGGCGGCAGCAGGATGCGCCGCTGCCGCTGGTGCGGCTCGTCGTCGAGGACCAGGACGGAATTGGGACCGACCGTGGCGGTGAAGATCTCGTTGCCCTCGCCGGAGTGCAAGGCGTGCGGATCGCCGCGGAAAACGTCCTTGATCGCGTCGGCCGCCGTCAGCATCACGAAACGACCGTAGCCCGCCCAGTGGACCGTGAAAGCATCGCCGTAGCGTCGCGCGCATTCTTCCAAAAACGGCAGCGGCGAATGTGAATAACGCCAAAGTTGACGAATGGCCGAGGTGCGGGGGCCGGGCGGCAAGGACGCGAAAGGATTGGGCATGACTTGCTCTCCGCGAAGGGCAGCGGGACCACAGTCATTCTCCTCTCACCCTCCCCGAACGTCCAGGAGGCCCGTCGCATTCACGGTTCGATCCGCCCTCTTCGTGTTGGGGGGCGAGCCGGTTATCACCGAGCAGCCAGCAGCGCCCGCACGGCCAGGACGGTCGCCCAGATCAGGAGGCCCAGCGCCCCGGCCAGAGCGCCGCCGGCCCCGGCGGCATAGCCCAGCGCCAGGCCGTGGGCTGATCGGCCTTCCTTCGCCATATCGCGATCGCTGACCAGGAGGTCCTCGCCCCCCTTCTTGCGGAAACAAAGGTCGCCCGATTTGAGCGGCTCGACGCGGCCGACGACCGTTACTTTCGCCCCCACGGGCAGGATTTCCTCAATGAAGTGGAGGGTCTTGATCCAGCCGCGTTCATCGACGCTATGAATGTCATATTCGTCGCGAAGCAGGTCCGCGAGCTTGGAAGGAGGAGGGTGGTTTTCGCCCGTGGCGATGCGGCCTTTCTGTTTGGGAACAACGGTTGCCTCACGGACATCGACTTCGACCTCACCCGTTTCGTCCTGCACGGCCATCGGGATGCTCAGGCTGTCTTCGAGGATGGGGTGCCAGGAATGCACCGCGCGCGTTTCCCGATCGCTCCACTGGCCGGCTTCGTAAAGGACGACGCCGGCAGCGCCGCCGAACGCACCGGCCATGATGGTTCCCCTCGTCATCCCGCCGGTGCTTTTCCACACCCTCCGCTCCTCATAAACGCGCAGCCGGTAGTAGACGCACGGCTGATCGGTCACGGGGCTGCGCAGCGGTTTGTCGAGCGGCGCGATTTGGCCGCGCACTTTCCGCGCCCCCGGCCGCAACTTGCCGATGCGACTCAGAGGCCGGCCCAGCAAGGACGCCTTCTGGAAGTTCCGCCAGGCGAACACACTCAGAAGAACACCGCCCGCAACCAGGAGCAGGGCGACAAGACCGAGCAGGATGGCCAGCACCATGTGAGCATACCGCGAAAAAAAGACACCTTTGGCAAACAAGCCGGGAGCATCGGGCGAATGATCGCTCTGCGAGTCCGGCGATTCAACTTACCTTCCGGAAGAAAAGGATGCAATCGCTTCGCGGCCGGGCAATCCGGTCTCCGTCGCCTCAACTTCGGCCGAGGTGGTCGAAACCGCACTCCGGGCCGCTGGGCTGCCGATTTTCGCTTGACCGTATCGGAGATGAGTGCAACGATTCCTGCACGCGAAGAATGGATTGTTATACTTCCGCGCCGTGACCGCGTGAGCCGGTAGGGAGCGGAGTCGTCTGACCAGGAGGAAGCCCGTGCCACGCTACAAGTTCCAGGTCATGGCCGACGGCCAGCGGCTCTACCTTCACGACGGAGACTTCGACTTCGACGCAGCCGACGACATCGAAGACCTGTGGACGGAGGCAGCGTTGAGGAGAAAACTCATGGTGGCCAATGGCCTGATCGGAGTGGCGACGGCCCGATCCCTGTACGTTCCGGTCGAGGTAGAGGTCCGTCGCGACCCGCCCGACGAGAATCTGTCCCGGTGGGATGCCGTGGTCGAGTCGGGCATCCTGGTGCTCTCCGGCGACCTCTTCGTGAGCGGCTCCGCGTTCCTGTCGGACGAGCAACTCGAGGTTGCGCCCGGTTGCTACCTGGCTCGTGTTTATTATGGCGGCCTCGGGACAGTGACAAGTGATCTGGAAGGCGACGATCACTACAAGGTGGCCCTCTGGCCGGTCTTCCGCTATTCCGTGCAGATCCTGAAGCGCTGGCAGCCGGCCAAGCGCGGCCGTTCCCCGCGGCAAACCCTGAACCGTCGTGGCAGAGGATCGACACCTGCGGAACCGACTTGGGCACGAGTAATCGGGCCGTCCTGCCGGCAATCCGTGGGATAAAGTTGCAGTAGCCGCCCCGGCTCCCGAGGCTGGGTGTTCGGCTATGACTCGATTTATCCTACTGTTGCCGAGGATTGCAAACGATGAGGACACGGCTTGGCGTCGCCCTCCCCGCGGTACTCTTGCTCGCTGTCGGCTGCGTGCAGGATGCGCCGCAACCTGGACTGGAAGGGACGTGGATGGGAGTCAGTCTGGTAACCGGAGCGGGCAAAAACGGCGACGCCTTCGCCCGGACTATCCGGTGGACGATCGCGGGCGACACCATCCTCATCACCGATGCGTCGCAACAAGATGGAGTGCGGGGCGCCTTCCGGGTGGATGACACGAAACGCCCGAAGTGGTTCAACGCCGGGGGCGAGGCGGGGCGTGGGGGACTCTCCCTGTCGGGCATCTACGAGCTGGAGGGCAACACGCTCAAGCTTTGCTACATGGACACGAGCCGGGGTTATCGCCCGAGGCCGGAAGAGTTCCGGGCCAAACCAGCCATCCTGCTCACCTTGAAACGGGTCGGGAAGTAAAGCGGACTCCCAAGCAAACCATTCCGACCTTGTTGGCCGAAGGCGGTGTTACAGAGGACCAGCCACGAGCATGGCGGTCAGTCGTGCTTTTTCGTACTCATCACCGCCCCGCATCCGAACAATTCCGTCAGTTAAGTGTCAGACCAACTCACTCTAACTCACCTTGCCGATGAGGTTGCCCGCCATAGGACAATCTGCGATCGGCCGACAAACTTCTTCGCCTCGAACACGCCCCGCCAATCGAGGATGGTGCATGAAAGCGCTCGTCAAACGCAAGGCGGAACCCGGACTGTGGCTGGAGGACGTGCCGCGGCCGGAGATCGGCGTCAATGACGTTCTCATCCGCGTCCAGCGCACCGGCATCTGCGGCACCGATGTCCACATCTGGAAGTGGGACGACTGGGCGCGGAAAACCATCCCGGTGCCGATGGTCGTCGGCCATGAGTTCGTCGGCGAGGTCGTCGCCGTCGGCTCCAACGTCGCCGATTTTCATCCGGGCGAAATCGTCAGCGGCGAAGGGCACGTCGTCTGCGGCCGGTGTCGCAACTGCCTGGCGGGCCGGCGGCATCTGTGCAAGGACACCAAGGGCATCGGCGTCAACCGTCCCGGTGCGTTCGCCGAGTATATCGCCCTGCCGATGACCAATGTCTGGCATCACGATCCCTCCATCGACCGCGACGTGGCCGCCATCTTCGATCCGTTCGGCAACGCCGTGCATACCGCCCTGTCGTTTCCGGTGCTGGGCGAGGACGTGCTGATTACCGGGGCCGGGCCGATCGGCATCATGGCCGCCGCCGTGGTGCGACACGCCGGGCGCGCGCTATGTCGTCATCACCGACGTGAATCCGTATCGGCTGGAGTTGGCCCGCAAGATGGGCGCGACGCTGGCGGTGGACATCCGCGAGATGAGCATCACCCAGGCGCAGACGAAGCTGGGCATGAAGGAAGGTTTCGACGTGGGCCTGGAGATGTCCGGCAATCCGTCGGCCTTCCGCGACATGCTGGCCAATATGTGTCACGGGGCCAAGATCGCCATGCTCGGCATCCCCGAACGCGAGATGGCCATCGACTGGAATCTCGTCGTCTTCAACATGCTGACCATCAAGGGCATCTACGGCCGGGAGATGTACGAGACGTGGTACAAAATGACGGTCATGCTGCAAGGCGGGCTGGACATTCGGCCCATCATCACGCACCGCTTTCCGTACAGCGAGTTCCAGAAGGGTTTTGACGTGATGATGTCCGGGCAATCGGGAAAGGTGGTCCTCGACTGGTTGAAAATCGGCGAACGGCCAGCCTAAGCCGGCTGGTGGGCGAACGGCCGGCGCGGGGCTTCAGAAGTTGGAGGAGCGGAAGAAGGCCGCCTTCTTCCGTGCGGAGACGGCCAGGGTGGTGAGAGCGCCGAGGGCCGCCAAGAGCAGGCCCGGCGGTTCGGGGACCACCGACATCGACGGGCCGAAGGTCACGAAAGTAGGGCCGCTCAAGCCGCCGCCGCTGGTGAAGGTCTTGACGAAGCCACCGGTCGTGCCATTGTACTCCAAAACCGCATTGTTGCCGAAACCGCTGATGAAGAGGTCGCCGTTGGGACCAAACACCGGGCCTTGAGGTTCGCTCAAGCCTCCGCCGCTGGCGAAGGTCTTGACGAAGGCGCCAGTCGTGCCGTTATACTCCAAAACAGCGTTGTTACCGAAACCGCCGACGAAAGGTCGCCGTTGGGACCAAACACAAGGCCGACGGGGGCGTTCAAGCCGCCGCCGCTGGCGAAGGTCTTGACGAAGCCACCGGTCGTGCCGTCGTACTCCAAAACCGCATTGTTGTTCCCGCCGCTGACGAAGAGGTCGCCGTTGGGACCAAACACCGGGCCTTGAGGTTCGCTCAAGCCTCCGCCGCTGGCGAAGGTCTTGACGAAGGCGCCAGTCGTGCCGTTATACTCCAAAACAGCGTTGTTACCGAAACCGCCGACGAAAGGTCGCCGTTGGGACCAAACACAAGGCCGACGGGGGCGTTCAAGCCGCCGCCGCTGGCGAAGGTCTTGACGAAGCCACCGGTCGTGCCGTCGTACTCCAAAACCGCATTGTTGTTCCCGCCGCTGACGAAGAGGTCGCCGTTGGGACCAAACACCAAACCGACGGGGCCGCTCAAGCCGCCGCCGCTGGCGAAGGTCTTGACGAAGGCGCCGGTCGTGCCGTTGTACTCCAAAACCGCATTGTTGAATACGCCGGTGACGAAGAAGTCGGCCCGGGCGGCCTTTCCAGGAACGGCCAAGGCGAAGAGGACCACAAACGGCACGGCGAGGCGAGACAGAGACATTTGGGGATCCTCCCGGGCGAGAACGAGAAGAGCCGACACCTCCTCCCGGCCAGACCGGGAGACAACGAGAGAAGAAGAGAAGAATTGAGTTTGTGCAAATCTCACGCCGCGACAGCCGCCCTTGGCCGTCGCCGGAATCGGCCCGGCGACAAGTCTTTCCGGCGACAATGGTTGTGGCCGCTTCGCCCGTCGGCCGGCGGCCGCGGTCATCGAGCCGGCGTTAACCTTCCTTAGCACATCCTTAACGTCGGCGTTAACCGAGTGTTACACCGTTTGCCGAAGAACACGAGTCAGCGAACGGTGCCGCGCCGTCCCCGGTTCGGAGAACTTGCGTCTGCCGCTCCGCGCTTCTCCTATACTGAGTTTCGGACTCACCTCGGCACACCTTAGCGGAGGATGCGCGATGAAGGGCGATTGGACACGACGCGCCTGGCTGGCCTCGGCGGCCGGCGGCGGACTGGCGATGGCAGCGTCCGCCACGGAACCCAAAAATCGCAAGCCGGAGGAACCATTCCGCTACGGCCTCAACACAGCCACCCTCATGGGCCAGAAGCTGTCGATCGTCGAGGAAGTGGAGATCGCCAGCCGGGCCGGCTACCAGGCCATCGAGCCGTGGGTGCGCGAACTCGATCAGTACGTCAAGGGCGGCGGCAACCTGAAGGATTCTCGGCAAACGGTTGGCGGATCGCGGCCTGCGCGTCGAGAGCGCCATCGACTTTTTCGAGTGGATCGTGGACGACGACGCCAAGCGCAAGGCGGGCCTGGAGAACGCCCGCCGCGGCATGGACATGGTACGGCAGATCGGCGGCACGCGCATCGCCGCCCCGCCGGCCGGCGCCACCGACCGGACCAACCTGACGCTTCTGACGATCGCCCATCGCTATCCGCGCTCCTGGACATCGGCGATCAAATCGGTGTGGTGCCCCAGGTCGAGGTGTGGGGTTTCTCCAAGACGCTGAACCGGCTCGGCGACGCGGCGTATGTCGCCGTCGAGAGCGGCCACGAGAAGGCGTGCATCCTGGCGGACGTTTATCACCTGTACAAGGGCGGTTCGGGCTACGGCGGCGTGCATCTTCTGAGCGGCGACTCGATGCACGTTCTGCACATGAACGACTATCCCGCCGAGCCGCCGCGGACGACGATCACGGACGCGCACCGCGTCTATCCCGGTGAGGGCGTCGCCCCGCTCAAGGCGCTGCTGCGCGACCTGCGCCGCATTGGTTTCCGCGGCGTGCTGTCGCTGGAACTGTTCAACCGCGAATACTGGAAGCGCGACGCTTTGGCTGTAGCTCGCACTGGAGTGGAAAAAATGTGCGCGGTCGTAGCGAGCAGTCTCGGCTAACTCACGCTTCGCGCAACTGCTCGGGCGTGACGAGATTGAGAAGCGGTTGGCTGGCGAGGTGGTGCTGGACGTTTTGCACGAACAGGTCCGTCAGACGCGGCGGGAAATCGCGGCTGAGGTCGGAGCCGGAGATATGCGGCGTCAGAATGACGTTGGGCATGCGCCAGAGCGGATGCTCCGGCGGCAACGGATACGCGAAATGCGTGTCCAGCGCGGCGCCGGCGATCCAGCCTTCACGCAGCGCCGTCAGCAATGCCTCCTCCTGAACGATCGGGCCGCGAGCCGGGTTCAGCAGGAACGCGGTTTCCGGCAGCGCGTGCAGTTCCCGCGCCCGACGATGCCCGTGGTCTGCTGCGTGCGCGGCACGGCGAGGATGAGGTAATCGAGACCGCCGAGAAATTCCAATTCCTGACCCGCCGTGAAAACGCGATCGGGCAAGACGCCTTCGGGATCGCCGGTGCCGGGCAGGGTGTAAACGTCGCGTCGCGTCCTCACAGCGGAACGAACCAGCACATGCACGGTCAACCCGAATGCTTTCGCTAGCCGGGCCGTCTCCCGGCCGATGCCGCCATAACCCCACAGACCGAGCACTCGGCTACGGATTTCCTGGTGAAAGCGATCGTCACGGTTCCAGAGCGCACGCTCCTGGTTGTGCATCATGCCGCGCAGGTCGCGGGCCAGGTTAATCATCATCGCCAGGTTCCACTCGGCGATGGCCGTGTCGAAGAGGCCGCGGGCGTTGCAAACGCGCACTGGCCGCTCGGCCAATCCCAGGTGGCGAAGATGCTCGTAACCGACGCAGGAAAGTTGCATCAGCTCCAGGTCGGTCAGGTCGTCGAAGTTCTTCGGCGCATACTTCGTGAGCAGTATATGTTGGCCGCGCAGCAGCTCCGGAGGGACGGTCTCGTCAGCCGAGATCGGCGGCAATGTCTGCACCGTGACGCCGGGCAGTTCCCGCAAGCGGCGGATTCCGGCTTCTTCCATCGGGACATCGAGCAAGATGTTCTTCATGCCGATTCGATACCGCGGACGCGGGGAAAGGCAAGGTGTTTTTGGCTTACATAGCCCCCGGCTTGCCGGGGAAGAACGCAACCCCCGACAAGCCGGGGGCTATGTGGAGATACGACGCCCCGGCCATAGAATGACCCAATCTTACGGAGTGGGGCCACGAATCTGATGAACAATGCCATCCTGCGCGTCCGCTGTCCCGATCGGAAGGGCATCATCGCCGCCCTGTCGGACTTTGTGTTTCGCCACGGCGGCAACATCCTCGACCTGGATCAGCACACCGAGCCGGAGAGCGGCCGGTTCTTCATGCGCCTCGTATGGTCGCTCGACAACTTCAACCTCGACGCCGAGGGCATCCGCCTGGCCCTGGAAGTGCTGGCCCGCGGTTTCGGTTTACACTGGGAGTTGAACTTCGACGACGCCCGTGATCGCGTGGCCATCTTTTGCAGCAAGCAGCCGCACTGCCTTTACGATCTCCTTTTACGGCAGCGCCTGGGCGAGTTGGCCGGCGACATCGTGCTGGTCGCCTCCAATCACCCGGACGCCCGGCCGGCCGCCGAGTATTTCGGTTTGCCGTTCGTCGTCGTGCCGGTCGAGGCGGAAGCGAAGGAGCGGGCGGAAGCCCGGCAGCAGTGCTTCTGGAAGAACATCGCATCGATCTCGTGGTATTGGCCCGCTATATGCAAATCCTGTCGCCAAAGTTCGTCGAGCGCCGGGCGCGGCGAGTCATCAATATTCACCATTCGTTTTTGCCGGCCTTCGCCGGGCGCGGCCCTATCACCAGGCCCAGGCCCGAGGCGTCAAACTCATTGGTGCCACGGCGCATTACGCCACGGCGGACCTCGATGAGGGACCGATCATCGAGCAGGACGTGACGCGCGTGACCCACCGCGACACGGTGGACGACATGGTTGCGCAAGGGGCGTGACCTGGAACGGCAGGTGCTGGCGCGGGCGGTACGGCTGCACCTGGATCGCCGGGTGCTCGTGGAGGGCAATCGGACGATCGTCTTCGGTTGAACGCCGGCCCGCGGCGCTTGCGTGCCGGCGGCGTAGAGGCTACAGTGCGGATAGCCTATTCGGGCACGGAGAAAGGAGCCGGCCATGCCCCTGGGGCCTTACGAGCACTTGCTGGAAGTGCAGCACCTCGATCCGGCGACCGTCGTCCGCTTCAAACGGCGGACCATCCTGGAGGGCGCCGCCATCGAGGCCATCGGCGAACACTTGGTCCAGTTAGCCGGCGAACAAGGGCGGCGGGATTTCGTCCTGAATTTTTCCGGCGTCGAGAGCATGACCAGCGCCATGCTCGGCAAGTTCGTGGCGCTGTACCGTCAACTGAGCGACGCCGGCGGACGGATGGTGTTCTGCTCGGTCGATCCCTTCCTGATGCAGATCTTCAAGGTCGTCAAGGTGCCCGACCTGATTCCCATTCACTCGGACGAAGCGCAAGCCTTGCACGCGCTTTCGGACGAACCAACCTAATCTCTCTGAATTTCGCCTTCGTCAAACGGTCGCAAGCCGCCCAGCGCAAGCGCTCGTAAACCGTCACGACAGGACTGCTTCTCGTCGGTCGCGCACCCGGCGTCGCTTCCTTCGCCAGAAGCGCACGCTGACAACCCATGACGCGATCATGTACCAGGCGGGAAAGAACAGCGACAGTAGGCTCAGGCGCCGCGTCGAAGCGTCCTCCGGCGCATCGGTCGAGAGTGGATCAGACGGCATGTGAAAGAGAATCCAGACCAGCAGGATCGCCCAAACGGCGCCGAGCAAGTTCGTCAAACGGTTGAGCTTACCGCGCTGCGTCGGGTAAAGATAGCGGCTGGGCACGAACGTCAGCAAAGAAAGCAGCACGATCAGACCGAGGGAAAACCATTCGGCCAACGGCTGAAGCGTATACAGATAGAAGGCGACGAGGTTCCAGTAAGACGGAAAGCCGAGGAAATAGCCGTCGTCCGTCTTAGCCGACACCTGACAGAATCCGTAGGCGCTGGCCAAAAGCGGCAACAGCAGGCAAACCTCCCAGCCATGCGGCAGCAGGCCGGCCCGCACGATGAGTAAGAGCGGCAGGCAAGTGTAGGTGAGGAAGTCGATAAGGTCGTCGAGGCGCCGGCCGTCGAAGCCGGGCAGCACTTCCTTGATGCGGACGCGGCGGGCGAGGGTGCCATCGGTGGCGTCGATGAGCGTGGCGGCGACCATTAGCAGGAAGGCCCGGCGGAAGGAGTCTGGCCGGCCGTCTATAATCAGGGCGGCGATCGCGGCGGCGGCCACCAGGCCCAGTGCCGTATAGAAATGAACGCACCAGCCCAGGAATTGTAGCCGGATCGTCGCCCGTGCGGGCGGCGGATCGCTCGGGGCAGTCATGAAAAAATCTCCGCTGACGAAATCTTCTTTGTCTTATCGGCGCGGGAGCCGTTATTCTACTCGGTAAGTCCGCCCGCCGACCGATCTTGATGCATGGAGAATGGGATGAAGCACCGCTCGTACCTCGCCGCCCTCGTCTTCCTAGGCATTGCTGGCCCGACCGCCCCCCGCTATCCGCTAACCGCTTTCCGCTCCGCCTCGGCCCAGGACGACAATGCATTGACGAAAGCAGACGGCGGAAAGCGAATGCTGCCGGGCATCGAGCCGAATGGAGTCATCCGGCTGCCGAACCAGTGGTCGCTGCGGCCGGCCGGCAAGCAAGTGGCGCTGGGCGACTTCCCGGTCAATCTGGTTCTGCATCCCAGCGGTCGATGGTTGGCCGCCCTGCACGCGGGATTTGGTACGCATGAAGTTGCCATCGTCACGCTCCAGGGCGACGGGCAGAAAATCATTTGCCGTGTGCCGATCGACCAGGGGTTTTACGGCCTGTGCTTCGCGCCGGACGGCAAGACGCTGTTCGCCAGCGGCGGCGAAACGGAAGTGGTCCACGCCTGGACGTTTGACGAGGGCTTGCTGGTCGGACATCGCACGATCCGCATGGCCGGGCGTTTGCAGGCGTTCGGTCCCTCCGGCCTGGCCACCGACGCCGACGGCCGAACGCTGTTCGCCGCCGGGTTGTGGGGACATGCCGTCAACATCGTGCCGCTGGACAACCCCGACAATCGGCGCACCTTAAAGCTCGAGAAAGACAGTTACCCCTACGCCTGCCTGCCCGAACCCGGCGGCAAGAGGTTGTTCGTCAGCTTGTGGGGCAAGGCCGGCATCGCCGCGATCGACCTGGAGAATAACTCCGTGGCTGCCATCTGGGCGACGGAGAGCCATCCGACCGAAATGGCCCTGACGCCCGACGGCAAAACGCTGTACGTTTCCTGCGCCAACTCGACGCGCGTCAGCGTGCTGGACCTGACCCGCGACGGCAAAACGCGGCAAACGATCGCCTGTTCGCTCTATCCCAGCGCTCCCAACGGCAACACGCCCAGCAGCCTGTGTCTGTCGCCGGACGGACAATTGTTGTTCGTGGCCAACGCCGACGCCAACAACCTCGCCGTCTTCGGCGTCGCCAAGCCGGGCCAGGCCCAGTCGCTCGGTTTCATTCCGACCGGCTGGTATCCGACCTGCGTGCGCTTCGACGCCCAGGCCAAACGCATCTATTTCGCCAACGGCAAGGGCCTCATCTCGCGGGCCAACCCGCAAGGGCCGAACCCGAACAACCGCAAGAAATACGCCGGCGTCGAGCAGTACATTGCCGCGCTGTTTCAGGGCACGCTCGGCATCCTCGACATGCCGACGCCGGAGAAGATGGCCGAATTTAGCAAGCAAGCCTACGCTTGCTGCCCGCTGCGTTCCGACGCCGGGCCGACCGGCGAAAGGCCGCAGGGCAACCCAATTCCGAGGAAAATCGGCGACGCCAGCCCCATCAAGCACTGCATTTACATCATCAAGGAAAACCGCACCTACGATCAGGTGTTCGGCGACATGAAGGAAGGCAACGGCGATCCGAACCTGTGTCTGTTCGGCGAGAGGATCACGCCCAACCACCACAAATTGGTTCGCCAGTTCGTTCTGCTGGACAATTTCTATGTCGAGGGCGAGGTGTCGGCCGACGGCCATCAGTGGAGCATGGGTGCCTACGCCACGGATTTCGTCGAGAAGATCTGGCCGCTGTCGTACCGCGGCCGGCCGCTGGCCAGCTCGATCAAGAACCTGAATATGTATCCGTCGGAGGGCAATTTCGATCCCATCGCCCGACCGGCGGGCGGCTACCTGTGGGACCGCGCTGCCGAGGCCGGAGTCAGCTATCGCAGCTATGGCGAATGGACCACGGACGGTAAAAAAATCGGCGAGCCGGCCCAGGCGCGGTCAAGGCGCTGGAAGGCCATATCGACCCGCTGTTTCACGGCTGGGATCTCAACTATCTCGACCAGAAACGGGCCGACCGCTTCATCGAGGAGTTGCAGCGCTTCGAGCGCGACGGCGGTTTTCCGAGCCTAACCATCCTGCGCCTGCCTAACGACCACACCTCCGGCACCAAGGCCGGCGCGCCCACGCCGCGCGCCCAGGTCGCCGACAACGACCTGGCCTTGGGCCGGGTGGTGGAGGCGGTTAGTAAGAGCAAGTTCTGGAAGGACACGGCGATTTTCGTGGTCGAGGACGACGCCCAGAACGGACCCGATCATGTGGACGCCCACCGCTCCGTGGCCCTGGTCATCAGTCCCTACACGAAACATAAATATGTGGATTCGACCATGTACTCGACGAGCAGCATGTTGCGGACGATGGAACTGATCCTGGGACTCAAGCCGATGAGCCAGTTCGACGCGGCGGCCCGGCCGATGTACCATGCGTTCCAGGGCGATTCGGACACGACGGCGTATCAGCACGTCGTTCCGGAGGTGGACTTGCAGGAGAAGAACAAGGCGACCGCGTGGGGGTCGAAGATTTCGGAGAAGTTCAACTTCGCAAGGGAAGACGCGGCCGATGACCTGCTTCTGAACGAGGTCGTCTGGCGCTCGGTCAAGGGCGAGCATTCGCCGATGCCGGCGCCCGTACGGGCCGCCTTCGTCATGCCGAGCGTCCAAAAGGATGATGACGACGACGATTGAGCGAACGGGAAAAGGATTTCGCCATGCACGCGACGGATCGCCTCAGCAGCGAGCAAGCTTTTCACGACGGCCAGGCCCGCGCACTGCGCTCCGAACCTGCTCGCGGATGACGCCTTGCGCTTCTCGGATGATTCGTATCTCGATCACGAAACGTGGATTCGCCCCGCCTTCGAGCGCCTGGGTGGCGTGTCCGGCCTGCCGGTGCTGGATTACGGCTGCGGCCACGGCATGGCCTCGGTGGTGCTGGCGCGGCGCGGCGCGGCCGTGACGGCGTTCGATCTGTCGCGGGGCTACCTCACCGAGGCGCGGCGGCGCGCCCGTGCCAACGATGCCACCATCGCATTTCTGCAGGCCGACGCGGAACGACTGCCCTTCGCCGGCGGCAGCTTCGCGCGTGTTTGGGGCAACGCCATCCTGCATCATCTCGACCTGCCCAGCGCCGCCCGCGAACTCCATCGCATTCTGAAACCGGGAGGATTCGCCGTCTTCTGTGAACCGTGGGGCGAAAATCCCTTGCTGAACTGGGTGCGGCGTCGTTTGCCTTATCCGGGCAAAGAGCGCACGCTGGACGAGGAGCCGCTGGGCCGGCGTCATCTGCATATGCTACGTGAGGTGTTTCCGAGGCTGGAGGTCGAAGGCTATCAACTTCTGTCCATGGCCCGGCGCGTTGTTCGATCGAGAGCCATCGTGGCGGGGTTGGACTGGTGCGATGCACACCTGTTGCACCTGGTGCCCGTGCTGTCGCGTTGGTGCCGTTACGTGGTCCTCACGCTACGGAAGGACATCTGAGCCAGTGCCCATATACACGCCCCCGGAGGTGGTGTCCGATCCGAGCCTGAAGCGTAAGCGAAGAATCCTCCGAACTTCGCTTACGCTTCAGGCTCGGATCGGACAACCTCACCGAGTACGTGCATTAGGGACCGACGCCGTGCCGTCCACTCGGCCGGCCGGTCGAGTGGAGTTCAACCCCGCCCGGCGGAGGATTGGGGATCGCCTCCACCGTGAGGATGTCCCACAAGTATTCCTGCTGTTTCGTTTCCGGACAGGTGTAAGTGTAACGTTTGTCCGCTACCAATTCGCCTTCGGCGAGGAAAAAATCGTGGAACTTGCCACAGACCTTGCACGCCCGATGCATCAGTAAACAGGCCATAAATGCGCCTCCTTTAGACCGCTTCCGGAACGACGTTTGTGCAACCCCCGTGCCGCACAGAGGACCGGCCTGACCCAAAATGGCGCGAGAATTGCTTGAAATAACGGTTGTCAGAAGAACGAAAAGCGGCAACACGAGAGCGGAGAGAGCGATGAATCGGGAACTGAAGATTGGGGATCGAGTTCGGGTCGTGGCGCGGAACCGGGTGTCGGAAAACTACGCTGGTGCGAAAGGGACGGTACGGAGCGGGCCTCATGCGGCGGCCAGCGGCACCGTTTACTATTTGCTGGCGATGGACCGGGACTCGCGCTGCGGCACATTTCTGTTCACCGCCCGCGAGGTCGAGCCGGAGCAGACCTACGACTCCCCCGAAAAGCCCCTCCGAAATCGTTCGCCCGAAGGCAAGATGTGGGCGAACCAACGCGACCTGTCCTGATCGATCGAACTCGGTTCGCCTTCTCGTGGGTTCGGAAAACTGCGGTCGGGAGCAGCTCCTTTGCTGCGCCCGACGCGCGGTTGTGTAGCCCCGCAACGAGCGAGGCAATCTCACTATATCCGGGCCAACTCGGCTCGGCAAACTGTCAGGGGAATGTCACTGTCCGCGTAGGGTCCGAATTGCTTTTTCCACTCGCATTGTCCCGCATGATCCCTTACAACAGAGTGCGGCGGCGCGGACGGCCCGCGCTGTCATTCACGTCCTGAGGAGTCTCTCTCATGCGGAAGTTCCTGCTCCTGGCCGCGGTATTCTGCTGCGCCACCGGCCTCGGTCGTCTCGCCCAAGCCGACGACGACACCAAACCCATTCTCGACAAGGCCATCAAAGCACACGGCGGCATGGAGAAGCTGCAAAAGCTCAAAAAGATGTCCGTCGTGACCAAGGCCAAGGGAAAGATTCAGCAACCCGTCGTCATTGACATCACCCTGGAGACCAGCGCCCAGGACAACAAATCCCGGCAGGTGATCGAGGGCGAAATCGCCAACACGAAGTTCAAGCAAGTCATCTTGCTCGACGGCAAAAAGATCCAGATCTTCATCAACGGCCAGGAGTACAAGCTCGACGACAAGAAAATGCAGAAGGAGATCGAGGAGCGGCTCTACGCGGAAAAGATTACGGGTCTGGTGTTCTTCCAGGAGAAGGGATTCAAACTGTCGCCCCTTGGTGAGGCGAAGGTCAACGGCAAGCCCGCCCTCGGCATTCGTGTTTCCTCCGAAGGGCACCGCGATGTCAACTTGTTCTTTGACAAGGACAGCGGGTTGCTCGTGAAGACGGAGACTCGTGCGGCCGACCTGATGTCCGGCGAGGAAAAAACCGAGGAAAAAGTCCTTCAGGACTACAAGCAGCAGGACGGCTACTTCCTGCCGCGGCGCGTGTCGGTGCTTCAGGATGGCAAGGAACTCTTGTCGCTGGAGATCGAAGACATCAAGTTCGTCGAGCGCTTCGACGACGATACCTTCACCAAACCGTGAGCTTAGCGATGCTTCGCAGAAGCGTGGAAGTCTCCTACGCTTCTGCGAAGCGCCGCTTAACGATCCTCGCACCTTGTTGAAAAGTGAGCTGGGAATTGCTTGACATGCGAAGCAGGAGGCGTGAAATTGGGTAATCTGGGTTGTCTGGCAAGGTTTGATCGTCAACCCTTCGCCCAGACGCCTCTTGGTGGAGATTACCCCTTCCATGTTTCCCTTTCTCCGCAGCGGCATCGTTGATCGTTTCTCCAAGAGCGTAAAAGAGCGGAATCATCCCTTCGTTCCGCTGACGGTCGAAGAACTGGAAGAACGTTGCGTTCTCTCCGTCGACACGACCGTGGCTTCACCGAGCGCCCCGTCTCCTTTCACGGCTCCGGGTGATGTCATTGTGGCGTCGCAGCCCAAAGGCAACCCCGGCATCGTGTTTCTCGGCGATTCCATCACCTGGGGCTTCGCCAACGGCTTGGGCGCGCCGGTGTGGTCGGCGGCGATGGCCCCGTTGGGCGCGGCCGACTACGGCGTCAGCGGCCAGACGACGCAATCGCTGTTGTTTCAGTTGTCATTGGGTCAGCTAGTGGGGATCAACCCCTCGGTGGTCGTGCTGACCATCGGCACCAACAACCTGTTCGAAGGCGATTCGCCCCAGGACACCGCCGCCGGCATCCTAGCCGATGTGATGGCGATCCATCAATACTTGCCCGACGCGCACGTTCTTGTCCTCGGCACGCCGCCCGGCGGCGCGAACCCGACCGATACCTATCGGCTCCAGACCGAACAGACCGACGCGCTGCTCCAGCCGATGCTGGCCGACGATCCGCGGACCACTTTCATCAACGTCGCGCCTGCCCTGGAACAGCCCGACGGCACGATCTCCATCGCCGTGCTGATCGACTCGATTCACCCCACGGCCTTGGGCTATTTCGATTTGATGAATGCGCTCGCCGCCCCTCTGGCGCGAGCGATTTTCTTCAACATCGACACGGACCTGGCGAACCTGCACGGCTCGATCCCGCCGGAGACGCTGGCTTTCTCCTGGCCCGAAATGCTGGCGATGCCGTCCTTACCCGATATGATTTCGCTTCCCAGGATCCCCCTCGTTTCGGTTCCGTCCGGCAACCCGCCCCCCACGCCGAACCCCGTGCTGACGCCCAGCCCGTCCGACGGCAAGGTCGCCAACTGGCTCATTTCTTCCGAAAACTCCACAAACCAGAGCATTCTCAACACGAGCGCTTCGCCCAACGGCCCGACGTCCACAGGGGCTGCCCCGCCGACCTTCGAGCAACCCCTGGGCAAGCTCCCCGACAGGACATGGCTCGATACCAATACGCCGACGCAAGACTCCGCCGAAGGGAGTTCGGCCCCGGAAACCCTCGACTTCGGGCCATCGTCACCGCTTGCCTTGACCCCGCCTCGACCATAGTAGGACTAAGTGGACAACACCAGAAGTTTTGAAGTGTGGTTCGCTTGCTTCGCAGAAGCGTTCTTCGCAAGAACGCTTCTGCGAAGCGGCGCTAAACGTCAAAACCTCTCGCGTCCTCCACGAATACCCGAATGAACGGCATCACCAGGATGAGACAGCGGGGAGAGATGGTAGATGAGCACGAGCAACGGAACGTCGGCCCGGCCGCGCGGACGGTTTGCCGGCAAGGTGGCCTTGATTACCGGCGCTAGCGATCACGGCATCGGCGGGGCGATCGCCAATCGGCTATCGAATGAAGGGGCGAGCGTTGCCGTGGCTTCGCGCACCGCGCCGCAACGCCTGCTGGAACAACTGACAAATCGCCAACGGACCTTCGAGTTTCTCCCCTGCGACGTGACCTCCACTCCCGATGTACGCGAAGTCGTCGCCGCCTGCCGCGCCCGTCTGGGTGGGATCGATATCCTGGTGAACAACGCCGGGGTCGAACACATTCGCAGTTTGGAGCAGTCCGACGATGCCAGCGTCGAGGAGATCCTGCAAACGAACATCGCCGGCACGATCCGCGTGACACGGGCCGTGGCGCCGCACCTGCCCTGCCCTGGCGGTGTCATCGTCAACCTGTCGTCGGTGCTGGGCCTGGCGGGCTGTCCGGGCTTCTCGGTTTACAGTGCTTCCAAGGCGGCCCTGAGCGGCTTCACGCAGTCGCTCGCATGGGAGTTGGCCCCCAAGGGGATTCGCGTGGTGGCCGTGGCGCCCGGCGTGGTGCTGACCGCGATGGCCGCCCGCTATCGCGAACAGCTCACGCCGGAAACGGCCCATGTAATCCGCGAGTGTCATCCGCTCGACGTGGGCTTGCCGACCGACGTGGCGGCTGTGGTTGCTTTCCTGGCTTCCGACGAGGCGCGTTGGATCACCGGCGTGACACTGCCCCTGGGATGGGCGCCGAATTTCCCTCTGCCGACGGAAGATTATCTGGCGTCGGAGGCCGAGCGCAGCCGGGCTGCGGCCTCGGAAGAACAGCCGGCGCCCCGGTAAACACCATCATTCCGCCTGGAGGAACGCCAGCGTTCGCGCGGCGCAGTCAGCCGTCGCCTCGAAGGGGGTCATGTGTCCGCAGGAACGGAGCACCTCCAGCCGCGCCCCGCGAATGTGCTGAGCATAGAACTCGCCATGTGCCGGCGGGATGAGGCGGTCGTCGTCGCCCCACAGCACGAGCGTCGGGCAGGAGATGCGGTGCAGGTGCACCGGCAATTTCGGATCGTGCAAGTAGGGATTCCAGGCGACGCGGGCCGTGGCCTCGCGGCGCGCAGCCATAACAACAGACGAGGATCATCCCGCGTAGAGGGAAAAAACTCGCGCGCCGCCGAGCTGTTCGGATCGTGGAAGATCAGCCGGCGCAAGCGGTCAAAGTCCTCGACAAACATCTCCGCGATCGGCGCTTCATCCAGATGAAGTCCCGCCGCGTCGATCAACACCAGCCTTTTCACGAGCGCCGGCCTCAGGATCGCTAGTTCGACCGCCAGCCACGCTCCCAGCGAGAAGCCGACCACCGGCACCGGCCCCAGTCCCACGGTATCCAGCAAATCGACCGTGTGCCAGACCAGGTCGTGAATGTCTTCGATCTCTTCCAGTCCCTCCGAGAGCGCGAATCCGGGATGGGCCGGGGCGTACACGGTGTAGTGCCGGCCGAGCGCGTCGTGCCAGGCCGTCCAGTCCGTTTCGCCCGCGGCACTGTGCAGGTACAGAAGCGGAGGACCCTCGCCGCCCACCAGCAGCTGCGTTTTCCTGCCGCGCACGTTCACGAAGTCAGTTCGATTGGCGACCGTCATTATCTGTTGATCTCCCTGGCGGCATTTCGTCACACGGTTGTCAGCTCTCGGCGCAACGGCGGCAGGACTTGCTCGGCGAAGATTTGCATGTTCTTGCGCGTCAGTTCGGTGGGAAGCGTGCCGAGCTGGAACAGACCCAGCAAGTTCCCGACACCGAGCCGCTGGATGTGTTCCTTCAGACGATCGCGCACGGTCGCCGGACTGCCCACCACCGCGTAGACGCCGTCCTCTATCTGCTGTCGAGTTTCCACGTTGCCCAGGAACTTATTCATCGCCCCGTGGATACGGCCGATCGAGCGCACGCTCGTGTAACCGGGCGGCAAGATGGTCAGTCCCTTGAGCAGCTTCTTGCGAAAATACGTCAGGTGCGGCTCGTACTCCTCCCACGCCTTCTCGTCGCTCTCGGCCACGTAAATCGGCAACAGCCAGCCGAGTTGACTCGGCGAACCGGTGTAGCCGTTTTTGTCGCACGCTTCGCGGAAGCTGTCGAAATTGCGCTGGAAGAATTCAATGTGAAAATACGGGATGCCCATGTACGAGTAGCGGCGCTCGGCGACGAACTCGATCGTCTCGCGGCTGCCGGCCCCCGGAATCCAGATGGGCGGGTGCGGCTTCTGGAGCGGTCGCGGCCAGGGATTGACGTATTTCAGCCGCCAGTGTTTGCCGTGATGGGCGAACGGTCCCGGCTCGGTCCAGGCCCGCAACACGAGGTCGAGCGCCTCGGTGAACATGCTGCGGGCGAACGTCGGATTGATGGTGAAGCTGTAGTATTCCGGCCCGCCGCCGACGACCATGCCGGCGATCAGCCGGCCGCCGCTGATCACGTCGATCATGGCGTACTCCTCGGCCACGCGCGTCGGCGGATTGTAGAGGGGCAAAGCGTTGCCGATCACGGCGATCTTGAGGCGCTTGGTTTGCCGGGCCAGGATCGCGCCCATCAGGTTCGGCGACGGCATCAGGCCGTAGGCATTTTGATGGTGCTCGTTGATGCACACGCCGTCGAAGCCCAGCTCCTCGGCGTAAATCAACTCGTCGAGATAACGGTTGTAAAGCTGGTTGCCGTGTGCGGGGTCGTAGAGGGAGTTGGGGACCCATGTCCAGGCCGACTCGTAACGCTTCTCGAAATCTTCCGGCAGGTGGTCCCAGGGCATCAGGTGGAAGCAAAAGAATTGCATGAGCCGTTGGCAACTCCGGTGTGTTCGGTTGGCCGGTCCCCGCCGGGTTCATTCTCCGGGGCTGGGCGCGAACCGGCAAGGGTTGCCTAACGGGCTGGTAAGGCATGGATTAAATGTCTTTAATGAGTTGTAATTAACCCAAGAAATCGTTGCAGTTGGCGTTCCGACCGAGTATATTCAGCCACCAGAGGCCAAGCCGGGTTCCTGCAACTTCCCTCTGCAAAAAAACCGGCTCCCACCGCCTCCGAACAGGTATCGTGACATTGCCCTAACCCGTAGGCCGCGCAGCATGACTCGCATTCTCTTTCATTTTTTCCTCGTGCTGGCCCTCCTGGCCGCCGCTTCGTCTTCCGCCGTCCGCGCCGCCGAGTCGGAGGGCGTGGCGATCTTCCACAAAAAGATCGAGCCGATCCTGGATCGCTTCTGTTCCGATTGCCATGCCGCCGGGTCGAGCAAGGGCAAGGTGTCGTTCGATCGGTTCGAGTCGGCTTCGCCGCTGGAACAGCCCGAGCTGTGGTCGAAGACCCTCAAAATGCTGCGGGCCGAGATGATGCCGCCCAAAGGTAAGCCACGGCCGACGGCCGAGCAGATCGACACGATCGCGCAATGGATCAAGGGTTCGGTCTTCCGCATCGACCCAAAGGATCCCGACCCCGGCCGCGTCACGGTTCGCCGGCTCAATCGCATCGAGTATCGCAATACGATCCGCGATTTGATGGGCGTGGATTACAACACCGAAGCCAACTTCCCCCCCGACGACACCGGCCACGGCTTCGACAACCTCGGCGACGTGCTGTCGCTGTCGCCGTTGCTTCTGGAAAAGTACATCGCGGCGGCCCGGACGGTGGTGGGTCAGGCGGTGCCGGTGGTGCCGTGGGCGCCCGCCGAGAAACGCATCTCCGGCCGGCTCTTCGCCCCCAAGGGAAGCAAACCGGCCAGTTCCAGCAAGGATGATTTCCTGTCGCTGTCCTATTACAAGCCGGCCGTCGTCTCGTACACCTTCTTGGCCGAACACCCCGGCCCCTATCAGTTGATCGTGGACCTGGCGGCGAACGAGACGTTCGTCGATGGCAGCAACGATTACAACAAGTGCCGGTTGATTTTTAAATCCGACGGCAAGGTGCTGCTCGACCGGAAGTACACGCGGCAGGGGAGGAAGGAATATCGTTTCGAGTTCGACCAGGACTGGAAGGCCGGCCCGCACGAATGGACGTTCGAGCTGCAACCCTTGACGCCCAACGAGAAACAGGTCCGGTCGCTGGTTCTAAGGATCGAGGCCGTGACGGCACGTGGCCCGATCAACAACAAACACGGTGTCCGCCCGCGGAACTATGCGCGGTTCTTCCCCGAAAGCGTGCCGGACGACCCGGCCGGACGCCGCCAGACTGCGCGCGATTTTGCGAAACTTCGCCACCCGCCGCGTATCGCCGCCCCGTGGACGAGGAGACCCTCGATCGACTGGCGAAGCTGGCCGAGCGCGTATCGACCGAGGGAGGCCGGACGTTCGAGGCCGGCATCGCCCAGACGATGACGGTCATTCTGTCGTCGCCGCGGTTTTTGTTCCGCGAGGAAGGGGTCGTGCCCGGCTCCGCGGGCACGCATCCGCTCGTCGATGAATACGCCCTGGCGTCGCGGCTCTCTTATCTCCTCTGGTCGTCGATGCCCGACGAGGAACTGTTCCGCCTGGCCGGCGCGAACAAACTGCGGGCGAACCTGACCGCACAGGTCGCCCGGATGCGGGCCGATCCGCGCACGTCCGAGTTCGTGCGCCATTTCGTCGGCCAATGGCTGCAAGCCCGCGCCATCGACTCGATCGACATCAACGCGCGGGCCGTGATCCTGCGCGACGAACCGCCCGACCCGGAAGCGGATAAGCAGCGCGAGCGGTTGCGGGCGCTGTTCCGCAAACCGCCAGAAAAGCTCACCGAGGCGGATAAGAAAGAGATGGCTGAGGCACGGAGGAAGTTCTTCGGGCGCTTCGGCCGTTTCAGACAGTTTGAACTCAACGGCCAACTGCGGAAGGCCATGCACCGGGAAACGGAGATGCTGTTCGAGCACGTCTTGAACAACGACCGGAGCGTGCTGGAGCTGATCGAAAGCGATTACACGTTCCTCAACGAACGGCTGGCCAAACAGTACGGGATCGAGGGCGTTAAGGGTGATGAAATGCGCCTCGTGAAGCTGCCGGCCGACAGCCCGCGCGGTGGGATCCTGACGCAAGGGACTGTCCTGGCGGTCACATCCAATCCCGATCGCACCTCGCCCGTCAAGCGCGGCCTGTTCATTCTCGATAACATTCTGGGCACACCGCCGCCGCCCCCGCCGCCGGACCTGCCCGCGCTGGAAGATGCCGAGACGGGCATCAAGGGCCGGCCGGCGACCTTGCGCGAGACCCTGAAGGCGCATCGCGCCGAGGCTCTGTGTAGCGCTTGCCACAACCGCATGGACCCGCTGGGACTGGCTCTCGAAAACTTCAACGCGCTCGGCCGTTGGCGCGAAAAGGATCGCGGCCAGCCGATCGACGCGGCGGGACAGTTGCTCACGGGAGAATCGTTTACCAACGTGCGCGAGCTGAAACATATCCTGGTGACCAAGCGCCGACTGGATTTTTACCGCTGCCTGACCGAAAAAATGCTGGTGTACGCCCTGGGCCGCGGGCTAGAATACGCGGATGTGCAAACCGTCGATGAGATCGTCGAACGACTGGAGAAGACGGGCGGCCGGCCATCGGTGCTGCTGACGGGCATCATCGCCTCGGCCCCGTTCCAGAAACGCCGTGCGACCGGCGCATCCGAAACTCCTGGTACATTGCAAGGCGCCCGCCTGCCATCCCCCTGAGGAACGATCCATGCCATCCGAACAAGCTGCCAACGCCGACCGAACCGCCCAGCGTCGGGCCAGCCTCAGTCGCCGGCAATTCCTGCGCCGCGCCGGAGTCTGTGTCGCCCTGCCGCTTCTGGAATCGCTGCGTCCCGCAACGCTGCTTGCCGCTACTCCGGCCGCGGGCGCTCCGCTGGCGACCACCGCGACAGGCGCGCCGCTGCGTGCCGCCTTCATCTTCTTCCCCAACGGCGCCATCCCGTCCGCATGGACTCCCACCGGTGAGGGCGCGGACTTCAAATGGAGCCGGACGCTTCAGCCGTTGGATGCGAGCCGGAAGTATGTGCAAGTCCTCGGCGGCCTGGATCACAAAACGGCGGAGCCGGGACGGGACGGTCCCGGCGACCACGCTCGAGGCGGCGGCACCTTCCTGACCGGGGTGCGGCTCAAGAAAAGCGCCACCGACATTCACGCCGGCGTCTCCATCGATCAGGCACTAGCCCGCGAGGTCGGCCACTTGACGCGCTTTCCGTCGCTGGAGTTGACCTGCGATTCGCTCGCCCGAACCGGCGCGTGCGATTCCGGCTACGCCTGCGCCTACCAGTTCAATCTGTCCTGGAGTTCGCCGACGACGCCCAAGACGGCGGAGCCGAACCCCCGACTCGTCTTCGAGCGCCTCTTCGGGGCCGGCAAGCCGGGTGAACGGCGGGCCAACCTGGAGCGCCGCCGGCAGGATGAGCGCTCGGTCCTCGACTTCGTCCTCGAAGACGCCCGCGCCATGCAGCGCCGGCTCGCTCCCCAGGACCGGCGCAAGCTCGACCAGTATTTGACCGGCGTGCGCGAGATGGAAACGCGCATCCAGAAGGCGGAGCGGTTGGGAGAGGCCAAGGACCCGGCCGTGCCGACGCCGCCGGGCATCCCCACGGAATATGCCGAGTACCTCCAGCTCATGTATGACATGCTGGTCCTGGCCTTCCAGACCGACTCGACCCGCGTGGCGACCTTCCTGCTGGCCCACGACGGCAGTAATCGGTCGTTCGATCAGATCGGCATTTCCGAAGGCCATCACGACCTGACCCACCATTCCAACCGCAAGGAGTGGATCGACAAGGTGGCGGACATTGACCTCTGGTACGTCCGGCAGTTCGCCCTGTTTTTGGAAAAGCTCCAGAAGACGACCGACGCGGACGGCAAGTCGCTGCTTCACAACTCGATGATCTTCTATGGCAGCGGCAACAGTGACGCCAACCGCCATACGCACTCCAACCTGCCGCTCCTCTTGGCCGGCGGCGGCGGAGGCACGCTGGCGCCCGGCCGTTTCGTCAAGCACGGCTCCAAGCCGGTGACGAACCTGTTCATGAGCATGGCCCACCGTTTCGGACTGCGCAAACTGGAGCGCTTCGGCGATTCCACCGGGGCGCTGACCAATATTTGACATATGTGCGATTCAAGATTCGTTTAGCCGCGACCCGCAGGGGAGCGCTGTTCGCGCTCCCCTGCGGGTCGCGGCCAAACGAGCATTTCCATCCAGGGGATCTCTCCATGTTTCGGCGTACCTTGGCGATCGTGCTTCTCCTGTTTTCGTTCGCCCTCCTGGACCTAGCGGCCGCGGATGCCTCCCGGTCGGAAGTTCCTCTCTGGCCCAACGGTGCTCCGGGGTTCGAGAGTCGCAAGGACGAGAAGGAAGTGCGGACGGTTCAAAAAAGCGGGGAGTACAAAGTCACCAACGTCCACAACCCCACCTTGACGGTGTTTTTGCCACCGAAAGAAAAGGCGACCGGGACGGCCGTGGTCCTTGCTCCGGGGGGCGGGCATCGGGAGCTGTGGGTTTTGCACGAAGGCGAAAACGTCGCCAAGTGGTTGAATGAGCGCGGAATCGCTGCGTTCGTTCTCAAGTATCGACTGGGTCGCGAAAAAGGGTCGCCGTACAAGATCGACGAACACGCCTTGCAAGACGGCCAGCGGGCGATCCGATTGGTGCGCAGCCGGGCGAAGGAATGGGGCGTTAATCCCGACCGTGTCGGCCTGATGGGCTTCTCGGCTGGCGGTGAGCTGACGGCCCTGGTCTGTAATCGAGCCGAGAAGGGCAAGGACGATGCCGCGGACTCCGTGGACCGGCTCAGCTCCCGACCCGACTTCCAGGCTTTGATTTATTCCGGGCCGCTGGGCATCCGGAATGAAACCGTGACGAAGGACATGCCGCCGACGTTCATCGTCGTCGGCGACAACGACAAAGCCGCCAACTGGCTCGTCCCGCACTACCTTGCCCTCAAGAAAGCCGGGGTGTCCGCAGAGTTGCACGTCTACGCGAAGACGCCGCACGGCTTCGGCTACCGGGTGAAGAAGACCAGCCGTCCGGCCGACGCCTGGCTCCAGCGCTTCGAGGAGTTTCTCGGCACAGAGGGGATGCTCAAGAAGGAGTAAGCGCCGGAGCCGGTCGGCCACGGGGACGGCTTGGGAAGGAGGCTCCATGCGCTGTCGCTCTCTTCTGATCCGCGCATCCTTTGTGCTGCTCTTGGCGAACCTGAACGTCCACCCGGCCGTCGGCGGAGAGACGCCGAGCCGTCCGTCTCCGGCCCAACTGCGAAAGCAAGCCGAGCGCTGCCGACAAATCCTCAAAACGAGCATCATCGACTTCTATTTGCCCGCCTGCGTGGACCGGACCAACGGAGGCTACCTGGAGTCGCTTCAAGGAAACAAGTTCTCCCCGACCGGCGAGAAGTTCCTGACCCTCCAATCCCGGCAACTCTGGTTCTTCAGCCTCCTCGCGACATCCGGCATCGAGAAGGATGCCGCCCTCGCCGCGGGCAAAACCGGCTTCGACTTCCTCGAAGGGAAGTTCCGCGATCGGGCGCACGGCGGCTACTTCGCGAAGGTGTCGGATGCCGGCAAGCCGACGGATCGCCGCAAACACGTCTACCTGAACGCCTTCGCCCTCTACGGGCTATCCGCCTACCACCGGGCCAGCGGCGACCCCTCGGCCCTCGCCGCCGTCAAGGATCTCTTTCAGACCCTCGATGCAAAAAGTCACGATTCGGCCAACGGCGGATACGTCGAGTTTTTCCACGACGATTGGCGGCCGATCACCGATCCGCTTGATTCGTCCTATATCGGCCCGCCCGGCACCAAGACGTTCAACACTCATCTTCACGTTCTGGAAGCGTTCACCGAACTCTATCGCATCTGGCCCGATCCCCTCGTTCGTCGCCGGCTCGACGAACTGCTGGCCCTCAACACGCTGACGATCCGCCTTCCGGAACACGGCTGCAACGTGGACGGCTTCAGCGCCGATTGGAAGCCGATCCAAACGCCGCGAAACTTGCGGGCGAGCTACGGCCACGACGTGGAGGCAGTCTGGCTCTGCCTCGACGCGGCCCGCGCCCTGGGCCGGCCGACCGCCTTGTATCGCGGCTGGGCCGAGGGGCTGGCCGGATACAGCCTCCGGCACGGCTACGACCGCACACACGGCGGGTTCTACTACACTGGCCCGCTCGGCAAAGACGCCGACGACACGAAAAAAGAATGGTGGGTGCAGGCGGAGGCGCTGGTGTCGATGCTGGAGCTATACAAGCTGACCGGCCGGCCGGATTACTACGACGTGTTCGTCCAGACGCTGGACTTCGTGGAGAAACACCAGATCGCCAAGGAGGGAAGTTGGTGGGCGACGCGGAAGGCCGACGGCTCCCCGGCCGGCGCAACGCGGATCTCGATGTGGCAAGGGGCATATCACAATGGTCGGTCGATGATCGTCGAGCGCCAAACTGCTCGACGAATTGGCCGCGATCGCGAAGTGAGTTCGGGCGACGGATCGTCTCCCGGTCTGGCTCACGATCTGGTAGATTAGGGAGGAAACGCCGGAAGGGAGCAAGCGATGACGGTGAATCCAATCACCGAAAACCGGACCAGTGAACTCGCAATTCTCGGTCGCCTTCTCAAGACCGAGGAAGGGGACTTATTACCGGAACTGGCCCGCTACCTGCTGACACTTGGCTTCGGGGTGGAAGACCAAGACCGCATGAGGGAACTGGCCGAAAGGAACCAGGCGGGGACTTTATCCGCCCAAGAGCAGGAAGAGCTACATAACTATGTCAAGGCGGGGCATCTTCTCGCCCTGCTCCACTCCAAGGCCCGCAAATCCCTGAATCGGAAGAAGGTTTCTTGAGCCGCTCATGGACGAGTCGTTAGCCGAGGAAGTGCGTCGTCGGGCAAACTACATTTGCAAGTATTGCCGCATGCCATTCAGGCTGGAACGGCAAGGAGATGTTGCCTAGCGCATGAAAAACCCCGCCTTCATGGCGGGGCAGGACACTCAGTTGCTTGGATGGTCTTCTGGAGCGGGTGGTTCGGCCAGTCATCAATCCAAAAGCTCGTAAGGAGCAAGCCTCCGTAATCGTTCCGGCATCTCTGCTACCGCCGGGAACTCGATCTCCCCATAACTCGTCAACAGCGGCGACTTAGGGTCCCAAAAGTGAATGAAGAAAGCCACACGGAAGTTTTTGTCTGCTGGCAGGTCGGGCCACACTGATTCCACGCGCACTGGCTCCAAGCGGGACTTGCCATCGACCGAGAGACATGCCGAAGCCCATGCGACTTGCCATCTATCCGGAGGAACCCCGACTTTCGGTTGGCAGAAATCCCTTACACTAAATCGGTCGTCCCGATTCTGGACCAACGCCTCAATCAAAACGGTTGACGCAAGCTGCTTACGGCACCGTCGCTCCGCCTCTCGGCGGGCGGTCCCTTTGAGATTCGCGCCATAAAGGATGTCCGTCTGCTCCTTGAGCGTCTGCTCGTTGAGCGGCAAAGCATAGACACCCATCACCTTGATAGTCGGATCAGGCACCGCTTGTTCTCCGATGGTCGAACTCATAGTTATCCTGACCAGCTTAACACCAACGGGATAGGCCATCCAGCCCTCTGAAAACAAGTCTTCCGAAAGGCGAAAACTTCTGCACTGTATTTTTTTCTTCGCGGCATTCCGTCCTCTCGATGTCTGGACCTCCGCTCTCATAAATGCGTAATGGCCCGTAGGGTTGGCCCAAACGGTGCAGTAAAACGACCTAATTCATGAGAAATGTGGAAAAACGCAAATACTTATCCTGCTTGCTCTTGCGGGAACTTCTCGTCGTCGGGCCAGTCCTCGAAGCGAACTGCGAAGCGCCGCGAGACGCCCGACTCCTGCATCGTGATGCCGTACAGCATGTCCGCGCAGGCCATCGTGCGCTTCGAGTGCGTGATGATGATGAACTGCGAGCGGTCGAGGAAATCGCGCAGCACCGACGTGAACCGGCCGATGTTCGCCTCGTCCAGGGCGGCGTCCACCTCGTCGAGGATGCAGAACGGACTCGGCTTGCTGCGGAAAATCGCCAGCAGGAGCGCGACCGCCGTAAGGGTCTTTTCGCCGCCGGACATGAGCGAAATGCTCGACAACTCCTTGCCGGGCGGGCGGGCGACGACTTCGATGCCGCTCTCCAGGATGTCGCTTTCGTCCTCCAGCACGATGTCGGCCATGCCGCCGCCGAACAGCTTGCGGAACAGCTCCTGAAAGTGCGTGCGGATCGTGGCGAAGGTCTCACCGAATAGCTTGCGACTATCCTCGTTGATCTTGGCGATGATCTCCTGCAAGGACCGCTGCGCCGAGGTCAGGTCGTCGTACTGAATCTGCAAGGCGCCGGCCCGCGCTTCGAGGTCAGTTAATTCCTGCAAGGCATCGAGGTTGACGCTGCCCAGGCGGCTGAGCTTGCGGCGCAGCTCCTCGATTTCTTGCTCGGGGGGCATGGTCGGTTCGCTCGTGCTTTCGCCGTCGCTCGATGTCGCAGACGGCCGGGAGATGCCCGATGACCGCGATTCCTCGTATACCGCGGCGAGATCCAACTCGTAATCTTCGCGCAGACGTTCGCACAAGGTATCGCGGCGGTGGCGTAGATCATTCGCGGCCAACTCACGAGAGTGGGCCTGCTCCTGCCGCTCGCGCCAGGCGTTGCGGCTAACCTGAGACTGTTCGTTGCGCTCCTGGCGCTCGCGGGTCATGCTCGCTTGTTGGCCCGTCCACTCGGCGAGCTGGCGCTCGGCGGCTTCCTTGCGGAGATACCAGGCCGCCAGGGCCGACGACGAGTCCAGCAAGGTCCGCTGGTTCTCGTGCCGGCGCGCGACCGTCGCGGCCAGCTGGCGCTCGGTCTCCTCGTACTCCTGGCGGCGCTGGCGCAGGTTTGCTTCCATCTCTCCGTGGCGATCCTGGAGGGCGTGCAAGCGCCCCTCGGTCTTGGCGAGGGCGACTCGCGCCGTATTGGTCTCCCGCTCGCGTTCTTGCTGACGCGATTCGTGTTCGCGGATTTCGCGCTTGGCTTCCTCCAACCGTCCCTGCAAACGCTGCACCTCGGCGTCGGCATGGTTAGCGCGGTCGTGCGCTTCCCGCAACGATCGTTCGAGGTTGTCGATGTCCTGCTCGAGCCCGCTGATTTCGCTGCGGCTGACCTGCACTTCTTGATGCAGACCGTCGCGGCGCTCGCGATGCCGGCCGATGCGCGAACGCAGGTCGGCGACCTGCTCGGACAACATTTCGATCTCCTGTTGTCCGTGCTCCGCCCGGCCGTCTAGCTGGATCAACGTCTCGCGCAGGTCCGCTAAATCGTGGTCCAGCTCGGCCAACCTGCGGTCGAGTTCGGCGACCTGCTCGCGCAGCTCGCGCAGCTCGCTCTTGCGCGACAGGATGCTGGTCTCGGCGTGGTGCGTGCCGACCGTCAGGGTGCCATCCGCCTCCAGCAATTCGCCGCGCATCGTGACGAACCGGCAGCCGGGCAAGTGCGGGGCCAGAGCTTGGGCCGCAGTCAGGTCGCGCACGATGAGCGTGCCGGCTAAAAGACGAGCGGGCAGGTCGGCCAACTCCGGATGATCGCAGCGAACCACCTGCTCGGCCCGTGCGATGACGCTCGGATGAGACGCCGCGCCCTCGATTGGCAACGGCCCCTGATTCGACGCCAGGGCTACGGGTGGGGCAAGCGTCCCACGTGTCTGCGGACGCGGAAAGAGGGACGCCTGCCCGCTTGAGGTCAGTGGCAAAAAACTCACCCGGCTCGAAAACGGTTGGCTGCGCTGCCGCAGCGCCTGGGCCAGTTGATCCGGATCGCGCACCAGGAAGCGCTGGGCGCGTTCGCCCAGGGCAAGGTCAATGAGCGGCGCAAACTCGCGGCGAACCGTGAGGAACTCCGCGAGGATACCCAGGACCGTGCGCCACGGGCCGGGGTCCGGCTGTTCCAAGAGAGCGATCAACTCGCGCGGGCCGGTGCCCAGACCTTCGTGGCTGCGTTCCAGTCCTTCCAGCACCTCGACCCGGCTGACCAGCCCACTGCGCCGGGCGCGCAGGTCGGCCGCCCGCTGGGTGGTCTCGTCGCGCAGCTGGCGCAGGCGGTCGCGCTCCTCGCGCAATTCCGTCAGTGCCTGACGCGCACCGGCTTGCCGCGCTTGCAGTTCCTCCTCGGCGGCACTCAGCTCTCGCAACTCCAGGTCGAGCGACGCCAAACCTTCGACCGCCTGCTCGCTGCGATGTAACAGGCGGGCGCGTCCGCGCGTCAGGTCATCGACCCTGGCCCTGTAACTGAGGGCGTCGTTTTTGAGCTTGATCGCCTCGCGCATGCATTCCAGGTGCTCGCCCTCCTCGCGCTCGACCTGCTGGCGCAACTCCGCGAGCCGGGCTTTCGTGGCTTGTTGCTGCTGCTCGTGTTCTTCCACGATCTGAACTTGAGCCTGACACTGGGCCTCGACGTGCCGAAGTTCTTCCTCGATCTGGCCGGACGACTCGGCCAGGGCGGCGACGTGCTGATTTAGCTCCGCCCGCCGCTGCCGGGCACGAGTCAATTCCTTCTCGATTTCGTCGGCCAGCGTCCATCCGTGCGACACGGTAGAATCGTGCGAGGCGATCTGGGCGCGGGCCACTGACAGTTCGCTACCCTGCTCGCGGATGGAGGATTCGAGCCGGGCCAGCGCTTCTTCCAGCTGTCTAAGCTGCTTCTCCCAGGCGTCGGCCTGGGCCGTTTGCTCGGCAAGCTCCGCCCGCATGGCGTCGAGGATCGCCGTTTCCTCCTGCAACCGCTCGCTCAACTGGTGAAACTCTTCCATTCCCAGCGCGACGCGGAGCTGCTTCAAACGCTGCGAGTATTCCTGATGTCGCTGCGCCTTGGCCGCTTGCAGCTTGACGCTTCGGAGCTGTTTCTCGACCTCATCGAGAATGTCGCGTAGACGGGCCACGTTCAACTCGACGCGCTCCAGGCGGCGCAGCGTCTCAACTTTCTTGGCCTTGAATCGACTGATGCCAGCCGCTTCCTCGAAGATGGTACGGCGGTCCTTGGTCGATGCTTGCAAGAGCACATCGACGCGGCCCTGCTCGATGATGCAATACGCATCGCTTCCAGCTCCACTGCCCAAAAAAAGGTCTTTGATATCTTTGAGGCGGCAGATCTGATTGTTGATGAGATATTCGCCCTCGCCGCTCCGGTAGACGCGGCGGGTGATCTGAACTTCTTCGGCTGGAGTGGCGAGGGAGCGGCGGCCGTTGTCGAACGTCATGGTGACTTCGGCCAGGCAGAGGCTGCGCCGGGAAGTCGAACCGTTGAAAATGACGTCGGCCATCTCGCCGCCGCGCAGGCTCTTGGCGCTCTGCTCGCCCAGCACCCAGCGCACGCCGTCCACGATGTTCGACTTGCCCGACCCGTTGGGGCCGACGATGCCCGTGATCCCCGACGCGAAGTCGAATTGCGTTTTGTCGGCGAACGATTTGAAGCCCACCAGTTCCAGACGTTTGAGCATGAACCGTCACCCGGGGAGGTCGCCTATCCTGACCAGCCCTCAGCGCCAGCAAGGGATCTGCCCTTGCTGGCGCTGAGGGCTAGTAGGCGAATCTCTGTCATTCTGGCGGCTCACCGCGAGGGCGTCTACTCCGGCAGCTCCGCATCCGGCTTTTCCTTGTGTTTTTTGCCATCCTCCAGCATGGCTTGCTGCTGCCGCGTGCGGCTGGCGGATGTGGACGGGCCGTTCTCGAACAGGTTCGGCGTGGCCCCGAGATCCTGGCCGGCTGGCACCAGCTCAAGTTCGGAATCATCCTGGCCTTGCTTCTTCTGGCCGAGCTTGACCAGATCGAATACCGTGGTGGCCTGCGGCAGAGCGTCGCAGCGCAGGCGACACGATAGCGCCCCGGAGCTGTCGGCCTGCTGCAACAGGGCGACGACTTCCGGATACATGCAGCCCATCTCGCTGAGCGTGTGCAGCAGCTTGACCAACTCCAGCGGGCACGTCTTGCGCACCGTCGGGCCGTGCAGCGGCACTCGGCTGATCGTGCAGTGGTCGTCGTCTTTGGACGCGGTGACGACGAACTCGCCGGCCTGCAACCACAGGTCCGGCTTCAAAGCTGGCTCGTCGCCGAACAATACGATCTCCGCTCGCCGGTTGCTGGAGATGTGGACCAACGGCGGCGTGTTCGGCGCGACGCGGTGCAGCCAGAACGATTCGTTGAGCTGCTCGCCCCGCACAAGCGGGTCGCGCGGGTTGAGCGTGCGCAGGCGCGGAAGGCGCCATAGCGCGTTTCGTCGTCACGGGCCGTCGTCAGCAGCTCGCCCAGTTTGACGTGACAGATGTTCTCATCCAGCGACGCCATTGCCGTCAGGCCGAAGGCGCGCAGGGCCGGCTGGGTGCGCACGGACGTGGCCAACTCCTGACCGCAGGCCGGATCGCCCAGGTAGGCCAGCGCCTCGGCCGAGCAGAAGCGCACCAACGGATGCTTGCTGTCGAGGCCTTTTTTCAGGGCCGGGATGCTCATCTGGCCCAGCGCTTCCAGGCGCAGGGCGCTCGTCACCGTCTTGGCCGGGTCGAGCAGGTCGTCGGCCAGGCGCTGCCGATAGGTGCGGTGGTCCTCGCCCTTGACGATCGGCACGTCCAGTTGGGTGCTGAGCGGGATCAGGCGGACGACGCGGAGAAAGCGCGGCGTGTTGAGGTGATACTGAGCCGGCACACGCAGCCGAACGCTCGTGGGGTTCTCGGCCACGGCGACGGAGGAGCCGGCCTCGCCGTGAAAGCCGGCCTGGAACACCTCGTTGATGCGGTTGGCGACCGTGGCCGTGACGCGCGCCCCCTGCTGGTTGGAGCTCATGATCAAATTGAAACCCAACGCCACCTTGCAGCGCCCGCCGCCCCAGATTCGGCCGCGCT
This sequence comes from uncultured Planctomycetota bacterium, assembly GCA_963767535.1. Taxonomy (GTDB): domain Bacteria; phylum Planctomycetota; class Planctomycetia; order Gemmatales; family Gemmataceae; genus JAJPHU01. The sequence goes on from CAVYEC010000002.1 coordinate 105,505, forward strand.
TGTTGCGTCCCTCTTCGTCTCCCTCGCCCAGGCCAACCAGCAGCGGCCCTTCGGCCGAGACGATCGGATGGCCGCGCAACATGCCGCGCGGACCGTTGGGATCGGGGTTGAGCCGTTCGGCGAAATCGTAGGTGTACAGATTGCATTTGATGAGGTAGCCGCCCCGCAGACTGGTGGCCCGGCTGCCGCGCGGCAGCGAGATTTCCAGGTCGATCCGATCGTCCGCGCCCGTGCCCGGCTGGATCAAGCCGGAGACATACACCATCGCATGATCGGGGTCGGCCATCACTTCCTTCACCTTGGGGACGCCGGCCTTGACCAGGGCGTCTTCGAGCATGTCGCGGTAGGAGTCAGGTGGGCAGTCGCCGCCAGTGCCTTCCAGGCCGACGACCAGGCCGACGCCGCCGACCGGCGTGGGCGTGGCGTTGCCGACCAGGGTCAGGTCGCCGATGGTCTCGACGGCGTAGCGCTCGATTTCGTCTTCCGCCTGGAAGCGCGTCTGCAGGGAGGTGCATCCGAGCAGCCCGACGAACGCGAGCAACCCGGCCCCCAGCACCGCCCGCTTGGCCCCTCGGCCGGCGCCCCGCAGACGCTTGTTCAATTCACGACGAATCATGGCTTCGCCCCTGACGGATGGCTTCCCCGCGAGCCGGACGCCATCCCGGCCCACCCCCGTTCTCGAAAAACACTATGCGAGGGGGGGAACGATAGAATGTCACCCTATCGGCGTCAAGACCGAATTCGTTGCATGGTCTGCTGGTATTTCTCCCTCCCCCCTTGTGGGAGGGTAGGGGTGGGAGGTGAACGCCTTCCCCCACAAGGGGGAGGGAGAAAACCGTCCCAGCTTGCTTCAAGTCCGCGGAGTACCGGGCCGATAATAAATCCTGTTCTCGTGACCAACCGCCTGACCGTCGCCGCTCGCCTGAAATGCCGCGGCCGTCAGGAAACGTCGGAAACCGGCTCGCTCGGCAGGCCAGGCCTTTACGGCCGTGGCCGCTGACTCCGTACCGACACGGACCTCCGTTGCACATGCCCCCGACCCCCACGGAGGTCTGTTCCTGCGGCCGACTCGCCGCCGCTGCTCTGGCCTGCTCCCGCGGACAGGGCAGCGGCGATCTCTCTTCGAGAGGCTCCGGCAAGTGCTCTAGACTCCGCGACTGCTTCGACTCGCGTCACCCCCGGTTGTCTCCCCCCGCGAAGCGGTCTCTCGCCATGCTCCCGCCGGAGCCTCTCGATTTTCACCCGCCGATTCTTTGCACAGCCCCAGATGAACCGAAGCGTGGCTTTTCATTGCCTGTCATTTTTTCGCGGGCTAGGCTTGGAACATACCTCCCTGGGACGAGTTCCCTCGTCCGGGACGTTGGGGGACCGACCTTGCCCGCATGAGAGCGTCATGACCAGCCAGTTGCAAACGCCTTCCCTGTCCACCGCGATCGCGGCCGAGCAGACGTATTTGCAGATCCCCAGTCAACCGGAGTGGATCGCGCCGACGGTCGAATTCCTGCGCGACAAAGCGGTTCAATGCGGGGCGTGTCCCGAGACGCGCGCCCGCAAACTCACACTCGCTCTGCACGAGGCGCTCACCAATTCCGTTATTCACGGCAACCTCGAAGTCTCCTCCGAGCTGAAAGAGCGTTCGGAGGACGCCTTCGTCCAAACCTTGGCGGAGCGCTCGGCCGACCCGAACTACAGCGCGCGGCCGGTGGACATCTGCATCGACTACGACGGCGAACGCTGCCAGTGGATGTTCACCGACCGAGGCCAGGGGTTCGATGTCGAGCGCGCGCTGGCCCGAATGGAGCAGAACGAGCTGGAAGCGCCGATGGCGAGCGGTCGGGGCATTCAACTCATGCGTGCCTTTCTCGACGAGGTGCGCTACGAGGCCGGTGGACGCCGCGTCGTGCTTACTCTGCGCCGGCCGGTCGGCGAGGAGAGGCGACGCCGCACTCGTTTGCCGATGCAACGCCCCGTGCGCATCACACCGATTCGGGCTGACGGAAAGGCAGATTGGGAGGCGTCGCACGACGGCATCGCCCAGAACATCTCGGCCGACGGCATGTCCGTCGTGCAAACGCGGCCGGTCACGACGAACGGCGTTCTCCTCGGCTTGGAATGGGGAGGCCAGACGGTCCATGTGCCGGCCGAGGTGCGGCATTGTCAGGCACAGGGCGAACGCCTGGTCGAGCTTGGTTGTCGCTTCCATTTCGCGCCCGGCAATTCCGAGTTGGAACCGCGAGCCAACTCCGAGCAGGCCATCGGCTCACTGGTGGAGCAGCTGGGCGCGGATGGTGTGGGACAGGATGAGCGCCGCGTTCACCCGCGCGCCCGTACACGGCGCGGATTCACGTTCAGCAGGTCGTCGGGGGCATTCCGCTGATGGGCTTCGCCCGCAACCTGTCCCGCGACGGTATCGCCTTCCTGGCGACCCAACCGTTGCCGTTGGGAGAAGTGACGCTGTTCCTGGCGCGTCCGGACGCCTCGGACCTGGAGGTGGTGGCGCAGGTTGTGCGCTGCAATCACTTGATGGCCGGCATCTACGACGTGGGCACACGATTTCTGGATGAGCCGGACACATCCCGTCCGTTAATCCCAGCCCCGTAGGGGCGTAAGGATGTAGCCCACGGCGCTAGCCGTGGGGACAGACGAGATCGTGAAAGATTCGATTTTAGCCCCGTAGGGGCGTAAGAGGCGTGCAACCCTCTTACGCCCCCACGGGGCTCAATACAAAAACAATTGCTCCTTCCTTCCCCACGGCTGGCGCCGTGGGCTACATCCTTACGCCCCTACGGGGCTGGGACAACTGAACGGGATGTAGATGGTTTCATTTACTATTTGATTTTTCGCTTTTCAACAGCTGCTCGGCCTCGCGCTGAAGGAGATTCAGCTTGAGTCGCATCACCCAGGGCAGCGGCGAGGGGTTGGACAGCCCGGTGCGAGCGGAAGTCGCTTTGACCAACCACGACCGAGCTTCCTTCGTCCGCCCCATGCGGGCGTGAACCAGGGCCAGCCACAACCATTCGCGCCGGCTGGGTCGCCGGCCGCGCAACTTCAGCACCTCGTTGAGACGGCGAACCGCTTCGTCCAACTCGCCGGCGCGAAAGAGCGCCGCTCCCAACGTGCGTAAATAATCCGTGTCGCGCGGCTGGCTGGACACGGCCCGTTCCGCCAACTCGATCATCTGCCCACCCTTCACGCCCGACTCTTCCGACAACACACACGCCCACGCCGTCAGATAGGCGGTACGCGCAGTATCGTCTTGTTTGGAGCGGTCCAAGAGCGCGGCACAGGCGCGGCGGTAGCCGGCCAGGTCACGGGTTTGCACGCACAGGAGCGCGTACAGACACCACGCCTCGCCCTCGGCCGGGGCGCGGCGGACGACCTCGGCGAAGTCGGCCTGGGCGTCCGGCCAGCGACCCAGTTCGGCTCGCACCAGGCCGCGGCGTGCGCGCGGGAGCCAGGCGTCCGGGTCCACCTGAATCAAGTGTTCCAGGTGCCAGAGGGCGGCCTCCCAGTGCTGGCCACGGATGCACTCCTCGCCCGCCTGACGGTGCCAGGCGGTCGCATCGTCGGCCGTGAAGCGGAAGAAATCCTCGCGCGTCTGGCGCAGCAATTCCCAGGTCTGCCGTAGCTCGCGCGGCTTGAGCGGCATGATGCCACGATGCACGTCGAGGCGATTGCCGGAGAGAAGTTGGGCCAACCGGACGAGTTCGCCGGTGACACCCTCGCTGTACGGCAAGTCCCAGGACCAGACGGCGCCCGAAGAGCCAGTTACAAGCAGGCGCTGACCGTCGGCGCTGAAACGTACCTGGCGAACCGGCCAGGGGTGTTGCAAGGGCGGGGTCAGAGCTTGCCCCGTGTCGGCATCCCAAACGCGGGCGGTCTGATCGAGGCTGGCCGACGCCACCCGCTCGCCGTTGGCGCTGAAGACGGCCTGCGTGACCGTGCCGTCGTGTTTGAGCGGCGGCAACAGAAGTTCGCCGGTGGCGATGTCCCAGACGCGGGCCGAGTTGTCCTCGCTGGCCGTGACGAGGCGCAGACCATCGGCGCTGAAATCGGCGAACCCGACAGAGCTGGCGTGAGTCAGCGGCGGGCTGACCGGAGCGCCGGTGGCCGCGTCCCAGACGCGGGCGGTCTGGTCCGCACTTGTCGTGACGACGCGCCGGCCATCGGGACTGAAGGCAACATAGGTGATGTCATTGTGATGCCGCAAGGGAGGCGTGACAGGCAGGCCGGTCGCCGCGTCGTAAACACGGGCGGTGTAAGGGTCGCCGATTTTGACGACGAGCCGGCCATCGGGACTGGTGCGTTCGGTGGGGGCCACGGTAGGCGGCTCGCTATCGGCGACGGCGACGCGCAGGGCGCGGTCAGCGTCGCGGCGGAAGACGGCGGCCTCATCCACCACGACCGCCCGGTTGCGGCACGCGACGGTCCACAGCCGGGAGGTGCCGTCGTCGCTGGCCGTGATCAGGCGGTCTCCCTCAGGGTTGAACGCGGCGTGGTTGACGTTGCCGTTGTAGCGCAAGGGCGGCGTCATGGACGCGCCGGTGGTCGTGTTCCAGACGCGGGCGATATTGTCGTCGCCGCCGGTCACAGCTCGGCAGCCGTCGGGGCTGAAGGCGGCGGCGCGGATGGCGCTTTTGTGACGCAGTGGCTCCGCCAGGCGCTCGCCGTCGGCAACGCGCCAGATGCAGGCCAAACCGTCCTCGCCTCCGGTCAGTAGGCGGTGATCGAAGGGGCTGAAAACCACCTGCGTCACCCGTTCGCGGTGTCGCAACGGTGGGCAGACGGGAGCGCCGGTCAGAACGTCCCAGACGCGGGCGCTGTGGTCGGCGCTGCCGGTGGCGATCTGCTTGCTGTCGTGGCTGAAGGCCAGGCAAAGAATGGCACGATCGTGCAACAGCGTCACGGAGGACGGTTTCCGCGTGGCCGCGTCCCAGAGGTGAACTATGCCGTCGTCGCCGGCCGTCGCCAGCCAGCGCACCATCCGGGCTGAATACGATTTGAGTCACTTCGCCGTCGTGGTTCAGCTCGCCGGTCAGCGGCTTGCCGGTGGACACATCCCAGACGCGAGCCGACTCGCCGGCGCTGACCGTCGCCACTTGGGTCCCGTCGGGGCTGAAGTCAATCCAGCGAACCGGGCCGTTATGCGCCAAGGGCGGCGTCAGCGCCTGGCCGGTCTTCGCGTCCCAAACGCGGGCCGTGCGGTCCTGGCTCGCCGTGGCGAGACGCCGACCGTCACGACTGAAGATCGCGCGCAGCACGGGGCCGGCATGAGTCATCGGCGGCGTGACCGCTTCGCCCGTTTCGCTGTCCCACAAGTAGGCTCGGCCGTCATCGCCCGCCGTAAGGACGCGGCGGCCGTCGGGACTGAAATGGGCCTCGTTGACCGAGCCTTCGTGGACCCAGACCTGCGACAGTTTGGGCAGCCCGTCCATGAGCGCGGCGATGCGCTCGCGGTGCGGTTTTTCATGCTCCGCCGTGCCGGGGTCGAGCCGCAGCGCCTCGGTGAACCACAAGAGCGCCGTGAAGCCGTCGCCGGCATTCATGGCGCTGGTCCCCTCGGTGACGTGCAGGCGGATCAGGTTTTGCCGATTCTCTTCAGCGCTCTGCCGCGCTTCCTCCACCGCATGTTCGAGGCGGAAGTGATAGCTTAGGCCAACGATCAAAAGCGCCAGCGACGCCCCGGACACGACGAGAAACAGGGCGGCCCGCGCCGGATGTCGCCGCGTCCACTTGACGGTTCGGCCCCCCCAGCCGACCGGCCGAGCCTCGATCGGCTCGCCCTTGAGAAATCGGTGCAGGTCGTCGGCCAGCTCCTCCGCGCTGGGGTAGCGCTTGGCCGGGTCTTTCTCCAGGCACTTCAGGCAGATCGTCTCCAGGTCGCGCGGCACCTTATGCAGCCGTGAAGGGGAGATGGGATCTTCTGTCAATAACTGACGAATGGTTGTCAGCGAGCTATCGCCCTCGAACGGCGGCTGACCGGTCAGCATCTCGTAGAGGATGGCGCCCAGCGCGTAGACATCGGTGGCGGGGCCGATGGCGTGGGCGCGTGCCTCGGCCTGTTCGGGGGCCATGTAGCTGGGCGTGCCGAGGATGGCGCCGGTGCGCGTCTGCGATTGGATGTCGAGGTGTTTGGCCAGGCCGAAGTCAGTGACTTTGGGGATGCCGTACAGTCGCAGCGCGGCCTGGGATTCGGCCTGGAAACTGTCGGGGTTGGAGACATGCTCGGTCGGCGTGGTCAGCAGGATGTTGCCGGGTTTGAGGTCGCGGTGAATGATGCCCTTCTGGTGGGCGCTGTGCATGGCCAGGGCGATCAGGCGGACGAACTGGGCAGCCAAACGCGGCGGCTGCGGCGCACCGTTGAGCTTCTGCGCCAGTGTGCCGCCGTCCACGTATTCCAGCGAGAAAAACGGGCATCCGTCCTGCTCGCTGATTTCGTAGATCTGCACGATGTACGGGTGCTGCAAGCGCGCCACGGCCTCGGCCTCGGCGCGGAAACGCGCAAGCTGGTGTTTCTCGGCATGCGCGCCGGCCAGCACCATCTTGAGGGCGACGAGGCGATTGAGCCGGCTCTGCCGCGCCTTGTAGACGACGCCCATGCCGCCTCGGCCCAGCTCGCCGAGGATCTCGTAACCGGGAATGTGCTGCGAGAAAATCGGCATACTTTCTCGCGCGGTCTCGCCGGGAGTGCGCGGCAGGGTCGGGGAGTCGTCGCCGATCCGGCGGGTGTGTGCGGCTCTCGGCCGGCGGCGGCGCGGCGAAAGAGACGGACTCCGGGGGCGGCGGGTTGGTCGGGAAATCGAGGGTAGGGGCGACCCGGTCGCGCGAGGGTTGCAGGGCGAGTCCGCATATCGGACAAACCTGCGGAGGCGTAGACGATTCAGGTCCGTTGGGTTGCCACCGATGGCCCCGCGGACAGGTCAGCGGTTCGGCCATGCCGTGGTCCTCGCCCGATGCCTGGGACTATCTTTATTGTGTCCCTACGGCGAGTATGGTCAAGGCAGGGGAGGCATGCTTGCCACTTTGTCAAACGCACCGACGGTTGGCAAAGTGGCGTCAACATATTAACCTATTTGAATTCAATCCTTTACGTCGATTCCGGAGGTCGAGATTACCAATTTGCCACTTTGCCAGCAACGCTCGGCAAGAAGCCGCCTTCCCCAAAGCGGCGGGGCCGTTGCTCAACCTCAAGCAAGACCGCTCCCAAAAAATGCGGCCTTGCTGCCCAAACCGGGGAACAGCCCGATGACCTACGCAATTGGAACCGGCCCAGGCTGATCCTCCGCATTCTTGAACTTTCCACCCCGCAGCGCGGTGCTGCTGGCTGGTTTCCAGATCGTTGTCAGTTGCGTTGCGCTACCTGCCGGCCCTGTACGCTCTTGAGCATGTTCAGAAAAGAGGGCACGTCGTTGATGAAGCCGGCGGTTCGACCCAGTTCGACGCCACGAAGCTTGCCATCTTGCTCCAGGTCGCCTCCGTCCGGTTTGAAAATCACGTAGAGGGGAGTGGAGCCGTCCTTGAAGGTGGCCGATTGCCAGGCGGCGTTGCGCTCCGCCTCGGATTCCGCATCCGCTTTCGACGTCCCCGGCCGGGGGACAATATCCGTGTAGAGCTGGACGCGGACAAATTTTTTCAGCTCTTCCTTCACGGCGGGCTGCGGGAAGACACCGAGTTCGTTGGCACGACAATTCTGACAGTTGACGCCGGTGAAGTCGATGAAGAGCAGCTTGTTTTCTTTCAGCGCCTGCTCGCGGGCCTTGTCGTAATCGAGATGCCAGGCGAGTTTCTGCTGTCCGCTACCTCCCTCCGCAACGCCGACCGGCTCGGAATCTAGCGGAGCGAACGAGACCAAGAACTGGCCGAGGACTCCCTGCGGCGTCTTGTGCCACAGGGCTGGCGTCATGTACAGACCCAGGCCGAGGAATAACGTCGCCAGCAGAAAGCGCGGCACCCCAATGCTCTCGACCGGCGTATCGTGCGGCAGACGGAAGACCCCAAACAGGTACAGCCCGCATGCCACCGACAAAGCAATCCAACTGGCGAACACGGTCTCGTAGGTGAACAGCACCGGCTCGCCGGGGTGGAGGCTGGCGTCCATATTGCCCAAAAACTTGAAGGCCATCGCCAGTTCGAGAACGCCCATGACGACCTTGACGCTGTTGAGCCAGCCGCCGCTCTTGGGGAGGGTTTTCAGGAGCGTAGGAAACAGCGCCAGGAAGAAGAACGGCGCCGCGAAGGTGGCCGAATAGACGAACGAGGCCAGAATGAGTCGGTCGAGACCGAGCTGCATTTCCTTGGTCGCCACGAGCAATGGCCCCAAGAACGGCCCGGTGCAGGTGAAGCTCGTGATGGTGAACGTCAGGGCCATGAAAAAGGCGCCCAGGTAGCCGCCCTTGCTCTCGCGCGACGCCGTGAAGCTCGACAAAAAGTGCGGCAGTTCCAGCTCATACATGCCGAACAGACTCAACGCAAAGAACACCAGCACGGCCCCCAGGGCGAGATTCATCCACGGGCTATTGGCCAGGTCCACGATGAGTTTGCCGAGGATCAGCACGGCCAGGGCTAGCACCACGATGATCGTCACCGAATACACGGTGGCAGTGACGATCGCGTTGTGGTGCTTCTTCTCGGATTGCTTGAGGAAGAAGCTGACCGTGATGGGAATCATCGGGAAGACGCATGGCGTGAACAGCATGGCGATGGCGGCGCCCATTGTCGTGAACAGCAAACCAAACAAGCTCGTATCGGCTTTCTCCGGCGACGGGGCAGCACTCGGCGAACGGGCGATCTCTTCGACCTTGAGATGGTCGGGCACAGGCCGAACGAGGATCGGCGGCTGAGGGGATTGCTGTCGGGTCCGCAAATCGGCGGTCAGAGTCTCGGCCGGCGTGTCGGCGACGGTGAACGGGACTTCAAAGTTGTGTTCGCCGAGCCGGCAACTGCTCTCATCGCATACTTGCAATTTGATCGTGAAGGAGAGGACGTGCGATCCCGGTTTGGCGTTGGGAAGCACGAGAATATCCTGCGCCCAGATGAAATCGTGTTTATGTTCAAGAAATACACCGATTCCTTTGGGATAGCGAACCCACTCGCCCGGAGGGGATTCGTGGATGGGCCAGAGGGGCCGGAGTCCGGCCGTCTCCTTATATTTCAACTGGCTGAGGCCGCTTTCCTGCTGCGCCGGGTCGGCGGAGCGCTCGGTCATCGGGTAGGTGTGGCTGCCCGGCTTCGGGGTGCCGGCGATGACCAGTGTGATGATTTCGCCGCGCCGAAACACCCTGGATTTGGCGTCCGGCGCATTCATGTCCGAAAACGGATCGGCGGGCAAGAGGGCGACGGAGAAATCAATGTGTTTCGCCGTCTGCGGAGGAGGACCTTTCTCGAAAGGCCCAGCGGCCCGGACGATATCTCCCCCGTCAACAGGGCGCCAAAGATCCCCAGGAGGATGAATGGAGAACGGAAAATGCGGAGGGAGAGATTCATGGACATCACCTTCGAGCGTTCCGGTCCTCACCATCTCGCGGTGTCGCGGGATGGGCAAACAAGAGTTGTTTTACCGTTTCGGCGCCTCGACGCCTTGCAATTTCAGCGTGGACACTGTTTTCGTCTTCAGATCGACGACGCGGATGCGGTGTGCGTTGGTGTCGGCCACATAGAGCTTTCCATCGGCGCAGCTGATGCCGCCCGGTTCGCTAAACAGCGGCGTGGCCAACCAGCCTTCCGGCTCGCCGCCCAGAAAAGTCGTGCAGGTCCGCTTCACCGGATCGAGCTGCTTGATCTTGCTGTTGTACGTATCGGCGACATACAGTTTGCCGTCGTGATAGGTAAGTCCGAGCGCGTGCTGCAAACGCACCCGGCTGCCCTCGCCGTCCACGTCGCCAAACTCGAACAACCCTTCGCCGACGATGGTTTTGACCTCGCCTTCCCCGTCCAGCGGTACGACACGGACGGCGCTCACCTCGCTGTCGGCCACCCAGAGCGTCTTGCCGTCGCTCGTCAGGCCGCTGGGCTGAGCGAAACAGCTTCCCCTATCGCTTAGAAGCGCGCCATCGCGGATGTTCTCGCGGCCGTTGCCGGCATAGGGAACGACGGTGCCCTTCGCGGGGTCCATCACCCAGATTTGATGATGTCCGGCCATGGCGATAAACAGACGATCCTTGACCAGCAAAAGATCCCACGGGCTGTTGAGTCCGGTCTTCCGCGCCGCCGCCGCGGAAGCGGTCCTGCCCCTGAACGCCGGTGCCGGCCACGGTTTCAACCGTTTGCGCTTTCAGGTCGAGGACACGGACCAGGTGGTTCTTGCGGTCGGCGACGTAAAGCCGATTGCCCGCCAGGGCCATGCCCTGCGGGTCGTTGAAGCTGGCTTTGGCGAACGGACCGTCGGCCTGGCCCGATTCACCGATGCCGGCGACGGCGATCTGCTTACCGTTTAGATCCGTGATGACGATGCGGTGGTGAGTGCTGTCGGCGATAAACAGCCGTTTGCCCGCGGCGTCGGCCAGCACCTTGCCGGGGAAGAACAGCGGACTGTCGCCGCTTTCCTGGCCGCGGGCGAGCTGGAACTTGAGCGGCTTCTCGTTGAGGGTCTTCTTCTCCTTGTGTTCCTTGATGAGTTTGGCGATGACACGGTCGAGCAGGTCGTAGTTGCCCTCGCCGGAAGCGGTGCCCAGGACGTAACCCTCCGGGTCGATCAGGCAAAGCGTCGGCCAGGAGTGCGAGCCGTAGGTGTTCCAGATGCGCATGTTGGCGTCGTTGACGACCGGGTGGCTGACCTCGTAGCGCAGAATCGCTTTACGGATGCTTTCGGTATTTTTTTCGTTGTCGAACTTGGCCGTGTGGACGCCGATTACCACCAACTCGTTGGGGTATTTCTTTTCGAGCCTGGCGAGGTCGGGCAGCGTGTGGATGCAGTTGATGCAGCAGAGCGTCCAGAAGTCGAGCAGGACGATCTTACCGCGCAGGTCTTTCAAACGGATCGGTCCGGCCGTGTTCAGCCAGGCGACCCCGCCGTCCAGTTCTGGAGCTTCGACGCGGTCGTCGCGGCGCTTCTCCGTCGCCGGTTCTTTGGCCACAACACGCGGTTCGGGTCCGCGCGCTCCGAGAGGGAAGAGATACCAACCGAGCAGGGCGACGAGCGGCAAACCGACGCCGAGGATCCACCAACGTGCATTCGAGACCGGACGGGCGGGGGCGGGCGAATCCGGGGTCATGGACATCAGGGGTCTCCTTGGCAACGGGGACAGCACGGAGATGAGAACGGAGTCCGGCATCCTTCGCGCGAACTCCGGCGACGCTTGGATCACTTGCATCTATTTTAGGTCACTCCGGCCGCACGGGAACAGTCCAGTCGCCTTCGGAAAAGACGACGAACCGGCGGCGACGATTCAACATTGCGCGGCCGAGAAAGATACCAGCCGCGAGCGCCAGCGAGCGGTCTTGTGTCCGCTTGCTGGCGCTCGCGGCTAGTAAGCACGAAAGCGCTCGCGTTTTAGCGCTTGGAGAACTGGAAGCTCTTGCGTGCGCCCTTGCGGCCGTATTTCTTGCGTTCCTTCATGCGGCCGTCGCGGGTCAGGAAGCCCGAATCGCGCAGCTTCTTGGCCATGCCGCCGACCGCGTCGGCGCCGTCGGCGCCTTCCTGCTGCGCGGTCGTCAGGCCGAACATCTTCTTGAGGGCGCGGGCGACGCCCTGGCAGACGGCCCCGGCCTGGCCGGTGATGCCGCCGCCCTGGACGTTGACGAACACGTCGAGCCGGCTGCGCATCTCGGTGATTTCGAGCGGGCCGACGACGGCGTTGCGGTCCTTGGTCTCGGTGAAGTAGTCGTCCAGCCCCCGGCCGTTGATGACGATCTTGCCGCTGCCCTCGGTCAGGCGGACGCGGGCCACCGAGGTTTTGCGCCGGCCGGTGCCCAGGTAATAGGTCTTCTTCGTTTTCGTGTCGGCCACGGTCTCTCTCCGGATCACGGTTGCAACTTGAATTCCACGGGCTGCTGCGCCTGGTGCGGGTGCTACGGGCCGGCGTAAATCTTGAGCTTGGTCATCTGCTGCCGGCCGAGCTTGGTGCGCGGCACCATGCGCTGGACGGCCTCTTGCAGGATGCGCTCGGGGTGCTTCTCGATCAGGTCGCGCGCCTTGACGACCTTCCTGCCGCCGGGGTAGCGCGTGTACCAGTGGTAGGTCTTGGTCTCCAGCTTCTTGCCGGTGAAGCGGACCTTTTCGGCGTTGATGACGATGACGAATTCGCCGGTATCGACGTGCGGCGTGTATTCGGGGCGGTGCTTGCCGCGCAGGATGTTGGCGATCTGCACCGCCAGCCGGCCGACTACTTGGTCGGTCGCGTCGATCAATAACCAGCGCCGCTGGACCTCGGCGGGCTTGGCCATGAAGGTGGACATGATTCGTGCTTCCATCTCGTCGGGAACTCGGGGGCCGAAAAAGGTATGATAAGTGCGCCGGCCGCGTCGTCAAGGGCAGGACGGCGGAGGAAGCGTCGTATCGCCCGGAACTTGCCAGGAAGTTGCCATGATTCGTTCAGCATTCGTTTTTATTCTGATGACTTTCCTCGTGGCCGGGGCCGAGTCATTTGCTCCCGCGGAAGATAGTAAGGATGGGACCAAGTTCGAGATGACCAAGGATGAAAAGACGCTCCTGGAGCTGACCAACAAGGAGCGGGAGAAAGCGAAGCTGCCGCCGCTGCGGCCCAATCCGATCCTTTGCGGGGTCGCCCGCAAGCATTCGGCGAACATGGCGAAGCAGTCGAAAATGGAGCACAAACTGGACGGCAAGGACCCCGGCGATCGTGTGCTGGGGGCCGGTTACGATTACGGCCGTGTCACCGAAAACATTGCCACGAGCGATATGCCGGGTGTGCCCCTGACCGTCATTATGAAGGACTGGATGGATTCCAAGGACCATCGGAAGAATTTGCTGGACGATCGCGTCAGCGAAATCGGCCTGGGCATCGCGAGCAATGCCAAGGGCGAGTTTTACTACACGCAGGTTTTTGCCCGGCCGCGCAAGGTGATAAAGAAACCATAGGTTTAGCGACGCTTCGCAGAAGCGTGTTTGTCGCGCACGCTTCTGCGAAGCGTCGCTAAACGCCGGGCGATTCCAGTGAATGCCCGAGGAGGTTCAAAAGCGCCGAGGCCGCCCGAGCGGAAGGGATCGCGCCGCGCTGCCAATCGTCGAGCAGTTGCCGCACATCTGACCGTTGGTCCGTCTCCGCGGCCGCGAACCGGGCCGCCAACGTCTGCTGGGCCAACCGCAGAAGATCGCGTCCGCTCTGTCGCACACCACGCCGCAAGGGAAGAGACGCGATCGTTTGCCATAACTCCGCCAGTCCGCTTCCCGTACGCGAGCTAACCCGCAACACCGGGACGACCGGACCCGAACCGAGTCCGAGCGTGGCCAGCACCTGGGCCTCCACTCGCTCGGCCCCCGGTAGATCCGCCTTGTGGATGACGATCGCGTCCGCCACTTCGAGCAGACCGGCTTTCTCCCACTGGAGATCGTCGCCCGTTTCCGCCTGAAGAAGAAGAACCAGCACATCAACCATCTCGCGGACAACCGTATCGCCCTGTCCGGCGCCGACGGTTTCGATCAGCACCACGTCGAACCCGAATGCTTCGAGCAGGCGGATAAGTGCGGGCAAATGCTCGGCCAACGCACCGTGTCCGCCGGCCGCCGCCAAGCTGCGGATGAAGACGCCGTCGTCGTCCGGCCGGGCCGGCATCCGAAAGCGATCGCCAAGAAGCGCGCCACCGCTGAGCGGACTTTGCGGGTCACAGGCGAGCACGGCCACGCTCAATCCCTGACGGCGGATTTCCTCGATGAGCTTGCCGGCCAGTGTGCTTTTGCCTACGCCGCCGCTGCCGGTGACGGCCACCACGCGCGCCGGTTTCCGCGGTTCGCCCACACCGGCGAGGATGCTCTCCACCTGTTCGCCGCGTGCCACCAGGCTAATCAGGCGTGCCAGGGCCAACCGATCGCCGCGACGGAAACGCTCCAGCAAGCCATCTAGCATGACCGCCATCCACAACCTCGTTTGCGAGCTGATCCGATCCCGGTTTCTCAATGCGAAAAAAATCTTGTAAGGATTCGCGGCGACCTGCGACCAAGAAAACGACGGGAGAAAAAAAAGCGGGAACACGGGGAATAAACTCGGCCTCTATCTGGTTAGGGACTGAGAATGAGACCGAAGTTGCCTCGATCCGCTTTTCTCTCCCCCTCCCTGTGGCACCGACGGCTCCCACTGTGGGAGTCGCTTCCCCTCTCTCGCCGGGTCGATGGCTTGAACCGGCGAGAGTTTTTTCATCCCCCCGACTGCGCCGCAGAGTGTTCCTGCAAAAAAGCGACTATTTCCGGTAGCGCCGTGCCGGGGCCGAACACGCGCGCCACGCCCATTTCCAGAAGTTTCGGCACATCTCCTTCCGGAATGATCCCGCCGACCAGGACGCCGACGTGTTCCAGTCCCGCCTCGCGCAAAAGTTGCAAGACGCGCGGCACCAGAGTCATGTGCGCCCCGCTGAGGATGCTCAGTCCGAGCCAGCCGGCGTCCTCGTCGGCAATGGTTCGCACGACGGCCTCCGGCGTCTGCCACAGGCCGGCGTAGATGACCTGCATCCCCGCGTCGCGCAGGGCACGGGCGACCACCTTGATACCGCGGTCATGGCCGTCGAGGCCGACCTTGGCGAGAACGACACGCAACGGCGGAGATTCAGTCATGGATTATCCTTCCGGTCACTCGAAGAACCGGCGCACGACCATCCGAAATTCCGGCAAGACATCGGGGAGAGTCAATTCCTCCTCGGAGGCGAAGTTCTGAACGGGTGCTTCAGAGCGATACACATGACACCGCTCCGTCATCTGATCGAGTACACAGACGACCGTCACACCGGCTTCAAGATACTCAGCGACCTTGCCCAAAATCGCCCCCAACGATCCGTCGGCGAGCGGACCTCGAAGACCAGCTCGGGAACGACGGGCAAGTATCCTTGAGGCAACGGTCCAGGTGGACATCGGTTGAAGCTGTAGAATGCGACATCCGCCCCACGCACGGTATCGGGATCGTGCTCCGTTACCACACCGGAATCATTGCTGACGAGACGACCCAGGGGATAATCTTCAAGATGTCGCCGCACGAGGTAGTAAACCTGGCCGCAGATCTCCCCATGCCGAGGCGCCGGCTGGTTCACGAGGATCACCTTTCCTCTTTTCAGCTCCTTCGGTCTCCCGTCTTCCGGCAAACGGCGAAATTCCTCTGCCGTCAGCAAAGCCTTCTGGGTTGCCACCGACATAGAGTGTCTCCTTGATATTCGGTGTCACCACCGCGCCGCCCCGTCGTAGCGTCCGAATACGTCCGCCAGCGCGTTCATGATCTCGCCGACCGTGCAACGTGCCCGTGCCGCCTGCACCAGCGACGGCATCAGGTTCTCCTTCGTCGCGGCGATACGGCGAATCTGATCGAGCATCTTGCACACTTGCTCGCCGTCGCGCTTCGCCTTGATCTGCCGCAAGCGCGCGACCTGTTCTTTCTCGACGGAATCGTCGATGACCAGCGTTTCGATCGGTTTCTCGTCCGCCTCCTGGAAGGCGTTGATGCCGACGATCAGTTTGCGCTTGGCATCGACTTCGCGCTGGTAGGTGAAGGCGGCGTCGGCGATCTCGCGGCGGAAGAAGCCGGCTTCGAGCGCCGGGATCATGCCGCCCAGTTCCTCGATGCGCTCGAAATAGACGCGGGCATCCTGCTGCATTTGCTTCGTCAACGTCTCGACGAAATAACCGCCTCCCAGCGGATCGACGGTGTTGGTGACGCCCGTCTCGTAGGCCAGCACCTGTTGCGTGCGCAGGGCCAGCGTGACGGCATGTTCGGACGGCAGAGCGAGTGTCTCGTCCATGCTGTTGGTGTGTAGCGACTGACAGCCGCCCAGCACCGCGGCCAGAGCTTGATAAGCGACGCGAATAAGGTTCACTTCGGGCTGCTTGTCTTGCAGCGAGCAGCCGGCCGTCTGGGCGTGGAAGCGCAGCTTCCACGAGTTCTCGCGGCGGGCGCCGTACTTGTGCCGCAGCGCTTCTCCCCACAGGACGCGGGCCGCGCGATACTTTGCGATCTCCTCGAAGATGTCGTTATGGGCGTTGAAGAAAAAGCTCAGGCGCGGGGCAAACGCATCAATGTCGAGACCGCGGGCCAGGCAGGTTTCGACGTAATGGAAGCCGTCGGCCAGCGTGAAGGCGAGTTCCTGCACAGCCGTCGAGCCGGCCTCGCGGATGTGGTAGCCGCTGATCGAGACCGTGTTCCACTGCGGGACGTGGTGCGTGCAGAACTCGATCACGTCGGCCACGAGACGCACATGCGGTTCGGGCGGAAAGACGAATTCGTTCTGCGGCGTGGAATTCCTTCAAGATGTCATTCTGCAAGGTGCCGCGCAGCTGCTTCCAGTCCACGCCTTGATCCTGGGCGTTGGCGAGGAAGAACGCCATGATGACGCTGGCCGGCGCGTTGATCGTCATCGACACCGAGACGTTCGCCAGGTCGATGCCGCTAAACAACTCGTGCATGTCGTCGAGCGTCGAGACGGCGACGCCGAGCCGGCCCACTTCGCCGAAGGCGCGGGGGTCGTCGCCGTCGAGTCCCATGAGGGTGGGCAGGTCGAAGGCGGTGCTGAGTCCGGTTTGCCCTTTTTCGAGCAGGAATTTGAAGCGCTCGTTGGTCTGCCGCGGAGTGCCGAAGCCGGCGAACTGCCGCATGGTCCACAAGCGGCTGCGATACATCGACGCATGAACGCCGCGCGTGTAGGGATACTGGCCGGGGTAGCCGAGGTCCGTATCGGGGTCGAAGCCGTTGAGGCTTTCGGCCGTGTACAGCGGCTCGACGGGCACGCTGCTGACCGTGGTGGGCGGCTGCTCACGCGCGGGGGCGGAAGCGACTTCCTTCTCCCAGCGTTCGTGGGCGGCGGTGTCGGTGACGGTGGCCATGATAACACACACTCCGGTTCAGTTGGTGATGCGATTGCTACGGTTCGGATTACCGCACAGGTTGCCCGTGCCACACTTTCTCCATCACGGTTTCGAGGGTGTCTTGCAACGTCCCCTCCTCGGCCTCCTTCGTATCGAAGCCGTGTTCGAGCCAGATTTCGTGCAGGGCCTCATAGGCGGATTCGACCGAGAGTCCTTCGGCACGATGCCGGCGCACGAGGTCCATTAACGCGGCGTAGTTCTCGCCGGCGCGGAGGGCAGTTAGGAAGTCATTCTTGAAGTTCATACCGTCCTCAATTCCTCTTTACTTTCTTCCACCGAGACCGCGTCGTCTGAACGGCGCGAAGGTAATCATCGAAAAGCATTGGTCCCGAAGGGCCGACGGAGATATGCCTCCCTATCCTCTGGGGAGGCGTGTCTTCCTGCGCAACCAACTCGGCCCCGAGTTCGGATGCCTCGATGCGCCAAACGACTGTTTTCCGGTTCGTGCCGGCCCACTCCACGGGGAGGGCAAATGCGGGCAGATCCGGGATGGTCGGCGAGCAGGAAAGCCCGTTCGGCTCGTCCGGCCGGAAGGCGGGGCGATACACCATGCCCGTCTGGTCGGCGATGGTATCAATTCCTATCCGCACGCCTAGCTTCAAAGCTGTGAGGCCCAACATGGGCATCCCGTCCGTGTCTTCGATCATCGCACGGTAAATGCCTTCTCCGGGATCATCTTCCATGACCGATCCCTTTCACACCCGCTCCACGACCATCGCCACGGCATTGCCGCCGCCCAGGCACAGCGATGCCAGGCCGCGTTTCAAACCTCGTTGCTCCAACGCATACAAGAGAGTCACCAGCACGCGCGCCCCGGAGGCTCCGATCGGATGCCCCAGCGCGATCGCCCCGCCGTGAACGTTCACTTTTGATTCGTCCAGCTTCAGTTCCTTGCCGCACGCCAGCATCTGGGCCGCGAACGCCTCGTTCATCTCGAACAGATCAATGTCCTCCAAGCCCAAATGGGCTTTTTCCAGCACCTGGCGCACGGCCAGCACCGGCGCGATGAAAATGTCCTTGGGAGCCACGCCGCTTGTGGAATAGGCAACGATGCGGGCCAGCGGTTTGGTACCGAGTCGATCGGCGGCGCGGGCGGAAGCGACGACGACGGCGGCGCCGCCGTCGCTGAGCGTCGAGGCGTTACCCGCCGTGACTGTGCCGCCCTCGCGAAAGGACGGTTTTAACTTCGCCAGCGCCTCGGCCGTCGTCTCCGGCCGCATACCCTCATCGCGCGACACCACTTTCGCTTTCGCGCCCGTGCCGACGGTGACAGCAACAATCTCGGCGTTGAACGTTCCTTTTTCCCACGCGGCGGCGGCTCGCTGTTGACTCTGCGCCGAAAAACGATCCTGGTCGGCACGCGAGACGCCGCATTTGCTCGCGATGTGCTCGGCGGCCTCGCCCATGTGCCAGCACTCGAAGGCGCACCACAAGCCGTCGTGAATCATCGCATCGACGGCCTTCTGGTCGCCGTATTTCCAGCCGGCGCGGGCGCCGAACAGCAGGTAGGGCGCCCGGCTCATGCTCTCGATGCCGCCAGCCACGACCAGATCCACGTCGTCGGCGCGGATGGCCTGGGCCGCCAGCATCACCGCCTTGAGTCCCGAGCCGCAGACCTTGTTGACTGTGAAGGCGGGGATGGTATCCGGTAGGCCCGCCTTCAGCGCCGCCTGGCGTGCCGGGTTCTGGCCGACGCCGGCCTGGATCACGTTGCCGAGGATCACTTCCTCGACACGCTCGGCCGGAACGTGGGCGCGGCGCAGCGCTTCGGCGATGGCGACGGCTCCCAGCTGGGGGGCCGGCACTTCCGCCAGGGAGCCGAGGTATTTGCCAATAGGGGTCCGGGCCGCGGAAAGGAGGAAGGCTTCGGCCATCGCGTTTGCCCTCGTGGTTGGCAAGGAAGGGAGATCCACTACATCAATTATAAGTTCCCCCCGGGACCGAACAATGCGAGGTATCTGTCCCCGGCCTAGCGCTTCGGCGAGAGTATGTTGCTACGGATCGAGCATCTGACCAAGGATTATGGCCGCTCCCGCGCCCTGGACGACATGAACCTGACGGTCGGGCGCGGCGAGGTGTTCGGCCTGCTCGGTCCCAACGGTTCGGGCAAGACCACGGTACTGCGACTCCTGCTCGGGTTTCTGCGTCCGACAGCGGGTCACGCCTGGATCGAAGGCCACGAGTGTTGGCGCGATAGCGTGGCCGCCCGCCGGTGTGTCGCCTACCTGCCGGGCGAACTGCGCCTGTACGAGACCATGAGCGGCCGACAGCTCATCCATTTCCTCGGCCGGTTGCGCGGCCAGGCCGTCAACCACGAGGTGGACGAACTCGCCAGGCGCTTCGACATCGATATCGACCGGCCGCTGGCCCACCTGTCGTCAGGGATGAAACGGAAAGTCGCTTTGCTCCAGGTGCTTGTGCCGCACGCCCCGCTCGTCATCATGGACGAGCCGACCAACGCCCTGGATCCGACCATGCGCGGCGAACTGCTCGGTCAGGTGCGGGCGGCACGCGAACGCGGTCAGACGGTGCTGTTCTCCTCGCACGTTCTGAGCGAGGTCGAGGAAGTTTGCGATCGGGTGGCCATCCTGCAACGCGGCCGGCTCGCGCACTTGCAGGTCATGTCCGAGCTGCGCGAAGGGAGACTCATCGAGGCTCGCTTCACGGGCGCCGTCGAACCCATGCCGGATCTGGACGGACTCGTCGTGCGGGCGCGGCAGGAGGATCGGCTCACTCTGGAATATGCCGGCCCGTTACCGCAACTCCTCGCCTGGCTGGCACGGCAACCGTTGGCCCGATCTGCGCATGGAACCGCTCGGGTTGAAGGCGATCTACCACCGCTATCACGGCAGTGAGAACGGGGAGGGTTGAGGTGGCGACGTTGATCCGCAAACTGCTGCGCGACATCTGGCCGGCCCTGGCGGTCGTCTGCCTGATTCTTGCGGCATTTCAATGCCTTTGGGTCAAGATCACCCAGCGCCTGTGCGGCGAACTCGTGCCTCTCATAACGCAGTTGAGTAGCCGCGGCGGAACGAATGTCCGCGTCTTGCAGGACGTGCTTTTTCAAGGTCCCGGCAAACTCCTGCGGACGATGATGGGCGGCGAGAGCATCCAGATCGACAACGCCATGGACATGCTGTCGATCGGCTACGTCCACCCGCTCATGCAGACCCTGTTCTGCATCTGGGCCATCGGCCGGGCCGCCGGGGCCGTCGCCGGGGAACTCGATCGCGGAACGATGGAACTGCTGATGGCACAGCCGCTGCCCCGGTATCGCCTCATCCTGGCTCATTTTTGTGTCGATCTTCTGACGATTCCCGTCCTGTGCTTGTGCCTGTGGGGAGGCACCTGGCTGGGATACTGGCTCGTCTCCCCGATTGAACCCGTTACGCTGCCCGCACTGCCGCACAAGCCGGCGTATCTCGTCGAACTCGGCCCCTTCAAGGTGCGCCTGGAAGATCCGGTGACGCAGGCCGATCCCGTCGCGCGTGCGGAGACGAGTGATCGGCTGGAATTGCGGCCCGGAGCATTCGGTCCGGCCCTGTGGGTGGTCGGCGGTTTAATGTTCGCCGTCAGCGGTGTGACGATGGGACTGTCCGCGGCCGGCCGCTTCCGCTGGCGCGTCCTCGGTCTTGCCGTGCTGATGACGCTGCTTCAGTTTCTCGTCAATTTGCTCGGCCAGATGTGGGACGTACTCGAACCGTTGCGCCCTTTCACGATTTTCTATTACTATCAACCCCAGCAAGTCATTCTCCATGCGAGTTGGGGCGTGAGGCTGAGCGAATGGAACGGCGGGACACCGCTGCTTTCGTTACCAATGCCGGCCGTGTTGTATGGCATGGGATTAATCGGCTATGGCATGGCCTTGTGGACGTTCAGCCGCCGGGATTTGCCGGGACCTTTGTGATCGAAAGGAGAGGTCCGCGCGGGGGTACGGTCTGGAGACCGTACCCCCGCGCTGTACTTTACTTTTTCTCGACCACCCAGATGTTGCGGAAAACCACGGGGTTGCCGTGATTCTGCAACTGAATCGGGCCGGGCGTCGGGTCTTCCTTCTGTCCGCCGCCGGTCGGTCCCTTGTCGAGTTTCAGGTGATCGTGGATGACGACACCGTTGTGCTTGATGGTGACGACTGCGTCCTCCGTCTTCTTGTCGCCGTCAAAGCGCGCGGCCTGAAACTCGACATCATAGGTCTGCCACGACAGGGGTGGGTAGCACATATTGACCTTGGGAGCGTATTGCGAGTAGATGCCGCCGCACTCGTTGTTCGCGCCCTTGAGGCCGAAACTGTCGAGGAGCTGTATCTCCCAGCGGTTCTGTAAATACATGCCGCTGTTGCCGCGGCCCTGCCCGCGTGCAAACGGCATGAACGGCAGCCGAAATTCCAGGTGCAGCGTGAAATCCTGGAACGACTTCTTGCTGGTGATGCCGTTGTTGAGCAGGTTGGTCTCGACCAGTTTGCCGCCGTTCCACTCGTCGGCGCTCGTGCCGTCGAACAGAACCACGGCCCTGTCGAGCACCTTCAGACCCTCGGTCGGACTTTTGCGCACAACATGGGTCAGCGAGAAGGTCTGACCTTCCTCGGTGCGGCCGGTGAACTTGGCTCCGTCGTCCGGGATGGTGCCGCTCCAGCCGTTACCCTCGACGTTCGTAACTCCATCTTTTTCGCATGCACCGGACGCTTTGATCCGTGTCTTGCCATCCCAGCCCGCGCCCGGCAGGCCGCCGGGCAGGAATTGCACGGTGAATCGCCCGTCGCCGTCGGCAATTACCTGGCGCGCCGAGCTTGACCTTGCCCTCGATTTCGCCTTCGTATTCGCCTTGGACGATGAAATCGTGCCCCGCTTTCGTGGCATCCGTGTAGGCCGGGTTCGGCTTCTTGGCTTTCTTGTCTTGCTCAGCCCCGCCGGACGCGATCCAGCCGAAGATCAGGGCCAGGGCACACGCGCCCTCCAGTAATCGTCTCATTATGAACCTCCGGGATGCTACTTGGTGGACTTCTCTTCCATGTGCTCGCGGAGCGATTTCACATGCCGATTGGCATCTCCTTCTTTGAAGGGATTGACGTTTGCATCGGCTCCGCCACCGCCACGTCCGCCTCGTCCGCCACCGCCGCCACGTCCGCCACCGCCCCGCTGGCCCCAGTTGGCCCCAGCCTCGCTCAGGGTATCCCGCTGGTCCTGGGTGAGAAGGCCCAGGACCGCATCCAACTTCGTCTTCGCCTCTTCCTCGCTCAGCTCGTTCGCCTCGTCCAGCTTTTGGATCTGCTCGCGCAGCTTGCGCTTCTGTTCCGCGTCCATGGTCACCTTGAGTCCGTTGACGCTGGTCACTTTATCGAGCGCGGTGAGGACGGAGGTGAGCCGGTTCTTGCTGTTGGAGCCGCCCCCTCCTCCCCCACCGGCCCGCCCCCGCATCATCATGGCCTGCGGATTGGGAGACGACTGGTCCGGGGCCGAGGCGGTTTGCGACTCCCAGTGGTAGCCCAGGGCGCCCATGGCGATCACGCCGAGGGCGGCGCCGGCACCGAACCCCCCGGCGATGCCCATCAAAATGGCGGGGATTTTCAGCCGCGAGACGGGCGTGAAATACAAGACAAGGGCGGCCAGGACGACGACCGCCCCGGCGACGATGAGGTAATGATAAAACTGCATGTCGGTCCAGTTCGGGATTGTCATGGTCCCTCTCCTTCACTCGACTCGGTGTAGAGACGACTCTGTGCAACAGCCTACCGAGAGAGGATTGCCGACACAATGAAAAAAGGCGAACGGACGACGCTCAAGGGACGCGCGTCAGCTTGATGTTCAACTCCAAGCGCTCCCCGCTGCCGCGATCGCGGAAGACGAAGTGATACGGATGGCCGTCTTTGGGGTCGAACTGGGCGGTGGCGAAAGCGCGCCGCCCCAGAGAAGCTTCACGCGGCAACCACGCCTCGATCCGGTCGAATAGCGCCGGCACTCCGTATCCGGACGTATCCTCCGGCGGCAGGGCCAGCGCGGCCGGTCCCACGGCGATGGCCCACCAGTGGCGGTCCAGAAATACCACCTCCCCGTCCTCCATGACGAGCACCACGCGGCCGGCACGGACCTGCACCAAATACTCCTGGTCTGCCGGGGGAGGGAGGTTATCGTGTTCCTTGCGCTTCACGAGATAGGCCAGGTCGTAATCAGCCGGCGCATTCTCGGCCCAGCGTCGCCGGGCCTCCGCCAGTTGTTCGGGACGCAACTGGATGCTCAGGTTGTAAACGATGGGCACGACGATCGCCACGGCGGAGAGTGACGCCAGCACCAGAAAGAACCAGACCCAGCGGCGCGAGGGAGAGCGTTTCATGGCAACGGTCACGCCTGCTTGAGACGTTCCGTGAAGGTTTCGGGCAGCTCCGACTTGGCGATGACGACGACGCCCTGTTCGGTAATCGTGAAGCCGCGCTGCCGGTCGTGTTCCAGGTTGTAACCGATGGTTGTGTTGGGCGGAATCTGCACGTCCTTGTCGATGATGGCCCGGCGGATGCGGCAATGTCGGCCGACGTTGACACCGTCGAAGAGGATCGACGATTCGACCACGGCGAAGCTGTTGACGCGCACGTTCGTCGAAAGAATGCTGCGGCGCACATGGCCGCCGCTGACGATGCAACCCTGGCAAACCATGCTGTCGGTCGCCTCGCCGCGCCGCGCTTGATCGCCGACGCCGTCGTCGAAGACGAACTTGGGCGGCGGCAGTTGCGGTTGATAGGTGCGGATCGGCCATTCGCGGTCGTACAGGTTCAGCACCGGGTCGATGTCGATGAGGTCCATGTTGGCCTGGTAATAGGCGTCGAGCGTGCCGACATCGCGCCAGTAGGGAACGGCCTTGCGGTTCTGATCGCGGAAGCGGTAGGCGAAGACGCGCTGCGTGCCGAGGATGGGCGGCAGGATGTTTTTGCCGAAGTCGTGTTCGCTGCCGGGCCGGGTCGCGTCCTGGCAAAGCAGCTCGAACATCGGGCGGGCGGTGAAGACGTAAATGCCCATCGAGGCGAGGCACTGGCCCGGAGCGTCCGGCAATTCCGGCGGGTCGCGCGGCTTCTCGACGAAGCCGACGACGTGATCTTGCTTGTCCACGTCCATGATGCCGAAGTGAACGCCGTCTTTGCGCGGCACGGTGATGCAGCCGATGGTCAGGTCGGCTCCGCGCTCGATGTGAGAGCGGATCATGGTGCCGTAATCCATCTTGTAAATATGATCGCCGGCCAGGATCATCACGTAACGCGGATTGGCTTTCTCGATGGTGTAGATGTTTTGGTAGATGGCGTCGGCGGTGCCCTTGTACCAGTTTTCGTCGATGCGCTGCTGCGGCGGCAGGACTTCGATGTATTCGTCCAACTCGCGCGGGAAGAAGCTCCAGCCGGCGCTGATGTGGCGCGTCAGGCTGCGGGCCTTGTACTGCGTCAGGACGAGGATGCGGCGGAGGTTGCTGTTGATGCAGTTGGAAAGGGTGAAGTCGATGATGCGATAAAGTCCCCCGAAGGGCACGGCCGGCTTGGCCCGATCGCGTGTCAACGGTTCCAGGCGGGTGCCCTTGCCGCCGGCGAGAATCAACGTCAGCACCTCTCTCACGAGCCGAATCTCCTTCTTGGCATGCCCTCCCCATCCTCTCCTGGATTTCCTGGTTCGTCCCCCGCGCTCTCCGGAAGGGAACTCTCACGACGGTCTCTATTCTTCTCTCTACCGCTCAAACCCCCTGTTGTACAGTCGCGCGCACGCCTCCACCAGCCGGCCTACGGAAAAGTATTCGGCAACGCGCTGTCGTCCGGCCTCACCCAGTCGCCGCCGCTCGGCCGAGTCGTCCAGCAACAAACGCGACTGGCGCGCGAGAGCGGCCTTGTTGCCCGGCTCGACCAAAAAGCCGTTCTCGCCCGGCACCAGGATCTCGGACAGGGACGGATTGTGAACGCCGACCACCGCTCGGCCGGCCGCCATCGCTTCCAGGGCGGCACAGACGCCGCCGTGCCGAGTCGGCACCCAGACCAGAATCCGCACGTTGCAAAAGGGGTGCCGGATCATCGAACGCACCGGGGAAGTGGACTCGATCGAGCACGCCGATGCGCCGGGCGAACATCTCGATGCGCGGCCGATACGACCCGGTGCCGGCGAGGATCAGATGCAAGTCATCGTAGAGGTGCCGAAGGATGTCGAAGGCCCAGACGGCATCGCGGAAACCTTTGTGCGGCTCGATCGGCCCTAGCGCCACGATCACCCGATCCGTGTCCGCCACGCCGGGCAGTCGGGCGGGCATCACGGAATCGTCGGGCAGATTCATTCCAGGAGCTACGACGGCGGTATCAGGCCGATGATAGCGCACCGCCTCGGTGGCCCCGAACGCGATGACACCCCCGGCCCCGCGAAGGAGCCAGCGATCGAAGGTGCCCGGCGACCCAATCGGCGGCAGCGCCTTGCTGACGAAAAGGCGGTTTATATCGCGGCAACCGCTCAGCACCACCGCACGCAACGCCGTCATACCCCAGACGTGAACCACGTCGGGCCGCATTGAACGCATCACATGGCCCAGGGCGAGATAAGGCATCACATCAAAGAGTCGCCGTCTACCCAACACCTCGACGGCCACTCCGGCGGCCGCCAACGAATCCGACCAGGGCGTCGCCGTGTCGAGGATGGCGACGCGGACCTGGAATTCGTCGCGCGGCAAGCCGGATGCGAGCAGCATGAGCTGGCGTCCGGCGCGGCCGTAGTGCAAATGGGGGGTGACAAAGAGGACGGTTCGCATAAGCAGCCCGTAGTCGTAGTGACGTTGGTGGACTTCGTTTCCCTCGGCCCACCCTAGGGACTCAGAATAGCGAGGGAGGGCAGGTGGCGGTATCTGTCTCGTCGCGCGTCCCGGCAGTACAATAAACTGTTGACATGAACGACGATTCCAGAGGTTAAGGTCATGAGCAATCCACTTGCCGAGGCACTGGGGCAGGCTAACCTGGGGCCGGGAACTTACCATTTCCATCTCAAGGATCACGATATTGAAATCCGCGTCGTACCGCGGAAAGCGTCGGAGCCGATCCCCGCTGCTCGCTTCGACGAAGCCGATGTCATGCTGGAACCGTGGGTGGAACTGCCGTCACCGCAGCCAATCGGCCAGGTAATGGCCTATCCCGCGCCTCCACCCCTTCCCGACATCCCCCAGATCCCTGGCGAGGACGACTTGCCATGATCTACCGACTTCCTCTGCCCGACGACCCTCTCGACCAGGGCGATATTCTCGATGCCTGCCCCATTCTTGAACTGACTGATTACGATCTGCAAGCGAGCAAGCCCTTGGCGACCAACTATTCGTTGCAAAGGGTATTGGTTCTGACCCAGACCTGCGATTTCGCCAACGCCAAGACGCGCCTTATCGTGGTGGCGGTTATCTTGAATGCGCAGTCACTGATCGATCAGCAACTGCTAAAAGCCGAGGAAATCCGCGGTCATGTTCGAGCTGGTCGTGTTTACGGATGGTACTTCTTGCCCATGAACGCGGAACTGGGTCTACCCGAAATGATCGTGGACATGAGACAACTGCAATCAGTACGAGTCGATCTCTTGACCGGCTTGTGTCAGCGGGGACAGCGGCGTGCGCGTATTCAACCGTTGTACCGCGAGCATCTCGCCAAACACTTCGCCGACACCTACAGCCGTATCGGACTGCCGCAACCTTACGAGACGGAAACATGAACGGTAGTTGGTCTCGCCTGGAGATCGGCGGCAAGCCCGCCGACGTGTACGATCTGCCCGCCTCCGTCAAGCCGCGCTTCGGCATCCTGCACCTGCACGGCGCCGGCCTGGAAACGCTGACCAACCGCCACGCCTTCACGCGCCTTTTTGAGGAGTTGCGTCTGGTCTGCGTCTGTCCGCACGGCCAGCGCTCGTGGTGGGGCGATCGCGTCTGTGCCGAGTTCGATCCGCACGTCACACCGGAGCGCTACCTGCGGCAAAGCGTGGTGCCGTTCTTCCAGGAGCGCTGGGATTTGGCCCCGCGCGGTATCGGCATCCAGGGCATCAGCATGGGCGGTCAGGGCGCGCTGCGGTTGGCATTCAAGCATCCCGAGCTATTCCCGGTCGTCGCCGCCATCGCGCCGGCCATCGAGTATTACGAGCGCTACGGCCAGGGCACGCCGATCGACGAAATGTACGACAGCAAGGAGCAGTGCCGGCAGGACACGGCGCCAATGCATATTCACCCCAGTCGGTTTCCGCCGCACATTTTCTTCTGCATCGACCCCGACGACGCCGAGTGGTATCGCGGCAACGATCGGCTGCACGAGAAACTGAGCGCCTTGGGCGTGCCGCACGAAATGGATTTGACCACCCGTGCCGGCGGTCATAGCTGGGATTATTTCAACCACATGGCCGAGCGCGTGGTGCGCTTCGTCCATGCCGGTCTGGAACAGGAGAGCCGGCGGCTCTTGTGACCGCGCATGAAAGTTTCCCTCCTGATTACCTGCCTGGGCGACGCTTTTTTCCCCGATGTGGGCGTGGCCACGGTGCGCCTGCTGCGCCGCTTGGGGGTCACGGTCGATTTTCCCCAAGGCGCAGACGTGCTGCGGCCAACCGCACTTCAACAGCGGCTATCACACCGAAGCGCGCGAGCTGGCCCGCCATACCCTGCGCACCTTCGACAACGGCCAAACGGTCGTCGTTCCCTCCGGCTCATGTGCGGCCATGATCAAGCTGGAATATCCGCATTTGTTTCACGATGATCCTATGTGGGGGCCGCGCGCCGACGATTTGGCGCGGCGGACACATGAGTTGTCCGATTTCCTGGTCAACGTGCTGGGCGTCGAGGACGTGGGGGCGCGGTTCGACGGCAAAGTGACCTATCACATGGCCTGCCACCTGCGCGGCTTGGGATTGTTGACGGAGCCGGAGCGGTTGCTTGTGCGCGTGAAGGGGTTGGAGTACGTCAAGCTGGAGCGCGCGGACGAATGCTGCGGGTTCGGCGGATCTTTTTCCGTGCGTTATCCGGGCATCAGCGGGGCGATGGTGCAAGACAAGGCGGCGTTCATCGAGAAGGCGGGTGTATCCGCCGTGGTGGCCACGGACGCCGGCTGTCTGATGAACATCGCCGGCTGCCTGCGCCGCCGCGGCAGTACCGTGCGCGCGTTGCATTTGGCGCAGGTGTTGGAGCAGACCTGATGGACGATCCTTTGCTCGAACGATTGGCGGAATTGGAGCATGAACAGTGGATGGCCTGGTCGCAGTCGGTGGCGACGGAGGTCTCCACCGAGCGTCGCAAGCGCTGGCAGGCCTGTTGGGTTGCTTATCAGGATCTGCCGGAAGAAATCAAAGAACTGGACCGGATTTGGGCGCGGAAGGTCCTGGAGACATTGCATCGAACATGAACGAATACGCACGACACGAGCATCACGACTTTCTCAACGCCGCCCGCCAGGCGCTGGCCGATCCGCCCTTGCAGGCGGCTCTGGTACGCCTTACCAGCACGCTCATGGCCGGGAACCGCCGCGGCTACGCCGCCCTCGCCAGCATCGACGCGCTCCGCGAACACGCCAAGCGCATCAAGGAGCATGCCCTCGCCCACCTCGATCACTATCTCGAACAACTGGAAGCATCCGTCCGGAAGCGCGGCGGGCATGTCCACTGGGCGTCCAACGCCGAGGAGGCGCGGCGCATCGTCCTCGACATCGCCCGGCGGACGAATTGCCGGCGCGTCGTCAAATCGAAGTCGATGACTTCCGAGGAGGTGCATCTCAATCCGGCGCTGGAAGCGGCGGGGTTGGAAGTGACGGAGACCGATTTCGGCGAATTCATCATCCAACTGGCCGGCGAACGGCCGTCGCATCTGGTCGCCCCCGCCGTCCACCACACACGCGAGAGCATCGCCCGCATTCTGTCGGCCCACAGCGGACAGAAGCTCTCGGACGAGCCGTATGCGCTGGCGCAGGCGGGCCGGCGGTTGTTGCGCGAGAAGTTCGCCCGGGCCGATATGGGCATCAGCGGCGCCAACTTCGCCGTGGCCGAAACGGGCACGATCGTCCTCATCTCCAACGAAGGCAACGCCCGTCTGACGACGACTTGCCCGCGCGTCCACGTCGCCCTCATGGGCATCGAGAAAGTGTTGCCGCGCTGGATCGACTTGCCGGTGTTTTTGAAGTTGCTGGCGCGGGCGGCGACGGGGCAGACGCTCTCCGTGTACACAACGTTAATTACCGGGCCGCGCCGGCCGGACGATCAAGATGGGCCGGACGAGTTTCATCTGGTGCTTTTGGACAATGGGCGCTCGCGCGTGCTGGCCACGCCGTTCCGCGAGAGCTTGCAGTGCATCCGCTGCGGCGCGTGTTTGAATGCGTGTCCGGTGTATCGCCGCATCGGCGGCCACGCCTACGGCGGCGTTTACTCCGGCCCCATCGGCAGCATCCTCACGCCGCTTTACGACAGCGTCGCGGACAACCCGCATCTGCCGCACGCCTCCTCGCTGTGCGGCGCCTGCCAGACGGCGTGCCCGGTGAAAATCAACATTCCGCATATGTTGATCGGCTTGCGCGAATTGCAGCAGCACGAGATGGGCAAGAGCTTCTCGGAGAGATGGGCTTACGGATTGGCGGCCGCCGTGCTGCGCCGGCCGTGGCTTTATCGGTTGGCCCTGCGCTGCGCCCGGTTGGTGTTGCGCACGCTGGCACGTGACGGTTGGCTCCGTCGCCTGCCGGGTCCGGGCGCCGCCTGGACCACGACACGCGATTTTCCCGCCCCCGCCCCATGCTCCTTCCGCGAACGCTGGCTACAACTTTGAGCACGGCCGGGCACTTCCTCCGCCCTCCATCAAGGGTGTGGGACTGTGGAGGGATTGTTTCCTCCCAGAACCAGGAAGTCGCCCCGCGTCTGACCCCTGGCTTGAACCTCAATGCGTCTTTCTTTTTCGACCGGCTTGCCGCCGTCCATCCAGCGAACTCGCACCTTGTAGGAGTACGTCTTGCCAGGAGTCAGAGGCGGAGAGGTATAGTGGCGAATCTCCCCGACCTGGCTCGTCCTTGCGTCGTTAAACCATACTTGCGCGGCTGGCGGCACACGGAGCCAAACCTGCGCGCGATAGTCCGGCCGTGGGATGTATACGAGGGGCGGCAGTGAAAACAGCGTGTCATTTTGCAGGATGAACGGCATGATCTCGCCGGCCATTAGCCCGGCCCCCGCAACCGCGGACGGTGCAATCGAACGATTCGGTTCCGTACGGGTCGCGGTCTTCTCCTGCTTGGGTTCCGGAGCCATCCCCGCGGTCGGATTGTAATAATACGGAATTTGCGCCGGGGCCAGGCTGGCTACCAGGACTGCCGAAATCAACGCCAGGGCAAATGCCCGCCACGGGGTAGTCGAACGGCCCATGATGCTTCCCTCTTTGAGGCGAAATGTTTTGTCACTCCCGCGCTAATCTTTTCAATCAACATGAGAGCAAACCGTGCGCCGAACCTAACCCCGGACGGAAGTAGAAATGACATCGCAGGTTCCGCTCAACGTCGGTTCTGCTGATTTCCTCCCTATGTCGAGGTGAGAGTACCTGCTAAACGCAGTCTATCGGCCGCGCTGGCGGTTATCGGCGATCATATTGCAGAAGAGGGCGCCCTGCTCGATGGCGTCGTCGAGCGCCCGGTGGGAATGGGGCAAGTCATCGAACCAGTGCCGGGGCATGTTTCGCTTCACCGCCTCGCGATAGTCAGTGCCGAGGACGGCCATCGCGAAGCTCTTGATGTCCAGGGCCGAGAACGAAAACGGCGACTCTCCCGCGAAGCGGATCATGTACCAGTACATGAACAGGAAGTCGAAACCGGCGGGATAGGCGACGAACACGGGCTTTCCGGGAAGTTTTTTGACCCAGGCGACATACGCCTTCATGGCCTCGTCCGGCTCCCGGAGGTCGCGGCGATGCGCGGCCCAGGCGTCCGGCTGCGACTGCCACCAGGCCATGGTCGCGGGATGGCCCATGGCGTCCGGCAAAGTGTGCAGGTTGGCGGTGAAGGTGCTGACGAGCTTCTTGTCCGCGGTGTACGCCGCCGAGCCGAAGCTCAGCATGGAATGCGGGCCGGGAATGGGACCGTCGGTTTCGACATCGGTGCTGACGTAAATTTCGGGCATAACGATTTCGAGTGAAGGCGGTGGGACTCGAACCCACGACCTACGGATTAAAAGTCCGTTGCTCTACCGGCTGAGCTACGCCTCCCCACCCGACCCCCTCGCAAGGATTTCACACGGTCCTGGCCTCCCGTCGCGTACCTTTTTGTTGACAAAAGACGCCGCCGGGAGGTTCGAGAGGTCCGCAGGAATAAGCCTACAGTATACGTCCCCGCCGACAAGACCAGGCAACTGTCCCTCCCGGCGGGGCAAACGAGAATCAGCGCACCGCCGGCTGGGCGGCCAGCTTCGCCTGGTAAAACTCCGCCAGATCCTTGCGCAGCTTGCGCAGCGACGACTTGTCGATGTACATCATGTGGCCCGCGTCGTAATAGCCCATGCGCACGCGCGGCGCATGTCTTCGCCCAGGTCCAGATGGTTGACGGTGTACTGTGTGGCGAAATACGGAGTCGCCAGGTCGTAATAACCGTTGGCCACGAACACGCGCAGGCCGGGATTCTGCGTCAGCGCCTGGCGGAGCGCCGAACTCACGTTCAAATAGCGATTCCGTGCCTGGCCGTAATCCCACGGCTGGACCCGGCCGGTCAGAATGCGGTACGGCTGATCGCGAACGTACTGAAGATCCTTGGCCAAGTATTGCTGTAAGAGCGCGGTATACGGCCCTTGAACCGCCGAGTAGCTGGGATCGTAGCCGGAACGCTCGCCGGCCGCGTCGCCGTCGCGGCCCATGAAGCGGCTGTCGTAGCGCCCGACGGTGCGCCCGATCCCCGTAGCAACTGCTTGGTGAAACGCTGGATTTCGATCCGCAAGTTCGTCTGCCGCAGATATTCCTCGGACAGTCCCGTGTACCGCGCCAGTTTCCGCGCCGTCTGCCGGCGCTCCTCGGCCGTCAGCGTGCCGCCCTTCATCAGCGCGGCCGCGTATTCGCCAAGGGCGAACTTCTCCACTTCTTGGAGCGTCTTGCGCCGGTCGGCTTGCAGATCCGCGTCGAGTTTCTTGTGATACCACGCCGTCGCCGTGTAGGTCGGCAAAAACAGGATGTAGGGCAAGTCGTTACCCTCGTCGAAACGGAGCGTTTGGAAATTCAGCACGGCCGAGACGAGGACGATGCCGTTGAGGTTCATGCCGAGTTGGTTTTGCAGGTACTCCGAAAGACCAGCCGCCCGCGTGGTGCCGTAGCTCTCGCCGGCCAGGTATTTCGGCGAGTCCCAGCGGCCGAACTTCGTCGTGTACAGGCGGATGAACTCGGCCACCGAACGCACGTCCTGCGTCACGCCGTGAAACTGTTTCGCCTCATCGGCCGGCTCGGCCCGGCTGTAGCCCGTCGTCACCGGGTCGATGAATACCAGATCGGTCAGGTCGAGCAGGCTGGCGTCGTTGTCTACGAGGCGATAGGGCGGCGCCAGCGAGGAACCGTCCTCTCCCAGATCGATGCGGCGCGGTCCGAGCAGTCCCATGTGCAGCCAGACCGACGACGAGCCGGGACCACCGTTGAACGCGAACGTGATCGGCCGCACGGTGGCTTTCCTCGCGTCGATCCGGGTGTAGGCGATGAAAAACATATTCGCCTTGTACTTGGCCTCGTCTTCCTGCACCACGAGCGTCCCGGCCGTCGCCACGTAGCCGATCGTCTTGCCGTCGATCTGGATCGTGTGATCGGTGCGGGTCAACGGCTCCTTGGGTGTGTCGGAGGGATGGTCGGTTTTGGCGGGACGTTTGGCGTCATCGCGAGCCGGCAGCGGGGCGAGGCACGTCGCCAGGAGGGCCAGACTCAGGACCAAGGCTCGTTGTGGAATGGACACGGCTTTCACCTGCTTTCGCGGAGAGGGCCGGGAGAGATCCCGCGCCCGGACACGATGGGGTACGACGCCTATAATACACGGTGTCGCCTCGGAACCCCATTCTTTGGAGCAGGGTCATGGCTCAACTCACCCCACTGCAATCCCTCGTCGCCTCGGGGACGAAACTCTGGCTCGATTCAGTCGATCCGCAAGAAGTGAAAGCCAATCGCGCCCTGGGCGCCACCGGGGCTACCTCGAACCCGATCATCATCTCCGACCTGATCAAGACAGGTCACTTCGACGATCTGCTGACCAAGCTTATCCGCGAAGGCAAGGACGACGATCAGGCGCTGGCGTGGGACCTGACCGATCACCTGGTCCGCGAGGCGCAGGCCGTTTTCCTGCCGGTGTGGGAATCCACCAAGGGCAACGACGGCTACGTCAGCTTTGAACTCGACCCGCTCCTGGAAGACACGTCGTGCCGACTGTCGCTCGATGAGCGCAAGGCCCGCTATATCGAGCTGGGCAAGAAGTGGAGCAAGGGCCACAAGAACCGCATGATCAAGGTGCCGGCCACGCCTGCCGGACTGGAAGCGCTCGAAGAACTGGCCGCGTCCGGCGTCACCATCAACGTCACGCTGATCTTCTCTCGGGAGCAATATGAAAGCGCCCGCGACGCCATCTGGAGCGGGGCGCAGCGGCGTTCCGCCGGGCTGACGCACTTCAAATCGGTCTACAGCATCTTCGTCAGCCGGCTCGACGTGTACACGGAGAAGCACGTGCCTTCGTTATCGCCGGCCGCCCAGGGGCAGGTCGGCATCGTCAACGCCAAGCGCATCTGGCAGCTCAACCAGAAGTTCTGGGCCGACAAAAAATTGCCGCTCAAGCAGGAGATGATTTTCGCCAGCACCGGCACGAAGAAGCCCGACGACCCGCCCTGGAAGTACGTCGAGGCGTTCGCCGGCTCCGACATCGAGACCAACCCGCCGGCCACCAATCACAAGGTCCAGGACAGCGGCCGAACTTTCAGCCCTCAGGTGGACAAGATGCCGCCCCAGGAAGTGCTGGCCGAGATCGACCAGAAGGTCGATATGAAGCAACTGGAAAAAGTGCTCATGGAGGAAGGGCTGCGCAAGTTCGCCGACCCGCAGAAAGCGCTTTTGCGTCAGATCGCGGACAAGCGCGCTTCGCTGACTGCCAAAGCGGGCCGCTGACCACATAGCCCCCGGCTTGCCGGGGGAAAATTCACCCACAGCAAGCCGGGAGCTATGTGGGCCGTCACAAAGGCGGCCATTCGTTATCGAGGCCTTCCTGCTCGATGCGCTTGACCTGATCTTCGCTGACGCCGAAGCGGGTGGCGACCAGTTGGCGGGAGCGCGCCACACCGACGTCTTGGTCCTGAGTCTCGACCAGGGCCAAAAAGATTTCCATGCGCCGCGGCTCGGGCAAGATTTCTTCCAAATTCTGCGGCATCGCAAGCTCCTCTTGTCAGGGACAGTCCGGCCGAACCCCGCGTCCAGCTCCCCTCTGGTAAGTGTACCACAGCGGCCCTTTCTGTCTGGACGATTCCGGCTTTTTCCCGATTTTCGCGCAAGCGCCAACCCGCACGAACGTTCCTCGTCAAGCCCCTGAGCGGGGGGCGTCAGCCCCCTGAGTCTTCCCTCGGGAGCTTACGCCCCCGCTCAGAAGTTAGCGCAGGTTGCCTCAGCCTCCCAAACGGAGGAATCGTCTTGCGTGCCCGGCGCGGGATGAGTAAAAATGAAACATCCCGGCCCGCCCGTACAGCGGTTGCGCTGTGTCGCTTTGTCCCCCCGGACGAATGACGGGTGTTCCCAAGTCAGCCGGCAATGCAGGCAAGCCGGCGTGTCCCCCGAGTTTACACTCGGTGGGCCGGACGGTTTTTTCTCTTGCCTGCGTGCGTAGATCGGGAGAGATTATGGCGAAAGAAGAAGCCATCCAGGTTCAGGGCAAGGTGATCGCCGCCTTGGCCAACACGCAGTTTCGGGTCCGGCTGGAGAACGGCCACGAGATCGTGGCCCATATCGCCGGCAAGATCCGCAAGAACTTCATCCGCATACTGCCCGGCGACACCGTCACGGTGGCCATCTCACCCTACGATTTGAACAAGGGCCGTATTACCTATCGTGGTCCGCTGCGTCAGCGCACCCCCGACGCGACGACCCCTCCGCAATGACCCGGCCAGACCGGCGCCGGCCGCGGGGCACTCGGGCCCCGCTCGGGAGGATCGGCTTCCCCCAGCCGCGTTCCCTTCGGTTAGCCCCGCGCGAAAAATCAGAATCGGTCTAGGCAGGTCCCAAGGCGGATGCTACAATGCCTGGCATTGTGGGCTTTGTGGATCGGTCCATGGACGTGATGCTCGCCTCCGTGCCATCTCCCATTCTCCTATCCTCAGTCCATCCGTATCGCGGAGCAGGTCATCCCGCGGGATGACGGCGTGCCTCGCCAGTTCCTTTCCGGAGGCCCTTATGGGCAAGAAGTTGTACGTGGGCAATCTGCCCTACTCGGTTGGAGACAGTGATCTGCAGCGCCTGTTCGAGGCGCACGGGAGTGTGGTGTCGGCCCAGGTCATCATGGACCGCGACACCGGCCGATCCAAGGGGTTCGGCTTCGTGGAGATGGGCAGTGATTCGGAGGCCCAGGCGGCCATCGCGGATCTCAACGGCAAGGAAGTCGATGGACGTTCCTTGACCGTCAACGAAGCGCGTCCCAAGCCGGACGGCGGTGGCGGCGGCGGCCGTGGCGGTCGCGGCGGCTACGGCGGCGGCGGCGGCGGCGGCGGTCGCGGCGGCTACGGCGGCGGCGGCGGCCGGCGCTACTAAGCACTGTCAGAAAAACGCACCAGCCCGCGGCTCACCACCGCGGGCTGGTGCGTTTTCCGTCGCCCTCCCCTACTGTTCGGTTTCCTCTTTCACCAACTCCAGCACGCTCCACAGGCTCGGATCTTCCGACGAGGGAAAATCACCGCCCACGCTGAGGAATTGTTCGCCCAGTTCCTGATCGTGGACGGCCAGATGAATCCCCAAACGCGGATTCTGCTCGGGATCGAAGCCGTGCAGACACGACGCAGGAAGGAACGCTTCCAGCCGATAACCGTCCCGGCGGCGCACGAACTGAAACGGCACCGCGTCGGGACCGACGGGCGGAGCGTCTTGCAGGGCGCGGTTGATCTTGCTCTGCACGAAAGCGGGTTCGTCCCTGTCCGCCCCGCCGCCGGCGGCGAGAAAATAAAACTGATGGCAATACCGGCTGGCACGATGGCTGGTGCGCGCGTCGCGCGTGTCGATCCAGACGGCGACGCCGTCGGAATGGCGCGGCCGGGCCGCGTCGCCAACCGGCGTTTGTTCCTTGCCGCGCACCTCAACCTGCACGGCCAATCCGCCTTCGTTCCAGGCCACGCGCATGTCGGCGAAGGGCCGGCGCTCGTCCATGTCGCTGAACGCATTCAGCCGGCAAGAAGGCGGCAAATCGAGCAAATCATCGCCCTCTTCGTGCGGCAGGCCACCGACGTACCGGCAGGGATAAGCGACGCGGAACAAAAACCGATTCGGTATCAACGGCATCGCAGAGTCCTCAGAAGAATTTCACCACGAAACACACGAAATACACGAAAAAAAGACAAAAACAATAGATATTTGCACACCAGGAAAGTATCAGCCGGTCAAGGGTTGAACTTCGTTTTTTTGAATTTCTTCTTTGTCTTTTTTTCGTGTATTTCGTGTGTTTCGTGGTGAAAAAGTCTTTAGTTCAACAGACTGCGCTGGAGGACTTCGCGGGCGCGGTCGAAGGTCGGTTGCCAGGTGATTTCCGGCGAGCCGTTGGCCAGGCAGTCGCGCAGCTTTTCGAGCGTGTTACGGGCCATATGGGGACATTTGTTGCAGGCGCAGGTGATGCCCGGCACCGGGTGATAGCGATGTTGCGGGAATTTGCTTTGCATCTGCCACATCATGTTCGCTTCGGTGGCGACGAGGAAATCGGTCGGCCGGGCGTACGTGGCCAGGTGCTTGAGCATGGCCTCGGTGCCGCCGACGAAGTCGCTGTGTTCGCGGACGTTGGCCGGGCATTCCGGGTGGGCCAGCGTGATGGCTTCGGGTAGTTTGCGCTTCATCGCCAGCAGGTCGCCGACGCTGAAGATTTCGTGGACGATGCACGAACCGTCCCAGAGGATTATCTTTCGGCCCGTCACTTCTTGCAGATATTGACCGAGATGGCGATCCGGCACGAACAGGATTTCGTATTCGGGGGGCACGCGGTTAATGATCGCCTCGGCGTTGCCGGAAGTAACGACCCAGTCGGACAGCGCTTTGACGGCGGCGGTGCTGTTGATGTACGTGACGGTCTGGAAGCGCCGGCCGTTGATTCGCAGCATCTCCTGGAAGCGCGCCAGCTTGTTGGCCGGACAGCTGTCAGCGAGACTGCAACCGGCTTGCAAATCCGGCAGGAGAACGCGCTTGTCGGGGTTGAGGATCTTGGCGGTCTCGGCCATGAAATGGACGCCGCAAAAGACGATGACCGGGGCGGTAACTTTCGTGGCCTCCCGGGCGAGTTTCAGGCTGTCGCCGGTGAAGTCGGCCAGCTCCTGGATTTCGCCGTCCTGGTAGTAGTGGGCGAGGATGGTGGCGTGCTGGCGGGTTTTGAGATCGCGGATTTCGGCGAGCAAATCGTTCATGGAAAGCCCTTGTTTTTCGTGTGGCGGAGGACGAACCCACATCTATCGAAATTATATCCGAATGCCGTCTTTTTCGCGACGGTGCGGGGAAGGTTCTTGGCAAAAACGCTTTTGCGAAGCGTCGCTAACCCGAGGAATTCTTCTGCCCGTTGGGAGCGGGTGCGCCGGTGCGGAAGACTTCGGCCAGCATGTCCTTGGCGTGTTCGGGCAAGGAGCTGGCGTGAATGGCGTTGATCGTGTCCTCGACGGGATACTCGATCCGTTTGAGATCGACCTTGTAATCCTGGATGACGGCGATGGAGGCGCGCGGGTCGCCATCGCGCGGCTGGCCGACGCTGCCGGGGTTGATGACCAGCTTGTCGCCGACCTCCAGCACATACGGCTGGTGCGTGTGGCCGACGCAGATCACGTCGGCCTCGACGTTTTGCAGGCGGCGCGCCCAGAAGTCGGCGTCGGGCGGCGCGTACTCGTCGAGCGGGTCGCGCGGCGTGGCGTGGACGAGCAGATAGCGGGTGTTGTCGAGCGTGACCTGGCGCGTCACCGGCAGGCGCGACAGGAAGCGCAATTCACCCTCACCGAGCCGTTCGCGCGTCAGGGGGCGCGTAATGCCGGTCAGATATTTGAAACCGGTTCGGCCGCTGATGACGACGTTCTGGGCGACGCCGTGGTCGTGGTTGCCGCGCACCGCGAGCTGGGCCTTGTCGCGCACCCAGGCCACGCACGGCCCCGGCTCCAGGCCGTAATCGACCAGATCGCCCAGGCACAGACAAACGCCGTGTGGCTCCGCGGCCACCGCTTGCAGGGCCGGCCAGTTGGCGTGGATGTCGGCTAGGACCAGGATGCGCATGAGAAAATCATGAGAAAAACAGGAAGGCTCCGCTTGACGCCGATGCTCTGAGTCGAGTATACACAAGGAGATTAGGTAAGGGGAATAAGACCTGTTCCTTTTTCCAACCCTGGCCAGATCGCTCCAGGGTCGTTCGCCGTCTCACCACGCTATTATCTTCTCGTTGATTCGCGCGGAGGAAGCGAGGCGGCGAGTTCTTCCCGGAAATTCCGGCGCGAAGCGCGCGGAAATCGGGCTTGTCTCGCAGCACTATTCCCCCTCGGTGCGGGGGAGGGGTGATGTATGATCTCCGAGAAATCGTTTCGCCGGCTGCCCCTGCGCGATTTGATGACCGACGCCGAGAAGCGAGGCCGCGATCTGGTCGAGCATTTCACCGTCACCTGGATCGCCCGCGTCGCCGACCTCCGCGACCTCAGCCGGCCCATTCGCAAGCGCAGCCATTATCCCACCCTGCTCGCCCTGCAAAACGCCGTGCAGAAGACCGTCGAGGTCAACGAGGAGACCCGCAAGCTGATCGACTACTTGACCCAGGAATTGACGGAGGTCCTCGAACACGCCCGCCGCGAATACCTAATGCGGCGCTGAATAGCTGTTTGACCAGCCCTGGGCGCCAGCGAGGGGACATCCCCACGCCAGCGCTCGGGGCTGGTCAAATACGGCGCTTTCGTGTTCGTTATCGGCTGATCCGCAGACCCGGTCCCTTGAGCAACGCCTCGACCTCGGCGCGGGTGATCCAGGCGAAATCGCCGGGAATCGAGTGCTTGAGCGCGCTGGCGGCGACGCCGTAATCGAGACCCTTCTGCAAATCGCCGTCGAGCAGTCCGTGAATCATCCCGGCCGCGAAGCAGTCGCCGGCGCCGAGGCGATCGACGATCTCCACCTCGTAAATGCGCGTCCGCAAAACCTTGCCGTCCTGATACGCGATGGCCGTCCAGTTGTTCTTCCACACCAGCGGATTTTCGCGCAGGGTGATGGCCACGGTGTGCAGCGGGAAGCGGTCGGCCACGCGAGCGGCCGCTTCCTCGTAGTTTTTGCCGGTGATGCCGAAGACGCGCTCGATGTCCTCCTCGGTGGTGATGAGCACGTCGCAAAGCTGCATCAGCTCCGACATCCACCGGCCGGCCTCGGCCTGGCTCCACAATTTGACGCGGTAGTTCAGGTCGATGCTCGTCTTCACGCCTGCGGCGCGGGCCGCTTGCAGCGCCTCGCGCGTCGTCTCGGCGGCGGTCGGACTCAGCGCCGGCGTGATGCCGGTGACGTGGAACCACTTCACGCCGGTAAAGACCTTCGACCAAGCCACCATGCCGGGACGGATCGCGGCGACGGCGGTGTCCTTGCGATCGTACAGTACGCTGCTGGCCCGCGGGGCGGCCCCGAATTCCAGAAAGTAAACGCCGACGCGATCCTCCGGCGACCAGACGACGTGTTCGGTGGACACGCCGGCCTCGCGGGCCTGGTTGGCGATGAGCCGGCCAAGCGGGTTGTCAGTCAGCCGCGACACCCAGGCCGTCGAGCGACCCAGTCGGGCCAGGGCCACGGCGGTGTTGAGTTCCGCGCCCCCTACCTGCACGTCGAGGCTGCGCGCCTGTTCCAGTCGGCGAAAGTTCGGCGGACTGAGGCGAATCATCGCCTCCCCGAAGGTGATCACGTCATGAGGCATGGCCAGGGTCCGTGAGGGGTTTTAGGTGGATTGCTTGCCGCGAACGGATTGCACGATGGTGATGTAATGGCGGGCGAGATCGCGGATGCGCTCGAAGTTGCGCTCGGCGACAGCGCGCGGCTCGACGAGCTGGCTGCCCAGGCCGAGGCAGCACGCGCCGGCGCGGAGGAAGTCGGCGGCCGTGGTTAGATCGACGCCGCCGGTGGGCATCAGACGGATTTGCGGCAGCGGGCCGCGCATCGCCTTGAAGAAGGCGGGGCCGACCACCTCGGCGGGGAACACTTTCACGATGTCCGCCCCCGCCTCCCACGCCGTCAGGATCTCGGTCGGCGTCAGCGCGCCGGGCATGACGAGTTTGTTGTAACGCTGGCAGAGGCGAATCACGTCGAGGTTGAGGGTCGGGGCGACGAGGTATTCCGCGCCGGCCAGCAAGGCGGCACGGGCAGTTTCGGGATCGAGGATGGTGCCCGCGCCGAGCAGGACGCGGTCGCCGAGCGTTTGGCGCACCTGGCCCAGAACACCCAGCGCGTCGGGCACCGTCATGGTGATCTCGGCCACCGTGACGCCGCCGTCAGCCAGCGCCCGCACCACTTCGACGAGCTGCTGGCTGTCCGGCGAGCGAACGACCGCGAGGATGCCACAATCGAGAATTTGACGAAGCTGCGTTTCCTTGCTCATGGTAGGCAATCTATTACCAGCCCACAGCGCAAGCAAGGGAAATGCCCTTGCTTGCGCCGCGGGCTGGTAAAGCTATTTCTTCTCGATCAAGGATTGGGTTTTGACGACGGTGTTCTCACCGGGGAAGGTGTGGAAGGAGGTCAGGAACAGGCAGCCCGGACGCGCCTCGGCGGAGATGAAGCCGAGCGGGGCCACGGACAGCCGGTTGTGAGCGGGGAAATTGTGCAAGAGGCCGCGCTTGCTGCCATCGGCGAGGATCTCGTCGTGGACGTGCAGAAAAATCTCTGGGGCCAACACTTCAACCTGGAAGCTCATTTCGTAGTGGATGCCATGGGCGCAGGGCAGCCGGCCGGTGTGTTCGTTGCGCAGTTTGTAGTGCAACAGGCGGCGGCGCTCCGGCAACTCCTGCTCGGCGGTGGCCGTCACTTCGGTCAGGTGAACGTCGGCGTTCTCGAAGGAGATCACATGGCCGGTGCGCGTGACGCGGACGGTCAGTTCGTAATCCTCGCGGCGGATCTTGCGCACGGCGAGGATGTCAAACAACTCCGGGTGCAACGGCCTCCCGTAGAGCTGAAAGACGAGATCGCCCACCGCCGGTCGCAGAAAATCAACGCCCATTACTGGATGTCCGGCCCGTTCCGGGTAACAACACTCCCCGATTATAGGCAGGGGTTGCCGGTCTCACAATGCGTCTTCTAACCGCTCGCGGAAGGGCTGAAACACCGCACCGCGCCGTGCGCACCAAGGGGGAGATCTTGCGCGGACCTCCCCCCTGACTCAGCAAGCGCGGATGGACCAGACAGCCATTCGCGCATCGTCAGGGTTGTTCGGGATTGATCCTCCTGCGTGTCGAATCGGCCGGCGCCCGCTCGTTCGTTTCGTTGAGGTTGTCGAAATTCAGATACACCTCTTCCGTCCTGCCGGCCCGAACGTCCACCCGCCGGGTCGTCGTCACCGTCTTGCCGTCGCGCGTCGCTTCGGCCTTGAGCGAGTAGTGATAATTCTTGTTGGGATCCAAGGGCGGCGAAACGAACTGACGAGTTCCAGAGGCGGAAGAAGTGAGCTTGCCATCCACGTACAGGATCGCGTCGGCGGGGAGGTGGACGCGGAGGGTCGCGCGGGACGAAGCGGAGACCGAGTTGGGACTGTAGTACATCGAACGTGTGGTGGTCGTGTTCAGGAGCGGCGTGGCACCGACGATCGCGGAGCTAGGAACTCCGTAACTGCCCCAGTAGTAGCCGCCTGGCGGATTGGTCAAAACGTAGCCGCCGTAGCCGTAACCGCCCATGCCATATCCACCCCAACCATAGCCGCGTCCGTAGCCCCCCCCAGCCATAGCCCCTTCCGTAGCCTCCGTAATACCCTCCGTATCCCCCGCCATAACAGCCACAGCAACCCCAGCCCCGGCCCCAGTCGGGCAAGTCCGTTCCCGTCGTCAGGGCCGCCATCAAGACCATGCTATACATCGTCCACCTCCGCGAAAGGGATTGGAAAGGTACATCCTGTAGTCAGTCGGCGAGACCTGGAGAGAATAGGCAAAATGAGTGCCGTTTGTGAAAACAGGACGGAGTTGGCCGGGAACCTTACGAATCATACAGATTGACATACTTGTGTTCGAGTCCGCTTAGGAGCGGACAGGGATCGAGGGCCATGCCGGTCGCCTGCTCGACGAGACGCGGTGCCGGGTAGAGGCTGCCGTGACGATGGACGCGCTCGCGCAGCCAATTCAGGAGCGGCGAAAAATCACCGCGCGAGAACGGATCGCTCAGGTCGCCGAGATCATCGGTCGCTCGGTCGAACAGTTGGGCGGCGATCAGGTTGCCAAGCGTGTAGGTCGGAAAATAGCCGATCAGTCCGCTCGCCCAATGGCCGTCCTGCAAACAGCCCTCGGCATCATCGCGCGGCGTGATGCCCAGTTGACGGCGATACGCTTCGTTCCACGCGGCGGGCAAGTCTGCGACGGGGAGATCGCCGGAGAGAAGCGCCTGCTCCAACTCGAAGCGAATGAGGATGTGCAGGTTGTACGTAACCTCATCCGCCTCCACGCGAATGAAGGTCGGTCCGCACGGAATTGACGGCGAGATGGAAATCGTCCATGCCCACATCACCAAGTGCCGTCGGGAACATCTTGTGGGCTAGTGGGAAGAAGTGTTGCCAGAACGATCGGCTCCGTCCGATCACGTTCTCCCACAGGCGGGCTTGCGATTCATGAACGCCCAGCGAGACGGCAGTCGCCCATCGGCGTGCCGTGATGCTCGGGCAGAAGTCCCTGTTCGTACAGACCGTGGCCGGCTTCGTGCAGGGTGGCGAAGAAGCCGCTGCTGAAGTCGTTACGGTTGTAGCGCGTGCAGAGCCGGCAGTCGGAAGGGCCGATGGTGATGAAGAACGGATGGGCGGCCGTGTCGAGCCGGCCGCGGCGAAAATCGAAGCCGATGGCGGCGGCCGCGGCCTGCGCGAACTCGTGCTGGCGATCGAGTGGAAACTCGCGGTGCAAGAGAGACGAATCCGGCTGCCGCGGCGCCTGTGCGAGGGTGGCGACGAGCGGAACCAGGGCGCGGCGCAGCTCCGCGAACAAAACGGCGAGATCGCGGCTGCGGGCGCCAGGTTCGTACTCCTCCAGCAGCGCGTCGTAGGGCACCGACTCGAAACCGAGCGCTTCCGCTTCGCGGCGCTTGAGGCGAAGGACGCTCTCCAGCCAGGGTCGGAAATGTTCGAAGTCGGCGCGACGGCGGGCGACGGCCCATTCTTGCTGGGCCATCGACGTGACGCCGGCCAATTCCTCCACGAGGCCACGCGGCAGACAGACCGCACGCCGATAAAGCCGGCGAATCTCGCGGACATTGACCGCCTCCGG
The DNA here is from genome assembly GCA_963767535.1 of uncultured Planctomycetota bacterium. Taxonomy (GTDB): domain Bacteria; phylum Planctomycetota; class Planctomycetia; order Gemmatales; family Gemmataceae; genus JAJPHU01. The sequence goes on from CAVYEC010000002.1 coordinate 149,125, forward strand.
GCAGAGGGGATCGCGCACGAGGTCCGATTGTTCGACCGTGGCGAGCAGTTCGCCCACACGCGGATCGGCCGCCCGGTCGTGACAGAGACCAGCGAGCAGGCCCATCTGCCGGCCGCGATGCTCGACGCCGCCCGGCGGCATGTACGTCTCTTCGTCCCAGGCGAGCAGAGATGAGCAGGAATCGAGAAGGGCCTCTTCTCGAACCCGACGGATCAGTTCGTCGTAGGCGGCGCGTGGGTGCATGGGCTATATTCTATCTGGCATCCGAGCCGCGACGGCCAGGGTACAGTCGAACCGGGGTAGTGGTATTGGTTTTGGCACGCTGGCAGCGTGCCCTACGTAGGGCACGCTGCCAGCGTGCTACACCCCAAACCATTACCCGAACCGGCTCCCCTTCTCGCCGCCTGAATGAAGGAGTGGCCGACCGAATGCTGACTCCCGCGGAAGAACTCGGCCTGAGCGGCGCGAGCCTGGCGAGCCGGGTACGCAAAGCTTTTTACACCATCCCCAAACCCGCGCTCGCCGAACTGATCGAGCAAATCCGCGGCGAATCGTTTCGCCGTCATCTCATCTATCTGCGCGACGGCGAGTTGGATACCATCCGCGTCCTGCCCTGCCCGATCACCGTGCTGCCGGATCAGCTGTCGTACATCCATTTCGTCTCGCTGACGATTCACAACGCCCTGAAGCGTTTGCCGGAGTTGTACCTGCAAGATTTCGCGGTGCGCGACGTGCTGCGCATCTCGCCGGGCGAGGAAGAATGGCTGTGGAAATGCTGGGACCTCGGCCAGCGCGAGCAGAACCCGGTCTTCGGCCGGCTCGACGCCATGATCGACTTCACCAGCCCCATGTGGAAGGATTCGCTGCGCTTCGTCGAGCCGAACCTGAGCGGCATCGGCGGCCTGCATCTGGTGCCGACGGCCGAACGCATCGTGGCCGACCTCGTGCTGCCGGTGTTGCAGGAGCACGATCCCCAACTGCAATTGACGGTCGGCAAGGACATCCGCGAACTGTTGATGCAGGAAGTCGCTCGATCACCTCGAAGCGATCGGCCGGCCGGCCCAGAACATCTGTTTCGTCGAGCCGAAGTACGCCGGCAGCGGCCCCGACGAGCAGGAAGCGCTGGCCCAGTACTATCACGACCGCCACGGCATGAAGATCATGCACGCCGACCCGCGCGAGTTGAGTCAGCGCGAGGGCGAGGTTTATTACGAAGGCGAGGAGATCGACCTGGCTTATCGCGATTACGCTGTCAGCGATCTGCTCGACTTGCGAGCCGAAGGCGTGGACATCGGGCCGATGCTGACCCTGTTCCAGCAGAACCGCGTCATCTCCTCGATCACCGCCGAGCTGGATCAGAAGAGCTGCTGGGAAGTGCTTGACCGATCCGCAGTTCACCCAGAAGTATTTCAGCGCCGACGAACGGCAGATTTTCCGCCGCCACATCCTGTGGACGCGCATCCTCTCGGATCGCCGCACGCAACTGCCCGACGGACACGAGGGCAGTCTTCTCGATTACGTCCGCCGCGAACACGAAAGTCTGGTGCTGAAGCCGAATCGTTCGTATGGCGGGCAGGGCATTGTTATCGGGCATTTGCTGGAGCGAGCCGAGTGGGAGTCGGCCATCGACCGCGCCCTGGCCGACAGCGAACGCTGGGTGGTGCAGCAGCTCGCCAGCATTCCCGTCAGCGAGTTCCCGGTGATCGGGCCGGACGGCGAGGTCCACGTCGAGCCGTTCTACACGGTGATGGGGTTCGCGCCGACGCAAGTACGGCGTGGCGATCCTCGGCCGGGCCTCGCAGAAGCAGGTGGTCAACGTGGCCCAGCGCGGCGGCATGTGCGTGGTGCTGATCGGCCATCCGCCGGCGCGGCTCATCGGCCCCGGCCCGCTGCCCAAACCCGGTTCCCTCGCAGGGAAGTGAAAGCTCCCCTTCCGCGAATATCAACGGACAAATCCCATTTGGCGCATCGACTCGAAGACTTCCGGCGCGCACCGCGCACCCCCTCGATCAAACCGGCGACCCCCTTCTCGCCGAGGATATCGTTGCGGGCCGGGTTCACAGCGATGCGTCCGGCGGCCGCTTTCCGGGCGTCCTCCTGACCGAGACGGCGGGCGGCGGCTTCGAGGAACAATTCCATGGCCAAGCGCTTCACGCCATCATCGGCGGCGGAATACTGTTTCTCCCAGCGCGGCACGAGCCGACTGACTTGCTTTTCGGACAGGCCGGCGAGGAACTCGGGGCGAATAAAGGAAGCAGACACAAGCCGTCTGAATAGGCCAGGACGATGTTGGCCTGGTTCGCTCCCGCGGCCGCCTGGGTGCGCGGCTTCCAGGTGCGGAACAAAAGAGGCAACACGGTATCCGTCGCCAGTTCCGCGTATTCCTCGTGCTGGTCTCGCAACAGCAGAAATTGCGTCAGGATCAGGGCGGCACTCAGACGGTCGGCGTCGGAAGCGGCGGCGCGGAGGGCATCGCGGAAGAAACGCTCGCCGTCGCCCTGGGCGTCGAGACTGAGGAACACCTCGGCGATGTACAGATTATGCCAGTGCCGCAATTGCTCTTTCGTCGGCTGGATGTCCGCGGCGCCGAACGCGGTAAGCTGGCCGGGAGCCGGTGCCTTCGGCGGATCGGATAAGTCGGGCAGGAACGTCTGCTCGAACCGCTGTCGTTTGGCACGGGCCTCGTCACCGCGGCCGAGTTTGTCGAGACAATATGCGTGAAAGAACAGGGCATCACGGCCCTGGGCAAAGCGCCGGACGAACTGTTGAGGTGAACGATCCTCCGCATCCGGCGCTCCCCTGCGGCCTTTATGTACCAGCGCCAGGCTTCGTCGTACTCTCGGCGCATCAGGTGATAATGCCCCACCTGCGTCTTCTCGTGCGCGTCGATGGCTTTCCAGCTCCGTTCGCCGGTGGCCGGGTCGAGAACGAGAGCGGGATCGCCCGGACGCAAGGTCAGGCCGCGCAGTGGATCGGAGGAATCGGCGCCGAGTTCGAGCAAGTGCGACAGCCAGGAGCGATAGGGCGGCCGAAACGTCGCCCACAAGGACAGCTTCGCTTCCTTGGGCGACCAGTGCGGGAAGGTCACTTGCAGGCCGGAGAACACGATCCGTCTCTGTGCGGGATCGGCGTCCGGCGCCACCATGACGGTGTTGCGGGCGCGGACATCGGGTAGGAACAAAAACGCCCACGATTTCGCCGGATCGTGCGGCAACGGTTGCCGTGCGACGAAGGCCAACTGCTCGCCGCCCGCGTCCCAACCGAGGAAGTTACACATCTCAGCATCGCCGATGATCCGATCTTTTTTCGTTGCGGGATTGGCCAGGTGAAAGACGGCGGTCTCGCCGCCGCACAGGTAGCCGAGGCGCGATCCGTCGGGCCGCCAGTGAAGGTCGCGGATCGGTTTATCACCGCTGGTCAAGGTTTGGACGGTCCTTGTATCAAGGACGCCCAGGTGCAGGCTATGCACGGCCGGTCTATCGCCCATCTTCTCGCGCGAGCTGACAAAGGCGAAGCGCGAGCCGTCGTTGGTCCAGACGGGGCGGGTGGCCCGCAACTCCGTCAATCCCGTCTGCCCCAGATCCGAAGAATCCGGGACGTGCCACCAATCGTCCTCGCCCGGCTTTCCGATCCAGATTCCGGAGTCTGGCGACGCTCCCGATCCTTCGCCCAGCACACAGACCAGATGGGCGTTATCGGGCGCCCAATCGAAGAGGAGGGAATCGCCCGTGTGGGGAAATACCTGCCGGGAGGATTTGCTTTGCAGGCCGTACTCGAACAGTCCATGCCGTCCCGCGTCGTCCTGTTTGACGAACAGAATGTGCTGCCCGTCGGGATGCCAGCGCACGGCGAGGTTGGCGGCGACGTAACCGGGGTGGCCGCAGCGGACGGTGAAGAGCGGCACGTTGAGCGGTTGTCCCGGCTTCGGCTCGGTGCGCAGCCAGCAGGTATAAAGAGTCGGCCCCTCGTAGTGGAGATTGCCGGCGGGATCTTGTTCGGCAGGCAGGCCGCCTTGATGTGCGTTGTCGGCAGGGCGGGCCGTGGTGAACAGCAAGCGCTTATCGACGGGACTCCATAACGGCGTACCGACGGCGATCACGTCCGCGTCCGGCTCGAAGATTTTCGTCGGCGCGGCCCCCTCGGTCTCGGCGACGAAGATACCGTCGCGGCCATGCTGGAAGGCGACCTGCTTGCCGTCGGACGTGAACAGGATGGAACGATCCTCGCGCACGGCCTGGCCGCAACCGGCGAGCATGAAGATCGCGAGAACGGGAAGCGACAACCGGCGCAGCAGCGAGGGACATGACGAATCCTCCCCGGAGGTTCCCCAGATGAAGGGCAGCGAATCCTTCATCCAGCAAGATCCAGCGGGGAAGAATTTATTCCCGAATGCGCTCAGGCGAGGGGAGAAACGGGTCTCGGCAGCCCATCAGGATGCAATGATCTTCTGTGCCGACGGCTGAAAATGCGGCAGGGGACGCAGACAGAAGGCCAAGAGCGTCACTTTGCAGAAATCGCGCAGCGATTCCAGTCGAACCATGAGCGAATCCCCTGGGGCGAGCAGTGGTTTTGTGCGCGAGCCGAGGATCGGCTTTTTTCAGACGTTTGGCCTGTATAACTTTCCGCGCCGACGAATCAAGTCAGATTTTCCGCCGACGCGGTATGTTGCGCGTCCGACGGCTGGGCGGCTGCTTGCGCAGCCCAGCGCAGAAAGCCAACCAGCTCCGGCGCCCTCCGCAACCGCTCGATGGTCGGATACATCGCCGCCAAGGTTCGATTGGTGTAGGTGGCATGAATCATGCCATGACACTGTGGGCACAGAAGCTCGACATCTTCCCTGGTTCCCCCTTTTTCGCGGGGCAGGCAATGATGTTTCGTCAACTGCCGGCACGTGAAGGACCGGCCGCACAGGGAACAGGGCAAGGGAATATCAACCATCTCTCAGTCTTGAACGGAACGCAACCGCAGCACGTCGAGCCATTGGTGCGGTTCTAGATTGACACGGCCGATCGTATGAGGTTCGTCGGCCCACAGTCCCAAGCCGAGCAAGACCGGCTGCCGGCCGACCAGCGCCCGGCCGGCGAGCAACATCCAGCGCGAGGGTTCACCGTCCGGTTCCTGTTTGGGCGTGCAGCGGTGGAAGGCGGCGACGAAACCTTGCTGGCTCAACTGCTGCGCCCAGACGCGGATGCGCGGTCGGTCACGCTCACAAATCGCGCCAGGCCGGGCAGGATGCGCTCCAGTAATTTCTCGACGGCCGTGGCATCCACATCCATTTCCTTGCCCGGCACCGCCACGATGACCAGACGAACGCGGACGGGGAGATGATACGCATACAAGATGCGCTCGCCCGGGGGCCGGATGGGCAGAGGGCAAGAATCGAGGTCTTCACGCAAATCGCGGTCCCAGTCGCGGGCCGAATCAGGACGGTGAAACAGGGCACGAAACAGGCGGCGTAGCATCAGGCCAACGATCAAAAGGAGCAGCAGACCGGCGGTGAGAAAGATCAGCCACCAGACTTCGATGTCGAGCCGGTCGCGCAGTAACGGCGGCATCCAGTCGGTCAGAAAGGCCAGCCATGAACGCAGGGTGTCCATCATGCCTCCGGCTCATTTTCGGCCGCGGCGCAGCCACAGGATCACGAGCAAGACGACCAGCAAGACACTGCCGAACGCCGTGTAGAACACCGCATTGTTGCCGACCAGCGGCGATCCGGGGGGCGAGTTCGCCAGCACTCCGCGCGGGAAGAGGTCCATCCGTCGAACGCTCCCAAAAGGTGCAAGACAAGGACCGTGCCGCTTTCCCTATAATGGTGGGGGAAATGGAGGGCGCAATCAAGGGTTTGGTAAGCGAGGAACCTCCCCATGTATGCCTGGTTGATCCTGTCCCTGTTCGCCGCCGAGCCGGCCCAGTGGCAAAAAGACGAGGCCGTTCATTTGCGGAACGTCCGGCAGCTCACGCGCGACTTTGTCCGCGCCGGCGAAGGCTACTTTTCGCCGGACGGCAAGACGATCATTTTCCAGGCCGAGGAAAAGGACTCCGGTAACCCCTTTTATCAGATTTTCGTTCAGGATCTCGAAACCGGCCGTGCCCGCCGCGTCAGCCCCGGCGCAGGCAAGACCACCTGCTCGTATTTTTCACCGGACGGCAAGAAAATCATCTTCGCCAGCAGCCACCTCGACCCGGACGCCAAGAAACAATACGCGGACGAGTACCGCCAGCGCGAAGAAGACCGCAAGTCAGGCCAACGGCGGCGCTACAAGTGGGACTTCGATCCGTACCTGGATATTTTCGAGGCCAACCCCGACGGCACCGAACTGAAACGCCTGACAGACACGCCCGGTTACGACGCGGAGGGCAGCTACTCGCCCGACGGCAAGCAGATCGTCTTCTGCTCCAACCGCGGCGTCCGGGAGAACCTCGAACTGTACATCATGGACAAGGACGGCAAGAACGTCCGTCCGTTAACCCACGCGCCGGGCTGCTACAACGGCGGGCCGTTTTTCTCGCCCGACGGCAAGCGCGTCATCTTCCGCAGTGATCGCAAGAAGAAAGACCACTTGCAACTTTATGTGATTAACACCGACGGCAGTGGCGAGCGGGCGCTGACCGACGACCTCAACTGGGTGCAGTGGGGGCCGTACTGGTACAAGGATAGCAAGCACATCGTCTACGCCGGCGCCAATCATGCTGTGCCCGGCCGGCCCAATTACGATCTCTACTGGATGAGCGTGGACGAGCCATCCCGTGCCGAGCCGAAACGCGTCCGCCTGACTTTCTTCCCCGGCGCGGACGTTCTGCCGGTGTTCAACCGGGACGGCACGAAAATCATGTGGACCTCCACCCGAAACGGCGATTCGCAGCTCTTTCTCGCCGATTTCATACCGCCGAAAGCAGAGTAGCCGAGTCCGACTCGATCGCGGCCGGACCATTCAACAATCCCTTGCCGTTTGGCACGCCCATTGCTGACTTCCAGCTTGTGTTCGTGGGATCCAATGGCCCCCAAGGAGGGTTCCGCTCATGCTTCGCTTTGCGATTCTGTTTCTGGTAATCGCGTTGATTTCCGCCCTGTTCGGCTTCGGCCTCGTGGCCGGAATGGCCTACGACGCGGCCAAGATTCTCTTCTTTGTGTTCCTCGTTTTGTGCGTGTTGTCTTTTCTGGGCAACGGCTTTCGAGGACGCGATATCGTTTAGGACCGTAAGCGAAAAGGCGGGATGGTCGGCCTCGCTTACGTTCCATTCCCGAAGGAGGTGTACCATGAACTGGGACGTGCTCAAGGGCAAGTGGAATCAGTTTTCCGGACAGCTCAAGTCGAAATGGGGCAAGCTGACCGATGACGATTGGAAGTTCGTCGGCGGCAAGAAAGACGCCCTGGTCGGCAAGGTTCAGGAACATTACGGTTACAAGAAGGACCAAGCCGAGAAGGAAGTGGACGATTTCATCGCCGGCCTCTGATCGTTTCTGCCGATCGTGCGGACAGTCACCAGCGGACTGTCCGCACGTTTTAGTCTCTGCTGATCCCCTCCGCCATGAGCAAACGAGCCAGGCAGCCGGTGCTGACCATCGGTCACTCGGCGCGAACGTTGGAGGATTTTCTTCACCTGCTGAAATCGCATCGAGTCCGCCGGCTGATCGACGTGCGCAAACTTCCGGGTTCGGCGGCCCATCCGCATTTCAATCAGGATGAGCTGTCGGCTTCCTTGGAACAGGCGGGCATCGACTATATGCATCTCCCATCTCTGGGCGGCCGGCGGCGACCGCAGGCCGATTCGCCCAACGCGGCGTGGCGGAACCGCTCCTTTCAGGGTTACGCCGATTACATGCAGACCGAGGAGTTCGAGAAGGGGTTGCGAAAGGTGATCGCCTCGGCGGCGCGGCGGCGGGTGGCTCTGATGTGCGCGGAGGCGGTGCCGTGGCGCTGTCATCGCTCGCTCATCGCCGACGCCCTTTTGGCCGACGGCATCCCGGTCGAGCACATCATGAGTGCGACACGAACACAGCCGCATACGCTGCGCCCGTTCGCACGGGTTAACGGAACGCGGGTGACGTACCCGCTGGAGGCCGGCGACTAGCTTTGGCCTTCCGTCTTGCCATCCTCGCGGGTGAGTGCTTCCAATCCCTGCCGGATTTCTTCCGGTTCGGGCCGGGCCAGTTGCAGGACAACCTTGCCGTCGCGCAGAAACACAAGGTTCGGCCAGAGCTTTACCCGGAACGACCGCCCCAGCGGGCGTCCCTTGCCGTCCTCCACTTTAATATGCCGGACCCCGGCGAATGCTTCGAGCATCTTCTCCAGCGGCCGCTGGATCGCCTGACAATAGCCGCACCAGCCGGTGCCGAATTCGAGCAGGATCGGGCCGGGTAGGCGATCGACTTCCTCACGGGTTGGTTCGGGCTTCCCATAATTGCTGTCGAAGGACATCGGACGTTCCTCCACCAAGGCCGTTGCGGACCCTCCTTTTTCAATCTGTCAAAGGATGGTATAGCGTTTAGCGACGCTTCGCAGAAGCGTGCCTGTAAAACACGCTTCTGCGAAGCGTCGCTAAACGATTGTCATCGCTCAGGGTGTAACGACGGCGTGGACCTGGAAATCGACCTTGTTGTCTTCCGCCAAATCGGTCAGGACGTGCAAGGTCCGGTTCAGCTCGCCTGCCTGGTTGGGTTTCAACTTGACCGTCAGCACATGGACGGGCTTGGCTTGCGGCGTGTTGTCCCGGACGCTGAGTTGGTTGTCCGTGCCCAGCACTTTGGTGATCTTGAATGGCTTGATGCCGCGGACAATGACGCGCCGTTCGCCCTCCGCCGTCACTTTGATCGACCCCAGCGCGACTGTCTCGGGGCTGATGCTCAGGGCCGATTCGATTTCCACCGTCAACGGCACGCGGATTTGCGACATGCCGGGGTTGTTCGTCTTGAGCCAAACGTCGGTATACCACTTGCCGACCGGGGCGTCGGAGCGCAGTCGGGCGGTTAATTGATACCGGACTTCAGAGTCCAGGCGTTTAACCTCCTGAACTTTGGGCTGGATGTAGTTGCTCTCGCAGCGGACCTCGGTGATGGCTGTGTCGCTGCCGCCGTAAAACGCCAACTGCACCGAGACGATGGGCGTTCCGCCCCGTTTGATTTGGCCGAAGGCAAGTGTGTCGGGCGCGACGGTAAAATCATCGCGGCCGTTGGCCTGGACCCACAGGCGCACTTCCTCAAAGCCGGGCCGGTCGAACTGGACGAAAATCGTGACCGTCTTCAGGCCGGTGAAGCGCGTGGTGTCCATGCTGGCCACGATGTGGGTCGATTCACCCGGCTCGAGACGGCCCTTGAGGGCCTGGGCGCTGACGCATCCGCACGAGACGCGAACGCTGTCGATGTGGACCGGAACGCGGGTGTTGTTGTGGACCCAAAACGGATGTGACAGCGTGGGACCACGGGGGACGGAGCCGAAGTCCTTGGAAAATTCTTCAAAGAGCGCGTCGGCCCACGTGGCCGACAGGGCGGGGCCTGCTGTCCACAGGCCCGCCAGGACAACCAAACTGTACCGCAACATGGTGACCATTTCCTGCGCTGGACCCCAGGCCCCGCTCGGTGCTACGCGCCGCGGATGAAAGGGGGGGCCTTCCAGGGTCACTCAATCTATTCCCCCTGGATGGCCCCCTGTCAAAGCATGGCGGCGGGAATTGCCCCCGCCCCGCCGTCCCACCCTAGAACCGACCCGCGCTCTCCTCTCGACCCCTACAAACCGGGCGTCGCGTGGCGAACGCCCACTCGCCCCTGGGCGTCACGTTCTGCAATCATTCCGTCTCCGGCGGACATTTTTTTCAGAAGTGCGGGCGGGCGTTGGGGGTCAGAGAAAGGACAGGATTTGCGGTGAGTTGTCCGGCCGCTCACCCCTGGCGCGGGCCAACACGGCCACGACGACACGGCTGGCACCGCCCGCGCGGAGCGCCCGCGCGGCCTCGTTCGCCGTCGCCCCAGTCGTCATCACGTCATCGACGAGCAGAATCGATCGACCCTGGACCGGCGTGCCGCGGCGCGTCCGGAAAGCGCCGTGCACGTTCGCCTTTCGGCCGGCGGGCGTCTGATGGGTCTGCTGCGGCGTATTGCGGATGCGACGTAGCCAGGAAGAGTGACACGGCAAGCTCAGGCGTGCCGCGATCCCGCGCGCCAGGGCGGCGCTCTGGTTGTAACCGCGCCGCCAGCGGCGCAGCCAGTGCAAGAGGACCGGCACGACGGTGTCCGCTTGAAGAGCCTCCAAGGATGCCCGCGCCTGCTCGGCCCAGCAATTCCCCAGCAGTTCCGCCATTCCTTCTCCCTGCTGGTATTTCAGGCGCAGAATGACTTCCCGGAGCAATCCCTCATACGGCCCCAACCGTATGGCCTGCTCGAAGGCGAACGATTCGTCCCGGCACGTCCGGCAGCGCCCGTCGATGATGGCAAACGGGCCGACCGATCCCGCGCAGCGCGGACAGCAGAGCAATGGATCGATGAACAGATCGTGCTGACAGTCGGAGCAAAAATGCGCCGATCCCTCCGGTAACGGCCGACCGCACAAGAGGCAACAGCCCGGATAGACGAGATGACGCAAGCCGGTCAAGAGACCGCTACCGGCGTCCCTCAGTCGATGGAGCCAGGGCGTTATCATGGGCATGTCACTCGGACAGGTACTCGCGGAGCTGGTCGAGCATTTCGGCCAGCCAGTACTGGATAGTGCGCAGGGATTTGCCGCACTGCCGGGCCATCTCCTCGCGCCTCATGCCCTGCACCCAACCATCCCAGACTTGCCGCCATTCCGGCGGGAAGCGCGCCACGGCCTGTTCGATGCGTTCGATGGTTTCGCGATCCGGCGGGTGAGGGCGCAAGTCGGCGATGTCGTCGAGCGGCAAGCGCTTCATGGGGTCGGGCAACCGGCTCAGGTCGATGGCGCGGCGGGCCGCCACCACCGCCAGCCATTTGCAAAACGGACAGCGTTCCTCCCATTTTTTCAGGTTGGCGAACACGCGCAGGAAGATGGCCTGGCAGGCGTCCTCCCATTCCTCGCGCCGTCCCGGTCCCAGCACGCGCTGCACGATGCCGCGAACCAAGGGTGTGAACTTGCGGGCCAGTGCGTCGCCCGCTTCCCGGTCGCCGGCCAGGAAGAGATGCACCTTTTCGGCGCAATTGTCGGGCGGGCAGTCACACGGGAACATCTCCAAACTCGTTGGGGGAGAGGTCAGCGTAGGGGGTGGGCGAGGTCGCACCAGGAACCCGCATCCGGCGGCGCAGCAGCACCATCGTGATGTCGTCCTTCTGGGGTGTCCGTTCGAGCGCCTCGCGCAACAGGCCGCGCACACATGGAAAAAGACCGTCCTGGCCGATCGCCCGGATGAGACGATCCACCAGATCGTTGTCCTCCTCTTCGTGCAGTTGATCGAACACGCCGTCCGTGGCCAGGAGCAGCTCGTCGCCGTCTTCGAGACGCCAGCTTTGCTGATCGGAGGGCGATGGGGCCGACAGGCCCAGCCAGGTTCCGCGCAACTTCAGAAGCACCGTCTCCTCCTGTCGCCGGCGCGACAACAGCAAGCGCGAACCGCCCGCGGGGGCCGCGACGACTTCGCCGTCGGGATGCAGACGCACCAGCGTGCATTCCACGTACACGCCGTCGGGCAGACAATCTTCGAGCAGCTCGTGCATGGTCGCCAGCAATTCGGCAGGCGTGGCGGCGCCGACTCCCAGCAGCGGCGCCATACGGCCGGCAGCGTGCTGGCCATCAGGTAGGCGTAATAGCCGTGCCCGGTGATGTCGGCCACCAGCACCCACAGCGAACCGTCGGCCGCCTCCAGACCGCCATACCAGTCGCCGCCGAACCAGTAATCGCCGACCCGTTCGTGCGGCAAGAAATACGCCTCGCTGTGGTAATGCAGCGATTCCGGAAGCGGTTCGGGCGGCAGCATCGAGCCGGAAGCTTGGCCGAAGGGCTGCGCGGCCAATTTGCCGATGTGCAGAAGAATGGAGGCCCGGAAGGCGGTCCAGTTCAGGGCCGCCAGCCGAGGGAGCGGGCACGTCCGCACGTAGGTCTCCGCGGCGTGCAAGGCGTGACGGGTCAGAAATTCCTGCTTATGGCTCAGGCGATGGCGGGAGCGAAGCTCGTCCATGAGCCGGCCCAGCGGTGCGCGCAACAACTCGTGCAATTGCGCGCGGGCGCCATCGCTGCGTTGCTGCAACGCTTCAACCAACTCGTGCGGGGAAGAGTAACGCTGGGCCATGACCGCCCTATCTCTCGTCGGTTCGGATTCCTGTCCGGCTCCGGCGCACAACGCCAGCCCTGGCATTGTACCGTGATCCCGACTGAGAGGAATGGGGCGTGGGTTAGCGACGCTTCGCAGAAGCGTTCTTACGCTTCTGCGAAGCGTCGCTAACCGAATTATTCGCGCCGCGGTCCATTCAGGGCGGCCGTCGTGGAAGTGTCGCCGGCCGCGGATTGCGACCAGCGTTGTTCGAGATCGTTGAAATCACGGAAGCCGTAATGCCGGCGCAGGGCGGCCTCGTAGCCGTTCTCGATGCCGTCGCGGAGGAAGCGCGGAAACTCCGCCGGGCCGCCCTTCTGGGACGACAGGAACTCCACCAGCGAAACGCTCTGAGCGTAGAACGCACCGATGCGGCGCGGTTCGGGATAGTCCTTCGAGTTCATCAGTTCCGCCGCCGTGAACAGTTCGCGGCGGGCGCGACATTGCGGCAGCATCCGCAAATAGCGGTCGATCTTCTCGCGCGGCTCCGTCAGGAGGGCGACGCCCTCATCGGCCCAGCGCGGGGCCAGGTGGGGACCGAAGCGGCCCCACAAGACGGCGTGTGTTGTCTCATGCGGCAGCACGTTGATGAGCATGTCCTTCACATCGCAATGCAAGTCAATTCGCCGATCCAGCACGCGCTCGGCCTCGGTCTTCAGGGTGGAATGACCCGGAGAGTCCGCGGGTTTTCCGGTGCTGCCGGCGTAATCTCGCGCCGTGGAAAACAGAATGATCCGGCATTTCGTCGGCCACGGCGCAGGCTCCTCGCCGAACCACTTGCGCGTCATCTCGGCCCGCGTCGTCTCGGCGATACGCGCGACCTGCTCGGCCAGCTCGCGTGATTGTTTGTGAATGACGCGGAAGTTCGCCGTCTCGGCCTCCGGCCAGTTGTCGCCGCGAGCGGGGATGTGGCGCACTTCGATGCGGCGATCCTGAATCGTCCGCAGGATCTCCTTGCCGTACTGCTCCAGCTTCGGCGACATCGTGAGTGCCAGCGCGGCCAGCACCTCGCGCTCAGCGTTGGCGGGCGGCGCCGCCGGCCTTGTTGGTCGCAACCACCACCGCGTGTAACTTGCCGTGCGCCCACAGATCGCCGTAAGGAGCTGGCGCGCGTGGGTCGAGGCGATGGGCATGCTCGAAAAGGCGGTTGGCGGCAGCGTAGTTCTTGCGATCGAACTCCTGCTTGGCTCGGTCGAGCAGTTCACGGACATCCGCCGGTTGGGGGCTGTTGCTGTCCGCGAAAGGATCTCCCTCATCCGGCATTTGCGGCCGGGCCGTGTAGTTGGCGGCCGGCTTCGACTTTTCGGCGACGGCTGCTTGCGGCTTGGCCGGCGGCGAGGCAGATTGAGAGGCGAGCGAGGCGATGGTCGGCGGGTTCGAGGATCGATCGGGTTTCAGCTCCAATTGATAGCCGGGATCGAGAATTTTCAGGCGTTCCTGATAGGTCTTGGCTTCCGCGTAGCGATTGGCCTGGTGCAATTCGTGGATGTAACCACGATACGCTTCACGCAAGGCGTTCAGATATTCGCGACTGCCATCAACGCGCGAGATCTGGTTTTCCAGGCAGTAGACGGCGGCCTGGTAGTTGCCGCGTTGCAGATTGTCGCGCCCCTGCTGGAGGGCCGTCTGCACGGCAAGTTGAGTGCGGAGCCGATTTTCCTTGCCCTCCGCCTCGTCTCCGGCGGCCCGGCCGGCCGGCAGCATTCTCCCGAACAATACGGCGGCGCCCACGAAGAGAATGAGGCCGTTCCGGACCATGACAGCATCCTTGCTTGGGTCTGGAGGGATTCCGCGCCCGTTCTTCGGGCGCTTGGCGACGCGAACAGAAGGAGCGGGTCGAAGCGCGAGTCCATACCAGCCGGCAGCGTCCGCAAGGGTTGCCCTTGCGGACGCTGCCGGCTGGTCAGCAAACCGCGGCTAACGTAGTGGGAACGGCCCAAAGATGCAAGACAGACTTGGTGGCTCAGTCCGCGGCGAGCGTCCGCTGGATGTACTGGCGCACGGCCTGGACATCGACGCCGGTCGCCAGCTCGACGTTGGGCTTGGCCGTGTTCGACCAGCGCACGTCGAAAACGCTCATGCCGCGCGTCAGCTCGCCGCGCACCTCGACATCCGCGGAGACCGAGCGCGTCGTCAGCGCGCCCGGCAACGTCAGGGGGACGAGGCCGAGCACGTCCTGCAAATAGAAACCCTCCACGCCGTACAGGCTCGACGTGGGGGCGATGCCGTGCGGCATGATTTGGCGAAGAAAGCGCCGTGGTGCGCGATTCGGGATTGGGCAACTGGAGCAATTCCGTCGGGGCGAACAGCAGCTTACTCGTCACATCCAAAGGTAAAAGAGTAAGCGGCGCGCCGCAGCGCAGCACCTGGCGCACGGCCGCGGGGTCGCAGAAGAAATGGAACTCGGCGACTGCACTGGCGTCGCCCGGTTCGTGCCACGTCCCGCCGACCAGGACGAGCCGTTCGATCAGCGGGGCCAATTCCGGATCGCGGTCGAGGGCGCGGGCGAACACGGTGGCGGGGCCGAGAAGCACCACCGCGACTTCCTTGGGATGGAGTCGTACGAGATCGCTCAGGAGCTTATCGCTCGGGTGCGGGTGATGGAGCTGGGCGCAGGGAAAGTCCAGACCACCCAGCCCGCCGCTCCCGTGCAGCTTCACCGCGTCGGTGCCGTAGTCACTTGGTAAGGCGGCGCCCAGGCGCGGCCAGCGCGGCGGGTCGAGATGTTCGATGAGGATATGCACGTTGCGAGTGGCCTGTTCCGCCGAGACATTTCCCGCCGTGGCCGCCAGGCCGATGAGATCCAATTCCGGATCGCGCAGCGCCAGCGCGATGGCGAACGCGCCGTCGAGGCCCGGGTCCGCGACGACAATGACCTTGCGTGCCATAAGCAAATTCCCTTTCAGACGATCGTTGTTAGGGTGCGGCTTGCGTCTGGGCAACGAGATCGGCCAGCACTCCGGCGGCCCGGCCACTCGCAATGACCTCGGCGGACCGGGCGACTCCTTCGGGCAACGAGGCGACTCGTTCGGCGGCCAACAACGCCGCGGCCGAATTGGCCAGGACCATGCGGCGGGCCGGCCCGTCTTCACCGTGCAGCACGGAGCGAATCATCGCAGCGCTCTGTTCCGCCCCGTCCACGCACAGATCTTCCAGCCGGCACGGTTCGAGGCCGAAATCCTCCGGCGTCCACTCGTGCGCCTTCACCTCACTCCCGGCCACCTCGCGTACCAGCGTCGGGCCGGCCAGGCTGACCTCGTCCAGCCCGTCGCGGCCACAGACCAAGAGGGCACGGCGGATGCCGAGGCGGGCCAGGGCGGAGGCCAGCCGATCGAGCCATTCCGCCCGGCCCACTCCGAGAAGTTGATAGGCCGCGCCCGCTGGATTGGCCAGCGGTCCCAGGCAATTGAACAGGGTGCGCACCCCCAGGCGACGCCGCACCACGCCGACGTGCTGCATGCGCGGGTGAAAATGCGGCGCCAGGCAGAACGTCATGCCGACGCGCTCCAGACAGTGCCGCGCCGTCTGTGCGTCCAGCTCCACGCGCACGCCCAGGGCGGCCAGGACGTCGGCGCTGCCGCTGCGGCTGGACATGGCCCGGTTGCCGTGCTTGACGACCGGCACGCCGGCGCCGGCCGCCACCAGGGCCGTCGCCGTGCTGATGTTGAACGTACTGCTGCCGTCGCCGCCCGTGCCGCAGGTGTCCAGCACGTCGTCGCGCCCGGCGGCCAGGGGTATGCAGTACTCGCGCAGCACCGCCGCCGCCGCCGCCAGCTCGTCCGCCGTCTCGCCCTTCATGTGCAGCGCCACCAGCAACGCCGCCGTCTCCAGGTCGCCGCACGCCCCGCCCAGGATCCCATGCATCAATTCGCACATGTGCATGGCGGACAAGTCGCGCCGCTCCAACAGGGCGGCCAGCGTCGGGGCGAACCACGACGGCGCCGACGGCGAAGGGGTCATGGGAGTACTCCCAGAAGCAAGTCGCGGAGAGGTCTGCTCTGTCCTTAACGCTTGACCATACACGAAGCGAAGGCCGGCCACAAAAAATTCTCTTTTTTTGTGTACGGGCGTCTAATATACTAAGGTACACATTAAAGACGGCTCGATAGAAGGAGAAGAGGACGAGGGCAAAGTGAGACGGGTTGAGTGACCCAGAGCATACATCACCTCACGACACTTTTGACGAGGGAAAGGCCATGCCGGACTACAGTTCGTTGACGCGGCGACAGCGGGAGATTTACGACTTCATCAAGGACAAGATCGAGTCGCGCGGCTACGGGCCGACCGTGCGCGAGATCGGTCTGGCGTTCGACATCAAGTCGCCCAACGGCGTGATGTGCCATCTGAACGCGCTGGTCAAGAAAGGGCTGATTCTTCGCCAGGGCCATTCGGCGCGGGCGATTCAGCTGGTGGATCACCGGCCGCCCGGCGCGGAGCTGCCTCTGGTGGGCCTCGTCGCCGCCGGCCCGCCGACCGAGGCCGTGGCCAACAACGAGCGCCTCAACTTCGGCGATATGTTCTGCGGCGACAACCACTTCGCCCTGAAAGTCAAAGGGCAGTCGATGATCGAGGACCACATCGACGACGGCGATTTCGTGGTCATCCGCCGGCAAGAGACCGCCGAAAACGGCGACCGCGTGGTGGCGATGATCGACAACGAAGTCACGCTGAAGCGCTATCACCGCGAGCGCGGCCAGGTCCGCCTGGAGCCAGCCAACAGCAAGATGCAGCCGATCGTCGTGGATCCCAATTCCGAATCGTGTATTCTCGGCGTCCTCGTCGGCGTCCTTCGCAAGTGCTGACCGGCGAAGCCCTGAGCGGGGGGCGTAGCCCCCCCGAGGGAAGACTCGGGGGCTTACGCCCCCGCTCAGGGGGAAAGCGGCGCTGACCGGCGCGGCGCAGATGCGGCCGCTCCGCGGGTTCGATCCATTCGCCGACCTCCCTCGCGACACGTAAACCGCGCCGCGGGTCGGCATCTCCGTCTTGCGTAAACTGGTCCAGTAGAAGAAGGTTCACGCGCTCGTTGCGGCGCGTGGCCTCCGCGGGATCGACTTTCAGAGCCGGATGCTCGGTTCGGTGTAGAATACTACGTAGGACGCCACGCACGCACACCGGCGACCAATCGCCGACCACATCTATCCCCGCGAGGTTGCCGTTCGCGGCGGCGAGAAAAGCCCGTAGCACAGCGCTCGACCTCTTCACGCGTCAAATGGCCGCTGTCCCAGTTGACCACCGATTCCGATGCGGTCAGCACGTCTTTATCGAGTGAAACGTACAACGGCCGTGCGGTCAGTTCGACCCGGTAGGGCATCAGCCAGTTCATGATCGAAGAGAGGTCTGCGGATTCACCTTCTCGACACTTTAAGGGTCGATGAGGAACGTTCGCCCAGCGTAGGCCCGTGAAAGAGCGCCGGGCCGGAGACACGACGATTTTGCCCGAACGAAGCATCGGCCACGGTGCCAGCCAGCGGTACGCATTGTCGAAATCGACATCGCCGCCGACGTGAAAGATGCGTTCGACCCCCGGCAGTTGAGCGGCGTGATGGAGCCAGGTGCCGCAGTGTAGTAGCGGGACGCCGCGCATCCAGTCGGGGTGGTTGTCGAGGATGAGTAAATTGCACGGGCGCGGCAGCCGGCGCAGGAGCGCGAGGCTGACGTGATGAAAATCGCCGGAGCCGAGGAAGTTCAAATGCGGAGTGACATCGCGCTCGCAGCCGGTGAGTCGGCCCAGATGGTCCTCAAAGCGCCGGAATGATCGAAACGAACAAGCGAGGCGAAGGGAAGGCCCCCACGCTTCCAAGGGAAGGATCGCCGGCTGCGACCAGCGAAGGAGCATTTCCTGACGGACGAGGCTGCCGTCGAGATCGAGGATTCGCGTGAGCATCGCGTTCGCATCCTTCCAGGGGCGATGGGCGGACGCGATAGAAACAAGAAAGCGCGAGAACCACAAGCTCAAGTTGCGGTGCCGAGGACAGGTTTCATCGACTGTACCAGGCGATCAAACGGGACAACTCGCCGCGCCGCGCGAGGATACGGAAGCTGAGGCGTTGCCGGCGAGTGGCCAAAACCGGGTTGAAGCCGACGTGATCATCCACGATCGTCAGCGCCTGCATGATCGCGTCCATGCGCGGGCGGTCGTGGTATGCCCGCGACAGCCAGAGGATAATGGGGAACGTCAGCGCCAGCACCTCGAATCCCTCCCAGAAGGGCATCCCGAACGATGCGGCCCCACAGAACTGGAGCGAGCCGACCTTGAGCGTGTAGTAGCGTTCCAGGATTTCCTCGGCGTCGGCCGGTAGTGGGCCGCGCGGCTCTTCGAGTTGCTCGAACGTGACGGGTGGAATTTCCTGGTGCATGCGCGGTATCGGACCCCGGCCGCGCGTGAAACGACAGGCTGCCCGGAACAGTGCGACCCGGCCACGTCCGGGTAGGCCGCGTTTGGGACCGTGATCCTTGCGCGTGAACAGGGCGGCCGCCTGGCGGAACAACATCCGGCCGATCCACTCCGGCGGAGGCACCATCATCGGATTGCTCGGCGCCTCGGCATCGATCGAGCCGGCCATTACGTCCAGCACGTCACGTATCTGCCGGCCGTCGAGACGATCCAGACGCAGCGAGCGCACGGACTCGGCCAGGGCCAGGCACTTGCGCAAGCGGCGCTCCATCGGATCGCGATGGTTGCGCAGCAAATCGAGCAGCACATCGATGAGCCGAAGCACATCGGGCCATTCGACCGCAGGCCGTCGTTCCAGCGGCGGCGGCGGCGTCAGCGCACCGTCGGGCCGGCGCGACAATCCCTCGCGCTCGGCGAGTCGGGACGCGAACTCCGCCAGCGAGGGGTTATGGACCTTGATGGATCGGCCCTTGTTATGCGCGACCGACGGGCAGGCGAAGCGTATCCCGACGCGCCACTCATCAGCCACCGGCACCAGAACGAACGGGAACAGCCGGCACGCCAGCGGCTTGGCCTCGTAGCCGAACTTCTCGTGAATGCGGCAGCGGCCCTTGTCGCTGAGAAAAACGCAGCTATCGTCCTCGCGATGGTTGAGGAGATAACGCTTCCCCTTGCGCGAGCCGTGTTCGGTGAAAGGCTCCAGTCCGCCGAGGTCGGCCTCGCGGTCCCAGCCTTGATCGAGGATGCGCTGGCGTTCTTCTTCCGTGATCGTGACGCGATATTCCTGGCAACAGGTGCCGCAGACGTGACAATCCCAGTTCTGGAGGACCGGCAGATGATAGAGCGGAAGCGCCATGGTTCGTCCGAGGGTGAGGTCGTATCCGTGCGTGGCTTCACCCTGCTATCTTACGCGCTGACCGGGGTTCCTTGCTAGGCGACGCGGCCTCCGGTTCGGATTTTCGCTCTCCGCCGCCGAGCATCCACAAAGCGAAGACGGCGGCGACGGCCGCGCCGCCGACAAGGAATTGCGACGGTTGGCCGAACCAGTCGATCGTCAGTCCGAACAGCACCGGCCCGCTCAAACTGCCCGCGCAGTTGCTCGCCAGGTAGCACGCATTGGCGCGGGCCATTCCCGCCGGCGGCACGCGGTCGCCCAGCAAGGCCAAACCCAGCGGATACAGGGCGCCGCAACAGGTTCCCAGCACGAACAAGCAGAGCGACAGCGAGAGGGTTCCCGGACACCAGGGCAGCGACGCGAGCGCGGCCAGCAAGATCACATGGCAGCCCACCAGAACACGCATGCGCCCAGGCGATCCGCCAGGCAGGCGACCGGCACCTGACAGACGATCACGCCGGCGAATAATCCCGCGACCAGGAAGCTGACCGCCGCCTCGGTGTAACCCAGTCCCAGGAGATAAATCGACAGGAACGTGATGAGGCCGCCTTCGAGAAACCCCTGCACCCAGGCCGTTCCATAACTGAGGCCGTTGGCACGGAGCATCAAGGATCCTTCGCCCTCGGTTTTCTCGACTTCAATGCCGCCCGCGTTGCAGCCGAGCCACGCCATCAGCGCCGCCGAGAGGGTAATAACTCCGCCGACCGCGAAGGCCAGCCGCGGGGCGAGCGGATAGAGCGGCAATCCGACCAGGGAACCGAGCGCGACCCCCAGCGCGACGCTGAAGGCATAGAAGCCGAAATCGCGCGCCCGCCGCTGCGGTGGAGCGTTGTGATTGACAAGCGTTTCCATCGGGATGAGACTCAGCGCGGTGGCCATGCCGCCGAGGAAGCGCAAGGCAAACCAGGCCGGAAGGGATTCCGCCCAGGGAAACAGCGCCGTGACCACGGCATCGACGACGATACCGGCGAGGACGCAGGAACGACCGAGCCGGCGCATCAGCCACGGCGTGACGAGAGCGGCCAGGGCGATGCCGAGGTAGTAGACACTGGTATTCAGACCGATGACGCGGGCGCTTTGACCGGCATCGCGGAGCCATAACGAGGCGAGCGGCGCACCGAGGCCGAAACCGAACGCCCAACCGGCGCTAGCCAGGCAGAGAAGGAGCAAGGTGCGCCGGCTTTTCCTCGCGGGGGCATCCATGCTTCGCCCTCGGTGTGCGTTCCGCTACCATCGCTTACTCCGTCTCTATCGGCCGTCGGGCGCGGCAAATGGAGGGAAAGTGGAAGGATACGTGCGCTGGGTTGCCTGAAAGCCGTCTTGACCGCCCCACGCGCGCCGGCTATCAGTGTTCGGCTTTCGTCCGGCACAAAGTGCGTCCGGATGGCCGAGGGGAGTACGGTCATGACCGTCGATGCCCGAAAACTGCTGCTCATGACGGTGCTGGCGACGGCGGCGCTGGTGGCAGCTCGGCCGGCCTGGGGTCAGGAGCTTCCTCCTCCGGAAACAGTGCTGCCTCCGCCGCGCTCTGCCGAGCCGCCTCCTACAGGGCCTGTGCAGCCTGCCCAAGCTCCCGCGCCTTTTCCGGCGTCCGCCCCGCCGCCGGATTCGGCCGATCCGCTCTATCAGCCGCGTGATCCAGGACCGGACGGCTGGGGGCCGTACGGCCCGCCATCACTGCCGCCTCTGTTTTTCGCCAACGTCGAAGTGGACATCCTCAAGCCGCACCTCAAGGCGGCGCTGTCCAACGCCGTCTTTTTCAACGACGGCACCGAAACGACCGTCCGCCCGCCGACCACGCAAATCGGCTGGACGGCCGCCCCGCGCTTCGAGGTCGGCCATTATTTGCCCAACAGCCTCGGCCTGTTCGCCCTGTACTATCGCGGGTTCGTGGACGATGCGACGCAGAACGCTACCGCCCTGGACGGAACTCCGTTCGCCCTGCGCACGCGCTTCACCCTGAACCAAGCCGGCCTCGATTACGGTTCACTGCCCTATTCGTTCGCGCCGCGCTGGGACGTCACGGCCCGCATCGGCGTGGCCTGGGCCGACGTGTTTTTCGACAACCGGGCCCAAAGCAAGGCGCAGACGCTCTACGCCAGCAACAATTACAACGGGGCCGGGCCGCACATCCGCGGACAGTTCCGCCGGCACATGGGCCTCTTGCCCGGCCTGAGCCTGTTCGGCCGGGCCGATCTTTTCGTGTTCGAGGGACAGATCCGCCAGCGCTTCACAGAGGTCGATGTCAACCCCGACGGCAGCCAGCGCGTCGGCTACTTCGCCCAGCCGAAAACGCAAACGGTCCCCGTGTTCAACCTTCAAGTAGGGCTGTCCTACACGCCCCAGCGCTGGAGCAACTGGCAGTTCACCGCCGGCTATCAGTTTGAAGAATGGTGGTTCGTCGGTCAGGTCGATCTGCTCGACTCCCGCGGTCAATTCCGTACCAATGGCATTTTCCTTCGCGCGTTCGTCAATTTCTAAAAACCATCCGGCGTTCCAATCCATCAAAGAATAAACATTGGCTTTGCACCGCGCCCCCATTATGCTGTTATCGGACCATGCTCCAGGTACAGCGTTTGGCGTTCGGCCCCTCGCCCTGTCCTGGAGCATCCGGGGCAAGTTTCTTTTCTTTGTCGTTTTGCTCCCTTTGAGGATGGGGCCGGTCTTCCGTGGAGGTGCTACACGATGTTTCACTTCGCATGTCGGTTCCGTACGTCGGATCGAATCTCGCGCCGCTGGCTGGGGATTTGTCTCCTCGGCCTGGTGTCGCTGACGGTCCTGGGCGCGAGTCCCGTCTCGGCTCAGGCCCTCAGCCGCCAGCAGATTCACAAGCTCCTCACCCAGCGTCGCTTGCAGGCCGCGGCCCTGAACATCATCATCCAGCACGAGCAGGTGGTCCTGAACCGCCTGCAAAACATCGCCTTCCCCACCCTCGCCGTCGTTATCCGCATCGTCACGCTGCAAACGTCCCTCAATCAGAACCTGACCACGCTCCAGACCCTCGACAACCAAATCGCCCTGCTCACCCAACTGCTGGCCTTGCTCGATCAGATGGACGGGGTGAACCGCAAAATTCAGCAATTACAAAAACGGATCGCCGCATTACAGAGGCTTAGGCAAGGGTCATTGGTCCAGCAGCGGATCGCCAACTTGCAGGAGACCGTCGGGGACTTGCAGACGGCCCTGGCGGCGATCCAGGGGCAGATAAACACGATCCAGGGGCAGCTGATCATGTAGACCAGGCGACGGCGGTTACACCATCCGGGCGGTGGGGAGATACAAAAGAACCCTCGGCTCGCCGCCCGGAACTTGGAGTGCGTCAGCGATGATGGCCGCCATGTCCTCCGCCCGCGTGGCTGGGCGGGGCGAAGTGATGAGTGGGCATCGCTGCATGATGTGCCGGCGGATTGAAATGCGGTAGCGCCGGAGCGTGATGCACCGGGATCTGGGGCGCCGAATGAAAGTTCGGCGTCGGAAAGTGCGGGACGGTCGGCGTGTGGTGCATCGGCTGTACGATCCGCGGCGCTGTGACGGCGACCGGGGTGTGATGCGCCGTGATGATGCGCGGCGTGATGTGTCCCGAAGCGATTGACCCTGCGGGGTTGATCGGGCGGTTCAAACCGGCCAACGCCGGGTTCGCGCGAACCGTCGCCGCAAGCGGCGAACCCGGCAATCGAGACAGCGCCAGATTTCGTAGCGCCTGCCGTTCCACGCTGAACTGCTGAAGTCGCAGCGCCAGGTTGCGCTGCTCGATCAACTGGGCCGCGTTCAGCCGGGACAGTCGCACTCCGCTCAACTGACCGAGCGGCTGCACCGTTTGCAAGGCGTTGATCGTGTTTCGATTGAACGTCAGCGGCGGGACCGGCAACGTGCCGTTATAGCGGCCGCGATAGGTGGTGTAGAGGCCATTCAGCCAGCCCGGATTGTTCAGGTTCCGCCAGCGATACCAGGCTAAGAGCGGATTGGCGTAGCCGTTGGAGGCGAACCACGGTTGGAAGCCGAGACGGCGATACGACGGCCCGTAGTAATTGCCGAAGTAATAGCCGCTGCCCATCGGGCCGAGAAACAGCGAGGACAGCAGATTGGGATAGTTCAGGGCGTAATTCGGTTGATAGTACCAGCTGGGCGTCGCCCACAGGGGCCGGTTGAACGAGACCGGAGCGAACAGCAGACCGCGATTGGCCAACGGCCAATCCCAGTAGCCGGGGACATACAGGGAGCCGCCCGGCGTCCACATATAGTAGGCTGGCGTCCAGATCATTCCGGGGCGGAACGTCTGCCAGTAACCGGGTTGCCACAGGTAATTCGACGACTGGTACATCCAGTTGCCGGGCACATAAAAGCTGTCGTCGTCCGGCTGGGGACTGTTCGGCCCCATGTCGAGCGAGGCCGGCGGCTGCGGTAGGAAGGGCATCTCCTGCTGATTGGCCGGCGCCCAGAAACCCGGCGACCATTGGTAGCCGCGGGCGACGGCGTTCCACGTTCCCGGCACCCACTTACGGCCTTCCGGCGGCACACGCCACAGGCCGCTGATCCACAGGAAATCTTCGCGCTGGGTGTCCCAGGCCCAGTAACCGGGTATCCACTGCACATTGTCGCCTTCGGGCTTCTGTTCGGGCGGCATTTCGGAGATGGGCACCGGCGGCTTCTTCGGGACGACGGGGCCGGGCTGGGGTGTCATGTTGGACGGCTGGGCGAACGCTTCATGTACCGGGCCGCGCGGCTGCGGAACGATGTCCTCGCTACTTGGCACCGGCGGCGGTTCGCCGGCGTCCAGCGGAGTCCGGGCGGGCGGATACGTGGGGCCTTGGCCGGCGGCGAAGGGAACTAGCAAAGCGAGCAGGAAAAGACCCGAGACGACGCTGGCACGTAGGAGAGTATTCATGGGGCGTTCCTTCCGAGGGCGACTCAGGCTCTACCATTATTCTATCTCACGTCCTCCACCAAGAAAACGCCCCATTCGAGTATTCTTGCGCCGCGAAACGGCTCTTTCTCGCGGTATAGCTACGGGCGGTTCGGTTGCCGCCGTGGCGAATCATCGGGCTTGGTACGGCGCAAATCCTGCTGTAACGCCTTCATCTCTTCGAGGGGCTTTGCGACGCCTGCGCAACTTGCAACGACGGCTCGATTTCTGCAACGACGGCGCTATTTGCAACGCCCGGACGACGAGTCAGTTTGTCCGAAAAAATTCGTCCCTGCAAGCTGGTTCCGATAATGAAAAAAAAAGAGGTGATCCCGGCGGCAAGGGCTTTGCCGCCGGGATTCCACTTGATAGAATGGCTGAGCTGACCGTCCGTAAGTTCTTGGCGGAACCGGATGGCCGTCAGCCATTCTGAAGGAGGCTCTGGTCGGAGTTCGTTGTTCGATTATTTGTCTTTCTGGGCTGGTGAGTCGCTCCACTTTTTCACCCGCCCCTCAGTCTGCCAGGCAAAGCTGCCTTAGCCGCGAGAGCGCCAACTCCGCGTCGGTCCGCTTACCGCTCCCGGCCCCTGCGTAGGGGAGCCGCGTTTTTTCGATCCGCAAGAATGAAGAACGAAGAAAAAGTCCCCCGGTGGACGTTCATGCGCTGTACCGCAGTGTCCACCAGGGGTGTCCCGCCCGAACGCAGGTGCAAACTGCTTTCGGGCATGGTAACGGTGCCAGCCGCCGTCTCCGGTATTGAGGGACAGGCTGGGCGCCGTCTTGGGAGGCTCTTTAATGGCCGCGAAGACAGATGAATCAATTCGGTTGGCTCAATTCACTGTACCCGAACCATCGGCTCGTCCGAGAAAAAAGCCCCGGAAGGTGCGTACAACGCCCTCCGGGGGAGTCCGTCAGCAAGCAGAAACGAAAAACCCAGACGACAGCCAACCCCGCCAGGGGAAAAGTGGCCGCGGCCGGCGACGTATCCGCACCGACCAGATAGAAAGTTGCACAGCCGTGGAATGCGAAACTTCGGAAACCAACGAAATCAAAGAGTCGTTGCGCAAGTTGCGAGCCTCTCTCGCCTCCACGCAAAGCGAAGCGTCGGAATCCGAAGGCTGGGCGGTCGAAGTCGGAGACCATGTGGTCGTCAAATACTCTCTGTACAACCACCACGGCATCTACTGCGGCGACGGCAAGGTGATCCACCTGAGCAAGGAATCCGGCACCGTGACGGAGACCACGCTCGACGAATTCGCGGACGGCTGTTCTCTTTACATCCAGCAAAACGAAGGTTTCGACGAACCGGAAGTCATCGTCCGGCGAGCACGAAGCAAACGCGGAGAACAGGGCTACTGCTTGTTCACTAACAACTGCGAGCACTTCGCCAACTGGTGCCAGACCGGGAGGGCGAAAAGCCGGCAGGTCCGGGATTGGACGTTAAAAGGTATCAGCTCGATCGGCACGAACGTAGCCGCCCACGGTCTGGCGGCGGTGGCGTGCCGGGCCGCGGCCTCGACCGCGGCGGCTTCCGGCGCGGTAGCTACGACTGCGGCGGCAAGCACCGCCGCAGGCACCGCGGCTGTGGGTGGCGGGGGCGTCCTGGCCTCGCTCGGCCTGTCGGCCGGAGGTGCCGCAGGTTTGGGTGCGGTAGTCGGACTGCCGCTGATGTTTCTGGGCGTGCGTTGGGGGCTGGCCCTCGGAAATGCCCTCTTCCCAAGCAAATAGCCCACCGACGAAACTCAGGACGGGGCCGGGGCGAGCGGTGACTTGCCCCGGCCCCTCGCATTGGCAGAGCTACCCTCTTCCCACCTCATTATGCGGCGTTTTGCTGTCGATTTTAGACGGGCAGGTTTGGCAGGACTTGCTCGCCCCAGGCCCGTTTCGGCTATCATGTAACCCTCTGTCGCCAAAGTCGTTGACACCAGGAGAGGAGCTGCTATGCTGAGATACACCACGTTCCGCCGCGAGACCCGCTATACCTTGCGCGGCCTGCCGTTCACCGTGAACAAGGAAGAACCCGTCGTGCCGCGTATCGACGACAGATTTCTGGATTGTGCCGTCTACCTCTACCACAATTTGGCCGAGGCGAAGAAGCGGGAGCGGGCCGGCGGATGCGGGTTTTTGGTCAGCGTCAGCGCCGCCGTAGAGGGATGGCTCGCGTCCGGGAAATGCCCGGTGGACAACTGGTGCCATTACTACGCGGTCTCCAACCGCCATGTCGTACAGGCTTCTCCCGTGATCTGCCTCAATACGCATGACGGCAGTTTCGACGCGATTCCCTTACTACAGGACGACTGGACCTGCTCTGACAAGCACGACCTGGCCGTCGCCCCCATTGACCCGACCCGATACAAGTTCGCGGCCGTTGACATGAAGTACGCCGTGACGAAAGAAGTCATGGCGAAGCACGACATCGGCCTGGGTGACGACGTTTTTCTGGTCGGCAGATTCATCAGTCACGACGGCACACAGCGAAATAGCCCTACGTTGCGGTGCGGGAATATCGCCATGATGCCTTTCGAGCCGGTTCACCATCCCAGCAATCCGACCGGCCTGCAAGAAGGTTTTCTGGTCGAGTTCCGGATGATACCGGGCTACAGCGGCTCGCCCGTCTTCGTCCGGCCTTGCCCGGAGTTGAAGGTTGGGTTAGCCTGCTCTCCCGACGGGACTCAGCAACGCTCGCCTTACGACTCCTTGGGCTACGGCCCCTGGCTGCTCGGCGTCGAATGGGGAGTCGTACATTCCCACAACCAAGATACTAACAGCGGGATGTCGGGCGTGGTCCCCGCCTGGCACCTTTGGGACTTGCTGAACACGGAAAAACTCAGAGAAGAACGCAGGCGGGAACAAGAGGAGTTCCTCTTAAAGCAGGAACAGCGCGGGGTCACGTTGACTTGACGATCTGCCTACGACAATGTAGACTTCAGAAATGACCGACTCCAAGCCCACCACCGCGACCGTTCGAGCCAGCCTACGAAAAGCCGCGCAAGCCAGCGGCATGACGCAGGAAGAGATCGGTTTGCGCATGGGCTTTTCCAAAGACAACGCCCGCAAAGCCGTCTCTCGCCTGCTCAACCTGGAAAACGAATACGACCCCCGCCTTTCGACCCTTCTCGCCTTCGCGGACGCAATCGACTGCCCGCTCAAAGACTTGCTTTAGAAGGCGGAAAAAACGAACAAAAGGCGAGAAAATACGCTAACTCTGTCAACGCTCTGGTTGACAATTGCGGCTCCGAAGTCTACAATGCAGTAGACGAATCGGTTATCCCGGAGATCGCAACAATGGACGCCAGAGAGCAGCGCGGCCTCATCATCGCGGCGACCTGTCGGCTCAATCGGCTTGACGACGGCACCTGGCTTGTGCCGAGCCAGTCGAACAAGGACGGCAGCACCTACCGCGTCAACCTGCACACGAAGGCTTGCACCTGCCCAGACCATACCGAGGCCGGCAATACGTGCAAGCACTACTACGCCGCGTCGTTCGTCCACAAGCGCGACGTTCTCCCGGACGGAACGGTCATCGAAACGAAGACCATCACGCTCACCGAAAAGAAGGTCTACAAACAAGATTGGCCCGCCTACAACTTGGCGCAGGCCACGGAGAAACGCCGCGTGCGCATCCTCCTGCATGACCTCTGCCGTCGATTGCCAATGCGGGAACGCGCGGGCAATCGTGACGGCCCGAAGCCACACCATCCGAGTGACGCCGTGTTCGCAATGGCCTACAAGGTCTACTGCGGACTCAGTTCGCGGCGATTCTCCACCGATCTACTGGAAGCGCACGAAAAGGGGTTCATCGGCAAACCGATCCCCGGCATGAAGGTGACGGCATTCATGGCAGACCCCTTCTATACGCCGATTCTCAAAGAGTTGATCGGTTTCAGCGCCCGCCCGCTGCGCGGTCGAGAAGGATTTCGGCATCGACTCATCCGGCTTCGGGAGCAGCCGCTACGAAAAGTGGTACGACCAGAAGTACGGCGTCACGCGGACGCGGTGCCAGTGGGTCAAGACGCACATCGCCAGCGGCATCAAAACCAACGTCGTGACGGCGGTTCGCATCTTGGATAAAGACGCGGGCGACTGTCCGCAGTTCGTCCCTCTGGTCAAGGAGACGTGCAAGCATTTTGAGATAGGTGAAGTGTCGGCGGACAAGGCGTATCTGTCCGTGGAGAACTTTGAGGAAGTGTCTGGCTGCGGCGGGCAGGCGTTCATCGCCTTCAAGTCGAATACGACGGGCGCGGTCGGAGGGGCATTCGAGAAGGCGTTCCACTACTTCCAGTTCAACCAGGAAGAGTACATGGCCCATTACCACAAGCGTTCCAACGTGGAATCGACCTTCAGCGCCATCAAGCGGAAGTTCGGCGACAGCGTGGTGAGTAAGACCGATACGGCGATGGTGAACGAAGCTCTCTGCAAAATCCTGTGCCACAACCTGACCTGCCTCATCCAAGAGCAGGAAACCCTTGGAATCGTGCCGATCTTCTGGAAGGATGAGGAGCAAGCGGACTGTGCCAAGATTCTGCCGATGACCCGGTCTGCAACGCCAGCCCCCTAGCTGCAACGCCGGCGCACGAAAAACCGCGCCGACGTTGCAAAGCCCTCTTCGAGGATCTGGTTGAGCTTCTTTTCCAGATCCCGCAAACGCTGCTCCGCTCCCGGACGTGCGGGGTCTACGGCGGGCTTGGATGGACCCTTGAGGCGAGCCAACCGGCGGCTCCGCTTGCTTGAGGCGGACGAGCGGTTCTTGCAACTCGGCCTCCTTGATGCGGAGTTGCGATTGCTGCGTGATCCAGGCAGTTCTCGCATCCATGATTTGGCCATTCGGAATAGTTGCGCTTTGGGCGAGCATCCTCTCATACTTCGACTTCGCCTCATTGAGAAGCGTCTTGATACCCTCCTTCTGCGCTTCCTTTAGCCGGACCTGGACTTTCAACAGTTCGATCTCGTCCTGCAACTGCTCGATCTGCTCGGCGCGTGTTCGATCACCGTCCCTTTCTTTCGGTTCTCGAATACCCGTACGAGGCGCTTCGGTCTTCATCTGCTCCAGCAGATGTTCGTATTTGGAAACAAGATTATCGTGAGTTTTTCGCCAGTGCGACGTCGGATGCGCCTTCCAAAGGGGTGTTGGGTCGCTTTCATGACAACTCATACAGGAGGCCGCATGAACTCGGTCGAGCGGCAATGTCACATTGCGATCGGCGACGTTCTTTCTCGCCGGGTCGTCCCTCGCGCACTTCCCGGGGAGGTGTCCGTTCGCGCGCGGCGGGTCGGTTTGGGCGGCACCGAGTGTCAGCGGCAATAGCAGTCCACCTAGACCGAACGCGACCCAGAAGCCGATGCGCGGGGGCTTGCGAGAGGGGCTCGCCGTCAAGATCATGGTCAATCTCCTTTTCAAAAGCGGGACCTGTCCGGCGCCGCTGGCTCCCAGGAGCGCGGCCGGGTGTGTTTCCGAAAGGAAAGTCACGGTTTCGAGCAGGGCCGAGGCGTAAGCGGTAGCGGCCGAAGGCAGGGCGGCCACGACACGCAGGTCGCAGCATTCCTCCTCAACTTCCTGCAACCGTCTTCGTGCCCACCAAACGACGGGATGCCACCAGTACAGCCCCAACACGAGGAACTCCAGGCGGCGAATCCAGTGATCGCCGTGGCGCAGGTGCGCCAGTTCGTGAGCCAAAAGAGTGTCCTGCTGCTCGGTGCTTAGGCAGGCCCATAAGTCCGCTGGCAGCAGCAAGCGCGGCGAAAAACCCAGGGCCAGCAGCATCGGCGAGATGGGGGAAGCGAGAAACGAGATCCGCGGACAACGGCGGAGACCGAGAAGAACGGCGAGTCGTCGGGCTTGCACGCGCACTTCCTCCGGCGCAATCCGTGCTTCGCGCAACAGGCGATGAAAACGCAACAGCCTCACTCCCGCGATCGTCCACCAGGCGAGCGAGCCGAATAACCAGATTGTCAGCAGGATCGTCGTCACCGAGACGTCTGATTGCGGAGCGGGCGGAGGAGCATCGAACGCGGATTCCGAAAGGGGTTCGTCCGGCCCTGCCTTCGACAGTTCCGGAAACGATGATGGTTCTCGAATGTCGAACGCCGATTTCTCCGGAGCGGGCAAGGCATCACGCGGTCGCTGCCAGGCGAATGTCACCGGGACGAGCGGCGGCGTAATCAACTTGAGCAGCACCAGCAGCCAGAGCGCGTGCAGCACGGCGGGACGCCGATAGACACGAGCGATCACGGCCACCGTCACCGCCAGGACGGTCGCTATCACGGCGTTGCTTAAGGCGATCCACAGGAGCGATTCCACGACGGCACCCCTCAGCGCGGCTTGTTTCGCGGACGACCTTGCCGGTTCAGTTCATGAAGGAGGTTTTGCAGTTCTAGCAACTCGTCCGGAGTCAGCGGCTTGGCGCGGACGAGGTTCATGAGTAGAGGCGTCAGCGATCCGCCGCACAGTTTGTCGGCCACTGCCAGAAGACGCCGGCTGATGAGTTGTTCGCGGTCGATCGTCGCCGTGAAAGTCAACGGCCCCTCGCCGGCCGTGCGGACGACGTGCCCCTTCGTTTCCAGGCGTTCGAGTAGTTTTTGCACCGTCGTGTAATGGGCGGGCCCGCCGCCGGGGTAGAGAACGTCCGTGATCTGCCGGCGTGTCGAGGCGCCGTTCTCCCACAGGACTTGCAGGACCGCCAGTTCCATGTCGGTCACGTCTTGAGGCGTTCGCGCCACGGTAACACCCTCACTAGACAGAATGACTAAGGAATAGAATAGACAATCCGTCTAGGATGTCAAGAGAGGTCCAATCTGGGAAGGGATGAAAAAATCGGCCAATTCGGTGTCTCTATAGTGACAGAGGGAAAGCGTTTCGGGAGAGGCATCATGGCTCGCGGACAGCTCAATTCGTTCATCCGGCGTTTGCGTCACGTCGTCCGGCCCCGTCCCGCCGACGGACCGAGTGACGCACAATTGATCGAACGCTTCGTCCACAATCGGGACGCGGAAGCCATCGAGTTGCTCGTCTGGCGGCACGGGACGATGGTGCTGAACGTCGGCCTGCGTGTCCTGCACCATCTGCATGACGCCGAGGATGTGTTTCAGGCGACTTTCCTGACCCTGGCGCGGAAGGCCGGCACGATCGGCAAGGGCGAGTCGGTCGGCAGTTGGCTCTACAAGGTCGCGTACCGCATCGCCCTGCGAGCCAGGACCGCGGTTCCGATACGTTCTCTTCCTCCCGAGCCACTCGCGGATGCATCGGCGGCCGAGCCGATTGCGGATCTGCTGTGGGGCGAATTGCACTCGGCCCTCGATGAAGAAATTAATCGCCTGCCGGATAAATATCGCGCGGCGTTTGTGCTTTGCCACCTGGAAGGCCAAACGATCGAAACGGCGGCACGGTCGCTGGGCTGTCCAGTGGGGACGGTCGGCACCCGGCTGGCGCGAGCGCGAGAGTTGTTGCGCCGCCGGCTGGTTGATCGCGGTTTCGACTTCTCGATCCCTTTGACCTCTCGTTATGTCCTCGCGGCGTTGTCGGCCGCGCTGGTGGATTCAACCGTCCGGGCCGCCGCACTCGGCCCGGTCAGCCAGGCGGCGGCCACCGGCGTCATCTCCGCGCACGTCGCCGCCCTATCCGAGGGAGCACTGCGAACCATGACTTTGAGCAAATGGGCCCTGGCAACCGCTGTCGTGTTGACCCTGACTCTGTTCGGCGGCAGCGCCGCCTTGGTGACGCATCGCGTCCAGGCCGTCGAGCCACCGCGTGAAAAGTCCGTTCCCGCCGGCCCCTCCGCGAAGGCCAAGGAGACGGCCTCCGGTGTGGTCTTCAAGTGGAAGTTCGAGGAGGGCAAACCCTTCTATCAGGAGATGACCACCACGACCAAGCAGAGCATGAAGGTGATGAACAATGACGTGATGCAAATACAGAAACAGACCTTTTATATCCGCTGGACACCGATAAAGAAGGATAACGGGAAATGGGTCCTGCAACAGAAGATCCTCGGCGTGAAGATGGAAATCAACATCGGCGGCCCCCCCATTCAGTACGATTCGACCAAGCCGGGGAATCCCGATGGTCCCTTGTCTGCTTTCTTCAAGGCACTGGTAGGAGCCGAGTTCAAGGTAATGCTGGACAAGGAATACAGGGTCCAGAAGATCGAGGGACGCGACGAGTTCGTCAAGAAGTTGGCGGAAGCCAACATGCAGATGAAACTGCTTTTAGATCAGATTCTCAGCGAGAAGGCGCTCTTGGAGATGGCCGAGCCGACCTTCGCCATCGTCGTCGGCGAGCGGGTCGAGAAGGGCAAGAAGTGGACCAAGAAGACCACTCTCGACATGGGACCGATCGGAAAGTACACCAACGAATACACCTACACCTATGAGGGTGAGGACAAGGAGTTAGACATCATCAAGGTGGAAACCAAGCTGACTTATAGCCCGCCGGAGAAGACCGAAGGCGTCGGCCTGCCGTTCCGGATCAAGAGCGCCGACCTCAAGAGCAAACGCTCCAGCGGCACCGTTTGGTTCAACCGCAAGAAGGGCCGCGTCGAAAAAACGAAGACGGATCTGGAACTGACCGGCAAGCTGACCATCGAGATCGGCGGCCAAACGACGGAAGTCGCGTTGACTCAGACGCAGGAGACGACGGTGCAAACGATGGATCGCGATCCCACTGCGCCGGTGAAACCCAAGGGCGATGGCGGCAACAGTTCCGGTCATTCTTCGACCGGCAGTAAATCGCGGTAGCCGAAGCGCTGGTCGCGCAGGGTGTATTCGCCGAGCGTATACGGCACCGGCTGGGTGAAATTCGGCCCGGCGAAGACAAACGTATGAAACTCGCCGTTTTCGCCGCACGGATCTACCGTGGCGGGCAAGTCGGCCAGCAAGGTTTGGTCGAAGACGCGCCCGGCGAAGCGCCCGTCGAGGACTTGCGTATCGACACAGCACAGCACGGCCCGGAAGCCGAGGTGGACGAAGTGATGAGCCAGTTCTCGACTGTCGCGGTGCCAGAGGGGAAAGACGCCCGTTAGTCCATCGCCGAGCAACTTTTCCTCCCGATAACGGCGCACGTCCTCCAGAAAGATGTCGCCGCAGATCACTCGTGTGACGCCCGTGGCCCGATGGCGAGCCAGGGCCGACCGCATCGCATTCTCGTAGTCCTCGTTGCAACATCGAGGCGGGATGCCGACCATCTCCAGCGGATAACCGAGCGCCGCGGCCTGCCGTTCGAGCAGACCCGTCCGCACGCCGTGCATACTGATACGGTCATAATCGCTTGTCACGGTGGTGAGCAGGGCGATGATTTCGTACTTTGCCGCGACCTCGTAAAGCGCCAGGGCGCTATCCTTGCCGCCGCTCCACATCACGATGGCCTTTTCGCGCATGTCCGCATTCTCTCCATTTTTTACCAGCCCGCAGCGCCAGCAAGGGCAGAACCCTTGCGGACGCTGCGGGCTGGTGAGTGCCAGGGCCGTTTCCTCTTGGGTGGGTCTTCGGATTGGTCCCTTTTTGGGCAACCCAAGCGCATTTCTTGGGAACAGGCTCGCTTGAGGTTGAGCAACGCCCTCTCCGTTTCGGAGAAGGGAGGTTCTCGCCGGGGAGGGTTGGCAAAGAGGCAAAGTGGCAAAGTCGCGCTCCGGAATCGACGTAAACTCTTGATTGAAAATAGGTTGATATGCGGACCCCACTTTGCCAACGCAAGGGCTGGTTGGCAAAGTGGCAAGCTGCCCTTCCTTCTCTTGAGGCATTGCCGCTCGTGCCGGAACGGGTCCATGGAGGGGACAGCCCCAGACCAACAAGAAACGGCTCTGTGGTGAGTGCGAAGCCGTCTGGCACCAAACGATGGAATGGTTACAATCCCCGCCCGCCCTCGGACGATGTTTCCGATAGGCCGTCCTCCGGAATCGAGGAACACGAATGAAGTCCTCCCCAGCCACCGTATCCGGCCACGTTCGCCGGCCCAACAGCAACCTCGCCGCCTTCCTGGTTGGCGTCCCATTGGCCGCCGGTTTGCTCTTTCTATTCCACAAGGGGCCTTTGCACGAGACCTTTCTGAATCGCTACATCGAACGCCCCGTCGAGGGCGTTGAGCTTCTGCTCTTTTGCTGTGCCGTCAGCGCCCTGGGGGCCAAGTGGCTGTGGAGCCTGATGGAACGCCGAGCGTTTCGCGTTCCGGTGTTGCCGCCCTGGGACGGCCGGGCCGTGCCGGTCAGCGAGGCGGCCAACTTGCTGCCAGGTCTGCGCCGCTTGCCGGGCCGGTTGCAAAGCACCTTTCTCGTTCAGCGCGTCCAAGCCGTTCTCGAATTTCTTTGCCAGCGCCGCTCGGCCGCCGATCTGGACGACCAGATGCGCGCCCTGCTCGATAGCGATGCGGTCGTTCTTGAAGGCAGTTACGCGCTGACGCGCTTCATCACCTGGGCCATCCCCATCCTCGGCTTCCTCGGCACCGTGCTGGGCATCACCGACGCCATCTCCGGCGCGACGCCGGAAGTCCTCGAAAAAAACCTCAGTCAAGTCACCGACGGCCTGTCCTACGCCTTCGACGCCACCGCGCTCGCGCTCAGCCTGACCATGATAACCATGTTTTGCAGCTTCCTCGTCGAGCGCGCCGAGCAGAGCATCCTCGAAGCGGTCGATCACGAGGTCGAGCGCCAGTTGGCCCATCGCTTCCAGCGCATCTCCGGCGACAACGGGCCGTTCGTCGAAGCGCTCCATCACAACACGCAGGTATTGCTCGACGCCACCGGGCAGCTCGTCGAACGCCAGGCGGAGGTGTGGGCCAGGGCGCTGACGGAGAACCAGCGGCGGGCCGGCGAAACCGCCCTTCGACAGCAAGAACAAATGGCCGGCGCTTTGGAACAGGCATTGGAACGCACGCTGCAAACGCATTCGCAGCGCCTGAGCGGACTGGAGAAGCAGGCGGTTGAACAGAGCACGCGCCTGTTTGAGCAGTTGGCGGCGCTGGCGACGGTCGTGCGCGACACCGGCCGCGATCAGCAAGCGGCGCTGGCGCGCGTCGGCGAGAGCTTGGCGGCGCAGGCGGCGGCGCTGGGCGGGTTGCAGCAAGGCGAGAAACATCTGCTGCAATTGCAGGCGGGTTTGCAGCAAAACCTGGCGGCGCTGGCCGGCGCCGGCGTCTTCGAGCAGGCGGTGCATAGCCTTACGGCGGCAATCCATCTGCTGACGGCTCGGGCGGCCGGCGGGTTGCCGCAGTCCGGTGCGCCGCCCCATCCACGGATACAACCCGGAAAGGCGGCATGAGAGCACGCCGGCACAAGCTGCAAGTCTCGACGTTCCCCTTCCTGGCTGTGTTGCTCTGCGCCATGGGGTCGCTGATCCTCGTCCTGCTCGTGATGGACCGCAAAGCCCATCAGGCCGCCCTGGCGCGAGCGCGGCGCGAGGCGGCCCGGTTGATCGAGGAAAGTGCGCAAGCCGAAGCGAACCGTCGGGCGGAAGTGGAACAAAAGCGACGGCAAGCGGAGTCGGTCTGGAAGCAAAAGCAAGAATCGCTGCACACGAAATTGACGCAGGAGCAGATGGACCTGGCCCTCCAGATGCGGACGGTGCGCGAAAAACTCGGCGAGATCGCGGCCCGCCTACGCTACGAGCAGGACACCGGCCCGGAGCTGCGCCGCAAGGTCCAGAGCGAAACGAGCCGGCTCCAGGCCGAGGAACGCTTGCTGGCGACCTTGCGCACCACGGCTGGCCAGACCCAGGCGCAATCGCAGGAATCGAGCAAGGCGCTGCGGCGCATGACACTCGATCTATTGCAGATGGAGCAAGTCCTGAAAGACTTGAAGGCTGCCCGCGAGAAAGAGCAGCACACCTTTTCCGTGGTGCCCTATCACGGCCGCCGCGGCGAGAACCGCAAGCCGATCTACGTGGAATGCACCGGCCAGGGTGTGATTTTTCATCCCGAACGCCGGGCCATGCCCGTTTTGGTGCGCGACTATCTCGTCGGCCGGAACTCGATTGACGATCCGGGCAACGACGTGCGCGGCGAGGTGAAGCGACGCATCGCCCAGCAGCGCGCCAGGCTGGGCGGCGCGGCCGACGCCACGCCGTACCTGCTGCTGCTCGTTCGCCCCGACGGCATCGAGACGTACAGTCTCTTTCAGCACGTTCTCAAGGACATGACGCTCGATTTCGGCTACGAGTTCATCGACGCCGACTGGGTACTCGACTTCCCCGCCGAAGATAGTCCGACCGGCGCTCGAGCCGTGGATGACCTCGGCGCGATCGTCGCCCGACCCCACCGTTCCTCCGGCCTCTTCGAGTGCCTCAAACAATCCGCATCCCATCGGTCTCTCGCCGGAAGGCGGGCCGGGCGTTCAATCCGGATCCGGAGCGCGAGCATTCCGAACCGGCGAAGGGAATGGATCGGCAAATTGGCTCGGGGGAGCGAACCGAGGCGGAGCGAGTGCGTTCGCCTCCGGCGGCGCTTCGGGGGGAGGTAGCGCGTTTTCTTCGGGCAGTGGAAACATTGGAGCCTCCAGCGGCGGTCTTCCTGGAGTCGGCAGAGTAGGCAATTATTCCGGCGTTCCGGGATCGTACACCGGATCGGGAGGAAGCGCATCCGGTCAAGCCGGTGGCTCTGGCTCGATCCTCGCGGGTTCCGGTGGGGGCAGTGGGCACGGCCATCCCGCCGCGATGGCACCCGGCTCCGGCGCGGATGAGAGCGATCCGAGAGGAACGGGATCCGCCGGCGGTTTCTCTGGCGCACCGGGTGCGTATGTCATGCGCGGATCGGGGCGATCCTACGTTCCTGGCTCACCGTTAAGCGGATCTCCGATCCCGAACGCTTCCGGGGTCGCGGGCCTCGGCCCTCCAACGGCGTTGTCCTCGGGCACGCCCGGTACAGGTTCATCGGGAACCAGCGGATTCGGCGGCCCGGCCGGCTTGGGTCCATCCGGCATCGGTGTTTCGGGACAGATGGCAGCGAGCGGAGCGGGTCGTTCCGGCAACGGTCTGGTGGGGTCGAATTTAACAGGTGTGCCGGGGATCGGCGGATCCGGATCGGGTACTCCCGGTGCGTCGATGCCCGCGCGGATTTCTCCCGATGGTCGGTACACCGTTGCTCGCGGCAACGGCGGGGATGGCTCGATTGTCCCGAATGGCTCCGGCGGATCTTTCCCACCCGGAATCGGCGGGAACGCCCTCGGGCAACCGGGAGGCACCGGATTGGGTGGGTCCGCACCGAGTGCCGCAGGGACTTTACCTCCCGGCACACTCGGAGCAAGCTGGCAGCGCGGCGGCACGGGTGGAGGATCCGGCGGAGCGGTGGGAGCCAATGCTTCTACGCAGCCGGGAGTGATAGGACCGAGTAATCCAGGCGGAACGGGCGGCGGTCCCGTGGGGCAGACATCTCCCGGTCAAGTGGGGATGGCAGGGCAATCCGCCGGCAATGCGCGAGGAGGCCCTCCGTCCGGCGGCGGGGCATCCGTTTATCCGGGGATCGATCCGCTTCGCCCTCAGCCTCCGCCGGGTTCCCAACCTCCAGCGGGTGATGCCAACGATCCGACTGCGGAACGCCCTCCGGAAAATGCGACTCCGCCCAACAGCACGAAAAGAAGGATGGTTTTCGGCGGCGGTGGTGGATCGCGCGATTCAGGCGATTCTTCGATCCCGGAGGACCGTTTTGCCACGCCCTCCTATCGACCGCAGCCGCCGCGCAAGCCGGCTTCACTTCGTCCGGGCTGGGTCCACGGCGGGCGCGACTGGATCATCTACGTCGAGTGTCGCTCCGACGGCGTGGTGCTGTATCCGGCCGAGAAGAATTTCCCGCTCGCCGAGGCCGCTCGGCCCGCGTCCAGTAACCCGCTCGTCGCGGCCCTCAAGCAGATGATCGACCGCCGGCAATCGCTGCGCCGGCCCGGCGAGCCGCCGTATTACCCGCAGGTGCGCTTGCTGGTCCGCCCGGAAAATGTGTACACATTCCTGACCGTCTATCCGGCCCTGGAGGCGCTGCCGGTGCCCAAGAAGCGTCAGAACCTCGAACCCGACGACGACGTGCGCGACATCGTTACCGAATCGAACCCCTGACCAAACCATGATCCGACGACGGCGCAAGTCCCGTGAAATCGAGTTCAGCTTCGACTCGTTCCTCGACGTGGTCGCCAACGTCGTCGGGATCATTCTCCGTCTCATCCTGGTCGCCTGGGTCGGGCGCGCTCGTACAAGGCCGTCGTGCCGTCCGCGCCGCCGCCCACGCTGACCCAGGAAGAGATCGCCGAATTGCCCGATCCGAAAGATCCCCTCGCTCCCGAAGTGGAACGCCAGCGCCGCGAATTGGCCGAGACCCAGGCGCGTTTGCTTGAGGAACTCAAGGAATGGCAAAAGCTTCGCCAGGACAGTACGCTGACGGCCGAGGAGTTGGCCCGTCTGACGGCCCATACGCGGGAGATCGAAACGGAGAAAAAAAATCTCGATGAGAAGACGCGCCAGGATTCGCAATCCGTGAAGTCGGCCGCCCTGTCGCTGGCGGAGATCCGCGAGCGGGGCCGGCGCGTGGTGGAGGAGATCGAAGAGCTGCGCAAGCTGCCGCCGGCCAAGAAAATGTTGCGCTATCGCACGCCGGTCAGCCACCCGTTGCAATCGGAGGAACTGCTCTTCGAGTGTCACCACGGCCGGGTCAGCCTCATCGACATCGGCGGCTTCCTCGACGAGATCCAGCGCACGATGCACGGCGAGGGCGGAGGGGTCCTGCGCAGCGCGGGCCGTTTTTCCGGCGTGACCGAGTCGATCGGCCCGTTCCGCTTGCGCTACGACTTCCAACAGGAGGCCGACAACTCGCGGCCGGACTTCTCGTGGCAAGTCGAGACGATCGCGCCGGAGCGCGGGGAGACGGAGGCAACCGCTCTGGCGGCTGGCTCCGAGTTCCGACGTCTCATCGACGGACTGGAACCGGCGCAGACGGCCGTGACCTTGTGCGTCTATCCCGATAGCTTCGCGCTGTATCGCAAGCTGCGCGATTACATGCACGAACGCGACATCGTGGTCGCCGGCCGTGCCATCCCCGATGGCGCGGGCATCTCCGCTTCTCGCCACGGCACTTTGTCACGCGGACAATGATTAGTTGGGATGCGCCCCCGCTTCGCGGAGGCGAGTGCGGAGATAACGGGCGCGGGCTGCGTTGCGCTCCTCGCCGTCCAGCGACGTGCCCATCAGCTTTTGCAAGTGAGCCGGCTGCGTGTGGATGAACAGCTCATTGACCGTCGGAATGGTGATGTCGTCCACCAGATGCAGGTTGATGCCCAGCGCGCACGTAGGACAGTAACTCCATTGTCTCTTCCGAGGTCATCATCGTGGCCGAGCAGAGCGTGCCGTAGGCGCGGGAGATTTTGTCCTGGAGTCCCTGCCGGTTGTCGCGCAGCCAGCTCGTGCGGGCCTGGCGTTCGTAGGTGATGATCTGCGGGATGACGCCGTGGATCTCGTTGAGGATGCCGGTCTCGCTCTTGCCGAGCGTGACCTGGTTAGAGATCTGGTAAAAGTGGCCCGACGCCCGGCTGCCTTC
Organism: uncultured Planctomycetota bacterium; assembly: GCA_963767535.1. Taxonomy (GTDB): domain Bacteria; phylum Planctomycetota; class Planctomycetia; order Gemmatales; family Gemmataceae; genus JAJPHU01. Next base: position 189,064 of record CAVYEC010000002.1, read on the forward strand.
GCCGTACAGCCCGCGCACCGCCAGATTGATCTTCTGCAAGGCGCGGAACACCTTCTCGATGTGCTTGTTATGCTCCAGGGCCGGCAGGTGCAGCATGACGCTGGCGCGCATGCCGGTGCCCACGTTGGTGGGGCAGGCCGTCAGGTAACCGAACTCCTCGCTGAAGGCGTAGGTGATGCGCTGTTCGAGTAAGTCGTCTACGCGGTCGATCTCCTGCCAGGTCTCGTCAAGGGTGAAGCCGCTGCGCATGACTTGCAGGCGCAGGTGGTCTTCCTCGTTGACCATGAGGCTGACGGTCTCCTGTGGCCCCAGGGCGACGCCGCGCGGCCCATCGGCGGCGGCCAACTCGCGGCTGATGAGCTGGCGCTCGACGAGGAATTGGCGGTCCAGCGAGGACAGCGTGGGAACGGTCACGTAGCCGAGCTTCGGTTCGAGTTCGAGCTTGGCGATGCGTTCGCGCAGGAGCGCTTCGATCTCGGACTTCTGGCCGCTGCCGGCGCGATTGGTGAAGGGGAAAGCGGCCAGGTTCCGGGCCAGACGAATACGGCTGGAGATGACGATGTCGGACTCCGGCCCGCTGCCGCGCAACCATTCGCCACTGGTATGAGTCAGGCTATCCAGATTCATCCGTGGCTTCCTTCTGTCGGAGCAGGTCTCGTAAGCGGGCGGCCTCTTCGTAGGCTTCGGCCCGGATGGCAGTCTGCAAACCGCGGCGCAGGTCCGTCAGTTCCGCCTGCCGCTCCGGTGAGAGGGCGGAACCGCGCGGGGCCTTGCCGACATGGCGATCGGAGCGATGGATCCGCTGGAGCAGGGAGGTCAGGCCGCCGCGGAAGACCACGTAATCGTGCGGACAGCCGAGCCGGCCCTGCCGGCGAAACTCCATATACTTTATCCCACACGCCGGACAGGTCAATCGGGCCAGCTCTTCCGTCTCGGGGCCGAGGTGCTGGCCGATCAGGTTTTGCACGATGGCCGGCAAATTCAACTCCTGCTTTTGAATCAGCTGGTGCTGTTCGGCGCACTCCTCGCACAGGTGCAGCTCTTTCTTCTGGTGCGCGACGATGTCGGTCAGATGCACCGTGGCCGGCTTGGAGCAGAACTGGCACTTCACGCAAAACCTCCCGAGCGGGGGGCGTCAGCCCCCGAGACCCCACTCGGAGGGCTGACGCCCCCCGCTCGGGGTGGGAAACAGCTCAACTTTCTTCGAGCTGGCGAATCCGGTCGCGGAGGCGGGCGGCTTCCTCGTAGGCTTCCTTGTTGACCGCCTGGAGCAGCTGCTTGCGCAGCCGGATCAATTCCGACTGCGTTTGCTTGCTGTGAGGCAGGCGGCGGGGGGCCTTGCCGCAGTGGCGCGTCTCGCCGTGGATGTTCTCCAATAGTGGAGTTAACTCCTCGCGAAACTCCTGATAATCGTGGGGGCAACCCAGCCGGCCGGTGTTGCGGAAATCGACGAACTTGATGCCGCAAACCTCACACTGACGGTTGAGCACGGCCGGCTCGTCCACGTCCTCGCCCGAACCGGACGGCATGGACTTGATGCCGGTCGATTTCTGCTGCGGCTCGGACAGGTGGTTGTGGGCGCACGACTCGCACAGGTGCAGTTCTTCTATCTGATCTTCGCCGAGGATCTCGGTGATATGCAAGGTGGCGGCGTTATGGCATTTTTGACATTTCATGGCCGCGTTTCCCCCGAAACCAGTCAGCCCGAAAGCCGACCCTACGCCATTCTAACAGGGGGGGGTGGGGTGTCAAGCAAACCGTCCGCACGCCGATTTTTGGCAGATAGCCCCCGGCTTGCCGGGGGTTAACATCACCCCCGGCAAGCCGGGGGCTATGTGTCAGCCTGCGCCACGCCATTCGGTAAAGAATCTCGCTAGCCTGCTCGACCTCGTCGAGCGGCACCCATTCATCGCAGGTATGGGCACGGGCGATGTCGCCCGGCCCGAACACCACGGCGGGAACGCCGGCCTCCGCCAGAGGTGCCGCGTCGGTTCCGTACGGCACGGCCTGAACCTCATGCGTCCCGACCACGCGATTAATGGCCGACCCCAGGCACGCCACCAACTTTTCCGAACCGGCTGAACGGAGCGCGGGTGCCGACAGCCACGGTGCGGAGAAGGTGAACGCAAGTGCCGGATCCACCTGTCGCCGCAAGTATTCATGCAGATGTTCCAGGACGGTTGTGGCGTTCTCGCCGGGTAGCAAACGGCGGTCGATCTCCACGCGGCAGCGATCCGGCACGGTGTTGACACTGGTGCCGCCCTCGATGCGGCCGACGCTCAAGGTCGGCGGACCCAGACGTGGGTCGCTACGCGAGGCGCGCAACTCCTCGGCGTAGAGCTCGACGTGCGGCAACAGAGTAGCCATGCGATAGATGGCGTTGACGCCCAGTTCCGGCCGCGAGCTGTGGCAGGACCGGCCGGTCGTGAGCAGATCCCAGCGGACGGCTCCCTTGTGCGTATCGACGATGTGCAACCGCGTCGGCTCGGCGACGACCGCACCAACCAATCCGGAGAAGCGCTCGTGCAGTCCACTCTGGGCAAGGCGCTGCACGCCGAGAAAGGTATGCTCCTCATCGACGGTGCAGGCCATGACCACGCGGGCGGCCCCGGCTGGTTTGTCGCGCACCACGCGGGCAAACGCCGTCAGCATCGCCGCCATGCCGCCCTTGATGTCGCAAGCACCCCGCCCGTACAGCCGGCCGTTCTCGATCCGCGCCGCGAACGGGTCGATTGTCATATTGTCGGTCGGCACCGTGTCCTGATGCGCCTCGAAGAGTACCGTCCGGATTGCTCCGGGGACATCGGTCCAGGCCAGGATGTTCTCCCGATGCGGCGCGACCGTTTGGCGTTCGTAAGGCACGCCCAGAGCGCGGAAGAAATCTTCCAGATAGGCCGTGACCTTGTGCTCATAAATGTTCGGCCCCTGGAGCGGCCGGCCCATCGGATTGATGCTGGGCAAGGCGACGAGATCGCGGAGCAAGCGGGTCGTTTCGAGCATGAAATCCCCCAGGAAAGATCAACGGGATGCGGCGTGTTCATCTGCCGATGGCGTTGATTGTAACGGCTCGGCGTGGCGAAACACGCATCTTTCCGACTGGAGGGAGCAGTTTGTCAGCCGGCGGCACGGCCGGACGTATGGGCATACTTCTCGGCGGCGCTGGCTAGATCGAGCAGAGCGGTGAGCGGCGGGAAGACGGAATGGCGGCCGATGCGGCCGATGCGCGTGGCGGCGTCGGCGAGGTTGACGAGGGCGGCGAGGGACGGCGCGTGCATTCGGCCGCAATCCTGGCAGACAGGGGCGGACGTGCCGGCGAGGACGATTTGCGTGCCGGCGGAGGCCGATGCGAGTTGGCCACATAAACCACAGGGATCATTGGTCGCTTCGGCCTTGCACTGGAGCAACAGATGCATCATGGAAGTCCGCCTTGCTTGAAATCGGACCCGCCTCGCTGGGCATGCGACCACGGCGGGTGTCCCCCTCACTATGGCATACATCGGTCAATCTGGAAGAAAAATCGCCGTTCCGACACGAAAAGAAACGGCCGCCGCCGCCATTTTCGCGCGAATACCCGCAAGTCGCAATCCTTGCGGCTTTCAAAGATTGGTCAAATCGTCGGGGGAGTGAGAAGAGAGGGCAACGAATCCCGTCGAAGTGGCTTTACCCGCCGTGGGGAATGTTCGGCCGATGCCAAAACGGCTGGCAGCCGCAAACCGTCTGGGATTGGTTTGTGGCTGCCGGTATTCTTCTCTTCTTCTTTCCTTCGGATTTCGGATTTCGAGTTTCGGATTTATTTCGTGGCTGCCACGGCCACATCGCCCCGTTCGGTGACGGGCTGGCCGCGCGGCAGTTTCACGACGAGAACCGAGCAGGAGGCATCGCGCAACACCTTTTCGGCCACACTCCCCAGCACCAGCCGTTCCACGCCGGTGCGGCCGTGCGTTCCCATGACAATCAGGTCGATGCCCGCGTCGCGCCCGTAGCGGACAATCTCGGCGGCCGGGTCGCCTTCGAGCAAGACATGGGTGACGGGATAGCGCGGATCGACCGGCCGAATCTGCTCCAGTTGGCTCTGCCAGTAGCGGCGGTCGGCCAGCTCATCGCCCTGCGAGCCGGGCGTGGTGATTTTGTCGGGATTGTAAACGAACAGGATCGTCAGACTGGCTCCGTGATTCTCGGCCAGCGCGATGGCGTGGAAATACGCCTGGTTCGAGTAAGAGGAGAAGTCGGTCGGATACAAGATCTTCTTGATACGGATCACGTCCATACCTCCTGGCACCAAATGCCGCCGGGTACCGATGGATAGGAGTTCCCACGTGCCGACACGGTCCATAGCGCTCCTCACTCGCTGGCCGTGAGGGCGCACCTTGACCTCAACGCTTGATGGTATCAGCCGGCAAGACCTGCGCCAAATGCCCAGCGCGAGAATTTCGCGACCGCGGTTGCTCATCGCTGGACGGCTCGGAAGGGATGCCTCTTCCAGTACGTCAGCGAGCGCCAGAGCCATTCCATCGGGCCGAAACGGAAAGAGCGCAGCCAGAGGGGACTGACCAGCAGTTGAACGAGCCAGATGCTTACGACCACGCCGAGCAGTTGGAAGCGATCCAACTTGCCGAACAATCCCAATCCCCAGCCCTCGAACAATGTTGTACAGATCAGGGACTGCATCAGGTAATTGCTCAGTGCCATCCGCCCGACAGCAGCGAGACGGGCCGTAAGCCAACTCAGCAACCCGGCCTTGCAAATCAGCATGACCAGCCCGGCGTGTCCGAGGGCGACGAACAAGCTACCGATATAGTTGAAATGTCCGCCGACGAGAAGCTGGTGAACGGGGTCGAAATCCGTGTGGATTTGATCGTAAATGCCGTAGCCGACAAGGGGCAGCCCCAGCGAATAACCGCACAGGGTCAGGACAGCGTAGAAGCGAAAGGTCCGCGCGGCGGCGAAGACTCCTAATTGCATCAGACCCATGCCGATCAGCATCAATCCACCGGCGCGGGCCGGACCAGAAAACGTACCCCGATAATTCTTCTGACAGGTTATCCATGGCCCGTTTGCCGAACTGAGCCGCGTAGCCCTGATGATGCCGTTCGATCACCGCATCGAGATCCCGGTTCGGAAGTATTTCTTCCTCCAGCGACCGGCGCCATGCGCACTGCTCAGCCGTGCCCCGGTCGTTGTTGGGGCCGGTGACTTCGCACAGGCGGATCTCCAGCAACCCCAACCCGATCATGAGGAGGACCTGGGATAAAAACACAAGCGAACCAAGCAGGATTTGCACACCCGGTCGCAGACGGCGAAACGGATACAAGACGAACCCGCACAGGGCGTAAGGAACCAGGATGTCGCCGTCCCAAAGCAAATAAGCGTGGAGCAACCCGAAGATCAGAAGCCAGGTGATACGGCGATAGTAGATGCCCAGAAGTGATCTGCCGCGGGCGTCCGCGCGGTGGACCATGACAATGAGGCCAGCGCCGAAGAGCATCGAGAACAGCGACATCATTTTCTGTTCGCACAGGAGATGGAAGAACATCCAAACCCCTTTGCTCGCACCCTGCCATCCCCCCACGGCCGAGGGATCGTTGAAGACGAGGTCCGGCAGCGCGAACCCCCAGATGTTGATGGTGAGAATGCCGAGCAGGGCCACGCCGCGCAGCACGTCAATCGAGACGATGCGCTCCTGCGAAGAGACGGGCGTTAAGAGCGATTGTTCCATCGCCACGGCCGGACTCTCGGCAGCGAGGATGGGTTCGGACGCCATGACGAGCCTTTCTAACCGGGAAACCAACCGGGCCGGCCCTCTCGTCTTTGTTCGTTGCAACGATCGTGACGATTTTGCCATTTCTGCACGAAAATCGCGTCGAGAGGCCGACAAACGCGACTTGCGATCCGCAAGAGGAACGGTTTATGATTCCTGAACCATCTTGGCCATTTTACGGCCCCTGGATTCTTGACGTGTTTTTCCAACGCGAGGATCACCATGCCGCCACCAGTCGAGAAACGCGGACGGAAGACCTTTTGGGTCGTGCTAACCCTCCTGATTGCCGGCATCGCCTTCGTCCTCGGTGGGATCACCGTGTACCACTACTACGGCAACGCGGATTCGAGTGCGGAGTCCTCCGCGCGCCGAACCGGCATCCGAACCCGACAAGGTCGTCGCGCTGGGCGCATCGAGCCGAAAGACGACGTTTTGTCGCTGGGCGTGCCGATGCCGGATCGCATCACGAAGATCAAGGTGAAGGAGGGACAGCACGTCAAGAAAGACGAGGAACTGGTGGTCCTTGACGGCGAGGTGATGCGCGAGCTGGAACGGAAGCTGGCCGTGATCCAGCGGCAGCAGGCGGAGAAGCGTCTCAAAGCGATCGAGGCCAGCGGCGCAGGCCCAGATCCGCGTCGAGGAGATCCGTCAGGAACAGGTCGAGCAAGTCGGGCCTTTGGAAATCGACGCCCAGATGACCAAGATCAAGTTTCTGGAAGCCCAGGAGAAAAACGTCCGCCGCGATTACGAGCGCTACATCGCGGCCGGCGATACCGTCGCCGACCAGGATAAGGACAAGCAAAAGCTGCTTCTCGAACAGGTCGAGACGGAGTTGAGCGCCGCCAAGAGCCAGCATCAAAAGATGCTCAAGAGTCGGGACTTCAACCGCGAGTTGGCCAAGGCGCAACTGGATTCGGCGCGGGCGGAACTGGAACGCGGCAAGAGCGCCATCTCGCTCGATCTACTCGACAAGCAAGTCACCCAGGCCGAGGAGCGCGTTCGTGAGACGCAGGTGCGCGCCCCCAGCGCCGGCAAGATCCTGCGCATTCTCCTGCACGAAGGCGAACTGGTCCGAGGGCAGCCGATCTTGCAGATTGCCAACACCGAGCAAATGATCGTCATGACCGAGGTTTACGAGACCGACATCCAGCGCGTGAAAGTCGGCCAGAAGGCGATGATCACCAGCCACATCTTCAAGCGCGACAACCCCTTAACCGGCAAGGTCGTATGGAAGGCGTCAAGCATCGGCAAAGCGCAGGTGATTCCCCTGGACCCGCGTGCCGCTGTGGACAATCGCGTCGTCGAGGTGAAAGTCGAACTGGATCAAAGTGAGCGCGTCGCCGACCTCATCGGCCATCAGGTTCGCGTCGAAATTGCTGCTGGACATCAGTCCGTGGTCCGTGGTCCGTAGTCCGTAGCAAAGAGGTTTTTGCTACGGACTACGGACCACGGGCTACGGACCACGGACTACGGACTATTTGTCGATGAAAACGCCACTGGTACTGTTGAATCTGCTGCATCAGCCGGTGCGAACGCTGGTGGCTGTCCTCGGCGTTGCCTTCGCCATTTTGCTTGTCTTCATGCAACTGGGCTTTTACGGCTCGGCCGAGACGGCTGCGAATACCTTGTTCCACGTCCTCGATTTTGATCTCGTCCTCCTGTCCAGCAATTATCTCAACACGACGCGCCCCCGCAGCCTGCCGTTCAACCGCATGTACCAGGCGCTGGAGCACGCCGATGTCGCCAGTGTCGCGCCGCTGTACATCGACTGGCAAACCTGGCATATCCAGGACAGCAACAGACAGCGCCGCGCCATCCTTGTCCTCGCCTTCGACCTCGACGAACCCGTCTTCGTGCCGGAGCGGGTTTTTCTTAACCAGCCCGCTGAGGAATGTCTGCGCCGCCTGCGTGCGCCGGATACCATCCTCATGGACACCAGCACGCGGCCTTATTTCGGACCCCGGCATCCCGGCATCGAAACCGAATTAAACCGCATCCGCATCCAGGTTGTCGGCCAATTCACGATCGGCACCGGCTACGGCGCGGACGGCATGGTCCTGACTAGCGAACGCACCTACGCCCGCCTGACCGGCTCGCAAGCGCTCGAGCGCCCCGCGATGGGGTTGATCAAGCTCAAGCCCGAGTCACGCGAACGGGCTGCCGCAGTCAAGGAAGACCTGGCACGCCGCCTCTACACCACCTCGCCCCGCGATGAAATCACCGTTTTCACCCGTTCCGAGATCGAAGCGAACGAGCAGAATTACTGGATGAACCGCACCTCGGTGGGCATCATCTTTCAGTTGGGCGTGATTGTCGCCTGCATGGTCGGCGTGATTTTCGTTTACCAGGTCATCGCCACGGACATCACCGATCACTTTGCCGAGTACGCCACCCTCAAGGCGATCGGCTACGGTTCGGGCTACCTGTCCGGCGTGGTGCTGCGGCAAGCGTTGTACCTGTCGGTGCTGGGATACGTACCGGGACTCGTCGTCGCGCTGATCCTGTACGCGCTAGGGCGGGAGAAAGCCAGTCTCCTTCTGTCGATGACCTGGGGCCGTGCCTTCGGCGTGCTGCTCTTGTCAATCGCCATGTGTTCGCTGTCGGGACTCCTGGCCCTCAAAAAAGTGAAGAGCGCGGACCCTGCGGAGATATTCTGATATGTTGCTGTTTTCGCGCGTGCCGCTGGCCTGGCTCAACCTCACGCACGACAAGCGCCGGCTCCTCGTCCGCGTGCTCGCCATCGCCTTCGCCGTCTTTCTCATGTTCGTCGAACTCGGCTTCTGGAATGCCCTGCTCGACGCCTCGGTCGCACTGATCGGGCAGTTCAACGGGGAACTGATTATCGTCAGCAAGGCGCGCTACGCCCTGTCCGTCAAAGAGCAGTTCACGCGGCGCCGGCTCGACCAGGCGCGCATGGTGCCCGGCGTGCGTGCCGCCTTTCCTGTTTATCTCGAATTCGCCAAATCGTTCTGGAAGGACACCGGCATCCCGGAACCGCACCGGCCCAGCAGTTTCCCCATTCGCGTCATCGCCTTCGACCCCGATCAACCCGTGCTGAACAATCCCGCCGTCAACGCCCGCCGCGCCGACCTCAAAGTCCCGTTCACCATCCTCATGGACAGCAAATCCAAGCGCGAATTCGGCAAAGTTCGGCCGGGCATGGAACGCGAGTTGGCCCAGCACACGGTTGACGTGGCCGACACCTTCACGCTGGGCACCGATTTCACCAGCGACGGCAACGTCGTGATGAGCGATGTGACCTACGCGCAACTGTTCCCCAACGATCTGTCGCCCCAGGCCACGCTCAACCTGGCGGACCTAGGTGTCGTCCAACTCGAACCGGGATCCGATGTCGAGGCGCTGCGCCGGGCCGTGGAAGACCTTCTCCCCGATGATGTGACCGTGTACACCCGCGAGAAATTCAGCGACCATGAGAAGGATTATTGGCGGAAGGCCACACCCATCGGTTTCATTTTTCAGTTCGGTCTGTGCATGGGTTTCATCGTCGGCGCGGTCATCTGCTACCAGATCATTTCCACGGACGTATCCGAGCATTTGGCCGAGTTCGCCACCATCAAGGCGATCGGCTATCACGATCATTACCTGAACGGAAGCGTGTTGCGTGAAACGCTGTGGCTGGCGGTGCTCGGCTTCGTGCCGGGACTGGCGCTAAGTTGGCTGCTTTATCGCGGACTGGATGCGCTGGTCGGACTGCCCATGCGATTGACGATCTGGCGTGTCCTGTTAATCTTCGCTTTGACGGCCTTCATGTGCGTGCTGTCTGGCCTGCTCGCCTTGCGCAAGGTCAAGACGGCCGACCCGGCGGAGGTGTTCGGATGAGTACGGCAGCCGCACCACAGAATTTACCCTTCTCGGCCGTCCGGCCGGGCGCGCCGGTCATTCGCGTCAACCATCTCAATCACTGGTACGGCGACGACCCGGAGACGCGCAAACAAGTCCTTTACGACAACCATCTGGAAGTTGCGCCCGGCGAAATCGTCATCATGACCGGACCCTCCGGCTCCGGTAAAACGACGCTGCTCTCCCTTCTGGCGGCGCTTCGCACCGTGCAGGACGGCGAGGTCGAAGTGCTGGGCCGGCGTCTCAGCGGGCTGAACGCGAAAGAGCTGGTGCAGGTCCGCCGCGACATCGGCTTCATCTTTCAGGCGCACAACCTCTTCGCGTCACTGACGGCCGTGCAGAATGTGAAGATGGCACTTGAACTGAAGGAAACGAACCGCAAGCACATCCGCGAACGAGCAGAGGAAGTGCTGTCTTCGCTCGGTCTGGGCGAGCGCATCCACTACAAACCGAGCCGGTTGTCCGGCGGACAAAAACAGCGCGTGGCCATCGCCCGCGCCCTGGCCAACCGTCCCAGGCTGATCCTCGCCGACGAGCCGACCGCCGCGCTCGACGAGGTGAGCGGTCGGGATGTCGTCAACCTGCTCAAGAAGCTGTCCCAGGAGGAAGGCTGCACCAGTCTCCTCGTGACGCACGACAACCGCATTCTCGACATCGCCGACCGTATCGTCAGCATGGTCGAGGGCCGGATCAAGTCCAACGTCCTCGTGCAGGAGGAAATCGAGATTTGCGAGTTCCTCAAGCAGTGCGACGTGTTCTCGCGGCTGACGACCGGCACACTGACCAACATAGCCGAGGCGATGTCCAAGGAGCGCCACCCCGCCGGCTCGACAATCATCCGGCAGGGCGACGAGGGCGACAAATTCTATCTCATCAAGAGTGGCACCGTGGACGTGGTCGTCAACCAAGGACGGGCGGAGGAGGAGAAATTGGCGACGTTGAAGAAGGGCCAATTCTTCGGCGAGACCGCCCTGCTGACCGGCGCGCTGCGCAACGCGACCGTGGTGGCCGAACAGGACGTGCAGGTCTATACACTCGACAAGCCGAATTTCCGGGCCGCCATCGCCTCCAGCGAACCGTTCCGCAAGGAACTGGAAAAGATCCTCTTCCAGCGCCAGTAGGCACATAGCCCCCGGCTTGCCGGGGGACAGAAAACACCCCCGGCAAGCCGGGGGCTATGTGGTTACGGCAGTGCTGCGCACAGGGAATGATCGGTGTAGCCGCACTCAGCCGGCAGGATGCCTTGGGCCTGCTTCACCTTGAGAGCGGCGATCTTCCAGCCGAGGAACTCCGTGACTACCTCGCCGCGGGCCTTGTACCACTCCATGTAAGCCGTCGTCAAATCCCCGAAGACCGGCATCCCCTGACCACGCTGTTTTTCGAGATCTTTAATACGGTCTTGCCAGCGGCCAGCGGTCTCACGGGCCAGGATGGTCAGCTCGCGCCGGGCACGGACTTCGTAGGCCGCCTCGCGGACCTCGGCGGCGACGACGCGCTCGCGTTCCTTCAGGTAGTCGATCAGTTGGGCGCGGATGGATTCGGCGTCGTCTTCCAAACCGGGCTGAACGTGAGTCAGTTTGCCCAACAAGGTCAGCACCTTGCACCCCTTGGCCGGGGTGGACATGCCGAGAATGGGGCTGATTGAGCTGAGGAGCGAGCGAGCGGGGGCGATGGTGTCCTTGTCGAGGTTGGCGATCATATGGCGTAACAGCAAGAGGTGCGGCCGCTGGGAGAGTCCGAGCTGCACGGCCGCCTCAACGTCCGGGATCGCTTCGGTGCCCAGGGGCGCACCGGCGTCGGGCCAGAATCGCCAGGCGAGGCCGGGGTCGAACGCCAGCGCTTGACGGAGCTTGCTGTTGAGCTGTTCGATCGTCAACTGGTTTTGCGCCTGCTGCAATTGCAGGGCAATGCTCTGCCGCTGGTATTCCTCGACGGGCGCCGGCAGTCGTATTCCCCGTTTTTTCAGGTCTTCGATGCGCAACAGCGTGTCGCGGGCCCGGCCCAGGCTGGTATCGAGCAGGTCGGCCTTCGCCTCGGCGCCCGCGAGCTGATAGTACCACTCCATCGCCTGACCGGCGAACTGATCGCGCAGCTCCAAAGAACTGTAGAGCAGCATTCCCTCCTGAAAGGCGCGCTGTTTGTCGGCCTTGGGATCCTGGCACAGACAGCCAGCGTTCTCGCCCTGCTCCTGGAGCCTCTGGCGCTGTCGATCGAAGGAATCGGCGGCGGGGGCGTTCTGGGCCGCCAGACATTGACATTGGGCTGGCGAGAGGAGGCGATAAGACGAAGGCGGACGCGGATTCTCCGGCGGCTCGGCCGGCTGCACCGTCGCGGCCAGTTCGAGCAGATCTGGCTCCAGGCCGGACCGTTCGACCTCGGGCAAGTCCGGCGCGGCCGGATGCTTACCGCAAGTCGCCTTCGAGTGGCGACTCGATCCGCACAGCGAACAGCCAGCGGTTCCCGTCAGGATCGCCAGTCCCGCGAGCAGAATGATCGAGACTCGCCCCATGAATAACCCTGGAACCCAATGTCCCTTCTCGCCGCTTGACGTTAGGCAGCCGGCTTCGACCCCTCGGAAAACGCCGTCCGCCGTCGGTGGATCGCCACGCCCTCCTGCAAGGCGGCGGACAGCAGCGGCCAAACGCTGTCCGGGCCGACCAGTTGCCTCATCCGCGTTCGCGCCCGGTTGGCTATCGTTTCACAACGATGGAGGTCGTGTTTCGCCATCGCGTAGCTGTCGCGCAGGCGATCGTGCAGCGATTGCCAGACGAGCCGATGCCAGGAGGTGCGATAACCGCCGCCGACCTCCTGCGGCCAGCCGGCCGGCTCCGGATGCGAATCCAGAACGAAACCGCACTGCGCGTCGATCGAATCGGCCATACCCGTGTGCGGCGGCGCAATTCCCGGCCGGCCCGCCGCCATGAAGTTTTGCAATGGCAAGCAAGACCCCTCGGCCCGCGAGGTATTCACGTAATACGTGCTGGCCCGCGTCAATTCCACGAGCTGTTCCTCGGACAGATACGCCGTCACGAAGGCCAGCCGGCAGCGATGGCTCAGGCGGGTGCCGCGATAGAAGGCGAGCATCTCCGCTAGCGCCTCCGCTTCCCACTCCGCCGACACGACCAGCTTGACGATCAGCGTGGCATCGTCGCGGTCGCGGAGCGCCATGAGGAAACCGGACAGAAGATCCTGCCAATTTTTCCGGGCGTCGAACGGATTGAGGATTGCGGTGTACACAACGCCGGACAGTTCGAGGTTGGGACGCGGCGGATACAGCTGGCGCACGTCCTGTTCCTTGAAGACTTGCCGGGCCGACCACAGGCCGGCGCGGACGGCGCGGGCGGAACGATGCAGCGCTTTGCCGAATCGTTCCGGCATGGCCTTCACGCACTTCCGGTACAACTCGCGCAGACCCGGACGCGCCGGCAGGTGTCCCGTGTTCGTGTTCGTCCACGACTTATCCGGCCGGGGCAGCGTGCTCGGCTGCGGGAACTCGTAGCACGGGCAATCGAGGACAACACGCTGACCGGGGTGCCAGTCGGAGACTTGGAAGTAATCGGGTCGAATGGGCACCGGAACCACATGCACCGGCTTCCGCACGCCGGCACGCACAAAGGCGGTGCGCGAAAACTGCGTGTGCGTGATAATCAGGTCCACCTGTTCGGCCCGGCGCGCCCAGTTGTGTCGCGGATCATTCTCCAAGTCGATCGTCGGGATGTCGGGAAACTCCCAGGCGGGAACGGCAATGTTAGGCAAACCCGGAATCGGCTCCATCAGATGCAACGGCAGAAAACTGAGGTGGACGGGGGATTGGTTCTGCCGGTGCGCGTCCGAAACGATTTGCTCAACGGACTGGGATGGGCCGGAGATCTCGCGGTGGCTCCCCCAGCGATCCAGGAGCGGCGCGAAGGCGCGATAGACGTAGCGATACGAGTACGCATCCCGACCAAGACGGCGCGCCAGATCGCCTTCCGTGTACATCGAGCTGACGAGCAGCAGCGCCTCTTCGCTGGAAATACGCGATGGCTCGCCCATCGGGAAGTCCTCTGCCGCGCGCAGCCTCAGCACGGTCGCGCGGTGAACGCACGATCGGCGAGGGCACAATGTTTCGGGTTTACCAGTTCGTACCTTGCTTGCGCTGCGGGCTGGTGAGACCGTTGTCAAGCCGCCATCGGCTTCCGCGGTCGCAAGGTGTCGATCCAATCCAATGCTGCCCGCAAGCGCGGCCAAATGCTTTCGACACTGGCCCACTGGGAGATCTTGCGCTGCCCGCACGAGCCGAGGGCGTCGTAGGCGGCCCGGTCCTGGCGGGCGATGCGGTAGCTTTCGCGGAGCCGTTCGACCAGCGACGGCCAAACGATGCGGCCCCAGGTGGTCCGGAAACGCAGCCGGCTGTCGTGCGGCCAGATGGCCGGCTCCGGGTGCGTTTCGACGATAAAACCCATCTCCTTCGTGAAATAATCGCTTATGGCCGTGTGGCAGGGCGAGACGCACGGCCGGCCCGCCGCCAGGTAATTCATCACCGGCAGACAGTTGCCCTCGGCGCGGGTAGTCGTCAGGTAGTACGTGCTGGCCCGCACCAGATCGAGCATGTGCTCGTTCTTCAGATAATCGGTGATGAACACGACCTTGCAGCGATGCGCCAGGCCGACGCCGCGGTAGTACGCCAGGATGCGGTCGATCCAGGTGCGATCCTTAGTGACAAGTTTGATCAGAAGGGTGGCGTCGGCGCAGTCGCGCAGGCCCCAGACGAAGCCGGTGAGCAAATCCTCCCAGTTCTTGCGGCCGTCGCCCGGATTGAAAATGCTCGTGTACACCACGCCCGACAAATCCAGGTGCGGCCGACGGCAGCTCTCGACGTAGCGCTCCCAGGCGTCGCGCCCGACCCGGCGCGATGCCGTCTTGAGCAGCGAATGCACGGCCGGCGGGACAACGGCCTTGAGATAGTGGCGATACGCCAGGCGCGCTTTTCGCGCAGCCCGCGCTGGGGCGAGCCGCCAGCCGTCTTCGCCTCCGACCCCATCACTTCGGGAGCGTCCCACAGGGCGCTTTCGGATACGTCGGGGTGAGGGAACACGTAGGCGGCGCTTGGAATGCGGATCGACTGCCCCGTTCGCCAGGGCGGGATGCGGAAGTATTCGTCCGGCGTCGGCACGGGGACAATGCGAATGGGCGTGCGAATGCCGGCCTTCTGGAACGAATCGACCGTGAACTGGCCTCCCACGATTATCAGGTCGCACTGGTGGGCGGTGTCCACCCAGTTGTTGGACGGATTGCCGTCGAAGACATGATCGGGCACGTCAGGGAACTCCCAGGCCGGCACGATCACATTCGGGGCCGACGGAGCGAGGCAAAAGTCCTGAAAAGGCAAGAAACTCACATGAACCGGCTCGAGTCCGCGCCGGCGCGCGTCGCGCGCCGCCGACTCCAGCGCGTCGGTTTCACGAGCAACCGGGACGACCTCTCCCCACCGCGCCAGAAGCGGCACGAACAGTTGGGCAACGATGTCGTAAGAATAGCCCGGCACGCCGAGATTTTTGCCGCGCACCGCCCCGGTTCGGTACGAGGTCAGGAGGACGGCCCGCCGGGCCGTACCGTTGGGCCGTGTCTGCCCGGTCGTGTGCTGTGAATCATCGAGGCTCATCGCCACGCTACTCCCGCTAGGACACCGATACCCGGACCAAACAACAGGACTTGACCTTCCATTTATCGTTCGCCGGGTGAGTCGAGTTGAAAGAAAACTTCGGAGATGACGGTCGTAGCGGCTGCGCGGCAGGAAGGTGGGAAGATGGAGGAGAAGCGCAAAACCGGCCGGCTAGAACGGAAGATCACTCCTTCGTTTTGTGTCGCTTCTGCGAAACGCCGGTAAGCGGGTGCGATCTGGATGCCTATAATGAGAATAAGGGGAGAACCGGCGTCTTTTCCTCGCCCCGGTTCAAGGCAGCAAATGAGTGAAAAAATCAGCGTGAATTCGTGGGGGGCACGTACACGCGCAGATATCGCCTTTTCCGAAGGGAGGATCGGTATGTTTGGGTCTCGTGTTTCCTTATTGCGGAACGGTTTATGGGCCGTAGCCAGCCTGATGCTGGCGAGCGGAGCCGCGTTCGCCGGACACGGCGGCGGTGGTCACGGCGGTGGCGGACATGGCGGCGTCGGCGGTCACGCCGGGGGCATCGGGCACGTCGGCGGCATCGGACACGTTGGCGGCATTGGCCATGTCGGCGGCATCGGCCGGGTCGGTGGCTTCGGGGTCGTTAATCCCGGCGTCTACGGTATCGGCTTCAACCGCGGCCTGGGCTACGGTGGTCTCGGTTATGGGTTGTACGGCGGCGGCTTCAATCGCGGCCTCGGCTACGGCAACGGTCTGCTCTACGGTCGCGGTTATAATCTGGGCCTTGGCTCCGCCGGCCTGGGTTACTACGGCCTCTACGGTCGAGGCTACGGCCTCGGCCTGGGCTACGGCTTCGGCCTCTATGGCGGATATGGCCGCTATGGTCTGGGGTATGGCGGCTACGGCCTGGGCTATGGTGGTTACGGCGCTATGGCGGCTACGGAAACAACATGGTGTACAGCCCCATCTACAATTCCTACGCCAGCTACTACGCCCAGCCGGGCGATCAACAGCAGCAACCGCCTGCCAATGACAACGCCGCCCATCTCCTGGTCGTCGTGCCGGAAAACGCCGAGTTGTGGTTCAACGGCACCAAGACCTCCAAAACAGGCGCCGAGCGTGAGTTCGTCACGCCGGTCCTGACGCCAGGCAAGACGTACAGCTATGAAGTCAAGGCCCGCTGGACGGACAACGGCAAGCCGGTCGAGCAGACCCGCACCGTTCAGGTCCAGGCCAACGCCTGGCAGGCTGTCGATTTCACTAAACCGGAAATGCCCGCCGCCCCGCAGTAATCTCGTTTTTGTTTACGCCGCTTCGTAGAAGCGTGTTTTCCCACGCTTCTACGAAGCGGCGCGTAAACGTTAAGTAGGGCCGGAGTTGTTCTTCCAACTCCCGCAGCGAATGGATGCAAAGGCCGATGCCGCCGCGGTCGCGGATATCCTGGAGAAAAGTCTCCTGATCGGCCCGCGCTTTCTCGCCCGGTTTTTTCACCTCAATTGCCAGGAAATTGCCGAACGTCTCGTCGCCGCCGTCGGCCAGGCGGACGGTCTGCGGCAGAATGCCGAGAATGTCGGACACGCCTCGCAGACCGTGAAAGCCCCGGTGGATTTTCCTCACCGGGTCGTAGATCCCCGTGTTGTTGGTTCGCCACGCCTTGATGCGATGCAGCGCCAGCCAGTCCAGGCAAGCCCGCACGATGTCCGTTTCTTTTGTGTTCAGCCTCATAGTTCGCCCTCCCGTAGTGTACATCGGTACGGTTGCGGAAAGACTTGAACGAGGCTTTCTAGCGATAGTCTTCTCGGATGGGGTGGAAGATGTCGAGGCGCGGACGGGTTCGTCCAGCGCGATGACCTTGTGCCGGACGTGGCCGGGGATGCGATACAGGTCGCCGGTTTGCAGCGTTTTCTGTTCGCCGCCAATGAAAAAGATGGCCCGTCCTTGCAGAACCATGCCGACCTGCTCGTGCGGGTGCGCGTGTTCTTCGACGACGGAGTGCGGCTCCAGATCGACGACGGACAGCATCATTTTTTCGACGACGCAAGTCTGGATGTGAACGCCGGGAAAGATCGAATGCCGGCTCATTTCGTCCGGGGTGGGGAAGAACAGGCTCATGGAAAACTCCACATAGCCCCCGGGCTTGCCGGGGGTTGTTTGATTTCCCCCCGGCAAGCCGGGGGCTATGTGAGCGATCACCGTCCGATGCCGCCGAGCATGTAGTGCATTTCGGCGGTTTGCTTGATGACCAGCGACATGCGAATGGGATCGAAGGTGACGGTTCCGGGTCCGCCGTTGGCCTGCCAGCTCTCCGGGTCGATGCCCTGGATGCTGGAGATGATCGAGGCGACGGCCTGGATCGCCTGGAACTGATTGACGATGGCCGGCAAGAGCGGGCTGGCGATGCCCATCAAATCGCCGATGTAATACGTCCGCGTCGTCAGCATCTCCTTGGCGCGGGCGATCGTCGTCACCTCGATGTTTTCGTTGCGGATGATGTACGTCAGGCCGAGGTCGGCGAGCACGCGCTTGAGCGCGGTGCGGGCGCTGACGGGCTTGCTGAAACGCAGGGTGATCGGCGAATCGTAGGTGACGTTCGCCTCATCCAGCGCCTGTTTGCTGGTGAGGATGTTGTGGCCCATCTGGGCGGACAGGTGTTCGATGACGCTCTGGAAGGTGGCCATGTTGTAATCGACCGTGACCGGCTTCTTGAGCGCTTCGAGGATGGCCTTTTCGCCGGCCGTCAACTTGGCCGCGGCCGAACGGCGTTTGGTTTTTTCCAGCCAATCGGGTGGAAGATCATAGTCGGAGGCGGCGGGCACGGCGGATTTCTGGACATCGCCGAGGGCTCCCATGAATCGATCGCCGGACTGTCCGCGCGCGCTGCGCGAGTCGGCCACGCGGCGCTGCATGGAGTTGATGCGAGCGGCGGCCGTGTCGTAGCCGGAGCGAGCTGGATCGGTGGTGCGCGGGTCCGGTGCGCGGCGGTTCTCCACTCGTGCGGCTTGCGCGGCGGGGTCCGTCACCCGGATGGCGCCGGCCAGGGCACGCAGGTTCTCGATGTCGCGCAAGAGTTGTTTTTCGAGCGTTTCGTGGCGTGCATCCGACAAGGACGTGTCTTTGCGGAGGGTGCCGATCAGCCCCTTGATGGTATCGTAGGCCCCGTTGGGATCGCTGCGGAGCAAGCGGTAAGCCCTCATGCGTCCGTCGCGGATTTCCTTCTCGACGCGCTGGGCCTCGATTTTCAGGCGTTCGCGGACCTCAGGCAGCGGATCGCGCGGCTGGGCCGACGCGGGTCCGGCGAAGAGGCCCACAGTCAATACACCCAGGACAATCGGAATGATCCGACGAATGGTCGTGCCCATCGGCGTTCTCCCTCACGGTTGAAGACAGGCGCACCAGCCTTCTCCCATGTATTTAACGTACCGTGCCCCGAATGGTTTCGCCAGCGGAAAACGCTCCGGAACACGAGGTCGTCGCCGATATGTCCGACCAGACCGTACAGACCGCAAATCGGGCCGCCGGCCGACTTGAAGACGTCTCTTACACCAGGCTTTCGAGCAAATACTTCAACTTGCGCACTTCCGGTTCCATGGCGAACGGGGCGTCGGGAATGTCGTGGATGTCCACGGTGAGAATGCGCTCGTACTGATAGCGGGCCAGTTGGGCGATGATGCGACCGTACTCGATTTCGCCCTGGCCGACGCGGACCTGGAATTGATCGGGTCCGCGGCCCGTGTCGCGCAAATGGACGTGCTTGACGTAGGGATAGAGCATGTCGTGGCTCTTGCCCTGGTGCGGGCCGGCGATGTAATGGCTGGGGTCCAGAGTCAGGGCAAGCCCCTTGACACGCTGGCACAAGGTCAGGGCGACCTCCGGATCCTCAGTCAACGTGCCGATCCGCGTGGCGATCGATAACTGGATGCCGTCCGCGGCGGCCAGCTTGCTCAGCCGACGCAGTCGTTCGATCTCGGTCTCGATAGCCGTGCCGGTCGCGGCCCCCTTGAGGGTGACGAGCGGCACCGAGGAGATGCGCGCCAGCCGGCAGATCGCCTTGAACTGGCGGTCGTATTCCACATCGTTATCGGCCTCGATCTCAACCGAAAAGGCAACCGGCGTCAGGCCGGGACCGTGGCGAAGCCGGGCGGCCGCCTGACCGACATCGGCGGCGATCTCGGAGGGGCGCAGTTGCCGCCCCTGCTCGTGCAGCGCCGCCTCGAACTTGCTGAACTCCAATTCGCCGATGACGCGCAGGGCGTCTTCCAGCGACAACCGGCCGAAGCATAAAGTGGAACAAGCGACGAACACAGCTCCCTCCCGCGTTATGGACTCAACGCCTGACGGCGAAATGGATTGCAGCAGGTTCGGCGAATCTGAAGAAGTGGCGGCCGGCCTTCACGCACCGCGCCGGCGTGCGGACTATACTCTTTTATCGCCGCGCGCAAAGACCAATGTGCCGGACGCCGCTTCCGAGACTTCGCCTTGACCCCCGGCGGCGAAATGAATTATTCGGACGCTTCGGAACGGCGGGAGCTTGCGATTCGGAGGAGGGAGCTGCTCTTATGATTCGTATGACGAACGGTCACGATACCCGCGAGGTCGTGGAGACGCTGCTGCGGCAAATGCCCGGCACGCGCGAGGATCAGGTCGCATCCCTGCAAAAACTGCTCGGCGAACCGGCCTGCCGGCAACTGGGCATCTACCCCATCCCCGAAGGCTTCAAGCTCTCGGTGGTCATTCCCGTTTATAACGAGGAGCGCTGGATCCGCGAGGTGGTGCGCCGCGTCCGTGAAGTGCCCATCCCGAAAGAAATCATCATCGTCGAGGATTGCAGCACGGACAAGACGCGCGACGTGCTCAAGGAACTGGAAGGCGACGACCTGCGCATCTTCTATCAGCCGCACAACCAGGGCAAAGGCGCCGCCCTGCGTCGCGGCTTCCAGGAAGCGAAGGGCGACATCGTGGTCGTGCAGGACGCCGACCTGGAATACAACCCCGCCGAGTATCCGCGTCTGATCCAACCCATTTTGGAAAACCGCGCCGACGTGGTGTACGGCTCGCGCTTCATCGGCGAGATGCACCGCGTGTTGTATTTCTGGCACTCGGTGGCCAACAAGGTGCTGACGCTCCTGTCGAACATGTTCACGAACCTGAACCTGACGGACATGGAGACGTGCTACAAGGTGTTTCGCCGGGAAGTGCTGCAAGGGATCAAGCTGCGTTCGGATCGTTTCGGCTTCGAGCCGGAGATCACGGCCAAGGTGGCGCGGCGGCGGAACCCGGACTGGCGCATGTATGAGGTGCCGATCAGCTATTCCGGCCGGACCTACGAGGAAGGCAAGAAGATCGGCCTCAAGGACGCCTTCAACGCCCTGTACTGCATCGTGTGGTTCCGCTATTTCGATTAAAACACATAGCCCCCGGCTTGCCGGGGGAGGTTCCCCCGGCAAACCGGGGCTATGTCACGACCGAAGCACTTTTGTTGGCCGAAGCTGCTTGCGCTCGGGATCGACCCTCCCGACGGCAACCAGATGATTATCGCGATCAAAGATAGCCACTTCCTCTATCCGTTGCGGCATCTCGACGAGGGCGACGACCTGCCCCTGCCGCAGTCGTTTCAGATCCGACTCCGACAGGTCGAGGCGCGGCAATTCGGTGACGGCCAATTCGATCGGTAGCACATGCGAGGACGCGGTCGCGGCGTCCGTCTCCAGAGACATCGCATTCTCGACCGTAAACGGCCCGACCCGCGTGCGCCGCAGGGTCTCGACAAGGGCGCCGCAGCCCAGGCGTTCGCCGAGGTCGCGGGCCAGCGAACGGATGTAGGTTCCCTTGCCGCAATGCACATCCAGTTCCAGACGCGGATATTCGTAATGCAACACGTCGATTCGGTAGAGAACGACTTGCCGAGGACGCAGGGTCACTGCCTGACCGCGTCGAGCGAGGTCATAGGCCCGCCGGCCTGTTACCTTGGCGGCGGAGAACGCCGGCGGCACTTGCGCGATCTCGCCCACGAAATCGGCAATACAGGCCCTCACCCTCGCGTCATCGGGGGCCGTGCCGGGAACGGGCGTGATCGTTCCGTCGGCGTCGTCGGTATCGCTGCGCGCGCGAGCAGGATTCGGGTGCGATACGTCTTGCGCATGAGTTGGACATACTCGGCGAGGCGCGTGGCCGTGCCCAGACAAAGGACGAGAACGCCCGTGGCCAGCGGATCGAGCGTTCCCGTGTGGCCGATGCGCGTGCGGCGCGGAAACCAGCGCAGCACCCGATCGACGGCGGCGCGCGAGGTTAGGCCGCCGGGTTTGTCGAGCACGAGAAGCCCATCGGAAGGAATATCCATAGGAAACTCAATCGGTCGCACCATTCGATCGGGTGGGGAATGGGTGAAGTATATCGCGCGCTCCCTCTACTCCCAACGACAGGGAGTAATAGGGCTGTGTTCGCGTCTCGAAGGGTGGGAAAAATAATTTCGCGACCTTAAGAAGATTTAATCTTCCCGCTATTGCACGTCGTGAGTGGCGAGGATAATTTACTACGTATCACGCTGATTGGGCGACAGCGTGATGTCGGCCGGCCCCCTCGTGGGGCCGGCCGATTGTTTTTTCCTCAATCCACTCACTCCTCATCCCCAAATTTCCCGACCATTTCTTGCGGAAGAGGCTCTGCAATCATACATTCCTCTCCGGGCGCGGACCATCGTCTCTTGGTGTTGAGGAGTGGCCCATGAGGCAATTGCTCTTTCTCTCCCTTCTAATCGTCTGTACGGTTATTCCCGGAGTAGCCGATACCGCCGAGGATAGAGATGATGCTTCTTCGGTGAAACACTCCAGCGGTCGGCCGATGCCGAAGATGCCGGCCGTCACCCGTCCAGTGATGTTCGACACGCCGGAAGCGGATCGCATCCTCGCGGCGCTGCAAGTCTTTCCGCCGGACAACCCGTGGAACACCGACATCTCCCGCTGGCCGGTGCATCCCAACTCGAAGAAGATCATCACCTCCATAGGTGCCGACAAGGCTTTCCGCTACAACCCGGACATGGGCTTCATCCTCGTTCCGGCCAATCAGAAGAAAGTGGACGTTCAAATCGTCAGCTATCCCGACGAGTCGGATAAGGGGCCGTTTCCCGTGCCCGACAACATGCCCATCGAGGGCTGGCCGGCCAGTTTCAAGCGCTCGCCGCAGCTTCGCGGCCTGAGTCTCGACGACGTACAGCGCGATAAACGGAAGATGGACGGCGACCGGCACGCCCTCGTCGTCGATCCGGTCAACCGCATGTTGTACGAGTTTTATCAGGCGCGGAAGACCGAGCGCGGCTGGGTGGCGGCGCAAGCGTCGGTGTTCGACCTCAAATCGAACAAACTGCGGCCGGACGGCTGGACCTCGACCGACGCGGCCGGGTTGCCGATCTTTCCTTCCGTGGTTCGCTTCGACGAATTGCAGCGCGGCATGGTCGAACACGCGATGCGCGTCACCGTGCGGCGATCGCGGAAGGCGTATGTGTATCCGGCGACGCATTTCGCCAGCCGGCTGACAGACGAGAACCTGCCGCGCATGGGCGAACGCCTTCGCTTGAAAGCGGCTTTCGACATTTCCGGCTTTTCGCCGCCGGTGCAGGCGATCCTCAAGGGGCTGAAGAGATACGGCATGTTCGTGGCCGACAACGGCATCGACTGGGCCATTTCCGTCGCGCCGGACGAGCGGATCGGCAGCATGCACGAAGAACTACGGAAAATCAAAGGCTCCGCGTTCGAGGTAGTGACGGACCCGCAGAAGCGATGATGGAATGCCTTACTAGCCCGCAGCGCAAGCAAGGGTTAACTACTCCCTTGCTCGCGCTGCGGGCTAATAAAACAAGTTACGAACTCTTCTGACCGTCGGTCTTGGTGGCGTTCCGGATACCTCGCAAGGGATCGAGGTGGACGTGCGTGCCGGTGCGCTGCTGCGCAATTCGATCACGCGGTCGGCGCGACTGCGTCAGATACGCCGTCAAGTCCACGCCCAGATCGCGCAGCGCGCTCAGGTGTTCTCGCTGCTGTTCGGATTCCAGGCGGACGCGCTCGCGGTTGAACGCGGCCAACTCGCCGCGCTGATGCAGGTCGGCTTGCTGGCGCTTGGCCGACAGTTCCAGATCGTGTTCGACCTCGGCTGTCTGTTCGGTGCGGCGCTTGGCGGCGCGGGCGAGTTGGGCGTCGAGCTTGTAATTCTCCAGATCCTGGGCCTGCTGTTCGGTGGCGCGATCCAGTTGCAAGCGCGTGCGGGCCTGGATGGCCTGGTCGTGCATCTGCTGGAGCGCCTCGGCCGCGCCGTAGCCGCGGTAGACCACCTTGTTGATGCGATAGCCGCACTGGGCGGCGCGGGCCGACAACTGCTTGTACGTCTCCAGCTCGTTGAGCGAACTGGTGTTGCGCTTGAACGACTCGAACTCGTGCCGGCCGGTGAAGCCGACCACGTCCGAGGTGGCGGCGTTGACGAAATCGCCGATGGGATCGTGCGTCGTGTCCAGCATCCGCTCGATGTCCACCAGCTCGAAGAAGATCATCAGCCGAATGGTCAAAACGGCGTCATCGGCCGTGCGCACGTCGAGAACATCATGATACATCTGGTCGGGCATCAGCCAGAGTTTCTGGAAGACCAGCGCGTTGGGTTGTTTCTGGACGCCCAGCGACCCGCCGCGCGAGGCGTGCCAGGAGAAGGTGTGCAACCATTCGCCGGGGGCGGGGATGAACAGGGCGGGTCCGAAGACGATGCGCCGTCCGATCGGTTCCGGCCCTTCGGGTTTACTGTAAACGACGACGGCTTCCTTGGCGGCCAGTTGCAGGGCGTCCTGCACGCTGATGTCCAGGTGCTCGCGCGGGTCGAACCAGATTTCGGCGGGTCCGGGCAGGTGCCGCTCCTGGCCGTTGCGAAAACGAACGATGAGAAACTTGCCCGGCGTGGCCACATAGTGCCGCATCGGTTGGAATGTGTTCCAGCCGCGCCAGACTCGGCGCGGCCCGACCAGCACTTCCATCGTGCCGTTGAGCCGCGCATCAGCACGCGTTGACCTTCCTCGACGGTGTAAAAGAACATCCCCGTTCCTCCCAGCGCTAGCGTGTTATCTTCTCCCGGTGATGCCGGCCCCCGATCCTCGTCCGAACCTAGGATCCCTTTCTTGAACTCGACCATCCCTTCGCCGAGACACCGCCCCACTGATTTAGCTTTGTAGCGCATACGATCCGGTGTGTTCGCCGTTTCGGTGAAGTCGATGGCCGTGTCGGTAAACTCGGCCAACATGCTATCGACCGATTCGCCCTCCGATTCGCTGTAATAGCGGTTGATGGCGGCGAGGATCGATTGCCTCGATCCCGGGATGAGGCGGATGTTCTTGGCCAGGATAAAGCGGAGCTTGTCGGCCAGGGCGATGTTTTGCGCATCGACGGCCGCGACGGTGAGAGTCTCGCCGTTGAATGCCACCGGCATGATGAGATTTTCCCGCGCGAGCGCACTGGGAATAAGCTGCACGACCTCCGGTGGGACCGCGCGCAACTCGTGATGCGGTGGCGCGACGAGACGACCGGTCGCCGGGTCGATCAATGCGCTCACCTCGTTCAAGGCGCCGCGGTCGGTCAAAAAATTGTAATCCAGTGCCATGCTCGCCCGCCCCGGAAAGGTGCGTTGTCCGCTCGGTGGGGAAAGTGTCGCCCACTAATAAGACACGCCCGCCGGCGAAGGGGTTCGCCGGCGGGCGTGTCTTCGGTGGTGATAGCGGAATGTCACTCGACGGTGACGCTCTTGGCGAGGTTGCGCGGCTTGTCCACGTCGCAGCCGCGCAAGAGCGCGATGTGATAGGCCAATAGTTGTAACGGGACCACGGACACCAGCGGTTGCAGATAGTCCGGCACGTCGGGCACGTAAATCACCTCGTCGGCGCGGGCGGCGACTTCCTCATCGCCGTCGCAGGCGATAGCGATGACTGGCCCGCCGCGGGCCTTCACTTCCTCCAAATTGCTCATCACCTTGTCGAAGATCGCCCCGCGCGGCAACAGGAATACCGACGGCGTGTCCTCATCGACGAGGGCAATGGGTCCGTGCTTCATCTCGGCGGCGGGATAGCCCTCGGCGTGGATGTAGCTGATCTCCTTCAGCTTCAGCGCCCCTTCCAAAGCCACCGGGAAATGATATTGCCGGCCCAGATAGAGGAAGTTGCCGACGTGATGGTAACGCTCGGCGATGCGGCGAACGGTATCGTGGCAGGACAGTGTCTGGCGCACAGCATCGGGGATCGATGCGCAATTCGCGGATCATCCGCGCCCCTTGCAGGCTGGAGAGGTGTCGTGTTCTTCCGAAGTAGAGCGCGAGCATGGCGAGGACGGCGACCTGATTGGTGAACGCCTTGGTGCTGGCCACGCCGATCTCCGGACCCGCGTGCAGATACACACCGCCGTCGGCCTCCCGCGCGATGCTGGAGCCAACCACGTTGCACAAGGCCAGCGTCGGGTGGCCCTTGCGCTTGCTCTCACGCAGGGCCGCCAGGGTATCGGCGGTCTCGCCCGATTGCGTGATGGCGATGACGATGGTGTTTCGGTCGATGGGGGGGTTGCGGTAGCGGAACTCGCTGGCGTACTCCACTTCCACCGGGATGCGCGCGAACTCCTCGAACAAATACTCCCCCACCAACGCCGCGTGATAGCTCGTCCCGCACGCCGTCAAAATGATGCGCTCGGCCCGGCGGAGCTGCTGCGTGTCGAGATTCAATCCGCCGAAATGAGCGGTGGCATCGCTATCGTCGAGCCGACCGCGGAGAGCGTTTTCGAGCGCTTCGGGTTGCTCATATATTTCCTTGAGCATGTAGTGATCGAAGACGCCCTTGTCCGCGTCGGCGGCGTCCCAGTCGATCCGGTGGACGGCGGCTTCGACGCGGGTGCGGTCCTGGTCCAGAATGTGCCAGTCGTCGGGGGTCAGCACACACAACTGATGGTCCTGCAAATACACGACGCGCTCGGTCTGTCCGACCAGGGCGCTGGGATCGCTGGCCAGGAAGTTCTCGTCCTCGCCGATGCCGACGACGAGCGGGCTGCCCAGCCGCGCGCCGAGGATCATGCCGGGATGAAGCCGGCTCAAGACGGCCAGACCGTACGTGCCTTTGAGTACGGCCAGGGTCTTCGAGACGGCCTCGACGAAATCGCCCGGAGACGGTTCACCCTCGCCGAGATGATGGGCGATGAGCTGGGCGATGACTTCGGTATCGGTGTCGCTGTAAAAGATAACGCCTTCGCCTTCGAGTTGTCGGCGGAGCGTGGCGTAATTCTCGATGACGCCGTTGTGAACGACGGCGACCACGTCGTCGCCGCCGATGTGCGGATGGGCGTTGCGGTCGTTGGCCGGCCCGTGCGTCGCCCAGCGCGTGTGGCTGATGCCGACGGGACCGGGGGCGGGACAGTCGCGGAGGTGCCGGACCAGGTCCTGAATTCGGCCGGCTTTCTTGCGGAGGTGCAAGTGCGAGCCGGTCAACGTCGCCAGGCCGGCGCTGTCGTAGCCGCGATATTCCAGCCGTTGCAGGCCCGCCAGGAGAATCGGTTCCGCCTCCCGGCTGCCGGTATAGCCGATAATGCCACACATTTTCGGACCTCCCTGTCCTAAGTTTTTGTTTGCTTTGGCTTTGCGCGTGTGTTACTCTTTCTCAGATCACGGTATTCCGCACGGTATCGCCTGAAAACTCGGCACGGGGGTTGCACATGGCACGGCGAGCAAACGTCAATTACTGGCCGTCTCGAAACGCTTACTGCTGTCACATCAGGGGCAAGCAACACGTCCTCGCGGAAGGTCCAAAGGACGAACCCAGCGGCCCGACTTTCTGCGCGGCGTGCAAGCGCTACGGCGAGCTTATGTGTCTCAGCACTGCGGACACGGCGAAGAATCAGAATACATCTCGGATCGTCTGTGAGCTTTACCTTCGCCATATTGCCGCCCAGCGGAAGGCCGGTACGTTGCGGCTCCGCATGAAAGCTCTGGCCGCGTTCACGGACTCTCTGGGCGATGTCCGGGTGAGCGATCTTGCCCCTCATCTGGTCAACGCCTGGCTTGACCAGATGCGTCAATGGAGGAAGAACGCCGGCACGGGTAAGCCGGTTCGGTGGACCAACGGTAGTGTTCGCAATGCAGTTGTGTCAATACTAGCTGCCTTCAATTGGGCCGCTCAAGACGGACTGATTACCCGCAACCCGCTGAACGGGTTAAAAGCCCCGAAGCCGCGAAGCCGCGGACGCGAAGCCTTGATCGGCCGGACGCCGGCAGAGCGGGCCGCGAATCATCGGCTTATCCTTGCCGCCGCGTCGAAAGCCTTCCGCCCATTCATCGTCTGCCTTGAGGCGACGGGCTGCCGCCCCGGTGAACTGGCGAACGCCACCGCGAACGATTTCAACCCGGACCTAGGCGCGATCGTCTTCCACGCGGAGGACACCCGGCTTGACCATGAGTTTTCCCACAAGACGGCGGGACACGGCAAGGATCGTATCATCTTCTTGACCGGCGAAGCTCTGGGTATCGTCCGCGAGCTTGTGAAGAAGCGTCCGACCGGCCCGCTGTTCCGAAGCAAGAAAGGGGCCGCATGGTCGGACAACGAAGTAACAAAGCGGTTCCGTGCGATCCGCAAGCTCGTGGGAATGCCTCAGCTAACCGCCTACAGCTACCGGCACACTTTCGCTACCGCCTGGCTGGAACAAGGCAAGAGCGTTGACATTCTTGCCGAATTGCTGGGCAACTCCCCTGCCATCATCCGCAAGCACTACTCGCACCTGTTGGGCGACACGGCGAACCTGCGCCGGCAGATTGAGGCGTTCCGGTCTGCTACCCCTACGGCGGCAGAAAGCGGAACCCCTCAGACCGCGCCGTTCGTCGCCGGCGTTTCGGCTGCGGTGTAGGTTGCTGCGGCGGAACCTCGACCAGCGGGGCCGGCTTCTTGTTGCTGTGCGCGGATAGGTAGGCGTCAACGCTGGCGCGGTGTATCCGCACCGCGCCGGCAACCTTGACCCCCTCAAGCTCGCCGCGGTGGAAGAGCCGATAGACCAGCTTCGCGCTCACTCCCAGCATCGCGGCCGCTTCCGCGGCGGTCAGCATCCCGGACGGCTCCGCGGCCGGCTTCATGGCCCGCGGCTTCCTCTTCCGCAGCTTCGGTTGCGCCGGTGGGATGCCGGTAACGATCGGATCGTCAAGAAAGATCATCTCGCCGTCTTCGTTGCGATCGACATAGGAAACGCTGTACGGTTCCTTGGCCTTGCGGACAAGCTCTCCCATCTCCGCGGCGAATTCACTCAGCGTCTTGCCCTTCTTCGTGGTCATCGGTGATTACCTCAGCTTGAGTGTTAGGCGTCCGCAGCGTCACTACGTCACGCCATATACGCTGTATCTCTTCGTGGTTGTCTGGGATTGTGAATGCGTCGGGAGAGAGCAAGATCGGCTCTTTTTCCTTGACCGCGGAATCGGCGGTTTCAGGGGCGCAG
This sequence comes from uncultured Planctomycetota bacterium, assembly GCA_963767535.1. GTDB lineage: Bacteria > Planctomycetota > Planctomycetia > Gemmatales > Gemmataceae > JAJPHU01. The sequence goes on from CAVYEC010000002.1 coordinate 217,769, forward strand.
ATTATCCGGTGCCGGATGCTGCGGAGATTCTGAAGGAATTCGGGGTCGGCCGGGGTCAGAGCGAACAGCCCCTCTTGAGATCGAAAAACAAGGATGGGCGTTGTCTTGAATGCGTAGCCGATGTCAACTTGCCAGCCGGCAAGCTCGGTTTGTGCAATGAGCGAATAGGATTTGGTTTTGACTGTCGATCCCTTGTGGCGGGCCACGACTGTTTCGTGCAAGTCGTTCATCGGTTCCCCTCTCAAGGTGAGAAACCGCCGGGAGATATACTCCCGGCGGTCGAAAGGTCGATGAACAAGTTTAGCTTGCTGCTGCCGCTTGCGGGGCCGCGGCCCGCGAACGCTCGATGGCCGATTGCAAGTCGGTAAGCTGGGCGCGGCCCATGCCGTTGATTTGTTCCTTCGCCCATGCCAGGTGGGGACTTTCGGCCGGATCGAAGTCCATGAACTCGCCGGAACCTCCGCGGTCAATGCAGTACGTCTCCACAAGCTCCGCGGCGGACAGTGGCGTAATCTCGATCGGCCCTAGGTCCGCGCCCGCGAATGCATCTTGGGGCAGCGGGGCCGCAAATAACTCGACCTCGCACCGATCGTCCGTGAGGTTGAGAACCCACTTGAAGATTGACTTTGGATGGGTCTCCCCGCGGGCGGCAACCACAATGAGCTTGCCCTCAACCAGCTTGCGGATTTGCTCCCTGAAAGCGACGCTCTCTCCGTTCCGTTCGTTCACCATTGAACCTTCTCCGGTCAGATGTTTAGTTGCCCGTTTCACCGCTGAACCGGGCTGTTGCATCCTCCGACCGGGATTGCCAGGGCGGGCCGCGAACCCCGCCGGTGTCGCTACTGGCAAGATAGAGAGTCAAACGCCGGCCGCTGCCTCGACCTCGACTTCAGCAAGGCGGAAGACAAGGCGGGAGATGCCACAGCAAACGGAGCAAAAGGCGTCATGCGCGATAAAGAGTCCGTCCGCGTCGGCATCGACCCCGCGGCTGATTGGCCGGTCAAGCCGAATGTGCGCCCCGCATTCGGGGCATTCGGTGCGGGGATCGCCATTCATCGCGCACCCCTTTCAGGTCCACCGATACCACGGCGACAACGCGGCAGCTTGACCAGCCGTTGCCTTCCGCGTCGGCCGCGGCTTCACGGGCCGCGGCTTCGGTGTCATACTCCGCGAGCAACAAGGGGCCGCAGACGACCGCAAAGGTTTCTGGCTTGTGTCCGCGGAAGGAGAGAGACAAGGTATGCATCTTTGCATCCTCCATGTTGAGGGGTGGGCGCTTTACATGGAGGAAATGATAGGGTAGCAAGTTTACGTTGTCAACAATTATTTATTGACAGTCCAAGGATTTTCAGCACGGAGGTCTCCGTTGCTGTTTTCAAGCAATAGCATCAAGCGTTCCACCGGGCCGGAAATCCGCCGTTTACCTGATTCCAGAAGAGAGACAGAACCCTTCGTAACACCCAGAAAACGGGCGACTTCCTCCATCGTCAAACCTAGCCGGGATCGGATCATCTTGAACCGTTTGGCGGTCATCATGTTGGGCGGACCTCCGTGCATGTGTATGTTAGCTCAGTGGTTGCATTTGTGCAACCTCAATTATTTTCTCGATAAAAGAGTCATTCGTCAACACTTTTATCGAGAAATCTTCTACAAGGGCAATGTGAAATGCAACACAAACAGACGGGGGCAACGGCGGTTAGCAAAGAGAAGCGAGCCGCTGAGCAGGTTATACAACATAACTAGACAACACATTTCTCGATAAAAGGTAAAGCCGGCCGGGATTTATCAATAAATCGGAGCGGATACGAAATGAGCCAGCCCCTCTGGTAAAAGGCCGGCTCAGGGATCACTCGCAACGCGCGGGTAATCAGGCTTAGGGTCCGGTGTCAGTTCATCCGGTCGGTAGATTCAGGTCAGCGAAGGGAAGAATCTTATAGGGCAGGAAGCGGAGGAAGTAGGGCTGTAAGCTGACTGTCGATGCGTCGGGGTGCGCGGAGGGAGTGCTGCCGCCGTAGCCGCGCACGACTAGCCAGGTGTTGCCGCCAAACCCGCCGACTACTTGCATGACTTCGTTGTCCACCTTGACCTCGAAATACCAGTTAGCGGTTCCGGGGATGGGTCCGGGCGGAAAGTAATCCTTCGGCTCAGGCGCGCCCGCCTCTTCGCTAAGTGGGTTGAAAACCGTAAGAACGGTATCCGACGTGCCGATAGCCCCCTCAAGAACGGCGAACGTCCCGAACCGCGAAAAGCCGCGGCTTCGGTAATCGTGGGGTCGGAGAGTCTAACTACGGACATGGTGTGTCCTTTGATGAAGGGTGAGCTAGGCCGATTGAAAAGGGCCGCTTGCAATCGGCCGTGGTGCGGACTATGTTTTTCGGTCAATCGTTTCGATGTGGTTCAAACGGAGGGGTTCACATGACGGAAGAGAACAAGTGGAAAACCGGCAACAAGGTCAGGCTCGTATCAGGTGGGCCGACGATGACCGTTGTGCGGGTCCGTGAAATCAAACTTGAGGAGCGAACGCTAGTCGAGTGCCAATGGTTTGACGCGGCACAAAATCTCCAGAATGGAGCCTTCCCGCCGGAAAACCTTGTCGCCGATACCGACTAGGTGGGAAGGAGCGTTTCCGGCACGAACGACGCCTCTTCAATCCATCCGTCCGCCTGTTCCCATTGGCACCAGATGCGCCCGTTGGGACTGTGGCCAATTACTTTCATGTCCGGCCCGCCGGAAGCGAGTTTGACAGTCTGACCGATTTGGAATTTCATATTATTTTCCTCTCAAAACTACAAGGGCGTTGAACTCAACCACTCTTCAACGCCCTCGATTATCCCTGATTCCATCGCGGCGACTGCAAGGCGACAAGGTAAGCTCTCCCTGTCCGTGATGTCCCACAAATCCGGGATGTCGAAAGCAGGGAGGGAGATATTCTTCGCCGCCGCGGCGCTCCGCATCTCGCGGAGCGCCGCGGCCAGCTGCGCGGCTTCAACGAGCCTTTGAATCATCTCTTCAGCACAATCTTTGAAGACTGCCGGTAGGTTCTCATTCGGCACATAAACTTGCATGGCGGTTAGCTCCTAGCGGGGTAACGATCGCGGGGTGTTTCGCTGCGGTTGATTCGTCGCTCCATGTGCATTTTCCAGACGAAGGCGCGGAGCCTCAAAAGCTCGCCCGGATCATCGGCGACAAGAACACTGCGGGTTGATCCGAGTAACATAACGCATCGGGGTCGATCCTCCGCGCACATTGCTTCCGCCACGCGGACCCGTCGCCGGCGCATCGGCTTTGGGATCATATTGACGTTTTCTCATGTGTAGTCCAGTCAGGAAAAGGTATGTAGGAAGGCCGCGGCGAAGTCGCCACCTTCGCCGCGGTGCCGCGCGTCGTCTGATGCGACCGACGCGCGGCGCGCCCGGAGGTTGACAGGGCGTTTTGTGTATCACGCGGGCGGGTAGGAGTAACCCCGCCCGCGCTGCCGGCTGGGAGAGTGCCAGCCGGCAAGGGCCTGCGCCGATCGGCCCGTCAGCTTGACGTACTCGGCTTCTTGGGGCCGCCGGGAACTGGCTTCGGACTGCCGCCTTTCGGTTGCGTCGGCTTCGGACCTTTTGGGTAGACGTGCGGGGCCGGTTCCTTGCCGCGAGGTTGTTTGTTCATTAGTCCTCCTGTTTCGCGGCTGGCTTCTTCGGGACACCGCGGCGAACGGCTTCCGCTTCCGCGAGGTTGCGATCAGCAATGACCGCGTGCGGTTCTGCATGTCCGGTATGCGACGGTCCAAGCAAGTTTTCCGCGACACACTGGGGAACATCTTCCGGCACGCGCAGGACCGCGCCAGCTTCAAAGTTGCCGCGGCTGTCAACGGTGGCAAAGACAAGAGGGCGGTTTAGTTTGATTGCGTTCATGTTAACTCCTCAAACTCTTCTTCAATTTCGACCTCTTCCCGGTCCATCGGGTCAGGGCGGGACGGGATCAACTCGACCTTACGACCTTTGTGCCTGATGGGGTCCCATAATTCCGCGGAGGGCACAAAGGTAGGCTTCCCATCGCTACTGATTTGGCCAATCCGCCCGCCTTTCAGCAAGGGATCGGCAATACGGCGCGGAGCCTCATACGCATGACCTCGCTTCAACACGCATTCCGGCGAGGCCATCGTTTCGAGCATGTAAATCTTCAAAGAATCGACTCCTTAGAATTGGAAATGGGGGTCTAAAACATCAAGGTATCCACACTGAGCAGCCTCGTTAAGCCGGTGCCGAGTCTGCTGTCCGTCAAACTGGCGCGCGAAGACCGGAAGACTACCCACCGTCCCGCCTTCCCGTCCGGCAACCTCGCTGCGGATGTCCCGCTCGGCTATGAGCAAGTCGTGATAGGCAATCTCGGCGCGGAGTAAAGCTCTGACGCTCTCGCGGTGTTTGTACCGGGTGAGAGCATAGTAGGCGTCCCGCTCGGCTGTGCGGGCGGCATCCAGGCGAGCGTTAGCCTCTTTCAACCTCGCATTGTGGCCGTGCAATTGCTTCCACATCCCTTTGAGTTTGGCCGCAAGGTCCGTTGGGTTAACGTCGGCGTACTCGACACTATCAAGGAGCTTTTCGCGGAGCTTCGGATTCCTCCCTTCCAGTGCGTCCAGAATCCGCTGCTGATGGTTTAGCTCTCGTTCGGTCTCGGCAAGAGCTTCCGCGCTCTCCGCGGCAGCGGCGGATGCTAATTCAAGCTCCGCTGCGGCCTCTCGGTGTGCGGTCTCAAGCCGTTCAAGGTTTGCAGATTTCGCCACTCAAACACTCCTATCTAACGGGTTAGGTCCGCCAAAGTAGCGAACTCATCTTCGACTTCAAAAACCCATGTGCCAGGGTAGGCGGGCGAATGCGGCGGGACGATGATACTAATTTCGAGAAGTTTTCCGGCGACTAGCTCCTTTACCAACCCCCTGCCCTGCTTGTACTGGATCGCCTTCAACCGGATGGAGCAACCCACAGCACCGTGGGGCAGGGCGACGGGGGCGGCGAAGTACAAGCCGCGGTTACTGTCGATCAACTTCAGGCCGCTTGAAGTATCGCACAGCTTCCGCCGCGGGTCGTGATTGACCAATAGGCTGATTCGACGGGATCGGAGGTTGCGGAAGCAACCGGGGAGTAAGCGTTCGCATAAAGGCTCAAGGTCGATGCCCCCAACTGAACAGACCCCATACGGCGCGGCCTTCCCTTGAATCATGCGACGCATTCCCAGAAGCCGGCCGCGGTGTACCGGATGAACTCATGCTTGCGGTGGATCGCAGTTATCCCTAGCTCCATCGCGGGCGGATAGTCGAGATAGTCTTGCATGGCGGGAGACATGAGAACCGGGCAATCTTCCGCCATACCTAATGCATGATTACACTGGTGACATAGTAATCCGCGGACAACCCCCTTTTGGTGTGAATGGTCTACACACCGTTGATTGTCCTGCCTAAACTCTCGCCGGCATATACCACACCGGCCATCTTGAAATTCGAGTAACCGGCCCTCATCTTCGGGGGCCAGCCCGTATGATCTTAGAGCACCGTATCTCTGGCATGATTTACAGTGCGAGCTTAATCTCACAAGGGTTTGCTTCGTCCTTGTAAATTCCACTAATGGCTTACTCGCCAAGCAGCGCGAACAGCGCTTCGTTCCCGCCGCAAGAACCTTCTTTGCCACGGCGGCGCGTGTCCGGCTGTAACTTTCTTTTTGAGACCTAATCTGGATGCCTAACTCTAACAACCACCTTTTCAGGGTGGGCTGTCCGATCCGGTGTTTCTTTATGACGGAAATTATAGATAACCCACCTTCATAGTCCTTTATCGCAGCGTCACGCTTCTCTGCCAACCTGCGATCCATCTCTATGCGCCTACTATGACACGGACTACGAACCTCTGCCCCCGCTTCACGTAACAAACGGAGCGTCGCGGTTGGTCCCAAACCTAGACGATCGCCGATCTCCCTCGCGTTTTCCCCTAATTCATACCGACATTTGATTTCCGCCAACACTTCCGGCGGGTATTTCTTCTTGCGTATAATCCGGCGGGTCTCCCGGTAGGGACGTACAGACACGCACGCCTTGCGCAACCATCTCCCCACGGTCCCATCAGAAATGCCGATGGCTTTCGCAATCTCCATTGTGTTCTGACCGCCCCGATACATCTCAACCGCGCGGTCGATCGTTTCTTCTGAGTGTCGCATCAAGCCCCCTGTTTCAATCGCGGCCGGCCGCGGCGACGAATAAGCTCCGGTGCGTGCTGGCGTACAACCTCGCTAACTCGCGTCATCGGCCATCCGGTCTCTGCTGCAATCGCGGTCAAGGTCTTTCCACCCCGTGCCAGGTCGATGAAGATTTCGGCCGGGATGCGCCGGTCGTACTGGCGGGCTGGCGGCCCGCCGCAGCCGGCCGACAGTGCGGGCCGACGTGCCGACTTCGCGGGCAATGGCCGAATCCGACCAGCCCGCGGCGAGTAAGCCAGCGACGCGGCGGGAGACGGCCGGGTCAACGCGCGGTCTGCCGGGTGCGCCCTGTGCTTCGCCAGCCAGGGCCGCGGCGTAGCTGGTCACGACCAGCGCGGGCAGTCCTGTTGCCGACATCGCGGACAGGACGGTTGCCCCGCCGGTCAAGTCGGCAACCAAGGCGTCTTCCGTCGCGGCGTCCAGACAGAAACCATTGCCGCTGGGCGGCTCGCCGGGAACCCAAGCAAGGTTGCCGGGTCGGTCATCCCATCGCGGCCCCTTGTGCGCGGCGCAGTGGCCCTCTGGCCGCGGACCCAAGAACGCGGCGGCAACCAGCTGGTGCGCCGGGACGAATAGCCTACGGTTGCCGTCAGCGTCGCGGATCGTGACGCACCAGACCGAATGGCCGTCGATGTATCTGCGCAGGCGACAAAGCTTGCGGCCGCGGTCGGTCCAGACCATGCCGTGCGGATCGGCAAAATAACCGGGTGCATCTGGAATCGGCGTCACGTCGGTACTCGGCAATAAGGGTGGGTAGTCGGCAAAAACAATTTAATTTGCTCAGAAACCCGATTTTCCCGCGTTCGGCTTCGGCGTGTCCCAAAACATCATAATCCATATAGGCTGAAAACCATATACGGGGGTAGGCACCCCCTAGCGTCGCACAGGATCGCTCAGGCCGCGCCCGGACAAGCTCAGGATACCCGCGGGCCGCTTTCGTCTCCGCGCTCGCTTGGCATCGGTGTGTTGCTGCCGTAGGGGTCTGTTGCTGTGCGGACTCGCCGCATGTCAATCGTTGTCGTCTTCCGCCCGTGACAGCTGGCACACAAGCAAGCGATGTTGCTTGACGTGTTGTTTCGCCAATTGTTGTCCCGGTGATCGCAGACCGTTGCAGCGCGGCCACAACCTTCAACCTCGCATATCGGGCGCTTGGATAACATCCGCTTGCGGATCGCTCTCCAACGTGCCGAGTTGTAGAACTTCGTCCGGGGCGTCACGACGCGCGGCCGGGGATGTTTGTGATAGCCTGGCATTATTCTTCCTCATCACGAGATGCAAGTACAGAGGTCCGCGGCCGAGGGTGCCGAGACAGGTAGGCCATTACGCTTCGCCGCGGGAACAAGAACTCGCCGCGGTGTTCAACCGGCCGCTCTATCTCGCCGGATTGGACAAGGCGGGCCAGTGCGTCGGCGTTAATGCCGAGAGCTTGCAAGACTCCATGTTCGGGCCAGAGATACATCAGCGGACCTCGCAACCGGCCGGGAGCATAGCTCGCCTGTTCTCAGCAACAGGACGCATACGAGCAAGGGCAGCACGAATCGCCCCAGCCGGCCACAAGCGCCGGTTCTGTCGGCGGCAAGTCGCGGGCGCAATCTGGCCTGTGCGAACGAGTCTCAGGAAGTGAGCTTCGCTAATGCCCAAAAGCAACGCGGATTCGGTTGCGTCGAAAGCATCTTCAACTATCTGCATAGTATCCTCCGTTAATTCCACTCCATACTATCGTAAGTGGCCACGATTCCGGCTAAGATTTTCCGAAATTATTTACTCTCCAAGCAAGCGTAGGGCGCGGGCGCGTATCTCATCTTGGCAAGCGAGCAAGACGATTGCTATTTCCTTGGCGGGCAGGCCGGAAGTCTTTGCGGCATCCCTTACAGCGCGGCGGGCATTAGCAAGCAAGTATCTGGCCTTCCGTTCGGAGAAGTGTTCCCGCCGTGCAACCTCTTCGCTAGTCAAGCCAGCAAGGTTGAGCTTTAGCGCGTGAACCTCTTCCGCGGTCAAGCAACGGCGGGCTGTTGTGGCCGCTTCCGCAAGCTCCATGCGGTGAGATGGGGATTCGCGGTAAACGCCCTGTGGGTGCCTTGCGGTGACTCCCCGCTTTATTCGCCGCGGGTCAAGCCGGAATGCCTTTGCGCGCGGCTTGTCCTTGCGGATGTCGTCAATCAACCGCTTCTCGACACGTTCGCAAACGAATGGGCGGAGTGATCCGCGGCCGTCCCATGCTTGCACCGCGTCCGCCAGGTGAACCAGCGCGGCGGCAATGCGGTCTTTCGTGACGATACCGGCCATCTTCTGAGCGATGCCGATTGCGACGGGACGCAGCTGTTCCACAGCGGCCTGTTGCTCCGCGGTCAACGGCACGACGGGCGCGGGCGGTTTCAGCCGGCGTTTGATCTTGCGCAGTTCTTTACGAAGGTTGCCTCCGATGTCCGGCAGCGGGGCCGCGAGCGAGGGCATTAGCACCGCGGCCAGATGATCGAGACTCCACAAGGGTGCGGAATGCTCCGCGCCGGCGCACCGGGCAACAAGATCGTCGCCGCGGCCGAATAGGTGGATGCTGGGATAGCCGGCAGCGGTCAAGACAACGCCGTCAGGGCCGGCACTGTCAACGCGGTAGGCGGGCGCGCTGCGAGTTTCAAGGGCGCGCAGCAACTCTACAGGCAGGCGGTTCGGAAGCATGTCGGGATCTCACGGTGTCGGGATAGGGCTAGGAACGCACAGGATGGCCCGCCAGCACGTTCCGGGCGGCAAGGGCGGGGCCAAAGATCGTCTCAAGCCGGCGCAAGCTCTTGGCGCTCGCTGGAAGTGATTCCTACCCCGTGCCGGAAGCGGTTAGGAGCGCCGGCCGCAACTAGCTTCTGCTTTGCCTGTTCGCTCAAACGACGGCGGCGGCGCGGCTGGACGATTGCGGCGACGGCGGGGAATAGTTCCGCCGCGAACAAAAATGTCTTCTCGCGGTTGCCGTCCTGATGAAGCGTCACACCTGGCAGGGCGGCAAGGGAGCGGGCCGTGCGATCGTGGTAGTCGCACTCGACCGCGAGCAAGTCTCCGCCGTGCGGGTAGATCGTCCCGAAACGTCCTGGGACTTGGTACATCCAGGTATCTTTGCCGCCCTCCGCGGACTCATCCAGGGTGACCCGGTAGTCTCGGCCAAAGCGAGCTTTCATGTCGATGCAAGTCAAGGTCGTCTCCGTTGACGGGGTAGGATTCAGTTACAACGCTCAGGAAACGCACGGGAGCAAGCAAGACGACTTCGGGGCCGTCTGGCCGATTGCGGGGCCAAATTCGAGCGCTAGTCTTGTGCGGGTGGCAAGGATCAAATCTGACGGGTTTCTCGCTCGCTAATGGTGAGCTTGTTTCCTCTCTTGTTCCAGCGCCGCCGGATGGTAGTCTTCCTGCCGGGAACGCGGTAGACGATCAGACCGGCCGCGATGTCAAGCCGCTCGATAGTGCAATCAGGGATCTTGTTCAGGCCAGAAGCCAGGTCAAGCAAGTAGGTCTGCGCTGCCATCGTGCTACCCTCCAAGCAAGGTTTCGCGGTTCGTAGACTCAAAGCAAGGCCGCGTCGCGGTTTGGGTCCGCGGCCGCGCGGCCGTGTTGCAAGGAAAACCGAGGCTAACTTGTTGACTAGCAAGGCTTATCGTCTAAAACGGCTCCCCCCCCCCTCTGGGAAAAATCAAGCCTGGCTCTTAAGAGGATATAGTAAATAGGTATCAGGTAACATGATTACTAATTCTCTATATATAAATTATCTTGGGCTTGATTTTCGCGCTCATAGGGGGTCTTGAGATTTCTGAGCTAACTGGAAACCTGTAAGGACTTATCATCGGTTTTGCTCCGTTCCTGCCCTTGCTTCTTCGCGGGAAGGGTTGCCGCGGCGTCAATAATTTCAGATGGGGTCTGAATTTCATGTAGCCCCCCGCTCGCCATCGCGGGGAAATTCATAATCTGCATCGTCAATCAAAGCAACATTATCTGAATTTGCGAGGGTGATGAGTTTCACGGGGTTTCTCCTATTCCCAACACCGCGGCGGGAAATTCAATCCAGGTCCGTTGATCGCGGGCGGGTTGCTCGATGCGGCACCCCCGCTCTTGCATCGCGGGCAAGAGCAAGTCGTATTGCCTGCGGAGCGGCCCCTTGCCCGGAACTGTCCGCCAGCGCGGGCCGGTGAACCGGCTTGCTCTATTCGGCACATGAATCGCGGCCGCGAACGCGACAAGCTCTTGCTCTGTCCGCCTGGCAAGCGGGTAGAATCCTAACGCCGCGGCCACTTGCTCGAAAGTCTGCGCTGGGCCGCGGAAGTAACGGTCAAGCAAGTCAGATAGCAAAGCGTCCGCATGGTCGGGGTTCTTGTCCCGCCATTGCTCCACAGGCCCGCCCGTTTCCAGCCACTTCACCCCCCGCGCTCCCTGCCCGATGTCCGCAAGGATGACTCTGCGGCCGATTGCCGAGTCCGTCAGCATGACCGGCGGCAGCTTCTTCGCGGTCATCACAATGACCGGCGGTCTGCTGATAGCCGCGGCCGTATGCCGCGGGATGTGGGTCTGCAATCGTCCCGGCCAGACGGAATGGACTTCATCAAAGAGGGCGATGTTGCACCCCCCGCCAATGCCCCAGAGCCGCGAGATATGACTCCCACAATCCTTGATGAATGTCGATTCAACTGCCGCGCTACAGGCCATCGCCGCGGCAAGTCGGGTGGTCACACTCTTGCCCGCCCCCGGAACGCCGACGATCAAGATTTGCGGGAGGTCGATGCCGTTCTGTCCATGATGCGCGCCACTCTCCCCGGAGAGTATTCGGCGCACTTGCATCGCATCAATACTCGGATCGGCCGCGCGGTAGCCTCCGCACCGCCCGTACTGTGCGACCGCTTTGCCCGCAAGGATCAAGCGGAGCAAGTTCAGGTCGATCCCTGGATAGGACGCGCGGAGGGCGGTTTCGGCCGCGGCAACGTCCCTTGCTTCCGGCCCGCGATAGCGGAACGTCCAGTCTGCTTTGCCAGATACTATGTAATCGTGGATGACGACAAACAGCGGTTCGGCTTGCTTTGCCGCCAGTTCAGCTTGCTCGCGCTTCTGCCGCTCGGCTTCCTCTTGCTCGCGCTTCTTCCGCGCGGCGGCGGCTTCCTCCACGCGCTTGCGCTCGGCATGTTCAGCGGAAAGGCGAACCCGCTCTTGCCGCTCTTGCTGCTCTTGCCGCTCGGATTCCTCTTTCTGCTTCCGCGATGCTTCTTCCCGCCTGGCAACCTCTGCCCGTTGTTCCGCAAGCGCAAGGCGGGATTTCTCTTCGCCCATGTCTTGCAGCACGCCGGCCAGCGTCACTTTATTATCGGGCTTCTTGTGCTGGTAGATCGCTTCGCCGTATCGGTGTGCTACCTCGCTCGGCAGACCATTGACGGCATATTTGCTGGTAACAATCTCATCCCAAACAGTAGCAAGCAAGTCGTTCATGTGGTTCCTCAAGATCGGGGTTGAGGTTAAGAGGGTGGGCAGGGGGTTCCCGACAACCCCCCGCCCCGCTCGCGGTGGCCAAACCGCGGCGTTGTCGCATCAAGTGTGGGACTGTTCTATCTCGGATAATTCGTCCATCAGTTTTTTCAGGATGGACTCTGCATCTCGCTCGGCCTTCCTCCATGCTATGCTTGCAGCCGCGAACTCTAAATCATCCATCCCCGATTCAACAAAGCTCCAAAATTCGATGTAGCCAGCTAACCTCGACGGCCGGTCTAGTGACTCCAAGCAAGCGATGAACTCTGATAGCCACTCCGGACGATTATATCGGGACTGGTAAACTATCGCCGTCAACTTGTCGATGTCTTCCCGTAGCTTGCGACGGCCAAATTCGCGAATCTCCGCGATCAACTGTTCCCGCCGCGCCCGCGCCTTCTCTCGGCACTTCCGGCATCGCTCCAGAGCTTGCCGCCGGACCTCTGGATTATCGCGGTATCGTTGGTTGCATCGCCGGCGTTCGTTGCTCCAGAAAGCCGGGTCCGTATTGTATCGCTGGCCATAGCGCAGGCGCTTGCGTTCCTTGCGGCGGAACGCCGGGTCGCTTTCGACAGCTTCCCGATATTCCGGGAAGCTGTCGAACCAGCAACCAAGGGCAAGCTTCTCTCTGCCGCGAGTGTTCATGGTTAGAGCTTGCTTTTCACTTCGTCCCACACTTCAAGCGCGCCCACAATGAACCCATCTCGGAAATCATCATCCAGAATCAAGGGATAGTTGCCATCTCCGATTGCCGCGTCCCAAAAATCAAACATATCTCGTTGGTCAAACTCCCCCGGACAAAGCGACAGGTACAGGTTCAAATCGTCCTCATCCCCCTCAAAGTCTGAGAGACGATCCAGTTGTTTCGGCGTCGCTTGCTTCTCTGCCCATCTCCGGCCCGCCCGGATACCCGCTTCGCGGTCCTGCTCGGTTTCTCGCTCCCCCGCGGCTTTGAGCCGGGAGACAACCGAATCGTTCGTCTCGATCTCGTTGGCTTGCTTCACGGTCATACTGAAACTCCTGCGGGTTCACGGGTTCTAAAATGGTCAGTCCCGCGGCGAACCCTTAACCGGGGACTGACCGGCCGCGGCATTAACCGCGGCGCCTCAAGTCGTTGCTCAACTCCCGCTCAACCAGCCGCACGGCTGCGGCATCGTAGGCGCGATTGCTCCCTACGCGGCCAATCGGCTGAATGTGTTCGCGTGTCCGCAGGATGTACAGGACGCGGTGTCTCTCTACCCCCAGAGCGCGCGAAATGTCTCCCACGGCGAATGGGCCTTGCATGGTTGATCCTGCGGGTTAGTGTGTTCCGGCGATCACTTCGGGGGCGGAAATCACTCCATATAGATACTAGACGTTTTCTCGCTAAAAAATCCGTTGAGAAGCAAGTTGCTCGTTGGTAATCGTGCAGTTGCATCTCAACCCCCTTACACCCAGATATTAGGTGATTTCTCGAAAAATTTCCGGGTGGGAAGCAAGTTGCTCGTTTTACCTTGATTGGCGAACGGCCGCGCGGTTCACTTCTTCCCTTCATGCCGCGATAGGTATTCGAGCAAGGCAAGCTCTCCCCGTAGCGGTCGCGGTGTTCTTCGTTCGTCATCCCGCACTTGATGCAACGGTAGCCGTCGCGCTGGCGGACGGCTTTCTTGACTGACTGGATACTCATTGACTCTCCTATTCCGTTTTCCTTTTCTCGTATCGCTCGATGTCCTTGCGCGCGGCGGTATGTGGTCTTCGCCATGCCAACAGCTTCCGCGGTCTTATGGTCGGTTCGGCGGGTTTCCTTGTCTCCATCGCCGGCCGCGGACCCCGTGTCCGCGGTGGTTTCTTTCCTTGGACGGGGTTTCGCCCCGCCATTCTGCCTACTTCTCTCCGCGGAAGCCGCGGTCTTCTCGTCTGTGCGCCCAAAGTCTTGTTCGTCCCCCGCGGACGAAGTGAAGTTGGGAGTACCATCTCTTCGGCAATGGGGCCGAACTTCTCCGGTTCCTTCTCCGCGGCTTCGGCGACGGCTTTTGCTTCGCGGTAGGTAGTGGCACTCATCCCCACCGCTTCGGCGACCCGGCCATCTGTACGACCGCACAATTCGTGCGGTCTTTCGTCCGAGCGGGGCGTCTTTTTGACGTACTTCAAATTCTCTCGCTTGCGCTGCAGGCTTCCGCGGCAAAGATGGGTTCAATCAGCTTGCCCATCTCGACCGCTTCAAGCGGAGTGAAGTCCTTGCGGCAAGTGTTCTCGGCTTGCTCCGCGAGAAGCGCATTCGCCGCGGACCCCTGATCCGCGGTGGTTTCTTTCCTTGGACGGGGTTTCGCCCGCTCCGCGGCTTCCGCGGCCCGTTCGGACCCATGCGGTATCCGAAGATGAACGACCTTGCGGCCCAGATCAACGCCGAACATGAGCGAGCGTTGTCGGCCGTAAGAACCAGTCTCACTCACGCCAAGAACGCGGGCGAACTACTCATCCGCGCGAAGCAGCAATGCGGCCACGGCAAATGGTTGCCGTGGCTTGCGGCGAATGTGCGGGTGAGCATCCGCGTTGCACAGAACTATATGTCCGTGGCGGAACGTTGGACGGAGTTGGAGGCAAATCCGCAACGTGTTGCGGATTTGCCTTACCGCGAAGGCCGCTAAGCTCCTCGCCGCCCCCAAGCCCCGGTCGGAACCACCCGCGGTGTTCTCATCCCTCTCGGCTTTGTCGCTCGCATCGCCGGCCCCGGTGATCGACAACCGGATTTGTCGATCACTGGTGAACGGTAAGGCGGCGACAGGTCCGCCAACGCGGTAGGCGTGAAGCCGGGCGGCTTGCTGGCAAGAGGGGGCCGCGGCCGGAATCCTCTGCACGGAATCCGCACGGAATGGGGTGGAAAGTGGGGATTTTGTGGTCGTTTTGGCGGGGTGGTCGGAAAAGTGAGTTGCCGCAAGTGCCTTGATTATCAAGCCTTTAGATACTGCCGCTCCGTGCGTGCGATAATGCCACACATGCCTGTTCCTCCGTGAACGGCGAGAGTGGAGATTCGTCCCGCTGGAAGCAAGGGGTAAAGTCTACCCCGACTCCGGCTCGCCATACAAGACCGCTTGTCGTAGGGTGGGCCGAGTGAAACGAGGCCCACCACAACGCTGCTGGTGGGCCTCGTTTCACTCGGCCCACCCTACAACTGCCGGCTCAAATCTGCCCTGCGTATTCTCGTATTCTCGATTTTTCCCGAAAAAAACTTGCGATCGGGCCGTTGATCTGGTGCAATACGCACCACTGCGCTCGTGCAGTTTGTTCCGTCAACCATTCAGGGAGGGTCTACCATGTCTCGCGTTGCGACACAGCCCCAAACCCAGCAGGCCGGCGGCCAACAACTCAAGGTCCCGCACGAGAAGATCGCCATGCGGGCCTATGAGAAATGGGTCAAGCGCGGCCGGCCGCAAGGCACCGACGTTCAGGACTGGGTCGATGCCGAAAACGAGCTGAAGGCCGAGATGACGCGTTCCTCGCCGCCGTCCAAACGCTAAGAGGCATTCATATCGATGACTTACCAGCCCGCGGCGCGAGCAAGGGCAGAACCCTTGCTCGCGCCGCGGGCTGGTAAAAGTGAGCCGATCGCGGATGGTTGATCCCTGGCCCCCGCCGCCCTCGGCGGGGGCTTTGCTCCTCCGGTTGCGCCGATGACTCTGGCCTTTTCCGTCCCCCCTCAGCCGCAATCGTTGGTCAGCCGTCTCGACCCGCGCTGGAAGCTGGCGGCGCTACTGTTCGCCGCTGCAATCGCCGCCACGCTGCACACCCTCCCGGCCGCCACCTGCGCTCTCGCCGCCGCACTTCTGCTCGCCTTCCTCGCCCGTCTGCCGCCGCGCTGGTTTTTGCAGCGTCTCGGCGCCCTTGCCGTATTTCTCGCCCTGTTCACGCTGCCCCTGCCCTGGCTCCTTGATGACAACGGACCCGGCTGGTCCGTTGGTCCGGTTCGCTTCTCGCTGCATGGCCTCGAGGTCGCTCTGCTCCTGGGCGCCAAGGCCGTGACGATCGTTACCTTGTTTTTAGTCGTCCAGGTCACCGCCCCTCTTGAGGCTACTCTGAAAGCCGCCCACGCCCTGCGTGTGCCCGGATTGCTCGTGCAACTGGGCCTTTTGAGTTATCGCTATCTCTTCGTCCTCGCCGACGAGTTGGCTCGTTTGCGGATCGCCCTACGCGTACGCGGTTACCGCAATCGCGCCAACCGCCACAGCTACCGCACGGCCGGCCATGTCGCCGGCACGCTGCTGGTGCGCGGCTACGAACGGGCCGAACGGGTCAGCCAGGCGATGCGCTGCCGAGGCTTTAACGGGCAATTCCGATCGCTGACAGCGTTTCGCACGCGCCGATCCGATGTCCTGGCGTTCCTCCTCGTCACGGCGGGCGCCGCGGCCCTCGCCGCGTGGGATTGGCTGCCGCGCCTGTCCGGGTGATCGACGTGTCTTCCGACCTTGCCATCCAGGTGCGCGATCTAACCTTCGCCTATCCCGACGGATCGGCCGCGCTGGACGGCATCTCGTTCGAGATCGCCGCCGGCGAGAGCGTTGGTCTGGTCGGTCCCAATGGTGCGGGCAAAACGAGCCTTTTTTTATGTCTGAGCGGCGTCCTCAAGCCGCGTTCGTCCCTCCTCCGCGTCGGGGGGCTGGACCTGAACGACTCCGCCCAGCGCCGCCGTCTGCCGGGCCAACTCGGTATTGTCTTTCAGAACAGCGACGACCAACTGTTCAATGCCACCGTCTTCGACGACGTGGCGTTCGGCCCGCTCAACCTGGAATTGCCTCCCGACGAAGTGCGCAAGCGAGTCACTGAGGCCCTGGAGCGCGTCGGACTGACCGGGGTGGAGGAGCGCGTGCCGTTCCACCTCTCCGGCGGCGAGAAACGGCGCGTCGCACTGGCCGGCGTTCTGGCGATGCGGCCGAGCATCCTGCTATTGGACGAACCGTCGATGTATCTCGACCCGCGCGGCCGGCGCGAGCTGATTCACTTGCTGCACGCACTCGGCGGCACGCGCATGATTGCAGCGCACGATCTGGAACTGATCCTGCAAACGTGCGGCCGGGTGCTGCTGCTCGACCGCGGACGGCTGACCGCGGACGGCCCCACGCGAGACGTGCTGGCGAATGCGACGCTGATGGAAGCGCATGGGTTGGAGGTGCCGTACAGTTTGCGCTGACACCCGCGCACGCCCTTGATGAGGTCGGTCCAAGCCGTCCGCTACAGCGGCATCTCGAACAAAGAAGTCACGTTGATCCCGAAGAAAGACACGCTTACGAGGTCGCCATTGCCGTCGTAAGTGGAAATAAGCAGAGGATTGCCGAAAAAGCTGTCCGTGACCGTTTCGGTGTCGTTGCCGTTCACCTTCTCGATTCCGTGGAGCAGCGCGTCGAAGAATGCCAGCAGCGCCGGCGTGTGCAACGTCGGGGGTTTCGGAGTCGGCGACGAGCCGTGCGGCGGTGGCGATGGTGGCCACGACGGTGGGGGCGACGACGGGGGCGGTGGCGGCTGGACCTCAAAGGCGCCGATGTCGATGGTGTCGTTAATCACGCGGAAGAAGCCCTGGCCACGCTGGTCGAATGCCCCCGTGATCAATTCGTCGCTGACATCGCCGGCATGGAGCGCGGGGCTGCTGGGAAGTGGGGCGATGGTCGGCGTCGGCCCGCCGTTGTTTTGCAACAGTCCCAGTTGGGGGTTGAGCGGGTTGGCGGTGCTGCCAAACAGATCGCCGTGGGAAGCGCTGAAGCCGCTGCTACCGTCGGCGTTGCCGATCAGGTTGTGATCGCTGTTGCTGACGGTGCCGGAGTAGTCCGGGTTGTTGGTGGCGATGTTGCCGGCCACCAGCGTACTGCGCAGCGAGATGGTCCCGAAATTGGTGATGCCGCCGCCGAACGCGTCACCGTTCCCACTTCCGATTGGGCTGGCGTTGTTATCGGCCACCGTGTCGTTGGTGAGCGTGGCGGTCGCGGTGGAGGCGAACATGAGGCCGCCGCCGGTCGCGACCTCAGTGGCGGCCGTGCTCTGGCCGCCGATGGCCCGGTTGCTGGCGATCGTCGAGTTGACGAGTATGGTGCCGGTGCCGGCAAAAGAGGCGCCGCCGCCCTGGGCCAGACCGGGTGTGGCAATGCTGCCGCTGCCGCTGCCGCCCGTGAGGGTGTTGCCCGACAGGGTCGAAGCCGTGATATTTACCGTGACTTTCGGTTCGCTGAAGTTGACGCATAAGCCGCCGCCCGCGGCGGACCCGCCGATGCTGCCGCTGACGGCGCCGGTGCCGTTGTAGCTGCCCTGACCGCCGGTCAGCGTGTTGCCCGAGAGGAAGGAAGTGGTGATGGTCGTTGGGCCGCCGGCAAAGACGCCGCCGCCCTGAGCCTCGCCGCCAACGTCGCCGTTAATGGGGATATTGCTGTTGACGTAGCTGCCCTGGCCGCCGGAGAGTGTGTTGCCCACCAGGGTACAAGCGGTGATGGTCGATGGGCCGAAGGCAAAGATGCTGCCACCCTGAGCATCGCCGCCGATGTCGCCGCCGAGGGTGAAGTTGCCGTCGTTGTTGATGATGCTGCCATTGCCGCCGATGACAGTGTTGCTCGTCAGGAAGGAGTCGGTGATGGTCGTTGAGCCGAAGGCAAAGATGCTGCCG
This sequence comes from uncultured Planctomycetota bacterium, assembly GCA_963767535.1. GTDB lineage: Bacteria > Planctomycetota > Planctomycetia > Gemmatales > Gemmataceae > JAJPHU01. The sequence continues at coordinate 236,108 of CAVYEC010000002.1, forward strand.
CCTTGGGCACTGCCGCCGGCGAAGCCGCTGCTGCTGCCGCCGGTGACCGTGTTGCTCGACAGGTTGGAGTCGGTGATGGTCATGGTCAACGTGGCATTTGAGTCGAAGGCGACGCTGCCACCATCGGCGGGGCCGCCGCCGCCGAAGCTGCTGCCGCTGCCGCCGCTGCCGCCAGTGACCGTGTTGTCCGACAAGTTGGAGTGGGCGATGGACACTTGGCCCAGGGCGAAGACACCGCCACCCTCGGCAACTCCACCGACCGCATTGGTTGCGGAGGTGCCGCCATCGCCGCCGAGAACCTTGTTGACCGCGATGGAGCTGGATTGGATGGTCAACGATCCTCCAGTCGCCACGTAGATGCCGCCGCCCCGGGCCGCGAAGCCGGCACCGGCGACGGCGGAGTTGCTCCGCAGCGCCACATTGCTGAGCGTGACGTTGCCGCCGTCGTCCAGAATGCCGCCGCCGTCAGCCTCCGTGCTGCCAGCCGCCGTCCCTGCCTTGCCATCTTCTTGAGCGTTGCCGTCCTCGATAATGAGATCCTTGAAGGTGACGGTCGTGCCTGGATTGACGATCTGGAAGACGCGGTCGGCTTTCGTCTGCTGGATGGTGGTCGTCGGATGGCCGCTGGCATCGGTAGCGCCCTGGATGACCAGCGCATGGCTTGTGTTGGTGATGTTCAGGTCGCCCGAAGCGTTCGCGGTCTCGTGGCCCGCGGCGTTGGCGATGCTGAGAGTGTAGAGGCCCGCCGCCAGTTGGATGGTGTCGGTGGCTGTGCCGGTGTCGGCGTTGGCGGCGCTGATGGCGTCGCGCAGCGTACCGTTGGGATTGCCGGTGACGCCGTCGGTGAGAACCGAAGGCGTGAAGGTCGTCGGCGTGATGCGGTCTTCCAGCCCCTCCAGAAACGGACGCACTCGTCGCAGTGACCAGACGACCGGTCGGGTCGGGGAAGCTTTCCGCGCAGAGCGGCCCAACCAACGATGTGCCAAGGGACGCAGCCATAAGTATCGAGACATGAGATGTCCCCCTTTCGCGGCGAGCGCTCCCCTTCGGGAGCGCTCGCCAAGGTTTTGATCGTGCGCTCTTACGCCAACTCGAACAGGGACGTGATGTTGGTCCCGAACAGGGTGACGCTCTCCAGATTGCCCGCGCCGTCGTAGATAGACACCAGCAGCGGGATGCCGAAGAGACTGTCGATCACCGTTTCGGTGTCGTTGCCGTTGATCGTCTCGATTCCGTGCAGCAACTCGTCGAACAGCACCAGCAGGAAGGGTGTGTGCAATGTCGGCGTCTGCGACGACGGTGTCGGCGGCTGCGGTTGGACCTCCAAGGCGCCGATGTCGATGGAGCCGTTAACCACACGCGCGAAGCTCTGGCCACGCTGGTCGAATGACCCGCTGACCGCCTGGACGCTGGCATCCCCGGCGTGAAGAGCGGGGCTGCCCGGCAGCAGAGCCAGGGTTGGCGTCGGCCCACCGTTGTCGGCTAGCGGTCCTAAGAGCGGATTGAGCGGGTTGGCGGTGCTGCCAAACAGGTCGCCGTGGGCTGTGCTGAAGCCGGTGCTGCCGTCGGCGACGCCGATCAGGTTGTGATCGCTGCTGCTAACGGTGCCGTTGTAGTCGGTGCCGGTGACGGCATTGTTGAGGGCCACCAGCGTGTTGACCAGCGTGACGGTCCCCCCGTCATTTTCGATGCCGCCGCCGAAGGTGTTCACCGGACTGCCTTGGGAGAGGCTGGCCTTGTTGTCGGCCACCGTGACGTTGGTGAGCGTGGCGGTCGCCGTGCCGCCGAAGTACAAGCCGCCGCCGCCGGCGACGGGCTTGGCAGGAGTGTCCTCGACGAAGATCTGGTTGTCGGCGATCGTCACGTTGACGAGTGCGGTGCTGTTGCTGACAAAAGAGGCACCGCCACCCTTTGCAGTACCGGGTACATCACTGCCGCCTCCGGTGTTGCCGCCCGTTACGGTGTTGCCCAACAGCGCCGAAGCGGTGATGGTGTTGCTTTCCGTGCCGATAGTCGAGCTGAAATAAATGCCGCCGCCCGCGGCCGAGCCGCCGATGCTGCCCGCGACGGTGCCGCTGCTGTACGTGCCATCGCCGCCGGTGAGCGTGTTGCCCGAGAGGAGGGAAGTGCTGATGGTCATTGAGCCGCCGGCAAAGATGCTTCCGCCCTGGGCCTCTCCGCCTACGTCGCCGGAAATCGAGGCGCTACTATCGCTGATGCTGCCCTGGCCGCCGGTGAGCGTGTTGCCCGAGAGGGTGGAAGCGGTGATGATCATCGTGCCGTCGGCCGTGACGCTTCCACCCTCCGCATCACCTCCAACATCTCCGGTAAGGTGCTCGACGACGAGGCCGCTGAGGTTGCCCGTGCCGCCGGTGACAACGTTGCCCGACAAGGTGGAATCAGTGATGGTGAGTGAGTCATCGGCCTGAACGCCGCCGCCTGAAGCAAATCCACCGTCACCCTCGCTGCTGGCATTCCCGCCGGTGACAACGTTGTTCGACAGGGTGGAATCGGTGATGGTGAGAGAGTCATCGGCCTGAATGCCGCCGCCTGAAGCAAATCCACCGTTACCCCCGTTGGTGCTACCATTACCGCCGGTGACAACGTTGCCGGAAAAGGTGGAATCGGTGATGGTCGCTGGGCCCAGGGCACAGATGCCGCCACCAACGGCAAATCCACCGCCGGGTCCGGAGGCGCGGCCGAGACCGCCGAGAGCCTGGTTGGTCTGGAAGACGCTGGATTGGACGGTCAGCGATCCTCCATTCCCCGCGAAGATGCCGCCGCCATCGGCAAGGAAGCCGGTGCCGGCGACGGCTACATTATTCAGAAGCACCACGTTGGTGAGCGTAACGTCGCCGCCAGCGTCCAGAATGCCGCCACCCTCGGCATCCTTGCTACCAGCCGCCGCCCCTGCCGAGCCATCGTCTTGGGCCTTGCCGTCCTCGATAATGAGGTTCTCGAAGGTGACGGTCGTGCCTGGATTGACGATCTGGAAGACGCGATCGGCGACCGTCTGCTGGATGGTGGTCGTGGGATGGCCGCTGCCATCGGTAGCGCCCTGGATGACCAGCGCATGGCTTGTGTTGGTGATGTTCAGGTCGCCCGAAGCGTTCTTTACCTCGTGAAGGCCCGAATTGTTGAGGATGCTGAGAGTGTAGAGGCCCGCCGCCAGTTGGATGGTGTCGGTGGCCGTGCCGGTGTCGGCGTTGGCGGCGCTGATGGCATCGCGCAGCGTACCGTTGGGATTGCCGGTGACGCCGTCGGTGAGAACCGAAGGCGTGAACGTCGTCGGGGTGATGCGGTCTTCCAACGCCTCCAGAGACGGTCTAGGCCGTCGCCGTGAGGGGGCGTATGGAAAGAGCCGACGAAGCGCCGGAGGAAACGCGGAGGAGAGATTGTTGCGTGTCATGAGTCCACCTTCCTTACTCGTTGATGCGGCTGGGTCGTGTCCGTGCGCTCTTACGCCAACTCGAACAGGGCCGTGACATTGGTTCCGAAGAGGGTGACGCTCGTCAGGTTGCCCGCGCCGTCGTAGGTGGACACCAACAGCGAGATGCCGAAGAGACTGTCGATCACCGTCTCGGTGTCGTTGCCGTTGACCGTCTCGACTCCGTGCAGCAACTCGTCAAACAGCGCCAACAGCGCCGGCGTGTGCAACGTCGGCGGCTTCGGAGTCGGCGACGAGCCGTGCGGTGGCGGTGGCGGCGAGGAGGGCGACTGAACCTCGAAGGCGCCGATGTCGATGGTGTCGTTGACCACACGCGCGAAGCCCTGGCCGCGCTGGTCGAATGGCCCGGTGACGGACTGGGCGCTGGGGTCGCCGGCATGGAGGGCGGGGCTGCCGGGCAGCAGAGCGATGGTCGACAACACTTGTTGAGTGCCGGGCGCCCCGACGAGCGGCCCGCCGTTGTTTTGCAGCGGTCCCAGTTGGGGGTTGAGCGTGTTGGCGATGCTGCCAAACAGGTCGCCCTGGCCGATGCTGAAACCGAGGCTGCCGCCAGCATTGCCGATCAGGTTGTGAGAGCTGGTGTTGATGGAGCCGGCGTAGTCCGGGCCGAAGCTGGCGCTGTTGAGGGCCACCAGCGAGTTGACCATGATGACGGTCTCCGTCTCAGGTTGCTCATGGTCGATGCCTCCGCCGCTTGTGCTCCCCGAACCACCTTGGGAGAGGCTGGCCTTGTTATCGGCCACGGTGACGTTGGTGAGCCTGGTGGTCGGCGTGCCGGTGACCATGCCGGCGAAGTACAGGCCGCCTCCGGAGGCGACGGCATTGGTGGTAGAGCCTTGGCCGCCGATGACCTGATTGTCGGCTATGGTCGAGTTGACGAGGGTGTTGTCGCCGCCGCCAATATAGGCACCGCCGCCCTGGGCCAAACCGGGTGTGGCGCTGCCGCCGCTGCCGCTGCCGCCCGTTAGGGTGTTGCTCGACAGGGTCGAAGCCGTAACACTTGCCGTGCCGTTGGGATCGCTGACATAGAGGCCGCCGCCCGAGACCGAGCCGCCGATACTCCCTCCGACAGTGCCGCTGACGTACGTGCCATTGCCGCCGCTTAGTGTGTTGCCCGACAGGAGGGAAGTGGTGATGGTCGTTGGGCCTTGGGCAAAGACGCCGCCGCCCTGGGCCTCGCCGCCGACGTCGCCGGTAACGCTGTCGCTGCTGTGATTGAGGGTGCCCGTGCCGCCGGTGAGCGTGTTGCCCGACAGGATGGAGTCGGAAATGTCCGTTTTGGGCACCGTGTTTTGGTCGGAGGTGTAAACGCCGCCGCCAAAGGCGTCGCCGCCGACGTCGTCAGCGTTGAGGGCGAGGCTGAGGTTGCCCGTGCCGCCGGTGAGCGTGTTGCCGCTCACGGTACAATCGGTGAGGGTCGCCGTGGCCTGTGTTCCGAATGATCCGTAGTAGACGCCGCCGCCTTCGGCACTGCCGCCTACCTCGGTGCTGCTGCTGCCGCCGGTGACCGTGTTGCCTTCCAGGATGGAATCGGTGATGGTGAGCGAGCCTTCGGCAGAGATGCCGCCGCCTGTGGCTATGCCCCCGGTGGCGTTGCTGCTGCCGCCGGTGACGGTGTTGTCCGACAAGGTGGAATGGGTGATGGATACTTGGCCCAGGGCGAAGATACCGCCACCGTCGGCAGTTCCACCGAGATTGTTGGAAGTGCCAGAGCCGCCGAGAACGTCGTTGGCCTGGATGAAGCTGGATTGGATGTTCAACATTCTACTCTCCCCGTAGATGCCGCCACCACCGGCACCGTTTCCGTCACTGGCCTTGGCGGAGTTCTTCTGGAGCACCACATTGGTGAGTGTGACGTTGCCGCCATCGTCCAGAATGCCGCCGCCGAGGGTTAGATTGTGACCGGCCAGCAGCCCTGCCCCGCCATCTTCTTGAGCCTGGCCGTCCTCGATCACGAGGTTCTCGAAGGTGATGGTAGTGGGGTTTTGGCTCTCATTGATGATCTGGAAGACGCGATCGAGGGCTGTCTGCTGGATGGTGGTCGTGGGATGGCCGCTGGCATCGGTGGCGCCCTCGATGACCAGATCGTGGCTGGTACTGGTGATGTTCAGGTCGCCCGAAGCATTCTTTTGCTCATGCTGGTTCCCGCTGTTGGGGATGGTGAGCGTGTAGGTGCCGGCCGCCAGTTGGATGGTGTCGGTAGCCGTGCCCGTGTCAGTATTGGCGGCGCTGATGGCATCGCGCAGTGTACCGTTGGGATTGCCGGTGACGCTGTCCGTGAGCATTGTGGGCGTGAACGTCGTCGGGGTAATGCGATCTTCCAGCGTCTCCAGACACGGCCGCAATCGTCGCCGCGACGAGACGGCCGGTCGGGCTAAGGAAGCTCTCCGCGCTGAGTGGCCTAACCAACGATGTTCCAAGGGACGCAGCCATAAGTATCTAGACATGAGAGTTCCCCTTTCGCGGTGAACGCTCCCTTTGTGGAGAGCTCGCCAAGGTTTCGACCGTGCGCTGTTATGCCAACTCGAACAGGGCCGTGATGTTGGTTCCCAACAGGGTGACGCTGGTCAGATTGCCCGTGCCGTCGTAGGTGGACACCAACAGCGAGATACCGAAGAGGCTGTCGATCACCGTCTCGGTGTCGTTGCCGTTCACCTTCTCGATTCCGTGGAGCAACTCATCAAACAGCGCCAGCAGGAAGGGTGTATGCAACGTCGGCGGCAGCTTCGGCGGCGTTGACGATGGTGGCGGTGGCGGCGGCGGGACCTCGAAGGCGCCGATGTCGATGGTGCCGTTGGCCACGCGGAAGAAGCCCTGGCCGCGCTGGTCGAACGACCCCGTGACCGACTGGATACTGGCGTCGCCGGCATGGAGGGCGGGGCTGCCCGGCAACAAGGCCAGAGTCGGCGTCGGCCCACCGTTGTCGGCCAGCGGTCCTAAGAGCGGATTGAGCGGGTTGGCGCTGCTGCCAAACAGATCGCCGTGGGAAGCACTGAAGCCGGTGCTGCCGTCGGCGTTGCCGATCAGGTTGTGATCACTGTTGCTGACGGCGCCGGAGTAGTCGGGTCCGGTGGTGGCGCTGTTTTGGGCCACCAGCGTGTTGATCAGCGTGACGGTCCCTCCGACGTTGGCAATTCCGCCGCCGTTCGTACCGCCCGGGCCGGGACCGGCGTTGTTTTCGGCCACCGTGACGTTGGTGAGAGTGGCGGTTGCCGTGCTGGCGAAGAACAGGCCGCCGCCGGAGGCGACGGGATTGCTGGCAAGGCCCTGGCCGCCGATGGCCTGGTTGCTGGCGATGGTCGAGTTGACGAAGGTGACGCTGGAGCCGGCAAAAAAGGCACCGCCGCCCTGGGCCAAACCGGGTGTGTCCGCGTTGGAGCCGGCACTGCCGTTGCCGCCCGTCACCGTGTTGCCCGACAGAGTAGAAGCCGTGATGGCGATGGCTGTCGAGCCGGCGAGGTTGTAATAGACACCGCCGCCCGAGGCAGAGCCGCCGATATTGCCCCCGACGGTGCCGCTGTTGTGATTGCCATTGCCGCCGGTGAGCATGTTGCCCGATAGAGTGGAAGCGGAGATGGTCAGCGCGCTACCAATGACGGAGTAGATACCGCCGCCTTGGGCATCGCCGCCGACGTTGCCGAGTATGCTGGCGCCGTTACTGCTGAGGCTGCCGTTGCCGCCGGTGAGCTTGTTGCCCGAGAGGAAGGAAGTGCTGATGGTCGTTGAGCCGTTGGCAAAGACGCCGCCGCCCAAAGCATCGCCGCCGACGTCCCCGGAAGCTTTTTGGCTGCCGCTGATATTGCCAGCGCCGCCGGTGAGCATGTTGCCCGACAGGGTAGAAGCGGTGATATTCAGTGTGTCCCGGAAGGCAAGGTCTACGCCGCCACCCGAGGCCGAGCCGCCGACGCCGGCGCTGCTGGTGCCGCCCTGGAGAGTGTTGCCCGATAAGCTGGAATGGGTGATGGTCGTTGGGCCTTCGGAGAAGATACCGCCGCCAGCGGCGCCACCGCCGTGGAAGCTGCCGCTGCTGGTGCCAGCGGTGAGCGCGTTGCCATCCAGGGTGGAATCGGTGATGGTCGTTGGGCCGGTAGTATAGATGCCGCCGCCCTGAGCATCGCCGCCGATCTCACCGTTGCCGCCAGTGAGAACGTTGCCCGACAAGGTGGACAGGGTGATGGACGTTGGGCCGGTGGTGAAGATGCCGCCACCCTCGGCTTCTCCACCGAAAACGCTGCTGGCGCCGCCGAGAGCCTTGTTGGCCTGGATGATGCTGGATTGGATAGTCAACGATCCTCCATTCCCCACGTAGATGCCGCCGCCAAAGGCACCAAAGTCAGTACCGGCGTCGGCGGAATTCTTCTGCAGCACCAAATTGCTGAGCGTGACGTTGCCGCCATCGTCCAGAATGCCGCCGCCTTGAGCCGATGCGGGGGGATCGTCTTGGGCCTGGCCGCCCTCGATAATGAGGTTCTCGAAGGTGACGGTGGACGCATGGACGATCTGGAAGACGCGATCAACGGCGGTCTGGTCGATGATGGTCGTGGGACTCCCCTGGGCATCGGTGGTGCCCTGGATGACCAGCGCATGGCTGGTGTTGGTGATGTTCAGGTCGCCCGAAGCGTTCGCGGTCTCGTGCTTGCCTGAGGCGTTGGCGATGCTAAGCGTGTAGGTGCCGGCCTGCAGTTGGATGGTGTCGGTGGCCGTTCCCGTGTCGGCGTTGGCGGCGTTGATTGCGTCGCGCAGCGTACCGTTGGGGTTGCCGGTGACGCCGTCGGTCAAGACCGTGGGCGTGAATAGCGTGGGGGTGATGCGGTCTTCCAGCGCCTCCAAACATGGCCGCAGCCGTCGCCGTGAGGAGTCGGCCGGTCGGATCGAGGAAGCTCTGCGCGTTGAGCGGCCCAACCAACAATGTGCCAAGGGACGCAGCCATAAGTATCTAGACATGAGATGCTCTCCGTTCGCGGCGAGCGCTCCGGAAAGGGAGCGCCGCGCCGCGCTTTCAACCGTGCGCTCTTACGACAACTCGAACAGGGCGGTGATGTTAGTTCCGAACAGAGTGACGCTGGTCAGATTGCCCGCGCCGTCGTAGCTGGACACCAGCAGCGAAATGCCGAAGAGGCTGTCGATCACCGTTTCGGTGTCGTTGCCGTTCACCTTCTCGATTCCGTGCAGCAACTCATCGAACAGCGCCAGCAGGAAGGGCGTGTGTAACGCCGGCGGCGGCTTCGGCGTCGGCGACGGGCCGACCGGCGGTGGCGGTGTCAACGTCGGCGGCTGGACCTCGAAGGCACCGATGTCGATGGTGCCGTTCACCACGCGCCGAAGCCCTGGCCGCGCTGGTCGAACAGCTCGGTGACGGACTGGGCGCTGGGGTCGCCCGCATGGAGGGCGGGGCTGCCGGGCAGCAGAGCGATGGTCGGCAACACCTGCTGAGCGCCGGGCGCCCGACGAGCGGCCCGCCGTTGTCGGCCAGCGGTCCTAAGAGGGGGTTGAGCAGGTTGGCGCTGCTGCCCATCAGATCGCCGTGGGCGGCGCTAAAGCCGGTGCTGCCGTCGGCGTTGCCGATCAGGTTGTGGCTACTGCCGGTGCCGGCGACGCCGGCGTAGTCGGGGCCGGTACTCGCGCTGTTGAGGGCCACCAGCGTGTTGACCAGAATGACAGCCTGCGCCGCCGTGTTGGTGTTGGCGATGCCTCCGCCGCTCGTGCTCCCCGTACCGCCTGGGGCTAGGCTGGCCTTGTTATCGGCCACCGTGACGTTGGTGAGCGTGGCGGTCGCCGTGCTGGCGAAGAACAGGCCGCCGCCGGAGGCGACAAGAGTGCTGGGGGTGCCCTGGCCACCGATGGCCTGATTGTCGGCGAACGTCGCATTGATAAGGGTGTTGTTGGTGCCGGTAAAATAGGCGCCGCCGCCCTGGGCCAAACCGGGTGTGGCGCTGCCGCCGCTGCCGCTGCCGCCCGTTAGGGTGTTGCCCGACAGGGTCGAAGCCGTGATTGTGTTGTTTTCTGTGCTGAAAAGCGAGCGAAAATAGACACCGCCCCCCGAGGCCGAGCCGCCGATGCTGCCATCGACGGTGCCGCTGCTGTACGTGCCATCGCCGCCGGTGAGCGTGTTGTCCGAGAGGAGGGAAGTGCTGATAATCGTTGGGACGTCGGACCAGATGCTACCGCCCTCGGCCTCCCCGCCGACGTCGCCGGAAATCGAGGCGCTACTATCGCTGATATTGCCCTTGCCGCCGATGAGCGTGTTGCCCGACAGGGTGGAGGCGGTGATGGTCGTCGTGCCCTCGGCAAAGACGCTTCCGCCCTCGGCAGCACCACCGCCGTCGCCGAATTCACGGATGTTGCTGCTGAGGTTTCCATTGCCGGCGGTGAGCGTGTTACCCGACAGGGTAGAGGCGGTCATGGTCAGCGTGCCCAGGGACGCAAGGTCTACGCCGCCACCCAACGCAGAGCCGCCGACGCCGCCGCTGCTGCTGCCACCGGTAAGCGTGTTACTCGATAAGCTGGAATCGGAGATGATGGTCGTTGGGCCTTCGGCGAAGATGCCGCCGCCTAAGGAACCACCGCAAAAGCCGCTACCGCTGCCGCCGGTGAGCCTGTTGCCCGATAGGCTGGAATTGGTGATGGTCGTTGCGCCTTCGACAAAGATGCCACCGCCGACAGCTTCGCCGCCATCCCCGCTGCTGCCGCTACCACCAATGACAACGTTGCCCGACAAGGTGGAATGAGCGATGGACGTTGGGCCAAGGGCGAAGATGCCGCCACCATCAGCTTCTCCACCGTCCTCATTCGTTGTGGAGGCGCCGCCGGGGCCGCCGAGAGCGCCGTTGTTCTGGAAGACGCTGGCTTGGATGGTCAACGACCCTCCATTGCCCACGAAGATGCCGCCGCCCTGAGCAGCGAGGTCGGTACCGGCCTTGGCGGAGTTATTCTGGAGCACCACATTGCTAAGCGTGTCGCTACCGCCAGCGTCCAGGATGCCGCCGCCCTCGGCCTCCACGCTACCGAGCGCCGCCCCTGCCGACCCATCGTCTTGAGCCTGGCCGCCCTCGATAACGAGGTTCTCGAAGGTGACGGTGGTGCCCGCATTGACGATCTGGAAGACGCGATCGGTGGCCTTCTGATCGATGACGGTCGTGGGCTTGCCCTTGGCATCGGTGGCACCCTCGATGACCAGCGCGTGCTTGGTGCTAGTGATGTTCAGGTCACCCGAAGCGTTCGCCTGCTCGTGCTGGTTTCCGCTGTTGGCGAGGGTGAGCGTGTAAGTGCCCGCCTGCAGTTGGATGGTGTCGGTGGCCGTGCCCGTGTCGGCATTGGCGGCGTTGATGGCGCTGCGGAGGGAGTTGATCGTGCCGTCATCGGCGAAAGTCGTGGGCGTGAATGTCGTCGGAGTAATGCGGTCTTCCAACGCCTCCAAACACGGCCGCACTCGATGTAACGAGGAGACGTCCGGTCGGATCGTGGAAGCTTTCCGCCCAAGCTTGCGGCGGTTTGGGGCGCCGTAAAAGTGGCGACGGAGCGCCGGAGAAAACCCGGAGGAGTAATTGGGACCAGGCATGGTTTTACCTTCCTTACTTGTTAATCGTGTCCACTCAGACGGGGTTTTGTTCTGTTGCAATCCTCTGCCCGCTCGATGTGGTAACGGACTTTACCTCTGTCGTGGTGTTGAGCGTTTCATTTCACCTGCCACACACCCCCTGAAACGCTGGCGCTTTTGGTGAAACGCTGGCGAAAAATGGCGCAAGTCCCTTCCCTGACTCAACCTGAGCGTTTCAACCGCTTCCGCGCTTCGGCTGCGCCTCGGGACGGCAAGGATTGCAACGCCGCAATCCCCGCCGCTTGACCCGTCCGGCGCCGATGGCGCGGTGCCGGGGAAGGAATCGCGAACAGGTTCGGCAGGATGGCTGGACGGTTTCGGATCCCACCATCCCACCAAAATCGAATAACCGGCCTAATCGCACCCCTCCCTAACGGCCGCAGCTGGGTCGTGTCGGTGCGCTCCAACTACAGCTCGAACAGGGCCGTGACGTTGAATCCGAACAGGTGGACGTTCATCAGGTTGCCCGCGCTGTCGTAGTTGCTCACCAACAGCGGGATACCCAAGAAGCTATCCGTCACCGTCCAGATCCCCTGGCCGTTGCCCGTCTCGACGCCGTGCAGGAACGAGTCGAACAAGGCCAGCAGGAACGGCACACGCAAGGTCGGCGGCAGCCCCGGCGGCGGCAAGTGAATCAGTGGCAGTTGCACCTCGAAGGCGCCGATGTCGATGACGTTTCTCTCCACACGATCGAAGCCCTGGCCGCGCTGGTCGAACGGGCCGGTGACCGACTGGGCGCTGTTGTCGCCGGCATTGAAAGCGGGGCTGTCGAGCGCAATGGCCATGGTCGGCGTCGGCCCGCCGTTGTTTTGCAGCGGTCCCAGTTGGGGGTTGAGCGGGTTGGCGCTGCTGCCCAAGAGGTCGCCGTGGGCGGCGCTGAAGCCGCTGCTGCCATCGGAGTTGCCGATCAGGTTGTGGCCGCTGCCGGTGGCGGCGAAGCCGGCGACATCCGGGCCGGTCGTGGCGCCATTGAGAGCCACCAGCGTGTTGACCAGCGTGACGGTTGGCCCCGTAATAGTGATGCCGCCGCCGCTCGTCCCCCCCTGCGCAGTTGGAGGCAGGGCGGCCGTGTTGCCGGCCACCGTGACGTTAGTGAGCGTGGCGGCGGCCGTGACGCCGAAGAGCAGGCCGCCGCCAGAGGCGGCGGGATTGCGGGGAATGCCCTTTTCGGCGACAACCTTATTGTTGGCGATGGTCGAGTTGACGAGTGTGATGCTACCACCGCCAACATAGGCGCCGCCGCCCTCTGCCGAACCGGCTGTGGCCAAGTCGCCGCCGGCGCTGCCGCTGCCGCCCCCTACGAAGTTGCCGGACAGGGTTGAAGCAGTGATGGCTGCCGAGTTGCCGCTGAAATAGAGGCCGCCGCCTGAGGCAGAGCCGCCCACGAAGCCACTGACAGTGCCACTGAGATAATCGCCCGCGCCACCGGTCAGCAAGTTTTCCGTGAGGACGGAAGTGGTGATGGTCGTGGAGCCAAGGGCAAAGATGCCGCCGCCCAGGGCCTCGCCGCCCACGTCGGCGCTAACGGTCGAGCTACGGTTGTCGAGGATGCCCTTGCCGCCGTAGAGCGCGTTGCCCGCCAGGGTGGAAGCGACGATGGTTGATTGGCCTCCGGCATAGACGCCGCCGCCCAGAGCACCACCGCCGACGTCGCCTTCCAAATGATCGAAGTTGGTGAGGCTGCCCGCGCCGCCGGCAACAACGTTGCTCGCCACCGAACAATTGGTGAGGGTCGCCGTGCTCCCGGTTGCGAAGTAAGCGCCGCCGCCTTCGGCACTGCCGCCGCCGTTGTGGCTGCCGCTGCCGCCGTTGACCGAATTGCCATCCAGGGTGGAACCGGTGAGGGTCGTTGGGCCCGTGGCAAAGATGCCGCCGCCCAGGGCGTTGCCGCCGAAACCTATGGCGCCTTGATCCGCGCTGGGGCTGCCGTCACCGCCGGTGACAGCATTGTCCAACAGGGTGGAATTGGCGATGACCGTTGGTCCACTGGCGTAGACGCCGCCACCCGCGGCATTTCCACCGTTGCCTCCGCCGCCGCCGACGCCGCCGAGAGCGCTGTTGGACTCAATGGTGCTGGATTGGACGGTCAACGATCCTCCCTGCCCCACATAGATGCCGCCTCCATCGGCATTGAAACTGCTGCTGGCGTGGGCGGAATTATTCAGAAGCACTACGCTGGTAAGCGTGATATTGCCGCCGTCGTCCAGAATGCCGCCTCCGAGGGCATCGGTGCTACCGGCCGCCACACCCGCCCCGCCATTTTCTTGAGCCTGGCCGGCCACGATTTCGAGGTCCTTGAAGGTGACGGTGGTGCCCGGATTGACGATCTGGAAGACGCGATCGGCGACCGCCTGCTCGATGAGGGTCGTGGGATTGCCCTTGGCATCGGTGGCGCCCTCGATGACCAGCGCGTGCCTGCTGCTGGTGATGTTCAGGTCGCCCGAAGCGTTCGCTTGCTCGTGCTGGTTTCCGCTGTTGGGGAGGCTGAGCGTGTAAGTGCCCGCCTTCAGTTGGATGGTGTCGGTGGCCGTGCCCGTGTCGGCGTTGGTCTCCGTGATGGCGCCGCGGAGGGAGTTGACCGAGCCGTCATCGACAAAGGTTGTGGGCGCGAAGGTCGTTGGGGTGATGCGGTCTTCCAGGGCCTCCAGACACGGCCGCACTCGTTGTCGCGAGGAGACGGCCGGAAAGAGACGACGAAGCGCGGGAGAAAACGCGGAGGAGAGTTTGTGACGTGCCATGATTCCACCTTCCTTACTTGTTCATGAGGCTGGGTCGTGTCCGTGCGCTGTTACGCCAACTCGAACAGGGACGTGACATTGGTTCCGAACAGGGTGACGCTTTCCAGATTGCCCGCGCCGTCGTAGGTGGAGACCAACAGCGAGATGCCGAAGAGGCTGTCAATCACCTCCTCGGTCTCATTGCCGTTTACTGTCTCGACTCCGTGCAGTAACTCGTCGAACAGCGCTAGCAGCGCCGGCGTGTGCAGCGTCGGCGGCGGTTTCGGAGTCGGCGACAAACCGTGCGGTGATGGAGGCGGAGACGGTGGCGGTGGCGGCGGAGGTGGTGGAGACGGCGGCGGCTGGACCTCGAAGGCGCCGATGTCGATAGCACCGTTCGCCATGCGGACGAAGCCGGGGCCGCGCTGATCGTTCGATCCGGTGACCGACTGGACGCTGGCGTCGCCCGCATGGAGAGCGGGGCTGCCGGGCAAGAGCGCGATGGTCTGCGTCGGCCCGCCATTGTCTTGCAGCGGACCGAGTTGGGGATCAAGCGGGTTGGCGTTGCTGCCAAACAGGTCGGCGTGGGCGTTGCTGAAGCCGGTGCTGCCGTCGGCGCTGCCGATCAGATTGTGGCCGCTGCCGGTGCCGGCGGCGCCGGAGTAGTCGGGGTTGGTGATAGCAATGTTTTGGGCCACCAGCGTGTTGACCAGCGTGACGGTCCCCCCGTCATTGTCGATGCCGCCTCCGCTCGCGCTCCCTGCATTGCCTTGGTTTAGGCTGGCCTTGTTGTCGGCCACCGTGACGTTGGTGAGCGTGGCGGTCGCCCCGCCGCCGACGAACAGGCCGCCGCCGAAGGAGTCGGACCCAACGCTCGGGCCGCCGACGGCCTGGTTGCCGGCGATGGTCGAGTTGACGACGGTGTTGCCGCTGCCGGCAAAATAGGCACCGCCGCCCTGGGCCACACCACCTGATTCTTTGCTAGAATCCGCTGCCGCCCGTTAGGGTGTTGCCCGACAGGGTCGAAGCGGTGATGGTTACCGTGCCGGTGGCATAGAGGCCGCCGCCCTGGGCCCCTCCGGCTGTGGCTCCGTCGCCGCCGTCGGCGCCGCCCGTTAGGGTGTTGCCCGACAGGGTCGAAGCGGTGATGGTTACCGTGCCGGTGGCATAGAGGCCGCCGCCCGCCGCCGAACCGCCTTCGCTTCTGTTGGCGCCCTCGCCGCCGTTGAGGGTATTGCCCGTCAGGATGGAATCGGTAATGATCGTTGGGCCGCCGGTATAGATGCCGCCGCCTAATGCGTTGCCGCCGGTGACGCCGCCACCGGCGGCGACAACGTTGTCCGACAGGGTCGAAGCGGTGATGGTTGCCGTGACTCCGGGGCTGGTGTACACGCCACCACCCTCAGCAGATTTACCGTGACCGCCGATGGTGCCGCTAAGAGCCTTGTTGGCCTGGATCGTGCTGGATTGGATGGTCAACAATCCTCCCTGCCCCACGTAGATGCCGCCTCCATCGGCATCGAAGGCGATGCCGTTAGCCGGACTGGCTTCGGGCTCAGCGGAATTCTTCTGAAGCACCACATTGGTGAGGGTGACGTTGCCGCCGTCATCCAGAATGCCGCCACCGAGGGTATTGGAGCTATCGGCCGTCGCCCCTGACGTGCCATCGTCTACAGCCTGGCCGTCCTCGATAATGAGATCCTTGAAGGTGACTTTGGACGCATTGACGATCTGGAAGACGCGATCGGCGACCGTCTGCTCGATGGTGGTCTTGGGATGGCCTTGGGCATCGGTGGTGCCCTCGATGACCAGCACATGGCCCGTACTGGTGATGTTCAGGTCGCCTGAAGCGTTCGCTTGCTCGTGCCCTGAGGCGTTGGCGAGGGTGAGCGTGTATGTGCCGGCCGCTAGCTGGATTGTGTCGGGGGCCGTGTCATTATTGGCGGCGGTGATGGCGTCGCGCAGCGTACCGTTGGCATTGCCGGTGACGCCGTCGGTTAAGACCGTGGGCGTGAATACCGTGGGGGTAATGCGATCTTCCAGCGCCTCCAGATAAGGCCGCACTCGACGCCGCGAGGGGTTGACCGGAAAGAGACGACGATGTGCGGGAGAAAACGCGGAGGAAAGATTGTTACGTGCCATGATTCCACCTTCCTTACCCGTTCATGTGGCCGTGTCGTGTCCGTGCGCTGTTACGCCAACTCGAACAGGGCGGTGATGTTGGTTCCGAACAGGGTGACGCTCGTCAGATTGCCCGCACCGTCATAGGTGGACACCAGGAGCGAGATGCCGAAGAGGCTGTCGATCACCTCCTCGGTCTCGTTGCCGTTGACCGTCTCGATTCCGTGCAGCAACTCGTCGAACAGCGCCAAAAGCGCCGGCGTGTGCAGCGCCGGCGGCGGCTTCGGCGGCGACGAGCCGCCCGGTGGCGGCGGCGGTGTCAAGGTCGGCGGCTGGACCTCGAAGGCGCCGATGTCGATGGTGCCGTTGACCACACGCGCGAAGCCCTGGCCGCGCTGGTCGTTCGATCCGATGGCCGACTGGACGCTGGGGTCGCCGGCATGGAGGGCGGGGCTGCCGGGCAGCAGGGCGATGGTCGGCGTCGGCCCGCCGTTGGGTTGCAGCGGACCCAGCTTGGGATCGAGCGGGTGGGCGGTGCTGCCAAACAGGTCGCCGTGGGCGGTGCTGAAGCCGCTGCTGCCGTCGGCGTTGCCGATCAGGTCGTGAGCGCTGCTGCTGACGGCACCGGCGAAGTCGGTGTCGGTGGTGGCGCTGTTGAGGGCCACCAGCGAGTTGACCAGAATGACGCTCCCCGAGGCATTGTCGATGCCGCCGCCGGTCGTGCTCCCCGTACCGCCTGGGGGTAGGCTGGCCTTGTTGTCGGCGACCGTGACGTTGGTGAGCGTGGCGGTCGCCGTGCTGGCGAAGAACAGGCCGCCTCCAGAGGCGACGGGATTGGCGGGGGCGCCCAGGCCGCCGATGGCCTGATTGTCGGCGATGGTCGCGTTGACGAGGGTGTTGTTGGTGCCGGCAAAAGAGGCGCCGCCGCCCTGGGCCGAACCGGGTGTGGCGCTGCCGCCGCTGCCGCTCCCGCCCGTGAGGGTGTTGCCCGACAGGGTCGAAGCCGTGATACTTGCCGTGCTGTCGGAGCCGCTGAAATAGGCGCCGCCGCCCGCGACCGGGCCGCCGATGCTGCCAGGGGCGGTGCCGCTGACGTACGTGCCGTTGCCGCCGCTGAGCGTGTTGCCCGAGAGGAGGGAAGTGGTGATGGTCGTTGGACCCTGGGCAAAGACGCCGCCGCCCTGGGCCTCGCCGCCGACGTCGCCGCTGATGATCGCGCTACTGTTGTTGAGGGTGCCACTGCCGCCGGTGAGAATGTTGCCCGACAGGATGGAAGCGGAGATGGCCAACGTGGTTTGGAAGTTGGCGTAGACGCCGCCGCCCTGGACCGCGCCGCCGACGTCGCCGGTAATGTTCTCGCCGTTGCTGAGGTTGCCCGTGCCGCCGGTGAGAGTATTGTCCGACAGAGTACAAGCGATGAGGGTCGCATTGACCTGAGAGTTGGGTGCGAGGGCGACGCCGCCGCCTTCGGCACTGCCCCCTTCGCCACCGCTGCTGCTGCCGCCGGTGACCGTGTTTCCGGACAAGGTGGAATGGGTGATGGTCGTTGGACCGACGGCTAAGATGCCGCCGCCGCCAGCGAGTCCTCCGGCAGTGGCGCTGCTGCTGCTGCCGCCGATGACAACGTTGTCCGACAAGGTGGAATTGATGATGGTCGTTGCGTCCACGGCGGCGACGCCACCACCCCCGACACTTCCACCGCCGTTGGTGGCGGTGGCTGGGGGGCCGATAGCGCTGTTGTTCTGGATGACGCTGGATTGGATGGTCAACGATCCTCCATCCTCCTCGAGGATACCGCCGCCAGCGGCAGCGTTGCCGGTAACGGCCTTGGCGGAGTTCTTCTGTAGCACCACGTTGGTGAGCGTGACGTTGCCGCCATCATCCAGAATGCCGCCGCCGAGGGTATCACTGTGACCGGCCAACGGCCCCGACCCGCCATCTTCTTGGGCCTGGCCGTCCTCGATAATGAGGTTCTCGAAGGTGATGTTCGTGTGGGTGCTCCCATTGATGATCTGGAAAACGCGATCGACCGCGGTCTGCTGGATGGTGGTCGTGGGATTGCCCTTGGCGTCGGTCATGCCCTGGATGACCAGACCGTGGCTGGTGCTGGTGATGTTCAGGTCGCCCGAAGCGTTCTTCTGCTCGTGCTGGTTCCCGCTGTTGGCGATGCTGAGCGTGTAGAGGCCCGCCGCCAATTGGATGGTGTCGGTGGCCGTGCCCGTGTCGGCGTTGGCCTGCGTGATGGCCCCGCGGAGCGAGTTGAGCGTACCGTCATCGGCGAGCGTCGTGGGCGTGAAGGTCGTGGGGGTGATGCGATCTTCCAGCGCCTCCAGGCACGGCCGCACTCGTCGCCGTGAGGAGTCGGCCGGTCGGGTCGAGGAAGCTCTCCGCCAAGGTTCGCGGCGGACGCGGCGATGGGGAGTGCCATCAAAAAGATGACGGAGCGCCGGAGAGAACGCAGAGGAGAGATTGAGACGTGTCATGATTCCACCTTTCTTTCTCGTTGAGCTTGTCTACCAAGCTGCGCAGCGTCAGCGCCGGACCCAAGCGCCGGTCGCCGGCATTTACGAGGTGCTAGAGGTCGAAAAGGCAAACCCAAGATTGGGCACTAATGCCACTCGTTTAATCTTTTTTCGCCGTTCACGAAGAAAGGCGCCTTCAACCGCCGCGGACGGAGATCACCAGCCCTTTCAAAGCTCCCTGTGTCCCCGGAGACGCCCGCCGTGAGATGGACTTTTTCGGGCATCGCCGGGGTTCCGCGACGTTGTGAAAATCGAGTTCTGTAACTACATGCGACGTTCGGCCGGGAGTTGCGCACAAAAAACCGAAAAAAGGCACGTTGTCCGGACGGATCGCGACCACTTCTCATTTTCTGTTTCGCGCAGCTAGATGGAGTTCCCTCGTCCGGGTATACTCCAAGTCGTTTGAAAACCTGTTCGGACGTCCGGTGCCGCATGACGAAGGTAACTCGTATCCTGGAGTCGATCGAGGGGGGCGATGCGCAGGCTGCCGAGCAACTGCTGCCGCTGGTCTACAACGAGCTGCGCCAACTCGCGGCCCAGATGATGGCCCGCGA
Organism: uncultured Planctomycetota bacterium; assembly: GCA_963767535.1. GTDB lineage: Bacteria > Planctomycetota > Planctomycetia > Gemmatales > Gemmataceae > JAJPHU01. The sequence goes on from CAVYEC010000002.1 coordinate 255,067, forward strand.
AACCCCCGGCCAGACGCTGAACGCAACAGCCCTGGTCCACGAAGCGTACGTGCGCCTGGTGAACGTGCAGGAGGCCCAAAACTGGCACAGCCGCGGCCATTTCTTCGCCGCCGCTGCCGAGTCGATGCGCCGCATCCTCGTCGAGACGGCCCGCCGCAAACAGCGCCACAAGCACGGCGGCGGCCGCTGCCGAGAATGGCCGGAACCGGACATTCCCGCCCCGGAGCTACCCGAGTGGCTCCTGGCCCTCGATGAGGCCGTGGACAAGTTGGCGGCCGCCAGTCCGCAGGCTGCCGAGCTGGTGAAACTCCGCTATTTCTCCGGGTTCACCAACGCCGAAGCCGCTGCGCTTCTGGGTTTTTCCGCGCAAGGCCAATCAGGTGTGGGCGTATGCCCGCGCCTGGTTACGGGAAGAACTCGGCGACGACGTACCCAGCTAACACCGGCCGTCGGCGCGGGGGTCTGTTGATCTGTTATTTTGTGCGCAACTCTCGGCCAAACGTCGTATGAAGAGATAGGACCCGAACGTCGCAATCTCGTGGGAACCCGGGCGATGAACGAGCAATCTCTCTTTATTGAGGCCCTGGAAAGGCACGATCCGGCCGAGCGGGCGGCTTTCCTGGATCAAATGTGCGCCGGCGACCACGCCCTGCGCCAGCGCCTGGAGAGGCTGCTGCAACGCCATCAGCAGGACGATGGCTTCCTGGAATCGCCGACCCCGGCGTGGTCCGCCTTCGCGGAGCTGATCTGTGAGCGCCCCGGCTCCGTCATCGGCCCGTACAAACTGTTGCAGCAGATCGGCGAGGGCGGCTTCGGCGTCGTCTACATGGCCGAGCAGGAACAGCCTGTCCGCCGCAGGGTCGCTCTGAAGATCATCAAACCCGGCATGGACTCACGCCAGGTCGTCGCCCGCTTCGAGGCCGAACGCCAGGCCCTGGCGATGATGGACCACCAGAACATCGCCCGCGTCCTCGACGCCGGTACTACCGACAGCGGCCGACCCTACTTCGTCATGGAGTTGGTCTACGGCGTGCCCGTGACCGCGTACTGTGACGACAATCACCTGACGGTCCGCGAGCGGCTGGAATTGTTTGTGCCGGTCTGCAAAGCCGTCCAGCACGCGCACCAGAAGGGGATCATCCACCGCGACCTCAAGCCGTCCAACATCCTGGTCTGTCTCTACGACGGCCAGCCGGTGCCCAAGATCATCGACTTCGGCGTCGCCAAGGCCGTCGAACAGCGGCTCACCGAGCGGACAATGTTCACCCACTACGGGCAGATCATCGGCACCTTCGAGTACATGTCCCCCGAGCAGGCGGAGATGAGTCAGCTGGGCGTGGACACGCGCAGCGACATCTACTCGCTGGGCGTGATGCTCTACGAGCTGTTGACTGGCTCGACCCCGTTCGAGCGGCTGCGGGAGGCGGGGCTGAGCGAGGTGCTGAGGACGATCAAGGAGGTAGAGCCGCCCCGGCCGAGCACGCGGCTGTCCAGCACTCAGGAGGTGGCCAGGATTGCCAGCGCCCGGCGAACCGAGCCGGTCAAGCTGGCGAAGCTGGTGCGAGGCGAGTTGGACTGGATCGTGATGAAGGCGCTGGAGAAGGATCGCAGCCGGCGCTATGAGACGGCCAACGGCCTGTGCGCGATATCCAACGCTACCTGGCTGATGAGCCAGTCGAAGCGTGCCCGCCGAGTGCCGGGTACAGGCTGCGGAAGTTCGCCCGCAAGTACCGCGGCGTCCTGGTCACAGTCGTTGCGTTTGTTCTGCTGCTGGTGGCCGCTGTGCTGGCCAGTACCTGGCAAGCCGTCCTGCGCCACGCTGGCCGAGACGAACGCCCTCCAAGCGCAGACCCGGGCCGAGGAGCAGTTCGAACTGGCGCAGAAGTCCGAAACGAGGGCCCGCAAGGCCCAGGAGGTAGCCCAGGCGGAACGCCAGCAAGCGGTGTCGAACCTTTATCGTTCGCTCGTCGAGGAAGCAGACGCACTACGTCGTGCCCGCGGCATGGGCTACCGGATCGACGTCTTCGACCGGCTACAGCAAGCACTCCGGCTCGATACGCCCGCCAAGGACACCGCCCGGCTCCGCGATGAAGCGGTCGCCTGTCTGGGAGATTTTGTCGGTCTGAAGCCGACCATCTGGAACGACTTTCCCGAGGACATTCGTGCCGCAGGAATCCAGAAGATTGCCCTCACGCGTAACGGTGAGTTGATGGCCATTGCGCTGCAGCAATGGCACAATCCAGCTGCGAAACGTCGGCACGGGCAGCGTGGTAGCTCGGCTAAATGAATACGCGGTCGCTCTGGGCGTCGATCCGGACAACAGATGGTTGGTCACCGCCGGAGCCAAGGGGACGATCAAAGTGTGGCAGCAATACGGCACCGGCACCGCACACACCATCGAGATGGGTGCTGATTTCGCAGGCATGTCGCGCAACGGCGGGGTTGCCGTCAGTCTTTCCCACAAGAAGGATGAAAGGTTGCTGTTCGTCTGGGATGTCGCTCATCGGAAGCTCAAGGCGAGACTTAAGGTTCCTCCTGGGGAGTTTGAAGGACCAATCCAGGTGAGCGACGATGGCCAGTGGGTCGCTCAGGCTGCCAGGGAGGGAACGAATCTCTATGCCCTGATGTGGAATACTCCGGTTTCCGAGCCGAAGAAGATCTTTCTTGCCAAGACCGTCCAGGATACGCAGGCCCTGGCGATCAGCCCGGATGGGAAAGTTCCTGGCATGCCAGCATGGGGATGACGGGCTGATTCTGCTCGATGTGCGCGAAGCTGTGCCCAGGCCGCTGATTCGCTCCGGTGAAGTGCTGGCCGCCTGCTTCAGCCGGGACGGCACATTTCTTGTTTATTATGACTGCAATAACGCAAAACTGTGGGACGTGACCAAGCACCAGGAGGTAGCGGCGCTGGAACATCCCGGGGAGGGCGTCACTTGTTCGGCAACCTTCAGCGCAGACGGAAACACTTTCGCCACGGCGAACAGATTTCGCCATTCGATTCGCATCTGGAAGCTGGCTGGCACCGGTGAAAAGCTGGTCCTGGCTGGTCACGACAACTTGGTTGCGGACGTGGCCTTCAGCCCAGACGGGAAGATCCTGGCATCAGCGAGCAAGGATCTCTTGGTGAAGCTGTGGGATGTCGCCTCCGGCGATCTGCTGCGTACCCTGCCCCATGAATCATCGATCCAGACGGTTGACTTTAGCCCGGACGGCCGCCTGCTGGCCACGGCTCAATTTGGACCGGCAGTGCAGCCCGTGCAGGTCTGGGACCGAACAACGCCGCAAGCACCAGCATTTGTCCCTCCCGACGACGAGTTAGGGCAAGTGGCCTACGGGGTTGCTTTCAGCCCGAACGGCAAGATCCTAGCCGCCTCCGGAGATGGCTTGACGCTCTGGCGCGTCGTCGAAGGGGAGAAAGGCCCGGGAATGGCGCCCCGCTTGTCATTCCAGCGCCTGGTCCACCTGCCCGGGATACGGTCGCTGTACGTGCGCATCAGTCCCAACGGCAAACTTCTCGCCTGGACGGACCACAACCTCTCGGTCTGTCTTTGGGACCTGGCGAACGGGCGCGAGATCCCGTTTACCGGTCCGCCGATGGGGGCCGCCTGGCGCAACCTCGCCTTCTACCCCGATAGCGACCACCTAACGTTTTGCACCGTCAGGAACATGAGCGAGACCTGGGACACACGCACCGCGCGTCTGGTATCTAGCTTTGGGGAACGAGCTGCTGTCGCTGCCAGCCGGGATGGCCGATGGTTGGCTGACTCGGCCCTGTGGAGTGCAACGGGATCGCGCGTGTTTTCTTTCCCCCAACAACTAGCCGGATGTATGGCCGTGAGCCCGGACGGTGAGAGGCTGGCTCAAGGCTTAGGCGATGGTAGACTGGCGATATGGAACGTGCCTTTGATCCAGGATCAACTCGCCCGGATCGGCCTGGCCTGGCGGCAGGATGCCCGTCCACCAGAACGGCGGGAGCCTCAACCTTTTGTTGCCACGACGCTCCGTGAGCAGCAGCTTGTGGCACGCCAGTACTCGAACCTGGGAAAGCGCCTGGCCTGGGTGGGCCGGATAGCGGAGGCCGAGGAGGCCCACCGGGCGGCGCTGAAAGTCCAGCCCGACGATCCCGCAGTGCATGGCAAGTTCGGCGACTTCCTGGGGGACCACGCTCGCTACAAAGAGGCGGAGGCGGAGTTGAGCGAGGCCATTAAACTGCTACCGGAACGCGGCTCGTTCTGGGTCCAGCGCGGCTGGGCCTATGCCGATATGGGGCAGTGGGACAAAGCGGCTGCCGATTTCCGCACAGCGACACAGTGCCAGGAACTGGATCAAGATGCGACGTATTTCCGTTTGGATCATTTCACGGACCAATACCAGGTAGCAGAGTGCAAGCGACCGGATCCAGATGCCTGGTACGCCCGTGCCATGCTCTGCCTGCGCGACGGCAACCAGAGCGGCTATCGTCAAACCTGCGCGGACATGCTCCAGCTGTTCGGCGACGGGGCGGCCTGGATCTGCACGCTGACGCCCAATTCTGGGGCCGTTCCGGCTCAGCTCGTGGACCTGTCGGAAAAGTCGTTAGCTAAATCGTCCAGGGATCATTGGCATGTCAACCAATTGGGGGCGGCGCTGTACCGCGCCGGCCGCTTCGAGGAGGCGGTCCAGCGGTTGACCGAAGCCACCGAGCTAAGCTGCCACCCTTACCAGACGAACATATTGCATACCTGCTTCTTCCTTGCCATGGCCCACCATCGCCTGGGCCATACCGACGAGGCGCGCCGCTGGCTTGATAAAGCCATGCGGGGGGCCGAGGAAGTGCTGAAATCACCTGCCGAGTCCCTGGGGAAATCCGGGAGTCCCGACGGCACTATCCCGCCCAACTGGAACCGGAAACTGACACTCCGGCTGCTGAGTCGCGAGGCGAAACAGTTGATTCAAAGTCCGGGGACAAAACCCGAGAAGTAAAGAATCCGACGCCGTTGAGACCTCAACTGGCTTTACTCGCGTCAGCCTCGTCCAGCGGTGGAGCGCCGTCGCCGACAAGGAAGTCCCACCGAAGCTTCACCGCACGGCACGCGCTACAGCCAACCGCCCGTGAACCCGGCCCGCCGAAGCCCCGTCACCACGGGCGGGCAGCGGCGCATGAGGTTCCAGATCAGTCCCGTGCGGTAATTCTCGATCATCAGGATCACCGGCCCCTGGTCGATGCCGAACTGGTACGGCGTCACCCACCAGCCGGTCGGGCTGTCGTCCACTCGGAACGTCTGATTGAACGACGCCTTGAACCCGTACGGCCGATCCTTGCCGCCCAGCTTCAGGCCGGCGAGGTGGCGGGCGGTCGGGATGACGATCTCCAGGGCGAACGGCAGCGAGGCGACGACGACCCACGGGGCGACCGTGCCGTCGTCCGGGCCGAACGGCGCGCCACGGGCGTAGTAGTCGAAGAACTGCCGCTCTACCCCCTCCACCACCCGCTTTACCCAGCCTGGGCCGTCGCAGGCAGTGAAGCCCCAGCAGTGCTCGCCGTAGCCCATGACCTGCATGGGGTTGTGGACCGCGTAGGCCTGTTGCACGAAGGTCGCCTTCCGGCTGTTCTCGAAATAATCGCTGCCGTGGTCGCGCATGAAGGCGTCCTGGAGGCCTCGGAAGTCAATCCACAGGTGCGAGAGCTGGTGCGTGAACAAGGGCCCGGAGTAGAGCAGCTCGCGGCCGTAGAGCTGCTTCCATTCGTAGGTCGCACAGAAAGCGGCGTAACTCTCCGGGGGCAGCGGATGCGTCGGCGATCCCAGGCCGAGCACATACAGGAGCAGCCCCTCGTCGTAGCCCTCCCACCGATAGGGGAGAAAACCGTCCTCCGGCCGCCAACCGTGCGTCAGGGTCGGGCCGCCGTTGCGCGCCCAGTTCCAGTCGGCCCGGCGGTACAAAGCGTCTGCCAGGCAACGGACCTCGGCCTCATCGGCGGTGTCGGCGTCGAAATAGGTGGCGGCGGTGAGCATGCCCGCGAACAAAAACGCCGAGTCGATCGTGGATAGCTCGCACTGCCAGACGCGGCGGCCGGTCTCGATGTCGAGGAAGTGATAGAAAAAGCCCTTGTATCCCGAAGCGTCCGGCTGGGGCCCCTGCGGGAGGTCATGTAGGAAGCGGAGCCTCTTGCGGGCGATTTTCGCCGCGAACGGCCGGCAGACGATGCCGCGCTCGACGATGACCGGCAGATTGGCCAGGGCCAGACCGACGGCGGCGATGCTGGAGGGACGCTCAGATCGGTCTTGTCGCGGACCAGCCCGTTGTCGGGGTTGGTCTCGTGCAGGTCATAGAGAATCGTGGTCCACTGGAGCCGATGAAACTCTTCATCCGTCGGCGGCCGATCCAGTTCTTCCTCGGTCTGATTCTGATCGGCCATCACTCATCTTCTCTTGTCACTCAACGTGAATTGGACGTCGTACTCACGATCCGCGCCATTCAAAAGCCTATCGTCGCCTGATGTAGAAATACATTCTACAAGTCAATCATTATTATTTACTCATTTCATTTTTTTACTCCGGTCATTTTTTCCCTTTTCGACTGGTACGTTTACAGGTAACATGCGGTTCCATTCGTTCTGTAGACTTACGGCCTAACAGGAGCCACCTTGTTGGCGAGGGCCGACGATGAAGCGAGAGGACGTCCGGTGAGAAGCTGAGCGTGGCCAGCCAGCCTTTCATTGGGCCGGGTCATGATACTACCAGTGCCAGGGACATCATCGCACATCCGGGAATCACTCGGATCTCCGTTCACTCTTGAGGAAGTCACTACCATGAGGCGCCGACATCCCCTTGTCCGGCTTAGCGGCTTGCTCCTGATCCAGACCATCCTGTTATCGGGCTGCGGTCCTGCCGTCCCTCCCGTTTCGGAAACCCCGCCGCCGCCGATCACCGTCAGCAAGCCGGTCGTCCGGAACGTGACCGACTTTGATGAGTACGAAGGCCGGATCGCGGCCGCCCAGAAAGTCGAGATCCGGGCGCGCGTCCGGGGGCATCTGACCAAGGTCAATTTCCAGGCGGGGCAGATCGTCAAGGAGGGCGATCTGCTCTACCAGATCGACCTCCGGCCGTACAAGACGGCGCTGGACGCGGCCAAGGCGCAGCAGAAGGCCGCCGATGCCGGCTTGCAGTTCGCCACGGCGGAATATGACCGGACGCGGAGGCTCGCGTCCACCGGGGCATCCACCCGTGAAGAATTGGAGTCGTGGATCGCCAAGCAGGCCATGGCCAAGGGAGACACCCTCAAGGCCCAGGCCGCCGTGGAACAGGCCCAGCTCGACCTGGACTTCACGCGCATCACCGCCCCCATGGGCGGCAAGCTGAGCCGGACGCAGGTGGACGTGGGCAACCTCGTGAACGCCGGCGGCGGCGAAACGCTGCTGACCACCCTCGTCTCCATCGACCCGATCTACGTCTACTTCAACGTGGACGAGCGCTCCCTGCTTCGTTACAAAAAGAAGGACCAGAACGAAGGGAAGGGCGGCACCACGCAACCCGCCTTGAAAGAACTGCACATCCCCGTCCTCCTCGCCCTGGAAGGCGAAGAAGGCTATCCCCACAAGGGCGAGATCGACTTCGCCGACAACCGCGTCAACCCGAGCACGGGCACAATCCAGGTCCGGGGCGTTCTCTCCAACGAAGAGCGCATCTTCGAGGACGGCATGCGGGCCAGGGTCCGCGTCCCCGTCGGCGACCCCCACAAGTCCCTCCTGGTCACCGAGCGCGCCATCGGGAACGACCAGGGGCGGAAGTTCGTCTACGTCGTCAACGAACAGAACGCTGTCGAGCGCCGGGACGTCACTCTGGATCGGCTGGTCGATGGGCTGCAAGGGATCCGCCGGGGGTTGCAGCCGGATGAGTGGGTCATCGTCAACGGCATCCAGCGGGTGCGGGACGGATTGAAAGTCCAGCCGCAACAGACCCTCATGCCTGGGGCGGGGCAACCGGCCGAACCAACCCAGCAGACCTCCAAAAAGTGAAGGAGCGGCCGGACCATGTTTGCACGATTTTTCGTTGACCGCCCGGTCTTCGCCACGGTCCTCTCCGTGGTGATCATCATCGTGGGCCTGGTCGCCCTGGTGAAACTCCCGATCGCCCAGTACCCGGAGATCGCCCCGCCGACCGTCTCCGTCACCGCCAGCTACCCCGGCGCCAGCGCCAAGGTGGTGGCCGACACTGTCGCCACGCCGATCGAGCAGGAGGTCAACGGCGTCGAGAACATGATCTACATGTCGTCGCGATGCACCAACGACGGCCAGATGACCCTGGACGTCACCTTCAAGCTGGGGACCAACCTGGACATGGCTCAGGTGCTCGTCCAGAACCGCGTGGCCATCGCCGAGGCCAAGCTGCCCGAGGAGGTGAAGCGCCAGGGCGTCACCACCAAGAAGAAGTCGCCGAGCATCCTGCTGTGCGTCAACCTCGTCTCGACGAAGGAGACCGACCCGGCCACCGGGAACGAGCGCTACGTTTACGACCAGCTGTACCTGAGCAACTACGCGACGCATCAACATCAAGGACGGGCTGGCCCGCATTCCCGGCGTCGGCGACGTGCAGTTCCTGGGGCCGCGCGACTACAGCATGCGCATCTGGCTGGACCCGCAGAAGCTGGCGGCCCGCAGCATGACGGCCGGCGATGTGACGGGCGCCATCCGCAAGCAGAACAAGCAGGTCGCGGCCGGCCGGCTCGGCCAGCCGCCGGCCCCCACGGGCGCAGAACTTCCAGCTTACGCTCAACACGCTGGGCCGGCTCGAGTCGGAAGAGCAGTTCCGCAACATCGTCGTCAAGACCGACGACAACGGCAGCTTGACCTATCTTCGGGACGTGGTCGCCGATGACAGGGCCGGCCAGAAAGGGGTCGAGCTGGGCGCCAAGAACTATGACGTCAACAGCTACCTGGACGGCGAGCCGTCGATCACCCTCGCCCTCTTCCAGCTGCCCGGCTCCAACGCCCTCGAAACCGCCAAGGCCATCCGCGAGAAGATGCAGGAATTCAAGGAGAAGTTTCCCGGAAGAGCCAAAGCGACGTCACCGACAAGGCTTGATCGACTACCGCATCGTCTACGACACGACCGTGTTCATCGACGAGTCGGTCCACGAGGTCTACAAGACCCTCTTCGAGGCGTTCATCCTGGTCTTCATCGTCGTCCTCGTGTTCCTGCAGGACTGGCGGGCCACGCTGCTGCCGATGATCGACGTGCCCGTGTCGCTGATCGGCACCTTCGCGGTCATGGCGCTGCTGGGCTTCTCGCTCAACAACCTGTCGCTGTTCGGGCTGGTGCTGGCCATCGGCATCGTGGTCGATGACGCCATCGTCGTGGTGGAGAACGTCGAGCGCTGGATGGCCAAGGGACTGCCGCCCCGCGAGGCGACCATCAAGGCCATGGAGGAGATCACCGGGCCGGTGATCGCCATCACGCTGGTGCTCAGCTCGGTGTTCATCCCGACCGCGTTCATCGCCGGCATCAGCGGCCAGTTCTTCAAACAGTTCGCCCTGACCATCGCCGCCTCGACCATCATCTCGGCGGTCAACGCCATGACGATGGCCCCGGCCCGGGCCGTGACCTTGATCAAGCCGCACGCGCACGGCCACGGCCGGAAGGCCGCGAGGCCCTGCCGCGTCTGGGCAGTGGCCCTCATCGTCGGCGCCCTCGCCTACTTCCTGCTTGTGCCGCTCGCCGCGCATCAGGCTTGGGCTGGCGGCGGGAGAGGGTCACGGTGAACCGGTCCACGAGGTGGGTAACCCGGCGGGCCTATGGGCGCTGCGGGCCGGCGTATTCGCGGCCGGCTGCGCCGTAGGCTGGTTCCTGAGTCGCGCTGGTCAACTTTATCCTGCTCCGCCTCTTCGACGGGTTCAATAGGGTGTTCGACCGCCTGGCCAACGGTTACGGACGGGTCGTCCGAGGGATGCTCCGGATCACGGCCGTCATGCTGCTGGTCTACGGCGGCCTGGTCGGGTTGACGGTCCTCGGCTTCCGGGCCGTCCCGACGGGTTTCATCCCCCAGCAGGACAAGGGCTACCTCGTGGTCAACGCCCAGCTGCCCGACGCCGCCAGTCTGGAGCGAACCGACGCGGTGGTGGCCCGGATGACCAAGATCACGTTGGAAGATCCGGGCGTCGCCCACACCATCGGCGTGCCTGGCTACTCGGTGCTGACGAGCAACAACATCTCCAACGCCGGGGGCATGTTCGTCATCCTCAAGCCGTTCGAGGAACGGGCCGGCAAGCCGGAGTTGAGCGCGGACGCGGTGATCGGCCCGGCTGCGGCAGCGCCTACTACCGCGAGATTCGAGGAGGCGCGCGTCGGACTCTTCGGCGCCCCGCCGGTGGACGGGCTGGGCAGTACCGGCGGCTTCAAGCTGCAAGTGCAGGACCGCGGCGGGCTGGGACTGGAGGCGCTGCAGGGCGCCGTGGCCAACGTGGTCGAGCAGGGCAATGCCCAGCCGGGACTTGCAGGGCTTTTCAGCACCTTCAGCGCCAGCCAACCGCAAATCTACGTCGATGTGGACCGCGTGAAGGCCCAAGCCCAGGGCGTGGACCTCGATACCGTATTCGACACACTGCAGGCCTACCTCGGCTCCGCCTACGTCAACGATATCACGCTCTACAACCGCAACTGGCAGGTGAACGTCCAGGCGGACGCCCACTACCGGCTGCGGCCGCGGACGTGGGCAAACTCCAGGTCCGCAACGGCAAGGGAGAAATGGTGCCCTTGAGCACGATGATTACCGTCAAGGACATCACCGGCCCGGCCGTCGTCAACCACTACAACCTCTATCCCTCGGCCGAGGTCAGCGGCAGCACGGCGCCGGGCACGAGCTCCGGCCAGGCCATCGGCCTCATGGAACAGGTGGCACGACGGGAGTTGCCCGCGGCGATGGGCTTTGAGTGGACCGAGCTGACCTACCAGCAGATCGAGGCCGGCAAGGACTTGCTGACCAAGCTCGATCTTCCCGCTGGCAGTCCTCTTCGTCTTCCTGGTGCTGGCGGCGCAGTACGAGAGCTGGTCGCTGCCCCTGGCGATCATCCTCATCGTGCCGATGTGCCTGCTGGCGGCCATCGCTGGGCGTCTGGCTGGCTCGACTGGACAACAACATTTTCACGCAGATCGGCCTGGTGGTGCTGGTCGGTTTGGCCAGCCAAGAACGCCATCCTCATCGTCGAGTTCGCCAAGCAGCGCGAGGACGAGGGGATGAACCGGGCCGATGCCGCCGTCGATGCCTGCCGGACGCGGCTGCGGCCGATCCTGATGACCTCGTTCGCTTTCATCCTCGGCGTGGTTCCCCTGGTGCTGGCCAAGGGTGCCGGCGCGGAGATGCGCGTGGGCCTGGGGGTCGCGGTGTTCAGCGGCATGCTGGGCGTGACCCTGTTCGGCCTATTCTTCACGCCGGTGTTCTACGTCGTCATTCGCTGGTTCACCGGACGCACGGTTGTCGCACCTGCACCGCCGGTCGGGCCACCGGACAGAAAGGCTATACCCGCGGTCGCTGCCATCGGCGCTGGCCCCAGCAGGGCAAGGGACGACGCCGAGACGGACACGCAGGTTAGGCCTTTTCACCGCGAGTAAGCAAACGGCCCGCACAACGGACGACGATGCTGTTTGCTTTCTCCACGGAGAGGATTCGTACCCACGAAATTTACTTGTAGGATCTCATGGTCGAGGATCCGGTCGCCCACGTCCGGTTTCCCAAGTTCGCGGCGGGCGCAACCCTGGATTGGCAGGGCCAGAAGTTTTACTTCATCAGCGAGGAAACTCGCCGCGAGTTCGCCGATTTGAACAAGATTGCCATCGTGTAGAGCGCTCCGGTCCCGTGCGGGGAGATGGATATGGGATTGTTGCGTCGGTTTGGGGCGGCGATCGTCCTGCTTCTTTCGGCAGTGGGAACCGTCGGCTGTGTCGCCGGCATCATTGGCATCTGGATGTTGTCTCAGGGAGTTTCCGAGAGAGCGCAGCGGCTCACCGACGCGGTCGATGCCGGCCTGCAACGTGTGGTGGCCGCGAACCAGAATGTTCATATCGCAGTGGGGAAGGCCCGTACGGATGTAGCCAACATCGGCAAGGAATCGAAGGACCTCGGTGACGGCGGAAAGCAGAGTCGTCGAGCGGCTCGCACGATCCGCACGCTCATCCAGCAGCAGGCAGGCCCGAACATGGACGAACTGGGCGGGCGCCTGTCCACGATATCGGATTGCGCGGCCGCCGTCTCCAGCTTGCTGAAGAGTGTTGAGGAGGTTCCTCTCGCGCGGGCTTCCCGGTTTGACTCGAATCAGCTGAAACGCCGTGCGGACGAGGCGCGGCAGCTATCGTCGATCCTTCGACGGCTCGAAGGCGCAGTCGGCGATGGGGACACCGAGACCGGCCGGCAGAAGGTGGCCGCGGCAACAAGCAAGGTAGACCTCGTCTTGCAGAAATGCCAGGACACGGTAGATGCCTGGCAGTCCGACCTGGACGCGGCGCGCGACGACCTGGCGCAGGTCAAGGTGAAGCTACGCGGCTGGCTGGCGTGCGCGGCGATCGCGTTAATCGGGTTGTGTTCCTGGGTGGGGGCAGGCCAGGTCAGCCTGTTCGCACGCGCCCTGCGGTGGTGGTGGGGCGGATGAGGGACAGGATCATGTCGGTGAACAAGCATAACCTGATCCGGCGGAGAGCCGGTTGAAGGGAGATCGAGTCCGGCCGCGAGTCGATGAAACGCGGCTCGCCGGATCGCGGCCGAGTAATCGGTGGAGAACCAACCGCGAGCTGCCTTACACGCAAGGAATGACCCATGACACGCGTAAGCACCGATATGAAACGGAAGACTCCGGACGGCAGCAAGACCGCGGCGGCAGGTCCTCTTCGCGCGGAAGAGCTGCGCAAGATGGACGCCTACTGGCGAGCCGCCAATTACCTGTCCGTCGGCCAGATCTACCTGATGGACAACCCGCTCCTGAAACAGCCGCTCAAGCGGGAGCACATCAAGCCACGGCTGCTCGGCCACTGGGGCACGTCGCCGGGCCTGAACATGCTCTGCGTTCACCTCAACCGGGTCATCAAGCGCGACGACCTGAACGTGATCTACATCATCGGCCCCGGACACGGCGGCCCATCCCTGGTCGCGCACGCCTACCTGGAAGGCACCTATAGCGAGGTGTACCCCAACATCAGCCAGGACGAGGCGGGCATGAAGCGGCTGTTCAAGCAGTTCAGCTTCCCCGGCGGCATCCCATCCCACGTCGCCCCGGAAACGCCCGGCAGCATCCACGAGGGCGGCGAACTCGGCTACGCCCTCAGTCATGCCTACGGGGCCGCGTTCGACAACCCCGACCTGATCGTCGCCTGCGTCGTCGGCGACGGCGAGGCCGAGACGGGGCCGCTCGCCACCGGATGGCACGGCAACAAATTCCTCAACCCGGCCCGCGACGGCTGCGTGCTTCCCATCCTCCATCTGAATGGCTACAAGATCGCCAACCCGTGCTTCCTCGCCCGCATCCCCAAGGACGAATTGCAGAAGTTCTTCGAGGGCATGGGCTACACGCCGTACTTCGTCGAGGGACGTGACCCGGCGGCGGTTCATCAGCAGCTGGCCGATGTGTTCGATACCGTCGTGTCCGAAATCAAGCAGATCTGGGACGACGCACGCGGCAATGGCGTCGTGAAACGGCCCGCGTGGCCGATGATCGTCCTCCGCACGCCCAAGGGTTGGACCTGTCCGCCCGAAATTGACGGCAAGAAATGCGAGGACTACTGGCGCTCACATCAGGTGCCGATGAGCGACATGGACAAGCCCGAGCACATCAAGATCCTCGAACGGTGGATGAAGAGCTACCGGCCGGAAGAACTGTTCGATGCCCAGGGCCGGTTCAAGCCCGAATTAGCGGAACTGGCCCCGAAGGGCCACCGGCGCATGAGTGACAACCCCCATGCGAACGGCGGTCTTCTGCTTCGGGATCTGATAATGCCCGACTTCCGCGACTATGCCGTCGAGGTGCGCAGTCCCGGCGCGACCGCCGTCGAGTCCACGCGAATAATGGGCAAGTTCCTTCGGGACGTGATGAAGCAGAACCTGGAGAGCAAGAATTTCCGCCTGTTCAGCCCGGATGAGAACAACTCCAATCGTTGGCAGGATGTTCTGGAGGTGACGAACCGCTGCTACATGGCCGACATCTATCCGGAGGATGACCACCTCTCGCCGGACGGCCGGGTCATGGAAGTGCTCAGCGAGCATCAGTGCCAAGGCTGGCTGGAGGGCTACCTGCTGACCGGCCGGCACGGCTTCTTCTCGTGCTACGAAGCGTTTATCCACATCATCGACTCGATGTTCAACCAGCACGCCAAATGGTACAAGGTGTGCAAGCACATCCCGTGGCGGCGGCCGATCGCCTCGTTCAACTACCTGCTCAGCTCGCACGTCTGGCGGCAGGACCACAATGGCTTTTCCCACCAGGACCCCGGTTTCATCGACCACGTTGTCAACAAGAAGGCCGAGGTCATCCGCGTCTACCTGCCGCCCGACGCCAACACGCTTTTGTCCGTGACCGACCACTGCCTGCGCAGCCGCAACTACGTCAATGTGATCGTGGCCGGCAAGCAACCCGCACCGCAATGGCTGACCATGGATCAGGCCGTCAAGCACTGCACCGAAGGACTTGGCATCTGGGAGTGGGCCAGCAACGACAAGGGCAGCGAGCCGGACGTCGTCATGGCCTGCTGCGGCGACGTGCCGACTCTGGAGACGCTGGCGGCGGTTGAACTGCTGTGCAAGCACCTCCCCGAGCTAAAGGTGCGCGTGGTCAACGTCGTGAACCTGATGAAGCTCCAGCCGGCGAGCGAGCACCCCCACGGCCTCCCGGATCGGGATTTCGATGTCCTGTTCACCAAGGATAAGCCGATCATCTTCGCCTTCCACGGCTACCCCTGGCTGATCCACCGCCTGACGTATCGCCGGACCAACCACAGAAACCTGCACGTCCGCGGCTACAAGGAGGAGGGCACGACGACGACGCCTTTCGACATGGTGGTGCTCAACGATCTGGACCGCTTTCACTTGGTGGAGGACGTGATCGACCGGCTGCCGCAACTGGGAGCTCGGGCCGCCTACTTCAAGCAGGCGATTCACGAGAAACTCATCGAGCACAAGCACTACATAGACCAGCACGGCGACGATATGCCGGCACTCAGCGGCTGGAAGTGGGGAACGAAAGGGCCGGCAGGCGCGCGCGGCACTTCCACAGAAGGAGACAATGTCTAGGAGAATGGTGATAGCAGGGTTAGTGGAGGCTGGCCGCCACCGCGACAAGGACACCGACCGCCAGCGCGCATCCCAGAACGATCGCCGCGAGCTTGCCCCACGGCCACGGCGACCCGGGGGCGTGGATCCGCTGCTCGCTGCCGTAAATCCACAGTGACTTGGGTGGGGACTGGCGATAGCGATAGCGGACTTCCTGAATGCCGACCGATTCGATATGTAAATGCTGAAAGAGCAATCGGGTCTGGCCCTCGTGCACGGACTGGGATTTGTGCAGGAGTTTCGCGGTGTGGTCGGCCACTTGCGGAGCCACGGCCGGAAACTTCACCGCCGGCGCCTTGTCATCGACCAGAACCTCGCCGCCGACTTGTTGGAGGAGCTTGTCGGGGATCTTCGTGGCGTGGACCACCTCGATCTGGGAATCGACGCGGAAGTGGACGGTGAGTTGCTCGAAGACCTTGACCCGGCCGTTACCCTGACAGTCGCCGCAGACCACGGTACACTGGCCCCCGCAGGCCGTGCAGCCGACCTTGCCGTTGAAACAGGTGCAGCTTTCGCGCACCTCCTCCGGCTTCTGGACCGTGTTGCCGAATTGATCCTGGACGTTGCGCATCTCGGTGCGCGTACGGTAGCCGATGCCGTGGCACAAGGGGCACTGGACCTTGCCGAAGCCCTGGCACTGCGTGCAGGTCATCCGGCCGCCGCCGCCGCAGCGCTCACAGGGGCGGACGTGTTCCGTGTGCGGCACCGGCATTTCCTCCGTGCGCTCCTCGAAATCCGTCGGCTCGGTTACGGGCAAATGCCACATGCTCGGAGGCCGGCCCCGGTCATCGACGGCCCCGCCGGTGAACGGGACCAGCTTGTTGCTCACGGAGCGGTCCTCGTACTGCGAGCGCAGGCGGATCGCGTAGGACGAACACGGCACGATCTCCTCGACAGCGATCTTGCCGCCGAGGCCCCGGACGCGGAAGAAACCCCGCGAACTCCACTGGTTGATGAGGTGGCGAGCGTCCGCACTGCTTAGCGGCGTCTGCTTGGTATCTTGTTTCATGGGCGCCTTTCTTTCAGTACAGCACGACTTTCTTCGGATCGAACTCCCTTCCCTTCCAAATCTGGAACCAGCCGTTTTCGCCGTCCATTTCCACGAACAAAAACTCGCGCCGCGGCTGGCCCGCCTCGTCCGGGACCTCGCGCCAGTAGTCCCAGTATTCGACGCGCCGCTTTTCGATCTCGTCGCGGGTCACATGCTTGTCTAGGTTAAGGTCGCGCACGATCGTCACCTCGGCCCGGTAGGGACTACTCACGTCGTTGATGCGTTCGTATTCCGCTTGTACCTTGTCGTCCTCAAGAACCTGGAACTTTTTCGTGCCGTCGTTGACAACCTTGTGCAAGTCGCGGTCGTAGGGCCGATCGTCGTCGAGTTGGAGCAGCAGGACGTGATGCGCGATGCCGGCCTCGTCGGGGTCGTCCACCGGCATCAGTCGCAAGCGGACGAGGACCTTATCGCGTCCCAGCGGCCGGGCTACCAGGGTGTAATCGACGAAGCGGAACACCTGGCCACCGATGGTCCGCGTATATTCGTGGATGGACAGGACGAAGAAGTTCAGGTCGCGCCACTCCACCACATCGAGGGTGACGGCACTGCCGATGCGGGCGTGTAGGGGGTTGTAATAGCGGAACTCGGCGGGGCCTTGGAGCTTGTCCAGCAGCATTTCCCAGAGCGTTCGGCCCTTGGTCATGGTGGGAACCTCCTCCCGGAGCCGGCGGCCAGGTCAATGCACCACGGACGCCACGATATAGCACACGCCCAGAATGATCGCCGCGCAGACGATGGCGACGGCTAGATTTCCCTTCTCCGTTAGCTCCTTCTGAATGTCCATTTTGGGCGTGATCCAGTCGAACACCTTGAAGCCAAGCACGGCCAGCACGATGCCGAGCGGGCCATACAGCAGCGCGGCCAGGAAGCCGGGCCAGAACGTATCGGGCAACTCCATGATAATCTGTCCTTTCAGTCACCACCCCAGCGCTTGATGAATACCAGCCACACCAGAAAAGCCATCACCGCCAGGATCAGTAGGATTCGCCACACGGCCCCCGCCAGGCTACGGGAGGGCGGGGGAGGAGGCGCCGGTTGCGGGTTGACGGCCGCCTCCACGAAGCCGTCGTCGTACATCAAATCGGGATCGAGTCCGGGCGGCGCGTAGGTCGGATCGCGCGGCGCCTTCTTCGCCTCCAGTTCGCGGATGCGGGCTTCGAGCTGTTGATCTTTCGCCAGCAGGTCGCGGTAGCGGGTCGCGTCCATGTCGCGTTGGTGATGGTACGCCCACCAGGCGCACGTGTCCCGGTCCTGGGCCAGCAGCCACCACCAGAACCAATTGCTGTACGGATCCTGGTAAATAATCACAGGCGGGGGCGACGGGTTGGGAACAATCACGCGGCGGCGTTGCTCCCGCGTGGCCCAGCGGCCGGGGTCGGTGTCCCGACGGATTTCCTCGACCCGCTTGTCGCCCGCATCGAGAGGACGCGTTTGCCCACCGGGAGTCGTGTAGGTCGGCCGAGGTTTAGTTCCCTGCTGGAACGCCGCCTTGCTCTCCTCGCGGCGCTGGGCCGATGCCGCCGCACTGTCGAAGGAACTGCCGGAGGGGGTCGTCACCGACCGCGACGGTTTGGTCTTGCCCACCGAATAGCTCCGCCCCGCCGGTAAGTTGGAGGATGTCGGAGTGCTGGCGGAATAGCTCCGTCGCTGCGTCGAGATGCTCCCGCTCGACGATTTGCTTCGGGCCTCGAACGCTTTCTTGCTCTCCTGCCTGCGCTGGGCCGCCCCCGCGGCGCTGTCGAAGGAAGGACGGGTTGATCGCGTTCCGGCGGACGGCTTGCTGAAACTGGGCGTCGGCGAGCGCTTGACGACCGAGGAGCCGCCGCTGGAATAACTTCGGCCTCCCCTTGAGCTGCCGTATGAGCCAGACGACGACCGCTTGCTGAACGCCGAGCCGCCGCTGGAATAGGTACGGCCCTTGTCCGCTTCGGCCCGGCCCGTTAGAGGAGGAGCCAGCGTCAAGCTGAAAGCGAAGCACAGGATCAGCGACATTCGCTTCATAAGCGATACTATTTATCCTCGAAACTGTGTTTTCGGCCGTGCTTCCTGAATACTGTGGAGCATCTGCATGATGTCGTAAGCCGTCAGCTCGCACAGAAGCCGTGTGACCTTGGCGTGTACGTCGTCGTCCAGCAGCGGCTCGACCTCCTTCATCAAGCCGATCAGCCTCTCCTCCTGCGCCTTGATCTCGCCATCATCCACGACGCCGTCGGCCATCGTCTGGATGAACGAATCGAGCTGGCGGGCGTAGTTCTCGATGAGCGGTTCGTGCGAGGCGTCGTCGAACCACTTCTGCCGCCCCGCCGGCTTGGCCGGCTTGGCCGACTTCTTCTCGGTCGTCTTCTTCTTGGCCATGAAATCGTTCCTTCCACGCGGTTACTCGGTTACTGCCGCAAGAGCTGCCGGATCGCCGCGAAGCGTTCCTGAAGGCGGACCCGGCCGTCGGGCTGGGCCACCTTCTCGCGCCAGGGGTCCGGCAGGAAGTTGAGCTGCGTACACTCCAGGACCGCGGACAGTTCCTGCATTTCTTTTTCCAGTCCCTGGGCCGACGGGATGAAATCGGTCAGCGCTTCCGCGAGATCTTTCTTGCCGACCTTTGTCCGTCCGGCGGCCAGCATGCGCCGCCAGGCGTTGATGACGACGCTCTCGATATCCGACCCGCTGAGGTGCCTTTCCGCCTTGACCACCGGGACCGCTTCGGCCGGCAGCGGCACCTTGTTCTTGCGGCCCATGACGACGAACATCTCACGCACCTCGGCCTCGTCCTGCGGGTAGAACAGCGGGATGTGAACCTCCGCCCGCCCCTGGCGCTTGAGGTCGAGCGGCAGCAGGTCCGGCCGGGATGTCATCAGCATCCAGACGATCCGGCCGCGGTAGCGCGTGTCGCCCATCTGGGCGGCGATCATCGAGAAGACCCGGCTCGACGTGCCGGAATCGCCTTCCGCCTGCCGGGTGCCCAGGGCGGCGTCCGCCTCGTCGATCAGCACCACGACCGGGCCGAGCGAGCGCAGGACCGTCAACACCTGCTCCAGGTTGCCCTCGGTCTCGCCGACATATTTCGAGCGGAAGTTGCGCAGCGCGACGCAGGGGATGCCGATGGAGCCGGCGTAGCACTCGGCGAGGAACGTCTTGCCGGTGCCGACGGGACCGCACAGCAGGTAGCCCATCGGCGCCGCCTCGAGCTGGCCGTGCGACAAGAGCGCGGCGTCTTGCCGGAGCCGATCCTTGGCCGCCTCCTGGCCGACGACAAGATCAAGCGTGTGCTTCGGCTCGATGAATTCGAGCAAGCCGCGACATTGACGCTCGATCAATGACTTTTTGAGTTGGCGGAAGCGGCCGCCGTCCACGCGCCGGCCCGACAGCTTGCCCTGCGCCAAAAGCACGTTGAGGCTCGACAGGCTCAGGCCGTTGGAGAGCTTCGCCAACTCCGGCGGCGTGGATTCCGTCGTGCCGGCGGCCTGCGCGCAGAAGCGCTCGCGCTCGGTCTCGTCCGGCAGCGGCAGTTGCAGGGCGGCGACGTGAGGACTTTGCACCAGGCGGTCGTTGACCTCGGCGAGCTGGTCGGCCAGCAGGCAGAAGGTCATGCTGACGCGCTTGATGTAGGGGTTTTGCGCCCAGCCGAGCAGGCGGACCAGGTTCGTGCTCTGGCCGCGTGTCAGGCTGCCCAGGTCGCCGGCCGGCACCAGATATTGAGCATAGTCGAAGAGAACGGCCAGGCTCGGCCGCCGATTTGGGTTCTCCTCCAACAGGGTCCGCTCGATGAATTTGTCCAGCCAAAGGAACACCGCGTCGGGGTCGCGCGGCCAAGAGGCCGGCTCTCCCAGCACGGCTGTCAGCCGCCGCACCATGCCTTGCAGCCGCTCGGCGTCGCCGCCGGCCAGCGCCGCAGGCCGCGCGCCAAATCGTAGTGCAGCACTAGATCCCACGAGCCGAATAGCTGTGTGGCCAAGAACTCCGGCAGGTTGCCGTAGGCCGGCCGGCTGTCCTCGGCACAGGGGATCAGGTCGTGGACGTTGCCGTGCAGCACGAACAGGCACGTCGTCCCCGAGAAATACAGGTCCGCCAGCTCGCGTGCCCAGCCGGGATACCAGTCGGGAAGCACCACGCCGTCCCCAACCGCTGGCGGCGACAGTTTTTCCGCGTCGTGAGGCACGGGCCGGTCTCCTCGGCGGTTCACTTCTGCTTCTGGGTCTTCTTGCGCGGGCCGAGTTCCTTGGCGGACTCACTCACCTGCGCCGTCTCCGGCGTAACTAGGCCGGCCTGGGCCTCGAAATCGCGCAGGGCCTGGTCGGCGAGCGCCTTTTCCATTTCCTGCTCGCCCTTGATGTCGCCGATGCCTTCGCCGGACAGGTCGGCGGCCACGCGGACCTTGGCGCGGTTGAGGCCGATCTGGTCCTGGATGATCTGCTCGGCCTGGCCGAAGTCGGTGGTGACGTCGAAGTTGAAGTCCTTGGCGAGCTTGGCCATCTCGGCCTCGGCCCGGCTCATCTTCAGCTCGGCGTCGTATTTCTGGATCTTCTCGCGCAGCGCCGCCAGCTTGCCGCTGGCGTGCTGGATCTTGGTGAGGTTGTTGTTGTAAGCCTGCTCGTGCAGTTGCAGCTGGGCCTCGTTCTCGGACTGTTCCTTCTTGGCCTTTTGCAGTTCCAGGGCGTAGCGAGCGGCGGTGTCGCGGTCGCCGCTTTGCAGGTACGCCTTGATCTTGGCCTCCAGGGTGTTCACGTTGGCCCGGTTGCCCTCCACCTGGTGCAGCAGGCGCTCGACGAGGGCGCGATACTGTTCCAGCCCCTGCCGGCCGTCGCGCAGCTGATCGACGGCCTGGTCGTACTCGTAGCTGCATCTGGGCGACGGGGTCGGAGGCGGAGAACCAGTTGGCCAACTTGTTGATCTTGGCCTTTAAGGCCCGCCAGAGTTTGCTGACTATCATGGCGCGGTGGACCTTTCATATCGAGAAGCGGCACGGCGTAAGGGAAGAGGACGCGGCGAACGGCCACGTCTTGTCCGTGTATATATTCGTTGTGACCGGCTGTCAATTGTCGAATGGTGGTTTTCGGTTAATCCGGAGCCGACCGCCCTGGATGCCCTGAGTTGCGGACCTCGGCGGCGGGCGTCCTCTCCGGGCGTTCGTGCCGGCGTGAGAACAATGGGCCGGTCTTACGAAGATGCGTGCGGCAGCCGAACGATCGCGAAGCGCGAGACCAGACTTCCCAGCAACAGAAAGAACACGGCGGCCAGCACGGGAAGAGGGTTACTCCCCACAAGCAGCAAGGCCAGGGGGACCACTATCCCTACGCCGACGCTGAACACGCCGATGCGCCCCGAGCTGCCGGGGCTTGTAAACTCGACCCAGTGCCGGGCTCAGAATCCTTCATCACCAGACCGAGCGGGATCAGGTTGAACACGAGCAGCAGCACGAGGGCGGGGTGGAGAAGGGAGCCGGCCCTCTCTTGCCCCAGGAGCACGGCCAGGACAAGCATTTCCGCACAGCCCAGCAGGAATGCCGAGTTGGTGAGATAGCCGCCCAGCCAGCGCGAGTCGCGCCAGCCTGGTTGGGCGGTGGTGCTGAGCAGGACTCCTTTGTAGACGGCGGAGCCTAACGCGGGGACAATCCCCAGGATCACCGCCGTCTTGCGGGCCACATCCACTGCGGGCCATTCTGCCGGTAACAGGCTGAGCGCCGCAACCACTGTAAGAGGAAACGAGTAGATCGTGAGGCACCATGTTCCCAGCGACATGGGCGAGGTGGGCTTGAAGACGCGGAGCATGTGGTGGAAGCGCAGCGGGTCGCCGAGATCCAGCACCAGGCACGCGAGGTCCGCCAGCAACAGGACGAGGGCGAGCGGGTAGGCCGCCTTCGCCACCGGCGTGAAGACTTCGGGCGCCGCCAGATCGCCCAGCGCCGCGGTCAGAAACAGCCCCGTCGTTAGGTTGTTGAACAGCATGTCCCAGGCGACGAGGCCGTGCCACTCGGGCGCCTTCGTCACGGTCCTGGACGCGTAGCCGGCTCCGTTGTGTTTTATTCGCGCATCGGTTGGCATGTCAGGTACCCCGGACAAGGAACACCGCGACGAGCGCGGCCAGGGCGATCAGCGCCACCAGCAGAGTCCGGACGTAATCGCCGCCCATGTGCAGCCAGGGGTTGAACGGCTCATCCGGCAGGCCGTACACCGAGGGACGATCAAGGAGGAGATAGAACGAATTCAGACCGGAGTAGGTTTCGCTGGGCGCGTCGCCGTACAGATGAGCTCCCGTCACGCCGCGGCGATGCAGCTCGGCGACCCGCTTGCGGGCGCGCTTGCGCAGCTCCTCGACAGGACCGAACTGGATCGACGCCGTGGGGCACGCCTTGGCGCAGGCCGGCACCAGACCGTCTTTCTGCCGGTCGTAGCAGAGCGTGCATTTGTGGGAATGGCCGTCGAAATCGGCGCGGGTGATGACGCCGAAGGGACAGGCGGCGATGCAGTAGGAGCAACCGTTGCAGATGTCCGGCTGGATGTAGACGTTCTCGAACTCGTTGTGAAGGATGGCGCCGGTCGGACAGGCCTGCTGGCAAGGGGCTGTGACGCAGTGTTTGCATACGTCGCTCATCATGAGCCAGCGACCAGGGGTCAGGAGCCAGGGGTCAGGGGTCAGAGAAGAGGGTGGAGAAACAAGCGGCAATGAGAGACGGCTTGCATTGTCTTCGTTGACCCCTGACCCCTGACCCCTGACCCCTATTTGTTCGATGAATTTCACATGCCGCCAGGACGTGGCCGATAGCTCCGCGGTGTTGTCGTAGCTGTTGCCGGTCCAGTGGAAGCCGTCGGCGGGGAGTTGGTTCCACTGCTTGCAGGCGACTTCGCAGGCCTTGCAGCCGATGCAGACGGTGGTGTCCGTGTAGAAGCCGGTGGCCGGGCGCGGTGCCGGGGGCACGCCGCGGCGGAACGGGCCGACGAGATGATCCCAGAATGCCGCCAGCCGGCCTCGGGGGGTGTCGCCGGACTGCGGCAACGTCGTCACTTCCATTTCCCTAGTCGCCATTTTCAAACCTGCCTTCCGGCTGTGCGGAGGCCGGCGTGTTCGGAATCGGCTCGCGCGTCGGCCAGGGGGCGGGGGCAACGGTCGGGCTTGGGGCCGGTTCGCTCAAACGGCCGGCGTGGACCTGGCAGACGAACGCCTTGGCCTCGTGGATGCTGACGTTCGGCTCCCCGACCAGCGCGGTCAGGTCGTTGGCGGTGGCGCCGACGCTCTCCCCCGCGAAGCCCCAGTGGATCGGCAGGCCGATCTGGTGGACAACCCGGTCCTCGACGACGAACGGTTGCAGACGCCGCGTCACGAGGGCATGCGCCTCGATGGCCCCACGCGGCGTTCGCACCGTGACCCAGCCGCCGTTAACGATGCCGCGCTCCGACGCCAGCTCGGGGCTGAGTTCGACGAACATCGCCGGTTGAAGCTCGTTGAGCCAGCCGTTGAAGCGGCTCATCGGGCCGCTGAGGTAGTGCTCGGTCAGCCGGAAGGTGGTGGCGACCACCGGATATTCCGGCGTCGGCGTGTCGGCCACCGGATTCAGCGGTCCCTCGAAGAGGCGCGCCGCGGGGTTGGAGGGGTGTCCGGGATAAAGCCGGTTGCCCACCGGCGACTCGATCGGCTCGTAATGCGCCGGCAACGGGCCGTCCTTGAGGGTGCCGGGGGCGTACAACCAGCCCACGCCGTCGGGCTTCATGATGAAAGGCGCTGTTCCCGGAAGGGCGGCCATGCCTTTCGCGCCGGGCGGCGGAACGTAATCGGGCGGCTTTTCTGGGTCGAAATCGGGAATGTCGTCCCCCACCCAGCGGCGCTTGTCCGCGTCCCACCAGATGAGTTTCTTCCGCTCCGACCAAGGCCGGCCATCGGGATCAGCCGAGGCCCGGTTGTACATGATCCGGCGGTTGGCGGGCCAGGCGAAGCCCCATTCCGGCTCGACGGGGTTGCCGATCCGCTTGCGCTCGCGGGCGCGGTTGCGATCCGGTTCAGGGAAGACTCCGCTGTAGATCCAGCACCCGCACGCTGTCGTGCCGTCGTCCTTCAGTTGGGAGAAACTGGGGATTAACCGGGGTCGGCCAGTGCGAGGGTCGATGTCATCGTGGCGGCGGCCGTTGATCTCCTGGAGCACGCGAGCAATGTCCGGGTCGCCTTGCAAGCGGCTGAGCGTGCCATCGGGCAGGCGCGGAGGTTCCTCGAAGTCGTAGTCCCAGGTGAGCGCGAGCAACGGCTGATCTCGGGATTCGGTCGAGCCGGCATAAAGCTGTTTGAGTCGTCGCCCCAGGTTGTAGACGAACCAGGCGTCGGAGCGGCAGTCGTCGGGTGGGTCGAGGGCGCGGTCGTGCCACTGGAGAAGCCGTTGCGTGTTCGTCAACGTACCGTCCTTCTCCGGGGCCGCCGCCGCGGGGAAAAAGAAGATCTCGGTCTTGATCTCGGCCGGCGGCAAACCTCCCGGCTCGTTTTTCCAGAACACGGCGCTTTCCGTCTCAAACCAGTCGAGGACGACGAGCCAGTCGAGGTTGCGCAGGCCGGCACGGTGCAGCTTGGCGTTCGGCCCGCCGCCGCCGGGGTTCTGGCCGAACAGAAAGTAGCCCTTCATCTCGCCGCGCGACATGCGGTCGAAGGTCGCCATCTGCGAATAGTCGCCGTCGAGGCGCGGCAGCCAGCCGAAGCGAAAGTCGTTGGCGGCGGCAGCGGCGTCGCCGTACCACACCTTGAGCAGGCTGACGATGAACTTGCGGAAGTTGGCCCAGTAGCCGGTCGGAAACCCCTCGTGCTGGACATACGAATTCAGGTCGTCGTGCCGGGCGTCGGCGGTCGGCTGCGGCAGATAGCCGGGCAGCAGGTCGTACAGGGTGGGCACATCCGTCGAACCCTGGATGCTGGCGTGGCCGCGCATCGCCATGATGCCGCCGCCGGGCCGACCCACGTTGCCCAACAGTAATTGGAGGATGCCGGCGGTGCGGATGATTTGCACGCCGGTCGTGTGCTGGGTCCAGCCGACGGCGTAGACGATGGCGCAGGTCCGCTCGCGCCCGGAGTTGTCGCACAACAACTCCGCCACCCGCACCACCTGTTCCGGCGTGCAGCCGCACACGGAGGCGACCGCCTCCGGCGTATAGCGGGCGAAATGACGCCGCAGGATTTGCATAACGCAGCGCGGGTGTTGCAAGGTCGGATCGCGGTCGGACTGGTTGGCCGCGTCCGCACCGATCGAATCCGCACGCGGGGAGGCGTGCGCCGGTGTTCCGCCCATGAGGCTGTAGCCGTGTATCCCCGGCTCCTGCTTCGTCTCTGTTCCCTCCGATGAACCGCCCTCATCGCCGGAGGAACCCTGATAAGCCCAGTGCCCTTCCTTGGCGTTGTAGCGGCGGGTTTCCCGGTTGTAGCCGCTGAACAGGCCCGCCAGATCCTCGGTGTCCTGAAAGCCTTCCTCGATGATCCGGTTGGCGTTGGTATAGGCCAGGACGTATTCCTTGAACCAGCGCTCGTTGGTGAGAACGTAGTTGATGACGCCGCCCAGAAAAGCAATGTCGGTGCCGGCCCGGATGCCGACAAAGACATCGCACAGGGCTGCGGTGCGGGTGAAGCGCGGATCGACATGAATCAGCGTCGCCCCCTTCTCCTTGGCCTTCATGGCCCAGCGGAAGCCGACGGGGTGGGCTTCGGCCATGTTCGATCCCATGATAAGGATGCAATCGCTGTTGGCGAGATCCTGCTGGTAGGTGGTGGCCGCGCCGCGGCCGAACGAGGCGCCCAGACCGGGCACCGAGGAGCTGTGTCATATCCGGGCCTGGTTTTCGATCGCCACCACCCCCAGTCCGCCGCAAAACAGCTTCTTGATCAGGTAGTTCTCCTCAATGTCCAGGGTCGCCCCGCCCAGCGAGCCGATGGAGCGCACCGAATGGATCGGCTGGCCCTTCTCGTTGCGCTCTGCGAAGTCGGCGTCGCGCGTCTCCTTGACGCGGTGGGCAACCCGATCGAGCGCCCAGTCCAGGGGTTTGCGCTCCCAGTGGTCGGAGAAGGGGGCACGGTAGAGGACGTGGGTGACGCGGTGCGGATTGACGGCGAGCTGGAAAGCGTCGGCCCCCTTGGGGCAGAGAGTGCCCTCGTTGATCGGGCTTGCGGGTCGCCTTCGATGTCGATGAGCTTGCCCGCCTTGGTGTAGATCAGTTGTCCGCAGCCGACGGCGCAGTAGGGACAAACGCTCTCGGTGACGGCGGCACCGCGCAGCCGCGAGGCCTTCGCCAGCGTCTGCGGGCTGAACGGTTCCCGGGCCGGATCTGGCTGGGAGAATAAGGGGAGGCGGAACATCGCCGGGACCTCCGTGCGCTGGGGGCTGCGGACGACTCTGCACACCGGAAGTATATTCAAGAAACCGTTTAGAGGGCCCCCGGCGGTAAACGGAGGTATTTACTGTAAATGGTCGGATCACCCCAGGTGCTCTGGTCGAAGTGCATCTTGATCTGGTCGTCGGCGCGGGGATGGCCGGCACTGTCCACGCCGGCGAACGACATCAGGAAGCGCTCCTTCTTGCGCTGGGCGCCGTGAACCTTGCCGCCGTTGCCCAGGTCAAAGAACGGCGCCGGCGAACCGTCGCCGTCCACCGCCACGCTGTACAGGTCCGAGTAGGGCGCCATGTCATAAGGATGTGTCCTGGCGTAGGACGGCACCCGCAGCCGGGCGGCGCTGCCCAGGCCGAAGACCTTGTGTCCTCCGGCCTTGAGGAACACCACGGGGCGGCGCGGCGCGTTGCGCGGCTCGTCCACGAGGCCGGCCACTTCCCAGTCGATGTCGTCCTTGAGCGTCCGGGCCACGCAATAGTTCTTGTCCTTTTCCGGCGGGCCGAACGTTTGCCGCGCGGCATCCTCGATGTGTTTCTCGACAAACACCTTGTGGAAGCAGCCGCAGGCGGCGATCGTCTCGTAAAAAAGCGGCGCATTGTCGGCGTCCAGCGTGACGCGGACAACGCAACTGTCAATGTCCGCCTCCTCGACATCGAAGGCTTTCATGCGCGGATGCGCGGGATACCAGGCGGTGTAGGTGATCTGGACGTGCGGATGTCCGTCGAGGATTTGCTGCTTGAAGATGGCGTAAACCTTCGGCGGACCCGCGACGTAGGCTTTCAACCTGCCCTTGTCGTCGTGGCGTAGACGGGCCTCGCCGATCAGGTCGTATTCGGGCGGGTAAGGGTGTTTCAGCGCCTGCGAATTGACTGTGCTGCTGCACGAATATGGGAGCGTAATAGTCGGCCAAGGTTTCCGGAGACGCCGAGACGAGTTGCTTGCGGCTCAGTGCTGTGCCGTCCTTGGCCGGGATGAAGACGATGGCATCGCCGCCCACGGCCTTGATGGGGTCCTCCAGCGCTTCCTGGCCGAGCATGTCCCAGTGGGTCAGGCGATCCGAGATCGCCTTGCAGCCGGCCGCCACCAATCCCAGGGCCACGGGCACAACGAGGACGAGCCAGAACCAGAAACGTCGATTTCGTAGGGACACGGCACGCACCCCTCGATTCCTCTTACGCCTGCGAGACTACAACAGGTTGAGAAAGTCAAAGCGAGGCATCCGTCCTCTCAATGAGAGAAGACATCATCGCCCAGACCGATATTGCAGCGAAGATCCAGGTAACGATACGACTCCAAGAGATCGCCGCCCTCGGCGCTTCCGGGCCTCGGCCAATCGTATGTCTCGGAGCCGACCGGCAGATGAGTCGCTTTGTCCAGCCACAGCACACAGCGATAACCGTAGTAGGTGCCGGCATGGCGATCCGGATGGATCGTCTCGATGCGCGTGCAAGCGAGGCCGCCGAGTTCCTCGTCCGCGATCCGAACCAGCGTCTTGTTCAGGCGGCGTTCCATCTCCCAGTAGCGTGCTGTGCTTTCGAGCACATTGCCGAGTCCCGCTTCAGTGATGCAGTGCCGATTTTTCTCAAAGGCGCGTGGATCGCGCGGGTCCAGCGATTGGAAACCAAAGATGCCCAGAACACGGGCGGGATGCACGCGCATCATGCCCCGGTTACGGCCAGCCACGTAACAAACCTGCAGTCCCTTGTCGGCATCCGGGCTTTCATAGCGCAAATACACGCTGAACGGTTCGTTGCGGACCTTCATGACCATCGCGCTTTGTGGCAACAACACACCCTGGACACGTTCCCGCTTGAGCAACCGGCATTCGTAGTCTCGGACATTCCGGAAGTGCTGACACGCCTCATCGAGAAGCGCGATCGCTCGATCCATGTCTGTCACGTTCGAAGCGCGAGCGGATTGCCCAACCGTCGGCTGAACCAAGCCAAAGTTGCCCGGCAGCAAGGCCAGGAAGCAAACAATGCCAAAGCATGCCGACGCTCTCGGCCGTTTATCCCAGCCCATGTTCGTTCTTCTCCTTCGCAGCGTTCCGGAGGCAAGGTAGACACTTCCCGTAAATCATGGGCCTTCCCCAGCTGCTTTCGTCGAATTATCAGCGCGCCTTTTGAATGGCCTGGTCAAGTGCAGCGACGACGGAATCCAGAGACTCTTTTTCGACTATCAGCGGCGGCATCAAGGTAAGCACGTTCCGTCCCGGTCCCGTCTTGCCGAGGAGGACGCCGGCGTCCTTCATGTCTTCGAGTACCCGATCGGTAAGTGCGGCCGCGGGGCCGTTGACGCCCTCACGCAACTCGACGCCGATCATCAGGCCACGACCGCGGACTTCGGCGATCTCAGGCCGCCGGCGTTGCAGCTCGAGGAGTTGGCCGAGGAGATGACTGCCGAGAACGGTGCTTCGCTCGCCCAGACGATGGCGCTGATGAAATGCCAGGGTAGCGAGGGCGGCGCGACAGGAGACCAGGTTGCCGCCGAATGTCGAAGCCCCCGGCCGGGTGTAGTGGGAGGCGATGGCATCGCTCGTGAGATAGGCGGCGATGGGGAAGCCGTTGCCGATGCGCCTTGGCCACGGTCACGATGTCCGGCACGACTTGCCAGTGTTGCGTGGCAAACCAACGCCCGGTACGGTTCCACGCCGTCTGAATCTCATCGGCGATGAGCAGCGTCCCGTAGCGGTCGCACAAGCGTCGAAGTTCCGGCCAGTAATGGTCCGGCGGGACGACGATGCCGCCGTTGCCCTGGATCGGCTCGGCGATCACGGCGGCGATCGTTTTGCGTCGCAGCAGCCTTTCGATGGCCGGCAAGCTGTCGGGGTGGCGCGGCCCCGGCACGGCATGCGCTGTCAGCAGGGGGTTGGGATCGGTTCGCCACATGTCTAGGCCGGTGACGTTCATCGCCCACTTCGTCCGGCCGTGCAGCCCTTCGCGCAGATAGATGCACTCGTGCCGGCCAGTGGCCAGGGCGGCGAGTAGCAGCGATCCCTCGTTAGCCTCGCTGCCGCTGGCACAGAAGAAACTCCGCCGCAACGGGGGCGGGGCCAGCTCGGCGATGGCACGGGCGAGATCGAGCATCGGCTCCGTCAGATAGATGGTCGTCGTGTGCTGCAATTGTCGCAATTGCTCGATGGCCGCTTCAAGAATGTCGGGATTGGAGTGACCGGCACTGACGACGGTGACACCGCAGTAGCAGTCGAGGTAGCGCCGGCCTTCGCTGTCGAACAGGTACGCTCCCTCGCCGCGCACCAGAACCGGCGGGCGCTGATAAAAGTGGTAGACGCAGGGAACCAGATAATCCCGCTTGGCCGCCAGAAGTTGCTCCGCGCGATCCATGCTACCCTCCTCGTTTATTCAGGCGGCTTGGGACGACAGCGCCGATGATGCTCCTTCGATGATGTCCAGGGGTGGAATATCGTCACTCAACTCCAGGTCCACGAGCTGGGCGAACAACACGCGCAGACCCTGGCGCACATCGGCGGGGATACAAACGGAGTCCTCGTTGGCGAACATGGCCACGAACTGATTGGTGCAATTGCCTTCCACGCCCCGACCGAATCGGCAAACGCGACCGAGTGTTTCGCGGGAGTTATCCAGCCCGTAGCGGAGACTGCGGCGGATCGCCGCGCAGATGCGCTGCATCGCCGACAGGCCGAGATCGCGGCGGATGACGTTGAGGCCGACCGGCAGTGGCAGATCGTTGCGACGGCACCACTCGGCCCCGAGATCCACGACGCGATGGAGGCCAAGCTGAGGATAATACAGCAATTCCTCGTGAATCATCACGCCGGCTTCGAGATCGCCGTCGGCGACCGCATCGGCGATGTGGTCGAACGGCATTTCGATGGGGACCGCCTTCGGACACAGACAGCGGAGCAGAAACCAACCTGTCGTCGGAATGCCGCCGACGCCGACGCGCTTCCCGGCCAGGTCCGCCAGCGTGCGCGGCTGGCGGCTCACCAGCACCGGCCCATAACCGCGTCCGACGCTGGTGCCCACGCTCAGGATCGCATAGTGCCGCGCAATGCGCGGATAAACGACTGAGGAGATCGCTGTTACTTCATAGAGTCCGTGGAGGGCCGTGCGGTTGAGCGCGCTCATCGGTTGACGGTGGAACTCCAGTTCATAGCCGGGCAGCGACACTCGGCCGGTCTCCAGGGCGTCGTAGTAGAAGGCATCATCGCTGTCGGGCGTATAGGCGATGTGGATACGTTTTGCGGACTTCATCGTGCGATCCTATTTTTTTTTACCAGCCCGCAGCGCCAGCAAGGAAACCCTTGCTGGTGCTGCGGGCTGGTAAGGCACCATTTAATACAGTCCCAATTGCAAGCGGCCGGCCAGCGGAGCCGGAGGCCGTGGATTGCGCAAGCCATCGGCAGTGCCGCCCAGAACGCGAGCCAACTCGCTGGAAGCGATGCGCTCCGCCTGATCGCGCTCGACGACGCCGACGAGCAGGCAACTCTCATCGAGGCGGTGAAACAGCACTCGTCCGATCTCGCCGTACTCCACCCGGCGCGGCGGCCAGTCGCCGGATGACTTCTCCTCGTGTGCAGACCAGTCCACGATATGAAACCGAACGCGCTCGCCGAGCGGGAAATAGTCGATGCTTTGTCGTGGCTCATCGGCGACTTCCATGACCACGCCGAACAGCGTGTTGCCGTAGCCGGCCAGGTGTACGGCCCGAGGGTAAGCGGCCCGGAACTCGTTGACGGTTTCGGGCGTCAGGCTTATGCCGCCGTAATGAATTCCGTGGATCGATTCGCGCTGCCGGTCGGTCAGCCGCTCCGTCAGGGCGGTCAGGGCGGGCGGCGTGATGAACAGCACGCCGACCTCTTCTCGTCGCAACACATCGAGCGCCTGGTTCGTGACGTGTTCGAGATAGCGCCGGCGGGAGAGGGATCCCTCCGCCAATTTCTTCGCCCAGCGCGGATCGAAATCAACGCTGAAGGGGTCCATACTGCCGGTCTGCCGGGCCAACTCGCGCACCACCTTGCCGATGATGTGCGGCCCGGAAGGACCGACCCACAACCACGGTTCGCCGCGCGGAAAGCCGGTTGCTTCGGCAACCCGGAGGAAAGGGGTGATGAAGGCGGCCTGAAACTCGTCCTCGCGGTAAGCGGTAGTCCGCGGTGCCCCGCTGGTGCCGGCGGTCGCGCCGATCACGAAGCGCGGCCATTGGCCGTGCAGCGCGCGGGATGAACGCCCGTAAGGGGAAGCGTCGCAAGTCGGCCGACGGCGTGGGGCCGAGCAGCCACAGATCGTCGAGAGTCCGTACCCGGTCGCGCACATCCCAGCCCAGCCGTTCCTGACGTTCGAGCCAGTAATCGCTGCCATGCTGGGGATGGAAATGCAACGCCAGCAATTCGCGCAGCCGCCCGCCGTCCTCGATGGTTCGGCGATTCAAATGTGTCTTCCGGACCAGCGTCTTCGCCGTCATCCCGGATACTCCTTGAGGAACGCCGAGACCGTCTCCACGAGCCATGACTCCTGACCGCGAAAGAAATGGCTGTCCCGCGGCCCCTGGACGAGTCGCGTCCCCGCCGCGAGCCGGCCGAACCACTGCCGCAACCGCGCCGACTCCACGGCGAAATCGTTATCGGAGACGATCACCAACATCGGAGTTTTGACGGTGGTGAACCTGTCATAGTCGTGTTTGTCGAGCGGTGGGGCTATCAGGACGAAGGCGGCGGGCGACTCCAAGAAGGGCAAAAGAGCGCACCCGAAGCTGTAGCCGATCAGAAACAGGGGCCGCGCGGGGCCGACGACCGAGCGCAGGAATTCGACGGCCCCTTGCACGTCTCGCCACAGGTCCATCTCGTCGGGAACGTGGGAAGT
The DNA here is from genome assembly GCA_963767535.1 of uncultured Planctomycetota bacterium. Taxonomy (GTDB): domain Bacteria; phylum Planctomycetota; class Planctomycetia; order Gemmatales; family Gemmataceae; genus JAJPHU01. The sequence goes on from CAVYEC010000002.1 coordinate 287,592, forward strand.
CTCCCAAAACTGGGCCATGTGCCGGGCCACGTCCACGGGCGGCCCCTCGCTTCGACCGACGCCCCGATAGTTGAACCGCAACGTCGCCAGGCCGCATTCGGCGATGCCGTCGCCCAGGCCGCGCACGACGTTGTTGTGCATGTTGCCGCCCAGGAGCGGATGGGAACCGGCGAGGACCACGCCGCCGAGTGGGCCATCCGCGCCCTCGCCGTAAGCCAACTCTCCTTCCAGCAGGTGCGGCCCGGCTGGGAACTGGACCCACTCGACAACGATGTCTTTACAGCCCGACGCTGGCATGGGAAACCTCCGTCCTTGGCGCGGGGTGATCCGCGGATTCCGCGAGGAATTGCTCGATGAAGAGGGCCAGCTTGAGCGCCTTCTCCTTGTCGCCGTCGATCTCGATACGGCCGTCGAAGAAGGCTTTCTGCGGCGTTTGCCGGCCGTGAATCAGATCCTCGAAGGCGGACGACTCGATGTGAAAGATCACGTCGGCATCGGCGTCGAGTCCGTGCCGCACGCTCAGCCTGTCGTCCGACCAGCGGCACGACCACTGGCCCCCGCCTGCGCCGCGGATGTCGAGAACGAAGTGCAAGTCGCGGGGCAGGACGCGGGCCAGCGAAGATTGCCGTAGTCGTTCCGGCAGGATGCGCTCCAGATAATGGGCGAAATCCGCTGTGCGAACGGGACGAATTTTGCACCGCTCGCGTCCCCAATTATCTTGCCGGGCGAAATCCAGCAGACGCGCCATCAGGTTACAATCGAAGTCCGGCGGTGGCAGGTCCGGCAGCGCCTGGCGGGTATTTTCACAGTCGAAGACGAGGGCGTTCCGCAGGTAGGACCAGTAATCCCGGAATTGCTCCAGGACCATCTGTTCGAGCGACGTTGGATCGTCAAGCCCTTGCGGTCCGGTCCACTCGATCCCCTCGAACTGTAATAGTTCCTCGATGATCGACGTGATCTCGCGCAAGCGCACCGGCCGGCGGGCGACAAGGTGAAACGTGCGGCCATGCCAGTGCGGTCGTTGCAGCAGTCGGACGAGTGCCCGCGAAACCCAGTCCACGGGTACGAGATTTTGCGTCTCCTCTCCGCTCAAAGATAGGCGCACCGACAACCGCTGGCGGCGCTGCCTGGCCGCTCCTCCGGAACCCTCGGGTCGGGCCGAGAGCCGGGCCGCCAGTTCGAGAAAGCGATAGAAGTGGTGATACGTACTGGTGTACCCGGTGCGGCTGTCGCCGACGATGACCGAGGGGCGGTACACGGTCGGGCAGATGCCGGCGAAGCCGCGAACCACCTGCTCGGCCGCGAACTTGCTTTCCTCATACGCATTGCCCGCGCCGCCGCCGCAATCCAGTTCGTCTTCTCGAACGACGCCGCGCCGGTCGCCGCATACAAACGCGGTCGAGACATGATGAACCTCGGTCAACCCCGACGACCGGCACAACTCCAGCAAGCGGCGCGTGCCGTGGACGTTCGTCTCCCACGGCTCGCCGTCGGGTGTGGAGTGGTAAGCGACGTAGGCGGCGGAATGGATCACCGCCCGCGCACGCCGCGCCAGCCAGTTCCGTTCGGCGCGTCCCCAGTCCCAGTCTTGGCGTGCTCAGATCGCCGTATAGGAGCGTCGGCCGGGGCAATTTACGGCCTAGTGACTCCTCGGCGAAGGACAGTAATTGCGCGAGGCGTTCGGACGCCTGCCCCGCCGGAGCATCGCGGATCAGGACGGCGATGGAGTATCCGGACGCCAGCAGATCGCGGAGGAGATACCGGCCCAACAAGCCGGTCGCCCCTGTCAGAAGGATGCCTTGTCCCAAACTCATCGGGTTTCCTTACCTAGCGGCGACTTACTTCTCCGCCAGCATCTTGGCGATATCCGCACCGACGGCGCCGATCGCCGCTTCGGTCAACTCGCCGTTCTTGAACGCATGATTGGCCTGGACGGTGAGATGGTAGTACACGAGGACGGTGACATCGGCGGCGGGGGAAAGGCGATACTTCTCCGGGCCGCCGGCCTTGTACAAGGTGAAGACGAGGTGCTGGAACTTCTCCTTCTGGGCGATGTCTTGAAGTCGCCGGCCAAGTCCGTCGGAATCGCTGCAAAATACGACATAACTGCCAAGCCCCTGCTCCCGGTTCATCGCGGTGGCATTGTCGATCGCTTTGAGGAGTTGAATCAGCGCGGGGGTGGCTTCACGGGCAAACACCGCCACAACGGGGCGGGAGCCGTTCTTGCAATACTGACAACATTTCTCTCCGGCGTTGGGGCCGGTTAGGTTCAGGGGGGCGAATGGTCCCGGCACCTTTTCACCGACTTGCGGCCCGGATCGGAGTGGATCGGCGTGCAGGGTCTCGGGGAAAGAGAGACTCGCCAAGAAAACAATCCCCACGGCGGCAAGGAGCTTCTGCATGACCTTCACCTCCTTGTAGAGCATCCGTCCCTGTTCCGATGCATTGCCGAGACCTCGTCCGGAGACATCGCCGATTTTTACAAGGTTCCGGCATTTTGGGCGAACGGAGCTATAGCCGGCCCTTCTGGCGAACACAAGACCGGCTCCCGCTACATCGCAGGGCGGTTTCTTGTTTACAGTTCGAGAAGCGGATGGGCCGTAAGAGGGGAAGTTCTCTGCCCGCCCAGGCGCATTGGACACAAACGGGCAGTGGGCCGATTGCCGCTCTGCCAAATGGCACGACCCCTTTGGCAGGAGGGCTTCCCGACGCAAGTTCTATTTTCAAAATGAGTAGCGTCCACGGGGGGTGAACTGGGAAAGGACTGAAGCAAGGTCGCTGAGTGGGTGATTAGTCCGCCATCCCCTTGGCCCGGCTCAGCCAGTGCAGCACGTTCAAGAGAAGTTTGTAGTTCTGCCCCGCCTCCGGCGCGTTCATCCCCGTCGGTCTTTTTCCCGGACCCGCCAGCTGCGCGCTGAACATCGCCGCCTCGCCAAATACCGCCACCCGCCCCTCGCCCACCTTGAGGACCGCGCCCTGGCACCACCCCTCAATCGGGACCTTCCTCGTCTCGCCCCTTCCGCGTCCCACACCCATCCTCTCGACAGCTACGGAGTTGGGAGCGAACACGAGGACGGGGATCGCGCCCCTGGGGGGCTTGAACGCCGACCCGGTAAAGGCTGTTACCTTGGCCACCTTCTCGTCGTCCGATCGGCCACGAGTGATCGTGCTTTCCTTGAGACCCGTTTGATAGGTAAAAGTGCCCGGGCCTCGCTGCCAGTTCCCGTCCTGCGCGTGGCCGTTACAGAATACCACCCCGAACGCCTTGGCCAATTCGCCCACCGCGCCAGGGAACGGCGCGTGGTCCGCGATGAGAAAGAGGGAGCCGCCTTCTCGACCCAGGTATAAAGGGAGTCGATCTCCGCGCGCGTGAAAGCGGACGGGTTGGGAGGCGCCAGTTTTGGGCATTTCGCTCGTGGAGTGGATTCGCGATAACCAAGATCTGCAAGCCCTTCAAGGACTCGGCGGAGAACGGCTGGCGGAGGCCGGCAACGCGGTAGCCATCGCGCCGCAGGAGTTGGGCGAAGGGTTTGTAGCGGCCGCGCCGGTATGGAAGTTGTGGTGTGCCTCGTCGATCGCGACGCGAGGCCCCTTCCCTTCTTCGTAGGCGGGACGGGGGAGGGGCGGATGGTATTGGAGGTCGGGAACCTGCTGGGCGGAGATGATCCCCGCGGCTGTCAACAAGACGATGACCGGGAGCAGGATTCGCTTACCCATAGGATCTCCACGGGACCGTCGAGAACGTGTTACCGAGCCGGAGGAGTGCCGACAGCTGAACCATTATAGCTTACCACCTCCAGCCCCACGGACTTCACCTCGGCTCGGAGCTTCCGCCCACCATCACCCGGAAGCGGCCGGGCTCGACGACCCGCTTCAGGTCGGGCCCGTGATACGAAAGCTGCTCCGGCCCCAGTTCGAAGGTCACCGTGCGCCGCTCGCCGGGCGCCAGCGTGATGCGCCGGAAGCCCTTCAGCTCCATCACCGGCCGGGTGGCCCGGCTCACCTCGTCGCGGATGTAGAGCTGGACGACCTCGTCGCCGGCCCGCTTCCCGGTGTTGGTCACCTCGACGGAGACCGTAGCCCGGCCGTCCGGCGCGATCCGCGCGGGCGAGACCGTCGGGGTCGGAGTACGAGAAGGTGGTGTACGACAGGCCGTGCCCGAACGGGAAGAGCGGCTTGCGTGGAATCGAAGAGGTAGCCGCGCATCGCCGTGGGCTTGCGGTTGTAGAAGAGCGGCAACTGCCCGACGCCGCGGGGGAAGCTGACCGGGAGCTTGCCGCCGGGGTTCACGTCGCCGAAGAGCACCTCGGCCACCGCGGTGCCGCCCTCCTGCCCCAGGTACCAGCCCTTCGAGAATGGCCGGGGCGCGCTCGGCCAGCTCCGGGATCGCGGGAGGCCGGCCGTTGATCAGCACCAGCACCGTCGGCTTCCCGGTGTCGAGCACCGCCCGGACCAGGTCCTCCTGCTGCCCCACCAGCCGCAGCTCCGCCCGGTCGCCCAGGTGGTTCTCGGCATACGCCTCGCGCGCGGTCTGCTCGTTGTCCCCGACCACCACGACGGCCACGTCGCTGTCGCGGGCCAGCGCCACCGCCTCCTCGATGCGGCGTCGGTTGGCGGCCGGGTCAGCGAGCACCACGCGGTCGGCCGACCACCGCGCCTGCGAGCGGGTCCCGCCGACGAGCGGCTGGGGGCCGCGGGTGAAGGCCGAGTCCTCGGTGATGCGCACCCCCTCGGCGTGGCGGACGGTGGCGCCCGCCCCCAGCCGCTTGCGGACTCCCTCCAGGATGCTCACCGAGTGGCGCGGCACGCCGGAGTAGCCGCCCAGCATCACCTCGGCCGCGTGCGGGCCGATCACCGCCACGCGGCGCACCTTGTCGGCTTTCAAGGGGAGCAGGCCGCCCCGGTTCTGAAGCAGCACGATCGCCTGGCGGGCCGCCTCCAGGGCCAGCGGCCGGCTCTCCGCCGAGCCGGAGATCTGCGTCGGCGCGGGCGGGGTCCACGAACGGGTCCTCGAACAGGCCCAGCTCAAACTTCTCGCGCAGCAGCCGCCGCACGGCGTCGTCGATCGCGGCCTCGGGCACCCTCCCCTGCTTCACCTGAGCGACCAGGGTGTGATACGTCTCCACGTCCGGAAGCTCCACGTCCACGGTGGCCGCCAGCGCCTGCCGCGCCGCGTCGGCGGCGTCCGCGGCCACGTGGTGCCGCCCGGCGAGCTGGCTGACGGCCTGCCAGTCCGAGACGATGGTGCCGTCGAAGCCCCACTCCCCCCGCAGCACGTCGCGGAGCATCCAGCGGTTGGCGTGCGAGGGGATGCCGTCGATCTCGTTGTACGAGGGCATCAGGCTGCGGGCGTGTCCCTGCTTCACCGCCACCTCGAAGGGGGAGAAGAAGACGTCGCGCAGCGTCCGCTCGCCGAGGGACGCCGGGCCCACGTTCGTCCCGGACTCCGGCTGGCCGTGCCCGGCCATGTGCTTCAGCGTGGCGATCACGCGCCCGGCCGGGATGGTCCGGCCGCCCCCCTGGAGGCCGCGCACCGCCGCCAGACCCATCCGGGCCACGAGGTACGGGTCCTCGCCGTAGGTCTCCTCGAAACGCCCCCAGCGCGGGTCGCGTGCCACGTCCACCACCGGGGCGAGCACCTGCTGCGCGCCCCGGGCCCGCACCTCCCGCGCAACCACGGCGAAGGCGCGCTCCACCAGGTCCGGGTTCCAGGTGCTCGCCAGGGCGATCGCCTGCGGGAAGCTGGTCGCCTCCTGACCCTGCAGCCCGTGCAGCGCCTCCTCGTGGAAGATCACGGGGATGCCGAGGCGCGTGTTGTCCTTCACCCACCGCTGGATCGCGTTGGTGAATTCCGCCTGCGCGCGCGCCCCGTGGCCGTCGCTGGGACGCTCGATCCGCCCGATCCCCACCCGGAACCACTTCGGCGCACGGGCGGGGTCGAAGCGTCCCTGGGCGTCGGTGATCTGCCGCTTGGCGTTCCAGAGGCACAACATCTGCGCGACCTTCTCCTCCAGCGTCATGCGCGAGAGGAGATCCTCCACGCGCCGCGCCGTCGGGAGCGCGGGGTTCCGGTAGTCCGGCTCGCGCCTTCCCGGTTTGTCCCCGCACGGCTCCGGCCGGCAGGAGGAAACAGAGCACCAGGAGGCCCGAAAAGCGGTGGTATTCCATCAGATCCTCGGGACGGAAGGGGGGTGGTCTGAGGCATTGCCCTAACACTACAGGGCGGAGAGAGGGGCGTCCAACCGGAATTTCAAGGACGGCTCGAAGGATCCGGAAGCCGTCACTGCCCGCAAATATCTTCCATACAGTCGCGGTTTTTCATGGCGACGACCGCGACCATCGCTAGGCGAACGGTGTTCTAACCACAAACGCCGGTTGGCGGTCAGGCACCAAGGAGTTGACCATGTACGTGATCCGATTGGTACGTTGGGTCCTGGGATTGCCCGCGGCCGGGCTGCTCGCCGTGGCGCTGCTCGCGTCCGGCCCGGTGTCCGGACAGGTCGCCAAGGACGGCAAGGGCAAGCAACCCGATTTCATTCCCTCCGGTTACGATGACTATCAAAACATGCTCGATCAACTCGGCATCAAGAAGATGCGCAGAGGACGCGACGGGCGGGTGAAGGATACCTCCGACGAAGCGACCGCGAATCCCTACAAGGAGACCATGCCCGACCTGATGACCTTCAAGGACGGAACGCGTGTGAAGACCGCGGATCAATGGCCGAGGCGGCGCGCGGAAATCGTCGAGGATTTCGAGCTCGAAGTCTACGGCCGGATACCCAAGAACGTCCCCCTGGTGAAGTGGGAAGTCACTCGCACCGTGGAAGGCGAAACCGGCGGCATCGCAACGGTAACGAAGACCCTTACCGGCCTCGTCGATAACAGCGCCTTTCCCCAGATCAAGGTCGCCATCCAGGCAAGCTTCACCGTGCCCAAGCACGCCGCGGGCAGGGTGCCGATTCTGTTGCAGTTCGGTTTCGGGTTCGGAGGCGGACCCGGCAGGGCGCGTCCGAATTCGTGGACGGAGCAGGCGCTCAAGAAAGGCTGGGGCTACGGCACGATCGTCCCCAACAGCATCCAGGGGGACAACAGCCGGCTCCGCGAAGGCGTGATCGGCCTGACCAACAAGGGCCAGCCGCGTCGCCTCGACGACTGGGGCGCGCTGCGCGCCTGGGCCTGGGGTGTGAGTCGTTTGATCGACTACTTCCAGGACAACCCGGATGCGGGAGTCGATCCGGCCAAGGTGTGCATCACTGGCGTGTCGCGCTACGGCAAGGCGGCGCTGGTCGCCACGGCCTTCGATACGCGGGTGGCGGCCGGATTCGTCGCCTCTTCCGGAGCCGGCGGCGCCAAGCTGTTTCGCCGTGACTTTGGCGAACTCCTGGAAAACCTGGCCGGTCGGGGTGAGTACCACTGGATGGCCGGCAACTTCCTGAAGTATGGGGCGGACGAGGCTACCTTCGGCAAGAAAACGGTGGCCGACTTGCCCGTCGATCAGCACGAGTTGATCGCCCTGTGCGCCCCCCGGCCGTGTTTCATCAGCTACGGCAGCGTTCCGGGTGATCCGAACTGGGTCGATGCGCACGGCAGCTTCATGGCCGCGGTGCTGGCGGGTCCGGCCTATCGGCTGCTCGGCAAGAAGGATCTCGGCACGCCCGGTGATTACCTGACCGACAAGACGCCCGCCGTCAACACCCTCATCGGGGGCGAGCTGGCCTGGCGTCAACACGACGGCGGCCATACGAACGTCCCCAATTTCCCAGCGTTCTTTGAATGGGCCGGCCGTTACATCACTTCCCCCGGCTTACTCAAGCAGAAAAACGGCGGCGCTGCGTCGGCCGCGGCCGACCAACCCGTGCCGAGAACCGACGCCAATTCCAAATTGGCGCACGAGCAGATGGTCGCGAACTTGAAGAAAGGCCATATTGATGTCTATTTCGTAGGCGACTCCATCACCCGCCGCTGGCGAGCCACGGATTATCCGCACTTCCTGGCGAACTGGAACGAGAACTTCTTCGGCTGGAACGCGGCCAACCTCGGCTGGGGGGCCGACACCACCCAGAACATCCTGTGGCGGTTACAGGATGGCGAACTAGAGGGTATCCACCCCAAGGTCATCGTCTTGCTGGCGGGCACCAACAACGTGGGCCGTACTCCCGCGAGTGACGCCAAGGTGTCTGCCATTACCAGGGGCATCAAGGCGCTGCTCGACACCCTGCGCGACAAAGCGCCCAAGGCCACGATCATCCTGATGGGAATCTTGCCACGCAACGATGGGGCCAATCCGACGGCGGTAATATCTTCGATCAACAAAATCAACGAAAATATTGCTCGATTCGCCGACGGCAAGACGATTCGTTACCTCAACATCAACGACAAGTTAGCAGACCCGGACGGCAAGCTGTTCGAGAGCGTGACCACGGATCGTCTGCATTTGAGCCTGAAAGGGTATCAGATCTGGGCAGACGCACTGAAGCCGTTGTTCCGGGCATTGCTCGGCCCACCCGCGAAGGAGGACCACGCTCCGCCGCCGACGGGTGATCCGAGCGCGGCCAAGAGAAAGATCCCTGCGAAGTAAAGCGTTCTTCACGATCCGGAGCCGGTCTCGCCCGCCTGTGCCCACCCCCGGTCCCACGGAAACGCCAGCGTCGGTCGGTTCACGTAGCGACGCATCGGCAGGGTCAAACGCGCCCCGGCGCCGGGGGCCAGGCGCACCGTGAAGCTGACCCCGTTGATGACCACCTTGCGATCCCCGGCCTGGACGCTTTGGAACTCGTGCTCGCCGTAGCCGCCGGCCTGGACCACGACGGTGCGGGCGGCGAGTTGGTTGACGTTCACCAGCGTCACGACGGTGCCATCGGCCGTCAGCTTCTCGACGCGGGCGGCCACGTCCTCCGGCAGACCGGCGCGGCGTCGCTCCGGGTCGAAGTAGCGCAGCCGGCAGTGCAACACGGCCGCGTTCCGGTCGAGATAAATCCCACCCAGGACCAGCTCGATCAGCGAGGACACATCGGCCTTGCCGAACCGCAGCGGGTCGTCCGCCAACCGGGTGTCCGGCGTCGTGGTGTCGGCCCGCATCCCCGCCACCCGCCGCCGCACCCGCTCCAGGTCGGCACGCAGGGCGTCCTCGAAGTAGCGCTGGTCCTTGCCGTCCAGGTAATCCATCCAGCGGTTCGGCGCCATGCGGCGCGGTCCTCCGCCTTCATCGACAGGTAATACAGCTCGCGCGCGTTCTTGGTGTAAGGTCGGGGCACGTAGGCGTACCAGCCCTCGTCGCCGTGCATGGTCGGGTACAGGACTCGGCCGTCGATTGTCTTTTTCTGTTTGTTGACGGCGTCTATCTGCCTGCGCCAGCCGTCCAGGTAGCGGTCGTCTCCTGTCAGCAGGTAGGCGTTCATGAAGCCGATGAACCCCCGGTCGTGCAGGTTGCGGTGGGCGATCGCGCCCGTCTGTGGCACGCGGACGCTGAAGCCCCAGCCGTAGACGCCGCCGTACCACTTGCCGCCGCACGCGCCGCCGATCTTCCCGTCCAGGCCGATGTTGGTCGGGATGATGTCGCCGTTGGCGCTCATCCGCTCGCGCCAGGCGTCGACGTACTCCAGCAGCCAGCGCCGGTACTTGTCTTCGTGGCGCAGCATGTAGGCGTTCAGGGCGAGCGAGGTGCTCAGCAGGTTGAGAGGGTGATCGCCGACGATGTCGTTGTAATCCTTGAAGTGATCCAGCATCTCCTTGATAGCTGCGCTCGGCGTGGCCGAGCCGGAAGCGGTTCTCCACCTCGATGGGGTCGCCGGCCCAATCCAGGGCGGTGGCCTTGCGCAAGCAGCGGGCCGCGGCTGCCGTTGAACAGGCTGCGGATGATCTTGTGCTTGGGGTCGTAGTTGGGGGCACCCGGCTCCTCGTTGAGGTAGAAGCCGGCGAAGCGGCGGACGCGGCGGCGGAAGGCGCGGTCGTAGGGGTCGGACAGTCCCTGGACGTTGAACGGCGTCAACCCCTCGCCGTTGTGCAGCCAATCGAACATGACGGGGAATTCTTTGTAGTACATGCCGTCGCGGGCGAACGGGACCTCCTTGGTCTTGGCGGCGGTGTACTGGCGGAGGTGTCCCTCCCACGCCTTCTTGTACAGTTGCAGGACGGTGTCCGGTGCGCCGAGGGCGTGCAGGATGGGCCAGTCGGTGCAGTTCTCGATGGCGTCATCGGGGCCGTCGTCGCCGCCCCAGCGTTCGACGCACAGCAGGTAGCCGCGCTCGTCGAAGTAGCGCCGGTAGAACTCCTGGCAGGCGGCGGCGTTGGCGCGGAGCAGTTCCCGTTCGAGCAGTGCCCAGGCCGGCGGCGACAGGGGCGTCGAGATGGATAGCGTGACCTCCTCTGCCCGGAGAGGGAGCGAGAGACTCAGAAGGGCGGCGGACGCAAGCACCACGGCGAGCAGAATCTGGCGGAACATTCGCATGATGGCTCCTCATGGCAGAGGACTCAGGCTCACATCCCGGAGAACCTCCGTAAACACTTGCGGATCGCTGCCACGGCGTCCGCGGTGTCACGCGGAACGAACTTCGGGTCGAGGGCAATGCCGGCGTAACGGTCCAGAATCTCCATTGTGCGGGGGCAGCAAGCGGCCCCGTAGCGGATTGCTCGACCTCGCTCCGACTGGAACGACGGCCAGGCGGGGTGAACGGTCGCCTTCCGTTCGATGTGCGGCTGGATGGGTAAGAGCACCGAGCCGAAGGGCGGCTGAGCCGGGACGTTCTCCGCCCTCATGGCCGAGAGGAACCCGTCACGCTGTTCCTTGGACGAGAAGGCGAAAAACTCCGCGGACCCCAATTCGCCTTCCGGGTCGGGCCGGTGGCGCAGGCGGAGATCCGGCAGGTCACGGATTCCCTCGTAGACTCGGCGGGCGTTGGCTCGTACGTCGGCGACGATCCGATCCAGTTTCCGCAGCTGGGCCAAAAGGACGCCTCCGGTGAACTCGTTCATGCGGAATTGACTGCCCGCAAAGCTGTCGAGCGCGGCCTTGCCGATCCATTGCTGGTGCGGCCGGCGAAGCAGTCCTAGGTCGTGGTAGCGTGTGGCGCACTCGAACAGGACCGGATCATTAGTCACGAGCGCTCCGCCTTCGCCGGCCGTGATGGTCTTGTGAATTTGCATGCTGTAAATGCCGATGTCGCCCAGCGAGCCGACGGGCCGGCCTCGGTAGCTCGCTCCCATGCTCTGGGCGCAGTTTTCGAGGACGCGCAGGCGGTGCTTGCGGGCAATCGCCAGAATCCGGGTCATGTCACACGGATTGCCTTGCAGATGGACCGCCATGACCACTTTGGTCTGGGGCGTGATCTTCTTTTCCAGGTCGGCGGGGTCCAGGTTGAACGACTCATCGATCTCGGCGAAGACCGGCAGCGCCCCGGCGAGTATGATCGCGTTGTAGCACGAGTACCAACTCCAGGCCGGAAGGATGACCTCATTGCCCGGTCCCACTTCGAGGGCGGCCAGGGCCGTCTGCAAGGCCGCCGTGCCCGATGTTACCGCCAGGGCGAAGCGTGTCTGCATCCGGGCGGCCAGTTCCTTCTCGAAGGCCGCGACTTTCTGCGGGGGGTTGGGTCCGGGACCGTACCAGCGGAAGGGTTGGCGATTCCGAAGCACCTCTTCCAACTCCCGGCGTTCATTCTCGTCATAATACTGCGTGCCGTAGAAGTCGGCCTTGAGCGGCTTGGGGCGTGCGGGGTCGGCTCCGATCGAGGGGTTCGCTGCCGCTACGGCTGTGGTGGCGGCTACCAGGAAAGCTCGGCGATCCATGATCATCCTCCCCAAACGAAGAACGCCTTGAGGTACTTCATTTTGATCGGCCCAGTCATCGGGTAGCAAGCCTTGATTCGGCTGATGCGCACGATAGAATCGCGCCGGACCCATGTTATCCCCGTCGCCCGAGGTTTTCATCATGCCGTCACCCCCTCGACCACCGCAGTCGCGCCGCCAAGGTACAACCCGACGCGAGGCCTTGCAAGTCGGCAGCCTGAGTTTGCTGGGACTTTCTCTCTCGGCAACGCGCTCATCTGCCGCCCCGGATAGTGGACTAAAACTGTACCTGGAAGCCTACACCGATCGCTCTTCGTACCAGCCCGGCGACGAGGTGCGACTCCACGTCTCGACCAACGCCGCCCGCTATGCCCTGGAGTTCGCACGCCTCGGCGCGACCCGTGAAGTGGTGTGGAGCAAGGAGAACCTGCCCGGCTCCGAGTACCCCGTGCCGGACGATGCCTCGGCGCGAGGCTGCAATTGGCCGGTCGCTCTGACGCTGAAGGTATCGCCGGAGTGGAAGAGCGGTTATTACGCCGCCCGTGTGCGCCTGGCCGACAAGGACGGCAAGTATCAGCCGGGCGCGCGCGGCGGATCCCCAATAGCGGCACGCCGGAGCTGTTCTTCGTGGTACGGCCTGCCCATCCCGGACGCGATTCCCGTATCCTGCTTCAGCTCTCCACCAACACCTACAACGCCTACACCAGCTACGGCGGCTACAGCGTCTACGCTTACCAGGGCCGCGATCAGGTGCAAGGCCGGCGCGTCTCCTTCGAGCGGCCGCAAGTCAGTCAGTTCTCCAACTGGGAACAGCCCTTCATCGCCTGGGCCGAGAAGGCCGGCTACGCGCTCGACTTCGCGGTCAACAACGACCTGGAGTTTCACCCCGAACTGCTCAAGGCGTACAAACTGGTGCTTTCGGTCGGCCACGACGAGTACTGGTCCAGCCCGATGCGCGACCACCTGGAAGCGTTCATCGCCGCGGGCGGCAACGTGGCCTTCTTCAGCGGCAACGTCTGCTGCTGGCAGATCCGCAACGAGGACCGCGGCCGGGCCTTCACCTGCTGGAAGCAATCCTTCGGCGACGATCCCTATTACAAGGACCGCTCCCGGCACCGCCTGCTCAGCACGCTCTGGAGTCATCACCTGGTCGGCCGGCCGGAGAATCAGTTGACCGGAGTCGGCTTTTTGTGGGGCGGTTATCACCTCAGCCACGGCCAGTTCATGGACGGACCCGGCGCCTTCACGGTCGAGCGTCCGGACCACTGGCTATTTGCCGGCACCGGCCTGAAGCGCGGCGACGCCTTCGGGGGCAAGGACACCATCGTCGGCTACGAGTGCGATGGCTGTCAGTTCGAGCGAAAGGACGGGCTGCCCGTGCCGACCGGCCGCGACGGCACGCCGCGCGACTTCACGATCCTGGCGACGGCCCCGGCCCGCTGGCACCCCAACGACTGCGAGTGGTACGAGCGCTGGGAGAAGGGACGCACCGGCCACGCCGTCCTGGGCACGTACACGCGCGGCGGCACCGTGGTCACGGCCGGCACCACCGACTGGGCGCACGGCCTTCGCGGCGGCGACAAGGTCGTCGAGCAGATCACGCGCAATGTGCTGGATCGTCTGGCGAAAGGATGATCATCCGCTTCGCCTTTTCTGCCCGCGCAGTCTCGTTGCGCACATGTCGCCCACAGTCGGCGCAAGGCTTTGCGTAAATACCTCGAAAGCGCAACGAAACCTCGGAGGTCTGCAACGAAACCCCCGCGCGGTCACTTGGCGGGCTTGACGCGGTGGAGGACAAACACCCACTGATTGTCGTTGACTTGAAAGGAGGTGGGGTGACGGCCAAAAAGACTCAAACAGATGATAAGGGAATCGCCTTCGTACTTGTAAATGGCGAATTCGTCCCGGTAGCTCATCTTCCCGCCGCCCTCATCGACGATACGTGGCGTGTACTCTTCGACGTAGCCGTCCAAGAAAATGATCTTCCACTTGCCGTGAGCAACCCGAATCTCGACGAGGCGGTGGACAACCTCTGCGGTGTGCACGAACCCTTCCCACTCGCCACGCATGTCCAACCCCCGCTCGGTCTCCCCCGACACCTTTTCCGGCCCGATACTCGGAACCGTGATACCTGCCGCCAAGACCATCGCCAGCGCTGAAGACATGGTGTCCGCCCTCCAAGTGCCCCCCTCTCTCGTTTACTGTGCATTCTCCGCGCCGCCCGGCCGCATGTCAGAGTTTTTGGAGAGCCTGCCTGGCTTGTGAGGCGGTATCTGAAACCAAGTGTCCCCATCCGTTGCCTTACTATCTCGCTCAACCAGCCTATTTATTCTCATTTCTGATTTTATCGACGGTTTTTCAAGTGTTTTCAAGTGTCGCATAAACTTGAATTGCTTGGAGCCATCTGCTTCCTATAATTCGCCGATGGAAGAGAATCCGATTTCGACCCCCTTGTTCTTCGAGGGATTGCATGCGCCCTGATCTTACCGCAGCGGAGGTAGTCGTCTGGCTTCGTTACCAGGCGCGGACCTTTGCGAACATGGCCGACACGATTGAAGCCACATTCAATCTGGCCCCTGCTCCTCAGCCACAAAACGCCACTTCCCCTGTCACTTCCTCCCCAAGTCCTCCCGCTCCTGAGCCTGAAAACACGGAAAAAACCGTGCAGGAAATCAAACGGATCATGGGGGGGCGAGCCAAGCGCCTGAGTGACATTGCGCTTGCGATGGGGCGGACGGAACAGAGTATTGAGCCGCTGTTGACTCAAGCGAACGGGTTCATAAAGGCGGATCGAGGCTGGTACAAAGCCCGAACGCCGGAAGACGATCAGGAAAAGAATGGTCAGCCGTTGTTGCTGACAGGAGCGGAAGAGAACTAGAGGTCGGGCCAGGAGCGTTGCAGCGCTCCTGGCCCTGTGGACCTCAAAACCTGCCTCGCTAAAGGAATGCGCCGATGTTCCGACGCACATGGTCGGGGTCCGTTTTTATTCTAGCGCGCGCCCCTCCAAAATCCAGGGGCATGGGTTAACGGCTGCGCAGGTAGTGACTGCGCCGTCGTTATCCCATGCCCTCTCGTTACTCTTGACTCCCCACCGGATCGCCTTACGGGAGGCCAAGCGCCAAACCCGATGTAGCGTTCGGCGGCTTGGCAACGGGGCGTCTCAACCGAGAAGAGGAAAAAGCGATGAAACGACCCGCCAAAAAAGGTGAGTCGTTGCGCTTTGTGACCGAGTTTCGGCACTATCGAACCGGAAAACTGATGCGTGCCCGCGACTACGGCCATAAAGCGTGGCCTATCCCCGCTGGGAAGAAGAAGTCCTAGCCTATTCTAGTACGGGGGACGGTGGAACGGAGTTCGCCGCCCCGTTTGTTGGACATGAAATCGACTACTTTTTGGCCAACAGTTTTCTCGCCAGTCCCACCAGTTCTGACCGCGCCCAAGTGCTTGTCTCCAAGCTCTTGACCTTCGCGGCCTCTTCCAGCAGCACGCGCTCCGCCTCCGTCATGCGGATGCGGAGCATGTAGGTTTTCGCTTCGCCCTCTGGCTTTTTGCGTCTTCCCGCCATGCGCGGATTGTAGCAACAAAAAGTTTCGCAAGTCAACTACCAACCTACAGTTGTAGCAACAAAATTGCTACTATTCAGGCGTTCAGTAATCGCCTAAAGTGAGGTAGGTAGATGGACGCACGGGAAGTAAAGTCTCTGGAGTTGACCGGCGACATGCGGATCACCTTCAAAAACGGCGAATGGCTGGTTCCGAGTCAGTCCAGTCCCTCTACGCGCTACAAGGTCAATCCGAGTCTGGCGAACCCATCTTGCGAATGTGACGATTTCCAGCTTCGTCAGCTTCCGTGCAAGCACATCGCCGCCGTCCGTCTGCTTCTCGACCGGCAGATAAAGGGAGAGCCACCCCCTCCCGTTCCCGAACCGCCGCCGCGCAAGACCTACGGCCAAAAGTGGAGCGAGTACAACGCGGCGCAGGAAAACGAAAAGGACCATTTCCAGGAGTTGCTGTATGACCTCGTGTCGGACGTGCAACCGCTGCCGATGAAGTCCGGCACCGAGAAGGGCGGGCGTCGCGCGTCCCCATCGGCGACGGGCTGTTCAGCGCTCTGCTCAAGGTTTACTCCACGCTCTCGGCAAGGCGCTTCATGTCCGACCTGCGCGAAGCCCACGAGCGAGGCTACATCCGCCAGCCCGTATCGTTCAACATCGCCCTCAAGGTTTTGCAGAACCCCGACGTGACGCCGATCCTGTACGAAATGATCCGCCGCAACGCCCTACCGCTCCGGGCCGTTGACGTGGACTTCGCCATCGACAGCACCGGATTTAGCACGTCGAAGTTTGAGAAGTGGTACGACGAAAAGTATGGCGTCACGCGCCAGAAGTGCGAATGGGTCAAGGCTCACGCGCTTGTCGGCACGCGGACGAACGTGATTACGGCCGCGTTCGTGGGCGACCGCTACTCGGCGGACTCGCCGCAACTGGCCGACCTGCTCAGGCAGACGGCGCAGGGCTTCACGGTCAAGGAACTGTCTGGCGACAAGGCGTATCTCGCCGTGGACAACCTGCAACTGGTGGAGACGGTGGGCGGGACCGCATACATCCCGTTCAAGTGCAACTCCGTGGTCGGGCAGACGCCCCTGTGGGACCGGATGTTCAACTTCTTTCAGGATCACCGGGAAGAGTTTTTGAAGCACTACCACAAGCGATCAAACGTGGAATCGACGTTCTCGGCGGTCAAGCGCCTCTTCGGCGATGCCGTGCGCAGCAAGACGCCAACCGCGATGGTCAACGAAGTGCTGGCCAAGCTGGTATGCTTCAACTTGACGTGCGTGATTCACGAATGGTACGAGTTAGGCATTGATCCGGGCGATTGGGGGATGCCGCGAAGGGACAAGGCGAGTCCGCCGGCTATCCTGCCGTTCGCCCGGAACGGATGAGGCGCAACGAAACCCGGTGGAATTGAAACGAAACCTATCCGGTTTATCCGGTATTTACGCAAAGCCGTCGGCGCAACGAAAGCGCAAACGCGCAACGAAATGTGCTTCCGCAACATAAATCCTTGAAGATGTGGTGCTTAATTCGTCGCGCGCTTGCGCGGCACGATTCGGGTGTCCATCATTTTTCGGCCGGCGCGAGAGGGCGCTTCTTCCGAGCCACCAGGAGTCGTTGGAGTTCCTTCTCCAGTCGGCCGGCGACCGCGGCGGCCTCGTCGGGGCGGTCGGCCAGAACCAGTCGGACGAAATCGAGGACGTTCCGGCCGTCCCATTCGTCCTCCGACATCCCCAAGTCCTCGGGCGTCTGGTGGCGTAGCCAGGGGTGGCTGGGGGGCCACTGCCGATCCAGGGCCCGGAACCGTTCGATGGCCTCCGCCAAGCTCTGGCGCCGGGCGATCACTTCTTCCGCCACTTGCTCTTTGGCCTCCCGGCGGCGGCGGATGGCGTCCTTCCGCAGATTCAGTTCTTCATTGCGCCCGACTGCGTCCGCTAGCGAAGGGCTTTTGGCCGAGTCCGAGCGAGGGGGGAAGGTAAGCGGGCATGCGGGGTCGAGCGCGACGGCACCCAGGGCCAGCAGGCCCAGGCAGCAGGCACCCGCCGCGAGGCGGAGGAACTTGCCCATCGGGGGACTCCTCGAACAAGCCCCGCAGAGCCATCCGGAAAAGGCTCCCGCCGGGCGACGGCCCGCGTTAGAATGAGGGGATATCCTCGCCGGCGCAGACCGGGCGCCGGCTGGGGGTACCCGCGACAGCGGGTCCGCGGGCCGGTGCGGCTTCTGCTTGGTGGCGAAACGCACCGGCTCACTTCTTCTCCGTTTCCGACTTCTACCTTCCAAGGCGTAATCCGACCGCGCCACGGCTCACGCGGGCAGCAATTTTTTTCACGCGGGGCAGGCCAGGGCAAGTTCGGGAGGAAACTTCCTCTGGCACGATGCCATTGCCACATTCCACCTTGGTGGCTCTTACTCTGGGTCCGGCTTCTTTTTCGGGGTGGCTTTCCCCTGGCTCTTGGCCAGCGTGTCGGCGACATCCGCCCACAACTGCTGCCAGGCTGGGCGTTCGGCTTCGGGCAGTTTGGCCAAGGCGTCGGGGCCGCGGACGCCGGCAAAGTCGGTGTCCAGGAGCCAGTGCTGCATCCGATGAGCGATCTCCGGGCCGGCCTTGTCCGCGTTTTTCTCCATCAGTTGCCGATATGCTTTCAGATCGGCCCGCAGCCAGTCGAGGGCTTGCTGACGAAGGAGGGCACACTCTTTGGCTTCGAGCTTGTCGGCATCCTTGCCGTTGCCGCAGCCGGCGAGGGCGGCAGCGCAAGCGGCGTTGTAACGGTGCTGCGTGTTGAGATCGTCGGCCAGTTGCGGCTTGTCGGTGAAGGCTTCGCGATAGAAGCGCACCGAGGCGGCATGCTGTTGCTTGTGGGGCTGTTGGCATATCATAGCCAAAGCGAGACGTTCCGCCGTATCCGCCGGTTTCTTTTGACCGCTCAGGATCGCCGCCAGTTTGCCGTCGAGTTCCACCAGCCGCTCGCAGTTCCGCACCCATTGGGCGGAAGGGTAGGGCCATCGTGGGTTCTGGGAGCCGAGATCGTGCCCCCGGCGGTAGGAAGCTAGGGCTTCGGAGAACAGTCCCTTCTGCAGAAGCACGCCGCCGAGGTTACAGTGAGCCTCGGCGTAATCCTTCTTGATCCTGATTGCCTCCCTATACTCAGCGATAGCCTCGTCTAGATCGCCCCTGGCCGCCAGAGCAAGGCCGAGATCGAGGTGGGTCAGGGGGAGATCCTTCTTGATTCGTAGGGCCTCCTTGTACTCGGCGATAGCCTCGTCCAGAAGGCCCTTGCCATGCAGGGCAAAGCCGAGGTTGGTGTGTGCTTCGGGGGAATCCTTCTTGAGTCGGATGGCCTCGCGGTATGTAGCAATGGCCTCGTCCAGCAAGCCCTTCTCGCGCAGGGCAGCGCCGAGGTTGAGGTGGGCGTCGGCGTCATCCTTCTTGAGCCGGATGGCCTCCTTGTGCTCGGCGATGGCCTCGTCCAGACGGCCCTTTTTCATCAGGGCAGCGCCGAGGTTGGAGTGGGCCACGGCGTCATCCTTCTTGAGCCGGATGGCCTCCTTGTACTCGGCGATGGCCTCGTCCAGACGGCCCTTCTCGAGCAGGGCACTGCCGAGGCTGACGTGCGCGGGGGCGTAATCCTTCTCGAGCCGGATGGCCTCGCGGAATTCGGCAATGGCCTCATCCAGATGACCCTGACCGGCGAGCGCGTTGCCGAGGTTATTGTGGGCCGAGGCGTGATCCTTTCTGAGTCGGACGGCCTCGCGGTACGCGGTGATGGCCTCCTCATGCAAGCCCTTGGCGCCCAGGACGATGCCGAGGTTGTTGTGGGCACTGGCGTAATCCTTGTTGAGCCGGATGGCCTCCTTGTACGCGGCGATGGCCTCGTCCAGACGGCCCTTTTGTTCCAGGGTGTCACCGAGGTTGAGGTGGGCCTCGGCGTAATCCTTTTTGAGCCGGATGGCCTCGCGGAACTCGGCGATGGCCTCGTCCAGACGGCCCTTCTTCGCCAGAGCGGCACCGAGGTTGAAGTGCGCCTCGTGTAAATCCTTCTGGATTCGGATGGCCTCGCGGCACTCGGCGATAGCCTCATCCAGCTTTCCCTTGGCGCAGAACGCTACCGAGGTTGTTGTGGGCACTAGCGTAATCCTTCTTGAGCCGGCTAGCCTCCTTGTACTCGGCGATGGCCTCATCCAGCTGGCCCTTGCCGTGCAGGGCGTTGCCGAGGTCGCAGTGGGACAGGGCGAAATCCTTCTTGAGCCGGATGGCCTCGCGGAACTCGGCGATGGCCCCATCGTAGTCGTGCTTTTGATCGCAGAGTAGCGCGCCGAAGTTGTGGTGGGCCTCGGCATAATCATTCTTAATTCGGATGGCCTCCTTGTACGCGGCGATGGCTTCGTCCAGCCGGCCCTTGTACGCCAGGGCGAGGCCGAGGTTGAGATGAGCGCCGGGGCTGCCGGGGCGAAGGGCCACCGTCACCGCGGCGAAGTGATAGGTTTCCTCCACTTGCCGGGGCTGGCCGTCATGGAAAAAGCGGAAAAGATTATAATTGAGCCAGAAATCGTTGGGGTGCTGTCGCTGCGCCTCGCGCAGAAATGCCTCCGCCTGACTGCCTGCCTCCTTGTCCATAAGGAATGCAGAACCCAGGACAGACAATGTTTCGGTCGGAAGGCCGAAGACTTCCTCCAAGCCCGCCATTCCCAGTAGCGCTTGCCGGTCCCTTCGCTCCAGCGCCTCCCGTACTCGCGTCCGCCAGGGGTCCGGGTCCGCCAGGCGAGCAACTCGGAGCAAATTCTTCCAACTCGGGTCGTTCGCTCCCTTGATTCTCTGGCGAGTCAAGGCCCAGTGGTCCAGCACCGCGGCCAACTCGGCTACTACCGTGGACCTCCGGATTCGCTCCCCCGCCTCTTTCGCCGGCAGGCTTTCCACATCCAGACCCGCGTCTTGGAACGTCCGACCGAACAGCTCATCAGCCCCATCCCAGTCGAAGTGACCATCCTTGACCGCGGTCATCTTCTCCAGTCGGACATTCTCCAGGCGATCCAGCAACTCCAGGTCGGCCAGCCGTGTCCGCACGCGCTGCCGTAGCGCTTCGTTCACCTCCGCCCCGGCTAGCAGACCGTTCGCCCGCCGCGCCGCCGACAGCGCCTCCGGCAACCGGCGTCGCTGCTGCCAGGAGTCCGATTCGTCCAGCGCCAGCAAAACCACGCGTTCCATTCCCGCACGCTGCATGGCCCGGTCGTGGCGTGTCCAGACGACGTAGCCCGCCATCCCCACCACCACCAGCAAGCACGCCGCCACCCCCAGCCCGACCTTGTGCCGCCGAACCGACTTCCCCAGCCGGTAGAGCTTCGAAGGCGGGCAGGCCTGCACCGGCTCGTCATCCAGATAACGCTGCACGTCCGCCGCGAACGCGCTGGCCGACTCATAGCGGCGGTTGCGGTCCTTCTCCAGCGCCTTCATGACGATCCAGTCCAACTCGCCCCGTAGCTGCTGGCTCATTCGGTGGGGCTCCAGCCCGCGCCGATCGGCAATCGTGGACAACGCTGCCTGCCGCATCGTACTCAGCCGCGTGCTGGGCCGGGGCGCCTCGTCCTCGCGGATGATCCGCCGCATCTCGTCGTAGCCGGCCTGCTTCATCGTCTCGCCGTCGAACGGCGTCGTGCCGGTCAGCAACTCGTACAAGAGCACCCCCAGCGAATAGACGTCGCTGCGCGTGTCCACGTCCAGACTGCTCAGGCCCGCTTGCTCCGGCGACATGTACAGCGGCGTGCCCACCATCTGAGCAACATCCGTGTAAACGGTCTTGTCCGTCAGCTGCTGCCCGGTCGCCTTGGCGATGCCAAAGTCAATGACTTTCACCACCGGCTCAACGTCGTGAACTTCAACCAGGACATTGGACGGCTTGAGGTCGCGATGGATAATGCCCTTCTGGTGCGCGTGCTCGACGGCGTGGCAGACATCGAGGAACAATCGCAAGCGCTGGCGCATGGTGAGGCGGTGCGCGTCGCAGTAGTCGGTGATGGGCGTGCCCTTGACCAACTCCATGACGAAGTAGGGCCGGCCTTCCGACGTGGTGCCGCCGTCATGCACCTTGGCAATATGCGGATGATCCATCAGCGCCAGCGCCTGCCGCTCCGCTTCAAAACGGGCGACGACTTGCCGGCTGTCCATGCCGGGCTTGATGACCTTCAGGGCCACGCGGCGTTTGACCGGCTGCTGTTGCTCGGCCACGTACACCAGACCCATGCCGCCCTCGCCGATCTGTTCCAACAACTTGTACGGGCCGATGACCGTGCCGACGCCGTTGGCAGACCCCGCCGCCTGCCAGCCGGCGGTGCCTTCCGGATCGAGGGCGACGGCGGGCCGTTCCAGGAAGCTGCCGGCCTGAAAGTGGTTGGCGATCAGCTGCTCGACCCGGCGTTGCAGTTCCAGGTCGCCGCCGCAGGCTTGCTCGACGAACGCCTGACGCTCTGCGGACACGGCGATCTCGACCGCCTGTGCCAGGATGGTTTCGACGCTCGGTGTCGATCGGTTCATGGCGAAAGCCTCTGCCGGGATCTCTCCGTCTTACAATGCGTAATCGGGACGGAGGACGGCTCAGCCGGGACAAAAAAATCAAAAGAAAAGGAATAGGGACGCTGTTCATTCCCCATGCAGCTTGCCGTACAGCCACGAACGGGCATAGACCCAGTAGCGCTTGGCCGTGGCGAGAGAGACGCCCAGCATCTCGGCCGCGTCCTCCAGGGAGACACCGGCGAAGAAACGCAACTTCACAAGCCGGGCCTTGACGGGATCCTCGGCCTCCAGCTGGCGAAGGGCCTCGTCCAGTGCTAACAGATCTTCCCCGGCCACCCCTTCCGGGGCGACGAGGGACGCCCCGTGGTCGAGTGGCACGCGCGGGAAGCGCGCCCCCGCCCTTGGCACTGTGCTTGTGGCGGGCCTGATCGATCAGGATGCGGCGCATGGCCTCGGCCGCGGCGGCAAAGAAATGGCCGCGGCTGTCCCAGTGCCTGGCGTTCTCGACATCGACCAGCCGCAGGTACGCCTCGTGAACCAGGGCGGTCGCCTGGAGCGTCTGACCGGGCTTTTCCTGGGCCAATTTGTGCGTCGCCAGCTTGCGTAATTCTTCGTAGACCAGGGGCAACAACTGCTCGGCGGCGTGGGGGTCGCCTTGTTCGACATCGGACAGGATGCGGGTCACGTCATTCATGGGCGTCACCGAACGGCTCGAAGCTTCCGGCGGCCGAGAAACATTCGAGGAGTCTACCAGCTACCCGGCCGCAATGCCTCAACATTTTCGGCACGCCGCTCTCCTCGCTGCCATTTCCCAGGGCTGTGCCTACAATCTACGGTGTTTCGATTCCCGCCTGCCGCTTTCGGAGCCACGACCATGCGCAAGTTGCTGCTGCCCTCCTTGACAGCCCTTGTCCTGTCCGCCATGACCTTCGCCGCGGATATCAAGGAGGTCAAAGTCCTCATCATCACCGGCGACGAGGTATCGGCCCACAAGTGGAAGGAGACGGCGCCCCTTCATGAAGGAGATCCTGAGCAAGGCCGGTCACAAGGTGGACATCACCGAAACGCCCTCCAAGGACCTCACCCCCGACAACCTGGCCCGCTACGACGTCTTCCTGCTGAACTATCGCAACACCCCGCAGGGGGCCAAGGCCAACCCCGCCAGCGTCTGGTCGGACGACAACAAGCGCGCCTTCCTCGACACCGTCAAGGGCGGCAAGGGGCTGTACGTCTATCACTACGCCTCGTCGGCGTTCACGGGCACGTCGGACCTCGACAAGGAGTTCGAGAAGGCCATCGCGGGCGGCTGGCGCAAGCAGGGCTACCACGGCAAGATGCACGAGTTCACCGTCACCGTTCGCAAGCAACACCCCATCACGGACGGCTTTCGTGAGTTCAAGCACGGCCGCGACGAGCTGTACCAGAACTCGATGATGTTTCCCGGCAACGAAGTGCTGGCAACCGCCTTTTCCGACAAGGCCAAGGATCCCAAGAACACGGGCCTACAGGAGCCGTTGGTATGGGTGGCGAAATACGGCAAGGGGCGGGTGGTTGAGAACGTGCTCGGCCACGATGTCGAGGCGATGAAGAGTGAGGGCTTCCGGACGCTTTTGATCCGGGGCGTGGAATGGGCGGCGACCGGCGAGGCAACCTACCCCTTGCCCGATGCGCTGAAGGCTGAGAAGTAACGGCGGAAGTCGAGGAAATGACGGAAGGATTTTGCCGGAGACATTCCCATGATGCGTGCCTCTCGCTTCGTTTTCCTTTCGGCCCTGGCAATCTCGTGTCCCGTGGTCGTCGTCGCGGCCGAGACGGAGGTGCGGACGCTGCCGATCGGCGCGGCCGCCCCGGATTTCAAGCTGCCCGGTGTGGACGGGCGCGAATATTCACTTGACGAGTTTGCCCGCGCGAAACTGCTCGTCATCATCTTCACCTGCAACCACTGCCCGACCGCCCAGGCGTATGAAGACCGCATTCTCAAGCTGCACGCCGACTACAAGGACAAGGGCGTGGCCCTGGTGGCCATCAATCCCAATGACCCGAAGGCGGTGCGGCTGGATGAGTTGGGCTACACCGACCTGGGCGACACCTTCGAGGAGATGAAGATTCGGGCGAAGGCGAAGAAGTTCACGTTCCCCTACCTCCACGACGGCGAGACGCAGAAGACGGCCCACGCTTACGGCGTGCAGGCCACGCCGCACGTCTTCATCTTCGACCGGGAGCGCAAGCTGCGCTACGTCGGTCGGATCGACGACGCCGAGGTCAAGGAAGTGAAGTCCCACGACGCCCGCAATGCCATCGAGGCGCTGCTGGCGGACAAGCCGGTGCCTGTGGAGAAAACGCGCGTGTTCGGCTGCTCGACGAAATGGGCGGACAAACGCGAAGACGCTCGGCGGTCACTGGAGAAATGGGACCGGGAGCCGGTCAAACTGGAGACGATCGACGAGGAGGGGGTCGCGCAACTGGCCAAGAACGACACGAAGAAACTGCTCGTGGTCAACGTCTGGGCGACGTGGTGTGGGCCGTGCGTCGCCGAGCTGCCCGAGTTCGTGACGATGAACCGGATGTACCGCGGCCGGCCGTTCCGCTTCGTTACCATCAGCATGGACGACCCGGAGAAAAAGGAGGCGGCGCTGAACGTGCTCAAGGAGAAGCACGTCTCTTGCACGAATTACATCGCTTCGTTCAAGGACCGCGACAAGTTCGCCGACCGGCTCGACAAAAAGTGGGAAGGCCCGCTGCCCTATACGCTTGTGATCGAACCAGGCGGGAAGGTGCGGTATCGCAAGGCGGGAGCCATCGACCCACTGGAGGTCAAACGGGCCATCGTGGGATATTTGGGGCGGACGTATTGACAGCTCTCGACGAGAGACCTTGCCGGGTCTCTCGTTTTCGACGCCGTCGGTCCCATCGGGCGTGCGATTCGTTTCGATCGAACATTTTCTGTTTTTTTGTCACAATCGACAATCGGCCACTACGTGGGGGTAGAAGGCATTGGGGTTTCCCGCTGCCAAAGGAGATCCCCCATGAAAAGATTCTTGCACCGCTTTGTGTCCTGGCGTGAAAAACTCTGTCGGCACCGTCCCACCGCACCGGCCGGCCGCCGGTTTCGGCCGGTGCTGGAAAGCCTGGAAGATCGCGACGTTCTCTCCACTCTCTTTCTCGTTCCCAACAGTGTGCCGGTGGACAATAGCCATTTTCACAGCTTCCAAACCGCCTATCAGGCCGCCCATGCCGGCGACGTGATTCAGGTCGAGCCGGGCGCCGCGGTGTCCTCAGTCGGTCAGGGGGTGAGCGGGCATTGGCTATCCGGCGGGGCGGCGAACACCAATACGATCACCATCGACAACCCCAACATCGGTGCCGGCGAGTGGGTCGAGGTCAACGGCGGCGGCGGCAGCGCGGAGAACTACCTGTTCGTCCTCTCCGCCCAGCCGACCGGCCAGGGAGGTGTAACACTGACCTTGAACCAGACCTTGACGATGGCCCACAACGGCGGAGCCACCGTCACGACCCTGGGCGAGTTGGGCATCGCGAAGGCCATCACTCTGCAAGGCGATCCCAACGACCCTCAAGCCGTCGTCGCCAGCCCCCTGGAAACGCCGGCCGGCACAGCGAACGTCGTCTTCAACAACCTCGATTTCACCAACCCGCAAGGTCTGGTCCTCGACGCCGGCCACCAGAACATCACGGTCGAGAATTCGACCGTTTCCTTCCTGCAAATGAGTATCGGGGCGGGGAACGCAAACGACGTGGTTACCGGCAACACCTTTACCGGCGGCGCCGTCGTCAACGGCGACGGCGCCGGTCTGGCCGCCGACCGTGTTACCGACAACAGGTTCACCGGCAGCGGCTTCTTGTACATGATTAACAACGGCGACTCCCTGGTCTCCGGCAACACCTTCAACGTCAGCCAGAACCAGGATCCCTTCGTGGCGATCACCCTCATCAACTGCCCGAGCGTCCTGCTGTACAACAACACCGTCACCATCAGCAACGCCGACGCCGACACCACGGCCCTTTTCCTTTGGGACGGCGCGTATTACCGCCAATCCCTAACCGCGTTCGTGGAGAACAACGTGTTCAACACGGCGGGCAAGGGGGTTGGCCTGGACACCTCGGGCGCGGTCGATGCCAAGGTAGAGGGCAATGACTTCCGTGGTAACGCCGTCGGCGTCTACCTGTGGGGCGACGGCAACACGGTCGGCAACGTGGACCTGGGGGGCGGGTCGTTCGGCAGCCAGGGCGGGAACAATTTCAGCAGCTTCACGGCCGCCGGAACCGGCAACGGCTCCTTCGCCATTACGCTGCACAACACGTCGGCCGACGATCAGGTCTACGCCTATGGCAACCTCTGGAGCGTGCCCATTCCGCCCAACGTGGTCAAGGACCGCTACGCCAACAGCAATGCCAACGAGGCGGTGTACTCGGGATTCGCTCCCGGCACGGGCGAAATCCTGACCGTGGACATTCAAATGTTTTCCCAAGTTCCTCCGCCGCCCGATCCCTTCAACGAGGCGGCGAAGGACGCGCTGTTCGCGGTGCAAGGTCTGGAGGCGGGTAACGCCGGCGCGGTGTACGCGAGCTTGATGGGCTTCGAGTCCCTGCTGGCCAAAGCCGCCGGGCCGCAACAGCAGCAGCTCGAGATGGCGTTCCTGGCGGACCTCTACGCGGATCTGTAGTTCGGCCGCGGCGCAATGCGATCGGGGCAACAGAAATCTCGCGCGACTTGTCGGAGTCACTCGGCTGGTGGGTGGTGTGTCGAGTTGGACCGCTCGTGTAGCTTATCCAGTGCGTTTTGTAACGAATCGGCCGCGCGACGCAGGGCGTCGTCGTCTTCGGGAACCTGCCGCAGCGCCTTCAGCGCGTCCTCGACCTGCTCTACCGACGCCTGCCAGAAGCCGTTGGGCGAAGTAAACGTCCTCGGTGCGGGAGCTTCCGTGAGGATGGGCTGCGCGACAACTACCTTTTTTCGGCCGAACCATTGGAGGACGTAGTAAAAGACCGGCGTCAGGAAGATGCCGAACAGCGTCACGCCGAGCATCCCGGCGAACACTGCCGTTCCCAACGAGCGGCGCATCTCCGCCCCGGCGCCCTCGGCGATCACTAGCGGGACCACGCCGAAGATGAACGCGAACGAGGTCATGATGATCGGCCGCAGACGCAGCCGGCACGCCTCCAACGTCGCCTGCCAGCGCGACACGCCGACTTCCTGGCGCTGCTTGGCGAACTCGACGATGAGGATGGCGTTTTTGCTGGCCAGGCCGACCAGCACCACGAAACCGATCTGCGTGAAGATCGTCACTTCCATGCGGGCGATTTGCAGACCGACCAGGGAACAGAGCAAGCACATCGGCACCACGAGAATGACGGCCAGCGGCAATTTCCAGCTTTCGTACTGGGCGGCCAGCACCAGAAAGACGAACACCACCGCCAGGACGAAGAAATACATCGCCGTGTTGCCGGCTTGCAGTTGCAGAAACGCCAGTTCCGTCCATTCCGCCGCCATCGTGCGCGGCAATTCGTTGTCGGCCAACTCCTGCATCCGGGCGACGGCCTCGCCCGAGCTATGGCCCGGCGCCGCGTCGCCGGTGATGGCGGCGGCCGAGTACATGTTGTAGCGCATCACCATGACCGGCCCGGTGCTGTCGCGCACGTCCATCAAGGTCGCCAGGCGGACCATCTGACCCTGGTTGTTGCGCACCTGGAGCTGCGGGATGTCGGAGACCTCGGCGCGGAAGCGGGGGTCGGCCTGGATGTTGACCTGCCAGGTCCGGCCGAACTCGTTGAAGTTGTTGACGTAGTACGAGCCGAGGTAGACTTGCAGCGTGTTGAAAATATCGCTGACCTGCACGCCCAGGGCCATGCACTTGGTGCGGTCGATTTCGAGATACAGCCAGGGCGTGTTGGTGCCGGAACTGTTGAACAGGCCGTGGACCTCCGGGTTGCCCTGGCCCGCCTCGACGATGCGGTCGCTGAGCCGCTGCAACTCTTCCAGGCCGAGGTTGCCGCGATCCTCGATGATGAGCTTGAATCCGCCGGTCGCGCCCAGGCCGTCGATCGGCGGTGCGCCGAAGACCGAGACGGACGCGCCGCGCACCGCGCGACGGCAGCGCTCCTTGAGTTCCGCCGCGATGGCGTCGGCGTGCAAGCCGGGACCGTGCCGATCGTCGAACTCCTTGAGCATCACGTACAGCGAGCCGAGGTTGGGCGCGTTGGCGTTGAGGATCAGCGACTGCCCGGCGACGCCGACGGTATGTTCCACGCCCGGCGTCGCCCGCGCCTCGGCCTCGATGCGGGCCATCAGGCGTTGCGTGCGCGCCACGGAGGCGGAGTCCGGTAGCTGCACGTTCAGGATCAGGTAGCCCTTGTCCTGCTGGGGTATGAAGCCGGTGGGAACGCGGTTGAATTGCCAGTAGGTCAGACCGAGCAGTCCGCCGTAGAGCAACAAGACGACCACGCTCAGCCGCAGCACCTTGCCGACCGTCCAGCCATAAAAGCCGGTCAGTCGATCGAAGGCGCGGTTGAAGGCCCGGAAGAACCAGCCGAGGACGGCGTTGACGGGCCGGATGATAATCCAGCCGAGCAGCCCGCCGATCAGGAGTCCGGGAACGAAGTGGGCGGTGTAAAGCGACCACGATAGCCACAGCGACACTTCCTCGTCCTCGCCGGGTATCGGCAGGTTCCAGCGGTCGCCGAAGTGATGCTGCACCAGCCAGACGGTGCCCAGTCCGCCCAGTATTCCGAAAAACCACCACGGCAGCGCCTCGCGCTTGTGCGCATGGCCGTCCTCGGTCTTGAAGATGAGGACGGCGCGTGAGGGCGTCATGGTGATGGCGTTGATTGCCGAGATGACCGTCGAGACCGCGATCGTCACCGCGAACTGGCGGAAAAATTGGCCGCTGACGCCGCCCAGGAAACAGCACGGCAAAAACACCGAGCTGAGCACGAGGGTGATGGCGAGGACTGGGCCGGTGATCTCTTCCATGGCCTTGATGGTTGCGGTGCGTGGGTCGAGTCCGGTGGCGATCAGCCGTTCGATGTTCTCCAGCACCACGATGGCGTCGTCCACCACAATGCCGATCGCCAAAACCAGGCCGAACAGCGTCAGGTTGTTGAGTGTGAACCCCATCGCCGCCATGACCGCGAAGGTGCCGATCAGCGACACGGGCACGTCGATCATCGGCAGAATCATCGCCCGCCAATCTTGCAGGAACACGAGAACGACGATGGCGACGAGGATCACCGCGTCGCGCAGAGTCGAGAAGACCTCGTTGACCGATTCACGGATAAAAGGAGTCGTATCATAGACGATCTTGTAATCCAACCCGTCGGGGAAACGGGTTTTTAGCTCCTTCATCTTCTTATACACGCCCTGGGCGGTTTCGAGGGCGTTGGAGCCGGGAAGCTGGTAGATGGACAGGGCGACGGACGGCTTGCCGTCGAGGGTGCAGGTCTGGTCGTACTGCCGCGAGCCTAACTCGACCTTGGCCACGTCGCGCAGCCGGACGACTCCGGTGGCTACCGGCGCCGGCCCGCCTTGGGTACTCGTACTGGATTGGGCGGCCGTACTCGATTGGCCTGACGAAGCGCTCGTGTCGTCCTGTGTAGCCTGATCGCTCGAACCGCTGTCCACGGAGGCCTGCGCCAGCGAGGTGCCCTGGGCAGCCTTGAGGATGATGTCGGCGAACTGCTCCGGGTCAGTGAGCCGGCCGCGTGTGTTGATCGTCAGCTGAAATTGCTGGCCGCGCGGGACAGGTTGCTGTCCGATTTGCCCGGCGGCGACCTGGATGTTCTGCTGAGCGATGGCCGTGACCACGTCCATGGCGCTGAGGTTGAGGGCGGCCAACTTTTCGGGGTCCAGCCAGGCGCCAGGCTGTAATCGCGCTGGCCGAGGTAAGTGATGCCGGCTACGCCGGGCAATCGGCCCAGCTCGTCCTTGACGTAAATGGTCGCGTAGTTGCTGAGGAAAAGGCTGTCGTAGCGGTCGTCCGGCGAGAGCAGGTTGACGATCATCAGCGTGTTGGGCGACATCTTCTTGACGTTGATGCCCTCGTTCTGGACCAGGGCGGGGATGACCGGCAGGGCCAACGAGACGCGGTTTTGCACCAGCACTTGCGCCATGTCCGAATCCATGCCCAGCCGGAACGTCACCGTGAGGTTATAAGCGCCGTCGTTAGTGCAGCGCGAGGTCATGTACAACATGCCCTCGACGCCGCTGACCTGCTCCTCGATCGGCGCGGCCACCGTGTCGCGGACGGTCTGGGCGTTGGCCCCCGGATAGAGGGCCGTCACCTGCACTGTGGGCGGCGTCACCTCGGGGTACTGCGCCACCGGCAGGGTGAACACCGCCACGCCGCCGGCCAACGTGATGACCACGGAAATGACGGTGGCGAAGATCGGCCGGTCGATGAAGAAGCGCGAAATCACGACTTCCAACCTCCGGAAAATACGTGGAAATCTACCCCCTGAGCGGGGGGCGTAAGCCCCCCGAGTGTTCCCTCGGGGGGCTTACGCCCCCCGCTCGGGTCTTTTTTTAGCCGCCGATGGAGCGTCAGAATGGTCAGCACGACGAGCGCTCCGCGCAGACACCGACCACCGAACCCCACAGAAGCGGCACGAAATCGAGCTTGCCCAGGAGAAAGCCGGCCGCCCCGCCGAGCAAACCGCCCGCCAGCGCCGAGCCGACCCAGCGCGTGGCGGCGGCCATGAACAGGCGCGTCTCGCCCACGTTCTGGATGACGTAGAAAAAGACCGGCGTCAGGAAGATGCCGAACAGCGTCACGCCGAGCATCCCGCTGAAAACGGCGGTCCCCAGCGAGCGGCGCATCTCGGCCCCGGCCCCATGCGCGACGACCAGTGGCACGACGCCGAGGATGAAGGCGAACGACGTCATGAGGATCGGCCGCAGACGCAGCCGCGATGCCACCTTCGTCGCCTCGAAACACGACCGGCCTTCCTGGTGCAGCTGCTTGGCATACTCGACAATCAAGATCGCATTCTTGCACGCCAGCCCGACCAGAACGACCAGGCCGATTTGCACGAAGATGTTGACGTCCCGCTTGGTTTGCAGCACGCTGGCCACCGAACAGAGCAGGCACAACGGCACCACCAGGATGACCGCCAACGGCAATGCCCAGCTTTCGTACAGCGCCGACAGGGCCAAAAAGACGCAGACGATGGATAGGAGGAAGACGTAGAACGCCGTGTTGCCCGCGCGTTTCTGCAAGAACATCAGCTCGGTCCAGTCCCCCTTCATCGACAAGGGCAGAGTCTCGTGGGACAGTGCCTCGATGGTTTTGATGGCGTCGCCGCTGCTGAAGCCCGTTTGGATGTTGCCGTTGAGGGTGGCGGCCCGGTAAAGATTGTAGCGCGTAATGGTGAGCGGGCCGCCGATCTCGCGCAGGTTGACCAGCGTGCCGAGCGGGACCATCTCGCCCTTCTTGTTGCGGACCTGGAACAGGTTGAGGTCCTCGACCTGATTGCGGAACGCGCCGTCCGCCTGGACCGTGACCTGCCAGTGCCGGCCGAACTCGTTGAAGCTGTTGACGTAGAGCGAGCCGAGGTACATGTCGAGCGTCTGGTTCACATCATCCAGCGACACGCCCAAAGAAGCGACCTTGGCCCGGTCGATGTCGAGAAAAAGTTGCGGCGTGTTGGAGCGGAACTGCGTGGCCACGTTGTTGAGGCCGGCTACCGATTGCAGTTCGTGAACGACAGCTTCGGTCTGCTTCTGCAAGGCGACCGGCCCAGGTCGCCGCGGTCCTCGACGACGAGCTTGAATCCACCGGCGACGCCCAGGCCCGGTATCGGCGACGAACCGTACACCGTGACCTTGGCCTCCTTGACCTGTTCCGTCGACGCCTTGCGCAGTTTGGCCATGATGGCCGTGTCGCGCAGCTCGGGCCTCTGCCGGCGGTCGAACGGGTCGAGGACGACGAACATGGAGGCGAAATTGGGGCTGTTGGCCTGGAGGAGAAACGACAGCCCGGCGATGGCGACCGTGTGCCCCACCCCCGGCGTGTCGCGGGTGATCTGGTCGATCTTGGCCACCGCTTCCTTGGTGCGCTCCAGCGACGCCGAGTCGGGCAACTGAATGTTGACGATGAGCCGGCCCTGGTCCTGCTGCGGAATGAAGCCGGTCGGAGCCTTCTGAAACACGACGTAGGTCGCGACGAGCAGGACGCCGTAGAGCAGCAAGACGACCAGATTGATCCGCAGCAATTTGCCGACCGACCAGCCGTAGGCGAGCGCCATGGCGTCGAAGGCGTGGTTGATGAGCCGGAAGCACCAGCCAAGGACAGCGTTCACCGGGCGGATGATAATCCAACCAAACAGCCCGCCGATAAGAAGTCCGGGTGCGAAATAAGCGGCATACAGCGACCACGATAGCAAGCGCGACATTTCCTTGCCACCGGGCGCGAGGAGGTCCCAGCGGGCGGCAAGGTCGTGCTGCACGAACCAGATCGTGAACACTCCACCCAGGATGCCGAAGAGCCACCATGGCAGCGCCTCGCGGCGCAGCTCGTAGCCGTGGCCCGTCTCGTCCGCCTTGAAGATGAGGACGGCTCGGGAGGGCGTCATGGTGATGGCGTTAATCGCCGAGATGACCGTCGAGACCGCGATCGTCACCGCGAACTGGCGGTAGAAATGGCCGGTGATGCCGCTTATGAACGCGCACGGCACGAACACGGCGCACAGCACCAGCGCCACCGCGACGATCGGGCCAGTCACTTCCTCCATCGCCTTGATGGTGGCGGTGCGCGGGTCGAGTCCGGTGGCGATCAAGCGCTCGATGTTCTCCAGCACCACGATGGCGTCGTCCACCACGATGCCGATCGCCAAAACCAGGCCGAACAGCGAAATGTTGTTCAGGCTGAAGTTGAAGGCGGACATCACGGCGAAGGTGCCGATGATGGAGACGGGTACGTCGATCATCGGCAGGAGCATGGCTCGCCAATCCTGGAGGAACACCAGTACTACCAGGCCAACCAGGGCGACGGACTCCAGCAGCGTTTCCACGACATCGCGGATCGACTCGCGGATGTACGGCGTGGTGTCGTAGCCGATGCGGTAATCCACACCGTCGGGGAAGCGCTTCTTCAACTGCTCCATTTTGGCCCGCACGGCGTCGGCCACATCGAGGGCGTTGGTGTCGGGAAGCTGGTAAACCGTGAGGCCCACGGAGGGGTTGCCGTCGAAGGTGCAGGATTGGTTGTAGTTCTGGGCGCCCATCTCGACGCGAGCCACGTCGCGGAGACGGACGATGCTGGCGGACGGCCGGCCGGGACCGTGGCCGATCGTCTCGCCGCTGACAATTCCGCTATCGACCCCGTTGCCGGTCGTGCCGCTGGTGATGGACAGACCCGTGATGGTTCCGTCCATCATCGCCGAGCCGCTCGTCGGGCTGCCGCTGACGGATGCCCCTCCGCTCGTCGTCACACCGCCCGTAAAGTCGGTGCCTGTCGCAACACCGCCCGTCGTCGCGCCGCCGGTCGCATAGGGGCTGCTCGTCGTGCTCCCCATCGTGGTGCCTCCCGGCGTGGTGCTTGCCGTCGGGGTGCTCGTCGTGCTGTCGGTCGCGGTGCTCATGGTCGGAGTGTTGGTGCCCGTTGACGTTCGGGCCGTCGTACCGCCGCCCATCATTCCACCGGATCGAAGGGAAGTCGAGGCGACGGAAGTCGGCAAGCCCATCCCCCCGGCGGAAGGCGGACGGACGGGCGCGGCGGGACGGGGGCGACGAGTTTGGCCGACCTTGACGATGATGTCGCCGAATTGCTCCGGGTCGGAGAGCCGGCCCAGGGTGGTGATCGGTATCTGAAAGGCCTGTCCGGGACCAGAGGGCGGTTTGCCGACCTGACCGGCCGGCGCGTCGAGGTTCTGACTGCGGATCGCCTTGGCCACGTCGAGAGCGGTCATGTTGCGCACCGCCAACTTCTGCGGGTCGAGCCAGGCGCGGACACTATAATCGCGCTGACCCTGATAGAGAACGTCCGAAACGCCCTCGACACGCAGCAACTCGTCGCGCACGTAGATCGTGGCGTAGTTGCTCAAATAGATGCCGTCGTAACGGCGATCGGGCGAGATGAAGTTGACGATCATTAAGAGGTCGGGCGTCCGCTTGCGGATGGTGATCCCCTGGTTCTGCACCTCGGTCGGCAGCTGCGGCATGGCCAGCGTCACGCGGTTCTGGACCATGACCAGGGCGGTTTTCATATCGGTGCCGACATCGAAGGTGACGGTCAGCGTGTAGGTGCCGTCGTTGGCGGACTGGGAAGTCATGTAGAGCATTCCGGGCACGCCGTTGACTTGCTGCTCGATCGGAGCGCCCACGGTGTCGGCGACGATCTGGGCGTTGGCCCCCGGATAGCTGATCATCACCGACACGCCCGGCGGCGTGATGCGCGGGTACTGCGCCACCGGCAGCGAGGCGAGCGCGATGGCGCCGATCACGGTGATGATGACGGACAGCACCGTGGCGAAGATGGGCCGGTCGATGAAGAAGCGCGAAATCACGAGCGTTTCCTCTCGCCGCCGGCTGGTTTCGACGAGTCGCCGCGCCGGCTCGGAGCGGACGGCGCCGATTCCGCGGGAGACGGCGCGAGCGACGGCATGGCGATCTGTTCCGGCCGGACCTGCATCTTCGGGCGAATTTGCTGCAAGCCCCCGACGACGACTCGATCCTCCTTGTTCAGCCCGTTCGTGATGACCCGCAGGCCGTCTTCCTGGAGCGAACCCGTCGTGACCCGGCAGGATTCGAGCTTGTTATCGGCGCCGAGCACGTAGACGAACTTTAGCCCCTGGTCCGACGAAATCGCCCGGTCGATGACGAGCAGGGCTTGGTGGGGTTGACTGATTGGCAGTCGCACGCGCACGAACATGCCGGGCGATAGGATTCGCTCACCGCCCACGATGGACCCACCTAGCGCCGCCACGCCGCACGCCCCGACCGCTTGCGGAACGAGGTCCATCCCGAGGGCCGGGGTGAGCAATCCGAAGACGGCGGACGCCTGTTCGCGCAGAAACATCGATCTGGGAGCGTCTCCCCGTGGCTTGGGGTTGGGGAACCGGCCGCGCACCGAGATGCTGCCCGTGGTGGGGTTGACCTGGTTATTGATGAAATTCACGGTCCCTCGGTGCGGATAGCCCTGTTCGCCTTGCAGTCCCATCAACACCGTCATGGCCCCGTCCTGGTAGCGTGGGATCTTGCCGGCGTTGATCGCCTTGCGAACGCGCAAGAGCGTCGGCTCGTCCATGTCGAAGTACACGAACATCGGGTCCGATGCGACGATCGTGGTCAAGAGCGTCTGGTCCTGGTTGACCAGGTTGCCGAGGGTCAAGTAGGTACGGCTGGCCTGGCCGTCGATCGGCGAACGCACCTGGGTGAAGTCGAGGTTGAGTTTGTAGATCTTGGTGCTGGATTCCGTGGCGTTGACACGTGCCTGGGCCTCCTCGACGGTCGCGCGGTCCTCGTCGAGTTGTTGCCGGCTGACGGAATCGGGCGTCACGCGGGCGCTGGCCCGGTCGCGGTCATAGTTGGCCCGCGCGATCCGCAGGGAAGCTTCGTTGAGTTTGACCTGGCTGACGGCCTGGTCGAGCTGGGCCTGGTACGGCCGGGGGTCGATCTCGAACAGCACTTCGCCCACCTTGACCTCCGCGCCGTCCACGAAACAAATCTTGACCAGATAGCCGGTGACGCGGGGCCGAACGTCCACGGTCTGGAATGCGGCGGTTCGGCCGGTGAAATCGACGAAGTCGGTCACTTCCCGTTCGACGGGCAGGCTGACCGGCACGGCCGGGGTCTCCTTCGAGGAGGCCGTCGGCGACGCCTCCTGTTGGCAACCGGCCACGGCCGCCAGCAGCAAGCAACCACCCGCCATGCGAAGCAGTGTACGATGCATGGTGCCCTCATCCACAAAAGAACCGATGATGCGAAGACCAGCCCTGGTAGGTATTGCCCGGTAGGACGGAAAACCTTACAGACAAAAGAGCGCTCATTTTCGAGCCTATCGCGCAGGCGCTAAAAGGAAAGAACTTACGCCGCGAGACGAATCAAGGCCGTATGCCGCCGAGATCCCACAGTTTGCCGAGTCGATCTTCCCCGACCGTGGCCAAAGTTCGGCCGTCGGGACTGAACGCGACCGCCCACACACTGCCCTGATGCGCGTCCAGCGTCGCCAGCGTTTGCCCGGTAGACAGCTCCCAGATTTTCACGGTGCCGCCACGACTGCCGGAGGCAAGGAGCCGGCCGTCCGGCGAGAACGTCACATTCAACGGCCCGTTCTCAATGCCGGCGATCGTGGCGCTTTGTTGGCGCGTGGCGACCTGCCAGAGCTTCACGTCCTTATCGCCCGACCCCACGGAGGCCAACGTCTGGCCGTCCGGCGCGAAGGCGAGAGCGCGCACGCCGAGCGGGTCGGCCTCGAAATCCGCCTCTTCGTTCCCGTCGGTCGTGTTCCAGAGCCGGATCCGTCCGCTGGTGTCGCCGGTGGCCAGGGTCTTGCCGTCCGGTGCGAAGGCGATGGCGAGAATGGTGCCGTGGTGTCCCGTGAGTTTATGGCGAACGGTGCGGCCGGCGAGATCCCACAATTCGACACTCTGGCTGCCGCTGGCCACTGCCACCGTCCCGTCATCGGGCGATAACGTCATCCGCCGAAGGTTGCCGTTGGGAAACGCCAGATCCTTTTGCTCGGTTCGGGCGGCGAAGTCCCAGACGCGGAGAACACCGTCGCCTCCTCCGCTGAGCAGGAACTTCCCCGAGTGCGCGAACGCCACGCTCAGGACGGCGCTGCCCCGTTCGGGCAGCTCGGCTTTCTGCCGGCCTGTCGCGGCGTCCCAGAGCCGCAGGGTTGTGTCGTCGCTGCCGGTGGCGAGGGTTTGCCCGTCCGGAGCGAAGGCCACCGACCAGATCGGTCTCGTGTGGCCGCTCATCGTGGCCCGCAAAACAATCCGCTCCGTCCGCACAGGACCGAACAACCCTCGGCCGGTCAAACGGGTCCATCCGAGCGACTCGCTCAGCGCCAGGCTTCCAAACAGAAGCAACGCGGCGATGATCCCACCCGCCAGGAGCCGCTTCCGGTTTCGGCGTCGGGGATCCCCGGAAGGCGGCACGACCGAACGCGGGGCGTCGGGATGCTCCAGGTTGTAGCGCAGCAACTCAGCCACTTCGGCGGCGGAGGCGAAGCGGTCGGCGGGGCGCTTGGCGTGCAGACGTTCGACCGTCGCGGCCAGCCAGAGCGGGATGGCGGGATTGAGTTCGCGGATCGGCCGCGGGGTCGTGTCGCAGACCTGGCGGAGAACGGCCATCGGGCTGCCGTCGGGAAACGGTTCCTGGCCGGTACAGAGCGTGTACAAGACGCTGCCGAGGCTGAACAGGTCGGCGCGCTCGTCGAGCGGTTGGCACATCGCCTGTTCGGGCGCCATGTACATCGGAGTGCCCATGACGGCGCCGGCCAGCGTCAAGCGCGTTTCGTCGGCGGCGCGAGCCAGGCCGAAATCGGCAATCTTGGCCCTGCCCAGCCGGCCGGGCGCATTGTCGGCTTGGAGGAGGATGTTCGACGGCTTGATGTCGCGGTGGATGAGACCGCGCTGGTGGGCGGCGGTCAGTCCGGCCGCCACCTCCCCGCCGAGCCGGGCCACGTCGCGCCAGTCCGGCGGACCCTGAAGGTTCAGGTAGTCCTGCAAGGAGCCGCCCGCGACGTATTCCATGACCAGATACGGCAGCCCCTTGGTTTCGCTGACGGCGTGGATGGTGATGACATTTTCGTGGCGGACGGCCGCGGCGGCCTGGGCCTCGCGGGAGAACCGCTGCCGGGCCACGAGGTCGCCAGCCAGGTCGGGAGCCAGCACCTTGATCGCTACCCAGCGCTTTAGGGCCGGCTCGGAGGCTTTGACGACAATACCCATACCGCCCTGCCCCAGCAGCTCGCCCACCTCATAATGTTCAAACGGTCCCAACCCTTTCAGCGCGTCGGCCGGTGCCCGCGCCAGCCGTGCCCACCCGTGGCTTCTGGTCGGCGAATAGAGATTGGTCAGGTCCGGATCCGCTTGCAACTGGTCCCGCGTGCGCTGCCACTCGTCCTCGCTGACATGGGCGGCATTTCGCAGGGCGCCGGCGGCGCAGAGGAGGGCCGGGTCCGCCCCCGCCAGCTTGTCGAGTTCATCCTGGCAGGAGAGGCAGTCGTCGAAGTGGGCGATCAACGCTGTCTGCTCGCCGGCGGGAAGATCCTCGGTGAGGAGTTGCCGCAGTCGCTCCACGGTCGGGCAGGTAGAAGGTTTGGGCATGACGCAATCCTCACCGATGCCATCACTCCGGGTGCAAGCGCCGTACCTGTTCGGTCAGCCGTGCCAGCACGCGGCTCCGGGCGACGTAGACGGCCCCAACCGACATACCGAGTTCCGCGGCGACCGTGGCGGCGCTGGCGCCCTCGACGGCCGTTCTCCAGAACGCCTTCCAGGTCGTCGGGGCGAAGTTGTCCTGGATCTGGGCGGCGGCGACGCGGAAGAGTTGCTGCTGAAACTCCAATTCCCAGGCGGCCTCCGGATCGCAGTCCGGGCCGGGCAACTCGTTCAAGAGGCCATGCGCGTTGGTGTCGCCGCTGCCGACGGGCTGGCCGCGGCGGCGCTGGAGGAACTTGGCCAGTTTGTTGCGGGTCAGACCGTAGAGCCAACCGCGGAAGGTGCCTTTTCGCGGGTCGTATTGCCAGCGGCCCGCCGCCCGCGCCAGGGCCAGAAAGACATCCTGCGTCAAGTCGGCCGCGTCGGCGTCCTGGAGTCCGCGCTGGCGAACGAAGCAGTAGACCAGGCCGCCATACAATTCCACGAACTGCTGCCAGGCAGCGCGATCGTGCCGGTCGCGCAGCCGGACAAGCAAGCTGGCTCGGGTCAGCAGGGCATCTGCCATCCGGAGAACCTTGGCCGGTCAGAGTTCCACCCCGGAAGCGAGCCGCTTGGCCCCGCCCGCTTCTCCGGAGTCCTTATCCCGTTCACCAAACTATTTTACGTGGAAATCAGCCTCCGATGCTACGTTCTCTTACCGGCAACGACGGCGCGACCGTGCGGATTAAACAATCCGCACGGTCCCGGCGCGGGTTCCCTGTTGACGTTGACAAAAGCCGGCGGATGCCACTAGGATACCAAACAGACGGGGTGTAGCTCAGCTTGGCTAGAGCGTCTGGTTCGGGACCAGAAGGTCGCAGGTTCAAGTCCTGTCACCCCGATTTTGGCATAAAAGGGCGACTACGCGAAAACCAATTGTCAGGAGCCAGAGGAAACGTGGTAACCCCGGCTGAACATCGAAAGGATGTTCAGCCGGGGTTCTTCGTTGGTCGTCGTTCTCGGTCACCTGCCTAGCCCGGATTGCGCACCGAGTCTCAGCAGAGGAGGCGTCAGACGCTGTCGAGAGGTTGTCATCGTGATTGTCGAGCCGCCCTTCGCTCCTGCCAACGCGCCATCCCTCGCTGGCAGCTGTCCAGACTACCCCTTTTCGCACTCCCGCGCACACCCCGATACGGCATCGTCCGCCAACGACGCTTCCCTCCCCTTCCCCATTCCGACCCCGCTGCTCGCAACGCCTCAACCAGAGGCCACCTCGGCGACAAAGGCAGTCACTCCCGACAAGACCCGGCACCACGCCCCACGATACGGCCACGTCTCGGAAAAATGAAAACAGATCCTCCGCACCCCCGTCACCACCACCGCGCCTACTTTCCACAAGCGCTGACGTAAGGTGCTCACGCTCGCCGTCGCCACCTCCGGCACCGACGACGACGCCTCCCGGAACAGCACCACGATGGCGTAGGCCAAGGTATGCACCAGCAAGCGGAAGGCGTTGGCGCAGAAGCCGCAGGCCGACAGCCGCTCCGACCGTAAGCCGTTCTTCATCTCGCCGATCGGCTGCTCCGGCACCTTGCCCCGCCGCACATAAAAATCCCGGTACACCGCCGACGCTTCTTCTTGCAGGTTGGTGACGACAAAGCGTCGTTGGCTGCCCTGCGGCGTCACCTCGATCTTGGCCACGATCCGCCGGGGGT
Source organism: uncultured Planctomycetota bacterium (assembly GCA_963767535.1). GTDB lineage: Bacteria > Planctomycetota > Planctomycetia > Gemmatales > Gemmataceae > JAJPHU01. The sequence continues at coordinate 327,466 of CAVYEC010000002.1, forward strand.
GCGGCCAACTGTCGGCCTGATAACCGGCCAACGACTCGAAGCGTTGCACCACCGGCTCGCGGCGGCCGTAGAGGCGGTGATACAACTCCACGTCGGCCAAGGCTTGCTCCGTGGCCCGCTGCAACACGGGGTTGCTGGCATAGCCCAGGGCGTAGGGCAGGTCGTTGGCCTCGCAATAGTCATACAGGCTGGGCACCGCCAGGCCGTTGTCGGAGCGCACCTTGAGGCGGACGCCCGGCCAGGCCTTCCGTAGTCGGGTAACGATGGCGTTGAGGATATCCACGGCTCCCAGGCTGGCATGCACCGCTCCGGGCCGTAGCCAGGCCGCCAGCGGAAAGCCGGTGGCCCCGTCATAGACGAACAAGGGCAGGTATTGATGCTGGCGGTAATAGCCGTGATAGCCGCTGAGCTTTTGATGGCCATGCACCGGATCATCGCTGGCATCGACATCCAGGATGATCTCCTCGGGCCGCCTGCGACGCGTGCGGATAAAGAGGTCGATCAGGTAGTCGTTGAGGATCTTGATGCGGCCAGTCTGGGCGGCGCGGACCTCCCGCAAGACCGGACGTTCTGGCAAAGGCATTTCCGCCTGCCGTCGGGTGTAGGCGTACTGGAAGCGTGCCAGGGTCGAGCCGCTGGCCAGGGGGTTGTCGGCATCGGGCGAGACATCGGCGAGGATTTGAAAGAGGGGGTCGCCGCGGAGCTGCTGGGCGTCGTTCCAGTCGGGGTAGCCGGCGAGGATCTGGTAGACGGCCTGGGTGAGCAGGGCTTCGACGGAGTGTTCGATGTACTTGGGGGATCGGGGGTCGGGGAGTCGTCGGGCGAGGTCGGCGATGACACGGAGGGGCTTTTCCAGGGCGCGGACGGCGAGCAGTCCGGCATCGGAGACGATGCGCCCGCCGTCGAAGGCGATGTGGAGTTGTTGTGAGCCGACGGGGAACAGGGTAAAGTGCTCTTGTTGCTGGCGGACCATGATCTTGAGCCTCCGCATGTTTCTAACGGCTTGGGAAATCACCGTTTAGATAGTGCGTGAGGCTCAATTTACATAGACTCGGTGCGCAATTCGGGCTAGGTGGAGACCTAGTAGATGCTGGTCACGCGCGACGAATCTTTTCTTCTGAAGCGGTGCAAATATTGCCGAACCGAACAACCGGAAACATCGTTCGAGGTTTGCCGGATTATCAAAGGGGTGGTGGACCGCCGCTTACGCTGCAATGCCTGTAAGAAGGCGATGGTCGATCTGCGTAACCTGCCGCGGTCCAAAACACTGGGGGCGATCAGACCGCCGCGCAACGCGCCTGGGCGACTGCACGGCGGCAACGTCTGCCCAATGTTATCGAACGGATTCTACCTTCGATGAGGCCATCGGGTCCGTTGGCGAATTCTGCTGCTATCTGCGACGATCCTTCGTCCTTACCGATAAAACGGCTGCCCTTTAAGCCACCTGGGCCCGTACGTCGGGGCCGGCTTACCAACTTCCAACGCACCTAGATCCGGCGCCCGGCCCGTGAAACCCTCGTTCACCGTCGGAATCGGGACGCCGGCATCTACCGCTTTGCCGTTCGGGTTCAGTCGAAAAGTCAGGTCGCTGGCGTGATAGACGGCATGCCGCTTCGCCGGATCGGGAGCAACCAGCTTCTCAAAAACGTCGAAATCGACTTCGATACCGTGCGTCTCTTGCCCCGTGGCGACACGAAACTCAGCCAGAGTGGCGAAACTTCGCCAGTCCGTCTCCTTGGGCTCGTACCAGCGCTGCCCAGCTTTTGGACCTAGCCAGGCGTATTGCTTGGACACGCCCTTGTTCGGTCGAAACCCGTTGTGATCCGAGCTATAGGCGTCCGTGGCATTGGCCCACGTCATGATGCCGCGGCCCGGAGTGTCGCGGCCTACAAACAGATTGTTGCGAAAGTGCATATTGGAGGAAGGCTCGCGGAGGACCTGTTCCCCGATGACGGTATTGTGATAGACCAGCAATCCCGCCGGCTTGGCCGAGAACTTGAAGGACACGCCGGACGGCACGTGATAGAGCAGGTTGCCGATAAAAAAGACCGGCCCCCCGAACACCGGCTGGGCGCTGTATCCTCCATGCGCGGCGTTGACCCCCCGATTGTTCAGGACGCGCACGTTGTGGACGCCGCCATCGGTTTCGATGAAGTCGTCGTTGAGCAGGTGAAGGTCGTTATTGTAGATATCGATGGAGGACGCCTGCTGTTCAGGGTCCTTCGGTGGAGTGCCATACGTTGAAATGCCAATGCCGTCGTGGAAGTAAGCGATGGCGTTATGGGCAATCACGTGCCCCGGTCCATAAACTTTCACCGCGTAATAACTGGTCAATTGATGGGCGCCGTAGATCCCCGGATCGGACCAGCCAATCAACCGGAACCGGTCGTCGCGGCCGAGAAACAGGTTGTCGGCGATCAAGAAATCGCGGGAGCCGGCATACTCCGTCCACACGCCGAACCCGACGTTCTCAAAGCGGCAGTTTTTGACCGTCAACGCGACCGCGCCCAGCACTTCCTTTTGGCCTGCGAAGATCGCCACGTCGGTGTTGCGGAGCGTCAGGCCCTCAAAGATGTGGTGCTGCGACGCCATCACGTCGAACAGCCGATGGTTGCCCGCGCCGTCGAAGATCACCTCGCCGTCTCCGGCCGACTTGATGGTAATCGGTTTTTCCGGCGTGCCTTTTAAGGTCAGCGACATGGTGCCGTCGAAGGGCGTCATCTGCGGGTCCACGTAGTTCAAACGATCGTTCTTGTAAAGGCCGGCGTGAATCAGAATCGTGTCGCCCGGCCGCGCACGGCGTTCCCAGACGACGCTCCAGTCGCCCAGGCCAGCGCCGTAGTAGGCTTGCAGCAGGCTGGAGAAGCTCGGTTCTTCGCGCTTTCCTCGGTAGTTCGGCGGATAAACGTGCAAGGTGCGGCCTCCCTTGTACGCCTGCGGTTCACGGCGGGTTTTCACGCGCACGGTTTGGACCGTTTGGCCGTTGGTCCCGTCGGGATCGCGAAATTCGAAACGGCATTCGTATTCGGTTGCCGGTTCCAGGTTGAGAATGCTGCCGGCAAATCCGTCCGGCACAGTGTAGTCCAGATGTTCCTGCCGGCGATACACGTGCTCGCCGCCGATACGTAACAGGGGGAGCGCCTCCCGCCAAGCCGAGTCGCCTACTTTCCGAAATTGAACCCTCACCGTGGCGTTGCGATTGGCGTCACCGCGAATCGACCACTCGAAGCCGAGATTCCTGAGGGTCGGATGCTCGACAAGAAACCGTCCCACTTCGGTGCCGTTCGCAGCATCAGCTCCGAGGGCAGTCAGGAAAAGGACAAGGGATGTCGCATGGATCATGATCGAATCTCCGGGTGCAATCGACAGTATTGGCCACGATTCAGTTAACAAACCCCTGGAGTTGTGGACCGCAGGCACTCGCCGGCCCCTAAGACTTACGGAAGAGAGCGTCACGTGCTGCTTGAGTTCAGCTGCGAAAGCTGCTGTCGGGGGCGACGTTGCGGATCATCAGAATTTCCCACAGTTTACCCGGCTAAGAGGGACGTGCAAGCCTACAGTTTTTTCTGTCCAAGGACCACTTAGCCGACCGTCGAGAGGATTTGTCTTCGCCCCAGCGCCACACGTTTCGCGTGCCGCCGAACCCCAAGGCCGGCTTCGACGGGATCGTGGTACGTTGCCAGGTGCTGGAATGCGAACCGCCAAGGCGGCTCGCCTACTCGTGGTCGGCCGGCCCGATCATCGATACGCAGGTGATCTACCAGCTCAAACCCGACGGTGACGGGACGCGAGTCTTTTTCGAGCACTCCGGCTTCCACCTGTCGCAGCCCTGGGGCGAACTGGCTTTCCGAGGGGCCGAGTTTGCTGAGAACCGCATGGCAAAAGATACGGTCATTGGTTAGCGGCGCTTCGCAGAAGCGTGGGAACAAGCACGCTTCTGCGAAGCGCCGCTAACCAGTGTCTTTCGCCATGCGGGACTCAATAATCAAAGGACCGCCCCTGCGAATGATCGATGCTTGAGGGCATCGGGAATGGTGCTACAATGCCCGGCAAGCCGCCCAGAATCAGATTTACTCTCAATGAATGGGATAGCTTAATGATCCTACGATCACGCACCGTGATGTTGTCGCTGTCGGCGCTGCTGGGGACAGCCATCGCCGCTCCGGGTGTCCGGGCCGCCAATATCACGCGCGGTGGTCAGCCGGCGGAACTGACCGTCACCACCGGCGGTGCGCACAGCGTGCGCGTGACGCTCAAGCCCGTGGGCATGGCGCTGCCGCCGAGTCCGTCGCTCCTCGCTCTCGAAATCAAAAACCCGACGATCAGCCTGCGTACGTTCGAGGGGCCGGTGCGGGCCCGCGTGGCGCGCTGGACGTCGCAATCACTCCCGCGCCGCTGACAGTCCTCGTCAAGGCCGCCACCGGGCGAGAAATACAAAGACTGGCGTTCGACGAGAAGACGGGGCACGTCACCTTCAACGTCGGCGATGCGCCGGTGCTGGGCCTGGGCGAAGGCGGACAGCAGCCGGGACGCGGGAGCGGTTCGATGGGGGTCCAGTTCGATCGGCGCGGGAAGCTGGATGTGATGCGGCCGGGCTGGGGCTCGGGGACGCTCGGCTCGCGCAATCCGATCGCGGTCCTCGTCGGCACCGACGGCTGGGGCTTGTTCGTCGCGTCGCCTTGGGTGCAGGTTGATCTGCGCGACCCGGCCAAGGGCGAATTCATTCCCACCAAGGATGTCCGCCCGACCGCCGGCGTCGATAACCCCGCGCCGCGTGGCGGACGCGGCGGCGCGGCGACCGCTGCAGCTCCGGCGGCCCCAACACCGACGCCGGTGCCGGCCGAATCGCAGGGCTTTGACGTTTTCGTTTTCGACGCCGGTGAACCGGCCAACATGATGAAAGACCTGCGTGACCTCACCGGGGCACCGGCGATGCCGCCCAAGTGGGCGCTCGGTTACATGCAGTCGCACCGCGAACTGCGCGACGCCAAGATGACGCCCCAAGAGCTGATCCTTAACGTCGTCGATACCTTCCGCAAGAAACAGATCCCTGTGGACTCGGTGGTTTACCTGGGAACGGGCTTTACGCCGACAGGCTGGAACACGCCGCAGCCATCGTTCGAGTTCAATCCGCGAGGTCTTTTCGAGCGATCCCAAGGAAGTCCTGAAGAAGCTGCATGACAAGAACGTCAAGGTTGTCGTGCATATGCGCGACCTCAGCGCGCGGGAGATGCCGCACCTCGTCGGTAACATCCCGCCGGGGCCGGGCGAGACGATGGACGCCAATCACATCCTGTCTTACTGGAAGCGGCATGAGCCGCTGATCGCGGCGGGCGTGGATGCGTTCTGGCCGGACGAGGGCGACCGCTTCTCGATCTACGAGCGTATGACCCGCGTCAAGATGTATTACCAGGGGCACCTGAGGACGACCCCGAATGTGCGGCCGTGGACGCTCAATCGCAACGGCGTCATCGGGATGGGCAAATGGGGCGCGTGGCTGTGGTCGGGCGATACGCAGTCGCGCTGGAACACGCTGCGCGATCAGATCTGGATCGGCTTGAACACCGGTCTGAGCATCACGCCGTACTGGGGTTCCGACACCGGCGGCTTCTACACCACCAGCGAGTTGTCGGGCGAGCTTTTCGCGCGCTGGTTTCAGTTCTCGGCGTTCAGCGGTTCGTTCCGTTCGCACGGGCGCATCTGACGCCTGCGCTTGCCTTGGGGATGGGGCCTCAGCGACATGGGTTTCCTCGAAGGGCAAGCCAATCTGCCCGCGCAACGAGAAATGAACAACCCGGCGATCGAGCCGGTCGCGAAGAAGTACGCGGAGCTGCGCTATCGGCTCATGCCTTACACTTACACGCTTGCACGCGAGGCCTACGACACGGGAATGCCGCTGATGCGTGCGCTGTGGCTGCATTACCCGGAAGACAAGCAGGCACGCGGGCAGTCGCAGGAATACCTGTGGGGTCGCGACATGCTGATTGCCCCCGTCTACGAGAAGGGGGCCACGTCGCGCGACGTGTACTTGCCGGCCGGCACATGGTACGACTGGTGGGACAACTCGCGGCACAACGGTGGCACCACCGTGAAGCGTAGGATCGACCTGGCGACGATGCCGATCTACGTGCGAGCCGGGTCCATCATCCCTTTCGATCCGGTGCGGCAATACATGGCGCAGCCGGTGACCGAGCCGACGACACTCAAGGTGTACAGCGGCGCCAACGGCGAGTTCGCGATGTACGAGGATGACGGCAACAGTCAGAATTACATGCGGAACAAAGGCACGTGGACGAAGCTGTCTTGGGACGACGGCGCGAAGAAACTGACGATCACGGCGGCGCCGCCTGCCGGCGTGACCAACGAGTCGGCCACTCCGCGGGAATTCAAGGTTGAGATGCTGCCGGCGGGGACCGTCAAGACGGTGCGCTACAACGGGCGCCAGGACGAAGTGACGTTCTGACATCAGTGGGACGGGGTTATCCCCCGACCTGCCCGAATTCTGCCGGGGATCACGCCCTTCGTTCTCGCTGTCGTCCTCGATCAGCCTAGAGCCTGTTATGCACTTGAACCCACGGTTCGGGCCAGCAGCAGAGTAAGGAAGGCAAGCCAGTGCCAGCCAGCAAGCGTTTTGGCCAGCCGCTCGTAGTCGCGGGCGAGTCGCCGGAAGCGGCCCAGCCAGCCGAAGGTCCTCTCCACCACCCAGCGCCGCGGCAGAAGGACGAACCCCTTCTTCGCCTCGGCGTGCTTGACGACCACCAGCCGGATGCCCTCCGCCTGCGCCTGCTCGGCCGCCTCCTCGCCGGTGTAGCCCTGATCGACGAAGGCGACTTCGACCGCCCCGCCCGTGACCTCCTGGACCTTCGCGGCCAAGTCGGCGACCTGGGCCCGCTCCTGCTCGTCGGCCGGGGTGACCGCCAGCGCCAGCAGGTGGCCCAGCGTGTCCACGGCTGCATGCACCTTCGAGCCCTTCTTCTTTTTGGCACCGTCGTAGCCGGCGCGGCCGCCGCTCTCGGGCACCGACTGCAGGGTGCGGCCGTCGAAGATGGCCGCCGAGGGCGCCTCCCGCTCGGCCACGAGGCGGGCGATCATCCGCAGGTCGTGCGCGATCTGCTCGAAGGCCCCGGCGTGCAGCCAGCGCCGCGCTTGCTGGTAGACCGCAGCCCAGGGGGGCAGATCGTGGGGCAAGAACCGCCACTGGCAGCCGGTCTTGACGACGTAGCGGAGGGCGTTGAAGAGGTCGCGCAGGGGGTAGTCCCGCTGCGGGGCGTCCTCACGCATCAGGGTCAAGTAGGGGACCAAGAACTCCCACTCCGCGTCCGAGACGTCGCTCGGGTAAGCCTTCCGTGCTGTGCTCATCCCACTAACATGCACGCCCAGCAGGCGATAAGTCAATAACAGGCTCTAAGCGCGCAATCTGAACTTCGCTGCCCGCGGAGGGTCCGCAACACCGAAGTACGTATTCGGACAGGTTGGCGCATGTTCTGCCCACGGCTCCGGCGTTCGGTTCGAAGAAGTCCTCGAGAGGACCATTCCATGTCCGCCTTTTTGCCCCAGTCCGACCCCGCCCCTCAGTTGCGCGACGCGGCAATGCTGCTGACGCGCACCGAGTATCAGTACAACCACACCTTCGTCTCGCCGCTGGCGATGGTCGAACGAGTGCCGCTGCAGGAACTTCCCAAATGGGAATGGCTCGTCCAGGTGGCCGACCGACTGCTGCACATCCTGAAGAACTGTACCCCGCTGAGCCCCGACTTGGCACGCCTGGCCCGGATCGACGAGGCGCGCCGACGGCTCGTGGCTTTCCTCACTAGCCCCTTCGCTGACTTCGACGGGTTGGTGGCATCGATCCACGATGCCATACACGCCTCGTTCGACCGAGTCCGGCCGCAGGGCATCGGAGACTACGCGGCCCAGTTCCGCGCCATCGGGCTGCCCGCCGTCAGCCGCGACTACCAGGATGACCGGGTGTTCGCGCTGATGCGGCTGGCCGGGCCAAACCCGGTCCTGCTCCGACGCGTCGAACGGCCCGATGACCGTTTCCCCGTCGGCGAGGAACTCTACGCCGGAGTGATGGGCGGTGATTCGTTGGCCGCGGCCGGGGCCGAAGGCCGGCTTTACCTCGTCGATTACGCGGCGTTGGAGACGGTCCAAGACGGCACCTTCCCCGACACGCGGAAGTTTTGCTACGCCCCCCTGGCGTTGTTTGCCTTGGACAAGACGTCGAAAGAGTTGCGGCCCGTGGCCGTCCAGTGCCGGCAACGGCCAGGGGCGGACAACCCTATCTTCACTCCGGCCGACGGCTGGAACTGGATGATCGCCAAGACCGTCGTGGAGATGGCCGACGGCAACTATCACGAGACGATCACGCACCTGGGACGGACGCACCTGCTGGTCGAGCCGTTCGTCATCGCCACGTACCGGCAGCTCGCCCCCAATCATCCCCTGGGACTACTGCTGCGGCCGCACTTCGAGGGGACGCTGGCCATCAACGACATGGCCCAGCGCCACCTGATAAGCCCCGGCGGCGGCGTCGATGAACTCCTCGTAGGGACCATCGCCTCCTCGCGCGCTCACGGTGAATAGCCTACAGAACCGTCCTTTCCTCGACGGGATGCTGCCCCGCGCGTTGCGCGATCGTGGGGTCGATGACACTGACGCCCTGCCCGACTACCCCTACCGTGACGACGCGCTTCTCTACTGGGGCGCGATCCGCCGCTGGGTGGCGGCTTACCTGGGGTTGTATTACCGGTCGGACGCCGATCTGCATCAGGACCGCGAGTTGACGGCCTGGTGCGCGGAATTGCTCGCCCAGGACGGCGGGCGCGTAAGTGGCCTGGGACCGAACGGTTCGATCGGCACTCGCGACGAGCTGACCGACGCCGTGGCTCACATCCTTTTTACTACCAGCGTGCAGCACGCGGCCGTGAACTTCCCACAGTACGACCTGATGAGTTATGTCCCCAACATGCCCCTGGCCTGCTTCGCCCCCGCGCCCCAGTCCAAAGCCGGAGCCGGTCTGCAGGACTACCTGGCCCTGTTGCCGCCCATGGATCACGCCGGTTTGCAGCTGAGCATCGGCTACCTTCTGGGTTCGGTCCATTACACCGTCTTGGGGCTTTACCCGCTGGGCCACTTCCTCGATCCGGACGTGGCGGACCTGCTGTCCGACTTCCAGAACGAGCTGGCTTCCATCGACGCTACGATCCGGCAGCGCAATCAAAAGCGCCGGGCCTATGTGTTCCTCGTCCCCTCCGCCATCCCGCAGAGCATCAACATCTGAATTGAGGAGGCTTGTCGCGGGACCTTCGTTGGTCGTTGCTTTCGGGCGCCTGTCGAGGTGGTGACCTAGTAGCTGCTGGTCACGCGCCACGAACCTTTTCTCCTGAAGCGCTGCAAGAATTGCCGAACCGAGCAACCGAAAACATCCTTTCCGGCTCCTCTTGCAAGCACTCCAGACGACGGGATCCCAAATCCCGCGGTACCGAGGCGTTGACCAGAGAGGACCCGGCCACTGCAGCAGCGTCTCCGGCGAATCCAAGGCAGCTACCTCAATCCAGGCATCCGGCTCGGCGGCCCGGCCAACCCCAGCGGTTGCGATTCCGATCACAAAACGTTCGGCTCGGAAAAGTCTCCCGACAGCCTGCGCTTACCGGAAAGAAGGTGAAACGCTACCAGCCCGGTCCCAGGCAGAGCGTGCTCGGGCGGCCTGCCGATCTGGGACATGCCTAGGTCCACGTTCCGGGCGTCGGCAGGTGTCGCCGGGCCGGTCCCCTCTGCCCCGAGGTTCCCCGCAGGGAAGCTCTGCCCCGCTGCCCCACCCGGAAGAACGCCCAACGAGACCGAGGGGAGGCCTGGCACTCCCGCGCTCGCGGTTCCCCCCTCGGTCGGGGCAGCGGCCGCGTCACGGAGGCTCCAGGGGGAGCCTTCCCCGGCCCCGGAGTCTGGCCCCCTCCTTGGGAGCAGGAAGTTCTGGGAAATGAAGGCGCCCAGCTCCCCGCCCGCGAGGAGGCCCGCGATGTTGTCGAACTCGAAATGGATGCCTCCCATGACCCTACTCTCGCCCGCCTCCAGGGCCGCCTGGGTGAAACTGTCGAAACTGCGGCTGTAGCCGGGCATGTCGTCGGAGCCGACGGTGAACGAGACGTCGGGTCCGAAGAGCGACGTCAGGATGGCGGCGGCAGTACCGCTGAAGGTGCTGTGCCCCGAGTCGTAGCTGGGGAAGTTCGGCGTCTTCCAGAGCGGCGCCCAGTTCGGGTCCGACGTGGTCGCCGGGTTGATCAGGCTGCGCGCGGGTCGTTGATGGCGGTGACCGGCCGCCAGAAGTTGTACACGTACTTGGCGTCCCAGCAGGTGATGGCGGCGTCGGCCAGCCCGATGTTCAGCAGCGCGAAGAGCCGGGCGTTTTGTTCCAGGGTCAGATGCTGCTGCAAGGTGACGTTCTCGGCGATTTCGTTCCAGTGGCCGGGCGGCGTGACGCTGTGTCCGGGGACGTCGGCCCAGTAGTGGGCGAACAGGGTCTCGTCCGCAGTGCGGGCGGTGCTGGTGACGCCGCCGTAGAGTTGGGTGCGGTTGAAGGACGCGGCGTACACGGCGCTGTTCAGCGCCGGCGGGGGAGGCGGGAGGAACTGGGCGGCGCTGGGCATGGCCCAGGGGGTAACCTGCCCCCACTGGGATCCCAAGACCGAGGTCACGCCCGGCGTCAGTTCGTAGACGCCGGGAGGCCCCCCAGGCGGCGCCGGCTGGTAGTTTGACGGGGCGTTCGAGCCATCCTGGCTGCGCCAGGCCAGGACGGCGTTGCCGACCGCCTGCCCCCAGGCGACGCCATCCGCCCGCGGCCGGCCGGCTGGGGTGTTGGCCAGGGTAGCCTGGTATTCCGCATCGAACATGGCCTGCTGCGTCGGGTAGAGGCTGCTCAGCACCGTGTACGCCGCGGCCGCGGCTGCGGCCTCCGGAGAGGCACCGTGGGACGGGCGAGCGCTCAGCCCCGGTACGGAGTAGAAGTCGTAGCTAGGGTGGATGCCGTCCACGGCGTCGTAGGTCGCCACGCTGACCATCGCCAGCACCCGCGAGGCCGAGGTCGGCGGCGTTGCGGCGTTCCAGATCGCCTGCAGCGCGGTCGCGTTCCAATCGACGACGACATCGGCGTGGGCGACCTGTTTGTCGGTGAGATCGACTGTGACCGCGGGCAAGGGGCCGTAGGGGACTGGGGTGGACGCCGACAACAAACAACGCTCCTCGAGGCACTCCAGGCAAAGCCGTACGGCCGGCCTTCGGTCGCGTAGCTGGCGAAGGGTCCGGGAAAGGGAAGGTGTTCGGACAGGAGGGAGGTCGCGAATCATGGTAGATCATCCTTTGGTAAATCTTGGTTCCGAGAGCCGAGCGGCCTGCCCGCAGAGGTAGGAAGTCGGTGGGTCCGAGACGGCCCAACGGCCGCGATCGTTTCTTCTCCATCCCCGGACAGTCCGGCCGGCGCGAGTCAGGCCGACTTAGCTGCCCGCGATCAGACGCGGCGTCGCAGTCGTTCGCCTTCGCCAATAACACAGCAGGCCGAGAGAGGCCCCGATGCCCGCCAGCAGCACCAGGGACGGTGGCTCCGGGACGGGATTCATTCCGGCGGGCACGACGAGAACCGTAACGGGGGTGCTTGTGTAAGTGATAAGGCTAGAATTGGGGTCCATAAAATTGGTGCGATTGGGGTCGCCGACGCTGGGGGGCACGAGCGCTACCTGAAACGAATCACCGGCCGCTACCAGGCTCGGGTTCGCGTAGACTGTCACCGTGGCAAGAAGATACGACGTGAGAGGAGTAAGTGTGGCTGCCCCGGAACTGCCGGTGTACGTATCCCCCCCCGTGATCGTGTCGTTTGGGTAATCAGACGCAAAGGAGGGGTTCCAGAAGGGAGGAACACTCGCGGCCAGGCTGTTGTTATAGAAGACATAGTTCGGATCGCTAAGCTGGGACACCGGCTGGCTGGCGCTGAATTGAAGCTCGCCTGTGACCCCCGTGATCTGCAACTGCAGTCCGAAACTGGCGAGCGAATCGCCGCTAATGCTCGAGACGAAGAAACTGATATCGGCCGTGCCGCCAACGGCGACGTTCTGGTCAGTGCCGCTAACAATAAGGGTGGCCCGGGCGGGGGCCGCTGTGACGAGCCAGAGCACCGCCACGGCCGTGAGGGCCTTGAAAGACGTTGGGTAACTTTTCATAATCAGCGAGCCTTTCTCCAAGCATTGTCGCGCCCCAGGCATTGAGGCGGAAGAGAACACCACTACACCAGAACCGCGACGCTCCTGCCGCCGTTCTCCCACGGAACCCGGGCGATCCACGGGTGATTAGCTTACCCTTCGTGCATCCCTCCCGGCGAGCAAAAAGTTTCATTTTTCCTTGCATCTCCATGGGCATCAAATCCTGAGACGCTCCTCGACTCGAAGGCGCTGTCAGAGACTACTGGGGAAACCGGCGCTTGCCGAGCGGCCCCTTGCGCGGATCGAACGTGCCGTCCGCGAGCGGCAGGCTCTCCAGACCCGTTGCGGCCGAAGTGCCCCAGTTGCCGTCCGGCACAAGCCCAGGTCCGCCGCGAAGCACGCCTGAGCTGTTGCCCGTCGCAACCGAGTTGGCCCCCAGGCGGTTCTGTCGATCCTCGACTATGGCGACCCCAAGCGTAAGCTCTTCCGACGTGGCCGACCGCCCGAGATCGACGAAGAGGGTATCGCGCGCCGCCATCGACCGGACCAAAGGACCACTCACGGCCGTCGCGGCGACCGCCGAGCTTCGGCCAGCCGGGGCTGCACTTGGCAGAGCACCTGGGCCGGCTTCCGCCGCCCGCAGCGAGGGGGCTAGCTCCGACATATCCGCGGCGCTAATCCCCCGACTCTCGCCCAGCCCCAGGGTGGTATCCATCAGGTCGCCTGCCTGGTTGTTGTCTTGCAGCCCGAGCACATGGCCCAGCTCGTGCTCTAGCACGGTCAGCAGGGCCACCTGCCCGGCAGCCGAGGTGCCCGCGGCGGCCACCCGTTCGCCGCCGGGGCCGGTCACTCCGAACGGCAGGACCGCGGTCGGACCCTGATTCACGTACCAGTTGTGACCGGCGGCCGTCTGATTGATCCAGATCACTCCCGCGGCCTCCAGGCCCAGGACGTTGCTGCCCAGATCCGCGACCAGGACGGACGACCGCTCCAGAAGTTGCACGCCCGCTCCCGTCAGGCCCGCCGCCTGCCAGGCGGTGATCGCCGTCGGCAGCAGGCTCTGCGCCTCCGCCTCGGTTAGCGCCGTCGCGCCCCCGCTCCCCGCCGGGCCGGCGAAGAGCTGGAACTGCGGGAACGTGGTCGGGGCGCTGCCGGCCGTGTCCTTCTGCCGCAGCTTGGCGATACCCACGTCGGACTGGTTGACGTAGCCGTCGCCGTTGATGTCCGCGTTGTAATCCAGCGGCGTCTTCCCGACCGCGGAGCTGACGTAGTTCACGTCGGCGACACCCACCGTCGGATTGCCGGTGGCCGGGGCACCGGTGGCGTTCCCCAGCAGCCGGAAGAAGGGCGACCAGATCGGGTTGCCGCTTTTCGTCGCCTTCTCGCTGATCCCCAGGCCGTACCAACCGTCGCCGAAAGTGCTGGTCCGCGCGCTGGTCTGGCTCACCGTCTGCCCGCCGCTCAGCGTCAGGGCGCTGGTGAGGCCGTAGGCTCCGAAGTCGATGAAGAGCGACGCCCCGGACAGCGTCACGTTGGCATTGCTCAGCGACACGGTGCCCTGCTGGGTGCCGTTGGTCCCGAAGTACAGGATCTCCACGTACTGGCCCAGGTTGGTGAGGAAGTCCGCCGCGTTCACCGTCGGGGACTGATTGAAGTCCACCTCCAGGACGCGGATGTAAGAGCGCTCCTGAAGCGGTGTGGGCTGGGCGACACTCTGCACCACCTTCAGGGCCGTGACCGCCAGGGGAGCGGTGTAAGTCTGGGTGAAGGAAACGTCGGGAGCGCTGGGCACCGTCTGGACGAGGCCGGAGGCGTCGGTGCCCAGGCTGTAGAAGCCGTAGGTATGGGACTTGCCGTCGCCCAGCGCATTGTAGGTGATGGACCCGGAGTAGACGTTGCTGGTGAGCGTGTTGACCACCTGGGCGGCGCCGCCGTCCACGGTCAGGTAGACGGTGACGGACTTGAGCACGTCGCCGCCGTCCTGTCCCGCGTAGTTGAGGGTGAAGACCCCGGTTGAGCTGTTGAAGGAGGAGGTCGTCAGGACGTGCGTCACCGGCGGCGTCAGGTCCGGGACGAAGGTGCTGGCTTCGATGGCGGAGCCGGACTTGCTATCGATGTTGCCGGCCTCATCCTGGGCCACCGCGTGGAAGGTGTAGCTGTGGCGATCCTTGCCGGTGAAGGTGAAGGAGACGGTGCCCGAGGCGGGGTTGCCGGAGACCGCTTGCGTCAGCGCCGCCGTGGTGTAGAAGCCGGTGCTGGTGCCGTCGGGGCCGGTGTCGTTGACGTAGAGCGTCACCAAGGCAACGCCCGAGGGCGCACCAGCGGTGCCGGCGGGGTCGGAGAAGGTAACGGGGACGCTGAACGTCAGGCTGGACTGCCGGGCCGCCAGAGAGCTGACCTGGCTCGTCGGCGGCGTCAGATCCACGAGCACGGTGAAGATGCCCGGCACCGACACGTTGCCGGCGGCGTCCGTGGCCGTGGCCTGAATGCGGTGCGACCCCTCGGCCAGCGTCAGGTTGGCGCTGAACGACGTGCCGCTGACGGTCGCGTCGCCCAGGTCCTTGCCGGTGGTCAGGTCCACGAGGTGGACCGTCAGGCCGGTTCGACCGAGGGTGCCGAAGAATGTGACCGCCCCGGTGTCGGTGATGCCGTCGCTGGATGAGACGCCGGTGTCGGGCGAGATGCCCAGGCCGGTCGGGGCGGCGAACACCTGGTTACCGAAGTTGAAGGTGCCGGTGAACTCGCTGGTCACCGTGAAGGTGTAGCTCAACGAGCCGCCCGCGGGCTGAGTTTCCTGGTAGCCGGACTGCCTCGTCTCGGTGAGCGTGTAGGTGCCGGCCGCCAGGCCGGTGAACGAGTACGCCCCCGATGCGCCGGTGGTGTAGGTCTGATCGGGAGTGCTGCCGTTGTTGGCGTGCAGGGTGACCTTCCAGCCGGACAGGCCGCCTTCGCCGTTGTCGAGCTGGCCGTTGCCGTTGCCGTCGAGGTAGACCGTGCCCGAGGCGGTACCCGGCAGGAAGTCGCCGAAATCGACGCCGGTGACGGCCGCGCCGGCGTTCAGGTTCACCGACTGCTCGCCCGACGGGATCGAGGCCGCGTGGGCGGCCCCGCCCGGCACCCCAGAGATGGGGCTGAGGAGGGCGGAGGGGATCGGGTGCGTCTTCAGATTGAGGATGCCATCGGCCAGGGTCTCAACGTCAACGCGGTTATAGGTCAGGCCGGTGTTCCGGACGTTGTCGGCGCCGGAGGCGTCGGTGATGGGCGCGGCAGTGGTGGTCAAGAGGTAGCGGAATTCGGCTGGCGTCAGCCGCCGTCCCAGGGTCTGCACGGCCAGCTCGTCGGCGAGGGCGGCGATGCCGGTGACGGCGGGGGCGGCCATGCTGGTGCCCGACAGCGTTGCCACGCCGCCGCCCGGGCGAGCCCCTGGCACGAAGGCGCCGGGCGCGAAGACCTCGCCCATGCCGGCGTCGCGCTGCGAGAAGCTCATGATCTGGTCGGCCGCGGTGGTGTAGTCCTCCGCCCCGTTGTTCCAGGCAATCGGCCGTCCCATGTTGCCGGACCAGACGGCGCCGACGGCCAGCGTGTTCGGGTCGGCGGCCGGATAGGCGAGGCCCGGTGCGCTGCCGTCGCCGAGGTAGTTGTTGCCCGCCGCCGAGACGGTGATGACGTTCTCCCCGGCCAGTTTGGCGAGGACGCCGCCCAGGCCGTACATCGACATCGGCTGGTTATAGTCGCCGCCGTCGCCCAGGCTCATGTTGACCGCGACGATGTTGTAGCGAGCGGCGTTGTCGGCCACCCACTGCAAGGCGCGGGCGACGGTGCTGAAGTTGCCGTTGCCGTTGTTATCGAGGACCTTCAGGTCGATGATCTGGACGCCGGGGGCGACGCCCGGGTTGGTGGCGTCGCGGGAGCCGATTATGCTGGAGACGACCGAGCCATGGCCCAGCAGGTCCGGGGCCGGCCCCGTGTTGTCCACGAAGTCGTACTGGTAGGCGATGCCGGCCGCCAGGCCGTTGGCGCCGACCGGCCCGAAGTAGGGGTTGGTGACGTCCACACCGCTGTCGAGCACGGCCACCGTGTAGCCCTGGCCGTTGATGCCCTGAAAGCGCGGGTCGTCGCGGAATTGGTCGAGGCCGATCAGCGCCTGGTTGGCCGCCGTGGTCGAGGCGGTGCCGTCCGGCCCCGTGGTATCGGCCACGGCCACGGGGGAGTCGGCGGCGCCGACCGTGACCTTGACCTCCTGGACCGACGAGCCGCCCGTGCCGGGATAGGTGAGCTGCCAGCCGGGCTGGACGATCTCGCCCACGGTGTAGGTGCCGGGTTCCAGGCCGCTGAACACGAAGTTGCCGCTGGCGTCCGTCGTCGTCGAGGGGTCGCCCGCGTCGAGCTTGCCGTCGTTTTGCAGATCGAGGAACACCGTCCAGCCCTTCAGCCCCGGATCGGTGGCGCTGTCCATCCCGGTCTGGTTGACGTCCTCGAACACCCGGCCTCGGATGGAGCCTTGGATCGACAGGAACACGGAGGCGTCCGCGGTGGTCCGCAGTTTCTCAACATTGCCGCCGTTATCCACGGCCTGGCTGATAAAGCCGTAGGTGTGCTGCTCGACACCGACGTAGGTGTCGGTCATGGCCGAGGCCGACTCCTTCTTCCAGAGAGTGAAAGCCCCGCCGTTGTCGGAGACGTAGAGGTTGACGTAGGCCAGGCCGGTGCCGCTCTTGTCCTGGGCCATCCAGGAGACGGTGAACGACGTGGTGTGTATCGTCAGCGGATTCGGCAGCACCTCGCCGGGGAACGGCTCGACCATGCTGGTCGGCGGGGTGGTGCTGGTCTGGCTTTCGGTCCACGAGACGCTGTTCACGGTCACGTTGGGGAAGACGGCGCCGGGGTTGCCGGCCCAGTCCTGGATGCCGGTGGGATTGACCGTCAGCACGTAATTGCCCGTGGCCGTGTCCAGGGCGCCCAGGCCGGAGATCGAGAACTGGGTGTCGCTGGAGTCGGTGGGCGTCAGGGTCACGGCGCTGGTGATGAGGTTGCTGCCGCCGTTGAGCGTCAAACTCAGGGCGTGGTAATCGAGCGTGGCCGGGTTGATCTTCTTGGAGAAGGTCACCGTCTCGGTGCCCACCGGGGTCGTGGTCGTGGGAGCGAGCGCCTCCATCGCGGAGACCGTGGGCTGCGTCAGGTCCACGAACACGTCGAAGTACGTCGCCGGCGAGGCGTTCTGGGCGGCGTCCACGGCCTGAGGCGCAACTTGTTGTCGCCCGGGGCGTCGAGCGTGAGGGCCTTGCTCCAGTAATACCCGGTGGTGCCGTCCGGGGCCGTCGAGGGGGTCGCAGCCGAATAGACACCGCCGAAGTCATCGTTCTCGGTCTGGTCGAGGACCTCGACCCGCATGTTGGGCGCCGCCACATACCCGGACAGGGTGATCGACTCGGTATTGGTCAGGCCGTCGCTGTTAGAAATGCCGTTGTCGGGGCTGATCGACAGGTTTGTCGGGGCGGCCGGCGCGGTCAGCGAGATGGTCCACGTCGCCGAGGCCGAGCCGCTGACTGCGTTGCCGGCGGGATCCTTGATGGCGGCGCCGATGACGGTCAGCGTGTAGGTGCCAGCCAGGCCCTGCGGCCAGTTGATGTTGCTGATCTGGTAGGTCGAGGTGGTGCCGGACACTGGGGCGATCGTGACAGCCCGCTGCGGGTCGGTGAACTCGTTGATGAGGTTCCCCGACGTCCCGTTGCTGTCGGTGCGCGTCAGCGTCAGTGCGGCCGTCGTGAAAGTGCTTTGGTCGATCGGCTTGGAGAACGTCACGGTCAGGTTGGGCACGACAATGTTGCGCGGCGTTTGCGGCTGTTGCAGCGAGGTAATGGTGGGCGCCACCGTGTCCATCACCCAGGTGGTCGTGTCCGTACCGACGCCCGCGTTGTTGCCGAGGTCGCTCACTCTGGTCGCGTCCACGCTCAGCGTGTAGGTGCCGTTGGCCTGGGTCAGACCGTCCAGCCCGGTGATCGTGAAGCTGGTGCCCGACGTACCGTTCTCGCCAATGTGGACGGCCGAGCTTATCAGGTTGGTCGAGCTGCCGGACTGCGTAAGCGACAGCGCCACCGTGGTGAAGGAGGCTGGGTTGATCGGCTGGGAGAAGGTTACGTTGACCGCCCCAACCGAGGTGTTGCGGACGTTGGGCGTCACCTGGGCGATGGTCGCCACGGCGTGGCTGGTGTCCACGACCCAATCCAGCTCCACCGGCGTCCCGACGCCGAAGTTCTGCGACGTGTCCTCGACCTGGGTGGGGTCGATGAGCAGCTTGTAGTTGCCGGGCGCCGCCGTCAGGGCCGAAAGGCCATTGATCGTGAACGTCTTGTTGGTGCTGTCCGTGGCCGTGATGGTCACGCCGCTGCCGGGGATCAGGTTGGCGCCGCCGTTGAGCGTCAGCGTCAGGGCGCTCAGCGGGAAGGAGGCGATCGACTTGGAGAAGGTGACCGTCTCGCTTGAGACCGGCGTGCTGCGCGTGCTCGGCTCGATGGGCACGACGGTGGTGATCGTCGGCGGCACGTTGTCCAGCTTGGTGTAGATCAGCTTGTACGTGTAGGTGCCCGTGGCGCCGGCGTAGTCGAGCAGGTGGAAGACGTTGTCGCGCGTGAACGAGCTGTCGGTGGTGGAGAAGGTGCGATCCGTGATCCAGGCGTTGGAGGCGTTGGCGCCGACGATGATCTTGAGGCCGTCCGAGCGGACCACCTGGCTGAGCTGGTACTGGCCGTTGGTCGGATCCTCTACCTGGAGGTAGTTCCAGCCCTGGGAGTCGCTGGCCGACAGGTCGTAGGTGAGGGCCTGCGAGTCAGCCGTCACGTTCACGTTGGTGGACTGGCTGACGGGGGCCTGCGTGCCGTTGGACAGCCACAGCGTATCGGGCAGGTGGTCGGGGTCGGGAACGTCGTTGGTGAGGAAGTCCGGCACGCCGTCGTCCTTGACCGGGGCGCCGCTGGGGTTGCCGACGTAGCCGGCCTCGGCGACATGGATCATCTCGTGGATGTTGACACTCTGGATCAGCGAGGTGTCTTTGTTGCCCAGGTCATCGACATGCTGGAACGTCGCGGAGTAGCTGGTGAAGCGGCCCTGCAACGACGACAGCAGGATGAACTGGGCGGTCTGGGTGGCGCCCGCGGCGATGGTGCCGAGGTCGGCGGTCAGCGACGGCGTCACCGCCTGCCCGCCGATCTGGGTGCCGATGATCTGGAAGTTGATGAGCAAGCCCTTCTCGTTCTCGACGATCTGCGGCTGGGCGGTGGTGATGGTGAAGTTGTGCGCCTCGCCGAGGCCCTGGTTGGTCACCTGCAAACCCAGGGAGAACGGCTCGGACGGCTCGACCTGCGGTGTGAACGGGTCGTCGCCGATGACATCCTTCTGGAGGAAGTAATTGAGCACGAGCTTCGGCTGGGGCAGGACCTCGATGGTGGCGGGCAGGATCGGGACGGTGATCTGCTCGCCGTCCTGGGTGTAGCTGAAGGTGCCGCCGACGAAGTACGTGGTGACGCCGTCCATCGCCGCCTTGTCGGTGGGGATAAAGGTGTACTGGACCGTGCCGGCCGTGGAGGTGCCGTCGGTGCCCACCGGAGCGATGGCGCCGGTGCCATCGACCACGCTGCCGGTGATGTTGGTTTGCAGGGGCTTGCCGTAGGCGAAGTCGTCGTTGGCCGACATCATGCCGGTGTTCATGCCCATGTTCATGCCCATGGACGTGGTGAAGTTCACGGCCACCTGGAGGTTGCTGATGGCGTCGCCGCCGTTGTCGATCTCCAGGGTGCCGACGAAGGCGTCACGGGTGATGACGGCCTGCTGGTCGATGTGGATGCGAACCGTGGCGCATACGCCCTCCACGGAGCCGGAGCCATCCTGGGCCGTGACCGACCCGTTGCTGCTCTCCGGGGTGATCGTGGCCCCGCTCAGTTTGCCCGGCACCGCCAGGGCTGGGTCGGGAGTGTTGGCCGCACGCGTGTACGATGCGCCGACGATGGGCGCCACCGACATGCCGCTGCCGCCGCCGCTATTGCAAATCGGCGGCCCTTCCCAATCGACCCCCACGCCAAACGAACCCGCAATGCCGCCTCCGCCCCCGCCGCCTCCGCCGAAGCCGCCAATCCCGTCGAGGATGTCGGGCGGCGGTCCGCTCGGCCCACTGCCGAGGTCGGGCAGCGTCAGGTCGCAGAAACAGCTCAACAGGTCGCCCAGCGAGCCGAGCAGGCCGGACGCGGCCCCCGCCAGTCCTTCCGTGACAGCGCCGGCGGCGATGCCGCAGGCGGCCTTGATGAGGGCCTTCTGGCAGTCGCTCAGGCCGAAGTCGATGCAGTCCAGGACGATGCCGCAGGCGGCCTTCCCCAGCGACGCGATGTCGCCCAGGCCCTTGCTGGGAAGGCCGTTGGCCTCGCCGGCATTCTCCAGCGCCGACTTGATACAGCCGTAGATGTTCTGGGCCACGCACACCGGCGCCAGGTCCACCGGCACCACCTGCAGTTCGTTGCCAACGCACTCGAAAGTGTAGGCGACGTCGATCTTGGGGAAGCAGGGGATCGAGCCGTTGGACAGATCGACCTCCGAGGCCGTGAAGCCGCCACTGGGCAGCCCGAGCTTCTGCAGAACGGGGCCGAACACCCGGTTGATGGACTGGGTGGCGACATCCTGGCCGAGCACGACGTTGTCGGCCAGGCGCAAGTTCACCGGCACCACGATGCTGCTCATGGCCGGCAGGTTGCCGACCGTGATGGAGACCGTGCCGTCCGCCGCCGTCGAGACGTTCCCCACGCCGGCCCCGGAGAAGATGAATCCCGGTGTGGCCGGCATGCTGATCGTCACGTTGTTGGCCGCGATCAAGCCGTGATTGGTGATGGTCAGATCGATCTCGGTGTCCTCACCCTGGGTCAGCACCGGGATGATGAACGGGTTGTCCACCGTGACCACGGGGGCGGGCACGTTCGTCTCGAAGGTCGCTTCCAGCGCGATCTTGTACGTATCCGCGACTTCCGTCGGCACCACCTTCCAGGTGTAGCTGACCGTCGCCAGGTGGACGTAGGCCTGCAGAGTGTTGGTCGTACCCGGCACGATGTTCACGGTCTGGCGGAAGGGGTCGTGCTTCGCCGCCGTCACCAGCACGTTGTACGGGCCAGCCGCGATGTTCGTCGTGCCGTAGTTAGCGGCATCGCTTTGGTTGACGTTGGTGAGGGTGACGATGCCGGTCGAGTCGGTCGTGCCCTGAGCGATCAGGGCGCCCGTGTACGGGTCGAGCAGGCTGACCTGGGCGTTGGCGACGTTGGGCTTGTCGGCGGCGTAGACCGTGTTCTCGTCTACGACGGTGACTTGCAGTTGGCCGACCGCCGTGGAGACGGCGCGCAGCGTGAAGTTCTCGGACAGCGAGGTGCGGTCGCTGACCAGGACGACGTTGCCCTGGTACTCCTGAAGCGGCAGGTCGGCCGCCGGGTTGAGCAACAGCGTGACGGTGGTCGATTGGCCGGGCGCCAGCGACGGGATAGTCGAGGAGGAAGCCAGGCTCATGTAGGGGGCGTTACTGGGCAGCTCCACGGTCAGATCGTCCGTCGGAGCGCCGCCGTTGTTGGTCACCGTAAAGCTGATGCTCGATTGCTGGCCGACAACCATGCCCGCGTTCAGGAAACCGGGGTTGGCCACCAACTGGGGCTGGGCCGGTGCAATGCTCACGTTCACAAGCGCCGAGGCGCTGACCCCTTCGGCGCTGGTGACCTTGATGCCGATACGGCCCTGCGTGGTCTGAATGCCGGTGGCGTTGAACACCAGCTGCACCGGCACCGTGGACGAGCCGGTGAGGGTGGTGCCGTTGGCCGGCGAGATGATCTGCACGCTGAGATTGGACGGCGCGCCCACGACGGAGAAGTTCAGGTTGTGCAGGTCCACCGGGCTGAGGTTGGTGAGGTTGAGCGACAGGTTGGTCGGCGTCCCGGGCACTACCGTGGCCGTGGAGGTGGCGGCGGGGAAGCTCATGCCGAGGATGTTGAACGTGTCCTGGGCGGTGAAGGTGTTCGTCCCCGGATGCATGGCGGCGATCTGGTACGAGCCGGCCTCCGTCGGCAGCGGCGTGAACACGCCCTGGAAATTACCGTTGCCGTCGGTCTGGAAATTCAGACCGTACTTGTTCGTGATGGTGCGGATGGTCCCGGTGCTGTTCCGCACCTGGACGACGACATCCTGGAAGGGTTCGGGTTTGCCGGTGACGGCGTCGGTGGCCTGGCCGCTGAAGTAGACCGGCGAACCCTGCGGCACCGTCCTCGACGAGGACGCCACGTTCACCGTGGCCGTGTAGGCCGGCGCGATCACGATGGGGGCGGACACCAGCGTGTTGTTGCGCTTGTCCATTTCGGTGAGCTGTTTGCCCGCGTCGGCCACCACGATCAGGTAATAGGTGCCAGGCGCAGTCGGGCCACACCACGAAGGCGGTGTTATGCGTGTACGAGGCACCGACGGCCAGCGGGTCCGAGGCGGCGGGCACCGGCAGGCTGGCGATCAGGTTGCCGTCCGCGGCCGACTGGTCGCCGGACAGGTAGACGTCGTCGGTCCAGGTAGCGCCGCTGGGCGTGGCCACGCGGCCGTTGTTGGCGACCGTCCAGCTAAAGGGACTCTGGGCGTCGGTCAGCAGCCCCGTGGACGATGTGCTGATGTTCGTGACCACCAGGTCGGGCAAGTTGCCGTTGATGATGTTCAGCGTGGCCGCGCCGGGGTTGTAGGCTAGCGGCGTGCCGCTGGGCGGCGTGTAGGTCGCCGTGGTGCTGGCGCTAATGGTGACCGAGGCGCCGGCGGTGCCGATGCCCGAGTTCACCAGGCTGGTGACCGTGAACGGCGCCGAGGTCGTCTGGCCGGCTTGGATCGTCACCGTGGCGGGGACGCTGGCGAGCGTGGTGTCGCTGCTCTGCAGGTTGACCGTCACGTCGCTGGCCGCCGGCCCGGTGTTGAGCGACACAGTGGCCGTGGTCTGTCCGCCCTCGGCCACCGACGAGCTAGTGAGGTTGACCGAGAGGGTCGGCCCCATCGTGTCGAGGACCTGGATGGTCTGGCTGGCGCCGCCCTGGGCGATGTCGAAGCCGTGGATCGTGTCGCTGACGTTGGCCGTGACGGTCACCGTCTGCGTGCCGTCGATCATGCCGTCGTTGATCACCGTCACCGGGAACGTGACCGACGAAGCGCCGGCCGGAACCATGACCATCGACGGCACCGTGATGGCCATGGTGTTGCTGGAGTGCAGGTCGATGGTCAGGTCTTCCACCGGGTTGACGGGGTTGAGGGTGATGGTGGCGATGGTGGCCGGGTTCGGCGTGTTCTTGGTGACCTGGGTCGCGCCCAGGTTCAAGGTCAGGTTGGGGATGGTGCTGTTGGCGTCGGTCTCCATCACCTCAACATAGCCATTGGCGAAGGGCTTCCCGGAGAGCGTGTCGGTGGCGGTCGTCGAGGCCGTGATCTTGATGTTGCGCGTGCCCTCGATCAGGTGATCGTTGATGGCATTGATCGAGAAGGTCGCCGACGACTTGCCCGCCAGGATGGTGACGCTCTGCGGCACCGTCACCCAGTTGTTGTTGGAACTGGACAGATAAACGGTCAGGTCGCCGCCGTTGGGCAGGTTGGGGTCGTTGGGGTTGGTGTCGCGCGTGACCGTGCCGGTGGCGGCGCCGTTGCCGGCGGCCTGCGAGAACATGTCGTTGTCCACCGTCAGCGCCAGCGCCTGGGACGGTCGCGTCGGTCACAGTGACGCGGTCGGAGCCGCTGATGTGGCCCGTGGCCGCCGCCGAGATCTGCATCTGCTGCGGTCCCTGAACCGTGTCGGTTCCGCGGTTGTCCACCGTATCGACCGTGAACGTGGTCGAGGCTTGCCCGTCGGGGATGGTCACGGTCGTGGCCGGGAAGCTCACCTCGGTGTTGTTGCTGGTGAGGTTGGCGGAACTCAGGGTCACGGTCAGCGCCCCGGTGGTGCCGTCGGTGCGCGTCACGGTGCCGGTGAGGGCAACCGGGATGTTGCCCTTTGAGTCCGGGTCGGAGGCGTTGACTGGAACGCTGTGCGTGGAAAGGCCGACCAGCAGGCTCGGCGGGATGTAGACCGTGTTCGACGAGGCCGTGGTCTGGCTGCTGGTGCGCAGGTCGTAGAACCCGCTCTCGTTCACCCCGGTCGTGATGAGGATGTACTTGTTGCCCTGGACGAAGGTGGGCAGTGTGACCGACTCGGTGTGCGACACTGTCCCCGGCGTGCCGTTTGCTTCCGCTGGGATGCCGCCGCTGAAGAAGAATGTCTGGAGCAGCTGCTTGTTGGTGCCGCTGGCGTCGTCGGCCAGGTAGACCTGGTCGTCCCAGCCGGCGTTGCTCGGCACGGCCTTGGTCCCCTGGTTGGCGTCGGACCAGGTCAGGGTGAGCGGCTGGTTAGGCGCCCCGTTGGCCGGGATGCCGAACGACTGCACGACCAGGTCGGGGTACGGTGCCAGGGTCGAGGTGACATCAAGGCTGGCGTTGTTGTTGCCATAGGCGGGATTGCCGCTGGCATCGTACTCCTTGACCGACTGGTAGTAATCCGTCGTCACGTTGACGCGGATATCGCCGGTGCCGGCCAGCCCGTCGGGCAGGGTGAAACTAAACGTCTGCGCGCTGGTAGCGTTGACGCCGAGGCTGCTGTTGCCGGCGACGGTGCCCGAGGCGATGTAAGTGAGGCTCTTGTCGGCGTTGACCCGCTGCACCAGCACATAGTCGGTATATCCGGTGCTGACGGCGGCATCGCCGACGTTCTGATCGTTCCAGCCGACGGTCACCTGGTTGCCCGATTGGACATTGCTCGGCTGTTGCACCACCAGCGAGCCGCTCTGCACCTTCAGGTCGGCGTAGTTGGCCAGAGTTGAGGTGAAGGTAGTGGAAGCGCTGTTGTTGCCATAGGCGGGATTGCCGCTGGCATCGTATTCCTTGACCGTTTGGTAGTAGTCCGTCGTCACCGTGATGCGCATGTTCCCCACGCCCGACGCGCCGTCGGCCATCGCGAACGAGAAGGTCTGGGCGCTGGTGGCGTTGACGCCGAGGCTGCTGTTGCCGGCCACGGTGCCCGAGGCGATGTAGGTGAGGCTGTTGTCGGCGTTGACCCGCTGCACCAGCACGTAGTCGGTGTATCCGGTGCTGACGGCGGAGTTGCCGATGTTCTGGTCGTTCCAGCCGACGGTCACCTGGTTGCCCGACTGGACGTTGCTGGGCTGTTGCACCACCAGCGAACCGCTCTGCACTGTGAGATCGGCGTAGGGCGCCAGCGTCGAGGCGAAAGTAGTGGAAGCGCTGTTGTTGCCGTAAGCGGGGTTACCGCTGGCGTCGTATTCCTTGACCGACTGGGAGTAGTCCGTCGTTACCGTGATGCGCATGTTGCCGGTGCCCGCCGTCCCGTCGGGCAGGTTGAATTGGAAGGCCTGCTGGTGCTGGTGGCGTTGACGCCGAGGCTGCTGTTGCCGGCCACGGTGCCCGAGGCGATGTAGGTGAGGCTGTTGTCGGCGTTGACCCGCTGCACTAGCACGTAGTCGGAGAACGAGGCGTTGACGGCGGCGTCGCCGATGTTCTGGTCGTTCCAGGTGACCGTCACCTGGTTGCCTGACTGCGGGCTGGCCGGCGTCACGCCCAGCGACCCCGACTTCACGACGAGGTCGGCGTAGTTGGCCAGAGTTGAGGTGAAGGTAGTGGAAGCGCTGTTGTTGCCATAGGCGGGATTGCCGCTGGCATCGTATTCCTTGACCGTTTGGTAGTAGTCCGTCGTCACCGTGATGCGCATGTTCCCCACGCCCGACGCGCCGTCGGCCATCGCGAACGAGAAGGTCTGGGCGCTGGTGGCGTTGACGCCGAGGCTGCTGTTGCCGGCCACGGTGCCCGAGGCGATGTAGGTGAGGCTGTTGTCGGCGTTGACCCGCTGCACCAGCACGTAGTCGGAGAACGAGGCGTTGACGGCGGCGTCGCCGATGTTCTGGTCTTTCCAGCCGATGGTCACCTGGCTGCTCGACTGGACGCTGCTGGGCTGCTGCACCACCAGGGAGCCGCTCTGTACCGTCAGGTCGGCATAGTTGGCCAGAGTCGAGGCGAAGGTGTTGGAAGCGGAGTTGTTGCCGTAGGCGGAGTTACCGCTGCTGTCGTACTCCTTGACCGACTGGAAGTAGTCCGTCGTCACCGTCACCCGGAAGTTGCCGACACCTGAAGCCCCGTCGGGCAGGTTGAATTGGAAGGCCTGCTGGTGCGCTGGTAGCGCCGGCAGCCAGGGTGCTGTTGCCGGCGACGGTGCCTGAGGCGACGGTGGTGAGACTGTTGTCGGCGTTGACCCGCTGCACCAGCACGTAGTCGGAGAACGAGGCGTTGACGGCGGCGTTGCCCTGGTTCTGGTCATTCCAGGTGACGGTCATCTGGTTGCCCGACTGCGGGCTGCTCGGCGTCACGCCCAGCGACCCCGACTTCACGACGAGGTCGGGATAAGGCGCCAGCGTCGAAGTGAAGATGAGCGGAGTCGAAGTGTTATTGCTGCTGGCGGTCCCGGCCGTGTTGTACTCGGCGAGGGCGCTGTTGGCGTTGACCGTGACGATGACCTTGACGCTGCCCACGCCGGCATCGCCGTCCGACAAGGTGAACGAATACGATCGCGCCGCCTGGCCGCCGGGCTGGATGCTGCCGCCGTTGTACGGCACCGTGGCGGCGTTGACCAGCGTGGCCCCCGTGGTTGTGTTCACCACGGTCACGGAGTCGTTCCAGGAACCGCTGGTCGCCAGGTTCCCCGTGTTGGTGTCGTTCCAGCCGATGGTGACCTGGTTCCCCGACTGCGGGCTGGCCGGGCTGGTCAGCGACAGGCCAACCACCTGGAGGTCGCGCGTCGCGTCGAAGGTCGTGGACGAGATGTCATTCTGGACAGCAGCGGCGTGGCCTTGGGCGTTGTCTTCGTAAAGGGACTGGTCGGAGTTGGTGGTGACGGTGACCTGGAAATGCCCCGGTCCATCGACCGCGTAGCTGCCGCTGATCGGCAGGGTGTGCGCCACGCTGCCACCTGCCGCCAGACCGCCGCTGAAGCTCAGCACCGTGTCCACCACCTTATCCCCGGTGGTCTGATTCTGGACGACCAGGTGTTCCTTCCAGTTGTTGGCGACGGCGCCGTTGCCGTTGTTGACCGTGTTCCAGGAGACGGTGAAGGTGCCATTGTTGTTCGGCCCGCTGACCTGGAGCCCGCCGACGACTAGGTCCGGGTACGGCGCCAGGTTGACGGTGAAGGTGCCATTGTTGTTCGGCCCGCCGCTGGAAACGGTGGTGCCGTCCCCGCGACCGATGGCGTTTTCGTTCACCTCCTGGTTGGAGTCCGTCTGCACGATGAGGTAGTAATTGCCGCTGATGCCGTCGGGCAGGTTGACCGTCTGGGTGCTGGTGTAGCTGTCCCCCGGATTGAGCACGCCCGTGTGCCGGAACACGCCGAGCTGGATGTCGTCGCTGTTACCGTAGGTGGAGTCGAGCGACAGTACCACCCGATCGGACCAGCTCGAGACATTGGTGGGCGCCTGGCCGGCGTTGGTCACCGTCCACGAAAACGTAACGGGCTGGCCGCTCTGAATGTTGCTGGCGGTTGGCAGCGAAATGCTCGTCACTTCCAGGTTGGGCAGTTGTGCCAGGCTGCTGGTGGGCAAGACCTGCACGTTCAGCACGTACTGATCGAACAAGCCGTTCGTGCTGTTGCCGCCCTGCACCAGCGCGTAATAGGTGCCGGTCGTGGTGATGTCGATCTGGCCGACGCCATCGAACGGCCGGCCGTTCGTCTTGGGTTGGTAGACGCCCAGGGAGTTGTAGACCGACACAACCGGGGTCAGTCCGCTGGAGGTGGGGAGCTGGGTGTTCAGAAGGATCGACTGGCCCGCCTGGATGGTGCCCAGGTTGTAGTAGTTGAGGTCGCCCGCCGCCAGGATCGTCCCGGCGACATTGGCCACCTTGCTGTTGCCGTTCGCGGTCAACGTGAGATTGGCCGCCGTGGCGAGGGTGTTGCTCGGCTCCGTGTCCTCCTGCAGCGACGGCGCGGCCAAGAGAACGCGGAAGTCGTACTCGTTGTAGTAACCGTAATAGGGATGTACGGCCACCGTGTACGTGCCGGTCGCCGGAAGCGCGATCGGTGCGCTGACGATCTGTCCGTAGTAGCTATCGTAAATGGTCGTGAGGGTAGTGCCGTCGGGATTGGTAATGACGTAGTAGAGTCCGCTGGCCGACGGGTTGTTCGGTTTTTGCGTGACGAGGCTGAGCAGGTCGCCGGCGGTACCGCTGAAGCTCCAGTAATCGATGTCATTGCCGTTGATCAGCTCGCCGCGGCCGGCCGCCAGACTCAGCCCCGAGCCGGCCGGGTCCGCCGTGACGGTCAGCGGCGTGGCAGTCGCCGCCGTGTGCGCGGAACGGCCCTGGAAGGTGTAGTTGGGCAGGTTGGCCACTGTGAAGGTGAGGACGAAGGGGGCCGCCATGACGTTGCCGAAGCGGTCGCTCAGCCCCGAGATGGTGAGTTGGTAATTGTCGGGCTGCAGCGGCCCGTCGGTGACCTGGAAGGCGGCGGACGTCCCGGAGGAGTAACCCGGGTTGGAAAGATGATAAATCAGGTCGTCGGAGGTGCCGAACACTCCGTCCGGGCCGGCGCCGCGCAGGTCGTAGTGGGCGGTGTTATTGACCGACGCCGCCTGCAGGTCGGACGAGAAGTTGACGGTGAACGCGTTGAGGATCCCTGTGGAGGTGGTGCCCTGGGCGGGCAGGGTGGTGGCGGTGACCTGCGGCGGCGTGGTGTTGGCCACATCCAGGCTCAAAACGTACTGCGACAGCAGCCCCGACGTCCCGCTGGACGCCGACACCCGCGCGTAGTAAGTGCCGGCCTGCCCTGTCGGCACCGTGTAACTGAGGCTGGTGCTGGCCGTGGTGTTGTTGGTCAGGTTGGTGCCCGCCGCGTTGTAGATATTCAGTACACTGCCCAGCCCGCTGTTGGCCGGCTGGCTCTCGCTGAGGTTGAGGGTGGTGCCGGCCACGACGTTGCCAAGATTGAAGTACTCGCCATTGGGGTCGCCCTGACCAACATAACCAGCCACCGTCGCCGTCAAGTGACCCGGCGACGTATTGGCCAACACCGGCGTGTTGGCACTGCTGACCGAACCGTCATACACCGTCGGCAACTGCACCGGCGGCGACGCCTCCGTCACCCGGAAACGATACTCACCCGTGTAGCCGTAGTCATAAGAGACATGCACGTAATAGGTGCCGCTCGTGGGCAGCGTGATCGGACCGCTCTGACCCTGATTGTTGTAATTGGCGTAGAACGAACCCAAGCTGCTGCCGGTGGAATTGTCCAGCTCGTAGTACAGGCCGCTGGCGGACGGATTGCCCGGCGACTCCGAGGCCAGGTAGACCACATCGCCGGCCTTGCCCGTGAAGCTGAAGTAATCGATGTCGGAGGTGCTGGACAGGTTGCCGCGGCCGTAGCCCGACATCAGTCCGGTGGTCGGGTCCACCGGCAGCGGCTTGGCCGCGTTGCTCAAGAGCACGCTGACGGTGCTGTTGCCGTAGTTGGCCGTGGCCAGGTCGGTCAGGCCGTCGCCGTTGAAGTCGCCCGCCGTGATGCCAATGGGATTGCCGCTGACGGAGTAGCTGCTGACCGGCTGCAAGGTGCCGTCGCCGTTGCCCAAAAGCACGCCCACCCGGCTGCTGCCGTAGTCGGCCACCGCCAGGTCCATCTTGCCGTCGCCGTTGAGGTCCGTCGCCACCAGGTGATAGGGACTGTTGCCGCCGGAACCGTAGCTGACCGCCGCCGCGAAGGTGCTCGCCTGCAAGGCTGCTCCTGCCGTGCCCTGGTTGAGCAGCACGCTGACGGTGCCGTTGCCGTTGTTGGCCGTGGCCAGATCGAGCTTGCCGTCGCCGTTGAGGTCGGTCGCCACCACATCGATGGGGTTGGTGCTGGAGCCGGTCGAGAGGGTGATCGCAGTCCCAAAGGTGCCATCGCCGTTGCCGGGCAGCACGCTGACGGTGTCGTCGCTGTTATTGGGCGTGATCACGTCGAGCTTGCCGTCGCCGTTGAGGTCGGCGACCGTCACGTTGCCCGGATTGTTGCCGACCGTGTAGTTGACGGCGCTCTGGAAGGTGCCGTTGCCCTGGTTGAGCAGCACGCTGACGGAGCGACTGCTCCAGTTGGCCACCACCAGGTCGTTGCCATTCTTGCCGTCGAGGTTGGCGATGGCCACGCCGCGGGGGTTGGACTGGACGTTATAGGTGACGGCGTTCTGGAAGGTGCCGTCGCCGTTGCCCAACAGGACGCTGACGGTGCTGCTGCCGTAGTTGGCCACGGCCAGGTCGGGCTTACCGTCGCCGTTGAGGTCGCCGATGGCCAGGGCGATGGGATTGCTGCCGACGGTGTAGTTGACCGGGGTCTGGAAGGTGCCGTCGCCGTTGCCCAACAGAACGCTGATGGTGTTGGTGCCCTCGTTGGCGGTGACCAGGTCGAGCGGGGCGTTGACGCCACGCAGCCGCGCCGAGGCGGTGAAGTAGGGGTTGGAGCCGACGGTGTAGCTGTTGCCGACGGTGAACGAGCCGTCGGGCTGGTTGGTCGGTGGGACCAGCGGCGTGGCCGTGGCCAGGCTGTTGTCGCCGCGATTCTCCAGAGTATAGGGCGGCACTCCTACCACGCTGAAGGACTGGCTGTAGGGCACCAGCGGGTTGCCGGTGCGGTCGGTCAGGTTGGCGGAGACGCTCAGGGTGTAAGTGCCGGGTTGGAGCGGGCCGTCGCTGATGAGATAGGTGGCCGACGAGCCGCTGCTGTAGTTGGGGCTGCTCAGATGGTAGACGTTGCCCTGGCTGTCCTTGAGCGTGTAGTTGGCGGTGTTGTTGACCGAGGCGGCGTTCATGTCCTCGGAGAAGTTCAGCGTGAAGCGGTCGATGACCGCCGCGGAGGTGGTGCCCTGGGCGGGCAGGGTGGTGGCGGTGACCTGCGGCGGCGTGGTGTTGGCCACATCCAGGCTCAAAACGTACTGCGACAGCAGCCCCGACGTCCCGCTGGACGCCGACACCCGCGCGTAGTAAGTGCCGGCCTGCCCTGTCGGCACCGTGTAACTGAGGCTGGTGCTGGCCGTGGTGTTGTTGGTCAGGTTGGTGCCCGCCGCGTTGTAGATATTCAGTACACTGCCCAGCCCGCTGTTGGCCGGCTGGCTCTCGCTGAGGTTGAGGGTGGTGCCGGCCACGACGTTGCCAAGATTGAAGTACTCGCCATTGGGGTCGCCCTGACCAACATAACCAGCCACCGTCGCCGTCAAGTGACCCGGCGACGTATTGGCCAACACCGGCGTGTTGGCACTGCTGACCGAACCGTCATACACCGTCGGCAACTGCACCGGCGGCGACGCCTCCGTCACCCGGAAACGATACTCACCCGTGTAGCCGTAGTCATAAGAGACATGCACGTAATAGGTGCCGCTCGTGGGCAGCGTGATCGGACCGCTCTGACCCTGATTGTTGTAATTGGCGTAGAACGAACCCAAGCTGCTGCCGGTGGAATTGTCCAGCTCGTAGTACAGGCCGCTGGCGGACGGATTGCCCGGCGACTCCGAGGCCAGGTAGACCACATCGCCGGCCTTGCCCGTGAAGCTGAAGTAATCGATGTCGGAGGTGCTGGACAGGTTGCCGCGGCCGTAGCCCGACATCAGTCCGGTGGTCGGGTCCACCGGCAGCGGCTTGGCCGCGTTGCTCAAGAGCACGCTGACGGTGCTGTTGCCGTAGTTGGCCGTGGCCAGGTCGGTCAGGCCGTCGCCGTTGAAGTCGCCCGCCGTGATGCCAATGGGATTGCCGCTGACGGAGTAGCTGCTGACCGGCTGCAAGGTGCCGTCGCCGTTGCCCAAAAGCACGCCCACCCGGCTGCTGCCGTAGTCGGCCACCGCCAGGTCCATCTTGCCGTCGCCGTTGAGGTCCGTCGCCACCAGGTGATAGGGACTGTTGCCGCCGGAACCGTAGCTGACCGCCGCCGCGAAGGTGCTCGCCTGCAAGGCTGCTCCTGCCGTGCCCTGGTTGAGCAGCACGCTGACGGTGCCGTTGCCGTTGTTGGCCGTGGCCAGATCGAGCTTGCCGTCGCCGTTGAGGTCGGTCGCCACCACATCGATGGGGTTGGTGCTGGAGCCGGTCGAGAGGGTGATCGCAGTCCCAAAGGTGCCATCGCCGTTGCCGGGCAGCACGCTGACGGTGTCGTCGCTGTTATTGGGCGTGATCACGTCGAGCTTGCCGTCGCCGTTGAGGTCGGCGACCGTCACGTTGCCCGGATTGTTGCCGACCGTGTAGTTGACGGCGCTCTGGAAGGTGCCGTTGCCCTGGTTGAGCAGCACGCTGACGGAGCGACTGCTCCAGTTGGCCACCACCAGGTCGTTGCCATTCTTGCCGTCGAGGTTGGCGATGGCCACGCCGCGGGGGTTGGACTGGACGTTATAGGTGACGGCGTTCTGGAAGGTGCCGTCGCCGTTGCCCAACAGGACGCTGACGGTGCTGCTGCCGTAGTTGGCCACGGCCAGGTCGGGCTTACCGTCGCCGTTGAGGTCGCCGATGGCCAGGGCGATGGGATTGCTGCCGACGGTGTAGTTGACCGGGGTCTGGAAGGTGCCGTCGCCGTTGCCCAACAGAACGCTGATGGTGTTGGTGCCCTCGTTGGCGGTGACCAGGTCGAGCGGGGCGTTGACGCCACGCAGCCGCGCCGAGGCGGTGAAGTAGGGGTTGGAGCCGACGGTGTAGCTGTTGCCGACGGTGAACGAGCCGTCGGGCTGGTTGGTCGGTGGGACCAGCGGCGTGGCCGTGGCCAGGCTGTTGTCGCCGCGATTCTCCAGAGTATAGGGCGGCACTCCTACCACGCTGAAGGACTGGCT
Source organism: uncultured Planctomycetota bacterium (assembly GCA_963767535.1). Classification (GTDB taxonomy): domain Bacteria; phylum Planctomycetota; class Planctomycetia; order Gemmatales; family Gemmataceae; genus JAJPHU01. The sequence continues at coordinate 360,548 of CAVYEC010000002.1, forward strand.
GTAGGGCACCAGCGGGTTGCCGGTGCGGTCGGTCAGGTTGGCGGAGACGCTCAGGGTGTAAGTGCCGGGTTGGAGCGGGCCGTCGCTGATGAGATAGGTGGCCGACGAGCCGCTGCTGTAGTTGGGGCTGCTCAGATGGTAGACGTTGCCCTGGCTGTCCTTGAGCGTGTAGTTGGCGGTGTTGTTGACCGAGGCGGCGTTCATGTCCTCGGAGAAGTTCAGCGTGAAGCGGTCGATGACCGCCGCGGAGGTGGTGCCCTGGGCGGGCAGGGTGGTGGCGGTGACCTGCGGCGGCGTGGTGTTGGCCACATCCAGGCTCAAAACGTACTGCGACAGCAGCCCCGACGTCCCGCTGGACGCCGACACCCGCGCGTAGTAAGTGCCGGCCTGCCCTGTCGGCACCGTGTAACTGAGGCTGGTGCTGGCCGTGGTGTTGTTGGTCAGGTTGGTGCCCGCCGCGTTGTAGATATTCAGTACACTGCCCAGCCCGCTGTTGGCCGGCTGGCTCTCGCTGAGGTTGAGGGTGGTGCCGGCCACGACGTTGCCAAGATTGAAGTACTCGCCATTGGGGTCGCCCTGACCAACATAACCAGCCACCGTCGCCGTCAAGTGACCCGGCGACGTATTGGCCAACACCGGCGTGTTGGCACTGCTGACCGAACCGTCATACACCGTCGGCAACTGCACCGGCGGCGACGCCTCCGTCACCCGGAAACGATACTCACCCGTGTAGCCGTAGTCATAAGAGACATGCACGTAATAGGTGCCGCTCGTGGGCAGCGTGATCGGACCGCTCTGACCCTGATTGTTGTAATTGGCGTAGAACGAACCCAAGCTGCTGCCGGTGGAATTGTCCAGCTCGTAGTACAGGCCGCTGGCGGACGGATTGCCCGGCGACTCCGAGGCCAGGTAGACCACATCGCCGGCCTTGCCCGTGAAGCTGAAGTAATCGATGTCGGAGGTGCTGGACAGGTTGCCGCGGCCGTAGCCCGACATCAGTCCGGTGGTCGGGTCCACCGGCAGCGGCTTGGCCGCGTTGCTCAAGAGCACGCTGACGGTGCTGTTGCCGTAGTTGGCCGTGGCCAGGTCGGTCAGGCCGTCGCCGTTGAAGTCGCCCGCCGTGATGCCAATGGGATTGCCGCTGACGGAGTAGCTGCTGACCGGCTGCAAGGTGCCGTCGCCGTTGCCCAAAAGCACGCCCACCCGGCTGCTGCCGTAGTCGGCCACCGCCAGGTCCATCTTGCCGTCGCCGTTGAGGTCCGTCGCCACCAGGTGATAGGGACTGTTGCCGCCGGAACCGTAGCTGACCGCCGCCGCGAAGGTGCTCGCCTGCAAGGCTGCTCCTGCCGTGCCCTGGTTGAGCAGCACGCTGACGGTGCCGTTGCCGTTGTTGGCCGTGGCCAGATCGAGCTTGCCGTCGCCGTTGAGGTCGGTCGCCACCACATTGATGGGGTTGGTGCTGGAGCCGGTCGAGAGGGTGATCGCAGTCCCAAAGGTGCCATCGCCGTTGCCGGGCAGCACGCTGACGGTGTCGTCGCTGTTATTGGGCGTGATCACGTCGAGCTTGCCGTCGCCGTTGAGGTCGGCGACCGTCACGTTGCCCGGATTGTTGCCGACCGTGTAGTTGACGGCGCTCTGGAAGGTGCCGTTGCCCTGGTTGAGCAGCACGCTGACGGAGCGACTGCTCCAGTTGGCCACCACCAGGTCGTTGCCATTCTTGCCGTCGAGGTTGGCGATGGCCACGCCGCGGGGGTTGGACTGGACGTTATAGGTGACGGCGTTCTGGAAGGTGCCGTCGCCGTTGCCCAACAGGACGCTGACGGTGCTGCTGCCGTAGTTGGCCACGGCCAGGTCGGGCTTACCGTCGCCGTTGAGGTCGCCGATGGCCAGGGCGATGGGATTGCTGCCGACGGTGTAGTTGACCGGGGTCTGGAAGGTGCCGTCGCCGTTGCCCAACAGAACGCTGATGGTGTTGGTGCCCTCGTTGGCGGTGACCAGGTCGAGCGGGGCGTTGACGCCACGCAGCCGCGCCGAGGCGGTGAAGTAGGGGTTGGAGCCGACGGTGTAGCTGTTGCCGACGGTGAACGAGCCGTCGGGCTGGTTGGTCGGTGGGACCAGCGGCGTGGCCGTCGCCGGGCTGTTGTTGTTCGCTGTCTCTGTAACAAAGGGCGAGACGGCAGACACCGTGAAGTGGAGCTGGAAGGACGTCAACGGGTTCCGCGCCCGATCCGTGATCCCCGAACCGAGGCTCAGCGTATAGTTCCCGGGCTGGAGTGGCGCACCGAACGCTGGGTTGGTCCCGCCGTTCGAGATGGCAATGGTTTCGGACAGGCCGTTGCCATAGCTGTCGGGCACGAGCACATAGGTGTTCCCGTGGTTGTCTTGCAGCGTATAGTTGGCGGAATTCGTCACCGCCGCAGGCGCCATCGTTTTGGAAAAGTTGATGGTGAATTGATTGAGCAGCGCTTGTGTGGAGGCACCCTCGCTGGGAAGGCTGGTGGAAACGACCGTTGGCGCCACACCGTCTACCACGCTGACGCCGAGCTGGTACTGCGCGAATGCTTTGATACGCTCCGGAAAGCGCCTGCGCGACGACGTAGTAATTGCCGTCCGCGCCGCTGGGGATGGTGTAGTTGAGGGTGCCCGTGCTGCTGGTCGCCACGGGGGTACTGTTGCCCGCGAGCTGAAGACTCAGCACGACGGCAGGCGGCGAACCGGCGCCGGTGTACAGCGAGCTGATGGACGGCGCGGTGGCGGTCACCGCGACGGCGTTGCCGGCGCTGAGGGTGCCCAGCGAGTAGAAATCACCATTGTCGCCACTGGGCAAGGCTCCGGCAACGCTGCTGCTGTAGGTTCCCTGCGCCGATGAGGTTGAGTTCAGGAAGGTGGAGCTGCTCTGGCTGCCCCCGGGGGTGGCATCGAGCTGAGGGCCTACACTCGCCTGCGACTGGTCCACACGCATCTGATAGGAAGCCGCGCTGTTGTTGCTGTAGACGTCGAGGAAATAGGTCCCGGGTGTCTTGATGGTGTAATTGTCCAACTCCGCGATGCCGTAGTAGCTCCCGCCCACGCTGGTGACGGTGTTGCCATTCACGTCCTGGAGGACAAGCTGCGGGTAAGTGTTGTTGTTGGGCGCCTGCGCCTCGACGCGGACGGTGATCTGATCGCCGGCGTTGGCGTTGAAGTACCAGTAGTTCGGGTCGCTGGTGCTGGCAAAGGTGCCCACGCCCAGCGCCGTCAAGAACCCCGTGCTAATCTGGGTCATGGGCAACGGCGTGGCGCCGGGGACGAAACGGGTGCCGTGCGAGGTCAGAGCGATCTGCCCGTCCACGGGATTGCTGACCGTGAACTGCATGGAGAACGGCGTCACCGAATTGCTGCTCGCGTCGGTGAGTCCGGACAGGGTCTGGAACGTGTAGGTGAGGCCCGGCTGCAACGGCTCGGGGTTGATGGTGAAGTTGACGATCGAGGAGCCACTGCTGTACGACGGCGTGATCTGATAGTTCTTCCCGTTGCTGTCGGTCAGGCTATAGTTGTTGGCGTTGCTGGCCGAATTGCTTGTCAGCGCCTGGTTGAACACCACCGAGAAGTGGTCGATGGCGGTCTGAGTATCGGCCACCCCGGTGGTGACGACGCCGTTGACCGGGGCGTTGCTGATCACCCAGGTGGGGGCGCTGGCGGCGACGCCGCCGCCGAGGCTGGCGGTGCGGTTGAAGCCCGACGAGTCCGCGGCCGTCAGTCCCGAGCCGTCATTGAGCTGGTAATCCGCCACCAGGCCGGTCTGGGGCGCGGTCGGCGGCTGGGTCATGTCGGCCTGGATGGCCGAGGTCGAGCGGGCGGCGTTCCAGATGCTGACGTCGTCGATGGAGCCGTTGAACCAGGCGCCGCTGCCCAGGTTCCCACTGTCGGTCGCGCCGAATGCGTAATACACCGAGGTCGGCGCCGAGGTGCTGCCGTTGCTCGGAGCGCTGCGCAGTCCCCGTGACGGTGGTCGCGCTGGGGGTGCCGTCCAGGACGCCGTCCAGGGTTGACGTGCTGCTGTTGTAGCGGAGGGCCACGAAATGCCAGGCCCCGAAGCTGGCCGTCCCCAGGTTGACGCTGGGCAGGTTCCAGACGCGCGCGGAGACCTGGCCGGAGCTGAGGATCTCGATCTGGCTGTCGTGCCAGGCCGTGTTGAGGGTGGGCTGGCCGAGTTCGTCCACGAGGACGCCCGGGCTGTTCGCCTTGAACCACAGCTCGATCGTCTCGGAGTTGTTGGGAAAGGCGCTGTGCATCTCCGGGGTGATCAGGTAGTTGTTGGTCCCGTTGAAGGACAGGGCCGAACCGGCGGTGTTGACCACGGTCGGCAGCGACGTGCTGAGGACCTGGGTCGAGGAGCCGGCCAAAAGGGTCCTGTCTTCGAGCACCTCCAGCCGCATAGGGAGCACGTATCGCTTCCAGACGCGAGGTCCAACGGCGTAGCGGAACCTCGTCAGCATGTTCTTCCAGAGGGGCAAACGTGGCATCGTCTTTCCTCCTCGCGCGGCCAATGGCGTGGTTCACGAGGAACCGTGGAGAGACCAACTTCGAGCGCTCTCGGCAGGGGGCGGCTGCCGCCGGCCAACCGGGAGGTGGGGAGTCCGAGGGTTGTCGGTGCTCGGACTCGCCGCTGTCGCGAAGGCTCGGGTGCCGGGGGTGTCGCACGGCCACCGAAAGGCGCACAACGGCGCAAGGACGAACCGTGTTGGAGGGGTATAATGCGGGCGTCTCATCACCGCCTCCCGGCCGTTGCCTGACCCGCCCCGTCGTGAGGCGCAGGCGCAGAGACGTCCCAGCCTGCGGCAGGGCAGGCACGGGGCATCTCCACCTCCGGTCGGCGCGCCGCAGTCCTGGCGGCGCGCAAGCCGGCGCGGAAAAGTCTGGTGGTGCGGCCCGTAGGCCGCGGCTTCCCGTTACGTGGAAATTATTCCCTCTGACACCGAGCAACCGGCTGGCGGTCCCACGTCCGTGCGGAAGCACTACCTTTGTGGAGGCGCGTCCTTAACGAAGACGAACTCGCCAACCGGGGGTGGGCGTTTCTCGAGTGTAGAAGACAAAGAAGGGCGCGAGAGGAGAGACGCCTCACTGCGGAGCTTCTTCGATCCGCCACATTCTCGAAACCTTACCTCTCTCCGTCCTAAAGTTGAGGGTTTTACCAGATGCCCTGGCTTATCGCAAGTCTTTTTTTTTGCTCAATTCCATTTTTTCTCCAGCTTTTCTCTCCTTCCGGGACTCCGTGAGATTGACAGGTAGACGTTTGTCCTCCGTGCCCGCGTTGCCCTTGTTCGCGGGATCCTCTTCAAAGACGTCCAGCAAGGTCCAATTATGCCGCTCAGCCATTTTCTCCTCACCGGGCTTGCCACCCGGACCACCCGTCGATTACGGGGATTGAGGCCCGATGGCTCCTTCAGGGGAGATCGGGCCTTTTTTCGTGTCTTCCAAGGGCCTCTCTGAAGCGCAAGAACATCCGCGCGTTCAGCTACGGCCTTCCGATGCGATCTTACGTCTTCGGGTGGATCAGCCTCTTCAGACGAACCACCGCCTGGCGCGCGTTCTCCTCGGCTATCCCCGATAGTCTTTCGCCCAACTCGAAATACCTACCCGAAGCCGTCAACCACCATGCTTCCGGTGCCTGCCCGTAGATTGCCTGGGAAAGAGCCAGGAGTGTGCGGGGATCGGCATGGTGTGTACACCAATCGGTCACGTTTTCGACCGCCAAGGGCCGTACTTCGACACCGCTTTCACCCCAGGCTGCCGAGGCATCCACAAAGACAACCAGCCTTACTTGCGCGAATCCGCCGCGAATTCGGGCAATAGCTGCCTGGCGGTCAGCACGCGGACACCGGGAATATTCGCGTCAGCCACGGTCCTGGCCACGAGAGGGCCAAGGCCATCATCGCCGCGCAACTCGTTACCGTAACCGAGAACCAGAATGTCAGCCACGGCGCACCTCGTCGAGCAGTCTGCCGTCGGCACTCAGCAACTGGAGGTGCAGCGACATTGGCCCGGCCGCGTGCGTCGAGCAGCTCAAGCAAGGATCGAAGGCGCGGATGCTCGCTTCCAGTCGATTGAGTATGCCTTCCGGGACGCGCGGCCCCTTGATGTAATGGCGGGCGACTTGCAGGACAGTCCGGTTCATCGCCAGGTTATTCTGGCCGGTGGCGATGAGTAGGTTCACCTTCTCAATCAGGCCGTCGGCGTTGACCCGATAGTGATGGAACAAGGTTCCGCGCGGCGCCTCGCTGCAACCGATGCCCTCCAACTGATTCACACCGGCATCGGCGCGAAATGCTCGGATTGCAGGTCCGGATCCTCCGCCATCTGCTCGATGCGCTCGATCGCCGTCAGGATTTCGATCAGGCGGGCGAAGTGGTAGAAAAAGGCGGAGTTAACCGCTCCGTTGCCGAGCTGGCGGAACTCGACTCGTTCCTTCTCGGCCAGCGGCGTGCCCATGCGTTCGCACAGATTCAGACGCGCAAGAGGTCCGACGCGGTAGATGCCGTCGGGGTAGCCCAGCGGGCGGTAGTAGGGCGATTTCAGATACGACCACGACTCGGCAGCCTCGCCGAAATACTCGCGGTAACGACTCGGCTCGATACCATCCGCCACGATCTGGCCTCGACCGTCCACAAGGCGGAGCTTGCCGTCGTAATGTTCCCAGGTTCCGTCCGCGGCGAGGAGACCAAGATACAACGTCGGGAAGTTGCCGAACGTCTCGGCCTCTTGCCGGTATTTGTCCAGCAGTCTCTTAAAGCGGCGGATGGCGTCGAGGACCGCGTCGCGCGATTCGGGGATGCGCGCGCGAATCGTGTCCCGGTCCTCGGTGCCCAGAGCGGAGCGCACGCCGCCGGGAACGCACCAGGCCGGGTGGATCTTTTGACCGCCAAGCGCCGCGATGATTTGCTGGCCAAACTGACGCAGGCGGATGCCGTTGCGCGCCAGTTCCGGTTCGTCGGCAATCAGGCCGAAGACGTTGCGCCGCGCCGGGTCGCTGTCCATGCCCAAGAGCAAATCCGGAGCACTGAGGTGGAAAAAGCTCAGGGCGTGCGATTGGATGATCTGGGCCAGGTTCATGAGGCGGCGCAGCTTCTCGGCGGCGGGAGGAAGGCGAACCGCCAGGATTTGATCGCCGGCCTTGGCCGAAGCCATCAGGTGGCTAACGGGGCAAATGCCGCAGATGCGGGCGGTGATGCCCGGCATCTCCCACAGCGGCCTGCCCTCGAAGATGCGCTCGAAGCCGCGAAACTCGGTGACGTGAAAATGGGCGTCGCACACCTGGCCGGCGTCATCGAGCTGCACCGTGATCTTGGCGTGTCCCTCGATGCGCGTCACGGGGTCGATAAGGATGCGCTCGGACATGGATGGCCCTCCCCGTTAACCGAATTGAATGTCGCGCCCTTCCAGGTGAGGCGGCTCGCCCCGCAGCACGTTCTCCAGCACGGCGCGAATACGCTCGGCCGGCGGCGGGCAGCCGGGCATGTAGTAATCGACCGGCACCACCTGATGCACGGGCCGCACACGCTCCAACAGGGGCGGCACGATGTCGCGTTCGCTTGGGATCCGCGGATTCACGTCGGCCAACTCCAGATAGCCGCGCTCCAGCACCGGCACGGCGCTGCCGAGCGAATTGCGTAACGCTGTCACGTTGCCGGTCACGGCACAGTCGCCGAAGGCGAGGAGGACGCGGCTGCGGGCGCGGACGAGCTGGATAAAGTGGAAATGGTCCTCGTTGGCGACAGCCCCTTCGACGAGCGTTACGTCCACGTTTGCGGGAAATTCCTTGAAGTCGGCCAGAGGCGTGAAGACGATGTCGGCCATCTTCGCCAGGTCGATAAGCCATTCGTCGAGGTCGAGGAACGACATATGGCAGCCGGAGCAGCCGCCCAGCCAGACCGTGGCGAGCCTCAGACGTTCCATTGTTTCTTCTCCCGGGCGTTGACGAGGAATTCCAGTTTCGCGCGTGGATGCTTCGTCTCGGCCACCGTATCTCCCTTTTGGAAGATGGCACCCGTGGGACAGGCCATGAAGCACTTGCCGCACGAGGTACACGTCTGGGACTCACCCCACGGCTGATTCAGATCGGTAATCACCTTGGCGTTCGCGCCGCGGCCGGCTACGTCCCAGGTGTGAGCGCCTTCCAGCTCGTCGCAGGCCCGAACGCAGCGCGTGCAGAGGATACAGCGGTTGTGGTCGATGCCGAAGCGATCGTGCGATAGGTCCACCTCGCGGCGGGGATGCACATACTCGAAGCGCTCGTGATCCATGCCGACGGCGACGGCCATGTCCTGAAGTTCGCAGGCGCCGTTGGCCACGCAGACCGAGCAGACGTGGTTGCCTTCGGCGAAGAGCAACTCGACGATCATGCGGCGGTATTCGCGGAGGCGATCCGTGTCCGTCCGCACGTCCATGCCCTCGCTGACTTTGATGAAGCAGGCCGGCTGCAAGCGCGGGCTGCCGGCGATCTCGACGAGACACACCCGGCAGCCGCCGTGCGCCGACAGGCCATCGACGTAGCATATAGTCGGAATGGCAATGCCGGCCTCGCGTGCCGCCCGCAAGATGGTGTCGTCGGCGCGGCGCTTACCAGTTGGCCGTCGATCGTCAGGGTGACGACGCTCATTTCGCACCTCCCGTTTTCGCGGAGAATGCCCCATCCGCTGAGTCGGCGACGAGCGGCAGTCCCATCCGCTGGGCCGGCGATCCCGATCTCAGGAGTGCGTCATATTCGTGGCGGAAGTAGCGTAGCGTGCTCAGCGTCGGATTCGGCGCCGCCTGGCCCAGACCGCAAAGGCTGGTGTGTTTAACCATGTCGCACAGCGCCTCCAACTGCCGCACGTCCTCCGCACCCGCCTTCCCTTCGAGGATGCGCGTCAACAGCCGGTACAGCTGCACGGTGCCGGCCCGGCAGGGGATGCACTTGCCGCACGATTCGTCCATGCAGAACTGCATGAAAAAGCGCGCGACATCCACCATGTTGTTGTCCTGGTCCAGAACGATCATGCCGCCCGAACCCATGATCGATCCGAGCCGCGCCAGCGACTCGTAATCGACTGGGGTGTCGAACAACTCGGCGGGGACGCAGCCGCCCGAGGGGCCGCCGGTCTGCACAGCCTTGATCGTACCGCCGCCCGGCGCCCCGCCGCCGATGTCTTCGACGATGGTCCGCAGCGGCGTGCCCAAGGGCACCTCGACCAGTCCCGTGTTGACCACCTTGCCGGTCAGGCAGAAGACCTTGGTACCCTTGCTCTTTTCCGTACCGATGGCGGCGAACCAGTCGGCGCCGCGGCGCAGGATGGCCGGCACGTTGGCGAAGGTTTCGACGTTGTTGAGCAGCGTGGGCATCCCCCACAGACCGCCCTCCGCGGGGTAGGGCGGGCGCGGCGTCGGCGTCCCGCGCTGTCCCATGATAGACGCCATGAGCGCCGTCTCCTCGCCGCAGACGAACGCGCCGGCGCCGGTGCGGAGGTCGATGCGGAAATCAAAGGGCGTGGCGAACACCTTGCTGCCCAGCAGGCCGAGGTTACGTGCCTGCTGAATGGCAATTTGCAGGCGCTCGACGGCGAGCGGATATTCGCCGCGAACGTAGATGTAGCCCTGGCTGGCGCCAACGGCGTAGCCGGCGATGGCCATGCCTTCCAGCACGCGATGCGGATCGCTCTCCAGCACGCCGCGGTTCATGAAGGCGCCGGGGTCGCCCTCGTCGGCGTTGCAGACGACGTACTTGCGCTCGCCGGGGTTCTTGGCCACCGTCGCCCACTTGACGCCGGTGGGGTAGGCGGCGCCGCCGCGGCCGCGCAGGCCGCTGCCTGTGATTTCCTCAATGACTTGCGACGGAGTGAGGTCGTGCAGGACGTGATACAGCGCCTGGTAGCCCTCGGCCGCGATGTAGGTCTCGATGCGTTCCGGCTCGATTCGGCCGCTGTTTTGCAGGATCACCGACGCCTGAAGGGCGAAGAACGGACTATTCGGATCGCCACTCCGTGCCGTCACCGTGCCGCCCTCGATCCCAGCGACGATGGAGGCGGCCTGGTCGGGTGTCACCTGTTGGTACAGTTCGCCGCCTGGATCGACCTGGACGAGCGGACCCTGGCAGCAGAGTCTCATGCAGCCGACGCCGGCGACCCGTACGCGCTCGCTCAGGCCGCTTTCCCGGACGGCATCGCGCAGGCGACTCAGGACGGCCGCCGAGTTGGCCGACAGGCAGCCGGCCGCCGTGCAGCAGCGAATTTGCCACGGCGGGCGCGACTGTTTCTCCTTCGCCGCGATGTCAAGCAGATCCGACAGTTCCACGGTCGAGCCATCCTTTCACTTGCCCCAGCAAGATCTCCGGCGTTTCATGTCCGTGTACCGTGCCGTCGAGGACAGCCACCGGAGCGATCCCGCACGGTTCCAGGCAGCGCACCGTGCGAAGAGTCAACTCGCCGTCCGGCGTGGTTTGTCCCGGCTCGACGCCGGCGGCCCGGCTGACGGCGGCGAGCAAGTCGTTCGCGCCCTTGACGTAGCAGGCCGTGCCAGTGCAAACGATGCAGGTGTGCCGTCCGCGCGGCTCCAGCGTGAAGAGGTGATAGAACGTGGCCACGCCGTACACCCGGCTGGGCGGCAATTTCAGCCGCCGCGCGATGAAGTGGAGAAGGGACGGCTCCAGGAAGCCGAACAACTTCTGGGCGGCGTGCAGCACTTCGATGAGCGCGTCCTGCCGAAATTGATGACGCTTCAGGGTCGCTTCGAGCTGCTCGCAGCGCGGGTCGCCGGTTGTCATTCCTTCCTCCCCTTGCGGGTCAAACCTTTCGATCCTCGAAATGCAGTCCCCTTGACCGGAGCGCCTCTAGCCCCTGGGCCAGTGTCTCCTCGATGCCGCCGCCGCTGGAGATTTCATGCACAAAGGGACGTGTGGCTTCACTTACTTCTTGCCAGCTTTGGGCCAACGATTGGTAAACCACCCAGTCCGCGTCGGACACGTCTTTCCAGCGGCGCTCCAATCGGGTGCGTGCGATGTCCGCGTCGGCACGGCAAAGGAGCAGCGCCGCCGGCACGCCCCATCGGCCCGCAGCCTCCAGAAAAGCCCGTCGCCAACCCTCCTCGCGGAAGGTGGCGTCCACGAGGACGCGCTGCCCGGCGAGCAGCAACTCCTCGGCGCGGCGAAGACATTCCGTATACGTCTTCGCCGTCCACTCCGGCGTATAGATGTTCGGGACCGCGGAAGATTCGAGCGCTACGCCCGCATCCGCGGCGAGTTCCTTGCGGACCACGTCGCTGCGGAGGACGTGAAAGGACGCCCGCTCGGCCAGCCCGCGTGCCAAGGTCGATTTGCCGGAGCCGGGCAGGCCGCCGACCAGAACCAAACACGGTTTGCGATCCGCCTCCTCCAATTCGCCCAGCGCCAGCAGCCAGTGAGCGCCGGCGCGACCGCGCGCCATCATTCGTTCACCCTCCGGTATGTCCGTCTCCGCGCTCTTGATACCGTTCACCTTGGCGCGAACCATCGAGCGATAGGCCGTGTACAACGGCAGCAGCTCGCGCCCCTCCTCATCGCCCGCAGCTCGGAAATAGGCGTCGGCAAACGTCCGCGCCAGGTCACGCCGGCCCTCGAACCTCAGGTCCATGACGACGAATGCCATGTCCGCCACCGGGTCAGCGAAGCGGAAACGCTCGTTGAACTCGATGCAGTCGATGAGGAGGAAATCATCGGGCGACTGTTTTTCGGGAAAAAGGTAGATGTGTTCCAGGCGCAAATCGCCGTGCGTGTCGCGCGGAACGCCGCGCGCAGGCCCGCGACCCGATCCGGAGACGCAGCCGTGCCAGTGTTGCTTCCGTCCTGGCTCGCAACCGTTCGAGGACGGGCCGGCGGACCAGATCGTCCCCACCGGCCGGAGGCGGGTCCAGGTTATCGCGGCAGTTGCCGGCGATCGCATCAAACTGGGCGAAAGCAGCGATGCGAGGACTCGTCTCGGCCGCGGCGTGGAAGGCAGCGATGCGCCGGGCCAGGCGCTCGACCTGCGAAGCGTCGAGTTCGCGGCGGCGGAGCCGGTTGAGCAAGGTCGCTTCCTCCGGCAAGCGCTCCATTTGTACCGCCCATTCGACCGCCTCTCCGTCACCGCCGAAGCGAAATCCCTCGCCGCTCCGCGTTACCGGCACGACTCCCCGATAGACCGATGGGGCCAATCGGCGATTGAGGCGGACTTCCTCCGCGCAAAAATGGCGACGCGCCTCCAACGTACGGAAGTCGAGGAATCCCAGATCGACCGGCTTCTTGATCTTGTAAGCGTATCGCCCCGCCAGGAAGACCACGGAGATGTGCGTCTGGCGAACCAGCACCTCGCCGGGCGGTTCCGGGTACGCCGCGGGATGGGACAAGGCTTCGACCAGCCGAGCAAGTTCCATCCGGCTCACCTTTCGTGGGATCGCCAGCCCGAAGCACACGCAAGAGGGAGGATCAAGTGTTGCCGGTGCGACGGGCTGGCATCAAGCTGACTGATAGCAAGGGAAGTGCCAAGTGGGCCGAAGACCGTCGCAAAGCCGAACTGGCGGCGTAAGTGGTCACCCGCTAGTCCCTCGGTGCCAAATAGTTATGCGTTTTCGCACACGGAGGCAGCCCTTTCCGCACAGGGGCACTCGCGTTTATTCCCGAAACGATGCGGAGCAGTGCCGCCGCCTGATCGAAGCGGTGCGGATGACGCCGACGACGGCGGAAGCCGGCCGAAGCGTTGAGCGCTCCGGAACTGTGCCACAAATGGTCAACCCTGTGCCAACTCGCACATCTCCGCGATTTCCTCCCCCGCTCCGACCGATAGAATTGCGTCTCTTTTCGCGTGTTTTTCGGGGATAACTCGATTCTTGCGACCGGCATCTGGTTTGCGATTCCTCAAACAGAAGTCGTGACAACGTCTGATCCGCACTCGTCTCGCGGGCCGAGGAATCTCGGAGTCCGTTGCGTCTACGGTTCGGCCGGTCGGACGGAATCACGACAAGGACGAGGAAAAAAGCCATGCATACCTCAACCATTCGCAAGAGTCCGCTCCGGCCGTTTGCATCGTTCCGGGCCAAGGACTTGATGTCGTCCAATCCCGTGTCGATCCGCCGCGATGCCACCGTCCGAGAGGCCGTCAACCTGCTGACGGATCGGGGTTTCGGCGCCACGCCCGTGATCGACGAGGCCGGCCGGCCCGTCGGCGTCGTGAGCCGAACCGACATTCTCATCCACGAGCGGGAGTACGTTCACCATACTTGCACGCGGGACGACACCGACTGGGACGTGTTCCCAGGGCCGACCTGGCCGGAAGGGTTCTCCGTCGAGGTCACGGACCCGACGACAGTGGCGGAGATCATGACGCCGGCCATCTTTACTGTGCCACTGGAAGCCCCGGCGCGAGGTGGTGAAGCGCATGCTGGAGCTGAAAGTTCACCACCTCTTCGTGGTCGATGCCGACCTGGCCCTGGTCGGAGTCATCAGCCCTCTGGACGTACTGCGTCGCCTGGAGGATTAACCGAGGAGCGAGTCGAAGAGTCGCTCCCGAAGGCATTGGCATCCATCGCTCCGCCAAGCTGTTGCGCGTGCCGGAGGACGGCCATTATCGCCGGGTGGTTCGCGGAAATCCGGAGAAGAGAGAGCGAAACGAGGAGCGCAGTGCTCCTCGCCGTTGGATCCTGTCGAAAGGGGGAATGCCATGTTACCTGTTGCGACCATCTTGCATCCGACGGATTTCTCGGAGCATTCCGAATTCGCGTTCCGGCTGGCGTGTGCGCTGGCTCGTGACTACAACGCCCGGCTGATTCTACTGCACGTTCTCCCGCCGCCGATCGTGGTCTACGGCGGAGGGCTGGCGCCGACGGATCTGTGGCGAGACACCGATGAGGCCAAAGGCCGACTCCGGAGGATGGAGGCGGACGCTCACCGCGTTCGCGTGGAATCGCTGGTGATGGAAGGCGATCCTGTAGCTATGATTTTGCGCGCGGCGAAGGAGACCCACAGCGATGTCATCATCATGGGTACGCACGGCCGGACGGCCGTGGCGCGGTTGCTGCTGGGCAGCGTGGCCGAAGCCGTGCTTCGCAAGGCTCCCTGCCCGGTGTTGACCGCCAAACCCGTTGCGGAACGGAAGAAGGCCGTTGTGGAGGGCGACGCGAAAACGGAGGCTGACGCCGCCGTGGGTGTCCGTGCCGAGTAAACGCCTGGCTGCGAGCCGGCTCGACCGTCCGGGGATGCTGCGCGGACCCGAACAGATCACTCCTCATAAGGAGATGCATCATGCCGGTGATGACGAAACCGTTCCTCGCCCTGACGGCCAAAGACCTGATGAACGCGGAGGTGGCGGCCATCCCCTGCGACATGGGGATGCAAGCGGCGGCGCGCCGGCTGAGCCAGATGCACGTCAGCGGCGCACCGGTAGTGGACGGAGAGGGTCGCTGCGTGGGCGTGCTGTCGTCGGGCGATTTCGTCGCCTGTTGCGCCGCCAACCGCACGCGCTGTTCCCAGCATCGCGCCGAGGCCAACCGCGGACCTTGTATATTTCCGAGTTGCGTGAGTTCCGAGTGGCAGATGGTGAACGTGGCGGAAAATGTCGAGAGCCTGGTGCGCGATCACATGACGCCCGACCCGGTGACGGCGCGTGCGGAGACGAGAATTGCCCGGCTGGCCCAGATGATGGTAGACGCCCAGATTCATCGACTCATCATCGTCGATGAACAGTGCTGCCCCCTTGGCATCGTCTCCACGACCGACATTGTGGCCGCCGTGGCCCGAGCGGGGGCAGACGCCTAATTCTCTGGCGTGGTCCCCACGACATTCAGCCCAATTCTTTAGGAGAGTGAGAACATGGTTGCCACCCCACGATCCCTGGCCGAATGGACGGCGGGCGACTTGATGAGCCGTGATGTGATTTCCGTCTCGTGTGAGACGCCTCTGCGCGAGGCCGGTCGTCTGCTCTTGCTGCATCAAATCAGCGGCCTTCCGGTGGTTGAACCCGGCGGCACCTGCGTCGGCATTCTCTCGGCTACCGACCTTCTTCGTTGGCAAATCATGAGCGAGGAGCAATTACCGACCGAGACGGTGGGAGAATGCATGAC
Source organism: uncultured Planctomycetota bacterium (assembly GCA_963767535.1). Classification (GTDB taxonomy): domain Bacteria; phylum Planctomycetota; class Planctomycetia; order Gemmatales; family Gemmataceae; genus JAJPHU01. Next base: position 375,629 of record CAVYEC010000002.1, read on the forward strand.
GCCCGATCCCGTCACGGTTGCCGTCGATACGCCCCTAACGGAACTGGCGCGGCGAATGGTCGATGCTCATGTCCACCGCGTCGTTGTTGTCGATCGACGGCATCGGCCGGTTGGCCTTGTCTCCAGCACGGATATTCTAGCGGAGATGGCCCGCGCCGCCGGATGATCCGTTTTATCGCAGAGGATTTGGGGCATGAGCGTGCCGCGTCCCTCGCTCGATTCGTTGTTTCGTCCTCGATCAGTCGCCGTCTTCGGTGCCAGCGCCACGCCGGGCAGCGTCGGCAACATCCTGATGCGCAACCTGCTGGGGAACCCCTTCGGCGGCGTCGTCTTCCCGATCAACCCCAAGCGCCGGACCGTGCAGGGCGTCCACTGCTATCCCGACCTCGCCGCCGTGCCCGAAAAAGTCGAGCTGGCCGTGATCGCCACGCCGGCCGCGACCGTGCCGAATCTGGTGCGCGACTGCGTCGAACGGGGCGTGGCCGCCGCCATCATCATCTCGGCCGGCTTCGCCGAGCTGGGCGCCGAAGGCCGCAAGCTCGAAGACGAGATTCGCGGCATCGCCCGCGGCAAGATGCGCATCGTCGGCCCCAATTGTCTGGGCATCATTCATCCGCCGAGCAACCTCAACGCCAGCTTCGCGGCGTCGATGGCCGCGCCCGGACAGCGTCGCCCTCCTCAGCCAGAGCGGCGCCATCTGCACCGCCGATCCTCGACTGGGCGCGGCAGGCGCACGTCGGCTTCAGCAGCTTCGTCAGCGTCGGCTCGATGCTCGACGTCGATTTCGCCGACCTGATCGACTACTTCGCCGACGACCCGGCCACGCGCAGCATCGTCCTGTACATGGAGTCGATCGGCGACGTGCGCAAGTTCCTCAGCGCCGCCCGCGGCGTCAGCCGGACCAAGCAGGTCATCGTGGTCAAGGCCGGCCGGCACGAGGCCGGCGCTCGTGCCGCCGCCTCGCACACCGGGGCGCTGGCCGGCGCCGACGCCGTCTTCGACGCCGCCTTCCGCCGCGCCGGCGTGCTGCGCGTCGACGACCATCCCCGACCTCTTCCACATGTCCGAGATCCTGGCCATGCAGCCGCCGCCACGCGGCCCGAGCCTGGCCATCATCACCAACGCCGGCGGACCCGGCGTCATGGCCGCCGACGACGCTGATGCTCGCCGGCGGCCAACTCGCTCCCGCTCGGCCCCGAGACGCTGGCCGCGACTCAACGCCGCTCTGCCGCCGTTCTGGAGCCACGCCAACCCCATCGACCTTCTCGGCGACGCCACGCCCGAGCGTTACCGGCTCGCCGTCGAAGCCTGCGGCCGGGATGCCGCCGTCCAGGGCATCCTGATTCTGCTGACGCCGCAGGCCATGACCGATCCCGACCGAGACGGCCCGCCAACTCGCAGCCGTTCGCGCGTCTAGCCGAACAAGCCGGTGCTGGCCTGCTGGATGGGCGGCCCGACCGTGCGCGAGGGCATCGACCTGCTCAACTCGGCCGGCATTCCGACCTTCGACGCGCCGGAGTCGGCCATCCGCGCCTTCCTGCACATGGTGCAGTACCGCCGCAACCAGGAGCTGCTCTACGAAACGCCGCGAGGCGCTGCCGGAAGATGTCGCGCCGGACACCCGGCGCGTCCAGCAGGTCTTCGGGCATGCTCGCGCCGACCGGCCGCACCTTGCTTACGGAGGTCGAGGCCAAGGAGGTGCTGGCCGCCTACGGCCTGCCGGTCGTGCCGACGATCGCCTGCCGCACGGCGGAAGAGGCGGTCGCCGCGGCCGGACGGATCGGCTATCCCGTCGTCGCTCAAGCTGCTGTCCTCGACCCTCACGCACAAGAGCGATGTCGGCGGCGTCCAGCTCAACCTCGCCGACGAGCACGGCCGTGCGCGACGCCTTCGCCGCCATCGAGAACAATGTCAATCGTCTGGGCAAGGCGGACGCCTTCGAAGGCGTGTCCGTGCAGGCCATGATCCGTGAACGCGGTTACGAGCTGATCATCGGCAGTTCGGTGGATCGCCAGTTCGGCCCGGTGATCCTGTTCGGCTGCGGCGGCGTTCTCGTCGAGGTCTTCAAGGACCGCGCCCTGGGCCTGCCGCCGCTCAACCGCACCCTGGCCCGACGCTGATGGAGCGGACGAAGATTTACGAGGCGCTTCAGGGAGTGCGCGGCCAGGAAGGCGGTCGACCTCGCAGCGCTGGAGACGCTGCTGGTCCGCTTCAGCCAGCTGCTGGTGGATTTCCCGGAGATCCAGGAGATCGACCTCAACCCGGTGCTGGCCACGCCGGAGCGCGTTGTGGCCCTCGACGCCCGCGTTTGCTGCTCGGCCCGCCGACCGCCGCCGGAGCAATGGCCGCGCCTGGCCATTCATCCGTATCCCAATCAGTACACCGCGCCGTTCCGCTTGCGCGACGGCACGCGAGGTGACTGGTCCGTCCGATCCGCCCCGAGGACGAGCCGCTGATCGTCGACCTGCACGCCGGCCACTCCGAACACACCATCCGCATGCGCTTCTTCAGCCTGGTCAAGACGCTCTCGCGCGACAGCCTGATCCGCCTGTGTCACCTCGATTACGACCGCGAGATGGCGCTGACGGCCGTGCGAACCGAGGACGGCCGGCCGCACTTGTTGGGCGTGGCACGTTACTACCTCCAGCCGGAGATCGGGCGCGGCCGAGTTCGCCCTGGTGGTCAGCGACGCTTACCAGCGACAGGGGTTGGGACGTCATTTGATGCAGCGACTCATTGCCGTCGCGCAGGAGCGCGGCGTCCGGCGTCTCGTCGGGCAGGTGTTGGCCGAGAACACGCCGATGCTCGGCTTGCTGCGCTCGCTGGGCTTTTCGCCGCCGGTGCGGGTCGAGGATCAGGTCGTCGTCGTGGAACTGGCCCTCGCCGAGACCGCGCCCTCAGCCGATTGATTCTTCTCCAGATCGGCGGGAAAGTGGCGGCGCAGGACCGCCAGGCCGATGAACGTCAGCAGGACGAGATTGGGGAACAAGAGCGGCGCCATCGCCGGGGCGCCGTAGACGAAGTTGTCGAAGAGGTTCGACGAGGGGCCGTGCAGGTTCGCGACCGTGTGATAATAAAAGCCGACCAGGCCGACCGCCGCTTGCATCAGCATGACGCCGGCGCAGACGGCGAGGTACGAGCGGTGGACCCGAACGAGGAAGGGGACCAGCAGGAAGCCGACGGCGAAGGCGCTGCTGGCCACGGGCACCCATTCCGAGGGGTAGAAAAAGCCGTTCTGGGCGTGATCGGTCACACTGAAGACGAAATTGCCGACGAAGCCGCCCAGGGCGAGGAACAGCACCCAGTAAGGCCAGTCGGCAGACTCCGCGTCCACCATGCGATTCATAATCAGCAGCAGTCCGATCCCCGTGTAGGCGAGCGGTGCGGCGAACGGGGCCGCGTAGACCAGGCTCTCCAACGTCTCCTCGCGGAAAAAGCGGCTTTCCAGGTGAAAAATCAGGCCGACAATTCCGACGGCCACCGAAGCCCAGCCCACTACGTGGCCCAACCAGCGCCAGACTCGCGCCGGTGTTGCCGTCTCCAGACCAGAAGCGCCGGCAGCAGCACCACGGGGGCGGCCAGCGAGAAGTAAAAAGGGACGTATTCCGCCGCGTGCCGGAACAGGTTCGTGGAGTGGGCCACGTAGATGTCGGGCGCCAAAAAGGCCAGGTTGACCAGGGCGAATCCTCCAGCCAGAGTTGATGGTCGCGATACCAGCTAGTCCTTGTGCTTTCCATGCCGCCTCCGCATCTCCTCGGCCAGGGAACGGATCTCGACCGTACGCTTGAGCATCGGGTAGTTGCCGTGCCACTGCACGAAGTCGGCGCCGCCCATGAACGCGCCGTGCTTGGCCGTGCGGCCGTAGTAGTGCCACAGGTCGAAGTAGGCGAAGTCGATCGGCTGCTCGAACGGCTTGCCGGTCAGCACGCCGTCCTTGCGCAGTCCCTCGAGGATGGTCCGGGCCTCTTGCACTTTCTGATTCGTGCCGGTCACGACCTTGCTCCGCCTCGTTGTAGACGCGGTCGATCAACGGCTGCGTGTGACAATTGCGGCAGACGTCTTTCATGGCGGCCTGAGCCCGCGCGTACTGGGGTCGTTTCGCCGACACCTCGGCGAACAGATTCGTACGACAGGCGTTCCGAAGGGTCGTGCGTCACGTTCAGCCCGTTGAGTCCGCTCATGTGGCAGGTGGCGCAGGTGGGGACGAACATGTCGCGCGTCGTCAGTTTTTTCGGCTCGGCGGCCAGGTTGAGCATTTTTTCCTGGGCGTGGAAAAGGATGCCGTGCTTGCGACTCCTCGTAGATCTCGATCTGCGAGTGGTCCGGCCCCATGTGGCACTGCCCGCAAGTGGTCGGCAGCCGGGCCACTTCGACGGAAGCGGTGTGGCGCGTGTGGCAGGCGGTGCAGGTGCCGATCGTGCCGTCGGCGTTGGGCCGGCCGACGCTGTGGCAGCTGACGCAGCCGCTCTTGGTCGCCGAGGCCCCTTCGAGGGCGGTCAGCGGGTGGGCGGGCCGCTCGGGTCGAGCCGGGATGGAACTGCTCGCTGAAGGCGACTTGCTCCGCCGACAAGTCTTTGTCACCGTAGACGGCGGCCCAGGACGGCGCGGCGTGACGGCTGCGCAGGAATTGCTGGTAGACCGGTTCGTGGCAGGATCGGCAGTTGGCGGCCGTCACGCGGTCGGTGATGACGAAGCCGTGATGGTCGTGGCTTTTCTGACCGCTGGCAGGCTGATGGCACTCCAGGCAGTTGATCTTCTTGCGTGCATGAACGCTCAGCTCGTACTCGTGGACGACCGAGTACTGCAGGTTGGCGTGGCATTCGGCGCATTTGCCGGAGGCGCGCACCAGTTCGGCGGTGGGCTGTTCGGTCACGATGCGCGGCCGATACCAGTTAATCGTGTAAGCGGCCACCAGCAAGGCGGTGCCGATGACCAGGGCGATGAACACGGCTCGGAAAGTCACGGCATCCTCCCGCGGTGAATCCACTCGTGCGGCTTGCTGGTTCGCTGATGGACGATTGACTTGGCCTGGCACCGGCCGGGACGTTCGTAAGCATCTTAGCGAGGCTGCAAGTCTTCGTCTGTCTGACCTGTAGTGCTTCCGCACAGCCCTGGCTCTGAATCGCACAGGACTTGGGCCGTCTCGGTCTCCATTGGGCAGTGTGACGGCAAGATCGGGATGTTTCGAGGTGCGTCTCTTACCGGCAATTCGGTCGAAGTCTATCGAGAAGACCGCCTGTTCGATGTCACCGTGGGTAGTTGGATAATCCGAGGTTTCTTTTCCCTCGCGCCGTGGCAGGCCACTTGCTATGAACCGGCGCGTCGTGACTGCCGTTGCACCCAATAACAGAGAATCCGATCCATGCCTGCACACACGAAACTCTCCCCAACTTCCCCCGTGACTCTCAAAGTTGAGCCGGAACCCCTGTCTCCCGCCTCCACGAAAGAGGCACAAGTAGCCAGCCCCCGTGCGTATTGGGGCGATCGGTTGACTTTGTTTTTTTGGCTCTTTTGTTTTGGGTTGATGTTCGCGATGCATCTGGTCGAGGCACTCCATCGGCTCGTACTGTTCCTCATGGGCCGTTTCCATGGTCCATGACTCAATTCCCGGCAGTGGCCTCATTCGCCCTTTGGGCCGTTATTCCGCAAAGTCTTGCGACGCGAATGAGGCCACTGCCCGCGGAGACGAACCCTCACTCCTTGGAGCGCTTGGCCTCGAAGTCGCGGGTGTTCGTCTCCCCGTCCCGCTCGAACTCGCGCTGGCCCTTGAAGGTGTCGCCCTTGATCTTGCCTTTGTACTTGAGGGTGAACTTGTTGCCGTTCACCTCGCGGCTCACCTTGAAGGAAACGTCGCCGTCCTTGTATTTGCCGTCCTCGATCTTGCTCTCCGTGTCCAGAGCGGACACGCTGCCGGTCAACTTGTCGCCTTCCAGCTTGAGCTTGATCGTCACCTCGATGGATTGGCCGTTGACATCGGCCGTGTACTTCCACGTGCCGGTCGGGTTGGGTTTGTCTTCCGCCCGGACCATGCCGGCGACGGCCAGCACGCAAACCACTGCCGCCATGCGTTTCATCGCAGGTAGCCGTTCACGACCCGAACTTGTCCGTGCCTCTACTGGCCGTAAAATGTTGATATGCCCCCTGTTCCACCAATTCCTGCTGACCTCTGGGACCAGATACCGCCTGCCGCCCAGGCGGCCATCTTGGCCCTCATCCAGCAATATGAGCAGCGGTTGCAAGCCCTTCAGCGGAAGGTCGATCAACTTGCCGAACGCCTCAACCAGAACTCCACCAACTCCTCCCGCCCGCCGTCCAGCGACCCGCCCCACGTCAAACGCCGACCGCCCGAGCCCTCGTCGGGCCGCAAGAAGGGAGGGCAGCCCGGCCACGCACGCCAGCAACGCTCCCTGGTGCCCCCCGAGCAGGTCAAGCAGACCATCCCCCTGATGCCCTCGGCCTGCCGCAAGTGCGGGCAAGCCCTTCACGGCGAAGACCCGCAGCCCCGCAGGCACCAGGTCGCCGAGATACCGCCCGTCCAAGCCGAGGTGACGGAGTATCGCCTGCACCGGCTCACCTGCCCGGCCTGCGGCACCCGCACCTGCGCCTCGTTGCCCACCGGCGTGCCGGCCGGGGCTTTCGGCCCCAGGTTGCAAGCCCACCTGGCTGTCCTGGCCGGGGGCTACCGCCTGGGGAAGCGTCCCATCCGGCAGTTGGCCTACGACCTGTTCGGCCTATCGATCTCGACGGGGATGGTCGCCAAGCTGGAGCGGTCCACTGCCGACGCCTTGGCCCAGCCGATGGCCGAGTTGCAAGAGTATGTCCGCACACAGCACGCCAACGTCGATGAAACGTCCTGGCGAGAGGCAATGCACAAGGCGTGGTTGTGGGTCGCCGTCACGCCCCTGGTGACGGTCTTCCACATTGCGGCTACCCGCAGCGGGAAGGTCGCCAGGGCACTGCTCGGCTCAGCCTATCAGCAGGTGGTCACGTCAGATCGCTGGAAGTCGTACAACGGATTCCGCCGCCGCCAGTTCTGCTGGTCGCACCTGCGTCGGGACTTTCAGGCGATGATTGATCGGCAGAACAGCGGGGCAGGTATCGGGAAGCAATTGCTGGACCTGTCCGACCGGATGTTCGCCTGGTGGCATCGAGTCCGAGACGGCACGCTGCGCCGTTCCAGCTTTCAGGTCTATATCAGTGGGCTGCGGGCGGAGGTCCGTGAGGCATTGGTCCAGGGAGCGGCTTGCGGCTGTCCCAAGACGGCGGCGACGTGCCGTGAATTGCTCGCCCACGAGCCAAAGTTATGGACCTTCGTGTGGCATCGGGGCGTCGAGCCGACGAACAATGCCGCCGAACGTGCTTTACGACACGCCGTGCTGTGGCGGAAGGGGAGCGGCGGTACGGATAGCAGCCGGGGCAGCCGGTTCGTCGAGCGAATCCTGAGTGTCCGGGAGACTTGCCGGCAGCAAGGCCGTGGCCTCTTGGGGTATCTGGCGGCGTGTTGCCGAGCCCACATGGAGGGCAAGGCTGCTCCCTCACTGTTGCCGAAGGTCGGCCCCCGCATGGCAGCGGCGTGAATTCCAGGCCGAATAAGCGTTGGCGTGACTGCCTCGTGTGGCGAAACACGCCATGCGGTGAGTGGTGACGAATGCGTGACAACGGGTTGCAGGCCGACCGCCAACATCAAGTCCCGTTCATGTGGCGAGAGCATCCGAGTGCGCAATGGTCTTGCGAGGTAGCCCAATGTGGACGAGAGATATGATTGAGGCTGTGAGAAAGGCTGTTGCTCCCTGGCAAGGTGGCAATGCCCGATTGTGGTATTATGCCGCCTCGCATTCGCAACTGCATTTACAGATCACGAAGACCGAGCGAGGTGGCCAGCTTCACTTGGTATGCGAAGGTTGTTCCCATATCACGTCGCCGACGGGCTGGGCAGATATGATGCTTGAAATAACTCCTCTCGATGACGAAGAGAAGCGCATCATTGTATCGGACCCGGTTGCTGGATTTCGGGTCGCTTGTTCCCTGATTTCGACTCGGAAACAGGTAGGTGATCAGTTTCATGGGCCTGAATAAGCTCGCCCCATGAACGGGTACCATCGCAGCACCTCCTCACGATGAGAGACTTGAGGGAACCGGTGAGAGTTTAGGGGGAACATCGAAGCCGTCAAGGGACGATATCTTCGCCGAAAGGACGGCCATACCGCGGACGCTGCTCTGATCGCGCATCGCGCCGCGGTGACTTCAATAGACTCTCACCAGCGAAGCACCGCCTTCAAACGGAGGGGCCTCATGAGCTTTCCCATCCTGTCCCCCGAAGAAGTCCGCCGCGCCCTGGCCGAACTGCCACGCCTGCACCTGGCCCACCTGCCCACGCCGCTCGATGAGGCGCCGCGCTTCGCCGAGCGGATCGGTGTGGGCCGCGTCCTGATCAAGCGCGACGACTGCACCGGCGTGCTGTTCGGAGGCAACAAGACCCGCCACAACGAATTCCTCCTCGCCGACGCGCTCCGCCGCGGATGCGACGTGGTCGTCTGGGGCGCGGGCATCCAGTCGAACAACTGCCGCCAGACCGCCGCCGCCTGCGCGAAACTTGGGCTGGAGTGTCGCCTTTTTCTGAGCCGGACCACGCACAGCGACGACCTGCAGGGCAACCTGCTGCTCGATCACCTGGTCGGGGCACACGTCGAATTGGTGGACGCGCCAATGGGCGAGCTGATGTTGGAACTACTCCGGGAGCGGGCCGAGCGGTTGCGTGCGGCGGGTCGGCGGCCCTACGTGTGGGACGAGGAGCGCGGCGGACCTTTGGCGGCCGCAAGTTACCTGCTGTGCATGGCCGAGGTGTTGGAGCAGGTGCGGCAGCGCGGCCTGAGTCCGACGGCCTTCTACGCCGCGGCGGCCGGGCCTACTGGGGCCGGACTGGCGCTGGGGAGGGCGGTCCTGGGCCTGCCGTGGCCGGTTCGGCTGATCGCGCCCATCCGCTGGCCGTGGGACACCCGGCAGAAGATGGCCGATGTGGCCGGCCGGTCGGCCGCCCTGCTAGGGCTGCCGCACCGCCTCAGTCGCGACGACGTGGACCTGCGTGAAGACTTCATCGGGCCGGGCTACGGGGCGGTGACGCCGGGGGGCTGGGAGGCGTTGCGGCTCTTGGCCACCACCGAGGGCATCCTCCTGGACCCGGTGTACACCGCCAAGGCGATGGCCGGCCTGATCCACGACACCCGGCAAGGCCGCCTCGGCCGGGACGACACGGTGGTGTTTCTGCACACGGGCGGCTTGCCCGCGGTGTTCGCCTACCGCGACGACCTCTTGCCGCACCTCCAGCCGGACTGCAAAGGGACGAATCCCGCAAGCTGAGCGAGAGGGACCTTGCACGCCTCGGACCAAAAATCCGTGTGGCCTGGGGCCGGCTCGATGGCACTATAGAGCAGGAGGATTATCCGCACCTTTTGCCCGGAGCCGTCGTCGTGACCGCAAATCTCGCCAAGCTCTTGCAGCACCTACGCAGGCTGTCGGAATCCTCTCCTGCCGAACCGTCCGCGGATGCCGTTCTCCTCGAACGCTTCGTCCGTGGCGGCGAGGACGCCGCCTTCGGCGCGATCGTGGCCCGCCATGGCCCGATGGTGCAGGCGGTGTGCCGGCGCGTCCTGGGTGATGCCCATGCCGCCGAGGACGCCTTCCAGGCCACCTTCCTCGTCCTGGCCCGCAAGGCCGGTGCGATACGCAAGCCTCACTCCCTGGCATCGTGGCTGCATGGGGTCGCTTACCGCATCGCCCGGAAAGCTCGGACGGCGGACGCCCGTCGTCGTCATTCGCTCCAACCCCTCGCCGTCGAGCCGGCCGATCCACGCGCCGATCCCCTGGCCGAGCTGAGCGCCCGTGAGCTGCTGACGATCCTCGACGAGGAATTGCAGCGGCTGCCGGAGGTGTACCGCTTACCCATCCTCCTGTGTGGTCTGCAATGCCGTAGCCAGGAGGAGGCGGCCCGGCAGTTGGGCTGGACGCCCGGCTCGTTGCAGGGCCGGCTCGAACGCGGACGGGCACGACTGCACGCCCAGTTGCGGCGGCGCGGACTGACACTGACGGCCGCCCTGCTGACACTGGAAGCGTCGCGGGGGGTGGATGAGGTGGCCGCGATGGCCGCGACTGTCGTGAGAACGGTTTCGGGCGCCGATGTTGCCTCCGGGCGGGTTGCGGCGCTGGCGGAATGGGGCCTGCGGAGCCTGGCGTTGGCGAAAGTCAAGATGATGGTGTTAGTGCTGGTCGTCTGCGTGGCGGCGGGCGGGGCGGGCGTATTCGCGCATCGAGTTCTTACCGGCAAGCCAGCTGAGGTGGATCCACCGGCCGATCCGGAGCCAGCGGCCCACGCGACACTCCCGAAGCCTGAGACGGAGAACCTCGGCCGCAAGGACGTGTACGGCGACCCGCTGCCGCCGGGGGCACGTGTGCGCATGGGCACGATACGGTTGCGCCATGCCCGTTCGAGCTTCGCCGTTGCCGCGGACGGCAAGTCGGTGATTTCCGCGGGGGCCGACCAGACGGTCCGAATCTGGGAGGCGGCCACGGGGAAGGAAATCAAACGCATACTACTGCAAAACCCTCCTCCTGTCGGGGATTCGTCCACCACGTTGTTCGACCTGTCGGGGGACGGGAAAACCGTCGTCCGCAGTGGAGATCGTTGTTTACAAGTTTGGCAGGCGGCCACCGGCAAACCGCTGCGGAAGATCGTGCTTCCTGACGGCAAATCCGCCCATGTCACTCTGCTGGCACTCTCGCACGACGGACATGGCCTCGCCGTCGTGGACCGCGATGCCAACAATTACACATTGCGCGTCTGGGACGTGGACACCGGCAAGGAGCGCTTTCATCACTTCTACAAGCAACAATCTTTCAGTCAGCTGGAGTTCTCCCGCGACGGCAAACTCCTGGCCGTGACCGGGTTTTATGGGTTCCAGGTTTGGGATGCTGTCTCCAGCAATAAGCTCCTCGACAAACGAGCGAACCCCGCCGCCGTCACTTTCTCCCCGGACGGTAGGACGATCGCCGTAAGCGACTATCTCGGTTCCATCGGTTTATGGGATGTCATGAAGGGGGAGGAACAAGTCACCCTCAAAGGGCCGGGTCTCGGCGAATCCACTCTGACCTTCTCACCGGACGGCAAGATCCTCGCGGCGGGCGGGTCAAAGGGATTGGTCCTGTGGGATGTCGCGTCGCGGAAAGAACTCCGCAGGGTGGATGGGGAGTTCGGCTGGCTCGCCTTCACGGCCGATGGCAAAACGCTCGTCTCCTCGGCCTACGGTTCCATCAACCTGTGGGACGTGGCCACGGGCAAGGCCCTTCATAGTCGTCCGAGCCATCAGGCCGACGTAACGGATTTCGCGTTCTCTCCGGATGGCAAGACCCTGCTCTCCCTCGACGGGAGTCAGGCCGGCCCCCGGCTCTGGGACGCCGCGACGGGCAAACACCTGCATCTGCTCGCCGGCTCCGAAATGTATATCCACGAGGGAGTGTTTTCGACGGACGGCAAATATCTCGTGACGGGTGGCGGAGACGGCATCGTTCGCCTGTGGGACGCGGCGACTCGCAAGGAGGTGCGAAAGTTCTCGATCGAGCCGCCGCCCCAGGAGTCGGATAAGCCCCGGGGGATAGCGTTCCGCCTGTCGCCGGACGGCCGATTCCTGACCGCGCTGAGCGAATGGGGAACTACGACCTCGAACTTCCAGGTAGACGCCTGGGAGGCGCAGACGGGCAAGCTCCTCGTGAGCCGGCAGTCCGCGTGCGATTATTTCTCGGTCTTTTCACCGGACGCCCGCACCGTGACGGTGCAAAAGGGGCAGACGATGGTGATTCAGGACGTGATCACAGGTCGAGACCTTGTTGCTCTCGACGGCGAACTGGCGCCGCCGGCGGTTTTTTCGCCGGACGGTCAAATCCTGGCCGCGGCATTGGAGCCGAAAACACGGCCTCCGAATACGGCCGGCCCTCCGGGGAGTGTCCCCGGCGACGTGGAAGCGGTTTGCCTGATGGAAGTAGCGACGGGCAAGCAACTCCTCCGCATCCGGACGGGACCATTCGGCTCTGGACTGGCGTTCTCGCGCGACGGCCGCTTGCTGGCCACGGCGGATCGGCGCAATATCCACGTTTGGGAAACGGCCACGGGCAAGGAGATCCTCCGACGGCCGTCACCCGAGACGTTGGGAGACAAAGCCGCCATTTCGTTTGTGACTTCCCTGGCGTTCACACCGCGCGGCGACGCCTTGGCGACCGGTCTGGCGGACGGCACAATCCTGGTGTGGGAGCTGGCACCCGCGGCCCGGTGAGCGCGACCGGCCGAAGTGGACCCGGGAAGGAAGGAACCGTTCGAACAAAACAACCCGGCCCGTTTCGACTGTCTCCTTGGTCGCTCCCAGCTTTTTCGGGACCGAAATGGCCATTTGCCGCACTACAAAGGAAACAGGCCCGAACCTGGGGAGGCAGCCGATGGCTCATAATTCCTTCTCCTCCGTCTTGGATTACCTGCACGCACGTCTGGGCACATCCGACGCGGAGGCAGAGACCGACGCCCATCTGCTCCGTCGCTTCGCCGGTTGCAGGGACGAAACGGCGTTCGAGAGGCTGCTGGAGAGGTATGGCCCACTGGTTTGGGGCGTGTGCCGGCGGATGTTGGCCTGCGAACACGACGCCGCCGACGCCTTCCAGGCCACCTTCCTCGTGCTCGTCCGAAGGGCCTCCTCCCTTCGTAAACAGGCGTCCGTGGGCAGTTTTCTCTATGGCGTGTCCCACCGCATTGCCGTACGGGCGCAAGCGAACGCTCGACGGCGGCGCGAGGCGGACCTGCGAAGCCTGGCCGCCCGCGAGGACGTGGTCGCGGACGCCTCGGAGCGGGAGGTACGAGCGATCCTGGAGGAAGAGATGGCGCAATTGCCGGAGCGTTTGCGGGCGCCACTGATTTTGTGCTGTCTGGAGGGCCGCAGCAAGGCGGAGGCGGCTCGGCAACTCGGCTGGCGCGAGGGCACCGTGGCCAGCCGCCTCGCTCGCGCCCGTCGTCATTTGCGTGACCGGCTGGCCGACCGAGGCGTTACGGTCGCGGTCGGGGCTGTCGGTTTACTGCTCGCGGAGAAATCGCTGGAAGCGGCGCCTCCTGTCCTGATCCGAACGACCGCACGGTTGGCAATCCTCTTCTCCGCAGGCGAAAGGGGTCTCACCCGAGTCGAATCCACGACGGCTGCCCTTCTCGCGAAAGGGATCTTGCGCACGATGGCCGTGGCCAGACTGAAAACGGTCGGGGCGATTCTTGTGAGCCTGTGCGTCCTCGCTGCGGGGGCTAGTTGGGCCGCCCTAGAAGTGCTGCCGGCGAAACCGAGCGAGATGAGCCGCGAGGAAGGGCGGAAACCAGCGGAGAAAAATGGGGAGGCACCGAAATCCGAAGCGATTCGGATGGAACGAACCGACCGCTATGGCGATCCTCTGCCGGCCGGCGCCCTGGCCCGGTTGGGCACGCGGAGGCTGTGCGGAGCGATGGATCCTACCTGGCTTCGGTTCTCGCCGGATGGAACCAGGATCGCGTCGAATGGACACTTCGCACTGACTGTCTGGGATGCCGTCAGCGGCAAACGGCTAGTCGAGAGGACAGATTATTATCCTTTGATTAATGGGATGGCCTGGCGGAAGGATGGCGTCGGAGTGGCCGTCGTCCGCCTGCCTGACCGATCGTACTTCGTCTCGACCTTCACCGACGGCGACGAGAAGCTACCCGATCCTCCCCCGGCGGCCCCACGCAACGTCGTCACCGTGCCGGGTCCGGATGGACTGGAATCGCTCGCCCTCTCGCCGGATGGGACCCGATTGGCACTCGTTCGCAACTCCGACAAGGAAAAAATCAACCTGGATGTGCTGGCTGTCACGCCTGGCCGGCGGGTGAGCGAGTTGAAACGGGAACGGACGCTCGGCCCGTTCGAGGGTTCGTGCCGGGAGGTGCGCTACTCCGCCGCGGGGCAATTGATGATCCTGTTGGGGCCACAACAGAAAAAAGGCGATTGGGCCATTACGATCGTGGACCCGGACAGCGGCCGGGTGGTCCGCACGGCCCGTATTCCGCCGCCGGGGTACTGCGTGTGGCGCTACATGCTCAGCCTGTCCGCCGACGCCCGCCTGGCCGCCATTCCGTTGCAGGCAGAAGACAGGACGAACACGCACGACGGCAAGATCCGAATCTGGGATCTCGAAGCCGGCAAGGAGCGCAGGGACTTGCCGTTTCCGCAGTGCGGTTACAGCATCGGACACGCGTTCACTCCGGACGGCAAACGGCTCATCACCTCGACGGATAAGGTTTTCTTCCACATCTGGGACCTGGCGACCGGCAAAGAAATGGCGCATTCATCGGAGCCTGCGACTCCGTTCGGACGCGAGGCGTCGGCCGTCGCGGTTCGTTCCGACGGCAAGCGTTTCGCCACCGCCCGGCGCGACGGGCGCGTGGACATTTGGGACACCCAGACCGGCGAGCCAGCCGTCACGCTCGCCACGCACCACGATGTCGTCGGCGGTGTGGTTGTGTCCCCTACTAATCGACTGGTGGTGACTGTCGGCCAGGATGGTTTCCTCCGCACCTGGGATTTGGCGACCGGCCGGGCGAAGGGCGTGATCACAGCTCCCTTGGACGATAAAACCCGCTCTCGATACAGGTCTGAGCTTCAGCTAACTTTTACGCCGGACGGGCGAGGATTGCTATTCCACGACGCGGGGGAGCTGGCCCTGGCCGACCCGGACACCGGCAAACCGCTGTCGCTGCCGGCGGCGCTGCGGAAGGTGCGGGAGCGCATCGGCGGCTTCTCCGCGGACGGGCGGACCCTGGCGACCTTCGCCGGTGATAAGGTCACTTTGTGGGACTGGCCGGCGGCAAACCGCCGTGCGACTTTTACCGTCCCGCCCGGCTCACGGAAACCAGCCCGTGTCAAGGAAGACCCGGAAAGTGTGGAGGTCAATTCGGTCGCACTGTCCGCCGACGGGCGGCTGCTGTTCACCAATTCCACGCGCTGGCAGAAAGGCCCGCCCCGTGGAGGATACCAGAACTCCAACGATGTTTGGGACGGACGCACCGGCAAACTTCTGCACCGTCTGACAGATCCCGAAACGGAATACCCACCCGGCGTGTTCTCCCCTGAGGGACGGGTGCTGTATTTGGGTGGACACAGTCTCGATTTTCGTGAGCGACGGCGGGTGGATTCCCTGACGGCCTGGGATGCCTCGGAAGGCAAGCTTCTCCGCCGCTTCGAGGAGCCGGAACGGGGAGCGATGCTCGATCGGCACGAGCGGTTTGGCCGTGAGGTCCGTTGCCTTGCCGCGTCTCCCAATGGCCGGCTGCTGGCGGTGGCCGAGGGGCCTTTTTCGCCAGGCAATAACGTATGGCTATACGAAACCGCCTCGGGACGGATTATCAAGGGACTCGCCGGCCATGTACGGAAAATGACAGCCCTGGCTTTTACCCCGGATGGCCGCCGGCTTGTGTCGGTCAGCGAGGACCAGACCGGGTTGATCTGGGATGCGACTCTGCCGGCCCTGGGCGATGACGCCGAAGGGAAGCAGCTAACCCAGGCCTGGGATCGGCTCGCCGCGTTCGATCCCAGGCCGGCCTACAACGCGATGGCTGCTTTGGCCGCGGCGCCCGTGGAGTCCGTCGCTCTGTTGAAGGCGAAGCTCCGGCCCGCCCCCGTCCCGACCGATGCCGACCTGGATCGCTTGGTGGGACAGCTCGACGCGGACCTCTTCGCCGACCGCCAGAAGGCCGTCGCCGAGTTGGAACGCTTTGGACCGAACGCCGTGGCCGTCGTCAAGGTTCGGCTCAAGCAACCGACGACTTTGGAGATACGCAAACGGCTTCTTGAGTTTCTCGAGAAGTATGACGGACCCAACCCCTATCAGTTGCGCTGTGTCCGCGCGGTGGCGATCCTGGAGGCGATGAACACGGCCGACGCGCGAACCTTACTCGCCCGGCTGGCGAAAGGGCCTCCCGGCGACGTGCTGACTCGCGAAGCCCAGGCCGCAAGCCGTCGTGCCGGTCGCTAGCGGCCAGGTTCTCCGGTGCGGGGGCGTGGGAGGATGGCGCTGGTACACCTTGGCAAATTCGAGCAGCAAGGCGTTCCCCTCAGCCCTCAGTCTCTTTCATCAAGTTCTCGAGGTGCTCCTTCCAGACCGCGGCCTTGGTGTGGGTTCCGTGACCGACCGTCGCCGCGCTCGCCGGGATGACGATAGCTCGGCCCTTCTTCACGCGCTTGATCTCCCGCTCCAGGATGCCCAGCTCCGGCGGGTTGATCAGGTCGTCGGCGAAATTGATGGCCAGGAGCGGCGCCCGGATCTTCTCCAGGCCGGGACCGGGGTCGTAGTCCCGTGAACTCTCGAGAGCGTACAGCGTGTCATTCGCGTCCAGGCGTGCCAGCAGTCCGGCCAGTTCCTTCGCGAAGACGGCGTCGGCCTCCTTCGTGGTCGGGGCTTGCCTCTGGCGAACCACGGCACTGCTGCTCATCAATTGCAACATCTGGGCCGCCACCCGCAACCCGTGCGGCTGGGTCGTGTACTCGCCTTCTTTCCACTGCGGGTCAGTTCGAATCGCCCCGGCCGCCATGTTCCGCCACAGCCGGTTGCGGCCGGAGATTTGCGTTGGCAGGCAGGCCAGTGGCAAGAGCGCGTCCATGAATTCGGTGTACTTCTGGCCCCAGAGCCAGCTGTGCATCCCACCCATCGAGGTGCCCATCACCAGCCGTAGGTGGTCCACTTTGAGTCCTTCGGTCAGCAGGCGGTGCTGGGCTCGGATCATGTCCTCGTAGCCGTAGCGCGGGAACCGGGCGTGCAAGCCGTCGCTGGGCCTGGAGGACTTCCCGTGCCCGATGCCGTCCGGAAGGATGAGGTAGTACTTCCGGGCGTCCAGCGGTTGACCCGCACTGAACAACTCACCGGCGAACCGGTCCCCTATGAACTGGGCCCCCGACCCGGTCGTGCCGTGCATGATCAGGACCGCGTTGAGGACCTTTCCTCCCATGTCCCGACGCGGCCGGCCGACGGTACGGTAATGGACCTTTAGGTCGAGGGTCTCGCCGGTGGCGAACCGGAAGTCCTTGAGGATCGCATCGGCTTCGACGGGCTGGGGGTAGTCCGCGGCGCCGGCCGAGCCGCCGGACAGGAGGATTGCGATGACGAGCGTGGCCCGCATGGAAGCGCCTCCGTCAATGATCTAACTCAACCGAACGTTGTCGGCGAATTGCTGTAAATCCTGACCTTTGAGCACGGCGGCCAGCAGGTCGGGAAGGCGGTCGGGGGTGCAGCCGAAACACGGCATCCCCAGCTTCGAGAGCTTTCCGGCCAGGTCGGCGTTGAACGACGGTTGGCCCTGGTCGGAGATGGCCAGGAGCGTGACGGCCCGCAAGCCGCTCTCCAGCAGAAATTCCATTTTCTTGACGAAGCGCTTCTCGTTGGGGCTGGTGTCGTACAGGTCGGCGATCAGGATGTACAGCGTCTTGGCGGGGGTGTGCATGAAGCGCTCGCAGTAGCAGGTCGCTTTCCAGTAATCTTCCGCGCCGCCGAGTTGGACGCCGAACAGCAAATCAACCGGGTCGCTGCAATGTTCGGTCAGATCGACCACTTCCTCGTGGTTGAAGGCGACGACGTGCGTTTCCACGGCCGGCATGCTCGCCAGGATCGCCCCCATGATGCCGCCGTAAATCAGCGAGGTCGCCATCGAGCCGGATTGGTCCATCGCGATGATCACGTTCCATTCGTTCTGCCGGTGCCGCCGGCGGAAGAACGAAATGTCCTCGGGGATGATCGTCTTGACGGTCTCGTTGTAGTTCTTCAGGTTGCGGCGGATGGTGCGCGGCCAATCGAGGTTCGGCAGGCTGCGGAACGAGGTATGCTGGCTGCGGTCGAGCGAGCCGCGGATGGCCTGGGCGAATCGCGACTCCAGGCGTTTCCGCAACTCCTCGACCACCCGGCGCACCAGGTCGCGGGCCGCGTCCTTCGCCTTCTCCGGAACCAGGTTCTTCAATTCCAGCACCGCGCTGGCCAGATCGAGGGACGGCTCGACCTTGGCCAGCATCTCCGGCTCGAACAGCAGCTCCTTCATGCCGCGCCGTTCGATGGCGTCCTGTTGCAGCAGGACCACGACATCTTTGGGGAAGAAGTTGCGGATTTGATCGAGCCAGCGTGCGACCCGCGGCATCGAGCGTCCCTTCATCGCACCATGCGACCGGCCTTCGGTGGACGATTCCCACTCGCCGCGGCTGATTTCTTGCTCGGAATCGCTGGCGTAAATGGCTTCGAGCGCTTCATCCATTTCCATCTGCTCGGCCGACAACCCGCAGCCAGCCGGCGACAGCCCGGCCAGGCTCTCCTGCGAGTCCTTGCCCAGAATCAAACGCCAACGGGTAAGTTGTTCCGGATTGAACATGGCTCGTAGCGCACGCTGCCAGCGTGCGTTTATTGGGTTGGGACACGCTGGCAGCGTGTCCTACACATCAAAATCGAACTCGTTCAAGTCCTTTAGCTTTTCTTCCTCGGCCTCGGTCAGGGGTTTCTCGATCATCTCGCTGGCGGCATCCGCGTTCAGGCCCCAGTACTTGGCCGAGGTTCTCGGCAATGTGCCGTTTTTCGCGGGCGCTGAACGGCCCAAAGGCGCGCCGGAGAAACACCAGGGCCCGGCGGAACTGCTCCTCGTCCAGCGATTCGATGTACCCCGCGAGCTGTTCCCACAACGGCTGCCGTGCCAGGAGCGCATAACGATTCCGCTGGGCCAGCCCTTCAAACCAGCCGGCCCCCAGGTCGGCCGGAACGCCGGGCGAAAGCCGCCGCGAGACTTCCCGGGCGAGGGCCTCGTTTTCCATCAGTCCGCGTTCCAGCAAGACGGCGCAGGCGTATCCCGACAGCGACGGATTGCGGTCGTCGGCATCGGCCAGTTTGCGGAGCTGTTCGATCCACAGCGGTTCTTCCACGCGGTCGTGGAATTCCAGGCCGACCTTGTTCAGCTCATCCATGGCCTGCATCATGGGCTTCACCGCCTCGATCGTCGCAACTGGCCGCCGCGAAGAGCGCGAGCGCGGCCTCGACGAACAGCTCCTCCAGCAGCGGCAACAGCGGGCTGGGGATCGAAGCGGCGCACGTCGCCGTAGCGGACGACCAGGCTCAATTGCCAGGCCGCGGCCGCCAGCGCGGTAAACTCGCTGCTCGTCGCGGCCAGCTCTTGCAGGCGTCGCCGCGCCAGCTCCATCGACTTCATCAGGCCGCACTGGCAGGCGTCGCGGACCAGCGCCGCGGCGTCGGCGATGGAGGTGCAGGCTTCCAGTTGCGATTTGAACTTGTACGCGGTGGCCAGCTCCACCGTCTCCCCCAAGCAGCACGGCTTCGACCAGCTCGATTTCGCTTTCCGGCGTCCATTGCACTAGCCACTTCTCGGCCCAGGTCGCCGACTGTTGCCGGGTCGGGGCCGGCTTGGCGAACGAAACGCCCAAGCACGCGCAGCCGATGGAAGAACGAGGAGCGATGCAGGTCCAGAAAGGCCGCCTCTTCACTCTTGACACGGCGGTTTTCCCGCAGGTCCAGGTCCAGCTCCTGCTGTACGGCGGTGCGATACTTTTCCAGCTTGAGGCGCTCCAGCTCCCGATCGAAGTCCGCCTGGATCGACGTCTGGCTCACGCCCTTGGGCAACTGGCCGATCGCCGTGCCCACATCGACATGGGCCAGCGATTCCTTGCACGGTTGTCAGCTCGCCCTGCCCCAGAAGCGTCACGGCGGCGTCGCGCAGGTCGGCCAGGGTGGGGGCCAGGCCGTCCTTCAGCGCCGACAGGGTTTCCGCCAGCCGCACGCCGTCGATCACCTCGGCGGTCGAGCGGTGGGTGCCGGCCTCGCGCAGGTGGCGGGCGACCAGCGATAGATAGCGGCGCGACAGGTCGGCGATGCCTTGCTCGTTGAGCGCTTGCCAGAGCAACTCGAAGTACGCCGGGGCCTGATTGCCGGCCCCGTAGCCGGACTGCGACGACAGCCGAAAGTACGAATACGGCATCAGGGTCAGCTTGCTCGTCCGGCGCGGCAGCGACGCGAGTTCCTCGTCGGTCATGGCCGGGAACTCGCCGGTCAGCACCGGGCCGTGAAACGCGCCGACGACGGCGACGATCTTGTCCGGCCGGTGCCCCGACGCCAGCGCTTCCTCGACCCGGCGGCGCATGTAGGCTTCGCGCACCAGGTTCTCCGCCCGCCAGCGCGGTTCGTCTTCTTCCAGTTCCCGAATGGCCCGGCCCAGCTCCATCGCCGCCCCGTGGTAACTGCCCGGATCCGAGTTGTGTTCAAAGTGGCGTTCCCAGTAGGTGTCGTAATCGCGTTCGCCGGCCAGATCGGCGATCTGCTGGTACAGCGACGGCCGCGGCTCGGGAACGCCGACAGGGACCAAAGGCTCTTCCTTGGACGGTGGCGATTCCCTGGCCTCGCGCCGCTTCTTTTCCAGCCGTTGGATCTCGGCGTCTTGCAAGCCGAGAAAGACGTCGGAGGGCAGATCGAAGAACTCGACCGGAACGTCGTGTTCGTGTGCCCAGCAAATCGCCTGGTACTCCGGGCTGTAACGCGCGAACGGATAGACCAGCGTGCGGACGGGCAGCGCATCGGTATAGGCCAGAATGGCGATCGGGCGGCTGCGTTTGTTTGCGCGTGACGTCGGGCAGCAAATCGGTGGCGTCGTCCAGCCCTTCGATCAGGACGAGACTCGGGCCGGATGCGGTCGAGGAATTCGCGCAGCTGCCAGGCGCCCATCGGCGACAGATGGCGGACCCGAAGACGTTGATTTGCCAGGTCATGAGTTATCCACATCACCAGCCCGGAGCGCGAGCGACGGGTTAGAAGAACCCGTCGCTTGCCTCCGGGCTAGTTTTGAAACTGCTTCTACTCGTTATGCTCCGAGCAGGCCTTGAACAAGCGGCCGCCAGTCCGCGCCGCGTTTCTTCAGCACATTGGTCAGATACTCGTGCCAGGTGGTGCGGTCTTTCTCCTCGTCCTTGACGACCGAGCCTTGCAGGCCGGCGGCCAGGTCGTCGGCCGTCACCTCGCCGGAGCCGAAGTTGCCGGCCAGCGCCATGCTGTTGGCCAGCACCGAGATGGCTTCCGCGGTGGAGAGCACGCCGGACGGCGTCTTGAGCTTGTTTTTGCCGTCCAGCGTTTGGCCGAGGCGAAGCTCGCGAAAGATGGTGACGACCTTCTCGATCGCTTCGCCGGCGGGCACCTTCGCGCGCAGCGACAGGCTGGCGGCCAGCTCGGTAACGCGCTTGCGCACGATGTCGACTTCCATTTCCAGCGTTTTGGGCGTGGGCAGGACGACGATATTGAAGCGCCGCTTGAGGGCGGCGGACATGTCGTTGACGCCGCGGTCGCGCGTGTTGGCCGTGGCGATCACCGAGAAACCCTTCTGGGCGGCGCAGCTCGGTGGTCAGCTCCGGCACCGACATGCGCTTCTCCGACAGCAGGGAGATCATCGCGTCCTGCACCTCGGAGGCGCAGCGCGTGATCTCCTCGAAGCGGGCCAGGGTGCCGGTTTCCATCGCGCGATAAGATGGGACTCTTGATGAGCGCGGCCTGGCTCGGCCCCTGGGCGATGAGCATCGCGTAGTTCCACGTATAGCGGATCTGTTCTTCCGTCGTGCCGGCGGTGCCCTGCACGACCTTGGTCGAATCGCCGTTGATGGCCGCGGCGAGGTGCTCGGACAGCCAACTCTTGGCCGTGCCCGGTTCGCCGATCAGCAAGCAGCGCCCGGTCCGTGACGAGGGTGGCGATGGCGATCTCGACCAGCCGCTCGTGCCCCATGTACTTGGGCGTGATGTCGCGCTTGCCCGCCTTGCCGCCGCAGATGTAGGTATGCACGGCCCGCGCCGACATCTTCCAGCCGGGCGGTTTCTCGTGTTTGTCCTCCTGGATCAGCGCCGCGATTTCCTCCGCGTACAGCTCCTCCGCCGGCGCCCGCAGAATCGCGCCGTTGCGCGTGGCTTTCTCGGCGTTCGCAGTGGTCTTGGCCATGAAATATCCTTCCTCATCAGGGGGAGCTTGTCGGCGTTTATCGTAGGGCTCGCTGCCAGCGTGTCGGGCTTGTAGGGCACGCTGCCAGCGTGCCATCAAGCTCGGCACGCAGCGTGCGTGTCTGTCACGCTGGCAGCGTACCCTACAAGCCAGCCCGATGTATCACCGTCATGCAAAAAACGGTCGTGACACGAACTCCAGCACCAATCTTCAGGGCGGTCTTTCAACCCGGCTTTTACTGGATTGCCGCCAATATAATTCACAATCCGTTCGAGTTCATCGTCGTTTCGTACCCAATGGTCATAGGACTCTCTCTGCCAGAAACTGCCGGTTCGCCCCAGAACCTTGTTGGCCTCGTTAGCCGTATAACTTTTCAGG
Organism: uncultured Planctomycetota bacterium; assembly: GCA_963767535.1. Taxonomy (GTDB): domain Bacteria; phylum Planctomycetota; class Planctomycetia; order Gemmatales; family Gemmataceae; genus JAJPHU01. Next base: position 398,046 of record CAVYEC010000002.1, read on the forward strand.
CTATGCATGATTTTGGAGAGAGGACTGAGTTTATCATCACGTTCGCCAACATTCGGGCATTCATCCGTGGGGTGCGCAGCCTGCTTGTCTTGCGCAACATCGGACATCGGCAAGAACAATATATGTACATGATTCGGCATAGTGCAGTAGGCCATCAGGTGGTACTTGCTGCCATCATGGTGATACAAGTTTGACCGGACTATTGCTGCTACTTTCGGATCCTGTAACCAACTCCGTTCGTGATGCCGGTCCAGGTACTCGTCATAACGCGCGAAGAGTTGCTTGTGGACCCGCAACCGATAATCGACGCGGGACAATCCCGTTGCTAATGGTCGGTTCAGCAGTTCCTCACACCAATGATTCAGTTCCTGGCGGATGGAAGCAGGCAGGGTGTCCGCAAGACGATAGGTTACGAAATGCGCTGCCCCCGGCACGTACGAGTGCGGAAGAGAGCGCCGGCTAATGATCTCGCGGTCCATTGGAGTTCTCCGTAGGGCACGCTGCTAGCGTGCCGGAAGTCATGGCACGCTGGCAGCGTGCCCTACTTCAGTTCGGTCACGTAACCGAGTAATTCGTCAATCATCTTCTCCGGCAACGTGGGCAAAAGAGCTTCCAGCCTCGGAAGGGCCTCGGCTTTGGGGAGCCGCGGTATGAGGGGGCCGATCCAGTAGAAATGGTAGTAGGCATAGGCGGTTTTCTTCCTGGAGTACGTCTCGATCACCTCGATCATGGCATCGGTCGCCTCCGGATGACCGACGCGAACCATGGTGTCGAGGATTTGCCCCATCTCATAGTCCTTTCCCGGCAAGTTGCGGAGGCGCTCGCGGAAGAGTTGGGTGAGCAGCGCGTTGGCGTCGGCGTGCCCTGGTACGGCAAGCGCCTGGACCAGTTCGGCATGACCGAGCCGCACCGCCAGGTCAAGCCACCGCGGGTCGAGGTCCTTCGCGATCGAGGATTCCTCTGGATCGTCATACCAATGACCCCGCCCTTGCAGCAACAGATCGATAATCGCTTCTCGCTTCGCGTAGGCAGAATCCCGACTCTTCTTTTTCACGTTGACATTGGCCGTGAGATAGGGACTGAAGAGCGCAAAAACCTCCGCCGGCTTACGGGAACGGCAAGCAGCGACAAACGCCTGGTCCAGACTGTCGGCCGGCAGCGTCGCGTGGGCATCAACCAGCGCGGATTGCACCTTGGTCGAGCTGGCCGCCATGACATCCACGAGCCGTTCCACCACGTCCAGCCCGCTCGTTTCCCCTTTGAGCGCGGCGAGTTGGTCCACGTGTCCAAACATGCGCAGCAAGAGCTTCTCGGTCTCCTTGTCCTGGCGTTCCCGCAAACATTCGAGGAGCTGGCACATGCGCTCGTTTTGTTTACCGATTTTTTTGACGTCCTTCTCCTTGCCGGCGATCAAAACGTCGAATTGTTTCTCGGCCGCCTCCAGCACAGAGCCCGTCACCACCGGTTTGCGGCTCAGGCGAAGAGGTTCTATGGCCAGGGGGAGATCGGTACTGGTGATGGCTTCGCAGAGCACCTTGGCGGCCTCATCCGCGCCGCATTTGCCCAGCGCCTTCAGGGCCGCGGTGCGTACGTCCTTGGCCTTCGCCTTCACCTGTTCCAGAAGGAACGGCAGATCGTCCGGCGAATCGCCCAGGCAGCCGATGGCCGCGACGCGCACTTCCGCGGAGCCTTCGTCGAGAGAACGCTGGACGAAGGGGCGGGCACCCTCTGGGTCGAGACGGTGCATCAGCAAGAGACGCCGTACTTGGCCGCCTCGTCCCTTGGGATCGAACTTCGCCTGCAATTCGGGGACGATCGCCTGTCCGTAGAGCGGCAAAATCTTGTCCGCGACAAGGTCGCCAATCTCCGCGTAGGTGTCGTCCAGCGCGGCCAGGGCCGGTGCGATCAAGCGAAGATCGTGGAACGCTCCCCGTTCGTGGGCGTCGCGGATCAGTTCGAGCCGGCCGGAACCGGTGGTCGTCAGCGCTTCCTGAAGCGGTTTGAGCATCCGGGCCGACGCCTGGGTCTTGAGGCGGCCGAACTCGACGGTCTTGAGCGGGGCCAAATCGCCGGCGGTCCCCGTCTCGCCCTGCGTGTAAAGAATGGCGTTCACCAGCGCAGTCAATTCCAGAAGCGCCGCCGCGGAGGTCTTCTCGTTGCTCTCGACGAGGCGCTTCACGGCTTCGCCGACCTTGGCGAACACCGGCGCTTTCTGGCCCGCCTGCTCCAGCTGCGGCAACAGTTTCTGGAGGCGAAAATCCCCAGGCGCGACGACGCTGCCGGCAATGGCGAGTCGTCGTACTTCGTCGTAGGTTTGGAACAAGACGGGAATGCTCATGGTGCTGACTCATGAATCCGCTGTGTTGCGCACGCTGCCAGCGTGCGCAATACTACACACGCTGGCAGCGTGCGTTACAAGGTCAGGCGAATCACGTCGCTCTCGGTCACGATACTCAACGGCTTGACCTGCAACTTGCGACTGTCGAGATCGTGCCGGAACCGGACAATCAAGGTTTGATCCTGCAACACTTCCTTCGGCACAAGCGACAACAGGTGACTGCTGCGCGGCTCCTCAGGCAATCCCTCGATCCGTGATGACCAGGCGCTCGCCGGCTTTGTCCTCGACGACAATCGCTTTTTCGACCGTGCCGATGCGGCGATAATTCAGGGCACAGATGGGATACTTGTCCGCCAGCGGGTCTTTCAGGATCGACTTCACCTCTTTGACCGCGTCGCCAAATGTGCCGCGCCCGTGGGCACGCATTTTCGCCAGATCCTTCGGTTCGATTGGCCGGGCCACCATCCCGTCCCAGCGGACGCGCGGGTTGAACTCGCCCGGATAAACGCAAAGTTCCCGGATTTGCGCCACCTGAAAGAAGCTGTCGTCGCTCTTGATGAACTTGGCGGCCTGATAGGGGCGGAACGTCTAGGTGACGCATACGCGGCCGCTGCCCAGGTTCATCCAGATGCCGGAATCGACGAATTCCTTGCGTGCCGCGTCGTCGTAGGAGTGAAAGGCGAGCTGCACGAGTTCGACGTTTTCCTCGACAAGGCCGGCGTCCTTGAGTTCGCGCAACTGCCAGGCGTGTCCCAACCAGGCCGCGATGCCGGTGTCCGTCTCCGGCGCCAGCTCCGGGTCGTCGAGCCGCATTTGCAGATACGCGCGCCCCTTGCGGATCAAAGCGTGCAGCCGGCCCAGCTGGTCGAGGGCCTCGCTATAGACGGCCTCGCGCCCGGCCTGGCTGCGATCCTCCTCCAACTCCGAATCAAACAGCTTCGTATAGCGGCGCAGGGCCGACTGCGCGCCGGGCAAATAGGCGTTGCCGAGTTGCTTGGCCTGCTCTTCCAGCTCGTGGGCCGTCTTGGCGTTCATGTTGCCGATGCCCAGCCGAACGACATCTTGCGTCAGCTTCTCCAGGAGGTCGATCCCCTCCAGCTGGGCCTTGATCTTCTTGGCCAGCGCCGCCTTGTTGACCTTGACCGGCTTCTCGGCGTCCGCCTTTTTTTTCTCCACGCGCGCCGCCGCCTTCTCGCGTTTGGCCGCCAGCTCCTCCGGCACCTCGGCGCTCGTGAACTTCTTGCCTTCCACGAGCGCATACAACAGGCCCAGGGAGTGCTTGCAGGGAAACTGCCGGCTGGGACAGGTGCAGCGGTAGACGGGCTTGTCCGGAACGGCGAAGTCGGCGGAGCATAGATAAGGCGTCTTGCCGCTGCCCTGGCATTGTCCAAACAACAAGGTTTCGTCGGGCGAATGGTGCAGCGTGAGGAACTTGTTCTTGAGAACCAGCCCCCGCCCATTCTTCCCCGCCTCCGCGTCGGGCGCGGCGGCTTCGATAAAGTCTTGGTTGATGAGCGATCATCCCCGGCGGCTCATCGGAACAGTGAATCGAGAAGGAAACTGGGTGTAATTCTAGGTGGGAAGGATGGCCCAAACAAGCAGCTAATCTCGTGAGCCAGGCGGAAAGTTGGTGATGAAACGACGTTCCCTCCGTTGACCGCCGGCCCCCGGTCGGGGACAATGACGGCACCGTTCCGATCCCGACTCCGGGAGACCGCCCATGCGCATCATTTGCCCCCACTGCTCGCACCAGATCGAGGTGAGCCAATCCGGCACGCCCCGCGATGCCTCCGACCCTTCGCCCGAATCGACGGTCCCCGAACGCCCGCACCCCGCGCGCTCGCGCGCCAACCCGCACCAGCGGCTGGGCAAGCTCACGCTCCTGGAACGCATCGGGGCCGGGTCGTTCGGCGAGGTCTGGAAAGCCCGCGATACGGAGTTGAATCGCCTGGTCGCGGTCAAGATTCCTCATGCCGGCTATCCCTCCGATAGCAAGGAGCAGGACCGCTTTCTGCGCGAGGCCCGCAGCGCCGCCGTGCTGCGCCATCCCGGCATCGTCCCCGTCCACGAAGTCGGCCACGAAGAAGGTCTTTCTTATCTGGTTTGCGATTTCATCGAGGGCATGACGCTGACGGATCTGGTGAAGGGCCGGCGACTTACCTTCACCGAAACCGCGGAGCTGATCGCCCAGGTGGCCGAGGCGCTCGACTATGCTCACGCCAAGGGCGTGGTTCACCGGGATGTTAAGCCATCCAACATTATCCTGGAGCGACCGGTGCGGATCCGCCGCGCCGCCGGGCCGGCCGATGCTCATGGATTTCGGCCTGGCCCTGCATTCCGACTGCGAGGTGACGCTGACCGTGGAAGGTCAGGTGCTCGGCACACCCGCTTACATGAGTCCCGAGCTGGCGGCCGGGTACGGGCACCGAGTGGACGGGCGAAGCGACGTTTACAGCGTCGGTGTCGTGCTCTACCAACTCCTGGCCGGCGAATTGCCGTTTCGCGGCAACAGCCGCATGCTCCGCGATCAAGTCCTGTATACGGAGCCGCCGCCGCCGCGCCAGCTAAACGATCGGGTCCCGCACGACCTCCAGACGATAACCCTCAAATGCATGGCCAAGGAGCCGGTGCGCCGCTACCGGACAGCCGGCGAGTTGGCGGCCGACCTGCGCCGCTGGCTGGCCGGAGAGCCGATACACGCCCGTCCCGTCGGCCGAGCGGAACGGCTCGGGCGCTGGTGCCGCCGCAACCCGCTGCCGGCCGGCCTGGGCGCGGCGGTGGCGGCTCTGCTCATCGTGGCGGCAGTCGGAGCGAGCGTCGCGGCCGTCTGGCTCGGACGGGCCGCCCGGGACGCCGACAATGCACGCCAGAAGGAAGAAGCGGCCCGCCGGGCCGAGGAGTTGACGCTCGCCGACACCTACGTCTCGCAAGGCGTCGCCGCACTGGAGCGCGACGACCCGGCCCGGGCCGTTCTGTGGTTTGCGCACGCCGTCCGGCTTTCGGGCGACGACCCGGAGCGCGAGCGGGCCAACCGCGTCCGCGTCCGCACCGCTCTCCGAGAGGCGCCCCGGCCCGTTCACGTTTTTTCCCACGCCGGTCAGGAGATAACGCGGCTCTCCTTCCATCCCGGCGGCCGGCACTTGCTGACACTCGGCGGAAGGCAACGCTGCCTGGTCTGGGATCTCGAGCGCGAGCAGCCGCTGGAATGGGCCTGTGGCGAAGGGACGATCCGCGCCGCGGTCTGGGCGCCGGACGGCACTTGGCTGGCCCTGGGCACTCCCGAGGGCACCGTGGAAATCCGTGGCTTTCCCGGAGGCGAGGAGCAATACCGCCTCGCGATCCAGGGGCCGGTCGAAGCCCTCGCCGTCAGTTCGGACGGCCGGTTCCTGGCACTGGCCGGCGATTGCGTTCGGGTCTGGAACACCCGGACGAAAGCATTCGTGACCCCGGAGTTGATCCATCCTCGGCCGGTGATCGCCCTGGCTTTCAACGCGCGGGGCGACCGCCTGGCGACCGCTTGCCTCGACGGCCGGGCGCGTGTCTTCGCCGTACCCGGTGCGTCCGCGAACGCGCTTTTCGCCCCCGTGCCGCACGAAGCCGAGTTCCCGCTGGCCGCCGTCACGCCGGCCGTCCTGCCCACGCGTGTCGCGCCGGTTTTTGTCTCGGGCGGGCGCGGTCTTCTCACGCGCGATGCCAACGGCGTGGTGACCTGGCGTGACGCCGAGACGGGCAAACCCCTTCGGCCCGTGACATTCACCGAAGGGCCGGTCCAGACGATCGCGGTCGCCGCGGACGCCAAACATTTTGTTGTCGGCGGCTACGGCGGCGCTCGACTGTGGGACGCGCTCGCGGGCGGCCCCGTTGGGACGCCGCTGCGCAACCGCAACTTTACCACGGCGGCGATGTTCCTTCCCGACGGAACGTCTCTGCTCACGGTCGGCGGCGACCGCACGGCCCAGCTCTGGTCTGTTCCCGGCGGCCAGGCGCTAGGCCCCCCTCTCATCCATCAATCCATCCTCACACGCGCCACCTGTTCCGCTGACGGTCGGCTGTTGGCCACCGCGCAGGCCGACGGTCTGGTGCGCGTCTGGGCACGGGCCGGCGGCAACGCGGGCGACCACCGGATGCCCGTCGAAAGCGGCACCACCTTTGCCAAGCTCAGCCCCGACGGCCGCTATGCCCTTTCGACCGGCGCGGGCTGGCGGCGCGAAAACTCGGTTGCGGCCTACGTTTACGAGTTGGCCACGGGACGCCCGGCGGCGCCTCCCCTGGAAGGAGACGGCGCCCTCACCGATGCCGCCCTGTCGCCCGATGGCCAGGGCGCGGCGACGCTTCACTCGGCGGCCTCCTCGGACCAACAGCGCTTCGGTCGCCTCGTCGAGCCGGAGGGACGAGCCGGCTGCCTGCAACTGTGGGACTGGCGCGAGGGCAAACGCCGCTTCGCCGCCCTGCCGATGCCCTCGGAGCCGCGCGGCGTCACGTTCTCGCCCGACGGCAAGCGGGTCGCGGTCCTCTGCGGCGGCGGCCAGCTCCTGGTGGTCGATCCCGCCACCGGCAAGGTGACGATGCGTTGGGAGCATGGCTTCGAGCGCTCCTCCTCCAACACCTATCCCGGCGTGCGCTTCACCCCCGACGGCCAAAGTCTCGTTAGCTGGGGTCCGGACGCAGTGGTGAAAGTGTGGGATTTATCTACGGGCAAACTCCGCTATGCACCGCTAAGGCATGATGGGTTGGTGCAGGACGCCATGCCCTCGGCGGACGGTAGACGCCTCGTGACCGCCGGCCGCGATGGCACGGCGCGCGTTTGGGAACTGGATACCGGAGAGCCAGCGTCCGAACCGCTGCGCCACCCGGATTGGGTTTTCACGGCCCGTTTCAGTCCGGACGGCCGGCAAGTGTTGACGGCGTGCCGGGACGGCTCGGCCCGTGTATGGGACTGGCGCTCGGGCCGGCCCGTTTGCCCACCGCTCAAGCACGCCGACGAGGTTTTCGGCGCCGCTTTCACCCCCGACGGTCGATTCGTGCTGACGACCGGCAAGGACCAGACGGCCCGCCTATGGGAGTGGCACACCGGCAAGCCGGTCGCGCCGCCCTTGCCGCTGGGCGGCTGGGGCTGGAACGCCCTCGTCACGCCGGACGGCCGTTACGCGGTCGTCGCCGGTGGCACACCCGCCTTGTGGGCCTCCGACCTGATCGACCTGGCCGAACCCGCCGGCCTCGACGCCGACGAACTGTGCCGTCTCGGCGAAATCCTGTCCGGCCACCGCCTGCACGAAGGCAGCGACGTGGAGGCGCTGACCTCGGATGAATGGTTGGAGGCGCTGGCGTTCCTTCCGCGAACGCGCTCCCCGTTCCGCCGTTCTGGAGCCGCCGGACGTGGCCGCCTGGCACCGCCGTCAGGCTGAAGTCTTCGCGGCGGCCCGGCACTGGCCGGCGGTGACGTGGCACCTCGACCGGCTCATCGCCGCGAGTCCGGAGTCGTGGCAGCCTTATCTGGACCGGGCACGAGCCTACACCGCATTGGGTAAGCGGGATCTTGCCGCCGAGGACATCACCTGCGCCCTCGACCGCGGCGCCGGCGGCTGGAAGGTGTGGCTCGACCGCGGCCAGGCCTACGCCGCGCTACACCAGTGGGACCGGGCCGCCGCCGACTATTTGAAAGCCGTCGAGCTGGGGGCGTCTTCGGATCGCGCCCTAGCGCCCATGCCATTCTTCAACTGGGCGTCGGCGACGAAAAGGGCTACCGCCGGACCTGCGCGGACTTGCTGGAGCGCTTCGGCAAGACGGAAAATCCCAAGATCGCCAACAACGTCGCCTGGGTTTGTTCCTACGCGCCGGACGCCGTGCCCGACCTCACCCCGGCCATCGAGTTGGCCGCGAAGGTGGCGCGGAGCCATCCCAAGAAGTATGCCACTCTCAACACGGAGGGCGCCATCCTCTTCCGCGCCGGCAAGTACGCGGAAGCCGTGGCCAGGCTGAACGCGGCCTGCAAGGAACATCCGCGCGGCGGCGGCCCTTTCGACTACCTGCTATTGGCGCTGGCCCACCATCACCTCAAGCACGGTGACCAGGCTCGCGACTGCTTGAAGGAAGGTTTGCGCCTGACGGAGCTAGCCGAGGAAGGGAAACTGGACGACCCGACACTGCCGATGCCGCTGTTCTGGATCCAACGGCTGGAACTGCAAATCTTGCGGCGCGAGGCGGAGAGGGTAACCAATGTCAACCAGTGACAGTAACCCTGATAACAGATCAGCGATAAAATCAACTTGTCTTGCGGAGCCTTCCAGACCCCTTTCTTCCGGCCGCCAATAAACCTCCGCCCGGTGCCGGCGAAGTAAGCGGGTAGGGCCATCGCGGCGCGGCGTCGCGCCTCCGAGCGGGAGGAGCATAATCTCATGAAGTTCTTTCTCCTCGTCCTCAAGAACCTTTGCCGCAACAAGGTGCGCACCGTCCTCACGAGCCTGGCCGTCATGGTCCTCGTGCTCGTCGTCACCATGATCTGGACCGTCATCTACTTCCTCCAGAACTTCACGAAGGAGAAGGCCGGCAATCTGAAAGCGATCGCCACCGATCGCTATGACCTCCAGGGGCAGCTGCCGTTGTCCTACGTCGGTCCCCTCAGCCAGGGCGCCGCCTCGAAGCCGGGGGACAAGGTGCCCGTCAATTCCATGTCCTGGCAGATCTACCTCGGCACACTCGACCAGACGAGCCGGACGCGTGACAACCTGGTAATCCTCGTGGCCACGGAGGCGGTCCACCTGCCCACGAAGGTCGGGAAGGTCGTCACCCACAAGGGAATGATCGACGACGTGGACCCCATGGACAAGACGCTGGTGGATAGGCTGGCGGAGACGACGGACGGCTGCCTGCTGGGACGCAAGCGCCTCGACCGCCTGAACAGGAGAGTCGGCGAGCGCTTCCGGGTGTATGGTTCGCAGCCGGCCGGGGTGAACCTCGATTTCGAGATCGTCGGCGTGCTGCCGCCGGGGCGGTGGGACGACAACGGCTTCATGAACGCGCGCTACCTCAACGCGGCCATCGATAAATACTGCCGGGACTTCCCCGCGAAAAAGCCGATGCTCGACCGGCGGATCGACATCTTCTGGCTAGAGGCCGGCCAGAAGGCCGACATCCCCCAGGTCGTCGAGCAGGTCAACTCCTCCCCCCTGTTCACCGAGCCGCCGGTCAAGTGCGAGACGTTCGCCTCGCTCGTCGCCAACTTCCTCGATTCGTTCAGCGGCTTCATCTGGTTCATCGAGTGGGTGCTGGTGCCCGGCAGCATGTTCAGCATGGTGCTCTTGATCGCCAACGCCATCAGCCTCAACGTGCATGAGCGGACCAAGGAGATGGCCATCCTCAAGGTGCTCGGTTTCCGCCCGGCCCACCTGCTGCTCTTGGTGCTGGGCGAGGCGTTGATCCTGGGCACGTGCAGTGGTCTGGTCGCGAGCGGCCTGATTTACTGGATCACCAACACGTTCCTCGGCGGCATCCGGCTGGCCGGCTCGGAGCCGTTCCCGGTACCGTGGCAGGCGGTTCTCTGGGGCGCTGCGCCGGCGGGGCCGCGGCCCTGGTCGGCAGCGTCCTGCCGGCGTGGACGGCGGCCTCCGTCCGGGTGTCGCAGGTGTTCGCCCGGGTCGAATGAGTTCCCACGAGCTTCCGGAACGTATGAAATATGAACTGCCCCCCTGGTTAACTCTCGCCGCGCCGGTGGCCGTTGCCGCCGTCGTCCTGGGTGCGCTGCTCTTGGCCGGCAAGGTGCCGCTGCGCTACAACCTCCGCAACCTCTGCGTCCGCTGGAAGACGACCGCGCTGACCGCCCTGGCGTTCACCGTGGTCATCGCCCTGCTGATGTTCATGCACGCCTTCGCCACGGGGATCACCCGGCTGAGCGAACGCAGCGGTCAGGCGGCCAACGTCATCTGCCTGTCCGACGGCGCCAGCGACGAGGCGTACAGCAGCCTGGCGCTGAGCACGGCCACCGACCTGGCCCTTCAAAATGGCGTGATCCGCGACGCCGAGGGCCGGCCGCTGTGCAGCCGCGAGGTCTACGTCTTCACCAACCAGCCCATGCCCGTCCCCGCCGGCGAACCGCCGCAGCATCGCTTCTTGCAGATACGCGGGGTCGAGGAGCCGGACGTCTCCGCCCAGGTCCACGGGCTGGTCCTGGTCGCCGGGAAGTGGTTCTCTGCGGCGGGCCTCCGCTTCTCGGCCGACTCGGTCGCCGCGGGCGCATCGCCCTACGGCCAGGTCGAAGCGCTCGTCGGCGAGGCGCTGGCCCGCGAGATCGGCAGGTACCGCGGCAAGGAATCGCTCGAAGTCGGCGACGTGCTGTCCATCGGCCCGCGCGAGTGGGTCGTCGTCGGCATCCTGCGGGGCGCGGAAACGACGTTCGGCTCCGAGGTCTGGGCCAAACGGCAGATCGTCGGGGAGGTCTTCAACAAGAAGGATCGGTACACCTCGGTCGTCGTGCGGGCCGATTCACCGGCCGGGGCCAGGGAACTCGCCGGGCGGCTGTCGCGCGACTTCAAGCATTCGGCGGTGTCGGCCCAGACCGAGCCGGACTACTTCACCAAGATGGCCGACGCCAACGGGGAACTGCTGGCTTCCATCTACTTCGTCAGCGCCATCATGGCGCTGGGAGGCGTTTTCGGCGTGATGAACACCATGTTCGCCGCCATCCGCCAGCGCACCAAAGACATCGGGATGCTCCGCATCCTGGGGTTCGCACGCTGGCAGATCCTCGTGTCGTTCCTGGTCGAGTCCCTGTTGATCGCGGCGCTGGGGGGGCTGTTCGGCTGTGTCCTCGGCTACCTCGCCAACGGCATCACCACGAACAGTGTCGTGGGGACCAACGGCGGGGGCATGAAGCGAGTCGCGTTCCGCATGGTCGTGGACGACACCGCACTGGCCGCCGCCGTGCTATTCACACTGGCCATGGGGCTGCTCGGCGGCCTGCTGCCGGCCTGGTCGGCCATGCGCCTTAAGCCGCTCTCTCCCGATCGCAATTAACGTAGTGGGTGTCATACGTTTTCTGGGACGTGTAAAAGACTGCGCGTGCCCGCGCCGCCCTTGAGCAGCCGGGCAATGACCCGCTGCTCCCTAGCCGCTGAGTGTCGTTACCTATTCGTGTCCGGGGGGGACGAATTGTGCGCACACTCCCGGTGGGCAGAATACAATTCTCGCTATCGGCATCCGTCCCCGCCTCCTGTCGAGAGGTACTTATCATGTTCCCACGTTATTCGCTGCTGCTATGGGCCGCTATCGCCTCGTTGCCGGCGAGTCCGGCCCGAGCGCACTTCCTGTTCATCCGCATCCTCCCGCCCGCCGAGGGCGGCCGGGCTGCGGAGGTCTATTTCAGCGAACTGGCCGAGGCCGGTGATCCCCGTTTTGTCGAGAAGATCGCCGGGACGGAACTATGGTTGCAGAAGACGCCGGGCCGATTCGACGCCCTCAAGGTCCACAAGGCCGCCGATCGACTGCGGGCCTGGGTTCCGGAAACAGGCAGCCTGGTCATTGTGGGGCGGTGTGAGTACGGCGTGCTGGCCCGGACCAAGCAGACGCCATTTTTGCTCCGGCACTTTCCCAAGGCAATGGCCGGCTCGCCCGGTGAGCTGAATAAGATGAAGCCATACGGCAAGTTGCCGCTGGAAATGGTTTCCACGGTCGAGTCGGACGGAGTTCATCTGATGGCTCTGAAGGATGGCAAGCCGGTGCCCAAGGCCGCATTCATCACGATCGACGCCCATCTCGCTAACGTCAACCTAACGGCGGACGAGCAGGGCCGAGTGCTCTGGAAGCCGCCGTCGGCCGGGGTGTATGCGGTCTACACGCGCGACACGCGCAAAGAGTCCGGCGAGGTACGCGGCAAGAAATACGAGGAGATCCGCGACTTCGCCACGGTCGCCTTCACCTGGCCCCTGGAGCGCACCGGCGCCGACCCGGCCGCCGTCGCCTTATTTGAGGAAGCGATCGCGGCACGGGCGCAGTGGCACGACTTTCCGGGCTTCACCGCCCGCACCACCGGCAACCTCGACGGCCGGCGCTTCGCCGGCAGCGTGACCATTGACGCCGAAGGAGAGATCACGTTCACCGACGAAGATCCGAGCCGGACGGAAAGCGTATCGGGCTGGGTTGACGCCCAGCTTACTTCGCTCGTCCGGCACCGCCTGGCCGCGCCGAAGAAGCCCGGTCAGCCCAAGCCCGTGCTGCGCTTCGCCGAAACGCGCGACGAGCATCCGCTGGGCCGGCTGTTGATCTTCGACGGCGGCCGGTTCGCGTCCAGCTATCGCATTCGGGAGAAACAACTCACGGTGGTCAACCGTCACCTCGGCAAAGAGAACCTGACGATCACCGCCCTGGAGAACGAGCGGAACGCGGACGGACGGTTCCTTCCGCGCAGCTACACCGTGCAGTACTGGGAATCCGGGACGGGCCGGCTGCTCCGAACGGAGGCGGTGACAGATCGGTGGCGGCGGGTCGGCTCCTGGGACCTGCCGTCCACACATTCCGTCACGACCGCCACCGACGCCGGCCTGTCGGTACGGCGATTCACGCTGTCGGGACACGAACTGTTAGGCAAAAAGTCTCGGTAAAGCTCCAATGGACATTCTTTACCGGACGCTCTCCCTCGTGCCGGTTAGCGCCTCCTGGAAAACGGGAGGGTCTGGTTCCGGATTTACTTCTTGGCCGCCGCCCGCCTCCTCCGTCCGCTGAGCAGATAGACGTCCGCGTGCGCCTCGGTCAACGGGTCGCCGGAGGGGTCGATGCCATCGACTCGGGGAACGGGGTCAAAGATGATCTTGCGCCACTCCGGCTCCTGGTCATCGACGCGGGTCGTCAGGGTGAGCGTGCCGAAGGGAATCTCCGCACGGCTGTCCGGCCACGGCACGCTGGCGTTAGCCACATCGTCGCCCCGCTCCGCCATCTGCACGAACACGCCGAGCCGGAACGGTCCCCGAGCCAGCCGCGGGCCGATCTCTTCAACCAGGAAATTCGCGGGTTTCTGGGCGGCTTGTTCGTCCGTGAGATATTCGGTCCCCGCCTCGGGCCGGATGCGAAACCGTCCGTGACGGCTCACGCCCTCGGCGTTCGTAAACCGGAAGGCCGTGACCGCGAAGAACGCTTCGCGGGCGAAACTGGTCGGGATCGGCTTGGCCGCCTCGGAGAACCGTTTGGCGTTGGGGTGCGCGGCGAGGAAGGCTCCCATCGCTTCGGGTTTGCCCGCACTGGCAGCGGCCGCGGCGCGGAGAAACTCCAGAAACTCCTCCCCGGTGCGAACGGGGAAGCCGTTGGTGGAGTGGGCGACGATGTCGGTGTGGACATGGTCGGCCAGGTGGAAGCGGACGGCGAACCCGCGGGGACCGGATCGTTTTGGGTCGTTGTCGGGGACCGTCGGCAAGCCGGTGGAATCGGAGTAGCGCACGGTCACGGGAGTGGAGGGCTGGCTCGCATGGGGAGCACGAGTCAGCTTTTTGGCCTCGGACGATGGCGTGAACGTGCCGGAGCACATCAACCCCTTGGCGTGGGCGGCCCGGAAGCCGGGGTGCAGCCCGAACAGCGTGTCGAGGGTATCGAGCAACTGCTGGGCGAGGGCAAGGTTCGTATACGTGCCGACTGTCATGGGTACCTCCCTGGAAGGCAAGAGGTCGCGGCGGGGAGACCGCTTTTACGGATGAGATGGGACGCTGTCATGATATAGCGGGACGGGTGGGGAGCGTACCATAAAAAGGATGGGAAGCAACGAACCCAACAAACCTTCTGTGTTGGTCATTGCCGGTCCTGATCGCGGCCGCGGCGGTGGTGACGCGCACCGACGGCCCGAAAGTGGGCGTGCTGGATGACCAACAAAGGATCCACTACCGTGCGGTGAAGCGGGGCCGCGACTACGGCGCGGAGGTCGAAGTGGTCGCCGGGCTAACACCCGGCCAAAAGGATGTCGTTCGTCCGGGTGACGACCTGCCCGACAACTCCGTCGTGGAACCGGCCGCGTCAGCGAAGTAGCGACTCTGGTTGGCGCTTGCGGTCTCACGCCGGCCAGGATCGCAGCGCAATCTCCACAACCCGTTGCAACTCCTCGCGGCTAGCACCGCCGGCCGCCTGGACTGCCATTCCGCGAAGGACCGTCATCACATAGCGAGCGAGATCGGCGGGGTCTGCGTCGGCCGGCAAATGTCCGTCCGCCCGCGCCCGCTCGAAGCGTTCGCGCAGCGCCGCCTCGCCTGCCAAACGACGCGAGGCCAGCTCCCGGCGGATGGATTCCGCCGCCGCGCCGCACGCTAGAGCACCCTGCACCATCAGACAGCCGCGCGGGTTCCCAGGGCTGGTCAGCAGGTCGAGCGACCCGTTCAGCAACCGCTTGGCAACGTCGCGGGCCGTCGGTTCGGCAAGTGCCGCCCGGACGTAGGCCGCCGGCCCCTCGGAATAGCGATCGAGCACCTTGCGAAAGAGCGCCTTCTTGTTGCCGAAGGCGGCATACAGACTCGGGCGGTTAATGCCCATTGCCCGGGTCAACTCGTTCAGGGATGCACCTTCGTAACCCTTGCGCCAGAACACCTTCAGCGCACGGTCCAGGGCTTTTTCGACGTCAAATTCGCGGGGGCGACCTTTCGGCACGGCAACATTCCTCCTTTATGTACCCACCGATACATTATAACACTTGTCCCGGCCGAATGCAGGTTCCTATTATTTATCGAGCGGTACAAAATGAGCCGTGGAGGACCGATCCTTACCAAGGAGTGATGCAATGTCTCAGAGCCTTACGGGAAAAGTCGCGGTGGTTACGGGCGCGTCCAAGGGTATCGGCGCCGCCATCGCCGTTCATTTGGCCGCCGAAGGTGCGGCCGTCGTCGTGAATTACTCCTCCAGCAAGGAAGGCGCCGAGCGCGTCGTTGCGGAGATTAGCCGCAAGGGCGGGAAGGCCGTTGCCGTGCAGGCGAACGTGGCCAAGAAGGCCGACATCCAGCGCCTGTTCGCCGAGACGAAGAAGGCGTTCGGCCGACTGGACATCCTCGTCAACAACGCCGGCATCTACGAGTTCGCGCCCATCGAGGAGGTGACGCCCGAGCACTTCCACAAGCAATTCGACCTGAACGTCCTCGGCCTGCTTTTGTCCACGCAGGAGGCGGTCAAGCATCTCGAGCGCGGAAGGCGGCAGCATCATCAACATCAGCTCGGTGGTCTCCACCGCGACCCCTCCGAATAGTTCCGTCTACAGCGCGACCAAAGCGGCTGTGGACGCCGTGACGCGGTCGCTTGCCAAGGAACTGGGACCACGCAAGATCCGCGTCAACGCGATCAACCCCGGCATGGTCGAGACCGAAGGCTTTCAGGCGGCGGGCATCGCCGAAAGTGATCTCCGCCGGCAGTATGAGGCGCAAGCGCCGCTCGGCCGGATCGGCCGGCCCAGGACATCGGGCCGGCCGCCGTCTTCCTGGCCTCGGGCGATTCCGCCTGGATAACCGGCGAGACACTGTATATTGCGGGCGGCTATCGGTAAGCCGTGCTGCTCGTCGCCCGAGTGAGAGACATCCATGAACGACAAGGACACGGTAGTCGGCGGTGCGGATCAAGCCTTGGAAGCCTTCGTAGCCGATCTCACCGCCGCGGTCTACCCCGTCGCCCTTCGATACGCCGGCAGGAGAGACAAGTGGCTCGACCTGGAATTAGACCTTTGGCGGGCGCTTACCGAAACGGTCAAGAAGTGGGGGCCGGTATCGCCACACGATTATCAATGCGGGGTGAGGTAATCAATTTCAGATGGCCGAGAGAAGAAGCTCGACCTTCCCTGCCATTTTGGCGACTTTGCCAAGGTCGGCTCCGCGTTGGCAACCTGGCAGGGCCAGGTGGTGCCAGGACGTGCCAGATGGCACGTCCTGGCACCACCTGGCACAAAATCCCTCCGCATGGTGGCAAATTGGCAATCTGGCAAAGTCGCCAAAATGGCAGGGCCGCGGTATCCTCGGACTTCACTTTTCCTTTCCGGAAGGCGGCGAACTCTTTGGCAGCGTCACGCCGGCCGCGCAGCACACGCTCCAGGGCGGCAACGGTCTCCGGGGACGGACGGAAGTTGAGGCCGGGCCGATGGCCCTCGGCAATCACCAACGGCGTCAACCCGGCCTTGTTTGACTTGTTCCAAACCGCGACCTTGGCCCCCTTGTCGGCGAGGAGCTGCACCACCTGGGGATGGTTCCGGTAGGCAGACCCATGCATCACCGTTTCGTCGTTGCCATCCACCGCGTTCACGTCCGCGCCGAGCTTCAAGAGCAGCTTCACGGCTTCTAACACATCCGGCTCGGTGCCGGGCGTTTCCTCGGGTGCTCCGACGCCGACGCCGGCCGCGGCCAGCAAGGGAGTGGTGCGCTGCGCAGTTGGCCCGCAGTGGATCGGCACCCAGCTTGACCAGCAGTTCCATGAGGGGAACGTCCGCGGTGGAGGCCGCCGCCAGAAAGGGCGTCGCTCCCCGCTTGTTCAGGATGCCCCGACCCGTCACGCCCACTTTCGACGGCAGATTCACGTCTGCGCCGTGGGCGACCATTTCCTTGACGAATTCCAGGCTGGTGAGCTTGCCCGAACCGATCGGCGGGGGATCGCCTTCCTCGTCGTCGCCGCGGCTGGGCTTGCGGACCCAGGAAATCATGTGCAACGCGCCGTAGCCTGCGCGCTGGTCATTCGGGTCGGCGCCGGCTTTCACGAGTTCAATCGCCAATTCAAAATGGCCGTTCTCGACCGCCATCAGCAGCGCGCCGGTTCCGGGTTTGGGGCCGCGAGGAACACGGTTCTTGTTCGGGATCGCGTCGTGGATGTCGGCCCCCGCCTTCAACAGAACGCGGACGACTTCGAGGTGGCCTGCGCGGGCGGCAAAAAGCAGAGGCGTAAACCCGGAAGGCAACAGAGTCTTGAAATCCGCCTTGGCCGCCAGCAAAAGCGACACCACCTCCGCATGGCCTTCCGCCGCGGCCCACATCAGGGCGGTTTGCCCCTTGCGGTCCCTGGCGTTCACCTTGGCCCCACGGGAGAGCAGTGCCCGAACCGGCCCCGGTTTGCCCGTGCGGGCGGCGGTCATCAAGGCTGTCTCGCCGCCGCGCATCGTGGTGTTGGCGTCCGCTCCGGCCTTGAGTAGCAGTTCCACGATTTCGGTGTTTCCGTTCGTGCAAGCCACCGAGAGCGGCGTCACGCCGTAGCGGTTGGCGGCCTCAGCATGAGCACCGGCTTTGAGGAGTTGTTTTGCTAAAGACCCATCATCGTGATAAACGGCCCAATGCAGGGCCGTCATGCCGTCCGACTGGGAAGCGTTGACATCGGTTCCTTTCTGGAGGAGGGCAGCGACCTTCGCGCGATCCTTCTTCTCCGCTGCGTCCGCCAACGGGGCGACGGCGTGCGCACGCGCCGAGCCGCCGGCGAGCAACAGCACGATTACTAGTCCGCAGCGCAAGCAAGGGTGACTTTCTCCCTTGCTTGCGCTGCGGGCTAACAGGTTCGTTCTAAAACAGCTCATCGACCTTCCCCCGGCTGTCCCCGAACGAGTCGAGCCGCACACCCACCTTGTTGAGCAGCGTCAGGTGCAGGTTGGCAAGCGGCGTCGGCTTGGCGAAGCGGATGTGCCGGCCGCCCTTCATCCGGCCGGCCGCGCCGCCGGCGACGAGGATCGGCAGGTTGTCGTGGTCGTGCCGGTTGGGGTTGCCCATGCCGCTGCCGTACAAGAGAAGCGAATGATCCAGAAGCGTACCGTCGCCTTCGCGAGTGTCCCGCAATTTCGCCAGAAACTCCGCGAACAGCGAGACGTGGAAGCGATTGATCCGGGCCACCTTCTCGACCTTCTTGGGGTCGTTGCCGTGGTGCGTGAGGGGGTGATGCGGGTCGGAAACGCCGATCTCGGGGTAGGTCCGGTTGCTCGTTTCGCACCAACTGGAAAGTGCTGACGCGGGTGACGTCGGCCTGGAAGGCCAGGACCTGCAAGTCGAACATCAGGCGGGCGTGGTCGGCGTAGGAGGCGGGCACGCCCACGGGGCGCTCCACGTCCCGGATCGGGTTGGCGGCGGCGTTGGCCTCCGCGCGCTCGATGCGCCGTTCCACCTCGCGGATGGTGTCCAGATACTGGCTCACCCGCGCTTGATCGGCCGGGCCGAGTTGCTTGTTGAGCTGGGTGAACTCGTCCATCACGGAATCGAGCAGGCTGGCCCTGCTCTTCAGGGAAGCGCGGCGCTCGGCCGCGTTCGCGCCGTCGCCGAACAGCCGCTCGAACACGATCCGCGGGTGGGCCTCGCTGGGCAACGGCGTGGTCGGCGAGGACCACGACAGGCAGTTGTGGTAGACGCAGGCGTAGCCGTTGTCGCACTGGCCGGCCAGCGTCATCAGGTCCATGGACAGTTCCAGCGACGGCAACTGCGTATCCCGGCCGAGCTGCCGGGCTGCAAGTTGGTCGGCCGTGGTGCCCAGGAAATAGTCCGCGCTTTCGGTGAGTTTGGCCCGCGCGGCGCTCAGGAACGCGGAGTTGGAGGTTGCGTGCGTGCCGGGGTAGGCATTCCGCAATTCGAGGTTGCCGAGCACCGAGACGTGCTTCTTTACCGGGGCCAGCGGGGCGAGAATGAAACTCAGCTCATCGAGGCGCTGGCCGCTCGGCGGCGTCCAGCGCAACCCGTCGCAGCCCATCGGGATGTAGACGTAGCCGAGGCGGCGCAATCGCTCCGGGGCGGCCGGCGTTTTCGCCAGCGCGGTCATGCTCGGAATCATGGCATCGAGCAGCGGCAACGCCAGTACCGTTCCCGCCCCGCGCAGAAAGGTCCGCCGCGACAACGCTTTCTTGGTAACGATCACTGCGACCTCCTCATCTGAAACGGCACGCTGGTCGTGAGGCCCACGATCAGCGCGGAGAAGCGGTAGTTTTGCGCCCGCGCCTCGCGGACGATCTTGCGGATGGCCGGCGCGTCGGATGCCTCCGGCGCCGGCCCAGGGCGAAGATAAAGAGCTTTTCGGTCAGTGTGCAGACGAACAATTCCGGCCGCCGGAGCAGCGCCTTCTCCAGTCCAGCGACGCCTTCCAATTCGCTGCCGTCGGGCAGTCCGCCGGCCGCATCGACCGGCCGGCCCTCGTCCAGCGTTCGCCAGCGGCCCACGGCGTCGAACTGTTCCAGCGGGAAGCCCACCGGGTCGATCAGGCGATGGCAACCCGCGCAACTGGCGGTCGGCGCGATGTTCGGCCAGTCGCTCCCGGATGGGCAGACTGGCGGCCACGGTGGTCTCCTTCAAGACGGGCACGTTGGCCGGTGGTGGCGGCGGTGGCGAGCCGAGCATGTTTTCGAGGATCCACTTGCCGCGAAGGACCGGCGAGGTCCGGGTCGCGTAGGAAGTCACCGTCAGAATGCTCCCCTGCCGCAGTAGACCGCCTCTGCGAGAGTCGTCATCGAGTTCGACGCGGCGGAATCGGTTTCCGTAGATATGCGGGACTCCGTAGTGCTTGGCGAGGCGCTCGTTGAGGAACGTGTAGTCGGCCCGGAGCAGGTCGAGGACGCTACGATCATCGCGGAAGACGCTTTCAACGAAAAGCTCCGTTTCCTCGCGGAACGCCTTGCGCAGGTTGTTGTCGAAGTCGGGGAACAGGCGCAGGTCCGGCGTGATCGACTCCAGGTTGCGCAGATGCATCCATTGGGCAGCGAAATTCGTCGCCAGGTTGCGCGATCGCTCGTCGGCGAGCATTCGCCGCACCTGCTTTTCAAACGTCTCCGGCTCGTGCAGTTCGTTCCGCGCGGCCAGGTCCAGAAGTTCGTCGTCGGGGATGCTGTCCCACAAAAAGAAGGACAGCCGTGACGCGAGGTCGATGTCGCTGACTCGATAGGCGGTCTTCGGAGCCAGACCCTTTGGCTCCTGCTCAACGCGGAACAAAAACTGAGGATTCACCAGGATGGCGCTAAGGGCCATTTCGATTCCCACGTCGAAATCGCCTTCCGTGCGCCCTTGCCGATAGAACTTCATCGCCTTTTCGAGGCTGGCCCGGGTGACGGGCCGCCGATAGGCGCGGCGCAGCAGGTCCGAGAGGCTTTTTTGGGCACACGCTTCCTCGTCCGCCGGCCCGGTGGGTTCGCAACTCAAAATGCGCCGGCGGCTCGGTGTCGTACCGTGGCCTTTGGCGTTGTAGGGACCAGTGATCGTTACCTGAAAGACGGCCGGCGATTGGCGCGGGTGACGGTGCAGGTTCCAATGCGCCTCGTAGGGCTGGCGCTTGGTTTCAAGCACGTCGGATGGGTTCTGCAAAAACGTCACGCCAAGATCGTGCGGCCCGGCTGTCACCGCGATCCTGGCCTTCAGGTTGGCGTCCACCTTGTCATGGCCCTCGCCCTTGCCGGGCGGCTTGACGGTGAACGCGGCCATCCGTTTTCGGTCCACCAGCACTTCCAGTTCGTGCGGCTCGCGAAGGCCCTCGACTTGCTCGTTGCGGTCCCGCGTGAGCCAGACCTGGATGTCGTAGTCGCCGTCCCGCGGCGCGGTGTACGGAATCAAAAGGCCGCCGCGCGTCCCGACGGGAAGCCCCTCGACGTGTCCTTCCTGGGTCAAGTCCGGCCGGGTGCGGAAGGTATCACTATTGGGCGATGTCGGAGCCTTGCCGACGGCCAGCCGGCTGATCTTCTGGGCGGCCGAGAGATAGCGGTCCAGGAGCGTCGGCGAGAGATCACCCAGGGGGGCGGTGTCGAAGCCATGATGGGCTTCGTCCGCCGGCAAGAGTGCCGCGGCGTCAACGTCCAGCGCCAGGAGATCGCGGATGGCGTTCTGGTATTCGGTGCGGTTCAGCCGCCGCAAGGTAGGGGTTCGGCCGGGATCGGGCCGCATGGCAGCCACGCGGTCCAGCTCGGCTCCCAGCGCGGCGACAAATGACTCGTAGGTCCGCTCGTCCGGCCGCGGCTTGCCGGCGGGAGGCATTTGCCGCGCGGCCAACTTGCGCACGACCTTCTCCCAGTCCCCCGGATGAGTCTCCAGATCTTCGGCAGAGAGGGCGTCGAGATCCAATCCGGCTTTCTTCGTGTCGCCGTCGTGGCAAGTGGTGCAGTGTTGGGTGACAAACGACTGGAGGGTAGCGCGATCGAGTCTGGCCGCCGGTGAGGATGGGGGCTTGGAAGGTTGTTGCGCCCGATGCACACCGACCGATCCACCAATCAGCAACAGAGCTGGCACCCAAAGGCGTGCGGAGATCCGCAAGGCACGCATGACAGCAGACTCCGGCGAGTAAAAAAGCGAACGGCTCTGTCGAGGGAACGCGCAAGGTTCGGCGGACCATGCCCTACCGTCCTGGTCGCAGTTGCCCTTTCCACTCTACCCGCCGGTGGTCTGCGGTCAAGCGGGTTTGTTCGGAATCGTGCGCTCGTTCAAGTAAGCACGCACAGGATCACCTCGCGCGGGCAGTTGAAACGAACGGGGAACGTGTCGCCGGCGCCGCGGCTGACCAGCAGTACCGACCCCTGCTCGACAAAGCGCAGGCCGTGCCAGCGGTAGATCCAGGCGGCGGGGTAGAGCCGCCCCTTCCGCGTTGCCAGCACACACTGTCCGCCGTGCAGGTGGCCGGCCAGCACGAGCTTGTACCCCGCTGCGGCCGCGGCGGGGAAGTCGCCGGGATGGTGGGTACACAATAGCCGTTGCCCGGCGTGCGCCGCCGGATCTAGCTGGCCGTCAATCCGTACTGGCCCTTCGATCGACCGATCTGGTAGCCAGTGGCCCCCGCCCGCCTCGACTGCGGCGCGGACCTCGGCCAAACCGGCGCGCGCGTCGTGGTTGCCAGGAACGGCGTGAACGGGCGCGACTTCCACCAGTTCCCGGACGCACTCCCGCAGCGCAGGCAGACCCCGACGGTTGTCCGCCAGGTCGCCGCCCAGCAGGATCAGGTCCGGCGCCGCCTCCCGCGCGGCCTGGACGAGTTGGTCGGGAATCGCCCGCGTCCACCACCGGCCCAGGTGCAGGTCGCTGGCGTAGAACACGCGCAGCGGTCGGGCCAGCCCCAGGTGGACACGCTCTTGCCGGACGAGCAGCGGGCCGGAGGCGCCCCATTCAAGGGGGAACCAGGATCCGCCGTCCGGCGGCGGGTCGTTGCGGAGATCCTCGTACCAGAGGCAGACAGCCAGGCAACCGAGGCACCAACAGCGCAGGAAACCGCGGCCGGCCAGGCCGCCCAGGAGCATGACGCAAGCCAGCGGCACCACTACCCGCATCACGGCGACGGTCCCGCCGGCCCGGCGCGTCCAGCGCCGGGCATCACCGAAGGGCCGGGCGCTGCCGTCCAGCGCCAGGGGGAAGAGGAAGACTATTTGGGCCTCGACGGCATAAAAGGCGATGGCCGCCATCGGCACCAGCCACGGAACGTGCCAGGCCCAGGCACCGACGGCCCACAACAGAGCGACCCCGCCCGCCAGCCCGTATTTGATCAGCCCGAGTCGCTGGTAGTTGATCGCCGCCGGAGGGCACGGCCGGCCGCGCAGGGTTTCCAGGGCCAACCGCATCCATTGGGCACCGGAGGCGAACCCGCCGAGGGCCGCGCCGACGGCCGCCGCGCAGAACGCTCTCGGGGGCATCGTACCGCTCGGCCGCCCGGCTCAGCAGGTCGCGGACACGCACCCGCCGGCGGGGAGTCTCAGGCGAGTTGCCGGACGAAGCACCAGTGGGTCCAGGCCAGGAAGGCCAGGCCGTTGCCGCAGGTGAGCAGCCGGTGCGTGAAGGTCTCGAACCGGCTGCAGCGGCGATGGAAGATAAATTCGTCATAACAGATCATCACCACCGTGTAGATGAGGACCACCAGCATAGGGACCAGGAACCGCGCCGGCCGCGGGCTGATCGAGGCGGTCGCCATCAGGGCGAAGAGCGGCACCCCACCCCCCGCGAGTGCCAGCAGATGGGCGCGGTGCTCGCGCCGCCCTACGACTGTTTCGCCGTTGCGGTGGAAAAGCCAGTCCAGGAATCCGCCGAGCGTGGCCGCGGTCCCGCACGCGGCGACCGCCCACAGCTCCCACGGGTAGGCGCGGAAGTCGCGCAGCCAGGCGAAGCGAGCGTCGTCGCGCAGCAGGAACAGGCCGAGCGGGAACAAGACGGCGGGCACCAACATGGACCCAAGCGCCGAGGCCCCGTGCCGGCTCAGGCGGCGTCGGGCCTGCTGAACGAGGGTGAACCGGACGGCTGGCATGAGTCCCTCCACTGAAACAACCTTTTCGCTAAGTTCTTTGCAAGGCAAAGTAATTCTGCGTCGTAAAGTTTAAACCGCCGCTCGCGATTGTCAAGTCCGGTTTCGCAACGCCCCGATGACGTGGCAAGGGCCGGTGACGGCGTGTCAAGCTGTGAAATCCACGCAAAAGCATTGACCCAGATGCGAAGCGAAGGGAAACTACTTCCAAGGACCTCCTCGCCCGCTGTTCCTTATCTCCCGAGGCTACCCATGCCGATCCGCCGCGGCCTTACCACCGCCGTACCCGTCGCCCCGCACCGCCTGTCCCGCCGCGGCTTTTTGCGAATCGGTGCCCTGGGGCTTGGCGGCCTCACCCTTCCCGGCTTGCTGCGGGCCGAGGCGGACGCCGGGATTCGCTCGTCGCACAAGTCGGTCATCCTCATCTATCTGGTCGGCGGCCCGCCTCACCAGGACTTGTTTGATCTCAAGCCCGACGCCCCCAAGGAAGTCGCCGGCCCGTGGAAGCCGATCGCAACCAACGTCACTGGCGTGCGGATTTGCGAGGCCCTGCCCCGGCTCGCCCGCATCATGGACAAGCTCGTGGTGGTCCGCTCGCTGGTCGGCAACCAGGCCGATCACGACGCGATTCAGGTCTACAACGGGCACCACCCCAAAAAGCCGACGCCGAGCGGCGGCTGGCCGCAGTTCGGCTCGGCGGTGGCGAAACTGCAAGGCCCCGTTGATCCGAGCGTCCCGCCGTTCGTCAGCGTGTGTTACACCTGCACCCACGGCCCGTACAACGAACCGGGGCCGGGGTTCCTCGGCCCGTCATTGGCCCCGTTCCGCGCGATGGGCAAGACCCGCGACGACATGCTTCTCCGTGGCCTCTCCGTCGATCGCCTCGCGGATCGCAAGACGCTCCTGAGAAGTTTCGACACCATGCGCCGCGACGCCGACGCTAACGGCGCCTTCCAGGCGATGGACGCATTCACCCGGCAGGCGTTCGGGCTGCTCACGTCCTCGCGCATGGCCGACGCCCTCGATCTGTCGAAGGAGCCGGCGCGCGCGATCGAGCGATATGGGACCGGAAACCCGAAGGTGTTCATGGACGGCAACGGCGCCCGCGCGTGCCGCAAAGTCTGCTGATGGCCCGGCGGCTGGTCGAGGCCGGGCGCGGGTGGTCACGCTCAACTACAGCAAGTGGGACTGGCACGGCGGCAAGAACGCCGAGGGCCGGGCCGATAACTCCATCTTCTTGCGCGAGGCGGAGGACTTTCCTGTCTTCGACCAGTGCCTCAGCGCCCTGGTCGAGGATCTGCACCAGCGGGGACTGGATAAGGATTGCACCGTCGTCATCATGGGCGAGTTCGGGCGGACGCCGAAGATCAGTGCCCAGGTCGGCCGCGACCACTGGCCGCAAGTCAATTGTGCGCTCCTGGCCGGCGGTGGGATGAAGACCGGGCAGGTGATCGGGGCGACGGACAAGATCGCGGCCGAGGCGGCCGCCCGGCCGGTGACGTGGGGCGAGCTGTTCGCCACCCTCTACCACAACCTCGGCATCGACTCTCGCCGCGTGACACTGCCGGACCTCGCCGGTCGGCCGCAGTATTTGGTCGAGGATGACGCCCACCCGCTGCCGGAACTCGTCTGATCCGGCGCAAGCGCGCTTCGGCGTTCACCGATCACTTCGCCTTGTCCTTGGCGCAGCGGAAGCCGACGTGGGACATGCTCGTGTCCGGGCTGGTGCCGTGCCGGGCGCTGGGGCGGTAACGCGAGCAATACACATCGTTACACAAAAAGGAGCCGCCCTTCTGCACGCGCTGGGGCGTGAAGGGCCTCATCGGATCGCGGCTGCGCTCCGGTCCCTTCGGGTTGACCGTGACGCGGCCGCCCGTCCGTTGGCGATACAGGTCGCGCTGGTACCAGTCGGCGCACCACTCCCAGACGTTGCCGGCCATGTCGTACAGGCCGTAGCCGTTGGGCGCGAACGACTTCACCGGGGCGGTGCGCTCGAAGCCGTCGGCGGCCGTATTTTTTTGCGGAAATTCGCCCTGCCAGATGTTGCAGCGCCATTTCTCGCCGGTGCCGGGTGGCTCGTCACCCCAGACGTAGGGCTTGCCGTCCAGCCCGCCGCGGGCCGCGAACTCCCACTCCGCCTCGGTCGGCAGCCGCTTGCCGGCCCACTTCGCATAGGCGGCCGCGTCGTCCCAGGAAACGTGAACCACCGGATGATTGCCCTTGCCGGAAAGATCGCTGCCCTTGCCATCGGGATGACGCCAGTTCGCGCCCGGCGTCCATTTCCACCACTGGGAAAAGTCATCGAGTTTCACCGGCCGAGACGGCGGCGTGAACACGAGCGAGCCGGGCACGAGATCCTCCTTGGCCGGCGGTTGCGTGCCAGGCGGCACTTGTCGCATGATCTCCTCGAGGTCCGGTTTTTTCTCGGCCGTGGTGACAAAACCGGTGGCCTCGACGAAGTCGCGGAACTGGGAGTTGGTGACTTCCGTTTCATCGATCCAGAAGCCATCGACGCGGACGCGGTGGGCCGGCTTCTCGTCCGGCCAGCCCGCCTCGTCATTGGTGCCCATCGTGAATTCGCCGCCGGCAATCCAGCGCATCCCCGGCGGATCGGATGCCCTGTCCGCATCGAGGCCAAACTTGGTCAGCCCGTATGCGGCCAGGAACGCGAGGCCGGCGAGGGACGCCAGAAGGAGGAAGCGTAAGAATCGACTGTTCGCTTTCGAGGGAGTCGATTCCGCGTTCGGCCGAGCCGTTCGCCGGGAGCCGGATGTGCGTTTGGTGGAAGGCATAGAGTCCGTCCGTTGGTGGGGTGCGCAAACGATCACGGATGCTTTTATAAGCGATGGAGATTGGTCTTGCCATTGATTTCATCGGGAAAGCTGTAGGGTGGGCCGAGTCTTCGAGGCCCACCACGCCCCTGCTGGTGGGCCTCGAAGACTCGGCCCACCCTACGAGTTGCCATTGATTTCGACGGGAAAGGGAGCGAATCGTAACAACGGCGGAAAAGTTGATGCTCCCCGCCCCGGCTCCGGGCATAATGGGCGAACGGGCACGTCGCTCGTGCATCGGCCGTTTCGATTTCCCACAGCTCGAGGGTGACAACGATGACACGCCATTGGCTGACACGTCGAGTCCTGTTCGCGGTAGTGCTGACGTTCTCCGCCGTACCGCTTCTGCGGGCGCAGGCGCCGATCAAGGAAGGAAAATCGGCGATCCTGATTGTCCACGTTCATCCCGATGCGTCGCTGACCGTCGATGGCACGGCGACCAAGCAGAAGGGCGAACTGAGACGCTTTTCCACGCCGCCTTTGGAAGCGGGCAAAACCTACCACTACACGCTCATCGCCGAGTGGATGCCGGGCAACAACTACGAGACCTACACCGTCACGCGCAAGGTGAAGGTTGAGGCCGGCAAGGAGATCGAAGTCGATCTGCGCAAGGCGGACCCCGCCCGGGGCGATAAGCTGTTTATCCGCTACGTGCCCACGCCGGAACCGGTCGTGGACGCCATGATGAAATTGGCCGGTGTCGGCAAGGACGATGTCGTTTACGACCTCGGCTGCGGCGACGGCCGAATGCTCATCACGGCCGTCAAGAAATTCAAGGCGCGGCGCGGCGTCGGCGTCGATCTCGACCCGGAGCGCATCGAGGAAGCGAAGGCGGCGGCGAAAGAGGCGGATATCGCGGACAAAGTTGAAATACGCAAGGGCGACGCGCTGAAGGTCAAGGATCTCTCCGAAGCCACGGTGGTGACGCTGTATTTGTCCGACGATCTGAACCTGCTATTACGGCCAATCTTGCTCAAGCAGCTCAAACCGGGCACACGCATCGTCACGCACCGCTTCATCATGGGCGATTGGAAACCGGACAAGTCCGAGACGGTGAACATTCCCACCGGCGTTTGGGCGGATGACTATAAGATCCATCTGTGGACCGTACCGAAGAAATGACTTTCTTCACCAGCCCGCCGCGTCCGCAAGGGGCAACCCTTGCGGACGCGGCGGGCTGGTGAGGTTTCATTTGCGCCCGCTTTGCTGGAGGAAGTAGCCGACGCTGAATACCGCGATGCCGACGGCGGACAAGGTCAGCGACAAACGCAGGTCCATCGGTTTTTCCGGCGACAGATTGCCGGCGATGGCCAACGGCAGCAGAATCAGACCGATAAGCTGAAGCGAACGACCGAGTTTGTACAGCATGTCCGTTCTCGAATCCGAGAAATCCCGGCCGGGCCGTTTCTCGGAACTGCGACACTCCAACATTCCCTTGGGCGCGCTCATTCTACGATCCGCCGGACAAATCGACCGGCGCACGCCGTGACCGTCCCGGCACACGACTTGCTACCCTGGAGAAGATTCTCGCAGGCGCGAATGCTTCGGGCGGACATGCTTGACATCGTTTGGACGATGGCTACAAAACCGTTGTCGCGCCCGCGCCCGCCGTGGAAAAACACGATCGGCTCCCCGCCTCGCGGGTTGGGTTCCTCAGGAGGCCATACGAGTGAGATCCGCCTTGTCTTCCATCAAGATCATGCCGGCCCTCGTCCTGGCTGCACCGTGCCTGACGCTGCTCCTGTCCGGTTGCGATGAGTCCTATCCCACCGAACTGACTTACCCCCTGCGGAACGACCCCATCGTGGTCAAGGTGCCTGGCACGACGCCGTGGGAGCCGACCGGGCCGGGACAACTGGACAAGAGCATCGCCAGCTTCGAGTCGCAATACATCGTCGAACCGAGGAACCTCGATGCCAACGTGCGCGGGCAGCTCGATACGGCCCTGCGCAAAATCTTCGGGACGCCGGCGGAACCGAAAGTGAACCCCGACGATGACGACGCGCAGAAACTGCGCGACGAGCTGAAACTGGACGACAAAACCCTAAAAGATGGCAGCACGGTCTACCGCCGCCACTGCATGCACTGCCACGGCGTGCCCGGCGACGGCCGCGGGCCGACCGGCCCGTGGGTCAGCCCGCACCCGCGCGACTACCGCCAGGGCACGTTCAAGTTCATCTCGACCGACACGACCGTCAACGGCCGCAAGCCGCGCCGTCAGGATCTCCGTCGCACGCTGGAACGCGGCATCGAAGGCACTTCCATGCCGTCCTTCAGCTTGCTCGAAGATCAGCAGTTGGAGCAGCTTATCAGTTACGTCATGCACCTCAGCCTGCGCGGCGAGGTGGAAATGACCACCATGCGGACCATTTTGAACAAGGAAGCCCTGGAAAACGACAGCGTCGCGGACAATGTGCAAATGCTCGTGGGCATCTTCCTCAAACAGTGGTCCGACTCCAACGACAAGGGGCTGCAACCGACGCCCTATCCCTACCAGGCCGGCGACGGCGCAACTGCAAGCGTCGATCCGCCGCGGCTACGATCTGTTTACCGACCCCAAGGGCACGGCCAGTTGCATCGCCTGCCACCTGGATTTCGGCCGGCAGGTGCCGTTCCGTTACGACGACTGGGGCACGCTGGTCCGTCCCGCCAACCTGACGGCCGGCGTCTATCGCGGCGGCCGGCGGCCGATCGACCTGTACTGGCGCATCCGCACCGGCATTCTCGGCGCAGATGCCCAAGGCCGAATTCGAGCAGGGCAAGGACCGCAACATCGATTCATACTGGGATCTGGTGAATTTCGTGCAAGCATTGCCCTATCCGGGGATGCTGCCGGAAGACATCCGCGAACGGATTTATCATACGGCCCACGAAAAAACGTCCTCGGCCCACGCAGAAATCAGGGGTCAGGGGTCAGGGGTCAGGGGTCAGTAAAACGCAGTGGAGCTTTTTCTGACCCCTGATTCCTGACCCCTGACTCCTGACCCCTGACCCCTGGAAAGGGAGTGATTCCGTGCAGCATAAAGGCTGGAGCATCTTCTTCGGGGCGGTCTTGCTGGCCTCGTTCCTGTTGTGGGCCATCGCCCCCTTGGTCGGTTGGTGGCTGCCGGTCAATATTGCCAGCTTCGGCGGCGAGGTGGACTATCTCTATTACGTCATCCTCGCCTTTACCGGCTTTTTCTTCGTGCTGACGGAGGTCCTCCTGGTCTGGGCGATGTACCGCTACGCCGGGCGACCCAATCACAAATCCGATTACGTTGAGGGCAATCACCGTCTGGAACTGTTGTGGACCATCGTTCCGGCCGGCATCCTGTTGTTCATCGCTTTCGCCCAGATCAACGCCTGGGAGAAGATCAAGTATCAGGCGCGGATGCCGGAGCCGGACCTCGTGATGGGCGTGACCGCTCGCCAGTGGGACTGGACCATGCGCTACGCGAACGAACCCAAGCCGGCCAACGTCCGCGCCTGGGTGGACTCCAACGAATTCGACGACATCTATCTGCCCGATGAATTGCACTGCTGGAAGGGCGGCAACGTCAAGATTTACCTCAAAACGCAGGACGTTTTGCACAGCCTGTTTTTGCCGCAGCTGCGCCTCAAGCAGGACGCGCTGCCGGGCAAAACGATCCCCGTTTGGTTCCAGGCGACGGACTTCAACACGCGTTTCGACGAGGCGACCGGCAAATGCGTCCTGACCGACAAGAACAAGGAATGGGAGATCGCCTGCGCCGAGCTGTGCGGCGGCGGCCATTACCGCATGCGCGGCCTGTTGTACGTCCACGAGACGAAGGAAGATTACTTGAAGTGGCTCAAGCACGCCCAGGACGCGGCGCGCAGCCGGGAGCCGGGAAACAAAGGAACGCCGGTCGCGGCCCGAGATTGATTTCCCGTTTAGCCGCGACCCGCAGGGGAGCGCGAACAGCGCTCTCCCGCGGGTCGCGGCTAAACGAACACGCGAGGATAAAGTAATGAGCGTCAGCCATCCGCATTCGGCCGAGACCCACACCCACCACGAGTTGGGTTTCCTGCGCAAATACATCTTCTCCGAAGATCACAAGATCATCGGTATTCAGTTTTTGTTCTCCGGCCTGATCTTCTTTTTGATCGGCGGCACGCTGGCGCTGTTGGTGCGCTTGCAGGTCGGCTACCCGCAGGGCACCGCCCCGCTCATCGGCCGCTGGCTGCCTGCCAGTTGGGGCGAGCGCATGTCGCCGGACTTCTACGCCATGATCTTCAGCATGCACGCGACGATCATGATCTTCTTCGTCATCATCCCGCTGTTGACCGGCGCGTTCGGCAATTTCACGATCCCGCTGATGATCGGGGCGCGCGACATGGCGTTCCCCAAGCTGAACATGATGTCGTACTGGTTCATGTGGCCGGCGTTCGCGGTCATCCTTATCAGCTTCTTCGTGGACGGCGGGGCGGCCGGCTCCGGCTGGACCTCGTATCCGCTTCTGGCCAGCGCCACCATGCCGGCCGGCGAAGGCTTCCAGGCGCCCGCCTCCCCGCACTCCGGCCACGGTCAAATCTGCTGGCTGGTCGCCCTGGCCTTCGTCGGCGTCTCGTCCATGATGGGTTCGGTCAACTACCTGACGACCATCATTAACCTGCGCGCCCCCGGCATGACGCTCTTTCGTATGCCGCTGACCATCTGGGCCATGTTCATCACCGCCATCCTGCAAGCGATGGCCTTGCCCGTTCTGACCGTCGCCCTGATCTTGCAGCTCCTCGACAAGACCATCAACACGACCTTCTTTTTGCCGCCGGGCGGCCAGGCGTTCGGCAACTGGCACACCGGCCCCGGCGGCGGCCAAACGCTTTTGTGGCAGCACCTGTTCTGGTTCTACTCCCACCCGGCCGTGTACATCATGATCTTGCCGGCGATGGGCATGGTTTCCGACATCATCACGACCTTCTCGCGCAAGCACCTATTCGGCTACAAGCCGATGGTATTGGCCATCGCCGGCATCGCCGGCCTGGGCTTCATCGTCTGGGGCCATCATATGTTCCAGAGCGGCATGGACCCGCGCCTGGGCACCGGCTTCATGATCGCCACCATCATGATCGCCCTGCCGTCCGCCGTGAAAATGTTCAACTGGCTGGGCACCATCTGGGGCGCCAACATCCAGTACACGGCGGCCATGCTCAACGCCCTGGCGTTCGTGGCCATGTTCGTCATCGGCGGTCTGAGCGGTATCTTCATGGCCGCCACCCCGGTGGACGTGTATTTCCACGACACCTACTTCATCGTGGCCCACTTGCATTACGTGCTGTTCATGTCGAGCGTGTTCGGCATCTTCGGCGCCATCTATTACTGGTTCCCCAAGATGTTCGGCCGGCTGATGAACGAGCCGTGGGGCAAGGTCCACTTCGCCCTGACGTTCTTGTTCTCCAACTGCACGTTCTTCCCGATGCACATCATCGGCATCGCCGGCCACCCGCGCCGCTATTACGACTCGACGCTGTATCGCTTCCTCGACAACGTGCAGCCGCTCAACCAGTTCATGACGATCAGCGCCTTCCTGCTGGGCCTGTCGCAGCTGATTTTCTTCGTGAACTTCTTCTGGAGCCTGTTCCGCGGCGCCAAGGCGGGACCGAACCCGTGGCACTCCAACACGCTGGAATGGACGGCCCCGTCGCCTCCGCCGCACGGCAACTTCGAGGAAATCCCGATCGTGCGCCGCGGGCCTTACGAGTATGGTTCGCCGGACATTGAGGAAGATTACTTGCCGCAGGCGGCGCCCCAACCCAGTGGCGTGCCGGCCCCGGCGCATTGATAAGGAGCAAACGAGGCGAGCCGGGAGCGTTAGCGACTGGAGTGCTCCGGTCGCTTACGCTCCCGGCTCGCCAGGAAATAAGATTGTCATGCCATCCACTCCCGCCGAAACCCGGTTGGCTCCCCGCTGGCTGCACGCCTGGGCGGTCCTCACCGCCTGCGCCACTGTGGTCCTGCTGGCCCTCGGCGCGGTCGTCACGACGTTTCAGGTCGGCATGGCCGATACGGTCTGGCCAACTGTCCCTTGGCATTTGGCGCTCATCGACTGGCGGGAGCCGAATCCAGGTTTCGTGATCGAACACACGCACCGCCTGGCCGGTTACATTGTCGGCTGTTGTGTCATTGTGTTGACCGCCAGCCTGTGTTTATCGACACGGCGAAGCTGGCTGAAATGGCTCGGCGTGGCTGCGCTCGCGGGCGTGATCATGCAGGGATTGCTCGGCGGCTTCCGCGTGGTCCTACACGTTTGGTTCGGTACGAATTTGGCCGTGATTCACGGCTGCTTCGCTCAGATTGTCTTCAGCTTATTGGTCAGTCTAGCCGTCATTACCTCGGCTCGATTCACCGAAGACACGCTATCGGATGAGGAAGCGTCGCGCCTGCGGCGTTGGTCGCTGGCCTTGTCGGCCCTTGTCTTTTTGCAATTGATCTGGGGGGCGCTGGTCCGGCATACGAATGGGGCGTTGGCCCAGCGCGTCCATTTCCTCACGGCTTTCGCGGTCGTCGCCGTCGCCGTTTGGCTGTCGCGCATGATTCTGGTCAGTCCGACGGAGAGCCGGCGGCTTGGCCGCACCGTCCTCGTGCTGGGCGTTCTCCTGACCTTGCAGGTCATGCTGGGCGTGGAAAGTTGGATGGGGAAATTCGCCGGCCATTTGCTGCCGGAGTTGCACAAGCCGAC
The DNA here is from genome assembly GCA_963767535.1 of uncultured Planctomycetota bacterium. GTDB lineage: Bacteria > Planctomycetota > Planctomycetia > Gemmatales > Gemmataceae > JAJPHU01. The sequence continues at coordinate 431,042 of CAVYEC010000002.1, forward strand.
GATCGGTGAAGCGATGGTCCGCGTCAGCCACGTCCTCGTCGGCTCCTTCATCCTCGCCACGTCGGTCGTCCTGACCGTGTTAACCTACCGTCCGGCACCGGCGGCGGAATTACTTGACGTTCCGTTTAGCGACGCTTCGCAGAAGCGTGTGAGTGCAATCACCAACATCGTCCATCAACTGGAAGGGACCGCATGAAGGGGGCCATAAGCGTCTGTGCCGAAGCACCTGCCCTGGTCCGACCGCGCGTGGCGGACTACTTTGAGCTGGCCAAGCCGCGCGTGGCCGTGCTCGTGCTGTTCACCGTCGGCGCCGGGGTGATGCTGGCCAGCGGGCGCGATTTTCAACTGCTCGTCTTGCTGCACACCGTTTTCGGCACCGCCCTCGTGGCCGCCGGCGCCAGTGCCCTCAATCAGTGGTTCGAGCGCGAGAGCGACGCCCTCATGCGCCGCACCGAGAATCGGCCCCTGCCGTCGGGACGCCTACAAGCGCTGGAAGTGTTCGTTTTCGGCTTGCTGCTCGGTCTGGGCGGCGTGCTGTATCTGGCCCTGACGCTCAACCGCCTCAGCGCGGCCGTGGTGGCCGCGGTGACTTTCGTCCTTTATGCCGCCGTGTATACGCCGCTGAAGCGACGGACGCCGCTCAACACGCTCATCGGCGCCGTGCCGGGTGCGCTGCCGCCGATCATCGGCTGGTGCGCAGTGCGCGGCGAGATCACGGCCGAGGCGTGGTTATTGTTCCTGGTCCTGTTTCTCTGGCAGGTGCCGCACTTTTTGGCCATCGCCTGGATCTACCGCGACGAATACGCCCGCGCCGGCCTGCGTATGCTGCCGGTGGTCGATCGCGCGGGCCATCGCACCAGTCAGCACATGATCCTTTATTGCCTCGCCCTTCTGACCGTCAGCTTGCAGCCGGTGCTTTTGGGCAGCGCCGGCGTCTTGTACCTGGCCGGCGCGTTGCTTCTGGGACTGACCTTCCTGGCGACGGCCATCGGCTTCCGGCGCTGGCGCTCGGTGTGTCAGGCCCGGCGCGTGCTGCGCGCGTCGCTTGTCTACTTGCCCGGTCTGCTCGCCCTTTTGATTCTCGATCGTGCGTTTACCTGGCTGTTCGTCTCCCAGTGAGGCGGCGGCTGGACCACTCAAACCCCTGGCATCGCGAACATCATGACACAGGTCGTCTACGATAAGCCCCAGGTCCACATGGGTTTGCCGCTTCCCCACGGGAAGGTGGCCATGTGGCTGTTCCTCGTCACCGAGATCATGTTCTTCACGGCGCTGATCGGCACCTACATCATCCTGCGCCACGGCACGCCGGCCAGCTTCTCCAGCAGCCCGAACTATCGCTGGCCGACGCCGCACCAGGTGCATCTGATCGAATGGATCGGCGCGGTGAACACCTTCGTGCTGATTTGCAGCAGCTTCACCGTCGTCCTGGCCCATCACGCTGCCGTCAAGGGCGACATGAAGAAAGTCACCCTCTACATCGCCATCACCCTCGCCTTGGGCGCCCTCTTCCTCGTCATCAAAGCTTACGAATATAATTCCAAGTTCAAGCACGACATCTTACCCGGACACATTGGCGAGAGCCTGCCCGGACTGAGCGTCGAACGCGAGAAAGATTTTAACCCGACCGGAATGCTCTACTTCAACCGCGTCCGCGAGCAGTTGGAAGCGGCCCAGCAGGACGGCGGCCTTAACGCGGAGCTGAAGGAAAAATGCGCCGCCCTGCTCGACGACATGCGGCAGAGGAACGGCGGCAAGGACGAGAAGGGCAACGAAGTCATGGGCCGGGACGGCAAACCGCTGCAAGGCTACCAACGACCGCTCTCGCCGGGCGAGGTCGGCGAGCGGGTCAACGAGATTTTGGAGGATGCCGAGAAGAAGGGCGTCGATCTGCACCTGACGCCGGCCATCCCGTTCGGCAACATGTGGGCGTCGTGCTATTTCGCCATGACCGGCTTCCACGCCCTGCACGTCTTCGGCGGCATCGTCGTCTTCGTCATCATCCTGCTTATGGCCATGGTCGGCAGGCTCGGCCCGCAGCACGCCAGCATGTTGGAGCTGACGGGATTATACTGGCACTTTGTCGATATTGTGTGGATCTTTTTGTTCCCCTTGCTCTACCTGGTATAACTCTCGGGAGTAGATGCCATGACCGATACCGGACACGCGACGACCCACGACGCCGAACACGACCTGCGCGTGAAGGCTTACTTCACCGTGTTCATCGCCCTGTCCGTCTTCACGGCCATCTCGTTTATCGCCAACGAAGCCGTGCGCCAGGGCTGGATCGGCGCGACCACCAGCTTCGCCATCATCATCGGCGTGGCCATCATCAAGGCGTTCCTGGTCGGGCTGATCTTCATGCACCTCAATTTTGACTGGGGCAAGGTGTATTTCATCATCGTGCCGATTTTCGTCCTCGGCGTCATGATGATGCTGGTGCTGATGCCGGATATCGTCATCGCCTGGCAGCCGAGCCAGCAACCGTTGGAGCCGCCCGTCTCCACGACCGGAACGCGCTAAATGATCTCCGGCCATTCCAGACCCCGTTTAGCGACGCTTCGCAGAAGCGTGACAACAAACACGCTTCTGCGAAGCGTCGCCAAACAGCGGATCGGAACCTTTCTCGCGCGATGCTTCTTCCTCCCACTCCTGCTCTGTATCTCCGGCGCCGCCCCGCTCGACGATGATCTCGGCGAAGTGGGCGATTTCGCCCTCACCGAACGCAGCGGCCACACCGTCCGCAATGCGGATCTCCAGGGCAAAATCTGGATCGCCTCATTCGTGTTCACGCGCTGCACGGCAGGTTGTCCGCAGATCACGACCACGATGAAACGGCTGCAAGACGACCTCGCCGGCTACCCCGACGTTCGGCTCGTCACGTTCACCGTCGATCCCAAAAACGACGACCCCGCCACGCTCCGCGAATATGCCGATCACTTCGGCGCCGATCCCCAGCGCTGGCTGTTTCTGACCGGCGAGCAGGACGAGATTTATCACCTGCTGGAAAGCACCTTCCACCTGCCCGCTCGTCAGAACGAAGGCGACGAGCCGCACGCCGGGCAACGAAGTGGCCCACAGCTCCAGGCTCGTCCTGGTGGATCGTCAGGGGCACATTCGCGGTTTCTATGAGGGGATGCCTGACCCCCGCTTGCCCGACGAGGCGGAATACCAGGCCGGCATTAAAAAGCTGGAGGCGAAGGTCAACGCGCTCGTTTACGACGCCTGGTATTTGCCCTCCGATTTCCCGCGCTTCAACGCCGGCCTCAACGCGCTCAGCTCCATGCTGCTGCTTCTGGGCTACACGGCCATCCGCCGAAGGCTCGTGCGGCTGCACGTCGTTTGCATGATGTCGGCCCTGTGCGTCTCGGCCCTTTTCATCGTGTCGTACCTTTACTATCACGTGGTCATCAAGCACGGTCATTCCACGGTTTTTGCCGTGCAAACGAGCCACGCGCATCCTCCGGCATGGGTGGGCAGTGTCTACAACTTCGTGCTGTGGACACACATCCCGCTGGCTGGCCTAATCATTCCGCTGGCCTTATACACAGCGTTTCAGGGGTTGCGCGGCCGATGGGTCCGACACATCCGGGTCGCCCGTTGGACGCTTCCCGTCTGGCTGTACGTCTCGATCACCGGCGTGGTCGTCTACTGGATGCTGTACAGGCTCTATCCTTCGCCCTGAAGCCGGGCTACAATACGGCACAAGAGGAGAACAAGATGCGTTTCGATGTCCGGCTTTTCGGATTGCTGGTGCTCGTGGTGCTGCTCGTCCTGCCGCGTTCGGTCTACGCCTGCCCTTCCTGACAGGAGGCGATTGCCTCCTCCGGTTCGGAGGACGACGACCCGCTCCGCGAGGCCCGCGCCTACAACCAGAGCATCTACCTGATGGTGGGGATGCCTTATCTCTTGCTCGGTGTGGTCGGCTCCCTGATCTACCGCGGTCTCAAGCAGAAGGCCCTGGCCGAACAGCAAGCCGCGCCACCTCTCGCCGCCGAAGGAGACCACTCATGTTCGCACCGTTTGATCGCCGACGATTCGTAACCCGCTCGCTGCAAGCGGGAGCCGTCGCCGCCCTGGGCGACTTCGCTTTCCTGAAGGGCCTGCCCGCCCCGGCAGCCGACAACGCCAAAGACGGCCGTCACCTCGTCCAACTCAGCTCCGAGATCGAACCGCTCGTCCGCCTCATCGAGGACTGTCCCCGCGAGAAGCTAATCCAGCGCATCGCCAGCGAAGTCCGCAAGGGCACAAGCTACGAACAGCTGCTCGGTGCGGTGTTCCTGGCCGGCGTCCGCGGCATCCAACCGCGCCCGGTCGGCTTCAAGTTCCACGCCGTATTGGTCATCAACTCGGCCCACCTGGCCAGTCTGCGCCACCGGACAAGGAGCACTGGCTGCCCTTGTTCTGGGCCATCGACAATTTCAAGTCCTCGCAAGCGCGGAACAAGACCGAGGGCGACTGGCGCATGGCCCCTGTCGAGGAGAGCAAGTTGCCGCCCGCCCACCGGGCCAAGCAGCGCTTCACCGAGGCGATGGACGATTGGGACGAGGAAGGCGCCGACCGGGCCATCACGACCTTGGCGCGCACGGCCGGGGCCGCGGAAGTGTACGAACTGTTCTGGCGCTACGGCTGCCGCGATTTCCGCGACATTTGCCACAAGGCGATTTACGCGGCGAACTCCTGGCGCACCTTGCAGGCAATCGGCTGGCGGCACGGCGAGCCGGTGGTGCGTTCGCTCGCTTACGCCCTGCTCGATCGCGGCCGGGACAACAACCCCGCCGAGAACGATTACGACGCGGATCGCCCCTTCCGCGAGAATCAGAAACGCGTCGCCGACATCGGGCCGCTCTGGAAAGACCGGCGGCGCGTCTCGAAGGAAGCCGCCGCCGACCTGTTGACCGTGCTGCGAGCCGCCAACCCGTCCGAGGGTAGTGCGAAGGTCGTGGAGCTTCTCAACAAGGGCATCCACCCCAACTCCATCTGGGACGGCCTGTTCCTGATGGCCGGCGAACTCATCATGCGGCAGCCGGGCATCGTCGGCATCCACTGCGTCACATCGACCAACGCCCTGCACTACGCATATCAGACCAGCGCCTGCGACGAGACGCGGCGGCTGTTGATGTTGCAATCGGCCGCGTTCCTGCCGATGTTCCGGCAGGCCATGACCGGCCGCGGCAAGCTCGCCGAGGTGCATATCGACAAACTCGAGAAGGCCGAGATTGACGAGGATCCGCGCGAGGCCGTCGAGGACATATTCGCCGATGTCAGCAAGGACAAGATGCTGGCGGCCCGCAAGACGCTGGCCCTGATGTCCGGCGATAAAGGGCGGTTCCCGAACCTGGTGACAGCGGCCGAGCGACTGATATTCAGCAAGGGGAACGATTCCCACGATTACAAGTTCAGCTCCGCCGCCCTGGAGGATTACTACAACGTGACCTCGCCGTGGCGGGCGAACTACGCCGCGTCGAGCATGTTCAACCTCAAAGGCACCGGCGACCGCGACAACGAATTGATTGGCCGTACCCGCGCGGCGCTGGAAAAAACGTGATTGTTGGTTAGCGACGCTTCGCGGAAGCGTTCCTCTCAACGTTTCTGCGAAGCGTCGCTAAGCTCGGCATTCACGGTAACTCGATGTCCTTGAACGAGAACTTGATCGGCATTTCAATCAGGTCGGCCGGAGTGCGATAAATCACCTTCCACTCCGAAGGCTTGCCGCGCTCGATCAACTCTTTGTCACGGAAATGATAGCTGAGGACGGCGCGGCGCGGCGTCGAACTTTCCAGCACATATTCTCGACTGGCGAGGCGTGTTTTCCCGTCCTTCGATTCCAGCACCATTTCATTATTGACGACCCACGACTGATTGGTGTCGAGCTGTTTCGGGCCAGCCGGATAATCGACGGCGACCTGGATGCTCCAGCGCTCTGGATCGAGCGTCACTTTTCGGATATGGCACGTGACGCCTTCCTTCGTGAGTCTCCGTTCGGGATCGTCCGTGTTGTGTTTGGCCAGTTTGTCGAGGGCATCAAAGGCGAAGCTCAGCATTTTGCTCGGGCCGATCATCGACAGCTCGCCTTCCAGTTTCCGCAGCGTGACCCGGTTGCGCGGCAAGGCGGGTATGCGCAGATCGAGAAGCAGCGCGATGCGTCCGTCCACCGGGGCGAGGGAACTGCCGTCGTCGGGTATCGAAAGGACATTGTTCTTATCGTCCACAACTCGGACGGCGCGCGGCCGGGTCTCCAGATAAAGCGGTTGCAGTTCCGGATCCCAGGCGACCTCGATCGCGAGCGTGTAGGCACCCGACGCAGGGTCGTTCGCACGCACCTCCAGATCGCGCGTCCCAGTCGTCCTCTTGATCGTCAGGCGAAACCGTCCGTCGTAACTGAGGGGAGGCAAACGATAAGCGGGGCCGCGATTTTCCAAGACGATTCGGCCGCTCTGAGAATAAAGCACGACGCGCGCGTTGGCCGAAGCCGCGATGATATCGAGCGATTGCCAGAACGTCGCCTGCTTCAGATTCAGATGAATGACGGAATCGGGAAGGCCATTCGCGGTTTCAACGGCGATGCCGGTTTGCTTGGTCAAGTCGGCGAGCGCCTGCGCAACATCACTTTGGGAGATTGCCGAGTGAAAAGTTTGGGTTCCGGCAAGGACTCGGCTTGTGAGCTATTCCGAATCAGAGGGGTCAGAAGAACGGCAACCATAGCAAAAGAGGCGAAGCGGAGGGGCATGGAAGGACACTCCGAAGCAAGTTGGGCCTTGTCTTCTTGGATGATAAAGAGAGCGCGAAGAGGAGACAAGGAGAGGAAGAGAAGGGATTGGAGGGCAGGGATAAAAGAACACAGCCCCCTCCGTCTCCGGAGGGGGCTGTGTGTGTATAAACCCCGGCGATGACCTACTCTCGCCCGCGAAGGACTACCATCGGCCCCGGATGCTTAACGGCCGTGTTCGGAATGGGAACGGGTGGGGCCATCCGGGTATGCTCACCGGGAAAGTTCCAGTGTATCGTTTGGCAGCGGTAGAAGTCGTCGGCATGGCCCTTGGGAGTCCTCGGACCCCGTGGCGGGGTGGATCGAGGAAAGGATCAATGCGGCGAAGCGTTCGGCTGTTAGTACCGGTCGGCTGAGTGCGTTGCCGCACGTACACCTCCGGCCTATCGACCTGGTGGTCTTCCAGGAGCCTTCGCTCCACAAGGGAGCAGGAGACCTCGTCTGGCAGGGGGTTTCACGCTTAGATGCCTTCAGCGTTTATCCGGGCCGCACGTGGCTACCCAGCGTTGCCGTTAGCACGACAACTGGAACACCAGAGGTGCGTCCCTCCCAATCCTCTCGTACTAGGGAGAAAGCTGCGCAAGTCTCCTCCGCCCACAACAGATAGGGACCGACCTGTCTCACGACGGTCTAAACCCAGCTCACGTACCGCTTTCATTGGCGAACAGCCAAACCCTTGGGAGCTTCTCCACCCCCAGGATGCGATGAGCCGACATCGAGGTGCCAAACCTCCCCGCCGCTGTGAACGCTCAGGGGAGATAAGCCTGTTATCCCCGGAGTACCTTTTATCTGTTGAGCGACGGCCTTTCCATCCAGCACCGCCGGATCACTAAGTCCTGCTTTCGCACCTGCTCGTCTGATGGGACTCGCAGTCAAGCGCCCTTCTACCTTTACGCTCGAAACCCGATTGCCGACCGGGTTGAGGGCACCTTGGAACTCCTCCGTTACCTTTTAGGAGGAGACCGCCCCAGTCAAACTGCCCACTTAGCACTGTCCGCCGCCCGGATTCACGGGACGGGGTTAGAATTCAAGCACAACAAGGGTGGTGTTTCATTGGTCGGCTTCCCCCGGACCGGGGTCCGGGGTTCACGGCCTCCCACCTACGCTACGCATGCTGGGCCTAAACCCAATACTAAGCTGCAGTAAAGGTTCACGGGGTCTTTCCGTCTAGTTGCGGGTATGTTGCATCTTCACAACAACTACAGTTTCACCGAGTCGCTCGTGGAGACAGTGATCCGGTCGTTACGCCATTCATGCAGGTCGGAACTTACCCGACAAGGAACTTCGCTACCTTAGGACCGTCATAGTTACGGCCGCCGTTTACCGGAGCTTCGGTTGCGGGCTTCGCCTCTTGCGAGGTTAACCCCCTTCCTTAACTTACCGGCACCGGGCAGGCGTCAGTCTCTATACATCCTCTTACGAGTTGGCAGAGACCTGTGTTTTTAGTAAACAGTCGCCAGATCCCTTTCACTGCGGCCCCCTAGCCCTGTGACAAGCCGGGGGGCACCCCTTATCCCGAAGTTACGGGGTTAATTTGCCGAGTTCCTTCACGAGCGTTCTCTCGAGCGCCTGAGAATCTTCATCTCGCCTACCTGTGTCAGTTTTAGTACGGGCATCCGGTTTGTAGCCGGCTGGCTTTTCTTGTCCGTGCGTCCGATGACTTCGGGATCGTATATGCCCTCGCCCTTGCGGGACGGCCACGTCTAGCGGGCCGCTCACCTTCGGCACGGCGTCACAGCCGGCGTCAGACCTCCCCGGATGGTGCCGGAATATTAACCGGCCGTCCATCGACTACGCCTTTGGGCCTCGTCTTAGGGTCCGACTAACCCTGGGCGGATTTACCTTCCCCAGGAAACCTTAGGCTTTCGGCGAACGGGATTCTCACCCGTTTTATCGTTACTCGTTCCGGCATGATCACTCGCGCACCGTCCAGGGCTCGTTATCCGTGCCCCTTCGCCCGGTGTGCGACGCTCTCCTACCGTGTGTGCAAGCACACACCCGCCGCTTCGGTAGCACGCTTAGTCCCGTTCATTATCGGCGCAGGACTCCTCGACCAGTAAGCTATTACGCACTTTTTAAATGGTGGCTGCTTCTAAGCCAACATCCTGGCTGTCGCGGGAGTCCAACTTCCTTTCGCACTGAGCGTGCTTGGGGGACCTTAGCGGGCGGTCTGGGTTGTTCCCCTCTCGACGACGAAGCTTATCCCTCGCCGTCTAGCTGCCCGAACTTGGGACACAGGTATTCGGAGTTTGGTTCCGAAGGGTAGCCGGGTAGGCCCCCTATCGGATTCAGTCGCTCTACCCCCTGTGGCAACTATTCGGACGTTAACCCTAAAGTTATTTCGGAGAGAACGAGCTATCTCCACGTTTGATGATACTTTCAATCCTCCACACAGGTCATCCCCTAGTTTTTCAACACTAGTGAGTTCGGACCTCCATGGGGTATTACCCCCACTTCATCCTGCCCATGCGTAGTTCACGTGGTTTCGCGTCTACCGCCGCCAACTTGGTCGCCCTGTTCGGACTCGCTTTCGCTTCGGCTCCGGCGCAGACGCGCCTTAACCTGGCTGACGACGGTAAGTCGCCGGATCATTATGCAAAAGGCACGCCGTCACCCGGGACTTGCGTCCACAGGGCTCCGACCGCTTGTAGGCATGTGGTTTCAGGTTCACTGTCCTCCCCTTGTTGGGGTTCTTCCCATCGTTCGCTCGCGCTACTGACTTCGCTATCGGTCGCCAGAGAGTACTTAGCCTTGCGGGATGGGCCCCGCCGATTCGGACCGACTTTCACGTGTTCGGTCTTACTCAGGTGCCGGATCGAAGATCTTCCTCCGTCGCCTACGGGACTTTCACCCTGTGCCGTCACCCATTCCAGGGCGTTCGGCTGGAGTAGCAATCTTCTAAACACCGGTCCTACAACCCCCCCCGGACGAGTCCGGGGGGTTTGGGCTGGTCCGCGTTCGCTCGCCGCTACTGACGGAGTCGCGTTTGCTTTCCTCTCCTCCGGGTACTGAGATGTTTCAGTTCCCCGGGTTCGCCACCCATGCCTATGGATTCAGCATGGGTTGATTCGGGAATCCCGGCCTCAACGCTCGTTTGACAGCTCCGCCGGGCTTATCGCAGTCTTCCACGCCCTTCTTCGCCTTCTGGCGCCAAGACATCCCCCACATGCCCTTAGTAGCTTGGCCGCATTGATCCCGCCCTCGCCCGCCGTGATCAGGACCACGGGAAAGAGGCCGGCATCGCCCCAAGTTACCAGACCCACGCCCAGAAGGACTGGAGGTGGGCCGAGAGTAACGATCCTATTCTCTCAAAAGGCTCATGCAGAGTTCGCAAGAAACAACCGCACCGAGGGCCGAAACCCCCAGCACGGCCGTTGCTCGTGAATTGCAACTTCTACCGCTGCCAAATTGTCAAAGAACAAATGCGTACGCCCCAGAGAGGCCGTCGCAACCTACGTGGGAGATTAGACGTTCTCGCCCCACGAAGGATTCATGTTTTTTACGCTCTCTCGCACCGTCGGCAAGGTGGCTCCAAGATTTTTTTTCACCGCGACTCAGACCCGGCCGTAAAGGTACTCGTTGAGCAGGAAGATGGTCTGTTCCTGGTGGGCAACCTGGAAGGCGTTCAGGTCGCCGATCGAGACCAGGCCGAGCAAGCGCTCGTCGCCATCGACGACGGGCAGATGGCGGATGCGGCGGTTCTTCATGGCCCCGCGCGCCTCCTCAAGACTCGTCTCCGGCTTGCAACAGGCGACCTCGGCCGTCATGACTTCGCCGACCGTTATCTGGGCGGGATCGCGACCGTCGGCGACGACGCGCTGCAAGATGTCGCGCTCACTGAACATGCCGGCGATGCGCTCGCCGTCGAGGACGATGAGGGCGCCAATCTTGTGTTCGGTCATGAACTGGGCGGCGCGTAGAACGGTTGCCTCGGCGCCGAGCGACCAGACGTGAGAGCCTTTTTTGGCCAAAATGTCGCGGACCACCGCCATAGACTCGCTCCTTTCGACACCGGAATTGAGGATGAGGCGCATCCGCCAGGACGCCGGGGACGCGGCCTCTCGTGAAGGGGCCGTCCCAGCATATCCGGGAGTTGGGAGAGAGACAAATGTTTTTTTACCGCCCAGAAAGAGCGGTTGGGCTGATGGATTAGAGCGAGAAGCGCCGGCCCAGACGTGCGCTCAGCATCAGATAGCCGCCGTGCAGACCGAAAATCGAGGCCATTAGCACTAAAAGCAAGCGCGTCGTTTGCAGGATGTTTGACGCGCCGCGGGCGCAGGCCGGCAGGGCCGCGTTCACGTCTTCGATACTATCGCCCAGATTCGACAAGGCTTGCTCTTGGTCGCCCAGTTCCATCTCCAGCTGCTCGGTCAACAGCGGCAGCGCCGCCGAGAAGGTCCGGCTTAAAACGAGGGTGTGTTGCAGAGACGCCTCGTACTCGGAGCGGTGCGTCAAGACGTGCTTGAGCTGTTTCTGCGTGTTGTGCAGGAGCGCGGAGGACCGGCCGAGGTTTTTGCGCAACTCCGGCCAGCGGTCCATGGCGGCCTCGACGCCCTGCTGCGTCTGTCGCAGGAGTTTGCCGACATCCTTCAATTTGCCTGTGTCGCGCAAGATTTTCGAGAGGGCCGAGGTCAGTTGCGGCAACTCGTCCGCCAAGCGGGCCGCGTGCGTGGGCACGTTTTTGAGTAGCGCTTCCAGCTTGTCCTGCTGCCCCAGCGCCGTGGCCAGGGCCTCGCGCGTCGAAGCGGCTGCCTTGCGGCTTTCATCCAGCGATTGTTGCAGCTTCGGAAGGTCTTTCGACAAAAGTTCCATCTGCTCGACCGCGGCCGTCGATCCCTTGGCTGCCTTGCGCATGCCCTCGGCAATCTTATCTCCCTCCGGCCAAAACGCCCGTTGCTCGACCGTCGGCTTGAGGCCATTGATAGTCACCACCGGGTATGTGTAGCCCGCCAGCCGTTCGACCTGCTCGGCCCCGGTGTTCAGCGATTGCTCCATCCCCTTGAAGCCCTCGCGCATGGTGGCGATGCGATCGACCTTGAGCATCCCGTTCATGCGCTCTAGTCCCTGATCGAACTTGACCAGGCCGTCGTGGATGTCGCGAACCGCCTTCAGATCCAGCGGCGCCGCCCGCAAGAGAGCGCCGAGATGCTTGGCGTCAGAGCGGAGGTCGGCGCTCGTCTTGTCCAGGTCGTCGGCCGCCTGATTGGCGGCCGGTCCCACCTGGTTTTCGAGAAAGTCCGCCGCCGCCTTCAGACCCTGGCCGAACTGCGCCATCCCCTTGGGGTCCAGCGTGTCCGACAATCCGTCCAGCCCGTTGGCCGCGTCGCCCAGGGCGTCGCTGAGGATGGCCACGGTGTTGTAGTCGATCTTCTGTGTCTTCAATTGGTCGTTGACGACGCGCATCTCCTCCTGCAAGCGCATGGCCAACTCTTGCATCTGAGGCCGGCGTTCGCGCAGGTTGCGAAGCTGGTCGCGCAGCCGTTGCACCTGCGTCGCGGTGTGCCGGGTCACGCGCTCGGCCCGGCTCGCTGTGTCCTCGACCTCGGTGCGGCCGGGCAGTTGCCAGGCGAAATAGACCAGGATCCCCGCCGACAGCAGTTCCAGAGAGCCAAGGGTCAGGAAAACGATGCGGCGCATGACGATGATTCCGAAGGGATGACTGCCGGAGACAGTACACTCGATCGTAAACTGCTCCTCTACCTTTATTCTACCACCGAAATACCCGGCGCGAGCGTTGCGATCGGGCTGGCAATTGTTTCGCCCGCCGCGCGGCTGTATTATTGAGGGCAAATCGCCATTCGGTGGAGAGAGTTCATGGCCCTGGTTAGTCGCATTTATTTCAACGCCGTCTTCGGGGCGCTGGGAGGGTTGCTCGGCTGGATGCTGTTCGGCGTGTTCGGCGACAAAAGCGCGAAGGACGTGACGGAGCAGATGCTCCTGGGCGGCGCGCTCATCGGCGGGGCCATCGGCTATTTCGTCGTCAGCGTCGAGGCACTCCGCGATCGCTCCCTGCTCCGCTTCGTCCGCCTGGCAGCCTACGGTGTCGTCCTCGGCGCGGTCGGCGGGGCGGTCGGCATCCTCATCGGCGATTGGGTGAATTTCCAACTCGTCGCCTGGATTGGGGCCAGCCGGCAGAACACTCTCCTGCACCTGCTGGGCACCATGTTCGCCCGCGGATTGGGCTGGATGTTTCTCGGCGTGACGGTCGGATTCAGCGAGGGCATCGCGGCTCGTTCGCTGGGCAAGTTCAGCTACGGCACCCTCGGCGGCGCCATCGGCGGTTTCGTCGGCGGGATGCTGTTCGGATTGGCGCTCGAAAAGACCAAGGCCAGCGGCGAACACGCTTCTTTATGGGGGGCCGTCGGACTCATTATCCTCGGCGCGTGCATCGGCTCCTTGTCCGCTCTCGTTCAGGCGGTTTTCCAGCCGGCCTCGGTCAAGGTTCTGCGCGGCTGGCAGGAGGGCCGCGAGTATGCCCTGAGCAAAATCGACAATCTGCTCGGCCGCGATGAACACGCCGACATCGCTCTGTTCCGCGACATGAAAGTCGAGAAAAAGCACGCGATCATCCAGCGCGACGGAGAGCGTTATCTCTTGTTGAACAACGAATCCCCGCCAGAATTCACGCGCGTGAACGATAAACCGATCGCGCAGACCTGCGACCTGCGCGACGGGGACCGTATCCAGTTGGGCAACATCCTCCTGCGCTTCCAGATGCGGGCGGCGCAGGAACGACGAAGAAAATGATGAATGATGAATGATGAATTCAAATCATCATTCATCATTCATCAATTTGAAGGGACGTATGGTTCAAAACTGCCCCCGATGTCAGCGGGCCAACCCGCGCGAAGCGGTGTACTGCTACTTTGACGGGGTCGTCCTGCGCCAGGGCGGCCCCGGCGTGCTGTCGCCGTCGCAGTTGCCACACGATTTCGTTTTCCCCTCCGGCCGGCGCTGCAAAACGTTCGACGACTTCGTGCAGGGCTGCCAGTACGAGTGGGAGGACGCCCGCCATTTGCTGCGCCAGGGCGATTTCACACGCTTTTTCGCCCAGATCGGCCGGCACGATCTCGCCCGCGCCGCCCAGGAATATCAGGGCCAGAACGATCTCGACATCGCCCTGCACGGCTTCGTGAGCCAACTGCCGGTCAATCAGGTCCAGGGGCCGCGCCTCGATTTGAACCCGCGCCGCCTCCTGCTCGGCGGCGTCCGGCCTGGCGAACAGCGGCAAATCCCGCTCACCGTCACCAACCAGGGCAAGGGGCTGCTCCAGGGCAAGGTGACGGTCTCCGAGGGCAGTCAATGGCTCAAGATCGCCGACGGTTCCAGTCCGGGCGAGTGCGCCCTCAAAACGTCGCGGACGCAGCACATCACCCTGCGCATCGACGCGCGCGGCCTGACCGCCCCGCAGACGTACAGCGGCAAACTGACAGTCATCACCAACGGCGGCATCGCCGAGGTAGGCGTGCGGCTCGACGTGGTGAGTATGCCGTTCACCCATGCGCCGTTCCAGGGGTCATCCAGCCCGCGGCAGATTGCCGAGCGGATGCGTGCCAATCCCAAACAGGCCGTGCCGCTCCTTGAGAACGGCGAGATCGCGCATTGGTTCAAGGCCAACGGCTGGAATTATCCAGTGCCCGGCCAGCCGGCGCGCGGCGTCGCGGCGGTGCAGCAGTTCTTCGAGGGAATGGGCCTGTCCAAGCCGCCGCCCTTGCAGCTGTCCGATCAGCACCTCCGGTACGTCTGCACGCCGCCCGATCTGGTCCAGGCCAAGATCACCCTGCGCACCCCGTCGAAAAAGTGGGTTTATGCCGAGGTGGATGCGGACGTGCCCTGGCTGAAAATCACCACGCCCTCGGTCAGTGGGCCGCAACAGGCGCAAATCGCCTTCGAGGTCGATTCGACCCTCATGGAACCGGGCCAAACACATGAGGGCGTGGTGACGGTGGTGGCGAACGCCGGCCAAAAAATGACGGTGCGCGTCCAGGTCGAATGCAATCGGCCGCACGAGCCGTTCACGCGCCGCCTGCTGCGCCCCTTCTTCGTCGGAGCGCTTCTGGCGTTGGTACTGCGCATGCTCCTGGCTGGCCCAGCCGATCTGTACGCGCACGGCTGGGGGCAAGCGGGCGGCTTCGACGGGCCGGTGACGCCTTGGGTCCACACGGCCGGCAGCGAAAATAGCTTCCTTAAATTATTCGTCTGGGCGACGTGGTGGCTGGGCATTTTCATCGGGGCGGGCATGATCTGGCGGCGCGGCGGACGATTGAGCGATGTGTTTTGCGGTGCGGTCGCCGGCGCTTTCGCCGGCCTCCTTGCCGCGGCCACACTCGGCTGTCTGCTTTTGATCGTCGATGCTTTACCGGCCGCCCTGGTGGCCCATCTGCACGTGCCGTCCGCCTTTGCCTCGTCGAACGTCTTCTGGATGATTGTGTGGATTGTGCTGGCGCCATTGTGCTGGGGGGTTCTCGGGGGAGGGGCCGGCTTCCTTTTGTCTGGGCTGGGACAGCGCGGCCTGCGTCTTCTGAGCCTCGCGGCAGAGCCGTTGGCCTGGATGTTCCGCCAGTGCGGATTCGAGCGCAGCAGCTGCCTTTTTCCTCCTGCAAGGGTGACGACACGGTCGGTACGCGCCGCCGGTGCGGGGGCGAGGATTTTTGCCTTTTTCCGGGCGGCCATCCATGTTACACCGGATGGGGTGCCCCGTTTAGCCGCGACCCGGAGGGGAGCGCGGAAAGCGCTCCCCTCCGGGTCGCGGCTAAACGGGAGGTCGATTCATTCGTTGTCGGCGATTTCTTTGGTATATTAGTAGATTAACGGCTTCAGTCTCCTTGGTCTCAGGGCATCGTACCACCATGACGTCACCAACCGCGCAAGCCAAAATTCATATCGAGCGCATGATGTACCGCAGCAGCATCGCCGTCACCGGCGAATCGGCGGCCAGCTACGCGCTCATCAAGCTCATCCCCTCCGGCGTCGGGGGCGACAAGCCGCTTGACCTCAACCTGGCGCTGGTCCTCGACGTCAGCGGTTCGATGTACGAAGAAGACGGCACCGGCATCAGCCGGCTCAAGCGCATCCAGGACGCCGCCCTCGCCGCCATCGGCAAGCTCAAGCCCGAAGACACCCTTACCATCGTCGCCTTCGCTCACAACGCCCAGGTCGTCCTGCCGCCTACCAGCATTTCGGACAAGGCCAAGATCGAAGATGTCATCGAGCGCATTGATATGTTCGACGTGGACCCGGGCGGCACGGCGATGGACCAGGGCATCAGCCTGGCCATCAACGAGGTCGAGAAACACGCTGGCGACGGCAAGCTGACGCAGCTCGTGGTCCTCACCGACGGCGAGACTTCCGGCGAAACCACCTGCCGCCAGCTGGCCGAGCAAGCCGGACAGAAGAAGATCCGCTTCAACGTCATCGGCGTCGGCACCGAGTGGAACCAGAGTCTCATCAAGGATCTGGCCCGGCTCGCCCAGGGCGACTGGGGCTACATTGATGTCAACGACGCCTCCGCCGCCGAGCGCGTGTTCGTCCAACACTTCGAGGCGCTGGCGTCGGCCGGTTTCCTCCACGTCGAGATGCACCTGCGGGCCATGAAGGACATCAAGATCAAGCGCGTCCGCATGGTCGTACCGGAGATCAAGGAGCTGCCCACTAACGAGGTCGAAGACCGTCATCTGGTCGCAGCGCTCGGAACGCTGGAACGCGATAAGCCGACTCGTTATATCCTCGATTTGAGCTTGCCGAAGCGCCCCGACGGCAAGTTCCGCATCGCCGACATCGAGATCACCTTCGACCCCGGCACCGGCACGCGCGAGAGCACGGGCCTGTTTCCGCTCGAAGTGACATATTCGGGCACGCAAGGTTACGTAAACGCCGAGGTGGCGCGGCACATCGACGAGGTGCAGATTTTCGAGCTAAATAAGAATTTGCAGCAGGCCATCGCCACCAACAACCAGGCTGAGGCCCAGCGCGTCGCCCAGAACATCGAGAAGAAGGGCGAGCTGATGGGGCCGCGGGCTGCCAAGAAGACGATGCTGGCCCGGCAAGTGCTGCAAGAATTGAACGCCGGCGGCCGGGTGTCGAAGAAGACGCAGTTGGCAATGGACGATATGACACGCGCCGTCGAGGAGACGCCGTTGGGATAACTTGAATTACCAGCCTGCCGCGTCCGCAAGTGTGCCCGTACTGGCGCGGCGGGCTGGAAGAGAGATCAGGATCGCCCCGTATCAACCGAGGTTTACACCATGCTCAAGTGCCCCTTTTGCCATTTCGACAACGAGGATGGCGCCCTTTTCTGCGAGCAGTGCAAGTCCGACCTGGCCAGCGCCGCCCCGATCGTCCAGGCCGAAGCGCTGCCTCTGGAAGCCATCCCGACCGCCGCGCCGGTGGTCATGGAAGCGATTGCCGAGCCGTTGCCGGCCGCGCCGTATGAGGCCATCCCCGTCGCCGCCGCCGAGGCGATCCCGCTTTCAGGCGAACCGATGACGGCGGAACCGATCCAGGCCATCCCGATCGGCGAGGAGAAGACTCCCGCGCACCAGCCGACACCCGTTGCGGAAACGCATCCGTTTCGCCCCCCTGCCGCCCCCGCGCCTGCACAGACGCCGGTAGCCGCGGCCCCGGCGGCGACTCCCGCGGCCACTCCGCCCGCCGCCCTGCCCGCCGGCGCAGCCAGCCGCGCTTGCTCGTCCTTCGCGGTCAGAAGCGCAATGTCGAGTACCCCATTTATGAGGGGCTTAATTTCATCGGCCGAGCCGATGAAAAGCCCGTGGACATCGACCTGGAAGATCAGGAGCCGCCCGATCGCATCTGGTGCTCACGGCAACACGCCTGCCTCAGCTTCGAGAACAACGAGTTGTCCCTCGAAGACCTCAACAGCGCCAACGGCACCTACGTCAACCGGACGCGCATCTACCCCGGTCAGAAACGGGCCGTGTCCCCCAATGACATCATCCAGATCGGCAACGTCCAGTTGAAGGTCGTGGTCTAAGTCGATTAGCGACGCTTCGCAGAAGCGTGTAGAAGAACGCTTCTGCGAAGCGTCGCTAATCAACCGTTTGACCGCCCGCGCACCTCTTCGTTGCGCGATTGAATGCCCCTTCCAATCCTGCCATAATCGAGGGAATGAGCCACCTTCACGCGGTCAGTGGCCACGGATGACATCGATGGTCCAGACGTGCAACCAGTGTTCGCGCCAACCCGGCCGACGCCGTGTACTGTTACTACGACGGCTTCGTGCTGGGCGGTTCGGCGCGAAACGGTGTGACCGTCGCCGTGCGGGCCTTCTCTCATCCCTTCGTCTTTCCGAACGGCCGGCAGTGCCGCGATTTCCACGAATTGGCCCTGGCCTGTCAGGAAGATTGGGCGACCGCACGCGATCTGCTCCATAAAGGCTATCTGAAGAATTTTTTCAGCGGACTCGGCCGGGCCGACCTGGCCCTGGCAGCGGCCGAAGCGGCCCGGTTTCCCGACCCTGATCGCGGTCTCGATCAACTCCTGGCGAAATTGCCGACGGAAGCGCTCGACGAACCGCGCCTGCGCGTGCAAACGCTGGAGATCAACCTCGGTGTCCTCTCGGCCGGCCAGCCGCGCGAGTTTCCGCTGCACCTGGAAAACCAGGGCATGAGGCTGGTGTACGGGACGATCACATGCGTCGAGGGCGATTGGCTCGCCCTGGGCGATAACGCCAACCAGAAACACTTTCAATTTCTGCACGAATGGTCCGTGCCCATCCGCGTTCGCTCTGACAAACTGCGCGCCAACAAAAAGCCGCTGGAGGCGCATCTGGAGATCGAATCCAACGGCGGCTCGTTCATAGTCGATGTGCGCGCCCAGGTGCCGATCCAACCGTTTCCGTCCGGCGTGCTGGCCGGCGCACACAGTCCGCGCCAGGTGGCCGAGAAGGCCAGGGCACACACGAAGGAGGCCGCCGCCCTGTTCGAGAGCGGCGCGGTCGCCCAGTGGTATCGGTCCAACGGCTGGACGTATCCGGTGCAAGGACCGTCGGCGTCCGGCCTGGGCGCCGTCCAGCAGTTCTTCGAGGCGCTGGGCCTGACGGCGCCGCCCAGGTCGAAATCAGCGCCAGCCGCATCGACCTGTTCGGCAACGTCGGCGATAGGTTGCACCAGTCGATCGAGGTCAAGAGCGACGAGAAACGCCCCGTTTACGCCCACGCCGTCAGCAACCAAGCCTGGCTGGAGGTCGGTCCCGTCAAGCTCAACGGCCGCCATGCGAGCGTGGAAGTGACGGTGCCCTCGGTGCCCCACCGTCCGGGAGAAACACTGACGGCCAAACTGGTCGTGCAGTCCAACGGCAATCAGCGCTTCGTCGTGCCGGTTTCGCTGCAAATCCGCCACAATCTCGTGTTCGACGCTCCGCCGCCGGCGCCCATTACCGTTGCTTCACCGAACCCGACACCCGCACCCGCCCTCTTAGTTCCCTCGATCCTGACGGCCTCCCGAGGTTCCGGCAACCACCGCCGCCGAAATGCGACCGGAGGTGGACGTTTATGGCTGCACATCGTACCGGCCGTCCTGCTCTTTCTCGCCGTACTGTCGGTTGTCTTCTTCGATCTGCTCAGCAAAAGGCCGGCCGATGCGGTGATGCCGGAAGACGATGTTCATGAGGAGCGCGCATCATCGGGCGATCCGTATCAGTACGCCGAAGGCTCACTGAAAGATGCCGATCCGCTCTTGACCCTTCGCTTCAACAAAAACATGAGGTTCGGCCTGGAGATGAAAAAGGAACGGGACCCGAACAATCCCGACCGGCTGAAGCGGCTCACCTACGAGGACGACGGCGGCAGCAACAATACCATCCTCAAGGTTGACGACGCGGAATACTTTTTCGGCGAGACGACCAATCGCAACAACCGCTGGGTCCGCAACGAATCGGACGTGAAGATTCCTAACGGCGCGCTTTCGACGATGGAGTTTGTCCGCGAGCGCATCCGCGTCACTCAGCACGTCCAGATCGTGCCCGGCCAATCGGGCTATCTGGAGACGTGCCTGGTCCACTACACTATACGCAACCAGGACGATGCCAAACACAAGGTCGGCCTCCGCGTCCTTTTGGACACCTACATCGGCGCCAACGACGGCGTGCCGTTCACCATCCCCGGCCGAAAGGGGTTTGTCGAGACCAAGGCGAACTTCATGCGCAAGCAGATCCCCGATTACATCGAGGTCATCGAACGGCCGAACGATCCCAAGGATCCCGGCACGGTCGCCCGCCTGGGACTGCGACACCTCCCCTGGGGGCCGCCGACCTGGAAGACATGGATCGGCTGTTGATTTGCCGTTGGCCGGGCAGCCGGGCGCTGTGGGAATTGACGAACCCCGAACCGATGAACGCCGACGCGAGCAATCCGGATTCCTGCGTGGTCCTGTATTGGCCCTATCAGAACATGAATCCGGGCGACAGCCGCGAGGTAGCGTTCACCTACGGCCTGGGATCGCTCGATGTCGATACGAACATGGCCCTGAGCGTGCCTGGCACGGTGCCGCCGCACACGGAATTCATCGTCACCGCCTATATTTGGCGGGCCAACACGGGCGACAAGGTAAAGCTGCACGTACCCGACGGATTGAGCCTGGCCGAGGGCGAAACGGAGGAAAAGGTCATCGACGAGGGAGGGACGCGCCGTCAGGGGTTCTGGCGGCTGCGCAGCGGCGACAGCGGCACGTACACGCTGGAGGCCAGCTCGAACAAGGCCAGGGCCAAGCCCAAACAGGTGATCGTCAAGCGGACGAGTATTTTCGGTTGAGCCGGTAATGTCGTTCAAATTGTTCATCTACTACTGTGCGCTATGCGGCGGCTGGGCGGCATTTCTCGCCTGGGCCGTCCTTGCCGCCACGGGGTTGCGCGGCCAGATTTCGCCGTATCTGTGGGCGATGTTGACGGGCGGCTTGGTCGGTTTGCTGGTCGCCGCCGCCGTCGGGGCCGCCGATGCGCTTCTCAACGCGGTCGGCTCCGAGCGCTTTCTCCGTGTCGCCGTTTGCCTCAGCGTCGGCCTGTTCGGCGGCATGGTTGGAGCGCTTTTCGGCGAAATACTGCATTCGGCCCTGCATTTTCCGGTTGTGTTCGGCTGGATTCTGGTCGGCGTTTGCGTGGGCGCTTCGGTCGGCGTCTTTGATTTGCTGCGGGCGCTTTTTCATGGCGAAGATCTGCGGGTGGCAAAGAAAAAGACGCGCAACGGCATCTACGGTGGCTGTCTGGGCGGCTTCCTCGGTGGCTTGCCGTTTGGATTGCTGCTCGGCACGTCGCGGATTCCGCGCAGCGACCTGGCGATCAGTCTGGTGATCCTCGGCCTGTGCATTGGCTTGTTGATCGGCCTGGCGCAAGTGTTCCTCAAGGAAGCCTGGCTCAAGATCGCCCAGGGGTTTCGGGCCGGCCGTGAATTAATGCTGTCCAAGGATGAAACGACCATCGGCCGGGCGGAAGAATGCGATCTGGGTTTGTTCGGCGATAATACGATTGAGCGCTTGCACGCGCGTATTCTGTTGCGGGAGAATCGCTATCTACTCGCCGACGCGAACACGCCCGGCGGCACGTACTTGAACGATCGACGCCTGACGCAGCCGACTCCCTTGAACTCCGGCGATAGAATTCGGCTGGGCAACAGCGTGATCGAGTTCGGCGAGAGACAGAAAAGGAAACAGCAATGAACCAGCCCGAAGCGCTAGCGAGGGCGCCCTCGTCAGCGCTTCGGGCTGGTAGGAAGCATCACAGGATATACCCCATGCCGCTTGTGATTCGATGCCCGCACTGCCATAAACCGATGCAGTTGGCCGACAATTCGGCCGGCAAGCAATTCCGCTGTCCGAACTGTCAAAATCCGTTCACTGTCGGTGTCGGAGCGCCGGCCTCGGTGGGCGCGGCGACAGCCAGCGGCGGCGGTGCGGCCGTCGCCACCCGTCCCGCCGCCTCGGCGCCGCCTCATGCTTCTCCTCCGCACGTCGGCAGCGCCGCCGCCAAGCCGGCCGCTCCCGCGACTCCGACGGAGTGCCCCGCCTGCAAGGCCCGTCTCCTGGAAGGCGCCATCGCTTGCATGGAGTGCGGCTACCTGATCCAACCCGAACCATCCGCCGCCGAGTTGGAAGGCGCGCCCAACCTCTGTCCCAACCCCGCTTGTGGCGTCGCCAACCCGCCCGGTGAACGCAACTGTCAACGCTGTGGCAGCGTCCTGCCCACGGCTCCGGGCACCATCTTGCACGGCCGCTACCGGATCGAGCGTCTCCTGGCGATGGGTGGCTTCGGGGCCGTCTACCTGGCCACCGACATCAAGGCCGGAAACCGGCCCGTCGCCATCAAGGACATGATCTGCGCCGACCCTCAGGAATTCGCCATCCGACTGAACTTTTTCCGCCGCGAGGCCGAGATTTTGCGCTCCCTGGAAGCCATGCCGATCGTGCCGCGCGTTTACGATCTCATCGAACAAGGCCAAAGCGCTCATCTCATCCTCGAATACATCCGCGGCACGGACCTCCTCAAGCTCATGGAGACCAACGGCAACAGACCGTTCGGCCTCGATCAGGTCATCGAGTGGGGCAAGAGCGTCTGCGACGTGCTGACGCACATGCACACGCAAGCGCCGCCCATCGTTCACCGCGACCTCAAGCCCGACAACATCATGCTCCTGGAGGACAAACACTCCATCAAGCTGATTGACTTCGGCACGGCCCGCGACCTCGGACGGACGGTCAAGGAAAAGATGGCTGCCAAAACGCGCGTCTATACCGAGGGTTACGCCCCGCCGGAGCAGATCGTCGGCAAACCGGAGCCGCGCAGCGACTTATTTGCCCTCGCGGGGACGATGTATCATCTGGCCACCGGCAAAGCGCCAGAGGGCTATTACACCGCCCGCGAACTGGAGAACCAGCTCAACGAACCCGGCGGTCCAATCACGGCCGACCAGCGCTGGTTTTACGAGTTGGTCAAGTTGAACCTGGCGGAGGACGTCAACGACCGCTATTTCTCGGCCCGCGAGATCAAGAATGACCTGGAACGCCGGCGCGTCACCAAGGAGGTGCATTGTCCGAAGTGCCAGGCCACGAACAAGGTGCGCGAGCCGTATTGTTGCAAGTGTGGCGAGCCGTTGACTGACCCGCTGCCGCCCTGCTACCACTGCGGCAAGACCATTAACCGCTTGGGCCACCGCTTCTGCGGCCAGTGCGGCAATCGGCTACGTTAATTCGTCCATAGTCCGTAGCCCGTAGTCCGTAGCAAAGAGCGCTACGGTTGTTGCTACGGACTACGGACTACGGGCTACGGACAACGGGATAATGAAACCGAACGACGAACCGCCCTCGACGGAAGAAGTGCTGCCGACCTGGGATGTCACGCTGCCGCCGGCCTCGGAAACGGTGCCGCTTTCCGAAGCGATTCCCGTGGCCGAAGCGGACCCCGCCCTACCCGTGGCCGAACCCGTCGAGCACGCGCCTCCCGCTCCGAGCGAAGCGCCCGTGGAACCCGCGGAGGCGGCGCAACCGGAACCGGCGGTGGAAGCCGCGCCCTCGGCCGAACCCGCGGAAGAGGCGGTTCCGGAAGTTCCCTCCCCGGTGATGGAAACGCCGAAGGCACCGGAGCCGATCCACTGCCCCGTCTGCGGCACGGCCCGCAAGGGCGATGATGCGTCGTGCGGTGACTGTGGCTATTACTATTCGCCGGCCGACCTCGCCCGCAACTCGGCCCCGTCCGAGGCGGCCACCCGCCCGGAGGTTCCCGCCGTGCGCCTCAAAAACCGCTTCGAAATCGTCGAGCCGCTCGAGCGCCCGTCAGGGCGTCAGTCGCTATCGCGGTCTGGATCACGGCGACGGTTCGGCCGGGCCGACCCCGGTTGTCATCGTCCGCCAGGAGTTGCCGAAGCTGGCCGACACGGTCTCTCCCGAAGAAGCCGCCTCGGCCGCCCACGAGGCCGGCGAGGATATCCTGCCCGCCTTCGATGACATTCTGCCGACCGCGACTCCCCTCGGCGATGCGCACAATGCACAACCCCTTTGGCCGAGAATCGCTTGGGAGCAGGATTTGCTTTCCACGCTTCAGCACCCCGGCCTGCCGGCCGTACTCGATCGTTTCAGCGAGGACGGTTTCGATTATCTGATCGAGGAAGTGCCGCCCGGCCGATCGCTCTGGGACGCCTGGGACGACCCGGAAGCCGACTCGGCCCGGCGCTACGGCTACCTCGCCGATCTCGCCGAAGTGTTGCGCCAACTGCACCGGGGCAATGCCATCATCGAGGGGTTGCGTCCGAACCTCGTGGTGATTACGCCGGACGGCCGCGCTCGGTTGGCCGATCTCGGCGATTTGCTGCCCTTGCCCTTGCCCGCCGATGTGCCGCTCCAGCGCACTTTTTACACCGCACCCGAACTGCTGACCGGCCAGGCCGACGCCCGCGCCGATCTGTATAGCTTCGGGGCCATGCTCTATGCCTTGCACGTCGGCCGGGATCTCAACGAGGTCGATTTCGACCGCACCGGTGCGCCCAAACCGTTTCTGCCGCGCTTCCCCGACATCCACCCCGCGTTCGGCCGGCTCATGATGAAGACCTTCCGCCGCGAGGTCGAGGGCCGATTCCCCACCGATGAGGCCGGCAAGGAGGATCCGACCGGATTCGCCGAATTGATTCGCACTCTGAATGTCCTGGGCCGCACGCTCGACAACGCCCGGCTGGAGATCGCGGCCTGGACGACGACCGGCATGGTCCGCACGGGCAACGAAGACGCCTTCGCCCTGCTGCACTCGTGCGAATCGCGCCAGGACGATCTGGGCGAGGCGGCGCTGCTGCTGCTTTGCGACGGCATGGGTGGCTACGAGGCCGGCGAGATCGCGGCGGCGCTGGCGATCCAGGTTCTGCGTCAATATCTGGTTCAGCAAAAAGCCTTCGCTCCGCTGGCCGGCGCTTCCTCTTTCCCCGCCGACGCGCTCGCCAGTCAACCGGCGCCGAAAAACAGGGACACGCCGCCCCGCCGGTTGATGTGGACGCGATGAAGCAGACGCTCAAGGCCGCGCTCAAGGAGGCGAACAAGCAAGTCTACGCCGCCTCGCGCGCCCCGGCTCCAAGCGGCGCGGCATGGGCTGCACCGCTGAGGCCGTCTACGTCGATGGCCGCAACGTCATCGTCGGCCACGTCGGCGACAGTCGCACCTATCATCTGCACGAGGGCCGGCTCGTCCAGTTGACGCGCGACCAAACGCTGGTCAATCGCCTCGTCGAGTTGGGCACGCTGACGCCGGAGGAGGCCGAGACACACCCGCGCCGCAACGAACTCCAGCAGGCCGTCGGCGGCCAGCCCGACGTGGAGCCGGGATTGTCTCAGGGCGTTCTTAAGGCCGGCGATTGGGTGGTCGTCTGCTCCGACGGTCTGAGCAATCACGTCACCAACGAGGACTTGCAGCAGATGCTTCAGGGCGAGGGCTACTCCGCCGAGACGGTGGCGCGTCGCCTCGTCAACCTGGCCAACCTGCAAGGGGCCACCGACAACGCGACGGTCGTTGTCATCCGCGCGACATGAATCTCATACACGGAATAGGCGAGAAACCCTCGCCCTCCGGCGTGACGTCTCTCTACCGTTATTGACTTTTCCACTCCGTCCCGTCTATATCTATAACGAGCATTCATGTACACAAGTCCTCATCCTGGAGCGGCTCGCAATCTCTCCGCCAACCTGGCGAATAAGAGGGTGGCCCTCCGCCCGCGCAGAGCGCCGAGGACGGTGGATCTCTCAGGTGAGTCATGACCCCAACGCATCAGCTCGAACGTCCCCCGGCCGAGAACGGCACCGTTTCTCTCAACGACCGTGTGCGGGCGCTCCGGCTTTCGCAGCAGCCGGCGGCGAGGCCGCGCTCGGCTATTCTGCCTTGGGCACTGTGTGCCATTCTCTTGTTGACGACGACCGCCTTCGGCTATCGCGCGTACCGTGTCGGGGCGCTCGACCCCTCCGCAACAACACCGACCGCCAGCGAGGTCAAATCGGCGGCGACCGCCTCGACGCCCTCCTCGTCCACGGCTTCTTCCGGCGAGGTGGTCCTGCAAGCCAAGGGCTACGTTGTGCCGGCTCATCAGGTGCAGGTCAGTCCCAAGGTCGGGGGCATGATTCTCAAGCTGCACAAGCGATTCGAGGAAGGTCAATTCTTCGACGAAGGAGACGTCCTCGCCGAGCTGGAGGATGTCGATTACAAGGCCGACCTCGATCGCGCCTTCGCCGCGGAGAAGGCCGCCGAGCAGCGCTACAAGGAGACCCTTAGCAATCGGGACGAAGAGATCAAGCAGGCGCTCAACGAGTTGAGAGAGGCCGAGGCGACGCTGAAACAACTGGAACGAGACCTGCGCCGCAGCGAGACCCTCGCGGGCACCCCGGCCATGACGCCCAAGGAATACGAAACGGCCCGCTTCACGCGCGACGCAATGAAAGGCCGCGTCACGCGCTTGAGTTTCGCTTACGAGATGATGAGGAAAGGACCGCGGAAAGAACGTCAGGAGGCCGCCCTGAACGACTGGAAGGTCGCCCAGGCCGATTTGGCACGGGCCGAATGGCGGTGGAAAAACTGCAAGGTCTTGGCCCCCATCAGCGGCCACATTCTCACCAAGAAGGCCGAGCTGGGCAACCTCGTCAACCCGCTGGCGTTCACCATCTCCGGCAGCCTGTGCGACATGGCCAACCTCGCCGAGCTGGAGATCGACCTGTCGGTCCAGGAGCGCGACATCGCCCGCGTCGAGAAGGGCCAGCCCTGCTCGATCGTACCGGAGGCGTTCCAGAACCACCCGCCGTTCCGCCAGCGCCACCCGCGCGGCTACGATGGCCACGTCATCCGCCTCATGCCCATTGCCGACCGCTCCAAGGGGGCCATCAACGTGCGCGTCAAGGTCGAGAACATCCCCAAGGACGAAGTCGGCAAGATCCTCAAGCCGGAAATGAGCGTCCTCGTGTCGTTCCTGAAGGGCGGCGAGTGAGGGTGCTTTCCCAGGCCCGGAGTCGTACACGCATGAGCATGGAACCGATCGTCCAGGTCAGCGACCTCCACAAGTATTTCCGCCGCGGCAGCGAGCAAATCGACGTGCTCAACGGCCTGAATCTCGATGTGCCGGAGGGCGAATTCCTGGCCCTGATGGGGCCGAGCGGCTCGGGCAAGACGACGCTGCTCAACCTGATCGCCGGCCTGGACTCGCCCAGCCAGGGCACCATCCGCGTCGGCAACCAGATCATCAGCGGCATGAGTGAAGCGAAGTTGGCCGCCTGGCGCACCCGGCACGTCGGCTTCGTGTTCCAGTTCTACCACCTCCTGCCGGTCCTGACCGCCTACGAGAACGTGGAGCTGCCGCTCTTGCTCTTGCCGCTGTCCGCGTCGCAGCGGCGGCAGCAGGTCGAGACCGCACTCGAACTGGTCGCGCTGACGGATCGCATGAGGCACCGGCCGGGCCAGCTGTCCGGCGGGCAGCAGCAGCGCGTCGGCATCGCCCGCGCCATCGTCACCGATCCGACCATCCTCGTCGCCGACGAGCCGACCGGCGACCTCGACGCGCGCTCGGCCGAGGACATCCTCAACCTGCTCGTCGCCCTGCAAAAGAGCCTGCAAAAGACGATCCTGATGGTGACGCACGATCCGCGCGCCGCCGCCCGCGCCGAGCGCGTGCTGCACCTGGACAAGGGGCGTCTCGTTCGCGAGACCGCGATTTCCGTTTAGCGACGCTTCGTAGAAGCGTGCGAAACGACGGAGTTTCCCTCATGTCGAACACCCTCGACGACTACTTGATGGCCTTCCTCGATAGCCCCTGGAACGTCCTCGGCGTGGCCGTGTTTTTGTTCGTCGTCGTCCTCGCGTTCGTCTACGCCCCGTATGTGCGGATGGTCTTCAAGAGCCTGGCCCGCAACCCGCTGCGCACGCTCCTCACCAGCTCGGCCACGCTGCTTTTGGTCCTCATCATCACCCTCATCCTGAGCGTCCTCTGGCTGCTCGACCTGGTGACGACCGAGCGGAGCAAGGACTTCAAGGCCATCGTCACCGAACGCTGGCAGGCGCCCAGCCAGATGCCGTTTTCGTACGCCTCCATCCTGGCAGACGGCGCCGCCGCCAAGGCCGGCGATCTCCGCCCCGACGACCACATGACCTGGCAGTTCTACGGGGCCACGCTCGACGAGAAAAAGACCCGCGAAAGTCTGGTATTCTTCTTCTGCATGGAACCGAGCAAGGTGCTGACCATGCTCGACATCTCCGACCACATGACGGCCGAGGAAGAACTCGCCCTGAAGGCTGCCGTCAAGGCGCTGGAGGAAGACCCGCGCCGCATCATCGTCGGCACCGAGCGCCTCAAGGCGATGAACAAACAGGTCGGCGAGCGCATCTCGCTCTTCGGCATGAATTATCCCGGCATCAACCTGGATGACTGCGAAATCTACGCCACCTTTCCCGACGGCGGCATGAACCAGTTGGCCGTCATGAACCGCGACCGGCTCAACAACGCCCTGGAGGCATACAAGACCAAGACCGGCAAGGAGCATCCGCTGGCCAAGAAATCACTCAATCTCGTCTGGCTCAAGGTGCCCAGCACGGCGGCTTACAATCAGATCGCTGATCAGATCATGCAGTCGCCCTCGTTCACGGACCCGGCCATCAAGGTCGAGACAGCCTCGTCGGGCATAGCCTCGTTTCTCGACGCCTACCGCGATCTGCTCAAGTGGGTGAAATGGTATCTGGTGCCGGCGATCGCTTTGACCCTGGCAATGGTCATCGCCACGGCCATCAGCATCAGTGTGCGCGAGCGGCGCGTCGAGATGGCCGTCCTGAAGGTGCTGGGCTTCGGCCCGACGCAAATCATGCTCATGGTGCTGGCCGAGGCGCTGCTGCTGGGTACCGCCTCCGGTTTCCTCAGCGCGGCCGGCACGTACTGGTACGTCAATAACGTGCTCGGCGGCATCAAGTTCCCGATCGGCTTCTTCCCCGCGTTTCGCATCCCGACGGTCGCCCTGTGGTGGGGGGTGCTGATCGGTGGGACGACCGCGCTGGCCGGCAGCATCGTGCCGGCCTGGTCGGCCCGCTCCGTCAAGGTTTCCGAGGTGTTCGCCAAGCTGTCCTGAGTCCGGGGCCGTTCATGGAGATCATCAAGCAGCTCGTCTACTATCTGGCCGCGACGGTCGGCGGCGTCATCGGCCTGGTGGCCGCGGTCATGCTGCTTTTGGGCCTGGCGCTGTCTTTCGTCTTGCTCTTGCAGACGGCGGGCTTCCTCCGCCGCGTTCCGTTCGGTTACAACCTGCGCAACCTCGTGGTCCGCTGGCCGACGACGCTACTAACGGGCCTGGCCTTCACGCTCGTGGTCGGCCTGTTCACGGTCATGCTCGCCTTCGTCAACGGCATGAACCGCCTGACCGAGAACAGCGGCCAGGCCGCCAATGTCATGGTCCTCTCCGACGGCGCCATCGACGAGGCGTTCAGCAGCCTCGGCTTCGGCGACATCACGACCATCGACCATTGGCCGACCGTGCAAAAGGACGAGAACGGTGAACCTCTGACGAGTTGGGAGGTCTACATCATCGTCAACCAACCGATCCCCAACGCCCCGCCGGGAGGAAGGCAGCGGCGTTTTCTGCAAATGCGCGGCCTTAAAGATCCAGCCCGTACCGGCCGCGTCCACAACATCGACCTGCATCCCGGCGGCAGTTGGTTCTCGGACACCGGCATCCAACCCATTCCCGGCAGCCCGACCGGCGAGCAAGCCATCGAGGTCGTTCTCGGCGAAGGCATCGCGCGTGAGCTGGGACAGGACAAGAAGAAACGCTCGCTGGAAGTCGGTGACATCTTCCCCATTGCGGAGCGGCAATGGGTGGTTGTGGGCATTCTCAATTCAAGCGGATCGACCTTTGATTCGGAGATCTGGGCCAAGCAGCAGCTTGCCGGCGAGAAGTTCGGCAAGGCGAGCTTTTCGACGGTGGTGCTGCGCACGGCCGACGCGGAGACGGCCCGGCAGACGGTGCTGGATCTGTCCGACCATTTCAAAAGCCCGGCCGTTCTCGCCCAGGTCGAGACGGAATATTACGAGAAGTTGACCTCGAACAATCGGCTGTTCCTGGGGGCGGCCTGGTTCATCGCCGCCTTCATGGTGCTGGGGGGCGTGTTCGGCATCATGAACGCCATGTTCGCGGCCATCAGCCAGCGCCAGAAGGACATCGGCGTGATGCGCATCCTCGGCTACGCGCTGGCAGATCCTCCAGTCGTTCTTCCTCGAATCGCTGCTCCTTACCCTGATGGGCGGCACGCTCGGCTGCCTGCTGGGAATGCTGGCCGACGGCTGGAGCACGACGAGCATCATCACGAGTGGACAGGGCGGCGGCAAGAGCGTCGCGCTCAAGCTGATCGTCGATGCGCAAGTGTTGATGTACGGTCTGCTATTCTCGCTGGTGATGGGCAACATCGGCGGACTGTTGCCGGCAGTGTCGGCGATGCGCGTTCGGCCGCTGGAATCGGTGCGTTAGCTGTTCCTCAATGCCCCGCGAAGCTGACGTGTTCCAGCGGCTCGCCGCTGTTCATTCGCTGGCGGAAATCGCCGCTCACACGCAGAAGTTCTCGTTGCACATCGGCCAGCGAACTGCCTGCCGGCAAGAGCCGTCCGCCCAGGATGTAGATGCGCTGGCGTCTTTTCGCATCCGAGACCGGCGCCGGTTCGTGCCAAACCGGCAGGATGGGGACTGGCTGTCGCGCCGCCAGTTCGCCGAGTAAATGCTCTACCCTCGCCTCACCGTCCACGCCGCCCAGTGACAGACCCACCACGCCCTTGCGCGCCAGCACGCTCTCGATTTTCCGGGCGAGGACTTGCTCCTCCACGCCGTTGGCTCCCGGTGCCAGTTGTGCCAGACTGCTCGCGCCGACGGCAGAACGTAACCAGCCCGGCAGGCGCGAGCGCTCCTCGTCTTCCACGAACAGAAAACGCACTGCGCGATCAGTGGCGCTGAGGACGTGCAGACACGGCTCGACGCCCTGTGCATTGGTCACGACCACGACAGGGCCGTTGTCCGGCAGGTTGTTCATCCCGTCCACCTCCAGACGGTAGCGCGGCTGGGTGCGCAGCCAGATCAGCGTCCGCAAAAACAGGTCCGGCATCTGCCATCGCAACAGGAGCAACGTGAACAGCGTCATCAGGCCCGCGCCGAGGAACAGCAAGCGCGGCAGGCCGGAGTTGTTGTAAACCGGCTTCATGTCCTGACCCTCGCGACGGAGACGATGGTGTTTCGCCTTGCCGAGCCGGTACGTGCTCTCGATCACCCGGTCGCCCTTTTTGAGGGGTAGGCCGAAGGCGTCGATCAGGTCGTCGTCGGTCTCGATGGCCGTCTCGACGGTTCGCTTGCCCCGGCCTTTGGCCTTGGCCGTGACGACTCGTTCGCCGTCGGAAGTGGAGATCACGAAGCGAACGGGCCGGCCGTGGTCGTACTCCGGCTTCTCCACGAGTTCGCCGACGGCCACGCGGTCGGTCACGCTCTCGGCTGGCGGAGCGATGCCGACACGCTGGGCGCCGAAAACCAGCACGTAAAACAACAAGGTCGCCGCCGTGGCCCCCGTGACGTTGATGAAGTTGCTCGTCGCAATGGAATCACCCTTGCTCGCCTTCGGCGCCCGATGCTGCAAAAGAGTAAAGAGAGGAACAATATAGAAACCTGTGAAGAAGCCGATGCAGATGATGCAGATAATCAACCCCGTCATGCGGTCGAGCAGCGGGGCGGCCAGGCAGGCGGCGAGGATCATGCCGAGGGCGCCGATGGGCACGAGGCCCAGTTCGACCTTGCCGCCGGAGAGGAAACCAACCAGCGGACTGCCCAGGCCGATGCCCAGGGCGACCATGCCGACGACCCAGCTCGTCTCCGATTCCGACCAGCGCGGCACATGCGATTCGCCGTGCATGTACACCGTGGCGCGCATGAACGAGACGACGAAGGTGAAAAAGGCGATGCCGATGACGGCCAGTGCCAGCGGCCGCGAACGCAGCAAGGCGCGGATACTTTGCCAGAGCGGCTGAAAGACGTAGGGCGGAAACTTCCGCTGCGGGTTGGCCGCCGGTATCGGGTGGATGAACAGACTGGCCAGGGCGCCGAGGACGGCCAGCCCCGTCAGAATGATGCCGATCAGATATTCTTGCCCGCCGCAATACTCCGACAGGATGCCGCCGAAGACCGTGCCGAGAATGACCGCCAAAAACGACAGGGATTCGAGCACGCCGTTGCCGCGCGAGAGCATTTGCGGCTGGAGGATTTCGGGCATGGCCCCGTACTTGGCCGGCACGAAAAAGGCGCTGTGCGTGCCCATGAGGAACACGGTGGACAGCACGATGAACGGACCGACGCGATAATCTTGCGTGCCCAGCCAGAAGCCGAGGAGCGCGATCAGCGTGATGCCGACCTCGGCGACCTTCCAGAAGACCAGCGAGCTGCGCTTGCTGTAGCGGTCGGCGAGGTAGCCGGCCACCGTGCAGAAGAGCGCCCACGGGGCGTAGAACAGGACGGGCATGAGCGAGATGGCCTGCGCTTCGTTGAGCGCGCCCTTGTTGATGGCGAAGAACATGGCCGAGGCGTGGATGGCCTGGTCGTTGAAGGCGGCCAGGAACTGCGCGATGAGCAGTCCGAGAAAGGTGCGCGAGCGAAGGTTGTCGGCTGGCTGAAACGTGGCCATGAAGGTCCCTGACACAAGGCGATGGAGAGGACGGCCTTCCGTCCTTGAAGGCATGAGCCTGTCGGTAAGTCAATATACCATATCGCCCGCGGCCGGACACCGCCAGCGCCGACTCGCCCCGGCCGAGTGGCGCTGTTATGATGTCGCCGGAGGTTCCAAGCCATGAGTACCGTACTTGTTCCTCGCGTCCAAAAGTTGGTGAACTTGCCTCTCCTGGTCAACGGCGAGCACATGAAGCAGGCCGAATTTCACCGCCGCTATGAGGCTTATCCGAAGAACGTCAAGATCGAACTGATTGGAGGTGTCGTCTACATGGCTTCACCGCTCCGCTGGCCGCACGGGCACTTCCATCCCAAATTGAGTTTCGCCTTGGAACTGTATTCCACCCAAACTCCCGGTGTGGAAGTAGGAGATAATGCCACGGTCATTCTGAGTGAGGAGGGTGAGCCGCAACCGGACCTGACGATGCGGCTCTTGCCCGAATACGGCGGGCAGTCGCGACTGAACGAGGACCAATACGTGGAGGGAGCGCCCGAGTTGCTGGCCGAGATCGCGCATAGCACGCGCGCGATCGCCCTGCATCAGAAACGCGACGAGTACCAACGAGCCGGAGTGGTCGAGTATATGGTCTTGTGCATTGAGGAGCGCGAACTGCGCTGGTTCCATTTTCCATCCGGCGAGATGTTGACGCCGAATCGGCGGGGAGTATGCCGTTCGCGCGTCTTTCCGGGGCTGTGGCTGGACGTGCCGGCCCTGCTGGAGCGCGACACGAAGCGCTTGGCCGCCGTCGTCCGTCGCGGACTGGCCAGCCGCGAACATGCCGCCTTCGTCCGCCGTTTGCGAACGTCGCGGCGCTAGATGATCCGAGGCAGCCTTGCCAGAGGGGGAATGCGGCCATGAGCGCGAGATCGCGTCGGATCAAGATTACCGTCATCTCTCTCCTGATCGTCGCCCTCCTCGGTGGCATGATCTTCGCGGGCAAAGTCTTTTTCGCGCCGGACGCGCAACGACTCCTCAAGCGTGGCGAAGACAACTACTCGACGGGCCTTATCTTGCTGCAAGCCGGCGAAGGGGCCACGGCGGCCGTGTTCCTGGAGGAAGCGAACCGACTGGCCGGAAAAGCCCTGGACGCGATCGGAAAGGAACCGCAGGAGGCCGCAGATAGGAGCCGGCAGGAAGGGCAAGCACTCCGGCTCCGGGCGCGGGTGCTGCGCGATCTCTGTTTCGCCAGGGGCCTCGCGGACGGAAGCCCCTTGTCGGAGTGGAGGGACAACATCACCGGCGAGCAGTTCCGCAGCTATTGGGCCATCCACGACAACCGACTCCGCGAGGAAGTCATCGGCTATTTGCGCCAGGCCGGCCAGCGTTTGACCGATGATGCCGAGGTGCAGAAGGAAACCCTGCGCGCCGAGTCGATGTACCCGTTCCCCGACTGGGACCGCGTCGAGAAACAGGCGCAACAGGTCCTCCAACTCGATCCCAAGGATACGCGCGCGCTGTATCTGCTGGCTCATTTCGAGTTCGAGCAGCCCGGCCCGCCGAACCCGACGCCGCCGGCTCGGCGCGATCGCGAGCGAGTCCTCCGAGCGCGCGAGCATGTGCGGGTGCTGAAGGAAACGGACCATTATCCGCTGTGGCGAACGCTTCTCCTCGAAGCAGAGATCGCCCAGTGGTTGCGCGACGACGCGGCCCGTCGCGGTGAGACGGATCGGCAGCGAGCCGAAGAAGAGACCTTACGAAAACTGTTGCTGGCCCCCGGTAGCGGGGTCGTCGCCCGGGTCAAGGCCGGCGAGGGCCGAGAGCATCTGTCGGTTTGGGACGCTCTGTCGTTTGGGGAGGTGCCGGCATTGCTCGGCCTGCACCTGATGGCGCTGGACGTTGCGGTGAAGGGCGTCCGCGAAAGCAAGGATGCCGCCAGGGAAAGGGAGTTGCTCGATGACACGCTGACCTTGTGCCGGCAACTGACGGATGCGAATGCCTCCTGGACCGCTCCGTGCGCCCGTACGGCCGCGCTGGCAGTGATCGAGACCCTGCCGGCCCGGAAGGACGAACCCGCGCCGCAGCGGAAGAAGGATCGCGAGCGCGTCCTGGAATTGGCGCGCAAGGTAGGAGGCGATCCGGAATACTACAAGACCATCGCGGATTTGCTAATCCGCGAAGCCGCCCTGGAAGGCCAGCATGGCAACAAGGAACTTCGGGACGAACTCCGGAAGGAGAGTGTGCAGTGGATCGACAAGGGATTGCGCCGGTGCGAGATGGCTCGTCGCAACCGATCGGCTCGTTCCGCTGCACGCGATGGCGGCCGAGATCAAGGCCGAGAGCGGGGCCAAGCCGGAGGAAATCGCCGTTCACCTGAACGCCCTGAAAGAAGCCGGTACGCCATGGGCGCTGGCGTTCGCCGCCCTTCTCGAAGCGGCCGACGCCGAGCGGGCGGGACGGCTCGATCAGGCCTGTAAACATCTCGAACAGATGCTTGATTCGCCGGAGCGCGATCTGGTCGCGCGGGCGCAGCGGATGCTCGGCAACATCTACCTCGTTCTCGGACAACCGGACAAGGCCCTGCTGAGCCTGCATGAAGTCGCGCAATGGGAGTTCGCACAGTCGTCCCGTCCGGTGCGGGACGGCGGTCGGGGAGCGAGTCCGGCTCCCGTCGCCTATCTGCGCCGTTCGCTGTTCGCCCTGGTGCAGACCGATCCGCGCAAGGCCCGCGAGCTGGCCGTTCTGATGAGCAAGGATTTTCCAGACGAGCCGATTCCACTCCTGGCGTCCGCCCACGCCTGCCTGCTGCTCGACGACATCGGCACGCCGGAGGAATCGCCGGACGCCACCCGCAGCATGGCCGCCGCGCTGAACGCCTGGGAGCAACGCCTGCTCCGCCAGCAGATAGTTCCTATCACCGCGCCCTTGACCAAGGCGGCGTACTGGGTCCTTGCCAGCCGGCCGGATGTGGCCCTGACCGAAGCGGATCGCGCCCTGAAGATCGATCCGAAAAATGAGGCCGCCTTGCGGCAGGCGATCGTCCTGGCTCTGGATCTCGGCGATCCGGACCTGTGGCCACAAACGCAAAAGCGCCTGGACGTCCTCAAACAGGTGCAGCGCGATCGTCCTGAACCGTTGCTCTTGCAGGCGCGGCTGGACCAAAGCCGCGGACAGACAGCGGACGCCATCAAAATCTATGAGGATTTGCTCGACAAAGATGCCAGGCAGGCGGCCGCCTATGGCCGGTTGATCGACCTGCTCGATAAGCCGAACACGAGGGAGAAAGCGAGCGAATGGCTGCGCCGCTGGCGGAAAGCGATGCCCGACGATGCCCGCGCCGTCCAGGCGGAAGTCCGTCTCCTGGCGTCGGCGGGGAAGTCCGCCGAGGCCGGACGAGTGGCCGAGCAGTTCCTCGACGCGCGGTTATCGCGGGAAAGCAAACGTCTGGAGTCGATCCAACCGGCGGCCGACTCCGACCCGAAAATGGTGGAAAGGAAACGACGCCAATTGCTGGATCAGGCTCGCGTCAACCTGCGACTGATGCTGGCCGAGGGACTGATGCAGGCAAAAGCGTGGGATGAGGCCGAGAACTGGCTGCGTCCCATCCTCGATAAACAGCCGGACCACGAATTGGCG
The DNA here is from genome assembly GCA_963767535.1 of uncultured Planctomycetota bacterium. GTDB lineage: Bacteria > Planctomycetota > Planctomycetia > Gemmatales > Gemmataceae > JAJPHU01. Next base: position 467,075 of record CAVYEC010000002.1, read on the forward strand.
CTTGTACGTCTGGGCAATGTGTATCTGGCCAAGGAAGCCTGGTCGCGGGCCAGGGACGTATACGAGCGGCTCTGGAACAAGAACAAAGCCAACCTCCTCGCCGGCAACAACCTCGCCTGGATTACAGCGAAATACCAGAATAACGTCCCCGCAGCGCTGCCGATCGTCCGGCAAGCGCGGAAAGGCCGCTTCAGCGGCAAACTGATCTCCGCCGACCGCCTGCCGGTGTATTTCCTGGATACACTGGGACTGATTTACACGCGGACCAATGAGGAAGCGCTATACGCGGAGCTGCGCGACGATTTCGAGATCGCACGCAAACGCTATCCGCGCGAACCGCGCGTGTATCTCTACCTCGGCCATGCCTACGCCGGACTCCGAGACTCCGATAAGGCGGAAAAAATCTACCGTAAAACTCTGGAATTGCTCGACCGCGGAGACGGCAAGAAAATGATGGCCCAGGAGAGAAAGGAGTTGATCGCGGAAGTCGAGACGGCCCGCAAGAAACTACGTAACCCCTCCGAGCCTGAAGCGTAAGCGAAGGGTGTCTTTCCTTCGCTTACGCTTCAGGCTCGGAAGAAATTGGCCGGATCAGTGCTGGAACAAAAACTCCTTGTGATTGACGAGCGCCCAGAGGATGTCCTCCACAACCCGGCGCCGTTGGCCGCCCGCCTTGGCGAGCTTGCCAATCAGAAGGCCGCGCTCCTCGGATATGGGATAGCGACCCAGACTCGCCAGGAACAACTCCTCGATCACCTTTTCATCCGGCATCCCCGCGGCGCTCAGACGAGCGGCCCGGCCGGCCGGGTCGTGCAGCAGGGCGTGAACGGTGCCCCCGCCGACAAGATGAAAGCGCCTGGCCGAGGTTGGTATCCGAGTCCCGTTCGCACTCGCAGACCATGGCGCGGGCGGGCCGGCCGAATGCTTCCAGGAAGGGGATTTTGTATTCGCCGTCGGGCAGCGCCGCGGCCGGCGTGCCGAGGGGGAAGGCGGGAAACTTCACCGTCGCCCCGGAAGCCGCCGCGATGGCGTCGAGCAGCTGCTCCGCTTGCAACAGACGCACCCGCGCATGCGAGAAATACCGCGAATCCTCAGCGTTGCTTCCCGTCGGCGTCGAGCTGAGTTGGTAGGTGCGTGAGGACACGATCGTCCGAATCAGATATTTGCGATCGAAACCGTGCTGAATGAAGTCTGCGGCCAGGGCGTCGAGCAGTTCCTCGTTGCAGGGCGGGTTGGTGCCGCGAAAATCATCGACCGGCTCGACGATCCCCTGACCGAACAGGTGATACCAGATGCGGTTGACGGCGTTGCGGGCGAAGAACGGGTTGTCCGGCCGGGTCAGCCAGCGGGCCAGCGCTTCGCGGCGGTCCTCGTGCGGTCCCAGGGCGGCGACGGAACCCCCGAGGAAGCGCGGCGGCATGGTCTGTCCGGTGCGCGGATGCACGACCTCGCCCTGGCGGGCCTCGTAAACCGTCTCTTCCTTGTCGTAAATTTGAATGAAAAAGGGGCCGTTGCGGTAGCGGACGCGGGCAAAGAACGCGGCCAGGCCGTAATAGTCGTCCTGCGTCCAGCGTTCGCCGGGGTGATTGTGGCAGCGGGCGCAGCCGATCCGCACGCCGAGAAACAGTTGCGCCACCTCCTCGGCCCGCACCTGCGGGTCGCGCAGCCGGCGATAAAAACCGGCCGGAGGAGAGCTGTAATTGCCGCCCCGCCCGGTGACGATGGCGCGGGCCAGTTCGTCCTCCGGCATGTTGGCGAGCATGGCCTGGCGAATCCACTCGTGATAGAGGTGGGCTCCGATCTTGCCGACGAAGCGCTGATTGCAGCCCAGCCGATCCGCCCACTTGAGTGCCCACCAGTCGGCGAACTCCGGCCGCTCCAGCAATGCCTCAATTACGCGCCGGCGCTTGTCGGGATCGCGGTCGGCGAGGAAGCGGCGAACGTCGTCCGCCGTGGGCAGCTTGCCGATCACATCGAGCGTGACGCGGCGCAGAAATTCGCCGTCGCTGCACAGGGACGACGGCTCCAGGTGCAAGAGACGCAGCTTGGCGAAGACGTGGCGATCGATGTAGTTGTGTTCGGGCGGCGCGGGCCAGATGAAACCGGGCGCGGCATCGCGGAAAAGGAATCGCGCCGTCGCCATCTGGCCCAGATATTCCGCCGTGACCGCCGCCTCGCCGGCTTTTCGTTTCTCCACGCGTCCATCCGGATGGACCAGGGCAATCGCTTCGTCGTTGATGCCGAAGCGCGTCAGGTGCGTGACCTCGCGCCGGGAACCGTCGCGATAGTGGGCGATAACGCGCACTTGCCGGCTCGTCGCCGGCTCATCGAGGATGGCGTGCGGCGGTGATACGTCGAGACGTTCGAGCGGAGAGGCGGTGGCCGAATCGTCGCGGGCACCCTCGGCGATCCAGCGGAGGAGCAGCTTGTACTGCTCGTCATCGGCCCTCAACCGTTGGCCGCCCTCATGCGGCACCTGTCCGGTGGCTTTGCGGAGGATGAGGCTGGCGGACGGATCGAGAAGGTCCAACCGGCGAGCGTGGATTTCGCGCGTCAGCGTGAGGATATCGAGAGCGGGATCGTAACCGCGCAGGCTGAGGCGGAAACCATTCTTGCCGCTGGGCGTCCCGTGGCAGGCACCGGCGTTGCAGCCGGCCCGCGTTAAGATTGGCTCGACATCGTGCCGGAAGCTGACGGGCTTGGAGGGACCGGACGAAGAAATCGCGAAAGGGGAAACCGTGAGAAAAACCAAAAAGGAAGCCATTGCGGGCAACCCGCGGCAGAGAGTCGATCGAATCATGCTCGGGACCACGTCACAAACCTTTCCTGGCAAACTCTCCGCCCTGGGAGGGAGCGCTTCGGCCGACACTTTCGCCGGGTACGTTTCTCTATCGTAGCTTGCCACCGTGACGTGAACCAGCGTAAACATATCCATACGGGGGTCTCCATGGCCCGCGACTTCGGCGCGGGAAAAACAGTTGCAGGACGCGACCGGGTTCGTGACAATCAAAAAAGGGCCTGCGGGTCCGCCGCCGGGCGAGGGAATGTTCCAGGCCGCGGGATGTGCTGTCATGTCGATCGGGCAAAGTCTATCGCAGCTTGTCCTGAAACGACTGGTCGAGGATGTCTTCACGACCGGCGGGGCCGACGCCCTGGACGGCGTCCACGATTTTCTCGTGCGCTGCGGACAGGAGAACGGCCCTCGTCTGAACGCGGTCCTGGATCAAGCGCTGGAGCGGGCCTGGCGGGGCGCTGGAGGTGGCCCTGGGCGACGATCGGTTCTGGGACCACGGCCAGGTGGGTCTTGCCCCCGGCGACGCGCTGGCGTTTCGCCAGCGCCTGGAGATGGTCCTCGCCGAACTGACGCGCGGGGCGGCGACAGATCGGCCGGAATTGATGCACGTCGAAGCGGCGTTGCGCCGGCAATGTCTGTGGGAGCTGCGAGCGGCCCGCGAGGCAAGCTCGCTGGCGGGACGTCTGGATGCCGACGAATGGACGCGGTTCCACGAGGTCTTCCCACGGCTCGCGGTCGGGCTGGGGATCCGCGACGGCGAACGGGCGGCGGAAGGCGATTTGTTCCACGAGTTCGAGGAGCGCGGCTGCGTCGGCCTGATGCGCGTGCTGACCGGCGAGGGCGGGCTGCCGCTTCTGATCGGGGTCGTTCGCGCCTTCATCTGCCAGGGTCTGCGTCGCTTGCTTCGCTTCTGTTTGCAAGAGCGACCCGAGCAGACGCCAGCGCACAGCGCTTTGGTGATGGATGTCTTGCGCGAGTTAAGCACGCCGCGCTTTTCCGCACGGCGCGCGACTACGCTGGCTTCCAGCGAGGCGACTCCCGAGGCGGTCGCGGCGGAAGCCTCCGACTCGACTCGCCCGATCGAGCTACCGCCACAGCCAAGACGGTACGAGCGGAGGCAGCCGGCGCCGGATCGACCGCCGAGTGCCAGTCCCGCAAGGCAGACACCCCGTCCGTCGTCCCTTCCTCCCATTCCCTCGCTGCCTCGGCCGAATCCGAGTACGGCGCGGACGCGCAAGACCTTCCCGACCCAAGCGCCCTCCCCGCGGCTCCTGCGCGGCGTGCTGGTGCTGGGAATCGTGCTGCTTGTCGCCTTGCCGGCCTGGCTGCTCGTGTCCGAAGCCCAGCAGAAATCGGCCGAGCAACGGCGAGTCGCCGCCGAGCGCCAGCGTTTGGCCGAAGAGTTACGACGACTCGACGAGGAGCGCCGGATCCTGGTCGAACGGCAACAGCGATTGGCTGAGGCGGAAGCGGCCCGACGACGGGAAGCGGAACGTCAGCGGCGCGAAGAGGAACAGCGCCGCCGGGCCGAAGCGGAACAAGCCCGACGGCGGGCCGAGGAGCAGGCCGTGCGGCAGCGCGAGGCGGAACGCAAGCAACGGGAAGTCGATCGGCTGCGCGCCTCCGCGACGAGAAGGAGCGGCGCGAGCGGGCCAAGATCGTCTTCGAGCGCGGCCTGACGCATGCCGCCTGCCGGCGCGACGAGCAAGCTCTGGCGGCCTTCAACGAGACGCTGCGACTCGATCCGCGCCACGCCCGCGCCTGGACGGAGCGCGGCGCGGTGCGGCGGCGCCTGGGCGATGTCGAAGGCGCCCTCGCCGACTTCACCGAGGCGGTTCGTCACGACCCGCGCGACGCCCGTGCCTGGCTGGCGCGCGGCGAGCTGCACGCCGCCCGGCACGACAACAGCCTGGCGATCGAGTCGTTTTCCGCCGTGATCCGTCTCGACCCTCGCAATGCTCTCGCCTACCGCGAACGCGGCGCTTGCCACGTCCATAACTACGACTATCCGCCGGCCCTCGCCGACGAGACCACGGCGATCACCCTCAGACCCGACGACCCCTGGCCATACTTCCATCGTGCTTACGTCCACGCGCTCCGCAACGACATGGGCAAGGCGTTCGACGATTACACCGCCGCCATCGAACGCAACCGCAACAACGATCCCGGCCTCGCTCCCGCCTATCGGCAGCGTGGCACGATCCGCCTCAAGCGGGAGGAATACGCCGCCGCCGTTGACGATCTGACGAGCGCCCTTCGCTTTAACCCGGCGGACGCGGCGGCCCGGCAGACGCGTGGGTTGGCCTATCTCAAGCGCGGCGAGTGGGACAGCGCCATCCTCGATGCCTCGGAAACGATCCGTCTCGATCCCGACAACGCCGAGGGCTACAAAATTCGCGGCCTGGCTTACTTGGCCCGCGACGATTGCCGCGCCGCACAGGCGGATCTGACGCGCGCCATCACGCTGCACCGCACTGACTCGGAGTCGTTTTACTTCCGCGCCTGCGCCGCGCCCGGCTGGGCGAGCGCGACGAAGCCATCTTCGACTGCAACGACGCCCTCGTGCGCAACCCGCACCTGGCGAGCGCCTATTACCTGCGTGGCACCCTCCTGATCCAGCAAAACGACCGCGACCGCGGCCTGGCCGACCGGCGAAGGGCGCACGAACTCAACCCGATTTATCCCAGACCGTGAGGACTCGTCCACCGAGAGTGAGAGTGATTTCGATCGCAGGGGAAGTTAGTTTGTGGAAGGCGGCTCGCCCGCGGGTTTCGCCAACGGACGAATCATGGCGCGATAAGTGACGCCCGTCGCTTTGTCCGCATAGTCGTGCGGAAAGAAGGAAAAGCCGAAGCGCGAATAGAGATTGATCGCTCCTTGATTGTCGGGGTGCACGTAAAGGGAGAGCAAGGGTACATCCGTCGGCAACTGGGCGGCTTGCGCGATCAGGTGGTCGAGGATCTGAGAGGAGTAGCGTTCCTCGCGAGGCCCATCCGGCTTGCCCCGAAAGGGTATCTGGATCGCCACGGCGGGGATCACTGCTAGTGAAACACGCTTGCTTTTTGGCTCCGGGTAATGCCAGCGCGTCAGGGCGATGGACCCGAAACCTACGAGTTCCTTTCGCGCTGTCGCGTACAGCCACACCTTGCCGCCTCGCTCTAGGGCCGTCTGCGCTTCTTGACGAATCCAGTCGGCCAACTCCCGTTCGTAGCTCTCCTCGCCGCAGGAGAAATCGCGGACCAACTCGAGAAGTTCCGCGCTGAACGGCACCGCGATCAACGGATCAAGCATGGGCCGCCTCGGTAAAGAGAAATCCTCTTTTCACACGAATGCGGGCCATAGTCTCTCAAGTGGCGTGGCCAGGGTCCAAGGAGTCGGCGAAAAAATCCTGTTTCGACTCATCCAGAAACAGAGTATGGCAGGCGGGGAGAGCGTCGGCATGCTCTACTTGAAGAAAGAAGCGTCTTTGATTTCCATGCGGTGAGTAGGCACGGCACGCGGGACTTTCTTCGCCTCTTCGATAACTCGATCCAGTTCAGCGGCAGCTTCCGGGGTGAGGGTCATCTCGCGTAGGCCAACGGCTGGCGACAATCGCGGCGGCTGCCATCCGTCCAGCGTGCGCTCGGCTATTTCAGCACACCGGCGCAACTCCTTGGCACCCCCAACCGCTCCAAAACTTTTTTCCAACTCCGGGAGGATGTCGGCGAGAACTTCCCTCGTCGTGTTCAGCCAATCGGCAAAACGGCCTTGGTGGTCGAGATTGTCATCTTCGGAATAAGCGAGAGTGCCGCGAAAAACCTGCTCGCGCCAGGACTGCTCGCGCTCCTGGAGCATGCGAAAGATATTCACGCCGATGGCGATGGCATCTTCCCAATCCCGGCAAGCCATTGCTTGCGTATGGTCTCTCTTCCAGGATTCCTCGTAAGCTTCTAGCTGCCGTTGAACGGGTGAACGGCGTCGCTCTACGGGGTTCATGGATAACCTCCTGGAAAATGCGCTCTCTGGAACTGGCTGGGTGTACGCTCACATCAACACATTGTTGACACTATCACAGCATGGGCAAAACGGTCAATCGAGGAGCCGAAAGGGCAGCGCACCTTTGGCAGCGCCCTCTCCGTGACCTACACTTCGAGCATGAAATCGGATGCGATCCTGCGCCTCACCGACTTGACGGTACGTTACGGCGACTTCACGGCCGTGGACGGACTCAACCTGGAGCTGCTCCGGGGCGAGTTGTTCGGACTGCTCGGTCCCAACGGGGCGGGCAAGAGCAGTACGTTGCGCGTGCTGATCGGCCAGCGCCGGCCCAGCGGCGGGCGCGTCACGCTGGACGGACTCGACATCGTAAGCCAATGGCAGGCGGTCAAGCCGCTGTTCGGCTACGTGCCCGACCGCGAGAACCACTTCGAGGAGTTCAGCGGCCGGCGCAACCTGCAATTGTTCGCCGGACTGTACGGCGTCGCCGAAACGCGCGTCGAGGAATGTCTGGACATGGTCGAGCTGAGGGAGGCGGCTCATCTGCCGGTACGCGCGTATTCGCTTGGAATGCGCCGCAAGCTCCTGCTGGCCCGTGGCCTCTTGCATCGACCGCGCGTGCTTTATCTCGATGAACCCAGCGCCAACCTCGACATTCACTCGACCGCAGTGGTCCACCGCATCCTGCGGGCGCTGACGGCCGAGGGTGTGGCGGTGCTATTGACGACGCACAACATGCGCGAGGTCGAGGAGGTATGCGATCGGGTAGCGATTTTGTGCCGCGGTCGGCTGATCGCGCTGGATTCGCCGCTGGCCCTGCGCCAGCAGCACGTCGAGCGCAAGGTCGATGTCGTCCTGGCCGGCGGCGACCGGCAGGTCTTCGACATGGAAGACGACGAGGCCCGCGTCCGCTTGGGCCGGCATGTCGCGGCCGGCGAGGTCGCCAGCCTGCAAACGCGCGAATTCAACTTCCACGAGACGTTCCTCAAACTCACTGGCACTGCCTTCGAGTAAATCATGCGCTGGCGCATCCTGCGAACTCTCCTTCACAAAGAACTGCTGCGGCACCTCGCCAACCGCGGCGGCATCGTCCTCGTGCTGCTCCTCATCGTGGCCGCGATGCTTTTGTCGTTTTTCGGCGCTGGGGACGCATCCGGCGGCGGTCTGGCTCCGGGCGTGCAGCGCTGTTACGTCGATTACTGGGAACGCACTCCCCTGGTCGCTCATCTGGCGAAGAATGTGCCGCCGGAACTGGCCGAGCGCATCGAGTTCCGTCCCGCCGACCGCGCCCCCACTGACAAGCACGGCACCCTCGTTTATCCGCAGGGTGCCGGCGCGATCCAGATTCGGCCCGGGAGCCGTGGCTATCACGTCTGTTTCTGGCATCCCGGCACAGACGGCGCCGCGCTGGCTCCGTTCGAGATCTGGTTCTGGCAGGAAGCCTTCCGGTTCACGCAGGGATCGGCGCACCCCGGCCATCGAGGCGGAGCGGCTGGGACTGAAAGGCGGCCTGGATCCGCGTTCGGGGATGGCGACGGCGCTGGTGCTGTTCGGTCTGTTTTTCGTGTGCGTTTATCTGCTGCCGTCGCTGACCTGCGAGGAACGCGAGCGCGGCGTGCTACTCGCGCAAGCCCTGTCGCCGGCCACGACCGGCGAGATCCTGACGGCCAAGTTTCTGTTCTACCCGGTGCTGGGGCTGACCCTCGCGGCGGTCCTGGCGGGCACGTATCGCCCTTCGGTACTGGTCCAGCCCTTCTTCTGGCTGGCCCTCGTGATCGCCGTGCTCGGCTCGATGGGCATTGGCCTGACCATCGCCAGCCTCGCCCGCACGCAGCGCGCGGCCAGCATGGGAGCCATGTGCTACACGCTCGCCGTCGCCCTGCTCCTCTTCATCTGCCAGCAAAACGGCATCCCCGGCTTGCCGTATCTCGCCCTAGAATATCACTGCCCGCGCATGCTCCATGCGGCCCTGACCGATTCGGTCCTGGCTTACCACTGGGGCCATCTCGTCGCGGCGGCCGTCCTGGGGATGTGCTGGACCGGCCTCTCCGCCCTGCTGTTCCGACGCTTTGGCTGGCAGTAAAGCATCTCCTCATCGACGTTTAGGGAGATTCTTCCCGGCCCGTCCGGCCGGGAGGTCCGAATGTAACGACTATTCTCGGCGAATCGGCAATCCTTTTCGTCCGAATCCCGTTGACTCTTTTTTTACCTAATTTTACTATTTACCCCAACAGCGCCATTTTCACATCGACGTGATGGTGGTTTCGGGTGCATTGCGTCATTTCCCAAGTGTACCGAGTGGGAGGTAACGAATCATGTACAGTGTGGTTTTGATGGCCGCGCTCACGACGGGCGGCACCGCTCCGGATTGTCACTTCCGCGGCGGTTGCTGCGGCTGCTACGGCGGCTACGGTGGCTGTTACGGCGGCGGCTACGGCGGATGCTACGGCGGCGGCTTTGGCATGTACGGTGGCTGCTGGGGTGGATACGGCGGTTGGGGCGGTTGCTACGGCGGAATGGGTGGCTGCTCCGGCGGTATGGGCTATGGCGGCTACTCCTACGGTGGCGCGTATGGATACGGCGGCGGCTATTACGGCGGCGTCACCTATCCAGGCAACGTCATGCCGGGGGCAACAGGTACGGGCACGCAAGGCGAGCAGCTGAACATGCCGCCGGAAGACACCACCAAGAAGAAAGGCACGATGCTGAACCCGTCGCGGGCCAAGCTGGTGGTCGAACTGCCGGCCGACGCCAAGTTGTACATTGACGACCTGCCCATGAAGACCACGTCGGGCGTGCGCTCGTTCAACACGCCGACCCTGGAGCCGGGGCAGACCTATTACTACATGGTGCGGGCCGAGGTGGTCCGGGACGGCAAGCCGGTCACGGAATCCCGCCGCATCCTCGTCCGTGCCGGTCAGACGGCCAAAGCCAGCTTCAAGGACATGGAGGCCGAGACGGTCACGACCGTGCGGGCCAAGTGATCGGATAGCTGTCAGCTCTCAGCTCTCAGCCGGACATAACCGTGGGCCGGGGTCTCCATTTTGGTGGAGGCTTCGGCCCATTTCTTGTTTGGCTGAGAGCTGACAGCTTTTTCGTTACGCCGCGGCCGGTTCGGTCAGGCTTATGGCCGCACTGGGGCAAACCAACACACACAACCCGCAGCTAATGCAGTCGATCGGCCGCACCAGATACGGAACCGGCCCGCGCATGGTCAGGCATTCCGTGGGGCACACGGCCACGCAATCCGTGCAGCGATTGCAGCGCGTCGCATCCAGTTGGGGCAACTCGATCATTTTCCTGCTCCGGTCGGTGCGGATACCGGCTGGTAGCGCGTCATGAGTCCCCGGACGAGATCGGGCAGACGTTCCTGCGTCTGCGGGGGTAGCAAAACATACGATACGCCGAGATCCCAGGCGAGGCCGGATAGCCAGGCTTGATCGGTTTCGCCGACGAGGACGGTGGACGCATCGGGATACAGCCAGGACACTTGCTCCAGCATCGCCAACTCGCGTTCGAGGTTGCGGCCGGCACGCAACACCAGAACGCCGGGTCCGCCGCGCCCGAACAGGCGCAAGCACGCCGAGAGCTGGCGCGGCTCGCGCAGTAGCCATTTGTGTTTGTCGGCCAACGGCCGCAGCACGCCGGCGAGCCGGCCGTCGGATTCGTAGACGAGCAACTGCGGATGGCGCATAGTCCCTACTCCTCGTCCCCGGCATCCTCGGCCGAGGGGGTTGATTCGTCTTCGGTATCGACGATTCCCAGCTTGAGCATGCGCCGCCAGAGGCGCGGCCGGGGGATCGACAGCAGCCGGGCGGCACGGGCCTTGTGACCGTGGGTGCGCTGCAAGGCCAGTTGAATGAGCCGGCGCTCCGCCTCCTCCAGCAGTTGTTCCAGCGGCAACGGGCGCTCGGCGGGCGCGGCGGTGTCTGTTCGCGCTCCACGGCGCGGCGCAGTTCCGCGGGCAAGTCGACGGATCGAAGCTGCTCGCTGCCGGCTCGGCCACACGATTCGCGGAGTGCGTCATACAACTCGTGCAAGTTCCCCGGCCACGAGTAACCGCGCACCACCTCCCACGCGTCGGCGCTCAGACGGGTGATATGCCGTTCCTGGTCGGTGCAGGCACGGGCGAGCAAGCACTCGACGAGGCCCGGCAGATCGGCCATGCGCTCGCGCAGCGGCGGCACTTCCAGGACCAGCGTGCCCAGGCGCAGGCCAACTCATCGAGCAATCGGCCGGCCCGCACTTCCTGCGCGGGAGGGGCCATGCAGCCGGCCAGGATGCGCGGCCCGGTCGCGCCTTCCGCACCGACCCCGCGTGCGATCCATTCGCACAGTCGCAACTGCACGTCGCGCGGCAGATACGCCGGCTCGCGCAGGTAAACGGCGGCCAAACTGTCGCGGCTGCCGAACAACACGCGGGCCACGGCGTCCGGCGGCAGACGGGCGCAATCGAGCGCGGCACAGGCCCCGTCCCGCCGTGGACTCAGATAGTGGATGGTTCGCGCCAGGGTTTGCTTGCCCGTACCCGGTTCGCCGACGAGCAAGACCGGAGCATTGACCAGGCTGGCCAGGCGTACTTGGTCGACCAATCGACGCATGGCCGGGAGGGTGCTGGTCCAGGCGTCGAGATGGTAACGGTCGAGGCGGCGCTGACGCAGGTTGACGAGTCGTTCCGGCAGCGGCGTCTCGGCGGTCCATTCGGCCAGGGGCACGGCCCGGATGCGTCCGAGGATGAGGTAGCCGCCCTGCTCGCCTTCTTGCCGGAGCGGCATAAATTCCACGTCCCACCAGCGCCGCTCCGCCTCGCGTCCGGGCAGCAGCCGGCGCGCGTGACCGCCACCCCCTTGCAAGACTTCGGGCGGCGGTGTCAGGGCGTGGGCGAGGATTCTTTCGGCGGGATCATCCACCGCGGCCGGCCGCGGTTTACGGCAGACGAGGACATGCGCCTCCGTTGCCGACATGCCGGTCAAAACCTCCCAGGCGTGGTTGACAAACAGCAGTCGGCAACGGCGGTTGAGGACGAAAAGCGGTTCGGCGCAGCGCTCGAAGAACGCCTGCCAGCGAAAATGTTTCGCCAATTTCCGAGGTGGACGGCGAACCTTGGCCTCCGGACGGGGCGGGTCGGCGGGCGCACCGCTGGAGAGTTGCTCGCTCATGGCGCCGGCTCGGCTCGGGTCAGGTCAGCAAGTGCAGGACGTAGAGAATGACGCAGATGGTGACGAGGAACATCGCCAGGCGCAGGCCCCAGCGCAAGGCTTCGCGCAGGATCGGCCCCCACTGGTCGAAGCGCGTGGCGCTGTAGACCAGGCTGATCAGCACGATCAGGATCGGCAGATCGAACAGGTAGATGCTGTGCGCCAGCAGGAACGTGTGCATGTCAGGCCACCGCTTCGAGAGAAGGCTCGTCGTCGGCCGGCTGGAAAGCCGGGCCGGCCAGGGCGTCGTAGATCACCATGATATTCAGCACGCCGGCAATCACCGTGAAGACCCAGCCCAGCTCCATGAGTTTGTCGCCGCTGGTATGCACGGCATTGAGGGCGGATTCACTGGGCGTGCGCTCGAAAAAGCCCAACAGCGGATCGCCCTTTTCCTGCCGGTCGTCGTAATTGAGGTATTGCCAGACGGCCGGCCAGGCGGCGATGCCGACCCAGAACTGCCCGGCGAACTGCGGCCGGTTGTACAGGTTGGCGGCCAGGCGCGGCAGGCCGAACGGGTTGTTCTTGTCAGCCGTGTCCGGCAGATAGACGTTGCTGGAGATGGTGTACGTTTCGCCCTTGATGTGGACCGTACCGCTGCCGAGGTAATGCCCGAAAAAGAACAACGCATAAACACAGACGAAGAAGAGCAGCCCCTTGCCGATGCGTCCCTGGTAGACCTGGCCGAGACCGGGGATGAGGTAGCTGAGGACGGCGGCGACCGGATCGGTCGGCCGGTCCACCAGCAACGACGGTTGGTTCACGGAAGGGGCGGTACTCGGCATTGTCTCACCCTGGGTGGTTCTTTTATACAAGCCCCAGAGCGCAGCGAGGGGATCACCCCTCGCTGGCGCTCAGGGCTTGAATCACATCTCTTATTCTACCAGGACGGTCTACCACATCCAACCCATCCCCGCGCTGGCGAGGATTGCGGCCCCCGCAATCAGACCCAGCACGCCCAGGGCGCCGAGAATCTGCCGTCCGGCCGAGCTGCACAGCCAGCGACCCGGAGCGCCCAGCGGAGCCATGCACGCATCGAAGCCCTGGTTGAACCAAACCAACGGCAGCAGGATGGCCGGAACCGGCGAGCGTCTTCCGCCGACAGCGTCAGACGCGGTTCGGATGGCGCGGCCTCGGCCGGCATCGGCGTCTGGCCGGTCGAGGTTTGGGACAGGTGCGACGCCGATCCCACCGGAATGCGCTGCACGATCACGTCCGGCATCGCGGCGGCCGGCTCCTGGGGCAGAATCACTTCCTGCGGCGTCGGGCCGAGTGCCAGAAACGGGTTGACGATCGGTTCCGGCGACACGGCGGGGGCGGGTATTTCTCTTCGCCTGCTGCCAGCTTTCCGCGAGCGGCTGCCAGGTCTGCGCCGATGGTTTCCACGTCGAGCGCAACGGCACCCACATCTCACCCTCAGCGGATGCCGGCTCAACCATCGGTTCCGGGGGCGGGGCGATCGTGGGCGTCGCGGCCGCGGGCACGGCATACGGCGTTGATGTTGATCCGAGCGCTGGGCGCGGTCTCCGACCTCGCCCACCGATGCTGCCGACTCTTCCTCGTCCGCGCTTTCCTCGGCGGGACTCACCGGCATCAGGCGCATACCTAAACCCGTTGGCTGCGGCTCGAACCCGGATGCCGGAGGGATCGGTCGCGGACTGGCCGTCTCGACCACCATGTAAGAAACCGGCGGCGTGGACGCCTTCTTTTCCACCGTCCGGGCCGGCCGCGCTCGGCGCGGCGACTCCTCGACGCTCTTCACTTCCTCCGGCACCCGGCGCGGCGTTCGCTGCACCGGCGGAGGCGCGGGCGGTTCCTCGGCCTCCTCCGTCACGTCCCCGTCTTCGAGCTGGTTGACGGGCAGATCGAGCATGCGCTTGAGCAGCGCATCGAGTTCGTCGAGTTGCTGCCGGGTCGGACTGAGTGTTCCCGGCGAACGAGTCGAAACCGTTGTAGACATGGCGCGTCCCTTTCCCCCGAGAGATCAACACCGCGACAATCCGAAACCCCGAATCCGAAATCCGAACGACATCCGCGCGCGCGACGAGTTAAAATGTTCATGCGTCGGATCGCGATGTTCCCATGCTCGGATTTCGGGTCACGGATTTAGCACGGATGGCCGAACGATTCTACGTCAATTGTGAGCTGGAGCCCGGTTTGGTGTCCCTGCAAGGTGCCGAGGCACATCATCTCGCCACGGTTTGCCGCCTTCGCCGCGGGGACGCCGTTTGCCTGTTCAACGGCGACGGCCACCAATACCCGGCCCGCGTCGAGGAAGTCGGCCGGCGCAGCGTGACGCTGGACGTGTTCGCCGTCGAGAGTCCGGCCCGCGAGCTGTCCCATCGGCTGGTGGTCGCCGCCCCGCTGCCGCGTGGCGACCGGGCGCAGTTCCTCCTCGAAAAGCTGACCGAACTCGGCGTCACGTCGTTCGTGCCGTTGCAAACCGCCCGCAGCGTGGTCCATCCGCGCGAGACGAAGCTCGACAAGTTGCAGCGCCACGTCATCGAGGCGAGCAAGCAATGCGGCCGCAACGTGCTGCTGCGCGTGCAACCGCTCGTTGAATGGGCCGACTATTGCCGCTTGCCGGAACTGCCCGCGCGCCGCATCCTAGGCCATCCCGACGGCGAGAGCAGAAGGGAGAACGAGTCGGCGTGCGATACGGTGGTGGCGCTTGGGCCGGAAGGCGGTTTCACGGACGAGGAAGTTACCGAGGGCGCGTGAGGCGGGTTGGCATTTGCTGGACCTGGGGCCGCGCATTCTGCGCGTGGAGACGGCGGCCATCGCACTGGCTGTATTATTGTCGTAACGAAGAGCGCAATGATGGAACCGTTCCCATTCACTCCAGATGAGTGGTTCCAAGTGTCGGAAGCGGCCCGCGCTATGGTGAACGCTACTTTCATCAATGATGCGGTCCTACATGATTCCGCGTTCAAGGAACTTCAGTGCCTTCTCTCTGAACTTCGAACGAAGTACGGAGACCACCCCGCCCTGTTCGAGACGGAGGCCGATTTCACCGACGATCCGGCCGAGCAAGTCTCTCTATACGAACAGGCGAAGCAGGTCGCCCTCGCTGGAGGCTGGGTAACTTATTCGATTCGCATCTCGCTGGCGCGGGTACTGTTGGAGGATCTCGGAGACGCCGGGCGGGCGCTTCAAGAATTGCTGGACTGCCGCGACGAAATCATCGCATGTGCCGATGAGAGTGAGCGGCGAGAATGGGAGGAATTGCAAAAGGAGTGTGCCCGCCGCACAACCCTATCAGATAATTAATCTGACAGGAGGGCTTGCTCATCATGGCACCTTTCGTCCCTTGCCGCGCTCAACAACGAGGACGCGATCGACCGCACCGCCCTCGAAGGTCTCGGCCGAACCGTCTGGCCAATCGACGCGGATTTCCTCGACTTTCTCGATCGCTCCCAGGCCGAAGTGGGCACGCGGATCGCCGCTGGATAAGTAACTTTGCCCCGGATTGACCAGTCCTACCCAGCGATGCCCGCCGGCCCGAACGGTCACGACCGCACCGTAGGCGTCGCGCTTCAGCACGGGATCGCGGGCACGCACGCTCAGCCAGTGTCCGCGCTTCGGGGCCACGTTGCGATAAAAGCGGGCTGGCCCGGCGATCGCGGTGACAACGAGGTCGATGCCGCCGTCGTTGTCGAAATCGCCCCAGATCAAACCGCGGCTGATGGCGAACGAACCGCAGAAGGCCGTGTTGCCGCGCGAGATATCTCGAAACGCGCCGGTGCCGTCGTTGGCGAAAAGTTGGTTGCGCTCGGCGTAACGATTCCAGAAAGGCGTGGCTCCTTCCCCCGTCGGCCCCCGCGTCACCCGGCCGTTGACCACGGCGATGTCGGGAGAGCCGTCGAGGTCGAAGTCGGCCAGGATGGTGCCGAAGCCGGTGCCGCGCCGATGCGGGGCGGCCAGGCCGGACGCGGCGGTGCGATCCTGAAACAGGCCGACCGCGCTCTGCCGCCAGAGCGTGTGCAGTTCGTCGGTCAGGTGCGTGATGAGCACGTCGAGCCGGCCATCGCCGTCCGTGTCGCCGACGGTCACGCCCATGTTGGCCATCGAGTTGCCCAGGCCGTTGAGGGCGAGGCCGCGCATCAGCCCCTCCTCGGCGAAGGTGCCGTCGCGGCGGTTGATCCACAGGAAGTTCGGCT
Source organism: uncultured Planctomycetota bacterium (assembly GCA_963767535.1). Taxonomy (GTDB): domain Bacteria; phylum Planctomycetota; class Planctomycetia; order Gemmatales; family Gemmataceae; genus JAJPHU01. The sequence goes on from CAVYEC010000002.1 coordinate 483,201, forward strand.
CGCCGTCGTTGGCAGCGAGGATGTCCGGCCAGCCGTCGCCGTTAAAATCGGCACAGACGACGCCCAGTCCCGGCGCCTTCCGGGCCAGCCCGGCCTTCTGGGTCACGTCGGCAAAACCGAGCCAGTGTCCCCCGGCGTCACGGCCGCGATTGTGAAACAAATGGGCGGCGCTGCCGGGGAACGCGCTGGGATGGCAGTAATCGGGCTTGCCGTCGCCCTGCGGACACGAACGCGACGGGTCGTACTCGACGTAGTGGACCACGATCAGATCGAGCCAGCCGTCCCGGTCGTAATCGACGAAGGCGCACGAGCAGCCCCAACCCTGTTCCTCGACGCCGGCCGACTTCGTCACGTCCTCGAAGCGCCCGCCGCGATTGCGGAACAGCCGGCCGCCGCCGTACTGCGAGACGTACACGTCCACCCAGCCGTCGTTATCCATGTCGCCGATGGCTACGCCCATACCGTATCCAGCGATGTCCAATCCGGAGCCGGCACTGACATCCTCGAAATGACCGTCCTTGTGTTGGCGAAACAGACGATTGCGGCGACCGATTTGGGGCCGGCGTTCTGGATAAGGTAAAGATCGAAAAGGCCGTCGTTGTCGAAATCGAGCAGGGCGCCGCCCGAACCCATGATCTGCGGAAAGAAATAGCTTCCCGTCTGCCCCGCCTCGTGTCGGAAATCCAGTTTGACGGCCGCCGTGTCGTCGCGGAACCAGACGGGATCATCGGGCGGAGCTTCCTGATCGGACCCGGTGCGGTGGCAGCCCAACGTCAGTAGCACCGCCAGCAAGCACACCACGACAATCCCGAACCAGCGCATCATTCTCTCCGATGCGAGCTACCAGTTGTGCCTCTGGCGCATCCAACGGATCTGGGCCGTATGGTGCCGGCCATGCCACGCATAGTAGCACAACGCCTCGCTCAATCGCACGGTCTTGCCCGTTTCGGGGTGGAGAAAAGACCGGGCATATTGTTCATTCGTCATCGAGCGCAGCAGATGGACCCAGCGGGCATGCAGCCCTTCCAGCAGGGCCAGCGGCGCTCGGATGTCTCCGGTGCGCGAGTCCTTCAGGTCGGCCCAGCGGCCCTCGTCATACGCCTTGATCGTCGGAACGTCCTCGGTCAGCGCCCACTTGAAGCGGACGTAGCTGTTGACATGGCTGTCCGCCAGATGGTTGACGATTTGCCGGACGGTCCAGTTCTTGTATTTCGTATCGAGCTGCTCCTCGGTCAGACCGGTGACGGCCTCGCGCAGAGCGGCCGGGGCCTCGGCGATCGCCGCGATGAATTCGCTGCGACGATCCGGCCCATCGTTCGCTTCGGGTGCAAACGCACCCGCCGGGTATTGGGGAGCGTCCATCATGACCTCAAAAGATGTGGCGGTTCGGGACGATGCGATCGTATCCCACGGTGGAAAGGCCGTCAATTGATCCGTATCATCGTCCTTGTGAGGGCGTGGGCCGGGTGTTATGATTCACTCTCCTGCCCGGTGGTTTTTTGGTGCAATCGCGCTCCAGACAAGGACTTTTGCCATGGCGGACAGCAAGACCATCCTCATCGTGGACGATGATGTCGAGTTGAGCGACGGGCTGCGTGTGGTGCTGGAACGGCAGGGCCTGCGCGTCATCCAGGCCCGCGACGGCCAGCAGGGCAAGCAGTTGGTCTACCAGCAGCGGCCCGACCTGGTCATCCTCGACATGATGATGCCGCGCATGGGCGGCTATCCCGTGCTGGAGCACTTCAAGGGCAAGGCCGACGCGCCGCCGATCATCATGATCACGGCCAACGAGGGCAGCCGGCACAAGGCGTATGCCGAGTACCTCGGCGTCATCGACTACATCCGCAAGCCGTTCGCCATGGAGCGCCTGCTCGAAGCCGTCGAGCGCGGCCTCCGCGGCGAGGGGCCGCGTGAGAAGGACGAGGAAGAGTGAGCGCCATCCCGCAAGCGGCCAGCGTGCTGCTCGGCGCGGACCCGGATCGCGCGAGGTCTTCGTCGTCCGCCGGGCGCCCGCCCTGCGATTCCTGGGCGGCTTTCTCGCCTTCCCCGGCGGCAAGGTTCATTCCAGCGACATCGAGCTGGCCCGCGCCACGCCCGGACTGACCCCCCAGCACGTCGCCGCCATCCGTGAACTTTTTGAAGAAATCGGCGTCCTCCTGGCGCACCATACGGAGGGAGGAAGCCTGCCGGCGGGACAAGAGCTAATCCGTCTGCGCCGCGAGTTGATGGCGGAGCAAATCACCTTCAACGATCTCCTGGCCGAGCGAAACCTCATTCTGAAGCCGGACGATTTGACCTACGCCGGCTCGCTCGTCACGCCGCCGTTTTCGCCGTACCGCTTCGACACCGCGTTTTTCGGGGCCGTCTTGCCGCCCGGACAGACGGCGGAAGTCTGGCCCGGAGAGCTGACCGAAGGCGCCTGGCACAGCGCCGAGGAGGTGCTGGCGGAATGGACGGCCGGTGACAGTCTTGTGTCACCACCGTCCGTCGCGCTCCTGGAAGCGATTCGACCAGCCCGGATGCCAGCGAGGGGTTTGCCCCGTCGCTAGCGCTCCGAGCTGGTGAAGCCCCCATCTGGTTTAGCCCCGCCGTGCAAATGATCCCGCTTCTGACACAAGGATTGCCGCCCAGTACGCACACCAACGCCTATCTCGTCGGCACCGACCCCGCCTACCTGCTCGACCCTGGCCCAACCGACCCGGACGAGCAGTCCCGCTTGTTTGCTTTGCTCGACGGACGGCAATCCGCCGGCCTGCGTATGGCTGCCGTCGTCCTGACGCACCAGCATCCCGACCACATCGGCGCGGCCAACTCCTGTGCCCAGCGCCTACGGCGTGCCGATCCTTGCGCATCCCCTGACAGCGCAAGCCCTGCACGGACGCATCGAAGTATCGCAACGCCTCGATGATGGGGCGATTCTCAACCTGGGCACGGCCCCGGACGGCAAGGGCCGTTGGCACTTGCAGGCGATCCACACGCCCGGCCACGCGGCCGGCCATCTCGCCTTTTATGCGCCGCGCTATCGCCTTTTGTTCGTCGGCGACATGGTTTCGACGCTGTCTTCCGTGGTGATCGCGCCGCCGGAGGGCGACCTGGCGGTGTACCTCGACTCCCTACGGCGCTTGCAGACGTTTCCGGCACGCCTGTTGTTACCGTCGCACGGCTCGCCCAGCGCCCGGCCGGACTTCGTGCTGGAACAATGTCTGGCGCACCGCCGCGAGCGCGAGGAGCAGTTGTTGAAAATCCTGGGAGCCGAGCCGCGCACGGTGCTGGAGTTGGCCATCGAAATGTATCGCGGCCTGCCGGCCGCCCTGATGCGCTTCGCCGAGATGCAGGTGCTGGCGGGACTGAACAAACTCCAGCGCGAGGGCCGCGCCGTGGCCGTTGGCGGAGGCTGGCGAAGAGGCGACTAATCCATCACAAGAGTGATTTTAGTCCCTATCCCCATCGACGAAGACCGTCTTGTCACCAACTCCCGCGTCAGGGTAAAGTGTCGCGTCCGATTGTGGGACCCACTTCCCCCCTTTGGCAAGGGAGTCCGCATGAAGCGAAAACTGCCCCTGTTCGTGATGGTCGGCGTGGCCGGCGTGCTTGTGCCCGTCCTGGCCGTGCTGGCTCAATCGTCCTCGACCTCCCGCGCACCCACCTGTTGCTACCCCGCACCCAGTTCCGCGAGCAAGCCGTCAGCCCCTTCTTCGACCGATAGCAAAATCATCGACGAGCTGATTGTGATCCTGAAAGAGACCAAATCGGAGGAAACGTTCGTCGTCACCGCGATGGCGCTCGGCCGCATGGGGCCGGACGCCAAGCGCGCCCTGCCGCAACTCATTCGCAACGCCGAACGGCTGGAGCTTTTTGAAGACCTGTTCGATCCCGAAGCCGCCAAGGGCGATCGGGAGGTTTCCCAGGGGGTTGCCGAGGCCATCATGATGCTGGCCGAAGGCAACAAGGAAGGCCGACCGGCGGGGTATGCGTATCCCGCGTCGCCCGCTCCCTACTGGAATGGCACGTACGGCCCTCCCGTGGCGTCAAGCACTTGGAATCAACCGGCCGTTGTTCCTTCGACCGACCCCCTTTGCCCGGCCGGGCCTGCAGCCTACCCCGCAACGTCCGCCCCGATTGTCCCTGGGACCGTATCAACACCTGTGAGCGTTCCGACAATGAGTACACCCGCACCGACTCCGTTGCCCGCTGCGAAAAAGCCTTCTACCAAGAGCGGCAAGTATCCCACTCCGGTCCCCGCTACGCGGGTCCCTTCGCCGTAACGGCCGCGTTCGGGATGGTTATACAATGAATAGGCCAGCCCATCGGAGACGATCGGGCTGGCCTATTTCGCCTCCGTATTGATAGACACCATGAAGAGCAGCTTTGTCTTTTTTCCGTTCGATCTATTCGGCAGCGCCGGGGCCGGCGCCGGCGTGACGCTCCTGGCCGACGAGCTGCGCGAGATCCTCGCCGACAACCGCCGCGAACGTGTGCCGACGCGGGCACAGGCGTACACGGATAAGGTCCGTCTACGCGAGTTCCACTTCGAGACGTTGGAGGCATACACCGACTGGCGGCGTCAGGGCCGGCAAGCGGTGCGTCAGGTGCTGCGCCAGGGCGATTTCCTGTTCTGGATCACCGGCAACCACCTCGGCGCACTACCAGTCTACGACGAATTAGCCGGCGCGAACGATGCCACGCTCGTCGTGCAATTCGACGCTCATTTGGACATTCATCATTTCCGCGATTGCACGTCGGAATTGTCGCACGGCAATTTTCTGCTGCACTGCGAGGGAACGCTGCCACCGCTCGTCAACGTCGGCCATCGCGACCTGCTGCTGCCGCACGATTACATCGCCCGGTATTATCGCCGCACCTTCGCCGCATCCGAACTGGCCGTCGATCCGCAACCATCGCTGACCCATTTGCGTGAGGCGGTCGAAAAAGCCGAGCGCGTGTTTATCGACGTGGATTGCGATGTGTTCGATCCGGTGCATTTCCCGGCCGTGACGCAGCCGGTGCCGTTCGGCCTCAGTCCGGCCCTGGTGCTGCGGCTGCTCGATGCGATCTGGTCGCCGAAGGTGGCGGGCGTGCTGCTTTCCGAGTTCGACCCCGGCCGCGATCGCAACGACCAGAGCCTGGCGACGCTGGTTTGGTTGATCGAGTACCTGCTGCTGCGCACGCATGAAACCGTTTAGCGACGCTTCGTAGAAGCGTGGGGAAGCACGCTTCTGCGAAGCGTCGCTAAACAAAATCGAACGACCTCACGGCTTGGCGAAGACGCCGTCGTCGAGCTTCTCGGCGACCTTGACCTCCGTTATTTCCGCCTCGACGTACTTGTTGCCATCGCGCTTGATCAGGATTGTGTGCGGGACCATCAGGCCCTCGACCTTCTTGTAATCGCTGTAGAACGTCTCGGATGTGTACTCCTTGCCGCCCTGCATCAGATCCTTGCCGCGCGTCTCGATCTTGAGGATTTGGCTGTTCTCCTTGTCTAGATACAGGCTGACATCGCGGTAGCCCTTGCGCTCGACGCGGACGCCGACGGCCGTGCGGTCGCCGACTTTCGACTCGCCCAGGGTCGAGAGCTTGTAGTCCTTGCCCGTCAGCGCGACCAGATGGTCGATCTGGGCGACGTTCATCTGCTCCTTCGCCTCGGCGAGCATCTCCTTGCTCATCTCCTCGGTATTGTCGCCGAACTTTGTCCAACCCTTGTCGCCGTCCACCACTTGGGCGAACTTGAACTTTTGGCCGCCGACATCGCCTTCGACCTCGGTGCGGATGCGGTCGGGCAACTGCGAGGATGTCTCGCCGGTGTAGTCGATGCCTTCGCCCATGCCGTAGAATTTGCCCTTGGTCTTGCTCACGCTGGCCTTGAGCTTGGTCAGGTTCTCCGCGCCGCCCTGGGCCTTGATCGCCTTGGCGATGATCTCGCGCAGTTGAGCATCGTCCTGGCCGCGCGCCGGATAAGCGACGGCCAGCAGGCCGGCGACGCATACGATTCCCACGATTTTGCGCACGATGGACCTCCTGTGTGACCTGATGTTTTCCGTCCGGAAACCGAACAGATGTTATCCCCTAATTCGCTCCACAAGGCCAGATCTTTTGCTTTCAGCCGGCCATGCCGTGCTTGCAAGCACCGCCGCCGGGCCGGTATCTTCTTGGAGTGCGAACTCCTCGGCCCTAGCACGGGATGCTTGTTATGGACAAAAACCGCGTCGCCGCCATCCTCGATGAGATCGGCACTCTTCTGGAGATCCAGGGCGAGAACGCCTTTCGCTGCAACGCCTACCACAACGCCGCACGTGCCGTCGAGCAACTGGAGGAAGACCTCGGTACGCTGGTGCGCGAAAATCGGCTGACCTCGGTGCCGGGCATCGGCGAGACGCTGCGCGACAAGATCACCACGCTCGTCACCACCGGCGCGCTGCCGTTCTACGAAAAGCTGCGCGAAAAGACGCCGCCGGGCCTGTTCGACATCCTGCGCATCCAGGGTCTCGGCCCCAAGCGCGTCAAAACGCTGTACGACAAGCTGAAAGTCGATTCGTTGGACAAGCTCGCCGAGGCGTGCGAGCAGGGGCGCGTCGCCGAACTGCGCGGCTTCGGCGAAAAGACGCAGCAAAAAATCATCGAGGGCATTCAATTCCTGCGCCAGATGGGCCAGCGCGTCCGCATCGACCAGGCCGAGACGCTGGCCCTGCGTCTGCTCGATGGGCTGCGGCAGGCGCCCGGCGTCATTCGCATGGAACTGTGCGGCAGCCTGCGGCGGCGGCGCGAAACGGTCAAGGATATCGACATTCTCATCAGTTCCGACGACCCCGCGCCGATCATGGAACATTTCGTGTCGCTGCCGGGTGTGGCGCAAGTGATCGCCCACGGCGAGACGAAATCGAGCGTCATCGTCGGCGTCGGCCGAGTGATGATGAACGCCGACCTGCGCATCGTGGACGACACGCAGTTCCCGTTCGCCCTGCACTACTTCACGGGCAGCAAGGAACACAACATCGCCATGCGCGTCCGCGCCCAGCAGAAGGGACTTAAACTCAATGAATACGAGCTGGCGGGCGGCGATCGTCGCATGAGCTGCCGAGACGAGGCCGACCTGTTCAAGTCGCTGGATCTGACCTACATCGCCCCGGAATTGCGCGAGAACAGCGGCGAAATGGACGCCGCCGCGGACGGCGAGTTGCCCAACCTCGTCGTGGCCGGCGACATCGCAGGCGTCTTTCACTGTCACACGACTTACAGCGACGGCGGCAACAGCGTCGAGGAAATGGCACTGGCGGCGAAGGAACTGGGCCTGAAGTATTTCGGTTTCGCCGATCATTCGCAGTCGCTGACCGTGGCCAACGGTCTGAGTCCCCAGCGCGTCCGGCAGCAGCAGGCCGAGATCGACTCCGTGCAAGCGCGCCTCAAGGGCTTCAAGCTTTTCAAGGGGATCGAGTGCGACATCCTGGCCGACGGCAGTCTCGATTTCGACGACGACGTGCTGGCGAGTTTTGATTACGTGGTGGCCAGCGTTCACAGCCATTTCAAGCAGCCGCGTGAGGAGATGACGGCCCGCATCCTGAAGGCGATCCGCAATCCCTATGTGACCATGCTCGGCCACGCCACCGGCCGACTGCTCCTCAAGCGCGAGGGGTATCAAGTGGACCTCGAAGCGGTCTTGCAGACTGCGGCGCAGACGGGGACGCTCATGGAGATCAACGCGCACCCGGCCCGGCTGGACATCGACTGGATTCACTGCAAGCGGGCCAAGTCACTGGGCGTGAAAGTGGTCATCAACCCCGACGCGCACGGCACCGACGAAATCGCGCTGTATCGCTATGGCGTGGACGTGGCGAGACGCGGCTGGCTGGAAAAAGGCGACGTGTTCAACACCAAATCGGCGGCGGACGTGACGAAGGCTCTGGCATCGCGCAGGCCAAAATGAGCTAACCACAGAGTCACAGAGAACACAGAGGAAGACACAGAAAAAAACAAAAAGTAAAAAAACAGGCGAGCCGCACTCCATGCGACCCACCTCCCTTCTCTTTTGCTGTTTTTTCTTCTGTGTCTTCCTCTGTGTTCTCTGTGACTCTGTGGTTAGATTCTTCTTCTCTCACACCACGCTGATCGGACCGTGGTCATCGCAGTGGTCCCCGTGCCGGTGGTGCAGCCGGCCATCGACCAGGAAATCGAAATGGTCGCCGTGCGGGACCTTCTCGTGACCGCAACCCTCGTGGTTGCACGAGCAGGAGGTCGGAGCGCAGGCGGCGGGGTTGGTTGCACTCACCGCCAGCACATGCTCGTCGTAGTGGCCGTCATGCGACGAATGCAGATGGCCGTCGTGCAGGTAATCGACGTGATCGCCGTGTTGAATGCGGGTGTGGCCGCAGTGTTCGCTGTGAACGTGGCCGTGCTGATGATGGGTATTGCAGCTCATCGGACTGTCCTCCTCGGGTTCGGGATAACGTCCTTTATCGGCTCGTCCTGCAGCTAATCTTCACGTTAAATCCCACCTTCTTGGTCTGTCAAACGATAACGCGGGTTGGCCGTCAGATATTTCTCGACACGATCGGTTCGCGTCACCGCCTCGGCCAGAAATGCGACGGCCCGACGCAGCCGGTCGTCGGGTTCGGCGCAGCTCAGACGCAGGAACCCCTGGCCCGCGGCGCCGAAACACTCGCCGCCCAGGCAGGCGACGCCGAGTTTGTCGTCGGCCCCTTCCAGCAGATACATCGCCAGTCCATGCGAACGGATGCCCAGGCGCTGACACAGGGCGGACACGTCGGGGAAGGCGTAAAACGTGCCGGCCGGCATGGGCACCTGCACGCCGTCGATCTGCCGCAGGTCGTGGACGAGCAGTTCGACCTTGCGGCGGAAGCGGGCCATGACCTCATCGCGCTCGGCGGCGTCGTGCTCCAGGGCGGCACGGCCGGCCGCCTGCACCATCGGCGGGACGCACGACAGCGACGTGTTGATCATCTTGCCGATCGCCTCGGCGATGGGAACGCTGGCAACCGCATAGCCCAGACGCCAGCCGCTCATGCTGTACGACTTGCTGAACGTGTACGCGGCCACGGTGCGGTCGAGCATACCCGGCTGCGACAGCGGCGTTTCGTGCCGGCCTTGCCAGACCATGTGGCAGTACGGCTCGTCACTGAAAACCGCGACGTCGCGTCCGGCGACCAGGTCGGCCAGGCCGCGCATGTCCTCGGCGGTGGCCACGCCGCCGGTCGGGTTGTGCGGCGAGTTCAGGAAGATCGCTTTGGCACGCGGCTCGGTGCGGACGAACTTCTCCACGTCGTTCAGGTCGGGACGGAAGTGGTTGCGCTGCCGCAAGGGGCTGAGCACCGTCCGGGCACCGCGACGGGCGATGTTGGGGCCGTAGGTCGGAAAGTGCGGGGTGAACACGAGCACGGCGTCGCCGGGATCGAGGAAGGCTTCGCAGAAGAATTGCTCGAAGACCTTGGCGCCCGGTCCCACGATCACGTTTTCGGGGCCGACGCGGACGCCGAACTCGCGCTGATAATTGTGGGCGATGGTTTCGCGGAAGTCGGGCAAGCCCGGAGAAGGGCAGTAATGCGTCTGGCCGTCTTCGATGGCTTTCAGGCCGGCGGCGACGGCGTGGCGGGTGCTGGGAAAGGGGCTGTCGCCGATCTGCAATTCGATGACATCCTTGCCGCCGGCCTTGAGGCGCTTGGCGACGGCCAGCACGTCGAAGGCGGTTTCGGCGGACAGTCCACGGGCGAATCGGCTCAGGATGATGGTCATGGGGTTTATGCCCCTCGTTTAGCCGCGGCCCGAAGGGGAGCGCGGTTGCGGCTCCCCTTCGGGTCGCGGCTAAACGAGGTAGGGGTTACTGCTTGGCGGCGATCGTCTGGGCCAGCGGCCGGACCACCGCGGGGATGATGTGCGAGTCCACCAACTCCTGGCAGATCCGCCGCTGGTTGCGGTACGACTCGCCGAACTCCTTGTACGGCTGCCGGCCCCAGTACTGGCGGACGGTGAAATAGACGCTGATCGGCGCCTCGGGGAACTGGCCGGTGCGGATCTGGTAGGCGTTGGTGCGCGTCTCGATGCTCAGCCGGCATTGCAGCCGGCATGCTCGTCCAGGGCCAGCATCAGCGACGGCTCGTAGTTGATGACCCGGCTGCCCGGCATTTGCAAGCAGGCTTTCCAGCGTCGTGTTCAGGCCCAGCGCCTCGGCGACCACCTCGTCGTGGTTGCCGCTGTACATGAAGTCGAAGGCGAACAGCACGTCGAGCGCCTCGCAGTCCAGCGGGTTGAAGTCGAGGTGGAACGGGGCGACTTCCAGGACGTGCTCGTGCAGGGCGTCGGCCGACTCCAGGTCGGGCGGGTTGACGTAGCCGCGAGCAGAGGCGGCGCGATTCCAGCGTGACCCAGCGATAGCTGCCCTGCTCGCGGTCTTCCTCCAGGACGAACTCGCCGCTCTCGCGGCGGTCGAAGTCGGTCATCTGCGGGTAGGTCTTGCGCAGGCCGTCGAAGAAGTGCAGGACCGTCTCCCGGCCGGAAGGAAGGTCCATCTTGGTGTTGAGGTAGACGTAGACCCCGAAGTCGTCGCACAGGGAGCTGTAAGGATTCATTTCAGGTCCTCAGGTTCGTTTGGCGTTGCGAACCGACAAGCGGCGTCGTCGCCCCCGCGGAGGCTTCTCCGGGCGGTGTGTCAACCCACGCCCCTTCCGGCACGAGGGTGGCGGGGTCGATCGTCGCGGGAAAAGTCCTCTGCCTTCATTGTTCGGTTTTTTTTCCGCGGATGCAAGGTCCGTGGGTCGATTTCCGCACGGGGAAACCGCATCCCGAACCGGACAGAAAAAAACCTCGGCCTCGCCGTCCTCTAGGAGGACAGCGGCCGAGGTTTCCGGGATCGCGCGGAGACGGTCACGCTCACGCGCTGCGGACCAGCTTGGCCTTGACGGGGACGGTCAAATTGGTCTGGTGCATCCAGCGGCCGGCGTCGGGGGCGCCGTGCCAGCGCTGGAGCGAGATGGAGCGGACGTGATCGCGCTCCTCCTCGTCGAGGACTTCAAAGAAGGCCTGGCCAAAGTTGGCGCGGACCTGGGTGGAGGAGCGTCCGAGGTAGATGAGCAGGTCGGTGCGGTCGTCGAACACGGCCACGGCGCGCCAGCCCTGGGGCTTGGCTTCGGTCTGGTAGAACATGGTCTGACCCTCCTTGGTCTGGGTGTGGGACGTGGCGATAAAGTGACGGAAAAATCGGTCCAAGTCAAGATCAATCTGACCAGCCCGCAGCGCCAGCAAGGGAGAAAGAAACCCTTGCTGGCGCTGCGGGCTGGGTAGGCGTTGCCGGGCGGGTGGAGAGCGGCCCGCCCGAAGTCGCGCAGGTTCAATAGCCCTGGTTGCCGCGGTCGCGATGTCCTCCGCCCCCGCCGCCGTAGCCCCGGCCGCCGCCGCCTCCGCCGCCATAACCGCCCCCGCCGCCGTAGCCGCGGTCGCCGCCATAACCTCGGCCGCCGCCCCCGCCGCCGCGATCCTCACGCGGCCGGGCCTCGTTGACCGTCAGAGGCCGACCCCGGAACGGCGTGCCGTTGAGACCGTCAATGGCCGCCTGGGCTTCCTGATCGTTATCCATCTCGACGAACCCGAAGCCGCGCGACCGACCCGTTTCTCGATCGGTGATGACCTGGGCGCGTGCCACCGCGCCAAAACTCTGGAACAGGGCCAGCAGGTCGTCGGCCGTGGCATCCCAAACGAGATTGCCGACATAAATATTCTTCGCCATCGCAGAACCTTTCCGTGCCGGGTCCACAGGACCGCTCGACCGCCGGGCCGGATCACACGTCCGCCCTGAGTTCCGCCCCGATTCAGACGGGAGGGAACCGGTTGCCCGCGCGGGGCACACCACAAAAAACGCCAGAAAAAACAGCCTTCCCCGGCCCACGGGCCGGAGCTTGTCGCGTTGTCGGCGCCGATCGGAGGGCCGGCGCGCTGCGCCGCCACTCCGCGGTCGTTGGGCCGTCCCGACCGCTGCGGGACGGACCCGGCCTCGTTCTTGGTCCCGGTTCCTCGCTCGTTTCCGAGGGCGAACCGATCCCTTCTCCAGCCCGCTGCGAACGCAAGAAATGAGGAAACGGTCGAACGAGAAGCGCCTACGCCGATCCTGAGCTTCCGGGCTGGATTGGGGCCTACCTTCTCGGGATCTTTCGGAAGGGACTACTCACAAACAGGAGTGCAACGCCATCGAAAAATGCTGAAAAGGAAGGGATTTGTCCCTCAGGACCAGACTGTTAGCTCTCCTCAATCAAACCGACCATGCTCTCCCAACAAACGGCATCCTGCCGTATAGCCGAACTTTATACCAACCTCAAGCGCAAATGTAAAGACTTTTTCCGAGATCGTAAATCGTTTAGCGACGCTTCGCAGAAGCGTGGGAAGAACGCTTCTGCGAAGCGTCGCTAAACACGATCGGCGAAGGGCCGTCGTGGGGCGATTCTGAATGCTATGGTTTACACGGAACGATCCCCAGGGCGTAGAATAGTAATGGAACCACTTGCGTTTCGGAGCAAGGCGTAGGAATTATCTCCCCGGAGGTAAGTCGTCGGAGAGGGTTTGCGCCCCCGACGTGATCCTCCCAATCCGGCCGCGAAAAATCGAGTCGCTTGCAGGTTCCCCCGGAAACAGGAAGATGGTAGACTCAAGCCCTTTGAGCGGGCCAAGGAGTGGTCCGCACCCTGAAGGCAGGATGGCCATGTTGACCGCGACGGATCGCCACCTCCTCACCGACCTTCAGCGTCGAGGGTTGCGATACTTTCTCGACAACCAGACGCCGGCCGGCCTGATGCTCGATCGCCAGAGCAACCAGGGGTCGAGGCACGCGGGCGGTCTGTGCAGCACGGCGGCGACCGGCATGGGCTGGATCGCCCTGGCGCTGGCCTCGGCCGAACCACACCGCCTGCTCCGTCACGAGGAGGCTGCGCTGCGTATCCGCACGGGGCTGGAGACGGCCCTGCATACCCTGCCACACGAACACGGCATCGTGCCCCATTTCATCGACTCACGCACCGGCCGGGTTTACGGTCACGATTATCTCAGCACCGTCGAGACGGCCTGGCTGGCCGCCGGGGCGCTGTGGGCGTCGGCTTTCCTGCGGGATGCGGAGCTAGAACATCTGGCCCGGTCGTTCACGGACCGGATCGACTGGAACTACTGGACCGCTCCGGCCGAGTCGCCGACGCCGCTGTTGCGACACGGGCAAACGTCGGACGGTCGTTTTCTTCCCTGCGCGTGGGATCGGCTCAACGGCGAGACGGTGTTCATGTACGTGCTGGCGTCCGGCGCCGCGGGCGGGTATGCCATTCCGGTTTCGGCATGGGCGCACCTGCGGCCGTTCTACGGGACGGCGGCCGGCTTGCGCTTCAACAACAGCGATTTGGGCTTGTTCGTCTTTCAGTACGGACTCGATCTGCTCGACCTGAACGGCTGGACGGCCCCCGGCGAGGTCGATCTGGCCGCTGAAGCGCGCACCGCCACGGAAGCCAATTATCGCCTGTGCCGGGAGCTGGCCGGCACCTACGACACTTACCGCGAATACTGGGGTCTGTCGGCGGGCGACGGTCCCGCTTCGCCGCCGGCGGGGTTCGCCTACCGCTGCTACGCGCCGGGCGGGCCCATCGACGGCACGGCCCATGTGACCGCCACGCTGGCCTCGATTGCCCATCATCCCGAACTGGTGCTCGACAATCTCGGTCGCGCCTCCTGCGAGCGCCGTTGGCCTCTGGCCGGGCGCTACGGGTTCAGCAATGTGAATACGTCGCTTGGATGGGTCGGATCTGATATGGTGGGCATCGACGCGGGCGCGGCCGTGCTGGCGCTGGAGAATTATCTGCACGACAACCGCGTGCGCAACGTTTTTCACACGATTCCGTATGTGCGGCGCGGTTTGGAGCGCTCTGGTTTCCGTCCTGTCGCCGCGGAGGCCGCGCGAGCGGCCTGATTCTCGGGCCGCGAATCCCTTCCGTATCTGCTCCGATCCTGAAGCGTAAGCGAAGAAAACATCCTTCGCTTACGCTTCAGGATCGGAGGGCTTCGTCAACTCGAAACCTGTCCTGGCTGTCTACGCCTGGCATGAAGGTTGCTCACACAATGGATCGCCTTGTGTTGAGGAACTCAGGTATTGCAAGGAGTAGACCCATGACTCGTGAAGAAAGCTTGATCCCGGAATCAGCGTTAACGCGTCGTGCCGTCACTTCTGCCCAGGAAATGCTCGTCAACGATTCGCGCGGGTTTGACGCCGGCTCAGATGGTCGAGCGCAAACTGGTGACGATGCTGCGGAGCACTCCGCTGCCGGCCAGCCATTTGCAATCGAGTAGGATGCGCCGTGCGCTTTCGTAGGAAGAGAACGTTACATCCTTGATCGACGGACCTATCCCGTAAGTTGGGGGCGATCAACGCGGGGATAAGCCCCTTTCCAGACGATCGCCGAACCTCTCTTCAATTCTTGGCCGCGAAATCGGGATGATCGCCTCTCCCGTAGATTCTTGCACGGAAACCGGAACAGAGAAGAAAGGCGGCTTGCATGTCCGCACAGCCTCATCCCTATATTGGAATCGCGGCCGAAATTCGTCTCATCATTCGGCGCGGGCGGCAGGTCTGGCGTCTGGTGCCGCGCAAGCACAAGGTCGGCCTGGGCGCCGCGGGCGGCATCATGGCCGCAACCAGCTTGTGCAACACCGCCGTGGCCCTGCTTCTGGGCAAGCTCGTTGATACCGTCCTGCGCAGCCAGAACGAAGGCTGGTCGCTCGGCACCAGCTACACCGTCACGGCCGAGGTGCTGGGCATGATCGCCCTCGCCTACGTCCTGCGCGAATCGCTCAACGTCGCCCGCCGGTATCTCGTGGAAAATAGCTGCACGCGCATCAACCGCGATATGTGCGTGCGCGTGGTCAACCACCTCATGAAGATCAACCTGGCCAGCCTCTCCAAGGAGAAGGTCGGGGCCTTGCACGGCCGCATTTACCGCAGCGTCGAAGGCTTCGTGCGGTTTCTGCGCCTGAGCTTCATCGACTTCGTTCCCGCCATCTTGACCGGAACGTTCGCCCTGATCGCGGCCGTCGTCAAGCAACCCGTTATCGGTCTCATCATGATCGGCGTCATCCCGACAGCCGTGTTCCTCACGATCCGTCAGCTCATCTCGCAGAAGGGTGTGCGGATGAAGTTGCTCCGCAGCTGCGAGGACATCGACGGGGCCATCGTCGAACAGCTGGGCGGCATCGAGTACGTGCGGGCGGCCAACACCTATCAGCAGGAAGTCAAGCGCCTGGCCCGTGCCACCGAGAAGCGGCGCTTCATGGAGATCCGTCACCATTTCCAGATGTCGCTGTTCGGCTGCGCCAAGGCGCTCAACGAAGGCCTCTTCCACATCATCGTTCTGGCCGTGGCGATTTTTCTGGTACTGCGGGGCGGTTCCGGATTGACGGCCGGCAGTGTGATGACGTTTTCGGTCCTGTTCCTCAACGTCATGACGCCCCTGAGCGAGATTCATCGCGTCCTCGACGAGGGGCACGAAAGCAGCATTCGCATCGGCGATCTGCTGGAACTCTTGGGCGAACCGCTGGACCCGTCATTCACGCTGGCCAAGCCGGGCGAGCCGCGGCTGGTGCCGGGCGAGCCGGCCATCGTTGCGAAAGATCTGGTTGTCGAATACGTCACCCCGCAGGGGCAGCGCGTGAATGCGGTGGACAATCTGTGTCTGGAGATTCGCCACGGCGAGACGATCGGAATCGCCGGCCGGTCGGGGTGCGGCAAATCGACGTTTCTAAAAGTCCTGATGCGTCTGCTTCATCCCGACGGCGGCGCGATGTGGCTGGGAGGGACGCCGCTGGAGGAAGTGTCGCGGGCGGACATCGGCCGACTTCTGGGTTACGTGGGGCAGTCGCCCTTCGTCTTCGCGGGCACCATCGCCGAGAACATCGCTTACGGCAACGAGAACGCGGCCCTGGAAGACATCCAGCGGGCCGCCGAGCTGGCCCATTTGCACGACGAAATCATGGAAATGCCCGACGGCTACGGTGCCGCCGTGATGGAACGCGGTTCCAACCTCTCCGGCGGCCAGCGGCAGCGTTTGGCCATCGCGCGCATTCTGCTCAAACAGCCGCCGATCTTGATTCTCGATGAGGCCACCTCGGCGCTGGACAACATCAGCGAACGCGCCGTGCAGGCCGCTTTGGGTTTGACGAACAAGGACCGCACGACGATCCTGGTGGCCCACCGCCTATCCACGCTGCGCGACGCCGATCGCATCCTCGTTTTCGACGACGGCAAAATCGTCGAGGTGGGCACCTATCTCGACCTCGTGCAGCAGGGCGGCCTGTTCAGCGAGCTGGTCATGTCCGCGGAGAACGGATTGACCAGCCCATCCGCCGAAGGAGCGCCTCCTGTCCCGGCCGCGCCCCTGGCCGGTTTGCCGGCCGCCTCGTGAAGACCGATGGTTTTGCTCGCCTGGAAGCTGTTCTTGTACCAGCCGCGAGCGCCAGCGAGCGGGATGCATTCCCGCTCGCTGGCGCTCGCGGCTGGTAAAGGCTCAACACACCGAATGGGAAGAATACTTCCTGTCACAAACTCTTGCCTCGACAGTATTAGGAACAGAGGAGACAGACGCCTCCTACTCGCGCACCGATTATGCTGTGCTTGCGGTCTGGACGAATTGCGCACGATCGGTACAGCGCGTGCTTGAGTGGGTGGCGGCGGCGACTATTGACATCCCGCCATCCCCGGTTAGTTTGGATTTGCCGATGCAAGGGCTACCTATCTTGCCCCGCTTACGGAACCTGCCCAGTCTTGCAAGCCGCTGGGCCAAGCGGGAAAGGATTGTAGTTGTCGAGTTTCGCCGGGGAGTTTCAGGGAGGAAGGGCGTGGTGCGACAGCCGGCATGCGGGCACCATGACCAGCCAGGACGGTGAGGCCTTGTCGATCCCCCGCGATGGGGAAGTATCCAACAAGAGAGATCCGGAATGGAGAGTTTTGACGCCCTTCTTCTGACGCCGGCCGGCACCGCGGACCCCGCGGTCGCCATCGCCGCCTGCCGGGCCGGCGTCCGGGGCTTTCTGGACCTGGAGTTCGTCGAGGAGCGTGCCGCCCTTGCCGCGCTCGAACGGATCGCTCGTTTCGTCCCGGACGGTTTCGGCGTGAAAATCGGGCCGGAGGGCGGATCGCTCTTGGCCCGTCTGCTCGATCCGTCGTCGGGCTGTCGCGAGGTTTTGCTGGCGGGCGGCGAACAGGCCGACCTGGATAAGTGGATCGCGCAGCTGCCGCCAGCGCAAAATCCTTGTGCTTTTCGAGGCGGTCACGCTGAACGAGGCGCTGCTCGGGGCCGAACGGGACATCGACGGCCTGGTTCTCAAGGGGCATGAGTCGGGCGGGCGCGTCGGCGAGGATACAACGTTCATTTTGCTCCAGCGTTGGCGGGCCGCGGTCGCGGCCGGCAATGTGCGGAAGCTGCCGGTTTACGCCCAGGGCGGCATCGGCTTGCATACGGCCGCCGCCTGCGTCACGGCAGGAGCGGCCGGTTTGGTACTCGATAGCCAGCTGCTGTTGACGCGCGAATCGCCCCTGTCCGAGACGGCACGGACCTGGCTGGGCACTTTCGACGGCAGCGAGACGATCTGCCTCGGTGCGGCCCTCGGCGAGAGTTATCGCTTGTTAGCGCGTCCCGGCCTTGCCGCGCCGGAAGAGCTACGCCGCCTGGCGGATCAACTTGCGGCCTCGACGTCGGATGCGAACCAGCGCCGGAAGGAATGGCGTCAGGCCGTGCGCCGGCTCGTCGGTCCCAACGCGGAGGGCGGGCTATGGCTGATCGGCCAGGATGCCGCCTTCGCCAAATCACTGGCCCAGCGCTACCGCACTGTCGGCGGCATC
Source organism: uncultured Planctomycetota bacterium (assembly GCA_963767535.1). GTDB lineage: Bacteria > Planctomycetota > Planctomycetia > Gemmatales > Gemmataceae > JAJPHU01. The sequence goes on from CAVYEC010000002.1 coordinate 501,061, forward strand.
GTGCAGGCTTTACGGCAGCAGGTTGTCCGGCAAATCGCTTTGGCGAGCCGCGTGAAGCCGTTGGCCGAGGGATCGCTGCTGGCCCGGCGGCAGGGCACGCGCTATCCGATCGTGCAGGGGCCGATGACGCGCGTCAGCGATACGGCCGCGTTCGCCGAAGCGGTGGCGGAAAACGGCGCGTTACCGTTTCTGGCCCTCGCGCTGCTTCGCCGCGATGACACCGAAAAGCTGTTGCGCGAGACAAGCACGCGCCTCGCGGGTCGGCCGTGGGGCGCCGGCATCCTCGGCTTCGCTCCGCCGGAAATTCGCAGCGAGCAAATGGACGCGCTCCGAGCCGCACGTCCGCCTTTCGCGCTCATCGCCGGCGGCCGGCCCGACCAGGCGCGCGAGCTGGAAAAAGAAGGCATCCCCACCTACCTGCACGTCCCCTCGCCGGGCCTCCTATCGCTTTTTTTGCGCGACGGGGCGCGGCGTTTCGTCTTCGAGGGCCGCGAGTGCGGCGGGCACGTCGGGCCGCGTTCGAGCTTCGTGCTGTGGGAGACGATGTGCGAACTGCTCTGGGAGCAACTCGCCGCCACCGGACCCGATGCCGTCAAGGCGGACGAACTGCACGTCCTGTTCGCGGGTGGTGTCCACGATGCGCTGTCGGCGGCGATGGTGGCCACGCTGTCGGCCGGCCTCGCCGAGCGCGGCGTCGCCGTCGGCGTTCTCGTCGGCACCGCGTACCTGTTCACCGAGGAAGCCGTCGCCTGCGGCGCCATCGTGCCGCGCTACCAACGGGAAGCGCTGCGCTGCGAGGAGACCGTCTTGCTGGAGACCGGCCCCGGCCACGCCATCCGCTGCATCGGAACTCCTTACGCCGCGACGTTCGAGCAAGAAAAGCAGCGCCTCCACGGCGAGGGCCGTAATGCCAACGAGATCCGCGAGGCGCTGGAGGCGCTCAACGTGGGCCGGCTGCGCGTCGCCTCCAAGGGGATTGATCGGCCATCGGCCGCACCCCCCACCCCTGCCCTCCCCCACGAGGGGGGAGGGAGAAAAGGTACTCCCTCCCCCGCCGGCCTGCCGGCACCTACTCCGCAGGGGGAGGGCAGGAGTGAGGGGGAGCGTTTCGCGTCGGTGGAGGAGGAAGAGCAATTCCGCCGCGGCATGTACATGATCGGCCAGGCTGCCAGCCTGCGACAACGCGTTGTCAGTATGGCCGAACTCCATGAGGACATTTCGGCGGGCGGCGTCCGGTTGCTGCAATCCGACCGGATCGACGCCATCCCGGTTCGGCCGCGCAAAAACCTTCCGACATCGCCATCATCGGCATGGCCAGTTTCCTGCCCGGCGCCAACGACGTGCGGACGTTCTGGGAAAACGTGCTGGCCCGCGTCAACGCCATCACCGAAGTACCGCCCGACCACTGGGACTGGCGGCTTTACTACGACGCCGATCCCAAGGCGCGCGACAAGATTTGCTCGAAATGGGGCGGTTTCCTCGCTGATTTGCCGTTCGATCCGCTGCTGTTCGGGATGCCGCCCAACAGCCTGCCGTCGATCGAGCCGGTGCAGCTTTACGCCCTGGAGGCGGTGCGCCGCGCCCTGGCCGACGCCGGCTACGCGGAGCGACCGTTCGACCGCGAGCGCACCGCCGTCATCCTCGGCGCCGGCGGCGGCGCGGCCCAGCTCGCCATCGCCTACAGCTTCCGCTCGTACCTGCCGATGCTGGCCACTGTGCCCGGCCTGAAGGACAGCGCGGCCGAGATCGTCCGCAAGGCCGAGACGCTTCTGCCGGAGTGGACGGAGGATTCCTTCCCCGGCATCCTCATCAACGTCATCGCCGGCCGGGTCGCCAACCGCTTCAACTTCGGAGGGCCGAACTTCTCGATCGACGCGGCGTGCGGCTCGTCGCTGGCCGCCCTGTATGCCGGCGTCCGCGAGCTGGAGATGGGCACGAGCGACATGGCCGTGGTCATGGGCGCGGACACGGTGCAAAACCCGTACACGTACATGGCCTTCAGCAAGACGCACGCCTTCTCGGCGCGCGGCCGGTGCGGCACCTTCGACGAGTCGGCCGACGGTATCGTCATCAGCGAGGGCGTGGCGGCCGTGATCCTCAAGCGCCTGGCCGACGCCGAGCGCGACGGCGACCGCATTTACGCTGTCATCAAGGGCGTCGGTGCGTCCAGCGACGGCCGTGACAAGGGACTGACAGCTCCTCGGCCCGAAGGCCAACTGCGTGCCTTGCAGCGTGCTTACACCAAGGCGAATGTGTCTCCGGCTCGCGTCGAGTTGGTCGAGGCGCACGGCACCGGCACGGTTGTCGGCGATCAGACGGAGGCGGCGTCGCTGGGCCGCATTTTCCGCGAGGCGGGCGCGGCCCCGTGCTCGTGCGCCCTCGGCTCGGTCAAGTCGATGATCGGTCACACCAAATGCGCCGCCGGCCTGGCGGGTCTGCTCAACGCCACGCTGGCGCTGCATCACAAGGTTTTGCCGCCTCTACTCGTCGAACGGCCCAACAGCAAGGCGAATTTCGAGGACAGCCCGTTCTTTCTGAACACGGAAGCCCGGCCTTGGGTACACGGCGGAGCCGAGCCGCGCGTGGCCGGCGTCAGCGCCTTCGGGTTCGGCGGCACGAATTTCCATGCGGTCCTCGAAGAATACACTGGCGATTTCCTCGATGAGACGCGACCGGGTCTCAACCGCTGGCCGGCCGAGTTGTTCGTTTGGCGTCGGCCGTCACGGGAAGCGTTGCTTTCGGCGGCGCAAACGACTCTGGACGCGCTGAATCGGGGTGCCGCGCCCGAGTTGGCGGATCTGGCCTATTCGCTGTGCAAGGCGAACGCGGATCAAGCGGGGCTGTCGAGGTTGGCTGTGGTGGCGAGTTCACTCGTCGATCTGAAGCAAAAGCTAGACCAGGCGCTAACGTTGCTGCGCTCCGGTCAGGAACATAGCCACGATCCGCGCGGCCTCTTCTTCGCTCTCGATTCGCAGCGCGAGCCGGACAGTCAAATCGCTTTTCTCTTCCCCGGTCAGGGGTCGCAATATCCCAACATGCTCACCCAGCTGGCGATGGTCTTCCCGGAAGTGCGCCGGGAATTCGACGCTGCCGAGGCGGCGCTGACGGGCCGGCTCGAAAAACCGCTGGGCAAATTCATCTTTCCACCGTCCGCTTTCACGCCCGAGCAGGAACGGCAAGCGAAAGAAACGCTCACGCGCACCGACGTGGCGCAGCCGGCCATCGGCGCGGCCAGTCTCGGCATGTTTCGATTGCTGGCGCGTCTGGGCGTGCATCCCCATTTATTCGCCGGCCACAGCTACGGCGATTACGCTGCCCTGTGCGCGGCCGGCGCGTTGTCCGCCGAGGAATTTATCCGTCTGTCGCACGAACGCGGCCGCATCATTCTCGAAGCGACTGACCGCATGGCCGGCGCGATGGCGGCAATCGAGTCCGATGCGGACACCGTCGCTTCCGTACTGGCGGAACTCGACGACGTAACGGCCGCCAACCTCAACAGCCCGAATCAGACAGTGATTTCCGGCACGGAGGAAGGCATTCACGGCGCCCTCGAACGCCTTCAGAAAAAAGGAATTCGCGGCCAACGCATCCCGGTCGCCTGCGCTTTCCATTCGCCGCTGGTCGCCGCCGCCCGCCTGCCGTTCGCCCACGCCTTGGCTGCGTGTTCCTTTAAGTCTCCGCAAAGTCCGGTATATTCCAACACGACGGCGGTCCCGTACCCGGACGACCCCTCTAGTATGGTGGACTTGCTGGGCCGTCACCTCATTTCGCCGGTGCGCTTCCGCGACGAGATCGAGGCCATGTACGCGGCCGGCGCTCGCACTTTCATCGAGGTTGGACCGCAGGGCGTGTTGACGGCCCTGGTCGGACAGACCCTCGCCGGCCGGCCGCACCTGGCCGTGGCTTCCGACCAGAAGGGCCGGCCGGGACTGGTGCAGTTGCAACACCTGCTCGCGCAACTCCTCGTCTGGGGCGTGCCCGTTCGGTTGGAACGCTTGCACGAAGGGCGCGGCCTGCGCCTGCTCGACCTGACTAATCTCGAACGCGACTGCGCTCCCCCGAAGCTCTCGTCGAGCACCTGGCTTATCAACAGCACGCGCGTCCGGCCGCTGCACGGGCCGGAGCCGACGCTGCTCGGACAGGCTCGCACCGACGAAGCCGAGCAGACCCTGTCTCGTCCCATTCTCGAAAAACCGAAGGTTTCTTCTCCCCAAACCATGAAACCGACCAAAGCACAGGCGGTGCCGCCGGTCCCGCACGCCAACGGTGCCGCGAACACCAACGGGGTTCCTCATCCGCCCGCGTCCGTGGCCCCACCTCCCATCGCCCCGGTGTCCGGCGATGAGACGGCGCAGGTCATGTTGCGTTTCCAGGATTTGATGGCGAGGTTCCTGGATACGCAGCGCAGCGTCATGCTCAACTATCTGCACGGAGGCGGATCGCCAGCTGAAGTGCCGAGCGTGCCCGAACCCGCCCTCCACACGACCAACGGCCACATTACCCAGCCGGTGCAGACTCCGGTCGCTGAGGAAAAGGTGTCAGGAACCTTTTCCGCTATGGAGTCGGCAGAAAAGGTTCCTGACACCTTTTTGGACCGCGAGAGCGTAACGGCCCGTCTGCTCGACATAGTGTGCAAACGCACTGGCTATCCGGCGGAGATGCTGGGACTCGATCTGGACCTGGAGGCGGACCTCGGCATCGACTCCATCAAGCGCGTCGAGATCCTGGGGATGCTCGCGGACGGCGGGGGTCAACAACTCGGCGTGGCGATGGAGAAGCTGACGAACATCAAATCGCTGCGCGGCATCATTGACTGCCTGGTCGCGGCCAGCGAGAGTGCGCAACCGCTACCAGCCCGCAGCGCCAGCAAGGGGGAAGCTGCACCGACTCCGCAGGCCGGTATTCAGCGAATGCTCGTCGCCGTGACCGATGCCTCGCCCGTGTCCGAAATCATGCCCGTCCTCCCCGGTGGCACGATCCTTTTGACGGATGATGGTGCCGGTGTGGCGGCAGACTTGGCGCAACGTCTGCGCGACCGGGGGCAGCAGGCGATCGTGATACGTGCCGCGGCCGATCCACAAGAGGACATTTTTCAGGCGGACCTGACCGACTCGCAGGCGGTCGAGGACCTGCTGCGCCGCATTCACCAGCAATGCGGACCCGTAAACGGGCTTATCCACTTGATGCCGTTGGCGCCGCCGCGCGAGGGCCAGCCGTGGACGGATCGGCTTCGGCTCGATGTGAAATCGCTGTTCTTGCTGCGCGCGGCCTGGCTGACGAATTGCAGCGAGCCGGCGAGGGCGGCAATGCACTCCTCCTGGCCGCGACCGCAATGGGCGGCTCGTTCGGCAGCGGTCAAGATGGCCCCTTGCTGGACGACTTCTCGCCCGGACAGGGCGGCGTCGCCGGTCTGGTCAAGAGCCTGGCCCACGAGTGGCCGCAAGTCCTCGTCCGCGCCGTCGATCTCGATCGAAGCGAATCTGCCGATGCGCTCGCCGCCGCGCTACTCGCCGAACTGGGCGACACGGACGGACCTGTCGAGATCGGCTACCAGGGCGGACGGCGTCTGACGCTGCATTGCGTGCCCTGCCCGCTCGATGAGCGGGAGGATGCACCCGTTCTCTTGGGAACCGATTCGACGGTCCTGCTGACCGGCGGGGCGCGTGGCATCACCGCCGCCGTCGCGCTGGAGCTGGCCAACCGCTATCGTCCCAACCTCGTGCTGGTCGGCCGATCGCCCTTGCCGGACGAACACGAGAGCTTGGACACCGCGAACCTGACCGAGTCGGCCGAGCTGAAGGCCGCCCTCATCGCCCGGCTTCGCCGCGAGGGCCGGCCCGCTTCGCCGGCCGTCGTCGAATCGGCGTACCAGCGTTTGCTCCACGACCGCGAGATTCGCGGCAACATCGAACGGCTGCGGCAGGCCGGCGCCCGCGTCCATTATTACCAAGCCGATGTCCGCGACGAGGCCGCCCTCACCGCCGTGCTCGACGACGTGTACCGCCGCTTCGGCACCCTCGACGGTTTGATTCACGGGGCCGGCGTCATCCAGGACAAGCTGATCCGCGATAAGACGCCCGAATCCTACGATCGCGTCTTCGGCACGAAGGTCGAAAGTGCCTTGATCCTGAGCCGATGCGTTCGCTTCGAGCAACTTAAGTTCTGCGTGTTTTTCGCGTCGGTCGCCGGTCGATTCGGCAACCGTGGCCAGTCCGACTATGCCGCCGCGAACGAGGTGTTGTGCAAGCTGGCCGTGCAACTGGATCGCCGTTGGCCGGGCCGAGTCGTGTCGATCGCCTGGGGGCCGTGGTCCAGTATCGGCATGGTTTCCGAACTGGAGCAGCACCTCGGCCAGCGCGGCTTGCAGATGATCCCGCCGGACGTCGGGCCGCGCTTCCTCGACGAGGAATTGCGGCGGGGAAGCAAGGGCGAGTGTGAGGTGGTCATTGCCGGCGACGTGGGCCAGCTCGCCCTGCCGCGCCGCCCGGCCCGGGACGAAGTCGTCGAGGCGGCCCGCTAAGCGGACGAGGCAGGTCATGGTTCCCACGCTCCCCGGCACGAACGCCAACCGACTCAACGGCCGCCGCGAAGAAGTGCCGTCCTCCTCGACCATGTCGTTGCGCTGGGAGAGTGAAGCCATCATCCTCCGCGGCGACGACCGCGACGAACTGCGCCGGCGCGTGCTGGAATTGGGCGACTTCCTGACGCACACCCCTGCCGTCGAGTTGAAGGATCTCGCCTTCACCCTCAATACGTCGCTGGCACCCGGAGGCAGCCGGTTGGCGATGGTGGTCGAGTCGGTCGCGGATTTGCAGACGAGACTGGCACGCGCGGACGAGCGCCTGGCCGACCCGCGTTGCCGGCAAATCAAGGACTCGCGCGGGAGCTATTTCTTCGAGACACCTCTGCACTCGCAAGGCAAACTCGCCCTGTTCTTCCCCGGCGAGGGCAGCCAGTATCTCAACATGCTTGGTGATCTACTGCCGCATTTTCCCGAAGTTCGCCAGCATTTCGAGCGCTGCGATCGCCTGTCGATGCGCGCGGTCGGCGCGACGAGCCGATCAGTCGCCATATCTTCCGGCCCGAAACCATCTCGGCGGCCGAGAAGGATGCGGCTGAGAAGGACCTGTGGCGGCTGGGCAATGCGGTCTCCAGCATCCTCATCGCCGAATGGGCGCTGTATCTGCTGCTGCACGAATTGGGGTTGCGGCCGGATGCGATCGGCGGGCACAGCGCCGGCGAGTTCTCCGCGCTTCTAGCGGCGGGTTGTGTCGAGCCGGATGATTTCTTCATCGAGCAGCTTTTCGCGCTGAGCCACGTTTTGCAGTGTCAGGAAGATGATCGGCAGTTGTCCGAAGTTACCCTTCTTGCCGTGGCCGCCGGGCGCCGCACCGCGGAGGAACTTCTTGGCTCGGAGGCGGGCGTTTGCATCGCGATGGATAACTGCCCACATCAGACCGTCGTGGCCTGCCCACCCGCCGCGTCGGACTCCGTTGAGATGAGGCTGAGCGAGCATGGCATCGTGTGCGAACGGCTGCCATTTCGCCGTCCTTATCACACGCCGCTGTTCGAGCCGTTCCTCGGCCCCATCGTCCAGATGTACGAGCGGCTGACGGTGCAGCCGCCCCGCCTTCCTCTGTATTCCTGCACCACCGGCCGGCTTTTTCCGACAGAACCCGCGGCGATCCGCCGGTTGGCGGTGTCTCACTGGGCCTCGCCGGTCGAGTTCGTCCGCCTCGCCGAAACGATGTACGCCGACGGCGTGCGGCTGTTCGTCGAGTGCGGGCCGCGCGGCAACCTGACCGCATTTTTGCAAGACATTCTGCGCGGTAAACCCTGCGAGGCCGTGCCCGTCAACCTGTTCCACCGCTCCGGCCTGACGCAGCTCAACCATCTGGCCGCGCTGCTGGCGGCCCATCATGTTCCGCTGCGGTTGGAGCATCTGTATAACCGGCGTGACCCGCGCCGGATCGAATGGGAGCGCCGTCCGGTCGTAGGGTGGGCCGAGTCTTCGAGGCCCACCAGCAGGGGCGTGGTGGGCCTCGAAGACTCGGCCCACCCTACGGCTGACGCCCCCCGCGCCGCTGTTCTGGAACAATACCTGGATGTGATGGAGCAATTTCTGGACGTAGAGCGCGAGGTCATGGAGCAATTCCTCGCCCACCCCCGGAGCGCGACGATTCGCTCCCCGGTGCGTCCGCTGCTCGGTGAGATCCTCCGTCACGAACCCGGCCGCGAGCTGGTCCTGCGTCGCCGCATGGACCTGGCCGAAGACCTGTACGCCTCCGATCACACGCTCGGCTCGCGCCACGCCAGCGCCATGGATCCCACGCAGCACGGGCTGCCGTTCATGCCGATGGCCTTCAGTCTGGAAATGATGGCCGAGGCCGCCGCCGTCCTCGTGCCCGGTAAACTCGTCCTCGGCTTCCGGCGCGTCCGCCTCCAGCGCTGGATACCGTTCGACGACGAACCGACCACCGTCGAGTTGACGGCCCGCGTTCGGCTCGACGCGGTGAACGAGATCGTCATGGAGATACGCGACTTCGGTAACACCGTCTGCCCCGGCAATGCCGACTCTCCCGCGATCACGGGCACGGTGATCCTGGGCGATCACTATCCCAATCCGCCGCCCGCCGAGGATTTTCCGCTCACCCACGAGACGCCCTGCCGTTACACTCCGCATCAGCTTTACGAAGGCGAGCATCGTCTGTTTCACGGCCCGCTGTTTCAGGCGCTGGTTTCGACCGACCGGCGCGGCGACGAGGGCATTGAAGGGAAACTACAAACCCTCCCGCACTCCGGACTGTTCCGCTCCAGCTCCGAGCCGGACTTGCTGCTCGATCCGCTGTTGATCGACGCCTCGACGCACTTGCTGGGCTGCTGGCACCTCGGCCTGCCCGACCAGACCGGCCGTGTCGTCCTCCCGTATGAGTTGGGCGAGGTCACGATTTATGGACCGCGCCCGGCCGTCGGCACGCGCATCGGCTGTCGCGTCCGCATCGAGCGCCAGTCGGCGCGGCAGGTTCGCCATCGCATCGACCTGCTCTCCCCGGATGGGCGATTATGGTGCCGGCTCGACGCGGCGGAATACTGGCGCTTCTATTGGCCGATCGAATACGTAGATTTCTTCCGCCATAAGGACCGTTTCTTCCTGGCCGGCCCGTGGCCGCTGCGCGGCGTCGCGGCCCATCGAGGACACTGCACTCGCATCGAGCCGTCCGACGATCTTTGCCAGCCGGTGCCGCGAGGGGCCGTGGCCCGTGTTACCCTGACTCGCTCGGAATGGAGTCGTTTTCGCCTCCTCAAAGTGCCTGAAAATGAGCGAACCCAATGGCTGTTCGGCCGCATCGCGGCCAAGGACGCAATCCGCTCGCTGTGGCAGGAGCGTCACGGCCAGCGTCTGTGCCCCGCCGACATCGAACTGGACGCGGACGCGCACGGCCGGCCGCTGCCGCGCTATCGCGGAGAGGAACTCATCGCGGCGCTGCCGTCGGTCTCGTTCGCCAGTGTCCCCGGTGTTTGTGCGGCTGTGGCCGTTTTCGGGCGAACACCCGGCATGGCCTTAAGGCGGTTATCCACGGTAGGGTGGGCCGAGTCTTCGAGGCCCACCAGCAGGGGCGTGGTGGGCCTCGAAGACTCGGCCCACCCTACGGATGCGGCTGAACGTGATTTGCTTGACGGTTTCGGACAGGACCGTGCTGAGTGGGCGGTTCGCTTCGACTGCGCCCGCGCCGCCGTGGCGAATGCCCTGGGTTCGGCCCTGGCGGATGAGCCGCGCGGTGTCGTCGTCCGCGCGGCAGACCGGCAGACCGGACGCATCCTCGTGGCGCTGGGACCGCGCCTGCTGACCGTGTATCCTCAGTTCCGACTCGATCTCTTGGCCGTGGATACGGTGCGCGAAGGCGATCTGATCGTCGCCACGACTTTTTGCGAAAGGGAATGCCGATGACGCGAACGAAGGAACAGATCCAGAACGACGTATCCGATATTCTTCGCAATTTCAACGGCCGCGAGTATTCCGGCGACCTCGGCCCGCGGACGTGCTTTTTCGGCGACCTGGGCCTCGCCTCCATCGACGCCGTGGTCCTGGGCGAGACGCTCGAAGAGCACTACGGCCGAAAGCTTCCCTTCCACCTGTTCATGGCCGACCTGGGCCGAAGGGCGGTGCGGGACATTCAGCTCGGCGAACTGGTGTCCTTCTTGCATCAACATTTGAACGCATAAACAACGGATCGAACTTATGCCGCGCGTTACCGTCGAGGGGATGAAGTTCTACTACCAACAGGCCGGCGAGGGGCCGGACGTGGTGCTGCTGCACGGCGTCACCGGCAACATGGCGATCTGGCCGCTCATCAACCTGATGCCGACGCTGGCCGCCGATTTCCGCGTCACCGCCTACGACCTGCGCGGCCACGGCTACAGCGACACGCCGCCGGACGGCTACACCTCCGCCGACATGGCCGGCGACCTCGTGAAGATTCAGCGTGCGCTCGGCCTGGGACCGATGTACGTGCTCGGCCACAGTTTCGGCGGCGTCATCGCCTTGCATGCCGCCGTCCTCTATCCCGATGCGATCGCAGGGTTGGTGCTGTCCGATCCGTATTTCCCCGGCTTGCGGCACTTGGAGGGCAGCCTCGGCCGGTGGAGCGGTTGGCAGGATTACAAGGTCGAGGCCAACCGCGCCGGCCTGGAAGTAAACGAGGAGAACTGGTTCGACGTGGGCGAGCTATTCAAACAGACGGCGAACCTGTCGCCGGAGCGCCGCGAGATGTTCCGCAAGGAACTGGGTTTGGCCGCGATGGATCGCCTCACGCGCCTGGCCGCCACGACATGCGGCGAGGACGTGAAAGCCGTGGCCGGTTTGACGGCCGAGCAGATTTGCTCCGTATCGCATCCAGCGCTGGCTCTGTACGGCGAACACTCGCCGTTTCTGGAGACGTGCCGCTTCCTCGAAGCGAACCTCCCGAACTGCCGCGTGTCCCTCGTGCCCAGGGCCAAGCACCGCGCCCACGAGGAAAACCCTGTCGAGTACGTCGCGCTCGTCCAGCACCATTTGCGCGCGATGGCCGGCATCGGCGAACGGGAAGACCAATCGCAAGCGGTGGGGGGGAGGACATGACCCTGCAAGGCAAGGTCGCGGTAGTCACGGGCGCAGCCAGCGGGATGGGCCGGGCGCTCTGCCACGAACTGGCGCGAGAAAATGCGTCTGGGCCTGCTGGATCGCAACACGGACGGACTGGATTTGCTGGTCGGCGAACTGCGTGCCATCGGAGCGACCTGCGCTCTTGCCCCGGCCGACGTGCGCGATCGGTCGGCCGTGCGAAGCGCCATCCACTCCCTTGCCGAAGAGTTGGGGCCGGTGGATTTGCTGGTCGCTTGCGCGGGCATCACGGGGGCCACGCTTGTTGATGATCTGGCCGTCGAGGAGACCGAACGGCTCATGCAGGTGAACGTCCTCGGTATCGCCTACTGCATCGACGCGGTTTTGCCGGACATGCTGGCCCGCGGCCGCGGTCACATCGTCGCCCTGTCGAGCCTGGCGGGATGCCGCGGGATGCCGTTTTCCGCCGCCTACTGTGCCAGCAAGGCGGCGCTGTCGAATTACCTGGAAAGCCTGCGCCCGTCGCTCCGTCACCGCGGAATCGTTATCACCACCGTGTTGCCAGGCTTTGTCCGGACACCGCTCATGGCCGGCGCGCTCGTGCAGCCGCCGATCCCGATGATGGAGCCAGAGGCGGCGGCGCGACACATTCTGCGGGCGATCCATCGTAGGAGTCGGGTGTATGCGTTCCCGTGGAGCATGAGTCTGATGTTGGGGGCACTGCGCTGGCTGCCGGCGTGGTTGTACGACGGGTGCATGGCGATGAGTACAAAAAAAATACCCAATGTTAGGTATTGAGCGGGAGAAGGAATGGCGAATTTATCGGGACTCACCGTGCCGGAAAAGACGGGGCCACCCGTTCCCGCTCCCGATCCCGTTCCCCATCCCGAAGGGGAACGGGAACGGAATGGTCTGCGCGGTGAAGTCGCCGTCGTGACAGGAGCGGGAGGCGGAATCGGCCGCGCTCTTTGTCACGCCCTCGCGGCCGCCGGCTGCCGGCTCGGCCTCGTCAACCGCACGGCCGGCAAGCTCGACGTGCTTGCCAAAGAACTGAAGCCGACCGGCACCGCCTTGAGCGCCCACGCGGTTGATGTCCGCGACGCCGAGGCATTGACCGCTGCGTTGTCGGCCATCGAATCGGATCTCGGCCCAGTGGACCTGCTCATTCACAACGCCGGCGTCGCCCATGTGACGCGGGCGGCCGCGCCGGATCTCGATGATTTCGAGGAGATGCTGCGCGTCAATTACCTCGGCGGCGTTCACGCCATCGCGGCCGTGTTGCCGGGCATGATCGCGCGCGGACACGGGCGAATCGTGGCGATCAGTTCACTCAATTCGCATCGCGGCATGGCCTGGTCGGCGGGATACTCGGCGAGCAAGGCGGCGATCTCGACGTACCTGGAGAGCCTTCGCCCCGCCCTGCGCCGTCGCGGAATCCTCGTGACAACCGCCTTCCTCGGCTTCGTGGATACGCCCATGACACGGGCGATGCCGCTGGGCTTTCCGGTCTGGATGATGAGTCCCGAGCGGGCCGCCAAGCACATCGTCCGTGCCATCGTTCACGGCCGCCGTGAGCTCTATGCTCCCTGGCACGAAGCACTCGGCGCAAGCATCCTTCGGTATCTTCCCGCGTGGGCTTTCGATTGGATCATGGCGACCTTCGGCCGGCGCATCATCAAGGGAGACTACTGAGCCATGAGCACGGCCCTGCGTGAAAGACCCTCTCGGAATCTCCCTTCCCCGGCGCTATCCCTTCGCTGTGTGGATTGTGGTTCGTCGCTGGCCGAGATCGGCGCTGCCTGTGATGTTTGCGGACGCGACTATCCCATCCGGGACGGATTGCTGATCGCGCAGGGCGAATTGACGGGGAAGAATCGCATCGCCGCCGCGTTTTACAACAGCGACCGCTGGCAGCGTTTTCGATTCTGGGAGCAATTGTTTCTCAAGACGCTGGGCGGCCTGCCGGCGCACGCGCATGCAGATCCTCCGTCATCTGCGACGCCTCAATGGTGAAACACTGCTGGAGATTGGCATCGGCGACGGGGAGAATGTCGCGCTGCTGCCGCGCAGCCTGCGGATCGCCGGCATCGACATCGCCGAGCGGCCGCTATCTGCCTGCCGGGATCGTCACGCCGGCCGCAACCTGTTGCTCGCCCTGGCCGAGGGCGAACGCATCCCGTTCGCCGACCGTTCGTTCGACGCGGTCCTGTGCGTTGGCGGTTTTAACTTCTTTAGCGACCCGGAAAGCGCACTGAAAGAAATGGCTCGCGTCACCCGTCCGGGCGGCCGGATCGTCGTCGCCGATGAGTTGCCCGACCTGTTCGAGTGGGGTTGGGGACACCTGATCGGTTGTCCGCGCATCGACACCTGGCTCTTGAAACGAATCTGGCTCGGGCCCGAATTCGCGGACATGGTACTCGGCAACCACCTCGACGTGGCTGCCGTCGCCCATTCAGCGCCTCCATCGCCCCGTCATTCATCGCATCTGGCGCGGCCTCGGTTACTGTATCGTCGGCACGACGCCCCGCGCATAAACTCACTAACACGCTTCTTCGGAGGCTTCCATGATTGCGACCCAAACACTCTCGAATACCTGGATTCACGATTGCGATTTCATGCAGTGCCCCGACTGCGGCGGGCGTCTCGAAGCGCCGTTCACGGCGACGCCGGATGGGTTGGCTTGTCTGTCGTGCCATCGCTCCTTCCCGATCCGCGACGGTTTGCTCGACCTGCTCAAGCCGCTTTCAGGCAACAACAAGGTCGCCGCCGACTTCTACAACGGCCCGCTCTGGCCGCGCTTCCGCTTCTGGGAATGGTTCACGTTTTTCTGCAACGGCGGCGAACGCCGCGCTCGCCGGCAGATCATGAAGTACCTGCCCGACCTGTCCGGCACGCGCCTCCTAGAAGTGGCCATCGGCGACGGGGCGAACGTGCCGCTTATCCCCGACGATTGCCAGGTCTACGGCAACGACATCTCCGTCGTGCAGCTAACCAATTGCCACCGACTTTATCCCAAGCGCGACTTGCGTTTGTTTCTCGGCGAGGCGGAAAACCTGCCGTTTCGCGATCACAGCTTTGACAACGTCCTGAGCGTCGGCGCGTTCAATTACTTCAGCGATCCCGTAAAATCGCTCCGAGAGATGGCTCGTGTGGTCAAGCCCGGCGGACTGGTCGTTGTCGCCGACGAGGTGCCGAACCTGCCTAACCGGATGATCGGCCACTGGATCGGACTTCCGAAACTCGACCGCTGGATCATGTCGCGCTTCATGAACCTCGGCCCCGAGTTCACCGACATGGTGGACAAACACCGCGATCTCCAACTCGAACCGATCGTCCGCGAGGCGCTGACGGACTGGCAGATTTATTCGCTGTGGTTCAAGGTGGGCTACTGCATCGTCGGCCGGCCCAAGGAGCAGTGATGCGGTTTTTCCAGGTCATCCTGAAAAACGTTTTGAACCGCAAGTCGCGCTCGCTGCTGACGACGGTAGGCGTCGCCATCGCGGTGACGGCCGTGGTCGCGCTGGTCGGCATCGCCGACGGCTTTCAGCGCTCCTTCCGCGAACTATATGAAAAACGCGGCGTGGATCTGATGGTCGTCCGTGCCGGCTCCTCGGAACGGCTGGCGAGTTCCATCCCACAGCAGGTCGGAAAACAGATTCGCCAACTGCCGGGAGTACGGGCCGTTTCGCCGGGATTGATGGACATGGTTTCATTCGAGCAGGCCAACCTCACCAGCGTTGCCCTGCAAGGCTGGGAACCCGGCAGCTTTCTGTTCGACGACCTCAAGATGATCGCGGGCCGTCGTCTGGAAGCCGACGACGAGCACGGGGTCATGCTCGGCATGGTCCTGGCCAAGAACCTCGGCAAAAAGACCGGCGAACAACTGGACATTGCCGGCCAGTCGTTCGAGATCGTCGGCGTTTTTGAGAGTTTCAACGTCTTTGAAAACGGCTCGGCCGTGATGCTCATTCGCTCACTGCAAACGCTCATGGATCGGCCCAACCAAGTGACCGGCTTCCAGGTCGTGCTGGACAGCGTGCCCCATAAAAAAGAGCTGCTCGAACGAGTGCGCGGCGAGATCAACGCCCTGCGGTCTCCCGAGGGCCGGCTTTGGGGCGTCGAGGCGATGCCGACCGGCGATTACGTCAACAGCACGACGCAAATCCGCATGGCCCAGGCGATGGCGTGGCTGACCTCCGTCATCGCACTCGTCATCGGCGCGGTCGGCGTGCTGAATACGATGGTCATGTCGGTTTTCGAGCGCACCCGCGAGATCGGCATTCTGCGCCGATCGGCTGGCGCAAGTCGCGCGTCGTCCGCCTGATTCTGTCCGAGTCGCTGCTTTTGAGCGTCGCCGGGGCGGCGGCCGGCATCGTTGTCGCGATCCTGTTGACCCGCGCCCTGACATGGTGGCCTCTGGTCAATGGCCTTATCAAAGGCGAGGTCGCGCCGGCCGTGCTGATCCAGGGCTTTTTCATCGCGCTGGCGGTCGGCCTGATCGGCGGCGCTTACCCCGCTTACCGCGGCGCCCACCTGGCGCCCACGGAGGCGCTCCGCCATGAGTGACATACCCCTCCTGCGCACCGAGCACCTGGGCAAGGCGTACCCGGACGGACAAGTTACCGCGCTCGTCGATGTTTCCCTGAGCATCGGCCGGGGCGAATACGTCGCTATCATGGGCCAGAGTGGCAGCGGCAAATCGACACTTTTGAATTTGCTCGGGGCGCTCGATCGCCCCTCGATCGGCGAGGTGTTTTTTGACGGCCAGCCCCTGTCGGCCATTCCCGACCTGGACCGTTTCCGCGCCGAGAAACTCGGCTTCGTGTTTCAGTCGTTCTTTCTGCTGCCCACCTTAACGGCTGTGGAAAACGTGCAGATTCCCATGTTCGAGGGGCCGCTCTCGGCCCGTCGCCGTGCCGACAAGGCGCGCGAACTGCTCCGCATGGTCGGCATGGGCCACCGCATGAATCATCGGCCCGGCCAGCTTTCCGTCGGCGAACGGCAGCGCGTCGCCATCGCGCGAGCGCTGGCCAACGATCCCATCCTGCTCCTGGCCGACGAACCGACCGGCAACCTCGACTCGAAGACGGCCGATGAGGTACTCGACCTGTTTGCGCATCTTCACCGCGATAAGGGCATGACGATCGTCCTGGTGACGCACGGCCAGGAGGTCGCCGAGCGCGCCGAGCGCATCCTCCGCATGCGCGACGGCCGCCTCTACTCCGAAGGAAACATTTCCCACCAACCTTCGGACGCCTGCACGGATTCGGTCACATAGCCCCCGGCTTGCCGGGGGAAATCGAACACCCCCGGCAAGCCGGGGGCTATGTGGCTGGAATTGACACGCCGGGGGCACTTACTACAATCCATTGCTCACCCGTGACGCACTTTCTTGCCAGCCCTAGAGAGAAGGCTACAACCGTGTCCGCACACCAAGATCCCTTCGAGGCCAGCCGCAGCGAAAAGTTGCAGGCCATCGAGGCACTCGGACTCGACCCGTGGGGCGGCCGTTTCGACGGCCATACGCCCATTACCCAGGTGCTCGCCCTGCCGGCCGACGTGCCGGAAGACCAGCGGCCGCGTGTCCGCATCGCCGGCCGGATCGTTAGTCAGCGCAAGCAAGGCAAAGTTTACTTCCTCGATCTCAAGGATTGGTCCGGCTCGCCGACCCTCCGCGAGATCAAGGGCGAGCGCGAGGGAACAGCCGAGAAGGTGCCGGATTTGTCCAGCCGCGTCCAGGTCTACGCCGGACAGCAGCAGGTCGGCGAAACCGGCTGGCAACTGGCGCAGCAGCTCGACCTGGGCGATTTCCTGGGCGTGGACGGGACGTTCGGTAAGACGCGGCGCGGCGAGCCGTCGGTGTTCGCCGAGAAGCTGACGTTTCTCGGCAAGTCGCTCCTGCCGCACCCGGACAAGTTCGCCGGGATGCACGACATGGAGTTCCGTCTGCGGCACCGCTACCTCGACCTGATTTACAACCCGGAGACGCTGGACCGTGCCCGCAAGCGCATTCGTATCATGCGGACCATGCGGCGCTTCCTCGACGATCGCGGCTTCTGGGAGGTCGAGACGCCGACCTTGCAAGCCATCGCTGGCGGCGCCGCGGCGAGACCGTTCGTCACGCACCACAACGCGCTGGACATCGATCTCTTCCAGCGCATCGCGCTGGAGCTATACCTGAAGCGCCTGCTCGTCGGCGGCATTGAGAAGGTGTACGAGATCGGCCGGGTCTTCCGCAACGAGGGCATCGACGCCCGGCACAACCCGGAATTCACCATGATGGAGCTGTACCAGGCTTACGCCGATTACCGCTCGATGATGGATCTGACGGAGGAACTGATCGTCGCCTGCGTGCGCGAACTGGGCGGGTCGATGCAATTGCCCTACGGCGAACACACGATCGACTACACGCCGCCCTGGCAGCGCAAGAGCTACGGCGAACTGTTCGAGCAGCACGTCGGCGTGCCGATGCACGACGCCGAAGCGGTGCGCCGCGTCGCCGAGAAGGGAGGCTTCCCGGCCGCCGGCAAAGACCCGTCCGTGGTCGTGCATCATCTGTTCGAGGAACACGTTGAGGACAAGCTGACCGGCCCGTTGTTCGTCTACGATTACCCGGCCCCGTTGTGCCCGTTGACCAAGCGAAAGACCGGCAACCCCGACCTCGCCGAGCGCTTCGAGCTGTACGTGCGCGGCATGGAACTGGCCAACGCCTACACGGAGTTGAACGACCCAGTCATGCAGGAGCAGACCTTCCGCAAGCAGTTGGCCGGACTGCCGGAAGAGGAGTCGATGGCGAAGATGGACGAAGATTTCGTCCGCGCCCTGCGTCACGGAATGCCGCCGGCCGGCGGACTGGGCATCGGCGTCGATCGGCTCGTCATGCTCTTGACTGACACGCAGACCATCCGCGATGTCATCCTGTTCCCGTTGCTTCGCCCGGAGAAGAAATGAATCACCACGAATCACACGAATAACACGAATAAAAGACAAGAATGCATTCATTACCCGCATAGACTGCGTGGTCTTTTTGTCTTTTTTTGGTTTTTTATTCGTGTTATTCGTGTGATTCGTGGTTTTTCCTCTTGAGGTGAGACGTGTATAAACTGCTGCTCTGCTGGCGATATTTGCTGACGCGCTACCTGGCCCTGGTGTGTATCATCAGCGTCATGCTCGGGGTGGCCACGCTCATCGTCGTCAACAGCGTCATGGCTGGGTTCAGCACCAAGCTGCGGCAGAGGTTGCACGGTCTGCTCTCCGATATTGTCATCGAAGCCCGCGATTACGAGGGCTTTCCCAACCCCAACGGGATGATGGCCCGCATTCGGGAAGAAGCGGATGTCGGCGAGAAAATCGAGGCGATGACGCCGACGTTGGAAATCTTCGGCATGATTCGCTTCACCTTCAACGGCACGCCGATCGCCCGGCCCGTGCGCATCATCGGCATCGACCCGGAAGGACGTGCTCGCGTGGGCGGCTTCGCGGAGCATTTGCTGCTCCATCCGGGTAAACCTTCCTTCGAGCTGACGAAAGAAGCGCTGGAGCGGCAAAACCTGCTGCACCCGCCGCACCGCCTTGAACGGCGGGCCTCTCTCCTTCAGGCTCCGCGCGTTCCGGGAATGCCTCCGCCTCCCGACCCGCCGCCGTCGCGCGAATTTGTTCCGTCGAGCATCATCCTCGGCTACGCCATCGCGCACTTTCGCACGCAGCTCAACCCCGAGGAACCCGCCAAGGATGTCCGCACCCTCGAACCCGGCGACGACGTGATCCTCACCACCATCAGCGGCCAGGCGCTCAAGCCGGTCGAGTGGCGCTGCGCGGTTTGCGATTATTTCCACTCCGAAATGAGCGAATACGACGCGAATTACGTGTTCGTGCCGCTGGACGAATTGCAGCGTCTGCGGACGATGGAGGGCCGGGCGACGAGCATTCAGATTCGGCTCAAGGATTACCACGATTTGCAGCTCGTCAAGAAACGGCTGACGGAAGTTTTTGCTGGCGTGCCGGTCGCCGTCGAGACGTGGGAAGACAAACAGGGGCCGCTTTTGGCCGCCATCAGCATCGAGAAGGGCATCCTCAATGTGCTGTTGTTCATGATCATCGCCGTGGCCGGCTTCGGCATCCTCGCCATCTTCTCGATGATCGTCGTCGAGAAGACGCGCGACATCGGCATCCTCAAGGCGCTGGGCGCGTCCAACACGGGCGTGTTGAACATCTTCCTCGGTTACGGACTCCTGCTTGGCGTGGTTGGGGCGGCGCTCGGCACCGCCATCGGCGTGACCATCACGGTTTACATCAACGAGATCGAGCAGTTATTGACCAAATGGACCGGGCACGAGTTGTTCAATCGTTCGGTGTATTACTTCAACGAGATCCCCACCGACATCGCACCGATGAGCGTGGTCCTCGTGAACGTGGGCGCGGTGGCCATTGCCGTGCTGTTCAGCGTGCTGCCGGCGCTGCGTGCGGCTCTGCTGCACCCGGTGCGGGCGCTGCGGTACGAGTAACTTTTTCGGAGCGGAGATCCGAGCGATGCGCGAAAACCTGCCCCTGCTGGCGGCCGTCAACGTCCACAAGACCTATCGCAAAAACGCCATCGAGGTGCCCGTACTGACCGGGCTGGATCTCGAAGTCTACCCCGGCGAATTTCTCAGCATCGTCGGCAGTTCCGGCAGCGGTAAGAGCACCCTCCTGCACCTGCTCGGCACGCTCGACAAGCCCGACGAGGGACGCATCCTGCTCGACACCGAACGCATTGACAACCAGCCGGCCGAGCAGCGCGACCGGCTGCGCAATCAGACATTTGGCTTCATCTTCCAGTTCTACCACCTGCTGCCCGAACTCAGCACACTGGAAAATGTGTTGATGCCGAAGATGATTGCGCTGCCGGTGCGCGGTTGGTTCCGCGAACGGCGAGCGCTGAAGCAATACGCCACGGAACTGCTCGACCGCGTCGGCCTGGGGCACCGTCTGTCGCACAAGCCGCGCGAGCTGTCCGGCGGCGAGATGCAGCGGGCCGCCATCGCGCGGCGCTCGTCAATCGGCCGCGCATCCTGCTGGCCGACGAGCCGACCGGCAACCTCGACGCCGAGAAGGGCGTCGAGATCATCCGCCTGTTGCGCGACTTGAACCGGCAGGAACGACTGACTATCATCATGGTGACTCATAACATGGAGATCGTCTCGACCACCGATCGCGTGGTGCGCCTGGTCAAGGGCCGTGTGCAAGACGGGGTGGACCCGAACCCGCTCCTTCAGCACTGTGTCGTCAATCGTGAGCCGTGATTCGCGGATCGGACCTTCTCCCATCCCGAGTCACGAGGGAGAGGGCCAGCCATGACCAAAGTCTGGATCAACGGCAAACTATTCGACAAATCCGATGCCAAGATCAGCGTGTTCGATCACGGCCTGCTCTACGGCGATGGCGTCTTCGAGGGGATTCGCATCTACGGAAGCAAGGTCTTCCGCCTCCGCGAACACATCGACCGGCTGTACGAAAGCGCCCGCCACATCGCCCTGGAAATCCCGCTCGGCCGTGAGCAGATGACGCAGGCCGTCCTCGATACGGTCAAGGCCAACGCCAAGCAGGACGGATATATCCGTTTGGTCGTGACACGCGGGGCGGGCTATCTCGGACTCGATCCTGGCAAGACTTCCGACCCGCAAGTCATCATCATTGTCGATGACATCAGTTTGTATCCGGTCGAATTCTACGAGAAGGGTCTCGAAGTCATCACCGCGTCGATCATCCGCAATCATCCCAACGCGCTCAACCCGCGTATCAAGTCGCTGAATTACCTCAATAACATTCTGGCCAAGATCGAGGCCGTCCGCGCCGGCTGTCACGAAGCGATCATGCTCAATCACAACGGCGAAGTCGCCGAGTGTACCGGCGATAACATCTTCATCGTCAAGCGCGGCGTCCTGCGGACGCCGCACATGGTTGCGGGCATCCTCGAAGGCGTGACGCGCAACGCCGTCCTCGAACTGGCCCGCGAGGTGCGCATCCCCGCGCAGGAGATGGCCCTGACGCGCCACGATGTCTACAGCGCCGACGAGTGTTTCCTGACCGGCACCGCCGCCGAGGTCGTGCCGGTGGTCAAGTGCGACGGCCGGCCAGTCGGCAACGGCAAGCCCGGCCCCATCACCCGGCAGCTACGCGAACGATTTCACCAATTAGCCCGTAGTCCGTAGTCCGTAGTCCGTAGCAAAGACAATAATTGGTTTTTGCTACGGACTACTGGCTACGGACTACGAACGACAATGATCGACTTACATCGCATTCTGGTCCCGACCGATTTCAGCAAGTCGTCGCGGAACGCGCTGACCTACGGAGCGGCGTTCGCCGCCCGGTTCGGCGCGGAGTTGCATTTGCTGCACGTCGTTCAGGATCTGGCCCTGTTCATCCCGGAAGCCGTTATGCTGGCGCCGCCGATGGTGCCCCCGGTCGAGCAGTTTGTCACGGCGGCGCGGGCGGCGCTGGATCGCGCCGTGCAGGAGTTGGCCACCCCCGACGTTCGCGTCATCCCCCAGGTGGGCGAGGGCACTCCCTTTGAGGAAATCGTCCGCTTCGCGCGAGAAGGACATCGACCTGATTGTCATGGGCACGCACGGACACACCGGGTTGGCGCACCTGTTTTTGGGCAGCGTCGCCGAGAAGGTCGTTCGCCGGGCGCCGTGCCCGGTGCTGACCGTGCGCCACCCCGAACACGAGTTCGTCCATCCCTGAATGGTGAAGGTTCGCCATGCCCCGATATCGACCGACGCCGGTGTTCGTGATCGCGATCCTTCACCTGGTAGGAGGCGGTCTGGGTCTGATCTTCTCGCTGTGCGGGTGCGCCGGGCTGTTCATGGGAAGCGCGCTCAGCTCGATGTCTCTGCCGACGGTCCCCGCCCGTCCTGGTCAGACGGCTCCTCCCCCGCCGCCCGGCCCCAACGAGATCATGAAGTTTTACAACGAAAATGTGCCCGGCTATCAGGCGTTCACCATCGGCGCGATTGTGGTGAGTTTGCTGCTTGATGGGATGCTGCTGGCCGCGGGGATCGGTTTGTTGAACATGCGCCCCTGGGCGCGGGGGTTGTCGCTGGTCTATGCCCCCATCAGCATCGTCAACCGCGTCTTCGCGTTCATTTATCAGCTGGTGTTCGTGACGCCGGCCACGGAAAAGCTCTACGCCCAGAACCCCGTCCTGGCGGGCATGTCGAGTTTCATGACCATCACTACGGGAGTGGGACTCGTCGTGAATTTGCTCTTTATCATCTATCCCATCACGGTGCTGGTCATCCTTCTGATGCCGTCCACGGCCGCGGCCTTTCGCGTTCAGGCCCCGGTTCGATCGGACGACATCGGCGAGGAGGCTTCCGACTCAGACGACTCCTGGCGCGACCCTCCACGCAGCGACGCAATCACCCGTTGATCTCCTTTTCCGCGATCTGAATCTAAATTCAGTTGAATTCCGTTCATGTTACCCGACGGATTCGCGAGTCGCAGACCCTCCGGTCGGCTGCGGATGGCTTCCTCACGGACGGCCAACAGAAAAACGTGAGAAATAATTGACAAAATGTGAAAAATTCTTGTCCACTTCCGCGCGCCAATCTCGATTCATTCTCCAGGGGATGTGCGGAGAAGCTGATGTGACGTCGGCGACGCGGCCGTTCCCCGCCAGGGCAAGGTGCCCCGCCCCTATCGCGGCCGCGTGTCCCCAGAAGCGCCGGAATGCTCCCGGCGTGACAACGGAGTCGCAACCATGAGTTTGCCACCCTCGAATCTCGCCTTGTTTTTGGCGGACGACGTGCGGCGCGACCGAATCCTCCACGCCCTTTCGATGTTGCGAGACGCCTGGGAAGCCGCCCAAGATCTGCAAGTCCCCGCGGAGGAATTCGCCCTGGAAATGCGTCCCTTCTACGCGGCCGGCCTGACCAACACGGACTTGCGCTGGCTCGTCGCCAAGGGGTACGTGGATCACCTCCAGGAACAGATCGACGCCCGCACCGGCCGCCGACTGTTCCGCCGTTCGCACAGTCTCACCATCACCCCCGACAGTTGTTTCGTGCTGTCCGCGGCGGGACTCGGCTTCGCTTCGGAGCGGCGCAGGAGTCTGTGCCTGCGTTTCGGCCGGCGGAGGCCCCGAAGCCGTCGGTGGTCTGCACGCTCGTTCCCTATTGGGACGGCGCGCTGCGCGTTCTTCGCTGGAAGGACTTCCTCGTCAAGCGCTATCGGGTTCCGGCCGTCAACCAGGAGCGGATCTTGACCGCCTTGCAAGAGGAAGGTTGGCCGTCGCGCATTGATGATCCCCTGCCTCCTGCTCGGGACATCGACCCCAAGGCGCGTCTGCACGATGCCATCAAGGGACTTAACCGCAACTGCGTCCACGCGCTGTTGTGCTTCCACGGTGACGGCACGGGCCGGGGGCTTGTTTGGAGCCTGACGCTGCGCGCCGCGCCGAAGTGCGGTAGCGAAGAGAAAAATACCAGCCGCAAGCGCCAGCGAGCGGAATCGAGACCGCTCGCTGGCGCTCGCGGCTGGTATAGAGTGACTACAACTCAACCACCTCGACCTCGCGCACGAACCGATCCGGTTCGCCGCCCAGGAACGAGGCCACCACCTCGAACACCGCGTCACTGAACCCGCCGATGTTCAAGATGTCGGCGCGCTCCGGCGCCTGGCTGGTGGCGTACGCCTGCAAGTCCATGCACACCAGCTTCGGACCCGCCCAGCCGGCGTCGTGCAGGCGCTTCTGGTTGGCGACGAACTCCTGCCACTGGGTCATCACGCCCGTCGAGCCGGCCCGACCGGCGCCGACCCAGCTTTCCATGTCGCTGACCAGCACGCAGCCGGCGAAACGACGATCGCGGTACGTCTTGTTCGCCTCGGCCAACGGCAGCGAGCAGTCCGTGCCGCCGCCGCCGAAGCGGGCCAGGTAGCCAGCCAGGTCGAGGATCGCCTCATCCGCGCCAACGTCGGCCTTGTACGCCACCGTATCGAACGGGATGACGACGCTGCCGGGGTTGCGGCGCAGGAGCGCCGCCGCGAACAGGGCGGCCACGTCCACGCAGCGCACCTTGCTCGTCGCGCCGCGGCCGCGCTGGCCGGTCACGGGCGAACCCATCGAGCCGGACACGTCCAGTCCAATGACGACCGGCTCCGGCAGCTCGGGCACGTTGCCGCACGCAATCTCCGCGGCCCGGCCGAGAGCGTCGCGGATCGCCTGCGGCACGTTCGCCTCGGCGTTGAGGTACGCGGCGAGGTACTGATACGGAAACTGCCGGCTCTTGCGGATCTCATCGCGGTCGGCGATCCGCTCGGCCACATGCATGACCAAAGCCAGGTCGCCGGCCAGGGCGTCGTGGCGCAGGAGCGTGTTGAGGTTCATGCGCAGCGCCTGCGGTCCCATCTGGCGGGCGATGGCCTTCCAGACGGACGGGCCGCGGGCCGAGTCGGCCAGCAAGTCCCAGCGGAAGCGGGCGCGCTCAAGGATCGCGACCTGTTCCGCCTCACTTTCGGCGTTACGGAACGCGATCAAATCGCCGATCTCGCGCGGCAGGTCCGCCAGTGTGGCCGGCGCCCACTTCTCGACCGGCTTGCCCGTCAGCCAGCCATACAGGGCGCGACGGGCGTTGTCCGTCGGCGTGGGCCGGGCCAGGCGCAGCACGTCGCGCAGGCTCGGGTCGTTGCCGATCGACGCGGACAGCAACATGCCGACGCCGGCCGAGTTCAGCCAGCGCTGGAAGGCGCGCTGCAGCGCGTACGACAGGCTCTTGCGGCCGAGTTGACCAAGAGCGGACCATCTGGAACACCGTTCGCAGCACCCGGCCGTTATCGACGACGCGCTCGAAGACGCGGCGGAACAGCGCCGGGTCGCGCTTCGACAGTACGACGAGCAGGGCGGCCGGCATGTTCTTCATGAAAGCGCGCTGCCGGCAATACAGGGCGAGCTTGGCCAGGTAGACATTGTCGTCCACCTGATCGACCAGGGCCAGCAGGGCGGCCAACTGCGCTTCGGCGTTGCTGTAGTACGCGCCGTTGAAGCAGCCCGTCGCGGCCAGCTGCGCCAGGGCGTGGCGCGGCGGCAGCCGGTAGGCGAGACCGCCGGCCTCGTTACGGGCATCGGCGCACGGCAGCAGCCCCTTGAGGGTGGCGAAGAGGTTCTTGTTAGCCATCGGGCGTCCTCCGGGAAAAGCGATCCGACGAGGTGTGGGCAGAGTATTCGTCCTTGCGGACGAATCGATTAACAGTCGATGTACTCCGCACCGGCAGTCGGATCAGGATTCAGAATGTCCAGTCGCCAGCGAAGGGTTGGGCAGAGCCTCCAGCCCCATTTGTGTAGAGAGGGCTGGTCAGGAATCGAACCTGGTTTGACCATGTACTCCGCACCGGCAGCTGGCGGTGGTCGCATAAAGACCGACGAGGTTTTGGCCAGAGTTCTTCTGCCGCGTCTGCCAATTCCGCCACAGGGCCTACGGCCCTGGTGGGATTTGAACCCACACGAACTTTCGCTCAACAGATCCGGATGTACTCCGAACCGGCAGTCGGTCTGGTTCCGAGGGACGGTTGACGAGGGGATGGTCAGAACATTGCTCTTTCCGTTGAGCTACGCCCCGGTCTCAGTCGGGGCGACAGGAGTCGAACCTGCAACAGATGTACTCCGAACCAGCAGTCAAACCGCCCTCTGGGCGCGTGATATTTCCTCCGTTGTGCATCTCAATAGCACGACTATCCCGGCTTGGATTTGAACCAAGGACCGGACCTTAGGAGAGTCCGATGTTTTCCGCCACACCACCGGGATGATTCGGCATGTGCGTGCTGGGAGAAAGGACGCGGAGGAGGGCCGACAGGTTCGCTGAAATTCGCCGCGACTATGCGACGGCGGAGCGGTAAACTAGGTCCACTCACAGCAGACACCAAACGAAAGGAAACGAAAAATGACGGAAAGTAGCCGAAGCGTCAAGAGCACCAACGCGATCAATACGAAGTCCAAGGGATTCACGCACGAGGAACAAGCCGCGATGAAGGCTCGCGCCGAAGAGCTGAAGGTGGAAGCTGCGCGAAAAAGAACAAGGCGGACGGGGAAAGCGACGTGCTCGCGGCGATCGCCGCGATGCAGGAACCGTATCGCGCCATGGGCGAGCGGCTCCATGCGCTCATCAAAGCCAGCGCGCCGGTCCTCGCGCCGAAAACCTGGTACGGGATGCCCGCGTATGCCAAGGACGGCAAGGTCGTCTGCTTCTTCCGCGGCGGGGACAAGTTCAAGGAGAGGTACATGACGCTCGGCTTCAACGACGCGGCGAACCTCGACGAAGGCACCCTGTGGCCAATTGCCTTCGCACTGACGGAGTTGACCGCCGCCGAAGAGGCAAGGATCGGCGCGCTTGTGAAGAAAGCAGTGAGCTGAGGACGGAGTGACCCGATGGCGACGGGACGCGCGTCTTCTTCGAGCATTCCGGCTTTGACTGGCCCCCAGCCCTGGGGCAAACGGGCGCTCCGGGGCGACAAGACGCCGTTAGAACTTTTCCTTGTGAGACTCGGCGATTGGTCGAAATCCATACGGCGGTTTCTTGGCGACTTCGCTAGGCGGATGTGACTCGCCGTCCGCGGCTGGCGGCGGTTGGCCAGTCTGTCTCTGGCGTTCGTTCTCAACCAACGCCTTCCCCACGGCCGCAAAGATCAAGAGGATCGTGCCGGTATACCACGTGCCGATGCTGAAGCTGCTTGACAAGTACATGGCGAGGATGATGCCGCCCCCCAACAGGGCTGCTGCCAATACCGCGAACATCCGCATACCGTACAAGAATACGAAGGGCAGATAGTGTGCCCCTAACAAGATCATCAACGCTGGATAGAACCAATTCAGCTCATATCGGCTGACTGGCAACAGCAGTGGCATGGAAAAAGGCAGGACGAAGGCCACCTGCATGCCTAATTGTGGCAGGGAGTTGCGGCTATCAAGCTTCAACCGGCTCCCGACGGTGCGAACCAGCAACTCGGTAATTGGAAAGATGAAGAAACCACCGAACACCAGAAACGTGATCGCTGTTCGTGGGCTGCCCCACGAAGCGATGCCAGCCGAGACAAGCCAGATCACGCCCGAGACGGCCTGGCCGTAGAACCCACCCGACCAGCGGAACCGCACTTCACGCTGGGCATCAACAATGTTCATTTGTGCCTCTTGGCTGTTTTGCAAGACAGTCGGCGCAATGACGAGTCGGCTTCCAGTAAGTTCTCCTCGAGTATTCGTATTGCAGGCGGAAGTATTTGGGATGACCATCTCTCAATGGCCGTTTGAACCGCAAGAAGATCAATCAGAAGTGCCGGTTGCAGCGCTTGCCGAAAAGAACCCCGCCGGATAATCGAGTGAAGGGAACCAGCCGAAAGAGGTCGGAACGGCTTGTTTCAAGGGAAAGAAAGCCCTTCGACGTGCTGGCCGAAGGGCTTTTGCGGAAAGATCGTCGGGGCGACAAGACACCGTTAGAACTTTTTGTGGCCGGCGTGCGGGGCTGGGAGGCCGCTGTGCGGCGGCGAATGACCGGCGAAATGCCCGCAAAATTGCATTGACATTTATCTATATAGAAGCTAATCTATTTACATGGCACAACTGGACCAAGCCTTTGCTGCCCTTGCCGATCCCACCCGACGCGGAATTGTCGTGCGTCTCGCCCGTGGCGAGGCATCGGTGTCCGACCTCGTTGGCCACTTCTCGCTGACGCAACCCACGATCTCCTCGCACTTGAAGGTGCTGGAATCTGCGGGGCTGATTTCGCGTCGCAAAGTGGCGCAGTTGCGGCCCTGCAAGCTGGTGCCGGAGCGACTAAAGGCGGTGACCGACTGGCTGGAACAGGTGCAGGAGATTTGGGAAGGCAACTACAAGCGGCTCGACGCACTACTGACGGAGTTGAAACAAGCCGAGAAAAAGGAGCGAAAGAGATGAAACCTGCGGAAGCAAGTCTGCCGTCAGATACCGAAGTGCTGGTGAAGCGCAGCTTCGATGCACCCGTCAAACTGGTGTGGCGGGCCTACATGGAACCGGACCTGATGCGTTGTTGGTGCTCGGGCCCCCCCGGTTGGTCGATGCCTGTCTGCGAGATGGATATGCGCGTCGGCGGAAAGTATCGCTGGCGCTGGCGCAGCGATGAGAACGGCCAGGAGTTTGGATTCACTGGAGAGGTTCTGGAGGTCATTCCGCACGCGAAAATCGTGCATACGCAAATCTACGATGCCGGAAACCTGGGCGTTTCCATGGGGAGCGAGCCATCGATCATCACCGTCACCTTCCAGGAGACCAACGGCATCACAAACGTGACGACCACGATCCGATATGCCTCGAAGACGGACCGCGACGCAGCGTTCGCAACTGGCATGACCGACGGGATGGAGATGAGCTACAAACAACTCGACGGAGTGCTGGGAAAAATGTGATCGCTGAGAATCGTGAGTGGCGTTCTGCCGACTCGACGGCGCAACTCTTGTCCCCACAATAAGAAAGCCCTTCGACGTTCTCGTCGAAGGGCTTCTTGTCCAATCAAGTCGAGGCGACTGGACACCGTTAGAACTTTTTATCGCTGGCGTCCGGGACTGGGAGGTCCGGTTGAGGTGTTTTTTCATCCGAGAACCGGTTAACGAGCGACTGTAACGCTTGGGCTAGAGCTGACCAGAGCCGCTTGCAAGGATGTTCAAAGGCTCAAAACCAAGATGCCGGCCCCAGTCAGCTTGAACCGTTGGATCCTACTCATGGCCTCGATTGGGGTGGGCCGGCGCCTGTCCCGATGAGTAAAGCGGTCTCGGGTTGCCTCGGTCGCAACGTGGAT
Source organism: uncultured Planctomycetota bacterium (assembly GCA_963767535.1). Classification (GTDB taxonomy): domain Bacteria; phylum Planctomycetota; class Planctomycetia; order Gemmatales; family Gemmataceae; genus JAJPHU01. The sequence goes on from CAVYEC010000002.1 coordinate 529,960, forward strand.
CTTTCAGTGGAGTGTGTACCTCCACAACCACGAAGCGGGCTCAAGGCGGCCCACGCCAACGGAGGCCGTGAACCATGCCCTACTAAGACCAACCACACCGATTTTACGCCCGCGGCGACTTACACGCCAGAAGCCTGTACTTGCACATCCTAGTGATATAATACAGCCACCCGAGACGGCGCATGTAGAAGCGCTCCAACGGAAATGACGGGCGTGGACCACATGGGTCGTATGGCTGTCGGCAGGCTCACTCATGGCGACCAAACTTCCTCCCGGCAAATTCTTTGGACAGACCCAGAGAAGGGTCGTGGTTTCGGGACTGACGTTTGCCGAATCCGTGTACGCATCGGGGCCGGACCTCGTGATCCCGATGCACGCTCACGAGAACGCGTTCTTCCATTTTCTAGTAGACGGCGTCTGCGAAGAGATTTGGGGGCGGACGGCCAGGACCAGCGTCCCCTCGACCCTCGCGTTCCACCCGGTGGGAGAGCCACACGCGAACCGCTGGCGATCTCCCGGCGGCCGGGTCTTCCACATCGACATCTCCGGCGCCCGCGCCGAGATAATCCGTGAACACACGCCGATACTCGACAGGCCGACCGAAATTATCGGCGGAGTCGGGCCCTGGCTAGCCAAGCGGCTTTATCAGGAATATCGGCGTCTGGACGGTGTCTCTGCTCTCGCCATGGAAGGACTGGCTCTCGAGAATCCTTGCGGAAGCATCTCGGGGCGGAGTCCGCGCCTTGGACCGCAAGCCCTCGCCCTGGCTCCTGCAGGCTCGCGATTTGCTCCACGACCGATTCTCGGAGGACCTTTCTCTTAGTGAAGTTGCCGCGGCCGTCGGCGTCCACCCCGTGCATCTCGCCCGCGTCTTTCGCAAGGAGTACGGTTGCACGCTGGGGGACTACATCCGCAAGCTGCGGGTCGAATTTGCCTGCCGAAAGCTCGCGAATTCCGAAACACCTCTGGCCCAGATCGCCCTCTTGTCCGGCTACTCGGACCAGAGCCATTTCTCGAACGCTTTCCGCCGTCAGATGGGGATGACCCCCGGAGAATTCCGCCGAACCTTCCGCTCGCGCTAATCGGACGCAACAGCATGCTTCGCCCTGGCAAGACCTCTCCGGGTCGCAGGGCCTAAATTAATCGGCAGAGCGGAGGCGCGTGCCGTCCGAAAGCGCATCACCCCGTCAGAAAGGATCCGTGCCCGCGATGAGAGCCACAACCCTAGCCCTTCTCCTATGCTTGACGTCCACAGTGTCGCTTGCACAGGTTCAATCGCAGCCAGCCGCACCCACCCCGCGGACGGAGACTCGTTCCGCTGACGACCTTGTTGACGATTACGTCAAAGTCCAGATGCAGAGACGGCATATCGCCGGACTCTCGTTGGCGGTCGTCAAGAACGGGAAGATCCTGAAGGCAAAGGGGTACGGGCTGGCGAATGTAGAAACCAGCACGCCCGCCACCGCCGAAACGGTCTACAAGATCGCCTCCATCAGCAAGCAGTTTCTCGCCACGGGAATCATGCTGCTGGTACAGGACGGCAAATTGGGCCTGGACGACAAGGTCAGCAAGTACCTGGACGGGACGCCGGCGAAGTGGAAAGACATAACGATCCGTCACCTGTTCGCGCACACGTCCGGCCTGGTACGAGACCCACCCGGTTTCGATCCGTTCAAAGCGCGGCCCGATGCGGAGGTTATCCGATCGGCCTACTCGACCAAGCTTGACTTCGTGGCAGGGAACAAATGGGACTACTCCAACCTCGGCTATTACATGCTCGCGGAGATCATCCACAAGGCCAGCGGCAAGCCGTGGAGCGCAGTTCATCACCGAACGGGTCTTTGTGCCCGCCAAAATGACCGCGACCTGTACGGCGACTACGTCCCACATTGTTCCCCATCGCGCTAGCGGGTATGACTGGAACGAAGGCAAGCTGAAGAACGCGGAAAACTGGGTGGCGGTGCGCCCGAGCGGCGCGTTTCTGACCACAGTCTTGGACATGGCAAAGTGGGACAACGCGCTGTACTCCGATGCCATTCTCTCGAGATCCATGCGTGAGCAGATGTGGACGCCTGTCAAACTGAACAACGGGACGACATACCCGTACGGCTTCGGGTGGCGGTTGGATCCCTGGCAAGGACATAAGCGGGTACACCATGAAGGCGGAGTTCCCGGCTTCGGGGCCGACTTCGAGCGATTTGTAGACGATCAACTGACCGTGATCGTCATGATCAACACGACGGGCAGCGCCCCCCAAAAAATTGCCCTCAACGTCGCGGGCTTCTACGTGCCCGCGCTCGCTCCGACCGTTTTGAAGCCGATCCCGGACACCGAACCGGAGATTACGACCAAGGTCAAAGCTGCGATCGCCGGCTTTGTTAAAGGTGAAATAGACGCGAACTTGTTCACGCCCGAAGTGGCTCATTGGCTGAATGGCGGGGGGAAATCCGGCATGTCCAAGGCCTTACGTAGCCCAGGCGCGATTCAGTCCATCGTGCTGGTGTCGCGCAAGACCCAGGGCGAAAAAACGGCTTACCGCTATCGGGTGACATATCCAAACGATAGCCTTCTCGTCTCCTTTAATTTCAACAAGGATAAAAAGATCACCGGATTTGGCGTCGAGTCGGAGTAAGGTGCTCTGAATACCACGCACAAGGCGCAGGCGATGCTCTCGGCGCACGTATCGTGGCAACTTATGAATGGCGTTGGGTGATCCTCCGCTCCGGAAAGAGAAAGGGAAGAAAGAAAAAGAGGCCATTCATCATTCCGATGAACGTCCCCTCGGATTGTCGGGGCGACAGGACGGCTATTGAACTTTTTCTGGCCGGAATCCGGGACTGGGAAACCGAGTTGCGACAACGCATGGACGACGGAAGATTCTAACCTAATAGAGGTTATCATGCAGGACGTTTGGAAAACGCGCCTGCTCAGTGTCACGCCCTGAGAATCCGAGAAAGTCGTCCATCGGGTCTCGAAGCCTTCGTTCGCTTTCGCGATTTTTCTCGCCGGAAGGTGACCGTCCCAGAGTCAATGCCGGAGGCCGGATCATGGCCATGAAAATCACCAGCGACGTGCTGGAAAGCTACATCAACTGCAAATTCAAGGGCTCCCTGAAGCTCACAGAGCAGCAGGGAACGAAGTGCGACTTCGAGGCAATGCTCACAGAGTTGCGGGCCGAAGTCAGACACAAGGCCATCGACACTATCATCGCCCGCTACCAAGCGGATCAGGTCGCCAGAAACATTCCCCTCGCGACCGCCGGCCTGAAGCGGGGTCCGCAGTACATCCTCGACGGCACTCATGAGGAGGAAGTTCTGACGCTCCACTTCGACGGGCTGAAAAGGATGGAGGGGGAGTCGAAGTTGGGCGACTTCCACTACCTGCCGGTACTCTTTCACGAAGGCCGGCAGGTCAAGAAGGAGCAGAAGCTACTTCTCGAAGTTTACGGCGTCATCCTGTCCGGCTTACAGGGAAGGGCTCCAGCATTCGGGGTCATTTGGCACGGCCGGGAGTGCAAGGCGACGAAGGTGAAGTTGAATCCCGATCACCGGAGGGCCGAGCAAGTCCTGCGCGGGTTGAAGGACATGGCGACTTCCAGCTTGCTGCCGAGGCTCCTTCTAATTTTACTGTGTCCTCCGCTCTGCTCGCTCGTAACTTCTTGGCCTATAACCTTCTTTCAGTGATCGCCAGCCGCTGAAAGGAGCTCGCCGATGGAACGACGTTTTCGCGTCCGCCTGGCCCAATTGCTCGACGATGCCCACGTCCCGCCCACCCTGCTCCGGGGCGTCCTGCCACGACTGCAGACCTTCCTGCAACCCTTCCTCGACGCCCTGCCAACGCCCCCGCAACAGGCCAACGCCCACCACTACGTCCAGGGACTCTTGTCCGACCTCGGCAGCAAGAATGTCGAATCCATCGCCTACCTCCATGACCGCGAACGCCAGGGCTTGCAAAAGTTCATGGGACAAGCCGACTGGGACCATCAGCCCCTGCTGACCGAACTGGCACGCCAGGTAGGAACCGAATTGGGCCGGGACGATGGTGTGTTGGTCTTCGACCCTTCCGCCTTCCCCAAGCAGGGCAAGGAGTCCGTCGGCGTGCAAAGGCAGTGGTGCGGCCGCCTGGGCAAGGTCGATAACTGTCAGGTCGGCATCTACCTCGGCTACGTCTCCCGCTCGGAACATGCCCTGGTCGATGTCCGCCTTTACTTGCCCAAGGAATGGGCCCGGCGGAAGCGTCGCCGCCAGAAGGCCGGTGTGCCGGCGGATGTCCGCTTCCGCACGCGGCATGAACTGGCTTTGGAAATGCTGGACGAGCGGGGACCATTACTGCCGCATGCCTGGATCTCCGGGGATGACGAGTTGGGCCGTTGCTCGTGGTTTCGCGAGCAATTGCGGTCACGCGAAGAACGTTACCTGTTGGCCGTTCCCTGCAACACGTCGGTGCGGGACCTGACGGCGACCGCTCCGCCCTCGGCAAGAGGTGGCCGGCGGCGGCGTGTGCCGTTTGTATCGGTGCAGCAGTGGTGTGCGGCCTTGGCGGAATCGGCCTGGGAGACGGTCGAGGTCCGCGACGGCGAGAAAGGCCCGCTGGTGGTGCAGATGGCGTGGACGTTGGTGCAAGCCCGCACGGAAGGCCGGGTGTCGGATGTGCCGGAGTTATTGGTGGTGTTCCGTGAGCGGCAAGGCGATGGCTCCTGCAAGCACGACTACCTGCTATCCAATGCTCCGCTGGCCACGGAGGTGTCCGAATTCGCTCGTGTGTTCAAGGCCCAACACCGGATCGAGGAGTGCCTGAGGCGTGCCAAGGGCGAGGCGGGCCTGGGCGATTATCAGGTGCGGACCTGGTCGGGTTGGCACCACCATCAGACGTTAGCGTTGTTGGCGACCTGGTTCCTGACGGAGGAGACCAGGCGGGGAAAAAAGGCAGACGCCGGCGTTGACGGTGCCGCAGGTGGCGGCTTTGCTGGCGTGTTTGCTGAGCGAGCGTTTGGGGTATCACCGTCCGCCACGGAGTCGGCGGCGGATGAGCCGTCGTTTGCGTCGCAACGAGGAAGCACGTCTTTATCACTGGCGACAACGGAAACGCTTGCCACCGCGACGCTTTAACCAACGGACTTGAGGGACACAGTAAAACTAAACGACCACTGCCCGGTGTGCGAGTTCCGCCAGCGGTGCCACGATCAGGCGGTGCAGGAGGACAACATCACCTTGCTGCGGGGCATGGGGGAGAAGGAGGTCAATCGCTACGCCCGCAAGGGCATCTCGACAGTTACTCAGCTGTCATGCACTTTCCGCATGCGGAAGAGGGGAAAGAGGGTCAAAACGCAACAGCGGCCTCATTACTTTGCCCTCCGGGCGCTGGCCGTCCGGGAAAAGAAGATCTACGTCCTCGGGACGCCGACTCTTCCGATAACGCCTGTGCGCCTGTATTTCGATTGCGAAGGCGACCCAGAGCGGGGGTTCGTCTACCTTATCGGCCTAACCGTCGTTGGGGACGGGGAGGAGAGGCACTACTCGTTTTGGGCCGATAATGAGGCGGAGGAAGGGTCGATCTTTCAGCGGTTCCTCGACGTAGTGGGCCGGTATCCCGGTTCCACTCTCTTTTACTACGGCAGCTACGAAAGGGCGTTCCTCCGGAGGATGCGGAAGGTTTCGATGGGGAAGAAGTTGGTGGACCGTGTACTGGCCGATTCCTGCAATGTCGTCGCAGTCATCTACGCCACCATCTACTTTCCGACCTACTCAAACGGGCTGAAGCACGTAGGCGCGTACCTCGGCTTCACCTGGTCCGAGGGCAACGCCTCCGGGGCTCAGAGTGTGGCGTGGCGAAGGGCGTGGGAGTCTGGCGGCGGGAATTCCGCCAAGCAGAAACTCATCACCTACAACGCCGAGGACTGCGCCGCCCTCCGGCGGCTGACCGAGCGTATCGCCGAGATCGTCGAGGGAATAGGAAAGGAAAGGAGCCAAGCCGATTCCGCTCTCGGGTCGCCAAAGGTGGTCCGGGCCGAGGATATTCCGGCGTCTACAACTCGTCGGGAATTCGGCCGGGGGAATTTCGCCTTCCCGGAACTTGAATACGTCAACCAGTGCGCCTACTTCGAGTACCAGCGCGACAAGGTATACCTCCGGACCAATACGACGCTAAGGCGAGTACACGCTCGCAAGGTGCAGCAGCGCACGAGAAAGCTCAGGGTCAACCGAAGAATCGTGATCCGGAGCCTTCGGTGCCCGTTCTGTCAGGGGAAGTCCATCCGGCGCTACCCGGACAAGATGCACGTCAAGTTGGCTTACGACTTGCGAATCACAGAGGGCGGGATTAGGCGACAGGTCATTGAGTGTGCCGCCGCCCTTCACCGCTGCCTGGACTGCAAACGGGAATTCCTTCCCTGCCGCTACAAGAGGCGGGACAAGCACTTTCACTCGCTGAAGAGTTGGGCCATGTACCAGCACATCGCCCACAGAGTGAGTTTTCAACGGATTGAGGAGATGATCCGTGAGTTCTTCGGTCTGCGGGTCACCTATGTCGAACTCCACATGTTCAAATCACTGCTGGCGAGGCGCTACCGGTCCACCGTCCGGCGCCTCCTGGCGAAGCTGATCGCCGGGGCGGTCATCCACGCTGACGAGACTAATGTGAACCTCCAGAAAGGGAAGGGTTACGTCTGGGTGCTGGCGAACATAGAAGAAGTCGTCTACTTATACAAGCCATCAAGGGAGGGGGAGTTCCTTCACGAACTTCTGAAGGGCTTTGCCGGCGTCCTGATTTCTGACTTTTACAGCGCCTACGACTCGCTGCCGTGCGAGCAGCAGAAGTGCTTAGTCCACCTGATCCGAGACTTGAACCAGGACCTGCTAACGAACCCATTCGACGACGAATTTAAGTCGTTAGTCTCCGAGTTCGGGCAGTTGCTGCGGACAATCGTGGTGACCATTGATCGGTACGGGCTGAAGAGGAGGCACTTGGACAAGCACACTGACGATGTGGAGCGGTTTTTCCGCGCACTTGCCGGTCGTCAGCTTCATTCCGAATTGGCGCAGGGGTACCGGGAGAGGCTGACGAAGAACCGGCAGAACCTTTTCACCTTCCTCCGGCACGGGCTTTGCACATTTTTGAGGTTCTGCATTTTTATGCAGGCGGCTGCACATTTATTCGGGCGTCTGTGTTACACAGCAGTCTGTCGGCGGCTACGTCGGGATCGGCCATGCCTTGACCGCCAGCTCAGCTAAATATTCTTGGCGCTTTTTGATAGCCTCTTCATCCCATTCATCCCCAAGCGCAGCCAGAGCCTTTGTCAATCGGAAATCTGACTTGGCGTAATACTTCTTTGCGGCTTTAAAGGAGTCGTTGCCCCGGTTGGAATTGTCTTTAGGCGTCAGTAGCGCCATGTTGCCGATGCGCCGAACCAACCTGTCGGCAACATCGTCAGAGATGTTCCACACGGAAGCGTCTCGGTTCTTCGGCAAAATGTGTTCTAGGCTGCCAATCGTCTCGTCGTCTTCAGCCAGATACGGATTCGGCACTTTCAGGAGACCCCTCTCAAGGCATTGAAGGTAATACCGGGCCAGATAATCCGCGCTTACGGTTTCGGACGCGAACGAAACCTTGAATCGCTCGTCGTTTGGCACGACCGTAGCCATCGACCGAATAAGTTCGGCAGCGTCTTTGATCTCCCCGCGTCGGATTTTGACCGCATGGCTTGAGTAGTATCTCTCCAGATTTCCTGGGGAACCGCCAGCGATAAGAAACCGGACAGACCAGCATACGGCGACCGGAAGAACTTTCTTTACCTCTGCCTTTGAAAATTTTTCGAGCATGGGCAGGAACAACATGCGGATCTGGGTGACGCGGAGGTGGCTATTGAGGATGTGGATGTTTCGTCGGACGTTCGGCCCCCACTCTTGCCAGTACTCGTGGTCCGCGTTCCTGAGTGCCGCGTACAGGATTGCGTCGTCCGCCAGTTGGGTAGAGAAATCAATCGCCGTCTGTTCGCCGCGAATCTTCTCTCTGATTTTTGCAAACACCTCTCGGTCTCTGGTGATCCCGTGAACGGATGACCAGAGTTGATGAATGTAGAACTTGCTGATGTCAGTCTCGCTGACGGCCTGTAGCGTCCCTATCATACGGTTCCAATTGTGCTTCGCCTCTTCGACGCGCTTGCCTGACCGACCAAACAGATAGTTTTTTGTGAGGTCAGCAATCGACAATTCCAAGCCACGATCATTCAGAGTTTCAAAAATTACGAACGCATCTGCTGGATCGGAGACCTTGATAAGAATAACCTGCGCGTGTTGCTCGACAAACTTCAGCCAGTTGTCAAGAACCGTAAGTTGATCGCTCGGCTTTCTCCCCGCCGTAACGTTCTGAACGTGGTCCTTTGCCAATTGTGCAGCCTCATCAATGCGCGTGTGTGACTCGCGTAACGCTTTCGACCCTCGATCCAGTGTACCGGGTCGAGAAAGAATCCGCTTGCGGAAGTAGTCGTTATCGGTTTCATTGAGGACGAGACTCGGTTCTTCCCGGCGTTCCCGGATACCGTACTTGCGGATGAGGTAGTCCCGCTCGATGTCAGTCGCAGGTTCGGTTTCTTTCAACTGAAGCAAATGGTCGCGCATCGCCGCAATGAGGATTGCCGTTGTCGCCAAGCGTTGTTGGCCGTCCACAATTTCGACGCTCCCCCCGTTGTTCTGAATGGCGACGATTGAGCCGAGAAAATATTGCTTGCCCCCTTCGTCAAGTGCGCGACCAAGATCGGCGTAGAGATCACTCACATGAGACTTTTTCCACGCATAGGCTCTCTGATAAAAAGGCACCTGCAATCGGTTTTCCTTGAGCATCTGGCCAATGCCCTTCCTGGCTGGGCCGTCGATCCCGCTCAGAGTAGCCATTATCAATCCTCTTGCGTTTCTTGCTGAAGGAATGGGACTGCACGGTCGGCCTCAATGAGTTCCCGACGAGCAGCCTGCCGCAGCCGCTCACGCACCCATGCAGAGAGAGCAAGTCCGGCGACTTGTGCCGCCTCCTCAAAACCTTGTTTCTCGGCAGCATGAAGGCGAATCTGGAGTAATTCTTCCTTGCGCCGTCCCGAACCGCCTCGCTGGTTCTTGTGTCTTGCAGCCATGTCGTAAATGTACTGAGAATGTTCTTACAGATCAACTACTAAGCTATCTATGTCAGAACAATGTCATTACACTATGGCTAGTGTACTTATGTCACTGAGCTATGGTGTCTCATGGAACCACGCCGTCAAAAAGCCCATGAATTGGCGGGTCGAGCGAAAATCACTTTCGCGGATGGCTGCTACTATGTCCCATCGCAGAGTGGCAGCGGGACGTACACGGTCATTCTCGATGAAGAGGGTGCGCTCTGCGATTGCCCAGATTTTGACCTGCGCGGCGAACCGGGTAAGCCGTGCAAGCACATCATGGCGGCTCGCCTGTGGCGTGACCGTCAAGCGCTTGGCGTCGGACAGGACAAGACGAACCGTGAACCGTCGCCCAAGCCCAAGCGGAAGACTTACCCGCAGCAGTGGCCCGAATACAACGCCGCGCAGACCAACGAAGGGCGGCACTTCCAAGAGTTGCTTGCCGATCTGTGCCGGACGGTGGAAGAACCGCCCCATGCCGGACGGGGCCGCAAGCCGATCCCGCTGGCCGATCAGGTGTACGCCGCGACGATGAAGGTTTACAGCCTGTTCTCGGCACGAAGGTTCATGAGCCAGCTTGAAGAGGCGGTCGAGCGCGGCCACGTCAGCCGCGCCATGCACTTCAACAGCGTCCTCAAGGCGCTGGAAAACGAAGCGCTGACGCCGATCCTCCATCGGCTCATTCAACTGAGTAGCCTGCCCATGCGGGCCATCGAGACGACCTTCGCCCCCGATTCGTCGGGCTTTTGCACGTCCCGTTTTATTCGGTATTTTGACGTGAAGTACGGTACCACGCGGGAAGAGGCCGAATGGGTCAAGGTTCACCTAATGACCGGCACGCGCACGAACATCGTTACCGCCGTGGAGATTTGGGACAAGTACGCGAACGATTGCCCGCAGTTCAAGCCGCTGGTCGAGAAGACGGCGGAAAACTTTACGATCAAGGAAGTGCCAGCGGACAAGGGTTATCTGAGCCGCGATAACCTTGAACTGGCTGCCAAGATGGGCGCGACCGCGTACATTCCCTTCAAGGTCAACAGCACGGAGGGCGAAGGGGGAGGCGCTTGGGAGAAGATGTTCTTGCGGTTCATGCTGCTCCGGGAGGACTTCTTGCGGCACTATCATCAGCGGTCCAACGTGGAGTCCACGTTCAGCATGATAAAGCGGAAGTTCGGGGACAGCATCCGGTCGAAGGGCGACACGGCCATGCGGAATGAGGCGCTGTGCAAAATCCTCGCGCACAACCTTTGCTGCCTCATCTCGGCGTGGTATGAATTGGGTATCGAACCACTGTTCGGGGAGAAGACAGAAGAGGGAGCGGACGCGCTGCGGTTCGCGCGGCCGGGGTAATCGAGGAGGAATCATGGTCTCTCTCGCTATCGGGGCAGGCATTCTCGGCATCATCATTGCCGTGATGGAGGAAGGCGAATTTCCCGGCTGGGGCAAAATGTTCGTCTGCGTCCTCGCCGCAGTCATTCCGGCGTGGATCATCAATCTGCTACTGCCGCCGGGATTGTTTATTGTCGGACTGACGGCCGGTGCTCTGTGTGCGGCCATCGCTATCGCCGCAGTCTGCGGAATGAGTCCGCGTCGCGCCTGCATCGCGGCAGGCATCTATCTGGCGATCCAGGCCGCCATCAACCTGATGTTCTATTTGTGGGCCTAGTGACGGCATGATTAAATCCTATGCAGCAGCCCAGCTTGCACATTTATTCCACGGCCTGCACATTTATTCGATTGAACGAGTGCAAATATGTGCAAAGCCTCCGGCACGACTCAGTGCCTTGGAACAACAACAATGCCGAACACGCCATCAAACATTATGCGCAATACAGGGAAGTTACGGACGGACAGATGACCGAATCAGGGATAAATGACTACTTGGTCCTGCTGAGCGTGTACCAAACCTGCAAGTACAAAGCGGTAAGCTTTTTGAAGTTCCTTTTGTCGGGCGAGAAGGACGTGGACAAGTTTATTGAAGGTGGCGGCAAGGGGAGGCGAACAATTGGTCTTGAGCTTTACCCCAAAGATTTTAGCTCGAACCATCCCAGAAGGGGAGCACGTCGGAAGCAGAAACCTTCAGAGGGCGAAGCCGAGCAACCGCCGGAGTCTTCGGTTGACTAGCGGTGTAGCAAGAGGGGACATTTGAACAGTCGAAAGAGTAATACCCGACGTGGGTTGCGACAAACGCACAAAAATACTCCTACACCCAATCGCAGCGGATTGAACTCGGCCAGACGTGTGAAAAAAGTCTAGAAATCAATCAGAAAAGCCCTTCGACCTGTTGGCCGAAGGGCTTCCCTTGAAAAAAGTCGGGGCGACAGGATTTGAACCGGCCGGGTCTCACAGGATGAAGCGGCTCAAATCTTCCTTCTGCAAAATCTCCGTCAACCGCTGGCGGACATACGGGCCGTCGATGCGGATATGTTTGTCGGAGCGGTCGGGGCCGTCGAAGCTGATGTCCTCGACAACGCGCTCCAGGATGGTGTGCAACCGGCGGGCGCCGATGTTCTGCATCGTGCTGTTGACCTCGTAGGCAATGTCGGCCAGCGCCTCGATGCCGTCGCGTGTGAACTCCAGCGTCACGCCTTCCGTGGCCAAAAGCCCGGCGTACTGCTTGGTCAGCGAATGCTTCGGTTCCGTCAAAATGCGCAGAAAATCCTCTCGTTTCAGGTCGGTCAATTCGACTCGGATCGGGAATCGGCCCTGTAATTCGGGCATGAGATCCGACGGCTTCGACACATGAAATGCGCCGGCCGCGATGAATAGAATGTGATCGCTGCGCACGGGACCGTAGCGCGTGTTCACGGTCGTGCCTTCGACCACCGGCAAGAGATCGCGCTGCACGCCCTGGCGCGATACGTCCGGGCCGTGCGTCGATTGCGGGCCGCAAATCTTGTCCAGCTCGTCGATGAAAATAATGCCCTGGTTCTCAACCAGTTCGACGGCTTTCTCGGCGACGACCTGGCGGTCGATGAGGGCTTCCGTCTCCTGTTCCAATAAAATGCGGCGGGCCTCGCGCAGCGGCACCTGGCGCTGCTGCGCTTGCTTGGGCATGATTTTCTCGAACATATTTTGGAAATCGACATCCATCTGCTCCATGCCGAGGTTGGAGAAAATCTGCACCGGCACGCCCTTTTGCTCGATGTTCAGCTCGACCATGCGATCTTCTAGCTCGCCGGCCTCCAGTCTCGCTTTCATCTTGTCGCGGCTGCGCTGCTGGCGTTCTTCTTCCTCCGGGTTCTCGGGATCCCAGCCGGACGCGCGCGGCAACAGCAAATCGAGCAGTCGATCGTTGACGCGCTCGCGGGCGCGGGTTTCGACGAGCTGGCGCTGTTCGGAGCGGATCATGCCGATGGCCATCTCGGTCAGATCGCGGATCATGCTCTCGACATCGCGGCCGTGGTAGCCGACTTCGGTATATTTGGTGGCCTCGATCTTGAGAAACGGCGCGCCGACGAGTTGGGCGAGCCGGCGGGCGATCTCGGTCTTGCCCACGCCGGTCGGCCCGATCAGGATGATGTTCTTCGGCGCGACATCCTTGCGCAAATCCGGCGGCAGTTGTTGGCGGCGCCAGCGGTTGCGAATGGCGATGGCCACCGCGCGCTTGGCGGCGTCCTGGCCGACGATGTAGCGATCCAGCTCCGCGACGATCTGCCGAGGCGTCAAATCAGCCACGTTTTACCTCCAGAACAAGAGAATTAACCACGAAAGACACGAAAAACACGAAAAAAAGACAAAAAAGAAAGAAAAACTTCAACCGGACTGAAAAGACAAACGAGGAGCGACCCGCACTTATTTTGTTTTATTCTTTGTCTTTTTTTCGTGTTTTTCGTGTCTTTCGTGGTTAATTCTCTTCTTTATAGCTCTTCCACGTCGATGTTGCGGTTGGTGTAGATGCACAGGTCGGCGGCGATTTCCAGGGCGGCGCGGACGATGCCGGCGGCACCCAGTTCGGTATGAGTCATCAGGCGCGCGCGGCGGCCACGGCGTAGGGGCCGCCCGAACCGACCGAGGCCACGCCGTCGGTCGGCTGGATCACGTCGCCGGTGCCGCTGACGACCAGCAGGTGCTCGCGGTCGGCCGCCACCAGCATCGCCTCCAGGCGGCGCAAGCTGCGATCCATGCGCCAATCCTTCGCCAATTCCGTCGCGGCGCGGGGAACGTTGCCCTGGAAGTCTTTCAGTTTGGCCTCGAAGCGCTCCAGAAGCGCGAAAGCGTCGGCCGAGGCGCCGGCGAAGCCGGTCAGCACCTTGCCGCCGTGCAGCCGGCGGATCTTGTGGGCGTCGCTCTTGACGACGTACTGGCCAAGTGTCACCTGACCGTCGCCGCCCAGGGCCACGCCTTCGCGGTGACGCACGGCCAGGATCGTTGTGGAGTGTAATCGGGGCACGGCAAATCTCCCTCGGGGATTCCGCTTGACCAGCCCGCAGCGCAAGCAAGGGAATCGAATCACCCTTGCTTGCGCTGCGGGCTGGTCGGGCCAGCGCGGTTCCGATCTCTGTATAAATGGACAGCGATCGGCCCCCACATCGGGGGCTGTTCCGGAAGGCCCATACCCCTGATAATATAAGAGAACGGTCTGGCGTGTTCACGGCGACTGCCGGAACCTTTTGCCGAGGAGAACGTGTCCCTATGTTATCCACCTTCCGCTGGCTGCTGATCCCGACCCTTGTGGCCGGTTGGCTTGGACTGACCACCCCGGCCCACGCCGAGGTGGCGCCCGTCATCAAGGACGACGGCAAGTTCTTCTCCGCCGAGGCCGTTGCCAAGGCGAACCGCAAGATCAAGGAGGTCGCCCAGAATTACAACAAGGACTTGCTTATCGAAACGTTCCCGGAAATCCCGGCCGACATCCGCAAGGACTACAAGGAAGAGGACAAGCGCGAGTTCTTCGAGAAGTGGGCGCGCGAGCAGGCCCACGATAATGCCGTCAACGGCGTCTACGTGTTGGTCTGTCGCAAGCCGTCGCATTTGCAGGTGGAGGTGGGCAACGAGACGAGCAAGAAAGCCTTTACCACAAGAGATCGCGATCAACTCGCGAAAATCCTTCTGGAGAACTTCCGAGCCAAGAAATACGACGAAGGGCTTCAGGAAGGGGTCGATTTCTTCGCGAGCAAGATTAAGGAGCATCAGGGCAAGTCGGCGTCGGCGCGTTCGCAGCCTCATGAGGAATGGGGCGGCAGAAGCCGGGCGTCCGCCAACATTCCGGCGCCGGCTGGGGGGCACAATCCCGGCCTGGGAAGCTCGCTCCTGGGGTTGGTCTGTATCGGCGTGGTGGTCTTGCTGGGCATCTGGCTCGTGTTCGGACTGATCCGTGCTTTCACGGGGGCCGGCCGCGGTTACGGCGGCGGTTATGGGGGTTATGGCGGCGGTGGAGGCGGCGGCGGTTTCCTCAGCTCGCTCCTGGGCGGCATGTTCGGAGCGGGTGCGGGGATGTGGCTGTATGACCACTTCTTCCACGGCGGGGGAGGTGGCGGATGGGGCGGGTCCGCTTATGGCGGAACGCCGATGGGCGGCGTCGATTCGGGGGCCGAGGACACCGATTACTCCGGCGCCGGCGGCGATTTTGGCGGCGATGACGTTGGCGGTGGGGGAGGCGATCTCGGTGGGGGTGACGGCGGCGGCGACTTCGGAGGCGATGCGGGCGGCGGCGACTTCGGCGGCGGGGGAGACTTCGGAGGCGATTTCGGTGGGGGCGGCGACTTCGGCGGTGGTGGCGATTTCTAACAGGTTAGCGACGCTTCGCAGAAGCATGGGAGCGAACACGCTTCTGCGTAGCGTCGCTAACCGGCATGTGCGGGCATCCGTCGGGGGGCAGCCATGACTTCCGTATTCCAGCGCGTCCTGACCGTGATCTGCCTGGCTTGTTTGGCGAAAGCCGCGCCGGCCGAGGAACGGGTCGCCGTCGTCCACGACGAGGCCGGCCTGTTTCGGGCCGATGCGATCGCGCGGGCCGAACAGCAAATCGACGACATCCGGCAGACCTATCATCGCTATCTGTTCGTGGAAACGGTCAAGTCGGCATCGCCGTCGAAATGGCACTGGAAATGGTTCCTGCGGACGCGCGAGGTCAATCAACTCCTCCAGGAACAGGCCGAGAAACGCGCCGACGCCTCCGGCGCGGATGGAATCTATGTCGTGATCTGCAACGATCCCCGCGCCGTCCACGTCGTCGTTCGGCCCGCCGATGATCCCGCGTTTACTCCGCACGACGCCGAGACGCTGCGGCGAACCATCGCCCGCCTTCCGCGCGACAGCAGCCCCAACGAGGCGCTGTCCGAAGTGGTCCGCCAAGTCCAAAGCATCCTGCGAGCTTCCGCGACGCGCGGCCAATCCACCTCCGTCGTCAGCGAGTTCGTCCTGGCCGGCGTCCTCGGGGGCGGCCTCGGTTTGTGGTTGGTGCTGGGACTCATCCGCTACAAGATGCGCTCCGACGGCGCGGACGATCCTATTGAGGAAACCACGGAGGTACAGGTCCGGCGGCGGCCGGCGCTTATGGGAGCGATGTTCGGCTTCCCCGCGGGACACTGGATTTACGACAAGTTGTATCCTTCTCCGGCCCAGGGTGCCGCACTGATGCCGCTCCGGGAAACGCCGGTGGAGGCGGAAGGAAACGGGAACGAGAAGACCGACACGGAAGGCCCTCCGGCCGATGAACGAGTTGAGGACGCGCCGATCCCATCCTGACAAGGAGTCGTCGTTGAAGAAGACCGACTGTCCGTTTTGCTGGAAGCTGCGCACAGTGGACGAATTCGGCGAATCCGAGGTCGTCTGGCAGTTTCCCCACAGTGTCGCCCTGCTGGGGGCGTGGCAATTTTATCAGGGTTATTGCCTCCTCGTGTCGCGCCGCCACGCCGCCGAGTTGAACGAACTGCCGCCGGACGAACGCCGTGCCTACCTGGACGAGATGTGCCTCTTGGCCCAGGCGGTGCAGACGAGCTATCGGCCTCATAAGCTCAATTACGAACTCTTGGGCAACCAGGTGCCGCACTTGCACTGGCACATCTTCCCGCGCTACCTTGACGACCCGGACCACCTGCGGGCGGTCTGGCTGGGTATCGACCGGGCGCAGCAGGATGAGACCTGGCACCGGCGCATGGCAACGGGCCGCGAGGAGCGGGCGACGACGGCGGCCAACGTGCGACACGCTCTGGAGCAAATGGGCGCACCCCGAGCATGACTTCCTCCCTGCGAATCGGCACGCGCGGCAGTCCGCTGGCCCTGTGGCAAGCCCGCCACGTCGCCGGCCTTCTGCGCCGCTGGCCGGCTCGCGTCCGGTTGAGTTAATCGAGATCGAGACGGCCGGCGATCGCATCCGCGACGTGGCGCTGACGCAAATCGGCGGCGACGGCGTGTTCACCAAGGAAATCCAGCGCGCCTTGCTGGCCGGCACCGTCGATGTCGCCGTTCACAGTTTGAAGGATTTGCCAACCACCCACGTCGCCGGCCTGACGCTCGGTGCCGTGCCAGAGCGCGGCCCGTCCGGCGATGTGTTCGTGTCCCACAAACACAAACATTTCGATGAGTTGCCGCGTGGCGCCGTTGTGGGCACGAGCAGTCTGCGCCGCCGTTCGCAGGCGCTCCATCGCCGGCCGGACTTGCGGATGGTCAACCTGCGCGGCAACGTCGAGACGCGGCTGCGCAAGCTGGACGAGCAAAATCTCGACGCGATCATTTTGGCCGAGGCGGGGTTAGAGCGACTCGGCCTCAGATCAGCCATCACGGAAATTCTCGACACGGAATGGATGCTGCCGGCCGTGGGACAGGGGGCGCTGGGATTGGAGTGCCGTGCGGACGATACGGTCACGCTCGGCTTGCTCGAACCGCTGAATCACGGGCCGACGCGACAGGCGGTGCTGGCGGAGCGAGCGCTGTTGCGTGGTTTGGGCGGCGGCTGTCTGGTGCCGATCGGGGCGAGCGCGCGCGTGGAAGGCGAGTGCCTGACGCTGCGCGGTGCGGTGCTGACGTCGAACGGGACGCAGCGCGTCGCGGCCGAGACGTGCGGTACGGCGACCGAGGCGGAAGCCGTCGGCCAGCAACTCGCGAAGACTCTACTGGCGCACGGAGCACGGACATTGTTGGCTCACCCTCCCGCGCACTGAGTTTGCCCGTTTAGCGATGCTTCGCAGAAGCGTGTGGAAGAACGCTTCTGCGAAGCGTCGCTAACCCGATGCCCATGAATCAAGGCGAGGTTCGTCGCACGAGCAAGGGGATCAGATAAGCGCGTGCGAATCCCGGCTGAAGCGTCCCGTAATGGCTGCCGCGATTGCCGGACCAGGCGACGACCGGATCCCACGGGTGGTTGCGCAGCCTGGCGTACAGCAGCTCGTCGCCCGGACACTTCAAAACCGGCGTGAAACCGACCCGGCCCGCGGCGGCCGACCAGCGGCGATCCGCCGTGCCAATGATCCCCGTGCCGATGCACAACGCCCCGATGTCCCGATGACTGGTGAACACTTCGATGCCCTGCCGGCTCGCACGCAAGGCGGGGCGCAGATCGTAATCATTCGAGATGGCCGGGGCCAGTAACACGATACGGTCGATCGTGTTGGGCGGGGACGCCTCGGCGGCGGCGAGGATGACGGCGCAACCGCTGCTGTGGCCGACCAGCGAGACGGCGCGGTCCGGGCACGCCTGGCGCATCGAATACCACGAGGGCGGCGAGGCGACGACCTTCTTCGATGTGATTGCAATGATCGACGTGATCGACCACCAGGCGGCGGTAGCCGTGCGACCATACAAACGTCTCGACCCGCAAGGGCGCGCCGGTGTCGCGCACGGCGTCGCACAGGGCGGAGGACGTGGTGCGATAATCGCCGGACCCGTCGGCGACGAAGACGACATCGGCGTTGGGAGTGAGGCAGCCGCAGCTGGTGGGCATCGACCGATTCGTGGCGCAGCCGGCCGCGAGGAGGGTCAGAAGGACCAGTCGCGGCAGGGAACTTCGCAAGGCAGCATCCTCGCTCGAGGGGCCGGAGATGGGTCTCAAGACCAATTGTAATCCCGCCCGGAGAGGGTGCGACAGTCAGCCGGGGTCGGAGGAGGAGGTCGAGATGGATTATCCAGCTGCGCGTTCCATGCAGGCGATAAAGTTCCCGCAATTTCCGCGATCGGAACGGGTTCAGCAAAGCGCCAAACGCCCTCCAAACACCACCACGGACGGCGACAACGGGGAGTTGATGCCAGGCGGTGCCATCCGGCGACAACTCGCGTCAAATCGCGCCGCCGTCCACCGTCACCAAACGGTGGTTGCGGCGGTCCTCGTAGGGTGGGCCGAGGTACGAGGCCCACCACGCCCCTCTGGTGGGCCTCGTTCCTCGGCCCACCCTACGGAACTGGCCATGCCGTCCACCGTCACCAAACGGTGGTTTCTAGTCCGGCCCTGCCGGTTCTGAGGACGTGTCGGCCTCTTTTGCACCCGAAAGTTGTCCGGAATCGCTTGAAACTATAACTGAACTGTTGTACCCTCGTGGGTTGTGTCTTCTGGGTCCAGCACGGATGTGTCCCATGCCGGCTTCCTTCCCACCCCCTGGCGTCAAGGTCCTCACCATCGGCGAGTTGACGCGCGCCCTCAAGGGGATGATCGAGGAGACACACGCCAACGTCTGGGTCGAGGGCGAGGTCTCGAACTTGTCGAGGCCGAGTTCGTACGGGCATCAATACCTGACCCTCAAGGACGACGAATCGCCCTTGAAGGCGGTCCTTTATCGCGCCATCGCCTTGCGGATGAAGTTCGACCTGCGCGATGGCATGCGCGTCATCGCCCGCGGCCGACTGACCTTGTACATGCCGCGCGGCGAATACCAACTGCTCATCGAGGAGGTCCAGCCTAAAGGCATCGGCCCGCTGGAGTTGGCGTTTCGGCAACTCAAGGAAACGCTGTCGCTGAAGGGCTATTTCGATCCCAAGCGCAAGCGGAAGCTGCCGCGCATCCTGCGCCGCATCGTGCTGGTGACGAGTCCGAGCGGCTCGGCGGTGCGCGACATGCTCGAAATCCTGTCGCGGCGCTGGCCGGCGGCGGAGGTGTGGGTCTGTCCGGTCCACGTCCAGGGCGAAGGCGCGGCCGCCGAGGTCGCCGAGGCGATCGGCTCACTTAATCGCTTGGCGGAAAGCGGCACGGTCATCGACGCCCTCGTCGTCGGCCGCGGCGGCGGCAGCCTCGAAGACCTGTGGACGTTCAACGAGGAGTGCGTCGCCGAGGCGATCTATCAGTCGGCCATCCCGGTCGTCACCGGCATCGGCCACGAGGACGATTTGACCATCGCCGACATGGTGGCCGACCTGCGGGCGCTGACGCCGAGCGAGGCGGCCGAGAAAGTCGTGCCCGATCGCGCCGCCGTGCTCGACTGGCTGAACGGACTCGAATCGCGCTTTCGCACCGACCTGCGGCGACGCTTGCAGGAGTCGCGCTCGCGCCTGACCGAATTGGCCCGGCGTCCGTGTTTGCGCCGGCCTCTCGAACGCATTCGGCAGGAAGAACGACAACTCACGCTCTGGAACGAGCGCTTGCGGCGGGCCGTGCAGAGGCGCATCGAACAGGCCCGCGAGCAACTGAAAGGCCAGGCGGCACGGCTGGAAGGACTCAGCCCGCTCAACGTGCTGTCCCGCGGCTACAGCCTGACGAGCAAGGAAGCCGATGCGACTGTGCTGCGCAGCGCCGGGCAAATCGAGGTCGGCGAGCGCATCGTGACGCGACTTCAACAAGGGCAGATCCTCAGTCGGGTCGAAGAAGCGAGAGGAGGTGAATCCGATGGTAAGTGACGCACGGGCCGGCAAGCGGACATTTGAGGAATCGCTTCTGGAGTTGGAGCGCATGGTGCGCGAACTGGAGGACGGACAATTGGGCTTGGAAGACGCCTTGGCCCGTTACGAGCAGGGTGTCGGGCTCATCAAATCGTGTTACCAGCAGTTGCAGCAAGCGGAACAGCGTATTCTGCTTCTGACGGGCGTGGATGAGGAGCAGAAGCCCATCTTGCAGCCGTTCAAGCACGAGGCGACGGCCCTGGCGAAGAAACGGCCGTAATGACCGTCGGGCTATCGCTCTCCTGCCGCGGCGGTTCTTTTTGGTATATTGCGCTTGGTGAGTCTTCCGGTCGTCCTTCTCCAGGCTACTCGGAACGAATTCGATGCCCACGCATGACGAAACACCAGGAACAGCAAACGGCTCCCCTGCACCGCCCGGAAGGTCGATTCCGAAAAATCCTATCCATTCTGGGGCGTGAATGGCCCTTGCTGGCAAACGTCCTCACGGCGGCGTTATTCCTCGCCTTTGGCCCCGTCTGGCTGCGAGATCTCTCGCACCCACTCTGGTTCGCCTTCCTTCTGATCTGGCTCTTCGCGGTCATCCTGCTGGCGGCGTTTGCCGTGGTGCGTCATGCGGAAGCTCTCGGCGCGAAACTCGGCGAGCCGCTGGGCACGCTCATTTTGACGCTGGCCGTCACCGGCATCGAGGTGATGATGATCTCGGCGGTTATGTACGCTGGCCACGGCCACGCCACGCTGGCCCGCGACGCCATGTTCGCGGTGGTGATGATCGTCCTCAACGGCATGATCGGCCTGTCGCTGCTGCTGGGCGGATTGCGCTACCACGAACAGACCTACAACCTGCTGGGCGCCAACGCCTTCCTCGCCGTGATCGTGCCTTTGGCCGTGCTGGGTTTGGTGCTGCCGAACTTTACGGCCTCCTCGCCCGGCCCGACGTTCTCGACACCGTTGGCCGTCTTTCTCATCGTCATGTCGGTGGGGCTATACGGCGTGTTTCTGACCATCCAGAACGTGCGGCACCGCGATTACTTCGTGGCCCCCGAATCCGCCGGGGCAGAGGGACATCACGAACACGGCGGCCGATCCGTGGCCTATCATTCCACTTTCCTCGTGGCGTATCTGTTGCCCCTGGTCGTCCTGTCCAAGCAAGAGGCCGTGCCAATCAACCACGGCATTGAGGTGCTGCACGCGCCGCCGGCGCTGGGCGGATTCGTCGTGGCGGTGCTGATCCTGTCGCCGGAATCGCTCGGCGCGATCCGGGCCGCGCTGGCGAACCAACTCCAACGCTCGGTCAACATCCTGCTCGGCTCGGTGCTGGCGACCATCAGCCTGACCATCCCCGCCGTGCTGACCATCGGATTTCTCACCAGCCAGACCATCGTCCTGGGCGTCGATGCGGTGGACATGACGCTGTTGCTGTTGACGCTGGCGGTCAGCATGTTGACGTTCGCCAACGACCGCACGAACGTCCTGCTTGGGGCGGTCCATCTGCTCCTGTTTCTCGCCTACCTGATGCTGATTTTTGAAAAGTGAACCATCCGGGCGAGATTGCTCTCCTTGCCGGCCCTGTAGACATTGCCTGAAACGCGCGGTTATTGGTATCATCCCCGCACGGTTTCTATTTATGGAGAACAGGCCAGGATCGGCCCGATCCGTTTTGGTGGGTACAGGCTGACCGTTGGAACGACTGGACGAGTACCTGCGCGAGAAGCGTGCCGAGGTGGAAAAGCACCTATCGGCTGCCCTGCGTCCGCAACCGGGATTGCCCGCGCCCTTGGCCGAAGCGATGCGCTACAGCCTGCTGGCGCCCGGCAAACGGCTGAGGCCGATCCTCGTGGTGATGGCGGCGGAAGCGTGTGGCGGCCCGGAGAGCAACACCTGGCCGGCGGCGTGTGCGGTCGAGATGATCCACGCTTACTCGCTCATCCACGACGACCTGCCGGCCATGGATGACGACGACCTGCGCCGCGGGCAGCCGACCTGCCACAAGAAATTCGGCGAGGCTCTGGCTATCCTGGCCGGCGACGCGCTTCTGACGATGGCGTTTCAGGTGCTGGCCGAGGGTTATCCCGCCCTGACTGCGTCGTCTTGTTGTCGGGAGCTGGCGCGGGCGGCGGGGGCGGCCGGCATGGTCGGCGGACAGGTCGATGACCTGGCCTGGGAACAGCGCGGCGAAGGCAACCTCGAGGCGCTGGAGGATTTGCACCTGCGCAAGACCGGCGCCCTCATCCGGGCCAGTCTGCGACTGGGTGCGCTGGCCGCTTACGCACACCGGGATGGACCTCCGCCGGAACTGTTGGAACGACTGGACGGCTACGGCCGATGTCTTGGCCTGGCCTTCCAGATCATCGACGATTTGCTCGACGTGGAAGGAGATGCGGAGCAGACCGGCAAGCGTGTCGGCAAGGACGCGGGTCGGGGAAAACTGACATACCCCGGCTTCCTCGGCGTCCACGAGAGCCGGCGCCGTGCCGAACGACTCGGCCGGGAGGCGTGCTCGTTCGTACAACCACTAGGACCGGCCGCCGGGCGATTGGCGGCGCTGGTCTCGTTTGTCCTGGATCGCGATCGGTGAGGGATGCCGATCAACATTAGTCCGTGGCCAGTAGCCCGTAGTCCGTAGCCAAGACGGTTTTTTGCTACGGACTACGGACCACGGACTACGGACTTCAAATGGATTAAGGGCCAATGCCATGACCGCTCTGCTGTCGCAAATCAATTCGCCCGCCGACCTGCACAAGCTGACCGAGGCGCAGCTACAAGAACTGGCCCAGGAGATGCGCGACGAACTGGTGCGCGTCCTGAGCATACGGCCGGCCCACTTCGCCAGCAACCTCGGCGTCATCGAGCTGTGCCTCGCCCTGCACCTGACCTTCGACTTCAGCCGCGACCGCCTCATCTGGGACACCGGACACCAGATTTATCCGCACAAGCTCATCACGGGACGTTACAAACAGTTCGACACCATCCGCACGCGCGGCGGACTGATGGGTTATCCCAATCCACACGAGAGCCTCTACGACCTGTTCATGACCGGCCACGCCGGTTGCAGCGTGTCAAGCCGCCCTGGGCCTGAAAGTGGGCGACGACCTGCTCGGCCAGGACAACCGGCACAGCGTCGCCGTCATCGGCGACGGGGCGCTGCCGTCGGGCATCGTCTTCGAGGCGCTCAACAACGCCGGCGGACTGCGCAAGAACCTGCTGGTCATCCTCAACGACAACGAGATGTCCATCTGCCCGCGCATCGGCGCGCTGGCCCATTGTCTCGATCAGGCCCGGCTGACGAACTTCTATCAGGGTTCCAAGCGACACATCCGCGACCTGCTCAAGCACGTCCCGCTCGTGGGCGGCGTCGCTACCCAGGCGATCGAGCAGATCAAGGATGGGCTGAAAGCGTTCCTGACCGGCGGCATGTTGTTCGAGGAGTTGGGTTTCCGCTACTTCGGCCCGATTGACGGCCACGACCTGCCGGGTCTGCGCCGCTGGCTGCGCGATGTCAAGGACCAGCAAGGGCCGGTGCTGCTGCACGTTCTGACGACCAAGGGCCACGGCGTGCCGCAGGCCAGTGCCGACCCCGTGACGTATCACACGCCGCCGGTCTTCGAGAAGATCGGGCCGGAGCGGACCATCCTGTCGCTCAAGCGCGGCGGCTCGCGCGCCTACACCGACGCGGTAAGCTCCACCATCTACAAGGCCTTGCAGGACAATCCGCACGTCGCGGTAATCACGGCCGCCATGTGCCAGGGCAACAAGCTGGAGAAGGTGCGGGC
Organism: uncultured Planctomycetota bacterium; assembly: GCA_963767535.1. GTDB lineage: Bacteria > Planctomycetota > Planctomycetia > Gemmatales > Gemmataceae > JAJPHU01. The sequence continues at coordinate 553,642 of CAVYEC010000002.1, forward strand.
CGACTTCCCGACGCGCTTCTTCGACACCGGCATTTGCGAATCGCACGCCGTCGCCTTCGCGGCCGGTCTCGCCAAGTCCGGCATGCGGCCCATCGTGGACATTTACTCCACCTTCTTGCAGCGATCCTTTGACCAGATTTTCCAGGAAGTGGCCCTGCAAAACCTGCCGGTCGCCTTCACCCTCGACCGCTCCGGCCTGACCGGGCCGGACGGCCCGACGCACCACGGCGTTTTCGACACGCCGTATTTGCGGTTGTTCCCGAACTTTGTGGTCATGGCCCCTGGCGACGAACTCGATGTGGCCCCCATGCTGCGCTTCGCCCTGTCGCATTCCGGCCCGGCGTCGTTGCGCTATCCCAAGGCCAACCTCGAGCGCGTCGATCGGCCGTTGGCCCCGGTGGAACTGGGGCAGGCGGAGGTTTACGAATGGGGCGAGGATGGCGTCCTGATCGCCTACGGCACGCTGTTCTCGGCCTGCGTCAAGGCCGCCGCGGCGCTGCGAGAAGAGGGAATCAACGTCGGCGTGATCAACGCGCGCTTCGTCAAGCCGCTCGACCGGGCGACGCTCTTGCGGGCCGTCGAGGAGTTGCCACTGATCGTCACCGTCGAGGAAGGCACACTCGAAGGCGGCTTCGGCAGCGCGCTCCTGGAGGCGGCCAACAGCGCCGGACTCGATACGAGCCACGTCATCCGCCTAGGGTTGCCGGATCGCTTCATCGAGCATGGCGAGCGCGGCGAGTTGCTGGCGGATCTCGGTCTCGATGCGGCAGGCATCGGCGCGACGGTACGGCGGGCGGTGGGGGCGAAAAGCCGAGACCGCTCGTGCAAAATTGCAAATTGAAAATTGCAAATTGAAAAATGAAAACCGCGCTTGCCCGATGCCAAGCATCGGAGTATCCACCCGGCCAGAGTGGTCTCGGACAATTTGCAATTATCAATTTGCAATTTTCAATTTGCAATGGATGGTTCTCATGCGAATCCTCGTCCTGGGCTACGCCGATCGTCCGGGTGTGCGCGAAGAAGCCGACCGCCTGCTGCCCATCCTCCGCGAACATTGCGATATTGTCCTGGTCGATTTACACCAGGAAAAAGACCTCTCGACCTGCGCGGCCGACCTCGCCCTGGTGCTGGGCGGCGACGGCGCCATCTTGCGGGCGGCCCGGCAGATGGGCTATCGACAGACGCCGGTCCTTGGCGTCAACCTCGGCCGGCTCGGCTTCCTCGCCGACCTCACGCCGGACGATTTTTGTTGTGCCCTTCCGCAAGTGCTACGCGGCGAGTACCGAGTTACCGAGCACCTCATGTTTGAGTGCCTGATCGAAGGGCCGGGCGAGCAAAGGACCATCCTCGGCCTCAACGAGATCGCCCTGCAATCCGGCCCGCCCTTTCACATGATCGGGCTGGACCTCATCCTCGACGGCGAGGGCGTGTCCGGCTACACCGGCGACGGTCTCATCATCAGCACACCGATCGGCTCGACCGCACACAGCCTGTCGGCGGGCGGCCCCATTCTCGGGCAGGAGTTGTCCGCCTTCGTCATCACGCCGATCTGCCCGCACACCCTGACCAACCGTCCCGTGGTCGATAGCGCCGACAAGGTCTATACCGTCGCGGTACGGCGTCTTTCTCCCAACGGCAGCCTGGTCCTGGTGATCGACGGCCAGGAGCAGGGCCGGCTCACGGCGGAGCATCGGGTGACGGTTCGCAAGGCCCCGGTGCTCTTCCGTCTGGTCAAAGTGCCGGGGCGCAGCTACTATCAAACGCTACGGGACAAGCTGCGCTGGGGCACGCCGCCCAATTATCGCAGCGAACCATCGGCGTAAGACGAGCGTAACAGAAAGGATGAAGGAGGAAGGATGAATCCGTAATCTGTTTTCGTTCATCCTTCCTCCTTCCTCCTTCATCCTTCGGTTTTCGTATGGCCGTCGTGTGCAAGCGCGTGGTTTACTCCGGCCGCGTCCAGGGCGTGGGCTTTCGCTACACGACCAAAGGACTGGCGGCGGGCAGTCCCGTGGCCGGCTACGTACGCAATCTACCCACCGGTGAGGTGGAATTGCTGGCCGAGGGCGAGGCGGACCCCGTCGAGGCGTTTCTCGCCGCTGTGGCGCGACGCATGGCGGGCTACATCACAGATACGACGGTCGAGGATGCCGCCCCGTTGGGGCATACCGGCTTCCAGATTCGTCATTGAGACAGGGCGAAACTCGGTTCCTTCAAGGGCGATCCATGACGTTCTCCGCGACTACCTACTTCGTCGGCGTGTTCCTGGTTTTGCTCCAGATTCTGGCCGCCCTGCCCTGGGTGCTGGTGAGCTTCTTTAGCCGGGATACCCTGGCTTCCTGGAAGCGCCGGCCGTTCTCCGCTGATGTGATGCCGGCTTACGGGGTCGTGCTGGCCGTTCTTCTGCTTGGTCCTGTCTTGTTCCCGTACTTTGTGCGCGAGAGTCACTCCCTGGAAGTTTGGGGGCAAATCTACACCGCCGCCTTGCAGATGCAGCTGCTCCTGGACCTCTTTATCGGCGCGTTCGCCCTGCTCTTGCTGGTTTGGCCCAAGGGCGGCGCCATCGCGCTGGCGGCGTTCCGCGAGGGGCTGCGCCAACCGATGTTCTGGCTGCTTTTCGGTGTGGCTTTCCTGGCCATGAGCATCTCGCCGCTCATTCCATACTTCACGTTCGGCGAAGATCACCTGGTGGTCAAGGATCTCGGCTACGACACCATCATGTTGGTCGCCGCCGTCTTCGGGGCGCTGGCGGCGAGCATGTCCATCAGCGAGGAGATCGAAGGTCGAACGGCCGTCACCCTGATGAGCAAGCCGGTCTCGCGCCGGCAATTCCTCATCGGCAAATTCATCGGCATCACCCTGGCGGGCGGTGTGCTGTTCGCGCTTCTGGGAACTTATTTTGAGGGCGTCGTCCGCTTCAAGCACTGGTGGGACAAGATGGACCCGGAAGCCACCCCCGTTTGGCTCGTGCAAACGCTCCAGCACTGGTCGCTGCCCGGCGTGGCCACGGATTTCCTGCGCGGCGTCGGCCTGTGGACCCACTTGACGCTCGACACCTGGCCGGGGTTGGTGCTGGGCTTCGCCCAAGTCATGGTCCTCATCTCCATCGCCGTAACCCTGGCCACCCGCGTGCCGATGGTCGTCAACCTCGTCGTCGTGGTCGTGCTCTTCTTCCTCGCCCACCTGACGCCCGTCCTGGTGGCCATCGGCTACCAGGCCCAGGCCAGCGACCCCGGCACGGTCTCACAAATCCTCGCCTTCATGGCCCAGCTGCTCGACACGCTCTTGCCCGACCTCGACCTGTTCCGCCTCGATCCGTCGCTGCTCAACGAGACGCCGCTCGCCGCCGGCGCCTTCACCCGGTTCCTTGGCTCCGTGTCGCTCTACGGCCTGCTCTACACCTCGATCGTGCTGCTATTTGGTCTGATCCTGTTCGAGGATCGCGATCTGGCCTGATTCGAGCGCGGATTGCGGATTGTATCGGTAATCCGCAATCCGCAATCCGCAATCCGCCATGAGAATGTCGTGCAAAGCGGGCGGTTTTTGTTAGAATCAGCTTGAGCGTCCGGAACCCCTCTTCCGAGGAACGCAGCCTCGGACCACGGACCTACGGATCGACACCTATGGACCGCGAAGCCGAACGAGCCGCCTTCGCCAAGGCGTGTGCCTACCTGAATTACAAGCCGGCCGCCAAGTGGTCCGCGCACGCGGCGGCACTGGGTACCGGGGTGGTCTACGTGGCCCTCCTCGTCGTGCTGTGGCTGTTCACCGACCTGATGGTCTCGCGCGGGCGGTTGCCGACCTATCACAGCCTGACGCCGTTACAGCAGAACAACTTCTTCTACGAATGGAACGGACTGGACCCGGCGGAGCGCTCGGAGTACCTGCGCGAGACGACCCTCCCGGAAGATCAGGTCTCGAAGTTGGCCGCGCTGACCGCGAGTTCCTCGGTGCCGCGCGACGAAATCCGGGCGCTCTGGCGCGCCCAGGTTCGCCGTATCCTGAAAGCTCGGCTCCCGGAAGCTTTGCCCGAGGAAGGGGCGGCGGAGCCGGTCGATTACAACGCCGACCTCGGCATCGCCAGCCTGATCGTCCGCGAACATGCCGACCGACGCCTCATGACGCCGGTGGTCTCCTGGGTCGCCCGCTGGAACCCGTGGATGCGCAACGCCAACAGCGTCGGCCGCGCCGTCCCCCCCTACCTGATCGGCCTGCTTCTGATCGGCATCATCCTGGGTATCCTGGGATCGGTGTTGACGCTGCTCATGCGTGAGATGGCCGCCCGCGCCGCCATTGAGGCGTCCACGCACTGCGCCGGGCGGTGTATCATCACACCTTCCGCCTGGGCACCCTGGCCTTTCGGGCGCTGGGGCCGACCGAAGCGGTCAGCATCTTCGCCCGCCACATCGAGGCCGTCCACGACGCCCTGGTCACGCACCTGACCGCCTTCTATCGCGCGCCGATCAAGGTCGTCTTGCTTTTGGCCTTCGCCCTGTTCGTGAATTTCTGGCTGGCGCTGGCGTGTTTGATGTTCGCCATTCTCGTTTGGCTGCTCGGCGGGCAGGCGGCGGCCTATTTCCGCCGTCAAGGACGCTTGGCCACCAACCAGGCGTCCGAGTACCTGACCGTCATGCGCGAGAGCCTCATGCTCATGCGCCTGGTCAAATGCTATCTCATGGAGCCGTTCAACCAAAACCGCGTCGAACGGCAGCTGTCGCGTCACGCCAAGGTCCAGCTACTCCGCTACCGCGGTGAGGCCATCTACCAACCCCTGTTGATTTTCCTCGGCCTCTTGTGCGCGCTCGTCCTGCTGTTTGTGGCCGGCATCCTCATCCTGCAAGGCCAGTTGAGCGTGGCCGGTACGGTCGCGCTGTCCACGGCCCTGGTGAGTCTGTATCGACCGCTGGAGAGTTGGCTGGAAGCGCGGCGGATCATTCGCCGTGGCCGGGAGGCGGCCGTCAACGTCTTCAAGTTCCTGGAGCGACGCGGCGAAGTGGGACAGGTCGTTGGGGCCGAGTTCCTACCTCCTTTGGGCCGTCAAATCGAGTTCGATGGCGTCAGCCTGCGCGAGCCGGGCAGCGGCCGGATGCTTCTGGAAGACGTGACGCTAACCATCCCGGCCGGCAAGCGCGTCGGCCTGATCGGTGCGGACGACCTGGAGAAACACGCGCTGGTCTACTTGATCCCGCGCCTGCTCGACCCGACTACCGGCGAAATTCGCATCGACCAGCACAACCTGCGCTGGGTCACGCTCGATTCGCTGCGCGCCAGACGGGCACGGTGCTGATGCACAATCTGGTCTTTCACGACAGCGTGGCCAACAACATCGGCTGCGGCGACAACGCCTACACGCTGGGCCAGATCATCGAGGCGGCCAAGGTCGCCCACGCCCATCACTTCATTCAAAAACTGCCGCAGGGCTACGAGACGCCCATCGGCGAATTGGGTCATCCGCTCTCCGTCAGCGAGCAGTTCCGCATCGCCCTGGCGCGGGCGGTCCTGCGCGATCCCGCCCTGCTCATCATCGAGGAGCCGGACGCCACGCTCGACGAGGACACCAAGGCGCTGCTCGACGACACCTGGGCGCGCGTGCTTCCCGGCCGCACCACGATTTTCCTGCCGCACCGCATCTCGACCATCCGTTCCTGCGATACGCTATACTTGCTCCACAAGGGCCGGGTCGTCGCCACCGGCGTCCACAAGGAGCTGCTCTCCCAGAACCCGCTGTATCGCCACCTCCATTACCTGGAATTCAACGAGATGGCAGAGCAAGTGTGATAACATCCTGGATTTGAAGGATAATCATGGCTCACGAACGCGAGTTGGAAGCCGCCCTGGATGCCGCCGGGCGGGCGGGGCATGTCATTCTCGACGCGTACACGAAATTCAAGGCCATCCCCGACGCGCCCATCGACATCAGCACGGAAGCCGATCGGCAGGCCCAGGAAACGATCTTGAATCATCTCAAAAAGCTCTTCCCCGGCGATGCCCTGTGCGCCGAGGAACAGACGGCGGCCGCGGCCGGCGTCCCGACGGTCGGGCCGCGCTTGTGGGTGGTCGATCCGATCGACGGCACACGCGGTTTCGCCCGCAAAAACGGCGAGTTTTCGGTCATGGTGGCGTTCGTGGAGAACGGCCGGATCGCGGTCGGCGTCGTCCTGGAGCCGGCCAAGGAGCGCTGCACGTATGCGGCGCACGGCCAGGGCTGCTGGCGGCGAGACTGCGGCGGGGAGCCGATCGCTTGCCGGGTGTCGGCCACGACCGATCTGGGATCGGCCGTCATGGTGCAGAGTCATTCGCGCAACCCGAACGTGCCGTCGCGCATGGCCCAGGCGGTTCGTCCGGCCCGCGTCGTCGAGACGTATTCGGCGGGGATCAAGCTGGCCCTCGTGGCGCGCGGCGAGGTCGATCTATACGTCAACGATTACACGCAGTTTCACGACTGGGACATCGCGGCCGGTCACATCCTCGTCTCGGAGGCCGGCGGTACGACGACAGGACTGCACGGTGAGACGTTGCAGTACGGTCTGCCGGAGGCGTGGCAGCGCTTCGGCCTGCTCGGCAGCAACGGCCACGTCCATGCCGAGGCGCTGGAGCGCCTCAAGGACGTGCAACTCTGATAATGTGTTTAGCGACGCTTCGCAGAAGCGTAAAAGCACGCTTCTGCGAAGCGTCGCTAAACGAAGACGAAAGGCCCGAAGCGCTCGCGCAATTTCTGTTGGACTGCCGACCCGATGTCGTTCCGCAGCAAGTCGAGGCGCGCCAGGCGGTGTAAGTACGGCGATTCCATCAGGACATTCGCCCCTTCGTCGGTGATGCCGTTGGTGGAAAGATTGAGCCAGCTCAACTCGGGCATGTTGTCGCTCTCGGCGAGCGCTCGCACGCCGTCATCGCCGACACCGTTGAAACGCAAATTGAGCGCTTGCAGTCGCTCCCAATGAGCGGAGGCCAGAGCCTTCGCCCCTTCATTGCAGCTAATGTTGTTGAACAGATCGAGCGAGATTAGCCGCGACAGGGCCCGCGCTTGCGACAGGGCCGCGATGCCCGCCGTGAATAGTTGATTCTGCACCAAGCTCAGACGCGACAGCCGCGGCAGGACGGGCCACGTTCGCATCAGGTCGGCACCCCCACGTCGCCGAGCAAATTGGCGTCCAGATACAGTGTCTCCAACTGCTCAAGAAGAGCGCCTTCCGGCAGCTCTCGAATGGCATCGAGAGTCAGCCGATTGCCGTTCAGATTCAGCTCCGTTAGATGGGGAAAGACGGGGGAGTGAGCCAGAATGCCCAAGTTGTTCAGCGTCAAGTCGGTATGAGCGAGGCTCAGCGAAACCAAATCGGTAAAAAGGGGAGTCTCGGTTAGCATGCGGAAGGCGATCGGCGACAGTTGGCTTCGGGACAAATCGAGGCGGCGCAAACGCGGCCGATCGAGGGTATTTCTCCAGACAATCAGGTCGTCCTCTTCGAGGTTAAATCCGGATAACCGAAGCTCGGTCAGCTGCTGGAGATCCGGTGCGAAAGCGAAATCGAGAAAAACCAGCGGATCCAGAGGACCCAACAGACTGAGTCTGCTCAGGCGCGAAAGGTAAGGCGAGCGGGCAACCTGTCCGATTGGGTCTTCGCCTGACCGGACAGCAGTCGAGTAGACTCCCCGCAGGCGAAGGTGCCGGATCGGCGCTTGCTCAAAGCACTGGCTCGCCGAGCGGAGATATTCCTCGGAAGTAACGGTAATCTCATCAACGAAGCCTCGGCGGAATTGCCACTCCCCGGTAAGGTTCCAGCCCGGCAGCCATTTCGGCTCGTGTTCCACGAGCAGTTCGCGCTCGCGCTGTTCAAGCGGCCAGCGGCGCGGATCTTCGGGAGCAAGCTGGGCGAGGGCGCACTGAACGCGGATGAATTCGCCGCGCGGGTTGTTGTGCTCTTCGAGCCAGTCGGCGTAGATCAGGCGCGGCGCATCGTCATCGGGGCGGGCCAGGATGTCGTGAAGAAAGGCGTCCTCGATGGCCATGCGCATCTTCTTCGCCGCGGAGGATCACGAGTAAAGCAATAACGCTATTTTAGGAACCCCGCGCCAAGGCTCCTCGGCTCGCCGGGAATGAAATCGTGCCAGGCGTAGCCGTCGGGAAGTTCGGGAGAGACAGCGAACTCCAGGTGCAGAATGCGGCGGTGGCGTTCGGTATCGGGATGCGATTTGCCGCTGCAATGGGCCAGTAAGGGACGCATCAGCAGCACGTCGCCGCGCTGGGCCAGGACGCAGGCCGACGGGGCGAGGTCGAGCGCCAGCGCCTTGCCGGTGCGGTGCGAGCCGGGCACGACCTTCAAGGGGCCATTCTCCATCGTCGCGTCATCGAGATGAATCCGCACCGTCAGCATGGATTCGAGGACGGCCCGCGGCGCTTCGACGTGCGGGACGCCGGCCTTGCGCGTCGGCTTGGCGAAGTGCGAGCTAGGAAGCCGATTGTCGCGCACGGCGATGGTCAGATCCTTGTGCCAGGGCAAGGCCCAGGTTGTCGCGGCGGCTTGTCGAAAAAGAGGATGCGCACCAGACCGAAACTCGGCCCCAGGATCGCGGCGAGGGCATTCGTCAGCGCTGGCACGCGCCATACATCGGCTGCCTCCGGCCAGAGTGTCAGGACATTGCGGGCGGCGTAAATCGCCCCTTCATCGCCGCGAATGGACGCCTCCTCGCCGATGCGTTCGCCGAAGATGCGTTCCAGAGAACGTACCATGTGCGCGACCTCTTGTTCCGTGAACACGTTGGGCAAGACGGTGTACCCGTCGCGCTCCAGTGCGTCGAGCCAGGTCGTGTTGTTTCGCATCGCTTCCATGCCATGCTCCTTTCAGTTGCCGATGGGGGCAGGCGCCGCCTCCCGGCCAGCCGCGTACAGGTCGCGGTAGAGACGGTCGAAGATGTAGGCGCCCAGTTCCAAACCCTGCTCGATAAAGTAGCGGCGGCGCGGCTCGTCCCAGTGCGGTTCGATGACGGCGAAGAACTCCTCGGCATGGCGCTCGTCGATTTCGGCGTGGAGCTTGTAATGAACGAGGGCGTCCTCGGCTACCCAGCCGCGGCGGACAACCGCGCTGCCGATAGCGGCGGAAATGCCGGCGAAAGCGTACTCGATGATGCCCATGCAGCCGACGCCCACTTCCATCTCGTCCAGGACACACGAGGCGGTCAAGACACTGTTAAAGGCGCGGACGGCCGGCCAGAGAGGCTTACCGACCAGTTGCTCCGGCTGACCACCGATGCTGCGCAGAAATTGCTGGAAGGTGGTGTGATGAAACTTTTGCTCCTGGAACTCGCCGTGTTCTTCGACCAGGTTGTGCAGGATGTCCAGGCGGAGGCGCGGGTCAGGGATGCGTCCGACCAGCGCTGCCATTGGCCGCGGGAAGAAGGTGACGGCGAAGAAGAACTGCTCCTGCGTTCGTCGAAAGCACTCCAGCCCCATCGACCCATCGCGCAAGGCATCCAGGTAGGGATTGTGCAGGATGTTTATTTTCTTGAGTGCGGCGTCGGCACAGGCGGTGACGCGCAGGGCGCGGCTATCCGGGTTCATGGGCTAAATCTCCGAGGTGTTGATGTTCCAAAACGGAAACGGTTCCAGGCCGGTGCCGAATACCGTGGCGGGAGCGACAACGGTCTCAATCCCCGCGAGGGCCACGCGAAACTCCTCTAACTCTGGAGTCGCAACGGCGACGAACAGGGCCGGGGACTTGAGCTGCGCGGCGCGACGGAGCGCCACGCGGAGAAGTTTCGCACCGGCACGCGGATTTTGGAAGGCGAATCGGGAGAGGTGGAGACTTTTCATTTCCGTGCCGTCGTCGGCGATCAGTCGCTTGGCCCTGCGCGTGTCCTCCAGCAATCCGCAGGATGAACCATCCGGGTGCATCAGCCAAACCGGAGCCGTCTCGGAGCGCTCGGCTGGGTTGCCGCCCGGACAAGCATAACGGCCCGCACTGAGACGCGGATAGCATCCCTCCGCTGGCTTGGCCGTGAAACCGTCGTCGGCGCCGGCGTCATCGGTTGGGGTGGATAGACGGAGGACCATGACCTTCCCCAACTCGCCAAAAGGTGGAATACCCAGGCGGCCGGTGTACTGCTCCGGCGTGGCTCGCGTCCCGTCCATGACCACGGCAAACGCGGCTTCCGCCCGCCCGTCGGCCCAGGTTTGGGCGGCGCCCACCAGTCGCGGCAACGCCATGCCGCCGCGCCCGAGGGAGCGACCTTGAGATCACCAAGGTAGATCACCGAACGCTCGCTCCCGTCCGGCAAAGTCAGTCTCTGAACGGACGCCCCCAGGGTTCCCAGGACGCGGCCGTCCCGTTCAGCGACAAAGCAGGCGGCCTCGCCGATAGCACGGAAGAAGCGCGGGTAATCATCGCCGTGGTCGATCCGAAAGGAACGGCCGGGGCCGAGCGGGTACGTGAACTGCGTCTCGAACGCGCTCAACGCCCGCGCCATCTCGGCGGGCGGGGGGCCGCACAGTCGATGCACGATCATCGCTTCCTCCCCAGATGCAGGGCGCGGTAGAAGAAGCTGCGGTCGCGGCCGTGAAGTTGTTGCGCATCCTCGGCCTGCCAGGAGAATCCCTGGCCCAGACCGCGGATGTCGAGCGTCGAGTTGAGCTGCCGAACGAGCACCCAGCCGCCCAGACGCAGGGCCGCGTGAGTGAGGTCGAGGGCGGCCCGTCCCTCTTCGGGACTGAGCCAGTCGAGGATGTTGGACAGGTGGACGAAGTCATATTCGCCGGGCGCTCGGCCCAGCGCCTCGGACATGGTAGTGGTGTTCCAGGTGATCTCCGGCACTCGATGCGGCGTCGGCTCGGCCAACCACGGCGCCTCCGTGCCCGCGGGATAACGGCCGGCGAGGACTTGCCAGAGGTAGGGATTGTCGGCGGCGGGAAAGGTCGCGAGGACGTGGCGCGTTCGCCGTGCGAAGTGACGGGCGAACGGCTCGACGCGGTTGCCCGTGGCTCCTTCGCCGAAGAGATGGACGAGGATCGACAAATCCATCGCCCGCTCGAAGGCGTCGTCCAGCGCTGGCCCCAGGGCGGTCTCCGGGTCCACCCGCCGTGCTTGCTCGGCCGGATCGCGCAAGGATAACAGTAGTTGCACCGCCAGCGCGTGCGGTCCCAATTCCTTCCGCAACTGGGCGAAGACGCGCTCGTAGCGGCCGGCGTGATCGGGGCCTTCTTTGGCCCAAACGCGCGGCGGCCCGATCGCGTCGTCCGCCAGCGCGAGGAGTCGCAAGGCCGCAGACAGTCGCTCTTCTCGCTCCTTCGCCGGCATCAGGGTGTGTCCCAGAAGGGCCAGCCGGTCGGCTCGGTCGAAGTTTTGAAGCAAGTGTATTTTCAAGCGTGCCAGGGCGATCTGGGCCGGGTTGGGATCCACGACATCGACTCGCGCCCGCGGCCACGGGCCGCCAGGAAAGCCAGCGTGCAGCCGCCCGAAGCGATCATGAGGATGCGTGCCCCCGGATCAAGCTTCGTGACGACCCAGTCGTCGAGAAGAGGATCTTCCCGCACCTGGGCAAACGCTACCGGCAGTTTTGCGGCTTCCGAAACCCACGATGGTATTATCTTCTCCATGTGCAATTTCCGGATTCAACCCTTTGTTTTCATCACTGTGTCGTCCTTGCGGGCGAGCGTTTCTTTTTCATCGCCCTCTTGCCCGACCTCCCCAACGCGCAGTTTCGGAAAGTAAACCATGTTTCGCAAGAGGCTCGGATCTTCCGGCAGGCGGAAGAACGCCCCCCGGCGCAACACGTAAACCAACCCGGCGACCCAAAGGCCCAGCAAGGCCAGGCCATAGCCGATACTGAAGAAACGCAAGGGCGTCTCGGGAAAAAGCAACGGGATGAGCAAACCGGCCGGGTAAAGCACGCGAAACAACCAGCGATCATGAAAGGTCCGCCGCGTGCGGTCGGCGTCGAGGGACATAAACGCCTTCTCGCACTGATCGTTGATGATCCAGACACTAAAGGCGAACATCATGCCCGGCATGTGGTGCAGGAAGAACATCACCATGTAAGCGAGGTAATAAAGCTTGCACAGGTAGGAAATCAGATAGCGGAACGGATGCCAGTCGATGCGCCGCCGCCGCACTCGGGCGACGATCACGAGGGCGAGTACCGTCACGAAGCCAGGACCCCACCACAAAAAAAGCACCATCGACAGCCAATCGCCGTACAGGACGGCCAACACGAAAGCGACGGTCTGCAAGATCGTGAGGGGCAGGCCGGCCAATTCCGTCAGCACGGCATTGTCGGGGGCCTTGCCCATGCCGCGCCAGAGGCGGCGGGCAATGCGGACGCTATGCAGAAGGGTAAAGGCGAAGGACCAGAGGATGAGCAGAGGAGAGGATTGCTCCAGAAACCGACTGATTTCAGATGACATGGGCAAACCCTCGCTCGCGGAAAGGTCCTCCCCTCCAGGCACGAACCGCGAAAGTTTGTCACGACCCAAATCCCGACCGGCTAGCGCCCGATGGTCAGTACAACGCGAAAACGCGCCTTGCCGCTCATCATGCGATCGTAAGCCTCGCTGACACGATCCTGCGGGAAGGTCTCATTCATCGACCGCACGCCGGTGCGGGCACTGAAGGCGAGCGTGTCCTCCGAGTCGATGGCCGTCCCGGAATACCAGCCCTTGACCGAGCGGCAGCCGCTGAGAAGCTGCAAGGGCGACACCTGCATCGAGGCCGCGGCCCCGACGATCAACAGCGTGCCGTTGACGGCCAGGCCGCCTTGAACCGCGCTCATCGCCTCGCCACTGGTCGCCGTCGCCAGGATCACCTTGGCGCCGCCCAGCTTGACAAGCTCCGCCGCGGGATCCTGAGCCTGGCTGTCGATGTAAACCGACGCGCCCAACTGGCGGGCAAGCGGTTCCTTGTCCTTGCCGCGGGCGATGCCGACGGTGTGAAAGCCCATCCGCACGGCGTACTGAACGGCGAGGTGGCCGAGTCCGCCCAGGCCCAGCACGGCGACGACATCGCCCGGCCGAGCGCCGCTGTTGCGCAGGGCGTTGAAGGTGGTGATGCCGGCACACATCAGAGGGGCCGCGTCAACCGGCGGCAGTTCGGCCGGCATCCGCGCGACGGCACTGGCCGGGGCGAGCATGTATTCGGCATAACCGCCGTCGAAGGTGATTCCCGTGATTTGACCCGTCACACAAGCGAAAAAGTCGCCCCGCCGGCAATGTCTGCAATGCCCGCAATAGCCGCCATGCCAGCCGACGCCGACGCGCTGGCCGGACGACAATCCGGCGACGCCGGGACCGACCGCATCGACGACCCCGGACACCTCGTGGCCGGGGACACGCGGATACGGAATGCCCGGATAAAGTCCCTCTTTAAGGAGGGAATCGCTGTGGCAGATGCCGCACGCCAGCACCTTGATCCGCACCGTTCCGACGACCGGCTCCGGGATCGGTCGTTCGACTATCTCAAAGGGGCCGTTCGGTCGGGAAACCTGCACAACACGCATCGTTGCCATAGCTCCTCCAGTCATCTATCGCCACCCTCGAAGGGTTCGCGGAAATGCTCCATCTGCCGCAGAGGAAGGCCGGTCTACATGAAGAAGATCGGCCGCTTGAACTTCCGGGCCTTGGCACACAGATCGAGCAATGCCTCGAATATATTCCGGCCGCCGACAACATGGACGCAATCGTAGAGCGACTTGGCGCCGACCCGATACTTGGCGGCATGCTCCAGGCCGCCTACCGGCTCCTCTGGCGGGAGCTTCTGGAATGCTTTGGCAATCACGCGTAGTTCCCGCTCCAACAGCGGGATGTCTTCCAGCGGCCACTCCCCATCGCAGTCTGAGTGATTCATCAGAACTGGGTACTTGGAATCGTCCAGGTGTTTGGAGATGAGGTCGCGGAAAGCGCCGAAGTCGCTGTAGGCTCCCACATCGCATTCGGCCAACTCCGTAGGCTCTTCGTCTTCGAAAGGTGGGTCACGATCCAGGATGTATAGGCACAATCCCATATCACTCTCCGCATCGCTAAACTTGTGATTCGGCTTGCGTGCCCAAGCAGCGGTATCTGCGACCGGCTTTGTCTGCCTAGCTCTCCAGCACAAGGCGGATTCTCCCGCGCCTTCCCTCATGGATCAACCGAAGTCCATCACTCCTTTCACGCGAGAATCTCCGCCAGCGCCGCCTCCAGCGTCGGATACTGAAATGAGTAACCCAACCCCAGCGCTCGCTTGGGCAGGACGCGCTGGCCGGTCACGACGAGGGACGCCGCCTCGCCGATGAGTACGCGGAGCGCCAGACCCGGCGTCCTCACGAACGCGGGGCGATGAAGCACGCGGCCCAGCGTTTTGCCGAAATCGCGGTTGGTGACGGGATGGGGAGCCGTGCCGTTGATCGGCCCTCGTGCATCGGAGTTATCGAGAGCGAGCAGGAACAGGCCGATCAGGTCGGCGTGATGGATCCAGCTCATCCACTGCCGTCCGCTGCCGACGGGACCGCCGGCACCCATCTTGAATGGCGTCAGCAATTTCGCCAGGGCGCCGCCTTCCTTATCCAGGACGACGCCGACGCGGATCATGGCGCAGCGGACGCCGGCCGACTCCACAGCGTGGGCGGCCGTTTCCCACTCGATACACAGACGGGCCAGGAAGTCCGAGCCGGGCGGGCTGTCTTCTGTCAGTTCTTCATCACCGCGCGGGCCGTAGAAGCCGATGGCGGAAGCGTTCACGAGGACTTTCGGTTGGCCGTCGGCTCGCGTCGGCTTTCGGCCCAGTGCCTCGACGACTCGCTGCGTGGACTGAATGCGACTGTCGTGCAGCAGAGTTTTGAACGCCGCGTTCCACCGACGGCCGAAGACGTTTTCGCCGGCCAGGTGGATGACGGCATCACAATCGGCGACGGCATCCATCCACTCGCCGCCATGCATGGGATCGCCCTCGACCAGTGTTACCTCGGGGCCGAATTGCTGGCGGGCGTGGCCGTAGCGGCGCGTGAGGATCACCGGCTGATCGCCGCGCTCGCGCAGCTTTTTGATGAGCCGCCGTCCGACCAATCCCGTACCGCCCGTGACGAATGCGCGCATAACAGCGCTCCCCTCCCCATAGCCCCAGCTTACCGGGGGCTAGGTAATCCAGTGGACCGGATCGGTTTCGCGCTTGCTGGCCCAGACGTGCAGAGTTGGCCATTGACCGCGCAGGCGCTCGGCCAGATCCTCGACGCCGCAGCGCTCCGTGGCGTAGTGGCCGGGCAGAATCAGAGCGAGACCGCGGGCGCGGGCGCTGAGGTAATCGTGAAAGCGCAGCTCGCCGGTCAGCAGCACGTCGGCCTGCGCCCGCATGGCGTCCGTCAGCAATTCGCCGCCGGCGCCGCACACAATGGCCAAGCGCTCGACCGTCCGCCCTGGATCGCCGACCGTTTGCACCGGCCCGGCACCAAGGACGGTCTTGACCCTCTCCGCCAACTCGGCCAGCGGTCGGCCGCGCTCCAGAGAACCGAGCCGCCCTTCCCCACGCATCGACGGCGACGAATGGAGGGGATAGAGATCGAAGGCCGGTTCCTCGTAGGAGTGCGCTTGGCGAATGGCGGCAACGACGGCCTCGACCCGATCGGCCGGACAGACCGCCTCCAAACGCCATTCGTTGACTTCCTCACGCCGGCCCTTCTGGCCGATGGTAGGGTTAGCCGAGTCGGAACCGAAGAAGGTGCCGACACCGGCGAGACGAAAACTGCACTGGTGATACTCGCCGATCCGGCCGGCCCCGGCCGCGAACATGGCATCGGCCACGCGGCCCAGATCCTTCTCCGGCACGAACACCACGACTTTGACCTGCTCAGGGGGCTGACGCCCCCCGCTCGGGGACCGTAACGGGACCACGTCGCGGAGGCCGAGTCGGCGTGCCAGCAGGTCGTTGATGCCGCCGCGCGTGTTGTCGAAGGCGGTGTGCGGGCTATATACGGCCACGCCGGCGCGGGCCAGACCCAGCAGCATGCGCCCGTCCGATGTGTCGTCCGTCAGACGCTTGACGCCGCGAAAAAGGATCGGGTGATGCGTCACGATCAAGCTCGCCCGCGCCTCGATCGCCTCCGCCGCGCTTTCGGGCGTCACGGTCAGGCAGGTCATGACGCGCTCCACCGGGGCCGTGCGCTCGCCGAGCAAGAGGCCGACATTGTCCCAGTCCGCCGCGAGTTCGACCGGTGCGAACTGTTCCAGGAATTGCACCACTTCGGAGACGGTGAGCATCAAGCACCTCCGTGATCCTCAAGGGGTTGACATACACCTGACACCGGCCGGTGACCAGTCCGGCCCGGCAGGGGCGGGGCGTCCATTTTTCCCACGAATCGCCGTTTCAACCCCCGTCCCCGTGCAGTACGATAGACTCGCTTTGTCGCGGCCGCACTCCCTTCCGACGGGCCGGGCCGGCGCGTCGGAGCCTCTCGTGCGGATCCGGGTCGGCCGATTCCTCCGCATCGGAAGGAGCGCATCATGCCGATCTCCCCTCGCAATCCATCCTCTTTGTAGACGACAACGATGCCGCCTGCTCCGGTTTGATCCGCGCGCTGCGTCACGAGGGTTTCCACGTCCATCAAGCCTCGACGGGCGCCGAGGCGCTGCGGCTGGCCCAGCAGCATCCCACCCTGGTCATCCTCGATGTCTCCCTGCCGGACCTGAGCGGCTTCGAGGTGTGTCGCCGTATCAAGGCCGACCCGAACACGGCTTCCATCATTGTCCTGCACCTATCCGGCCATTACATCAGCAGTGAGGACCGGAGCGAAGGGCTGGAGGGCGGCGCGGACGGCTACCTGGTCAAGCCGGTCTCGCCGCGCGAGCTGATCGCTCATGTGAAGGCCCATCTGCGTATCCGCGAAACCGAGCAGGCCCTGCGCGATTCAGAAGCCCTCTATCACTCGTTGGTTGAGTCGTTGCCCGTTTGTCTGGTGCGCAAGGACCGGGAGGGCCACTTCGCCTTCGCCAATGGGCCGTTTTGCGCGGAGTTGAAATTGCCCCTTGCCAAGGTGATCGGCAAGACCGATGAAGATTTCTACCCACCGGATTTGGCACACAAATACCGAGGCGACGACCGGCGCGTTCTGGAGACCGGGGAGGTCTTCGAGGACATCGAGGAACACCCCGGTCCCGACGGCGGCAAGAGCTACGTGCGCGTCATCAAGGCCCCCGTACACGATTCGCGCAAGGACGTGATCGGCGTGCAGGGGATTTATTGGGACATAACGGATCGCAAGCGCGCGGAAGAAGACCTGGCTAGGACCGAAGCGGAATTTCGCGTCGCCCGCCGCATTCAGCAGAAACTGTTTCCCACGCGCACGCCGGAAGTGGCCGGCCTCGACATCGGCGGGGCGACGTTCGGTTTCGACATCGGCGGCGCTTCGTACCCGGCCGAGGCGATCGGCGGCGATTACTACGATTACCTGCCGCTGCTGGACGGCAGCCTGGGCATTGCCATCGGCGACGTGAGCGGTCACGGCATCGGGCCGGCCCTGATGATGGCCGAGGTCCGCGCTTATTTGCGCACCTTCGCCCACATGCGCGCCGACCCCGGCGACATCCTTGGCCTGGTCAACCGCATCATCCTGCCCGACATGGAGGGCGACCGCTTCATCACCTTGCTCCTGGCCCGTCTCGACCCGCGCAGCCGATCGTTCTCCTACGCCAGCGCGGGCCACTCGACCGGCTACATCTTCAACGCCAACGGGGAAATCAAGCAACCGTTGCCGAGCACGAGCATCCCGCTAGGCATCCTGCCCGATTGCCGCTTCCCCAGCAGCGAGCCGATCGTGCTGGAGGAGGGCGACCTCGTGCTGTTCCTCACCGACGGCATCGTCGAGTCGCGCTCTCCCGACGGCGCCATCTTCGGCACACGGCGAACGACTGACCTGGCGCGCGTGTACCGCCACACCCCGCGCGCGAGATCGTCGAAAACCTCTATTACGCCGTCCGCGCCTACGCCCAGAACCAGCCACAGTACGATGACATCACGGCCACGGTCGTCAAGGTCGGCCCGGCCGCGCCGCGCTGAGCCTCGCATCGCGGAGTGAAATGCTCTACTCGGATACGGGAATCGAAGCGGGAGAAGTCGCCGGCCGCAGCGCTTTATCCGCGATGTCGCGGCGATAGAACGCACCGGGAAATTGGATGCACGCCACGGCCTCATAAGCCCGGCGCTTGGCGTCGGCGAGCGTATCGCCCAGCACCGTCACGCCGAGGACGCGGCCGCCATCGGTGAGGACGCGCTCGCCGTCGCGCCGGGTGCCGGCGTGGAACACTTTCACATCCGTTAGCCGCGCCGCTTCCGCCAGTCCCTTGATCGTGAGTCCTCGTTCATACGCTCCCGGATATCCGCCGCTGCACATCACGACACAAACGGCCGGACGCGGGTCCCATTCGAGGCGTCCCTCGAACGTCTCCAAACGCTCGTCCACGACCGCCTCGATCAGATCGAGCAGATCGGTACGCAGGCGCATCAGCAACGGCTGCGTTTCCGGATCGCCGAAGCGGCAATTGAACTCCAAGACGCGCGGCCCCTGATTGGTCGTCATGATGCCGGCGTACAGGACACCGCGGAACGGCTTCCGGCCGCGCTTCATCGCATGAACCGTCGGCACCAAGACCTCGCGGTCGATCGTCTCCAAAAGCTCCGGTATGCCCAGCGGGGCCGGACAGTACGCCCCCATGCCGCCGGTGTTAGGGCCGGTGTCGTTGTCGAAGGCGGCCTTGTGATCCTGCGTCGGCGCCAGCGGCACAATCGTTCGGCCGGACACCAGGGCGAGGATGCTCAGCTCTTCGCCGTCCAGCCGTTTCTCGACGACCACTTGCCGTCCCGCGGCCCGGCCGAACTCCTCGCGCACCATGACGCGCTCGATCGCGGCCAACGCGTCCTGCTGCGTCGAGCAAACAATCACCCCCTTACCCGCCGCGAGACCATCCGCCTTGACCACGAGTGGATAATCGCGTGTCTCGATGTAGCGGCGAGCATATTCGGGATGATCGAAGATGCGGAACTCGGCGGTCGGCACGTCGGCGTGGCGCATCAGGCCCTTGGCGAAGACCTTGCTCGATTCGAGCTGCGCCGCCGCCCGCGTCGGGCCAAAGACGCGCAGGCCAGCCTTCTGGAAATGATCGACGATGCCCCGCGCCAGCGGCTCTTCCGGGCCGACCACGGTTAAGTCGATCTTCTCCTTGCGAACAAACGCCGTCAGCCGATCGAACTCGGTGGTCTCGAGGGGCACATTGACGCCATCCTCGGCGGTGCCGGCATTGCCCGGCGCACAATACACCCGCTCCGCCCGCGGCGATTGCGCCAGCTTCCATACCAGGGCGTGCTCACGGCCGCCCTTACCGATAACCAATATCTTCATGGCACCTGGAAGAGAAAAAACCACGAATCACACGAATCACACGAATAAAGACAACAAAAAACGCGACAGCAGTAACAATAGGGTAAGGCCGCCGAGAAGTCAGCCCGCGCCGCTGTTTGCCTATCTTCTTTTTTGTCTTTTATTCGTGTGATTCGTGTGATTCGTGGTTTTTCTGTTTTCAACTCACGGCGGCGGTGACGGGCAGGAGCGCGCGGGCGTGGTCGGGGCCGAGGCGATGGCAGTATTCTCCGAAGCTCTCGCCCGGCCGACGTTCGTCCCGATAGTGCCGCAAGAGCGGTTCCAGCGTCGCCACGATCTCGCCGCGCGGCACCAGGTCCTTAAGCGGGAAATTCATGCGGTCGCCATGTATCCGGCCGCCGACGTAGACCACGTATTTATCGCCGCTGCGTCCGACGATGCCGATATCGCTCTGGTAGGGCCGGGCGCAACCGTTGGGGCATCCGGTCATGCGGACGCCGAGCGTCTCGTTCTCCAGGCCCAGGCGCTTCAGCAACCCTTCCAGCTCGTCGATGATTCCGGGCAGGACGCGCTCCGCCTCGGAGATGGCCAGGCCACAGGTCGGCGTGGCCGGGCAGCCCATGCTGTATTTCCGCACGGTCGAAATCGTGTTTGGCCGAGCGATGCCGTGTTCGTCAAGCATCCGTTCGAGGATCGGCAGCGCGTCGCCGGGCAGGTTGCAAAGCAAAACGTCCTGCATTCCGGTCAGCCGCAGCTCCGGCCGAAAGCGTTCGACGATGGCACGGAGACCGGTACGCAGACGCAGCGAGCCATCGTCCTTGACCCGGCCGTTCTCCACGCTCAGGCCGTAAAACCATTGGCCGTCGCCCTGCGGGTGCCAGCCGAGGTGGAGGTGATAACCGCTGATCGTCACCGGCCGCGGCTGTTCGGGCATACCGCCCAGGTAGCCGGCCAGCACGTCGCGGAACTTCTCGACGCCCCAATCGTGGACCACGTACTTGATGCGCGCCCGCTTGCGGTCGGCACGGTTGCCGTGATCGCGGAACAGCTTCACGACCGCCTCAACCGACTCAATGATGTCCTCGGCCGGCACGTAGCAAATCGGCTTGGCCAGCATCGGGAACGTGTTGGGATTGCCGTGCGTCATGCCCATGCTGCCGCCGACCAGCATGTTGTAGCCGACAATCCGGCGGTCCTCGACGATGGCGAGGAGGCCGAGGTCCTGGCCGTACACGTCAATGCAGTTGTCTTCCGGCAAGGCGAGGCCGGTCTTGAATTTGCGCGGCAGGTAAACCTTGCCGTAAATCGGCTCCTCGCCGGGCGGCGGTTCGCTCTTGCCTTGATGCCGGCTCAGGTGCGTGACGGGTTTGCCGTCGAGCCAGATCTCGTGATAGGCCCCGCTTCGCGGCGCCAGATGGAGGGCGATACGCCGGGCGGTCGCTTGTAGCTCGTCGTGAACGCTGTCGTGGTGCAGCGGAGCCGGGCAGGCCATCACGTTGCGTTCGACATCGCCGCACGCCCCCAACGTGGTCAGCAAGCAGTCATTGATCCCGGCGATTGTCTTTTTCAGATGCGACTTCAAGACCCCGTGGAACTGAATGCCCTGCCGGCTCGTGAAACGCAGGGTGCCGTTGCCGTAGGCGTCGGCCAGTTTGTCGAGGGCGAGATATTGCTCCGTCGTCACCCGGCCGCCGGGGATCTTGCAGCGGACCATGAACATGTACGGCTTGCCCAGACCCTCGCCGCGCCGGCTCTTGCGGGCATCACGGTCTTCTTGCTGATAAGTGCCGTGGAATTTCAGTAATTGCTTGTCCTGGTCGCTGAAATGATTCGAGTCCTTGCACAGCTCGTCGGCGACCGTGCCGCGCAGGGCCTGGCTATTCTCCTTGATGACCTCCACCGGAGAGCGCGTTGCCGTCTTCGCGCTCGCCGGGGCCGCACCGTTTGTCGTCGGATGTGCTTCGCCGGACATGCCGTATTCCTGTTTGAAGGATCCTATCGGCTCGCCAAGAGCCGGCCGAGGGGAGAGTCATTCGACCCGAAAGATGGAATCTTCACTAAGCCGATCAAATTACATACTACCGATTCCTGAGAATCTGACAAGTTCACGGAATGTAAGTTGGGTAAGTTTTCCTTGCCTCTAGGGAAAGTCGTCCCATCTCAAGTCGGCTCATGGGCTGATCCGAGTGATAAGGAAGGGCGGCTTATCCTGTCCAGAGCGTTCCCCGCGTGGATCCTTATCCGGTCTGGAGAAGGTGGAGAGGTGGATACGGTGGTGCCGACGGCCGAGCCGATCTGTACGCCCCAGCGGAACAACGGATTGACCAGTCTGGGTTTTTTGACGATCCTGCACGAAGCGAACGGCTACCTGGGCGGCTATCTGGTGACGAACGTCTGGGGCCGTCCGTTGGAGTTTCGCCTCAGCAGCGCCGTCCAACCCAACCGCGTGCAGCAGATCCTCTATGCCGCCACCCTGGAACCTTATATCTCCGCCGACCTGATCGGCAAGGCGCTCGTGGATAAGGCCGGCTCGCCGGTGCAACTGATCGTCACCGATCGGGAAGCGGTACTGGATCTGCGTCTCAAGGTGGAATGTCCGGTCCTGTTGCTGGCGTCCAGCGCCGACTCACGAGTGATGGCTTCTAATAGCCTTGTGCGTCCGGGTTCGGAGGGGCAGAGTCCATTGCTCTGCCATCCGCGTTTTCCCGGCGACGTACCTCTGGCGCGCGAGTTGATGACCCGTCTCGACGGCAACTTCGATTTCGCCGAGCCGTTCGCGCAGATTCGGGAGGCGATCGGCGAGGCCCGCAAGATGGGCGTTCACAAGTGAAATACGTCAGCGTCGAGAGCTTTTCGCAAGGATTCGCTCCAGTGTTTCAATCTCATCGGGGCGAGGCCCCTGCCACAGCCATTCGGGACGGAGCCAGAAGCCTGACAGCTCTTTGCTGTGATGCTCCCCCCTCTTGGCGCGAACCTCGCGATACTTTCCCTGGGCCAGGCGCAGTTGTGTGATCTTCTGATCCATTTCGTCGATGATCCAGTATTCCGGGATGCGGTATTCTTCGTACAACTCGCGCTTGAGGTAGTAATCGCGTTCCACGCTATCCGGCGAAACAATTTCAATGGCCAGATCCGCGGGTCCTTCAACGCCACCACGCTTGACACGGTCCAGGTGTTCGCTTCGGACAAAGGCGATGTCCGGCTCCGGCCCATGTTTCTCGGCCAAACGAAACGCCACGCGC
Source organism: uncultured Planctomycetota bacterium (assembly GCA_963767535.1). Lineage (GTDB taxonomy): Bacteria > Planctomycetota > Planctomycetia > Gemmatales > Gemmataceae > JAJPHU01. The sequence goes on from CAVYEC010000002.1 coordinate 576,207, forward strand.
GAACCGTAGATCTGTCCGAGCTTCTTCCTCCGCACGAACAGGTTCATGACCGTGACCAACCAGATGAACAACTCGTTATCGTCGGTGTTTTCGGGCGAGGGCATGTAGATCACTCCGTTGATGAGGTCCGCCTTCTGGTCCTCGCGGATGATCCGGCAGAAGTCCTCGAAAGTGTGAGGCCCCGCACGCTGCTCTAATCGAATTGGGGGGGGCTTCATGCTCGTCTCCTCATCACGGTGCGGCGCTGCCGTCGATGGTGACGACGACTGGCGTGTCTTGCAGGTCGGTCGTGATCTTCAGCTCCCGCTTAAAATCACCGGCCTTGCTGAACTGACACTTGAATGTCACGACCTGGACTTGTGCGGCCGTACCGGCGACCGGCTGGTCGATCGTGATCCCCTCGCCGGCACATTCGACCTTGGTGACGCGGAACGGCTTGTTGCCGCGAACGACCACACGGCGCGTCAGCGTCTCGCCGATTTTCACCGTGTTCAGGTTCACGACGGCCGGCGCCACCGTAATCGCGGACTGCACCGTCGCCTCGACCAGCACCGGCAAGAGCGGGCTGGCGGGGTCGTTGGTTTTGAGGAATACATCACCCTTGAGCGTTCCGACGGGGGCATCGGCCTTGAGCGTGACCTTCACGCGGTAGCCGACCTGTCCGGGCCGGCGATACAATTCGCTCACGCTCAAATCGAGCGGCAACTCCTTGGCCGACGCCTCGGTCACTTGCCAAGCCAGCGCCCCGGCGTATTCCACGTCGATGATCTGGCTGACCGCCTGGCCGCGCGTCACGGTGCCGAAGCTGACCTGGCCGGGGTTGAACACGATGTCGGCCCGGCTGTTGGCGCTCACTTGCAGTTGCGCCGCGGAGATGAAATCCGGGCCGACCGTGATGGTGATGCCGACCGTCTTGCCGCCGGTGAAGCGGCGGGCGTCCATCGTGACATCGATGGTGGTCGTTTCGAGCGGCTCCAGAACGCGCTTGGCGGCGTTGGCCGTCACGCAGCCGCAGCCGCTCTTGACGCTGGTTATCTCCATGCGCACGCCGTAGATATTGGTGATGACGAAGCGGTGCGAGAGCAGCGCCCGCGCGGCACGGTGCCGAAGTCGTGCGTCAGGCCGTCCTTGAACATCTTCTCCGCCCACGGCCGCGATTGTGCCGACGCCGAGACCGAAGCGAGAGCGACCACTAGCAAAGCGAGTATTCCGTGCCTCATGATTTCTCTGCCCCTCCTGGGATGGCGCGACGGATTGGCCCAAGCGTGGGAGTGGTTCGGTTTGCTTGCCAATCCATGCGGCGCGGCGAAGCCGTGGACGAAAGCGGGTTGGATTTTAACGACGGACGCCAAAACGGTGAAGCCGGATTATCGTTGCCTCCGGGGGGCACGGGAGCTTAAGAAAAAGACAGACCCATCACCCCGACGGGAGAAACGGCGATGAATACGGACACGACGACGTTGGCGAAAACGGCGCTGATCGAGGAACTGGAGAAACTGCGCGACGAGGTGAAGACATTGGCCGCGCCTTTGAATGAACAGGAGTTTTGGGCCAAGCCGGTCGATCCGGGCAACTCTGTCGGCCATCTGGTGCTGCACCTGACGGGCAACCTCAATCATTTCGTCGGGGCACAACTCGGCGGCAGCGGCTATATGCGGCAGCGCGAGCGCGAGTTCACCGAGGCGCAAGTGCCACCCAAGAAGGAAGCGTTGGCCAAGCTCGATGATGCCGTCAGCACGTTTCGCCGTGTTGTCACCGGCCTGACGGCCGAGCAACTGGCTGCGGCGCATCCGGAGGCTCGGCTGGGTGTTGTGCTGCGGGCGCTGACGCATCTGGTGGCCCACTTCGCTCTGCATCGCGGCCAGATGTCGTATATCGCCCGGTTGGTGCAGAAATCATAACTTTTGATTCAAACGCTGCTGCAATCGTTCCAGCAGTTCCACCGTGTTCAGTCCACGGACGTTGTAGTCGGCGACCCCGTGCTTCCACAGAAGGGCACGCAACTGGCGCTGTAACGGGCCGTACTCCCGCAAGGGTCCGGGATCGCGGTGCGGGTCCGGTGTGCCGAGCTGTTTATCGAGGGCCGCCAGCGCGGCGGTCAGCGCCTCGTCGGACGAACCCTCGGGCAAATCGGCATGCGTTTGCTTGCCGAATGCGTGCAAAAGCTCAGCGAATTGTGTGCGCTCCGGATCGCGCAGCGGAGGACATTCATCCGCTGGTGGCAGTTGGAGAGCGGGACGAGTTTTCGTGGTAGTCGGCGCCGGGCGTACGGGAGGCGAAGGGTTCAAGAGAGTCATGCCCACTGACAGCGCGATCATCAGCACCAGGAGCGAGACACCGAGCCGAACCACCTGCGATCGACTGCGCCGGCTCAGAAGCGCGTCGATCTCCTGTTGATCGCCGGTCTCGACGGCGATTTGCAGATTACGCTCATACGCGCCCGTCGGGATAGTCGCCGATGCGTTCCTCGGTGACGTAATGCTCGAAATCGGGACCGGCGGCCCGCGGCACCACGACCACATCAAAGCGATGGGCGTTGCTGAACGTGAAACTCGCCGGCCACAGTTCGCTGCGCATGCTGGTTGGCAACAGCGTCCACAGGGCGTGTAAGATGGTCGCATCAGGACTGGAGCGCTCGAAGACGAGTCTCCCCCCGTCGAGCAAAACCTGCACACCGCCGAGCAACGTGGCGCTGTGCGGGACGTTGAGCGTCTGTTGGAGCATCGCCACGGTTCGCGCCGGCGGTTCGGCCGCCGTCCAGGTGAGCGCCGGCAACTCCCCACGCACTTGCCACGGAGGCGGAAACTGCTCGGCAATATAAAACGGATCGCCGCCCAGATCGAGATAGAGCGAGCGTGGCACGATCAACAGGTAAAACGCGAGCGCACCGGGCCGCCCGGTGTCATCGTGTCCCTGGTCGGCCGCCTGCACAACGGCGACGTGACGGCGGCCGAACGGTCGAACGAAGACACATCCCGGACAGGCGACGCCGGTCGGACGCTCGCCGAAGCCGGTACACAACTGCTCCCCCTCGGCCAACCAGTCGTCGCGGAAACCGGGAGAGCGAGCCAGGAAGCGATACCCGCCCACGTCCTGACCGCCGTAAATCGCTTGCTCGATCATGAAATGATTTAACCTGCCACCCGACGAAAGCGCCAAGGCGGACTTGTCGCGGAAGTTCCAGCATCTTTTTGGAACAATCCGTATACAGACACCGGGATTTCCGTTGCGGGTAGGGATACTTCAGAGGGACAACTGGAGTTGCTGAGCGTCGTTGCGACTGCTCGCAAGCGGTGATACGATACCGAACAGCTAAAGCAAGGCACTCTTACAAAAGATCCCATGCCGCTATCCGCCGTGTCATCCGCTTGTTCGTTCGCCGAGGTTGTTGGTGACCCGTGACCAATTCAAGCATGTCGCGCAACAGGCGTTGGAACAGGTCGTGGCGGCAGCGGAACTTTGGCTCGGCCGACCACTGCCTCGACGTTTCTGTTTTTACTGGCTTGGGAAGAAAGAGTTCCCAAGGAACGCTCCGGAGAGCGTCTGGTCTGGACACGGCATTCTCCTGATTGGCCTCGACCGCTGCGCGCATCTTCCACGCTGACCTCATCTGTCAACGCACCGACCTCGGCCAACCACCACCTCATTGACTAACGACACGCCCACTGTCCCGCAACCGCCCTTTCTCTCACGTCTCGGCCACGGCCACCGCCTCCAGACGATAGCCCAACTCCGATGCCCGACGCGCCAAACCCTTCACCAGACGCGCACGATACGACGCCTCATAGACGGCCATGTCCTGACGCACGTACTCCTCCCCGTATTTCAACAGACGATACACACGCTCCGCCAACTTCCGCGCCGTGGCCACAATCGCCTTGGGAGCCCCGGCACGCGCCTGGATACGACGGTAGAACGCACCCAAGGCATTCTTGGCGTGATAGCAACCCTGTACCGCCAGGCGGAAGGCACGCCCCGCCCGGTGGGCACCGCGACGCACACGCCGGCTTTTGATCTTCCCTGCCGAACTCTGGTGCTGCGGACACAGACCCAGCCACGACGTGAACTGCTTCACCGTGGCGAACCGGCTCACGTCTGCACCCACCTCACTGAGAATCACCAACGCCGTGCCCTCATCGACTCCCTCCAGAACCGTCAGATCCACGCCGGACATCCGATGCAACGCGCTCCGCACGTCGAAGGTAGGGCCATGAGCCCTCTTGTGTTGCGGACGCGACCGCTGCGGTAGCGGCTTGCCATCCCGACGATCCGCGAAGCAGCCTAACTGCCTCTGTAACTGGACATCACATTCCCGCATTTGCTGCTGGTAGAACTGGTATAAAGCCAGCGCCTGCTTGAGGGCGAACAGGTGCTCGTCACGCCAGTTGCCTTGCAACGCCCGCGCGATCTCCGCCTCCGTCCGCTTGCAGTTGACGTTACGCAGCTTGGCCAGCTTGTGCGGATCCCGCTGGCCACGCAGGATGGCCTGGAGGATGGACATCCCCGTCAAGCCGACCACGTCACTGACAACTTCGGCCAGCTTGACGTTCATCTGCTCCAAGGCTTTCTGCATGTGCTGCACATGCTGTCCGGCGTAGCGCAGAAGCATCTGCCGCTGCCGCAGGTAACTACGCAGCACCACCACTTGGTCGGCGGGACGGAACGAGGCGGTGAGCAAGCCGTAGCTATGCAGACGCTGCAGCCATTGGCAATCGAGCACATCGCTCTTGGGCCGACCGGCGCGTGCCGCGACTGACGTGGATCGACCAGATAGACTTCGAAGCCTCGGGACTCCAGCAACTCGAACAGCGGGATCCAATAGATGCCGGTCGATTCCATGGCGACCGTCTTGACGCCGCACTGGGTCAACCAGTCGGCCAGTTGGTGGAGGTCAGCGGTGCAGGCGCCGAAACGGCGGACATGTGCGGGCAGGTTGACCGGGTGGCCGGGCGGGGGCGGCGGGGCCGACTCCGCGGGGACGGCGACCCAGTGGACGGCGGCATGGATGTCGATGCCGGCGGCATGGGGATTGATCTGGTGAAGCGACTGGGCGGAAGGGCGTTGGCGAAAGTTCTTGTGCTTGCGTGGTGTCATGGTAGCCTCCGTTAGTTGGGGAACAAGAGCACAACGGAGGGCCGCCGGCGCGGGAGGACAGGACCGGAACAGTTTCCCAAACGGGGACACGAAGGACCGTGCCGCCAATGATGTCGTCGCGAGCTCCCGGGGCCAAGTTGACAGACGGGCACGTAGCACCAATCAAATGTCGGCCACCTCGACCGGCTGCCCTCACCCCATAACTTAAGCGACGGCAAGACTCCTTAAAAGCCCTTGCTCTCCCGTTCCTTTCGGATGTCTGGCGGCGCAGCCGCCTACGGCGTTGACAGCTGTAGGTGACATTGCCGAATTCCTGACAGACGTGACCTACGTTGACGAGTTCCACATTTGGCCGTGTTTTGATCTGTTTTTACAACGTCTCCTCCCTGACAGCCGCTTGCTGCTTTTGGGCTATCGAGCCGGTTTCCCGCCGTGTCCGTACAGGGAACATCCAACATACAGCAGTCTTGGCCACGACGCAGGGCGAGTCGGGCCGTTCAAACTCGGCTGTTCGCATATTGTTGAGCAGCTGAAGGCGAACGGCCCATAACACGAAGAAGAAAAATGGTGCCGGCAAGAAAGAGGCGGCGGAAACTTTAGCTCCTCGGAGAAAAGGAGAAAAAAGGAGAAAAGTTGTCAGGAACTATTACTTTCTGACTGAATAAGTTCCTGACAACTTTTTCTTGGCACCGAGACCTGTTCTTAATTGGGCCGGCGGTTGAGCGAGTTGTTCGGCGAAAGGGGTCTTGGCGATGGTAGAAGTGATCGACGATGCGGTCCTTGGCCGACTCGTCTATGACGATGCGGGAGAGTGGTACGAGGGCAAAGCCGAGATAACGCCGGGCCATGACGCGTTACTGTACGTGTGCCCCGAACCGGGGGTGACATCCGGCCTTGAGGCCGCAGCCATAGCCCGCGGCACCCTTGCCCGACTTCGCCAGGCCGATGCCCAACTCCGCCGGTCTGCCGCAGAAGAGTTGGTCGCTAGCTACCCGGATCGTGTCTCTCCTTTGACCGCCGAAGGCGTCGCCGCGTCGCTGTGGGCCGCAGTTGTGTTCTTTTGGGACGACGGCGGCGCACGGGTGGACTGGGACGCCGACCCGCACCACTTGCTCGGCTGGTCCAGCTGCAACTGGGCCACCCAGGTGGACTCCGAAGGCCGGCCGAGGAAGTCAGGGTGGGAGTAAGGAGTCACCGATCGGGTGCTCCGGCCGACCGGCCCTGCGGTTAGCATTCTTCGTGGCTCAGCGTCATTTCTCGTGCAGGATGGCTGCTGTATCGTGTCGTTCGGCGGCCGTGGCGGAATCGTGCCGCGAGGTGGAGCGATGAAGATCGAGGTTCTCGTCGGCGATGTGCTGGCCGTCCCCGCCGACGTGTTGATCTCGACGGCCAACCCCTGGCTCCAGATGACGGGCGGGGTGAACCTCAAGATCATCCTCCGCCCGCGCGGCGAGTTCGTACACGAGGAGTTGCAGAAACACTTGCGCGCCACCGGCAAGCGCTACGTCGAGCCGGGGACTGTGGTCCGCACGGGGCCTGGCTCCCTGCCGGTTCGGCACATCCTCCACGCGGTGTCGATCGACCCCTCTTACGACTCCTCGGTGGGACTGGTGGCCGATACCATCGTCAAGGCGCTGAGCATGGCACGCGAACTCGACGCGCGAACCGTCACGATCCCGGCACTGGCTACGGGATTTGGGCCGCTGTCGATGGAAGAATTCGCCGCGGCGCTCGATCGCGCCCTCGATCGAGATTGGTCGCCACTCGCCGTGCTGATGGTTGTGCTTCGCCAGCAAGAGGACGCGGAGAGGGTTCGCGCGGTGCTGGAACGTTCGGTCAACGCGGCCGCTGTCGATTCTGGTCGTTAGGCGTGGAGCAAGGAGGAACCATGTCCCAGGAGGAGTACAGCCCGGATCAACTCGCCCGCTTGTTTGGGGTGCCCCGATCGGTCGTCCGGCGATGGCTGAACTCCGGCCGGCTGGACTGGCACTCGGACACAGCCACCGGCGAGCCGCGCATAGCCCGCGATCGGCTGGACGCCTTCGTGGCCGTCAACGGAATGCCATCGGTCGCCGACGCTGAGGCCGGCCGAGAGGCGTTCGAGCAGGATATGGCCATGTTGCCGCCGTCCGTTCGGAAACTTTTTTGGGAGGCGTTCGAGCGGTTGCTGGATGAGTCGGACCCGCATGAGACACCGAACGCCTGATGAGGTGCTGCAACAGCGCCGGTGCGTGTTATGCTGTTATCACGGCGCAAGCCGGTCGCGGGGTGCAGTGTTTGGCGTCTTGATATGTGGGGCACTCTGGACATGGGCGAGTGGCTCGTCAACGCTGTGGTGATCGGTATCGTCGTCTGGGTGTTCTGGACGCTGCTGCAACCGCAGTACGTTTTCAAGATCCGCATCCACCACGGTCAACCCTCCCTCCGCAAGGGGAAGGTGACTAGGGACTTCTTGGGGCGGGTGGAGGCAGTATGCCGGGAGGAAGGGATGGTCCGAGGGTGGATCGGAGGAGTGCGGCAAGGGCGGCGCATCTCGTTGCGTTTCTCGCGGCAATTCCCCCCGGGTTTACAACAACGGCTGCGGAACGAGTGGGCGCTGGCGGAGTGAAAAAAGCGGAGCCATCCCGCCGAACCTGTTGCCATAGCAGTCTGGCCCTGTCGCAGGCGCTAATGCGCGTCCTGCTTTTCATGAGGTGTTCGACGGAGTGCGAAGGGATGTTTATCGCCGGCATGTGCAACCGATGTCCCTTTTGCCGGGCCACTCTGGCATCGCCGGATCCCAATCCGCTGGACCAAATGCGCTGTCCCCGCTGTAGCGCGGAACTCTGGGTGCTGGCTTTCTCCGAAGGTCCGGCCTTCTTCCCTCGGCGGCCGGGAGAATCAGTGTTCGACTTGCTCGAAGTCCTGGCGGGGACGCAACTCGGCTTTTCGGCGAGTGAGATTGAGGAGGTGTTGAGGACGCTGATTCGTTCGATGTGGTAGAGTTGTTGGCGGAAGTGGAAGAGGTGGCGCAGATTAGCTCGCCCATAGGGGATGTGGGCACGGAGCGAGGACGTTCGGCTTTGTGGTGGCGCTCGATGAAGGAATACGTCGTCGATGTCTCGGCCGCGGCCTCGTGGGCGGACTTCATTGCCGCCTTCAACGAGGGCTTTGTCCGACCCGTCGGCGGCGCGTGGAATGGCCACCTGGACGCCTTCAATGACTTCCTGTGGTGGCCGGACGAGCATCCGTACCGCTTGGTGACCCGCGGCTGGCAGGCATGCGCCACCGCCGTCAACCAACACAAGACCTGCGAAGGGCTTCCGATCTTGGAATCCCTGGCCGAAATCTTCCGCGACAATCCGCAGGCCGAAGTGATCCTGGCCGAACCCATCGCCGCGACCGAAGCCGGATGGTTGACCTGTGAGCGGCCGGTGGAGATGTTGGCCTGCCTGCACGGCAAGGTCAGCGACCGTAAACTGCGCTTGTTCGCCGTGGCTTGTTGCCGGCGGGCCACCCCCCTACTCTCCCCTGAAATCCTTCAAGCCTTGCAGGTTGCTGAGCTGTTCGCGGAGGGACAGGCCACGGATCGCGAGCGGAGGGCGGCCCGTGCGACGGCCATGACCGCCAATCGCGCCATCTACTATAGTGGCCAGGCCAAGGAAGCCGTGGCTAAAGCCCTTTGTCGCAAAGCGACGGAAGCGGCCCGCTTCACGTTCGCCCCCGCGGGTTGGCTCGCAGCCGTCTGGGCCTGGACCGAAGCGACCCAACGACCCGCGGCCGAAGCGCCCTCGTATAAAGCGGACGGCTGGGACAAGTTTGCGGGACTTTGTGACGCCGAACGGTTGGCGCAGTGCGACCTGATCCGCGACATCGTGGGCAATCCCTTCGGCCCGCGGCCCCCTCTTAACCCCGCATGGCTGACGTGGAACGAGGGCGCCATTGGAAGGATGGCTTTGACAATTTATCTGGAACGGGCCTGGAATCTGTTGCCGATCTTAGCGGATGCCCTGGAGGAGGCGGGATGTGTTGAGGACGCGTTGATCGGGCATTGCCGCGCAGCGGGCGAACACGTTCGGGGCTGTTGGGCGATTGATCTGCTCCTGAGGATGGGGTAGGATCGGCGAGCCAGGCGCGAGGGCGGAACGGCCGCGCGACGAGCCGTGCCCGTGTGAACCGACCGCGCGGCCAGGTCGTTCAACGAGACTTCCGATGGGAGCCGATTTCACAGCCTTGATCCACTACAGCGGTCCAACCGAGGACGCGCTGCGGGCCATCGTGCGCTTGGAAGCAGAGGAGGAAGATTTCACGCTGGCGGAGGTCGTCGCCTGCGGCCTGAGAAACGACTTCGCCTTCGCCAGACACCGGCCTGAGAAAGCCTATTGGCGGTCCTTGCGCAACTACGACGAGAAGCTTTCGGAGCGACCGTGCCTCCCATCTTTGGAGGCATGCCTCCAGTTGCCGTCCCATTTCGCGCTGACCTTTGGGCGTGATACAGTCTGGGTGTATCATGCGCTGCGGTGGATCTTCTTTCTCAAGGAGGACGAATGGCAGCGCAACATGCTCGGTGCGGTGAAATGGTTCTGCAACCTGTTCGGCGCGAGGGATTGTATCATCACCCATGACGAGCACCCCGCGGTGATCGCCTTCCGCCAGAGGGTTGCGTTTTCGGAGGCGCTGGCGACAGCCGCCAAGGAGGGCGAAGGAGAGGTAGCAAGGATCCGTGACCTGTTCCTTAATGAAGGTTACGCCAAGGACATGGCGATCCAAGGACCGGATGGGAAGCGCTCCGCCGTACCGCTGTGGGACACACGCGGCTACTGGCGCCTCCCTCTGGGTGACGGCAACGCCGAACCCAGCGCGACAGCGGACCCGCCGAGCGAATGACGGCCCCTCGTACCTCAGCGCCTCTTCCCGCGAGAGCCTACTGATTGCGGCTTTGGCGGCTGAACTCGACGAGAAGCTCCGGGCCGCTGGGATGCTCGCCGGCGAAGGCACGCCAAGCTAGACAAGTTTGTCTTTGGCTCTTCGTGCTGGACCAGAGAACTCGAGAGCCGGTAAGATAAAAGCTATAAGGGAGAGCGCTCGGTCCTCCCCTGCAAACCCTGCTCCGGGCGGGTGCTATTGGGAGTCAAGTGATGTCGGAACCCAGCCCTTCTCAGGTCGAAGAGAAACCGTCGAAGGCGATCCGCATGATCTTCGCCTTCGACGGAGAGAACGTTCACCTCGTGTCCCAGCAGTCCGTGGAGATGGTCCTTCCGCATTCGGATCCGGTGCAGGGGGTCGAGGGCCATAAGGGGTTCTGGTACGAATTGCGCGATGCCCAGGACCGTCCCCTCTACCGCCGGGTGATGCACAACCCCATGCAAGAATCCGTGGAGGTCTTTTCCGACAATCCCGAACGGAGTGTCGCGCGGCAAACCGTGCCCAATCGCAAAGGCATTTTCGTCGTCGTCGTTCCGGATACTGAGGAGGGGCACACCGTCACCTTATCCAGCAGCCCGCAGCGGGTCCAACGGACGCATCAACCGGCACAGGAAATAGCGCGCTTTGCGCTGCGCAAGCAATAGCCGGAACAATCCTCAACCTCAAAGGACAAACGCCGTGAGTACCGCCGATGGTACGGTCCTGGGGACGGCCAAAATCGTGGATCAGGGGCCGGCGACCCAGCGCTGGAACCTTCTTGTCCTGTCCGAAGGGTATCGCAGTGCCGAGATTAGCCAGTTCGCCGTCGATGCGCGGCAGTTCGCCGATACCTTGTTGGCCGCCCCTCCCTTCGACCGTTTGCAAAAGGCGATCAACGTCTACCGCGTAGATGTAACGTCAACGGAGAGCGGTGCGGCAGACCCGGCTTCCTGCGGCGGAACGGGGGCAAAACCGCGCACGTATTTCGATGCGTCCTTCTGCAACAACGGCATCCGGCGTCTGCTCGAAGTGAACAACCTGACCGTGTTGAACGTGGCCGGCACCCAAGTCCCCCAATGGCATATGGCCCTGGTCTTGGTCAACAGCGCGGTCTACGGAGGATCGGGTGGGGTGGTGGCCACCTTCTCCAAGGCTCCCGGCGCGATGGAAATTGCTCTGCACGAGATGGGGCACACGGCTTTCGGCTTCGCCGACGAATACGAGTACTACGCCGGTTGCGGAATCGATGTCGGGCACGACCATCATCCGGGAACCGAACCGAGCCAACCCAACGTGACCATTAATCCGAATCGCGCCACGATCAAATGGGGGAGCCTCATCCTGTCGGGGACGCCCGTGCCTACGACAAAGAATGCGGACTGCTCGGTCTGCGATCCGCAGCCCAGCCCGGTCCCCGCCGGCACAGTTGGCGCGTTCGAAGGTGCCGACTATTACCATTGTGGTTGCTACCGTCCCGAATTCAATTGCCGCATGAGGGCCCTCAACAATCCGTTTTGCGCCGTGTGTCAACAGGCGATCACGCGGAAATTGACGCCCTTTCTTCCGTCCTAGTGGTCCAGCGGCGAATCCGTTTGGGACAGAGCGAGTGAACATTTCTGAGAACGGACCTTCCTACGAGCGCCGATTTCCTGGCTATCCGTATCGCGTCGCTTCCCGACGGAATCCAACCCCGTGCGGCACTTTCTTTGCACCCAAAGAGATAGGGTCATTCGCGCGAGCGCCGGAAGGGCCGGCCGGACGCCCGCTTCGGTTTTGGATTCGCCGGCCCCAGAGGGAGGACAATCATGACGGTGACGAATCGTTCGGCGGTCGTCGGCGTTTTTGACACTCGGGCCCAGGGCCAGCGGGCCATGGACGAACTGAGACGCGCCGGTTTCTCGGACAATCAAATCACGATGGTGATGCACCACCGCGACAACGGCACGGTGGAGGTCACCGACCTGGACGCCGCCAAGGCGGCACAGGTGACGGGCGAAAACAAGGCTGGAGAAGGAGCGGCCGTCGGCGCCATCGCGGGCGGTCTGGGTGCCGGAGCGGTGGCTCTGGCGCTGGGCATGATCCCAGGCGTCGGCCCGGTCCTGTCCTGGGGCACGGTCATGGCGGCGACGATGTTCGGCATCGGCGCGGCTGCGGGAGGTGCGACCGGAGGGATCGTGGGCGCCCTGATCGGCATGGATATTCCGGAGGATGAAGCTCGCTTTTACGAAAAAGAATTGAAGGCGGGCCGGGTCCTGGTGGGCGTCCATACGGATCGGACAACGGAAGCTCAGGCCATCCTCGACCGCTGCGGCGGCTGTCACGACGGCCATCCCGCCTTAGCGGGTGCGGGCGTGGGATCACCGCTGTCCCACCGGATGTAAAACGAACCGGCGAACCAGCCGCGTAAGAACCCGTTGGGCAGCTTACGCGGCCGGCTCGCCAGGTGCCTTCTTCTGTCCCGGATCTCGGCCGTGGGGGGCCGCGTGTTCGATCACGCAATTGATCTCCGCGCCGACCAGAAGCGCCAGCCCCGCCAGATAAAGCCACAAAAGCATCAACACGACGCTGGCCAGGGCGCCGTAGGTTTCGCTGTAGCTGGGATTCAAGTGTAGATACATGCGGAAGCCCAGGCTGGCGAGAATGAGGACCAGCACTCCCAGGGCGGATCCCGGCGTGATCCACTCCCACTCCTGATCGACATGCGGGCCGAAATAATAAGCCGTCGCGAAGGCGGCCAGCAAGGCCACCACCACGATCAACCATTGAATCAGCGTGGCCGCCACGTAAGCCGCACTTCCCAGGGGCAGCCAGGCCAACAACTCCGGGCCGGCCGTGATGCACACCGAAGCGCCGACGAGCAGGACCGTCTCGACCACGGTCATCACGATGGCCAGGAGCCGTTTTTTCCACCACGGCCGGCCGTCGCGCACGCCATACGAGGCGTTCGTCGCGTCCATGACGGCGACAAACATGCTCGACGCCGACCACAGAAGAATCACGACCGACAGCGAAATCAAGCCGACGGGGTTAGCCGTTTGGATCTTTTGAATCTGATCGTGGATAATCGTCTGCGCCTCGGCCGGCATCAGACGCCGGGACAGGGACTCCAGTTCGCCCGCCACGCCGGTGCGTGCGCCGAGGGCGAGGACAAGGGTCAGGCTCAGGAAGGGGACGAGGGCGAGCATGGCGAAGAAGGCGATCACCGCCGCCTGGTTGAGTGTGTCGTGCTGGTCCATCGCCTTGTAGGTGCGCACTGCCAGTTCGCGGGCGGACAATCCGCCCCAGTTCCACGCCTCGCGGAGACGGACGGTGGTGAGAGACATGGCGTGCTTCTCTTGACTTGATTCACCAGCCCGCAGCGCCAGCGAGGGACGCTCCCTCGCTGGCGCTGCGGGCTGGTGGGAAGACACCTGTCAGCGTTCCGGCCCGCCGTATTCGTCGAGCATCCACTGCAATTTGGCGATGCCCTGAAGACAAACGAGATAGCCGGCCATCATCTCGGCGAGCCGGTCGAACGTTTGCGCCCCCAATTCTTCTCGCAAGACCGGATCGTCCAAAGCCGCCTTGGTCGCCGGGGCACCGCGTTCATGGAGGAACTGAATGGCTGGCCGCAGGCGACGAAACTCGGCGTCCATGTTGTCGAATTCGGCCTGCAACTGCACGAGGGCCTTTTGCGTCTGGCGGCGGAAGGCTTCTTGGTCTCCCTGGTCCATCGCGCATTATCTCCTTGTTTGGGATCCGGCGGCCGGCACACAATCGCAAGGACAGGGCTGCCAATCCTGCGGCGTACGCCACTCCAGCCAGACGCGGCGCAAATAATCGTCGTCCCAAGGGAAGTCGTCACATCCGTCCCCCGACTGTTCCCGCCAGTGCTCGGCAATCAACGGCTTGACCACGCCGAGAAAGAGATCGCGGTCGCGTAGCCATTTGTCATTTTCCGGATCTTCACCGCGCGCGGCCAGGCAATGGAACGTCTGTCCGACGGCGGAGAGCAAGGCTCCTTGATCCCCCTCGGCGGGAGGGTCGGCCTGGAAAAGCTCTCCGAGGAGTTCGAGTTTTTCGTCCAGGTTCATCGCTCGCCCTTTTTCTGGTTCCACGGACGGGCCGACTCCCCTCCGCGGGACCGGACATGGGTTCATTCCGAAGGCGATCAGGCGATGGGTGCTGGCATGAACGAGCCGCCCCGCGACATCGATGGGTGGCAGCGCCCCGGGCGGTGCGGGCGATTTGGCTCAGGATGATTGTATCTTCTCACGCCGCCGGCCCGATTGCCGCGGCAGGGGGCCTCGCGTTTGGTCGCCGAGCAGCTCGCGCAACCGCGACTCGGCCTGACCGCGCAGCACGCGAATCCGCTCGATACACAGTCCCAGCCGTTTCCCGATCGCCTTCAAGCTCCAACCCTTCAGGTGGTACTGGACGACGATGAAATGCAACCGCCGAGGCAATTGGGCGAGGGCCGCTTGCAACGTTCGGATTTGTCGGCGTGTGTGCTCGATGTCGGCGAGATAGCTGGCGGGGTCCGGCTGGGTATCCGTCGGGTCAAAAGGCAAATCATCGCGCCGGGCGGAGATCGTCGAAAAAAGTACCACCCGCCCCCGGCGCTGGGACTCCTGGCGAGCGGTGCGCATCAGGTCGAGCAGGGCCGCCCGCGTGGCGTAAGTGCTGAACTCAAACCCGCGAGTCGGCTCATAATAATGGGAGGCCCGAACGATGGAAAGCAGCGCCGTGCCCAGAGCGTCTTCGGGACCGATAAGGCGAAACAAACTCGGATGACGCTTGTGGAAGAGCGACACTGCCTTGAACGCGAAACACTGACCCGTTTCGGCCAGTTTCCGGCATTGTTCGGACGTCCGCTCGGCCAAAGGCGGAACCACTTCCGCGTTGGTCATGCGGTAACCTCCCGAGGAACAATAGGGCGACGGTGGGCAACCATCGGACTTTCTGATGCTTAAAGCGTGCCAACCAAAACGAAAAAATGTGTAATCTGGTGCGCGGCAAGCTCCGATTCATCGGCGCGAACCTTCGACCCTGGCAAGAGGCTTATTGCTCTTGGACTGTCATCCGGCTAGAGTAGGAGACGAGATATGAGAGGGGGCCTATAGCTCAACGGCAGAGCAGGGGACTCATAATCCCTTGGTTGCAGGTTCGAATCCTGCTGGGCCCAGAGTTTTTCTGGGAGAACCTGCGTCCTTCCAGGAGGCGGGAACGGGAAGTGATTGTCCTGCTGCTTCGGGAGCGCGGATGGTCCGATGAACCGACCGTTGAGACCGGGCGATCGGGTGCGCGTGACGGGTACGAACCGGAAGCACGGGTATCAGCCCGGCGAAACGGGCACGGTGACGCACGCGCCCAAGGTCGCTGTGCATGAAGAACCCTATTACGTCGTGGCGATGGACAAGGACGGGCCTGGCTGCACGGCGGTCGTTTTCACGGAAGGCGAGATCGAACTGGCCGGATGAAGGCGGGACACCGAAGCGGCCGGGGGGCTTCCTAACCTCATGAGCCGGGGTCTGAAAAAGGGCGATCGCGTTCGCGTAACCAACCGCAGCGGCGTGGCGGGTTATCAAGTCGGCGATAAGGGCACGGTCCTGCGCGAAGTGGTCTCGACCTCGCGGGGCACGCTCTATTTCCTGATCGCCATGGACAAGGACGATCCCAGTCACAGCGGCGTGATCTTCCGTCACGATGAGATCGAGTCGGACGGCTGACTGTATCGCTTCGTTTTCATTTCCTGTCGCGGATGAATAATCCGAGGGAGAGCAAAACCGTCGCCCTTCATTGTGGTGGAGATTCCTTCGACGGCAAACTTTTTGCATTTCATTTTTGCCAGGCCGTGAATTGTGACCTAAGTTTTCGTGCGATCGGAACTCGGTGGGCAGCAAGAGAGAACACCCCATGAGCAGCACACGGCGACTCAGGAAAGACCCGGCCCAGGCTCCCTTGGAGACCTACTTACACGACATCAACGAAACGCCGCTGTTGCGGCGCGAGGAGGAGCGCGAGCTGGCCTACCGCATCGAGCGTGGCGACAGCGAGGCGCGCGACCACCTCATCCGGGCCAATTTGCGCCTGGTCGTCAACGTCGCCCGCAAGTACGTCGGCCGGGGACCAGGACTGGAAGACCTGATCGCCGAGGGCAACCTGGGCCTGTTGCGGGCGGTCGAGGGTTTCGACCCTTCCATGAACACGCGCTTCAGCACCTACGCCAGCTACTGGATCAAACAGTCGATCCGCCGCTACCTGATCGGCACGGCCAAGACCGTTCGCCTGCCCGCTTACATGGTGGATCTCATGGCCAAGTGGCGGCGGGCCACGGCCGAGCTGCAAGAAGAACTGGGCCGTGCGCCCAGCGAGGAAGAGGTCATCGACCGGCTGAAATTGCCGCGTAAAAAACTCAACATCATCAAGAAAGCGCTGCGCATCCACAACGGCAGCACGCAGGGCGGGCCGGAAGAAGAATACTCGATCAACGAGACGCTCGAGGACATGCGCGGCAAATCGCCCGACGCGGCGATGGCCGAGAGCGACGAACTGCATCAGGTGTTGCAGTTGGTGGACCGCCTGGGGCTGCGCGAGGCGTCGGTGATCCGCATGCGGTTCGGCCTGGACGGCGAGGAGCCGCTGACCTTGAAGGAAATCGGCGACCGTCTGGGACTGACGCGCGAACGCGTTCGCCAGATCGAGCGGCAGGCGCTGGCCGAACTCTCCGAATGCCTGGAAACCAACTGAGACACGGTTTCCAAACGGGCGAACCGGCCGCGGAAGCTGGAAGGGTGGACCCCACCCGGCAGCTTCCGCGGCCGGTTCGCCTTTATGGTTAGCGCCGCTTCACAGAAGCGTTCTTCGCAAGCACGCTTCTGCGAAGCGGCGCTAACCGATCCAGGAGCCACACGAGGTCCCGTCTCATCTCGCCTTGCGTGGCTTCGCCGAACCCACTAAACTGCGCTTTTTGGCTTGCGGGACCGCCGGACGGAACCATCCCAACAGGTTGATTCAGAATGCATTACGATCCCAGCAACCCCCTCATCGTTCAGGGCGATCGCTCCGTCCTCGTCGAGGTTGATAATCCCCGCTATGCCGAAGCCCGCGACGCGCTGGCCCCCTTCGCCGAGCTGGAGAAAAGTCCGGAGCATATCCATACCTATCGTCTGACGCCGCTGTCGCTGTGGAACGCGGCCGCCGCCGGCATGAGCGCCCAGGCCATGCTCGACGTGCTGGGCCATTACAGTAAGTTCCCCTTGCCGTCCAACCTCGCCGCCGACATCGGCGAAGTGGTCAGTCGCTACGGCCGGGTCCGGCTCGAACGGGCGCCCTCACCCCCAGCCCCTCTCCCACCGGAGGGGGAGAGGGGTGAAGGGAGGCCGCCGGCTTTGCGGCTGGTTTGCGAGGATGGGCCGCTGTTGGAGGAACTCGCCCGGCAGCCGCGCGTGCGCGATTACCTCGGCGAACGGCTCGACGCCCAGAGCTTCCTCATCGACCCCGGACATCGGGGCGTGCTCAAGCAGGCACTCATCGCCGTCGGCTATCCGGCCGAGGATCTGGCGGGCTACACCGAAGGCGCCGCCTTGCCCATTCACTTGCGCAATTTGAGCCGCCAGGGCATGCCGTTTCATGTGCGAGATTACCAGCGCGACGCGGCCGATATTTTCTACGCCGGCGGCGACGTGCGCGGCGGCAGCGGCGTCATTGTCCTGCCCTGCGGCGCCGGCAAAACCATCGTCGGCATCGCCGCGATGGCCCTCATGCAGCGCTCCGCGCTCGTGTTGACCACCGGCATCACCGCCGTCAAGCAGTGGCACCGCGAGATCCTCGACAAGACCGACCTGCCCGACGACCAGATCGCCGAGTACACCGGCGAAACCAAGAACATCGCCCCGGTGACGCTGGCCACCTACCAGATCCTCACTTACCGCCCCGACAAGAGCGAGGAATTCCCGCACTTTCAGCTATTCGACCAGCGCGACTGGGGCCTCATCATTTACGACGAGGTCCACTTGCTGCCCGCGCCGGTCTTCCGCGTCACGGCCCACATTCAGGCGCGGCGCCGGCTCGGCCTGACGGCCACGCTGGTGCGCGAGGACGGCCGGGAGGCGGACGTGTTCAGCCTCATCGGGCCGAAAAAATACGACGTGCCCTGGCGCGAGCTGGAGACGAAAGGTTGGATCGCCGAGGCGACTTGCTCCGAGATCCGCGTGGCCATGCCCGAGCCGCTGCGCATGGAGTACGCCGTCGCCGAATGGCGCAACAAGTACCGCATCGCTAGCGAGAATTCCGCCAAGGATGATGTCGTCGCCTGCCTGCTCGATCGCTACTCCGACAGCCGGGTGCTCATCATCGGGCAATACCTGAAGCAGCTCCGGCAAATGCGCAAGCGCTTCAACATCCCGCTCATCACGGGACAGACGAGCAGCAGCGAACGCGAAGATCTGTATGACAAGTTCCGCAAAGGCGAGGTCCGCTCGCTGATTCTGTCCAAGGTCGGCAACTTCGCCCTCGATCTGCCCGATGCCAACGTGCTGATCCAGGTATCGGGCACGTTCGGCTCCCGGCAGGAAGAGGCGCAGCGCCTGGGCCGAATCCTGCGGCCCAAAAGCGGCGGCGAAGTGGCCCATTTTTACACGCTGGTCAGCCGCGACACGCGCGAACAGGATTTCGCGCATCATCGGCAGTTGTTCCTGACCGAGCAGGGTTACAGTTATCAGATCGTCGATGGCTCCGAGATGCTGGCAGATGCCAAGGCCGCAGGATGAATAAAACAATTGCAAATTGCAAATTGAAAAATGAAAGAAGAGCTTGGGAGATGGGGAAAGCGAAGAAAACAATTTGCAATTTGCAATGATGGTTTGAGGAGGATGCTTCGTTATGCTGGCGGACCCTGTTCGATCCAAATCCGGCGCTCGCATCCCGGTGAAATTGCATCGGCGCGTCTGCCTGGTGCAGACCGAAGACGCCGTGCTGGCCGAGGAAGTGCTGGCTCGCAAGAAATTGGCCCAGGACATCGTCGGCCGGCTGACCGATCGCGTCCTGCTCGTCCGCCCCGGCCGGGTCGAGTCGGTGGTCCAGGAATTGCAAAAGATGGGACACACACCGCAAGTTTGTAATCAATAGTCCACATAGCCCCCGGCAAGCCGGGGGTGTTTTCCCCCGGCTTGCCGGGGGCTATGTGAAATGCCTGTCGTCGATCCTGATTACTGGTCGGACCTGCTGCGGCACACGCTGGCGTGCTACGACGAGGCGCTGCTGCGCCAGGTGGCCGCGCGCCTCGTCAAGCCGCGCAACCAATGGCCGGTCGAAGACCTCATCGAGCGCGGCTGGGCCACCACAACAAATCCCGCCGTCATCGACCGCCGGTTACAAGAGCTGACGCCCGCCGCCCGGCAAGTGTTGGCGCTCATCGGCCACAGCCGGCAACCGTGCTGGCAGCTCGGCAACCTCGTCGAGATGGCCATCGCGCTGGGCCAGACCGACGGACTTCAACCCGTGCTGGCCCTGCTCGAAGCGGGGCTGCTTTATCCGCGCCTGGATGCCGTGTGCACGGCCCGGAACGCAACGGCGGTACCAATCGGAAGATCAAGAGCTTCGAGCAATGGATGGCCGCGCCGGGTCCGCAGGGCTTGCTCGTCTTTACCAATCCGCAAATCGCCGCCCGCGCCATCGGCGAAGACCTCGGCTTGCCCGACCTCAGCGCCCAGGAGCAAGCGACAACCTCGCCGAGCATCGGTTCGTCCCTGAACCCGGTTCACGAAGCCGATGGGCTGGAATGGCTGCTGAGGTTGGCAGTCTTGTGGCAGCAAGTGTCTGCCGCCCCGCTGCGGCGGACGCAGCAAGGCGGTTTCTTCAAACGCGACCAGGACCGCCTTCAGCAGGACGCCCTGCTCAACGCCTCGCCGGCCGATCGACTGGCAGAAGAACCCGACCCGGGCTTCCTGGCGGTCGCGCTGGCGGAACGCGAAGGTATTCTTGAGGAGACCGATGGCGAGTTGCGGGCCGGCCGCCTCCCGGCCGCGTGGGACAAGGACGTGGCGGCGGCGCTCGAATCGCTCTGGCTCAACCTGCCGCAAATCTCCTCCTGGAATCCGCTCGACGGCTGGCGCGGCGGCGACGCGCCGGCCGGCAATCCCTTCGCCTCGGCGTACCTACTCGCCTTCCTCTTGCTGGCGCGTCTTCCCGAGGATCGCTGGGTTCGTCCCGAGACCATCGAGCAGTGGATCGTCGCCCAGCATCCGTACTGGACGAACGAATCGTTGCGGCCATCGCGACACGCCCGTGGCTGGAGACGTTCCTGCTCGGCATCGCTTACCACATTCGGCTGGTGCAGGCCATGCGAGGCGAGGAGGGAGTCTGGCACATACGGCTGTCGCCGACAGGCCGCTGGCTGCTGGGATTGGCCGAGCCGCCGGCGCTGGAGACGATCCACACGCAAACGCTGCTCGTACAGCCGAACTTGCAGATCATCGCCTATCGGCAGGGTTTGACCAGCAACCTGATCGCCCGCTTGACGCAGTTCGCGGCTTGGGAAAACCTTGGCGCGGCCTGCACGCTGCAACTACGGCCGGAGACAGTCTATCGCGCTCTCGAAGCGGGCCAGACGTTCGAGAGCATCCGCTTGACCCTGGAGCAGCACGGCACGCGGACGGTGCCGCCGGCCGTGCTCGATTCGCTGCGGACCTGGGCCAACAAGCGCGACCGCATCACGGTGTATCCGTCGGCGACGCTTTTGGAGTTCGGCAGTGCCGACGACCTCGACGAAGCGCTGGCCCGCGGCCTGCCCGCCGTCCGCCTCGCCGACACCCTGGCCGTCGTCGCCAGCGAGGAGGCCATCGAGTTCCGCCATTTTCGCCTGACCGGCACGCGCGATTACGCTCTGCCGCCGGAGAAATGTGTCCGCATCGAGGACGACGGCGTCACCCTCTCGGTGGACCTGGCTCGTTCCGATTTGCTTTTGGAAACGGAAGTGCCGCGTTTCGCGGAACCGCCCGGCGGCACCTCGTCAAACGGCCGGCGCCAGTATCGGTTGACGCCGGAATCGCTGAGCGCGGCACGGTCGGCGGGAATGACGCTGCCGGCGCTGGAGACGTGGTTCTTTCAGCGCTCCGGCCAACAGTTACCGGCGGCGGCTCGGTTGCTGATGACGGCGGGACAAATGGAGGCACCGCGTCTGCGGCGACATCTCGTGCTGCACGTAGCGGATGAGGAACTGGCGGACGGACTGGAGCAATGGCCACAAACGCGCGAACTGATCGAAGAGCGTTTGGGTCCTACTGCACTCGTGGTGGCCCAGGAAAACGCGGAACGACTGCGTGAACGATTGAAAGACGCTGGAATCACGTTGGCAGAGTGAACTATTCTCTTTTACCTGTCAGCGCTCCTAACTACCTCATTTTCCACTCCCTTATGTACTTCAGCGATTTTCTCTGTCTTTTTTACTTGCAATAGCTGAATACAGGCTATTAAATAGCTCGTTAAGCTACTTTGTAAGATGGTGAGTTCTCGTCAGATGCGCCCACTCATCCGGGCTTCCGTAGGCATCTCTCGTAAATACGTAGCGCGTCATGGAGCCGGTGCTTGCCGCGACAGCAGTTGTTGCGGCGCGAATCCCTTCTGTGTCTTGGTGAGCGCGCCCGTTCGCCGGCGCTCGATCCGAAAGGAAACATCGCATGACTCGACTCTTGTGCTTGGCTCGGCTTCCGCATGGCGTGTTCGGCCGCAGTTCCCCGAGAACTTTTTCATTCCGACATGGGGTTTCACGGCGAAGAGTGCTGCCTCGTCTGGAGATGCTGGAGGATCGCATCACCCCGGCGGTCATCTCGGTGACGACGGCAGCCGACGACAACACCCCCAACGACGGCAGTGTCTCGCTGAGGGAAGCGATCCAGGCGATCAATAACGGTAGCGCGGGGGCGGACACGGACATTTCCAACCAGAATCCCGGAGTTTTCGGCGTCAATGACACGATCAAATTCAACATCTCGGTATCCGGCACGATACAGACGATCCGTGTGGGTTCCACGGGCAACGGGGCACTACCAGCGCTCCTCAAGCCGATGACGATCGACGGCTACAGCGAGACGGGCGCCAGCAGGAACACGCTGGCCAACGGCGACAACGCCAAGATCCTCGTCGAGCTGGACGGCTCCAACGCCGGCCCCAACGCCGACGGCCTGCTGATCGGCTTTACCAGCGCCGGCTCGACCATTGAGGGACTGGCGATCAACCGCTTCAGCCTCAACGGCCTCGAACTGCAAGGCGGCGGCGATACGATCGCGGGCAACTTCGTCGGCACCAACCCGCAGGGCAACGCCGCCGAGCCGAACCAGAACGACGGCATCCACATCAGCAACTCTTCGAGCAGCACCATCGGCGGCACGACGCCGGAAGCCCGCAACATCGCCTCGGGCAACCAGATCGACGGCATCCACATCGTCGGCACCACGGCGTCGCCCGCCACCGGGAACCTAATCGAAGGCAACTTCGTCGGCGTCAACGCCTCCGGCACTGGTTCGGTCGGAATCAAGGCCATCGGCAGCGCCGTCGGCACTCCCGCCGGCAACTTCGTCTTCGGCATCGAGATCTCCGGCGGTAACGCCAACACGGTCGGCGGCGCCGTGTCCGCCGACCGCAACGTCATCGGCTTCAACGTCGATGGCATCGAGATCGACAACGGCGGCGAGAACAACGTCATCCAGGGAAACTTCTCCGGCGTCGGCGCCGACGGCGTCACCCCGGTCGGCAACAACCTGCACGGCATCGTGCTGCGCAGCGACGACAACCTACCGCCGCCGCTCGGACCCGGCCAGGCCAACGAGCCGGCCGTCTCCGGCAACATCATCGGCCTCAACCCGAACACCAACTTCAGCGGCCTGGGCAACCTCGTCGAGTTCAACGGCACCGCTGGCATCGCCGTCTTCGACAACCCGCTGCCGAACAACGCGACCCCGATCCAGAACAGCGCGCAATTCCATCCTCGGCAACTCGATCTTCGAGAATGGCCGCGCCAACCCGACGTTTTTACCCGGCATCGACCTCTCGAACTCCTTCGTCTTCGCCAAGGACGACGGCGTCACGCCCAACGATTCCAAGGGCCACGGCGCCGACAACGACCCCAACAATTTCCAGAACGCCCCTCTGTTGACCGCTGTGTCGGCCTCAGGCGGCAATGTCACCATCACTGGCACGCTCACGCAGAGCGTCTCGCCCAACACGAAATACCGCATCGAATTCTTCGCCAGCAACCCCGACCCGCTGGGCGGTCTCCCCGAGGGCCAGACCTTCCTCGGCGCCACCAACGTGACGACCAGCGGCAGCGGCCAGGCCTCCTTTTCGATCACCCTCAACCCCAACGTGAGCGCCGGCCAGATCATCACGGCGACCGCGACCAACCTCACGCCGGACCCGTCGGCGCAGGCGGGCAACACGTTCACCCAGTTCAACACCTCGGAGTTCTCCGCAGGGCTGACGCTGCCGGGCGGCGGTAGTGGCGGAGGTTCGACGGGGAGTCCGCACGCGCCGGTGGGGCAGTTGATGGCGTTCGCCTTGGGCTTCGTCAATAGTCAGTTGGTTATCTTTTTCGTCGATCAGAGCGGTCAGGTCTTCGACGAGGCGTTCACGCTCAATAACTTCCTCAGTCCCAATCCGGCCGGCGCCCAGTTCGTCAACGCCGATCTGGTCTTGCGCAACGTAGCTGCCAACGATGCACTGGGTTATCCGGCGGTGCTGGGCGACCTCGTGGATAGCAGCAACCAAGATCTGCTGTTGATAACCGTCCCGCTCGGCTTCATGTCCCCGGCAGCCCTTCAGGATGTGATTGCCGCCCTCCAGGCTCCCGGGGCTTAGGGCGAATTTTGAGACCGTGTCGTGCAGTTAGTGATGGTTTTGTGCATTGAGTGGGGTGGCATCAGCGCGACTCCCCTTAGAATGATGCGCCTTTACGCCAGCGCTTGCCGCAAATCTTCCTGCAAGTCGTCGGCGTCCTCGATGCCGACGCTGAGGCGAATCAATCCGTCATCGACGCCGCGCGCGATGCGGACGTCGGCGGGGATGCTGGCGTGCGTCATCGTGGCCGGGTGACAGACCAGCGATTCGACGCCGCCCAGGCTCTCGGCGAGACTGAATAATTTCGTGCGCGGCAGGAAGCGCTTGGCCGCCGCGCCGCCGCCTTTGAGACGAATACTGATCATGCCGCCGAAATCGCGCATCTGACGTTTCGCCAGTTCGTGCCCCGGATGGCTCGACAGTCCGGGATAATACACGCGCTCCACCTGCGGCTGTTTGGCCAACCATTCCGCGAGACGACGAGCGTTGGCACTGTGGCGCTCCATGCGCACAGCCAGCGTTTTCAGGCCGCGCAGCGTCAAATAGGCGTCGAACGGACCCGGCACGCCTCCGGCCGCGTTCTGATAAAAGGCGATCGGCGTCAGCAGGTCGCGCCGCCCGATGACCGC
This sequence comes from uncultured Planctomycetota bacterium, assembly GCA_963767535.1. Lineage (GTDB taxonomy): Bacteria > Planctomycetota > Planctomycetia > Gemmatales > Gemmataceae > JAJPHU01. The sequence continues at coordinate 600,626 of CAVYEC010000002.1, forward strand.
GCCGCCGACCACGTCGGAATGACCGCCGAGGTATTTCGTCGTGCTGTGAACGACGATATCGGAACCTAGCGCGATAGGCTGTTGCAGGTACGGCGAGGCGAAGGTGTTATCGACCGCCAGGAGTGCGCCGGCCTTGTGCGTCAGTTCCGCGATGGCGGCGATGTCGAGGATTTGCAGGAGCGGGTTGGTCGGCGTCTCGATCCAGACGAGCTTGGTGGTTTTGCCGATGAGCTTTCCGAAGCCGGCGGGACTGGGATCGTCGGTGTAGCGCGTCACCAGGCCCCAGGGTTTGAAGACGCGCTCAAGCAGGCGATATGTACCGCCGTAGAGGTCGGCGGCGGCGACAACTTCGTCGCCGGGTTTGAGCGTAGCGAGGACGGCGTTCGTCGCGGCCAAACCGGAAGCGAAGGCCAGACCGCGCTCGCCGCCTTCCAGCGAGGCGAGACAAGTCTCCAGGGCCGTCCGCGTCGGGTTGCCGCTGCGCGAATACTCGTAACCCTTGTGCTGGCCGGGCGCCGCCTGCGTGTAGGTGGAGGTGGCGTAGATCGGGACGACCGTGGCGCCGGTGGCGGGGTCGGCGTCCTGCCCGGCGTGAATGGCCCGCGTGGCGAAACCGTGGCGTGATGTATCCGAAGACAATGTTGGTCCCCCTTGTTCACATAGCCCTCGACTTGCCGGGGGTGTTTGAATTCCCCCGGCAAGCCGGGGGCTATGTTTTGCGCAGTCGATTGCCAGTACTGAACCAAATCAATCCGCGTGATGATGTCCACGACCTTGCCGTCCGCCAGGGCCAAAACGCCCGTGTGCCCGGCCATCAGGAGCCGATACGCCTCGTCCAGATGCACCGTCACGTCCAGCGCCGGCAGCGGCCGGGCCATGATCTCGCCGACGGTGACGACGGAGGGATCGCTGTTGTCGTGCAGGATGCGGGCCAGCGTCACTTCCTGCACGGCGCCGACCGGCTTGCCGTCTTGCAGCACGGGCAGCTGCGAGATGCCGGCTTTCTGCATCGCCTCGATGGCCGCCGCCGTCGTCGCGTCCGGGCTGATGGATACCATCGGACGCGATCCACGTGTCTTCAAAAGATCGCCGATCGAGTGGGCGGGTTGCGCCTTCAAGGTCAGCTTGTTATCGGCCAACCACTGGTCGTCGAAGAACTTGCTCATGTAATTGCGGCCCGTGTCGGGCACAAGGGCGACGACGAGTTGGTTGCGGTTCAGGCGACGAGCGTAGCGCAGGGCGGCGGCGACGTTGGTGCCGCTGGAGCCGCCGGCCAGGATGCCCTCGCGGCGGGCCAGCGCCCGCGCCACATGGAACGACTCGGCGTCGCTGACACGAATCCACTCATCAACCATCTGGCTGTTGAACGTTTTGGGCACGTAATCCTCGCCGATGCCCTCGACCTTCCACGCCTTCGGCGAACCGCCCGATAGGACGCTGCCTTCCGGGTCGGCGCCGATGATCTTGATGTCGGGGTTGCGCTCTTTCAAGTAACGGGCCACCCCGGAGACGGTGCCGCCGGTGCCGACGCCGGCCACGAAGGCGCTGACCTGCCCCTCGGTCTGCTCCCAGATTTCCGGGCCGGTTGTGCGATAATGAATCTCTGGATTGGCCATGTTGGTGAATTGGTTCGGTCGCCAGGCGCCGGGCACCTCGCGGGACAGACGGTCCGCGACGCCGTTGTAGCTCTCCGGCGAATCCGGGGCGACATCGGTCGGCGTGATGACGACCTCGGCGCCGTAGGCTTTCAAGAGCGCGATTTTCTCGCGCGACATCTTGTCGGGCAGGACGAAGATGCAGCGGTAGCCCTTGACGGCGGCGACCATGGCCAGGGCGGCGCCGGTGTTGCCGGCCGTGGCCTCGATGATGGTGCCGCCCGGCCGCAGCCAGCCGCGCTGCTCGGCCTCCTGGATCATGGCCAGACCGACGCGGTCCTTGACGCTGCCGCCCGGGTTGAGCGACTCCACCTTGACGCACACGGACGCCGGCACGTCGCTGGCCAGGCGGCGCAGCCGGACGAGCGGCGTCCAGCCGATCGATTGCAGGATGGTGTCGTGCATCGGCTCTCCCTTCGGTTGTGGGCGGCCCATCGGTCGGGGTTTGTATTCTGGCCTCGCCGGGGGCATCGGGGCAAGGGGAGTCTCACATAGCCCCCGGCTTGCCGGGGGAACGCTACCCCCCGGCAAGCCGGGGGCTATGTGAGGGAACCCGCGAAAATGCTGGACTTCGCCAATTGCCGTCGCGCCGAATCGTCGTTAGGATGGGAACGGTCGCTAACTCGGTTCGATCCTTTCGGATAGATCGCAGGTATACATGGCCTTCGCTCCCCAAACCGTCGCGCTGCTGCAAGCCGCCCGGCATCTGGTGCATTCGCTGCCGGCCGACGCCGTCCTGCTGCTGACGGAGACCGACCTCAACTGGGAGGCCGTGCTGGAGCACCTGGATGGCTGCCGACTGCTCGTGGCCGCCGAGGACGGCGGACTGACGGAGCACCTCAAGAACCACTCCCTGCTGACCGTCCTCGACATCGACGCCGGCCCGACGCCCCGGCAGGAGCGCATGAGCCTGGCCCTTTTGGAAGCCGTGCGCAGCGACAAACTCCGCCAAGGGGCCGACGTTGTCGCTCTGTACAACGGCATCGAGGTCGATCAGGACAAGCCCGAACCCATCGACACGCTCAGCGTCATCCACCTTGGCGAGCACCTGGAACGACTCAGCGCCCAGGATTTGCGCAAGCTCGATACGCAGGTGCCGTTGGAGACTCTGCGGGCCGTGGTTGATCTGGCGGTGGAGATCGGCCGTGAGGGGCGCGAGGGCCATCCCGTCGGCACCATGTTCGTCGTCGGCGACACGCGCAAGGTGCTGACCATGACCCGGTCGATGAACTTCAACCCGTTTCGCGGTTACAGTCAGGAAGAGCGCGATATCCGCGATCCGAATGTTCGTGAGCAGATCAAGGACATCGCCCAGATGGAGGGGGCGATCATCGTGCGCCGCGACGGGGTGGCCGTGGCCGCCGCCATGCGCATCGAGGCGCCGGATAAGGGGTTCACGCTGAGCAAGGGGCTGGGCACGCGCCACGCCGCCGCCGCCGCCATCAGCAAAAGTACCAAGGCCGTCGCCGTCACCGTCAGCCAGTCGTCCGGCACCGTCCGCCTGTTTCAGAACGGCGAGGTGATGCTGCACATCGAACCCCTGGCCCGGCCGGTGATCTGGGGCCGCTTCCACATGGAGGCGGCGCGACCCCAACGGCGTCAACCGAGTCGTCGTCGCCACCCGCCCCAGCGCGGCCGGCGAGCGGACCTCTTCGACGTGAGGACATACCCATGAACAAGCATGTGTGCCGGACGTGGCGCGTTGCTGGCCGTACTCGGGCTGGCCGGCTGTCAGCCGATCAAGGTCGAGAAAACCATCTCCATCTTCGGGGGCGGCGTGGAGGCGCTGATCTTCGACGCGCCCCGCTACCAGCAAAAACTGAACGTGCAGGTCAACTCGCCGGGTGCCCCCGTGAGCGTCTATCTGGTGCTCGAGTCGGACATGGACCAGGCGCGGCAAGAGATGGAGAGGGGCAAGACGCCGCCCTCGTCGCTGGCCGGTAAGGGCGGCGCCGAGGAAATCACCCTGGAGGCGACGGTGCCCTCGGGGAAGGCGTACGCGCTGCTCATCCGCGCGGACAAGATGAAGGCGGAGGCCAAGGTCAAGTTGACCGGACGGTAGTTGCATCCCAGATCGTCGAGGCGTTTAGCGACGCTTCGCAGAAGCGTAAGCACGCTTCTGCGAAGCGTCGCTAAACCTCAGCTAAGGAGTATTGGCTCATGAATCGCTTGCGATGTTTCGGCATGGCCGCGTTTTGCCTGGCCGTCCTGACAACCCCAGCCGCGGTCTGGTCCGCGCCGGCCCCGGTGGAGCGCTCCGGACTCGATCAAGTCCCCGCCACCGCGCCGATCGTCGTGCATGTGCGCGGCGCCCAGGGCACGCGCGACCGCCTGGTGGCGATGATGGAAAAAGCCTTGCCCGACGTGCTGGCCAAGTTCCAGCCGCAGATGGACGACGCCCTCAAGAACGGCGTGCAGGGCCGCAAGCTCCGCGGCCTGGTCAAGGACGGCCCCATCTTCTTCGTCTTCACGGAACTGCCCAAGCCCGGTGACAATCCGCCCAAGCTGGCCATTATCCTGGCCGTCACCAATTACAAGGAGTTCCGCGACGGCTTGCTCACCGAAGAGGAGCAGAAGAACGTCAAGGAAAACAACGGAGTGGAAAATGTCACGATCGAGCGCGAGACCGTCTACTTCGTCGATCGCAAAGGCTACGCCGTCGTCACGCCCAACGAGGACGTGGCGACTTCCTTCACGAAGAAACAGCCCGGCCTGAACGGCAAAATGAGCAAGGAGCAGGCCGCCAAGCTGATGAACAGCGATGCGGGCGTGTACGTCGCCGTGGACGCGCTGAACAAGGAATACGCCGAACAGATCAAGCAGGGCCGCCAGATGATCGAACAGGGCCTCGATTTCGGCCTCGCGCAGGCGACCGACAAGTCCCAGAAGAGCGCCCTCGAACTGGCCAAGAGCGCCATCGGCCCCATTTTCCAGGCAATCGAGGACAGCCAGGGCGTGCTCCTGACGGCGGAATTTCGTCCGGGCGGCCTGGCCTTGCACATGCAGAGCGAAGTGCGGGAAGGTTCGCCGACGGGACAACTCCTGCAAGACGCCCACCCCGTTGCGTTCAAGGAACTGGCCCGTATGCCCGAGGGCAAGGCATATTACATGGGCATGAAAACCAGCTCCGCCCTGCTCAAGGGCGTCGGCAACCTCGTGGCCGCGGCGAGCAAGGACAAACAGGAAGGCAAGGCGATGGCCGAGGCGCTGGACGAGTTCGCCAAGGCCAAGCCGGACGTCCGCCTGGACGCCGCTTCCTTCCCGCCGGCCGGGCTGCAGGTGTACCAATGCCAGGATCCCGCCAAGGCGGTCGCGGCCCAGCTGAAAATATTCAAGGCGATGGAAGCTGGCGGCACAGTTGCCACCGGCACCCTCAAGGAAAGGCCTGTCATCAAGGAGTCGGCTCAGAAGCACGGCGACGTTTCAACTGCACTCGGTTCAGTTCGTCTGGGATTTCGACAAGATGGCCGAGCCGGTCGCCCAGAAGGGCGAGGAGACCAAAAAGCAGTTCATCGAGGGGATGAAGGGTATTTTGGGCGAAAAGATGACCATCTGGTTCGGCACCGACGGCAAGACGCTCGTGCAAGTCAGCGCCCCGGATTGGGAGACCGCCCAGAAGATCCTCGATCAATACGTCAAGGGCACCAACACGACGGAGAACGTGCCGGCCTTCCGCGACGTGCGCAAGGAGATGCCGGCCGAAGCGTCCTTCTTGGCGCTGGTGGATGCGGTGCAAACCCTGGGATCGCTGGTGGAGGGTTTCAAGCCGATGCTGGCCGGGGTCGTGCCGCCCAACTGGCCGGCCCTGCCCGCCAAGGGCACGCCGGCCTACTTCGGCGTGTCCGTGACCTTGCAGCCCAAGCGCGGCGGGTTTGACTTCTTCCTCTCAGCCGCCGCCGCTCAGGAGATGTACAAGGCGTTCGTCAAACCCTTGTTGCCTTAGTGAGCCGGTTGCCGTTTTCGTTTAGCGACGCTTCGCAGAAGCGTGCTTACGCTTCTGCGAAGCGTCGCTAAACGAAAAAGATCCACGATCGTTCTTGGGGAGGTCGCTGTATGAGTCGGCCCACTCCGCGCTGGACTCCCTGGGTTCTCGTGATGGTTCTGGTGCTCGCCCGCCCGCCGGCTGCTGCGGCTCCGGCGAACCGAGGCGACGAAGAAACCCTGCACAGCGCCGGCCTGTCCACCGACGGGCCGGCGCTGCTCGCTTTCTTCCACGCGCGGGCGCGTATCGACATTGATCCCACGCACTTGCGCGAATTGCTCCATCGTTTCGCGTCGGCCTCGAAGGAGGAACGCGGCGCGGCGACGGCGGAACTACTCGGTCTGGGTCCCCTGGCCCTGCCGGTGCTGCGCAAGGCCGCCGGCGATCTCGATCACCCCGAGGTCGCCGAACGAGCGTCGCGCTGCCTGCCCTGGCTCGAAGGTCCGTCCAGCAACAAATTGCTGGCTGCCGCCGCCAGTGTGCTGGCGAAGCGCAAACCCGAGGGGGCGGCCGCCGCGCTCTTGGATTATCTGCCATTCGCCGAAGATCCCGATGTGCTTCGTGCTCTCAACGCCGCCCTCGCCGAGGTCGCCGCGCCGGACGGGAAACTCGATCCCGCCCTGCTGCGCGGCCTGGTCGATCCCCTGGCCGTGCGCCGCGCCGCCGCCGGCATCGCCCTGGCCCGATCCGCACCGCCGGAGCGGACGCCCGCCGTGCGCAACTTGCTCAAAGACCCCGCCCCCGCCGTTCGGCTCCGCGCCGCCCTCGCCCTGGCCGAAGCGCATGACGCCGATGCCATCCCGGTGCTGATCGACCTGCTCGCCGTATTGCCTTTCGAGGAGCGAAAGGGCGTGGAGGAGTTCCTCACTCGGCTGGCCGGCGAATGGGCGCCGGTCCTGGCTCCGCCGAGCGATGACAAAATCTCGCGCAAAATCCGGCATGATGCCTGGGCGGGTTGGTGGCGCAACACCGACGGGACCTCGCTCCTGGCCGCCGTTCGCGAGCAAACGCTGACGCCGGAGGGACGAGCCAAGGTCGCTCACCTGATCGCCCGGCTCGGCAGCGAGGAGTTCGTCCACCGCGAGGATGCCTCGAAGGAACTGTTCGCCCTGGGCCGCGTCGCCCTGCCGCAGCTCCGCGACGCGGCCAAGAGCAAGGATTCCGAGCTGTCCAGCCGCGCCCATCGACTGATCGACCGCATCGAACGGGAGCCGTCTTATCGCCTGCCCGCCGCCGCCATTCGCCTGCTGGCTGTGCGCAAACCAGCTGGTTCCGTCGAGGCACTGCTCGCTTACTTGCCGTTCGCCGACAGCGAGGCGTTGACCGCCGAGGTGCAAAAGTCCCTGATCGTTCTGGCACGGCCGAACGATGCGCTCGATCCGATCCTGGTGCGTGCCCTGGCGTCCGGCGAGGCCAATTTGCGGGCTGTGGCCGGCGAGGCGTTGGCGGCCGGGGGCGGGGCCGAGGGACGCTCCGCCGTCCGCAAACTGCTGGCCGATCCCATGCCAACGGTTCGTCTCCGTGTTGCGCTGGCCATGACGATGGCCGGCGATCCAAACGGGATGCCGGCCCTTATTGACCTCATCACCGTGTTGCCCGACGATCAGGTGGGGCAGGTCGAGGATGTCTTATTTCAGTTGGCCGGCGAGACGGCCCCGGACGTGCCCCTTGGGGCCAAGCGCGACGAGCGCAAGAAGTGCCGCGACGCCTGGGCCGCCTGGTGGAAAGTCAACACGGGCCGCGTCGATCTCACCCGACTGAACATTAACCCCTCGCTGGGTTACACGCTCATTTGCGACCTCAACGGCAACCGCGTCTTCGAGATCGATCGCCAGGGTACGCAGCGTTGGTCGGTCGGCGCGGGCGGACCGGTCGATGCCCGCATCTTGCCCGGCAATCGCGTCCTCATCGCCGAGTACGGCGCCGACCGCGTCACCGAACGCGACTTCCACGGCAACGTCCTCTGGGAGCGGCGCATCGCCAACCCGGTTAACGTGCAACGTCTTCCCAACGGCAACACCTTCGTCGCCACGGTCAATGGCCCGGTTGTGGAGCTGGACCGTGCGGGCAACATCGTGTCCCAGATTAACAACTTGCCGGGCAACATCATGGCCGGCGCCCGCTCGCGCCGCGGCACGGTCGTCTGTCTGACGCAGAACGGCCAATGCTTCGTCCTCGACGCGGCCGGCAAACAGCTCGCCACGTTCGCGTCCGGCCACCATCAGCAGAGCATGGGCGGCATCGACCTGTTGCCCAACGGCCGCATTCTCGTCGCCCAGCCCAACCGCAACAAGGTGGTGGAAATGGACGGCGAGGGCAAGATCATTCGGGAATGGGAAGCGCCCAACGCGATGGCGGCGACCGGATTGCCCAACGGTCACATCCTGGCCACCAGTCAAAACACGCAGCGCGTCGGCGAGCTGGATCGCTCCGGCAAGACCATCTGGGAATACACGGCCGCCGGCCAGGTCTTCCGGGCACGCCGGCGTTAATGGGTCACATAGCCCCGGCTTGCTGGGGGTGAATCTTCCCCCGGCAAGCCGGGGGCTATATGGCCGCTGTTTGGAGGCCGCAACGATGATGTCGCACCCTTCACGCCGGATTCTCCTGCTTTGCGTGGGTTTCGCGCTCGTCGCCGGGCATGCGCCCGCCCAAACATCCCGGCCGGACCTCGCCGACGAACAAACGCTCAAGGAAGCCGGCCTGTCCCCGGACGGGACCGCCCTGCTCGCCTTTTTCCGCGCCCGCTCGCGCAGCGACATCGACTCCGATCGACTCCGCGTCCTGCTCCGGCAGTTCGCCGCCGACAACGACGATGAACGCAGTCTTGCCACCGCTGAGTTCCTCGGCCTGGGTCCGCTCGCCGTTCCTACCCTGCGGCAAGCCGCCAACGACCTGAACCAGCCCGATCTCGCGCGCCGCGCCGCGCACTGTCTGGAATGGATCGAAGGCCCGTCGCATTCCAAGCTGCCCGCCGCGGCCGCCCAGGTCGTGGCACGGTGTAAACCGGCTGGTGTCGCCGAGGCGCTGCTGGCGTATCTGCCGTTTGCCGACAACCCCGATGTGCTCCGCGCTGTCACCGACGCGCTCGCCGCCGTGGCCGCTCCAGGCGGACATCCCGACCCAGCCCTGGTGCGCGGCCTGACCGATCCAGTAGCCGTCCGCCGCGTCGTCGCCGGCATCGCGCTATGCCGGGCGGCACCGCCCGACAGTGTGCCCGCCGTGCGCAAGCTCCTGAAAGACTCGGCCCCCGGTGTACGTTTGCGCGGCGCGATGGCGTTGGCCGAGGCCAACGACGCCGAGGCCATACCCATCCTCATCGACCTTCTCGCGGAGTTGCCCCCCGATCAACGCCGGCCTATCGAGGAATTCTTGACCCAACTGGCCGGCGAATGGGCGCCGGCGTCCGGACTGGTGGGTGAAGACGAGATCGCCCGCAAGATCCGCCGCGATGCCTGGGCGGCCTGGTGGCGCAACGTCGATGGTCCCGCGCTTCTGGCCGTCGTGCGTTCGCAAACGCTGACGGCGGAGGACCGCGACAAGATACGCGGCCTGATCGCCAAGCTGGGCGCGGACGAGTTTGCCGCGCGCGAGGCGGCTTCGCGCGCGCTCTTCGCCCTCGGACGCCGCAGCCTGCCGCAGCTCCGCGAGACGCTCAAGGACCGGGACATCGAAGTGGCGCGCCGCTCTCGACTGCTCGTGGAGCGGATCGAACAGGAGCCGGTACATCATTTACCGTCGGCCGCCATTCGCTTGCTGGCCTTGCGCAAGCCGGCCGGGGCGGTTGAGACGCTATTGGGTTATTTGCCCTTCGTCGAGGATGAAAACCTCACCGCCGAAGTGCAAAAATCCCTGTCGTTACTGGCCCTGCGCGAGGGCAAACCCGACCCGGTCCTGGTTCGATTGCTCGACGATCGCCAGCCGGCGATGCGTTCGACCGCGTCGGAGGCGCTGGCGCGCGGCGGCGGGGCGGAAGGACGCTCGGCCGCCCGCAAGTTGTTGCGGGACGGCGAGCCGGAAGTGCGTCTGCGGACGGCGCTGGCCCTGACGATGGCGCGCGACCCCGAAGGGGTACCGGTGCTGATCGACCTGCTGACGGTGCTGAACGCGGAGCGGGTGGGCCAGGTCGAAGATGTCCTGTATCAGTTGGCCGGCGATACAGCACCTTCGGTGTCGCCGGGAGCCAAGGCGGACGAGAAGAAGAAGTGCCGCGATGCCTGGGCCGCCTGGTGGAAGGTCAATGCCGCCCGCGCGGAGTTGGGCCAACTGACCGTGCATCCCTGGCTCGGCTTTACGCTCTTGTGCGATTGCACCCGCAACCGCGTTTACGAGATCGGCCGCGACGGCAAGGAACGCTGGTCGATCGAGAACGTCCCCTTCCCCGTCGATGCCTGGGTGTTGCCCGGCAACCGCGTCCTCATCGCCGAGTATCGCGGCCAGCGCATCAGCGAGCGCGATTTCACGGGCAAAGTCCTGTGGTCCAAAGACGGACTGCCCGGCGTCCCCGTCAACGTGCAACGCCTGCGCAACGGCAACACCTTCATCGCCACGCAAATGCAACTTGTGGAAGTGGACCGCGCCGGCAAGGAGGTCTACAAGATTGAAGGCAAGTTTTTCGGCAATATCACCGCCGCCGGCCGGGCGCACGACGGCCATATCGTCTGCCTGGGGCAGAACGGCCAGTGCTTCATCCTGGACACGACCGGCCGGCAGCTCAAGAGTTTTCCATCCCACCGCCAGGCCGGCTGGACGAGCGGTCTCGATCTTTTGAGCAACGGCCGCATTCTCATCACGCAGCCCAATCGCAACAAGGTGGCCGAGTTCGACACCGAAGGGAAACAGATTCTCGAAGTGGACGCCCCGGCGCCGACGACGGCGACCGGCTTGCCCAACGGTCATATTCTGGTCGCCAGCCACGGCGCCCAGCGCGTCTACGAGCTGGACCGCACCGGCAAGATGGTCTGGGAACACAAGACTGCCGGTAACATCTTCCGGGCGCGGCGGCGCTGACGTTCCGCCCGCTCGCCGATCAGGTACAATTCGTATGACGGGCTGTCCCGCGCAGGCGCGGAAAGCTCGTCACGCTGGTATGACGAAAGCGCGATGATTATGCCCTCCGACCGGCCCAATCAGACGCTCGCCGACTACGTCGCCCTGGCCATCAGTCCCGCGCCTCATCATGGGACTGGTCGCCAGTCTGGTGTTCTTTCTCGTGAACGTGCTGTATGCCGGCGAGTTCGTGGATCGCTTACGGTGGATTTTATTCTTCTTCGTCTTCGGCGCGGTGCTGATCGCCCGCATGACGATGCGCGACGACACCTCCAGCCGATCCGTCCTGTACGGTGTGCCGCTGGGCGTCCTCACCTGGCTGGGGATGCAGATGTTCGTCGAGTACTCCGAGGACGGGGGCATCCGGCAACTGAGCTGGATCCTCAACGCGGGACTGATCGGCCTGGTCTGGTGGTGTGCTCACCGGCTGACCTGGGACTGCACCAACGTCGATGAAGAAACGGACATGAACGCCGAGGGCGTGCTGCAAGCCGCCGGGCTGGACAACGAGCCGGCCGAGCCGAAAAACACCGCGGAAGACAAACCCAAAGAGCGCGAAGGCTTCTGGCAGCGCTGGCGGCGCTATCAGGAGCAGCGCAAGAAGAAACGGACGCTGGGCGTCTGGGTGGTCTATTTCTCGCTGGCGGCACTCCCTCTGTTCGGACTGGGACAGGCGCTGATCGACGCGGCCGATGGGGAGCGCGGCGCACATCGTTCTGGCTGATGGTCGCCTACGTCGGCTGCGGTTTGGGACTCTTGCTGACGACGTGTTTTCTGGGCCTGCGCCGCTATCTGCGGCAAAGGCGTTTGAAGATGCCGGTGGCGATGACGAGCGTTTGGCTGACGGCGGGCGGACTGCTTATCGCGGCGCTTCTCGTGATCGGGGCCGTGCTTCCGCGGCCGGACGCGGAATACTCGCTGTTCAACTTGACGCCCACCAAGTCGCCCGAGCGCGGGGCTTCGAAGTACGCCATGAAGGGCGATCGTCCCGGCAAAGGCGAGGGCCGGCCGGGCGCGGACGATCCGGAGGGCAAGAAGGAATCACCAGACAACGGCGGAAAACAGGGCCAGCAAAAAGGGGAACGCGGCGATCCCGCCCGGCAAGGCAAGGACGGTTCCGGCGGCAAGGGCGACAAATCGGGACAGGGCGATAAACAGGGCCAAAACAGCGGAAAAAGTCAGAATTCGCAGAATTCCGGTCAGAATCAAAACAAGGGCGACCCGGGCTCCGGCCGAGATCAACAGGCGGCGAAAGATAACAGCAAGCAAGCGCGCGGCGATAACAACGATCGCTCGTCTTCGGGCGGGCGCGAGCAGAAATCCGGTGGCGATAAATCGGAGCGGACAAGCTCCAACTCCTCATCGAAGATGTCTCCGTCCGCGCTGCGCGATGTCGTGGGCAAGGTGTCGCCGGTCCTCAAGTGGGTCGTGTTTGCCATCCTCGGCCTCGCTGTCCTCTTCTTCGTGCTGCGTTCGGGGTTGCAGTTTTTTGCGAACTTCAGTGATTGGGCGAAACGCTTGCTGGATGCGCTGCGCAACTTCTGGGCCAACCTGTTCGGCGGTTGGACGCGGACCAAAGAGAACGAAGAACGGGAAGAGGAAGAGGAGCAGACCATCCCCGAACGGCCGTTCGCGTCATTCCACAATCCGTTCGACGGCGGGCGAACCGGCATGGCGGTGCCGGAGTTGATCCGTTACACCTTCGCGGCCGTGCAGGCATGGGCGCGGGAGCGCGACCTCGGCCGGCAGCCGGGCGAAACACCCTCTGAGTTCGCCCAGCGCGTCGGCATGGAGGTGCCGGCGTTGGAGGCGGACCTGAATCGCCTCGCCGTGCTGTACGCACGGGCCGTTTATGCCCGCGGCGGACTGCCGGGCAACAGCGTCGAGGTGTTGCGACACTTCTGGCAGCGTCTCGAAGCCGTCGCCGAGCAACCACTGTCCGCGTGAACAGGTATCTTGCCCGCGCCCGGCGGCGGGATTTCGGGTAAAATAAATCGAGACGGCGAGAACTGTCCGCGTGCCTGTCCGTCTAAGTGGGAGTATTTGGGATACCGTGTCCCGTCACGGAGATTCGCGTATGAAAAGCTCGGTCTCGAAGCGTCCTTATGTGGTCGCGGTGGTGTTAGGGACGGCGTTATCCGTGTATGCCGCCCCCGGCCAGGCCGCGACGACGCAGACGCCGCAGGATACGGCCAAGGCCATCGCCGACATGAGCCGTTATTGCGTCACCTGCTGGCGCAACGCCCGGCTGCCCGTCGATAGCTGGACCGATTGCACGCAGGAGGTCTTTCGCCGGATGCTGGAGCGCGTGCCGGCCGACGCCTGGGATCAGGCGCTGCGCGGCGAGGGCGCGGAACGACAAGAGTTCCTGCGGGCCATTGATACCGTCAAGAAACGCACGCAGCGGGCGCGGAAGTTCTCGCCGGCCGTGGACACCGTGGCCGACCGGCACGACCAACACCGCCGCGATGTGCGCGAGGAGCGCGAGGCCGTCCGTCAGGCGGCCGCCGAAGTGCTCACGCCGCGCCAGCAACGCATCCTGCAACTGAGCTTCGAGGGCTGGTCCGTTCACGACATGGCCGAGGAGCTGCAACTGCCGGTCGAACGCATCAGCGACGAGAAATACAAGGCCGTCCGCAAGCTGCGGGCGCATCTGCTGGGGTAGAGCATTTACCAGCCCGAAGCGCCAGCGAGGGATTGCCCCTCGCTGGCGCTTCGGGCTAGTGAAATCAAGATTTGCGGCGCATCTGCTGCGCTCGCTCGGTGACGCGCTTCAATTCCGCAAACAAATCCTCCAGTACTTGATCGCGCGGCATGTCCCGATAGCGCTCGGCGGGAATCGGTTTGCCGACGCAAACGGCGATGTCGGCGCCCGTCGGCGGCAGAAAGAGCGGCGATAATTTCGGCCATTTCCGCGAGCGCGGCCATGCCTCAAACGCGCCGGCGATGCCGATGGGCACGATCGGCGCGGTGATCCGTTTGATTAACAGGTAAATACCGGGCTTGAGCGGTTGCAATTCTCCCGTCGGCGTCCGCTCCCCTTCGGGGAAGACGAGCACGGCCCGTCCCACCTTGAGCTGTTCGAGGATCGTCTTCATCCCCTCCTTGGCGATACCCTCCTGATCGACCGGCACGGCATTCAGGCGGCGAATCAACGCCCCGAACGACCGATTGTGAAAGAGGGTCTTTCGCGCCAAAAAGTAGAGATGCCTCCGGGTAGGGCAACCCGCGGCCGGGGGATCGAGGAAGCTCTGATGATTGGATAGCAACAGGGCCGGTCCCGTGGTGGGGATGTTGCGCCGGCCCTCGAAGCGGTAACTGGACAAGACCGTCATACCGATCAGCGAAAGCCAGTAACCGATCTCGTATAAGAACCAGCAATACCACTCGTGCATCGAAGCTGTCACCTCACGAACCGCCGCGCCGACGGCGGACTTCCTCCGCCATCGCTTCGACCACCTGTTCCGGCGTCAGGCGCGTGCTGTCGAGCAACACCGCATCGCCGGCCGGCTTCATGGGGGCGAGATCGCGGGCGGCGTCGCGCTGGTCGCGGATTTCCTGATCGCTCAGGATCTTTTCCAGCTCAACCGTCTCGCCGCGGTCGGTCATCTCGCGCTGCCGGCGCTCGGCGCGCTCCAGCGGGTCGGCGACCAGAAAGAACTTGCAGGTCGCATCGGGGAAAACGATGGTGCCCTGGTCGCGGCCCTCGCACACCATGTCCCGGCCGGCCGCGATGTCGCGCTGCATCCGCACCAGCCGCCGGCGCACCGACGGGCTGTCGGCCACCGCCCCCGTCGCCGCCGTCATCTCGGCCGTGCGAAGGAGCGCCGTCACGTCCTCGCCGTCGAGCAGCACCCGGCCGCCCGGCGGCATCTCCAGGCGCAGCGATTCGATGAGGACAGTCAGGGCTGACTCGTCGCGCAGGTTGACGCCGGCGCGCACCCCGGCCAGGGCCACGGCGCGATACATGGCGCCGGTGTCCAGAAACTCGAAGCCGAGAAGCTGGGCGAGGGTCCGGGCGGCGCTGCTCTTGCCCGCGCCGGCCGGGCCGTCAATCGTGATAATCATGGCCGCACCGAAACGCCTCCTGCGGCGGAACATCGTCCGGATGTGGAAAAGGATGGGAGGAAAGGGCGGGTCCGTCAAGGGGCAACACCCGCCCGCGGCGCAAGAAGGGTCGCGCCGCGGGCGCTATCCGTTCGTCCGATCAGGGCCGTATTGGAAAGACCGTCATCGTACGCCCGTTGGCCGTCAGTGTCACCGTACTCGGGGGCTGAACTACACCGTAGCCTTCCACCGAGACTTCCCAGGTGAGCGGACCGAGCGGCTCATTGACGCCCATAACCCAGTGCGGCGCTACCGTGTAGGACTGGCCGTTGATTCGGAAGGTCGCGTTGGTCTCGTACTGGTTCCGGAGTGTGACCCTGCCCATGCTGGGAGGAGGCCCGCCGCCGTTACCGGACCCGCCGGCACCTGGCGTGTAAGCGGATCGGCTCACGACCGGCGCTTGCTGGGCCATTTGTTTCAGGAGATCCTTGATCTCGCGGATGTCCTGGGCGGTGCCTTCCTTCAGGTTCTTGACCTCTCGCTTGAGGTCATTCACTTCCTTCTGAAGTTCGGCGATCTTGTCCGCATTCGATTTGTCGTTATTTGGGGCGTCCGCATGGACCGGCGCCAGCATCGACATCGCCAGCAACACGGCCGGAACGAGCTTCGTCCAGGTACGCATCGTGGTGCCTCCTCGATGGTGATACAGAGGTGCTCTCCCAGGCGCGGGGCCAGGATTGTTACTGAGCTTAAAGAAGAAAGGACCGGCAATCAAGGCAAATACGGCACAATCACACCGTTCCGCCGTGTTTCAACCCCTATAACCGGAACAGTCGATTACATAGCCCCCGGCTTGCCCGGGGACACGCACTCCCCCGGCAAGCCGGGGGCTATGTGTCTCAACTCTCCTCGTACTGGGCGATGCGGTTGACCGTCTCCTCGAAGTCGTCGCCGGGATCGTCGGCGAGGCGATACTGCATGAGGAAGGCGTCCTCGCCGCTGTCCTCGTAGAAGGCCCGCAGGACGCGCATGGCCTTGAACCCCTGCTTGCGGAAGAACAACTGCGCCCCCAGGTTCGTCTCGCGCACCTCCAGCGTGATGCGCGTGCGGCGGTGGCTGGACAGTTTGCTGATGAGCTTGGCCACCATCTGCGCGCCGACGCCGAAGCGACGGCAGCTCGGATGCACGGCGAAATTGAGGATGTGCAGCTTGTTCTTGTGCAGCTCGTAGATCATGAAGCCGACGACCTTCTCGCCCTGCTCGGCCACCATGCCGATGCAGTTGCGCTGGCGCAGGCAGCGCAGGAAGTCTTCTTCGGTCCAGGAATACTCGAAGCTCTCCTGCTCGGTTTGCAGGACTTCCGGCATGTCGCGACGAATCATCCAGCGGATATGGACGCGAACCTGTTCCTTTTCCGTGCGGTTCGGACTCATTGCCATCCTCCTCTCCTCCCCCTCCACGCGCGCGGCACCCCCTCCGTGGGCGCACCGCGTCGGTGTCTCCTGCGGTTCACGTTCCGAATGGACCGGCAGTAACGTTGCAGAAGGGCTTGCATGGCTGTCGGGACGACGGACGGGCCGACTCCCATCACCCCCAACGCGGCCGAATCTTAACAACGCTCTGGTTCCGGCTCAAGGTCAAGACAAAGCTCTCAGCGATCAGCTCTCAGCCCTCAGCCATCCGCCGAATTCTTCCTGCTCGGTCGAGTACGAAACAGATTGATCGTTGTTGCTGAGAGCTGATCGCTGAGAGCTGAGAGCTTGAAAAACGGGGGAATCCATCCCCCCTGCCAACGACCGTCCTGGCTTCCACTCCAAACCCTCCGGCGACGGAAGAGGGGGATGTTCGGCAGAAGTGAGAGGCTTACCATAACCCGCCCCGAGTCGTTTGGCAACGAAATATTTTCTAAAAGTTTACTAAATCCCCATCGCGTCAACGCAAACCGTCCGCTCCCGGCGGTTTAGGATTTTGCTCCCGCGCGGGGCCGCCGACATGGATGCTCGTTTCGCTCTGGACGGGACGCTCGCGCTGGGCCGTCAGCGCCACGGTGATGGTGCCCTGACCGGGCTGGTGGGCACGGATGCGGATGCTATAGACCGCATCGCAACGCGGGTCCAACTGGCCCAGCGGAGGAAACACCACCTGTTGCTGCTGAATCTGTCCCGTCGTCGGTCCCTGGGTGGACAAAGGCGTCACGGCGTCGGGCAGCACGACGCTGAGCCGGACATCGGTGCAGGGGGCGTCGCCCTGGTTGACCACATGGATTTCGTAGACGACCTCCTCACCGACAGCGGCAAGCTCTTCACGGGCGGGGACATCCAGGGTCAGGGACGGCGCTCCCTCGATGCGCAGCACGTTGGCGACGCGGTTCACCGGGATGTGCTCGGCCTGGACGGCGGTGTACAGGGGCCATTCGCCGGCCGTGCTCGCCTTGATCTTGAACGTCACCCGCTGCCGTTGATTGGCCGCCAGATCGCCGAGGTCCCACGTCAAGGTGTGCTGGACAGCGTCGTGGACGCCGCCGGTGCTGGCCGCGATAAACTCGAAGCTCGGCGGCAGCGCCTGGACGAGACGGATTTTCGCGGCCGTCACGGGTCCGGGATTGGCCACTTCGAGAAAGAAATCCAGGTCGCGCTGCGTGAGGCTTTGTTTCGGTCCCTCGAAGCGGAGAGCCAACGTCGGATCCGTCACCACCACATCCACGCGAGCGCGGGCTTCGATGCCGCTGTCGGCCTGGGCTAAAAGTTCATTGGCGAACCGCCCGGCCGCCACGGCGTTTGTTTCCAGCGGAAGCTCACGCGATTCGCCCGGCTTCAGGTCGCCGAAGCGGGTGATGCCGACGACCCCTCCGGCGGGAACATTGGCGGCCGGATGATGCAGCCCCGCCGGCAGATAATCGTACAGCTTGATATTGCGGATCAGAGTTTGCCCCTGATTGGACAGCCGAATTTTGAAGGCGATGGCCCCGCCGCACGTCGTCGTGCTGGGATTGGCCGTCATCTCCACGGCGAACTGCGGGCGGATGATCTGCGTCCGCAGGCCGGTGCCCGTCAGGAAGGTCACACGCGGCCGTAGATCGAGATCCTTGGCGTCGCCGGGCTGCAACTCCACCCGCAAGCGCCGTTCGGCGCCGGCGTCCAGCGTGCCGAGGTTCCAGGTGAGGCGATTTTCCTGCGTCTGGGCCGGCGGATCGGTGTGGAGCACGGGAAGGCCCGCCGGCAACGGCTCCTCGACGTGAACCTCGGCGGCGGCCCGCATCCCCGTGTTGCGCACCACGATTTCATGCGTCAACGACTGTCCCAGCGCTATCCTCGCCGGTCCCACCACGTTCACGGAGATAAGCGTGTCTGTTCCTGTTCCCGTTGGCGGACTACTCGGCGGCGTCGGTGTCGATGCCGGAGTGGTTGGTGGAGGATCGCCCGCGGGCGGCGCCGAGCCGTTCATCAGTCCGTTCGCGGGCGGACGGCTGCCGGGCAAGAACGCGGGCGCGGCAGCGCGGCGCAGGCGTGCCGGAAGCATCGGGGATGAACGCCGCTTGTTGAATAGCGCCGGACGGCGGTGCCGCACGATTGGGCTGTACCAGCGAAGCTGCGGGCGCAAGCCGTCGTCGCAGAGAGTTGGCACCGGGCGCGTTTCGGGCGGTGCCGGAACGGAGACGGCGATAACAACCGGTGCCGACGACGTGCCGCCGCGCTGGCCGTGCGACCGCCCAGCCAGGAGCAGTGATCCCGCTCCCAGCATCAGCACGGCCCCAGCCAGGCGACGATGACGCCCCATCAATCCCCTCACTCTTCCACCCGGTATCTCCCGCGGCACTTTTCGACCGGATATTTCAGGACGTTCTTGGCCATCTTTCGCGCAATCGCCTCACTCAGGTCGAGTCCCAGCGCGTTGCACAGAGCGAACACCACGCCCGACACGTCGGCGATCTCATCGGCGATCTGTTCGAGCTGAGCCGGATCGCGCACGATGGCGCGCGAGGTCTCGTTGTCGATCCACAGAAAATGTTCCATCACCTCGGCCGCTTCCGCGACCAGGGCCATGGCGAGGTTTTTGGGACTGTGAAACTGCTCCCATTCGCGCTCGGTCACGAAGCGCGCCATGGACTCTCGGAGTGCGGCCACCGTCGTCGTGCTGTCCGGCATGGAGTGCGTCTCCCGCTGGCGGAGATCCGAGATCCCACGCCCCAAAGGCGATTTCCCTGCTAACAAGTGGAAGGACGGGAATATAGCGGTACGGCTGGTCGTGTCAAGGCGAGTCATCCGGCGAAGGGCGAAACAAACTCAAGTCATTCGGCGCTGGGTGCCGATAGGCAAGATGAAGGGATGATCCCGAAGGACATTGACATTCGGAGTCCTTCCCGGCTACATCCTAGCGTCCCGAATTCCGTCTCGTCCCTCGGTGGACGGAATCGGGTGAAGCGGAGTTGACCGGGGCGACAAAGAGGAGGCTGCCATGTCCATGCTGCGCCGACTGGGGCTTGCGGCCCTGCTGATGGCGTGTGGTCCGTGGAGCACGAGCCAGGCCGGTGTTTACGTCGGGTTCGGTTACGGCGGTCCCTACTATCGGCCTTACTATCGCCCGTATTACCGTCCCTATTACGGCGTCGGGTTCGGGGTTTATCCCGGATACGTGTTGCCGCCGCCGGTGGTCGTGCAGCCGGCCCCAATCGTCGTACAGCAGCCGACGGTGATCCAGCCGGCCTATTCTTCCCCGCCCCCGGCACCCGCACAAGCTCCGGCTCCGTTGCCAATGCCCACTCCCGATACCGCCTCCGCACCGCCGGCCCCGAGTCCCGTCCTCACGACGGCGGCCGCCACGGATCGCCAGGCGGACATTGACGCTTGTTTGCAGCAGTTGCGGGCCGGCGGCGAGCAAAGCCGTGCCGACGCCCTCGTGCGGCTGGGCCGACTCAAAGCCGGCGGGGTGACTGGACCCATGATCAAGGCGCTCAACAGCGATAGTAGCGCGAAAGTGCGCGAGGCCGCCGCCCGCGGTCTTGGTCTGCTCGCCGACCCTAACACCCTCAGCGCCCTGCAATACGCGGCCCAGGCCGACGACAACAGCGAGGTGCGCCACAGCGCCAGCTTCGCAGCCGAGGCCATCCGCGGCAACCTCCGCCGTTGAACCTCGCCACATAGCCCCCGGCTTGCCGGGGGGTGGTGTTTCCCCGGCAAGCCGGGGGCTATGTGGCTTCATCTCCCCTTCTTCTCCCAGTTCAGGATAGCGATGATCGGCTCCTTGGGTGGCTCCGACTTGGGGTCGATGGCCAGCTCGTTGCTCTTGAAATTCCGCTGGGTGCCCATCTGCTGATCGTCGAGGAAATACTCCAGGCCCAGCAAATCACGGTAAATCCTCGTGCCGTAGTGCATGGGCAAGATGTAGCGCGTCGGCTTGACCTGGGCGACGACCTTTTGCGCCTCCAGGCCGTTGAGCGTGTACACGCCGCCGACCGGGATCATCAGCACATCGACCTTACCGAGCCGTCTGAGCTGTTCGCGGCTGAGTTTGTGGCCCAGGTCGCCCAGGTGGACGATGCGCAAGCCGTCGATGTCGAGAATGAACACGCCGTTCTTGCCGCGCTGCGCCCGCCATGTCGTCGTGAAAAGCGCCCATCGTCCGAACATGCACGTCCTTGAACTGCTCGTCGATCACGTTCCACTCCTCGCCGCGAGCACCCTCGCCGGTGGCCTTCTTCAAGGCGTTGATCTGTTTGGCTTGCTTGGCGTTGGTGATGGCATCGAGGCGCGAGTGGTCGAGGTGAAAATGGCTCATGAGGACAAGGTCGGCCTTTATCTGCGGCCGGCCGTACTCCTCAATGGCGTGCGGGTCGGTGACGATGCGCGTGCCCTTGGCGGTGATGATTTCAAAGAACGATTGGCCGTGCCAGCGGATGATGACTTTCTGGTCGTCGGCCGAGGCCACCGCGCCGACGCAGAGCAGAAGGAAGCCGATTGCCGGGATGGAGCGTGGCATGGAAGGAACTCCCGTGGGGCCGGAGGAATCACAGAGATGATGATAGCGGTTCACCAGCCCGCCCGCAGCGCGAGCGCGGCCGGCGGTTGTCAAACGCAGCCCAAAAGGGGTACATTGAACAGCAAGGAGATCCCCACCGATGCCTGTTCCCGCCGCGAAGAAACACCGTCTGCCACTCGCCGTTGCCGTCGCTTGCGCCGCGCTGTTGGGAGAGGCACCGGCGGCCTCGGCGGTGGATTTCAGTCGAGACATCCTGCCGATCCTGTCGGACAAGTGCTATCACTGTCACGGCCCGGACGCCAAGGTGCGCAAGGCCAATCTTCGTTTCGATACGAAGGAAGGAGCCTTCCGTACCCGCAAAGGCAAGTCCGTCATCGTGCCAGGGAACAGCGCGGCCAGCGAGATGATTCGGCGCATCAGTGCCGAGGATGAGGGCGAGCGGATGCCGCCGCCTGAGTCGAACCGGACCTTGACGCCCAAGCAAATCGACTTGCTCCGCCGCTGGGTGGACGAAGGACCCAGGTGGGGCCGGCACTGGGCGTTCGAGCCGCCGCGCTGTCTGCCGGTGCCACAGACGAGCCGGCAAGGTTGGGCGAATAGCACCATCGACTCGTTCATCCTGACTCGGCTGGAAAAAGAAGGACTTCGGCCATCCCCGGAAGCGCCGCGAACGTCCTGGCTGCGCCGCGTTACTCTCGACCTGACCGGCCTGCCGCCGACACTGGCAGAGATCGACGCCTTTTGCGCGGATAATTCACCGAACGCTTACGAGAAGGTGGTCGATCGCTTGCTGGCGTCGCCGCGCTACGGCGAGCGCATGGCTAGCACCTGGCTGGACCTGGCCCGTTACGCCGACACACACGGCTACCAGATGGACCGCTATCGCGCCATGTGGCCGTGGCGCGATTGGGTCATCGGCGCGTTCAATCGCAACCTGCCTTACGATCAGTTCGTCACCTGGCAGTTGGCCGGCGACCTGTTGCCCGGTGCCACGAAAGAGCAGCGGTTGGCGACGGCGTTCAACCGTCTGCACTTGCAAAACGAGGAGGGCGGCATCGTCGAGGAGGAGTTCCGCGTCTCCTACGTGGTCGATCGCGTCAACACCTTCGGCACCGCCTTCCTCGGCCTGACGTTCGACTGCACGCGCTGCCACGATCACAAATACGATCCCCTAACGCAGCGGGATTATTACTCGCTGTTCGCCTTCTTCCAGAACATCGACGAATCGGGGCAGACGACCTATTTCACGTCCTCGATGCCGGTGCCGACGTTGCTCCTATCCTACGACGCGACCGATGCCAAGCTTGTCACGCTACGCGAACAGATCCGGGCGAAGGAAAAACAAATCGAAGACGAACGCGGCAAAGCTCAGTCGGCTTTCGCCCACTGGCTGCGGAACAGGCCGATGAAACTGGAATCGCCGGGCCAGACGGCTGCGTTTTCGTTCGAGGAGATCAAGGCGAATCAGACGGTCAATCGTGTCGATGCGAAGAAGCCGGCCCACGCCGTCGAGGGGCCGAAACTCGTTCCCGTCAAGGTCGGCAACGCGGTCGAACTGAATGGCGAGAATGGTTTCACGTTCCCCGGCATCGGTGGTTTCTCGCGCGTCGATCCATTCTCGCTGAGCCTCTGGCTGCGCACGCCGTCGCACGCCGATCGCTTCGTCGTGCTGCATCACAGCAAGGCGCCGATCGACGCCGGCAGCCGGGGTTACGAGTTGCTGCTGGAAAAGGGCCGCGTCGCCTTCGGCCTGCATCATATGTGGCCGCGCAACTCGCTGAAGGTGGTCACGAAGGTGGCGATTCCTGTTAATTCTTGGACGCATCTGACGGCGACTTACGATGGTTCCAGCCGTGCGGCCGGCGTGCGCATTTATCTCGACGGAGTGCCGGCCGAACTCGAAGTTGTGCGCGATGGTCTGTTCAAGGACATCACCTATGAAGGCGGCGAGCCGGACCTGGCGCTCGGCTTCCGCTTCCGCGATAACGGCTTCAAGGATGGTCAAGTCGATGAATTGTGCGTTTTCAACCGGGAATTGACGGCGCTGGAAGCGGCCCAGCTTACCAGCCCGCAGCGCAAGCAAGGGAATTCACACGATCTGTTGCTCGATTACTTCCTGGCCACGGCCCACGAGCCGGCGCTCAAGCTCCGCGAGGAACTGCACGCGCTGCGGAAACAGGAAAGCGATACCGTGCAGCCCATCCCGGAGGTGATGGTGATGGAGGAGATGCGCCGGCCGAAGCCGGCGTACATCCTCAAGCGCGGTGCCTACGACGCCCACGGCAAGCAAGTCTCGGCGAACACGCCGGCCGCGCTGCCGCCGTTCCCGACCGATCAGCCACGCAATCGTCTGGGCCTCGCCCGCTGGCTGCTGGCGCCCGATCACCCGTTGACGGCGCGCGTGTCGGTGAATCGTCTGTGGCAAATGATGTTCGGCAAGGGGCTTGTCGAAACGAGCGATAACTTCGGCAGCCAGGGCACGCCGCCGACGCACCCGGAGCTTCTCGACTGGCTGGCGTGCGACTTCACCGAACACGGCTGGGACGTGAAACGCCTGTTGAAAACGATCGCGCTGTCGGCGACGTACCGGCAATCGTCCCGTACCACTCCCGAATTACTGGCCCGTGACCCGGACAATCGCTTGCTGGCTCGCGCCCTGGCTCGTCGCCTGACGGCGGAGATGCTGCGCGATCAGGCGCTGGCGGTTAGCGGTCTGCTTCGCGAAAAACTCGGCGGCCCCAGCGTCAAGCCGTATCAGCCGGAGGGTCTGTGGGAGGTAGCGATGGGTTCGCCGCGCTACGACCGCAGCAAGGGGCCGGACCTGTATCGGCGGAGCCTGTACACCTTCTGGAAACGCACCGTGCCGCACCCGGCGATGATTACGTTCGACGCGGCCGAGCGCAACGTCTGCATCGTCCGCCGGCAAAGTACGAGCACGCCGCTGCAAGCGCTGGCGCTTCTGAACGATCCGCAAATCGTCGAGGCGGCGCGTTTCCTTGGCCAGCGGATGCTAAAAGAAGGTGGCGCGACGCCGAACGAACAAGTCTCCTGGGTGTTTCGCACGGCGACGGGTCGCCCGGCGTCGGAGCGGGAAGCGAACGTACTGACACGCGTGTTTGTCGAACAAAAGGAGTTGTTCAGGGGCGATCCCAAAGCCGCGGCGAAATTGCTCGCAGTGGGCGACGCGCATAGCGATCCAAAGCTGAATCCGATTGACGCGGCGGCCAGTGCGGTGCTGGCGTTGACGGTCCTCAATCACGATGAAGTCGTCATGCGGCGTTGAATCAGAATCCGGTGATGAATGAGAAAGTCGATGAACATGCCCGATGCTATCAACTTCTACTCAACGTCCGGCGAGTACGGCTGTTTTTCGAACTTCTCGCGCCACGCGGTTTTCCTCAAGGGGAAGCGGTGGCGGACGAGCGAGCATTACTTCCAGGCACAGAAGTTCGAGGGCACCGAGCACGAGGAAGCGGTTCGGATGTGCAACAAGCCGAGCGAGGCCGCGAACATGGGTCGGTCCCGCAAGTTACCCCTCCGGCGCGACTGGGAAAGTGTCAAGGATGAGATCATGCTCGAAGCCGTGCGGGCGAAGTTCACCCAGCACGAAGACCTGAAACAGATCCTCCTCGGCACCGGCGAGGCGCTCCTCGTCGAGCATACCGCCAACGATTCGTACTGGGGCGACGCTGGCGACGGCAGTGGGAAGAATATGCTGGGACAAATACTCATGCGAGTTCGTGCCGAGCTGCGGGAAGCCGAATCAGAACAAAAGGAGGTCGGCAATGGGAGCTTGGGGCTACGCGCCGATGGAGAATGACGAGGCACTTGAATGGCTCGCCAACGAGGTGGAAGCCCCTTTGCTCACCTCGATCAAAAGAGCGCTTCAAGACTTCCTCGACCAAACCGAGAAGGATGACTTGAAGACGATTAATGCGGAGGCCGCTGCCGCCCTGTTCGTGGACCTGACAGGCGACCATGCTATGTTGAAATACACTCCTTTCAGCAGTGGTTATTTTGGCTATCAGGCGAAAGAAGACGGATTGTGGTCGTTGGCTGCCAAGGTCCTCGCCAAGGTGTCGGAAGACGAGGTCTGGCTCAGTGTTTGGAACGAACCTGATCAGAAACGGCAGTCCCTGAAGCAGTTGTTAAGTGATCTCCATCGTATTCAGGAAATGAACAAGTAGGCAACCATGAATCATTGCCTTAACACAATCCCGGCTGTTGATCGCCGCGCATTTCTCGCTCGCTGCGGTATGGGCCTCGGTGCCGCCGCCCTGTGGAACCTATTGGCGCATGACACTATCGCCGCCCCCCTTCAGGGTATCCTGAAAGCCCCACACTTCGCGCCCAAAGCGAAGCGCATCATCTACCTCTTTATGAGCGGCGGCCCCTCGCAGCACGATTTGTTCGATTACAAGCCGCTGCTCAACAAAATGAACGGCCAGGATCTGCCCGCCAGTGTCCGCATGGGCCAACGATTGACCGGCATGTCGGCGCATCAGGCGACGCTGCCGCTGGCCGGGTCGATCTTCAAGTTCTCGCGGCGCGGCAAAAGTGGCGCATGGGTTAGTGATCTCTTGCCGTGGACGGCGAAGATCGCCGATGAATTGTGCTTCGTCAAATCGCTGTACACCGAGGCGATCAACCACGACCCGGCCATCACGTTTTTTCAGACGGGTTCGCAACTGGCCGGCCGGCCGAGCATGGGTGCCTGGCTCAGTTACGGTCTGGGCAGCGCCAACGAGAACCTGCCGGCCTTCGTCGTGTTAATCTCGAAGGACCGCATCGACCAACCGCTGTACGCCCGTTTGTGGGGCAACGGGTTTTTGTCGAGCATGCACCAGGGCGTGCAATTCCGCAGCGGCAAGGAGCCAGTGCTGTATCTTGCCAACCCCGACGGCATCAGCAGCGAGGCGCGGCGCAAGATGCTCGATCGTCTCGCCGAGCTGCACGCCTTGCAGCAGGAAGAGACCGGCGATCCCGAAATCCACACGCGCATCGCCCAGTACGAGATGGCCTACCGCATGCAGACCAGCGTGCCGGAGGTCATGGACCTGTCGCGGGAGCCGGCCCGCACCTTCGAGTTGTACGGCCCGGAATCGCGGCAGCCGGGCACGTTCGCGGCCAACTGTCTCCTGGCTCGTCGGCTGGCCGAGCGCGACGTGCGCTTCATCCAACTCTATCACCCCGGCTGGGACCACCACGGCGGGCTGCCGCATGGCATCCGCCGACAATGCAAGGATGTAGACCGCGCCTGCTTCGCCCTCATCACCGATTTGAAACAGCGCGGCCTGCTCGACGAAACGCTGGTCGTCTGGGGCGGCGAGTTCGGCCGGACTAACTACTCGCAGGGCAAGCTGACGGCTACCGATTACGGCCGTGATCACCACCCACGCTGCTTTACCATGTGGCTGGCCGGCGGCGGCGTTCGGCCCGGCCTGACTTACGGCGCGACCGACGAGTTCGGCTACAACGTGGCCGAGAATCCCGTCCACGTCCACGACATGCAGGCGACGATCTTGCATTTGCTCGGCATCGATCACGAACGGCTGACCTATCGCTTCCAGGGGCGTTACTATCGCCTGACTGACGTGCATGGCGTGGTGGTCAAAGATATTCTCACATGACATTCCGGCGGGCGGGCGGCCGTCCGATTCATATACCGTTTACGGAGGAACCTCGGACCCTTTTCCGCAAAGGAGCATCCACCATGCGTGGCCTTCGTCTCATCCGCCTCGTCGCCTTGCTGCTCGCTTCGCTAGTCGTCGGTGCGGCCGTGCGGGCCGACAACTACCAAATCGATCCCATGCACACGGCCGTCACCTTCAAGATTTCGCACATGGGACTGAGCTGGGTGCATGGGCGGTTCAACGAAGTTTCGGGCAATTTCACGATCGACGCGGACCCCGCCAAAACGTCGTTCACGCTGAACATCAAGCCGGAGAGCATCGACACCGGCATCACCAAGCGCGACAGCCATCTCAAAAGTCCGGATTTCCTGGATGTCAAACAATTTCCGCAGTTCACCTTCAAAACTACCGCCGTCAAGCCGATCACGAACGGCTACGAAGTGACCGGCGACCTTACCTTCCACGGCAAGACCAAATCCATCACCTTCGAACTGCTAGGCGGTCGAACCGCGGAGTTCCCCAAGGGGATACTGCGTACCGGCTACTCCACGGAATTGATACTCAAGCGCTCCGAGTTCGGCATGGACAAGATGCGCGAGGCGATCGGCGACGAGGTGCGGATCGCCATCAGTTTTGAAGGCACGAAACGATAACGACGGCCCGTTCGTTTAGCCGCGACCCGCAGGGGAGCGCTTGTCGCGCTCCCCTGCGGGTCGCGGCTAAACGGAAATCAATTCCCATGTCCGATCCCATCCTGCCGGATCCGATTCTGCCCGATCCCGTTTCGTCCGCTCCCGTATTCCCGTTGGAAGCGCTGGGCATCGCAGCGGTGCTGGCGGCCGTGGTGCTCTTGCTCTGGGGGTGGTTCTGGCGCGGATCGGGAGTCGCTGCCGGCTGGACGCTGGGCGTGGGGTTGGGATTTTACGTCGGATGCTGGCTCTTGCAGCGCCGGCCGCACTGGCCGCCGCGCGAGGACCAGGATCGCTTCCTGATCCTGCTCATGCCGGCCGTGTTCGGCGTCGAACTGCTGGCCGCGTTTCCGAGCGTTTCCCGCCGATTGGTCTGGCCGCTGCGTCTGGCGATCGCGGCCGGGACCGCTCGCCTCCTGCTACATGGCAGTACCTATCTGACGGATTCGGCAAGTCCCGATCAATGGTCGCCTAGCGAGGCGGCACTGATCCTCGGAGGTTCAGCCGTCGCCCTGGCAGCCGAATGGGTTTTACTGGCGTTGCTGGCGCGTCGCGCTCCGGGTCGGTCCCTGCCGTTGGCGCTGGCGCTGACCTGCGCGGGCGCGGCTGTGACGGTCATGCTGTCCGGCTATCTCACTGGCGGGCAACTGGCATTACCCTTGTCGGCGAGTCTGGCCGGCTGCATCCTCGCTTCCTTTCTACTGTATCGACCGCCGCATTCCGACGGCTGGCTGGGACCGGCGATCGTGGGGTTATTCGGCGTGCTGGTTGTCGGTCGCTTCTTCGCCAATCTCAGCACGGCTCACGCCCTGATGCTTTTCTTTGCCCCTCTGCTCGCCTGGATCCCGGAGCTGCCTTACTTGTGCCGGATGAGAGCCTCTCTTCATGGCCTCACTCGCGTGACCCTGGTTGTCATCCCGGTGGCAGTGGCTACGTTTCGGGCCTGGAAGGCATAACTTCTTCCCATTTAGACCTTTGTGACTCCACGGGATATCCGGTCGGCATTTCGCGGCAAAAAAATCACAAAAAATTTGTCCACTTCCGTGCGCCAATCTCGATGAATGAATTGGGGAGGTGCGGGGAGATACCCCGTCTCTCACATATCGGCGGGATCTTCCAGGGAAGGAGGATACGACGACGGGGCAACGCAGCCGGGTGGTGAGACAGGGACTATGATGAAAAATGTGGATATGAACAAACATACCGTCGTCGGCTTTTTGCTGGCGGTGGTCTTGCTCCTGGGCGGATCGGTCGTCGTTTACGGCACCACGCGCCGGTTGGCCGCCAACGACCAGCGGGTCGCCCAGACCTACGAAGTCCTCAACGAAATCTCCGAGGTGCTGACCACGCTCCAGGCCGCCGAGACCGGGCAACGCGGCTACCTGCTGACCGGCCAGGAGTCCCACCTGGAACCGTACCGTCGGGCAATCGACCGCGTCTACGACCGACTCCGCCGCCTACGACAGCGGACGCACGACCACGACGGACAGCAGCAACGACTGGATGCCCTCGCGCCCCGAGTGGCCGACAAACTGGCCGAGCTGGAGGAGTCCATCCGCCTGTACCAGGGCGGGGATGCCGAGAAGGCGCGGAGGCTGATGCTCACCAGCCGCGGCAAGGACGACATGGACGCCATTGGCCGCTTGCTCGCGGAGATGACCGACGAAGAGGAGCGCCTGCTGGAAGAGCGCTTCGCGGAATCCGAAGACAGTTTGCGGCTGACGTTCCTGACTTTCGCGGTTGTCGTCCTTCTGGGAGCGATTCTGCTCGGCTTGTCATTCTGGCTGGTGCGACGCGACATCCGCGAATGCCAGCAGGCCGAGGACGCCCTCCGCGCCGAGCGCGAGCGCTTCCGCGTCACGCTGGCCAGTATCGGCGACGGCGTGATCGTCACGGACATCGAAGGCCGCGTCACATTTCTCAACGAGGTCGCCCGCGCGATGACCGGGCACGACGACACGGCCCTTGGCCGGCCGCTGCCCGAGCTGTTCCCTATCCTCAACGAGACAACGCGCCAGCCGGTCGAGAACCCCGTACAGCGGGTTGTCCGCGAAAGCACGGTTATCGAGTTGGACAATCACACCATCCTGATCGCCCGCGACGGCGCCGAGCGTCCCATCGAGGACACCGCCGCGCCGATCCGCGACGACCGCGGCGAAGTGCGGGGCGTCGTGCTGGTCTTCCACGATGTCAGCCAGAGGCGGCGGTTGGAAGCGCAGTTCTTGCAGGCGCAGAAGATGGAAGCGGTCGGCCGGCTGGCCGGCGGCGTGGCCCACGATTTCAACAACCTGCTCACCGTCATCCTCGGCTACAGCGACGCGGTGCTGTCCGGCTTTTCTGCCGATGATCCATCCCATGCGATGATGGAGCAAGTTCGGCAGGCCGGCCGGCGCGCCGCCGGGTTGACCCGGCAGTTGTTGGCTTTCAGCCGCCAGCAATTGCTGGAGCCGCGCGTGCTGGATCTGAACGCCGTCGTCACAGGCATCGAAAAAATGCTGGGCCGGCTAATCGGCGAGGACATTTCGATCACTTGCGTCCTCGACCCCGCCCTCGGCCGCGTTCAGGCCGACCCCGGCCAGATCGAGCAGGTCCTCATGAACCTGGCCGTCAACGCACGTGATGCCATGCCCCAGGGCGGCCGGTTGACCATCGAGACGGCCAACGTCACGCTCGACGAAACCTACACGCAGTCGCGTCCCGAAATCCGGCCGGGCCGCTACGTCATGCTGTCTCTTTCGGACACGGGCATCGGCATGGACGAGGCGACGAAGGCTAGGCTTTTCGAGCCGTTTTTCACGACCAAGGAAGTCGGTCAGGGCACCGGCCTGGGCTTGGCCACGGTGTATGGCATCGTCAAGCAGTCCGGCGGGAGCATTTTCGTGTATAGCGAGCCAAACCGCGGCACGTCGTTCAAGATTTATCTGCCGCGCCTGGAGGCGGTCGCTCCCCTGCCCAAGTCGCATCCGGGTCTGGCGAAGAGTCCGGGCGGCGGCGAGACGATCTTGCTTGTCGAAGACGAGGAGGCGGTGCGCGGCGCTGACGCGCCAGATCCTCGAAGCCAAGGGTTACACCGCGCTGGAAGCGCGTGACGGGCAAGACGCGCTGGAGCGCGCCGCGGGCTACGAGGGGCCAATCCACCTGTTGCTGACCGATGTGGTCATGCCGCATCTGGGCGGCCGCGAGCTGGCCGATCGCCTCAAGGGAATGCGCCCGGATTTGCGCGTTTTGTACCTGTCGGGTTACACCGATGACGCGGTGGTGCGTCATGGCGTGCTGGAAGCGGACGTGGCTTTCCTGCAAAAGCCGTTCACGCCGTCGGAGTTGGCCCGCAAGGTTCGCGCCGTCCTCGACGAGCCGTGCCTGCGGGCGGGTGAATCCTCCCTAAAATAGCATGGGGAACCCTGCATACGCGGAGGATGCCAGGCGCTCATGTTAGACTTGCAAGCGGAACAGCACGACCACGGCCAATCTTGCCCGGACCTGTATGAGGCGGTCTTGCAGCTCAAACGGCGGCACGATTTGCACCCCTGCGCGGTGCGGCCGCGCGACGGCTTGGCCCTGCGCCGCGACAGCGAGCGCGATCTCGTGCAGGATCTCGTCAAGCGCTTCCGCGATCTGCCGGCCGAGCAGCAACACCGTCTGCCGGCTCTTCTCAACAGCCTCGCCCAGCTCGAAGTCGTCATCGGCGACCTGGAAGCGAGCCAGCACGATTTTCAGGAGGTGGCCCGCCTGGTCGCCGACCCGATCGCCCAGGCCGAGGCGCACCACAACGTCTACCTCGCCGCTCTGGAGCGGCGCAACTGGACTGAGGCGCTGGCCGCCCTGCGCCGCGCCATCGCGCTGGACGCCGAGACGTTCGAGCCGTTCCCCCTGTCGAGCTACGAGCCGGAACGCATCCTCGGCGCCGGCGGGTTCGGCACCTCGTTTCTGTGCCGCGAACGACCCCACGGCCGGCGAGTGGTCGTCAAGGCGCTGCGGGCCGACAGCCTGGACCGCGACTGTGCCACGCTATTCCGCGAGATGGAGATCGTGCAGGATGTCGATCATCCCGCCCTGGTTCGCATCCACGATTGCGCCTATGCCGGCAGCGAGGAGAGCCGGCCCTATCTGGTGCTGGAATACATCGAGGGGCAGACGCTGGCGGAGCATGTCGCCCAGAAT
Organism: uncultured Planctomycetota bacterium; assembly: GCA_963767535.1. Taxonomy (GTDB): domain Bacteria; phylum Planctomycetota; class Planctomycetia; order Gemmatales; family Gemmataceae; genus JAJPHU01. Next base: position 631,818 of record CAVYEC010000002.1, read on the forward strand.
GGGCCGCTGACGCCGGAAGATTGGCTGGAGGTGTGCTGGCCGTTGGCGCGGTGCTGCAAGCGGTCCACGGACGCGGTGTTCTGCATCGCAGCCTGCGCTCAGGAGCCGTGCTGCTGTGCCACCCCCCACCCCGTCCCTCCCCCACAAGGGGGGAGGGAGAAAGACAACCCCCAGCCCCACCCTACCCCACAGGGGAGGAGGGCTTTTCTTCTCCCTCCCCCGCCGGCCTGCCGGCACATACTCCGCAGGGGGAGGGCCGGGGTGGGGGGACGACTTCCCCACGCTGGCGCGTCAAGCTGCTCGATACCGGGCTGTCCCTGAAGCTGCGCCCTGATTCACGCCTGCGCCAGCAACCCCGCTACGCGCTCGCAGACGGCGCTCGGCCGCAGCGTCGCCCGCACCATCGGCTACGCTCCCGTCGAGGTGGTCGCCCGGCCCAAGGGTCAAGTCTGGATCGGGCCACACTCCGACATCTACAGTTTCGGCAGACTGTGCGCGTTCGCCCTGACCGGTCGGCCCGAGCCAGACGGCGGCGAACTCGTCCTGGTGCCCGAAGCCTGGCGGCAACTGATCGCCGATTGCACCGCCTGGACCATTGCCGGCCGGCCGCAACATTTCGGCGTCGTTCTCGATCGCCTGTCCGAGATGCCCGGCGTCGGCGAGCGCATCCGCCACATCGAACACGATTTACACGCCATCACCATCGCCGAACACACAGCCGCCCTGGAACTCGATCCCGACGACGTGACGATCCTCGTCAACCGCGGCAACGCCTACGCGCGCCAGGGCGAATTCGTTCCGGCCATCGCCGACTTCACGCGGGCCATCCAACTGCGTCCCGACGACGCCTCGCTGTACCGCCGCCGTGCTCTGACCCACACGCGCCATCGCTCCCTCGACGACGCCATCGCCGATTACACCGAATCGCTGCGCCTGGAGCCGCGCAACGTCGAATCGCTCGCCAATCGCGGCCTGGCTTACGCCCAGAAGAACGACTACGACCAGGCCATCGCCGACTACAACGAGGCGCTGCGTCTCAATCCCCGCGACGCCGTGCTGCTGTACAACCGCGGCAACGCCCACTTCTGCAAGGCCAACCACGACCTCGCCCTGGCCGACTACATCGAGACCATCCGCCTCGACCCGCGCAACGTCTGGGCATTCGGCAACCGGGGCAAAACATATATCTTGATGGGCGATTACCCCCGCGCCGTCGCCGATTTCACCCGCGTCCTCCAACTCGACCCGAACAACGTCCGCGCGCTGTGCGACCGCGCCGCGGCTGCGAGCGCGTTGGGTCAGCACGACAAGGCGCGCGATGACTACACCGCTGCCCTGGAACTCGAACCGAGCGCCGCCCTGTACAACGAGCGCGGCGGGGAGCACATCGCACTCGGCGATCTCGATCAAGCCCTGGCTGACTTCACCGAGGCCATCGCCCTGGCTCCCGACCAGGTCGGAGCTTACTTGTTGCGGGCCGGCGTCCGCGGCGACCGTGACGACTTCGACAAGGCGCTGGCCGATCTCGATGAGGCGATCCGCCTGGATCCGCAATCGGTGGTCGGCTGGTTTCAGCGCGGCAACCTGCATGCCCGCCGCGGCGCGCACGACGCCGCCCTGGCCGACTACAACCGCGCTTTGGAACTCCAGCCCGATCATGCGGCCGCGCTCTTCGGTCGCGGCAACCTCCACGCCGAGCGCAAGACCTGGGATGAGGCTATCGCCGATTACACCGCCGCTATCCGGCACGCCCCGGACGATGCCGCTTCCTACACCAATCGCGGCAACGCCTATTGCAGTCTGGGCGACCACGATCGCGCCCTCGCCGACTACACGGAGGCCCTGCGTCTCGATCCCGCCGACTCGGTGACATTGTGCAACCGTGCCAACGTCTACGCGCGCCTGCGCGATCACGATCGCGCCCTGGCCGATTACACCGAAGCGCTGCGTCTCGATCCCGCCAACGCCCGCGCCCGCAACAGTCGCGGCAACGTCCACGCCGAGCGCGGCGACTTCGACGCGGCCCTGGCCGACTACACGCAGGCGATCCACCTCGATCCCAATTACGGCCGGCCCTACCACAACCGCGCCAATATCCACGCCGAGCGCGGCCAACTGGCAGAAGCCCTGGCCGACTTCACCGAGGCGATCCGGCTGGAACCCACTTACACGCCCGCTTATTACAACCGGGGCAATGCGCACGCCGAGCGCGGCGAGCTGGATCAGGCCATCGCCGATTTCACCGAGGCGATCCGCTTGCAGCCCGGCCACGCCGGCGCTTTGAACAACCGCGGCAACGCCCACCGCCGCAAGGGCGACCTCGACGCCGCCCTCGCCGACTTCACCGCCGCCATCGCCGCCGCCCCCGGCGTCTGTCTGCCCTGGTACAACCGCGCCAACACCCTAGCCGACCGCGGCGATCACGACCGCGCCCTCGCCGACTACACCGAGGCGCTGCGCCTGGAGCCGAACGATGTGACCCTTTATCACAACCGCGGCCGGCTTCACGCCCAGCTAGGCCATTACGAACAGGCCATCGCCGACAACCTGGAGGCGTTGCGTCGCCAGCCGGACGACGCGCGGTCGTGCAACAACCTCGCCTGGCTGTGGGCCACCAGTCCGCGTCTGGAACTCCGCGATCTGCCACGGGCGATCGAGTACGCCCGCAAAGCCTGCGAGCTGACGCAATGGCAGAACGCCGGCTTGCTCGACACGCTGGCAGTGGCCTACGCCGCCGCCGGCCAGTTCGCCGAGGCGATCCAATGGCAGCGCCGCGCCATCGAACTGGCCGGCGACGACGAGAAGATAGAGTATCAATCGCGGCTGGAATTGTACGAGGCGGGTCGGGCTTACGAGGCTCCTGCATAACGGAATGGTCGGCTAGCTTCTCTTGCGAGTAAAATGAATAACATGAACCGAAAGCGCCGTAGCCCGTCACTGCCCAAGGTCGCCCGCTGCTATTCATCTCCCAACATCCCGATGGCAGCCATACGCCGCTTCGTGCGCCAGGTGGCGGAACGCTTCCAGCCGGAAAAGATCATCCTTTTTGGCTCCTACGCCTACGGTCAGCCGAACGAGGACAGCGACGTGGATATCCTCGTCATCATGCCGGCGCGGAACCAGCACGATCAGGCCGTTAAAATCCGCTGGGCCATCCCAGCCCCCTTCCCGATGGACCTCCTCGTCCGCACGCCGAAGAACCTGAAATGGCGACTTGAGGAAGGCGAGTCGTTCCATTCGGAGATCATGTCGAAGGGCAAAGTCCTCTATGAAAAAGACGACGGCCGAATGGGTGCGGAAGGCCGAAGACGATCGCGTCGTCGCCCAAAAGTGCAGCCGCAGCGCAAGCCCTCTGCATGACTCCGTGTGCTTCCATTGCCAGCAGTGTGCCGAGAAGTATCTCAAAGGGCTGCTGGAAGAGCTTGGCTTGGCGATCCCCAAGACGCATGACCTCGATCACCTTCTAACCCTTCTTCTGCCGCACCACCTCTCCCTCCGGCCGCTGCGCCGCGGGCTAATTTTCCTCACCGATTTCGCCGTGGACACCCGTTATCCGGGCAATCGCTCCTCCAAACGCCAAGCGGCCGCGGCCCTACGCTGGGCCGATCGGGTGCGAGCGGTAGCCAGGACTATCTTAGGGGTTCGTCATGGGCGGGCGCGACGTAAGAAAAGGCCATGAGAATAGACTGTTCTCTGGAGTTGATGCCAACCGCTTTCAGCAATCGACCCTGGAGAGTCGCGTTGATTCCACTCGACACTTGTTCGTCCCCCGACCTCCCGATGGCGGCCATACGCCGATTCGTGCGCCAGGTGGCCGATTCGTGCGGAAGATGAAAAATAGCGTGCGGTTTTCACGGGCGGTGAGGCTCTATGATTATAGCCTGATCGCCCGCTCGCCGGAGACATGCTGATGTCCGCCGCACTCGACACGTTGTTAAGGCAATGGCACCGATCTGTCGCGTCAACCCAGTCCGACGGCGACCTGCTACGGTCCTACCTTGACCATCATGCGGAAGAACCGTTTCGGCTGTTGGTCGAACGGCACGGCGAGATGGTACTGGGCGTCTGCCGTCATCGGCTGAGAGATGCCCACGCGGCCGAGGATGCGTTCCAGGCGACGTTTCTGTTGCTGGCTCGCCGGGCCGGCTCGATCCGTCGCCCGGAATCGGTCGCGGCATGGCTGCATCGGACGGCCATCCGAGTCTGTGCCAAGGTGCGGCGCGCGGAGAATCGCCGGCGATCGCGGGAAGCGCCCTGGATCGAGTGCGCCACGCGAGAAGAGTCGCATTCCGCGATGCGCTCGACCTCGGATGTTTTGCTCGCCCTTGAGGAAGAAGTCGAACGGTTGCCCGAACGCTATCGCACGCCCCTCTTGCTGTGTTACTGGCAGGGGATGACGCAGGCCGAGGCGGCGCGCGTCGCCTGGGCTGTAGCGAAGGCGGCGTCAAGGCACGTCTGGAACGCGGTCGCAAACACCTTGCCAAACGCCTGACCCAACGCGGCCTGGCCCCGCGAGCGATTCTCGTCGCGCCTTTGGCTATTGCGATGGTGCCGCGAGAGTTGCTCGCCCGGACGGTCGCCTTATCGCCCCAGGGAGCAGCGGTCCCGCCGGCCGTGGCGATGCTGGTCAAGGCAATGACCACGTCCCTCGGGAGCACGTCTCGGTATTCCGTGGCAGCGCTGGTGACGGCGGTAGCACTTGCCCTCGGTGCGAGCGCAACGCGCGGACTCCCGCGGGATGAGGCTCCGCCTCAACCCGAAGTCCCCAAAGTGGAGCGCACGCCGGCAGCGGTTCCGTTACCGGAGGGGGCAATTGCACGGATCGGGTCGCCGCGCTTGCGGCACGCGGGGGAAGTGGCAGCGATGGCTTTTTCGATGGACGGGCGCTGGCTCGCGTCCGCTTCGCCGGACGACCACGACCGCACCGTGCGCGTTTGGGATCTGGCCGATGGCGCGGAAAAACTGCGCGTTCCCATCGAAGTGAACTCGAACGAATCCTCGGTGTTGCAACGTGCCGTGGCCGTAGGGTTTTCCAGGGATGGCCGGCATCTCCGCGTGATTGATTTCACCAGCTACCGAGTCATTGACCGGGCCACCGGTCGCCAGTTCCTCGAATATCGCTTCCACGATCAAGCTCCCGGGCGGCGTAACATTTAGCGGCGTCGGCCGGCGCGTTTGCATTCCCGTCGGACCCGATCCGATGAAAGTATTCGACACGGCGACCGGCAACGTGATAAGCACGTTGCGTTTGAAACAATGTGCCTTCTGGGCCAGTGCTTTCCTCAAGGGAGGAGATGAATTCGCCTATCTCGCGAAGGACGGCGGGAAGAACGTTGTTGAAGTGGTCAACGTCGCCGACGGAAAGAAAGTCCGTCAGATTCCCGTGGAAATGTCGGCCAATTGTTTGGATGTCAGCCCCGACGGGGAAGTCCTGGCCGTGGGAAATGCGCAACGATTTTGCGTCCAGCTGCTCGACCCGGTGACGGGGAAAGAAATCCGCCGCCTTCCACGCCCTCCTTCCGCGGCCCGGCTGGCCTTTTCACCCGATTCCAAACGGTTGGCCGGCGTCTATTACTACTCGGGAAGCGTGACGGTTTGGGAGACGGCCTCCGGGAAACGCCTGCCTTCCTCGGCCGATGGTATCGAGGCTTTGGGCGGTTTCGATCGCGATGGCGGATTGGTGGTCTGGGTTGACGGCCGTTATCAAATCACCGATTGGAAGACCGCACGTGTTCGGTCCGATTTGCCTGCCTTCCACGGACCGTTTTTCGACAATGTGACTTACTCGCGGGATCATCGCCTCAAGGCATATCACGATATGGCGAAACCCGAGGACTGGAAACCGGAAAAGGGTTTTCCCATCAGTGTCCGGGATGCCGCGACGGACAAAGAAATCAGCCGCCTTGTCGGCAATACGGATTACTGCCAGAGGATGGCTTTCACCAACGACTCGAAGCGCCTTCTCACCATAAGCCAGGACAACGTGATTCGGATCTGGGACATTACCTCCGGGAAAGAGTTGTGGGCGGAGAAGCAACCTTACCGCTTTGGTTATGGGGGAACGGGAGACCCGCACCTGAGTGCAGACGACCAACGGCTTGCGGTCCTTTGCCTCCGATCGGAACAAGAGATGGAGCTTCGCGTTTGGGACTTGGTGACGAAAAAGCGTGTCGCCGATATTCCGGTGCCCTACCTTTTCTTCGGAGGAATCAGCTTTTCGCCCGATGGGAAATTCCTCGCCGGGAGCGGCCACGACCGAGTAGCCGATTCGGCGGATAAAGGGACGGTATTCATTTGGGACGTGGACGCCGGCAAGGTATGTCGGAAACTGGCAGGACGTTTACCCGGAAATGTCTCCTGCCAGTTCGCCCCAGACGGCCGCACCCTTTTGACCGTTGATCGAACCGGGCTGATCCGAATCTGGGAGTTGTCAACGGGGCAGGAGCGTTTTCGTATCACCGGACATCACGGCCGGGCGGCCGCCCACTTCTCTCCCGACAGCGCCCTGGTCGCCGGCTGTAACTACGAGGCGCCGGTGCTCATCTGGGATTTCTACGGACTCTCCCGTTCTTCCGAGCCGTTCAATACCGAGAAGGTGTGGCTGGCACTGGCGGACGACAATGCGACCCGCTCCTTCATGGCAATGCGCCGCTTGTGCGCCGCCCCGGATCGGGCGGTCAAACTCCTTCGGGAAAAACTCAGGCCGGCCGAACAGGTCGAAGGAAAGACAGTTCGCAAGTGGATTCGCGAACTGGACGACGACGATTTTGCCACACGCGAAGCCGCCCAGAAGTCGCTGGAAAAACTCGGCGACCGGGCGGCGCAATTCCTTCACGCCGCACTCCGGCAATCGCCAAGTGCCGAAGCGAAAGCGCGGCTGAATCGTCTCCTCAAAGTTCTCGATACGATGTCGCCCGATCAACTTCGTCACCGGCGGGCGGTCGAAGTGCTGGAACGCATCGCAAGCGCCGAAGCGAAGGCGATCCTCGCAGACCTGGCTCAAGGTGCGGACGGGGCACGCCTGACTATTGAGGCAAAGGCCAGTTTGGCACGTTGGAGGCGGCGATAACGTATGAATAAATGTTCGAACTTGAGAAGAACTCTTCTCAAATCGATGGTTTCCGCCCCTGTTGGCAAAGTGGCAAACTGGCAAACTCGCCTTCCGGGATTGACGTTAATCTTTTTCTAGAAATATCTTGCGCCGCGAATCCCACTTTGCCAACCGCCCTTCGATTTGGCAAAGTGGCAAGCAGGCCTTTGAGGCTGCGCTCGGACAGGCCAAGGATTAGGAGTTCTTCTCCATCGTCCGCCCGCCTTCCCGTTTCTCCAGTAATGCGGGTTCGTTCAAGTCATTCTCTCTTCCGGCCGAACAAAGGATCATAATCGTATTTGGCGGTTCTGCGAGTTGCGCGGCTTGCTCCGCAAGGAAGGAGGAGTGGGAGAGATGGGTTCCCTGCGCCGTCTCCTCACTACTTTCCTCCCGGCAGCGCTTCTCCTCCTCATTTGCGGGGCGGGGAGCATCGGTTGCAAGGCGTGTCCCCGCTGCGATCCTTCTTCGCTGGAGGACGCTCCGCCGCAAGCGACGGCGTGTTATCCCCCGGTGGAAAAGCCGGTCGCCGACGGTCTGGCGGCCTCGCTCGGTGCGCTGGCGGATGCACCCCCGGCCGGGACTCGATCGCTCCAGGTGCTCGCCCTCTCCGGCGGCGTGGCGGGAGCGCCGTTCACGGCCGGCGTGCTGTCGGGCTGGACCGAAACCGGCACCCGGCCGATGTTCGACGTGGTGACGGGAATCAGCAGCGGCGCGTTGATCGGCGCGTATGCGTTCCTCGGCCCCAAGTACGATCCCGAGATGCGCCGCCTGATCTTGACCCTGAACACCAACGACCTGATGCGCTTTCGGCCGTTGCGCTGCATGTTGCGCGATGGGGCATTCGGCTCGGCAGAGCCGGCGGAACGGCTGATCCGCCGGGTGTATTCCGATTGCTTCGTGGACGACCTGCGCCGTGCCCACGCCGAAGGGCGGCGCCTATTCGTCGGCACCATGAGTATGCAGACCAAGCGCCTCGTGATCTGGGACATTGGGGCCATCGCGTCGAGCGACCGTCCCGACTCCGGCGACCTCGTCCGCAAGGTGCTGCTGGCCGCGATCTCCTGGCCGGGGGCTGTCCCGCCGGTCGAATTCGATGTCGAGGTCAACGGCCACCACTATCACGAACAACACTGTGACGCCGGCCCGGTCGCCATGGCGTTCGTGCGCTTCGGGCCGCAGCCGGATTGGCCCGATTGCAACACCGCCCGGCCCGGCTGGCTGGCCGGCTCGGACCTGTATGTGCTCGCCAGTCGAAAGCTGTATTCCGATCCGGAACCGGTCGCCCGCTGCGCGATTCCCCGACTCGGCCTCTCCGTCACTACGCTTTTTGAAACGCTCACCCGCGCGGACATCGCTCGGCTTCATTCCTTCTGTGGGATTTCCGGAATGCGTTTCCATCTGCTCGCCGTCCCACCCGAGTACCACGGCGAGCCGCCCTGCATCACGAACCTGTATCCCAAGGAGGCACGCCAACTGTTCGAGGTGGGGTACGAGAGGGGCCTTCGCGGTCCGTGCTGGCGAACCACCCCACCTGGGGCCGAACCCGGAGAGGAGGCGGTCCCGCGGGATGGCTCGGGAGTCTCGGCCTGTCATTAGGCGGTCAGGGGGCCGGCACGGGCATGTCCAGGTTGAGAAACGGCGTGCAGAAGCGATACAGGCTGTCCGCGGGAAACAGGCAAAACGAGTAATCGCGGCGCTGGAGCACAGCGTTGGCTTGCAATTGCCGCGTGCAAGATTCCAGCTCTCGGCGGAGTTGCTCCTCGCGTTCGTGGAGCGGTCGGCGCAGCTGATCGGTGAGCGAGCGTAGTACCTGGAAGCGCTCGCGGCGCTGGGCGGCCGTCGCCGGTTGCCGGTTGATCCAATCTTGCTTGCGCTGGACCAATGCCGCGAGGGGAGTGTGGTCGGCGGCTTGGTCGAGATGGCGCTGCGGATTGTAATGCACGTCGCGCAATTCACGCAGCAGACGGCGGCGATCTTGCGGCGTGGCCGCGGCGCGCGGCAGCGGCAGCCAGCGCGTCGCTGACAGCACCATGTAAATCGGGGCCTCGCACTCGTAGAAACGCCGGATGAGTTCGTCCGTCAGTTCATCGTATTTGCCGCCGCCGATGCCATGCACGAACAGATCGGCCAGAAAGAGCCGGGCGTACAGCGTCGTCGTCAGCGCCCGGCTGCGGAGCTTCAAACCCTGTCCTTCCAGTTGCCGATACGCCGCGACCGTCGCCTCGGCCCGCGCTTCATCAGGCCGGGGTAGGGCCGGCCAGATTTTGTCATCGACACGCAGTTCGAGCCGATCGTCCCGCACGCGGCAAACAACCGACCGCGCTTGCCGTCACCGGCACGCCAGCCCCAAAGCGGCGCTTCCAGCCAATCACCATCGATGGCAAGATCCGGGACCGGACGATTGCGGCCGCGGATGTGTCGCCGCAGCCGGTACTCCTTGAGGATCGTATTGTAATGCGAGTGAAAACGGGGCAAATGAGCGAGCAAGTGGCAGGCGAACCAGGCGAACGTTTCGGTTCGGCAAACGGCGCTGAGCGGCACCTCTAAATTGTAGCAGCCCCAATGCTGCTCGAACATCCGCCGTGCCGCCGCGAAGCACTCGCCCAGGAGCGATGTCCGTTTGGTTTGCCGCAAGACCTCGGCCCAGAACGATGGCAGCAACGGCTCATAATGCCAGCCGCGCAGCAACTCCCCCGCCCGTTCGGCGAAGCTGGCGAACAATTCGCGGTCGGTGATCGTTTTTTCCTCGTAGGACACCTCGCCGGTCCAGCGATCAAAAAGAACCGTCCGCGCGCGGGGCCGATCTTGTTCTCGCGTTGCCGGCGTCGGGATGCGCAAGGCAGTCGTCTTGACGGCATCGTTATCGACAACGAGGTTCAGGGGTACCGCGCCATGCGCACGAGCCAATCCATACAAGGCGAAGTTCTTGATCCAAACGCCGGGATGAGACAATTCCGGCTGATGGCCGGCGACGAGGAGCGTATCGAGTTTCGGGACGCGATTTTCCGAAGCTGGGTTTTCCCGCAGGTAATCAAGCGCGACCGCAACGGCGTCATGGCGGGCCTGGCGGCGCAGGTCCGTCCAGGGACGGCCGAGCAAAAGGCGCCCCTCCGCGCCGGAATGCAGTCGGAGTTTGTTCGCCGAGAGCGCATGACCCGCCTCGCGGAGCGGCGGGTCGGCGACGACAGCGCCGTCCTGAGCCGGGGCGCGCAAGGCCGTTCGCTCCTCCGTTTTCCCCACAGTGTCCCCAAATGCTTTTGTCCGCGCCCCGGTGAATCCGAGCGTCCCGTTTGTCTCGCCGTTATGTCATCTCCGTCGTCCCATCCAGCCGCGCCGCACCGCTGGCCAACGGGTCATACGGCTCTATCCACTGAATGACCTCGATGCGATTGCCGTCTGGGTCGGCCACGAAAAAGCGGTCGGCTCCGGGGATCGGCGTCGTCTCCTGCAAGTCAACGCCGTGGCTGCGAAAGTATGCCCGCGCTTGCCGGGCGTCCACGACTCGCAGGGCGAAATGCCGCGGACTGAGCGCGTCGGGCCGTCCTTTCAGGAGCAGGTGAAGCTGCTGGTTGCCCAGGTCGAACCAGAGGACGCTGAAGTCGAACGTTCGCGGCTTGGCGATCTCCTTCAGGCCGAGGATGTCCCGGTAGAAACGCCGGCTCCGCTCCAGGTCGGTGATGAGGACGGAAACGTGATCGATCTGGGTTATCGGCAGGCCGGACATGATTCCCCCTTATGCGCCGGCCAGCGGCGCTCTTTCTCCGGGACGTGTGTATCATAGAGAAAATGTGTCGGGCGAAGACAGTCTATTCCACGGCGGATCGCGATGTTCGTTGACCGAGTTTCGTTGTTCGTGAAGGGCGGCGATGGGGGCGCCGGGTGTTGCAGCTTCCGGCGCGAGAAGTACGTGCCCAGGGGCGGGCCGGACGGCGGCGACGGCGGCGACGGCGGCGACGTGATCGTCCGCGCCGTGGCCGGTACGGATAGCCTTGCCGAGATCGTCAACCGCAAGCACTGGCGCGCCGAGGCGGGCGGCCGCGGCGGGCCGGACAATTGCCACGGACGGCGCGCCGCCGAACTCGTCATCCCCGTGCCCCCGGGAACGCTTGTTTATGACCGCGATCGCGGCAACCTGTTGCGCGATCTGAAGGAGGCAGGTGAGCAGGTGATCGCGGCCCGTGGCGGGCGCGGAGGGCGCGGCAACAAGGCGTTCGCCACTTCGACCAACCGGGCCCCGCGCCAGACGCAACCGGGCACGCCGGGCGAGGAACGCTGGATCGTCCTGGAACTGAAAGTCATCGCCGACGCCGGACTGGTCGGCCTGCCCAACGCCGGCAAGTCCACGCTGCTGAGCCGGGTGTCGCAGGCGCAGCCGGAGATCGCCGATTATCCATTCACGACCAAGCACCCCAACCTCGGACTGGTGACGATCGGGGGCGAACGAGCGTTCGTGCTGGCCGACCTGCCGGGTCTGATCGAGGGAGCGCACAGCGGCGTCGGCCTGGGACACGAGTTCTTGCGGCACGTGGAGCGGACGCGCGTCATCGTACATCTGGTCGAGCCCCTGCCGGCCGACGGCAGCGACCCGGTGCGAAACTATCGAACGATCCGGCGCGAGCTGGAATTGCACGGCCATGCCCTGGCGGACAAGCCGGAAATCGTGGCCGTGAGCAAGGTGGAGCTGACCGGCAGCGAGGAGGTACGGCGGCGGTTGGAAGAGGAACTGGGCCGGCCGGTGCTGGCATTATCGGCGGTGACGGGACAGGGGTTGGCGGATCTCGTGCGGGCGGTGGTGGAGCAGTTGCAAGTCACGCAGGCCGAGGTGGTCCCATGAAGCCGGCCGTGGTCGCCGATGTCGGCAACAGTCGCATCAAGTGGGGGCGGTGCGCCGACGGCGCGGTGCGGGAGATTTGCTCGCTTCCGCCGGAGAATCCCGCCGTCTGGGAACGACAACGGCAGCAATGGGGGCTTGGCGAAAACGGTCAATGGGTTGTCACCGGCGTGCATCCGGAGCGGCGCGAGCAACTCGTCGATTGGCTGCGGCAGAGCGGCCAGCGCGTGACGGTACTCGACGACCCCGGCGATTTGCCGCTGCGCGTGCTGGTGGCCCGGCCGGACCATGTCGGAGTGGATCGACTGCTCGACGCGGTGGCCGCCAACAGCCGGCGGCCCGGCGGAGTGCCAGCTGTCATCATCGACGCGGGGTCGGCCGTGACTGTGGATTGTCTGGACGAAAACGGTGCGTTCATCGGCGGCTCCATCCTGCCGGGATTGCGACTGATGGCGAAGGCGCTGCACGATTACACCGCCCTTCTGCCGCTGATCGAGCCGCCGCAGAAAGCGCCCGCCGTGCCCGGTAACGCCACAATCCCGGCGATGGAATCGGGCATCTTCTGGGCGGTGGCCGGCGGCATCGAAGCGCTGCTGCGCGAATATCGCATTCGCAGTGGGGCAGCAGTCGAGGTGTTTCTGACGGGTGGGGATGGCCCGGCCCTGCAAGCGGTCCTGCCCGAAGCGCATCCGTGGCCGACCATGACGCTCGAAGGCATTCGCCTCAGCGCGGAGGCGATGTCGTGAACGCCGAGGAAACGCCGACCTGGATCGCCTGCCTGACGCCGCCGGGACAGGCCGCCCTCGCCACGCTGGGACTGCACGGGCCGCGCGCCTGGGAGACGGTGCGCCAGGTTTTTCGTCTCCGTTCCGGCGGCGAGTTGCCGGCCGCACCGATGGCCGGCCGATTCTGGCTGGGGCGAATGGGCGAGGAGGTTGCCGACGAGGTGGTCGTCGCGGTGAAACGAGCCGAGCCGGTGCCGTCGCTGGAAGTCCACGGACACGGCGGCCGCGAGGTGGTGCGTTTTCTGCTCGATCAACTCCAGGAGCAAGGATTGCAGATATGTTCCTGGGAGGAATTTCTGCGGAAAACGAGCAATGATGCCCTGAGCGTGGAGGCAGCTATCGCCCTGACGCAAGCCGCGACCGTTCGCACGGCCGGCATCCTGCTGGATCAGCAGCAGGGGGCGCTTGGCCGGGCCTTCGACGAAATCCTGTCCGCGTTGGACCGAGGCGATTCCGTGGCGGCCGGGGAAGGGTTGGCGCAACTGGCCCGCTACGCGGCATTGGGACAATGGCTAACACGTCCCTGGCGTGTGGCGGTCGCCGGCCCTCCCAACGTCGGCAAGAGCAGTCTGGTCAACACCTTGGCCGGCTACCAGCGCAGCGTCGTCGCCGCGACGCCGGGAACCACGCGCGACGTGGTGACGACGCGCATCGCCCTGGACGGCTGGTTGATCGAGCTGGCCGATACCGCCGGTTTACGAACGGAGACAGAATCTCTCGAAGAACAGGGCATCCGTCGGGCCAAGGCGACGGTTGCGGGCGCGGATCTTGTATTGTGGGTGCTCGATAGTTCCGCGCCGGCGGTCTGGTCGGACGAGGACATCGAGAGGATCCTGTATGTCATCAACAAGATCGACTTGCCGCCGGCCTGGGAAGGGGGAGAGCAGGCGGTACGGGTATCGGCTAAGACGGGGGCAGGACTCGCGGAGTTGTGCACGGCCCTTGTCGACCAGTTAGTTCCCGATTCGCCACCACCCGGCGCGGCGGTGCCGTTCACTCCGCGCTTGTGCGATGGCATCGCGGAAACTCAACGCACCCTCGCTGCCGGTGACTCCGTCGAAGCACGGCGGATCGTGGCCTCGTTACTCACCCATCAAGGGACGTGAGCAAGTCGAAGGTTGTTAATAGATGCCGAAACCGTCGTTGTTCGGCCGCGCGAAGGGGTATGGGATGGAACCGGATCGATTCCGAGAGGAGTGTTTGCGACTGGCCCGGCCTCGGCTCAACCTCCGACGGAGGTGGGAGGGGACGGGGGACGTCGTTGGTGTTTGGGGCGGTTGGGGCTGTATTCCGCCACCCCCGGGCACATGGGAGCATAGAGTCACGATCTCCTGTGGCTGGTTGCACCGTAACAGCTTCCCCCTCTCCGGACTTCTGGCGGTCTACGAAAACCCAGACTACCGATCTTTCGAAGAACGGTTTATTGCCGTGCAGGCCGGCGAACCGGGCGCCGCTCTGCTCGGCAACGGTAGCATTGAACTGGTTGGCACCGAGGATGTCTCGCTGCCGCCGGTCGAAGCCCTGGAGGTCTACGGCAGCGAGGAGATATGCAACCTCCTTCATGGCCCCGATCAGGAGGCTCTACTTGACGCCTACAAAGTGCGTTGCCCGTTGCACTACGCGGATGAGGAAGGGATCTACGCCATGTTAGGCGGCTGGCATGTGCCGTGGCCGGAGAACGATGCCTACGACGACGAGCCAGGCCGCTTGGTGCTATGGACGTTCAAGGACTCCGAACCTTGGTTGGAGGTCTGGCAACGTCCCTCCGGTCCACTCGAGGTTGTCCCACGGATTACCTGAGAGTGCCACCCAATCAGGTGTTGGAGCAGACCGGCGGCTGAGCATCATGATTCGGCAAAGAGGAGGACGAGGGATGTCATACTGTGTCAGCGCCTATTGCACCGCGGATGCGGTACCAACCATCCGCAACCTCCTGAGGTGGCTTCGGGAAGAGGCGGGCTACGACGCCGAAGTTCGCGGCGAATCGCCTGCGGCGTTGGACTCGCCGAAGTGGAAGTCCTTCGAACTCGTGTACGACCCGGACAAGGAATCCATCTTGGTCGTGTGTCATCGGAACACTGGGCCGCGGTCGCTATGCGCCCGCGACGTGAAAGGGGAGTTGAAATCTCTGGAGGGTGTAGAGGACTCGGAGGCCAAACGTCGCGTCATCGATTGTTTGAACCGGACGCGATTCCTCATCTGCTGCCGGGTCGATGGCGATCCCAACCATGCGGAATCCCTTAACGTCCGGTCGGCTCTCGACTACTTCGTCGATCACTGCGGGGCGCTCTTGGACGTGGAGGACGAGGGGTTCTACTCCTGCTCCGATCTGCCTCTGCTGGGCAGATGTGCAGAAGACTAACGGGCCGAACCGCGCGCTGTAGCAGACTGGGGGCCTCGAACACCTAAGGAGCAAGCATGCAACTATGTAAAGTGCGGCGGACGAATGGCGAAATCGAGGTCGGCGTTGTCAGCGAGGGGCGAGTGCGGTTCCTGCGCCGGGTAGGACCGGGCGAACCTCGAACCCTCAGCGATTTCCTCCACGCCGACGACCCGGCGGCGGTGATCGCGGCACATCTCGATGCGAATTGCCCCGGCCTATCACTCGACGGTGTGCAACTCCTGCCGCCCCTGGACGAACAGGAAGTCTGGGCGGCCGGTGTCACGTACAAGCGCAGCCGCGAAGCGCGGGAGCGCGAATCGGCCGGGGCAGCGCGGTTTTATGACCTCGTCTACAACGCCGACCGTCCTGAATTGTTCTTCAAGGCGACGCCGCGCCGAGTCGTCGGTCCCGGCGCGGCGGTTCGCATTCGCCAAGACAGCCGCTGGAATGTGCCCGAGCCGGAATTGGCCCTCGTCGTCTCGCCGCGAATGAAGATCGTCGGTTACACGATCGGCAACGACATGAGTTCGCGTGACATCGAGGGCGAGAACCCGCTGTATCTGCCGCAGGCGAAAGTCTACAACGGCTCGTGCGCTCTCGGCCCGGTCATCACGCTGGCCGGCGGATTGCCGCCGGCCGAGCGCGTCACCATCCGGCTGACGATTACGCGGGGCGGCGACACGGTGTTCGACGGTTCGACGACCCTGGCGGCGATGAAACGCTCGTTCGAGGATTTGGTTTCGTGGTTGGGGCGCGACAACAGTTTCCCCGATGGGGTCATTCTCCTGACCGGTACCGGCATCGTGCCGCCGGATCATTTCACACTGGAACGCGGGGACGAGATAGCTATCGAAATAACGGATATCGGTTGTCTGAAGAACCGTGTGGAGTAAGCGGGGAACGGCGGCGCGATGTCTTTACAATCTTGTTACTTGCCTTCCCGCCATCGTGGGCGATGATGGACTGCTGGAGACGCCGCGGCGTCGCCTCCTGGAGGATCCATGCATCGCACGACGACCTGTCTGCTGGCCGGTTGGTTCGCGTCTCTGTTATTCGGCCTGCCCTCGGTGCGCGGGGCGGAGGGCTTGCCCGCGAAGGCACAAGCCGTCTTGCGCTCGCATTGCGCGGCCTGTCATGGTCCCGGCGAGACCAGGAAGGGCGGCTTCGATTATCTGCTTGATCGAGAGCGCCTCATCGCCCGCAACCAGGTCGTGCCCGGTCAGGCCGGCGAATCGCCTTTGATTCAACGCATCGAACAGGGCGAGATGCCTCCCGGCAAACGTCCGCGTCCGAGTGCTGAGGAGGTCGCCGTCCTGCGCCGCTGGATCGACGTCGGCGCTCCGCCCTTTCAACCCCAGATGCAGCCGCCTCCTATCACAGAAGCGAATCTGGTCCGGGCGGTATTGGCCGATTTGCAGACACTCGCCCCACGGCAACATCGGTTCACGCGCTATCTCACTCTCACTCACCTGGCCAACGCGGGGGTATCGGAAGCGGATCTGCAAGGCCACCGGCACGCACTGGCCAAGCTGGTCAACAGCCTTTCCTGGCATCCGTGCATCACGCCGCCGCGGGCCGTCGATTCGGCGCGGACGATTTATCGACTCGATTTGCGCGATTACAAATGGACGGCCCGGATGTGGGAACGCCTGACCGTGGTTTATCCGTATCGGTCGGGTGAGGAGAGCGCCGCAGCGAAAGAATGCGCGGCGCTGACCGGCAGCGCCCAACCGATCCTGCGCGGCGACTGGTTTATCGCCACGGCATCGCGGCCGCCGTTTTATCACGATTTCCTTCGATTGCCGGACACCGATCGCGCGCTCGAGCGCCTGCTGCAAGTCGATGTCCTGGCCGACCTGCAGGACGACAACGCCGTCCGCGCTGGCTTCAACGGCTCCGGCGTCGGCGCAACAACCGCATCCTCGAACGCCACGACGCCACCCACGGCGCCTACTGGCGCAGTTACGACTTCAGCGATAATACAGAGAGGCAAAACATCTTCGAGCGGCCGCTTGGCCTGTTGCCCGGCGCAACCGGTTTCGTCGCGGCAGGCGGCGAGATCATTTTCCACCTGCCCAACGGTTTGCAAGGCTATCTGCTCGTCGATGCCCAGGGACGGCGCATTCGATCAAGCGCCCGGCGAGATCGTCAGCGATCCCCAACGTCCTGATCGCCGGGTGGTGAACGGCCTATCGTGCATGTCCTGCCACGTCCGCGGACTGCTGCCCAAGGACGATCAGGTGCGATCGCATGTTCTGCAAAACGCGGCCGTCTTCTCCCGCGAAGACCGCGACACCGTCCTCGCCCTGTATCCGCAGCGAACGCGGATGCGCCAGCTCATGAAAGAAGACATGGAACGCTTCGCCCGTGCGCTGCAAAAAGCCGGCGTGCCGGCGGACGAGCCGGAACTGATCCTTACAGCGACGCTCCGTTATGAGGGCGTTCTCGACCTCCGCGGCGCGGCCGCCGAAACGGGACTGACAGTTGAGGAGTTCTCGACGCGCTTGCGCAAGTCTCCCGAACGCCTGCGTTCGATCGGCAGTTTGCTGGCCCAGAGCGGCACGGTACAACGGCAAGTCTTCGAGGACTCCTATCCCGAACTGGCTCGCGCGTTCCATCTCGGCACCGACTCTGGGGCTGTCGAGATTCGCCAGGCATCCGCCCCCGCCTTCCGCGGACACCGTGACTCGGTGCGCGACCTGGCCATTTCCGCAGACGGACGCCGTGCGGCCTCGGCGGGAGAAGACAGGACCGTTCGTCTGTGGGATCTCGCTCGCGGCGAGGAGCGGCAGCGCTTCGAAGGACACACCGACGAAGTCCTGTGTGTCGCGTTCACTCCCGACGTACGGGGCGTGCTTTCCGGCGGCCGCGATCGATCGCTGCGATTGTGGGATACGCGCACGGGGAAGGAAATCCGCCGTTTCACCGGACACACAGACGCCGTGCGAACTGTCGCGGTCTCCCCGGATGGGCGGCTCGCCCTGTCCGGCGGCGAGGATCGCACCGTGCGCCTGTGGGAGCTGACCGACGGCAAGGAACTGCGCTGCCTGACCGGACACACGAGCACTGTCACTTGTGTGTCCTTCTCACCGGACGGGCGCTCGGCGCTGTCCGGCAGTCACGATCGCAGCGTGCGCTTATGGGACGTGGCCGAAGGGAAAGAACGCGGGCGCTGGACGGGCCTCACGGCCGCGGTTTACAGCGTGGCTTTTTCGCCCGACGGACGGCTCGCCGTCTCGGGCGGCGGCGATCGTGTGCTGCGTCTGTGGAACGTGAGCGACGGCAAGGAAGTACGACACTACACCGGACACGCCAACCCCATCGTGCGGGTCGCTTTCACTCCGGACGGACGGCGAATCCTGTCCGGCAGCAGTCAGTACCGGACGGCGGACCCCATCGTCCGCGTGTGGGACACGGCCGGCGGACGCGAAATGCATGCCATCGACTCCACGTCTCTCGAATGTGTCGAGTCTCTGGTCTTCTCCCCCGATGGCCAACAGGTCTTGCTGAGTCTTTCCGCCGGCGAATTGCGTCTGTTGCCGCTGGCGCGTTGAACCCTTCAACCCGATTCCTCGATTAAGGGAGTTTCGTTATGAAGAGACACCTGATTGTGTTGGCGTCCAGCCTGGCGCTTTGCCTGGGCGGACTGTCCCTCCAGTGGTATGGCCGGGCCAACGGTGCACGCAGCGCCGATGAGCCGCAACCGGCCAACGTCGAAGCGCCGCCCAAGATCGCGGCCAGCCGTATCACGCACGTCACCGTTTATCCCGATAGCGCATTGGTGACGCGCGAGGTCGAGGTGCCCGGCGGGGCCGGAACGATCGAGTTGGTCGTCACGCCGTTGCCGGAACGCACGGTGAACAGCTCGCTTTATTCCGAAAGTTCCGACGGCATCCGCGTTTTGACGACGCGCTTCCGCACCCGGCCCGTCAAGGAGAACACGCGCGAGGAAGTGCGCAAGCTCGAAGATCAGGCCAAGAAGCTGCAAGCCAACGCGCGCAAGCTCCAGGCCGACATGGAGGCGTGCAAGCAGAACATGGGCCTGCTCGGCAAGCTCGAAAACTTCACCACCGCCAGCACGCCTCACGCCACCGAGAAGGGCAAACTCGACAGCGAGGCGACCATCGCCCTGGCCAAATATCTGATGGACGGACGATCCGAGAAGACGAAAGAGATCGTCGCCTTGCAGCAGCAGATGGAGAACAACACCGAACAACTTGAGTTCGTACAGCGCAAGCTCCAGGAGCTATCGGCCGGCACCAGCAAGACGGAGCGCGACGCCGTCATCGTCGTGGACAAGACCAATGCCACCCCCGGCAAGGTGCGGCTCAATTATCTGGTGGACGCGGCGGCGTGGCGGCCGCAGTACAAGCTCCGCGCCGGCAAGACCCTCAAGGACAGCGTACAGGTCGAGTATTTGGCCGCCATAGTCCAGCAGACCGGCGAGGATTGGCAGCACGTCAACCTGGTGCTGTCCACGGCCCAGCCGATGCTCAACGCGGCCCCGCCGGATCTGAAGATGCTCAGCGTTGCCGTCGTGCCGCGCGGCGCCGCCAAGGGCGGCAACCTCGTCCGCGCGCCGCAGCCGATTCCCAATCCGCCCGGCAACCAAATGGGTGGCCAGCAACTCGGCAATCTCGGCGGCTTCCAGGGCAATTTCCAGGGGATGTCGGCTCCCGCCCAGAACCCCAACTTGGGCGCCATTCCCAACCCGGACGGCCTCGTCACGTCCGCCGACCTGGAGAACACCGCCAAAATACTGCGCCAGCAGGCCCAAGTGGAGCTGAACAATCGAAACTCCTTTGCGGGCAATGAAATCTGGAACTACGCCGGCGCCCTCGATCAGGCCCGCGATCTGGTCCTCAACCCGGAAGGCCGGCTGAGTGGCAAGGGCAAACCGCGGGCCGGCCACCACGAGGGGCCGAGCGTGACGTATCACCTCAGCGCCCGCCTGACCGTACCGTCGCGCAACGACGAGCAAGTGCTGGAAGTGGCCAAGCTCGACATGGCGCCGGAGTATTTCTTCAAGGCCGTGCCCGTCTTGACGCCGCACGTCTATCGCCAGGCCAACCTGACCAACAAGAGCAAATACGTCCTGTTGCCCGGCGAGGCGACGATGTACGACGGCACCGATTTCGTCGGCCGGATGAATTTGCCGCTGGTGGCCATCGGCGAGCAGTTCACCGCCGGCTTCGGGGCCGAGCCGCAATTGCAGGTGCATCGGCAGATGATCGACAAGGCCCGCACCATGCAGGGCGGCAATCAGGTGCTCAAGTACGAGTATCGCATCCTCGTCAACAGCTACAAGCAGGACCGCGTCAAGCTGCAAGTGTGGGACCGGCTGCCCTTGGCCGAGAACGAGACGATGGGCGTCAGCCTGGTCAAGGCCAGCCCGGAAGTGAGCAAGGATCCGATGTATGCCCGCGAGGATCGGCCGCACAACCTGCTGCGCTGGGATCTGGATGTCGATCCGGCCATGAACGGCGAGAAGGCGCAGACGATTCAGTACGAGTTCAAGCTGGAACTGGATAAACAGATGACGATTGGGAGTTTTCAGAGCAAGTGAGAGACTGCTCCGGATTCATTTCCATGTTTAGCGGCGGTTCGTAGAACCGCGCGGTTCTACAAACTGCCGCTAAACGAAATGGTTTCTAGGCTCCAAAGGCGCGGGAGACAGAGTGCTCAGTTCGCTTCATCCGATCTGAAGAAGTCCGAAGCGCAGCTGAGGAAGCCCGGCTGAGTTCCATCGTCTATCAATTCCTCGCTTCCTTCGAGAACCTCGGGGTGCTTATCACCACGATAGACGATGACGGCTTAGTCCTCCGGATCGATGAGCCAAACCATGCCGACGCCTCCTTCGAGAAATTGAAAAATCCGGTGCTGGATTTTACTCATGCGCTCGCCAGGAGACATCATCTCGACGACGAGAGCCGGCGCCCCTTGAATCGTGGTGGTCATCCATTGCGCCCTCAATTCTTGAGATTCTGCCGGCATCGTACCGTGATTCTGCCCGGATTTACCAGCCCGTTTCCGGATGAAGCGATCAGCGCGGCAGAGCAAGGTCATAACGACGACCGAGCGATGCCGGCATGCCGGATCGGTGAAACGGCACGTCCAGAATGCCGTGTCCGTCTTTCACCTGATACGACCCTCGGAAACCTCGGCCCGTGATCGGATCGAGGGGCAGCGGCACGGCCGTGATGTCGTCCCACTTTGCCGGTGGTTTACCCGCGTGCGCTGCCGCATAGAGACGCAGCGCCTCAGCACCGCGCAGGCCCGCGATATAGCGTTCGAGACGGATGTGGGCCTCGAAGGTCTTCATAACGGCGTTGATCATCATCAAGGCAAAGAGGGGATTGCCGCCTTTGCCGGCAGCCTGGTATTCCTGAGTCGCCGCATCTAACAGGGGAATTGCCTGCCACGTCGGCACGGTCACCACTTTGAGAACGTCGTCGCGCGACCGATCGTATTGATCGACATACCAGAGGAGGATTACCTGCGCTTTGGGCATGGCGTCGATGTCCCTGGCAGGCCGGCCGAGGTCGAGCAGGTGCTGGCGGGCTTGCGGATACGCCTCGGCCGCCAGGATCGACGCACGCAGTTTCCGGAACGCCTGCCGATTTTCCTCCTCTTTGGGGCTGCCTTCCGTCGCCTTGCCCAACTCGTCGCACACTTCTTTCACCAGTTCTTCGGCCTGCCCAACCGTCAGCGTTTCTCGACGGAGGCGGCGCAGCGTCGGGAAAGAGCGGGGGATGATGCCGAACTCCTGCTCGTAAGTGCGGCGAAGGTTTGTCAGCGGCCGCGGCAGAGCCGTCAGCGCCCAGTAAAGGTTGGGCGAGCCGGGCGTTTGCACCCACTCCTCGACGTGGTTGACCATAATGGAGGCGAGGGCGATACCGACCAAGTTGCTGAGCGCCGAATCGCTCTCACAGAGATGGCACGCCAGGGCGAAGCCGATTTGCAGAGTTTCCGCCGCGTCCTCGTAGCGGTCTTCGGCCATTTGGAGACGGCAGCGGACGCCTAGCAGCCAGATGAGTTGCCGGCTCCTGTTGAGCATTTCAAAAGAGACGGATTCCTCGATCGATTGAATGGTTATCGGCGGAATCTGCCAGTTGCACTGATCGCAGCAGGCCGCGCGGCGGGCCAGGCGAAAAGTGGCGGCGTAGTGGGAGAGGAAGTCCCTCACTTCCTTTCGGGGCAATTGCTGAAGGGCCATTCCCCCTGCCCAGGGTTCTTCCTTGGGCGTCATGCGTTGCTGGACTCTCCGCTCCGCCTCGACGGCCAGACGCCACAACGGCGCGGCATTGCGGGGCGTGCGGTCGAGCGGGTCGGGAAGTAGGCGATAGTGGAACGCCCCGACTTGTTTGGCGGCGGACTGCGGGGCGAGCCGAATTAACTTCGGGGTGTCCGGTTGGGCTTGGGCCGCACCCACGGCGACCGTCAGGAAAACCATTGTCAGCGAACCGCGCATGATGACATCCCTCCGTCAACGGGTTGAATGAAGATATGGAAACGAATCAAAAAGGTTGCAACAGCGTATCCAGATTCAATGGCTCCTCCGGAGGGTCGGACGACGCCGGCAATCCCTCCAAACCGCGATTGAGGACTTGCTCTTGCAGTGCGACGTAGCGCGACCACGCTCCCCGGTTCGCATTGTCCGGGGACGGTTCAAAAGTGGTAGCGCTGCCATTGGATTGACCGGCTGGTGCGGAGAGATAGACGATGCGCTCGACAATTGATGGTTCGGGCCGTAGCCACCACGCCATCCCCAGTCCGATCGCCACAAGGGTCGAGAATGCTGTCACCGTCGGCCAGATCCACCCGCGCGCGACGCACGGCCGGCTCGGTACATGAGTGCGGCTCGGTCGAGCGGTTCCGGCTTGGGCCGCAAGTCGCGCAGGGCGGATTCCAGCGCGGTTAGTTCCCGGTCTTCGGGTCGTTCGGACATGGCACACGCAGCCTTTCCCGCAACGCGACCAGGGCCGTCCGGTAGCGCCGGTGGGCGGTACTCGACGACACGCCGGTCAACTCGCCGATCTGTTCAAAGGTCAGTCCGCCCCATAGGTGGGCAACGAGGGTTTCGCGTTCTTCGATGGGCATGTTTTGTAGCGCCGCCGTGGCGACCTCACCGTCGAGCCGGGCGGCTTCGGCGGGAGCGAACCAGTTCGGCACACGCATCGCAGCGGCCGTTTCGTGACGGCGGCGTCGCTGTTCCGCCCGCGCCGCGGCCAGCGCCCCGTTGCGGACGACGCGATAGAGCCAGCCGAGGAGGTTGTCCGGCGACAGGCCGTGCGACGCCAGCTTGATGAACGCTTCCTGCACCACGTCTTCCGGCGCGGCGCACCATTGCCGCGCGTACAGCACCAGCGCCGCGGCGTGTTCGTTCACCAGCCGGTCCAGTTGCTCCGGTCCCATCTCTTCTATGATGCCGGCCGAAGGAGTTTATCCCACAAAAAAAGGCGTGATCTTCGGATCACGCCTTTTGCTCGTCCCATCGTAGGCGAACCGCATCCTAGCGCAGATCGCGCTTCCAGCGCCGCACGGCCGTCATCAGTTCTTCCGGCGTCGCCTTGTTCACATCGAACTCGCGCAGCGCTTGCAGCACCGGATCCTCCATTCCGGCGAACAGGCTGCGCTGCACGGTGCGCGGCCGGCGGATGCGGCCCGGACGATCCGGCGCCTCGACGTGATGCGCCTCCAGTTCCGCCAGCACTTCGCGGGCGCGGACCAGCACCTCGGCCGGCACGCCGGCGCGTTCGGCCACATGGATGCCGTAACTTTTGTCGGCGCTACCCGGCGCGATCTTGTGCAAGAAGACGATGCCGCCCGGCTCCTCATGCACCAGCGCGTTGCAGTTGCGCAGTCCCGGCAGGCGCTCGGCCAGCTGTGCCAGTTCGTGATAGTGCGTGGCGAAGAGCGTCCGGCAGCCGATGTGATCGTGCAGGTATTCCGTTATTCCCCAGGCTAGCGACACACCGTCATAGGTGCTGGTGCCGCGGCCGATCTCGTCGAGGATGACCAGGCTGCGCGGCGTGGCGTTGTTGAGGATGTTGGCCGCCTCGGTCATCTCCACCATGAAGGTGCTCTGCGCCCGGCTCAGCTCGTCACTGGCCCCGACGCGCGTGAAGATGCGATCGGCCAATCCGATCGTCGCCTGACGCGCCGGAACGAAACTGCCCATCTGGGCCAAGAGAATGAGCAGGGCTGTCTGGCGAAGAAATACGGATTTTCCGCCCATGTTGGGTCCGGTAACGAGCAAAAAGAAACCGTCGTCCGGTCCCATCGTCACGCCATTGGGTACGAACGTGCCCGGTGGCAGCGTTTGATCGAGTACCGGATGCCGGCCGTCCGTGATGGCCAGGATGGGTTCGTCGGCCAGCTTCGGCCGGCAGTAGTTGCGTTCGGCGGCCAGCTCCGCCAGTGACGCCAGCACGTCGAGCGTGGCCAGCACCTCCGCCGTCTGCATCAGCCGGCCCGTCTGCGCCGCCACGCGCTCGCGCAACTGTGTGAACAGTTCGTATTCAAGCTCGTTTTTATTTCCCTCGGCCGATATTACTTGCTCCGCCTTTTCCGACAGTTCGCCGGTGATGTAGCGGTTGGCGTTCTTGAGCGAGCGGTGCAGCTTATATTCGGGCGGGACTTTCTTGGCGTGGGTGTGCGTCACTTCGATGTAATAGCCGTAGCCTTCCGTGAAGCCGACTTTGAGGCTGGTGATGCCGGTGCGAAGGGCTTCCTTGGCCGCGTACTGCGTCATCCACGTTTTGCCCGAGGTGTGGTCCTCATGCAGTTTGTCGAGATCCTTGTCGTAGCCGCGGCGGATGATGCCGCCCTCGCGCGGGTTGACGGGCGGGTCGTCCACCAGCGCGAGGTCGAGCGCTTCGCGCAGCTCGGGGCACACTTCCAGCCGCGCTTCCAGGTCGCGCAACAGGGCCGAATCCCGGCCCTTCATCTGGGTCTTGATGTTCGGCAAAAGGGCCAAGGTGCGGTTGACCGCGGCTAGGTCGCGCGGCGAGGCGTGCCCAGTGCTGACCCGTGCCGTCAAGCGCTGCAAGTCGGCCACGTCCGCAAGGCTCTCGCGCAGCTCCCGGCGCGGGCCGTGTTCGTCAAGGAACTCCGCCACGGCGTCGAGCCGGGCCGTGATGGCCGGACGCTCCGCCAGCGGGGCCAAAAGCCAGTCGTGCAGCAGCCGCGCTCCCATCGGCGTCATGGTGCGATCCAGCACCGACAGGAGTGAGCCGATGCGGGCGTTGTCGCGCAGCGTTCGCGTCAATTCGAGACTGCGCCGCGTCACTTCGTCCAGGCACAAGAAACGCTTCTCGGAATAGGGCCGCAGCCGGGTCAGGTGGGCGAGGCTGGCCTTGAGGGTTTCTTGCAGATAGGCCAGGAGCGCCCCGGCGGCGGCTAAACAAGGCTGATTGTCCTCGAAGCCGAAGCCGGCCAGGGTGGCGACGCCGAAATGCTGAAAGAGCGCGGTGCGCGCCGATTGCGGATCGAACGTCCAGTCCGGCCGAGATGTCATAATGAGGCGCGGCATCGCCTCGCGCACGCGCTCCAGAAGCGACTCCGTTTCGCCTAGCGTCGCCTCGGCGCACAGACACTCCGACGGCGACAGACGCAGCACCTCATCGGCGAGGCGCTCGCGCGGCACGTCGGCCGCCTGAAACAAGCCGGTGGAAAGCTCGACCCAGGCCAGGCCGGCCGGGGTACGGCCCCCCGGCAGCGTCAACGCGATGAGGTGGTTGGCCTGGCGCGGATCGAGCAGGTCGTCTTCGGTCAGGGTGCCCGGCGTGACGACGCGGGTGACTTCGCGGCGGACGGGCCGGCCTTTGACTTGCCGGGGATCTTCCATCTGCTCGCAAATGGCGACGCGGTGTCCCGCTTGCAGCAGCTTGCCCAGGTAGCGGTCGAGGGCGTGGTACGGCACGCCCGCCATCGGGATTTCTTTATCGCGGCGGGTCAGCGTGATGCCGAGCAGGCGCGAGCCGACCTCGGCATCGTCTTCAAACAGCTCGTAAAAATCCCCGTTACGGAAAAAGACGATCGTGCCGGGATGCCGTTCTTTGGCCTCCCGGAACTGCTGCATCATCGGAGTCATAGGAGCAGTGGTTAGTGGTTAGTGGCTAGTGGTTAGTGGTTAGTGGTCAGCAGTTTCTTCACTAACCACTAACCACTAGCCACTAACCACTACTTTTTGCCGTTGCTGCCGGCGCGGAAGACCTTGCTCATGGTGACGCCGTTGCCCCGGGCGTTGAAGGCGACGGCGGTCATGTAATGGCGCATGAGCATCAGGCCGCGGCCGCAGGGACGTTCGAGGTTCTCGAAGGCGGTGGGGTCGGGCACGTCGCCGGGGTCGAAGCCGCCGCCGTCGTCGCTGATTTGCACGTCGAAGCGGTCGGCGTGGAGTTGGTAGGCGACGCGCACCTTCTTGGCGCGGTCCATCTGGTTGCCGTGCTTGATGGCGTTGACGAGGGCTTCTTCCAGGGCCAACTTGATGCTGAAGACGTCTTTTTCGCCGACGTGATGGGATTGCAGCAGTTGTTCGATCTGGTCCTGGATCCGGCGGGCCTCGGCGGGATCGCTGGGGATGGTTACGTCCGCGGCAACACCCTGACCGTGGTCGCGCTGCTTCATTGTGTCCGCAAGGGTTAAAGGCACGGAAGGGTCTCCCTGACGATCGGCCGCTCCACTGCGGCCCATGAGCCAGCCCGGAAAAACACCACCCCGGGCTTGTGTCGTGACTCTGAGCCTTCTCCCCGCACTCCGTTGTCCGCGATCCGTGGTCCGCCCCCGCCGCAAGTCCGGATCGACGGCGAAGGTGGGGAGCGGATGGCGGAGAACCGTGGTTGCCAACCGCTCGCTCGATTCCTTTCCGGCGCGTCGGCTCCGGCGTCAGGTACCGGACCACGGCCCCTCATCCCCTCATCCGGCGGGACGCCGGATCAGGGCGAGACTCACGAGACCTCTAGAAAGCCTGCAAGGCGGTCTGTTCTTCTTTCTGAATGTTGAAGAACTTGTCCAGCTTGGTGATCTCGAAGACCTCGTGAATCTGCGGGTCGATGTTGCACAGGATCAAGCGTCCTCCCACCGCCTGCAATTTCTTGTTGAGCGTGATCAGTTTGCCCAGCGCGGCGCTGGACAGGTACTCCACGTTGCCGAAGTTCAACAGCAGCTTGCGCAGGCCCTCGGTCTCGACCAGCCCGAACAGCTGATCGCCGATGACCTGAATGTTCTGCTCGTCGAGGATTTTACGATCCACGAAGTTGACCACGGTGACATCGCCGATGTGCTCCACCTCAAGGCGGCGGCGGCGAGGTTGCGACGACATGGAAAACTCCTTACCCAGCCCCAGTGTACCAATCCCGGCCCGCGGGCAAACCGCAAGAAGAACAACAAGAAAGAACGCGCGACGAAAGGAGCAATCCCCTTGATGTTAGAATGCCCACATTCATTGTCAAGCGTTTTCCGGTCCAAATCAATAGCTCGACCCGGCAAAGTGCGCGCCCGGCAACCGGCAAGGACCGAAAAATCCGAAGATTTCTCCGATTATCGCGCGCTATTAGCTCGCCGCCCGTTCGCCCGGCTTGGTTTCCTCTTCCGCGGTGTAGCGCTCGGCGAGCCGGATCTCCCCCTGGAGCGACTCGGCCGCCGGCAGCATGGTGGCACGGGGATCGAGACAGAAGAGGTTCCACTTCTCGTCTTCGTAGCCGTGCTGCCGCACGTACCACTCGTCGGCGTCGTTGCGGGCCAGCGGGAACAGGGCGCACGCGGCCGGCTTGTAGGAATACGAGTCGCCCTCGGCCGCGCCGACCTTGTGCAACACGCAGCCCTGGTTGAAGAAGACGCACCAGCCCCCCTGCACGCGCAGCATCGGCAGGCCGAGCCTCTGACGCCGGCTCAGATAGCCCTTTTGCTCCACCAACCGCCTCGCCTCGGGTGAAAGATGGGGCAAGAATTTATCCAGGTTGGCGTCGAGGCGCTCGACCTCTTCGGGGTACACGGGAGGCCGGCCGTTTTGACAGCAGAGACCGTCACAGCCGCGGCCGAAAATGCACTCGAACTTCGCTTCCGACAGATTGACCACCGGCAGGCTGCGCCGCATGGAGGTGCGTCTCCGTGAAGAGGAGAGGAAAGGCGTTCCGATTGGTGTACTTGCAGGATAGCGGGCGCGGCCGTTTTTTTCCAGCCCGCGAATGAGAAAGCGTCGATCGGAGCCGGCGGCAAAGTCAAACTGTGCTGTCGCTGCGGGCGATGCGTGGCAAGAGCGGCAGCATGAGGACGAGCAATCCGGCGCCGAAAACATAAGGCAGCAGGTGGCTGGGCGTGAGTTTGTACAGGCTCAGGCCGAAGATGGGGCCGAGGATGCGGGCCAGCGACGCCGCCGACTGGTTGACGCCGAGGATTTCGCCCTGCTTGGCCGGATCGCTCCGCCGCGAGATGAGCGCCTGGGCCGAGGGGGTCAGGAAGGCGAAGCCGATCACCGCCAGCGTCATGCTCACCAGCATCCAGCCGAGCAGCGTCCCGAATGCGTAGCCGCCCTCATGTCCCATCCAGGTCACGCCGCCCAGGAGGACCAGTCCCAGGGCCATGAGCGACAGGCCCATCGCCATGAACGTTACTTCGCTGAGGCGATTGGCCAATCGGCGGTAGAGGAAACCTTGCGTCATTACCAGTACCAACCCCACGTAGGCGAACACAAGAAAGCTATGGCTTTCGTCCAGTCCCAGCGTGTCCTTAATGAGCAGGGCCAGGGTCGGCTCAAAGCCGCCGAATCCGAGCGTGGCCAGGAAGAACGTGAGGACGACGGGCGCCAACTCCGGCCGGCTCAACACGTCGCGCGTCGTCTGCCAATCGAACCAACGGCGGCGCAGGGGCGGCGCTTCCTCGAAGTGCCGCGTTTCCGGCAGGAGAACGATGCCGAGCAAAAGGGCGAGCAGCGACAGGCCGGCGGCGGTGTAGCCGATCGCGCCGTGATGGTCGGGGAACCACGACAGCGAGGCGAAGCCGACCAGCGGCCCGAAGGTGAAGCCGATGCCGAAGGCCGCCCCGATCAGGGCCATGCCGTGTTTGCGCTTTTCCGGCGTGGTGCAATCGGCGATGACGGCCTGGGCCGTGGCGATGGTGGCCCCCGCGATGCCGGCACCGATGCGGGCCACGAACAAAAGCGTCAACGCCAGGGCCGCCGACTCTCTGGGTTGAGGGGGCATGTCCGAGGCGTAGCCGAACAGGATGTAGAACACGACCGAGCCGACGAGACCGAGGAGCAGGATCGGCCGTCTTCCCACGCGGTCGGAGACGCGGCCCCAGACCGGGGCGAAGAAGAACTGCATGGCCGAAAACGAGGCCATAAGCAGACCGAGGACGGCACCCCCGGCACGAGCTTCCCGGCCCCCTTCGATCAGCTGATCCACGTAGGTTTCGCCGTAGCGCGGCAAGAGCGGA
This sequence comes from uncultured Planctomycetota bacterium, assembly GCA_963767535.1. Classification (GTDB taxonomy): domain Bacteria; phylum Planctomycetota; class Planctomycetia; order Gemmatales; family Gemmataceae; genus JAJPHU01. The sequence continues at coordinate 661,346 of CAVYEC010000002.1, forward strand.
ATGACGATGCCGAAGCCGAGCAGGTCGATGAAGACCACGAGGAAGACGATCGCCAACGCGGACTTCGAGGAGGAACTGCCGGCTGGGACCGCGGGAGGAGAGATCGCGTCGAAGGCGTCTTGCGTCTCGAAGGAGGGATCAGGCATGTTGTCGTTCCTGCGGAATGCGGGTCCGTGTCGCGGCGGGCGTATTCAGGATTTATACCAACGCGGCACGGAGGGGACTATGTGCGCGAAAATGTCGCATGTCGCAACCGGGGGGCGTGCGCAGTATTTGGTAGGATACCCGCAACGAGGGCACGATCCATGTCCGCCGACGTGCTGTCTTATCTGCGCCGCCTGCTGCCCGCGGTCGATCCGCAAGGGTCCGATGGCGAACTGCTTCGCCGCTACGTCGCCACCGGCGCGGAGGGCGAATTCACCGAACTCTTACGCCGGCATGGCCCGCTGGTCTGGTCCGTGTGCCGCCGCGTTCTGGGCGATGCCCACGCCGCGGAAGATGTTTTTCAGGCGACGTTTCTGCAACTGGCGCGGAAGGCCGGGACGCTGCGGCGCGACGGCTCGCTGGCCGGCTGGCTGCATACCGTGGCCACGCGGCTGGCCCGCCGAGCCTTACGCGCCGAACAGCGCCGCCGACGCCGCGAGCGCGTCCATGTCCTCTCGCATCCGCCATCGGCGGACGATCTGACCTGGCGCGAATTGCGTCAAATGCTCGACGCGGAAATCGCTCGCCTGCCGGAGGCGTATCGGCAGCCGCTCATCCTTTGTTATCTCGAAAATCGCTCTCAAATCGAGGCCGCGCACCGCCTCGGCCTGCCGCAGGCGGTGCTGCGCGGCCGGCTGGAACGCGGCCGGCAGAAATTGCGGCAGCGGTTGGAAAAACTCGGCCTACCCCTGGCCGCCATGCTTCTGTTGGCGAAGACCGAGACGGTCCCGGCCGCGCTCCTGGAAGCGACCCGACAGACGGTGTGCAGCGTGCTGGCAGGCGGGCCGGTGCCTCCGTCCATTGCCGCGCTTGCGGCGGGTGGATCGCTCCTGTCCCGGCTCAAGATCGGCCTTCTTGCGTCAATCTTGCTGATCGTGGGAGGCGTCGGCATCGGCAGTGCTTCTCGCCAGGCAGGGCCGAAAGAGAAACCGAAAGATGATCCGCCGAAGGCTGAGGCGGCGCGGCAAGATTTGCATGGAGATCCCCTGCCGGCCGGTGCGCTGGCGCGGTCTGGGCACTGTGCGCGCAGCGGGTGCCGGATTCGCACCTGGCCGTCACCGCCGACGGAAAGGAAATCGTTGCGGTCGGCTCGGAATTGACCGTGCGCCGCTTCGACGCGCGGACGGGCGTACTCAAGTCGGTTCGTCAACTGCCCGGAGCAGGCACATTCTCTTCTTTCTGGAACTGGCTATCCCCACGCGGAACGCTCCTCCTGACGGCCGGCATCGACGGGCCGGGGAATTATCATCTGGACTTATGGGACCTCGAGAAAGGAAAGATTCGGCAAATGCTTCCGCTGGCCGGACTTACCCCCTGGGGAGCGGCCATCTCGACGGATGGGCGCCGCGTGGCCGTGGCAGGCTCCCTGAACGGTCAGACTCATCGGGTTCTCGTGTGGGACCTGGAAACCTCCCGGTCGCGGCTCCTCTGGTCGGAGACAAAAGTTTATAACGCGCACTATTTCGAGCCGGTCGTGATCCTGTCGCCCGACGGCAAGCGGCTCCTCGCCTGTCACCTCGATCAGATCCTCCGCTGCTGGGAAGTGGAGAGCGGGAAACTGTTATGGCAATCGGAAAAGAAATGCTGGCAGCCCTTCATCTTCTTCAGCCCGGACGGCCGAACTGTGGTCGATCCGACCTCCATTGGGATCGCCGGCCTTCGTCTCCGCGATGCCGCCACGGGCAAGCTGCTCGAGGCGTGGAATAAGCCGCCCAAGGAGGCCATCACTCCCATCGGCTTTTCACCGGACGGCCGATTCCTGGTCTTCCAGACGGACCATGAAGAGGTGGTGTTGTGGGAGCCGGGAAAAGACAAGGTCGCCTTCCGCTCTCCCCGGACGCCGCACTGTCGTGGCGACGAAAGATCCCAGCCCAATCGGCTGCCGACGAACTTCGTCTTCACGCCGGACGGCAAGGCGCTCATACGGCGGGCGGGCGCGTTACAGCGCTGGAACCTTCCCGGCGGCGAACCCGTTTACCAGGACACGGAAAGCTGGGGCCATACCGAGGAGGTAGGCCGGCTCCTTTTCTCTCCCGACGGCCGGTTACTGGCCTCTTCATCGCGGGACGAGATGGTTCGGCTCTGGGATGTCGCGACGGCGCGGACGGTCCATTCTCTTCCCAAGGGGCTGAGCGACCACCTGGCGTTTACGCCGGACGGACGGCGTTTGCTTAGCGTGCCTCCCGGACTCGGAAAGACCGTGCTTCAAGTGACGGACGTGGCCACCGGCCAGCTCACGACCGGCTTTGAGCTGGCCGACAACCGCGAGTTCAGGCCGAGTAGCCGGGACCGGGAGATCCGCGTCACGGCGGACGGCAAAAAAGTCATCGTTTTGACGATGAAAAACGGCAAAACCGGCGACGAGAGCATCCTCACTGCGTGGGACATCACAACCGGCGCGTGCCTCGTTCATAAGCGCGTCCCGTGGGGCGAGGACAGCCTGCTGACACCCGACGGCCAAAGCGTTCTGATGCTGGACTCGACGGCACGGGCGGTGAAGCTGTTGGCCGTCGATACCGGCGAGCGGCGTTGGCAGATGCAACCCGACCCGTCCCGCGACAAGCTGAGGGGATGGGGATGCGACCTGGCCCTGTCTCCGAACGGCCGGCTGATGGCCGCGCATATCCGCTATCTCAACCTGCTCAACCTCCACACGGAGTACGACGCGATTTGCCTGGGCGACATGGCCAACGGGCGGGAGCTTTTGAAAATCCCACTGGACGGCCCCGCCGTCTTCGATTTCTCGGCCGACAACCGCCTGTTTGCCGTCGCCGATTCGGACAGGGTTCGGTTCTGGGAAACCGCGAGCTGGCACGCGATTGGCGCTCTCAAGGTCCAGAGCGGAGCGAGCAACCCTCCCGATCGCGCCTGCGCTCGGTCTCTCGCTTTCTCCCCCGACGGCCACATCTTTGCCACCGGCCACGCGGACGGCACGATACTGCTCTGGGACGCAACGCTCCGGGGCGGAACACACGGCGGCCCGCTCGAAACCGCCCAGCGCGAGGCGCTTTGGAAGGATCTTGCTGGTGAGCACGCCGGTCACGCCTATGCCGCCATCTGGCGATTGGCCGATGATCCGGCGAGCGCCGCGTTCTTGAAGGATCGCCTCAAGGCCGTAGTGCCGCCTTCGCCGGAGTTGCTTCGATCGTTGCTGGACGATCTGGACAGCGATCAATTCGCGGTGCGCGAAGCGGCGGAGCAGAAATTGCGCGAGTTGGGAGAGCGTGCCGGCTCGGCCCTCCGCGAATCGTTGCGGGCGAAACCGTCGCTGGAGAAACGGCGACGCATCGAGGCGTTGTTGAACCGTTTGGAAGGATCCGGCCCTTTCTCGGGAGAGCCGCTGCGCCAGATGCGTGCGGTGCAGGTGCTGGAGAAGATCGGCTCGGCGGAGGCTCGGACGGTCCTTGAAGGATTGACCCGTGGCGTCGATTCGGCCCGGTTGACGCGGGAGGCGAAGGCCGCGCTCGGACGAATGCGTCGCTAGGAGGGCGCCCACGCCAGAGAACGAACTTCACCGAACTCGCGCGTCAGTTTTCGCCATGAGGCTCCGCCATCCTGCGAGCGATACACCTGCCCGCTGACGCTGCTGGCGTAGATGAGTTGGGGGTCGGCGGGGTGGGTGGCGAAGTTCCACATCGTGCTGTTGGACCGGCCGGGCATGTCGGTGATGTGCCAGGTCGTGCCGCCGTCGAGGGAGCGCCCAACGAGGCCGACCGTGCCCGGCGGCGCGTCGCCGTTGCCAAGCAAGATCGCCTTCGGCTGGCCGCTCACCTGGATCAAGGTGCGGCAATAGGGCCACGGCATCGTGCGGTCGATCTGCAACGGCCGCCAGGTCGTGCCGCCGTCCTCGCTGACGTTCAAATCGTTGTTCGTCGCGGCCAAAAGACGACGTTTCGTGCCTTCCCCCGGAACGACAACGAGAGCGTGAATGTCGCGCGAGCTGAGTCCGCTGCCGATCGGCTGCCAGGTCCGGCCACCGTCGCGGCTCTGCTGCACGCCGTCAATCTCGACACCGGCCCACAGCAGATTAGGGTCGTTCGGATCACCCACGATGCAGGTGACGCGGGTCCACATGATCCGCGGACATTCGCGCACCAGCCGGGCCGACGCCTCGCTCCACGTTCGGCCGCCGTCCTCCGAACGAAACAGGTGCGAGGGACAGGTGCCGGCGAGTATGACTTCCGGGCGCTCTGGTGCGATCCAGAGCGACCACACCTGCAAGCCGTCCAGGGGGGCGGGCAGTTTGGTCCAGGAGTCGGCGCCGTTGGTGCTGACGTAAAGCCCCTGTTCGCTGCCCAGATACAGGGTCGAAGGTTCGCGCGGATGCACGGCCAGGGCGCGGACGTGACACTCCACGAACATGCCCTCGCAGGCACGGCGGAAGTTCTCACCGTTGTCGAGACTGCGGAACATCCCTTCACCGATCGTACCCACGTATACTCGATGCGCGATCATGTCGGTGCCCCCTGAGAAACCGGCGCTTGCTGGCACGGCAGGGCATTAAGGCTCGTCGCGCCCGGCGGTAGCTCCGCCTCCTCGACCAACATGCACGGGATGCCTTCCCTGATCGGGAACTTGAGCCGGCAGCGCTGGCAGATGAGACCGTCCGCCTCCTGATCCAGAGGCGTTGAGCGAGCCGGATCCAGGGGGCAGCGGAAGATGTCAAGCAAATCCTTGGCAATCATGTATGCACCGAGAATATCGAGGATCGCTGAGGAAGAATCCCGAACTCAACCATTGTAGTAAGTTTATCAACTTGCGGAATTGCTAAGGAAAGTCTCTTTTCCGCTCTGTAAAGGGGGTTAGAGACCCTCCCCACTCGGCATTTCAGGAAACAGTCTTCCCAAGGTAGGGGCGTTGGCAATTTGGCAGTTTGGCAGTCTCGCCTCTCGAAAAATTCATAAGTTATTTACATAAAATCAGTTGCGCTATCAAGAGCACTCTGCCAAATCGTCCGACGATTTGGCAGAGTGGCAAACTGCCCTCCTGAGTCGATTTGTCAAATTGGCAGCCGCTCCTGGCATCCAAGACGGTCGCCGCACGATCGTTCACGAGTTAAAAATCCTCAACGTCAATCCCGGCGGGCCATTGTTGTCGCACAGCGGCGCGACGGCGGCGCAGACCTTCTTGCGATCGCTGGCGGTGCGCCACAAAGCATGAAGGGCGCGCCAATCCTCGTCCTCCGTCGCCACGCCAGCCGCCAAGGCGATCCTTTCTACGTGATACCACTTCACGAAATCGTCGCGGTCGATCCTCTGAAGATCGCGGACCAGCACCGAGTAATTGAATCCCAGCCGCGGGCTGAAGTCGCGCAGCGATTCCGCCACGGTGCCGATCAGGAGGCGCAGCTCGACCCCCAACGGCGAGGCGAATCGGCCCTCCAGATCCCGCGGTAGCACTTCCGCCAGTCGTCGCGCAGGTCGGACAAATCGTGTACATCACAGGTCCGCGCGATTTGCTCCAGGAGGCACCAGGGCGGAACTTCCTCGCCGCGACCGATCGCCCGGAGTCGCGCCGCCCACAGCTTCTTCAGGCCCGCCCGTTTGAGGTGACGCGCCAGGGGAACCAGGCCGCCCTCGCGTCGCGCCAGGAGGGTGATGAGCGCTGGCACCGAGGGCGGACGCTGCCAGGCGTTCCGCTCCGCCTCGCTGTGCCGGCGGCGTCGCCACAGCGCTTCCACACGGCGCTGGCCGGCCTGATGAATGGCGTGAACGATGCGCTGCCGGGCCGTATCCGGCAGGGCCGTGACGCCCCGTTCGATCTTCTGATATTCCAACGAGGAATATCCCAGGATCGGCTCCATGTCGCGTGGCTCGAAGCCGTACAGCTCGCGGGCCAGACGCAGGTCGAGGCGCGTCTCGGGACGATGGCGGCGGTGGAAATGGCGGCGGCGTTCGAGCCACAAATCCAGAAGCGCGGAGCGGTCGGCGGCGCGGGGGACGAGCAGGGCGGCGAGGCCAGCGGGAAAAGCCTGGGCCGAATAAAAGCCGTCCTCCTCGATGTACTTGATGATGCGGGCCGGCTTCTTGCCGCCGATGCCGAACAGGTCGGCCAACTCGCGGCGCGAGAGGCCGATTTGTTTGCGGAACTGACGCAAGCGCAAGCCGAACTCCTCCGGCATCCGGGACGACGCGCCCGGTTGGGCTACGCGCCAGAGTCGTTCGAGGGCGGACAATTCGTCGTCATCTGCCAGCTGCCGCACGACCTCGACCACTTCGCCCCAGGCCGGTAACTCCAGGTAGCGCATCCGGCGCACGGCGGCGGTGCTAAGTCCCAGAGATAGCAGGTGCGTCTCGGCGTACCCGGCCCGACCGCACAGGACCCAGAACTCGACGAGCGTTTCGGGGTAGCCGCGCTGGCGCAATCGTTGTCTTTCCGCCTCGCGCCACAAAGACTCGGCGGGGGCGTCATCCTCGCCGACGCTGGCGCACATCCGCCGCAAGAGGGCCAAGGGTAGCGGGAAATTGCCGCGCCGGTACTCCCACAGGGTCGCGGGACTGATGCCGACCAGCCGGGCCAGCTCGCGCGCGGAGCCGGCCCGCAGCTGGAGGCGGGCGATGAACTGTTCCAGCGTATCGCCCGCGCCGGCATAGAGTCGCCGCAGCTCCTCGCAGCGTTCGGCCGGCACGCCGTTGCGCTGACAGTAGGAGAGAAAGCGCTGCAAGATTCGGCGGCTGGGGGTGTGGATGCCCAGTTCGACATCGCGCAGCGTACCGCGGCTGATGCCGGAGCGGCGCGACAATTCCAGGCGCGTCAGACCGAGGAGCTGTGCCCGGATGGTGACGAGGGCGCGGGCCAGGGGCGGGGCGGTTTCGGCGCGGCGCAAGGAACGTTCGCGCAGATGGGCGTTGCGCAGGGCGTGGCCCTTCAAGCTGTCGCCGGGCTGGCGGGGGTCTGCTGGCATCGGCTTCCTCACGCCGGATGGCGAATGCGGGGAGTGTCCTTCGGGCAGGATGCGGACAACGGCCGGACTCGACGGTGAGAAGGCCGGGGCGACGGCTGGCGGGTAGCGGGCGCTTGGCAGGTTGGAGACGCCGCGGGGGGGTAGGAGCGGCGTCTGGGTTTACCCACCGACATGCTATGTGCTCGGACCCCGGATTGCAAATGGATTTCGAGCAAATGCGACCGCCCGGACATGGAAACGAGCACTCTTACCCCCTCCCCCCTTGTGGGAGAGGGCAGGGGTGGGGGGTGAGACGCTTTCTACCCCCCACCCCTGCCCTCCCCCACAAGGGGGAGGGAGAAAGACCCCACCCCTGCCCTCCCCCACAAGGGGGAGGGAGAAACGAGAAGGCGCAAAATCTTTTTTTCCGTAACGCGGCCGTTCCATGCTACAATGTCGCCGCTCCGTCCCGGCCGGGCGTGTGGAGGCGCTCGCCTCGGCGGATAGCCATCCTTCAGCCTCCAGTGAGAGCCTCCATGAGCGAGCGAAGTGTGCGTCTTGCGCGTATCCGTCGCGGCGTGCGGCCATTATTGACCGGTGTTGTCCTGGCGTTCGGATCCGCCGTCAGCGCCCAGGAATTGGCCACCCGGCCGGTCAGCTGGGAGCCGCGCGTGGCCATCGCCCGGTGCCTGTCGCCCGATGGCAGTTTGCTGGCCAGCGCCCGGCCGGGCCAGGGTTGGCAAACCATTGCGGACAAAGAGGAAGTGGCGAGCCGCGATCTGCTTTTGGCCCTGCCGGGGATGCGGGCCGTCGTCGAAACCCAGCCGCGGACCGTCGAATTGACCCTGTGGGGACATCTGCCGCAATGGCCCGGTTACTCCGGCTTGCAGAGCGCCGTTATGCTGCACGACAGCCGATCGTTCGACCTCGACTTCACCCTGCATCGGGGCCGCGTCGTCGTCACCAACCGCAAGGACACCGGGGCCGCCCGCGTCTGGCTGCGCCTCGATAACGCCGCCTATCAGCTGACGCTCCATGAACCCGGCGATGCCGTATGCCTGGCTCTGTACGGATTTTGGCCGCGCGGCGTGCCGTTCACGCCGACGCCCCGATCCGAGGACGTGCCGGCCCGGTCGCTGACGCTGATGGTCCTTAAGGGGCAAGTGGACGTGAAGGCCGGGGGCGTGCAGCAATTGCTGTCGGCGCCACCGGGGCCGGCGTACTACCACTGGGATTTGGTGGAAGGCAGCACCGAGGGTCCGCGACGCCAGGACGCCATCCCGGAATGGGCCAACCCGGCGGCCCAGGCGCCGCCCGCGGCCCGGACGGTCGTTGAGGTGACCGAGAAGTATCGCGAGCAGGCCAAGCATAAAAATCCGCCCCTGGCCCTGGGCGATTTGCTGGCCGCGGCCGCGACCGAGGGCGACAAGGAGCGTGCCGCCGCGATGACCGAGTTCGCCGTCTTCGGCATGGCCGCCATCAACCAACTCGATCTCGTCATGGCGGTCCTCGGGGATGCCAAGCAGCCGGCGGCACGGAAAACCGCCGTGGTCTCCCTGCGGCACTGGATCGGCGACGCGCCCGGAAACGATCAGAAGCTTTATCAGTTCCTGGTCGATCGCCAGGACTTCTCGCGCGCCAGGCGTCCACGGTGCTCCAGCTTTTGCACAGCCCCTTTTTGGCCGAGGAGCCGGATAGCTACGAGATCCTGATCGCCTACATGCGGCACGAAAAGCTCGCCGTCCGCGAGCTGGCCTGGTGGCACCTATCGCGCCTGGTCCCGGAGGACCTGCGCGTTCCCTACGATCCCGCCAGTCCCGACGCCGAGCGTGCCAAGGCACAGGCCGCCTGGAAGGCCCGGATTCCCAGCGGCACCATTCCCACGCGGCCGAAAAAAAAGTGAGCCAACCCCATGGACACCAGCCGCGAGCGCCAGCGAGCGGAGTCTCCTCCGCTCGCTGGCGCTCGCGGCTGGTCGGGGGACTTTTGTCCGTAGAACGGGCGAACCGGCCGCCTTGTCATTCTCGAAACGGCTGGTAAGCTGCGGATGGAGTTGTATTCAGAAGCTTCTGCGGCCGGTTCGCCGAGTTTTTGGCCAGAGACAAACCATGGAACGAACCCTGATTCTTCTCAAACCCGACTGCGTTCACCGTCGCCTCATCGGCAGCGTTCTCCAGCGCTTCGAGCAAAAGGGACTGCGCATCGCCGGTCTGAAACTGGTGCAGGTGAGCCGTTCGCTGGCCGAACAGCACTACGCGGTCCACAAAGGCAAGCCGTTTTACGAATCGCTGCTCAAGTTCATCGTGTCGGGGCCGACGGTGGCACTGGTGCTGGAAGGGCGCGAGGCGGTGGTCGTGGCGCGCAATCTGATCGGCGCGACCGACGGCGTCAAGGCGGCCCTCGGCACGATCCGAGGAGACTTCGCGCTGAGCGTGCAGAACAACCTGATCCATGGCAGCGACAGCCCGGAAAACGCGACCGCGGAAGTCGCCCTGTGGTTCAAGCCGGAAGAGCTGGTCGGTTATCAACCCGTCGATTCGCCGTGGATCGTCGGAAGTTGAACTCCCCGTCCATGACAGCCATGAACCGTGTCCGCATCGGCATTCGTCTGGAATCCCTCGGATTACCGCTGCGTCGCGCCCTGACGGAAGCGGGCCGGCTGGGCGTGTCCGGCGTGAAGGTGGACGCGGTCGGCGACCTGGCGCCGGATGCCTTGTCGGAGACGGGCCGGCGCGAGTTCCGCCACCTGCTCCGCGCCCACAACCTCGAATTGACCGCCCTCGGCTGTCCGCTGCGGCGCGGCCTCGACGCCGCCGAGAATCAACAGCCGCGCATCGAGCACGTGCAGAAGGTACTCAGCCTCAGTTATGACCTGGGGCCGCGTCTCGTCATCGTGCAGGCCGGGGCCGTGGACGAAGATCCCGAGCAGCCGCGCATGCGTCTCCTGAGCGAATCGCTGCTCGCGCTCGCCCAATACGGCGACCGCTCCGGTACGGTTTTGGCACTGGAGACCGGCCTGGAGAAAGGGTCGGTGCTGGCCGCGTTCCTCGGCCGCTTCGACACGGGATCGCTCGGCGTCAATCTCGATCCCGCGAATTTACTGCTGCACGGTTTCGATCCCTACGAGAGCGTTCAAGAGCTGGGCCGGCGCATCGTCCATGCACATGCCAAGGACGCCCGCCAGGCCAGCGCCAGCCGGGCCGCCCAGGAGGTGCCGCTGGGCCACGGCGACATCGACTGGATGAAGTTTCTCGGAGTTCTGGAAGAAGTCGAGTATCGCGGCTGGCTGACCATCGAACGCGAGACGGGAGACAATCGCCTCGCGGATGTCGGCGCGGGCGTCGCCTTTCTCCGACGTTTGATAGGATGACGAAGCGATCGCCAACCAGCCCGCAGCGCAAGCAAGGGAATAAAACCCTTGCTTGCGCTGCGGGCTGGGAGCGCGATTGCTTATTTGCTCACCATCGAATCGAAGACGCGCACTTTCTTCCAGTTTTCTCTGTTCTCCTCGATGAACTGCTTGTGCCGCTCGGCGTCCTGGTATTTGTCGTGCGAAGCCTTGTCCTTGAAGACGATGTGCAAGCCCACGTCGAAATCCTGATCGTTGACCTCTCGGTTCAAGTCCTCGGCGCGGGTGCCGGCCGCGTAGAAGACCTCGCCGTCGTGCTTGGTCAGGTACTTCTTGCAGGCGTCCACCAATTTTTTCTTGGACTCCGCCGAGTTGTCCTTAAGGGAGAAAAAGACGTTGTGAGCCAGCATCGTCGCGCCCTCCTCCGCCGCCTCGGTTCGGTCCCGCCGGCTGAGACCGGCCAACGCCGCCAGGGCCAGCCCAAGGACGATCCCGCACGCCAGTCGCTTCCGCATGACCTTCTCCTTCGATCGAGGTGTTGGGGTCCGTTGATGCTTGATGTAGCCGTGCGCGGGGTATCGACAAGGTGAAATGCTCCCGGCCCCGCAGGGGCGAAGGAGATTGCTGGAGGAGGGACTCGAACCCTCACGGGACTTGCGTCCCTTCGGATTTTAAGTCCGATGCGTCTGCCGATTCCGCCACTCCAGCGGAGTTCTCACTGTAGCGGCGTGATCGGCCCCCTTCAAGCCATGCGAAGCACACGAACCACGGGAGGTCTTGCCCGGCCGCGGCCCCCGTATATCTTTCTCCTTGAATCAACGCTCCTTTATTCTCCACAGAATCGAGTCGCACCATGCAATCACACCGTGTCCTCGGCTGGCTGGCGGCCGGTCTGCTGCTGGCGGCGTCGGCGGGCTGTCAGCGCGGCCCGGACAAGCTCAAGGTCGCCTTCGTCAGCAACAACCCCGAATCGTTCTGGAGCATCGCCGAGGCCGGCACCAAGAAGGCCGCCGCCGAGGTAGATGTCGAAGTCCTCTTCCGCATGCCCTCGCAGGGCGATGCCGCCTTGCAAAAAGAGATCATCGACACCGTCCTCAGTCAGGGCATCAAGGCGCTGGCCGTCAGCGTCATCGACCCGGAAAACCAGCGCGCCTACCTCAACGAGATCGCTGAGAGGGTGCCGCTCCTCACGCAGGACAACGACGCCCCGGACACCAAGCGCAAGTGCTACATCGGCACCGACAACTATTTGGCCGGCAAGGAGGTGGGCAAGCTTGTCAAGGAAGCCATGCCCGAAGGCGGCGCCCTCGCCATTTTCGTCGGCGACATCAAGCCGCTCAACGCCCGCCAGCGCCGCCAGGGTGTGCTTGACGAACTGGCCGGCGCCAAGGACGCCAAGGGGGAGCAGTACGGAAAATACCGTCTGGTCGGCACCTACCTCGATCAGCCCGACGGCCCGTCCGAGTGCAAGAAGAAGGCCGTCGATGCGCTGACCCAGCTGGAGAAAGAAAAGCACATCTGCCTGGTCGGCCTGTGGGCCTACAATCCGCCGATGCTCCGTAGTGCCGTCCTCGATGTGGCCAAGGACAAACTCGACAAGGGCGAGATCAAAATTGTCGGCTTCGACGAGGACACGGCCACGTTGCAGGGCATCGCGGAAGGCTCGATTTACGCCACGGTCGTGCAGCAGCCCTTTCTGTTCGGCTACGAGTCGGTCAAGCTGATGGCGGCGCTGGCGCGTGGCGACAACTCGAAGGTGCCGGCCGACGGCATCAAGTACGTGCCCCATCGCGTCATCACCAAGGAAGGCGGCAAGGACCGCCTGGCCGTCGAGAAGTTCCGCAAGGAACTCGAAGAAATGCTGGGCAAGAAATAACAACCGGGAACCGCCGTGACTTCACCGCCTCCCCTGCTCGAAGTCCGCGACATCCGCAAGCACTTCCCCGGCGTGCAGGCGCTGGACGGCGTGTCCCTGCACGTCGGGATCGCCGAAGTGCTGGCCATTGTCGGCGAAAATGGGGCCGGCAAATCGACCCTGATGAAGATCCTCGCCGGCATCCATCGCCCCGACGGCGGCGAACTGCTCATGGACGGCCAGCCGATCCCCGCCGACGGCGTGGCCGGCGCGATGAACCGCGGCATCATCCTCATCCATCAGGAACTGAACCTGGCGGAAAATCTCAGCGTGGCCGCCAATCTGTTCCTCGGTCGGGAGCGCGTCCTCGGCGGCCCTCTGGGCTGGCTCAATCAGCCGGCCATGAACGAGGAAGCGAGGCGGCTGCTTCGGCGCGTTGGCCTGGAGGTCTCTCCGACCCGTCGCGTCGGCGAATTGCCACCCGGACAGCGCCAGCTCGTCGAGATCACGCGGGCGCTCTCGCTATCGGCACGGTTGATTATCATGGACGAGCCGACCTCCAGCCTGACGCAGACGGAGACGGAGCGCCTGTTCGAGGTCATCGCCGATTTGAAGCGGTCGGGCGTGGCCGTGGTGTACATCTCGCACCGGCTGGCCGAGGTGCGCCGCATCGCCGACCGCGTCGTCGTGCTGCGCGACGGCCGTAACGCCGGCGGACTGAAGCGCGAGGAGATCAGCCACGACGCGATGGTCCGCCTCATGGTCGGCCGCGATTTGCAGCAGTTCTACCCGCGCCGCCATGCGGTGTCCGAGGCCGCGCCGGTTCGTCTGGACGTGCGGGGTGCTACCTTTTTCGGTGGTCCCGAGCAACCTATCTCCTTTCAAATTCGCGGCGGCGAAATCGTCGGCATGGCGGGACTGGTCGGTGCGGGACGGACGGAGTTGGCCGAGGCGCTGTTCGGCATTCGTCGCATCCTCGGCGGTCAGATGGTTCTCGACGGCAACCCTGTCGTGATCCGCCACCCCCGCGAGGCGATCGCGGCCGGCCTGCTGTTGGTCCCGGAAGATCGCCGTCATCACGGCCTCGTCCTGGCCGACAGTGTGCGGAACAATTTCGCCTTACCCAATCTCGATCAACTCACTCGCCTCGGCTGGGTCGTCGGCAGCCGGGAGACGCGACTAGGGCGTGAGTTGACGGAGCGCTTGCGGGTGAAAACGGCCGGCTTGACCAAGGCGGTCGGCCTGCTCTCGGGCGGCAATCAGCAAAAGGTGGTGCTGGGCAAATGGCTGGCCCGCCGGCCGCGCGTCCTCATCTTCGACGAGCCGACCCGCGGTGTCGATGTCGGTGCGCGCAGCGAAATCTACGCCCTCATGGATCAGTTGGCCGGTGAGGGCGTGGCCATCCTGATGATTTCGAGCGACCTCGAAGAAGTCCTGGGCATGAGCGACCGCGTCCTGGTGCTGCACGAGGGCCGACTGGCCGGCGAACTGCCGCGTTCGGCCCTCAGCGAAGAGGCCGTCATGCAACTGGCGACCGGCGGCTCGATCCGCGCCTAATCCTACAGCCGTAGTTATCCATCAGGCGGCCGCGCCCCGCGTTTGCGGTAGTGGCACACACGTGCGCGGTGCTGGTGTGCCCGCCGCCATTCCGACCACGCCAGCGCCCGCTCGGCCAGCGTCAGGCGGTCCCAAACTATCTTGAGCAGCAGCTTCCGCACCTCGGGGACCGTCAGCGGGATGAGCCCAGACCCCTTTTTTTGCCCCGTGCCGCTCGTGCCGCCCGCGAGCGGATGACCGCCAGCACCGCCAGGGCGAACAGGCTCAGGGTGACGTGCCGATGCCACCCGACCCAGCTACGCACTTCGTACTCGTTCAGGCCGCAATCTCCCTTGGCCAACTCGAACAAATCCTCGATCGCCCACCGCGCACCCGCCACCCCAACCAGAATCCTCCAAACCGATGCCCGGCGGCCCGCCGCAGGCGAAGTATGCTACCTCCGAGGGGTCGGTGACGCTGCGGCGGATCAAGAGCCAGCGGGCGTACGCCTCCGGCTCGGGGGAGTTCGTCCGCAACAGAGCCCAGTCGTACAGGCGCGGCCCCTTGGCCCCATCCCCGCAACTCAGCCGCTGCCAGGCGTCGGCCGGGACTTCGGCAAGCAGATTCCGGGCCCGCACCTGCCGCAACCCCCAACAGACGGCGAAGTCGGTTCGCACGCCAACCACGTAACCCAGGCCGTGCTTCTCGATGGCGATGCGGAAGTGGTAATCCGACCCGTACACGGCGTCCGCCGTCACCCACCGCATCGGCACCCCGGACTCCACGGCCCGGTCCATCATCCGCCGGGCCAGCACCAGCTTGGTGGCGAACCCGACCACGGCCGGGACGCCGGCCTCTTTGCGACGCGGGGCGTCGCCGGCCCACTCCTTGGGCAGGTACAGCTCCCGGTCGATCAGCGCCCGCCCCTTCTCGGTCACATACCCCAAAAACACTCCGATCTGGCAGTTCTCGATACGCCCGGCCGTCCCGCTATACTGCCGGGCGACGCCGACGGATTTCCTGCCCTTCTTCAAAAAGCCGGTCTCGTCCACGACCAGCACACCCTCGTCGTGCCCCAGGTGCTCCGCCGCGTAGCGGATGAGGTCGTCGCGGACGGCGTCGGCGTCCCAGTCGGCCCGGGCGAGCAAGTGCTGCACCCCATCCGGCGTCGCCTCGCCCAGGTGCTCCGCCAACTGCCAGCCGTTCTTGCGCTCGGTGTCGCTAAGCAGCCCGCGGATAGAGCCGACCGCTCGTTGCCGTGGCTCAGACCGGGCGAAGTGCCGACCGATCCGTTCGCCGATGGACATCACTTCGTCTGCCCAGCCGTGGACCTGCGCCTGCGTTGGTCGTCCTGACATGGCTTGCCCTCGTTAAAACTCCGGGCGAGGGCTATTCTAGTAACTACGGCTGTAGGACTAAGCAATCAGATCTGGTAGTTCAGCGCCTCATCTACCGTCGTCCCCGGTTGGCGGATGCGCAGCGACGGTTTCTCCAGCGACACCACGGCGAACGGCGCGACACTCTGCGTCAGCCAGACGTTGGAGCCGATGACGGCGTGCCGGCCGATGACCGTGTCGCCGCCCAGGATGGTCGCGTTGGCGTAGACAACCACCTCGTCTTCCAAGGTCGGATGCCGTTTCATGCCGCGGATGATGTTGCCGTCCGCGTCGCGCGGGAACGACAGCCGCCCAGGGTCACACCCTGATAGAGCTTGACGTTGCGGCCGATGTCGCACGTCTCGCCGATCACCACGCCGGTGCCGTGGTCGATGAAGAACCCTGGCATGATGCGGGCGCCGGGGTGAATGTCGATGCCGGTGTGGGCGTGGGCGTACTCGGTCATCATGCGCGGGATGAGCGGCACGCCCAGAAGCAACAACTCGTGCGCGATTCGGTAAATCGACACCGCTTCCAGGCCGGGATAGCAGAAGATCACTTCGTGATAGCTTTTCGCCGCCGGATCGCCCTCGTAGGCCGCCTGCACGTCCTGCTCCAGCACCATGCGCACGTCCGGCAGACGTTTGAGCAGCTCGATCGTCTTCTGCTGGGCCAACCCCTCGAAATCGAGCGTCACGCGCACGTCGGGTGCCAGGTAATCCTGTTCGTGCCGCAAGGCGCGGGCGATCTGCTGCGTCAGCTTGTCGTGCAATCCGTCGATCAGGTCGCCGACGTGGTACTCGACGTTGCCGATGTGGAGGTTCTGCCGCCGCCAGTATCCCGGATAGAGAATGTCGAGTAAATCGCACAAGATTTCGCCGATCGCCTCGCGGCTGGGCAGCGGTTTGTGGCCCAGGTGGCTGGTTCGGCTGCATTCGGTGTACGTGCCGACCACGGTTTCGACGATTTCCGGCAGCGCTTCCTTCAGTCGGATGTCGGTGGCCATGTCCTGCTCGCTGGCTTGGCGGTCTCGCCCCCGTCCGGTCTCGACCCGGACGCATCGTCCATTTCATGCTAGGCCGTCGGCGGTGCGAGGTCAAATTGCCCCTGTCTATCCTTCGGACGCAAGATCGACAAAGTGCAGGAAATTCGCCCTCGTCGAGGGGCCGGAGAGTTTGCGCAAGAGACAAAGATGGAGACCTTTCGCCGCTCGCCCAGATTCCGGGCAGAAGACGCATGGCGATTGGGCGACGGCTGGAGGAAATGACATATTCTCATCTGCAACCGCGTTGGTAATGATCGACGTAACTTATTCTGATTTAAGAGTCTATTGCGAGGACACGGTGGTTCCATACTTCAACGATTCTAATTGGTCCGGGGTTTGCATGAAAGGGGGCGTTCGACTCTGGGAGAGAGAGCGAACCATAACTAACCGGCTCGCGCTGGCCATGGGAGAGGTGGTACAGCGAGCCGGTTGGTTTTTTATCACGTCTTCGGATTCGCTCATCAAAAGCGATCGCCAAACCGGCGAACCAACCTGCTGTCCACCGTGTCTGCCCCGCATCGTCCCGACACTCACCGCGGAGGCAGTCATGAGCCAGCCGAACCGGGGCCGACCGCCCGCCGTCGCCCTGATTGATCCCAAGTATCCGCATAACGTCGGCGCCGCCCTCCGGGCGTGCTCCTGCTGGGGCATCGGCCAACTGTGGTGGACCGGCGTTCGTGTCACCCTGGATGTGCCGCGCGGCGAGCGGCTGCCGCGTGAAGAACGGATGAAGGGCTACCGCTCCGTCCAAATGTTCCGCGACGACCGCGTCTTCGACCGCTTTGAGTCGGGCGACGTGACCCCCGTCGCAGTGGAGATAAGGCCGGACGCCGAATCGCTGTTGGCATTCGATCACCCCGAGGATGCGCTGTACGTCTTCGGGCCGGAGGATGGCGGCTTGTCCAAACCGATCCGCCTGCTGTGCCACCGTTTCGTAGTCATCCCCACTCACCACTGCCTCAACCTGGCGGCGGCGGTCAATGTGGTGCTGTACGACCGTCGCCTCAAACGGCATCAGGCCGGGCTGGAGCCAGTCGGCCCCGTGCGGGAGATGCTCCGCGAACACCGCGGGCCGATGTAACAATTTGCCGAAGGATGGCGTTTCCGGCGATTCATCGCACGTCCCCTTTTTCATAAAGGGATCCCTCAGGATGGACCGTGTCCATCGGCCGCGGGTTCGGGCGAACTAGTGTCCGTCCCCCGCCCTCACTTTCCTCGGGCGCTCTCGATGAAACGGACCCACTCCGGCAGCCACCGCCCGAAGTCCGGCGGAATCCCCAGGGTCGTTTCTAGTTGGGGGTGAGGTAAGGAGGTTTTGGCTGGAAGCGTCTCGGACGGGGGCTGTCGCGATCCGTGGACCCAATCCGGCGGCAGCGGCAATCCCAAAAGGGAGGGGAGGGCCGTTGGCCACTTTGCCAACGGCCACGAGGTTTGGCAAAGTGGGATTCACATATCAAACTATTTGATTTAAACGCTTTACGTCGATTCCGGGGGGCGAGATTGCCAGGTTGCCACTTTGCCAACAACCCTCGGTAAGAAGCCGCCTTCCCCAAAGTGGAGGGGGCTGCTCAATCTCAAGCAAGACCGCTCCCAAAACGGGCGGCCTTCCTGCCCAAAGAAGGGAACAGCCCGAAGACCCACGGAACAGTAAACGACCCCGATGGAATTCCATACGGCTATTGAATGGCCAGGCATCGGATGGTTAAACTGCACCCGTTCCGTTCCCGATTACGCAAGGAGGTGTGTCATTCCCGCAAGGCGTCGTACTCTGTCGGTGTTCTTCCTGGCGATAGTGCTTGCCCCCGCGTTCGGGCGTCCCGCCTCCGACAAACCCGCCGGCGGCGATCCCAAGTTGAACAAGCTCATCGAGGATCTCAAGCGTCTGGACAAGCATTTGCCGGAGGGATCCGATACCCCGGCTTCGCTGGCACGGCATCACTTGTTGCGGGCCGACCTGCTTGAGAAGATTGCCGCCAAGGCCAAGTTCCCCGACCGCGGCCCTTGGGTCCGCAAGTTGGCCGACAGTCTGAGTGTAGCCGTCCAGTCCGACCTCGCCGGCGAGACGTCGGCCGCGACCCGACTGGCGAACCTCGTCACAAAGCTGGCCACCGAATCGCCGCCGGACCATCGTCTGACCGCTTACGTCACCTACCGCCAGATGCAGGCGGAATACGCACGGGACACCCGACTTGTAGACCACTTCGACCGTGCCATCAAGGTACAGCGGGCTTGGCTGAAACGGTTGGACAAATTCGTGAAGGACTTTCCGCGCCACGAGGACACGCCCGACGCCCTGTTGCAAGCGGGCATGGTTTGCGAGACACTCCACGAGCCGGCCCAGGCCAAGAAGCGCTATGCCCGGCTCACGCGCGACTTCGCGGACGTCCCGGAAGGGGCGAAGGCCAAAGGGGCCGTCCGCCGGTTGGAGTCGGAGGGCAGGATACTGAAGCTGGCAGGGCCAACGCTTGACGACCCCAAGACTACTTTCGATATCCACCAACTGCAGGGCAAGGTTGTGCTCGTCAACTACTGGGCCGGCTGGAACAGCCAGTGTGCCAGCCACTTCGCCACGCTCAAGAAGCTACTCCAGGACTACGATGGAGGGCTGGCGCTCGTGTGCGTCAACCTGGACAACACCGCGGGGGAGGCGCGAAGTTCCTGGCTGACTCGCCGGCACCCGGCACGCATCTGCGTCAGGACGGTGGCCTGGAGTGTCCGTTAGCCAGCGACTACGGTATCCTGGTCCTGCCCAGTCTCTTCCTGGTCGGAAAGGACAGTAAGGTTGTCAAACACGATCTCCTCGTTGCGGACCTGAAGGAAGAGTTGGAGAAACACAACCTAAAACGCCGTCACCCCCGAGGAGATCCAAAAAGGCCTCGATAAACTCGTTCGCAGAGCCATTTCCCTGGGTGTAACACAGCGGGCCAATTGGTTTCTTCCGCACCTTTCCCGCCCGCGGAACCCATTCATCCCTTCGACGCCCCCGCCGTCTTGTGGTATGCTGAGGACCGTAAGCGAAGTCTCTTTGCGGAGGTTCTCTCCCTTGGATACCGTCAGCGCTCCGGTCGAGTCCGCCCCCGAGGCCGTTTATACTCCCCCGCCATCGCCGCCCAACCGGCTCGGATCGCGCCTGCGCAACGCCTTGCTGGCCGTGGCCGGGTTGCCCTGGCAGCGGCGCCTGGCGCGGGCGGCCCTGTACGTCCCGCGCATCCGTTCGTGGGAAGCGAAATACGATCAGCTCTCCGACGCGGAGCTGAAGACGATGGGCCTTCGGCTGCGCGGGCGGGCGCGGGGCGGCGAATCGCTCGACAAGCTGCTTCCCGAAGCATTCGGCCTGGTCTGCGTGGCCTCAAAGCGCCATCTCAACATGCGGCCTTTCGACGTGCAACTGGCGGCCGGCGTCGTCATGCACCAGGGGGCGCTCGCCGAGCTGGCCACCGGCGAAGGCAAGACGCTGTGCGCCACGCTGCCCGCCTTCCTCAACGCCCTGGAGGGCAAGGGCGTCCACGTCACGACCGTCAACGATTACCTGGCCCGCCGCGACGCCGAGCTAATGGGACCGATCTACCAGGCACTCGGCCTGACGGTCGGCGTCATTCAGATGAACATGCCCGGCCAGCAGCGGCACCCGCTGTACCGCTGCGACGTTACCTACGGCACCGCCTCCGAGTTCGGTTTCGATTTCCTGCGCGACCGCTTGCAAGTGGCCGGCAACCGCGGCCAGGAGTCGCCGTTCTGGGACGCCTGGCTCAAAAACGGCGCCCCCGCCTCGCCCGAAGACGCCTTCGTGCAGCGTCCCCATCACTTCGCCCTAGTGGACGAGGCCGACAACATCTTCATCGACGAGGCACGCACGCCGCTCATCATCGCCACGCCGACCCGGCCGGCCACGCCGGAAGAGTCCATCGTGTTCGTGTGGGCCGACCGGCTGGTGCGGCGCATGAAACCCGAAGAGCATTTTTACTTCGACGTGCAGAAGCAAAAACTGGTGCTGACCACGGGCGGGATGCAGCTGGCCCGCTACTCCAACCCGCCCTCCGGGCCGCACGGCAAGGCGATGGACAAGCTCGAAGAAGCGCTGGAGCAAGCCTTGCAAGCGCACTACCGCTTCCGCCGCGATCAGCACTACATGATCGACAAGGGCAAGGTCATCATCATCGACGAATTCACCGGCCGGCGCATGCCGGATCGTCACTGGCGGGAAGGGCTGCACCAGGCCGTCGAGGCCAAGGAAGGCGTGCAGATCCAGCATCCGTCCGACCACGCCGCCCAAATCACCTTCCAGAGCTATTTCCGCCTGTACAAGAAGCTGGCCGGCATGACGGGGACGGCCCTGCAAAACCGCCTGGAGATCCGCCGGGTCTACAAAATCTGGGTGGTGTGCGTGCCGACCAACCGTCCCATCCGCCGCGATCACTGGACCGACCGCGTTTTCGCCAACGAGGACGTCAAGTTCGACGCCGTGGTGCAGGAAGTGATTCGCCTGAAAGCGGCGGGGCGATCCGTCCTGATCGGCACGCGCTCGGTGGAGAAGTCGGAGAAGCTGAGCGAACGGCTGACGGCGGTGGGCGTCGAACATCAGGTGCTCAACGCCCGCCAGCACGAGCAGGAGGCGAAGATCGTCGCCCAGGCCGGCGAAATCGGCCATGTGACCATCGCCACGAACATGGCCGGCCGTGGCACCGACATCAAGCCGGCGGTCGAAGTCCTGGCCGCCGGCGGTTTGCACGTTCTGGGCACCGAACGCCACGAGTCGCTGCGTATCGACCGCCAGCTTATGGGCCGTTCCGGCCGGCAGGGCGATCCCGGTAGCGCCCAGTTTTTCCTGTCGCTGGAAGATGAGCTTCTCGAAGGGCTGGGACCGGAACGGCAGGAAAAGTGGAAGAAGTTCGGCCGGCAGGGCGGCGACCGCGATTGGGACCAGTATCTTCCGCTGTTCCGCAGGGCACAGCGCCGGGTCGAGCGCCGTCATTACCGCAACCGCGTCGATTTGATGGTCCACGAGAAACAGCGCCAGGAAATCCTCAAGGACATCGGCGCCGATCCCTATGTGGATTAGACGATGAAACCTATCAGCACGTCCGAAGTCGCGGACGCGGAAGTCCGGCCGAGCAAACTTCAAGACGTCCCGGCCGTCTTGCCGGCGGCGGGTGGGCGGATTGCCTCGGTGGACGCCTTGCGCGGTCTGACCATTCTGCTGATGGTTTTCGTCAACGACCTCGGCCGCGGTGCGCCTTCCTGGATGCACCACATTCAGCCCCCGAACGCCGACGGCATGACGCTCGCCGATGTGGTTTTTCCGACTTTTCTGTTCATCGTCGGCGCGTCGAT
The DNA here is from genome assembly GCA_963767535.1 of uncultured Planctomycetota bacterium. Lineage (GTDB taxonomy): Bacteria > Planctomycetota > Planctomycetia > Gemmatales > Gemmataceae > JAJPHU01. The sequence continues at coordinate 682,925 of CAVYEC010000002.1, forward strand.
CCCTCTGGCACTGGAACGAGCGCGGGCGGCGGGGGCATCGAAGGCAAAACGTCTCGGACACATTTTCCTGCGCACCGCGACGCTTTTGCTCATGGGCGTCATCGAACTCAACAGTCACGATGAGCGCACTCTCGGCGAACCGTTATGGGGACTGCTGGCATTTTCCGCGTTGATCCTGGCGTGGTGCGCCGTTCCGCGCGAACTCGGTTGGAAGCGCAACGTTCTTTTGGGCGTCAATATCCTTGGTGGCGTCGGCCTGCTCGTCTTGCTGGCGATCTACCGGCGCGATCCTGTCTCGGCCGAGATTCCCTTCCGGGGCCGGGTCGAGGATTGGGTATGGCTGCGGACGGGATGGTGGGGAATACTCGGACTGATCGGATGGGCCTATCTGACTGTCAGCCTTCTCTACCTGCTCCTCGGCGAACGTCGCGAGTGGCTGATGGGAGCGCTGGCCCTGTTGATGATTCTCCACCTCGCCATGCGGCACGGCGGACTGTTCACCCATTTGCAGACGAAGAATTGGCTCGGCGTGACGGCGGGGCCGTTGACGACGGTGGGACGCGGCTTCGACGAACTCGGCCGGTACGTCAGCCTGGCCGACGCGCTCGGCTCGCTGGCCGCGATCACGATGGCCGGCTGCCTGCTCGGCACGATCCTGCGGCGCGGCAGCGACGTGACCGGGCACCGCCCCCGGATCATGTGGGCCTTGACGTTCGCCGTCGGTCTCTTACTGGCCGGCTGCCTCACTGACACGTTCGAGGGCATCAACAAGATCGCCGCGACCCCAACGTGGTGCTTCTGGTGCGCCGGACTGGCTTGCCTGGTATGGGTCCTGCTTTACCTGCTAATCGACGTGGCCGGGGTGCGCGGCTGGTCGATCCTCCTCCGTCCCCCCGGGGCCAACCCGCTGGTCGCTTATTTCCTGCATCCGATCATCGTGGAAGCGCTTTATTTGGCCGGACTTGGGAGCACGGTCCTGGCCTACAAACGGTCGCCCGATCCGTGGGTCGTCGTGGGCGGCTCGCTGGGAATGGCCGCCTTCGTCTGTATCACGGCCGGCGTGGTGGGACGCCTGGGGCTGCGAATGCGGCTGTAAGACACTTCAATCGTTAAAGCGGTCTTGCAGCGCGGAGACGGTCCACGGCCGCTCTCGGCTGGCCCGGCACGCCTCGACCGCCGCGTGCGCCGCCGACAGCGTGGTGATGCACGTCACGCCGTTGGCCACCGCCGCCGAGCGGATCATGCCTTCATCGGTGCGCGCCCCCTTGCCGCTGGGCGTGTTGATGATCAGCGCGATCTGCTTGTTTTTCATGTAGTCGATCAGGTTCGGCCGGCCCTGCTGCAACTTATTCACTTCCTCCACGGCGATCCCCGCCGCCCGCAGCGTCTTCGCCGTGCCGCGCGTCGCAATCAATTTGTAACCCATCTCGGCCAGGCCGCGCGCGATCGGGATGACCTCCTGCTTGTCGCGCTCGGCTACCGAGATGAATACCTGCCCGTCTTTCGCTTCCGGCAGCGCGCTATTGGCCGCCATCTGGCTCTTGGCGAAGGCGAGCGGGAAACTGTCGTCGATGCCCATCACCTCGCCGGTAGAGCGCATCTCCGGTCCCAGAATGATGTCCACTCCCGCGAACTTGTTGAACGGGAACACGCTCTCCTTGACCGAATAATGTTTGGGCACCACTTCCTCGAACAATCCCAATTCATCGAGCGTCTTGCCGACCATCAGCAGCGAGGCGGCCTGGGCCAACGAAACGCCCGTCGCCTTGGACACAAATGGCACCGTCCGGCTGGCCCGCGGGTTCACTTCGAGAACATAAATTGCGGATTGCGGATTGCGGATTGCGGATTGTTCGGAGGAATCCGCAATCCGCAATCCGCAATCCGCAATCCGGCTAACGGCGAATTGAATGTTCATCAACCCCTTGACTTGCAGCTCGCGGGCCAGCTCGCGGGCTTGGCGTTTGATCTCCTCGATGACGGCCGGCGGCAGGCTGTGCGGCGGGATGACGCAGGCCGAGTCGCCGGAGTGAACGCCGGCCTCCTCGATGTGCTGCATGACGCCGCCGATCAGCGTGCGCGTGCCGTCGCTGAGGCAATCGACATCGACCTCGATGGCCGACTCCAGAAACTTGTCGATCAGGATCGGCTTGCCCGGCGAAACGTCCATCGCGTAGGCGACGTATTTACTCAGCGTGGCCTCATCGTAGACGATCTCCATCGCCCGGCCGCCGAGGACGTAACTGGGCCGCACCAGCACGGGATAACCGATCCGCCGGGCGACATGAATGGCCTGCTGGAGATCGAGCGCGGTGCCGTTGGCCGGCTGCTTGAGTCCGAGTTTCTCCACCATCTCCTGAAACTGTTCGCGGTCCTCGGCCCGGTCGATGCTGTCCACACTGGTGCCGATGATCGGCGCCCCTGCCGCCTCCAAGCCGCGAGCCAGGTTCAACGGCGTCTGCCCGCCGAACTGAACAATCAGACCTTTTGGCTGCATCACGTCGCAAATGTTGAGCACGTCTTCCGTGGTCAAAGGCTCGAAGAAGAGGTGATCGCTCGTGTCGTAATCGGTCGAGACCGTCTCGGGGTTGGAGTTGACCATGATGGTCTCGTAGCCGGCGCGCTTGAGCGCGAACGCCGCCTGACAGCAGCAGTAATCGAACTCGATGCCCTGGCCGATGCGGTTGGGTCCGCCGCCCAGGATCATGATGCGGTCCTTATCGGTCGGTGGGCGCGTTTCATCTTCCGCGTTCGCGCTCGCCTCCGGCTCGCGGCTAAACGAGACGGGCGCTTCATACGTCGAGTAATAATACGGCGTATACGCCTCGAACTCGGCGGCGCAGGTATCGACGCGCTTGTACGTCGGCACGACGCCCAGCTCCTTGCGGAGCCGGCGAATTTCCATCTCGGTCGAGTGCCACAAAAACGCCAATTGCTTGTCGGAGTAGCCGTGCTGCTTCGCTTCGAGCAAGATGTCGCGGACCTGATCGTCTTGCGGGCGTGTGCGGATCGTGTCGGCGACCGCGTGCAGCCGAGCTTCCATCTCGACCAACTCGCGGATGTTGTGCAGAAACCAGCGGTCGATCTTCGTTTGCTGGTGGATGTCTTCCAGGCACAGGCCGGCCTTGAAGGCGTAGCGGATGTACCAGATGCGCTCGGCGGTCGGCGTGGCCAACCGGGCGATGATGTCTTCGACGCTCGGCTGCCGCGGCGTGCCCCACAAATCGCCGCGATAGCAGCCCAGGCCGAAGCTGCCCGTCTCCAGGCCGCGTAGCGCCTTTTGCAGCGATTCCTTGAACGTTCGGCCGATCGCCATCGTCTCGCCGACCGATTTCATCTGCGTCGTCAACGTCGGGTCGGCATCCGGAAACTTCTCGAACGCCCAGCGCGGCACCTTGGTCACAACGTAGTCGATGGTCGGCTCGAAACAGGCCGGCGTCTCGCGGGTGATGTCGTTGCGCAGTTCGTCGAGCCGGTAGCCGACGGCCAGTTTCGCCGCGATCTTAGCGATGGGGAAGCCGGTCGCCTTCGAGGCCAGCGCGCTCGACCGACTGACGCGCGGGTTCATCTCGATGGCGACCATGTAGCCGTTGTCGGGGTTGATGGCGAACTGGATGTTGCTGCCGCCGGTCTCGACGCCGATCTCGCGGATGACGGCCAGCGCCGCGTCGCGCATGCGCTGGTATTCCTTGTCGGTCAAGGTCTGGGCCGGGGCCACCGTGATCGAATCGCCGGTATGCACGCCCATCGGGTCGAAGTTCTCGATCGAGCAGACGATGACGACGTTGTCGGCCCGGTCGCGCATCACCTCCAGTTCGAACTCCTTCCAGCCGATGACGGACTCCTCGATGAGGACTTCGTTGACGGGGCTGAGGTCGAGTCCACGGGCGATGAGCTGGTTGAACTCCTCGCGGTTGTAGGCGATGCCGCCGCCGGTGCCGCCGAGCGTGAAGCTGGGCCGCAATACGCACGGCAAGCCGACCTGCTCGACGATCTCCAGCGCCTCGGAAAACGAGCGAGCCACACCGCTTTTCGGCACGGCAATGCCGATATGCTGCATGGCCCGTTTGAACTTTTCGCGGTCTTCCGCCTTGTCGATGACGGCCGGCGTGGCGCCGATCATCTCGACGCGGTGGCGCTTGAGTACGCCGTGGCGGTGAAGCTGCATGGCGGTGTTGAGGGCGGTCTGTCCGCCGAGCGTCGGCAGCAGGGCGTCGGGCTTTTCGCGCTCGATGATGCGTTCGATCATTTCCCAGGTGATCGGCTCGATGTAGGTGCGGTCGGCCGTCTCCGGGTCGGTCATGATCGTGGCCGGATTGGAGTTGACGAGAACGACCTCGTAACCTTCTTCGCGGAGGGCCTTGCACGCCTGGGTGCCGCTGTAATCGAACTCGCACGCCTGGCCGATGACGATGGGTCCGGAGCCGATGAGCAGGATTTTGCGTAGGTCTGTGCGGCGCGGCATGAGTGCGGAGTTCTCCTCGTCGTCATACGTTCCGGGACTCGGTTGTTCTTCATATTATGGCCGACGCGCCGGTCTCCAAGAGGCTTGGCTTCGAAAAAATGACGTGAAAATCAACGTATTTCGATCCGAAAATGCTCCTGGGATTGGTTTCCCTTTACGTAAGCTCCGTTAATGGGAAGCGATGGAAGACCGTGCTTGAACCGCGAACCGGAGAGTGGTACTTTGTCGCTCGCGCGGGGCGAGGATACGATGTACGGCGAAGGAGAGGAGCGGATGGGTGCCAGCTTCTGCACCGTATTCGAGGCGGAGGTGCCGCGATGGGGTACTCTCGGTTCCGATCACCGCGTGCTTCTCCGCGCCCAGCGGCGTCTCGACCGGCTGGCGGCCAACAACGGGCTTACCCCGCTCGGCACCTTCGAGAGCTACGAGCCGGCGGACGCCCTGGAAATGTTAGACAAAGACGTGCTGGCCGAACTGTCCCCGGTGCAGTGGTTCGCTCCGGCCGACGGGTTGGTGGCCGTCAGAGAATTAAGGACGTACTTGGATGCTCACCCCGGCGTCCTTCGGGAACATGCCGAAGTAGTCGAGGAACTGTCCGAAATCGCGGAGGAATTGGAGGCAGCGGACCGCACCGGCGTACGGTTCCGGTTCGCCGTCGTGATGTGAGCGAGTCACGCCCAAACAGTCGCTCAAGCAAAGGAGGGCAGGCGATGGGGATGCGAGCGAGTCTCCGGGAAGTGCGGGAGGGCGATCTAGGACGGCTGAGCGACCGGAACCAGGTCTACGACCTATTCCGCCGCGATGACCCGTCGGCCCTCAGCCTGGAGAAGTCCTGGCACGGACTGGACCGCTTGCTGACTGATGCCGGCCGTGAGGCCGAACTCGGCTTCCTTCTCGTCGGCGGCACCGAGGTCGGGATGCCGTTGAGTTATGGCCGGCCACGCCTCCTATCGTCCGACTTCGTGCGCCGGCTCGATGCGGCACTGCGAGGCATCCCTGACGACCAGTTCTGGGCGGGCTTCGACCCGCAACAGTTCGAAGCGGACGGGGTATACCCCGGCATCTGGGACGAGCCGCCCGACGACTTGCGGGAGGAATATGTCTCCTATTTGCACGAGTTACGCGAGTTCGTCGGACGTGTGGCCGCGTCGGGCGGTCAGATCGTTGTGGTCATCCTGTAACTGGGCATTGCGGCCGTTGCCGTCGCCGGGTCGCGGGTCGGTTGCAACGGTGATATCATTTCGGGGCAAGGACTCGCGTCCATCCTGCGCCAGCGTTGCATCGTTTTCGCCAGCGTTGCAGGGGGTGTGTGGCACCTGCAATGCAACGCTGCGGACCACCACGCCGGCCAGAACCGTTGCCACGTCGAGCGGGCAGAGGATTGCAACAGAGCATGGGTTATCAAAACAATTTGCTAGAACAGCGACCCGTTGGGGTGGTACGTTGGGAGTGTAGCGCGCGAAAGATTTGTCCGGCGATCGCCCGGTAACTTTCGGATTCCGTGCGGCAATCCGCCTCAATTTCGCTTCACCTCACGGGGAGTTGTTCGCCATGGAAACACTTCGTCACAAGACGTTCGTCGGCCCCACCCTCTACCTCCAGGGAGTCTCCCTTAACGAAAACCGGGAGGCCATCCGCGCGTTGGCCCAAGCGTTCATCCGTGATCTCGGTGCGGAGAACGTCGTCTCGATTTGCGAGCACGCCATGACCTTCGGGCCATTCACCGTGGTGGTTTGGTACCGATCCTGGGCGGCGTCCGAGGAACCGGCCGTCGCTCAGGTCACGAACGCCATGATCGCGGGTGTGTTACGGCGCGGAACTCCGCAGCCGGCTGCGCCGGTCGCGCGGAAGGAAGCGGCCCCGAAGCGGCCGCGGTTTCGGCTCCTTAAGCTGATCGCCGTCTTCTTGCTCATCCTTTACGTGGGCAGCTACTACCACCTGTCGCGCCGGGGGATGGAGGAAGCCAAGTTATGTAGTATGCGCGGCTTTTTGTATGTTCCCGTCGCGGAGGCGTGTGCGAAGCAGGATCTATCCGAGCATTACTTCCGCATGAGGCTGTACGCACCGCTGAACTGGCTGGACCACACCCTCTTCGGATCCGACGAGCCTGGGCGGTGCCTATTGTGGGGACTCAGCAAATGAGACCCCGCAGGTGGCCCGTACCCAGGTTGTCCCTCCCCTCGCTGTGGAGGATGCCATGGACTTTAGCTGGGGCTTACTCGGCATCATTGGCTTCTGGGGTCTGGCGGCGGTGATCCTGGGCGTCATGGGTTTCAGCCCCGCAGGCATACCGCTCACCCGAAACACACGCATTGCGGGTCTGGCCGGCAAGGTCACGGGCGGGATGTGCGTCTTGCTGGGACTGGCGATCCTCTGGGGAGCGGGCCATAGCATCCTGGGTCCGACGGAGGACGGCTTTGCCAAGTCCTTCGTGCGGGGATTCCCCTACGGAGTGGCCGTATATTCCCTCGCGCAGATCCTCTGGCTGAGTAAGCCGCGCGGCAAAGAGCCGAGCGAAGCTCCGGTACGGCCAAAACGACCGCGTCAGGCAACGTCAAGCCGGGAGGTGGGAGGTATCGTCGAGTGCCCGCATTGCAAAAAACGCATGGTGGACACAGCCGCGGAACGCTGTCGCTACTGCGGCAAGGAACTACCGCCCATGTAGCGGCCCGTTTTCACAAGTGACACCTCCAACAAGTCCCTTCCGCAGAGACTCCGTGTGAACATCTGAGTAGGTTGGCGAAGGCTGCGGTTCTAGGCAAGTCGCCGACAAGTACGAAAAAAACGATCGAACCGATTATTGCGGAGAGAACGGAAAAAATGCCGATACCGACAAAGACGAAAAACGCGATTGTGCGGCGAGGAGACGAGCTATGCGCTACGTCGGGAGTTGTGTCGGTCTGGTTCTGGTCGTGGGGCTGACGGGTTGTCACAGCGTCTTCCGATTTGTGTCGCGCTCGGCCGTCACGATGGATACGCCGATCGTCACGCAGAGCCGGATCATCCAGGAACCGGCGCCGGTCGGCGACGGCGGTCCCGTCATCGAGATGCCGCTGGGCGGACCCGGCCACCCGTGCAATCCCAAGGAGCCGAAGATCGCCGTCGTGGACGTGGACGGCTTGCTGCTCAACATGGACATGACCGGCTTCTATTCGCTGGGTGAAAACCCCGTCAGCATCTTCCGCGAGAAACTCGATGCCATCGCCGCCGACCCGACTGTCTGTGCCGTGGTGGTTCGGATCAACACGCCGGGCGGCGGCGTCACGGCCACGGACATCATGTGGCGCGACCTGCACGCCTTCCGCGAACGGACGCATAAGCCTATCATTGCCTGTCTGATGGACGTGGGCGCCGGCGGTGGCTACTACCTGGCGACCGCGTGCGATCAGATCGTCGCCCACCCCACCAGCGTCACCGGCGGCATCGGCGTCATCCTCAACCGCTACAACCTCAGCGGGGCGATGGGCTATTTCAGTATGCAGGCGCTGCCGATCAAATCCGGCACGTACATCGACCTCGGCAACGAGATCGTCGCCGAACCCGCGGCGGAGCGCAAGCAACTCCTCCAGACGATGGCCGACGAGTTCCATCAGCGCTTCCGCGAAGTCGTCCGGCGCACCCGGCCGGCCGTCGTTGCCGCGGGCGGGACGACGTTTGACGGCCGGGTGTTCACGGCCCAGCAGGCGCTGGAGCGCCACCTGATCGATCGCATCGGCTATCTCGACGACGCCCTCGACGCCGCGCGCGAGCTTTCACGGGTCGAAAAAGGCCGGGTCGTCCTGTACCATCGCAACAACGACAAGGCACATTCGCCTTATTCCATCACCCCCAATGTGCCGCTTCAGAACTCGGTGTTGCCGGTCAGCGTGCCGGGCCTGGATCGCAGTCGTCTGCCGACGTTCTTGTACATGTGGCAGCCAGAGCCGACCCTGGAGAAAGGCGGCGGACGTTGATTCACCCCCTTGCTGGCGCTGCGAGCTGGGGAGAATCCTGCGCTCCCGATGCGGCGGGCACCTGCTAGAATGACCCTTCCGACCGAAGCTCAGCTTGACCGGAACGAGGAAGGGCCGAATGACATCGACGGTTTCGTATCACCCCGCCTCTTCGACGGCCGACAGGTCGTCGCAGCGGTGTGCGGCGGATCTCATCGCACGCTATCAGAACATCGTCCACGCCCAGAGCCTCCACTGGACCCGGCGCTACAGCAAAATGCGCCTTTTGGGCAGCGGCGGTCAGGGCGTCGTCTACCTCGGCGAACGCCAGGGCGCGGACCAGTTCACCCTCCCCGTGGCGCTGAAAGTTTTCTCGCCGGAATCGTACCGCGACGAGTCCGCTTACGAGGAGGACATGGCCCGCATCGCCCGTGTCGCCGTGCGCGTGGCCCTGATCCAGCACGATAACCTGCTCGACATCCACGATTTCATCGCCCAGGACGGCCTGCGCGTCATGGAGATGGAGTGGGTGGACGGCTACGACCTGCGCGAGGTGCTGACCCAGCGCATGCTCGACCGGACGCGCCAGCGCGTCAGCACGCGGCACTGGAAGTACGTCAACAACGTCATCCTCACCGACGGGCCGGTGCAGCCGCGTCTCAAACCGGGCGTGGCCATTCAGGTGCTCCGCGAGTGCCTGGCCGGACTGGCGGCACTGCACCGCGAGGGCATCGTCCACGGCGACCTGAAGCCGTCGAATATCATGCTCAAACGCACCGGCGACACCAAGGTGATCGACATCGGCTCGGCCATCGACCTCAACAACGCGGCCGCCCGGCGGATGTGGTCGCCCGTTTACGCCGCTCCCGAAGTGCTGTCGGGCGGCGAGAATTCGCCGCAGTCGGACCTGGCCAGCCTGGGGTATGTGCTGATCGAGATGCTGGCCGGCCGGCCGCCGTTCGAGGGATTGAACACTTACCGCGAATTGATCGAATCCAAGGCGGACCTGGATCGGCGCCTGCCGGACATGTTGCCGCCGGAGGTGAGCTGCAACGATCTACTCTTGCACCTGTGCCGCCGTCTGGTCGCCGCCGACCCAGCCAAGCGTTTCCAGAGCGCCAGGCCGCCGACCTGGACCGCAAGGGGGCGGCCGACTTCCACCGCCAACTGGTCAAGGGCGATCTGGCCAGCGAGTACGAAAACGACATCCGCGTCTGGCTGGAGCAATTGGAATAAAAGAAGAATTAAACCACGAAACACACGAAATACACGAAAAAAGACAGAAGAAAAAACAAGCGCGGCGGGCGAATGAATTGTCCTGCGAGGTTTTTTTCTTTTGTATTGTTTTGTCTTTTTTTCGTGTATTTCGTGTGTTTCGTGGTTTAATTCTTCTAAACTTTCGTCCGCACGTTCCGGGAGACGCCAACCATGAACCGCCGTCAATTCCTGCAAGCCGGCGCCGCCGGCCTGGCCCTGTCGCACGCCGCCGGCTACGCCGCCGAGTTCGCCGACGACAAACCCAAGCGCGTCGGCATCATCGGCCCCGGCTGGTACGGCAAAGTCGATCTGATTCGGCTCATTCAGGTCGCGCCGGTCGAGGTCGTGTCGATGTGCGACGTGGACAAGAAGATGCTCGCCGAGGCCGCCGACATCGTCGCCGGCAAGCAAGCGTCGAAGAAGAAACCGCGTACCTACACCGACTACCGCGAAATGCTCAAGGAGAAGGATCTCGACATCGTGCTGGTGGACGCGCCGGACCACTGGCACGCGCTGCCCATGATCGCGGCCGTCGAGTCTGGCGCGGATGTGTGGGTGCAGAAGCCGATCAGCGTGGACATCGTGGAAGGACAGGCGATGGTCGCCGCCGCCCGCAAGCATAAGCGCGTCGTGCAGGTCGGCACCCAGCGGCGCAGCACGCCGCACCTCATCGAGGCCCGCGATCGCGTGATCAAAGAAGGCAAGCTCGGCAAGATCGCGTCGGCCGAAATCTACTGCTACTACCACATGCGGGCCAGCGGCAACCCGCCGGACAAGGAGCCGCCGTCGTATCTGGATTACGAGATGTGGACCGGTCCCGCACCGATGCGGCCGTACAACGATTGGGTCCACCCGCGCCGCTGGCGGGCGTTCATGCGCTACGGCAACGGCATCATGGGCGATATGTGCATCCACATGCTCGACATGGTGCGCTGGATGCTCGACCTGGGCTGGCCCAAACGCATCACGTCCAGCGGCGGCATTCTCGTCGATAAAAAAAGCAAGGCCGACATCACCGACACGCAGACGGCGACCTTCGATTTCGACGAACTGCCCATCGTCTGGCAGCACCGCAGTTGGGGCGAACCCAACGACCCGGAGTACCCCTGGGGAGCAACGCTCTATGGCGACAAGGGCACTCTCAAATTGGACGTGCATAAGTACGCCTTCACACCGATGGGCCAAAAGAAGCCGACGATCACCGGCAAGGCGCTTTACGAGTATGACAAGTATCCGGAGGACGAGACCGAGAAGGATCTGGAACGGCACGTCGCCTCGGCGGTTCGCGGCCACATGCGCGATTTCCTGCACGCGATCGGGACGCGCGGCAAGCCGGTGGCCGACATCGAGCAGGGGCACATCTCGACGGCGAGTTGCATCCTGGCGAACCTGTCGTTGAAGCTGGGGCGGTCGTTAACCTGGGATTCGAGCAAACAGCAAGTGGTCGGCGACGAGGAGGCGAACAGATTGCTGCGCCGGCCGTACCGCGAACCGTGGGTCCACCCGGAGGTTTAGTTTAGCGACGCTTCGCAGAAGCGTGTGGATCGCACACGCTTCTGCGAAGCGTCGCTGACCAAGGGTTGCTCCCTGTGTTGACGCGCTTGACCCCCTCCGTTTCGACCTTTATACTCACATTTTAATCTCTGCTCATACTTAACGTCCGTCCTCCTTTAAGTTTCAGGTGACCCGATGGTCCCATCCGATGATGTTCTGTCCGCCCCTCCGCCTCTCTCCCCCCTCGCGGAGGGGAACGCCGAGGCGCTGATGCAGGAAGTCCCTTCCTCTCGTCGAGACCCCGGCGCGGCCCTCGACCGGACGCCTGGAAACGGCACTGGCGTTTCTCGTGGTCGTCCTCGCGTTTTTTCTGGCATCGTCGGCCGCGCGCAACAGCGATGTCTGGATGCACCTGGCCCGCGGACGACTTCTCGCTCACGGGGAGTACGCCTCCGGTTCCGCCGCGAACGCTTCCTGGTTGTACGATCTGATCTGTTACGGCTTGTACTCCGCGTTCGGGGGAATGGGATTGGTGCTGGGCAAGGCCCTTCTGACGGCCGGGTTAGCCGTGTTGGTGCTGCGCCTGAGTCGAGCCGGTCAAGGGTGGTGGGTGGCGATCTTCTGCACGGCCCTGGCCCTGCTGGCGATGAGCTTACGCCTCACGCTCCAGCCGGCGACTGTCTCCTACTTCTTTCTCGCACTTGCCCTGTGGTTTCTCCGTGAGCGCGAGAATGCTGCCGCCAATCGTTTCACTCCGCTCGGAGCGTCCTGGCCACTGTTGCCGCTGTTCGCGGTGTGGGTGAACATGGATAGTTGGTTCGTCCTGGGCTTGGTGGTCGTAGCACTGGTGTGGCTGGGCCGGTTCCTCGACCGGGCGAGCCACGCGGACGAAGGGAACAACCCGCACGTCTCCTCCTTCGCTCGCCTCCTGCTCTCGGTGATTCTGCTGGTGGCCGTTTGCTTGCTCAATCCAGCTCACATTAACGCTTTCGCACTGCCGCCCGAATTCACCGCCCCCGTCGGCGTCGGGCAGATCACGTCGCCATTTCAGCGCGACTACCTGACCAATCTCGGCCACGTTCCGGCGGCCCTCGCGTATTTCCCCTTACTGGGGCTGTCTCTACTCTCGTTTATCCTGAACCTCCCGCGTTGGCACTGGCAGCGCTTCCTTCCCTGGCTGGGGCTTGCCTTGTTGAGCGCGGTCCAGGTCCGGACGATCCCCTTCTTCGCGCTCGTGGCCGGCCCGGTGTTGGCCTGGAACTTTCACGATTACTTTGCCCGAAGCTCCGGTCCTGAGCGGTGGACAACGCCCGGCTGGCGTCGGACGATTTCTCTCGGCCACCTCCTCACCGGGTTGTTCGTTCTCGTCCTTCTTGTCTGCGCCTGGCCGGGTTGGGTCCAGACTCCGCCTTTCGAGCCGCGGCGGTGGGTCATCGAGACGCCGTCTTCACTGGAACACGGCGCGTCGGCGGCCCGCGATTGGCTGCGCGAGAGCAAGCTGGGCGAGGCGCGGGGCTTCATCTGTCGCGGGAGACGGCCAACGCCTTCGCCTGGTTTTGCCCGGAAGAGAAAGGGGTGTTCGATGACTCCCTGGCCTCCGCCGTCCGGGGCGATCCGGGAGCGTTCGGTGACGGCAACGACCGAATGCGTGCGGCCGGCATCACCCATGCCATCGTCTACGACACCAATCGCGATCGCTTTTTCAGAGCTGTGGGTAAACTGCTCGCCGATTCGCGCCAGTGGCCGCTGCTGTACGTGAAAGGAAACCTGGCCATCTTCGGCTGGCGCGATCCGGCCGTGAAAGGGGAGGCCGATCCCTTCCGCTCCTGGGAGCTGGACCTGAACCGTTTGGCCTTCCATCCCGCGGAGGAAAAAAAAGCACCAGGCAAGCCGGCCAATCGAGAGCCGGAAGCGCGGCAGTGGTGGCAGGCGTTTTGGAAGCCGTTCCCGCCGCACTCCGTGGACCAGGATGAAGCCACGCTGCACCTGCTCCACGCCGATATCGTACGGGGACAGGCCCCGGCGCGGCACACCTTGGCCTGGGAAAGCTGCCAGTCCGCTGCCTTGCTGGGGGCGGCCGGCGGATGGAGCGGACTAACCTGCCTGATCGATGCGGACATGCGCCTCACGTTCGTTCGGCCGCAGCTGCCCCAACCCAACCGTGGTTTCGCCGGCCTCCCAGCGCTCGATCGGACGGCTTATCTGCTGCCCCAGCGGTTCCTGTTTGAAAGCGACGATACTTCGCCCGCCCTGCTCTATTTGGTCGTGAGGGCGGCCCGGCGCTGTGTGGCGGACCATCCGGATAGCGGTCAGGCTTACCTCGTCCTGGGCGAGAGTTATCTGCGTCTGCTCGATAGCACGCGCAAACGCGCTGGGCCACGCAACTGCCGGAACTGCTCCAACTGCGCCGCTGCCAGGCCGCCACGGCTTTGAACCAGGCCCTCGCCCTTCGGCCGGATCTCATCCAGGCGCATCTCAGCCTCAGCGGTCTGTACGGCCAAATGGAATGCCTCGACCTGGCTCTGCACCATCTGCGCTCCTACGTCAAGGTTCTCCAGGCGGCTGGCCCTCCGCCGGGTGTGAGTGCCGAGCAATTCCGCGACATGGAGGCTCGTTTTCGGCAGGAGTTGGACCGACAGGCCAGGATCGTGGAGCAGCGAAGCAACAATTACGTGGTGGCGTCGGCCGGCTGGAAGGTCGGGGATCGGGCCATGAAGGCATGGCAGGAGGGGCTGGGCGGCACCGCCCGCGACCTGCTGCTGGAATCGGATATCTCCGCCTTCGGACCCAAGGGCATGGCGATGGAATTGGAACTGATGCTGAGGACCGGCCGAGCGAGGGATGTTCGAGACTGGCTGGACTCGGAGAAGAAGGCCGTGTTGGGAAAAAACTACCATTGGATGCGGATGCAGGCTCTGGCGGCGCTGGGCGAGTATGACCTGGCGCGGGAGGAGTGCAACGCGTTCGCCGGATCGCTGGGCCAGTCCGATCCCAGCGGACAACCCGTGCATTACCGGGAAATCATGGCCTTGTTGATCGGCCAGCGAGTGCTCGGCGAGCATTCCGAGAAACGGACTCTCTTCGATGGATTCTGGAAGGCCATTGGTCGAACTCAGTTCAGCAACCAACTCGGCGAGCTGATCAAAATCCTCAAACGAGAAGCCGATGTGACCGTGCTGCGCGGCCTGCTGGCCCTGGAAGAGGGGGACGCGGACGAGGCGGAGATCGCCTTCCGCCAGGCCCTGTCGATTTGGAAGGACGCGGCCTCGGCGGCCTCCGGAAGCGGCCTGGACTTCAACGGCCGTGTCATCGCCCAGGCTTGTTTGGAGTGGCTGAAGTAGTCCTTCCCAGCCCGCCGCGCCAGCAAGGGAACCTAACCCTTGCTGGCGCGGCGGGCTGGTTAGCGAAGCACCATCGCGAAAGACCGTCCCATGGATCGCGATCCCGGCAAACCCCTGGACTCACCGAGCGGGAGTGATCCGGACCTCTCGGGCCGGCGGCGGCCCTTCACCCGCCTCTCCGTGATCGGCGTCCTTGTCCTGATGCTCTTGGGTGCCGGCGTGTGGGCTGTCCTCTCCTGGTACAACCAGACTTCCTCTTCAAGCCAACTGCCCCTCAGCACACCCGAGGACCCGCGCCTCACTTACGCCGGCCCCTTCCGGAATATCCACCCGGATGTTTCCTACGTTGGAGATGACAAGTGTACGTCATGCCATCGGGACATCGCGCTGTCGTTCGGGCGGCACCCGATGGGGCGCTCGCTCTTGCCGATTTCTCGCCTTGCCGCCCAGCAGCGCTACAACTGCGCGGGCCAATAACCCCTTCGAGGCGCTGGGCACCCTGATGCGCGTGGAGCGCCAAGGGGAGCGAGTCTGGCACCAGGAAATCGGCCGCGACGAAGCCGGCCAAACCGTTTTTCAACTCGACATGCCCGCCGATTACGTCCTGGGGTCCGGGACGCGCGGCCATTCGTATCTGACCGATCGCGACGGCTACCTTTTTCAGACGCCGATCAGCTGGTACTCCCAGAAACAAATCTGGGATAAGTCGCCCGGCTTCCACGTCGAGTTTCGTCCGGGCCGGCCGGTCTCCGGGGAGTGTCTGTTTTGCCATGCCAACCGGACGCGGCCGCGACAGGGATACCTCAACCGCTTCGAGGAGCCGGTCTTCGACGGCTACACGATCGGTTGCGAGCGCTGCCACGGTCCCGGCGACCGCCATGTCAACGACCCCGGCCACAAGGATCCCAAAACCGGCGCGGACTACACCATCGTTAACCCGCATCACCTCAAGCCGGAATTGCGGGCGGCGGTGTGCGAGCAGTGCCACCTCGCGGGTTCGGCCCGCGTCGTCCGTCGCGGCCGGGGTTTGTACGACTTTCGCCCCGGACTGTTGTTCGATGCCTTCTGGTCCGTCTTCGTTCCCGCCGCCGAATCGCCGGAGGACCGCAAGGCCGTCGGGCACGTCGAACAGATGGCGCTGAGCCAGTGTTTCTTGCGAAGCGAGGACAGGCCCGCGGAAGGAATGCGCAAACTCGGTTGCACTTCCTGCCACGACCCGCATCAGCACGTCGAACCCGCCCAGCGCGTGAGCCACTACCGCAAGGCGTGCCGGAACTGCCACGAGGAACATGGCTGTAGCATGCCGTTGGCCGCCCGCCGTCTCAAGAGTTCACCCGATAGCTGCATCGACTGCCACATGCCGCGCTATCCCGCCGCGGACATCGCGCACACCGCTTCCACCGACCATCGCATTCTCCGCCATCCGGACGCCGGGCGCCGGCCAAGACCGGCCCGCCCAAGCAGGAACCGGAGTTCGTCTCCTTTTATCAAACGAATTCCGAACCCGACGACGAGGAGAGGCGACGCGATCGGGGCGTCGCTCTCGCTCTGATTGTTACCACGTACAAGGCCCCCCCCGCCCTCGCGTCTCGGATGATCCTCCGTCAACTCGAAGGAGTTCTGGAAAGGGATCCCACCGACCTGGAGGCCGGGGAAGCCAAGGCGATGGCGTTGACCTTCCTCGATCGTCCGGAGGATGCCCTGGCCGTGTACGAGTCCGTCCTCGCGCAAGCACCCCGGCGCGAGGCTTCCCTCGCACGAGCGGCCCTGATCGCCCAGAAACAGAAGTTCTTTGACCGGGCCGTCTCTTACTGGCAACGAGCCGTAGTGGAGAACCCCTACGATGCGAACTACCGCGCAGCTGGTTCAACTATTGGCCCGACAGAAACTTTGGCGCGAGGCCAGGCCGCACTGCGAGGCGTGGCTCCATCTCGACCCGAGCAATATAGAAGCGCGTATGCTCTGGGTCAGCTGTTTGCTCCGAACCGACGAGCCGGACAGGGCCAGGGCCGAGTTCGCCAAGATCGAGCGCCTGCATCCGTCCAATCTACCACTCCTGCAAGCACGGTTCGCCGTGGAGTCCCGCGCGCGCTGACAAGAGAGGACCAAACAACCCGGAGCCTTTCCTTGCAAGGGTTTGCGTCCACGGAAAAAAAAAGAAAAAATGGCTTGACATCCGTGAAGAGAAACTCGACAATCGCACATTTGTGGGAAGGTTCTCATTTTCTTTGAACTGAAGTTCTTTGCTTTATGGCCCTTTTTCCGAGGAGTCGGCCATGCCACGTCTCCGGTTGTTGCGCCTCTGGCGAGGCTTCACACTGGTCGAGTTGCTGGTGGTGATTGCCATTATCGCCATCTTGATCGGCCTGCTCTTGCCGGCCGTGCAGAAAGTTCGTCAGGCCGCCGCGCGTATGCAGTCGGGGAACAATCTCAAACAGATTGTCCTCGCCACGCACAACGCCCACGATACCTACGGGAGATATCCTCCCACCCTGGGCGCCTATCCCAACACGACCAATGGCATCAGCTGGAGTGCTCCCTATATCCCCTCGAAGTTCGGGACCGGCATGTACTTCTTGCTGCCGTTCCTCGAACAGCAAAACGTGTATGTTTCCCCGGAGATCAGTGGCAACGGCACCCATCAATCGAACTCCTGGTGGATCGACTTCGGCGGCACGATCAAGACGTTCCAGGCTCCCGGCGACCCTTCAATGCCTGCCAGTGGTACGACGTGGTCTACCGGCGGCCAAGGACTGGGCCGCGGGGCAACGAGTTACGCCCTCAACTGGCACGTCTACCGCGGCGGCTGGGGCGAGGATTGGCAGGTCGGCGGCGTCAACAAGGTCTCGTCCATCACCGACGGGACCTCGAACACGATCTACGTCGCCGAACGCTATTGCATCTGCGGTCCCGGCAATGAGTCGGGCGGGAACAACGCCTGGAGCAGCAATGGCAGCGGCCAGGTTCTCAACTATGCCGAGCACGTCTGGAATGAAGACGGGCAAAACTCCGGCCCCCTGGGCGAGTCCTATAACAGCGGCGCGAACATCACTCCCGCCTTTTGGGTCCATCTGTTTCCCCTCCAGCTTGCCCAAAGTCCGGGCTGGCAGAACATTAATTTCTATCCCTGGTCTTACGCGCTGCCCTTCCAAATCACGCCTATCATCAAGAACTGCAACCCCCTGCTCCTGCAATCCTTCCAGCCCGGTGGGATTCAGGTGGGGATGGGAGACGGCAGCGTCCGCCTCATCAATGAAGGTATTTCCACCATAACCTGGGGGCGGGCCATTGATCCGCAGGACGGGCTTCCCCTGGGGCCCGACTGGTAACCCGAGTGAACCCGAGGCGTCCGCCACCACGCGGACTCGCGAGAACTTCCCACGGGAACAGAAAGGCCCGTGGGAAGTTTCTCATTGGCGGGCGGATGTCTTCCTTTCTTTCCAACCGATTTCCCAAGGCTCATTGCGAGGACCCCATGAATTCTCCAAGCCGACTTCTGCTGTCGCTGATGCTAATCCTTGCGCTCGCTCTCGGCTGTAGCAAGGGCCGGACCCCTTCCAAGGTGTCCGGGAAAGTCACGTACAAAGGGCAGCCGGTGCCCGGAGGCGTCGTCTCGTTCCACCGTCAGGGTGAGGAGACGAGCGGCGTTTATTCGTTTAATCTCAACTCGGAAGGTGTCTATTCCGGGACCGACCTGCCCGCCGAAGAGATGATCGTGACCGTTGACACGGAATCCCTCAACCCGAACCGAGTCAAGCAGACGTATGGTCCGCCGGGCGAAAAGGGGGGGGAGGAATAGACAATTACAAGAAAATGATGAAGGAAAAGGGAGCACCGGTTGATGCTGCGGGAGGGGATACGGGCAAATACGTAGCCATCCCGAAAAAGTACGCCGACAAAACAACATCCCCCATCAAGAAAACCCTGTCGAGCGGAAACAACAATCTGGATTTTGAACTGACGGATTAAGACCTGCTTTCACCATCCCACCGACGGCCGGCGAAAGCCGGCCGTCGAACGAGTCCCCTTTGTTCAGCACCTCACGAGGTTCGCGGATGTTGTCCTTCCTCTCCGGAGCGTTGCGCAGGCGCCCTGGAGTTCCCGCACGGTTTCCGGCGTTTCTGGGGCGCGCCCGCGAGGCGGCCCGGAGACGACCCTGGACGACAGTTTTGGTGTTGGCCTTTCTCGCGGTCGTCGCAACGGGCGTCGGGCTGTACTCCTACGCCCTTGTGCAGTGGCACATGGCCCAGGAAGCGGTTAAGGCCGGACGGACGGATGAAGCGCAACGGAGCCTGGACCTTTGTCTTTTTGTCTGGCCGCGTAGCATTCCGGTCCATCTTCTGGCGGCCAGGGCGGCCCGCCTGCGGGGCGACTTCGAGGGTACGGAAGCGCATTTGAACCGTTGCCTCAAACTCAACCACGGAGCGAGCGAGGCCATTCAGCTCGAGTTCCTCCTCCTGCGCGTCCAGGGCGGGGAGGAGGATGAAGTGGTTTCCGAACTCTTGTCCCTCTATGTCGATCAAAATAGTCCGGAATCCGCGGTGATCCTGGAAACGCTTTCACGGGCTTACATGCGAAACCTCCGCTACGGCCCGGCCTTTTCTTGCCTCAGCCGCTGGCACGAAAAGGCGCCCGAATCGGCCGAGCCGCTCCGCTGGCGGGGCTGGGTCCTGGAGCGCATGAACGATCGGGGCGGGGCGATGGAGGAATACAAGCAAGCCCTGGAGTTGGATCCCGATCTGGTCCCGGTTCGTCTGCGCCTGGCCGAAATGTATCTGGAGGGTTCCGATCCCCTCGGCGCCCTGCCGCATCTGGAACGGCTGAAAAGACAATATCCCGATCGTCCGGATGTCCTGGCGCGACTGGGGCAGTGCCGTTTCCTGCAAGGCGAGTCAGCGGAGGCGCGGCGTCTGCTGGAGAGCGCCGTGGAGCAATTGCCCAACGATTCGGCGGTGCTCATCCACCTCGCCAAACTGGAGATCCAAGAGGACCACCCCGCCAAGGCCGAAGAATGGCTGCGGCGGGCGCTCCAGGTCGATCCGACGGATACCGAAGCGGAACTGCATCTCGTCGGCGTCCTGCAAGCCCTGGACCGCTCGCAAGAGGCCAGGGCCATGCTGGCGCAGCACGAGAAGGATAAGGCGACGCTGAGGCGGATCAGTTCGGCCTTGAAACAAGGCCTGGACGGCCCCAGCCTCGACCCTGGCACGCTCACGGAGATCGGCGTGCTTTTTTTGCGCAGCAACGAACGCCTTGGACTTTACTGGCTGCACCAGGCCCTGAAGCGCGATCCGGACTATCAACCGGCTCACCAGACCCTGGCCGATTTCTACGACCGCAAGGGCGAGCCGGAAAAAGCCGCCTCACACCGTAGTCATCTCAAACCGGCGCAGACCCCCGCCGGCCCGCCCCCCCAAAAAGGATAAGGGCCTCTAGCGACATTTCTTGTCCAGCGTGATAAGCTGGAGGGGATAAGATTTTCCGATTCTCATGGTCTGCTTGGGTGACATGCCAATGGGGCAGCGTGTGCGCACCGGGTGGTTGACGTTCCTCGCTATCCTGGCGGCGAGCGCCACGGCCGCCACGGCCTATTACCACTTCGGCCGTTCCACCACTCCCGGCGAATCCTCCTCCGCGACCAATCCTTCCGAGCAGGCCGTCGTCTCGCCCTACCAAATCGAGGATTACTGCGCCAAGTGTCACGCCTTCCCGCCCGCGGATTCGTTCCCGCGCTCCGCCTGGAAGGAGGAGGTGGACAAGGCTTACCAGCTCGCCGGGCAGGCCCTCCTGCTCGGAAAATACCGAGACCTGAAGGCGCCGCCGCCGATGGAGCAGGTCATCCGCTATTACGAGGAAAGGGCGCCGCTCGAACTGCCAGCGGCGGTGATTGAGCGAGCCGGCGGCCCGTTGTCGGTGAAGCTGGAGCGGACACCGTATCCGGTGTTTTCCCAAGCGACCGTTCCCGCCGTTGCGAACGTGAATCTCGTTCACCTCTTCGATGAGCGCCGGCTGGACGTGCTGGCGTGCGACATGCGTGCGGGCCTGGTGATGGTTCTGCGGCCGTACCTGCCCTCGCCCGAGTGGGAGGTGCTGGGGGCGGTGCCCAACCCGTGCCATGCCGAAGTGGTCGATCTGGACGGCGACGGCGTCAAGGACATCCTGGTCGCCAACCTGGGCAGCATGGAGCCAAAGGACCATTCCGACGGCAGTGTGGTCTGGTTCCGCGGGCAGAGCGGCGGCAAGTTCCAGCCCGTAACCCTTCTGAAAGACGTGGGCCGGGTGGCCGACGTGCGGGCCGCCGAATTCCGGGGGACGGGGAAATGGGATCTGGTGGTCGCCGAGTTCGGCTGGTTTCGCACCGGGGAGGTGCTTTATCTGGAGAACCAAACCACGGATTGGTCTCATCCCGTTTTCGTGCCGCGCCAGCTGGACGACCGCCACGGGGCCATCCATGTGCCGGTGGCGGACCTCAACGGCGACGGCCGCCCCGATTTCGTCGCCCTCTTCAGCCAGGAACATGAAACCATCGTCGCCTTCCTCAACGAGGGCGGCGGCCGATTCCGCAAGGAAACCGTGTACAACGCGCCGCACCCCGCTTACGGCTCCAGCGGCATTCAGCTGGTGGACCTCAACAGCGACGGCCAACTCGATGTGCTGTACACCAACGGCGACACGATGGACCCGCCTTATCTCTTGAAGCCTTACCACGGCATTCAATGGCTGGAGAACCGGGGCCGCTTCCCCTTCGTGCACCATCCGATCACGCCCATGTATGGCGTACATCAGGCGGTGGCGGCTGACTTCCGGGGAACGGGACGGCTCGACATCGTGGCCGTCAGTTATCTTCCCGCGGATCGCTTCCCGCAGCGAGCGAAACGGGATCTGGACGCGGTGATTTATCTGGAGCAGACGGAGAATGGCCGGTTCGCGCGGCATTCCCTGGAGAAGATAACCTGCGATCACGTGACGTGTGCGGCCGGCGACATTTTCGGCACCGGCCGGATCGACCTGCTGACCGGCAATTACCTTTTTCGCCCAGCGAGCCAGGCTCTCGCGATCTGGAGGAACCGAGGGCCGTTATAATGGGACTCGAAGAGAAGGCGACGAGCTTGGCATCCGCCCGCCATGCTTCCGGGGATGGTCTCTCCCCGACCAGGGAGCGCGTTGTGGTTTCCTACCTCACGAGGTTGTTTCGGCCGTTGACGGCCCGACCGCTGCTCACGCGCCGCGGAGCGCTCTGGCTCATTCCGATCGGGGTGGTCCTCTCCGTAGCCACTGTCAATCTCTGGGCCTGGTATCATTTTTGGCAAGCCGGCCAGCTGGTCGATCAACAGCGGTTCGCGCAAGCTTACGGACACTACCATCAATCCCTCCGGGTGTGGCGGACCAGTGCCAGGGCGCACTTCCTCGCCGGACGCACGGCGCGGCGCGCCGGTCTCTACGCCGAAGCCGAGCGGCACCTCGCGGACTGCCAGAGGCTTGAGGGCGGCCCCTCCGTGGCGGTCGGCGTGGAGAACCTCCTCCTGAGGGCACAATCCGGAGACGTCGGCGCGGTGGAAGACACGCTCTGGAAATATCTCGAAAAGGACAAGCCAGAGACGCCGTTGGTCCTGGAGGCGCTGGCGCACGGCTACCTGCGAGTGCTGCGCACGGGTGCCGCCGTGCGCTGCTTGCGGATGCTCCTGGAGCGCGAGCCGGATCACATCGAAGCGCTCTTGATGCGGGCCGAGATCGAGGAAGGCAATTACGGAGCGCGCAAAGCGCGTGCGGATTATCGCCGCGTCCTGGAGCTGGATCCGGAGCGCGACGACGCCCGTCTGAGCCTGGCGAACAACCTCCTCACCAATAATGCGCGGGAGGCCCACGCGCTGTTCGAGCAACTCCTCAGCCGAAAGCCGGACAATGTGGAGGTGCGGCTGGGCCTGGCGCGGGCGGAGCAAGCGCTGGGTGAATGGGACAAGGCCCGCGCGCTCCTGGAAACGGTGCTGAACAAGGAGCCGGACAACTCCAAGGCCCTCGCCCGGCTGGGTATGCTCCTGCTCAACACCGGCAAGGCGGCGGAGTCCGAGGCCTTGTTCCGCAAAGCGATCGCCGCCGACGCGCTCAATCATGAAGCCCATTTTCACTTGTACAAGTGCTTGGCCCAGCAGCCCGGTCGGGAAGGCGAAGCGGATGCCCAGGTCGCCCTCTACGAGCGCGTCAAGGCCGACGTGGCCCGGTTGGGGGAGATCGCCACCAAGGAGATGACGCGCACGCCCAATGACCCGAAGCTGCATTACGAGCTAGGGACGCTTTACTTGCGCTACGGTAAGCCCGAGGTCGGCGTCCGTTGGCTGTACAGCGCCTTGAAACTGGACCCGCACCACCAGCCCAGCCACCAGGCCCTCTACGACCATTTCAAACGAACCGGCGACAGCGAACGGGCAGAGCGGCACCGTGCCCAACTTCACCAAGACACGACGAAATCAGCGCCGGCCCCGCCCTGAGACGGGGCCGCCATCGTAGGTAGGCCTAATCCGTGGGAGGATTGATGATGGTCATGTTGTTGGTACGGTTTCTCGGGTTAGCCATTGCCGCCGGCGGGGCGTTCGTCGCCTACCGAGGGATGGAGGCCGTCGATGACATCCGGCGGGAGGAAATGGAGGTTTTTCAATTACAGAGCCATATGGCGGGCAAACAAATATCGAAGGAGGTAGGGGAAAAGAAGGTGGCGGAGTCCCAGAAACATATAGAAGCACAAACGACGGATCGAAACATCCGGCTCACCATAGCGGTCGGGGCACTGATTGTGGGATTCGGCATGTTATTTTTTCCCTCGCCTCGAAAACGAAAGGTCCGCAAGGTCGAGCCGATGCAGGCGCCGGATCTGCCGGCCCCGCTCGGTGAGCCGCCGGCCCCAGCGGGTCAATAGTCGGGCAACGCCTCGGGAGATGCAAGCGATGAACAAGCGCTGGACGGTACTGCTCTTCGAGCGCCGCGCTGCTATCCGGCTGGGCGTGCAATCACCGTCCGACCGACTCGACACCCGTCGCCGAGGAACCGGCCGACCCCGACCTGTCCGGCCCCGACCTGTTTGAGGAAAGGGCCGCCCGCGCGGGCGTCGAGTTCACCTACCATAACGGCGAGGATGTCAAGCCGCCGCACCTGGCCATTCTCGAATCGCTCGGCGGCGGCGTGGCCCTCATCGACTACGACGGCGACGGCTTGCTCGACCTGTTCTGTCCGGGCGGCGGGTACTACGACGGCCCGGACAAGAAGCAAATCCGGGGGCACCCTTGCAAGCTCTACAAGAACCTGGGCGGATTTCGCTTTCAGGATTGCACCCAAGCGGCCGGCCTGGACGCTCTGGACGGCGGCGAACCGTGGTTCTATTCGCACGCCGCCGCCGTGGCCGACTACGATCGCGATGGCTGGCCCGATTTGCTCGTGACCGGCTGGGGGCGGATCGCCCTGTTCCGAAATGTACCGGACGGCAAGGGCGGTCGTCGCTTCGTCGATGTCTCCGCAAAAGCGGGGCTGAAGACCGGCATCATCTGGGCGACCAGCGCGGCCTGGGGCGATCTCGACGGCGACGGCTACCCCGACCTGTACGTCTGCCAGTATGCCGACTGGTCCTTCGCCAACAACCCGCCCTGTACCTACGACGGCAAATCGCCCGACGTTTGCCCGCCCAAGACCTTTCAGGGATTACCGCACAAGGTTTATCGCAATAATACCGACGGCAGCTTCACCGACGTCAGCGCCGTCGGCCGGCCTGCTGAAAGGCGGCCCGGATGCCAGCAAGGGCTTGGGCGTGCTGCTGGTCGATGTCAACCTCGACGGCAAACCCGACATCTATGTCGCCAACGACACGGTGAACAAGTTCCTCTACGTAAACCACTCGACACCCGGAAAGGTGCACATGAAGGAGCAGGCGATGCTCGCCGGCGTCGCCTGCGGCGTCGATGGCCGGGCCAACGGTAGCATGGGTCTGGACGCCGGCGATCCCGGCGGCAGCGGCCGGCCCTGGCTGTGGGTCACCAACTACGAAAACGAGCTGCATGCCCTCTACCGCAACCTGTCCGACAAGGATCGCGTTGCGTTCACTTTCCAGACCACCGCCGTCGGGATCGCCGCCATCGGCCAGAAATTCGTCGGCTGGGGAACCGGTTTTCTGGACCTCGATCATCATGGCTGGGAAGACCTGTTCATCGCCAACGGCCACGCGATCCGTTACCCCATCGGCGCGTCGCGACGGCAAAAGCCGGTGTTGCTAAAGAACGTGAAGGGCAAGTTCAAGGACATCACCACGCGAGGCGGTCCTTATTTCCGCGAGCCGCATCTAGCCCGCGGCGTCGCCCTGGGCGATCTGGACAACGACGGGAAAATCGACGCGGTGGTCATCCACACGAACGAGCCGGTCGCCCTGCTCCGTAACGTCTCTCCCGACGACTACCACTGGCTGGGCGTCGAGTTGGTTGGTAAGGACCATGCCGACGTGGTCGGTGCGCGGGTGATCCTGGAGGCGGACGGCCGCAAGCAGACGCGCTTCGCCAAGGGCGGCGGCAGCTACGCTTCTTCGGGAGACCGCCGCCACGTCTTCGGATTGGGCCGGGCCGACCGGATCGACTCTCTGTCCGTGGTCTGGCCCAACGGCGAGCAACAGAAGTGGACCGGCCTGGCCATCGACCGCTATCACCGCTTGACGCAGGGACAAGAAAACCCCCAGTCCGCGCCGCCGAAAAAGTGAATCTTCTCGCGCCTCACTCCTGGCTCAGATCGCGCAGGTTTTCCTCGATGGCCTTGATCTGATTCTGCAAGTCCGCCACGAGGTCGCGCTGCTGCTGCACCACCTCCGCCGGGCGCCTTGTCCACGAAACTCGCGTTGCCCAGCTTCGCCCGCGCCCCTTGCAGGTGTTTCAGCTTCTCCGCCAGCTGCTTCTCCAAGCGCTTCGTCTCCGCCGACCGCGTCGATCAGCCCCTCCAGCGACACGTACGACCTCGAACTCCGGAGTGCACATGCGTCGCCGACTGGCGCGGCTTGGCCGTGTCCGGGCCGCACTCCAGCCGGCCGACGCCGGCCAGCGGCAGCGATGAACGGCGCCAGCGTGCGGAAGTCGTCCGCCATGGCCTCGGAACAGCGCACGAACACATCCAGCGTCGTCTTCGAGTCCACCTTGTAGCGGTTGCGCACCTCGCGCACCGCCCGCACCAGCTCCTGCATCCGGCCGATGCGCCCTTCCATCGCGGCGTCCTGCCAGGCGGCGGGAAAGGCCGGCCACGGCGCGATCACCACGCTCTCGGCCGCCGGCTCCGGCGTCGGGCAGGCCGCGCTCGAAGGCGGCCTCGGCCAGCGCCTGCCAGATCGACTCGGCCACGAACGGCATGATCGGCTGCACCAGCCGCAGGATGCCGTCGAGCACGCCGACCAGCACGCGCTGCACCAGCGGCCGCGACGCCGGCGTCGTCGCAGCCGGCCCTTGCTCATCTCGACGTACCAGTCGCAGAACTCCGACCAGGTGAAGTCGTAAATCGTCCGCGCCACCTCGCTGAAGTGGTAGCTCTCCAAGCTGTTCCGTCACGGCCCTCGCCGTCGTCGCCAGCCGGCTCAGAATCCAGCGGTCCTCGATCGGCAGTTCCTCGTGCCGGATCGGCCTGGGGCGTGTAGCCGTCCAGGTTGAGCAGCAGGAAGCGGGCGGCGTTCCAGAGCTTGTTGGCGAAGTTGCGGCCCAGCTCGAAGCGCTCCGACGCCTGCTTGGCCGTCGGCAAGTCCGGGTCGGCGCTCGGCCACGGCCCGCCGGGACGGAACGGCTTCTTGCACTCGGGGCACGTCACCTTGCGCGTCCGCATGTACATATGCTCTTGCTTGACCGGCACGAGCGTCTCGCAGTGCGGGCAGACGTTGGCCACCGGCATCCGGCTGTCCTGCGTCTCGGTGGCCGAGTGCGACCATGACGAAGCGCAGGGCGTCGGTGCCGTAGCGCTCGATGATGTCGAGCGGGTCGATGCCGTTGCCCTTGCTCTTGCTCATCGTCTCGCCGAAGCCGTCGAGGATCTTCGGGTGGATGTAGACGTGATGAAACGGCACTTTGCCCACGTTGTAGAGGCCGGTCATCACCATGCGCGCCACCCAGAGCGTGATGATGTCGCGGCTCGTGACCAGCACGCTGGTCGGATAGTAGTACGCCAGCTCCGGCGTCGGCTCCGGCCAGCCGAGCGTCGAGTGCGGCCAGAGCGCGGAGCTGAACCAGGTGTCGAGCACGTCGGGATCTTGTTCCAGCCGGATATTTCGGACCCAGAATCGTCTCCCGGCAGATCTTCAAGCAGCGCAAACGAGCCAGTGGCCGTTCGTCCTCATCGAGCCGCCAGGTCAGGTCGTCGCGGCCGGCGAACATCGCGATCTTCAGCTCGTCTTCCGGACAGTCCACGTACCAGATCGGAATGCGATGCCCCCACCACAGTTGCCGGCTGATGCACCAGTCGCGCTTCTCGCCGAGCCAGTCGAGGTAGGTCTTGTCGTAGCGCTCGGGGAAGAAACTTCACGCGGCCGTCCGTCACGGCGTCGATGGCCAGCTGCGCCAGCCCGGCTGGCCGTCGTGATCGCCCATCTTCACGAACCACTGGTCCGACAGGTACGGCTCGATGGGCGTCTTGCTGCGGTCGCTGTAGGGCAATGGTGATGTCGCGGTCCTCCTCGCCCTCGAACAGCCGAGCTCCTCCATGTCCTCGATCACGCTTGCCGCGGGCCTCGATGCGGTCCAGCCCGCTGTACGAGAACGTCTTGCCGCGAAATTCGCCGCCGCCGTTGTCGTTGATCGTGCCGTCGGGGTTGAGGATGTTAATCGATCGCCAGTCTCGCGGTGACGCTGCCCGCAGGCGTAGTCGTTGGGGTCGTGGGCCGGCGTCACCTTCACGGCCCCGGTGCCGAGTCTCGGGTCGGCAGTAGCGCGTCGGCGATGATCGGGATGTCGCGGCCGTTCAGCGGGATCGTCACCATCTTGCCGATGAGGTGCTGGTAGCGCTCGTCGCTCGGATGCACGGCCACGGCGGTATCGCCGAGCATCGTCTCGGGCCGCGTCGTCGAGAAGCGGATGATCGAGACCGCTCGAAGCTCCTTCACCGGATAGCGGAAGCGTCCAGAAGCCGCCCTTACTGTCTCGTTGAACGTCTCGTCGTCGGCCACCGAGGTTTGCAGCTGCGTGTCCCAGTTCACCAGCCGTTTGCCGCGGTAGATGAGGCCGTCCTGGAACATCTTGAAGAAGGTCGTGCGCACGGCGCGGACGCAGATCGGGTCGAGCGTGAAGCGCGTGCGCTGCCAGTCGCAGCTGCAGCCCAGCTCGCCGAGCTGGCCGAGGATGCGCTTCTCGTACTGGTCCTTCCACTGCCAGATGCGCTTGACCAGTTCCTCGCGGCCGAGGTCGTGGCGGGTCTTTTTCTCTTCCTCGCGCAGACGGCGTTCCACCACGGCCTGCGTGGCGATGCCGGCGTGGTCGGTGCCGGGCATCCAGAGGGCGTTGTAGCCCTGCATGCGCCGCCAGCGGATCAGCACGTCTTGCAAGCGTGTTGTTGAGGGCGTGGCCCAGGTGCAGGGCGCCGGTGACGTTCGGCGGCGGGATGACGATGGAGAACGGCTCACGGTCGGGGTCGGGCCGGCTGTGGAAGTAGCCGCGCTCGTCCCAGAAGCGCAGCCAGCGCTCCTGGGCTTCCTGGGGGTCGTACTGCTTGGGGAGTTCCGGGGACATGGAATATCGCATCCTTTTCAGGGTAATCATTACCGCGTTACGGCTGCCCGCGCAGGCGGTTCAGCTCGGCTTCAAGCTGCCGGATTCGTTCTTCGGCCGCTTGCGCGCGCGCCTCGGCCTGCTGGCGGGCTTGTGCTTCCGACTGGATCTGTGCCTCGGCTTGTTGGCGAACCTTTGCTTCGCGCTCACGTAAGGAGCGTACCGCCTCAACATAATCGAGTATGCGTTGGCCTTGCGCGTTACGGCAAACCAGATTTCGGCTTTCAAATGCCAAAAACAAACCGATCGGTTCCAGCACAGCCACCCTTCCGAATCCGGTATCAGACGGACATAGCCTTCTGTCGCCCAGCGATATGCTAACAGACGTACTTGTTCCACACCGCCGCGGAGCCAGCGATCCACGATGGCGTAGAAGGGTATCCCGGCCTGATGATACTCATCGACTTTCTCATCGAGATCCACGTCTCGAGTGCTAGGCGATGTTACTTCGACTACCAGCATCGGTTTGGCGCCAGACTCGGTCAGATGGAGCGTTCCCATCAAAGAGGGACGGCCTTCCGGCACATTGGCGATGACGGCCAGGTCCGGGCCATGCGGCTCGATGTCTGGCACGCCCCAATCTATGCGAAGGTCTCGAAAAACATGGACACCGGGCTTCTCGGCGAGATGCACTTTGAGGACGGCTTTCAAATAATGGCAGTCTTCCTCATGAGTTTCGTTTTGAACAATGAAGTCGTCCTCCTGCGGGTGCAGTACGTCCTCTCGCCTCAGGGGCACGCGCACAGTGGTCATCGTGCCGTCCGCTTCCGGCCTGCGGAGGTAGCGCCATCCATAGCGGAAAGGGTCCGGTTGAGGAGTTAATTCCGGCGAAGATGGTTCCAGCACGGTACTCATGATATCCCCTCCGGCTTGCCACTCGGTCGCAGGAGACTAAGCTCGTTTGCCTTCCTCGTCCTTGAACAGTTTGTACTCGATCGCGTCCACCAGCGCCAGCCAGCTCGCCTCGATGATGTTCTCGCTGACGCCGACCGTGCCCCAGACGTCCTCGCCGTCGCGCCACTCGATCACCACGCGCACCCGCGCCGCCGTCTCCGCCCGGGCGTTGACCACCCGCACCTTGTAATCGGCCAGGTGCATCTCCGCCAGCCGCGGATAGAACGGCAAGCAGCGCCTTGCGCAGCGCGCCGTCCAGGGCGTTGACCGGGCCGTCGCCCTCGCTGACGGTGTGCATGAGTTGATCGCCGACGCGCACCTTGACCGTCGCCTCGGTGATCGGCTTGCCGTCCGGCGCCGGCCTCGATGTTGACGCGGTAGGCCAGCCGCTCGAACTGCGGCCTGATACAGCCCCGCCGCCTTCTTGACCAGCAGATCGAACGACGCCTCGGCCGCCTCGAACTCGTAGCCCTCGTTCTCCAGGTCTTGCACCTGGCCCAGAATCTTCTGCATCAGCGGCCGGTCGTGCGTGAGCTGATACTTCGTCGTCTTGGTCAGGATCGTCGATTGGCCCGACAGCTCGCTGACCAGGATGCGGCGCTCGTTGCCGACGGCGGCCGGGTCGATGTGTTCGTAGCTGGCCGTGTTGCGGGCGACGGCGTGCGTGTGCATGCCGCCCTTGTGGGCGAAGGCGCTGGCGCCGACGAACGGCTGGCCGGAGCGGAAATTCATGTTGGCCGTCTCGTAGACGTAGCGCGACACCTCCGTCAGCTGCGCCAGGCTGTCCGGGCGGCAACACGTCGTAGCCGCGCTTGAGGGCGAGGTTGGCGATGACGCTGACGAGGTCGACGTTGCCGCAGCGCTCGCCGATGCCGTTGATCGTGCCCTGCACCTGCGTCGCGCCGCGGGCCACCGCCGCCAGCGAGTTGGCCACGGCCACGTCGCAGTCGTTGTGGCAGTGGATGCCCAGCTCCACGCGCAGGTGGCGGCGGACCACTTCGACTGCGGCGGCGATCTCCTCGGGCAGGGTGCCGCCGTTGGTGTCGCACAGGATGATGACCGACGCGCCGGCGTCCTGGGCCGCCCGCAGCGTTTGCAGGGCGTACTCGGGGTTGCGGCGGTAGCCGTCGAAGAAATGTTCGGCGTCGTAGAACACCTCGCGCCCGGCCTGACGGCAGTGAGCGACCGAGTCGGCGATCATGTGCAGGTTTTCCTCCAGCGTCGTGTCGAGGATCTCCTGGACGTGCAGATCCCAGCGTCTTGCCGACGATGGTGACGATCGGCGTCTGGGCGTCGAGCAGCGCCTTGAGGCAGGTGTCCTCGGCCGGCGCGATGCCCTTGCGGCGCGTCATGCCGAAGGCGGCGATGCGGGCGTGTTGCAGCGGCAGCTTGCGGACCTCCTGGAAATACTCGAAGTCCTTGGGGTTGGACAGCGGATAGCCGCCCTCGATGAAGTCGACGCCCAGCTCGTCGAGCCGGCGCGTGATGTGCAGCTTGTCCTGCAGGGAGAAGTTGACGCCCTCGCCCTGGCTGCCGTCGCGCAGCGTGGTGTCGTAGATGCGGATGCGCGTCATGGGGTGGTCCTGGAACGAAAAAGCCCTGAAGCACTCGCCTCAGGGCCGGGACAGATGGAACCTTCGAGTAAGGAACAAATCCCGGCGTTAATCTCCCGTAATGGTGATAATGACGCCAACGCGGCGTACGATGACCGCAACGTCCGTCACAATCGACCACACTCTCGGAGACAGCGACACGCCGGGAATCCTCCGCTTTCGCTCGTCGAAATCCAGATACTTATTAAAGCAAACACCTTCGCTGTTGTCCAATGCGTTCCTCACATAGCCCCCGGCTTGCCGGGGGTTGCGTTCCCCCGGCAAGCCGGGGGCTATGTGCCGGAAAATTACCGCGTGCGCACGTTCGGCATCCGTTCGTTCGGCGCTTTATTGCCCGGATCGCGGCCGGGCAGCGGGTTATACTGGAAGGGCGGCACCGACTCGGCCGCCACGGCCGACGGCGAGTTGGCGACGCCGTTGAGTTCGGTGGTGGGCACGAACTCGACGTAATTGGCCCCTGGGATCGTCGCGGGCCGGCCGTTGACAAGATCGCGGTGCGGCGGAACATTCACGATGCGGAACAGGCCCAAGCCGGGAACGCTCACCTGCTGGCCGGCGGCGAGCAGATCACGGATGGACGGCCCAATCGCTTGCAGGAACTTGTTGGTCTCTTTCGCTTCCAGCTTGGAGTAGTCCATGATGCGGCTTTGGAGCGTCATCGCCTTCTTGGCCGGCGGACGCTGCGACAGCGCCTCATCGTTGAGGGCCAATACCAAACCCAGCGCCGCCAAGAGCGCCGTCAATCCGACCCATTGTCTCTTGCTCATGCCCGACCTCCATTTTGCTCCATGCGATCCCTCATCGTTTCATTTCGGCTCCGTTTCCCTTTCGGCTTGAATGTTTCGCGCAGTCAAGCTCTCCTAGGATATTGTACCTCACAAAATAGCTCGGGGAGTACCGGCCGGATCGGGCAGGCGGGCTGGGCAGGAGAGGTGGCGGAGCCAGTGAGCGTCATCGCGGGCGGGGTAGTCGGAGCGGAAGTGGACGCCGCGCGACTCGGTGCGCTCCAGGGCCGACCAGATCATGAGCCGGGCGACCGTGAGCAGGTCTTGCAGTTCCAGGCCGGCCCGCGTGGTGAACTCGCGGCGCAGGGCGTAGCGGCACCAGAACGCCACGGTTCGCTCGGCCTCCAGGAGTCCGTCGCGGTGGCGCGTGATGCCCATGTGACGGACCATGAGGCTGCGCAGCGAATTGGTTAGGTCGGCGACATCGAGGGCCGGCCCGTCGGTCTCCGGCTGGAAATCCGCCTGCACGGGCGGCACGACGAACGTATCCGCCATCCCCGCCGCCTCCGCGCCGGCGCCCCGGCCGCAGGCCGTGCCGTAGACGAGACCTTCGAGCAGGCTGTTGGAGGCCAAGCGGTTGGCGCCGTGCAATCCGCTGGCCGTCACCTCGCCGGCCGCCCACAGACCCGGCAGCGTGGTGCGTCCTTGCATGTCCACGGTGCACGCCGCCGACCATGTAATGCGCCCCGGCCGGACGGGGATCAGGTCGTGCGTGATGTCGAGTCCGAACTCGGCGCACACCTTGGCGATGCCGGGAAAGTGGTCGCGGACCTTGACCGCATCGAGGTGCGACAGGTCGAGGTAGACGTTGGGGTGTTGCGTGCGTTCCATGCAGCGGACGATGGCGCGGGAGACCACGTCGCGGGTGGCCAACTCGGCGCGCGGGTCCTCGTCGGGCATGAAGCGCACGCCGTTCTTATCGCGCAGGTACGCGCCGGCCCCGCGCACCGCCTCGCTGATGAGATAACGGCTCGAGCCGGCCACATACAGCACGGTCGGGTGGAATTGCATGAATTCCATGTCGCGCAACTCGTCCCCGGCGCGGTAGGCGGCCGCCATGCCGTCGCCGGTCGCTACCGGTGGGTTGGTTGTCTCGCGGTAAACCATGCCGGCCCCGCCCGAAGCCAGGACGGTCTGCTTGGCCCAGATGAGCAGCTTGCCGTGCTGCCGGCGATGCACCAGCGCTCCGACGCATCGGCCCTCATGCGTCAACAGATCAATCGTGAAGGTGCGGTCCCAAAGCGTGAGATTCGGCGTCTTCTTGGCCTGTTCGATCAGGGCGCGCATGACCTCGAAGCCGGTGGCATCACCAAGGGCATGAACGATGCGGTGATAACTGTGCCCGCCCTCGATGCCGGCTTCCTCGTCGAAGCGCGACCGCATGCGATGAGGTTGTCGATCTGCCGCGGCGCCTCGCGCACCACCATCTCGACCACGGCGCGATCGCACAATCCGGCCCCAGCGGTCAATGTGTCCTCGATGTGGTTCTCGAAGCGATCTTCCGGCGAGCGCACGGCGGCGATGCCGCCCTGGGCGAACCGGCTATTGCTCTGTTGCAAACGGTCTTTGGTGATGACGAGCACGCGCAGGTCGCGCGGGGCCGCCAGGGCCGCCCGGACGCCGGCGATGCCGACGCCGATGACGAGCAGGTCGGTGAAAACGTGCGGCGTCTGCTTGGGGCCGAAGCGGACCAGATAACGCTTGGGGAATGTCATGACAGGCACCAAGAGGAAAACCACGAATCACACGAATCACACGAATAAAAAACAAAAAGACAGACAAATCCGTTCCAGAAAGGCAGCTCCCTTTTCGACGCCGCCTGATCTTCACCCTTAATTATCTCTTATTTTTGTCTTTTTTTCTTTTGTCTTTTATTCGTGTGATTCGTGTGATTCGTGGTTTTCCTCTTATTTCTCTTTCGACATCTTGCGGCTGAACTCGCGGGCGGCGTCGCGGTAGCCCGGCGGCGGTTGGCCTCGGTCGGGAGCGGCGACGTTATTGTCCTGGCCGGGCGGTGCGGATCGGATCGGCCCGCCGCTCATGCTGGGCAGGTTCGTGGCCTGTTGCGGCCCGGCCGGCGTGTCGGGGCGTTGGGGTTGCGGGCGGGCGAGCTGTTTGCGTCGGGTCTCGACGTACTTTCGCCACGCCTCCTCGGAAACGCCCGCATCCTTGAGGATTTTCTTATCGACCTTCTTGAGGAAATCTTCGAGTTGCATCTGGGCGGCGCGGTGCTGGTCCTGCACGGAGCGATTGGGTATGGGCGGTTCGGTGTCCTTGCCGCCTTCGGGATTGGCGTCGGTGTTCCGCTGGTTTCCGCCGTTGCCGGGGGTATTGCCGGCCTCGGTGTTGCGTGTCCCTTTCGACGTGCCGCCCGATGACGAATCGTTCCGGCCCTTCTTGTCGCCCTGACCGGGATTCTGACTCGATCCTTTGGCCGTGCCTTCGCCCTCCTTGCTTTTCTCGCCGGAATTCTTGGCGTCACCCTGCCCCGGCGTCTTCTCGCCGTCTTCGATTTGGGCGTGCCTTTGTCCTTCGTTTCGCTGCCCTTACCGTTCTTGCCCTCGCCCGTCGGATCGCCCGTTTGGGTCTTGTCCTTCTGCGGCGGTTTGGTTTCGGCGGGTCCGTCCGGTTGGCCTGCACGATCGAGTGCCTTCTCAGCCTTCTCGCGGGCCGTCGGATCGCCGGCCTGTTTCTGGATCTGTTCGAGCTTTGCTTCGCGCTTCCTCACGCTGCTGCGCATCCTTGGCTGTTCGAGATCCTTGGCCAGATCGTCCACGTCTTTCGGCGTGGCCTTGCGGGCTTGTTCACCTGCGTCTGGCTTGGCCTCCCCGTTTGCAGATTTCTCTCCTGAGGTCTTCTCCGGCGACGGTTTTGCGTTCGCTCTGCGCGGACGGATCGCCCTTCGGGGCTTACCACCCTGCTTCGCCTCGGCCTTGGCGTCATTCTTTTTATCGCCCGGCCCTTTCGGTTCGCTGTGCGTCGGAGCGCCGTTCTTGTCCTTCGCCTCTCCCTTTCTCTCATTTGCCGGTTTCACCCCTTGGGATCGACGGCCTTGCCTTCCCCGTGGGGAGAGTCTTGCCCCTGGTCCTTCGTCTGCGGTTTGGCCTGTCCGGCACCCTGCTTATCTTGCGGCTTGCCGCCCTTGCCTTCGCCCGGCTGCGGCGGCTGATCGGCTTGCCCTTGCCCTCACTCCGATCGCCCGCACCGACCTGGTTGATCGGATTACCGTCTTTGGCCTCGCCTTGTCTTTCTTCATCGGATTGGGGCGATTATCGCCCTTGCCCTCGCCTTTCGGCGTGTCCGCACCAGGCTGCGGCTTGCCCTTGTCCTTGCCCTCAGCCGCGTTCTTTTTCTCTTGCGGGTCGGCGTTCTTGCCTTCGCCTTCGGGCTTGTCACCGGGCGGGTTGGCGTTATCGGGTTTGGTTTGCGCAGCTCCCTTGCCCTCGCTTCGGTTGCTGGGGTCGGGCTTGGACTCACTCTTGGTATCGTTGCCTTGCTGTTGCTGATTCCGCTCCAAGGCGTTCTTGACCTTGTTTTCAATGTCCTTCTGTTCTTTGGAAGGTTCGCTACCTTCGCTGCCCGGCTTTTCCTGGTCGCCGGACTTCTGCGGATTGTCCGATGGGTTCTGCTTGCCGGCCTTCGGTTCGCCTTACTTTTCTCCATCCTTCTTCTGTTGGGAGCCGTTGCCGGTCCCTTGCTGTCTCTGTTCCTGGCTCTTTTTCTCTTCCTCTTTGTTGTGGGCTTCCTGGTTCTTGCGCTCTTCCTGGCGCTCCTGGTTCTCTTTCTGAAGTTTCTCGTTTTGCTTGTTTTCGTGCTGTTTTCTGTCTTGCTCCGCCTGCTGCTTCTCCTGCCGGCGTTGGTTCTCCTTCTTCTCCGGCTCGGTAATCAACACCCTATAATGTTTGCTCTCGGCGATGTTGGGCCGTGGATAATCGCAGGCATCCGCGGCTTCGAGCCAGTATTCCAGCTCCATACCCGCACGCAGCGGGAAGGGCCGGCCGTCCTCGCTCTTGACGCCGGCCAACTCGACGAAGTCCTTGTATTCCAACTCCCGCGGATACCCGCCGCCGGCCAGACGCAATTCGTCGTCGGAACGATATGGCTGCCCTCGCAGCTTCTGGCCGCCGACCTGCATGCGCAGCGTCAGGCTCTTGACGCCGATGTCGTCGCCAGCCTTGCCTTCCAGTTGCAACAGCCCATCCGCCGGCAAGCGAATGTCCTGGCCGGGTTTCGTCGATGCGACGACCGGCGGCTTGTCCGGGATCGCTTGTACGGTGTAAGACGCCGGATCGCTATACGTCTCGCCTTCGGTCGAGGTGAAGTGCAAGCGATATTTGCTGTCCTCATCGAGCACGAAGCGCACGAGCAGCGTACTGCGGATCATCGGCAGCGGGGATGCCGCGAACCGGCTTCGTGCCATCCTTGCCCTCGAACTCCAAACGTCCTTCGCGCAGCGTGCGGTTGGTACGCACGCGCAGAATCACCTCGGTCCCGCGAAAAGCCTTCAACTCGCGCTCGCGGCGGACCTCGTCGGCGCGGGCGACGTAGGGCCGATAGTGATAGGTGGCAAGAAAATCAGTGATGGCGGGAGCGGCGCGAACGGCAATGTGATATTCCTCGGTGGCCGCGTCGCCGCCGGTGCACCTTGTACCACAGGCCATTTTGCACCTCGATGGCCGACAGTGTGGTCGTCCATTCGCGGCTCGGCTCGCGCTGCAAGGGACGTTCGAGCCAGGGATCGCCTTCCTGGTAGCGATACAGCAGCTTCACCGCGTCGGCCGACTTGGGGTCGGGGATCTTGCCGGTCACTTCCACGACGAAGCCGACGCCGCGGCCGACAGTGACAGTGGCGTTGCCGCCTTCAGGCCGAATGATAGCAAGCTGTGTGCGCGTCGAGACGCCGACCTGTCCGAACGGGTTGAAGGCTCGACGCAGCAGCGAGAAGAACGGCGACGGGCCGAGCAGCAAAAAGGCGAGGACGAAGGCGGCGGCACCGAGGCCGGCCGAGCCCCCCATCCAGGCGGCGCTCGGCCACTGATGGCACGTTCCAGATCGACATGCGCCAAATCCTTCGCCGCCCGCTGGGCCAGGGCGCCGCGGATGGTTGGCTGGAGCGGCTGGTCGTGCAGATCGACCCAGTTGATGATGCTGTTTTTGGCGCCGGGAAGCTGCTGCTCGACTTGCCGGGCCGCGTAATACGGGTTGACCCGCATGCGCAGAGGGCGAACGACCGTGAAGTAAAGATAGACGGCGCTGCCGGCCAGGAACGCATAAAGGGCGAGTTGTCGGCTGTGCTGGGACAGTTCCAGCTTACTGTCGCACAGCACTATGCCCACGACGGAAACCAGGGCCAGGGCGGCGAAGCCGAGCAGAGCGGCCGTCAGGTCGAGAAGGCGGATGCGGCTCTCAGCGCCGGAAAGTTGAGAGGCGACGAAGGTATCGTACTTGCCGCCGGGCGCCGGCCTGGCGCGACCCGTATCGATCGCCATCGGTGTACTCCCTGGTTGCACCCTCCCCAAAGATAGCTGCTTCAATTATAAGGCCGAGAGCGGGTGCTGGTACATAGCCCCCGGCTTGCCGGGGGTGTTTTCTTTCCCCCCGGCAGCCGGGGGCTATGTACCCGCGCTCAGCGACGAGCGCACAGATAAGCCAGCAAATCGCGCAGTTCCCCGTCGGTCAGCAAATCCGGCAAACCGTCCGGCATGATCGAGGTCGGTACGGCCCGGCTGTCCACGATGAGCGCGCGTGTTCAATTTGAACTGCTCGCCCTTGGCGTCGAGGTACGTATAAACGTCCAACTCCGTTCGCAGAAGCATGCCGTTGCGAACCTTGCCGTCGTTGGTTTCGATCTGCCAGACCTGATAGTGCGGCGCGACGAGGTTGCTCGGACGCAGGATCGACTCCAGAATGTGTCGCCGGTCGGTGCGGCCGATGGTGCTGAGGTCCGGCCCAACATCCTGGCCCCGTCCCTCGACGCGATGGCAGCGAAAACAGCTGGCCAATTTCGGATGAAAGAAGACGCGCCGGCCCGCGTTGACATCGGCCTTGCCTTCCAGGTGCTTCAGCCAGCCGTCGAGATCGTCGGGACGAGGGTGCTGTTGGACGAACGGCCGACCCAGCACGCGGGCCACGAGCGCGGCGCTTTCCGGCCGGTTACGGGCCACTTCTTCGAGGGCCATGCGCTGCGCGGAGTTGAGCGAAACGTCTTTGAGCGCCCGCAGGGCCTCGTCACGCAAGGTCGCATCGTCGTCCTGCGCTACCCGCAGGAAGTCGTCGAGCCGTTCCGCGGCCTGCCCCGATAAACCGAGAATCGCCGTCGCCCGCACGTCACTGGGCAGACGCGGATTGTTCAAGGTATCAAGCAGCAGCCGAGCGCGGTTTGCGCCGGAGCGATCGCTCAGGGAGCGCACCGCCTCCCGTTGCAGGTCCGGCTCGCTCTCGGACAACAAATGCCGCAGAAGATCGAGCGTCAACTTTGGATGGTTCGCCGGCACCATCTGGAGGGCCAGCACACGCAGCGCCGGCGGACTTTTCTCATCGCGGAGACGATCGAGGAAATAGTCGATCATCCGCGCCTCGCTGACATCGCGGTCGTCGAGGCGGGCCAGCGCCGACGAACAGGCCGAATACAACCGCACGTTTAGCGTGCGGTTTTTCAGCATGTCCACCAGTTGCGGGCGATAATCGAGCAGTTTCCAATCGGCGATCCACTTAACGGCCAGGAAGCGCACATCCTCATCCGCGTCGCCCAAAAACTCCGCCAGTCGGCGCGTCGCGTCCGGCCGGCCGGAGGCACGCCAGGCCAAAAGCAGACCGATGCGCTCCAACGGCTGCTTGCGCGAATCGACATCGACCGTGGCGAGCAGTTCCGGCTGAAGACTCAGTTGTCGCACGGCCGCACTGCGCAAAAACGGATCGGATTCGGCGAGCGCTTGCAAGAGTCGTGGGAGAGCGGCCTCGCCCTTGAGCGAAGCGATGGCTTCCAGGCGTACCTCGGCAGGCTGGCCCGCATCGAGGAATCGGCTGGCATCCTCACCGCACTGTACCAGAGAGCGGACGGCCATCGCACGGATCGACGGCACCGGATCGCGCTCCGCCAGCGTCTTCAGGTCGATTCGGCGATCGTTGGCATCGACCAACGCCGTCAAACTGGCGGCACGAACGCGCATATCCGCGTTGTGAAGTTGAGAACGGAGGGTCTCTCGCCCCGCCTCATCCACGGCGAGTTGCCGCGCGGCCCCATCCCGCACCGAACGATGAGCCGCGAACAGAGGGTTCTCCGGTTTGGCTGGCCGAGCGCGCTTGGTCTCTCTCGCGCTGCCGGATATGCCAGACGGCCCCCTTGCCGTGCAGGTTGTAATCGCTCCGCACCCAATCGCTGAAAAAGAGCGACCCGTCCGGCGCGACCGCCAATCCGACTGGCCGAAAGTTTTCGCCTCCCTGCACGAACGGCTTGCGCTCCGCCGTGAACGAAGCGCCGCGCTCCTTGATCCGGTAGCGCTCGACACGATGATCCGCCCACGATGTCACCAGCAAATCGCCGACGTATTCGCGCGGCAGGCCATCGGATTCGTACTGGAGGACCTCGCACGGCGCCTCGCCGGTGCCGGACATCATCGGCAGCGTGCCCGGCAGCTGGCCGTCCCACGACTGAAATGGATGCCGTCCCGACCGGCCGTAGCGGAACTGGAAGCCGTAATCGCCGCCCTCAACGACGTGAACCAGCCGGCACGGCGGCATCGCGTCGGGATCATTGTCCACGGCGAACAGATGTCCGAAGATGTCGCGGCATACGCCGAACGGGTTCCAGAAGCCGGTCGCCAAACGGCGCAGTTTCTTTCCGTCCGCTGTACACCAGAAGACGCCGCCTCCCTCGCCGCCGCCCGCCAGCGTGGTCCCGTCCGCGCCGATCAGCTTGTACGACGCCCCCAGGTTCTCGCCCATGCCGAAATACAGATCGCCCTTGGAGTCGAACGCCAGGCCGGACAGACCGTTGTGCGGATAATCGCCCTTGGTGTCGAGAAAGGCGATGCGGCGCTTCTCGTCGGCCTTGCCGTCGCCGTCGGTGTCGCGCAGACGAAGGATTTCGTTGCGCGTGGCCAGGTACACGGAGCCATCGGGATGCGTGGCGAGGTCCATGCTGAACCGCGTGCCCTCGAAGAAGGTCGTGAAGCGGTCGGCCTTGCCGTCGCCGTCGGTGTCTTCGATCAGGCGCACGCGATCGTGTTTGGGGCCTTGATAATTGGCCGGCCGAAAGTGCGTGTGGCTCTCGATGACCAGCAGACGGCCGCGAACGTCGAAGTCGAGGCTGATGGGATGCACAATGTCCGGCGCGGCCGCGAAGAGATCGACCTGCAAGCGCGGGTCGTGAACGCGGGGCAATTCCCTCCCGCGCTTGTCCTCGGTACGTGCGGGCCGGACGGCCCCAAGGACAGACAGAGCGAGCAGGGCGCAGCAAAAGAGGGTTCGCTTCATGGGGATGGCGAGGCTTTCCGGGCAGGTTCGCAGGGTGGAGGGAGACGCCGCCGCCATTGTAAGGACGCAGCGACGGCTCGAACAGGGCGGCCCTCAAGTTGCCCATCTCGCCGGGTCGATACTCTTTGCGAGCCTTATCGACCCGCGGCACCGATTTCGGAGGATGTGATGCACTTTCGCAGCGCGGCAGGAGGCGCCCTGCTTTGCTGTTTGCTCGCGGTACAACCCGCGTCGGCCGCAAATCCGGTCTTCTCGCTGGAACAACTGGCGTGCATGAGCTGGGACGGTCTCGAACAACTCTATCGGCAGGCATCCCCCGGAACGATTCCGGCAGGATACGCGCGCGGCCGAGCCGTCTACTGTCCCGGCGCGTTCTTCACTCCGACTCGATCGAAGATAACCAAGGCGCTCTGGCACGGCAAATTCTTCTGCCCGACCGACGGCACGCTCGTCAATCAGTGGAGCCTGGGGATTCAGGCGATCCGGGCGCGGGTCGGTTACGGCCCGAGCTGGTTGGACGGCGGGCCAGCGATCATCATGGATTATGGCGGGATGTCACACATCTGGAACGACGTGCGCGACGAAATCCGCGAGGTGGCTCCGGGGCTGTATCTGGGCGTGATGTATCGTCGCAAGGCTGGGCAACCACAACGGAAGATGTTCTTCGTCCTCGAACTGGCGTCTTGTGGCGAGTGAGCGCCTGGCCCCAAAAGAGAAAGTAAATCATGGATGCTGATTAGGGTCGTCCACTGGCTTTCCTTCAAGCATCGCAATCCGGTTGAGGTCTTGATCGGCGGAGAGGAGGTTTGGCGCAGGCAAGCCGAGGGCGAAACATTGCGACCGTAGCGCAAGGGCCGTCGCCAGCTGAATGCCGTCCGCGGAGCGCAGCGGATGCGCGGCAACGAGGATCATGGCCTGATCGAGAATGAAAGAATCTAGCGGGACCACTTGAAAATGGCTACTGAGTTCGTGGCGGAAGACTTGTTCTGTTTATTGGGCAGCAGTCAGAGCTATTGTTCCCGTCCGCACGCGCCGATAGAGAGCCGCCAATAGTTCAACTCGAGTCAGCGCGGATATCCAACAAGCGTTTCCGGCCGATGGATCGGTCAAGGCTGTTATCCATGCGGAGCCCGTTTCGGCCACGTAGCGCTTGACGAGCGCGCTGGTATCCAGGAAACAGACCGACATTTACCCTTCCCGCCGCATTTTGATAATCGTCTCGGAAAGCGGTTCGCCTTCGACAGCGATGGGGCGCCAGTCGGCGGCTCGGGATTCGGAGGGAGGCTGCAAGTGCTCTACCAGGCCCGCCGCCTCCATACGCCGAAGCAATTCCGCCTGGCAGCGGGCCGCCTCCTCCGCTTGCTGAATCCGAAGTGGCTGCACCATTACCTCTACCTCCTGCCCTTCCTCCACGCCACGCAATTGCGATAGAGGACGCAGGACTCCCTTCTCATAAACGGCGTGAATCGTTTGAACCATAAATGCCTCCGTCGAATCGCGCGGACGGGCAATCCGTTTCTATTGTACTCGAAACCTCCCGTGACATCGGACCAGGCAAAACACCGTCTCGCAAGTAAGCGAGGATGTTTTCCCTCGGAACCCTCACGAGTTCCGAGGGGAAACATCCTCGCTTCTCATCCGAATCGCGACTAGATTTACTTCCCCAGCGCCGCCTGCGCCGCGGCCAGGCGCGCGATCGGCACGCGGAACGGGCTGCAACTGACGTAATTCAGCCCGATCTTGTGGCAGAACTTGACGCTGTCGGGGTCGCCGCCGTGCTCGCCGCAGATGCCGATCTTCAACTCGCCGCGCGTTGCCCGGCCCTTCTCGACGCCGATCTTCATCAAGCCGCCGACGCCGTCCACGTCGATCGACTGGAACGGATCGCGGGCAACGAGGTCGCGCTCCATGTAATGGCGGATGAAGCTGCCGTAGTCGTCGCGGCTCATGCCCAGGGTCGTCTGCGTCAGGTCGTTGGTGCCGAAGCTGAAGAACTGCGCTTCCTTGGCGATCTGATCGGCCACTATGCAGGCGCGCGGCAGCTCGATCATCGTGCCGACGAGGTATTGCACCGTCACGCCCTTCTCGGCGAAGACTTTCTTGGCCGTCTCGTGGACGATCTTGGTTTGTTCCTTGAGTTCGGGCAGGAAGCCGACCAGCGGGATCATGATTTCCGGCTCGACTTTGACGCCGGACTTCTGCACGTTGCAGGCGGCCTCGAAGATGGCCCGGCACTGCATCTCGGTGATTTCCGGGTAGACGATACCCAAACGACAGCCACGGAAGCCGAGCATCGGGTTGAACTCGTGCAGCGCCTTGACGCGGTCGGCGATCACCTCCGGCTTGACGCCCAGATCCTTGGCCACTTCCTGCTGGCCCTTGGCGTCGTGCGGCAAGAACTCGTGCAAGGGCGGGTCGAGCGTGCGGATCGTGACGGGCAGGCCGTTCATGGCCTTGAACAGACCCTCGAAGTCGTGGCGCTGGAAGGGCAGCAGCTTTTCGAGCGCCTTCTTGCGCGCCTCCGGCGTCTGGGCGAGGATCATCTCGCGCATCGGCTGGATATGATCGAAGAACATATGTTCGGTTCGGCATAGACCGATGCCTTCGGCCCCGAAGGCGACGGCCTGGGCGGCCTGGCCGGGCAGGTCGGCGTTGGTGCGGATGCGCAGCTTGCGCACCGAATCCGCCCACTTCATCAGCTCGTCAAACTGTTGATAAACCTTCGACTGTTCCGGCATCAGCGACTTGTCGATCAGGACCTGCACGACTTCGCTGGGTTTGCTGGCCACCTGGCCGGCGATGACCTCGCCGGTGAAGCCGTCGATCGACAGCCAATCGCCTTCCTTGAGCACCTTGTCGCCGACGCTGACGGTGCCCTTGGTGTAGTCGATGTTGAGCGCACCACAGCCGACGATGCACACCTTGCCCATCTGCCGGCTCACGAGCGCGGCGTGACTGGACGCGCCGCCAAACGCCGTGAGGATGCCCTCGGCCGCCTGCATGCCGCGGATGTCTTCGGGACTGGTTTCCCGGCGGACCAGGATGACGCGGCCATCCGGCGTGCCCTTGTGCTTGTGGACCCACGCCTCGGCGTCCTCGGCGTGGAACTTGATGCGCCCGCTGGCCGCGCCGGGGCCGGCGTTGATGCCCTTGGCCAGAAGCCGGCCCTCGCCGATGGCCTTGCGCTTCGATTCGGGATCGAACAACGGCTGCAAGAGCTGGT
This sequence comes from uncultured Planctomycetota bacterium, assembly GCA_963767535.1. GTDB lineage: Bacteria > Planctomycetota > Planctomycetia > Gemmatales > Gemmataceae > JAJPHU01. The sequence goes on from CAVYEC010000002.1 coordinate 726,164, forward strand.
TCAGATCGTCGGGCGGAACACGGCGGGTGGCTAGGGCTTCTTCCTTGCTGATAAGCCCCTCATGCACCATGTCCACGGCGAAGCGCACGGCCGCGAAGCCGGTGCGTTTGCCGTTGCGCGTTTGCAGCATCCACAGCTTGCCCTTCTGGATCGTGAACTCGATGTCCTGCACGTCGCGGTAGTGCTTTTCGAGCTTGCCGCGGATGTCTTCGAGCTGCTTGTATACCTCCGGCATATCTTTTTGGAGTTCCGCGATCTTTTTCGGCGTGCGGATGCCGGCGACGACATCTTCTCCCTGAGCGTTGATGAGGTATTCGCCGTAGAAGACCCTCTCGCCGGTGGCCGGGTCGCGCGTGAAGGCGACGCCGGTGCCCGAATCGTCGCCCATGTTGCCGAACACCATCGAGCAAATGTTGGCGGCCGTGCCCCATTCGTGCGGGATGCCGTACTGCCGGCGATACACGACGGCGCGGTCGTTCGATCCACGAGCCGAACACGGCGCCGACGGCCTGCCACATCTGCTCGTGGGCGTCCTCCGGGAAGTCCTTGCCGGTGCGCTCCTTGACCGCCTTCTTGAAACGCTTGACCAATTCCTGCAAATCGGCCGTGGTCAGCTCCGTGTCGAGTTTGACGCCCTTGGCGTGCTTCAGATCGTCCATGATCTTCTCGAACGGATCGATCTCGTGCTTGTCCTGCGGCTTCAGTCCGAGGACGACATCGCCGTACATCTGCACGAAACGGCGATAGCTGTCCCAGGCGAAGCGTTCGTTGCCGGTCTTGTCGATGAGGCCGCGCAGCGTGGCTTCGTTGAGACCGATGTTGAGGACGGTATCCATCATACCCGGCATACTTTCGCGGGCGCCGGAGCGGCACGAGACGAGCAGCGGGTTTTTGCTGTCGCCGAACTTGGCCCCCATCGCCTCCTCGGTCTTTTTGAGGGCCGATTCGACCTCGGCACGGAGTTCGGGGGGATACTTGCGGTCCTTGGTGTATTGGATGCAGACTTCGGTGGTGATGGTGAAACCGGCCGGCACGGGCAGGCCGATGTTGGTCATCTCGGCGAGGTTGGCGCCCTTGCCGCCGAGGAGGTCTTTCATATCGGCCCGGCCCTCCGCCTTGCCGCCGCCGAAGAAGTAAACGGATTTCTGTTGTGCCATGCTCACCGGCCTCACAAGGGGTCCGCGACGGCGCTCGCGCCGTCGCCGTAACATCAATTCATTGCGGACAATGTACGAATTGCAGAAGAGAGCGTCCAAGTCGCTTGCGGCCCAGTCCGAGCACAATATCCGAGGGAAAACACAAGGGCCGGCGAGTAAGATGGGTAGAACGAAGGTTCACGGAGAGGGCGATTGTTATGGGAGTGACCGTCTGTTTGCCGCTGTTCGGCCCGCCGGGTCGAGAACTGGAGGAGGGCAAAGCGCTATCCGGCCAGCAACTGCGCAACCTGGCGACCGAGCTGCATGAACGCTTACACAAGGCGGCCCTGACGCTGGACCGACTCGCGGCCGCCGGCTGGGGCAGCCGGGTGGCGATCTATGACGTGATCCTGTCGCGTCCGGGAGTCGAGACGAAAGAGGACGCGGTGCGAAACCTCGGTGAGTTGGGCCTGTCCGCGGAGGAGTTTATCATCGTCGAGGACGTGGAGGACGAGGATGCGGGGCATGCGTAAAACGCCGGCCGATCCGCCGTTCCTTTCCAATGGAGTGTGATGCGCCATGACGCTGTTTCTCACCTGCCCGGAATGTCAGAGTAAGCTAAAAATCCCCGACCATGTCGCGGCCAAGCAGATCCAATGTCCGAAATGCTCGGCTCGCTTTGTGGCGCCCGAGAATGCGCGCTCCGCGGTCACGGCGGAGACGCCGCCATCCCAATCGCAAGGCGTCACGCTGGACGTGGACCCGGAAGAGGAAATGCTGGAAGAGGTCGTCGAGCCGATCCGGCGCAAGCGCGACATCCGCCGGAACCCAGCCGAGGAGGCGGTCTCGACGCTCATCCCGTACAAGAACGCTCGAGCGCTGATCGCATATTATCTCGGCGTTTTCAGTTTGATCCCCTGCGCGGGACTACTGCTCGGCCCGGCCGCCTTCATCCTGGGTATTCTCGGCTTGCGTTATGTGAAAGCACATCCAACCGCGAAGGGGACCGGCCATGCGATCGCGGGCGTCGTCCTGGGCGGGTTGACGACGCTCGGCAACTGGGGGATTGTCCTGGCGTTGGTGGTGGCGGGCGTTGCCGGGGCGTTCAAGTAGCGGATCGCGTCGTCATTCCGGCAGTGGTTGGCCGCGCGTCTCGGGCGCCAGCCAGATGACGACAAGTCCGGCGAGGTAAATCAGGCTAATCACGGCGCCGGCCTGGGCGTAGTTGCCGTGGAAAACATCCGCCATCATCGAACCCTTGATGAGGGCGCCGGCCGCAGCGAGGGTGCGGCCGAAATTGTAGCCGAAGCCCTGGCCGGTGGCCCGGACGCGGGTCGGAAACAGCTCCGGCAGATACAGAGGCAACCAGCCGTAGAAAGACGCCGTGAAGAAGCCCGTCAGGCCGACCGCGATCAACAACGTGCCATCTACTCGGTCGTGGAAGGCGAAATGCCATTGGAAGAGGTAAAGGCATATCACCAGCGAGCCGACGAGGAGCACCACATACGTCCGGCGGCGACCTAGATAGTGAGCCAGCAGCGCCCCGCTAATCGTGCCGAGGACCGCTCCGAAGCCGCTCGTCGTCTGAGCATAATTGGCCCAATCCTGGTCGCTCATGGAGCGTACCCACACCGGCACCATCGACGCCACCGCCCCCCAGGTGACCAGCAACGGGATGCCGCTCAAAAAGGCCGCCAGCACACTGCGCCGGCGCAGCGCCGGCGTGAAGATGTCCGTCAGGCCCGGCCGGGGACCACTGGCGACGGCCTGACGCCACTTCTCGGACTCCGGCACGAAAACGCGCAAGAAGAACGTCAAGAGGGCGGGCAAGGCGCAGGTGCCCAGTACCCAGCGCCAGCCGCCGGCATCCATGGGCAATCCCGCCTTCTCCACAAGTTTGACCGGCACGATGTTGAGCATGAAGCCGACGTTGGCGGCCGCCCCGATCAACCCGGCCAAGAGCGGCCGCAGGTGCAGCGGCCAACTTTCCATGACCAGCGCGACGCCCAGCGCCCATTCGCCGCCCATGCCGAGCGCTGCCAGGAAGCGCAGGCCGATCATCTGCCACGGCCCCACGGCCAAGCCACACATTCCGGTGAAGAGGGCGTAGGTCAGCACGCTGAAGATCATGGCCCGGACGCGGCCGAGCCGATCTCCCAGCCAGCCAAACACCCACCCGCCCACGGCGGCGCCGAGAAGATAACTTGCCGAGATGCGGTCGTTCCAGGCGCCGACCAGTCCTTCCACGCGCTGCCGGGTTTGCTGACGAACCTCCGCGGGCGTGGATTCGTCGGCAGCCAATCGGGCATCGTCCTTCAAGCCGAGAATTTCGACCAGCGCGGGTCGTCCGACCAGGCCGAACACGCCCTGCTCGAAGCCGTCGAACATCCAGCCCAGAAGCGCCGCCGCAAGCGCCAACCACTGCCCCCGCGTGATCCGTCGTCCGTTCACTCCATCCATTCCGCACGCCGCCTTTCGCCGAGGAACCCATCGGCAATTACAGGCTAGAGTGTAGGGTGGGCCGAGTCTTCGAGGCCCACCACGCCTAGGCTGGTGGGCCTCGAAGACTCGGCCCACCCTACGCCGCTATGCCGCTATGCCGCTACTACGCCGCAGCATAGCGGTTGTCGGGGCCGTGTCCAGGAAAACTCCTGGAAGAATCGTCGTCCGCGCTTTAGGATGCCTTTGTGCCCGCCCCCAACCGTCTGCCGGATCGAGATCACGCCATGAATGTACCCCGACGCGCTTTCTTGCCCGCCATACTATCGTTCGCGCTTTGCGCTCCGTTGCTCCACAGTCAGGGTTTTTCGCCCGAAGAAGCCGTCAAACGGATGAAAGTCGCCGACGGCTTCGCGTCCAGCTCGTCGCCAGCGAGCCGGACATCCGCCAGCCGGTGACAATGACCTTCGACGACCGCGGCCGCATCTGGGTCATTCAATACCTGCAATATCCCACTCCCGCCGGACTGAAGGCGGTGAAGGTGGATCAGTATCTGCGCACGGTCTACGACCGCATGCCGGAGCCGCCGCCGAAGGGGCCGGTCGGGGCCGACCGCATCACCATCCTCGAAGACCCGGACAGCGACGGCCGTTATCGCAAGGCCAAGGATTTCGTCGACGGGCCTGAATCTCGCCTCCGGCATGTGTCTGGGCCACGGCGGCGTCTATCGTCTTGCAGACGCCGTATCTGCTCTTTTATCCCGACCGCGACGGCGACGACGTGCCGGACGGCCCGCCGGAAGTGTTGCTGAGCGGCTTCGGCATGGAGGACGCCCACGCCGTCGCCAACTCGCTGCAATGGGGGCCGGACGGCTGGCTGTACGGCGCCCAGGGCAGCACGGTCACGGCGCAAGATCCGCGGCATCGAGTTCCAGCAGGGCATCTGGCGCTATCACCCGCGTCACGAAGCAGTTCGAGCTGTTCTCCGAGGGCGGCGGCAACACCTGGGGTCTGGACTTCGACGCCCACGGCAAGGTCATCGCCGGCACCAACTGGGGCGGCTTCGCCATGCTGCATCAGGTCCAGGGCGGCTACTACATCAAGGGCTTCAGCAAGCACGGCCCCCTGCACAATCCGCACACCTACGGCTACTTCGACCACGTGCCGTACCAGCGTTTCAAGGGCGGCCACGTCACCTGCGGCGGCATCGTCTACCAGGGCGGGGCCTATCCCGACAAGTACCGCGAACGTCTACATCGCCGGCAACCTGCTCTCCAGCGTCCTGCACTGGCACATCCTCGAACCGCAAGGGATCGAGCTTCGTCAGCCGTCTCGGCGGCGAATTCCTCGTCGCCAACGATACGTGGTTCCGGCCGATCGACTGCCTGACCGGGCCGGACGGCGCCGTCTACGTCGCCGACTGGTACGACAAGCGCGCCAACCACGTCGATCCCGTCGACAACTGGGACCGCACCAACGGCCGCATTTACAAGATCGAGGCGAACGGAGCCCCGCCACCCGCCCCAATTCGGGGAGTCGGGGGCGGCTGAATCTCGGCAAGATGTCGAGCAAGGAACTGGTCGGCCTGCTCGATCATCCCAACGACTGGTATCGTCCGCGAGGCGCGGCGTATCCTGGCTGAGCGGCGCGACCCCTCGGTGATTCCCGGTCTGCGGAAGACGATACTCGACAGACAAGGGCCGGCTGGCGCTGGAATCGCTGTGGGCGCTGTACGTCAGCGGCGGCTTCGACGAAGACCTTTGCCGCCAAGCTGCTCGACCACGCCAACGAGGACGTTCGGGCCTGGACGGTGCGTCTGCTCGGCGATGACAAGAAAGTGTCACCGGATATGCGCGACCGGCTGATCGCCCTGGCCCGACGCGAGACGAGTCCGACCGTGCGCAGCCAACTCGCTTGCTCGGCCAAGCGTCTGCCGGCCGCCGATTGCCTGCCCATCGTCCGCGAACTGCTGCGACACGACGAGGACGTCGAGCGACCCGCACATCCCGCTGTTGCTCTGGTGGGCGGTCGAGGACAAGGCGATCGCCGACCGCGATCACGGTGCTGGCTCTGCTCGACACGCCGGCCGCGTGGCGGGCGCCGCTGGTGAAGCGGTTCCTGCTCGAACGCCTGGCCCGGCGCTACATGGCCGAGGGCGGCGAAGCGAGACCTGGAGGCGTGCGCTCGATCTGCTGGCGCAGCGCCCGGTGCCGAGGAACGCGAGCTGCTGCTGCGCGGCATGGACAAGGCGCTGGAAGGCCGGCGACTGGCGGAGGCGCCGCCGATCCTGACGAAAGAGATCGAGCGGCTTGTGGCGACAAGCGGCCCAACGACGCGACGCTCCTGCGTCTGGCCGTGCGCCTGGGCGAGCCGGAAGCCTACGACCATTGCTCCGAGCGGCCGGCGACGCGGGCACACCCGAAGGCGACCGGCTGGGCCTGGTCGAACTGCTGGGACAGGTCGGCAAGCCGGATTGCGTGCCGCCCCTGCTCGATCTACTCGGATCGGCGAAAACGGACGCCCTGCGCGGGGCCGTCCTGTCAGCCCTGCAGCCGTTCCCCGACGCCGCATCACCGACGCGCGTTCTCGCCCTGTATCCCCGAGCTATCTGCCGACCTCGATGCGCGACGAGCACGGACTCTGCTGGCCGGCCGGCCGTCGTCGGCACTGGCCCTGCTGCAAGCGGTGGACGCCGGCCGCATCGCCCCGCGCGAGGTGCCACTCGACCAACTCCGCCGCCTGGCGTCTCACAAGGACGAGCGCATCCGCAAGCTCATCGACAAGCACTGGGGCACGATCGCCCCGGCGACGGCCGGCGAGAAAATCTGCGCGCATCCGCAGCATCGCCCTGATCCTGTCGCGCGGCGGGCGACGGCGACGCCAAAAACGGCCATGTCCTTTCCAGAAGAACTGCGCCACCTGTCACACGCTGTTCGGCGAGGGCAACAAGGTCGGCCCCGACCTGACCGGCGCCGACCGCAAGAACCGCGATTAGCTGATGTCGCAGATCGTCGATCCCAGCGCCGTCATCCGGCCGGAGTATCTGGCGTTCAACGTCGAGACGAAGGACGGGCGGTCGCTGACCGGCCTCGTGGTCGAAAGCACGCCGGGGGCCGTGACGCTGGTGGACGCCAAGAACGAACGCACGGTCGTCGCCCGCGACCAAGATCGAGCAAATGACTCCGTCGCCGGTGTCGCTGATGCCGGAGAAAATCCTCGACCCATTCAGCGATCAGGAATTGTGCGATTTGTTCGCCTACTTGCATGGCGACGGTCTTAAGGACTGACAGAGAAAACTCGCTGAGCGGGCGATCCTCAGGGGCCGCTCAGTTTTTTTCCATTTACTCTGTCCTTAAAGCGATTTTTTCTTGCTGACGCTCAGACGACAACGGTACTATTGGCCACTTATGGAAAAGAAGGTTAACGCCTCATCCACAAGGGTGGTTCCCATGAATGACGCTGCAACTCGTCCCCCCGCGCTCCGGTCCTCGCGTCGTGAGTTCCTGTGGCGCACCCTTCTGCGCCGGCGTCGCGCTTCGCGAGACTTCCACGGCGGCGTTCGCTCGGCAGCAAGAAAAAAGCACTTCCCTACCGATAACCGGCCAAAACAACCCCTATCTGGCCGGCTTCGACACGCTGATGACCTCCTTCCTCAAGGAGCAACAGGTGCCCGGTGCTGCCCTCGCCGTTACCCTTAACCAGCGCCTGGTTTACGCTCGCGGATTCGGCTTCGCCGACAGGCACAAGAAAACCCCCGTCGAACCGGACGCGCTTTTTCGCATTGCCAGCCTCACTAAGCCGATCACAGCCGTCGCCATCCTGCATCTCGTCGATCGAGGCAATCTTCAACTGACCGACAAAGTCACGGACATCGTCCAAGTTGCTCCATCCTCGGAGAAGAATGCCAAAGTCGATCCGCGCCTGAGGCAGGTGACGATCTTGCAGTTACTACAACACACCGCGGGCTGGGACAGCAAAAAGTCCTTTGACCCGATGCTCCGGTCGATCGACATCGCCAAGGCCCTGAAGGTGCCGCCGCCTGCCAACCAGGAACACATCATCCGTTACATGTTCGGCAAGCCACTTGATTTCGACCCCGGCAGTCGTCACGCCTATTCTAATTGCGGTTACTGCCTGTTGGGGGAGGTGATCCGGCAAGTGAGCGGACAATCGTATGAAGACTATGTCCGTAAAGAAATCCTGCTCCCGATCGGAATCAAGCAGATGAAGCTCGGCAAGTCGTTGACGACGGCGCCCAAGGAAGTGCATTATTACGACGAAAAGAACGGCATGGCTCCCGCCGCCATGGGGGACCAGATCGGCAAGCAGGTTCCCACGCCCTATGGCAGCTTCTGCCTCGAAGCGATGGATGCACACGGCGGCTGGATCGGATCGGCCATCGATCTGGTCTGTTTCGCCGCCGCGTTGGACGACACGCGGCGCTGTCCGTTTTTGTCGCCGGCCGGTTTTCAGGTCATGTACGGCCGGCCCGCGGGGCCGGGGGGGTTTGAAGCGGACGGCAAACCGAAGGAGGTGTTTTACGGCTGCGGCTGGAGCGTGAAAATGAGGGATGCGCAACGAGGCAACGCCTGGCACACCGGTGCGTTGTGGGGAAGCTCGACGCTGCTCGTGCGTCGCTTCGACGGTCTCAATTGGGCTGTGTTGTTTAACACATGGCATGGGCCGGGAGGACAGACATTAACCGATCTCATCGACGAAAAGATCCATATCGAGGCGGATCGCGTAAGTCGGCTGAGAAGGTGGCCGAGGTATGACCTCTTCAACAAGTTCGGATTGTCACCTGCGGCCCGTGCCAGATAGACTTGGCCGTCTCCGGGGGAGTGGCAGAGGAGCGATCCCTTGACCTCATACGCCCGATTCGGCGTCTGCCAGTGCTAGGAGGCTTTTCTCGGCGGGGTTACATTTTGCTTAAATGGCCAGAAAAAGTGGTCAGTAGCCATGCACTGCCTCACGGAATCAACCAATCGTCCCGCTGAGCGATCAGGAACTGTGCGACCTGTTCGCCTACTTGCATGGCGACGGTCTCAAGCGGCCCCGACGGCACGCGGTTGGTGCCGCGAGCCGAGCGGCACGAGAACCGTTGCACTTCGTTCCGCGCCACTTGCTCACGGCTCGTGTTTCTTCACCGCCTGGTCGGTCTGTAGCTCCGCCACCAGTTTCTTGAAATCCTGCCGGTCGCGCAGGGCGTCGAGCAACGGGTCCGTCTCGATATGTGCGGCGTCCTTGTATCCGGCGGCGACGGCTCGCTTGAGCCAGGCCATGGCTCGGTCGGCCTCGGCGTCGGTTTGCTTGGCTCCCTGCGGCGCTGGGTCGCTGGCGCGGATCACGGCCGCGGTAACGGCGCGCATGCGTGCGGCGGTGTACAGGCTTTCGGCGTCCGCGCGGTTGAGCTTTTCCCACATCTCGGCCGCCGTCCGGCAACCTGCGACATCGTTGGTTTGCCGGAAGCGCCGGAGCGAGAAGTCGAGCAGCGAGCGCGTCTCGGCCTCGCGCGCCTCGGCCGCTTCCTTGGCTTTTGTCTGGGCTGCCGCGTCGGCCAGCGCCTGCTTCCACCCCTCATTCGCATCCCTGAACGCAGTATCCGGTATCCCCATCCCCAGCCAATCGTGTCTGACGGCCTGGGTAAAGAACGTGTACAGCGCAAACTGGGGAATCGCCATGACGGCCACGAATAGCACCGTTGCCACTACGTTTCGCCGGAAGAATTTGCTCAGCTTGTACAGCGCCGACGGCGGCCGGGCGAGGATCGGCTCGCGGCGCAGGTAGCGCTCGATGTCCTCGGCGAGATGTCCCGGCGTGTCGTAACGGCGGCGGCGGTCCTTCTCCAGCGCCTTCATCACGACCCAATCGAGGTCGCTCGCCAGCAGCCGAACCAGGCGTTTGACGTCCAGGCCGCGGTTGCCCGCCAGCACGGTGGCCGAGTCGCCCAGGGACGACAGCCGGTTGCTCGGCCGCGGCGCTTCCTCCTCGCGGATCAATCGCTGCATCTCGGCGTAGCTCGCCTCGCGCAGACGCTTGCTCTCCAGCGGCGTCGTGCCGGTCAAGAACTCGTAGAGCAACACGCCCAGCGAATACACATCGCTACGCGTGTCGATGTCCAGGCCGCTCATCTCCGCCTGCTCGGGACTCATGTACAGCGGGCGAGCCGATCATCTGCCCGTAGGCGGTAAACAGTGTCCGCTCGGTCAGCTTTTGTCCGGTCGCCTTGGCCACGCCGAAGTCGATCACCTTGACCACCGGCACGCCGTCATGCAGCGTGACCATCACGTTCGACGGCTTGATGTCGCGGTGGATGACCCCCTTGTGGTGGGCGTGCTGGATGGCGTGGCAAACGTCAATAAACAGTTTCAGCCGGGCTTCGGGCGGCAGGTGGTTTTTGTCGCAAAACTCGGTGACGGGGACGCCCTTGACCAGTTCCATGACGAAGTAGGGTCGGCCCGACTCGGTGCGCGCCGGCGTCCAGCACCTTGGCGATGTTGGGGTGATCCATGAGGGCCAACGCCTGCCGTTCCGACTCGAAGCGGGCGATGACCTGGGCGGTGTCCATGCCCGGCTTGATGATCTTCAGGGCGACCATACGGCGGATCGGCTTTTCCTGCTCGGCCATGTAGACGACGCCGAAGCCGCCCTCGCCGATCTGCTGCAACAGTTTGTAAGGTCCGATGACCGTGCCGGGCCGTTCGGTGAGGGGCGAGAAGGGTCCGGTCGCTTCGTCCGGTATAGCGGGGTGATCGAGGATGCCGCCGGCCGCTTCGTGGGCTGCCAGCAGCTTCTCGACCCGGCGGCGCATGGCATCGTCTTCCCGACAGACCGCCTCCAGGTAGGAAGCCCTTTCCGCGGCGTTTGTTTTTTCCAGCGCCTGGATGAAGATGGAACGCTCGTTCATATTCGACCTCGCGCATGGGGGCGCTAATGCTATCCGTTTCTTTCTCCCTCCCCCCTTGTGGGGGAGGGTAGGGGTGGGGGGTGAGCCGCCTACCCCCCACCCCTACCCTCCCCCACAAGGGGGGAGGGAGTAAAGAAGGCCCCGCTCTCGCACGGGAGGCCCTCTATCGTTCCATGCGCCGAAGGATCGGTCAACACGCCAAATCGTGGTTTATTTTTCGGAATATATCTGATCGTGCAGAAAGGCGCGGGCGTAGGCCCAAAGCCGGTCGGCCGTTCGCGGCGAGAGGTTCATCAGCTCAGCCGCTTGCGGAATCGTCAGTCCGGCGAAGAAGCGCAGACCGACGAGCTGCGCGGCGGTCGCGTCGGCCGCCGTCAGCTTCTGGAGCGCTTCCTCCAGGGCGAGCAGTTCCTCTGACGAGTCCGACGCGGCCACGTCGATTTCATCGACGGGTCGGCGCACCAAACGGCCGCCGTGCTTGTCGCGCTGCTTGCGCCGGGCGTTTTCGACCAGGATTCGTCGCATGGCCTCGGCGGCCGCGGCGAAAAAATGACGGCGGTTCTCGAAGTGCTGATCGCCGACCAGACGCAGATACGCTTCGTGAACGAGCGCCGTGGCGTCGAGCGTCTGCCCCGGCTTCTCGCGGGCCATCTGCGCCGCCGCCAGCCGGCGCAGCTCGTCGTAGACCAACGGCAAAAACTGCTCGACGGCGTGTGCTTCGCCCCGCTCGATGGCGGCCAGGATGCGAGTGACTTCGTTCATCGCCAGGATCCGCTCGCGGTTTCGGGATTCGTTCTCTCCGTTCAAGGTGTCGGCCGAAGTTGCCGTAACAGTGCCGCCGACCGTGGCACGACCGTTATCGAGGCAGACCTTGCCTCGGAGATAGGCGTTTCAGGGAAACATTCGAGGGAACACAGCTTCCCAAACTTGAGGGTCCGAGCCTGTTGGCAAAGTGGCAAACTCGCTCCGAAAACCACATTATTTCCCGTATTTTTCAGTGATTGCCACTTTGCCAACCGCTTCCACGATTTGGCAAAGTGGCAACGTCGCCGTCCGGGGAGCAGACTCCGGAGTGCCCACGACGCTTTCATCTTTTGCCGCGCTTTGAGGCAAGGACAGAGGCCGAATCACCCAACCTCATACGCCAGGTTCGACGCCAGCCAGCGCTCGACCTCGGCGCGGTTCATCCCTCTGCGAGCCGCGTAGCTCTCGACCTGATCGCGCGTGATCAGATCGACGGCGAAATACGTCGCCTCTGGATGCGCGAAATACAGGCCGCTGACCGACGCGGCCGGCGTCATGGCGAAACTTTCCGTCAGGCGTATCCCCGTTGCTTGCTCCGCATCCAGGAGCGTCCACAGCTTCGCCTTTTCGGTGTGGTCGGGACAGGACGGATAGCCGGCCGCCGGGCGGATGCCGCGATATTCCTCGGCGATGAGCTGTTCTTTGCTCAGACGCTCCTCGCGGCCGTAGCCCCAATCGCGGCGGGCGCGCTCGTGCAAGAGTTCGGCGAACGCCTCGGCCAGTCGGTCGGCCAGCGCCTTGACCATGATCGCGTTGTACGGGTCCTGCCGCGCCTCGAAACGCGCCGCCAACTCCTCGGCGCCGATGCCGGCCGTGACCGCGAACGCACCGAGATAATCGGGCCGGCCGCTCTCGACCGGAGACAGATAATCGGCGAGGCTGCGGAATGCGGTCTGGCCCTCGCGCTCCCATTGCTGACGGAGCATCGGCAGACGCACCAACTCTCGTTTTCGACCCTCATCCGCGAACACCACGATGTCGTCTTCGGCACTGTTGGCCGGCCAGAAACCGTAGACGGCACTGGCCGACAAAGACTTGTCCGCGATGATCTGGTCGAGCAGGTGTTTGGCCTCGTCGAAAAGCTTGCGCGCCTCGGCGCCGACCTTGCTGTCGGAGAGGATTTGCGGATACTTGCCGCTCAACTCCCACGCCATGAAGAACGGCGACCAGTCGATGTACGGCACGATCTCCGCGAGCGGGAAATCGCGCAGCACGCGGACGCCAAGGAACGACGGAGCGGCGACGGTCGATTTGTCCCAGTCGATGCGGAAACGCCGCTGGCACGCCTCGGCGTAGGGGACCAGCTTGCGCTGCCGGCGGCGGGCGAAACTCTCGCGCTCCTTCGCCTGCATCTGCCGGTTCGTCTCGTCGAGGCGCTGCTTCTCCTCCGGCCGCGTCAGCCGCTCGACGACGCCGACGCTGCGCGAGGCGTCCTTGACGTGGATGACCGTCTCGTGATACGCGGGTGCGATCTTGACCGCCGTGTGCTTGGCGCTGGTCGTCGCCCCGCCGATGAGCAGCGGCAACTCGAACCCCTCGCGCTCCATCTCCCGGGCGACGTGGACCATCTCGTCCAGCGAAGGCGTGATGAGGCCGGACAGGCCGATCATGTCCACGTCGTGTTCGCGCGCCTTCTGCAAGATCGTCTCGCACGGCACCATGACGCCGAGGTCGATGACCTCGTAATCGTTGCAGCCGAGCACGACGCCGACGATGTTCTTGCCGATGTCGTGGACATCGCCCTTGACCGTGGCCATCAGGATCTTGCCGCGTGCCTTGCGTTCGGCCCCCGAACGAAGGCGCTCCTCCTCCATGAACGGCAGCAGATAGGCGACGGCCTTCTTCATGACGCGGGCGCTTTTGACCACCTGCGGCAGAAACATCTTGCCGGCCCCGAACAGGTCGCCGACGACGTTCATGCCGTCCATCAGCGGCCCCTCGATCACCTCCAGCGGCCGGCTCGTACAGATGACGGCACTCCTCCACGTCGGCGTCGATGTGATCGACGATGCCGTGGATCAGGGCGTGCTTGAGCCGCTCTTGGACCGGCTGCTCGCGCCAGGCGTTGGCCGAAGCCTCCCCTTCGGGTCGCGGCTAAACGTCAGCGTCTTGGCGAACTCGACGAGACGCTCCGTGGCGTCGGGCCGGCGGTTGAGCAGCACGTCCTCGACATGCTCGCGCAGGTCGCGCGGGATCTCCTCGTAGACCTGGAGCTGGCCGGCGTTGACGATGCCCATGTCCAGGCCGGCGCGGATGGCGTGGTAGAGGAACGCCGAGTTCATCGCCTCGCGCACCACCTCGTTTTCCTTGCCGCGGAAGGCGAAGGAGACGTTGCTGACGCCGCCCGATGTTTTGGCCTCTGGGAACAGCCGTTTCAGTTGCGCGCACCGCCTCGAAGAACTCGACCGCGTAGTTGTTGTGCTCCTCCATGCCCGGTGCCGACGGTCAGGATGTTCGTGTCGAAGATGATGTCGCCGGGATCGAAGCCGACTTCCTCGGTCAACAAGCGATAGGCGCAGGCGCTGATCGCGACCTTGCGATCCGCGGTGACGGCTTGCCCTTGTTCGTCGAACGCCATCACGACCACGGCCGCCCCGTAGCGCCGGACGAGGCGGGCCTGTTCGAGAAACTTCTCCTCGCCCTCCTTGAGGCTGATCGAGTTGACGATCGCCCTTGCCCTGCACGCATTTCAGGCCGGCCTCGATGACCGACCACTTGGAGCTGTCGATCATGAGCGGAACGCTGGCCAGGTCCGGCTCGTTGGCCAGCAGACGCAGGAAGCGCGTCATCGCCTCCTCGCCGTCGATCAGGTCGGCGTCCATGTTGACGTCGAGGATGTTGGCGCCGTTCTGCACCTGCTCGCGCGCCACCTGCGATGGCCGCGTCGAAGTTGCCCTCCTTGATGAGGCGCTTGAACTTGAGCGAGCCGGTGATGTTGCAGCGCTCGCCGATCATGACGAAATTCGTCTCCGGCCGGACCACCAGCACCTCGTTGCCGCAGTAGTACGACCAGCGCGGACGGTTCGGGCACTCTCCGCGGGGCGACGCCCTCGACGGCGCGGCCGATGGCGGCGATCCATTCCGGCGTCGTGCCGCAGCAGCCGCCGACGATGTTGACCCAGCCGTTGCGGGCGAACTCGCCGAGAAGTGCCGCCGTGCGGTCGCGGTCGCCGGTGAAGCCGCCCATGCCGTCGGGCAGGCCGGCGTTGGGGTAGACCGCGATCGGCTTGCGCGAAACGGCGGCGAGGCTTTCGACCGGGCCGCGGAGCAGATCGACGCCGACGCCGCAGTTGAAGCCGACCGCCAGGGCGTCGAAATGCGACACCGAGACGTAGAACGCTTCCGGCGTCTGGGCCAGCAGCGTGCGGCCGTTATCGTAGATCGTGCCCGAAACGATCGTCGGCAGGCGGACGTTGTGCTCGGCGAAATACTTGTCGATGCGCGAACAGGCCCGCCTTGAGAACGAGGATGTCGTTGCCGGTTTCGACCGCCAGCAGATCGACGCCGCCGGCGACCAGCGCCTCGATCTGGGCGGTGTAGCTCGCCACGAAGTCGTCGAAGGAATAGGAGCGGCGTGTCCGGGCGGTTCGTGGCCCGGCTCGATGTAGAGCGTCTTGTTGGTCGGCCCGATGCTGCCGGCGACGAAGCGCGGCCGATCCGGGTCGCGGCGGGTGAAGTCGTCGGCGGCGCGGCGGGCGATCTCGGCGGCCTTGCGGTTGATCTCGGCGACGTGGTCCTGCAAGCCGAACTCCGTCAGCGCCAGCGGCGTGGCGTTGAAGGTGCAGGTTTCGATGATGTCGGCGCCGGCGTCGAGGTAGGCGCGGTGGATCTCGCTCGATCAGGTCCGGCTGCGTCAGCACCAGCGCCTCGGTGCAGTTCTTGAGCAGCTTGGGGTGGTTGCGGAAGCGCTTGCCGCGATAATCCTCCTCCTGTGGGCCGCGGGCGTAGATGAACGCGCCCATCGAGCCGTCGAGCACCAGGATGCGCTGGGCCAGCAGCTCTTCCAGAACGGCTTGGGTGTCGGTGCAGGCGGGGGTCAACATGGGCTACGTCCTCGGCTGTCCACGATCGTCTGGGCCGCTCGGCCCGCTCGGGACCGATAGGCGATAGTGTAACGGTAGCACAAGCGTTCGGGGATGGGCAGATGTGAAAAAAGGCCGGCCGCCCTCATCCTCAGGCGGCCGGCCTCGGCCTCGATCGTCCTGCGGGCCTTTCCGGAACAGAAGGGGCGAGACGTTCGGTCCATCACCCCCGTCTGTGCGAAAACTTCAGCACCCAACAGCACCGCTTGCGAGGAGGGGCATAAAGCCCGATTCCTCCCCTCGACCCCGAATTCCATCCCTGGTCGCTTATGGCGGGCCATCCTTGGCCCGGGTGGGTGCTGTCGGAATGCTGAAGTCTGGTCGCTCCCCCGGTCGGCGCACAGTCCGAGCCTGCGTCCGAAGGGGTTGTCAGGCGATTGGTCGAGTCAGTTCAGTAAGAATCGAGCCGGGCGGCTTCTCGAAGAGGATGCTTCTGTCACCCCATGTCCTTCTTGGGTTGGGCATCTCCCTGGTTGCTGTTCTCCGTCCGCGCTGGTTGACTGACAGGTGAGCCTCCCAAACCATCTCTCCTCCTGAAGTAACAGCCCTCGCACGACGGCGAGGCGAAACCGCCCTGAAAGTTCCTAGTTGTCGGGGACGGTGCTAACGAATCCCGGTCTGCTTCTCTCTATGAACCCGTTCGCCAGCCGTCCAGACCGGCGAGGCAAAACCGAAAGCAACGTCCATGCATGGCAACTTTAACCGCTCAGCCGATCGAGTCAATCCTAAAACTAATGCAAGACTTCTCGACCCGAGGGGTCTGCGCGGAAGCCTTTGTGGGGCAATGGCCAGCGACATCCCTCCGCTCGACCTCGTGCTTTCCTCACCTTCTCATGTATCAATGATTTTTGATATGATTCTCGATACCTCCTGTCGCAACTTTTCTGCATGAAAGCAATTAGAACGAGAACGCACTTGTCCGCCTGCCAGCGCGGAGGAAGGAGTGTCGGAAAAAAACTTCACAAGTTTTTTGTCTGAGCTTCTTCCTTGGCGCGGCGAGGCGCAAACAAAAACCTCCGCCTGTGCCGTGTCGGCGCTTTTGAGAACCCGCATCGACCAGGGGGCGCCTCAGGGCCGGTTTTTGGATCCCACTACGGACGGTGGGCTTGCAAGCCCCGGCCTCCCTATTGGCTCCCAGCGGGTACTCCATCGGTTCGTCAAAAGCACGCCGTTTCACGAACACCGCAGAGGTTTGCACGGCCGCGAACGACCGCACAGAGGGACTTTACCATGTCGCCAACCCGGATGCAAGGCGGCCGAAAGCCGCCCGCGCCCGTGGCTAGCCGGGCCTATGAACCGGGTCTACAATGACGCCGAGATCGGGTGTTCGCGCCTCTTTGGCAAACGCATCCGCTCCGAGATCGGGAGGATTTGGTCCGTGCCCGCTGTATCGGTCGTGTTTGGCGCCTTGCTGATCATCCTGGGAATCTGGGGCCGGTTCGGCGGTTCCCTGGGACTGTGGGAGCCGTTGGGATTGGCCGCGCCGGAGCAACTCAGTAACACCGCCCTGATCCCCGCTTTCGTCGGAGCGGCCCTGGTTCTGTTAGGTCTGTTCGCCTTCAAGGAAAGCTGGCTCAAGCACGCCATGCACGGCGCGGCCATGATCGGATTGCTCGGCTTCCTGGCAGCCGTCGGCCGGCTCGTCTTGTCGCTGATCACCAAAGGCAAACTCGAAGGGGTCGGCGGCACGAGCCTGGTACTGATGACGCTGCTATGCGCCGTCTTCGTCGGTCTGTGCGTCAATTCGTTCATCCAGACGCGGCGCCGGCGGCGAGCGGCGTCGGCCATTCCGGGACCGTGAGCGCAGCTAGTTTTTCGGTTTCTGATTCTGCCTCATCCGGTCCAGCTGTTTTTGAAAATCCTCACGCGCGTGGAGTGGTTTCCATACTGGGGCCTGCTCCATCTGTTGCACGTCCGGATACCCGCTGTCGATCGCCTCGGCGAGCACGGCCACGGCCTGGGCGGCGTAGCGGCCGCTCTCTCCCGAGTCTGATAGCGGGACACAGAGGGCGATGAGTCGGGCCGTTCGGTACAACTCCGCGGCGTCGCGGGGCCAGAGCTTTTTTCGCTCCAGGCAGGTGGCCACGGACTCGTCGAGTTGACGGCGGTCGCGCTGGGCCTTGGCCAGGGCGACGAGGTACTCGCTAAGAATTTTCCGATGGTTCTTCCATTGGTCTGAGTCGGGACGACAAAGGTTGAGAGCCGCCCGGCGGGGTTCGATGGCACCCCGATAAGCCGTTAAGGCGTCCTCGGATCGGCCGAACTTCTCATACGTCCGCCCCAGGAAGATAAACGTATCACTTAACCCGCTGTGGTATTTCACATTGGAAGGATCGAGAGTCAACAACTCCTTGAGAGCGGTCTGAGCTTTCCGCAGCAGGGAGACGATCGCCTCAGGGGACGAAGGTTCGGCCAACATGCCGCTCAGTTCCACGTAGCAGGCGGTGAGAATTTCCAGGTGAAACACATCCAAGGCGTCCAACGGTTCGAGGAACTCTTTAGCCTGTTCAAACGACTGAAGGGCTGCTTGTGGATCTTTCTTCCGTTGCAAACGAGCGGTGTGGTAGCAGCCGCGAGCGAGGAGGAGTTGGTATTCAAGGATCCCCGGATGATCTTTGACCAGTTGGGACGCTATCTTGCGTGCTTTCAGAACCAGCTCGAGGTCATTGAGCAGGTCGCCAACGGCCACGTAACTTTCAGCCGAGATCCCGTTGGAAGTCGGTCCAGTCGGGGTAGGAATTCGCGAGCTTCTCCTGCGTGCTCACGGCTTCACGCAAGAGGGTCACGGCTTTCAACGTCTGGCCGGACTGGGCCAGCACAAGCCCCATTCCATAATGGACCCTGGCCCTTGCCGATGGAAACCGTTGGCGTTCCCGATTCGAGACGACGAGTCCGTCCAGAAGTTCCAGCAGCCTTTTGGTAGCACTTGAGGGCTTCGGGTTGCTTCAGCGTGTGATAAAGCGTGCCGAGTTGCGAGTAGCCGTTGGCCAACTCAAAGCGGAAGGGGACCGAGTCGCGGTGGGCATCGGTTAGATTTTCCAGGATGACGACCGCCTGCCGGGTCCAATCGAGAGCTTCCGGCAATCGCCGGCACCACAGTTGAACCCGGGCCGTGTTGAGGAGCGTCTCGGAAAGGCTGTGCCGCGCCTCGGTATCGTCGCGACTGTTCTGGGCCAATCCCTGAAAGAGCTGCCGTGCCTGGTCGAGAGAAGCGAGCGCTTTTTGCCGATCCTTGGTCTCACCCTGGAGGATGCCCCGGTTCTGATAAGTGAGGGCCAACTCGAATTGATACTTCGCCTCGGTGGGGTTGTCGGCGCAGAGCTTCTCGAACTGAAGCGCTGCTTGCTCATACTCCGCCAGGGCGTCCGCCTTGGAGCCGAGGGCATCGGTCATTTGCGCAATGCGCAAATGGGCCTGGGCGATCTCGGCTTGCAAACGGGGATCTGCGCCTCGCTGCTCCAGGAAGCGACGGAAGTAGGTCAGCGCGGCCTCGCGCCACTTTTTCGCCAGGGGTTGGGAAGCCGGCTCGAACAGGCGGTCGTCTTCGGTGGCCAATTGGTAAAACGACTCCACGGATTGGTGGTGGTCCAAAAATTCGGCCTCGGCCTTGGCCCATCCCTTCTCGGCCCGTATCCACTCCCGCGTCGCCGCCGTGACTCCCCCGGCGAACACCAGCACAAGCGCCGCGATCAGGCCGGCGACCACTGGCTTGCGCCGGCACCAGCGCCCCAGGCGTGCGATGCGGCCGACCGGCCTGGCCCGGATCGGCTCCCCGGCCTGGTAGCGATACAAGTCGTCGGCCAACTCCTCGGCGGAAGCGTAGCGCCGGGCCGGGTCTTTTTGCAGGCACTTGCGGCAGATGGTCTCCAGATCGCGCGGCACACGGATGCGCAGGCGGAGGAACGGCAGCGGATCGTGGTTTTTCACCTGTTCGATGATCTCGTAAGGGGTCACGCCCACGAACGGCGGCCGGCCCGAGAGCATCTCGTAGAGGATGGCGCCGAGGGAGTAGATGTCGGCGGCGACACCGACGTTCTTTTTGCCCTGGGCCTGCTCGGGGGCCATGTAGCTGGGCGTGCCCATGCCCCGACCCGTTTCGGTCAACCCCTGGTCCAGGTCGAGACGTTTGGCGAGGCCGAAGTCGGTGATCTTGGGCACGCCTTCGGTCGTCAACAGGACGTTACTGGGCTTCAGGTCGCGATGAAGGATGCCGTGCCCGTGGGCGTAATGCACAGCGCGGGCTAGCGTCTCCGCCAGCGCGGCCGCCTCCCGTACCGGCAGCGGTTTGCCGGACAGCTTCTGGGCCAGGCTGCCCCCTCCGACGTATTCCAGGGTGCAGTAGGCCCGTCCCTGTTCCTGACCCACCTCGTAGATCTGCACCAAATTGGCGTGCTGGAAGCGGGCGACAGCCTCGGCCTCGGCGCGGAAACGGGCCAACTCCTCCGGATGCGCCAGCGACCCCGCCCGGATCATCTTGAGGGCCAGCAGGCGGTTCAGACTGGTCTGCCTCACCTTGTAGACGACCCCCATGCCGCCCCGACCCAGTTCGCCCAGGAACTCATAGCCGGGCGGGACGTGCGGCGACTCCTTGGAGGTCGGCTCACCGACCGCGGGCGAATCGAGTCCATAGACGCCCTTCCGCATCGGCTCGTGGAGCAAACCCGCCGCCGCGGCTTGCTCGTAATGAGCCAGGAGCGATTCCACCTCCGTGCGGACGCCCGGCGGGTCGTCCGTGCAGGCGGCATCCAGGAAGGCGGAGCGCCGGCTCAACTCCACGCTCAGGGCTTCGTCGAACACCTGTTCGGCACGTCGGCGTAACTCGGGTGTCATGGGGGCCTCCTCACTTGGTCGGGCCCGATTCGGTCAACTCATCTCGCGGTGCAGCAGGGCCAGGGCACGCTGCCAGCGCCGTTTGACCGTGCTGTAGGGAACGCCCAGGATGTCCTGGGCGATCTGCTTGAGGTCCCAGCCGGTGAAGTGATGCAGCTCGACGATCTGGACCAACTCGGGGTGGTGTTCCCCCATCCGCGTGAGCGCCTCGTTGAGGGCCAGCGTGGCCAGCGGGTCGGAACGGTCCCGTTCGGCCGGCTGCGGGATGCGGTCGATCGAGGCGGGAGACTCGCCGCCGCCGCGCTTGGCCGCTGCCCGCTGGCGCACGTCGTCCACTAGCATCTGACGCATGACCGTCGCCGCGAAGGCGTAGAAGTGCGAGCGATTCTCCCAGGTCACGTTCTTGCTGCCGATGAGCTGGACGAAGGCGTCGTCCACCAGCAGAGTCGTTTGCAGGTCATGTCCTGGCCGTTCGTGGCGCAGAAAGGCTTTGGCCCGCCGGCGCAATTCCGCTTCGACCAGGCGGAACAGTTCTTCCTGGGCGCGACGGTCGCCGTCGCCGGCGAGGCAAAGTAGCGTGGTCACATCCGGTTGGGGCGCGGACATCCCCGTCGCTCCCTGGCGCCACCGATACCACGACCCCTCGGCAGACAATCCGTCGGTGGCTCCGTGAAGAGATCAGGGGCGTTCTCGGGATTGCCTCTTCGCAGAGTCTACCCATCTCGATTGGCCAAAGCCATCTTTTTCCCGCACGGTTTGTCCCTGAAAAAAATGTTGAAAAACACAATGCGCGGTGGTCCCCGGGCGCCCTTTTTTACGCATCTCCAGGTGACGAGGACGGGGCGACGGGTCGAAAAACCGGCATCCGTCCCGGTCGAGAGGTTCCCGTCACGATCTTTCCGGCGTCCCGATGCAGAAAGGAGCATCGCATGGCAAAGTTTGTTGTGGTACCGGCGGCCATCGTCGGGTTGGTCCTCTTCGCCCTGCCCGCTCGAGCGGGCATGTTCGAGGTGACCGAGACGATGATGGCCGTGCAGGGCAATGCCGGGTTGTTCATGGGGTCCGTCTTCGGACCGGACAACTCGACGACCCTGCAATTTTCTTCCCAGGTCGATCCAGTCACGCGTAGTTTCAGCTTCGCGTCGCTGCCCGGCCAGACGTACCTGGGCCAACCGTTCTCCCTGAGTTCCGCCGGCTCGTACAACTCGGTCCTGGGGAAATACCTATGGACGACGGACGGACAGCTCGGCTCGCAGAGCTGGATGGAGACCGGCACGGCCCAGTGGGTCGGCGATCCGACGGGCACGTTCCACGGCAACCAGGTACTCGGCGGCGTGAGATACGCCATCGACGGCACGGCCGAGGTCGATGGGATGGGTCACAGTGAGGGTCAGTTTACCTTCACCTCCCCCAACGGCACGCAGTTCGGTCCCTACCCCGGCACGGACTACGTTTCCTCCAATGGGGACTGGATCTACACCATCCAGGTCCCGCGAAATCCCATCACCCCCAACGGGATCGTGACCAACGCTATGGGCAACATCCCGTTCCCCAACGGGGGGATTGGCAACTTCGATTTCCAGGTCAACGCGCAGCCTGCTTCGACTCCCGAACCCTCTTCCCTGGCACTCCTGGGGGTGGGCGCCTTCAGCCTGCTCGGTTACGGTTGGCGACGCTGGAGGCAGTCCCCCGCCTAACCGAGTTCCTCTCTATCCCGCCTGAGAGTAGCCACCCTCCTTCCTAGCCGCCAGTGCCTGCGAGTGACCGCCGGCACTGGCGGCTAGCGTCTTTGCGGGCGGAACCGCCGAGCGTGAACAAGCTGACAATCGAAGAATAAAAATCTGATGAGCCGTCCGCGCGGTCGCTTGCTTTCCCGGAGCGGATGGTTATCTTTAAGAGCTGTTCCCCCATAACATTCGCTCCGTGAGATGGTGAGGTTTCTGGCGCTCCCCGACCGGGAATGACCAGTGTACAAATCCGTGAATCGGGCAGCCTTTCCGAGCGTCTGAATCAAGGGGTCCTTGATTCCGGTGCGTCTTCGAGCGAGGACGTGCCGGGGCCTTTCTGTAGTTATCGGGCTCGTGTTCTTCCGTAGCGCTGGATCTTATTAAGAGCGGATGAGCCGCTGAGGCGCCTGGGCGGACGTAAGCCAGCCTAGCTCCACTCGTGTGCGGTGGGGCAAGTGGCGTGCTCGCAACGGAGACGGTTCGATGTCGAACGTCACCTCTCTTCTTGATGGCGTTCCGCCCGACCAGCCACAGACTCCAGCGCAGCTCCTGGCCCTGGTTTATGACGAGCTGCGCAAGTTGGCGGCCCAGCAGCTCGCCCACGAGGCGCCCGGCCAGACGCTTCAGCCCACCGCTCTGGTGCATGAAGCCTATCTCCGGCTGGTCGGCGACCATCCCGAGCAGCACTGGCACGGACGCAGACACTTCTTCGCGGCCGCCGCCGAGGCGATGCGGCGCATTCTCATCGACAACGCCCGCCGTAAGCAAGCCGCCAAACGCGGCGGCAACCTTCGGCGTCACGATCTCGATCCGGATCAGTTTTATGCCGCCGCCGAGTCCGACGACCTGCTGGCCCTGTCCGAGGCACTGGACCGGCTGACCGCGGCGGAACCCCAGGTGGCGGAGCTGGTGAAGTTACGCTACTTCGCCGGCCTGAGCATTCCTCAGGCCGCCGCGACCCTGGGCATCTCGCCCCGCACGGCCGACGCTTGGTGGGCCTACGCGCGGGCCTGGCTGCTGGGCGAGTTGGAAGAAGGCGAGGGCTAATTCCGCCACGACCGGGAAAAATCGGAAAAAATCGTCGCGCAACTGCGCGATTCGCTCCGCGAATACGCATTGATGGGGTAGCAGTGTTGCATCTGGTAATCGGGGTGGCGTCATGAGCGAGCGCGATCTCTTCATCGCCGCCCTGCAGAAGGACAATCCCGCCGAGCGGGCCGCCTACCTGTCCGCTGCCTGCGGCAGCGATGCGGACCTGCGCCGGAGAATCGAACGCCTGCTGCGGCTGCACGCCGACGCCGGTAGCTTCCTCGAGCAGCCGGCCGTCGCACCTGGGGAAACCGTGGACCCGGAGCCGGGCGGATTGGACGGCGAACCCGCGGACATTGACTTCGAGAGGACGCGCGACGAGCCGTCACCCCTGGGCGAGGGAGTTGGTGCCAGCATCGGGCCGTACAAGCTCGTCCAGAAGCTGGGCGAGGGCGGCATGGGCGTCGTCTGGGTCGCCGAACAGCACGAGCCTGTCAAGCGCCGCGTCGCCCTGAAGGTCATCAAGCCGGGAATGGACTCGGCCCGCATCCTCCGTCGCTTCGAGGCCGAGCGCCAGGCCCTGGCCCTGATGGACCACCGCAACATCGCCAAGGTCTTCGACGGCGGCCAAACTCCCTGTGGCCGGCCCTACTTCGTCATGGAGCTGGTCAAGGGCGTGCCCATCACGCGCTACTGCGACGAGCTGCACCTATCGCTGCGCGAGCGGCTGGAGCTGTTCGTGCCGGTCTGCCAGGCCATCCAGCACGCCGCACCAGAAGGGCATCATCCACCGCGACATCAAGCCCGCCAACGTGCTGATGGCGGTGCAGGACGGCAAGCCGATGCCCAAGGTGATCGACTTCGGCGTGGCCAAGGCGCTGCATCAGCGGCTGACCGACCAGTCGCTGTACACCGAGATCGGGCAAGTGATCGGCACGCTGGAGTACATGGCGCCGGAGCAGGCTGAACTCGAGCGCCTTGGACATCGACACGCGGGCGGATGTCTATGCGTTGGGTGTGTTGCTCTACGAACTCCTGACCGGGACGACGCCCCTGGACTCCAAGAAGCTGCGGACGGCGGCGTACTCGGAGATCGTGCGGTTGATCCGCGAGGATGAGCCGCCCAAGCCCTCGCACGCGACTGACGCAATCGAGGGAGTCATTAGCTGATCTGTCTGCTCGGCGGCGGACAGAGCCGGCCCGGCTGGCGCGGGAGGTGCGCGGCGAGCTGGACTGGATCGTGATGAAGTGCCTGGAGAAGGACCGCACGCGGCGTTACGAGACGGCCAACGACCCTGGCGCGGGACGTGGAGTGTTACCTGCACGACGAGCCGGTGGAGGCGTGCCCGCCGTCGGCCGGCTACCGGCTGCGCAAGTTCGCCCGCCGCTACCGCGCGGCCCTGGCCGTGGCGTCGGTGATCGCAACCCTCCTCGTGGTGGGCATCGTGGTCAGCACCTTGCTGGCCGTGTGGGCTATGACAGCGGAACGGGCGATGGAGACAGCCCGCGACGATGAGGCCGAAGCGCGGCGGCAGGCCGAGCGGCAGGCCGTCGCCGAGACGGAAGCGCGGCAACAAGCCGAAACCACCCTCGTGGACATGTACACCACCAGCGGCCTTCTGGCCGGCGACCAGGGCGAGAACGGACGGGCGCCCTTGTGGTTCGCCAACGCCGCCCGGCGTGGTCAGGGTGATCCCGACCGCCGGCGCGCCAACACGATCCGCGCCCGGACCTGGGGCCGGCGGGCGTTCGCGCCGATCCACGCCTTCGCCGCGGATAAATCCTGGCCGGGCGGCCTCGTCTTCCATCCGAGAGGGCACTACTTGCTCGCCAAGACGGTGATCAATGGCAAGACACGGGATGCCAGCCATACGCTCTGGGATCTGGACGCGGAGCAGTCGCTCTTGTTCCCCGGCGGCTTGAAGGACGTGCCGGCGGCAGCCTGGAGCCCCGATGGCCGCGCTCTGGCGGTGGGCCGAACCGAGGGCGATGTGACAATCGCCAGCTTCCCCGACGGCGGGGAGAAGGTCCGCATTCGGTTTCCGGGCGCATCCGGCTCTTGACCTACAGCGCCGACGGGCGCTACCTGGCGATTGCCGGCGGCGACTCCACCCGGGTCTGGGATTGCGAGACGGGCACGTTCGCCACCCCGGAACTGGTACACCCGGCGGCGGTGACAACCCTGGCATTTCATCCCGACGGCCGCTACCTGGCGACGGGCTGTAGGGACCAAATGGCCCGTCTCTTCGCCGTGCCCGGCGGGGACGGAAAGCCACTCTGGCTTCCCGTTCCCCACGTCCAGACCGGGGGCGTCGTTTGGTTTCCCGTGTTCTTCTCGCCGCCGCTGTTCATCGACGGGGGCCGAGGCCTGCTCACGTACAGCGGCAAGGGGGGGCTTACCTGGCGCAACGTGGAGACGGGGGCGGAGGTCCGGACGCTGGACTCCCCCGAGTTGTCCGGGAGGATCGCCGCGGCCAGACTCAGGCCCGACGGGCGGTATCTCGCCGTCTTCGGCGTTCAAATACCCGGCGTCGTCCGGTTCTTCGAGGTCGCCACGGGCCGTCCCGTCGGGCCAGCCCTGAAGCACGACAACACGGTATTCGATGCGGCCTTCAGCCCCGACGGCCAGACGCTCCTGACCGGCTCAAGCGACAACACGGCCCGGCTCTGGGCCGTTCCCGGCGGCGAACCGCTGGCGCGGCCTCTCGACCTGCACCGTACCGTCCACCGCGTCGGGTTTGCGCCCGACGGCCGCTCCTTGGTCACCCAGGACATCGACCTGATCCGCCTGTGGACGCTGCCTCAGGAGGGGCTGCCGATGCTTGGCGTGGAGCTGGATCCCTATTACTCGTTCGCCGCGGTCAGCCCAGACGGTGCGCTGCGTAATCCCGACCGGGGTGAGCTTTGGCCCAAGCCGGGCACTTCGGAGCACGCGGGCCTACCGCGTTGCGACCGGCGAACCGGCAGGCCCGTCCCTCCGGCCGGGAGGTGCGGTCGTCGATGCGGCCTTCTCCCCCGACGGAAGGTCGGTCACCACCCTTGACGCTCGCGACAAACCGGCGTCGGAGGGGCAGCAAGTGCGGGTCTGGGACTGGACGAGCGGGCAGAAGCGCTGGCAGGCGGCGCTCCCTTCCGAGCCGCGGAGCCTGGCCTACCGCCCCGACGGCCTTCGTCTCGCCGTGCTCTGTGGCGACGGAGAACTGATCGTGTTCGACTCCGGCTCTGGCGGCGAGGTGCTTCGCTGGCAGTCCCGCGAGGCTGAGCGGGCCGACCACTGGCTCATCAACGGCAAGGTTCGCTTCAGCCCCGACGGCCAGAGCCTGCTGACCTGGGGCATGGGGAACGACGCAAGGGTCTGGGAGCCGGACACGGGCCGGCTCCACTACCCGCCGCTGCGCCTTCGGGACAAGTGCCACGACCTCCAGTTCTTCCCCGACGGCCGGTCGATGGCGCTGGCCTCCGACCACTCCGTGCGCGTCCACGACCTGGCGACGGGGGCCGTCCTGGCCGAGCTGCCGGAGCATCCGGACTTTGTGTTCTCGGCCGCCTTCAGCCCCGACGGCCGCCTGCTCGTGACGGCCTGTCGGGATCACGCCGTCCGCGTCTGGGACTGGAGGGCCGGACGGCTGGCCTGCCCTGCGTTCGAGCACATCGAGGAGGCTCTGACAGCGACCTTCACGCCGGACGGGCGCTGGGTGCTGTCGGCGAGCAGCGACGGGACCGCCCGCGCCTGGGACTGGCGCACCGGCAAGCCAGTCACGCCTCCGCTCATGCTAAGAGGCCAGCCCATGAGTATCGCTGTGACGCCGGACGGCAAGCACGCGGTCGTCGGCGGGAACCGCACCGAGTTGGCCTTCCTCGACCTGGGCGAGTTGGCCCGATCCGACGCCAACCCGGACGCGCTCTGCCTCTGGACGGAGTTGCTCGCCGGCCAGCAGCTCCACGAAGGGGGTGGCACGGTCAACCTGTCGGCCGGCGAGTGGCTCGATCGCTGGCGGACGTTTCGGCGACGCGGAGAAGGGGGACGCTAAAGCGTAATGAATCGGTCCCGGTTAAACCACTTTAAGGAGGCGTTATGAGAACGAACAAGATGCGACTGCCGATGGCGCTCGCGGCTGCCGTGGTGATTATCACCCTGGTCGTCCTGGCTCGTTACCAGCCGGCGAGGGCGGAGCGTTTGGCCGAGCCATCCTCGGGGCCGCGCTACTCCGTCCTCGACACCGAAGGGCACAACCTGATCGTCACCGACAACCAGAGCAACACCCTGTACTTCTACACGATCGACAAGGAGAAGGAGATCGGCTCGGAACTGAAGCTCCGCGGCACCATCGACCTCACGCAGGTGGGCAAACCGACGATCCCGCTGACGAAAGCCAAGGCCGAATAGTCCTCGCTTCCCAGGGCAAGGCGTCCGGGCCTCGTATCCGGACGCCTCCTCGATCGTTCCTTCTGGCAAAGGAGAGCAGCGATGAATCACCGGATTTTACAGATCGCCTTGATCACGGCGGGGGCGTGGCTGACCTTCGCCTCCGGCGCGAACGCCTGGTGGCGCGGAGGCGGGGTCTACCGCGGGGCGTATTACCACAACCCCTATACGGGCGGCACCGTGGCCGGGCGTGCCTACTACAACCCGTACACGGGCGGCGCCTACCACCGCGAGGCCGGTTACAACCCTTATAGCGGCCGATATGCGACCGGCCGAACGTATTACAACCCTTACACGAACCGATACGGCTATGCGGGGGCGGCGTACAACCCGTACACGGGCCGGTACGCCTATCGCTACGGCTCCTATTAACCACAACAGTCGCGATCATCCTTCACACAGCTTTCACTCCGAGGAGGTAACGAAGGGGCGCGTTGGCATCGTGAACCGTCACTACTTCTTCCTGAGGATGCACCATGTCATGGCAACGAACGAAAGCGAAATCGGCCCTGGATCTCCCCATGCTGTCCCTGGTCCTGGCCACGTCCTTCGGCGCGGCTTGCATAGCAACCGGCTCGGCCGGGGCAGCCGACCCGGCGCCCGCCGGCGAGCGGGCGGAGATCACTCTCAACGTGCCGGGCGATGCCGTCGTCCAGTTCGACGGCGTCGAAATGCGCCTCCTTGGCACCACGCGGCGCTTCGAGACGCCGTCGCTCACCCCCGGCCGCAAGTATGGCTATGACGTGTCGGTGACCTGGACGGAGGGCATCCAGACCGTGGTGCGGAAACGACACATCACGTTCCGCGCCGGCGGACGCGTCACGCTCAACTTCGGCCCCTCGGTCCTGGAGGGAGACGGTGGGGACATGCTCGAAGATCCGGCCGCCCCGAACCCGTCGGGGACGGCTTATAACGAGAACCCCTTGAACTGGCCGGTGTACCCGCGCCTGCCCGGTTCGGGGTCAAGCAGTCCGTCAGGCCTATCGACGCAGGCGGGCATCCGGGTCCTGGTACCCGCCGACGCCGAGGTTTTCTTCGACGGAAAGCGGACCACCCAGAAAGGAGCCGAGCGCCTTTTCATCACTCCGCCTCTGCAGTCCGGCAAGAAATACCATTACGACCTGCTGGCCCGCTGGAAGGAGGACGGCAAGACGGTCGAGCAAAAGCGCCGGATCGATGTCAGCAGCGGGACCGCCATCCGGGTCGATATGCGGACTCCTCCCCCAAAGGGCAAGACGAAGTCGAGCGAGTAGGGGACGTTCCGGCCATTTTACCCGCGATCATTTGAGAAAGGAAAAGCCATGTCTCTAGCTACTCAAACGGAACCCGCGGATGTGTTGAGCGCGGAATGGGAAGGCTTGCGCAAGAACTGGTTCTGGCTGCTGATCCTGGGGATCTTACTCATCCTCGTGGGTCTGGTGGCCATGAGTTCGACGTTCCTGGCCACGCTGGCCACGGTCGTGATGATGGGCACGCTGCTCTTGATCGCCGGCGGCGTGGAGGCCGCCAGCGCCATCTGGGCGCGACGCTGGCGCGGTTTCTGGATGCACCTCTTGGCCGGCATCCTGTACGCGGTCCTGGGTTTCCTGTTCGTGCAACACCCGCTCTCCTCCGCCGCCTTCTTCACGCTCATGCTGGCGGCCGGTTTCCTGGTCGGCGGGCTGTTCCGCATCGTCATCGCCCTGAGCGAACGCTTCCACGGCCGATGGTGGGTCTTCCTCAACGGCGTCGTCACGCTCATCCTGGGGATCCTGATCTGGCGGCAGTGGCCCGAGTCCGCCTTGTGGGTCATCGGGCTGTTCGTCGGCATCGACCTGCTGTTAGCGGGCTGGTCGTGGGTCATGCTGGCCCTGGCCGTGCGCGGTCTGCCGGGAAATCGGTTTGACCGCGGAAACCCCGTAGGTCGGCTTCGGTTGCGTGATCTCGCCCAGGAAGAGATGAGGCGCGGAAGAGCAGAGGCTCTTGGTCTGGCTCGTTACGCCAGACCGGATTCTTCCTTGCTGCATGAGGAGACACAAGATGCTGAGGAACCCGAAGATCCAGATGCTCGTCGTGCTTGTCGCCGGTGCGGTGATAGGCTACGCCGCGGCATCGGGCAAACTCAACCCCTTCCAGAGGGCCGAGGCCGCTCCACCTCCCGAATCATCCACGGCCGAGAAGACGACGCCGGCTCCGGCCGGCGGAGGACCGGCGTGCTGTCCGGAGGGCGTGAGCAAAGGCCAGCTACTCGCCTTCGCCGACCCGAAAGCCGGGGCCGCTGCCGCGAAAGCCCAGACGAACGGCAAGAAGCCGAACATCCTCTTCATCATGGGCGATGATGTCGGCTGGTTCAACATCGGCGCCTACCACCGGGGCATGATGTCCGGCCGGACGCCGAACCTGGACAGGCTGGCCTCGCAAGGCATGTTGTTCACCGACTACTATGCCGAGGCGAGCTGCACGGCGGGCCGGGCCAACTTCATCACGGGCCAGCTGCCGATTCGTACCGGACTGACCACCGTCGGCCAGGCAGGCTCTACGTTGGGCATGCCGGACCAGGCCCCCACCATCGCCACGGTGCTCAAGTCGATGGGCTATGCCACCGGGCAGTTCGGCAAGAATCACCTGGGCGACCTGAACAAGTTCCTGCCCACGCTCCACGGCTTCGACGAGTTCTTCGGATACCTGTATCACCTCGACGCGATGGAAGACCCGTCGCACCGCAACTACCCGCCGGCTCTGAAGGAGAAGGTAGGCCCGCGCAACATGCTCCACTCTTGGGCCGCCGACAGGGACGACCAGACCGAGCAGCCCCGCTGGGGGAAGGTCGGCAAGCAGAAGATCGAGGACGCCGGCCCGCTCTATCCCAAGCGGATGGAGACCGTGGATGACGAGATCCTCGACCACGCCCTGAAGTTCGTCGATAAGGCGAAGAAGGACGACAAGCCGTTCTTTTTGTGGCTCAATCCGACCCGGATGCACGTCTTCACGCACCTTTCGGAGAAATATCAGTCCAAGCGGACGCCGGAAAACGGATGGAGTGTCTACGAGGGCGGGATGGCGCAGCTGGATGACATCGTCGGCTCGGTCATGAAGTACCTCAAGGACAACGGCCTCGAAGAGAATACGATCCTCGTCTTCTCGACGGACAACGGGGCCGAGAACTTCACCTGGCCCGACGGCGGCCAGACGCCGTTTGCCGGCGGCAAGGGCACCGCGCTGGAAGGGGGCTTCCGCGTGCCCTGCATCCTCCGCTGGCCGGGAAAGGTACCGGCGGGCAAGGTGGAGAACAGCATCGTCTCCGGGCTGGACTGGTTCCCGACCTTCGTCGCGGCCGCCGGCAACACCGACATTGTGGAGGAATTCAAGAAGGGCAAGCAGGTCGGCGATCTCTCGTACAAGGTGCATCTGGACGGCTACAACCAGATGGATCTGATCACCGGCAAAGGTCCGTCGAAGCGCCATGAGATCTTCTACATGACGGAGGGGACGCTGAGTGCGGTGCGGATCGACGACTACAAGTATCGCTTCACCGATCAACCCAACGGTTGGCTTGGCTCCACGGTGAAGGTCGATTTCCCGATCCTGGTCAATCTCCGCCTGGACCCGTTCGAGCGGACGGGTATGCCCGACGGCAAGGGTGGGTCGCTCGCCTTTTACAACTGGTGGGGTAACGAGTTTTGGCGGTACGTCTTCGTGCAACAGGAGGTCGCGAAGGCCGCTCAATCCTTCGTCGAGTTCCCGCCGATGCAGAAGGGCGGGAGCTTCAACATGGAGGCGGTGAAGCAGAAGATCGAGGAGGCGATCAAGTCACACCGCGGCCAGTAGTGAGCTGACCCGAAGCGAGCGCCGCACAAGCGGCGCTCGCTTATCCGGAGTTGCCAATTGGTGCGTCGGTAGTAATGCCGGTTGACGATTTTCTGCTCGGATTTACGAGGTAACGGGGTAAATTGTACTACTACCAAATCTCGCTGTTCCTGAGTGCGGCAGCCGAACCCTTCGCGGAGATGCGGAATGAGTTCCCTGACGATTAGCGCTATCGTGTTCGCGTGCGGTCTGGGAGGAGCCATCCTCGGCATGATCCTGCGCCCATGCTTTCGGAGAAGCATTTGAGTGCGGAGACCAAAGACCTCGTCCGGCTGGGCATGGGCCTCATCGGCACCATGACGGCCCTCGTCCTCGGCCTGCTAGTCGCCTCGGCGAAGAGTTCGTTTGACACGCAAAGGAACGGAGTGGCGCAGCTGTCCGCGAACATAATCATGCTGGACCGTGCGTTGGCGCACTACGGAACGGAGTCGAAGGACGCGCGCGAGATGCTCCGTGCCTCCGTGGAGGACATGCTTCAGAAGACCTGGCCCGAAGAAAATAGCGAAGCGAGTCCCACACATGCAATGACCAGGACCGAAGGTAAGTATGAGGGGCTTTTTGAGAAAATCCAGGAACTCGAGCCAAAGAATGAATCTCAGCGCGCGTTCCAGGCCCAGGCCATGAGGATTGCCACCGATTCTGCACAGATGCGCTGGCTGCTGTTCGCGCAGAAGAACAGCTCCATTCCGACTGCATTCCTCGTGGTCCTGTTTTGCTGGATCACGCTCCTTCTGGCCAGCTTCAGTCTGTTCGCCCCGCCGAATACCGTCGTGTTCATCACGTTACTCGTCTGCACGTTGGCGGTTTCGAGCGCGGTCTTCCTGTTCCTGGAGCTGGATCGACCGTTCGGCGGGATGATTCAGATCTCCAGCGCTCCGCTGCGCGACGCCCTGGCGCAGCTTGGGAGGTAGTCCGCGGACAGCGAGGCACGTGTTTGACCTGGCAGCTCGTGGCTCAATCGACCGAAGGAGTAACAACATGAATCGATGGAGATTCCCGGGACTCATCGCCGTCGCACTCGGGGCCACGCTCGGCTATCTGGCCGCGACAGTTAAAACCCCGCCGCGGCTGCGAGCGCAAGAAGGGCCGTCGGCCGCGGCCCAGGACCGAAGCGAACTTCCGATCCCAGACCCGCGCTTCCAGGGCGTCGCCAATCGGACGTTCGTCGGCTCCAAGCCGGACTTCCCGCGCCGGTGACGCCGCCCAAGGATGCACCCAACGTGCTGCTCGTTCTGGTGGACGACGCCGGGTTCGGCAACCCCTCGACGTTCGGCGGCCCCTGCCAGACGCCGACCCTCACGAGGCATGGCCGCGGAGGGCCTGCGCTACAATCGGTTCCACGTCACGGCGCTCTGCTCGCCGACGCGCGCCGCGCTGCTCTCCGGCCGAAATCACCATGCCGTCGGGTTCGGCTCGATCGCGGAGTTCGCCGGCGGTTGGCCCGGCTATAACGCCACCTGGCCCAAAAGCGCCGCCGGCATCGGCAAGGTCCTCCAGGGCAACGGCTACACGACCGCGGCTTTCGGCAAGTGGCACCTCACGCCCGATAACCAGCAGGGGCCGGCCGGGCCGTTCGACCGCTGGCCCAACGGTCTGGGGTTCGACTACTTCTGGGGCTTCCTGGGCGGCGAGACCGGCCAGTACGACCCGGTCATCACGCAGAACAACACCTGCCTCGGCGTCCCCAAGGGCAAGGATTACTACTTCCCCACGGACATGGCGAACCGGACGATCAGCTGGATCCGCGATCAGAAAGCCCAGTCTCCCGACAGGCCGTTCTTCATCTACTACGCCCCGGGCGCCAGCCACGCCCCGCACCACGTCCCCAAGGAGTGGGCCGACAAGTACAAGGGCAAGTTCGACCAGGGCTGGGACAAGCTCCGCGAGGAGACGTTCGCCCGGCAGAAGAAGCTCGGCGTGATCCCGGCCGACGCCAAGCTCACGCCCCGCGACCCGGCGTTCCCCGCCTGGGACTCAGCTCCCGGCGGACCAGAAGAAGCTCTACGCCCGCCAGATGGAGGTCTTCGCCGGCTTCCAGGAGAACTGCGACTACGAGATCGGCCGGGTCGATCCAGTCGATCGACGACATGGGCATCGCCGACAACACGCTGATCCTCTACATCTGGGGCGACAACGGCTCCAGCATGGAGGGGACGGAAACCGGCTCGTTCAACGAGACTCACCATGCAGAACGGCATCCACTTGACGGCCGAGCAGCAGCTCAAGCTGATCGAGGCCTACGGCGGCATCGAGGCCTGGGGCGGGCCGAACTACCAGCCGCACTTCGCCTGCGCCTGGGCCTGGGCGGGCAACACGCCGTTCCAGTGGGGCAAGCAGGTGGCCTCGCACTTCGGCGGCACCCGCGACCCGATGGTCGTCCGCTGGCCCAAACGGATCAAGGACAAGGGCGGCCTGCGGACGCAGTTCACCCACTGCATCGACGTGGTCCCGACCATCCTGGAGGCGGCCGGCATCCCCGCGCCGAAAAAGGTGGACGGGATCGAGCAGATGCCGATGCACGGGACGAGCTTCCTGTACACCTTCGACGACGCCAAGGCCAAGAGCCGCCACACGCAGCAGTATTTCGAGATCTTCGGCAACCGGGCCATGTACAAGGACGGCTGGATCGCCTGCGCCCGGCTGGACCGGATCCCGTGGCGGGTCGACCCCGCCCAGCTCGCCAAGTTCGCTCCCGGCAGCGGCTGGGACCCCGACAAGGACAAGTGGGAGCTTTACAACATCGACGAGGATTTCTCCGAGGCCAACGACCTGGCCGCCAAGCATCCCGAGAAGCTGGCCGAGCTGAAAAAACTGTTCTGGGAGGAGGCGGAGAAGTATCACGTCACGCCCCTGCTGGGAGGCTTCGCCCTCTTCTACGGCTTCCCGCTGCCTGCCGCGGAGCGGACGAAGTTCACCTACTACCCGGGCACGGAGAACATCGCCTCGGGCATGATCCCGAGCATCTACAACCGCTCCTACTCGATCAGCGCCGACCTGGACATCCCCGCGGACGGCGCGGAGGGCGTGATCGTCGCCGAGGCCGACATCATGGGCGGCTTCTCGCTGTACGTGCAGGACGGCAAACTGCATTTCACCTACAGCTTGATGGGCGTGAAGGTCACGACGCTGACCTCCGACGGACAAACTGCCGACCGGCAAGGTAGACGTGCGCTACGAGTTCACCGCCGACAAGCCCGGGAGTCCGGGCACCGGCGGCAGCGGCAAGCTGTTCGTCAACGGCAAGCAGGTCGCGGAGAACCGTTTGGAGCATACCGTGTTCGCTCCGGTTCTCCAGCTATTCCGGCATGGACATCGGCAAGGACAACGGCGACGTCGGTCTCGCCGACGTACAAGGCCAAGGCGCCGTTCGCCTTCACGGGCAAGATCGGCAAGGTCGTGTTCGATCTGGCCCCGCCCAAGCAGGGCGCCCTGGAGCACCGGCGGATTCTCCAGGAACGCTTGCTCCGGGCCATGAGGAACTGAATGCGGTCCCCTTTCCTTCCCGGGGCCGGAGAACAACTCCCCGCTCCGGGATGGACCCCGATGGTAAGGTGATTTATGCCGAATGAATCCAGTCCGCCCCTGCCCGGAGAGCAAGGCTCCGCGGCTCAACAGGATGCTTCCGCCTCCTCTGCCGGCGAGGTAACGGTCTCTCCGCTGCCGAAGATGCCGCAGCCGCCGGAAACAGCTGGTGATGCTCGTCGCCGGCCTGCTGCTGATGTGGCTGGTGATGGCCTACCTCGTCATGCCCGCCCTGTGGAAGGGCTACGCCCACCGGCATCCGTCGCTGGAGGACATCCCGCGCATCACGCACACCGGCAGCGACATTCCGGGCGATCCCCTCAACGTCGCCCTGATCGGCACGGAGAGCGGAGTTGAAAAAGATCATGCTGGCGGCCAAGTGGTATCCCGGCCGACGCGCTCAGCCTGCGCAGCGACCTCTTGATCGCCAAGGATACCGTGTTCAAGCGGCCCGACGATAAAGCGCCGGTCAGTAATCTGTACCTGTTCGGCGCAAGCAGGATCTCGCCTTCGAGCAGCCGGTCGGGGACAACCCGCGCCAGCGCCACCACGTCCGCTTCTGGCGTTCGGACAAAGTCGATCCGGACGGCCGGCCCGTCTGGGTCGGAGCCGCCATCTACGATCGCAAGGTCGGCTTCAGTCACACGACGGGCCAGATCACCCATCACACCGCCGCCGACATCGACGCCGAGCGCGACAAGCTGTTTGACGACCTGAAGCAAACCGGCGACTTGTCGGAAGAGTATATTGTCGAGGGCTTTCATACGACCCGCGAAGGGCGCAACGGCGGCGGCGACCCCTGGCATACCGATGGCAACCTGTATGCCGGCGTGATCAAGCCGGCGAACTCGCCGTCGGAACCCTGACGAAAGTACCGGCGGGGTGCGATCGTTTCGCACTCCGGCGAACCGTTGTGTGCGGTGATACCACCGCTTGGTTTCTTGAAGTGAGGAGCGATTATGAGCGTCAACTGGAAGAATCGGATGCCGATGGTTGTGGGGATCGCCCTGATGGTGGGCGCCCTGGTCCTCGTGGCCCGTTCGCAGCCGGCCCAGGCACAGCGTGCCGAAGCCGCCGGCGCCGGGCCGCGCTACACGGTGATCGAGACGCAGGGGTTCAACCTGCTCGTCACCGACAACGCGACCAACAAGCTGTACTACTACGCCACCGACAAGGACGTACCGGTCGGCTCGCCCATGAAGCTCCGCGCCTCGCTGGACCTTACCCAGGTCGGCAACGCGGAGATCAAGATCACCCCGCACAACCTGGAGAACATCCGCAAGAAGGACGACAAGTAAGCAAGCCGGCGTCGGGGCGCCCGGCCACATCAGCCGGGCACCTCCCCACGGCCTCATTTTTCTGAAAGGAGCATCGATGAGTCGTATCCTGAGAATACTTGGCGGGCTGGCAGTCCTGCTGGTGTTGCTGCACACGGGGTCGGCGCAGGCCCAGGTCGCTGCGGGGGCGGCCGGTTATAACCCGTATACGGGCTATGGCGGCCGTGAGGCAGCGGGCTACAACCCGTACACGGGCACCCGCGCCGCCGGGCAGAATTCATACAACCCGTACACGGGCACCCGCGACCAGACCCGGACTGCCTACAACCCCTACACGGGCGCCTCCGCTTCGGCCCAGCGAGTCTATAACCCGTACACCGGCCGATCCGCTTATCGCTATAGCTATCGACGTTGAGGATTGCAGGGAGAAAGCCGCTAGACGCGAGCGCTAGCGATCGGGATTGCCTCCGCTCGCTGGCGCGCGCGGCTGGTCGGGACTCCGTGGGGATGCCGCCGCATCAGGTAACAGGATCGTTTCAAATTGGAAAAACGGTTGAGCTTCCCAAGGAACGGAAAGCCGAGTAAAATAGCGACGAATCCAGATCAATCTGATGTAAATACTGCGCTGATCTACGGCCGGATCGCGGTTTGTGGACCTAACGAGGGAGCACCAACAGCGGTCCAGGTCCGTCGTCTCGGCGTACCGATTCTCTCCGAAGAAAGGAAGCTCTTCGGGCGATGCGGAAGCGGTTCACCGATGGGTAATAGTCGCCGGAAGGACAATTATGGAGCCAACCCTGGCGAGAGAAGGTTTTGGAATCCAACAACTCCTGGACTGCTTGAAGGAGAGCAATCTCCTTTCGGCGGAAGAGATGAACTGGGCCTTCAACGCCGCCTCCCGCCCGGGGCGGACGGACGCTCCCTGGCGCGGGAACTCGTCACGGCCGGCATCCTGACCGCCTACCAGATGGAAGCCGTGTGCGATCGCAAATACGCGGAGTTGCGGATCGGCAATTACGACGTGCTGGACCGGCTCGGCGCCGGCGGTATGGGCACCGTCTTCAAGGCCCGCCACCGCCGCATGAAGCGCATCGTGGCCCTGAAGGTGCTGTCGCGCGAGCTGGTCAAGGAAGAGATCCTGGTGCGGCGTTTTCAGCGCGAAGTGGAGACGATCGCCCGCTTGAGCCATCCCAACATCGTCATGGCCCACGATGCCGACGAGGATGCGGTAGGCCCTTTCCTGGTGATGGAATTCATCAACGGCCGCGACCTCGCCTCGGTGGTGGAGAGGGAAGGGCCGCTAGGCGTATCGGCGGCGGTGGACTGCATCTTGCAAGCGGCGCGCGGGCTGGCGTATGCCCACGGCCAGGGAATGATCCATCGCGACATCAAGCCCGCCAACCTGCTCCGCGATGCCGACGGCCTCGTCAAAGTAGCGGACTTGGGCCTGGCACGCTTCAATAACCTCGAAGGCGCGGGCGGCGGCATTACTCAGGCCGGCCGCATCCTCGGCACCGTGGATTACATGCCCCCCGAGCAGGCCATCGACTCGGCTGGCGTCGATCATCGCGCCGACATCTACAGTCTGGGCGCCACCCTCCATTACCTGCTCCTCGGCCGGCCGCCCTATCAAGGCCAAACCATGATGGCCACCCTGCTCAAACACCGCGACGCTCCCATTCCCTCTCTGTCGGAAATCAGACCGGAAGTTCCCGCCGCCCTCAACGCCCTCTTTGCCGCATGATGGCGAAAACCCCCGCCGATCGTCTACCAGACGATGACCGAAGTGGTGCAGGTGCTCGAAGCCGTCCAGGCCGACTTGGGCGACCCGATCGGCGAGGCTCTCGCCGGAGTCGGGCGTTTCTCGGCCTCATCCGCCGCGGAGTCGGCGCCCTCGCCGCAGCCAGAATTTTGCCATGAGTTGGGACGCCGCGCAGGCGCCGACCGGGGCGACAGTCGATCTGAAGCAGCTCAGTACCCAACCCGGCAACCCTCAACGAGTGGTCCTGGTCGAGCCGTCGCGCACGCAGTCGGCCATCATTCGCAAGTATTTACAAGCTCAGGGAGTGCAGCACATCGTCGCGGCCGCCTCGGGCCAGGAAGCCCTCCAGGCGGTGCGAAGCGAACGCCCGGACGCGCTCGTCAGCGCTCTGCACCTCGCGGACATGACCGGAGTGCAGCTGGCGCAGCAGCGTGGGCGAGGAAATCAAGTCGGCCGCACCGGGTTTCGTGCTGATCTCCACGGAGTCCGAGGCCGCGGAAGCGGGCACGCTCAGTAAGTGCGATCGGGTTGTCCTGTTGCACAAGCCGTTCACTCCCGAACAGTTGATGGAGGCGCTGCGAACGGTTTCCGCCGTGCCGCCGCTGCCTTCTGCCGCGACCGAACGCGGCAAGCTTCGCGTGTTAATCGTGGACGATAGCGCGGCGGCGCGCCTGCACGTCCGGAATGTACTCCAGGGGCTAGGCTTGACGCAGTTTGCGGAGGCGGTCGACGGAGCGCAGGCCGTGGCGACGATAGCCCGGGAGCGCCTTTGACTTGATCGTCACCGACTACAACATGCCCCACATGGACGGCCGCGGCCTGGTCGGCTATCTGAAGCAGGATCCCGCGACGGCCTCGATTCCGATCATCCTGGTCACGACCGAGCAGGATCCGGGCAAGCTCGAAGCGGTTCGCCAACTGGGCGTGGCGGCGATTTGCGACAAAAGCTTGCCGGCCGAAGTCGTTGGGAAGATTATCGAGCAACTCGTGAGAGCACCATGAACGAGGTCATCCGCGAATTCCTGATCGAGACGCACGAAAACCTGGGCCAGCTCGACCTGGATCTGGTCGCGCTGGAAAAAGACCCCACGGAGCGCGAGACGCTGAGCCGGGTCTTCCGCACGTTACACACCGTCAAGGGGACGGCGGGCTTTCTGGGATTACAGAAGTTGCAGGCCGTCGCCCACGCCGCCGAAAACCTGCTCAGCCGGCTGCGCGAGGGCGAATTGACTTTCAACGCGGAGATCGCCAGCGCCTTGTTGGCGGTGGTGGACGCGGTTCGACAAATGCTCGCCGACGTCGAAAAGGACGAGACGGATGGCGCGGAGAGTTTCGCGGATCTGATTCAAGCCCTGGAGCTTTTGCGTGCTGGGGGCGTCGCGGCGCCCTCAGCTTCTCCGGCTCCGGTAGTGCAACCACCCGCCCCGAAGTCCCCGCAGCCGGCGACAAACCGCGCGACCTCTCTGCATTCTCCTACTCTGGCGACCTCCCTGGCAGCGGAGTTCCCCGTTGCGGAGGGAGACGCGCGTGCCTTGACCGTCTCGGATAGCTCCATCCGCGTGGACGTCGGCCTGCTCGACAAGCTGATGACCCTCGTCGGCGAGTTGGTCCTGGCCCGCAACCAGATCATGCAGTTCAGCACCTCCCAGGAAGACGCCGCCTTCCTGGGCACGGTGCAGCGACTGAACCTGCTGACCACCGAGCTGCAGGCCGGCGTCATGAAGACGCGCATGCAGCCGATCGGCAACATCTGGAGCAAGTTTCCGCGCGTGGTCCGCGACCTGGCGGTGGCCTGCGGCAAGCAGGTGCGGCTCGACATGGAGGGCCAGGAGACCGAGCTGGACAAGACGATCATCGAGGCCATCCGCGACCCGCTGACCCACCTGGTGCGCAACGCCGTCGATCACGGCATCGAGCCGCCCGCCGAGCGGCTGGCGCGGGGCAAGCCGCGCCGAGGGCCGGCTCTGCGCTGCACGCCTTCCACGAGGGGGGCAAGGTCATCATCGAGATCGCCGACGACGGCGGGGGGATCGACCCGCAGCGCATCCGCGACAAGGCCATCCAGGCCAAGCTGGTCACGCCCGAGCAGGCCGACCGCCTGAACGAGCGCGAGCTGGTCAACCTGATCTTCCTGCCCGGCTTCTCGACGGCCGACCAGGTGACGCAGTTCTCCGGCCGCGGCGTCGGCATGGACGTGGTGCGGACCAACATCGAGAAGATCGGCGGCACGGTCGACATCGAGAGCCGGCCCGGGCGCGGCACCACGGTGAAGATGAAGATCCCCCTGACCCTGGCCATCATCCCGGCCCTGACCATCACCAGCGGCGGCGACCGCTATGCCATCCCGCAGGTCAGCCTGCTGGAGCTGGTCCGCCTGGAAGGCGAGCAGGCCCAGCGCGGCATCGAGCAGATCCACGGCGCGCCGGTGTACCGTCTGCGCGGCAACCTGCTGCCGCTGGTCTACCTCGACCGCCAGCTGCATCCCGACCTCCCCGCCCGGCAGCCGGAAGGCGGGCGAGGACAGCGGACAACGGCGCGATCAACATCGTCGTCCTCCAGGCCGACGACCGCCAGTTCGGCCTGGTCGTGGACGCGATCCACGACACCGAGGAGATCGTCGTCAAGCCGCTGCAGAAGCAGCTCAAGGGCATCGGCGCTTTCGCCGGCGCCACCATCATGGGCGACGGCAAGGTGGCCTTGATCCTCGACGTCCTGGGCCTGGCCCAAAGGGCGAACGTCGTCTCCGGGGTCCGCGAACGTGCGTTGAGCGAGAAACCGGCCAGCACGCCCGGGGCTGGCCGCCGACCGCCAGACCGTGCTGCTGTTCGCGCACGCACGACGGCGGCCGCATGGCCATCCCGCTGTCGCTGGTGGCCCGGCTGGAGGAGTTCCCGCGCTCGGCCCTGGAGCGAGTCGGGCCGCAGGACGTGGTGCAGTACCGCGACGAGATCCTGCCGCTGATCCACGTCTCCCGCGCCCTGCGCCAGCGCCGCCACGCGCTCAACGAACGGCCGAACCCGTTCCCGTCGACACGGGAACAACTCTCCGGCAGGCAACGGCAGCGATACCGTTCAGGTCGTGGTCTACGCGGGCAAGGACCGGCGCGTCGGTCTGGTCGTCGATCGCATCCTCGACATCGTCGAGGAAACGCTCGCCTCGCCGCTCCGCGGCCCATCGCCCCGGGGTCTTGTTCACCGCCGTGGTCCAGGGCCGAGTCACGGAGTTTCTGGACGTCGAGGCGATCATCCGCTCGGCCGACCCGGACTTCTTCGAGCCGCCGCAGACCGTCGGCGCGGAGGCCTGAGCGATGGCGGACGCGCATCAATACTGCACCTTTTACGTCGACGGCCATTATTCGGCCTGGACGTGCTGAAGGTGCAGGAGATCATCCGCTACCAGGAGATGACGCGCGTGCCGCTGGCCCCGCCGGTGGTGTGCGGCCTGATCAACCTGCGCGGCCAGATCGTCACGGCCATCGACCTGCGCCGCCGCCTCGAACTGAGCGACCGGCCGGCCGACCAACTGCCCGTGAACGTCGTCGTCCACACCGACGACGGCGCCGTCAGCCTGCTGGTCGATGAGATCGGCGACGTGCTGGAAGTCTCGGAGAAGCTGTTCGAGCCTCCGCCGGAGACCCTGCGGGGTCCGGCGCGGGAGCTGATTCGCGGCGCCTACAAGTTGCCCGGACCGTTTGCTGCTCATCCTGGACACCGGAGCGGACGGTGATCCGTGAACGGGAGCGGATCGGTGCAACCGAGAAACGACGACCATCGACCTCCCGTCAATGCGGTCCGCCACAGCCTGAAGGAGACATCCTTTGAAAACCGTACAGAGCAACTCACGAAACACGATCTCTCGACCCTGGCAGCCATGGCCAGACCGATTCGTGGGCCAGATCGAGGCCATCGGCAAGTCCCAGGCCGTTATCGAGTTCGAGCTGGACGGCACGATCCTGACGGCCAACGACAACTTCCTGACGCGCGATGGGCTACACGCTGGACGAGATCCAGGGCCGGCATCACGGCATGTTCGTCGACGGACGCCTACCGGCGCAGAGCCAGGAGTACAAGGAGTTCTGGGCCAGGCTGGGCCGGGGCGAGCACCTGGCCGGCGAGTTCAACGCATCGGCAAGGGAGGCCGCGAGGTGTGGATCCAGGGGGCGTACAATCCCATCCTCGACCCGACGGCCGGCCGTTCAAGGTGGTCAAGTACGCCACCGACGTGACCGGGCAGGTGAAGATGCGGCTCGAACATGCAGGCGCATCCTGCAACAGGTAGCCGAGAACGCCACGGTCCTGGCGAGCGCGTCGCAGGAGCTGACCGCGGTGAGCCAGCAGATGGCGGCCAACGCCGAGGAGACCGCGGCCCAGGCCAACGTCGCCTCGGCCGCGGCCGAGCAGGTGAGCAAGAACGTCGCCACCGTGGCCACCGGCACCGAGGAGATGGGCGCCAGCATCAAGGAGATCGCCAAGAGCGCCAACGAGGCCGCCAAGGTGGCGACCTCCGCCGTCAAGGTCGCCGAGAAGACCAACGCCACCGTCGCCAAGCTGGGCGAGAGCAGCGCCGAGATCGGCAACGTCATCAAGGTCATCACCTCCATCGCCCAGCAGACCAACCTGCTGGCCCTCAACGCCACCATCGAGGCGGCCCGCGCCGGCGAGGCGGGCAAGGGCTTCGCCGTCGTCGCCAACGAGGTCAAGGAGCTGGCCAAGCAGACCGCCAAGGCCACCGAGGACATCAGCCGCAAGATCGAGGCGATCCAGGGCGACACCAAGGGCGCCGTCGAGGCGATCGCCCAGATCGGCAAGATCATCAACCAGATCAACGACATCCAGAACACGATCGCCAGCGCCGTCGAGGAGCAGACGGCCACGACCGGCGAGATCAGCCGCAACGTCGCCGAGGCGGCCCAGGGCAGCAACGAGATCGCCCAGAACATCACCGGCGTCGCCCAGGCGGCCCGCAGCACGACCGAGGGGGCCAGCAACACCAAGAGCTCGGCCGACGAGCTGTCCAGGGTCGCGGCTGGATTTGCAGAAGCTGGTGTCCGAGTTCCAAGTATTAACCGGGGCGACGAGACATGCATGCGCGCTGGTCATCGATGATTCGCGGGCCGTCCGCATCATCA
This sequence comes from uncultured Planctomycetota bacterium, assembly GCA_963767535.1. GTDB lineage: Bacteria > Planctomycetota > Planctomycetia > Gemmatales > Gemmataceae > JAJPHU01. The sequence goes on from CAVYEC010000002.1 coordinate 769,078, forward strand.
TCGGGAACATCTTGCGCGAGATGGGCATGGAGGTGCTCGAGGCCGGCAACGGCGTGGAGGCCCTGGAGCAACTGGAACGGAATCCCGATGTCGAGTTGCATGCTGGTGGACTGGAACATGCCCGAGATGAACGGCTACGACTTTCATCCGGGCGGTGCGCGCGCAGCGAGCCTACGACGGGTGCGCATCGTGATGGTGACGTCGGAGACCGAGAGCGAGCAGGTCATCAAAGCTCTGAACGCCGGCGCCAACGAATACCTCATGAAGCCGTTCACCAAGGACGTCTGGTGGCCAAATTAACCTGCTCGACGTGTTCCGGGAGTAGATGCATGGCCAAGATCCGCGTCCTGGTCGTCGATGATGCGGTCGTCTTCCGCCGGCTGGTGGCGGACGAGCTGGCCACGGACCCCGGCCCTGGAGGTGGTCGGCACCGCGGCCAACGGGCGGATCGCCCTGGCCCGGATGGCCCAGGTCAACCCCGACCTGGTCATCCTCGACGTCGAGATGCCGGAGATGGACGGCCTGGCGACGCTGGCCGAGCTGCGCAAGACCTACCCGCGTCTGCCGGTCATCATGTTCAGCGCCCTGACCGAGCGCGGGGCCGAGGCGACGCTGGATGCCCTGGCCCTCGGAGCCACCGACTATTTCACCAAGCCCACCGAACGCGGGCGGGCTGGAGGCTTCGCTGGCGGTCATCCGCGAGCAACTGATCCCGAAGATCAAGGCTCTGTGTGCCCATGCCCGCGGACAGACGCTCCTACCGGTCGCAGCTCGTCCGGCGGGAATGCCGCCTCCGTCTGCAGGCTCGCTGGTGTCGCGGCGTCCCGCGACACAATCCGGCTCGGTCGCAAGTGGTAGCCATCGGAGCTTCGACCGGGGGGCCGAACGCCCTGGCGGAGGTCTTTCGCCGGCTGCCGGCCGATTTGCCCGTGCCGATCGTGATCGTGCAGCACATGCCGCCGATGTTCACCCGGCTCCTGGCCGAGCGGCTGTCTGCCGAGTGCTCCCTCCGCGTCCAGGAAGGCGAGTTCGGGGAGCGTCCTGCAGCCGGGCCACGCCTGGATCGCGCCCGGAGATTACCACATGATCGTCGTCCGCGAGGGCACGCAAGTCCGCACTGCTGGTGCATCAGGATCCGCCGGAGAACTCCTGCCGGCCGGCGGTCGACGTGCTGCTGCGTTCGGTGGCCCAGACGTTCGGCCCGTCATTGTCTGGCCGTGATCCTGACCGGGATGGGGCAGGACGGCCTGCGCGGCTGCGAGGCGATCCGCGAGGCCGGCGGGCAGGTGCTCGCTCAGGACGAGGCCACCTCGGTGGTCTGGGGGATGCCGGGCTACGTCGCCCGCGCGGGGCTGGCGGACGGGTGCTGCCGCTCTCCCTGATCGGCGACGAGATCGTGCCGCAGGGTCCGGCGAACACCCCGTGAACAGGTAAGGGCGGGTAATTCCATGACCGACCAGGACTTCGACTTCATTCGCAAGCTGCTCCGGGAGCGCAGCGCGATCGTGCTGGAGGACGGGCAAGCAATACCTCGTCGAGACCCGGCTGGCACCCCTCGGTTCGCCAACTCGAACTGGCCTCGATCGGAGAGCTGGTCGCCCGGCTGCGCAGCCAGCCTGCCAACGGCCTGTGCCGGCAGGTCGTCGAGGCGATGGTGACCACCGAGACCTCGTTCTTCCGCGACCACCACCCGTTCGAGGCGCTCCGCAAGGTGGTGCTCCCGGACTTGATCGGCCGTCGGAGCGGCGAGCGCCGCCTGAACATCTGGTGTGCGGCCTGTTCCAGCGGGCAGGAGCCGTACAGCCTCGCCCTGCTGTTCCGGGAGTATTTTCCCGAGCTGGACGGGTGGAAGATCTCTCTCGCTGGCCAGCGACCTCTCTCGGGAGGTGCTGGCGCGTGCCCGCGAGGGACGCTTCAACCAGATCGAGGTCAACCGCGGGCCTGCCCGCGGCCCTGCTCGTGAAGTACTTCGAGCAGCACGGCACCGACTGGCAGCTCAAACCGGCCGTCCGCGCGCATGGTCGAGTTCCGGGAGATCAACCTGGCCCAGCCCTGGCCGGCACTGCCGCGCATGGACCTTGATCTTGGTCCGCAATGTCATGATCTATTTCGACGTGGAGACGAAGAAGGCCATCCTGGGCCGGCTGGCCCGCTTGCTGCGGCCGGACGGCTACCTGCTCCTGGGCGGCGCGGAGACGACGTTCAACCTCGACGATTCCTATCGACGCGTCGAGACACTCAAGTCCGGGTTCTATCAGTTGGTCGGCAAGGCAGCGGGATGAGGAAGGAGGTTGAATTGGACACGTTCGACATCGCCCCTGGGGGCGGGCAAGCGGTGGCCGGTGAGATCCGGGACCAGCTTGTCGAGCCGTTCATCACGGCCACCCGCGCGGCGCTGGGCGAGATGGCAGCCACCGAAGTGGCTGTCCGCGCCGTGTATCAGACGGCGCTGCACCATACGTTGGGTGACATCGCCGCGGTACTCCGACTTCGATCCGGTACGGAAGGTTTCCTGATTCTCGGTTTCCCTCGGCAGACGGCGGCGGCCCTGGCCGGACGAATCCTGGCCGGGGTCGCGGCGGAACTCGATGAGGACCTGATGCGCGATTGCGTGGGGGAACTCGCCAACGTCGTCGCCGGCCAGGCCAAAGCCATCCTGGCCGGCACGCCCTACCATTTTGCCTTCTCCCTGCCGGAAGTCGTGGCCGGCGCCAAGGAATTCCCGTCCCAGCCGTGTTCGGATTGCCTGGTCGTCGACTTCGGCAGCGATGCGGGCGAATTTGCCCTGCAATTGTTTCTCATTCGGTGAGAACGCCTCCGAGTCACATCCGAATGCAAGAAGAACCGAAAAGGGTTGTGGGAGATCATTGTTCCAGCAACTCCCAAAGTCCCACCAGGCCGAGGATGGTAAAGAGCATGGCCACGATGATCGAGAGAGGCCACCGCGATAGAATGGGTGCTTCGCCGCGTCGGAGTCTGCGCAGCGTGAACCAGTGCGACAGGCCGGCACACATCATCGCCAGAATGCCGACGACAATCAGAGCAACGCCGAAATGGATCGCCCCCCGGTGCAAGCGAGCCGTCTCCGCATCGGGTGATCCATGTTCGAGGGATCGGAAGAAGGCCACTAACCCGAAACCGAAGCTCGCCATTGTTAGGGTGGTCCGGATCCAGGCCAGCGTCGTTCGGTCCAGCGCCAACTTGGTATTGAAACCGGCCAACCCCGGCCGGTCGCCGCGGGCGTCCCCGAAATTCGGCGTTTCCTGGCTCATGGCCTCGGCCTCAATTTTCGCGTCGCGTTCCGAAAGTGGATGGCGTTTACCCCAGGGGTTGTACCCGCTACGCGGTCCATCATGAGAAATGATCGGAAGCCTGAGATCGCAGCTCCGACGCTGAAGCTCGAACGCCTGGTCGCCTTCAGCGATGCCGTCCTTGCCATTGTCATCACGCTCCTGGTTCTGGGGTTGGAAGTGCCGTCGGTCCACAAAATCCCAGAGCAGCAACTTCCGGAATATCTGGTTGATTCTATCCCTTCGGTGCTTGCTTACATAACCAGTTTCCTCCTGGTCGGCATGTACTGGTTACAGCACTACGTGATCTTTCATTATGTTCTTCACGCTAACCGAACGCTCGTCGTCTTGAACGGCCTCTTTCTGTTAACCGTCTCCTTCTTGCCGTTCCCGACGGGATTGCAAGCAGTCTATCGAGGGGACATGCTGGCCGTGGTCTTCTTCGGCTGCGCGCACATTCTCTGCGGCCTGGCGCTATTGGCTCTTTGGCTTTATGCCACGCACCGGCACCGGCTGGTCGCGCGGGAGGTTCCTCGCTGCGTAGTCCGGAGCATGACACGGCGAATCGCCGTCGGCCCGACGTTGAGCGTGTTGGCGATCGTCGCTTCCTCTTGTAATGTCTGGGCCGGCAAGCTGCTTTTTCTGGCCATTCCGGTGTGCTATTTGTCCCACCGCCTCGTGGATGCCGGTTGGCAACAGCGGCCGGATGATGCGGAAGATTAGCTCCGTCCGCAGGCGAGTGGAATGGGGACGGGTGATACGGAGGCCGGGCCGGACGCCGCCGAGAGTAGCGACGCAACCCCTGATTGGAAGACGGTGTCGAGAGGGGTTGCCGTGGATGGAGGGGAGTACACCTGGCAGGGCTCGAACCTGCAACCTTCGGTTCCGTAGACCGATGCTCTATCCAGTTGAGCTACAGGTGCGGCGTTGGGGATGCGATCCGTTCGCACAGAAAGCGCATCAACAGAAACCAGCCGGCAACAACAGCGATTCTATCGCATCCTCCGCCGCTGACAAGTCCGCCCTTCTGGGTGGAGAACAACTCCCGGCGCCCTCTACCGATCGGCGCCGCCCGCCTCATCGAGCGCCAGCATCAACGAAAAGGTCGAGCGGACGAAGCGCGAGTCGCCCCAGCCCCAGCTCATCTCGGAACGGATCGTGGTCCAACTGCCATCCTGGTAGGAAAGGTAGGCGTTGACGAGCTCGGTCTTGAGCTGGGTCGCCGCCCTGCCCACCGGATGACAAATGATCGAGATCTTGGCCTGGTACGGCGAGGTCCGCCGGCACAGGCGCAATTCCAAAGTGTATGGGAACGGCAGAGACTCATCTTCCTTGACCCACTTTTTCAATACGGCCGGCAATCTCGCTTTCAACTCCTCCAGTTTCTTCTTCGCCTCCGCATCCCCCGGATCATTCTTGGCATCGACAGCCGGCGCCAGGGCGGGAAACAAAAAGCAAATCAGAAGGAGGCCGAGCAGGCCAAGGTGACACAGACGCATGGGAACCTCGCTCAAAAGGGGAAACGGGTTACGCCATTATTCCAGGCGACTCCCACGGGAGCAATGAGTTCAGGCCAACCACCGCCGTTGCGAACCTGTTCTTGCTGGCGAACCTTTGCCGTCTATGCCCGGCGGGAGGGTTCTTCGCACTACGGCAGGCGCGTCCTCGAAGGCGACAGGCACGGAACGCGGGTCCGGATTTGACCGGGGCCGATTCGTCGGGAATAGTAGCCTGTTGTTCGCGATGCGCTTACATCAGGAGGATGTTGCCGTGACCGTGCCTATTCGATTTTCCCTCGCTTTCGCCCTGGGGTTGTCCGTACTGCAACCCCGTTTGGAGGAGCGGCGGAGCCGCCCTCGACTCAACCCTCACCGTTGAACGTCGTCTCGTCCGACAATCAGCGGACGGCCGATGCCATTGCCGCCCGGCTGCGTCAGTGCGGCCTGCTGCGCGACTACGACGTGGACATCTCCTTCCGCGACGGCGTGGCCGACCTGCACGGCTCGGTCGCCGACACCGCCCAGCGGGAGGAGGTCGTGCGGCTCGTTCAGACCATGCCGGGGGTTCGAGCGCGTCCTCGATAACCTGGCCGTGGCCGGCGCGATCCTGCCGGTCCAGGCCGGCGGTCTGCCGCAGATACTTCCCCCGCGCCGCCGGTGGAGCGGTCCCGGTGCCGGTGCCGCCGCCAGCCGGTCAGGCGGTGCGCGCGCGCCGGAAGCGACGCCCATCTTCCAGGCGCCGGCTCCCGCCCCCTACGACCTCAATCCGCCCCGGATGCCGCCCTACGCCTGGCCGACCTACGCCCCTTACAACAACTACTCGCGCGTCGCCGCTCCCACGGCGTATCCGTACAACGCCTGGCCGTTCATCGGCCCGATCTACCCGTTCCCCAAAGTCCCCCTCGGCTGGCGGGCGGTCAGGCTGGAGTGGGACGACGGCTTCTGGTGGTTCAGCAAGACCGCGACCAAGTGGGACTGGTGGAAGCTGCGCTTCTATTGAGATTCCGCTTTTAGGTGGTTAGGTGGTTGATCGAAACCGACCTAACCACCTAATCGAGATAGTCGCGGTCGTAGTGTGCCCAGTTCGCCGAAATCCACCACCCGATCTCCGGCGATCACACAACAGCGATACGACTCTCCACCGCCTCACGGACAGCACGTTGACACCGGCCGCGTCCGCCGAAAAGGCCGGCAATACCAGACGCTGCGGTCCGACAAGATAACACGGACCCTCGAGCGCATTTTGGGATTGCTGGCCGTCGAACGGGCGAGGCCGGATCACTCGGTTACGGGGCGCCCAGCGGAGACAGGGGTGTTCGTGGCCGTGGACCACGTTGCCATCGGGCAAACGCCCGTCCCCGTGTCGTACATGCCAGCCGCCCAGAAGAACTCCCCCCGGATAAAACCAATCCTTATTGTCGAGAGAAGCTATTCCGTCATCGTGATTGCCGGGCACAACCGCGACAAGATCAAACTCCTTTCGAAGTAGCCATTCCTCGAACACCGCCAGGACGGAGGATGAACCGCCCTCTTCGAGCAAATCTCCGGCGATGACCAGTCGCCGGACGCCCTGTTGCTGCCGAACGCGGAGCAGGCCGGCGAGCTGTTCGTCCAGGCAATCGGCGGGAACGGCTTCGCCGCTGCGCCGGCGTGCCTGCGCGTAGCCCAGGTGCGGGTCGGCGAGCACAGCCGTCGCGCTGGGTAAATGCACCGCCACGCGCTCAGCCGTGAGCAGCCAGTCATCCAGGACGCGCATGGTCCGCTCCTTCCATCAGGGAGGCATGAAGGCGTAGCAGCGTCTCGGCGGGCGTCTCCACGCTTTCGGCCGCGCCCGTGCCCATCTGCGTCCAGCTTTCGACGAAGGGCGATGGGTACGCCAAAGGGCGGCAGCGCAAGGGCCGTTGATCCAGCTCGCGCACATATTGCAGTGCGGCCGCGGTGTCGCATAGCTCCGTAAGGATCTCACGGCGAGCCTGGCGAAGCAGGACGAAATCGCGGTCGTGGGCCGCGACCTTGTCGTAAAGACGCCGCGATCCCCAGTCGCGTCCGCCGACACGCCGCGGGACACCCAGCGGCTGGCGCAAAAGCATGAGGCCGGTCTGGGCGACGCGCTGAAAGCGTCCGCGTTCGCCGGCGCTGCCTGCCAGCGCCGCCGCGAGATCTTCCTCGAAACCGGCGGGATTCAGAAGGCGTCGCAGAGTGGCTGCGATCCCGTCACATTCGCCCAGATCACCCTGGACTAGGAGGGCGAATCCCAGGTCCGCCACGATCGAGCCGGCACCGCGTCCGAAGTCCCGCGCCAGCCGATGCACGGCCACGCGCGACAGGGCGTCGTTGCCGAGCCGGTTCAGCGGCGTATGCAGATAGAAGTCCGCACCCGCATCGTGGGGCACCATCTCGACGAGACAGCCGGCCGTATCGGGGATTTCACTGACGGATTCCTGGCGCTGGAAGAACGACGTCAACACGGCGGCCGCCGCGTCTTCCAGGCCGTACTCGCGGCGAAGGAGTCGGGCCAGCGCGTCGGCTCCGTCGCGCAGGCTCTCCGCCGCCTGAACGCGCAACAGGTACAAGCGCCGGGCCAGTTCGGTGGACAATGGCCAACCCTCGCCCCCCCAGCGGGGTGCGCTGGGCCGGCCCGCCACCTCCTCGACGCGGAGCGTGCTTTCTTCGGGACGCAGCGACCGCACCTGCAAACAGCGGCCGTCGAGCAGGAAGCGGTCGCCCGGACGCAAGCGCTCCGCGAACGCCCGATCGACCTGGCCGACGAGGGCGTCCTCCGTAGTCGGCTCCGTCCTGTTGTTCGTGGACAACCAGACTTCATAGGTCGGCTCCGATATGATGGTGCCGAGGTTACGACGGAGCAAGCGAGCCGTGCGCTGATCGCGGATCGTAAAACTGTCGCAATCGCCCTGCAAACGCGGCGGCAGCCAGGAAAGCGCGGCTGGCCCGCAGCCGAGGTAAGCGAGACAGTCGTCGAAATCGCGCCGCGGCAGGTCGCGGTACGGCGCGGCCCGGCGCACCAGATCGAACACGGCGTCGGCCGAGCACGTCTGGGCCGACGCCATGCCGAGAATGTGCTGGCACAGTACGTCGAGCGGGTGGGCGGGGATGCGCAGCGGTTCGCACTGGCTCGCCTGGCCCGATGCGGCGGTGACGGCCGCTTCGAGCAGTTCCGCTTCCGTCGCCGTCAGCACCAGCCCGCGCTTGAGACGCCCCGGCCCATGCCCCGCCCGACCGACGCGCTGAAGCAGCCGGATCACGTCGCCCGGCGGATGCACCAGCACAACGAGATCGACCGTGCCGATGTCGATGCCGAGTTCGAGACTCGTGCTGCTGACCACCACGCGCAGCCGGCCTTGCTTGAAAGCCTCCTCGACTTCGCGCCGGCGCTCGGCGGCCAGCGAGGAGTGGTGGACGGCGATTTGCGCGTGCAGTTCGGGCAAATTGCGACGCAGCGCCCAGCCCAATTGTTCCGCCAGCCGGCGCGTGTTCGTGAAGACGAGCGTCGCGCGGTTGGCGCGTACCTCCGGCTTGATCTGATCCACCAGCGTGGCCAGAAAATGCCCGCTGTCTTCGAGTGGTACGATTGTGAGCTGCAAATCCGCCCCCTCTCCGGCCCGCGCGATGGCGCAGCCGTCGGCCGTCAGCCAGCGGGCGGCCTCGGCCAGGGGCGTCGCGGTCGCCGACAGGCCGATGCGCCGCGGCGGCACCTCGGCAAGCTGAGTCAGTCGCTCCAGACTGAGGGCAAGGTCCGCGCCGCGCTTGCTGCCGGCCAGGGCGTGGACCTCATCGACGATGATCCAGCGCAGGCCGGCGAAAAGCGAATACGCGAGCGGTTGGCTGAGCAGCACGGCCACGCTTTCGGGGGTGGTCAGCAGGATCTCCGGCGGGTGGCGGCGCAAGCGCCGCCTCTCCGCGGCGGTCGAATCGCCGCTGCGTACTCCCAGACGGGGCATACGTCGTCGGGGCCGGGACACGGCCAACTCCTCGATATGGGCCGTCAGCGTTCGATAGGTGTCGTTACAGAGCGCCTTGAGCGGTGAAATATAGAGACATTGCGGATCCCTGATTGCGGATTGCGGATTCTCCTCGGCAAGAAGCTGCGTCAGGATCGGGAGGAACGCCGCCAGGGTCTTGCCGGTGCCGGTGGGGGCGCTGAGCAAAACGTGCCGGCCGGCGGGGAAACACGACCAGACGGCACGCTGAATTTCGGTCGGTTCGCCGAATCGTTCGCGGAACCAGTGCCGCACGAACTCCGGTGCCTGGTCGAGCCAGGCCGAGGTGCGCGGCGGGTCCACAAAGTCCAGTCCGTCGGATGCGCTGTCCATGCGAAGTATTGTAGCGTTCCTCGCCTCGTGTACATCCGCTCACGGTTTTGGTCCGGCATCCAGGCCGGACGGAGTGTAATTGAAGCAGGGAGCTTGCACCAGAGGATGATTCAGGAATCCGATGTAGGGGTGGTAGTTGAGAAACTCGGCGACATAGACGCTGAAGACGTAGCCGACCCAGGACAGGAGCAGCAGGGCGAACAAGACGCGGCGATAGCCGGCCCGTCCGGTGGCTCGCAAGACGCGAGCCAGGCCGCGCGGCGGCGGTTGCACTGACGGCAGCAACTCCAGTCGCCCCAGCCAGTCCGCCAAACGCGGATGCAGTTGCCCGCGGCTGACCCGGCCGCGGCGCAGCACCTTCAGCACGGCCGAGCGATAAATGCGGGCGGCGAGCCAGTGCGTGAGCAGCAAACCGACGAACAAAAGGAAACCGCCGAACAGATAGTATTGCCAGAGCGCGGTGTGAAGCTGGGCGTCGCTGAGGTCGCTCCAGAAATCGAATGTGTCGTCGAAGAACAGCGGGGCCGTCTTGAGGATTTGCAGAATCGCCGCCATCGCGGCGGTGATGGCGGCGAGGACGACGTAAGCGCTCAGCCGGGCGCGCACCAGCCGCCAGACGAAGCGGAAATCGAAGAAGGCCCATACATCGCCGGTGACGGCCTGATGGATCGCCGCCATCGGCACATAGCACATCGCCAGGCTGAACAGCACAATGCCTGTGACGCCGAGCAGCGGCCCGACCGGGGCTTGCTCGTAACCCTTGGTGAAGGAGTTTAGCCAGCCGAACTCCCAGGAAAACGTCATGAACAGACAGCCCCAGCCCGTCAGCAGGAAAATACACAGAAGCGCCTGCACGCCGATTTTGAAATTCAGCCAGAATGAACGAAACGGCGAAACCACGGCGCGGCCGGCGATTCGCGGCCACAGCGGTGGCTCGCCGTCCACCGTCGGGGCCAGCAAGTCCGCCCGGAACGAGGCGCGGGTGAAGCGCTCGCGCAGAAACCAGCGCGGCCGTTTTACCGGCGCGTCGGGGCCGAGCGTGTCACGAAACGACTCGAAATCCCCCTGTTCGCGCAGCCGGCTCTGCTTCCACCAGCCGTACAGCACGCGCCCCTGCACCCAGCGATAGAGCCAACCGAGGACAAATACGCTCGTGAGCCAGCTCATGCAGAAGAGAGCGCCGATCGTCAGCCGCCACAGCCAGCCGAACAGGGCGGACACAATCCGCCTTATCGTGCCGGGGCCGCTCGGCCGGACGGGACGACGTTCCGGCCGCTGGGCAAACGGCTCCGAGGCGGGCAGCGCTTCGAGAATGGGAGTCGAATTCATCGCGATCATTTCCATATAGCCCCCGGCTTGCCGGGGGTGTTTGTTTTCCCCGGCAAGCCGGGGGTTATGTAATGCCAAGAGCGAGCGGAAAGCATTGTGGCGGCACGCTGCTAGCGTGCCTGAAAACCGGCACGCTAGCAGCGTGCCGCCACAGGGCTTTCCGTCAACTCTAAACCACCTTGAGCAGGGACGGCGCCTCGACTTCGGGCGTGGCAAAGCCCATCAGTTCGCCGATTGTGGCGGCCACGCTGATCTGCTGCTGTTTGCGAACAATCGGGTGAGCGCCCGGCGTGATGATGTTTTTCGGCCCGGCGATCACGGCGAAGATGTCGTGGGCGCTTTTGGTGTTGAAATGGTGCTGGAACGGCACCGACATGCCGCGGTTGTTGTCCCGACCGCAGTCGGGCACCACGACGAAGAGCGTGTCGTCGCGGTAATACTCGTCGTGCTGCACCGCCTCGTAAATCTCGCGGATGCCCTCGTCGATGATGCTGATGGCCCGCGTGTAGAAATTCGGATTGCCCCAGTGGACGTAATCGGGGTCCTGATAGTTAATCATGAGGAGCCGCGGCCGCAGCTCTTTGAGCGCCCGCAGCGACAGGGCCGTCAGCAGGCGGTCGCCGCGCGGATTGACAAACCCCGTCTTGCCGTAATAGCTGCCCCAGCGCTCCCAGAAGGCGGCGATCTCAGGGGCCAGCGCCTTGTGCTTGGCTTCCTGGACGCGGTAATCGCGCTTCTCCATCTCGGCGAGTTTTTTCGTCTTTTCCGCACGCTCCTTGTCCGGCAGGGCCGCGTTCTGCTCCAGCTCGCGGCGGAGGTTGTACGCCTTGAAACCGTACAGGCTCAGCACGGTCGAGCGGTAATCGACGCCGAACAGATGATGATTGCTAAATGTGTAAAACTCCTCATTGATGCGGTCTTCGCCGTTGACGATGAGGGCCTGGTGCTCGGGGACGGCGAAGGTGGCGCGGAGGTACTCGAAGATCGTCGGGCTCTGGGCGACGAAGCGGTCGGCGAACGGCTGGTGCTCGATGTCCTCGTAATGGCGATACTGGCCGGTCAAGAGGTACAGTGTGCCCTGGCCGTGGCTGGTGTCGATGCCGGGCTTGTTTTCGATGTCGATGTTGTTGAACAAAACGCCGTGTTTGGCAGCCAATTCGTGAACGAGGAAGGGGCAATAGGTCTTATCGGGATCCTGCACCGTTTCCAGACGACGCACGCCGCCGCCGAAGCGGATCAGGATGACTTTGCGTTCCTTATCACGGGGACGCTGGGCGATCGGCAGCAGTTGGTCCGCGGATGCATCTTCCTTCGCCCCGCGTCCCGCCGGCCGACCGACGCAGCCGACGCCGAGGCCGCTGGTCAGCGCGCCCAGTCCCGCCTGATAAAGAAAACGCCGTCGATCGAGGTTTGCCGAAAACATGGCCGAACCTTTTGGTTTGCCGGGAAGTCGTGGTACGGTAGTCTGTGAAGTATACCTTCTTTGGGCTTGTGGGTTTCACATGACCCGGCCCAAACGGAAGATTCCGAAGAGGCCGGCCATGCTCGACGTCAACGAACGCATCCGCATTCCGGACGAGGAGTTTGCCTGGAGCTTCGTCCGTTCGGGCGGGCCGGGCGGTCAGAACGTCAACAAGGTCGCCTCCAAGGCCGTCTTGCGCTGGAACGTCCTCGCCAGCCCCAGCGTGCCGCCGGATGTGAAAGCCCGGCTGCAAGCGCAGCAGCGCAGCCGCATCACCGGCGACGGCGACTTCCTCATCAGCTCCCAGCGCTATCGCGATCAGGAACGCAATCGCCTCGATTGCCTCGACAAACTGCGCGCGTTCCTGCTGCAAGCGTCGGCCGTGCCGAAGGTCCGCAAAAAGACGAAGGCGAGCCGGGCCTCCAAGGAGCGCCGGCTGGCGGCGAAAAAGCGTCGCGCCTCGATCAAGGCGGGCCGGCGGGTGGCCGAAGATTGAAGCGACGGACGTTTCGTCCGATTCCTTCTCCCTCCCCCCTTGTGGGGGAGGGTAGGGGTGGGGGGTAGGGCGCCTCTCACCCCCCACCCCTACCCTCCCCCACAAGGGGGGAGGGTGTAAATCACCCCCCACCCCTACCCTCCCCCACAAGGGGGGAGGGAGTAAGAGCGTTTCGTCCCCTCCGCAGTCCCTTTCGCGGCGTCGGAAGACCAGTTCACAACATCCCCGCTGGTCAGGCGACAATTCCGAGTAGAATTCGCACGTGATTTCGCTTGCCTGTTGCTCGGACTCGCGCGAAGATAGCTTTCTACAACGGGGCAAGGAAACGGACGCGAACGTCCTTCGCGCCTGGAGTCGGCCATGGCGTTCGTCGCGGAATGCATGTTTTGCCATCTGATACTTCGCGGGGTGCCCGACGGGCGCCTGGGAAGCAGTTTTGAATGCCCGCGCTGCCGCAACTGCTTCACGCTCGCGCCGACGACCAATCCCCTCGCCGAGTCGCTGCCCACCTCCGAACGGGTCGCCAAGCCGATCGTGCTGCCGACCGCCCTCGCCGAGAAGAAAAAGGCGGAGCGAACGCACACCGAGGGACCCATCCCGAACGGCGTCCCGGTGGCGCGGCCCCGCCTGATAGCCCCCCGACACGCTCCCGATTACCCCAGCCTGGCGTCGTTCGTGCTGGGCTGCTTCGCGCTCGGCGCGGCCAGCCTCCTGCATACGAGCCTTCTCACGCTGACGCTCGCTTTGGTCGGACTGGCGCTTGGCGTGCTCGGGCTGGCGCTGGTGAGCGCGAAGCGAGGTCGGCCGCTTCTGCCGGCGGCGGGGTTCGTGGTGAGTTTGGCCGTCGTGCTGGTGGTGGTCCTCCAACCCGGCTTGCTCGGCCTGCCCTCGCTGGGGAAGGAACCGGCCCCACCCGTCCATGGCGGGCCGGCCGTCCTGTCGCTGAGCGGCAAGGAGGTGTTTCAACGACCGGCCGAGGGGGAAACGCTGCGCGTCGATGCCAGCCGCGATGCGCTGCACTACGATGACGTGCGCCTGCGGGTCCGCACGGCGGTCGTCGGGTTGGCGATTTTCGAGCCGAGGCAGGGCCTGATTCCGCCGCGCGAGCGCTGCCTGATGATCGGTCTGCGCATCACGAACGCCGGCATCACCCGCAAGCTGCGCTACCACGGCTGGAACGACGCCGGCCCCGAAGACGGCCCCGCCCTCCGCGACGGCAAGGGCAAGAGCTACAAGGCCAAGACGTTTCCCTTCGGCTGGACCGTCCAGGGCCGGGCCAAGGCCGCGTCGATTCCGCCCGGCAAATCGCTCGACGATGTGATCGTCTTCGAGGCCGTCCCCGAATCGGTCGATGCGCTCGATCTGGAGTTGCCCGGCACGCCAGTCGGCGTAGAGGGCAAGCTGAAACTGGAGATTCCCAAACACATGATCGCCTTTCGCCGCTAGTCCGCACCGTGTCCCGCACACTCGGAGGTTTGCCATGTCTCCCTCTCCCCCGCGCCGCCGGCGTGACGGCTTCACGCTGACGGAATTGCTCGTGGTCATCGCCATCATCGCCCTGCTCATGGGCCTACTCCTGCCCGCCGTCCAGCAAGCGCGCGAGGCCGCCGCCCGCGCCAGCTGCGGCAACAACCTCAAGCAGATCACCCTCGCCATCCACCACTATCAACTGACCAACGGCATCCTGCCGCCCCGCTGCGTCGGCGACACGGGCGCCTCGTGGATGGTGCTGATCCAGCCCTACCTCGAACAGAACAACCTCTTCGAGCGCTGGGACCTGTCGCGTTCGTACTACCAACAGGGCGACGTGGCCCGCCTGACGGCGCTGTCGATCTATTTCTGCCCGAGCCGGCGTTCGTCCCAGACCGCGTTCTCCAGCCTGTCGGGCGATCAACTCTGGATGGGCGGCGACAACTACGGCCCGCTCGTGCCGGGCGCGCTGAGCGACTATGCCGCCTGCCTGGGGCGGATCGCGTTTGTCTGAATGGGCACCACCGACGGCGTCTACCTCCAGTGTGGAGGATTGGGCGTCCGCTTCGAGGAGATCACCGACGGCCTCAGCAACACCCTTCTGGTGGGCGAAAAGCACGTTCCGTTGAAACTCTTCCGCCAGGGGCCGCTCGATAGCTCCGCGTACAACGGCGATAACTTCCTCAGTCACGCACGGCCGGCCGGCCCGGATTATCCCCTCGCCCAGACGCTGAATGAATTCAGCCCGGTGTTCGGCAGCTATCACACGGCCGTCGTCCAGTTCGGTTTCTGCGACGGCAGCGTTCGGCCATTGGTCCGGAGCATCAACCCGAACACGCTGGGATTGCTGGCCAGCCGCGATGACGGCCAGCCCATTCCCGATTACTCGAGCGCAACGCGCTACTTTCCCCGGCGTCGTTTGCCCTTGCGCTTGCGAACGGCCAGGCGCATGCGGGCCGCGATCTTCACCAACCAGGGCGGCAGCGGCCGGGGACGCCGTATACCGCCGTTTGGTGACGGTGACGGTGCCGGTGCCTCGCCGGCTGGCGCCGCGTCTGGGGTTGATGGCCGCACGGCCTCCTCCGTTGCGGACTCCGACGCCACCTGCTCGAATTGCTCCGACGGCATTTTGAGGGCGTTCTTGAGTGCTCGGTGCGCGGTCTGTTGCGTGGCCTGGGCCAGATCGCAGGCTTTCTCGGCCGACAGGGCCATCAGCGTTTCGGGCACCTCACGCATGATCTGCGGGATGGGCTGAAAGATTTGTCGCCACTCCTCAATGTCCAGCGTGTCGGGATTGACCGCCTGAGCGGGCTTGCCCAGCACGTAGAGGAAGAGCAGCTTGAGAGCTTCCATGTTGCCGAACTTGGCCTGCACCACCAAGTCCTGGGCGATCCGCTTCATGTCCTCCGGACGCACCGTATTGACTAACACCGAGCGCAGCATGGCCACCTGGCGGGCGAACGGATTGCCTGGGCCGCCCGGATTGCCTTTCATGAAGCGACCCTTGTTGTCGCGGGCGGCGGTGAAGTGCGCGTGCGCCAGCGGTCGGGGCCGGGACATCGGGTGTGGTCTGGTCGGCTGGGGTGGACGGGTCGTGGGAGGGGAACTCGTTCATGGTGGGACTCCGAAAAGGTGTGCGCACGGAATGGAATGGTGACGGGATGCGCCAACGCCCCGCGGGACGTGAGCGCCGCGGAAGGCCAGTATCGCATGTCCCAACGACTTTTCGGAGAGCAATTTGACAAAAAAATTTGAAAACATAAAGATTATTTGAATCTTGGTCCCCCTTCGCGGCCGCAGGCTTCGTTTATAATCCCATCACGCAGCGAAGGGGGAATGTCCTCCCGATTTTTCCTGTACAGACCGACTGGTGAAGTAGGAGAATACCGCAGGGCCGGGACGCGGAGCGTCCGGACGTGCGTTCCCACGCGGAGCGTGGGAACGAGAGGTAAATGTGCTCAATCGGCGATTTCCACTCGAACGCCTTCAGGGAGTTCCCATTCTCCACCTGTCAACTCGCCCGGAAACGCCGCCGCCAACCGTAGCCGGCCAACCCGGCCAGGGTGAGCGCGAGCAGGGTGAAGGAGGCGGGTTCGGGGACGGGATTTGTGTCCAGCTTGATGTTGGTGAACTGATGGAGGCCATCGCTCACCTGCGGCTGGCCCCAACTAACCGAGGTCACGTCGCCGAAGCCGGTGAAATCGAACGTCTGAAAAGCACTTGTTCCGCTGGGCACCGTCACCGTAAAAGACTCCGTGACGGTGCCTCCGCCGGGCAGCGTGCCCGTGAAGGTGACGGTGGGTGCGGGATCGAACGCGGAGTTACGGGCCAGGTCAATCGAAAGCAACGCGAAAGGCTGACCGTTCGTCTGTGTCAATTCAATGACATTATCCGGAGGCGAGGTGGCGGGTGCAAAGGCGACCAGACCGGGCGCACCCGCATAGAAAGGAGAAGTAGGTCCGTGTACCTCGAACCCCGCCGAAAAGCCGGTCGGCGGGTTCGTCGATGTTAACGTGAACCCCTGGGTGTTGACGGGGGTAAAAAAGGGCACGTCGGAACCTTGCGCGGCGAGGACGTCCTGGAAATCCAGTGTGACCATGGTTCCCCGCGCCGCGGGCGCCCCCGCGATCATCAGACCCATCACGAACAAGGCCGCATGAACTCGTTTCATCGCATTCACCTACTCAATCAGGAAAGAATCTTTCGGGAATTCACGGAGGCCCGCTTCACCGGGAAGCGCCGGGAGGAGCATTTAATCTCTCGCACCCTCGCGCGGAAGTCAACAAAAAATCGTTACCTCGAAAGATCGAATTTGTGGGCAGTTGAATGCATGCGTCGAAGGGATCTCGCCCGCTCACGCCTTGAGCTTGGCCCCGAAGTGCGCCCGAAGTTTGGCCACCTTGGGCGCGACAACGACCTGGCAGTAACCCTGCTGGGGGTTATTTCGGAAATAGCCCTGGTGATAATCCTCGGCGCGGTGGAACGTCTCGAAGGGCACGACCTGCGTGACCACCGGAGCGCCCCAGACGCCGGCCGCGTTCAGCGCGGCGATCTTCTCCTCGGCGATTTGTTTCTGCTGGGGCGAGTGATAGAAGATCACCGAACGATACTGGGTGCCAACGTCGGCGCCCTGGCGATTGAGCGTTGTCGGGTCGTGAATGTCGAAAAAGATGTCGAGCAGCTCGCCGAACGAGAGGAGTTTGGGATCGAAGACGACCTGCACGACCTCGGCGTGTCCGGTGGCGCCGGAGCAGACTTGGTGATAGGTCGGCCGGGGCGCGGCACCGCCGGCGTAGCCCGATTCGACGCGCTCGACGCCGCGCACCTCTTCGAAGACGGCTTCCAGGCACCAGAAGCAGCCGCCGCCCAGTGTGGCGGTCTCCGTGGACCCGTTCGTGCTCATCGTTAGTTCCCTCGGTGTTTTTCGTCCATACGGGTGGCGCTCGCCTCAGAACATTGTCTTACCAGCCCGCAGCGCCAGCAAGGGCACTCCCTTGCTCGCGCTGCGGGCTGGTAGGGTCCGTACAGAGGGAGTACAATCGAGCGCGAAATGGACGCAACGCCTCGATCCGTTTGGTTCGCCTTTCACGAGGAGGAACACGTCATGGCCGATCGCACCATTCGCGGCATTCGTCTCCTGGCCCCACCCTTGCTGTTTTTAGGATTGTTAGCGTGGCTCACCGCGCAGGGTCTGCAAGCCCAGGTGACGGATAAGAAGAAGGATGAGCCGCTCCTACCCGCGCCGAGCACGCCGACGGCCGGCCAGAAACAGCCGGCACCTCCCATCCCCCAGCGGGAGCCGGATGTTGCCATCAGTAACCTCACCCTGACGCAGCAAGTCCAGTCCCCGCGCTTCCAATTCAAAATCGATCCGAAAACTCCCTTGAAAAACCTGTTGCCCACCCCGCCGGGGGCCGAGAAGATCACCGGACCCGCGCTCGGGGACGATCTGACCCGCGTTCCGGAAGTCGCGTTCGAGGCGCATTTTGGCAAGAACACGCCCAACACCGAGGCGATGAAGCAGATCGCCCATCAGATCGCCAAGATCAATCACCTCAACGACAAGAAGACCGACGGCTTTCTGGAGGCGCTACGGGATGCGCGAGTCGATCTGAACGGCCTGCCGTTCGCGATGGGCGACGCCTGCCGCACGAAGGGCGAACGGAGCAAGCAGTTCGCCGCCGCGGTGGCAACGGTGCGAGGTGCCTTGCCGCGCACACTCCAGCAAAGCTCCGGCCCAATCCTCAGCGTGGCCCGCGACGTGCTGATTTCGACGGCTTCCGGCAGCGCCCCCACGCAGCCTGCGGTCCCTGCGCCTCAGCCAACCTCTCCCCGAGCTGCCAGCGTTCCGCCACCGCAACAACTCGTCGAGGAGCGGCCCGACGACGAGAGCTTTTGGGATAAGTATCAGGCCGCCTGCGCTCAGGAAGACCGGGCGATGTCGCAACTCGACCGGGCGCACTGCGATATCGTCACCGTGGCCCGTATCGCGGCGCTGATGCAAGTGCTGGCGCCGATGTCGCCGACCATTCAGCGCGGGCTGGTCAAGTACCTGTCGGCCGTCTCCCACGTCGAGGCGACGAAGGCGCTCGCTCGGCTGGCGATCTTCTCCGCCGAGGATGGGGTCCGGCGGGCCGCACTCGACGCCCTGAAGGTCCGCCGCGAGCGCGATTACACCGAGATCCTGGTGGGGGGACTGCGTTATCCCTGGCCGGCCGTCGCCCGCCGCGCGGCCAAGGCGATCGCCAAGCTCGAACGCAACGACCTCGTGCCGCAACTGGTCGGTCTGCTGGAAGGGCCTGACCCGCGCGCCCCGGTGATGCGGGAGGTCGAGAAGAAAAAGGTGCCGGTGGTGCGCGAGCTGGTGCGCGTCAATCACCATCGCAATTGCCTGCTCTGCCACGCGCCGGGCAACACGGGCAAGGTGTCGTCCGAGGCGGTGACGGCGGCCGTGCCCGTGCCGGGCGAGCCGCTGCCATCGCCGTCCGACGGCTACCGCACCTCGTCGCCGGACATCGTCGTGCGCGTCGATGTGACCTATTTGCGACAGGATTTCTCCGCCTTGCAGCCGGTCGCCGACGCCAACCCCTGGCCGGAGATGCAGCGCTTCGACTTCCTGGTGCGCTCGCGCGTGCTGACGGAAGACAAGGCGGCGGCGTACCGCGACACGCTGACGCCGCGTGAGCCGGGCCGATTCTCGCCCTATCAGCGTGCGGCCCTGGCCGCCCTGCGCGAGCTGACCGGCCGCGACGCGGAGCCGACACCGGAAGCGTGGCGGAAACTGCTGAAAATGCCGGCGAAGGGCACGTGATCCCAACGCAATGCGTTTGGCGACGCTTCGAAGAAGCGTGTGGGACTCACACGCTTCTGTGAAGCGTCGCTAAACGAATCGGAACCAATTCGATCCCTACTTCTTGATTTCTTGGGGCGGACCCGGCTCCTTGTCGATGCTCTTGGGTGGAAGCTCTCCGGTCAACTCGAAGAATTGGATCTCAGCGCCAACCCGATAGTAGGTGGCCTCATCCACGTCCAAAGAGCTGCCCCGAGCCGCCTGGAAAGCATTGGTCATCATTGCCTCCAACCGCCGGGTCCGCGCCACATGAGCTTTTACCGCCTCAATGCGGTCTGCCTTCTTGTCCCTCAGTGCTATTTCCGCCTCAAACCAGCGCTCGGACCAGCGGGGGAGTTCGACGAGTGTACCCCGGCCTTTTTGATATCTTTCCAAAGCCAGGCTGAAGACATTCTTGGCGACCTCCAGACGTTTTTCGAGTAGTTCTTTCGGCACTTTCCGCGCCGCGGGGGCGGGAGCCTTCCCATTCGCCTTCGGCGCTTCCACCGGCGCCTCCTCTTTTGCTTGCGCCGCCGTCAGCGCGTGGTGCGTGAGGACGCCCCCGGCGGTGAGGACGCCAACTGTCATCAACAGCAGAGTGGCGATTTTGAATTTGGTAAACAGCATGGCTCTTAAAACTCCTTCCGCGAGGAGGATGGCCTGGCGAGACAGTTCGCCACCGGCCGCCTCTCCCGACATAAACATCCGCGTGGCTTTCATCGTGGTGTCCGCGAGGATTTCCGTCACCGGCGTAGTCCACCCCTCGCCGGCCGTCATTATCGCGGCGGGAGCGATTCCCCTTCGTGTCAGACGGACGCGCAGGCGCTCGCGCGCTCGTGTCAGGCGAGACGAGACCGTGCCGGCAGGACAGCCTAATTCGCGGGCCGCCTCCTCGCCAGTGCGGCCCTCCAGACAGCAGAGAACGAACGCGGCCCGCTGGCGGGCCGGCAATCGACTCAGCTCCTCATCCAGCACCCGAGCGAGTTCGCCCGACTCGACGGTTGCTTCCGTCACCGGCGCGGCGATTTCCTGGGGAGATTGCTGTTCGCGCTGCGTGCGTTTCGCTCGGCCGGCCCGGGCGCACAGCGCCACCCGATGGGCGACCTGATACAGCCAGGAGCCGACGGCCCCATGATGCGCGATGGAGCTGGCTTTCTTGACGAAGGTGAGCCAGGTCGCCTGGAAAGCGTCCTCGGCCTCGTGCGCGTCTGCCAGCAAGCGCCGACAGACGCCCAGCACCATCGGCCCATGCCGCCAGAGCAGCAGCTCAAACGCGGCCTGGTCGCGCCCGCGGACGAAACGCTCCAGAAGCTCCTCGTCGCGGGGACGGTCGCCTTCGGCGGCCCCGGCGAGTTTGTGCAGCGATCGGATCAGCCGGCTCATCGGTTCGCGTTCCATCCGGTGATTTCTCCACAGTCGGTCCTGTCTTCCCTTATTAGAGCCGGGTGGGTCGCGAACTTCTCCATTTTTTCTTGATCCCACGTCCCGCGTGAGACGCACGTCTGAAAGGTTTGTCCCCGCGCCGACTACTCGTTAACAGAGCCGGTCGAGTTGTCATCGGGCCGCGCTCGCCCCCGGAGGAGTTGCACTCATGGACAAGCCGCTGGGCGCCTTGCAAGCCATCGTCCTGGGAATCGCGCTCTTGACGGTCGGACTATACGTAGTCTGGGTAACGACTTCGGACGGCCCCCCGATCCCCCTGGCCGACTGCCTCCGCACGATGCATCAGACCGAATGTATCCGCGAGGATCGAGCGGTGCTCCAGCGCAGCATCAAGGCGGACGAGGAGATTTACGCCCGCCTGTCTGACGGCCAACTGTCTCTGGCGGAGGCGGCCGACGCCCTGCGCGAGGAGGTCGAAAGCCGGCCCGCGCATCTCCGGCAGCCCATCCTTCCGCACGAACGGACGGTGCCCCGCGGGCAACTCTATATGCTCCGCCTCCTGGCCCGCGTGGGAGAGGGGCCGTTCGACGATCCGCACCGGAGCGAAGTTGTAAGGCGGCTGCGCGCGGAGATGCAAGCCTGTCAAGCGGCCCACGCCCGCCCCTCACCGACAGATACCACCCACACATCGGCCGTCATCGCGGCCCATTAAAGGGCAACAACACCCTCCCGAAACCGGAAGCCAGAATCCCCAGGTACTCCCTCGGCGAACGGCCGGCGCAAGCCGGCCATTCGCCATTCATGCATGTGAACATACGTCCGGTTGACAAGTCAGACATGGCGTCTTACACTGAGGAGCCGGGCGGGAGACGCTACGTTGGTGCCGCGTCCCGCTCGGGTTCGTCGGGAGTCGAGGCATGACGGACCCCGCTCAGACGCGCGCCAGCTTGCTGCTCCGCATTCGCGATAGCCGGGATGCGGAGGCGTGGAACCAGTTTGTGGAGATCTACGCGCCGCTTGTGTACGCGCTGGCGCGACGGCACGGGGTGCAGGACGCGGACGCCGCCGATCTGACGCAGGAGGTGCTGGGGGCGGTGTTACGTTCCGCTCCCACGTTCGTCTACGATCCGGCACGCGGTTCGTTCCGCGGCTGGCTCCTGACGGTGGCCCGTCGCCGACTTCACAAGTGGGCCAACGACGAAAAGCGGCAGCCGCTCGCCAGCGGCAGCGACGAGGCGCGGCGCGTGCTGGAAGAACAACCCGCCCCCGCCGAGGAAGTGGCGCGCTGGGACCAGGAGTATCGCCAACGGCTGTTCGAGTGGGCGGCCGAGAACGTTCGACCGTCGTTTCGCCCGGCCACCTGGCAAGCCTTTTGGCAAACGGCGGTCGTCCACCGCGACGCTGCCGCCGTCGCCGCCGAGTTGGGGGTGTCCCTCGGTGCGGTCTACATCGCCAAGAGCCGCATCCTGGCCCGCATCAAGGAACTGATCCAGCTGCTGCCCGAAGATTGAGGATCGCCGTGCCGAGGTGAGCCATGAACGTCCTCCCCCCTGCCCTCCGCCGCATCGCTTGCGGACCCTGCTCGACGGCCTGCTTTCCGCCGACGAAGAAGCCCAGTTGACCGATCACCTCGACGGCTGCGCGCCCTGCCGGCAAGCCGTCGAGCGCCTCAGCCAGACGTTGCACGAGGAGTTCCGTCTCCATTTGGCGCTGGCCGGCGCGCCCCTGGATACGCCGCTGCGCACCGCCATGCGCGACCTGAAATTCGCGCGGTCGCTGACCACGGCGGAGCACACGGTCGGGGAAGGCACGCAACTGGACGCGTCCGATGGGCCGAGCTACGAAGGTTGGCTGGGGCCTTACGAGATCAAGGGCGTCGTCGGCCGGGGCGGTATGGGCGTGGTCCTCAAGGCGTATGAACCGTCGCTGGAACGCCTGGTGGCGATCAAGGTGCTGGCGCCGCATTTGGCCGACAGTCCGCTGGCCCGGCGTCGCTTTGCCCGCGAGGGGCGGGCGGCCGCGGCCGTGCGCCACGAGAACGTCATCGCCGTTCACGCCGTCCACGAGGCCGACGGCCTGCCCTATCTCGTCATGGAATACGTGCCCGGCATCTCGCTTCAAGAGCGGCTGGACCAGGACGGGCCGCTCGATGTGCCGGCGATCGTGCGCATCGGCATCCAGGTTGCCTCCGGCCTGGCGGCGGCGCACGCCCAGGGGCTGATTCACCGCGACATCAAGCCAGCCAACATTCTGCTCGAAACGAACACCGGCCGGGCCAAGATCACTGACTTCGGCCTGGCCCGCGCCGTCGATGACGCCAGCCTGACACAATCGGGCGCCATCACCGGCACTCCGCAATACATGGCCCCCGAGCAGGCGCGCGGCGAGGCGGTCGATCCTCGCGCCGACCTGTTCAGCCTCGGCAGCGTCCTGTACTCCCTGTGTACGGGGGTGCCGCCCTTCCGCGCCGACTCTCCCCTGGCCGTGCTCAACCGCATCTGCTCGGAAGTGCCGACGCCGATCGCCAAGCTCAATCCTGACATACCGGAGTGGCTTTGCCTGTTTATCGCCATTCTCCACACCAAGGAGCGCGCCGGCGCTTCAACTCGGCCTCGGAGGCGGCTCGCGTCTTGAGTCAATACCTGGCCCACCTGGAGAAGCCGAATTTGCAGAGAAGCTTGCCCCGACTGCCCGCGCGTCCCCGGCCGCGGCGCGGGGCGATGCTGGCCTCGGCGGGGCTGTTGATCCTGGCGGCCTGCTTTATGCAGCCGATCTTCCAGGCCGTGCGCCCGCTGCTCGGCCTCGGCACGCCCGTGCCGCACACGGTCTCCACGAGGGGATTTGTTCCCGTGCATGTGCGCGGCGAGTTACCGCACTCCGACGCGGTTTTCGCCGCCGCGTTCGCGTCCGACGGCGCGCTTCTGGCCACGGCCTGCGGCGATCGCGCCCTGCGCCTCTGGGACCCGCGCACGCTCCAGGTCGTTCGCAAGCTCGAAGGCCATCGTGAGACGGTCTGGTCGGTCGCGTTTTCGCCGGACGGCCGAACGCTCGCCTCGGCCGGGGGCGAGTGGTTTCGTCCGGCCGACAGCGGCGAATTGCGCCTGTGGGACGCCATCAGCGGTCAAACGCTGCGTTCCCTGGCCGGGTCGGCGGGCCTGTTCTTCTCGGTGGCGTTCTCACCGGACGGCCGAACCCTGGCAGCGGCCAGTTGGGACCACGCGGTGCATCTGTGGGACCCGGCCACCGGCGAACAACGGGCTGTGCTGCGCGGCCACAAGGCCCCCGTTCGCGCCGTCGCCTTCTCTCCCGACGGCCGACTCCTGGCCAGCGGCGGCTTCGACGGCTGCGTCAAGCTGTGGGACACGGCCACGCTCGCCTGCGTCGCCACCTTGCGCAGCCCCGCTTGCAAGGTCAACGCCATCGCGTTCTCACCCGACGGCAAACTCCTGGCCGCGGCCGAAAATTCTCTGGACGGGCCGGACCCCATCGTCGGCCGGATCAAACTCTGGGACGTGGCCACGCGCCAGGAACGCGACGTGCTGCACGGCCACCAGGGACGCGCCCTATCGCTCCGCTTCGCGCCCAATGGCCAAACGCTGGTCTCCGGCGGCGGCGACTGGGACCAGTTCGGCGAAGTGCTGCTGTGGGACATGGCGACCGGGGGCGAGGCGATCCGCCTGCCCGGCTATCGCCATTGGGTTGAGTGCGTGAATTTCTCGCCGGACGGAAAATTGCTCATCACCACCGGCGGCACGCAGCGCTCGGGCGGCGAAGTGAAGCTGTGGGAGTAACCGTTCGTGAACCCGTTTCGCATCGCGCTCGCCAACGTCCGCTACCCGGCCACGCCGGACGAGTCGATCGCGCTCGCCGGGCAAGCGATTGAACAAGCGTCCGTCAAGGGCGCACGGATCATCTGTTTTCCCGAATGTTTCGTCCCCGGCTATCGCGGCATCAACAAACCCATACCGCCGGCCGATCCGAAGTTCCTCGAACGCGCCTGGTCCGTCATCGCCGGGGCCACCGCGAAAGCAAAAATCGCCGTCGTCCTCGGAACGGAGCGCTTCATCGAAGGCGCGTTGGTGGCAACGGCTCTCGTGATCGACTCGGACGGAGTGATCGCGGGTTTTCAGGACAAGGTCCAGATTGATCCGTCGGAAGAGGGCACGTACACGCCCGGCTCCGGCCGTCGCATTTTTCAAGTCGGCCCCGTGACGTTCGGCATCGCGATCTGTCACGAAGGTTGGCGCTATCCCGAAACCGTCCGCTGGGCCGCCCGGCGCGGCGCACAGATCATCTTTCATCCGCACTTTCACGAAGCCGAGCCGGGTTCGTACCGGCCGACGGCCTTCGCCGACCCCGCCAATTCCTTTCACGAGAAGGCGGCGCTGTGCTGCGCCGCCGAGAATACCTGCTATTTCGCCTCCGTCAACTACGCCAATCCCGGCGCGCCGACCACGTCCGCTGTCGTCCGCCCCGACGGGACACTCCTTTGCTATCAGCCCTACGGCGAGGAAGGCTTGCTGATCGCGGACCTCGACCTCAACGCGGCAACCGGCCTCCTCGCGGCACGTTGCCGGACGGTCCCGTAAGGTGTAGGAGGATCGCGGGAGAAGACCGTATGAAGATCGTCGAACAGAAAGTCTCGGCCGGCGACGGTGCGATTTTTGACCTTGATGAATTCCTGTCCCGGCCGCTGTACGCTCATCTGGCCCACAATTCCGACCAGGGGCCGCGAATCGCCAGTCTGGTTCCACTGGGACGGTCAGGCGGTCTGGATCATCGGCGGCACCACGTTCCCGGCGAACTTAAAGCGAGATCCGCGCTGCGCGTTGGGCATCGTGGACTGGGATCCGGCGACGGGACGCAGCCATCACGTCGGCATCCGCGGGCGGGCGGAGGTGCTTCCGTTTGACACGGCGATGGCCCGGACGATTTTCCGCAGGTATTTCGGCCCCGACGAGCAGGATTGGGACCGGCGCTTTGACGACGTGTTCACCGGCGAACTCGGGTTGGAGATGGTCCGCATCGTTCCAGAGACCGTCGTGATGCGCGATCAGTCGTACAAACCGACACGGTGGACGCAACAACGAGGGAAAGTCCCTGGTTAGCGACGCTTCGCCGAAGCGTTCTTCGCAAACACGCTTCTGCGAAGCGTCGCTAACCATTACTCCGCAGGCAGAGGACGCCCGACCTTTTTGGCCAGCTCGCGCACCTTCTCGACTAACACATCCTGCGCCTTGGCGTCGAACAGGCCGATGCCGCCGGTGTACAGGCCGCGCGTCTCGTAGCCGCCTTCCTTGAGCACGCGCGCCGACGGCAGGTAGCCGAACACGTCGTTGCAGTATGCGGCCACCCACAATTGATTCGGCACTAGCGCCTTCTCGATCATGGTCACATAATCCACCACCACCTCGCCGGACAGGGCCACCAGCGTCAGGTCACTGTCGAACTGCCAGACCGCGAGGGGACAAGGGTAGTGCGTGGGCAGTTTCTCGCCGCGGTCGAGCGCGGCCAGCATCCGTTTGGCCATGCCCGCTTGCAGGCTGTTCCGGCGCCGGTCGCCTGTTTTTGCAGCTCCGCACGCGGCGGTGTCGGTTGCAGCGGCAGCTCGGCCCGGTCGAAGGCGATCTTGAGCGGGCCGCGCACCGGACGCAGTTTGGTCTCCAGCACGCGACAAATCTCCTTGCCCAGCGTGACGCCGTGCTCGTGGGAATATTCCATCTTGCCGCGCGGATACGGGTTGGCGTCGCCGGCGCAGCCGAGCATGAACATGGCCTGCGCCGACGGGTATTTCTCCTGCACGTAAACCTGGGCGAATCCCGCGTAGTCGCCGCACAATTCGTAATTGTCGCCGCCGAGTGTGGTGCCGTGGACGGAGGCGCCGAAGAGGACACCGCGCAGCTTACCGTCGGGAGTATCGATGCGCAACACGGGGGCGGTGCGGTCGGCGAGGCCGCGCGGGTTGACGCCGAGGATGACGCCGTTCGGAGTAAACTCGCGGCGATTCATGACGAAGGGACAGACGCCGACGCCCCACGACAGCCTGGCCGGTTCCATCTTTGCCGTGGCCCGCTCGACCAGATCGACCACCTTGTCCTGAAGCTGGCGCGTGTAGTCGATGTTGCGCTGCAAGTCGCCGGCCGACGGGCCGTCGCCGTCCATCGGTTTGAGCGTCACGATCGGGCCGGTGTGCGTGTGCGACGAGTTAATCAGGATTTGCTCGCGTTTGAGGCCGATTTTCTCGCTCAGCCGTTTGCAGATCGGCTCGGCGACGGCGGCGGAAAAGCCGATCAGATCGCTCGTCACCAACACGACGCGCTGGCCGTGCTGGTCCTCCAGCGCCAGCGCCTTGGCGTACAGGTCGGATTCCACTCGCTCGAACGGCTTGTTGCGCGAGGCGTAGCCGGCCAGGAAGACCGGCCGTTCCGGAGTGATCTTCTCCTGCGCCAGGCCGACCTTCCATTCCGTCTCCGCGGCCCGGCTTTCCGAGGCGATCATCAGCATTACCGGCAGGGCGATGGCGGCGAGCATTCCGCGATACGAGGTAGTCATGGTCCTGTCTCCCTTTCCATCATAAACAAGCGGAACCTGAGCGGGGGGCGTAAGCCCCCTGAGCGGGGGGCGTAAGCCCCCTGAGAGTTCGACTCTGAGCGGGGGGCGTAAGCCCCCTGAGTGGCGCTCAGGGGGCTTACGCCCCCCGCTCAGGGAGTTTCGTTTATTCCTTTACCGGCACCAGCTTGATGGATTTCAGATCGATCAAGGCGTTGAAGATGCGTCGCGCCGAGCGAAACGTCAAGCGCTGCCGCCCAGCTGGCAATACGATCTCGCCGACCTTCGCCTGCCGGTAGGTGTCCCAGCTGCCGGTCGAAGCCACGCGGCCGGTCGCCTGATTTGGCCCGGCACGCAGCACGAACGGCTTACCCGCCGAGGCGTCGTCGCAGGCCCAGTCCAGCCACACCGCGTACTTGCCGGCCTTCGTCACCTCGACCGACCAGATGGCATGATCGTCCTCGCTGGTCCAGTAGCCGAGGTTGTGATACTTCGGCTCCAGCACCAGGGTAGTCCCGTAGATTTCCGCGTTGAGTGCCGTAAGCAGCAGCGAACCGTCGCGGCCCGGACGCACCAGCTCCGGCTTGTTGCCCGCGAACGTTTTCCGCTTCGGCTGCGGCCCCACCGAGCCGACGTGCGCGAACACGTCGGCCATGTCCTGGGGTTTCAACTCCTTCTCCAACCCTTCCGGCATAGCCGACTTGCCCGTGCTGAATAGTTCCTCCAGATCGCTTCGGAGGATCGTCTCTTTCTTGCCGTCGGCGCCGGCCAGCGTGATGCTGTTGCCCGTTTCGGCCGCGAGGACGCCGGAGAAAACCCGGCCGCCCTTGGTTGTGGCCGTGTAGCCGACGTAGCGCGCCTCGACCGCCCGGTTCGGGTCGAGGATGGCGATCAGAAGCGCCTGCGGCGATTTGTCGCCGAGCGACGCCAGGTCGGGGCCGACCGCGTTGCCGACGCCGTTCAGTTGATGACAGGTGGCGCAATGCTTGGTGAAAACCTCCGCGCCGCGCTTGGCGTCGCCTGGCAGCGTCAGCACGGACTGATAGGCGTCGATCACCTTTTGCCGATCCGCGTTGACGGCATCGGCGAACAGCTTCGCGGCTCGGCGGCGGACATCGGCGGAGCGGTGCGTCAGCAAACGCTGCCGGCGGACGGCATTGATCTCGGCGGGCGTGATGTCCTTGCGTTCGATCGCTTGCAGGGTCGCGGCCAGCCATTCGTTGCGGCCAAAGAGCACGTCGAGCACCTGATCGCGCCGGGCCGGCGCGTAACCTTTCCAGCCGCGCAAAAGCAACTCCGGCACGCGCTCCATCCGCAGCCGGCCGAGCGCCGCGATGACGGCGGTCTGCACGTTGTCGGGCGTTTGCGGCACGAGCAAATCCGCCAGGCGGTCCACATCTTTTTGCTGTTGATCGAAGCCACGTCCCAGCAGCCGAAGCGCCGGTAGCTTATCGCCCGTTGCGGACTTCTCATCCGCTATCATCGCGCGGGCGGCGTCGAACAGTCCGGCCAGTTGCTTCACGGTCGCTTTCATGTCATCGCTGCCTTCCGATTGCAAGCGCGCCAGCGGCGTGTTGCGTTCGTCCAGCGCGTCGAGCAACCCCGCCAACGCGGTGAACTGCCAGGCCGCGTACTTGCCCTTCTCCGGCGTGCTAACCGTCGTCAGAAGCGCGACCATCGCTTTGGTATCGCCCAGGGCGTTGGCCATGCGGAGCAGCTTTTCGACTAGTGCCTCTGGTGGAGGCGTCGTGCCGCTGCCTTTCAGGACGGTCAGCAAAACGCGATCGAGGTTGGTGCGGTTGACGGAACTCATCACCGCGGCCGTGAGATAACGGTCGCCGGCATCGCGCAGGGCCAGTTGCCCGAGCGCCGTCGCCGGCCCGCGCGTCCGGCCATTCGCCCAGCGTGTACGCCAGTTGCATGCGCACTTGCGGATCGGCGTCGCCGGTCCATTTCATCAACACGGCTCCGAGTTCGAGCGCTTTCGCTAGGTGCCGCTCGCAGAGCCGGATCGCGTGTCGGCGAACACCGGGATGCGAATCGTCCAGCGCACGCCGCAACAGTTCGGGCGATAACGCGTTCAATCCATCGAGGGTGCAGAGGGCATGCAGGCGACCGAGTGGACGCTGACAATCGGTTGTCATCTTCTCCAACGCGGGAACGGCCGATTTGTCGTTGCGCCACAGGAGCATCTGCTGCACCGTGTCGCGCTGCCATCCGTTGGCGCTGTCCAGGGCGGCGACCAGTCCGGCCGTGTCGAAGCGATCGAGTCGAGGAATCTTACGCGGCTTCTTGCCAACCGGATAGACACGGTAGATACGTCCCTTGTCCTGTCCCGCCCGCAGGTCGATCCGCTTCTGCCAGTCCATCGGGATCCACTCCGGATGTTCGATCACCGCGCGAGTACATGTCGGCCACCCACAGCGCCCCGTCCGGCCCGGTCTGGATCGACGTGGGCCGGAACCAGTTGTCGCTGGAGGCCAAAAACTCGGACTTTTGCTCGTCGGCGGCGCGGCGGCTCGTGAACGTGACGCCCTTGGCCGTCATGATCTCGCGGTGGATCAGGTTATGCACCGGCTCGCTCACGAACGTGCTTCCGGCGAAGGCCGGACCGAACAGGTCGTCGCGGTAGACGATGGCGCTGCACGCCGAGGTGAAGTGATTGGCCGTGTTGAAATCGTTGAAGCGCGGCAGCGTTCGGCTAATCGGGAACACGGGGGCGGCTCCGGGCGTGACGGACACCTGCACGCGCGGTCGGGCGCGGCGAGGTGCGGATTGCGGCGGATGTAGTGGTCGGCGAGGACGTAGTGATACATCGGGTTGCTGTTGTTGTTGCCGAACCAGTCGCCCCAGTCGTCGCGGCTGCGGCCGTACTGCGTCTGCCCGCTCTCGCTGTCGAGCGCGCCGTCATCGGGACGGATGCGGAAATCGCGGCCGCTGAGGCCGATCCGGGCGTCCGTCTTGACGGAGCGAATCCGCCCGCCGCTGTCGCCGTTGGCGCAGTAGATCCAGTTGTCGAGACCCCAGGCCAGCGTGTTGACGCGGTGCTGCGGATTGCCCTCGGCGAAGCCGGTGTACAGCGGCACGCGCCGATCCGCCTTGCCGGTGCCTTTCGTGTCCTCCGCGTAAAAAATCTCCGGAGCGCACGTCACCAGCACGCCCTTGCGCCACGGCAAGACGCCGGTCGGATAACTGAGACCGTCGAGAAACACGGTCGCCTTGTCGTACCGGCCATCGCCGTCGGTGTCTTCGAGATACTTGATGCGTCCGCCCGGTTTTCCCTTGTTTTCCAGTCCCAGCGGATAATCGCCCATCTCCACGACCCAGAGCTTGCCGTCCGTGCCCCAGGCCAGCGCGATCGGACTTTGCACTAGCGGTTCGGACGCGACCAGTTCGACCTCGAAGCCGGGGCGAGTGCGGATGGAACGCCGCGACGCTTCCGGCGTCTTCGCCTGTGGCGTCACGCCCTCCAGCATGTCGTTGAACGAACGACGATCGACGTGATCGGGCAGCCGATTCGTGTTCTCGTTTTGCACCCACACATGCCGCGAATGAAACCAGGCGCCGTTGTTCGCGCCCGCGAAGGCGATGGCCGGCAACGCCCCTTTTTCGCCGTGCAGGCCGGCCACGCCATGCCTCGACCATCCGTCTTGCATGTTCGAGAAAAGATGGATGGAATAGCGATCTTCACTGGAGAATATCACGTCCTCGTAGCCGTCTTCGTCGAGATCCACGAAGCGTACCCCGTTGTCCTCCCCTTTCGCGTTCACGAGCGTTATGGGTTCCGGCCCCAATTTCACCTCCTCGCCACCCGGAAGGCGCCGGTAGGGATAGGTCGGTGAACTTTTCGGCAGCGCGAAGACCAATTTCGTCCAGACTTTCCGTTCCTCCGACCATTGAAAAATGGCCTGTTTCTTGTCATTACTGACAATCAGTTCGCAGCGGCCGTCCCGGTCCAGGTCGCGGAAGCGCACGCCGCGATCGCGTCCCTTTTCGCTGACGAACACACCATCGAGACCGGATAGGGCCTCCTTGTCCTCGACCCATTTGCCGCCCTGGAAGTGCCATGCCCCGGAGGTCGATTCGTCGCGCACCAGCACGGAAGCCGACCCGCCGGCCCCAACGACGCCGAAACGCGCGCCGTCCCCCCCTCGCAGCAATACGGGGAAATCGCCCACGACACATTTTCCGTCCTTTGGCGACCACCGGCGCGTTTGCCGCACCTTGTCGTTTCCGACCACCACGTCCATGTAACCGTCGTTATCCACGTCGAGCAGGCGCACGCCGTTGTCTCCGCCGTCGGCGGTGCGCAGCGGCTGACCGCCGAGAAGATTTTTGTCCAAGCGCTCCTGCGCCTCGCGGAAGTTGAGGAATTTCACCTTCTTGCCGTGCTTGGCAACCGCGTGGTCGATAAGATCGACGATCTGCTCGTTGCGAATCCAATCGTAGGGATGGAAGATCAGGCAGAACACGCCTTGCTTGAGGACCGTCGCGTCGAGGGCAGCCTGCCAATCGCGCAGGGTGACGGGGTTTGCCTTCTCGTGGCGGTGCTGGGCCAGCCAATCGCTCGGCATCACGCAGGGGAATTCCCAGCACAACCGGCCGATCACATACGGATACGGGTAGTTCTCGACGGTGTTGACGAAGGCGCGGTCGGCGGGCAGATATTTGCGAAACTTGTCCTGGCCGTCGGCGTCGATCACCAGCTCGCGCGGCAATTGGGGTTCATTCGAGGTGAAAATGTTGATGACGGAGGAATCGAGCGTCAGGAAATTGCCCTTAGCAGTGGCACGATTAAATATTTCGGAATAAAACCGCGGACTCGGCGTGTTGAGCGAATCGCAGCACGGCATGCGGAAGGCGACCGGCCGGCTGCCGGGCACCGCGCTCATCAGATCGACGCAGCGCTCATACGTGGATTTGGCCTTGGCGAAATCGCCGCCCTGGAAGAGCGGACACGGGTGGTCGATCGTGTGCGTTTCCAGGCTCAATCCTTCCTTGAGCCACGCTTGCAAGCGCGGATCGTCCGGCTTGATCTGGTTAGTCATGATGCTCACCGGCGCCCGGCCGTCGATCCGCTTGAGGCGCTGCAAGATGGGCCGCAAGAATGTTTCGTACTTGGCCGGGTCGCGCATGTCGTCGATGGCGAGGACGACCACCGCCTCGACGCCCTCCTCGCCGACCCATTGCGGTGTGACGAGCCGGGGAAAAGTGCGCGAGACATAATAGGGATCGTTTTCATCCAGATAGGTGAGCCGATTGCCGTCGGCGGCCCGAACGGTCAACGGGACGAGAAAGCGCGAAGACGATTATCGAAACACGGCGGAGAGAGCGCATGGGGAAACTCCTGGTCAATGCGACGGAGCGCGGTAGGTGGCGAAACAGTTCTCCGTCTCCCACAGTTTGACCTCGACGACGGGGAAGCCCTGCTGGGCGGTCACGTCGAAAATCAGCCGGGCGATGTTCTCGGCCGTCGGGTTCACGTCCAGCACGAAGACCGGCTCGCCCTGCTGGCGCAAAAACGGCAGGATCGGGTCGTCCTTGTGCAAGAGCATTTTGTGATCGAGGTGGTCGTCGATCCAGCCGCCGACGACGCGCTTGAGGCGGGTGAAATCCATGACCATGCCGAGGTCGTCGAGTGCCGGGGCCGACAGCGTGATGACGGCCCTTCCGTTGTGGCCATGCAGGTGGCGGCACTTGCCGGCGTACTCCAGCAGGCGATGGCCGTAGCAGAAACAGATTTCGCGCGTCACGCTGTACATGGTCGCTCCCGGTGGTAAGCGGTCGGGTCCGGCAGGCCGGCCCGGTCGAAGGCGTCCTGCCGTTCCGCGCACTTGTTGCACGCGCCGCAATGCCGGCCATCCACGGGCCTCATGCACGAAAAGGTCCACTGCAAAGGCAAATGCCGGCCGCGGCGCAGAACGTCGTCCTTGTGCAGTCCGCGATACGGTTGCAGCACGCGCACGGCTCCGCCGATGGCCTGGTTGACGATCGCTTCATACGCCGTGAAAAAGGCGGGCGTCGCGTCCGGAAAGGGGTTGCCTTCCAGGGGCGCCAGGGCCAGCGCGGGGACGCCGTGCAGATGGCACCACAGCATCGCCTTGGCCAGAAATAGCACGTTGCGGCCGGGCAGAAACACGGCCGCGTCGGGCGTGCCCGCGGCCGGCACACCCACTCCGGTCAGGCTCCAGTGTTCGCCGTACAGATCCGCCACCGGCATTTCCTGGATCGTCAACGGCCGAAGCGTTTCCGTGTGGATGGCGTCGAGGAACCGGCGCAGGTGGTGCAATTCCACCTTCTCCCAGAACAGACCGAAGCGGATGTACAGCGGCCAGACGGCCGGGTGGCGGGACAGCGACTCGGCCAAGAGGATGGCGCTGTCGAGTCCGCCGCTGACCAGCACGGCCAGCGGACGCGAGGAATCGGCGGCAGAAAGCAAGTCCGTCATCGCGCTCATTGTACCGCACCCTCGGCCGTCGGCCATCGCGTGAAGGCCGCACCCGGCAAACGGTCCATCCGGCATTCTCGGCCGTAACACGCCGGCACGGAAACGCCGCCGGCAATTCGCTGGTTGACCCCATCCATCCGCCGACCCTATGATAATGTCGATTCCTTGTCCGCAAGGGGGACGCGTCATGGCCGGCCTCGACGACTTTGCCGAGATTATCAAACGCAACGAGCCGCTGGCCCCGTACACGCACCTGAAGCTGGGCGGCCCCGCCGAGATGCTGGTGCAGCCGCGCTCGCGCGAGGAGCTGTCGCGCCTGGTCCGGCACTGCTTCACCGAGCGCCTTCCGCTCCGCGTTCTGGGCAGCGGTTGCAACATGCTGGTGCGCGACGAGGGCGTGCGCGGCGCGGTGCTGCGTCTGAGCGAGCCGGCTTTTACGCAGATGTCGGTCGAAGGCAATCGCGTGCGGGCCGGTACGGGGGCCGCCGTCTCGGCGCTCATCTCGCAGGCGGCCCGGCACGGACTGGCCGGCTTCGAGACGCTGGTCGGCATCCCCGGCACGGTCGGCGGCGCGCTGCGCTGCAACGCCGGCGACCGCTACGGCGACATCGGCCAGTTCGTCCGCCAGGTCGAGGTCATGGACAGTAGCGGCACGACGCAGGTGCGCGACCGCGACGAATTGCGCTTCGGCGAACACGCCAGCAACCTCGACGACCCGGTGCTTCTGTCGGCCGAGTTTCGGCTGGAGAGCGACAGCGCCGACGCCATCGTCAAGCGGATGCGCAAGGCGTGGATCGCTCGCAAGGCGTCGCAGCCGTTGAGCTTTCAGGCGGCCGCCCGCATCTTCAAGAACCCGCGCGGCCTCAGCGCCGCGGCCCTGATCGAGCAGACCGGCCTGGCCCGCACCCGCGTCGGCGGCGCCGAGGTCAGCGACCGCGACGCCAACTACATCATCGTCCACCCCGGTGCCAGCAGCCGCGATGTGTTGCGGCTCATCGACCTGGTGCGCAGCCGGGTGCAGGAACGGTTCAACGTGACGCTGGAGCAGGAAATCGCCGTGTGGTAAGGCGAGACCTGCAAAGGAGCATTCGATGCGGAAATGGGTCGTCGAGGCCCTGACGCCGATTCTGGTTGCGCTGGCGATCCTGCTCGGCGTGATCGCGCTGGGCCGGGCCACTCGCGCCGCACTCCAAGAACGTCCCCAGTACACACTTTCCTTGTCCGATATCGAATGCGACCCACCGCAGGGCATGGCCCGCGCCGACTTCCTGCGCGAAGTGCGCAATCTCTCTCCCCAGCTCGAGCGCTTGCACCGGCTCGATAGCGATCTTCCCGCCCGGCTCGCGGCCGCTTTCGCCACGCATCCGTGGGTGGAAGCCGTGGAACGCGTGGAGACCCACGGTCGAGTCCATGTTCGATTGACCTATCGGGAGGCGGTGCTGGCCGTCGCATTATCCGGGAGCAAGGTCCCGCGCGAAGGCAGCGTCCTGGTCGAGACGTGGTCCGGACTGAGACGCAACGCCCTCGTGCCGTCGCGGGCCGTCGATCGCCACGGCGTCTTGCTGCCGGTCTCGGCTTCGACTTCGCAACTGCCGGTGCTGACGGCCGAGGTCGCCGCACCGGCTGGGCCGGCGGGACGACCGTGGGGCGATCCCTCGGTTGCGGATGCGGCCGCGACGGTGGCTTTCCTCAAGCCGCACTTGCAGAAACTTCGCCTCGCCGACTGCGATCTGGAGATCGTCCAGGGAGGAATTGTTTTCCGTAAACCGAGCCTGCGCGTCGTGTGGGGACATGCCCCCGGCCGCGAGAAAACGGATGAGGCCCCCGCGTCCGTGAAGCTCCAGCGTTTGCTGGATTATCAGTCCCGGCACGACGGCCTGGAAAGCCTCGAACACGACGTGCGCTTTCTCGCCCACCAGGGCCATTTCCCGCTGGCCGTCAACGGCCGGCCATGAACCCTCGCGTCAATCGGTACGAAAAAGTCGCCGAGCAGATCGCCGCGCTCGCCGCCATGACAGGAAAGACACTGGCGCGTTGCCCGGACGGCGCCGAGCATGCGCCGTTCCGTCCCTCGGTCGCGGACGTACAGTTCCTCCCCGCCTTCCAGGGCCGGCAGGCCCACGGCCTCGAATTCGTCGAGCGGCCGCGTCGGGGCGACGCGCAATTCATCCATGCGCGGGAGATGATCGGACACATACGCCGTCGGCTTGTCGTGGACCACCAGGCCGATGAGGTCGAACCGTTGCAGCTCCCAGTCTACCGGGGCTTTGGGCAACTCTCGGACCAGATGCCCCTGAACCCGGCGACGTGCCGGCGGTCCTTGACGAACCCAAGGCCCGCGAAGTTGACAAAATCCAAGATGCTCGCCTCGTGCAGGATGAGCAGGTTGTCTTCCCCGTCCGGCGCGTACGGCTGCTTCGTGGATGCGTCCGTCAGCCAGGGTGAGGGAGACGGTTGGCCGGGCTGGGGGATCGGCGGTTCGCGGTAGGCACCGTGCCGCAAGAAGTGCGCCTGCATGTGGCTCACCCGGGCGACGCCGAAATCGGGCTGCTGCACGAACGCCTGCACGGTGTCTTCGTGGATCGTGCGGAGGAGGGAAGCTCGGTAGGAGCTTCTCTGTTCCCGCTCGTCGAGGCGGGATTCCAGGGCGGCCAGGCGGTCCTCCCTGATCGGGGATAAGGACGCCAGGGGAAGATGAATTTTCGCCGGCGGCAAGCGCGTTTCCATTGACTCGTAGGGAAACTCCCGCCGCAACTTCTCCACGTTTTGCAGGGCGAAGACGCTGAAGACGCCGTAGACGAGCAGCGTGGCGACACACGAAAGCGGCACAAACAGCGACCGTCGCCAGTGCCTCATTCCCCAAACCGACACGATCGCCGCGAACAGGACTGCTTCGCAACGACCGGGGGAAGCATCACCATGCAGAGTCCCAAGCCTCCGAGGGCGAACAAGGTGGATGTTACCAGGATCTCGGTAACGGGTTTTTTCGACTTCGAGGCGAACACGTTGGTGATGAGCAAAAAGACGCCGGACACGATCAGTGAAAGGTACAACACGGCTCGTCCTCCGATATGGGCTGCGGATCGGATCGGGACGGCGGTCGAAGATGTGAGGCCGTCCTCTCTTCGAGGATACAGCGCGGGCGGTGTGATCGCAACAAACGATTGTGCGCTCCCATTCCGGCGCGAGTGTCATCCCGTTGTCAGTGGATATCCCTTGTTGCGCCAGTCGCGGATGCCGCCATCCATCGACAGGACGTTGGTATAACCCATCTCCTGCAAGTTCTCCGCCGCCAGCGCCGAACGGAAGCCGCCGCCACAATAGAGGATAATCTCCGCGCTCGTGTCCGGCAGGCGCTGCTCCACGTCGCGCTCGATGACGCCCTTACCGAGATAAATAGCCCCCGGCAGGTGGTCCTTGGCCCACTCGCTCTCCTCGCGGACATCGACGAGCTGTAACTTCTCGCCGCGATCCAGCCGCGCTTTCACCTCGTCCACATTGGTTTCGCGGACGTGCTTTTTCGCTTCCTGAACCAGTTGCAGAAATCGCGGCGAATGGTGCTTGCCCATGCGATTGGTCCTCCTATTCTTTTCTTCCCCCTCCCCCCTTGTGGGGGAGGGTAGGGGTGGGGGGTAGAGGCGCGCTCACCCCCATCCCTACCCTCCCCCACAAGGGGGGAGGGAGAAAGAATTTCTATTTCGCGGGCACTTCGACAATCAGCTTGACGGCCGTACCTTCCTTCGGCAACAGCTTTCTGTTCGTTTCCAGTTTCACGTACTTCTCTTCCTTCATGGTCAAGCTCGTCTGAAACACCGTCTCGTTGGTGACGGGGAAAATCGAAATGAGCGTGCCGGTGAGGTCGGCCCCGTAAACCTTCTCGTCCTTGTCGGGGTTGGGCTGTTTGAGGACGG
Source organism: uncultured Planctomycetota bacterium (assembly GCA_963767535.1). GTDB lineage: Bacteria > Planctomycetota > Planctomycetia > Gemmatales > Gemmataceae > JAJPHU01. The sequence continues at coordinate 806,575 of CAVYEC010000002.1, forward strand.
AGCCGGTGAAGCGCCATTGGACCTTTGGCATCGCCTTGTTGGTCTTGGGATCGACCAGGATTTTTTCGATCGGCAGGCGTTTGACCTGTCCGTCTCCGGCGGGGACTTCCAGATAAATGTTGACCTCCGGTCCCTGGGGCGGCTCCTTGCTTTCGCCCACCACCGGCCGGCCCGCCTTCAGGCCGAGACTCTCGAGCGCTTTATGGACTTCGCTCGGTTTGGCGTCGATGGTGACGACGGTCTCGTGCGCCTTCTGGCCCTTGGGGAATGGCCAGCACGCGATCACCTCGATGGGATAGGGCTTACCGTCCTCGCGTTTGTAGCGTGGGTCCGACAGGATGCGCGGCGCGATCTTGGCGGGGATGATGACGCGGCGCTTGTCTTTGTCCACAACGATGCCGACGGCCGGCTCGGCAGCGAGGACGAAACAATATCCGAACAGGCCGGCGAGCAAGACGAGAATGCCGTTTTTCCGAAGGGGCATGGGTGTCCTCCCGAAATCCCCAGGTTCAAAAGTCCACCTTATTTGTCCCCGATGCACACCACGACGGTCGGCTGCCGGGCGTACGGCCCATCGACGTTGCAGGTGGCCACGTAGAGACGGCCACCGCGCACGACAGGCCCGCCGTAAATCATGCCGGGGGCCTTGACTGGATCGGCGGCGAGGTCCAGTTTCCATTTCGGCAGTCCGTCGGCGATCTGGATGGCATGCAGGACGCCGCGCAGGTCGCCGGCGTAGGCGACGCCGGCCGAGACGGCGACCGGGGCGAAGCACGGCGTTTTCGCGTCATAAATCCAGCGCCGCTCGCCCGTTGGCAGGTCGAACGCCCGCACCTTGCCGTCGGTGGCCGTGGCGAGGGCGAGATCTTTCGTCAGGGCCACGCAGGACACGATGCCCGCCGGCACGAGCTTTTTCCACAGCTCCTTGCCGTCGGTCAGGCGGTAGGCGGCGATGGCTCCTTTGGCTCCCTTGAGCATCTTCGTATCGTAGCCGATCGTGCTGCCGGCGACGATGACGCGATCGCCGGACAGAGAGGGACCGCCCCACGGGTTGACGGCCAGCGGGGTGCGCCACACGACCGCGCCGGTTTTGGCGTCGAGACAGAAGAGCGCCCGGTCGCCGACCTTCTCCTTGTCGAGATAAGCGGAGGCGGCCAGCACGCGGTCGCCAATCACGGCGACCGGCGCATCGACGTGCCATTTGTCCTTGCCCTGTTGCCACAAAAGCACCGGCGCGGGCTTGGGCAGCTGGTCCTCATCCGGCGGGATGGCGAACCGCGGATCTTTCTTCTTGTCCTCCTCGTACTTCGCCTGCAATTCCGCCCGGTGTTTGTCGAGGACTTTCCGGATCGAAGATAGGTCCGTTTCCTTGCCGTCGAGTGTGACGCGGTTCATGTCCACGCACAGAACGCCGGCCGCCCCGCCGCCAAAGTAGATCCGGTTGGCCACGATCGTCGGCGAGCCTTCCAGATGCACCAGCGTCCCCGGCAACGGCAACTGCCAGAGCATTTGCCCTTTGTCGCGGAGCAGACAATGCAGGATCGCGCCGTCGGTCTGGTGCATCCCGTCGCCGAAAATCAGTTTGTCGCCCTGAACGGCGGGGGAGCTGACCGCGGGCAATTTCAGGTACGGATCGCCCTTGGTCCAGACGACGCGCTTCGCGGACCTGGGATCGAGATCCAGACAGGTGAGGGCCGGGACATTGAAACCGCCGAGACCCGAAACGAACAGGCGATCGCCGGAAGCAACGGGCGCGGCGATGAAATGATCGGCGGACTTCCAGCTCCACAACACCTTCGGAATGGCTGGTCCCGCCGTTCCGTCGCCGCCGGTTCGTTGCGGATCGCCCCGATAGGTAGAAGAGGGCTCCGCCGCGCGCAGTCACCACAAAGGCAGAAAGGATACCAAGGCAAATCCAAAACGAAAAAAGGTGCGCGGTTATGAATGACATTATGGCTCCTTCGGTCCCCTTTGTGCTTTCTTTGTGGCGAGCTGGGAGCGTGAGCGACCGGAGGAATCCTCCGGTCGCTCACGCTCCCGGCTCGCCACAAAGTTAGTGTTTCTTGGGTGTCGAGCTTACCCGGGCCGACTTCTTGATCGCGAACTCGGGATTGCCGAGCAGAACGCACGATTCCTGTCCTTCGTTGTTGAAGACGACATCGAGCATGCCGTCCTTGTTGAGATCAACCAGGCACACGGCCTGCGTGTTGAAGATGCGTTGGCCCAGTCCGATTGCCTCCGTCGCATCCGCGAACGTGCCGTCGCCCTTGTTGCGGAAAAAGCGGTTGGGGCCGCGCAGACAGCCGAGGATCAGGTCGAGCCGGCCGTCCTTATCCATATCGCCCCAGGCGGCGCACGCGGTTGCACCCTTCAGCAATTGGAGACCCGCCTTGTCGGTAACATCGGTGAAATGGCCCGCGCCGTCGTTGTGAAAGAGTTTTCCGCCGTCGGCTTGCGGCACGAACAGGTCGGGCCGGCCATCGCCGTCGTAATCGCCGAAGACCGGGGAAACTCGGCCGGTGCGGTAGCGGATGCCGGACTCGTTCGCCGCGACAAAACCTTTCGGCGTGTTGAGCGCGAGCAGTCCCGTCCCGGCCCCGTAAAGAAAATCGGGCCGGCCGTCGCCGTTGACATCGCACACGGTCAGCGTGTCGCCCTTGACGGTGCTGCCGAGTCCGTCGATTCCCAGTCCCACCGCGTCGGAAACGTCGGTGAAGCTCCAGAAAGTCGGCTGCGGGAGGTGCCCGGCCGGTTGGAAGTAGAAGGCCCATTCGCCGGCACCCTGGCCGATCTTCAACAACAGGTGGTTCTCGCCGGCTTTCAACTTCAGGACCGCGTGGTTCTGATCCGGGCGCAGGCGCGCCGACGTTCTCGGATACCAGCATCTGACCGTTGAGCCAGACCGTCAAGGTATCGTCGCTGCCCAGGGAGATCGGCAGCTCCATCGCGCGGGTGCAGTCGATCTGTCGATGTAAATAAACGACGGCTTCGATGTTCGTGTCGGGGCGGAACAGGGCCAGGTTATTGACCTGCCCATCGGTGAACTGGCCCTCGCGCCAGATGGCTTCCTGGCCGTTCTTGCCGCGATATTTGCCTTTGAGATTGATCTCTTTCTCCGGCGGATAAACCGTGTTGAAGCCTTGCCCGTTTCGGTTCGGAAAGGGACCGATGTACGACCATTTGCCCAGGACCAGGGGCGAGGCGGCGCGCGGGGCCGGTCCCTTGTTGCGATACAGACTCAGGCCGTGGAAGCCGTTGCCCAGGAGCAAATCGGGCCGGCCATCGCCGTCGTAGTCGATCCAGGCGGCGGAGGTCAGATTGTACGCGGGTTCGACCGGCAACAGGTGGCTGTCGTCGCGGAAATTCCCACCGAGATTGGTGAACAATTTGGGACCGTTCGGTGTAGCGAGGAGAAGGTCGGGTTTGCCGTCGCCGTTGTAGTCGGCCCATGTTGCCGCGCGCTGCGCCGCCGGCTCCGGGAATGCTAACCTCGCCGAGCGCTTCCCCGCCATTTTGCAATAGCGCGACTCGGCCCGCGCCGGTCAGGCACAGGTCAACCTTCCCGTCGCCGTTGATGTCGGCGCTGGAGATGGCCAGGGCGTCGGGATCGACTCGGGCCACGGCGGAATAATGGCTAAAGCCGGGCATGCCGCGCAAACGGCGAAAATCCTCGCCGCCCCAGCCGACGAAATCGCGTTTGGGGTTGTAATCGAGCTTGAGGCTGGCCCTCACGCGCTGGATGCGAGCGCGGCGGAGGTGCAGGTCGTCCTTGTTGCCGTCCACCATGCACGGCACGACCACCTCGCGCCCTGCGACAATGTCGGTGACGGCCGCCGCCAGTTTGTCCACGCTGCCGGCGTAGCTGCGCAACAAATACGGCTCGCCGTGGCTGAAGTTCCACCAGTCGCCGCCGGGATAGATCTGATACCAGTACATGCCGATACACATCTCGCCGGCGCTGCCGTTGTGGAAGAACACGGCCGTCTTGCCGGGTTCGGCCCAGTCCATCGTGTATTGCCATTCGCGCGGGTTGAAACCGCCGCGGCCGATGTTGTGGCGGATGATGTCGGTGGGGTGCTTTCCTTTCAGATCGCGCTCCTTGCGGAAGACGATCAGGTTCTTCGTCTTATCGACCTGCTCGACGCGCACCACCATGATGTTGGTCGAGAGCGCGATCACCTGCCCCAGGCTGTGCGGCGCCTCGACGTAAGCCAGCGCGGGACGATTCTCGCAGAGCAAGAACGCGGCACCCAGGGCGAAGAGAACCAGGCAGACGAGAAGCCGGCGGATATTCAGCACGATTCATCCCTCCGTAGGGTGGGCCGAGTCTTCGAGGCCCACCAGCCGCGGCGTGGTGGGCCTCGAAGACTTGGCCCACCCTACACGGAACGGGTCCGGTCATCACGACTTCTTCAACTCTTCCAACCGTTTGCGCGCCACCTCCGCGGATTCAGTGTCGGGGTGTTCGCGGACGACGCGCTCCAGCAGTTTGATCGCCTGCTCCGGCTGCTTGTTGGCGGCAAAGGCGCGGGCGGCCTCGACGAGAGACAGGGCGCTCAGGTGCGGATAATCGTAGGTGAACGGCACCACCAGAAGCGCGCTCGTCGCCTCGGGATAGCGCTTCTGCGCCAGCCGGCACAGGCCGATGTTCATTTCGCGCGGGCGGCCAGCTCGGTGGCGAGGTGGTGGACCACCTGCGTGTAGGCGTTGATGGCGCTATCGTACTGGCCCTTGTTCTGATAGGCCCAGCCGATGCCGTAACGCGCTTCGTGGACCCAGCGGCCGTTGCCGAATCGGGCCGCCACCAACTCATACGCCTGCCGGCTCGCGTCCCACTGTTTGCGCTGAGCCAGCGCGTAACCCAGACGCAACAGAGCGCGATCGGTCAGGCCGGGCAGGTTCTGATAGGGCGCCTGATCGCGGAAGACGGCGAAGCGCTTGCTCGCCTCGGCCCAGTTGCCTTCGTGCAGGAAGCATTCGCCGGCCCGATACTGGGCCTGGGCGAACGCGGCGCTCTTCTTGTTGGCGGCGAGCGGCTCGAACTGGGCGAGGGCAGCCTTCGTGTCGCCCTTGCGCAGCAGGCAATCGCCCAGACGCAGGCGGACCTTCTCGGTCAATTCGGGAGCCGGCTCCTTGTCGAGCGCTTTGCGCAAGAGCTTGATAGCCGCGTCGTGCTCGCCGCGTTCGCTCAACAGCTCGGCCAACTCGAACCGAGCGTCCGCGTTTATCGGCAAATCGGCGGACGCCTCGATGAGCGCTTCGTAATGCTTGCGAGCCTCTTTCTCCGCGGGTTGCAGTGGAACTAAAGTCAGTGGCACTTCCGGCATGGGTATCGTAGGCGGCTTTTGTCCGAGCGGCGTCTTCCTGGCGATCTCGTCGCGCTGCTTCTGCCAGAGATCCTGTTGAATCTTCTGACGAGCGGTCTCGACTTCTTGCTCGCCCAGAATCCGGCTGCCCCAGGCGGCCTCGTACAGCAAGCGCGCCCGCGTTTCGGTTGCCGACTCCTTCGTCCGAAGTTTCTCGGCCTGGCCGACGAAAAGCTGGATGGCCTCGCGCACATTCTGGATGCCTTCCTCCAACGTCTTGCGGGCCGCGGCCTGGTCCACCGCTCGCAGATTCGGTTGGTTGAGCCGTTTGCTAGCTTCGACGATCTTCTGCTGGCCCTCTTCCTTGAGGCACTGCCCGTGCGCAGCGCGGCGTCGGCCGCCTCGGGACGATCCGCCGCAGTGCGCACGACGAGGGCAAGGATTTCCCTGGCCTCACGGCGTTTGTTGGCTTCGCGCAGGGCGACGCCGTGATGGTATTGAAGCAGCGGCACCCAGGCGGCGCGGGCCGGGTCTTTGATCAAGTTCTGCTCGTGTTGCTGGCGGCACTGGGCGAGGACCTTGGCGGCCTCATTGGCGTTGTTCTGGCCGCGTAGCAAGGTGGCCAACTGAACGACGGCCAGCGGTGCGATAGGGGCATTTTTCAAGGGATCGCGCAGGAAGCGCCGCAGTTCGTTGATGGCACCATTGGTGTCTTTTGCTCGCGCCATCACCTTCGCGCGTTCCAAGATGGCTTGCGGCTGAAGCGGATCGCGCGGAAGCGCTGGACGATCTGCTCGTAGGCGGCGCGGGCGGCGGCCAGTGCCTTGGCCTGCTCCGGCGGTTGTGCCAACAGAGCGGCCATGCGCTGTTGACAGTAACCGAGCTTGAAGAGCGCGTCGGCGGTTTGCGGGCCGTTGGGCTGGGCGTTGACGAAACCATCGAGCAATTCGATGGCGGATTTCAACTGCTCCTCCAGCTTCCCGGCTGCGAGAGCGTCGTCGGCTTTCGCCGGGGCCTGGCGGATCAGGATGTCGGCGAGCTGATAGGAGACCAGGGCCAAATCGCCGGTGCGTTCCGCAGCGGGGATCGCTTCCAGCGTCTCTTTCGCCTTATCGAGTTCGCCCTTGTGATGGTAGACCAGACCCAGCCCATAGCGAGCGAGGTTGGTCTGGCCGAACTCCGGATACTTGTCGATGACGAGCCGGTAGCGTCGCATCGCCTCGTCGTTCCAGCGATTGCTTTCGCGGGCGCGGTCGGCGGCATTGGGCATTTTCTCGGCGGCCAGCGCGCTGTGGTAAGCGTTCTCGGCATGGCGAAACAGCACGGCCGGCAGGAGCACGCTGTGCGGATGCGCTTCGCGGAAGCGAAGACAAACTTTGTCCGATTCCGCGTAATCGCCGGCCAGGTGCCAGGCTGTCGCCAGGTGCGCCATCACTTCTTCCTCGCGCGCGGCAGCAGTTTGCCGGCGAGGATCTGGTTGTACGTGCCGGCGGATTCGCGGTACTGACGGGCCAGTTGTTGCGTGTCGGCCAATTCCAGCAGGATTTCGCCGCGATGCGCCTTCGCCGTTTGGCCGGCGCGGTCGGCGGCCTTGCGCAAAGTCTCCGCCGCGCTTTTCAGGGCCTGCTCGTAAGCGGGACGGTTGGCCGGGTCGGCGGCGCCGATCTGCGCCCTGGCCAGCCACAAAAGCGCCTGATCGGCCAACCGCGGCTCTCGATCCGCCAGCGGTTGCAGGGTCCGCTGCGCCTCGGCGAACTGCTTGAGCTGCACCTGGCAGAAGCCGACGTGCAGTTGCGCTTCGGCCGCGACGGGCGAGTTCGGCGACTGCTTGCGGAAGGTGTTCAACTGCGCCGCCGCCTCCGCGAACCGGCCGTCCTCGTATTGCAGCACACCCAGGAAAAAAGCGGCGCGGGCGACGTGATCGGGAACGCGGCCGTACGCCAGGCGCTCCAGCCGATTCATTTCCCGCGGATCGTTCTTGAAGCGCTCGGGCTGCCGCAGCGCCTCGGTCGCGGCTTGCTTTTGTTTGTTGTGCTCGGCGATCGCTCCCTCGTAATGGCTCCGCGCTTCCGGTCGCTCCCCGGCGGCGTGATGGACGCGGGCCAGCAGGTATCGAGCGTGTGTCCCGAATACCGGATCGCTAAAGGGGGTTAAAAGACTGAGCGATCGGCCCGCGGCGAGATTGTCCCCAAGCAGAAAACAAGCGAAGCCGTGATAGTACAGGCCGAGACCGCGATAACGGCTCTTGCGCAGTTGGGCATCGCGCACGAACGGCGCGGCCGCGGCCTGCGCTTCCTTCGCCTTGTGCAGACGCAGCAGCATTTCGGCCTGATCGCAGCGGGCACGGGCGGCCCATTCCAGCTCGATCGGCGTCCCTTTCGGCGGCTGGGAAATGCGGCCGGTGAAGGCCGTCACCGCGGCGGCGAAATGCTTGCTCGCCTCCTCGAAGCGCCGGCGGGCGGCATCGCGGTGCATGTTGGCGTCGCCGGTCTTGGCGTCGGCCAACTCTTGCTCCTGCGTGCCGAGGCCGCGCTCCGAAAGCGCGAGGTAATACAGGACGAAAGGATGTTCTTTCAGGCTCCCGTCCTCGGCGATCGGCCGGAGCTGCTGGATCGCCCCCTTGTAATCCTTGCTCGGACCTTCGATTAGACACAGGGCCAGTCCGTAATGGGCGGAATTCGCCTCTTTATGCTTGCCGTACTTGCTGAGAAACTCGCGGAAGCGCTCAGCGGCGAAGGGGTAATTCTTCTCGTTGTAGGCACGGCGGGCGCTATCCAGCACCATTCCGGCCGCCTGCTCGGGCGGCACCTCGGCGGACAGCGCGACCGGCGACACCAGAACAACGGCCACGGTCAACGCCCAGCGGAAGAGCCGAAGTGAATGCGGCAACCGATGCATCATGGCTAGCAACCCCCCGGAGAATGTCCCTCGGACGAAGGCATGTACAAGACGAACGTCGCGTCCAAAGGGAACACTTGCCGCGCCGGGACGGCGTGGATACCGTCCCGACCATGAATCCCGCGTACTCAATCGAGCGGAGCGGTCGCAAGGCCGTTCGTGGGGGTGGAAGACCTGCGCGCTCTCGGCCCCTTCCGTTGTAGAGTGCGGATCAAGGCGTGACCATATCAATATTCGGAAGGCACGCTCCGATCTTGGCCCCATTGTGCGAGAATCGTTCGGAAGCCGTCAACGAAAAAGCGTAGAGTTCATGCGGAGCACCGCGCCGCGGATGCGGGAAAGCGTTGAAGCCCGTCGCCGGAGGACGTAAGATCGTGCTGGCACTCCCCGCCCGCCCATCGGACCAGTTGCGAGGGAAGGGTGATCCGCAAGAAACCAATCCTGTTCGCCCCGCATGAGGTACTCAGCCGTCGCCGGCTCCTGCATCTGGCCGGTGGCGGTTATCTCGGCCTGAACCTCGGCGGATTGCTGCGGGCGCGGGCGACACAACCGGAGCAGCCACGGAACCGCAGCGCGAAGATCCGAGCCTGTATCTTCATCTTCTATTACGGTGGTCCCAGTCATCTCGACACGTTTGATATGAAGCCGAACGCGCCGCAAGAGGTGCGCGGCGAGTTCAAACCAATCCCCACGTCGGTTCCGGGCCTGCACATCTGCGAGCACCTGCCGCGCACGGCGCGGCTGATGCACAAGGTCGCCCTGATCCGGAGCATGCACCACCAGAACCGTTTGCACGACTCCGCGTCGATCGAGACGCTGACCGGCCGGCCGTCGCTCAACGGCGACCGCGAGGAGTTCGCCCCGATCAAGCAGTTTTTCCCCTGCCACGGCGCCACGCTCAGCTACCTGAGCCGTGACCGGCATCTGGCAGTGCCGCACGCCGCGTTGCCTTTTCCCTTTCACAACGTCATCGAGGTGCCGTGCCAGGGCGGAGGTTTTCTCGGCGCGGCCTACGATCCCTTGCAAATCAGTGTCGATGTGGGGCAGCGAACCTACCGCGCCGGGGCGCTGGCGACGCCTGCGGATCAATCGCCCGCCCGCCTGGGCCAGCGACGCGACCTGCTCCGCCGGATGGAGGCCGGTCTCCTGGCGGACGATCGGTCGGCCCCCGCGCAAATGCGGCGCTTTTACGATCAGGCGATGCGACTGCTCGCCTCCGAGGAAGTGCATCGCGCCCTCGATCTGGGTCGGGAAGACCCACGGACGCGCGAGCGCTACGGCTTCGGTCCCGATCCCGTGGCCGTCGGCTCCGGCGGGGGCGGCGGCAACGGGGCCGAGATGGGCCACGCCCGACAGATGCGCGGCCAAAATTATCTGCTGGCCCGTCGGCTCGTCGAGGCGGGCGTGCCGTTCGTCAATGTCTACGATTTCCGCCAGCAGGGACAGAACTGGGACGCGCATTTCCAGGTCGCCCGCCAGCACAAGGAGCACTTGCTGCCGGCCGCCGACCAGGGGTTCACGGCACTAATCGAGGATCTGGACGCGCGCGGCCTCCTGGATTCGACGCTGGTGGTGGCCCTCGGCGAGTTCGGCCGCACGCCGCGCATCAACAAGGAGGGCGGCCGCGATCACTGGCCGGATTGTTACTCAGCCGTCCTGGCCGGCGGCGGCGTCAAGGGCGGCCACGTCCTCGGCGCCAGCGACCGCTTCGGCGCCTTCCCCGCCTCCGACCCGGTGACGCCGGCCGACCTGGCGGCGACGATCTTCTGGCGGTTCGGCCTCGACCCCGCCACCGAGATTCACGACCCGGCTGGCCGGCCTTACAAGATCGCGGAAGGACAGCCGATCCGCGACCTGTTCGTCGGCGCGTTGTGACACGCAAAGGCTCGCTCGTGGCAGACTACTGCAAACGGAACAGCTAGGGATGTGGAGAGAAGGGAGGATCGCCGAACGATGGAGCAAGGACGGGAGGCGTTGGCGAGGTAGCCGATAACTCCGCTAGTTTTATTTGCAGCCGTAATGACGGCGAGGGCGCTCCCGCCCCCATTGGGTCGCTATTCTGCACGCCTTTCTGTTGGTATTGGTCATAGGCAGCCGTGGCGGCGGTATCGATCTGTAATCTATTCCCTTCCACAGACCAGCCGGCATACAATCCTCTGCTCGGAGACGAGTTGGAGAGGATGCATGTTCTCAAACCGGTATCGGTGCCGTAAACGTGCTCGACCCCAAACGAACCGACCGCTAGCATGTTGTCCACACCCAGGGTGAGTTTCCCCTTCTTCAAACGCTCTAAATCGCTCCGAGTTCGGAAGGTGAGTACCAGATCCGTCCTATCGATGCCAAGTTGAATGCCGACGCTTGCACCGACAACTTGAGGAACAGGGGCGGACCCCAAGAACCATCCGCCTCTCGTATCAGGAGGACGCCGCGGCCATGCCGGCCGCCGATCCCCGCAGCGGCCTTGAACATACCTGGAAAAATCGCTACTCCCTGAGCCTTTCGGAGCTGGGCCAGCATTAACCGATTAAAGGGCATCGCCTCAATCTCGCTGAGGGCCGTGCTGGCTCTTTCCAGGATAGCTATTTCACGGCCCTGTGCCCGAAGCGACGCACCAGAATCGAGCAACCAGGCAAGGCAGACCAGGAGGAGGAGACGGCTGACCTTCTTCATGGTGTTCGGCATCCTTCCGGGAGCAGTCCCAACCGCACCAACCGCAACCGCTCATGTCGGGACAATAAGATAGGACTAAAACCAGGAATGGCAGTTACATGGCTGCCGGTCGCAGACTAATCAAGAGGAAGCTATGGCCCAGAGGGAGCGAGATAGCGAAGCTGCCCTGAGGTGCCATCCAGCAGCTAACAGCAGAGTTATCGGCTATTCTTCCACCCGTCAATAAGGAAACATCTTTGAACCGATCATTCGTATCCTTCCAGCGAGGTTTGTGGTAGCCAGGCCGAGTTGCGGTCAGCGGTGGAGACGGCCCAAGGCCAGAGTGCAATGGCCGAGATCAGGAAGCCGATTCGGAGGGTGGGGTTCTCGCCTCGTTCGCGGACGCCACCGGGGTCGTCAGCTTTGTCTGAGAAGCAAGTTCATTCGCAGACTTCGGCAGCCGCCGCGGGCCACCACACGTCGAAGCGCGCGCCGTGGCCGGACTCGCTGGCGACCTCGACCCGGCCGCCCTGACTTTCGACGATTTGCTGGACCACAGTGAGGCCCAGGCCGGTGCCGCGGTCCTTGGTCGAGAAAAAGGGATCGAACAGGTGCGCCTTGGTCTGGTCCGTCATGCCGATGCCGGTGTCCTGTACCGTGAGCCGGACCCAGTCGCTTTTGCATGAAACCAGGGCCGTCTGGATGTTCAGCTGGCCGCCGCCGGGCATGGCGTCGCGGCCGTTGAGGCACAGGTTCATGAGGACTTGCTGCATCTGCGTCTCGTCGCCCTGAATGAACAGGTCGTGTCCCGCCAGGTCCGCTTTCAGCTCAATGCGCGGCGGCAGGGTGGCACGGAGCAACTCCAGCGTGCGGCGGGCGACGCGGTTGACCTCGATGCGGTGCGTGGCGATGCGGCGCTGCTTGCTGAAGGCCAGGAGTTGACTCGCAAGGCTGGCGGCTTGCTCCGTCGCGTCCTTGATGCGGGACAGGTCGCCGTGAACGGGGTGATCGTCGGGCAGGCTGGAGCCGACCAGTTCCGTCAGGCTCAACACCACCGAGAGCAGGTTGTTGAAATCGTGGGCGATGCCGCTGGCGAGCCGGCCCACTAGCTCCAACCGCTGCGAGCGCTGCAACTCCTGTTCGAGCTGCCGTTCGCGGGTCACGTCCACGATCAAGGTCGTGGTGCCGACGATCTCGCCGTCGGAGCGGCGGCGCGGCTCGACGATGGCCAGGCCGACTTTCTCGGACCCGTCCTTGGCCCGGTAGCGGAACTCGGCCCGGCCGCCCTTGCCTTCCAGGGCGGTGCGCGCCATCGCCAGCATGATCGGCAGGTCGTCGGCGTGGACGATCGACCCCCACGCCTGCGGGTCGGAGATCTCGGCAAGGTCGTAGCCGGTGATGTCGTGGGTGGCGCGGTTGGCGTAGATGATGCGGATGTCCCGATCCGCTTGCAGCACCATCAGAGGCAGCGATTCAACGAGATCGCGGTAGCGCTCTTCCGTATCGCGGCGGGCGGCCTCGGCCTGGTGCAGCGAGGTCAGATCCTCCAGCACCCACACCGCCGCCTCCGGTTGGCCATACGACGAGGAGCCGCGCGTCAGCGTCACCGGCGCGGCCCAGACCACGAGCGGCGTGCGCCGGCCGTCGGGCCGATGCACGACGATGTCATCGCGCATGGACGTGACGCCTTTACGCAGGGCCAGCACGACGGGCAACTCCTCGACCGGATACGGCGAACCGTCGGGGCGGTGCAGCCGATAGACCTCGACGAGATGATCCAGTCCCGCCGCCATGTCCTCGCGCCGGCCCAATAGCTGGCGGGCACGGGCATTGACCAGGATGGGATGTCCGAGCGGTCCCTGGACGAAGAAGACGCCGGCCGGCAGGTTGCCGACCAGGGCGTGCAGCATGTTGGTGGTGCGGCGCAAATCATCGGCCAGCACGCGCTGCTCGGTGATGTCGGTCAGCACCCCCTCCCAGCCGATGAGCCAGCCGCTCGCGTCGTGATGGGGCGCCAGCGTATCGCGCACCCAGCGAACCTTCCCGATTGCGGATTCCTCTCCTCCGCAATCGGCGAGACGATACTCACAGGTGACGGGTTGGTCCTGCCGGCTGACCTGGGCGACGGCGGCGCGGACCACCTCCCGATCGTCGGGATGGACGCACTCCAGCCAGTGCGCGAAATCGCCAAGCAAGCGGCGCGACGGACAGCCCAGCAGCGACTCGCTGGCGGCGCTGACCAGCGTCACCTCGGCGTCGAGGTCGCGGGCCGAGCGCGCCGACCGGATCGGTTGGCGAAAACGTGCGCTGTAGATGACGACCGGCACATGGGCCATGACCTGCCGGTAGCGGTTCTCGTTGGAGCGCACGCCGGTGGAGATGGCGGCCACCAACAGGGCGACGGCGCCCTGGCTCAAGAGGTTGCCCTGCACCAACAGGGCGTAGAACGATCCGAACGGCTCGCCCGTCCAGAACAGCAGCGGCCCACACGCGGAGGCCGCGACGACCACCGTGCTGCCGCGCAATCCCTGACGCAGGCCGGCCCAGACGATGAGGAGCAGCGGCCCGCCCCACGGCTGCCAGCTTACGGCTTGTGCGCGGCCGTTCTTTACGGCCAGACAGGTCAGTATGCTGGCCCCAAGCGCCAGGCCGAGCAGCTCCAGTCCGTCGCCCCACGTCAGCGGTTCGCCCACGCCGACCACATCGAGGGAGCTTTTTCGCTCGCCGTCGGTCTCGGGAAGCACCAAATCGCGGCTCGAAAGCCAGCGCGTCAGCCCCGCCAGAAGCAGCGGCGTCAGGATCAGCACGCCCAGCGCCCGGCTCAACCAGAACGCCGCCAACTCCGTCCGCCACGCCGCCGGCGCTCCGCCGGAGATCAGCCAGGCGAGACCGAAATGCAGGATGGCCCATAAGCCAGCCCCGGCGCCGGGCACGACAAACAAAAACAGCATGGCCGAGCGCGAATCGTCCAGGTTACGCGCGCCGCCGGCCCGCCGGTGATAGCACCACCACGAAGCCAGCATAATCCCCGCCCCCAACACCGCATCCAGACTCGCTCGGAGCAGCTCATATTCCGTGCCCCGATCCGGCGACAAAAGCCGCAGCAGGGCGATCTGCCCGACCACGAGCAAACCGTCCAGGGCGATCCACAGGGCGGCGCGTGCTCCGAACCAGGCGATCAGGGCCAGGCCCAGACCGGCCGGCGGATACCACCAGCCGGTCCCAGTCTGTCCCCAGGCCAGCGGCGTGGTCAGGTGCAACAGCGGAACGCAGGCGAGCAGCAGAAGACGCTGACGATCGCGAGAGCCAGAGGGGGAGTTGATCGAGCGAATGGTCAGGACCTCGGACGGTGGCGCGGTGGACGGAGGCGCGGTGGGGGGATCGGAGGGGGAGACAGGCGCCATTGCCATATCCTTGGGTACACTCCGCGACTAACGATCCGCGACCGAAACCGAGCCGAACAGAACAGAGGAGAGGTCGGCTCCCCGCGCCCGACAAGCCGAAGAGGTGCGAATCCTTCTATCCGTATCACGATCGAATCAATTGCGCAATCACGTCGTTTAAGTTTAAGCTAAAGAAGGAGTAAGCTCAAGTCCGTAATCGGAATCCGCATGGCACATAGCCCCCGACTTGCCGGGGGAAACACCCCCGGCAAGCCGGGGGCTATGTGACTCACTCCCGGCTGAGCGCGTCGGCCCCGCCGTCGGCGCGGTGGTAATCGCTCACTTTTTTGTGCAGCGTGTTGCGGTTGATCCCCAGACGCTTGGCCGCTGCCACCTGCACGTCATTGCACCCGGCCAACACCTGCTCGATCAATTCGCGCTCGACGGCTCCGACGATGCGCTCGTTGAGGGTGCCGTCCGGCAGCGTTTGAATGCCGGCGCGGACGAGTTGTTGAATGAGACTGGACAGGTCGCCGCCGCTGCGGGCGCGGGCTGCTCGCCAGCGCCGCGCTCCCTGTCCGGGCGGAGTCAACAACTCCGGCGTCAACGGCCCGCCGTCGGCCAACACGACCGCCCGTTCCATGTAATTTTCCAGCTCGCGCACATTGCCCGGCCAATCGTGGTCCATCAGCAAGCGGGCCACGGCCTGCGTCAATTCCGGCGGGTCGCGGCGGTGCTCTTCGCTGTGCCGGGCGAGGAAGAAGCGGGCCAGTGCCGGAATGTCCTCGCGCCGCTCGCGCAAGGGCGGCAGCTCGATGGCGACCACGTTGAGGCGATAATACAGGTCGTCGCGGAATCGGCCGGAGGTGATCTCGTCTTCCAGATACTGGTTGGTGGCCGCGATGACGCGCGTATCGACACGGATGGTTCGGCTCTCGCCGACGCGCTCGAACTCCTTCTCCTGCAAGACGCGCAGCAACTTGACTTGCAGCTTCGGACTCATGCTGGCGATTTCGTCGAGAAAGATGGTGCCGCCGTGCGCTGCCTCAAATCGGCCGGTCTTGTTGTCGATGGCCCCGGTGAACGCGCCCTTGACGTGGCCGAACAGTTCGCTTTCCAGCAGGCTCTCGGCCAGGGCGCAGCAGTTGACGCGGACATACGGTCCTTCAGCACGTGGGCTGAGACGGTGAATGGCGCGGGCGAGGATTTCCTTGCCGGTGCCGGTCTCGCCGACGAGCAGGACGCTGGCCGGCGTCGGCGCCACCAGGCGGAGCAGGCGGAACACCTCGCGCATGGCCGGGGAATCGCCGATGATTCCCGCTAACGAATTGTCCGCGTCATCCGTGCGGTCGGAATCGAGCGAGGTCATCGGTTGGGTTGTGCTCCTTTCTCAGCAATTGCAAATTGAAAATTGAAAATTGAAAATTGAAAATTGCGAACGGAGTCACCTCGTCGGAACAATTCTGTCTTCAATTTGCAATTTTCAATTTGCAATTCTCAATTTGCAATGTCCTCTTTACTCCGAGGCGGTGCTTTGCCTCGCTCCGCCAGCAGGGTCGCCAGACGATCCGCCGACAAACGCGGTTCGTCCAGTAATAGACTATCCATTTCCTTGAAGACGAACCCGCTCAAATCATCGCCAGTCCAGCCGAGCGTGCGCAAATGCTCGCCGATCTGCTCCAAGCAGTGATCTCGCAGACGGCTCGTCTGCCGGGAGATGTTGCCTTCGTGAATGCCCAGCAAGTTCGCCACTTCGCGCTGGCTGAGACGATACCGCAAACGCAGACCGAGTATCAGCACTTCCTGCTCCGACAGGCCGTCCAGCCATTCGCGCGCCGCCAGGCGGAACTCATCGAACCAGCGTTCATGGCCGTTGTCGGAGAACGGGAGGTCGCGCTCGCCCAACTCGTCTTCCGCCAGCGGTTGCATTCCGTGACGGTGGCGCAATTCGGACAGGTGCTTGTTCTGAAAGACGCGGATGAGCCAGGGCACGAGCGGTCGTTGGCCGTCGTAGCGGGCGAGAATGGGCAGCGAGCCTTCGCGTTCGCCGGCCAGCAGATAGCCCCAAAAATCGGCGACGGCTTCGTCCTGCCGTTCCTGGTCGCGCGGAAACAGCCGGACGGCTCGCAGACGCAGGGCATCGACCAGAAGGCAATCGGTGCGGTTGGCCCGCGCCGCGAACAGCGCTTCCCAGGCGCTCGTCTGCCCTTCCAGGCACGCGCACGACAGAAACCAATCGACCGCGTGGAGATTGTCCAGAAACGTCTCCCAGGTCGTCGTCTCGCCCTTGTGAGCGTGCTTGGCGCGATTCAGCTCGAAGGCCCGCCGCAAGTGGCGCTCGAAGGCCGGTAACGGCAGCGCCACCGCCGGCAGCCGCAGGCGGCAGAAGTGATACAGCAAAGTCGTGGGGACTTGCATCGCCATTTGCGATCCGAAGTCCGTAGTCCGTAGTCCGTAGTCCGTAGCAAAGACAAAACAGGTTTTTGCTACGGACTACGGACTACGGACCACGGACTAACTTTGCGGAACGAACACCAACACCTCAACGCGGGCGGCGGGCAGGGGATCGCGTTCGGGTTCGGGCGGCGGCTTGACGCCCTGACCCAGAGGCGTCACCTTGCGCGAGGAGAACCAACCCATTTTCTGAATGGCATGTTGCTTTTTGAGGTACTCGCAGACGGCCTCGCTCTGCTGGCGCGTGATCGTCTGGGCCAGCGACGGCGCGGTTTTTTTGGCGTCGGCGTAGGCGACGACGACGACCTCGGACCCCTTGTGCTTCATCCCCTCTAGCCAGGGAGCGAGCGTGTCCAGGCGTTGCCGACCCTGGGCCGTCAGCACGGCCCGGCCCGACTCGAATAGCTCCGACTCGGCGAAACATTGCCGGTTGCGCTCGCAATGGGGCCGTACCAAGAGCGTGGTCGGATCTTCCACGTAATCGCGCACGACAGGCATGTGTTTGACGGCATCCGCGCCCTGGCCGATGGAGGCCATCGTCTCCTGCCCCTGCTGGAGAAGGCCGAGCAGGGCGTCGTAGGCACGCGGATCGCGGGCCAGCTTGCCCAGCGTGCCCTCGCCGCCTTGAATGCCTTCCAGCGTTTGCTTGACCTGCCCCAGCACGTCGGCCAGGTCCGCGCTCGGTTCCGATTGCAACAGAGCGTCTTCCTGGGCGATCTCGTCCCCCTGCCCCGGCTGGGACGGGCCGCGATGGATTTCGAGGACTTTGTTGCCGAGCATTCCTTCGCTGACGATTTGCACGGTTGAAGTGGCTCGGATCAGACGGCGGAATTCGTTTTTCAGGGACAAACGGAGCACGACCATTCCGTCCGGCGTCTCGGGCGGCGCGATGGCCACGACTTCGCCGGCATCCATGCCCTGAATGCGAACGCGCGTGCCCACCTCGACGCCGCGGATCTCGCGGAAGCCGACGCGGACATGGAGGGCGTCCTGACCGAACCATCCGCGGCTGCCCACGGAGAACAATCCGACCACGGCCAACCCCGTCCCGACGAGGACGGTGAGGCCCAAGACGAGCGCTTGCAAACGCGAGAGGGCGCGAGACACGTTGGGTTCTCCTGTATCTAGCCGCCGGGCGGCGGGACGATCCTGCTTCATTATATCTTTCCCACCCGCCCGCGCCGTCGCCGACCGCTTTTGCGCCAACGAAGGCAGGGCCGGCGTGTTAGGAATTTTGCCGGCCCTGTCGATTTACCCTTGGCAAGCCCCCCCATCGGGCGCTTATGATAGGTAAAGCCTCGTCAATCCTTATTCGTTGGCGCACCTGGTAGTTGCCCGACCGTGGCGGAGAGTTCTACATGGCCGTACAAAGCAGTTTCAAGCAGCAGTGTCCCAGCTGTGAGGCGATGGTCCCGATCCGCGATCCGGGGCTGATCGGCCGCAAAATCGACTGTCCGAAGTGCAAATACCGCTTCGTGGTCGAGGAACCTGCCGACGAAGCCGAGGACCAGGACGACAAGCCCAAGTCCGGCATCACCAACAAAAAGCCCGCTGCCGGCAAACCCGCGCCCAAGCGCCGCGGCGAAGACGACGACGACGATCTGGACGACAAGCCCAAGGCCAAAAAGAGCGGCGGCTCGGCCATGCTGATCGTCGGCATCGGTCTGGCTGCCGTCGCCGTGGTCGCCCTGGCCGTCGGCGGCTGGCTCTTGTTCGGCGGCGACAGCGATACGCCTGCCGATTCCTCTTCCGGCTCCCGCGCGAGCGGCCCGCCTTCCTCCAGCAGGAACAGCGGCGAGACGAAGCAGGACAAAGCGCCGGAGGCGGCTCAGACCAAGGCCGAATTCAAGCCGCGTTTGCAGGACGCCTCGAACCTGCTGCCCAACGAAACCGAGATCGTCTTCAACATCCCCGCCGAGCACCTGATCAACAACTCTGCCTTCAAGAAGGCCATCCTGCAGACGCCCGGCTCGTTCAACTCCGACGCCTTCAAGCGCACCTGGGGCGTGCCCGCCACGGACCTCGCCCGCGTGGTGATGAGCCTGAACGTCCACAAAAAAGCCTGGTTCTCGGTGATGCAGCTCAATAAGCCCGTCAAGGAAGAGCAGGTGGTCTCCCGACTCAAGCTCAAGGCCGAGACACCGATCAACAACCTGAAGTACTACCTGCTCAAGAAACCGCTCGACAGCCTGACCACGGCCTTGCTCAAGGGCGGCCAGCCCGGTGACAAGTTCGCGCTGCACTTCGTTGATGCCAATACCGTCGCCTGCGCCAACCTGGAGACGATGAAGCAGTTCTTGAGCGAGCACGGCAAGCCGAAACATCTCAGCGAGGCGCCGTCCGCGGCACCGGCCGGCGAGTCGCAGAACCAGCAAGGCGGCATGGGCGGCCCTCCCGGCATGATGGGTATGCGCGGCGGCAGCGGCGGCCCGCCTCCCGGAATGATGCGCGGCGGGTCCGGCGGGCCTCCGGCCGGCATGCGCGGCGGTTCGGGTGGCGGACCTCCCCAGCAAGGTCCGTCCACCGGCGGCCCGTCCCCGCAAGCTCCCAATCCAGGTGGCGGCAATCAGCCCCCTCCCGGTCCCATGACTCCCAACGCCGGCGGCGGCGGACCCTCCGGCTATCAACCGCCGGGCGGATTTCCGGGGATGCAAGGCATGCCCGGTATGAATCGCGGCGGCAACGTCGGCTCCGGTGGCGCCGAGGCCAGTTCGTCTTATCTAACCATCCACCCCGACCTCAAAGCGGTCCTGGATCAGGTCGAGAAATCGGACTCGAAAGAGCCAACGGCGCTCCTCAGCGCCGCCGCCCTCATCCAGATCAACGCCGGTGAATTGCAGAAGTCGTTGGGGGGGCAGGTCCCCACTGCCGTTTTCAACGTGCTCCTGTCCGAGATCGGCATGGATTTGAAGGACGTTCGCAGCGTCGGCCTGGGCCTCGCCGAATTCAGTGATACCAAGGTGTCGGCCACCGTCGCCGTCGGAACCAAGGACGAGCGCGTCGCCCAGACCAGCGCCACCCAGCTTTCGTCTACCCTGGCCAAGTACCTTCCGCTCACGGGACTCGACTTCATCTCGAGAAACGGAAGCAACACCGACAACAACATGGCCGGTATGAACCCCGGCATGGGGGGAGGCCGAGGCATGATGCCTGATGGCGTGGGCATGGGTGGAATGCGCCCCGGCATGGGCATGAGTGGCATGATGCGCCCCGGCATGGGCGGCAACCAGATGCCCCCCGGACGGGGCGGCATGATGCCCGGCATGGGCGGTATGAGACCGGGCGGTATGATGCCTCCCGGCGCCGGCTTCCAGGGTGGCATGATGGGCCCCGGCGGGACGCAACCCGGAGGCAACGAGGAGCCGAAGGAAGCCACCGGCAAGGACGGCGAATACGACCTGTGGTCGAGGAACCAGGTCGTCGCCCTCAACGTCACGTACAACATCAAGGAGCCACTTTACCTGGCCGTCGCCAAGGCCCTCGAAGAAGGCTTCACGCTCCTCAAGGGTGTGGCCGAGATGACCGAGAGCCGGCAGCGCATCCACGAGCTGGCCGACGCCATCCAGGCGTATGCCAAGGCCAAGGGCCAGTTCCCGCAGGGCGCCAACCCCCGCCCGTACAACTCCGACCGCAACATCCCCTGGCGCCCCGACCAGCGCCTGAGCTGGCTGGTCGAGCTTTTGCCCTACGTCGCCGGCGGCGAGTTCAAGGATCTGCCCACCAGCAACGAGAAAACGTGGAACGAGCCGCCGACGAACATCCTGTCGGCCACCACGGTGATCCCGCAGTTCGTGGCGCCTTTGCCCAAGGAAAAGCAGTTCGAGTATTACATCCAATACCCCGGCATGAAGAGCTTCCCGCTGGGGGCCACGCACTACGTCGGCATCGCCGGCGTCGGCCTGGACGCCGCGGAGTATCGCGCCGACGATCCCGACAAGGCCAAGCTGCGCGGTGTGTTCGGCTACGACCGCGTCACGACGCTCAAGGACATCAAGGATGGCCTGAGCAACACCATCGTCGCCGTCCAGGTGCCGCCCGACCACAAGTCGCCGTGGATCGCCGGCGGCGGCAGCACGGTGCGCGGCGTGTCCGAAGACCTCGATTGCGTGCGGCCGTTCGTCTGCACCAAGTACCAGGGCAAGGACGGCACCTTCGCCATCATGGCCGACGGCAAGGTCCGTTTCATCCCGGCCAACATAGCCCCGAAGACGTTCCAGGCGATGTGTACCATCGCCGGCGGCGAGAAGATCGCCAACCTCGACAAGGTGGCGCCGATCGTGCCCCCGCCCGAGGAGGAGGAAGAGCAACAGCCGGAGTTGAAGACGGCGCCGGCCGCGCCATCGGCGGCGCAGCCGAAGCCTCCAGCGCAAGCATCGGAGAAGCCCAAGCAAGCCGATCTGGAAAAACTCCAGGGAGAGTGGACCATGGTCGGTGGAGAAGCCGAAGGGAAACCTGTGCCGGAACAAAACATCCAGCAGGTGGCAGGGCGATATGTCATCACGGGTAATAGTTTTCTCCTAACCTCTTCCAGAAAAGATGAGGGTGATGGCGGGACCTTCACGCTCGATGAAAGCAAGACCCCGAAGACGATTGATTTCCACCTCACGAGGGGGCGTTACAAGGGAAAAACGCAGTTAGCTATCTACTCGCTCACTGGAGACGAGTTGAAGTTATGCATTGCTCGCCCAGACATCCCGCGGCCCTCGGCATTTGCGACAAAGCGTGGGGATGATTCCGTGGTGATATTCGTGTTCAAACGTGCCAAGCGCTGATCCAGAGGCCGTTCCCTCACTCTTTTGAAAATGGCTTGGGCGTCGATCCGCGATCATCTATCGTGGATCGACGCCTGTTTCGTTGTTGAAGCCTTCCGTGTGCCAGGCGGCCCCATGTCTCTTGAATCTCCTCTCTTCCTCGGCCTCGACATCGGCACCCAGAGCGTCCGCGCCGCCCTCTATGACACCGCCGGCACCTGCCGGGGCTACGCCACGGCCCCGCTCGACACCCATCATCCGCGTCCGTCCTGGGCCGAACAGGATGCGCCGCAATGGTGGCAGGCGACGCGCCACGCCGTCCCCCAAGCGCTGGCTCGCGCCGGCTGCAGCGCGGGGGATGTCGCCGGACTCGGACTCGACTGCACCGCCTGCACCGTCCTGCCGTGCGCGCTCGACGGCACGCCACTGCATCGCGCCCTGCTGTGGATGGATCAGCGTTCCTACCGCGAGGCCGAGAAGATCAGCACCACCGGCGACGCCAGTCTGCGCTACGTCTCCGGCGTCGTCTCGCCGGAATGGATGCTGCCCAAGCGCTCTGGCTCAAGCGCCACGAGCCGGACGTTTACCGCCGCGCCGAACGCCTCGTCGAATGCACCGACTGGTTCATGTTCCGGCTGACGGGCGAATGGACGCTGTCGCTCAATAACGTGACGGTGAAATGGGATTACGACCGACCCGCCGGCGGCTGGAGCGCCGACCTGCTGCACCGCGTCGGCCTGGACGATCTGCCGTCGAAATGGCCGGAAAACATCGTGCCGCTCGGCAAAGGCGAAGCGCGGCTTTCGGCGACGGCGGCCGAAGAACTGGGATTGCGGGCGGGAACGCCGGTGGCCCAGGGCGGCATCGACGCTTACCTCGGTATGCTCGGCCTCGGAGCGGTCGGCGACGGCGATCTGGCGATGATTATGGGATCGAGCACCTGCCACCTGGCGATGTCGCGCCGCGAGCTGTTCGGCAGCGGCATGTTGGGCTGCTATCCCGACGCGGTGGTCGAAGGGTTGTACACGCTGGAGGGCGGCCAGACGGCGACCGGCTCGATCCTCGACTGGTATCGCCGCCACTTCGCCGGCAACGAGGCGGTACGGGCCGAACGCGCCGGTTGCTCGGTCTATGATATCCTCGACGAGCAGGCGGCGGCCGTGCCGCCCGGCTGCGAGGGCCTGGTATGTCTGGACCACTGGCAGGGCAACCGCTGTCCGCTTAAAGATCCGCGCGCCCGCGGCGTTTTGTGGGGACTGACCCTCTCGCACGGTCCCGGCCACGTTTTCCGCAGCATCTACGAAGCGACCGCCTACGGCACGCGCCACATCCTCGAAGACCTGGAAAGTCACGGTTTCCGCGTCGGCCGGCTGTTCGCCGGCGGCGGCGGGGCCAAAAGCCGTTTGTGGGTGCAGATTCACGCCGACGTTCTCGGCCGGCCGATCCAATTGCCGCGCGACGGCGAAGCCTGCGCTCTGGCGCCGCGCTCGTCGCTGCCGTCCACGCCGGCCATTTCGCCGACCTCGACGAGGCGGCGCGGCACATGGTCCGCATCGCCCTTGTGGTCGAGCCGCGCCGCGAGTATGAGCGATTCTACGAGTATTATTATGGCAAATACCGGGCGACCTACCCGGCCCTGCGAGCGCTGATGCACGAGCTGGCCGATGCGCCGGCTTGAACCGATTGCGGGTCTTTATGGTTTCCGAGGATCAGCCGATTTCCAGGGCCAGACGAGGGCCATCGAGAAGGATGCGATGGTTATTCAGCACATCGCGGCCGAGCAGTATCCATTCTTCCCCGGTGCTGGTGATAACTTCGACTTGCTGGAGAGGTAAGTCGTGAATACCGAGAAGGACCGCGAAGGAATGCAGATGTTGAGTCGTGCCACCAAGACCGGCGATTTCCAGTGTTCCTACCTGGGGCAATCCCAATGCTTGGGCCAGCTTCTCCGGCAGTACGGTCCGATCCGCCCCACAATCCACTTGGGAAGGAAAGTTGCGCACGATCGCACCGCTAACGGGATGCTGAAGGACGACGTTGACAAATGGCGCCGGCGGCTGAAGTTGTCTATGGTAGCCATACCGGATCGGACTCATCTCGGTCTCCTTACCTCACGGACATGCGGAATGCGAACCGGCGGCGGCGGTTGCTCCGCGACGAGATCGACGTGAATCGACACGCCACCAACCTTGGGGAGAACGCGAAAGATTAGTTCATGTCTATCGTCCCCACACTCGACGACCTGTTCCTCGTGGATGGCGACGTACTTGCCGCGATGCGTTTTCAGCAATTCCGGCAAAAGGCGCAGGAATGCCTGGTACTCGCGCTCCCACTTGTTGCGGGGCGGGGGAGGGAGGTTGATGACCGGGGCCGGTAGGGTGATGGGTTCACTCATCGCAACATCTCGATCCGCACAGGATGACGGATAACCTCAGTGCATTATAGCTCGGTAGCCGAAGACATGAAATATCGGCACGGAAAACAGACCATCCCGCGCGACGAGCGCGGTTCGCCCTTGTTCGTGCCGCGGGATGGTTGCGCGAGCGATTTGAATTTACGCCGGGCCGGGGAAGTAACCAGCATCGCCCGGCCGCGCGCCGCGCTTGCCGCGCCGCTTGCCGAACGGTTTCTCGGGCGTCGTCGGTGCAGTCTCGGCCGGACGTGCCGGGGCCGTCAGCGCCGCGTAACTGACCCACCATTTGAGGGGCATCAACCCCATGCCGATCACCGCCAGCTGCGAAACCCAGAAGATGGCCAGGCCGTTGGCCAGTGTGTCGTTGAAGCCGTAGGCGTGCAGGCCGACGCCGAGCTGGTTGGTGCCGAACCACGACCAGCCCGTGACCATGTTGCCGACAACGGCCAGCACCGCCATGCCGCGCTGCTTGACCAGGCCGCCCCAGCGGGCGTGCAGGATCAGCGCGTTCCAGATGACGATCAACACCGCGCCGTTCTCCTTGGGATCCCAGCCCCAGAAGCGGCCCCAGGATTGATCGGCCCAGATGCCGCCCAGCACCGTGCCGGTGAAGCTCAAAAGCGTGGCGAAGCAAAGGACGCCGTAGAGCATCTGGCCCAGGATCTTGGCCACCGGCCGCGTGAGCGTCGGCGTCAGGACGCCGTCGAGGATGTAGGCCACGCCGAGGAAGCCGGCCACGAACGTCGCGGTGTAGCCCATCGTCACGCAGGTGACGTGCGTGGCCAACCAGAAGTTGGTGTCCAGCACGGGCTGGAGTAGGGCCAGCGTGTCGCCGTCGCTGCCGAGGTGGTGGGCGATCAGCATCGTCACCGCGCCGCAGAACGCCGCCAGCACGTTGCCCATTCCGTTGTGGTAGATTCGCTCCAGGATGAGGCACAACACGACACAGCCCCAGCCGATGAACACCGCCGACGAATACAGGTTCGTCACGAACACGAACCAGCGGTCCATCAGGTACATCCGCCCGAACAGAGCCAGCGTATGCACCGCCAGCGTGACCACGGCCAGCCAGAACGCGGCGCGGTTAAGCGGCCCGAACCAGCCCAGCCAGGACAGACAACCCAGCAAAAACACGAACACATAAAGAATCGTGCATTGATAGAACGGCGCGAAGTGGTTGAAAAACGACTCCACTTCGCTCCGCTGGACTTCCGTCTCCAGGGGCGGGCCGAACTGTTTGCGGTAGTCGTCGAGTTCCTTGTTGAAGGTCTTGACGTCGTTCTGGGCGTAGGCCAGGAGAATGCGGCCCACGCCTGCCGCGGCGGGACCGCGGCCGCTCTCGCGCGCTTCCTGAAGGTTCTGCCACTCATCCTCCGCCGACGCGGGCGGCACCGTGTAGATGCCTGCGGCCAGTGGGCCAGCTTCAAATACAGTTTCAGGTGCTGATACAGGTCGTGGATGCCTTTTTCGTAGGGGGTCAACGCCTTGGGATCGCGTTCCGAGACCTTCTCGGCTTCCTCCTCCAGTTTGGAAAAACCGCCGCGAAGCTCGTGGACCGAGTAGCGCGAACCTTCACGCCGCTCCAGGCCGAGCATCGTGACGACCTCCGGGTTGTCGATGCGGAAGACCCGGTGCTTCTCGGCGGCGAAGGCGAAGTGCGTGCCTTCTTTTTCGTCGATGGCCTGGAAGAGCGGGCCGCTCGTCATCACGTCGAGGAGCCAGCGGATGGCCGGCTGCGTCTGCTTCTTTTCGTCCACGAACGTCTGCTTGCCGCTGACGATCATCAGGCTGTTGCGCGCGAGCGTGTCAAACGGTTTGACCCGCCCGGCGTCCTGGAGCGGCAAGGCGCCGAACTCCGCCAGGTGCATGCGGTTCTCGCCCTCGGCGGGCGGGGCCATCATGGCGATCAGGTAGACGACCGCCAGACCGATCAGGGTCCAGGGGCCGAAGCGTTCGACTTTATTCATGCCGTCACCATCCGGTTGAAGAAGTCCCGCAGGTGCAGGAGGAAGTGGATCGCCATGCCGAGGGAAACCATCGTGCAAGCGATGTACGGCAGCAACCAGCCGGGGTTCTTGACCACTTGCAGGCCCGTCACCTCGACGCCACCCGCGGAATTCACCGTCGATTGATAGAACGTCTCGCCCTGGTAGTAGAAGGGGTGATTCATGTGAATGAGCACCTCGCGGTCCTCTTTGCGCGTCGGGTCGGTCACGCGGCACAAGACTCGCGAACCGCTTGGCAAGGGCCGTGCCCTTGTAGTTTTCGTGCCGTAACTGTTCCAAGTGGAAGGTGAACGGCCGATACGTCCGTCTCATGCGGAGCGCGACCTGATAGGTCGTGCCGTCGATGTCCGCGTCTTGAGGGTTGAGCCAGGCCGAGACGAGGTAGGTTCCCAGCGCCGCGCCGGTCTTTTTGTCCTTGAACGTGACGTAGGCCGACGGCATGTCGCGCTTTTGGTCGGCATCGACGCCGCGGCCGGGCGGCTGCTCGACGGCGACCGTCTCCAGGCCGAACCCCTTCGTGGCGGGGTTATCCACACCCTCCGGCGTCTGCTTGGGCAGCGACGAGTTGGAGTAATAACGCACCACCTCGACATCGACCGGCAACTCTTCATTTTGGATCACATTGCCGGCGTGCAGCATGTTGTCGGGGATGACGGTGACGTTGTCGTTGTTCTTATCCTTCGGCCAGACGAACGCCAGTTCCAGCCGATCGAAGTTCTCGACGAAATTGGAGGAGCCGCCCAGCGGGATGGTCATGCTGCCTTCGACCGCGTACAGGCCCGTAATCAACTCGCCGACCATCAGGAAGACGACGCCGGCGTGCAGGACGAGGATGCCCGAACGCTTCCAGGTGAAGCGAAATCGGATGGCGTGGGCGGCAAGCAAGTTGACCAACAGAGCGCCGCCGATGAGCCAGCCGCCGGGAAACGGAAAACTGCCGGCCACATGAGCGTCCGGAGAGACGCCGAAGAACACCTGCCCGACCCGGACGAAAAGCTGGAGCGGAATCCAGGTGAACCACGAACGGAAGTACTGCGCCAGGACGGTCGGCAGTCCGTGGTCCATCATCGCCAGCGTGCCGCAGAAGACCAGGATCATCGACAAGACGAACAGGAACACGGTCAGCCGCAGCGAGGCCAGCGGCCGCAGGACTTGCATGACCGGGCGGAAGCGCTCCGGCCGGCGCTGCGGCGCGGCCGGCGGTTGGATCGGGGCCGGGTTCGCACGGGCCTGAATGGATGTCTCACTCATGCGCGGCTCCTTGATCGCCGTCGAAGCGGATCGACTGAATGAACGCTTCAAAGGCGGTTTGCTGTTTGCCGACGAGATCGGCCGGACCCTTCAGGGTGAAGAACCACGTCTCGCCGCCGTGATGCAGCACGGCCCCGAGGGTTCGCTGCGGCGTGCCGGGTCCGGCACCGACCAGATCCACATAAGACGCCTCGTCCCCGCCGACGCGCACCGTGCGGATGTCCTTGCGGATCTCCGCTTCGGTGGCCGGCCCCAATCCGAGCTGCCTGCGCCAGCGGAGGACGTTGGGGAGAATGCCGCCGCCGTCGCCGGGCAGCGATAGCGCCGACAATTCCGCCTCGCGGCCGCCTTCGGAGACACGCAGCACCAGCGGCCGGGCGACGCCTTTCTTCACGTCCGGCGGCTGCACTTCCCAGCCGTCCGGCCGGGTGTACCGGAAGGGAAGGCGCGATTTTTTCGCCCGCGCCATCGGCGCTTGCGCGGGTGCGCCCTTCGGCACGGCGACCAAATCGACGCGCGTTCCCTTGACGCCATCGACCTCGATGTTCTCGCGCAGCTTCTTGTATTCCTCATCGGTCAGGGGCGGAAGGGTGAGTTGGCCGCGCCAGCGATCGACGTTTTGCCGCACGTCGGACGCCTCCGGGCCGAGCCGGGTGACGGTGATTTTCACATTGTCGCCCTTCGGCCCGAAATACAGCGTCGCATAGCGGAGGCCGTCCGACTTCGCCTGCCGCCAACCGTCCGGCGTCGTCCACGTAATCGGGTTTTCGCCCTTGTCCTGGAAGCGGACGGAACGGATCACGGCGTCGAAATCGGCTTCGTGGTCAGAGACGGCGCGTTTGGGTCCGTCGAACTTGAAGAACCAGACGTCCTTGTCGTGCGGCACCATGACGGCGAGCATGCGCACGCCGGCCGGCTCCGGCATCGACTCCCTGGCGCGACGTAATGGCGGATCGACTCCTGCTCCTGGCACCCTACCGCGAGGGCCAGGCCGCGCAAAGAATCCAGGGACCGAAGCCGGGGAGGAAGGGTTTCCGTGCCATGCAAGGGGTTCTCAATTCGAGAGCCATCCCACAATCGAGTACGTTATCGGATGGCGTTTCGTTCATCGTCGCACGGGCGCCGTACAGCGTCAAGTCAGCGTTCCCCGGTGCGGCGAACAGGCGGGTAGGCGGCCGGTGGGTCTGCCGAACAGTGTGGAATACGCACGTTTTTTCTTTACTTTTATCCTGACGGACCTCGCCCCTCCTTGCAAGAGGAAAAGCATCTCTTTGTTCACCATTTGACCAGCCCGCAGCGCGAGCGAGGGCAACCCTCGCTGGCGCTTCGGGCTAACCATTAGCGCCCGCCGCGCAGACGGTCGCCGAGGAAGTCGTCCAGTTCGTCGATGTCGCGGATCTTGCGGATGGTCGTGTCGATGTCGTACTCGACGCGGCGGAAACGGATTGTCGAGCCGTCGAGAAGGACGTAGCAGGCGTGCCAGTCGCTGTCGCGCGGCTGGCCGACCGAGCCGACGTTGCACAAGCTCTTGCGGCCGTCCAGCTGGTACTCGCCCGCCTCCAGCTCGTCGGGGCTGAAAAACTCGAGCGTTTCGGTGAATATGCCGGGAACGTGCGTGTGTCCCTGAAACAGATAGCGCGGCACCTGGGCGAAGATGGAACGCATCTTCGCCTCGGAATAGATGTCTTCGGGAAAGATGTATTCGTTGAGCGGGTTGCGCGGAGAACCGTGGACGTAGAGGAAATCGTCTTCGCGGTGCTTGAGCGGCCTTTCGGCGAGGAACTCCCAGCGAGCGTCGGCGGCCGAACGGCTGGGGAAGGGCTTGTCCAGTTGGTCGCGCGTCCACATGGTGGCGCGTTCGGCCACGGGGTTAAAGTTCATCGGGTCAAAGAGGACGGCCTGATCGTGGTTGCCCATCAGCACCACGGGGCAGCGCATGATGAGATCCAGACATTCGCGCGGGTTGGGGCCGTAGCCGACCACGTCACCCAGGCAGTAGATCGCCTCCACCGAATGACGGTCGATGTCCGCCAGCACCGCTTGGAGCGCTTCGAGGTTGCTGTGGACATCGCTGATGAGGGCCTTCATCGCACGGTTCTCGTGACAGAAGCGAAAGGCAACCAAACCGGGAGCGTCCGGCCTTCCACGCCGGTCCTTCCTCCCCGCCGGGCTGCCATCTCCGGATGATAAACGATTGGCGTATCGGACGCGGCCGGTCGCGTGCGCGGAGAGCGCTCGGCAATCGAACCGTCTTCCGAATGGACTTGCGTCGGCGCGACGCTTACATCCTATCCTTCTCCGCGGTCGTTCTCAAGGAGCAACCGGCGCGGAGGGACGATAAACGGGGCCGATTTTTCCAGGGCGGCCGCCCCGGATCGCCTCGACTTGATCGGTGTGGGATTGTGACCTAGGCTCTTTCGGGAGGGTCTCTCATGAAGGAAACAACCGCCGCCGGCTCGGAGCGCCGCCGGTCCCGGCGTCAGCGTCCCAAGGCCACCACGGAAGTTACCTGCCGCACCGAAACGGTGCGCGTCGGCGCCAACCTGGCCCTGGCCATTTTGGACATCTCCGCGGACGGCATCCGCATGATCGTCCGCTCGCCCCTGGAGTCAGGGCAGAAAATCGAAGTGGACCTGGAAGGGATTGGCTACTGCCGGCCCCTCAAGCTGGCCGCCGAGGTCGTCTGGGCCTTGGCCACCGCCGACGGCAACTGGTGCATCGGCGCCAAGTTCTAGCAACTCTCCCTGAGCGGGGGGCGTAAGCCCCCTGAGCGCAGACTCAGGGGGCTTACGCCCCCCGCTCAGGGTTTCTTTTATCATCTCTAATGGACGAAGGTGGACACCTGCTGCTCGGCCGCGGCGATTTGCGGCTGAAGCGCCAGCGCGGCCGCCTTGTCCTGGGCAATGGTGCTCTGTAGCCGATTGGCCGTCTGCCCGGCCCCGAACCGTTGCAACTCCGGAACCAGCATGGCGCCGTTCTGGATCGCCGCGTCCAGCAGCAAGACTTGATCCTGGAGATCATCCAACTGATTGAGTAGATTCAACTGATTCTGGAGCGTCTGCACCACGGTCTGCTGGGCCGGAATGGCGCGGGTCAGGTTGGCGATCAGCGGTTGAAAGGACGGGGCCTGCGGCGCGAACTGGTTCAGGAAGCCGAGAACGAACTGTTCCACGGCGAGCGTGAACGCGGCGCTACTGACTTGCTGCTGACTTACGGATTGCAATGTGTGGATTTGTTCATGCGGCAGAGCGGCGATCGCGCTCGCGCCCGCCGCCGGCAGACAGCGATCCTCCAAAGGTTCCAGACACGGACGGACGGATCGAAGACGCATAGGACCTCCCTTCTGTCCCGGCCGGACGGCGGCACCTTCTCTTTCCCATCGTTCGGTGGGCCGAGACGCCTCTACAGAGAATGAGGGCGCGAAGGGTGAAATGCATCCCACTTTCATTGACGTATAGTCATGGATCGAAGCGTACCCGCAGCGCGGGTGGCATGAGTGGACACGCCTCGGATGGGCGAGCGAAGACACGATGCCGAACGCGAGCAACGCCGTCGTAAAGGCGATCGCGCAGCCGGACGGGGAGGAGGACTAGCACGCCGGCCAGCACGCGCCACACGCCGCCCAGTCGCCGCAAGATGTGCAACACGCCGGCCGAGCGCGTCAGCAGGACGCCCTGTTCCGTCTGCACCACCAGGCTCAAGGGCAGCTCGGCGCGTTCCTTCGCCGAGACCAGCGATGCAAACGTCTCGCCCTGGAGCGGCGCGAAGCGGAAGGCCGTGCCGGTCCTGTCCTCGGCGAGAATCAACCGGACGGAACGCTGACAGAGGCCGCAATAACCGTCGTAAAAGATTCGTTCCGTCTTCGCGCCTTTCGGACGGATCCAGCCGGGATCGAACGCAAGCAGGTGAAGCATCATCATTGCCAGGCTCATCTCGGTGAATTGAAGCGGCGTAAAGAGGAACGGGTGGATGAAAAGCAAGCCGTAGCTCATCGCCAACATGATCCACACCGCCGCGAATAATGCTGGCGGCATGCGCCAGCCGCCGCCCGGATCGACCCGCCCGCGCGCCGCCCACGAGCCATACGGCGCCGGCGGCAAAAACACATGCGTTAGCAGCAGCCAGCCGAGGCCCAGGGTGCCGATGTCGGTGAGGAACAATTCACGGCCCAGGAAATACGCCCCCAGGCAACACAGGCCCAGCGCGGCGGCACGATCGAACAGACCGATCGCCAAGAATACGCACAACGCCCCGGCGACGAGGAACCCGAGCCAGGCGATCGGCGATAAGCCATCCAGGCGCCAGGGGATTCGCCGGAGAAATTGCCCCAAGAGAACGATCGCCAAGATAACCCGGAACAGGCTGTATTGGCCGCCGGTCCAACCGTTCTTCATGGACGAGGAGCCTCCAATCCGTGTTGCGGAAGGTAGCATATCCTCCGGCGGCAGCTCCGCATAGTTGGGGCCGGGATGGTCGAGAAATCGGCGTTGGACGGAAGACGCGATTCGGGTACAAGGCGACGGGGGAGTTCCGTTGCGGAAAGCCAGCCGAGGCTCACTTACCCCGGCTCCGCAAAGCGCCCGGAACCCGCGGTTAGCCGCGATTTCAACCCCTGAGCGGGGGGCGTAAGCCCCCTGAGGGAAGACTCAGGGGGCTTACGCCCCCCGCTCAGGGGATGGGAAATTACGGCTTTGTCGTGGTGAGGGGGTGAACCGTGAAACGCAAGGGATTGCTTCTGGCGGCGGCCGGCGTGCTGGCGCTGGCCGGCTGGATCGTGTATCGGACGGGGACCGTATCGCATTCGGATGTCCCGACGCGCCCGCGACACACATTGAGCATCGACCCGCTCTCGACCTCGGCGGGCTGGCGCTACAAGCAGAATCAGCCGCGCCACTGGCGTTACATCATGCTCGAACAGAAATGACTGATCCACCATCGATCGCGAACGGCGTCAAGGGCGGTGCGACTCGCGGACTTGCAAGGTGGGCGGCGCCGGTTGCGGCACGAGCTTCAGGCCGGTGCGAATGATCGTTTTCTCTTCCCACAGACGCGGAGGGCCGAGCGCGGTGCGGTCGTCGGCCAATTCCACACGCAACCGGACCTCGCCCGGTTTCCGCGCCTCCACCTCGACCGTGTACGTTACCTCCTTGCCCGCCTCCAGCGCTGTTAGCGGATCGAAGCGCACGATTTGCCCGTCGCGCTGCGCCGTGGTCGGTCCCCTCGAACCGAGAAACGCCAGCTCTTCGGGCACCGTCACCACGATCCGAGGACGCAGGAAGGCGGTCGGCTCCGGGTTGATGAGACGGATGGTGTAAACCCCTTTCTGGCCCACGTCGAGCGGGTCGGCGCTCTTGTCGATCTCGACCGTCGGGCCGGCGGCCGCCTCGAAATGCGTCTCGTCGGCCATCGCCCTGGCGGACAGGTCGTGCTCCGCCGTGACGCGGACCATGTTGCCGAACCGTCCGGGTCGGGCGGCGCGAACGACAAGTTGCAGGGAGCGTGTCTCGCCCGCCGGCAAGGGACCGAGCAGCCAGCGCACCTGCCCACCCGCCACCCGGCCGCCCGCACTGGCATGGAGCAGCTCGATCCCGGCCGGCAGTTCGTCGGAAACCTGCACTCCCGTGGCCGTCATCGTGCCGGGGTTGCTGACGGTGATCCAATACGGGGCGGGCCGGTTGACGAGCCGGCGCTGCGGCCCAGTTTTGAGGATCGACAGTTTCGCCTCGCCCACGACGACCTTGGCGGCAGCGGTTTCATGCAGGCCGCCGGCCGCCTTCACCTCCGCCTTGTTGGCGAATGTGCCGGTCTGTTTCGAGATGGCCTGGTACTCGACCCGGCGCGTCTGACCGGGCGCCAGGTCGCCCAGCTTCCACGTCAACGGCTGCTCCGGTTTGGGATACGGCTCGCCCTTCACGAACTCCAGTCCGGCCGGCAGCTCATCGGTCAAAACCACGTCCCGCGCCGGTGCCGGTCCCGTATTGGTGACTTCCAGGCGGAAGGTGATGGAGTCGTGCAAGAATGCCCGCGCGGGGGCCGTGGCCCGCACTTGCAAGCGCGGCCGGGCGATCCGCGTCGTGACCGTCTGCCCTTGCTCGAACTGCACGTAGGCGCTGTTTTTGACCTCGCCGCCGCCCGACGGATTCATGAACAGCACGATGAGTTTTTGCTCGCCCGGCTTGAGCGTGCCGAAATCCCAGAGCAGATCCGTTTCGGCGTCCTTGTCCTTGGGTGCGTTCTGTTTGGTCGGCTCCGGCTTGGCCCGAACGAAGCGGGTGCCGCGCGGCAGACGGTCGCGGACCAGGACGTGATGGGCGTCGGCCCGCGAGACGTTTTCGACGAAAAGACGATATTCAATATCTTTTTCCGGCTGAACCTCGGCAGGCGCCCGGACTGCGCAGGCGGACCATCGGCATCGGCGGGTCGGCCGGCTCCGTCGCGGGGAACGGAACGCCCGGAAACGGCGACATCTCCCCCGGCACGAGCGGGGTGGGTGCAGGAGCGGTAAACGGCGGAGCCGGTGAAGCGGGAGACTTCGAGGGCGAGGTCGAGCCGGCGAGCGGCGGCTCTGGCGATGAGGGAGCGGGAACGGTTGGCACTTGTTCGGGGGAACACCCTGGGATCGCCACGGACTGGGTCGGGCGCGGTTGACGAGCACGACCAGCGCGAAGGTCAATGCGATGAGCGATACCAGGCCCGTCCGTCGCGCGGATGGTTGCCAGCCGTTCATTCCGCCTCTCTCCTTTCCGCATCCCGAATCCGTCCGGACGCGGCCGCTCATTGTCGCTTTTGTCGCGCTTTTTGTCTCTACAAGTTCGCGCCGGCGAAGGGCGCCGAAAGTTCCCCAACCTGCGCAAGCCACTGCTCCTGAAACAACCCAAACCCACTCATTTCCCCAGAATCTTTCCTCCGGCCATTTCGCCGCCTGGTTGGTATCAGTTTTGCCTGAAAATACGGATAGGAGGGCCGATGCGAGGAGGGCGCAACCTCCCCGGACCTGTTCCTGTTCAACCGTTGAGGAGGCAATTCCATGCGGAAAATCATTCTGACTCTGGTGCTGTTCGGTGCGACCCTTGGCGGCTTGGCCGCGACCCCCACGAAGGCCGACGCGGCCTGGTGGCGTTCGCGCTACGCCGGCTATTACCCCAACTATTCCTACGCGCCGGCCTACAGCTACTACGCGCTCCGTACACGACGTCGTATTACGCCCCCAACTACTACGCCCCCGCCGCGACCAGCTACTACTACACACCGATGAATAGGAGCTACTATTACACGCCAGCGTATTCGACCTACTACACGCCGGCGTACACGGGCTATTCCTACACGCCGGCGTACCGGAGCTACTACTACAGCCCGAACGTTTGGGTGTACCCGTAGGCGGTGAATGGTTTACTGTGCGGGGTGGGATGTTCGGGCCGTCCCAGCGCGGCAGAGCAGACCTCCCCGCGCCTGCTCGACTATCCGGGGTTATGGCCTGTAGGCGTCGAAGGCCGTTCTGCCCACAGATCCGTCAGCAAGGGAGGGTGCTTCTTCCTGCCGGCCAGTAGTTCCCGAAGCTCTTTCTCCAGATGGCTGACGTTTGAGCACCAGGAACGGCACCGGTCCAGGTCACTTCGCCTTGTCGCTGAGCAGCACGGCTGGATTGAGCACCACCACGTCGCCTTCCTGCAAACCGTCCTTGACCTCCGCCAAGGTTTGGCTGGCCGAACCCAGCTTGACCTCGCGCATGGAGAGCTGTCCCTCGACCACGACGAAACAGTGCCGTTTCTCGCCCATCTCCACGCCGCCCAGGAGCGCTTGCAGAGGGACCGTTAGCACAGGTTTCGGCTTGGTTTCCACGAAAATCGTGACCACCGCGTCCATACCCGGCTTCAGTCCTTGCATCTGGTCTTCGTCAATGGCAACGTAGGTCTGGTACACCTTGACGTCGGCGCTGAACCAATCGGATTGCGATGCCACGGGCGACACCCATTTGACATGCCCCTTCAAAGGGCGATCGGGGAAAGCATTGACGCGGACGATGGCCGCCATGCCCCGCCGCTCGCGCTTCTTCTCGAGATGAGCATAAGCACTCCGGAACGTATCCTGTTCGCCGTCAAAAGCGAAGTAGGCCGACAAGGCGCAGAGCCGTTGAGGCGTGAACAACAGCGTTGTATTGACGGCTTGGCTGAAACCGGTGCTCGTCTCTTTGTCGTCGCGGACGCGCGCAATCATGGCCTCGTGGACGCGGGCGTTAACGACCAGCTGCGTCAGGCCGAGAACGGCCAACAACTTTTCTCCTTCCTTGACCAGCTCGCCCTGGGCAATCACGCCCTTGCTGCTGTCCCAGCGCGAGCGTTCATCGACGTAGTAAATGACCATGCCGTCGCGCGGGCGCGGATGTCGCAGTTTTTGATTCCTTTTTCGATGTCGCCTAGCCGCGCGGTCTGCGATTGGTATTGGGCATAAGCGGAGCGGACGGCGACCTCATCCGAAGTACGGGTTTTTTCCAGGATTTCCTCGGCGAGCTCCACCTGCCGCGCGGCCTCGTCGATGTCGCCCTGATATTGGATTTCGAACTTCGTTCGGGTCACCTTCTCGAGGACCTCGAGCTGAGTGCGAATGTTCTTCAGCGTGAGGGCGGCGGTTAGACGGCGTGCGTCGTCGGCTTCGGCCTGGGCGGTCGTGACATATTGCCGCCCCGGACGCGACATCCGTTCCGACCAACTCGCGCTCTTCCCACATGGCTAGGTCCGAGTCGGACATGATCCGCTTGTTTTGCAGGTCGAGGCGGGCGTTCGCGAACTGGCCTTCGAGGTACTCTTTCAAGACCATCTCCGCGACGTGGCGTTTGGTCTTCCATTGCTCCACGACCGCCTTGTTGGAGAGGACATCTTTGGTAAGCAGCAGCTTGGCTTTTTCCCACGCTTCCTCGGCCTTGTACACCTCAATCTGCTGTTGTTGCAGTTGCTCTTGCAAGCCGGCATCGTCCAGTTCCAGGACCCTGTCGCCCTCCTTCACCAGAGAGCCGTTATCGATGACCCAGCGGATGCTGGTGCAAGCCTGTCCGGGCGTCTTGGCCTTCACCTTACAGGTGATGTAGATGTTATCGGTCGGCTCCAGGCTGCCGCGTTCGGTGATGGTGACGTGCAGCGTTTCTTTCTTGATGGTGTCCAGGATCAAGTCCGGCCGCGCCGCGTGCTTGGGTGAGTAGAAGAGCCAACCGCCCAGACTGCTGCCGCCCAGCACGAAAACCGCGAGCGCGGCGAGGAGCCACCTCTTACGCCGGCTCCCGCGCCGTGCCTTGGGCAGCCGGCTCGGGACGGGGTGCATGGAGTTGTTCGGGGCGGGCGGGTTGCTGTGGTTGGCCACCGACTGGGCGTTCCCGTCCGGTAGGCTGGTGCTGTCGTTGTTGTCGGTGGATTTACAGGGGCAGGCTGATTCGTCATCGATCCACACTCCACGGTTATCAAATTGGATGGTGCCGAGGTCTGCGCAAGACGGTAGGTGTTCACGGCCTGGGCTTGTCCTCAGTTGGCTGCGCCCGGAGGTCAGCGGCGGGAATTCCCGCCGTTGACTCCCCCCCGGACTTCAAGAAATTC
Source organism: uncultured Planctomycetota bacterium (assembly GCA_963767535.1). GTDB lineage: Bacteria > Planctomycetota > Planctomycetia > Gemmatales > Gemmataceae > JAJPHU01. The sequence goes on from CAVYEC010000002.1 coordinate 843,267, forward strand.
TCGGCAACAGCATCTCAGCTGCCGGCAGCGGCCGCCAACGCTTTTGCAAACTCCCTCTGATACATGGTCTGGTTGATCATGTCTGATTTCTCCCTCCCCCACAAGGGGAGAGAGAGAAAGAACCAGACAGAATCAATGAGTCGGTGTACGGACTTTTCTCGTTGGCCGGGAGGCACCGTCATGATCCGTTTGGATTCAGGCGTCCGACTCCGGTGTTGTTTTCTTCCGCTTCTTGGCCGGCTCCGCCAGTTCCTGGGCTTGCGGCAAGTCGCGCAGGCTCCGCAGGCCGAACACTTGCAGAAACTTTCGCGTCGTCCCATACAGGACTGGCCGGCCCAGGGAATCGTCGCGCCCGGCGATGCGCACCAACCCCTTGTCCATGAGTTGATGCAGCATGTCGCTCGACTGCACGCCGCGGATGGCCTCGACATCGGCCCGCGTGATCGGCTGGCGATAGGCGACGATGGCCAGCGTTTCGCGCGCGGCCGGCGTCAGGCGAACCTCCGGGCCAGTGCGGCGCAAGCGCGCTAGCCACGGATGATACTTCGGACGGGTCAACAACTGAAATCCGCCGCCCAGCTCCTCGACCTGAAAGGCCGTCTCATCCTGGTCGTAGAGCGCCTGCAATTGCTCCACCATGCGTCTCGCTTCCGCCGCGTCCGCCAGACCGGCCGCTGCGGCGAGACGGCGCGGCGTCAACGGTTCATCCGCCGCTACCAAGGCGGCCTCGACTCGTGCCATCCGGGCATCGCGGGCCAACTCCCCGGCCGTCGCGTCTTCCACTTCCTCGGTGCACAGGCGGTAGATCGCCGGCAGGCGGTGATTGCGCGGCAGGGACGATCGTCCGCGCGGCCATCCCCCACGCATCGGGAAATGTTTGTGCATGGATTTTCCCCCGCCGGAAGTTCCTTTCAGCGATCGTAATAGCTTTCGCCCAAACCTTCCAGCCAGCGGAAGGTTTGCTCGATGACCTTGCGGCGGGCGGTCTTGAAATGCGGGTCGGGGTTGAGGTCGTCGATGCAGCGGTCGTACATCTGCAGATATTTTTGGCCCCACTGCCGCACCGTGGCCGGCTTGGGCGGCTTGGCGTTGTAGCGCTCGCACAACAGCGCCAGGATCTCGACGCTGGGCATGAGCAGGCTCTCGCCGTCCTCGTCCAGCTCGATGCGCTCCGGGTCGGCCAGGACCTCCGTGATGGTGGCGACGAGCTTGGCGGTCTGCATGGCCAGGTAGCCCATCGCCCCGTCGTTCCCAAAATTGTGCTCGGCGAAGGTTCCCATCACACCCTCCGTTCCTCGTGCCGCGATGACAGCGCACAGGTTGTTATACGAGTTCGGAGTCGTTTCGCGGGAATTCTGCTTGCTCATGATCGCGGGCGGGGATTAGCATGACAGCCATCGACCCGGAGTTCGCCGAGGGTTCCGCGACGAGGTGACAACATGGCGACGATCAAGGAACTTCACGTCAACGGCTCCCGCCGCGCCCTCGCGGCCGACGGCGAGCGCACCCTGCTCAGCGTTTTGCGCGACGACCTGGATTTGACCGGCAGCAAGTACGGCTGCGGCGAAGGCCGCTGCGGCTCCTGTACCGTGCTGGTGGACGGCCAGCCGACGCGCTCCTGCACCACCCGCGTGGATGCCGTCGGCGACAAGAAGATTCGCACCATCGAGGCGCTGGCCGAAGGAGAGAAATTGCATCCGCTTCAGGAAGCGTTCCTGAAGGCGGACGCCATGCAGTGCGGTTACTGCACGTCGGGCATGGTGATGTCGGCCCTGGCGCTTCTGACGCGCGAGCCGAACCCCAGCCGCGAGGACATCGTTCGTTTCATGAACGGAAACATCTGCCGGTGCGGGCCGTATCCGCGCATCGTGGCGGCCATCGAGCAAGCGGCGCAGGCGATGAGGGGAGGTGGCAAATGAACGAGCAACCCCAGGACGATCTCGTCCTCGAACCGGAGGCGCTACGAGCTGTTTACCGATCTGCCCGCGCTGGAGTGGGACCGGCGCGAGTTCTTCCGCATCGTCGGCGGCGGACTCGTCGTCGCCCTCGTGCTGGGAAGGGTGGAAGCGCAGCAGCGCGGCGGGCGCGGCGGTTTCGGCGGGGCGGCCCCCAAGGAACTGAGCGCGCCTGGCTGCACATCGGCGAAGACAGCATCGTGACCGTGTACACGGGCAAGGTGGAAATCGGCCAGAACATCCGTACCGCGCTCACGCAGGTCGTCGCGGAAGAGCTGCGCCAGACGCCGGAGCGCATTCGCCTCGTCATGGCCGACACGCAGTTGACGCCCTTTGATGCCGGCACGTTCGGCAGTAGCTCCACGCCGCGCATGGCCCCGCAACTCCGCCGGGTCGCCGCCGCCGCGCGCGAATACCTGCTCGATCTGGCCGCGGAACAAGGCTCGGTCGATCGCGCCTCGCTGACCGTGACGGATGGCAAAATCGCCGGGCCTCGGTCCACGCCGTCGTTCACGTTCGGGCAACTCACCAAGGGCAAGAAGTTGATGAAGGTCATCGACGACAAGGCCCCGACGACGCCCGCCGACAAATGGACTGTCGCCGGCACATCGCCGCCGAAAGTGGACGGCCGGGAGTTCGTCACCGGCGCACACCGCTATGCCTCGGATGTAAAACGCCCCGGCATGATCTTCGGCAAGGTGCTGCGTCCGCCGAGTTTCAAGGCCAAGCTGGTGTCCGTCAACACAAAGGACGCGGAAGCGATGCCCGGCGTCACGGTGGTCCGGGATGATGCGGCCGGCTTTATAGGAGTGACGGCCCCCACCGAACACGATGCCACGAAGGCGCTCGCCGCCCTGCACGCCGAATGGAAGACGGTGCCCCAGCCGTCGAGCGACGAACTGTTTACGTACCTGAAGGCGCATCCCGCCGCCGGCCGGGGCGGCGGCTTCGGCGGCCGTGGCGGCAACGCCAACGGCTCGGTCGCGGACGCGCTGAAGGCGGCGGACCAGCAGAAAAAAGCGACTTACACGATTGCTTACATTGCGCATACGCCCCTGGAGCCGCGCACCGCCGTCGCCGAATGGATCGACGGCAAGCTAACCGTCTGGACCGGGACGCAGCGCCCGTTCGGCGTGCGCGACGAGTTGGCCGGCGCCCTGAAAATCCCGGCCGAGAGCGTGCGCGTGATCGTTCCCGACATGGGTTCGGGCTACGGCGGCAAGCACACCGGCGAGGCCGCCGTCGAGGCGGCGCGGCTGGCCCGCGCCGCCGGCAAGCCGGTCAAGCTCGTCTGGACGCGCGAGGAAGAGTTCACCTGGGCGTACTTCCGTCCCGCAGGCGTCATCGAGGTGGCGGCCGGGGCGAAGAACGACGGCAAGCTGACCGCGTGGGAGTGCCACAACTTCAATTCGGGCGGTTCTTCCCTGCGTTCGCCCTATGACGTGCCCCAACTCACGCAGTTTCATGGCGCCGATTCGCCGTTGCGTCAGGGGTCCTACCGCGCCCTGGCGGCCACGGCGAACACCTTCGCGCGCGAGTCGCACATGGACGAGCTGGCCCACGCCCTGCACCTCGACCCGCTCGCCTTCCGCCTGAAAAACTTGAAGGACGCGCGTCTCAGGGCCGTGCTCGAAGCCGCCGCGAACAAGTTCGGTTGGGGCCAAAAAGCCGGCCGACGGGCACGGCTTCGGCATCGCGGGCGGGACCGAGAAGAACAGTTACGTGGCCGCGTGCGCCGAGGTGTCGGTGGACGAAGGCAGCGGCCGGGTGAGGGTGCTGCGCGTCGTGAACGCCTTCGAGTGCGGGGCGGTGCTCAATCCCAATCACCTGAAAAACCAGGTCGAGGGAGGGGTGGTGCAGGCGCTCGGCGGCGCGTTGTTCGAGGCGATTCGCTTCGCCGACGGGAAGATCCTCAACCCGCGCTTCGCGGATTATCGCGTGCCGCGCTTCGGCGACGCCCCGCTCGTGATGGAGACGGTCCTGCTCGACCGCCGCGATCTGCCCTCGGCGGGGGCGGGGGAAACGCCGCTCATCGCCCTGGCCCCGGCCGTGGGCAACGCCATCTTTCAGGCGACGGGAGTGCGTCTGCGCTCGCTGCCGATGGCGCCCAACGGCGTCAAGGCGACGTGATCGGACGGGTCAACCGACGCCTCAAACGCCCCCGCCGCTGGTGAGACGGCCCGCTTTGTCCGTCGGGAACGCAAAGCGCAGCCAGCGGCGGTCGAGTTCCGCGAAGTCCCAGTCGTAATGGCGCTTCAGCGATTCCTCGTAGCCGTGTCGTTCGCCGTCGCGCACGAAGTCGGCGAACGTCTTCGTGCCCTTCTCATGGCTCAAAAACTCGACGAGCGAGACGCTCTGCGCATGAAAAGCGCACATCTCCCTCGGCTCGGGGTAGTCGCGCATCTGCACCAATTTGAGCATGGCGAAGAGTTGCTGTTCCTCGCGGCAGCGCGGCAACTGGCGGAGGTGCAATTCGACACGCGGCCGGGTCTCGGCGAGGATGGCCATTCCCTCGTCGGCCCAGCGCGGCACGCGCTGCGGGCCGAACCGCCCGGCCAGGACGGCGTGCGTCACCTCATGAGGCAAGACGCCGGGCAGCAAAATATCTCGGCCGCCGTGCAGGTGGACCCAGCGGGAAATGACGCGCTCGCCGTCCAGGCTCATGTTGGTATGGCCGTTGACCCGGCTGGGCACGCCGGTCGCCTCGCTGTAATCCTCACCGCTGGGATACCAGCAAATCCCGCATTTCGGCTCCCAGTTCGTGCCGACGGAGCCGAACCACTTGCGCTGCTGGACGGCGCGGGTCCGCTCGGCCGTCCGCAGCAACTCCTCGGCGCTGCCGCGTGAATGCTGATGATAGAGGCGGAAGTTGACCGTCTCGGCGACGCGCCAGTCGCCCTCATCCTCCAGGTGCGACACCTTCACGGCCGGCAAGTCGTCCGTGCCGGCCGCCGGTTTGGTGTTCCGGCCGGCGTCCGCCTGCGGCGGGGCAGCGTTCAGCCCGGTAACGAGTAGAAACAGAAGGACTACGTGGAGCGAACCGTCGCGACGTTGCGAGGGCATGAGCCTTCCTTCCCGGATTGGAGGTCGGGGAATGAGCGCCTCATCTGTCCGGCCGAGACATCCACGGTCGAGGAGTGAGTGGCACCAAGCGGAGAGCCGTGGAGATTGTCCCTCAGGGAGAGAGGACCGGGCAGACCTCAACGGCAAAGATAGCTTCTGCTTTGGCCGCGGTCCAGACGAATCTCAGCCGCACCTAACCCTTCGACTTGCCGGGAGTTACGGGTTGGACGGCAGGATCTCGGCCACGATCGCATCGAGATGGTGCCAGAGTTGCTTGCCGCACTCTTCGTAGACGGGTTGCTCGCAGCCGATGGGATCGGCGATGTCGCCGGCCGGGTCGAGCAGCCGCGGCGCGGCGCTCGAATCGCGCCGAATGGTCCGCCAGCGCCCGCACATGACTGCGCGTCATGCCGATGAGATAGTCGGCCTGGGCGGCCAGCTCCGGCGTCATCGGCCGGCTGCGGTGGGCGGACAGGTCGGCCCCGTAGGTTCGCGCCACCTGTTCCGCTTCGATGGCGGCCGGCCCGCCCGGCGCGGCCGCCAGCCCGGCCGACAGCACATGATATCCCCGCGCGGGCAACTCGGCGATCGCGCAGCCGAGCCGGTCGGCCAAGCGCTTTTTGCACAGCGCCTCGGCCAGCGGGCTGCGGCAGGTGTTGCCCGTGCAGACGAATAGGATCAGACACGCGGTCTGCTGGCGGATCTGCTCCGCGGACACCACGCCTGGCCGCACCACCTGCCAGGCATCACCGTGGACCTCCACGACGGTCGCCGGCTGCGTGTGTGTGCTGGGCCCGTCGTCGAGAAGCAAATCCACGCGCCCGCCGGCCCGCTCGACGACCTGCTCGGCGCTGGCCGCGACCGTCCCTTCGCCTTGGAGCGGGGCGAGCAAGAGGGGCGCGGGCAGATGGCGCAGAACTTCGCGGAGCGCTTCGTGACCGGGCGTTGTCAGCCGCACGGTTTCGTTCGGACAGAGTTGGGCGCGGACGCTTTCGGGCAACCGGCTGGCCAAACCCCGCTCGACCGCGCCGCGGACGAGAAGCGTCACCGGCCCCGGCCAGAGACGCCGGGCCAGGCGCTGCGCCAGCGGCGTCATCGCCGGCGCCCAATCGCGCGCCTCCGCCGCCCCGCGCAACGCCAGCGTGACTTCGTCTGAGCCGTTGGCCGTATCGACGCGCAGTTGCTCGACGGCCTGCGGAGCGAGGCCGCTGGCCGCCAGCGCGTAACCTGTCTGGGTGGGGAAGGCGACCGTTTTTCCCCAGCACAGAGCTTGCACGGCGTAATGGATGGCGGCATGGGGGTCGGCGACACGGCGCCAGTCGAGCACTTCGGGCATGAACAATCCTTCGCAATTCGATACGGCGAGCCGGGAGCGTGAGCGACCGGAGGAATGTTTGTGGCGAGCCGGGAGCGTAAGCGACCGGAGACTTCCTCCGGAGCACTCCGGTCGCTTACGCTCCCGGCTCGCCGCCGCCCTCATTTTAAGAAAAAAACATCTGTCGAAGGATACCACCTTCGGCGGACAATAGATTTCCGGAGACCACGGGCCGGAGGCACGCCATGCACCCCAGCGACGGCGGCGGACGCGAACGGGGATTGCGGCACGCCGTGCTCGCCGGGGATGAGCTGGCCTGGAAGATCCTGTACGACGAGGCGTTCCCCGGCCTGTATCGCTACGTGTTGTGGCGCTGCGGCGGCCTGCGCGATCCGGCCGACGAAGTTGTGCAAGAAACCTGGCTGACCGCGGTTCGTCGCCTGCGCTCGTTCGACCCTGCGGCCGGCAGCTTCGCCGCCTGGCTGCGTGGCATCGCGGCCAATCTGCTGCGCAACCACTTTCGCCGCGAATATCGCCGCGCCCGCCGCACCCAACCGCTCGATGTCGAGCCGGCCGCGGCGTCCGAGAATGAACGGCGCGAGCAAGCCGAGCGCGTCGCCCTGGCCCTGGGTGCCTTGCCGGAGCATTACGAGTCCGTCTTGCGGGCCAAGTATCTCGAAGGGCAAAGCGTCGTCGCCATTGCCGCGGCGCGCGACGAATCGCCCAAGGCGGTCGAATCGCTGTTGACCCGCGCCCGGCAGGCGTTTCGCGAAGCATACCGACAAACGGAGTGATTCTCATGCACGACATCTTTGCACCCGAACCCGATCCGCTCGACGGCCTGCTCGCGCCGCACTCCTTGCCGCCGGAGACCGACGCGCTCCGGCAGGCCATTTACTCCCAGACTCGACAGATGTTGCGCCGCCGTCGTCGAGTTCGCTGGCTCGCTTACGCGGCCGCCCTGCTGGTTTCCTTCGCCGCCGGTCTGCTGGCCATGCGAGCCGTGCGGCGCGATGTACCTACGCCAATTCCCGAAGAAATCGTGCGGCGGCAGGAAGAGCCTCGACCGGCGGAAAAACCGCGGATGCCGGCCGATGAGTCAGCGCTCGCTCGGGAGTGGCGAGCCTTTGACAGCGTCGAGCATCGCGGCGAACTGTATCAGAAGGCCGGCGATGCCTACATGGCGCAGGAGTACGATCCGCAATCGGCCCTGCGCTGCTACACGAACGCGCTGGACAGCGGGACGGAGAAGGATTTGGCTATTTCGACCGACGATAGCTGGCTGCTCATGGCGATCAAGAACGCCCGACAAAAGGAGAACGATCATGCGAAGAGTGGTGGTTAAACCGCTGGCACTGTTCCTGGTGCTGACCGGCGTGAGTCTCGGCCTGGGACAACCACAAGCTCCAAAAGATTCGGCGAAGCCGGCCAAATCGAAGCTGGAAGAGATGCTGGCCGAGGCGCTCAAGAACAATCCCGACATCCGCGTGGCCGTCGCCAAGGCCGCCGAGGCGGAGGCCGAACTCAATCGCACGCGCTTGCAGGTGACGCAGAAGGTCGTCACGTTGTATTACGCGATCGAGACGCAGAAGACGACGATTACCCTCACGGAAAAGAAAGTCAAGCGAGTAGAGATGTTGGTGAAAACTGCCACCGTCTCATCCGAGGAGCTTGAGGAGGCACGGCAAACCCTGACTCTGGCCAAGGCGAAGCTGACCGAATTGGAAGCGCAACTGCCCGCGCTCTTGGGCAAGACGTCTTACAACCTCGACTTTGATGGGGCGGACGATGCAACGCTCCGATTTTGGTTACGTAGTTCGTACAAGCCTCGGCCGGATGATGCGAAAAAAGCTACTGGTCCGACGACCGACAAACTCCGCAAGGCGCTGGAGACGCCGATCAAAGTCAATTACAAGGAGATGAGTTTTTCGGATGTCCTCAACGAATTGCAGAAAGCCGTTCCGGGCTTGTCCTTTAACGATGCGAACCCCAACAGCGGTGCCCTACTCACCTTGCGGTTCGCGGAAGCTCTGCCGGTGTCCTCCATTCTGCAAGCGGTAGGGGATCAGACGGGAGTGCGATTTTTCGTTCGGGAATACGGAATCCTGGCGGCCGTCAACGGGCCGCCCGGTGCGCTGACGGTTCAGGAGTTTATGCGTCAAAAACCGACAGAGGAATCCGTACATCATAATCCGCCGCCGGAAAACGTCGATGGGGTGGTCAAGAAAGTCGATTCCAGCGGCCTGGTGGTTATCAGTATCGGCAGTGATGCCGGATTGACCAAGGGGCACACGCTGGAACTGTATCGCCTCTTGGAGCATCCCTCGAAGTCGAAGTATCTCGGCACCATACGGATTCTTGAGGCGAAGCCAAAGGAGGCCGTGGCCCAGCCGGTCGGACGTATGACCGAATCACCCCATGTGGGCGACCGCGTCGCCAGCCGTATCGTGGGGAAGTGACCACATAGCCCCCGGCTTGCCGGGGGGAAATAAATCACCCCCGGCAAGCCGGGGGCTATGTGGCAGATTCAATCCAACCGCCGCCCAGCACGCGCGAACCCTCGTAAAACACTACCGCCTGCCCCGGCGTCACCGCACTCTGCGGTTCCTCAAACGCCACACGCGCCCGGCCGTCCGGCAGCGCCGTTACCCGTGCCGGCGCCGCCGTGTGCCGATAGCGAATTTTCGCCTGACACGACAGCGATTCCTCCGGCGACACGTCCAGCAGCCAGTTCACGCCCGACGCCTCCAGTCCCGACGCCAGCAGTTTCTCACGCGGCCCGATGACGACCTCGTTATCCCCCGGCACGATGCGCAACACGTAACGCCGCTCGCCGGCCGCGAAGCCGAGGCCCTTGCGCTGGCCGATCGTGAACTGCTCGATGCCGTCGTGCTCGGCCAGTACCTTGCCGGACGTATCGACGATGTGTCCCGCCGTGGCGTGCTCGGGCCGGCGTGACGGATCAATGCGGCGTGATCGCCGCCCGGCACGAAACAAATCTCGACGCTGTCGGGCTTGTCGGCCACACCCAAACCCGCCTCCCGCGCCAGGGTACGCACTTCGTCCTTGCGATAGCCGCCGATGGGAAAGAGCAAATGCGGCAGCACTTCGCGGCGCAGGCCGTACAGCACATACGATTGGTCCTTGTCCGGATCGGCGGCGCGATGCAGCTCCACGCCGGTATCGGTGTGCTGGACGCGGGCGTAATGGCCGGTGGCGATGAAGTCGGCGTCGAGCTGCCGGCCGTAGGTCCACAACTGGCCGAACTTCAGCCAGTTGTTGCACACGACGCACGGATTGGGCGTGCGACCGGCCAGGTACTCGTCGGCGAAGTAGTCGATGATGCGGTTGAATTCACCCTCAAAATCGAGGGCGTAGAAAGGAATGTCGAGGCGGTCGGCGACGCGGCGGGCGTCGCCGGCATCGACGGCGCTACAGCAGCCTTTCTTGTGGTCGGCCCGGCCGTCGGCATCGCCGTGGACGCCGGTGCGCATGAACAGACCGATCACGTCGTACCCCTGCCGTCGCAAGAGGTGCGCCGCCACCGAACTATCCACGCCGCCACTCATGGCCAGAACGACCCGCGCCGCCATGCTGTTTCCCTCGCTGCCGCGAATCCCATTACTCGTTTAGCCGCGAGCCGTAGGCGAGCGCGGCCGCGCTCGCCTACGGCTCGCGGCTAAACCTTCAGCATATACGGACAACCTGGAAATACAAAACCCCCGGAGTTCCGGGGGTTGTATTCGTATGAAGGAACTGCCGACATTACTGCTTCGGTTGAGTCTGATTGCCCGGTGGCAAAACCTGTCCGGGTTGGGGTGGCGGCTGCATCCCCGGTTGTGCGCCCTGCTGGATCTGCTGTGCCTGCGGAGGAGCGGCTACGGGAGCCTGGCCCTGCGCCGTGCGCGGAATTTGCACCTTGGGAGGATCCGTCGTCGGAAATTCGCTCTTATCGAGGAAGGCGAACAGCATCGCCGTCCCCAGCACCAACAGCGACAGGGCGAGCATCCCCACGTAAGCGTCCGAGCGCGGTTTCGCCCGCGGCGAATCCTCACCCCGACGCGATCGAGCAGCCGGCATGATTCTCTGTCTCCCCGTGAACGATGATGGCGCGCCGTTCCCCCGGCCGCGCTCAGGTGCCCAGGATGCGACTGGCGACCTTGTCTCCCACCTTCGGCGGCGCCGTCATGCGGCCGACCGGCTGGGCCACCGCCTGCGTCGGCGTCGCCTCCAGAATGCGGATCGTGCCCAGGTATTTCGACTGCGACGGAATCGTGCTGAGGCGGAACACCTCCAGCGTCTGCCCGCGAACCAGGCCGGCATCGCTGCCGATGCTGATGGTCATCAGGCCGCTCGAATCGGTCGCCTTGATCAGCCCCTCGACGCTTTCGGCCGGCGGGTTGCGACGGTTGTCGCGCACCGTCGTCGTGCCGCGGCCGCCGGTGGTCCGTATGCGTTCCATGTCGCGGGCCATTTGCTGCACTTGCTCTTCCATCTTTTTCGAGAGAGCCAGCGCCGCCTGCTTCTCGATGTTGGCCGCCGTCGCCTGTTCGAGCAACTCGTTGTTCTTTTTGACCAGCGCGCTGTTGACTTCGGTTTCTCGTTTGAGCGTCTCGCGCAGCTGGCTGACGTCGGCCTGGCGCTTCTGCACTTCGGAATTGGCCAGCGAGGACAGCGCTTGGCTGCCGGTGCTATTCTGATTGGCCTTGACCACATCTTGGCGCATCTGGTTGTTTTCGGCGATCTGCGTCTCCAGGTCGGCCTGGGCCCGCTTGAGGTCCGCCATCGCCTTGGCGACCTTGGCGTCGGCGACCTGCTGGACGTTGATGGCCTCGTTGCGATAGGTCTGCTCGCTGGCGGCCAGCACCTTGACCTGATCGCTGACCTTCTTGTACTCGTCCACCCAGTGCGTACGGGCCAGGTACATCATGATGACGAAGGCCCCGACCACCAGGCTGAAGACGAGATTGAGAAATACGAGAATCTTCCCGACTGCGGTCATGGTCCATCCCCCATTTGGCGCGGCCCAGCAACAATGGCCGACACCGCAGGCCGACAGCTCCCCTTGCGAATGTGCTGCAACCTCGCTCGCCCTTGTTTCCCCCAAAGCGAGCGGGGCGGCACTATGCCGACGCCCCGGTTCCGTGTCAATGGCACTTTCGGGCCATTCAAATCCCCTGAGCGGGGGGCGTCAGCCCCCCGAGCGAACTCTCAGGGGGCTGACGCCCCCCGCTCAGGTTCTTCCTTCTCCGCTTATTCTACCCTGCCTCACTTGCCCGAGGCGACCCCGATCTTCTTCAATTCCTCGATTCGCTTGTCCAACTGCACCCGGCGCTTGTGGATCAACTGCCCATCCACGGCGGTATTGACCAGGAGCGGCTCCAGAAGTTTTTTCTCGGCCACCACGTCGGCATTCTTGGCCTTCTCGTCGAGGATGCGCTGCCACAGGCCGCGGACGCCTTTGGTCGGATCGCCGATAATCAGGTCCGTGAGTTCCTTGGCCTTGTTGATCTGCTTCTCGCGATTCTGCCGAATCGTTTCGATCGCCTGCAAAATCTGCTCGTCCTGGCTGTTATACACGGTCAGCGATTGGAGGGGCTTGCCGGCCGGGTCCGTGACCGGATTCAGCACGGGGCGGCCTTCCTTATCCAGCAAAATCTGGCCCCGGCGGATGCCAGCCTTTTCGTCATCCCTGGGGGCGACGGCGATTTCGCGCACGGGGTTTTGCGCGTTGGCGGACACGAACAGGTGGTTCATCTGCTCATCGTACCACTTGCGATCCTGGACGAGCTGGGTTTCCTCGACCCGCAAGATTTGCCGTGCCTCCAGCCAGGCCGCCTGGGCCGGCGGCAAACCCTGCCCCAGTTCTTTCAGCTGATCTTCTTTCACCTTGAACAGGCCGGCCGGCTGATCGCCCTTGGCCGGGCGGTTGGACCAGTCGATGCCGTTGGCGTACAGGCTGAAGGCCCAGGTCGCCAACAACAGGCTAAAGCCCAGGTTGAAGAACACCAGAAATTTGCCCAAGCGCGTCATGGTGCGGGATCCTCGTTGGTCGGCCACATAGCCCCCGGCTTGCCGGGGGTTGGCTTTCCCCCGGCAAGCCGGGGGCTATGTGCTAGCGCCCTTCTTCCAGGGTGCGAATCTGTTTCTCCAGTTTCTGGTTCTCCACCGTGTCGTCGCGCAGCTTGACCCGGAGCTTGTGAAGCTCCGCGCTCATGCCTTGCAACTCCTTCAGACGTTCGGCCGTGTCCTTGCGTACCGTCCCCAGTTGTTCCTGGTAGAACTTGACATCCAGCTCGCGTTTCTTGAGGTCTTCGTTGTGGGCGTCCAACTCCGTCTGCTGGCGGTTCCGTTGCTGGGTGTGCGCCTGCACGTCCGCCGCTTTGTCCTGAATCATCGCGATCACCCGGCCATGTTGCAGGGCGAACTTGCTGCGCTCGCGGAGTCGTTCCGTCTTCAATTCGGCGATGATGTCGCCCAGGATGCGGGCCTCGTCGTTGACGGCGCCGACGGCCTCGCGCACGCCGACCACCGTGACGAAACGCTTGTATTCCGGCGTGTCCAGCAGATCGAGCTTCGCCGCGCCGCCGGCCGGCTGCTCGATCAGCGCCTCGGTGACGTTGAACAGAAGCCGGGCGATGTTTCGCTTGCGCTGGTCGGGGGCGTCCGTGTCCGTCTGGGCGGCCTTGAAATGCTGATCGAGCTGGCCGCGCAGCTGGGCCAGTTGCGCGTCGAGCGATTGATCGAGCGCCTGCTCGAACGGCGTGTTCGGGTTGGCCGTCAGGACGTTCAGGTAGGCGTCGGCAAACGGGCCGGTCGGGTCGGTGTGCTGGTAGGCGAGGGCGTCGCGGAACCCTTCGTCAAACGACCGCGGCTTCGCGGCCGGCTGCCGCGCCGCCCGATCCGCACGCTGGAGTATCCCCTTGAGCCGCTCGAACGCCGGATCGTCGCGCAAGTAGGTCTCATAGGCAATCATCTGCTCGCGCTGCTCGTTGGAGACGATCAGCGGCGAGAGGATCTGGGCGAGCATCACAATCTGTTTCTTCTTGTCGCCGGCCCCGTCGATTTTGCCGCGGATTAACCGTTCAACCCGCGCAACTTCTTCTTTCTGCGTCTTGATGGGGTTGGTGGGGAACAACTCTTTCTGCGTTTTTTCGCCTATCTTTTCGGTGAGGAGTTGTCCCTGGGGGTCGCGCTCCCGGTCGTCCAGGGGCAGCCCATTGATCACGAGGTCTTCGCGGAAGACGGCGTAGGCCCAGGCCTCGCGTTTGGCGTAATCCTGAGCGAGCAGAACGATGGCGCCGATGACGGCGAAAACGTTGAGGATCGCGAGGATCTTCCCGAGTATCGACATGATGCGCTTCCCCGTTGCGTGCTGGACGGCCCCGCTGGTGACCGGATAGGGAGGATCGAGGGCCGTATTGATTCTGACGGATCGTGCCGGCCTGTTCCAGAGGAATTTGCTTCTTTTGCCGCTTTGCCCGGCATAAAAGGCAGAGGGTGCCCGCTTTACCCAGACGTTCCGAACCGTCGAACCGGACGGCATCCTCGCGAGTCCGGTGAGGACCGGCAAATCCGGCGCAACCATTACTTGGGGGAATTCGCAAAATTTGCCATGCGTCGGTTTCGGGAGCAAGATAGAATTATTCGGCAGTTCCGTTTGGGGAACTGTGCGCGACCGGCTATTGTGGGGACCCTCGATGATGGGCCTGGACACCGAAAAATCCATCGGCAACTACGATCTTCTAGAGAAGATCGCCGAGGGAGGTATGGGCGCCATCTATCGGGGAAAGCACCGCGAGACGGGGCAGATCGTCGCCATCAAGATCATGCCGCCGCACATGGCGCAGAATCCCGTGCTGCTCAAACGCTTCGAGCAGGAGTTCCGGGCCGCCAGCCGGCTCGACCACCCCAACATCGTCCGCGCCCTCGATTACAGCGACAACGGCAACATGCCTTATCTCGTCATGGAGTTCGTCGAGGGCGAATCGCTGGGGCAAAAGCTGGAACGGGAAGGAAAGATGAACGAGGGCGACGCCATCCGCGTCATCGCCCAGGTGGCCCAGGGACTGCACCGGGCACACAAGCAAAACCTCGTCCACCGCGACGTGAAGCCGGACAACATCCTCGTGACGCCCGACGGCATCGCCAAGCTGGCTGACCTCGGCCTGGTCAAGGAGACCGAGACCGACCTGAACCTGACGCGCACCGGCCGCGGCCTCGGTACGCCGCACTTCATGGCCCCCGAGCAGTTCCGCAACGCCAAGAACGCCGACATCCGCTGCGACATTTACAGCCTCGGCGCCACTCTCTACCAGATGGTGACGGGCGAGCTGCCGTTCCGCTCCAACGGGCCGCTCGACGCCTGGATGAAAAAGATTCAGAACGAACTGACGCCGCCGCGTCAGCTGGCCCCGACGATCACGGAGCGCCTCGATTGGGCCATCCGCCGAGCCATGAGCGCCGACCCGGAGAAACGGCCGGTCTCCTGCCGCGAGTTCATCGAAGATTTGACGGGAAAAAGCACGCGGCGTCTGCCGACCGTCGATAGCAACATCCCGCAGCAGGAGTTGTGGTATCTGGTGTACAAGGACGAAACGAGCCTGGCCCACACGGTCAAGGGCACCGTCTCGGCGGTGCGGCGTTCGCTCAAGGACGGTCTGCTCGGCGACGCCAGCAACGTGCGGGCGGCGCGGACCAAGCTCGGCCCGTTCGAGCCGCTGCGCAGTTACCCGGAGTTCCGCGACATGGTCGTCGAGGCGGCGCCCTTGAGCCTGCCGCAACTGACGATGCCGCGTCCGGCCGACCCGTCTCCCGACGCGGAGACGGTCCAGAACCATGCCCCGCTCCGCTCCGAGGGCGCTCCCGCGGCTCCGCATGTAGCGCTGACGCCGACGGCGGTTCGCAAGCCCCACATCAACCTGATGGGACCGTCCTCCTCGTCCAGCATGGACGAACTCAAGTGGATTATCTTCTTCTTCGCCCTCTTCCTCCTCACCGCCGCTGTCGCCTTCTTGTTCTTCTAAAGCGAGCGAATGAAATCTCACGAGCCCGCGGCGCAAGCAAGGGAAATGCAAACTTCCCTTATTCTTCGATGTCCGTGTCTTAGCCCGGCAGGGTCGCTTGTTGTAGTCCACGCGCGCGCCGTGGACTACAACAAGCTGCGCGGCACCACCAACCCTCTTGATCGGCCATTACGTTT
The DNA here is from genome assembly GCA_963767535.1 of uncultured Planctomycetota bacterium. GTDB lineage: Bacteria > Planctomycetota > Planctomycetia > Gemmatales > Gemmataceae > JAJPHU01. The sequence goes on from CAVYEC010000002.1 coordinate 858,802, forward strand.
ATTCTCTCGTCACCACCTGCCTCCGCGCAGCCCTCGGCTGCGCCGAGCGTCGATGTCTGGGCGGTCTGACTTGCCCTCCCGCAGAAGCTTGAATGCAAGTCCAAGGCCAAAAGAGCTTCCCAACGCAAAGCGGAAGCGACTCTCATGAATCTCTTTTTTCTTGGCGAGCAATTGCCTCCACAGTACAATGCTCAAACTCGGCACTCTACATCTCAGGTCGAGGCCTTTATGTCCCGGACTCTTATTCCCAGAGTGGCCCTTTCCGTCCTCCTGTTTCTTGCCGCCGGCCGTGCTGCCGCCGATGAGGAGAAGGAGGCTGTCGGCGACGTGGAAGGCATGTGGAGCGGTCAGTTGCAGGCGGGTTCGGGCGAACTGCACACCATCTTCCACATTAGCAAACGGGGAGACAACCTCACGGCCACCATGGATAGCCCGGATCAAGGCGTCTATGGCCTGTCCTGTGACAAAGTCGTTTTCCGTAAGGACACCCTCCGGATCGTGCTGTCGCAAGTCGGTGCTTCGTACGAAGGAAAACTCGCAAGCGACGGCAAGGAAATCACCGGCGTATGGAAACAGGAGGGCCAGTCTCTCCGTCTGAACCTATCCCGGATGAACCCGCTGCTGTCGCCGCGAATGCTCACCATTGCCTTCTGGATCCCGATGGTTTTCCTGTCGGCATTCTTCCTTCGGCTGGCATGTAGCCTTTTTCAAGGGGAGTTGCCTACCTGGCGTTGCGCCTCATTTCCGTGCTGGTAGTGTCCTTCCTGGCCTACTTGACCTTTGACTTCGCCGCCTATTTGATGATGCGAAGCGTGGATGATGTCGTCGTGAATGTTCCAGAGGGGTATTCCTACAGGCTTTGGTTTAGCGAGCCTTTCGCCCTGAAATGGATTATTATCAGCCACTTCGGCCGACTCCGCAATTTGCCCTTCGTCTTCGCATTGTGCGCGGCCGGCACACTCCAGGTGATTATCCTTCAAGGCTCCGTTAAGTTTCGCCTCGGACTCCTTATCGTCCTGTTGCAATGGGCCGCCACCGGTGTGGCCGGATACATTGTGATCCTGCTATTTGGTGTCGCCATGAGCGAGGCGGACAAGGCACAGCAAGCGTCTCCGGTCGCGCACGCATCCGCGGAAATAGCCCAAGGGAAACAAAAACACAAGTCAGCCACTCCCAGCAGGAACAAAGTCGCCGCACGCCAGAAGAAGACCGAGGGCAAGGCGAAGACCGACCATGCGGACGATTCCAAAGCTGGGGAGGCGGAAGCCTCCCCGGCGGCAGAGCCTACCTCGCTTCAGGTGGCAAAGGGTCAACTGGAGGACGCCGCCAAGAGTTCGCGAGAATACGCCGAGACCGCCTGGTCGAACCTCAGGACCTATGCGGATTCTTACCTGGACGACCTGAAGGAACAAATGGAACCCGTAACCGAGCGTCTTCCCGAACCGGTCCAGAATTTTCTGGAGAATGGTGGCTGGTGGGGTATCCTCGGCGTCCTCGCCTTCATTACATTGCTCTGGCTGCGTGCGCTCGTGCGGAAACTGCTCGGGTCCGTTGTGCCCAAGCAGACGAAGAAAAAACTCCGGCCCAAGTCCGAACTCGCCAAGTTGAAGGTGGACCTGCGCAAACTGGGCGAACCCGATACCGATGCGGGCCCGCGAAGACTCATGGTCAAGGGGGTGCCCGCCCGCCTGCGGCTCGTGATACTCTCGCCAGGCTCGAAGTTAACGCAAGGACTGAGCGAGGAGATGGTGGACCGCGTTCTCGACTGGATCAAGCCCAACCTGGCCGAAGTCACGGCGCCCGACGAACCGGGCGTCCGTCTGTGGCCGCCGTTCTACAGTCGCGAAGGCTTCGCGAGGACGATTCGGGCCCAGGGGCGATCCCCGAGCCCAAGGGCGAAATGTCCAACTGGGTCGTGGTGTCCGGGAGGGTGTCGATGGGTATCTCGACCATTAACGTTGGGCTGATACTTTTTGCCGATGAGCCGAACAAACTGCGACACATCAGCGTACGCGACGAGCAATGGCTGAGTTCCCTGGGAGTAAAGGAGTCTCGGCAGCGGGTAGGATCCCGATAAGCGACCGAGCGGAAATCGTAGAGCGCCGACGGGCGCAGGAGATTGGCAAGCCATGCAACCGACAAAGTCCGTCGAAGAAATCCTGGAGTCGATCGAGCGCTACCGACTCCTATCGTCCAAGGACGTGGCCGCGGTGCGGGCGCGTTGGCTTCGGCCCGACCGCAAAGAAGCCGCCGACCCGGAGCGGTTTCGCAAGTGGCTCGTCCTCAATCGCTACGTGACCGAATTCGTGGCCAAAGTGTTGTCGGGGCGAAAACCCGATCAACTGGTCTTGAACCAGTACCGGCTGGTGGACCAGATGATTTCCGGGCCGATGGCGGGGGCGTACGTTGCCATCGACCCCCTGGACCGCGCGTGGCCATCGAGGTGCTGTCGGCGAAAAGCGCGGCGGACCCGGGGGTGTTGGGCAGCTTCCAGCAAGTGGCGCTAAAAGCAACCAAGGTCCAACACCCCAACGTGGGCCGTATCCTGGACGCGGGCGAAGCGCACGGGTTTCATTATCTGGTGAAAGAATACTTCGAAGGCCCGACGCTCGAAGACATCCTCTCGCGGCGTGGCAAGCTGCCCTACCAGACCGTGGCCCGGCTCATGGCCCAGGCCCTGGAGGGGGTAGAGGCCCTCCATAACGAGTGGCTCCCGGCCGGCGACCTGGCTGCGGATTGCATCTTGTTGGCACCGGTCGGCAAGGGGCCGGCCAATCAACGTACCGTCAAAGTCTTGCATGCCGCAGTCCGTCGGCAGCTGTTCGACGAAACGGCGATCGGCCGCAGCATCAGTATCGTACAGGGCATTCCCGACGAACTCGACCTGGCCGCCTCCTGCACGTTTCAGCTCGACGAAGCGGGGGCGCCGAATCCGCCGGAGGACATCTTTCGCCTCGGGTGCCTGTTCTACCGCTGCGTGACCGGCCGGGCTCCGTACACAGAGCAACAACTGCCACGGCCGGCGCAACCTGCCAAGCCCGTCGCCGAGGTCAACCCGGAAGTCCCGGAAATGCTCGGTCAGATCATTGACGAGATGATCGACCCCGATCCGGACAAGCGGCCGCAAAAGGCGGCCCATGTCGCCAAGTCCTTGCGAGTCTTTCTGGCGGCCGACGAGGAAGCGCGTGAAACCGAGGCGGAGGAGAACATCGCCATCCACAAAGCCCCTGTTGCCGCCGGAGATATGGACGTTGAAGTCCTGGAGGAAGATGGGGATGAGCAAGAAGAGGAAGAGCAAGAAGAGGAACAGCAGGAGGTGAAACGAGTGTCACGCCTGGCCCGGAAAAGGGTGAGTGCGCCGGGCCAGGGCGTGTGGGACAAGTCCGTTGCGTTATGGGAAGAAATTCATCCGGAAATCCGCGACCTCGTTTTTCTGGCCGGCGGCTCCCTGCTCATGCTCGCACTGATCTTCCTCGTTCATCTGCTCACCGGCATTTCCATCGTTTTCGCAGCCGGTCTTTTCACCGGGGCGGCCGCCACCTACTTCGTGGAAATGTTCGTGCGCTGGCGGCGAGAGAAGGGCCTGGAGAGTTCCTGATTGAGGAGAGGGAGGCGACCATGAACAACCCCGTCCATGTCGGCAAGCAGCTTTCCTCACTGAGCAGGATTTCCGGTTCGCTCGCGGCGACGCGAACGACTCTCCGTCGGCAGCTTTGGGCCTGGCCGATCGCCGGAGCGCTGCTGCTTGGCGGTGTTGGCTGGTGGGTGCATCGATCCGTCGAAGCGACCATGAGGGAGGAGTTGGCCAGCCAACTCACGACGATTCTGAACGCGGATGTGGAGGCCTTGCACTCCTGGACCGCGGACCAGGAAGCGATTGCCCGGTCGCTCGCCCAGCTGCCCGCCTTGCGGCCAGCCGTCCGGAAGCTCCTTGACTCGCCCGCCGGCAACTCCTCCTCAACCCAAGCGGTGGCGGAGTGTCGCACGTTGCTCCGGCCCTACCTGGGCATCTTCGGCTACACGCATTTTTATATCGTGTCGCCGGCGATGCGGATCGTGGCGGCCAGCGAGGACGAGTTGCCGAAGACCTTCGACGCCGAATACCAGCGGACATTCGCCCAGAAGGCGCTCGAGGCCGGGGCGGCCGTCTCGAAGCCTCATCGCTCGGCGGCCACGCTGGTCGATGCCCACGGGCAACTCAGGACCGGGTTGCCGACGATACTGCTCGCGGCCGCCATCCCGGACGACGCGGGCAAGCCGCTGGCCCTACTGGCCTTTCGCCTCCGCCCGGGCCAGGAGTTCTCGCGGATTCTGCGAACCGCCCGCTTCGGCGAGTCCGGCGAAACCTATGCCTTCTCGGAAACGGGGCTCCTCCTGAGCCAGAGCCGGTTCGACGACGACCTGAAGCGCCTGGGGCTGCTGCCCGACGTGCCTGACGCGCACTCGATCCTGACCGTGGAGGTCCGCGATCCCCAGGTGAACCTGATGGCGGGGGAGCGGCCACCCCGGAGCCGGGCGGAGCAGCCCTTGACGAGACTGGCCGCGGCGGCGGCGAGCGGCGGCAGCGGCGTGGTCATGGAGGACTACCGGGACTACCGCGGCGTGCCGTCGGTCGGGGCTTATCGGTGCCTGCCGGAATACGGCTTCTGCGTGGCGACCGAGGTGGACTCGGACGAAGCGTTCCGGGCGCTGCACGTCCTGCGCAGGGCCATCTGGGGCCTTCTCGGACTGCTCGTCCTTAGTGGCGGAGCCATTCTTTTCTTCATGTTCGTCGTCGCACGCCAGCAGCGCCGTATGGAAAAGGCCGAACGAACCATCCGGCATTTGGGGCAGTACACTCTGGAGGAGCAGATCGGCTCGGGCGGAATGGGCACCGTTTACCGTGCCCGCCACGCATTCTTGAGCCGGCCCACCGCCATCAAGATGTTGAACGCCGACAACGTGACGGAAGGCACCCTCGCCCGCTTCGAACGCGAGGTTCAGCTTACCAGCCAGTTGAACCATCCCAACACGATTGCCGTCTACGATTACGGCCGGACCCCCGAGGGGGTTTTCTATTACGCCATGGAATACCTCGAAGGCATCAGCCTGGAGGACCTGGTGAAGCAGTATGGCCCACTTCCCGAGGGCCGGGTGATCGATATTTTGAAACAGATCTGCGGCTCCCTGGGGAGGCGCACGGGATCGGCCTCATTCACCGGGACATCAAACCGGCAAACATCATCCTCACCATGCGCGCGGGCATTCCTGATTTTGTCAAGGTGCTGGATTTCGGGCTGGTCAAGGTCCTTGATGCGGACCAACAGGCCAAGTTGACTCAGGCCAACGTGACCGTCGGAACGCCGTATTACATGTCGCCGGAAGCGGTCGAACGGCCCGATACGATCACCGCTCTTTCAGACGTCTACGCCATCGGAGCGGTGGGCTTCTTCCTGCTAACCGGAGGACCGGTTTTCACGGGCAAGACCGTCATGGAGATCTGCATGAAGCAGCTTCGGAACACCCCGGACCCGCCCTCCAAGCGACTGGGGCGAGCGGTTAGCCCCGGCCTGGAGGCCGTGATCCTACGGTGTCTGGCCAAGGACCCCAAGGATCGGCCCCCCAGCACACCGGCCTTGATGGAGGAGTTAGCAAAGTGCGAAGCGGCCCCGGGCTGGACGCGGCTTGAGGCAGAGGGCTGGTGGGCTGCATTCAAGAAGCCAGCACCATCGGCTGCCGAAACAATTCGAACCGAGGTCGGACAAGGTACGGAAGGCTCTGCCTTCGTCCCAGCCAAGGCCGGCACAGGTACCTAGATAGGTACTTTCCCCTTGCCCTTGATCTAGGCAAATTCTGCTTAAAGGCCGGACGAACAGGCGCTGCCTTCTGCGCGGCAGGGACGACAAACTGATCTTCCTATCTTCTTTACCCGCAAGCATTTAATCGCCTCCCCGTGCGAGCGAAGGGGGTCGGTATTGAATTTGCTCTACGGCTGCTGATCGGATACGGGCAACCGTGAGTGTGGAGAGCCTCCTTGTGATCCGCAAACGCACGAAGACGATCGTCGTCGTCGGCAACGGCATGGTGGGCCATCGCTTCTGCGAGCGGCTTGTCGAGTTCGACACGGCGCGGGAATACCGGCTCGTGGTCTTCGGCGAGGAGCCGCGACTCGCTTACGATCGCGTCAACCTGACCAAATACTTCGGCCATCGCCAGGCCGACAAACTCGCCCTGGCGACTCCCCAGTGGTATGAGGACAACGGCATCACCCTGTTCGTCGGCGATCGCGCCCGCGAAGTCGATCGCGAAAACCGCGTGGTTCGCTCCGTGCAGGGACGCGAAGTCGCTTACGATTTCGTCGTCCTGGCCACCGGCTCCGCTCCGTTCGTGCCGCCCGTGCCGGGCATCGACAAGAAAGGCGTGTTCGTCTATCGCACGATCGAAGATCTGGAACGCATCATCGCGTATGGCGCGGAGGTCCGCAAAGCGGCCGTCATCGGCGGCGGTCTTCTCGGCCTGGAGGCGGCCAAGGCCACGTATGATCTGGGTCTGGAAACGCACGTCGTCGAGTTCGCGCCCGGCTGATGCCGCGGCAAGTCGATGACGCCGGCTCCAAGCTGCTCGTCAGCAAGATCAACGCGCTGGGCGTGCAGGTTCACCTCAACAAAAACACGAAGGAAATCCTCGGCAACGGCTCCGTCGAAGGCATGTCCTTCGCCGACGGCGGCGAGCTGGACGTGAAGATGATCGTCGTCTCGGCCGGCATCAAGCCGCGCGACGATCTGGCTCGTGCCAGTGGCTTGATGGTCGGGCCGCGCGGCGGCGTCGTCGTCGATGACCGTCTGCGCACGTCGGACCCCGACATTTTCGCCATCGGCGAGGTCGCGCCTCCACGGCGGCATGATCTACGGCCTGGTCGCGCCGGGCTACGAGATGGCCGAGCTGGTGGCCGCCAATCTCACCGGCGAGGAGCGCGTGTTCAAGGGTGCCGATCTCTCCACCAAGCTCAAGTTGATGGGCGTGGACGTGGCCAGCTTCGGCAATTGCTTCCCCGACGACAAGACCGCCAAACCCATTACTTACGAAGATCCGTTCAGGGGTTCCTACAAAAAGCTACTCTTTAGCCCGGACGGTACACGGCTCCTGGGCGGCATTCTGGTCGGCGACGCCTCGGAATACGGCACGTTGTCGATGCTGGCCCGCAGCGATCAACCGCTGCCCATGCCGCCGGGAGAAGTTCTTCTCGGCAAGGGCGCATCGGCCGGCTCTACCGTCACGAACATCGCCAACGACGCGCAAATCTGCTCCTGCAACAACGTCTCCAAGGGCCAAATCTGCGACGCCATCCGCGAGAAAAACCTCACGTCGGTCGAGGAAATCAAGCTCTGCACCCGCGCCGGCACCGGCTGTGGCGGCTGTTTGCCGCTCGTGACCGATCTGTTCAAGGCCACGATCAAGGCGTCCGGCAAGAAGGTCAACAACGCCCTGTGCGAGCACTTCTCCTGCACGCGGCAGGAACTGTTCGAGATCGTCAAGATCAAGCGGATTGAATCCTTCGACGAACTGATCCGCTCGCATGGCCGCGGCCAGGGCTGCGAGATCTGCAAGCCGGCCGTCGCCTCCATCCTCGCAGCGCTGTGGAACGAGAACATCGTCCATCACACGACCATTCAGGACACCAACGATCGCTTTTTGGCCAACCTCCAGCGCGGCGGCAGTTATTCCGTGATCCCCCGTGTGCCCGGCGGCGAAATCACCCCCGACAAGCTCATCGTGCTGGGCCGGGTCGCCAAGAAATACGGACTGTACACCAAGATCACCGGCGGCCAGCGCATCGATCTGTTCGGCGCGGCCGTCCACCAGTTGCCGGACATCTGGGAGGAACTCGTCAACGCCGGTTTCGAGAGCGGCCACGCCTACGGCAAGGCGCGTGCGCACGGTGAAAAGCTGCGTTGGCACGACGTGGTGTCGTTACGGCGTGCAGGATTCGGTGGGTTTCGCCATCCGCGTCGAGAACCGTTACAAGGGCATCCGCTCTCCGCACAAGGTCAAGGCGGCGGTGTCCGGCTGCATCCGGAAGTGCGCGGAGGCGCAGGGCAAGGACTTCGGCATCATCGCCACGGAGAAGGGCTGGAACTTGTACGTCTGCGGCAACGGCGGCGCCGAGCCGCGCCACGCCGACCTGCTCGCCGCCGACCTCGACGAGGAAACTTGCATCCAGTACATCGACCGCTTCCTGATGTACTACATCCAAACCGCCGACCGCCTGACGCGCACCTCGGTTTGGCTCGAAAAAATGGACGGCGGCATCGAGTACCTCCGTGAAGTGATTATCGACGACCGCCTCGGCATCTGCGCCGAGCTGGAACGGCAGATGCAATTCCTGGTGGACAGCTACAAATGCGAGTGGAAGGAAGTCGTCAACGATCCGGAGAAACGCCGGCTGTTCAAACAGTTCGTCAACACCGACGCAACCGAGCCAACCATCGAGTTCGTCCAGCAGCGCGAGCAGCGCCGGCCGACGGACTGGACCACGTCCTTCATTCCGCTGAGTGAATTGACGATCCGCCAGGAAGAAAGGGATCAGGAGTCAGGAGTCAGGAGTCAGGAAACGGCTGACACAAATCCTAATTCTCTGACCCCTGACCCCTGTCCCCTGACCCCTGACTCCTGGGTGTTCGTCGGCAAGGTATGGGACTTCCCGCACGACGGCGGGGCGGCGGTTCGCCACGGCAAGACGCAGATCGCGGTCTTCCACTTCGCCAGCCGGGGCGAGTGGTATGCGACGCAGAACATGTGTCCGCACCGGCGCGAGTTCGTGCTGTCGCGCGGCATGATCGGCGATCAAAACGGTAAACCGAAAGTCGCCTGTCCGGTCCACAAGAAAACCTATTCGCTGGAATCCGGGCAATGTCTCAGCGGGGAAGACTATTCGGTGCGCGTCTTCCCTGTGAAGGTGGAAGGCGATGACGTGTATTTGAAGCTGCCGCCCGCCGAAGAACTGGACGCGGTGCTGGCGACCGAGAAGACGTGCAACGGGTCGTGTCAGGCGACGGAAAGCGCTCCGAAAAAAGGCTGGACGCATCGCAAAGCGAAGGTGCCTGAGTTGCTACCGGCCGACCCGAACGCGAATCAATTCTAACGTGCCTTCTTTCCGCGGTTAGCAGTCGAACATTTCGGGGCAACGACTCGGCTTTGCATTCCTTTTGAGCTTTGCGTCGAACCCCCACCGTGCGACGAAACCAGCGGTTTCTCAGGGGTATCGTTCCCAGCGCTTGACGACATTCTGGATGAGCCGGCCGTCCGAGTCGAAGAAGAAGTAGAGCCACACTTCGCTGAACCAGCCGTAAACGTGCGGGACGGTGATATTGCCGACGATGTACGTCCCTTGGACACCGGGTGCCAAGCCGCCGAACTCGGAAGGGGCTTCGCCCGCCGGATATCCTCCGCTATCGCTCACACTAGAACAACGCGTGTGGTGAATGCCCTGGCGGTCGAACCATGATTCCACTTCCCCGCGTGTCGCGCCCACGCCGGGGGCACTCACGGCCACATTCCCTTTGACCCACAAGACGGGCGCGACCTCATCCAGCACCAGCACGAGTACGGCAATTAGGAATAAAATGAGAGGTAAAAAGCAGCCGCACGCATGACGCCGAGAGGCTCGCGTGTTCGGATTCGCCATTTCCGCCCTCCCTTCTTCATACAAATGGTGTCATTCTCGCGCGCCGCCCAGCCGCATGCTAGGTGAGTCGGATAAAGAGGCGTGTGTAGTACGTGTCTGTGGCAACGCGCTTCCTCGTTCCCAAGCTCTGCTTGGGAACGCTCGGTTGCGAAGCTCCGCTTCGCGGCTTTCTTTCGACGTGATGAGTCTCCGCTTTTTCCCATTCCAACCACGCCTCGGACGCGAGACGGATTTGCCCGGCTGCCTCCTGCTGACCTGGATCTCCTCCCCGTGAGTGGTTATCTTCCTCCACCATCATCTGAGGAGACCTCCACGGTTTGTCCAAGTTTCGTTCGGGTCGAATCTTCCGGACCTCTTCGAGGGCCGTACATGGAGAACGGATCGATCCAACAGAAGTTCACCGCCGCGCTCGACGCGCTCGTCGAGAAGGTCAAGCGAGACCGCTCCATCCTCGCGGCGGTCCTCTGCGGCAGCCTGTCCCACGATACGGTGTGGGCGAAGTCGGATATCGACCTGGTGCTCGTGACGGTCGATGACAAAAGGTGGGCCAAGGAGACCTGGCGCTCGACGCGGACGGCGTGAATGTACATGCGTGCCTCCTGCCGCGCGCGGAGTTCCGCAAGATGGTCGAGGGCTCCGTCCGCAATTCATTCCTGCACTCGTTCCTGGCGAAGGGCCGGCTGCTCTACACCCACGACGGACGATCGCCGACCTCTGCGCCCGGCTGGACGAGATCGGCGAGCGCGACACGCAAGTGCAGCTCCTCCGCGCGGCGACGACCGCGCTCTGGCCGATCGACAAGGCCCAGAAATGGTTCGTCACGCGCGGCGACCTCGATTACACGGCCCTGTGGATCCTCTACGCCGCGACGCCGCTGGCGCAGGTCGAGGTGATCGGCGCGGGCCTGCTGGCCGACCGGGAGGTGATCCCGCAGGCGATGAAGCTGAACCCGGCGTTCTTCAAGACGATTTACACCGACCTGCTCAACAGCAAGAAGACGCGCGAAGAACGTGCAGGCGGCGCTGGACGCCGTCGATCGCTACATGGCGGAGCGTGCGGCGAGCCTGTTCGGGCTGGTGATCGACCACCTCCGCGAGGTCGGCGAGGCGCGGTCGTGCCGGGAGATCGAGAACCATTTCAAGCGGAACTTCGACGTCGAGCGGCGTGACCACCGCCTGCGAGTACCTGGCCGACCAGGGGCTCATCGGCAAGGCCGTCGACGCCGGTGCAGCTCACGAAGAAGAGCAACATCGACGTGCAGGAACTGGCCTTCTTCTACACGGGGGAACCACCGGATGGCTTCTAACACGGCCGGAAAGCGGAACCGAAAGAAGACAATGTCTTCCGCCTCTTCTCCCAGAACGGAGAAGGTCCGGCGCCGAAGACCGCACGCACCACGCTCGCCGTGCAGGGCGCGCGCGTCCACAACCTCAAGAACATCTCGGTGGAGATCCCGCGCGACCGCCTCATCGTCGTCACCGGCCTTTCCGGGCTCGGGCAAGTCGAGCCTGGCGTTCGACACCATCTACGCCGAGGGACAGCGGCGCTACATGGAGTCGCTGTCCAGCTTCGCCAAGCGGTTCGTCGCCCAGGTGGCCAAGCCCGACGTGGACTTCGTGTTCGGCCTGTCGCCGGTGATCTCGATCGAGCAGAAGACGGTCGCCAGCAACCCGCGCTCGACCGTCGGCACGATGACCGACATCGCCGGCTACCTGAACCTCCTGTTCGCGACGATCGGCGAGCCGCACTGCCCGCGCACCGGCGAGCCGACGCCCAGCCGGATCGTCGAGCCAGATCCTCGAGGCGATCCTGTCGCTGCCCGGAAGGGACACGAGATCGAGCTGCGCGCGCCGGTGTTCAAGGTCTACGGCGAGGAGCTGGACTTCGTCTTCACCGAGGTGCGGAAGAAGGGCTGCCGGCGGCTGATCGTCGACGGCAAGCCGGTGGACATCTCCGAGGAGGTCGAGCTCGACGAGTCGCAGGTCCGGCACATGGACGCGGTGGTGGACCGGTTCGTCGTCGGCCGCAAGCACGAGAAGGCGATCAAGGCCGGGATCGCCGCCGACACTGCTCGTGGGCGACGGGCTGTTGCAGGTCCATGTGGTCAAGGGCGCGGGCAAGGCGGAGGCGGAGCGGTTCTATCGCGGGCTGTGCAGCGCGACGCACCATTTCGTCTACGGGGACATCGCAGCCCGAGTGCTTCGTGTTCAACAAACCCGACGAGCGCCTGCCGGACCTGCGGCGGCCTTGGCGAGTGCACAAGCTGACGCACCCGGAGCTGCTGGTGCCCAGACCCGCGGCGGAGCATCGCGCGGCGGCTGCTTCGTGCGCGAGGCCTTCAAGTACAACCCGGACACCTGGGACGGGCGGGTGATGTACAGCCTGGCCGAGCGTGCTGGGGTTCTCGCTCGACATGCCCTGGGAGAAGCTGCCCGAGACGGTGCGCCAGGCGATCCTCTACGGCATCGACACGAAGATCGCACTGCGCGTGCCGCCGGAGGCGAAGGAGAAGCCGCGACGAGTGGGAGGGCAAGGAGGTCGGCTTCGGCGGGATCGCCCGGCGGATCGAGCGGCATTACCGCCGTTACCGGCAGCGGGGCGAGGCCAACTCGCGGGATGGAGGCGTGGCTCGACAAGGTGATGGTGGAGCACACCTGCCCCGACTGCCAGGGCGCCGGCGTCCGGGCCACCCGGCTGCTGCTTCACGATCGCGGGCAAGACCATCCACGAAGTCGGCCAGCTCAACTTCGACGAGCTGCACGCCTTCCTCGGCACCGTCAAGCCGGCCGGCCGCGGCGCCGACGCCGGCCGGCAGGTGCTGCACGGAGATCCGCGGCCGGCTGGAGCTGCTCCTGGGGATCGGGCTGGACTACCTGAACCTCAACCGCCGCTCGGGCACGCTCTCGGGCGGCGAGTCGCAGCGGATTCGCCTGTCCACGCAGATCGGCTCGGGGCTGATGGGGATGCTCTACGTGCTCGACGAGCCGAGCATCGGCCTGCACCCGAAGGACAACGTGAAGATGATCGCGACGCTGCGAGAGCCTGCGCGACATCGGCAACACCGTCATCGTCGTGGAGCACGACGAGGACACGATCCGCGCCGCCGACCACGTCGTGGAGATGGGGCCCGGGACCGGGCGTCCACGGCGGCACCGTCGTGGTGCAGGGGACGATCGACGACGTGCTCGCCTGCCAGGCGTCGCCGACCGGGCAGTTCCTCTCGGGCAGGCCGGTCGATCGCCACGCCGGCAGCAGCGGCGAACCGGCAACGGCAAGGCGCTCGATCGTTCGCGGGGCGCGGGAGAACAACCTCAAGGCGATGGACGTGACGTTCCCGCTCGGCACGCTGGTCGCGATCACCGGCGCCTCCGGGTCGGGCAAGAGCACGCTGGTCAACGAGATGCTCTACAAGGCACTGTGGAAGCGGCTGGTGGACACGCGCACGCTGCCGGGCGAGCACGACGGCGTGGACGGCATCGAGCACGTACACAAGGTGGTCAACATCGACCAGTCGCCGATCGGCCGGAACAGCCGGTCGAACCCGGCGACCTACATCGGCTTCTACGACGCGATCCGCGACCTGTTCACCCAGGCAGCCGCTCGTCGGTGGAGCGCGGCTACAAGGCGGGGCGATTCAGCTTCAACGTCAAGGGCGGCCGCTGCGAGGAGTGCCAGGGCGAGGGCGTGATCACCACGCAGCTCTACTTCATGCCCGACGTGGAGGTGACTTGCGGCGCGTGCAAGGGGGCGCGGTTCAACAGCCGAGACGCTGGAGGTCACGCTGCGCGGCAAGACCATCGACGACGTGCTGAACATGTCGGTCGAGGAAGGGGTGGCGTTCTTCGCGGACGAGCCGGCGGTCGGCAAGAAGATCGAGGTGCTGAACGACCTGGGCCTCGGGCTACCTGACGCTGGGCCAGTCGGCGACGACGCTCTCCGGGCGGCGAGGCGCAGCGGATCAAGATCGCGACGGAGCTGAGCAAGCTCCAGCGGTCGAAGCACACCGTCTACATCCTCGACGAGCCGACGACGGGCCTGCACCTGGCGGACGTGGAGCGGCTGCTGGAGTCGCTTGAATCGGCTAGTGGACGCCGGGCACACGGTGCTGCTGATCGAGCACCACCTGGACGTGATCAAGACGGCCGACCACGTGATCGACCTCGGGCCCGGAGGGCGGGCACGCGGGCGGCGAGGTGGTGGTGACGGGCACGCCGGAAGATGTGGCGGCGTGCGCGGCGTCCCATACGGGACGATATCTGAAAGGGCATTTGCGGGCTAGCGCCGGCAGCATCCGCGGTTCGGCGAAACGACCGGGAAATTAGCCGGGGCATTACGGCTTGGCTTTTTTCATCTCCGCCAGGATCCGCCTGGCGTTCGTGCAGATCAGCCTGTCCCTTTCGCTCGGCCACTCCTCGACGGGGAGGTCTCCGTAGCGGGCCTGGTACTTGGCGAGGGTGTCCTCGCAGGTCTTGCGGAGCGTCCGGCGCTGTTCGCTGTCGTCGGCCGGTTGCAGGAGCATCTCGACACAGGCAGGCGTCATTAGGGTCACCAGCACGGCCAGGACGACGAAGATCATCAGGAGGAAGGCGTTGACGTAGCGCATGGCGCGGCATCTCCACGGCGGGAGGGCGGGCGAGCGCTCCCGAAGGTTCACGGGCCGATGAGACGATGAGATTACCGGGGCGCCGGCCGGAGAGAGCCGGGGTCGGATCGGAGAGGCAAGTGTCTTCTAAAAAGAGGAGGGTTATTATCCCTTATTTGTGTTTGACGGAGGATGCGCCTGTGACCTTTTTTTCTCCGAGGGTAGGTTTGCCGCGATACTCCAGGTTCGAAGCGCCCGTCAGCGTGTAATCCAGCTTGTCCTTGACCTGAATGGCCGCGTGGGAGGCGCCCGTGAGGCGCACGGTCGCTTGGCCGAGCGGCAAGTCGGCCAGGCGGAAGTCACTCGCGCCCGTCGCCGTAAGTGTCGCGGTCTTCGCGGACCCTTGCAGCTCGATCCGGCTCGCCCCGACCATCTCCAGGCGCAGGTCGGCCGTCTCGATGTCGCCCTTCAACCGGCTCGCCCCGGATACCCTGGTCCGAAAGGCCTTGCCGCCCTTGAATCCCTTGATGGCGGCCCGGCTGGCGCCCGCCAGGTTCAGGCCCGACAGGCTGGGCATGGTGATGGCCGCCTTCAGCGTCATGTCCCGGAACGACTTGCCTTCCGAATCCAGCCGGACGCGGAGTTCCGTGCCTTCCTTCTGCACCTTGATGTACTCAAACAGGTTGTCGTCGGCGGTGACGGCCGTGCGGAAGGAGTCGCCCTGGATAATCTCCACCGAAAAGACGTTGCCGACATCGACGGAAGCGAAATCCGCGACTTTCATTTCCTTGGTGACGAGCTTGCCCGAACCTTCAATGATATTGCCCTTCTTCGGCCTGGGATTATCCGGAGCGTCTTTCTCTCTTGGCGGTGCTTTGTCCGCCTCGTCCTTCCCTAGCGAAGCGCTCTCGCCGGCCTCCCTCGGGACGGCGGCCCAGATCCGGTAGGCGGGCAGACCCGTTCCGATCGTCAGGATCGTCACGGCCAACAGCAAAACGACGGTGCTTCGTAATTTGTTCAGTAGCATCGCCTTCACCACTCCTTCCGTCAACGCGGCGACCGTGCTCGAAACCACGCCGGCGGCCGTCCGGCCCGCCGCGACCAGCCCGGCCGCTTTTACTGTGGAAATCACCAACTTGCTAGGCACACCGGCCGACGCTCCGTTTCGTGTCAGGAGTGCGGTCAGCACCGCGCCCGCGAGAGTCAACCCGTGGCGCTGCAACCGGCCGGCCAGCAGTTTGCGGGCCGTCGCCAGCCGGCTCGACAGCGTGCCTTCGGGTATCCGCGGCCGGCCGGCGACTTCCCTCCGGCTCCGCCCTTCCAGCTCGCACAGAACCACCGGCAGGCGGTACTTGTCCGGCAAGCGGTTCAGCTCGCGGTCCAGGTACGGCAGCAGCTCCAGCCAGCCTTCGTCCTCGGCCGCGTCCGAACCGCACCTGTCCACGGTCTTGCTCTCCTTCTGTCGCCGCCGGGCGTTGGAGCTGCGCGCCCGCAGGGCCGTGCGGTAGGCGACGCCGTAGAGCCAGTTGCCGACGCCTTCGCGCGGCCGAACCGACGCGCCTTTGCGGGCCAGGACGAGGAAAGTGGCCTGGAAGGCGTCCTCGGCGTCGTGCGAAGAGGGAAGGAGTCGGCGACACACGTTCCACACCATCGGGCCGTGCCGGTGGACGAGAGCGGCGAACGCCTCCTCGTCGTGCCGGGTCAAAAAGCATTCGAGAAGTTGGCCATCACTCAGGCCGGCGCCGTCGCGGCGCAGTACCACCTTGCGCAGATGCTGGATCAGGTCGGTCACGGGGCCACCTCCGCAAGCGAAAACCAACGCGCGTCTACCTATGTATTGCGCGAGACAGCCCGGCGCGTCGATTTATTTCGTTTTTTCTTGTCGCCGCGCCGCCGCACGATTTGGCGATGAAATGCTCACGATACAATCAACCCAGCACGACACGTACTTCGTGCGTTTTCCCATCATCAGCCAGCGCGATGTCCTTGCTCTCGCGTTTTTGCCCATCGACCGCGACTTCCGAGACGCCGTGTTCGACGCCGCGCGGATTCTCGACGGTGATGCGGTAGGTGGTCGAGCCGTGTCGGTAGGTAATGGTAAACGATTTCCAGTCTTTCGGAATAGACGGGTCCACGATCAGCCGATCGCCCTGGCGCCGGAAGCCGAGGATGGATTCGACGGCGACGCGGTATAGCCAGGAGCCGGAGCCGGTGTACCACGTCCAGCCGCCGCGGCCGGTGTGCGGCGGTTCGCCGTAAATGTCGGCGACGACCACATACGGCTCGACGCGGTAACGCGCGACCTTTTCCGGCGTGGCCGTGTGGCGCACAGGGCTGAGGAGGTCGAAGTATTCCTTGGCCCGGCCACCCTGTCCGAGGACGGCGGCGGCCTGCACGACCCAGGTGGCCGCGTGCGTGTACTGGCCGCCGTTTTCGCGGATGCCGGGCACGTAGCCCTTGACGTAGCCAGGGTGCAACTTGCCCTTGTCGAACGCGGGTGTGAAAAGCAGGATCCGTCCGCCCTCGTCCCGGCGCACAAGCTGTTCGTCCACCGCCGCCATCGCCTGCCGCGCACGCTCCCCCCCTCTCCCCCAAAAATGGGGGGGGAAGGGGGGGGCGGACAGCACCGCCCAGGATTGAGCGATGGAGTCGATCCGGCACTCGTCGTTTTCCTTCGATCCAAGCGGCGTACCGTCGTCGAAGTAAGCCCGGCGATACCAGGCGCCGTCCCAGGCGTTTTCCTCGATGGCGCCGCGCAGGCGCTCCGCCTGTTCGCGGCAGGTGTTCGCCCAAGTTGTGTCGCCGCGCGATTCCGCCACCTCGGCGAAGTGACGCAGACACGTCAGCAAGAACCAGCCGTTCCAGACGCTCTCGCCCTTGCCTTCGACACCGACCTTGTTCATGCCATCATTCCAATCGCCCGTGCCCATGAGCGGCAGGCCGTGCGATCCGAAGTGCAGGCCGTTCTTCAGGCGCGCACGCAATGTTCGTAGATCGTACCGGACTCGTCCGCCTTCTTTGGCTGGCCGTAATCCTCCTCCTGCCCCGGTTTGAGGACCGGCGCGGACAGAAACGGCACCTTCTCGTCCAACAGCGCGGTATCGCCGGTGGTCGAGACGTAATGGCAGACCACGAAAGGTAAAAACAGATAATCGTCGGAAATGCGCGTGCGGACGCCCTTGCCCGAAGGCGGGTGCCACCAGTGCTGCACGTCGCCCTCGACGAACTGCCGGGCCGCCGCCCGCAGGATCTGCGCCGCGTCTCCTCCGGCGCGCCGTGGACCAGCGCCATCACGTCTTGCAGTTGATCGCGGAAACCGTAGGCCCCGCCAGACTGATAGAACGCGGAACGGCCCCAGAGACGGCAGCTCAAGACCTGATAGAGAAGCCAGCGGTTCAGGAGGACATCCAGACCCGGATCGGGCGTGCGCACCTGCACGGCCGTCAGCACGCGCTCCCAGCGCGCTTTCATCTCCTCCCAGGCGGCGCGGACGCGGCCCGGTTTCTTGTAGCGCCGCAGAAGATCGCGCACGTCCACGACCTCGCGGGCGGAGCCGAGGAAAAATACGACCTCGCAATCCTCGCCCGGCGCCACCTGAAACGACGCCTGCACCGCGGCGCAAGGGTCCAACCCCGCTCCGACCCGGCCCGACAGACTCACGCGCAAAAGCGCAGCGGGAGCGTCCACGGAACCGTTGCGGCCTAAAAAGGCGGTGCGATCGCCGCTCAGCGTCCGCGGCCGGACGTTCACGTCGGCGAAGGCGATCTGGTCGGCGTAGTCGGCGACGAATCGGTTACGGGCCAGAATGGCCCCGCTCTCCTCGTCGATCTCCGTGCGCACGTTCATCGCCGCCTGCTCGCGCACCGTGCCGAGCACCCACTCGGCGTAAAACGTCGCCGACAACTGGCGTGGCCGATCACCGGAGTTGCGCACGCGCAGGACGAGAAGCTTGATCGGATCCTGAACCGGCACGAAGACGCGCAGCTCTTGCGTCAATCCGTGGCTGCGCTGCTCGAAGCAGGTGTAACCCTGGCCGTGACGCACCAGGGTCGGCGCGATCAGACCGAGCGGACGCGGCGTCGGCGTCCATACCTCGCCGGTCTCGTCATCGCGCAGGTACACCACCTCGGCCGGCGGGTCGGACGTGGGATCGTTGCTCCACGGCGTCAGGCGATTCTGCTGGCTGTTACCGACCCAGGTGTAGCCCAGGCAGCCCTCCGAGACGAGGAAACCGCACACCGGGTTGGCCACCACATTGATCCACGGGGCCGGCGGGAAGTACGGCCTCGTCTCGGCCGCGCCGAGCGCTTTGCGTTTGCCCCCCTGCGCTCCGGCGCCCTGGGGCCGATAGGGAAGAATGCAGTATTCGCGGCCGTCGGGAGTGAACCCGCCCAGGCCGTTGGGGAACAGCAGTCCCGAAGGCAACGTCACGGCGGCGCCGGCCGCGGCCAGGGCGTCGCGACTTTTGCGCGGCGGCGCGAGGAGATCGGTCAAGGTCCCCGTCGAGGGAGCGCGATCGACCAGTTCGGTCAACTGCACCGCCAGCGAACCGCGCCGTCCCAAGAGCACGACACGTGCGGCCGACTGCAAAAGGACCTGATCCTCTTCCGGCATGGGGGTCGTCTTGCGCACGAACACGCCGCCCGGCTTGTCCACCAGGCCATGCGAATGACTCGACCGCACCGCCTCCTGAATCTGCTGGAACAACTCCTCCACGTAACTGGCCGGCTGCTCGCAGAGCATGACCAGATCGACGGCCAGCCCCTTCAAATGCCAGTACGAATGGGCCAGTAAGATGTGCCGGACCAACGGCAAATCCTCACTGGCGCCGACACGGACGAGCAGGATCGGTTTCTCGCCCGAAATGCCGTAGCGCCACAGGCCGGACTGGTCCTGCCGGTTAGCCGTCAATACGTCCTGGCCGGCGCGGAGGGCGGGGCCGGCGTAAATCAGGTGCGTCGCCAGGCGCTGGAACAGATGCACGTCGGCGGTAGTGATCTGCAAGTGCCGCAGCTCAACCTGGCTGTGCGCCCAGGCCAGGTCGAAGACGCGAGCCACGGCCTGAGCGTCGCGGTAGTGATCGGCCAGCGCCAGCGCCTCGTCACGGGTTTTCGCCACGCCGGTGCAGAGCAGCACGGACAGAACGCCGCCCGCCTCCAGGCGAAAACGCCGGCGGATGCTGAAGACCGGGTCGAGCACCGGGCCGGTCGTGTTCGATAGCGTCGCCCACGGATCCAGCGCCGCCGGCGCGGCCGGCGTCCGCCCCCGGCCCAGAAAGCGAGTCCGATCCGTTTCGTACTGGACGGCCGAGACCGACTGCCCTTCCACGCTGACGACGTGAACCGCCCAGACCGTTTCCTGTCCGAAAGCGCGCGGCCGGCGATGACACAACAGCGCCCCGTGCGACGGCACCCACTCCGTCTCCAGAAACAACTTGCCGAACGCCGGGTGCGCCATATCCGCTCCGTGCGGCGCCAGCACCACCTCGGCGTAGCTCGTCAGCTCCAGGTCGTGGGCGCGGCGGTCGTGGTTGGTAAGCGTCACGCGCCGCACCTCGGCGCAGTGTTCCGGGGCGACCGTGATCTCCAGGTGCGTGGCGATGGCCCCGTCCACGCGGCGGAACTCCGCCTTGTCCGCCGAGTAGACCACCTCGTAATGCTTGGTCGGACGGCACAACGGCTGATGGCCCGCCGACCACGTTTGGCCGCTGCCCAGGTCGCGGAGATAGCAGAATTGTCCCCAGTCGTCGCGCGTGTAGTCCTCGCGCCAGCGCGTCACGTCCTGGTCGCCGCAGCGGCTGAAGCCGGAGCCGGCGTTCGTCACCATGACGAGATACTGGCCGTTGGACAAAAGGTGCGTGCGCGGCCCCGGCGTGTTCGGCGTGGTCAACTGCCGGCTGAGCAGGTCCGGCCCGGACTGCCCGGCCGGACGCGGCGTCGCTTCCTCGTCAGGCGTGTCCACGGGGATCGACGCGCTGGGGATGCGCTCCTGAAGGAGCAGCTCGGTGGCGCGCACCATCGGCTCGGCGTGGAAGCGGCGCACCATCACGCCGCCGAGCAGGCAATTGGCCAGCGCCACCAAACTCATCCCCTGATGGTGGGCCATGAAGCAGCGCACCACGAGGGCGCGGTGATTTTCCGGCAGCCGGCTGCGCGTGTAGTCGATCGCCTCGTAAAAGCCGTATTTCCCCGTCGCCCCCTCGGCCGCCAGACGGTGGAAGTTGCGCAGCGCCTCATGTGGACGCACGATCGAGGCCAGCGCCGTCGCATAAGGAGCGACCACCAGATCCTGGGCCAGCCCGCGTTTGAGTCCCAGGGCGGGCACGCCGAACGTCTGGTACTGATAATCGAAGCTGACGTACTGGCTGCTGAACGCCGACTCGGAAATGCCCCACGGCACCCGGCGTTCGCGGCCGTAGGAAATCTGTTCCGCGACCGACGCCTGGCACGCTTCCTCCAGGAGCGTGCCCGCGTAGCGGCGCAGGAATAGTTGTGGCATCAGGTACTCGAACATGGTGCCGCCCCACGACACCAGGCACATCTCCCCGCCGGCCCGCACCATCGTTCGGCCGAGGTGGAACCAGTGCCGGCGCGGCACGTCGCCGCGGGCGATGGCGAGGTAACTGGCCAGCCGTGCCTCCGAGGCCAGCAGGTCGTAGCACGCCGAATCGAGCCGGCCCTGCGCCACGTTGTAACCGATGGCGAACAGGTGGCGATCCGGCTTGTACAAAAAACGGAAGTCCATGGCACCGGCCATCGCCTCGGCCCGTTCCGCCAGATGCCGGCAGCGCGCGAGCAACCGGCCCGCCGACGACTGCTCCACCGCCGCGC
Organism: uncultured Planctomycetota bacterium; assembly: GCA_963767535.1. Taxonomy (GTDB): domain Bacteria; phylum Planctomycetota; class Planctomycetia; order Gemmatales; family Gemmataceae; genus JAJPHU01. The sequence goes on from CAVYEC010000002.1 coordinate 879,878, forward strand.
GCACTTGCCGCAGCCAACCGGCCAGGGTGTCGTCGAGTCCCGGCCGATCCGCCAGCGTCTCCAGTTCCGCCAGCCAGGTCTCTCGATCCCCCTCTAAGTCAGACAAACAAAAGACGCCCGCGAGCTTTTCGCGCAGCGACCGCCAGCGCGTCGCCGACTCCGCATCCGCGCGTCCCAGCGCCGCCTCGGCCTCCGCAGCACGAGGATCGGCGAGCAATTCCAACCAGGGCGCCAGCTCCGCCAACTCGCGGTTGTGCCTCTCGAGCGTCGCTCCCAGCCGTCGTGTCCACAGATCCAGCTCCGCGGCGAAAGGCGAGCCGGTGTCGCCGAGTCGCCGTACCGCCTCGGCCACAGCCGTGCTGGCGGCCTTCAAGTCGTGCAACCATTTCGGCCAGGCAAGCAGGTTCTCCGGTTCCTGACGGAGCGCTTCGCCCAGCACCTTGATCGCCGATCCCGCGTCCGCGCCGGCTGCTAAGCCAAGGTGGTGCCATGCTTCCTCGATGACGTGGAACGTGTCGGTCAATCCGCTTCCATCCGCCGGCCCCAGGATGGGAGCACGGATTTTCTCCAGCAATCCTTGTTTGAGCGTGAGCAGACAGCCCACCAGATTGCCGCTGTCCACCGTCGAGATGTAGGTCGGCTGAAGCGCCTCCAGAGTGCGCGTGTCGTACCAGTTGTAAAAGTGCCCTCGGTGTCGTTCGAGGCGGTCCAACGTGTCAACGGTCTTCTCCAATCGCTCCACCATCGAGGACAGCGTCAAATAACCGAAATCATGGGCCGCCAGCGTCGAGACCAGCAACAAGCCCTGATTGGTCGGCGACGTGCGATGCGCCAGTTGATGGCGCGGCTCCTCCTGGAAGTTGTCCGGCGGCAGCCAGTGATCCTCCGCGCCGACGAACGATTCAAAGAAGCCCCAGGTCCTGCGGGCGAGAATCCCCAATTCGCGCCGCTCGGACGCGGCCAGCGGCATTTCGCTCAGCTGCCGATCCTGGCTGACCCACCAGGCGATCGCCGGCGACAAAAACCACGCCAACAAAAAACCCGCCGCCGCCGGGAAGGATTCGGGACGCAAAACCAGCACCAGCACCGTGCCAACGAGGGCCAGCGCGCTCGCCTGCCACATGGCCCGTCGGAACGCCTTGAAGCTGGCTCCCAGGCGGCGATCCGCCGACGCCGCCGTCTCCCATTCCAGCAGGTCCCGCCGCGTCACCCACATCCGCACCAGCGTGCGAATGATGGCGTCCACGCTCAGATACGCCTGATTGAGCAAGACGACGCCGTTCAAGAACACCTGCGCCGCCGTGATCCAGCCGTTGCGCGCGAACTCGCGGACACCGGCCAGCGAGCGATCTTTCACCGCATGCATCAGCGTGCCGACCACCTGAAGCAACAGCGGCAAGCGCCAGTACCACCAGGGCCAGACCGCAGGACAGGACCGGATGCACGGGAAGGACGGTCCAGCTCAGCAGCAGCCAGAGGACCAGCGCCGGCGGAACGAGACTGCGGCGCAGGTTGTCGAAGACTTTCCAGCGTTCCAACAGTGGAAGCGAGTTGGGCCGCCAGGCTACCCCCCCACCCCGACCCTCCCCCACAAGGGGGGAGGGAGAACCATTGGCCCCCTCCCCCCTTGTGGGGGAGGGTCGGGGTGGGGAGGATTGAGCGGGCGTCTTGCGTCCCAGCCAGGGCAATAGCTGCCAGTCGCCGCGAATCCAGCGATGCTCACGGCGAGCGTAGACGTGATAGCGCACCGGAAAATCGTCGAACAGCTCGATATCCGTGACCAGCCCGCAGCGCGCGTAATTGCCCTCGATGAGGTCGTGGCTGAGGATGTGGTTGTCGGGAAACGTCGCGCTGGTGGACGCCTCGAAAGCGTCCAGGTCATAGATGCCTTTGCCGGTGAAACTGCCGCTGCCGAAGAGATCCTGGTAAATGTCCGAGACGGCCGCCGAGTACGGATCGACGCCGGCCGAACCGGCCCAGACGCGCGTGAAGCGCGAGCGATGGGCGGCCGGCATGTGAAAGCTGATCCGCGGCTGCAAGATCGCGTACCCCTCCACGACCCGGCCCTGGGCGGGATCGAGCCGCGCTTGATTGAGCGGGTGCGCCAACGTACCCACCAGCCGCCGGGCGCTTTCGTGCGGCAACTGCGTATCGAGATCGAGCGTGATGACGAAGCGGATGCGGGGCACGTTTCGCTCGCCCGTGCCGTTGGTGGAGGGCGACGGAGCCGCGCTCCGCACGGTATAACTCGTGTTCGCATCGCCGCGGAGGAGGCGGTTAAATTCATCGAGTTTGCCGCGCTTGCGCTCCCAGCCCATCCAGCAGCCTTCCGACGGGTTCCATTGCCGCTTGCGATGGAACAGGAAAAACCGCGGCGGTCCCTCTGGAGCATAGCGCCGGTTGAGCGCCGCGATGCGCTCCAGCGGCGTCTTGCAAATAACCTTCGTCTTCGGGCTGATGCTCGACCGGCGCGTCGGCGAAGTCGGTCAAGAGGGCGAAACGCAGCTGCGGATCGGGGTTGGCGAGGTAGTGGATTTCCAGCCGTTCCGCCAGCGAGGCCGCACTGTCGGGCCGGACGAGCATACTCGGCATGACGACGAAAGTGGCGCAATCGGATGGGATACCCTCCTTGAATTCCAGTTTGGGCAAGGTGCGCGGCGGCAGGGCCAGGGTCAGCACGTAATTCACGATCCCCACCGCCAGCTCGCTCACGGGTACCAGCGCGGCCAGGCCGATCAGCACCCACAGCCACGGAGAAACCGTCTCGGCCGCCAACCCCGCCGCGCAGAGAAGCAGCGTCAGAAACGCCAGCAGTAGGCCCGTAATCGCGCCGAAATAGACGGTACGCGGGTGCGTGAGGACGGCATCGAGCAGACGTTCGCGGAGCGTGGGACGATAGCGCAGCTCGGCCTGAAACGCCGACTTGCCCGGCCCGATGAGGTAATAACCGACGTGATTGCGGGGCGAGGGTTCGCCGCGCGCCTTCTGCACCACGTGCCGCGCTACCTCGATTTCCTCCAGCTCCGAGCCGCGGGCTAGCTTTTCCACGACCTGCCGGTAGCGGTCGCGGGTGGCGAAATCCTGCCGTGCATACGCCCCGGCCGGATCCTGCCGCAACAGCGGCTCGACGAGGTTGGTGCGCTCGAAAAAGATGTTCCAGTCGAGCGCCGAGAGGAGGCGCAGGCTGGTCATGCAGTTGCCGACCGAGACCTGGTTGACGGCCTGGCGCTGGTTCTCGCGGCGCACCATGTCGTTGATGTCCAGGCCGCGGCGGGCCAGGTGCTCCTCGGCCTGTTCGAGCGCGGCTGGCCGGCCTTCCTGGCGCAGCACCTGGAGGGCGCGGACGACGAAGGCATCGCTCGGTTGTTCGGGGACGGCACCCAGGGTCGGCGCTTGAGTTCCCTCCGCGTGCAGGAGCGGTTCGACCCACGCTTCCGCGCGCGCCGTTCAGCCCAGACGCGCAGCATGGCCTCGGACATCCGGCACAGGTTCTCGATCAGGCCCAGACGGAGCATGGTCGGCACCGCCCACAATTCGCCGATCGTCAGCGGTGCGACGGTTTGAAAGGCTTGCACGAAGCGCGTGATGCGGGCCTCGTCGAGGTTGCTGTCGGTGTGCGCGATGAGCGCCAGCGCCAGCGCGTACACGCGCGGATAGCCGGCCAGGGGGGTGCCGGCCAGCTTGGGCAATTTCTGATAGTAGCCGCGCGGCAGGTCGTGCCGCACTTCGCGCAGCACTTCCTCGACGATGTAGAAGTTGTCGAGCAGCCATTCGGCGTCGGGCGTCAGCGTGAGGTTCTGCCCTGCGGCCTCGGCGATCTTGCGGTACGCCTCGACGAGCAATCGGCCGTTGCGGGAAAGCTGCTGCAAAAGCGGCCCTTCCGTGGCGGTGCGCGCGGCCGTTCGACACGCTCCCGCCAGGAGACGGGCTTGCAGATCGAGCGCCTCGAAGCCCCCCGAATCGCCGCGGATTGACTCGCGGCTGTCGGGGTGCCAGGCGGACGGGATGGGGTGCAGCGACTGGGATGGGGGAGAGGGCGGGGCGGCCTGCTCGACGGAAAAGGTGCTCATGGATTTATCACTCTCCCTGCGTCCGGGCGCCCCTCCCTTGCGGCTGAGGCTCTGTCGTGCCTCTCCATAAGCAAATGCAATGCCGAAACGGAGCCACCGTGACCCCTTCCGGCATTCTTCGGCTTGCGCCCGTCTTCAGTTGTAGGGTGGGCCGAGTCTTCGAGGCCCACCAGAGCGCCGCTGGTGGGCCTCGAAGACTCGGCCCACCCTACCCGCTATCCGCCAGAATTCCTTACCTTACTCCTTCCGGCATTCTTCGTCTTGCGCCCGGCTTCAGACGCCTGAAGGAAACGTTTCCGGTACTTCGTGCGTGAGGTCGGCGGCCAGGGGAAGCGGGTGGAGCGCCGCGCTTTCGTCGAGGTAAAGGAAAGCGTCATAGCGGCGCGGCAACACGGTCGGCACATAGTTGCCGAAATGTTCGTAATCGGGTCGATACACCACGCCGATGGCGCGGTGGCCGCGACGCTCGGCCAGCGGCCCCCGCGCGTCTTCCTCCGTGAAGACGAGCAGTTTGTCTTCCGCGCCCGCCTGGTGCAGAACATCTTCCCAACTCCCCGACCGGGCCGGCGGGACCTCCATCTTCTCCATCGGTGCGTCCCACTCGTCGCCCGCGATCACACTGCCGCGATGGCTGCCGAAACCAACGAGGACCACGTCGTCGGGGTCATGGCCTTCTCGGACAAGTTGGCCGACGTTTACCATAGCGTCCTCGGCCATGTCCGTGAAGCGGGCGTCGCCGATATGCGTGTTGTGCTCCCACACGATCGCCCTGGCCCGCGAACCGTGATGGGCCATCAACCGCTCCAGCGTCTCGGTCATGTGGTGGTCGCGGATGTTCCACGAGTCCGGCCCGCCGCGCACCATCGCCCGGTAATACGACTCGGCGTTCTTCAACACCAGCGCGTTCTGCTCCGCCTCGAAGGTGCTCTCGCGCCCGTCCTGCCGATTCTCCGGTATCTTGCGGCGCAGTTCATGGAGGAGGGCAATCGCTTCCTCCTCGCAGGAGGTGGGCACCAATCTCGTCGCACGGGCGTACTCCTGCACGTCCTCGCCATACGGCTCGAAGCAGCGCAGGGCGCGCCAGGCGGCCGGCAGGGCGGACGAATCCACGCGCTTGAGGTAGCCGAGGATCGCATAGAGCGATTCCCACAGGCTGTACACGTCGAGTCCGTAGAACCCGACTTTCTCCTCATCCGGCCGCTTGTCGTTGTGTCGCCGCAGCCACTCGGTCAGCGCGACGATCTCTTCGTTGGCCCACATCCATGTCGGCCAGCGCTCGAAAGCGGATAGCACCTCGCGGGCGCTCTCGCCCGCATCCGTGCGTTCTTTCACATAGCGGTTGACTTTGTAGCAGGCTGGCCAATCGCCCTCGACGGCGAGGAAGGAGAATCCTTTCTCGCGGATGAGTCGCTGGCTCAGGTGCGTCCGCCATTCATAATATTCCGCCGTGCCGTGGGAGGCTTCACCGAGGAGCACGTAACGCGCGTCACCGATCCGATCGAGGATGGGATCGAGATCGGCTGGACTCCGGAGCGGACGGGCCAGGGCCCGCACGGAATCCAGAAGTTCCGTTGGCGCGTGCTGAGGGCTTGTGGCCGAGCGACGTTTCCGGATCATGATCCTGTCTCCTCTTCCGCGCGATCACCTGAGCGGGTCCCTGTTCGTTATCCGATTGGGGGATTCGATGGCGAAAGGCGCGTTTAGGAGTGCGCCGGTTGGGACACCGCTTGCAGGGTTTGGCCCGAAGCGCATGCATCGTCGGCGTGGACCGCCAGATCGCCGAGCGAAACAATTCCTACGAGATGCCTGTCGCGGTCGAGCACCGGCAGGCGGCGTATTTGGTGCTCTTGCATCAACCGTCGGGCCGCGTCGATGTCGTCGTCCACGGCGCAGCACGCGACATCCATGCTCATGGCGTCGCGCACCTTCCCCTCCCAGCAGTCCTGCCCCTCGGCCACCGCGCGCACCGCGATGTCCCGATCGGTGATGATCCCCGCCAGACGATCGCCTTCGCCGACGAGCAGCGAGCCGACATCCAGTCGCTTCATCAACTCGGCCGCCTCTTGCAAGCTGCCGTGGGGCGGTATCAGGTGAACGTCGCGGGTCATGACGTCTTTGACTTGCATCCTTCTCTCCTTTGCCTGTCCCGTAAATCGTCTTAGCCCGAAGCGCCAGCGAGGGATCTCCCCTCGCTGGCGCTTTGGGCTAGCCAATAATCATTTCCGATCGCGCCCGTGAACGAGCGCCGGTGGATACGTCGCCTCGACGGCGGTAAACGGTTCGAGAATCTTGTAGCTATGCGAAGCCCCTTTGGGCACGACCCAGGAGTCGCCCGCTTCCAGGAGGACCATCTGTCCTTCCAGGTGCAGTTCGGCGCGGCCTTCGACGACGTAGCCGACGGTTTCGTAATCGCGCGCGCTGGGCGCCTTGTCGTTTCCCGGCTTCTCCTTGTCCCACAAGCGCATTCCCACATGAACGCCTGAGGCGAGGTGCTTTTGCCCCATCTCTCCGCGCGGGGAATGTTTCGATTGGACCTTCGTCACACTGGTATCGCCCATGACCGCCTCCCAATTGAGGAATCGAATCCGCCCTCCATCGGGAAGGGGTGCAAAGCGGATGCCGATACGGGAGGGGTAAAAACCGAAGGGCCCTATCCTTGAGGGTGTACACCCAGTTCATCGAGATGTTGCAGCAACTCGGCCGGATCCTGATAGACCCGGTACGCCCCGGCGCGTTCCAGTTCCTCGCGCCCGTAGCCGCCGGTTAATAGCCCGACGCCCAGGCGCGCGCTCGCTGCGCCGACAGCAGATCCCAGACGCTATCTCCGATGACCGCGCAATCGGTGATGTTCACGCCTAGGCGCTGGGCGCCCTTGAGGAACGGTTCCGGTTCGGGCTTGGCCTTCTGCACCTCGCCGCGCGTGATGACGGTCGCGTCCGAACCGAGGTCCAGCATCTTCAGCACCGGCTCGGCCTTCTCCGGCTTGCTGCTGGTGATGATCGCCCAGGGAATGCGCAGCCGGGACAGCTCGGCCAAGAATTCGCGTGCTCCGGGCAAGGGTCTCACACGAGGTTGGAGCCGGCCATACGCTTCGCCGTGCAGATCTTCCAGCTTCTTGACCAGGTTCTCTTTTGTTTCCCGGCCGATCTCGCGCAGCAGGGCGGGGACCAGCAGCCCGCCGCTCATGCCGATGCGGCGATGGATGCGCCAGGCGGACAGATCGATCTTCTCGCTTTGAAACGCCTCCTGCCAGGCCAGGGTATGCAGATAAACGCTGTCCACCAGCGTCCCGTCGAGATCGAGCAGAAAACAAAGACTGCTGGCTCGTTCTCCCTTCCCTTCGGATTGCGGCATGAAGCACCTTTTTCATCGGTTTTGGACAGGACGATCGTTCCCGAGGTCCACCCAGTGCTTTGACGCAAATAGCGCGCCCTCTCCGGGAGACCGACCGCTGGAAGAAAAAGGGCGGTACAGCATTTGCCTCAGAGAACCTTCGGAGCCTGAAGCGTTAGCGAAGAAAGACATCCTTCGCTAACGCTTCAGGCTCGGACGATAAGTATTCACCCCCGATAAGGAGCCGAGACATGGCAACGACGAAACGAAATCAACGCCGCAAAGATAGGGAAAAAACGAACCCCATCCCGCCGGGAGCGACCAAGGCGGCGTCGGATCACGACCTGCGCCCCGGTGAAACGCCGGACCCGGTTCCCGCCGGCGCGTCGGCCGTGGGCACTCCGGGCGGCGGTACGGAAGTGGGCGGCCTCGCCGGGACCAACATCGGCGACGGCGACCCGGTGAACACGGACATCGACCGCGCGATGGGCAGCGACGCGCGGGGCGAAGACAGTGAGGACGGCGGCCCTCCCTATGCCGGTCATTCCGGCGGCGCCGCGGGCGGCACGCCGGCGCAGAGCCGATCTTCCGGTGGCCATCAACGCCACGGCCTGCGACCCGGCGGCGTCCCCGCCGCGGATACCACCATCGGTCAGAACCCGACCGCGCGCCCGGCAGGCGCGGAGTAACGACACCGGAGCGGCTCCCATCCGAGAGCCGCTCCTCTTTCCCCTCCCTCTGATTTTTCGTTGTTGGTCCCCACCCCCGAAGCGAATGAATTGAGGACTGTCATGAAGAACGCTGGGAACCGGCTGGCCCTGGGCGCGGTTGTGGTCGTGTTGGGTATCGTCGGGCTGACGCTTAGCTCCCAAAAGGTTGACAAGAAGGCGCCCGCCACCGCACCACAAGATGCCGTTGAGGAAGCCCAGACCCCCCGTCAAGTCCCTCCCGACCGCCCCGAGCAGAAAAAGAGCCAACATGACCGCTCGGACGCCTTCAAAGCTCCCAAGGCCAGGCCCATCACGGCCGCCCTGGACGATCAACCCCGCGGCGGGGACATTACCGGCTTCGACTTCTACCGCGACCCGCTCAACTCCGACAAACCGATGACGACCGCCGCGGAGGTCATGAAGCAAGACGTCGCCGAAAAGCCGAATGTCATGGACAAACAACGGAAGCTGCTGGAGGAACGCTACAACCTGGAGCCGAAGTTCGACCCCGAGGCGAAGATGTCGCGGGGCAAACCCCTCGCCGTCGGCCCGACCGCCCGTCTGCGCGAGGGGGCGACCTGGGACAAGCTGGCGGAGATGTCACCCGCGGAGGTGCGCAAACAGGGATCATTCCCCTACCCTTCCCTGCCCCATCCCAAACACACGACGGGAGGCCAGGTCTTCCCGCAAATCCAGATTAAGATGTTTCCCCGGTTGGAACGGTTCGACGTGGATTTTGACCTTCCCGACGCCTTCCTCCCGGAGTTTCCGGCCGCGATTTTCTTGCAAAGCCGGCCCGAACTGGGAGACGTATCGCGCGGCGAGGTCGTCTCGATTAATAACTTCCGCCGGCTGTTCCAGGATCTCCTTACCCCCGTTCAACTCGAAGGGCTGCGGCTGTTGCTGACCCCACTGCCCCAGGAAGAGTTCAACTCCACGGACGACCGCAAAAGCCGCGAAGCGAGCCTGGGCGTGGCCTGCTTCGATTGCCACGTCAACGGCCACACGACCGGCCAGTTCCACCTCAGCCCGGACGTCCGTCCCCAGAAGCGGCGCTTCCGGCTGGACACTACCAGCTTGCGGGGGGTATTCAACCAGCAGATCCACGGCTCCAAGCGGAGCCTGCGCTCGGTGGAGGACTTCACCGAGTTCGAGCAGCGCACGGCCTACTTCAACGGCGACCCCATCCACGCCATCAAGAAAGGGTTCCAGGAATTGCCGCGCAGCGTGATCCCCCACATGGCCCAGCTGCAAAACATGCTCGACTTCCCGCCGGCCCCCAAATTGACCGTACTTGGCCGGCTCGACCCGTCGAAGGCGACCGAAAGCGAGCTGCGCGGTGAAAAACTGTTCTTCGGCAAGGCGCAATGCGCCGTCTGTCACCCCGCTCCGTTCTACCTCGACGACAAGATGCACGACCTGCACGTCGAGCGCTTCCTCGACGAGCCGGGCGACGGGCCGATCAAGAGCTTCACCCTGCGCGGCATCAAGGACAGTCCGCCCTACCTGCACGACGGCCGCTGTCTTACGCTGGAAGACACGGTCGAGTTTTTCAACCTGATTCTCGAACGGAAGCTGACGAAAGACGAGAAGACCGACCTCGTCACGTTCATGCGCCAACTGTAGTGTAAAGACTCCTCCGCCTGAGCGGGGGGCGTAAGCCCCCTGAGTGCAGACTCAGGGGGCTTACGCCCCCCGCTCAGAAATTTGAAACCGCGGCTAAACTTATGCTGAGGGGAAGCGCTGGAAGGGTGCCAACTCCTCCACACCGTCGGCCGTCAACGCGACCATATCGCAGTGGCGAATGCCACCGTAGCCCTCCAGGTAAATCGCCGGCTCTACGTTGAAGACCATCCCGGTTTCCAGCACGTCCGGGGACTGCGGATGCAGGCGCGGCCAAGCATGAGCGTTGATCGCCGAGAAGCCGACGCCGTGGCCGGTCGAATGCGTAAACTCCTTGCCGTAGCCGTGCCGCCGCAATACATCGCGGGCCGCCCGATCCACCTCGGCCGCGCGAACCCCCGGTCGAATCATCGTCCGAGCCACCCGCACCGCCTCGGCGACGGCGTCGTAGAGCTTGCGCTGTTTCTCGTCCATCCGGCCCAAACAATAGGTGCGAGTGACATCGGTCCAGTAGCCGTCCGCGTAGGAGTTGCAATGCACGAGGACCAGATCGTTCTCGGCCAGACGGCGAGCGCGCGAGCGAGCATAGGCGCCGGAGGCCGTGGCCGAGTTCGGCCCGGACATGCAGAAGGTAAAGCCGCCCGCGCGCTGAATGTTCTCGCGGCCAATCCCGTTGATGAAAAGCGGCGCACGGAAGAACTCGGCCGCTTCCGTTTCGATCAAGCCGGGGTGCAGCTGTTTCTCGCCGGCCTGGAACGCTTCTCCCACGATTCGGCAAGCCAGGCGGATGTGGTCGAGTTCGGCGGAGGTTTTGACTGAGCGCAGACGAACGAGCAGCTCGTCGGCGGCGCTCAAGTGCGGACAATCGAAGGCGCTTTCGAGCAGTTCAACCATGCTGCCGCGGTAGAGGTGCATGGCCGCTTAGGACGCCGCCTCGTACCAGCCACTTTGTTCGTAGCCGATCCGCTTCTGGAGCAACGAATGTTTCCGAGCCAGGTCCGATAAGGGCGGCAATTGCGCCTGAAGGAGTGGCTTCAGCTTATCCAGGGGGACCGGCTGATAGGTGTGTATCTCATCGGCCCCGCCGTGCTTGGCGAGATCTTCTTCGTCTTCGGGAACGAGAAGCACGGTCGGCCCGCCCCGCACCACGATGGCGAGACTGGTGCCGACGACCGGCCAGTAGCCGCTGACGAGAAGGACGTTCGCCGGCAAGCCGCAGACGAGCGCGTCGAGGTTCGCGGACTGGAGGGCGTCCTGAACGCGCGATTTCCGTTCCGAATCCTGCCCCATTGCTTACCGCCCTCACGTCATAAGTGGATGAGGGCGAGGCCGCTGTGCGGATCGTGCTTGCGGCGCAAATGCCTGGGAGACTCGACAAGCATCACTTCCAGCGTCGGCCGCACACGCGCTTCGACCAGATGGCCGCCGCGCGTCGAGGCGTCGGAGCGACCCAGCACCACATGGGCATGGATTTTCGGCTCGCCCTTTTCCGTGAGCGTGATGTCGCCGACCAGCGACAGCACTTCTACCTGTTCGCGCACGGGAATTTTGTTGTAGTCCTTTTTCTCCAGGTCGAAATAACCCAGCGTCGCTTCCTGGAAACCGCCGATGGCCGTGAAGTGGCTCGCCGCCAGCTTCTTCTCGCGCGCGAACGCCGTCAGGCCGGCGATCGCCTCGTCGCCCGTGGCGAAGACCAGGACGAAGGTCTTTTCGCCCTCGTGCTCGTGAAGCAATTGCGCTTTCATGGTGTTCTCTCGCTTGGACGGAAACGAGATCCGATTCGCTACCGCCGGCCCGCCAGGGAGAGCCGATCGCTCCGGCTCAAGGGCGGATCGCGGCGCGTTCCGTCGCCCAGCGCCGGCTGTTCTCGCCACGCTATCTTTTTGTTTTGCGTTAGCAGATACAGTCCGCCCACGACGCCGAGAAGGCCGCCCAGGGCCAGCCAATCGCGGTGCTGATCCGCCCACACTTGCAGGCTGAACTTGTGGGCGATGCGGTCGAATTCGCCGTGCGCGCCGTGATCGCCCGGCAGCGGCTCATAGAGATTATTCGGCCGGTTGGGGTCGGCGGGATCCTTGGTTTGCTGCGATTGCACGCCGGTCTTGCCGAGATACCAGTCGCCCAAACCCGGAGCGATCTTGTTGCCGACGACGACCGTGGCCGTGGAGCCGCCGACGTACCATTCGCGGCGGTAATGGTGGGCGGCCCAGACGATGGCGTTGGCGGCGATCTCCGGCTGGTAGACCGGCGGCACCGGCTGCGGTTTGTTCGGCAGTCGGCTCTTGACCCAGCTGAATTGCGGCGTGTTCATGCCGGGCATTTGCAGCATGGTGATCTTGACCTTGCTCTTGTCGTGAAACAGCTCGGCACGCAGCGATTCCGTGAAACCCTGGATGGCGTGTTTGGCCCCGCAGTACGCCGACTGAAGCGGAATGCCCCGGTACGCCAGCGCCGAGCCGACCTGCACGATGATGCCCCGGTCGCGCGGCAACATGCGCCGCAGCGCGGAGAGCGTGCCGTGAACGAAGCCGAGGTACGTGACTTCCGTGACGCGCCGGTAATCCGCGGCCGTCATTTCCTTGACCGGCGAGAACACCGACACCATCGCGTTATTGACCCAGATGTCGATCGGGCCGAACGCCTCCTCCACGGCCGTCGCCGCCCTCTCGACCTGTTCGGGGTCGGATACATCGGTCGGCAAGACGAGCGCCTTGCCGCCGAGATTTTCCACTTCACGTTTGGCCCCTTCGAGTCCGTCCCGGCCGCGCGCCAAAAGGCCGATGTGCGCCCCTTGACGTGCGAAGGCCCGAACCGTCGCCCGCCCCACTCCCGCGGACGCTCCGGTGACAACAACAACTTCTGGTTTCATGGCATTTCTCCTAGGGCATCTTCACGGTGAGCAACTGATATGCCATCGAACGAAATGCCCTGCCAGCGCCGCGCGTTCGTCAAAAAGTTAGCAATTCGATGCGCTCGCTTGTGTACCCCCCTTCCCTTCTCCCCTGATCCTCATCCATTCGACGCTGTCGAAGCCGTCAGTTTCCGCCCCAACTCCGTAAGTCCTCGGCCAATCGAACGGCCGGGCGGCATCGTCCTTGCACACCGAAATAACAGCTTGAGGTTTTTGGTTCCCATCGGGAGGAGATCATGTCTCAACAATCCCTTCAATCTTGTATGGATGCTTGCTACCGTTGCGCCCTGGCGTGCGACCATTGCGCCCGTGCCTGTCTGGAAACGATGCCGGATTGCGCCAGTCTATGCATGGACTGCGGCGAGATGTGCCGCTTCTGCTCTTCTTTCCTGAACCGCCAGTCGCAGTTCATGGAATACGTTGGCCGCATTTGCGCCGATATGTGCGACGCCTGCGCCAGGAATGCGAAACGCATTCGGAGGACCATTGCCGGCACTGTGCCGCCGCTTGCCGGCACTGTGCCGAGGAATGCCGGCAACTGGCGGGCGTCGCCGTGGGATGATTTCCCGCTGATTTTTTCAACCCGTAATCCTCACGAGAAACCTTCATGGCCGACTCGAATCCCAAACCTGTCCGAACCGGGGCCGACGGCAAAATCCGCTACGCCGCGGTCGGTCTCGGCTACATCTCGCAGGTGGCCCTGCTGCCGGCGTTCGCCCACGCCAAGAAAAACTCCGAGCTGACCGCCCTGGTTTCCGGCGACGCCGAGAAACTCAAGGAGCTGTCCAAACAATACGGGGTGAAGCGCACCTACTCCTACGAGCAATACGAGGAGTGCCTGAATAGCGGCGAAGTGGATGCCGTCTACATCGGCCTGCCCAACCACATGCACCGCGATTACAGCGTGCGAGCGGCGCGGGCCGGCGTTCACATTCTCTGCGAGAAGCCGATGGCCGTCAGCGAGGAAGATTGCGAGGTGATGATCGCCGAGGCCAAGGACAACGGCGTGAAGCTGATGATCGCCTACCGCCTCCATTTCGAGGAGGCGAATTTGAAGGCGATCGAGTTGGTGCAGTCGGGAAAGCTAGGCGAGATTCGACTGTTCAACTCCACGTTCACTCAGCAAGTCAAGGAGGGCGATATTCGCGTCCGCCGGGAGACGGGCGGCGGCACGCTCTACGACATCGGCATCTACTGCATCAACGCGGCCCGCTATCTCTTCCGGGCCGAGCCGACCGAAGTGTTCGCGGTGACGGCCAACAACGGCGAGGAGCGTTTCCGCGAAGTGGAAGAGATGGCGAGTGTCGTCCTGCGCTTTCCGGGCGATCGACTGGCGTCGTTCACCTGCAGTTTCAGCACCGCCTCGGTGTCCACCTACCGCGTCGTCGGTCCCAGGGGCGATTTGCGTCTCGATCCCGCTTACGATTTCGTGGGCGATTTGAAGCATTATCTCACGATTGGCGAGAAGACCAAGGAGACGAAATACTCCAGCCGCGATCAGTTCGCGCCGCAACTTCTGTACTTCTCCGACTGCGTGCTCAACGACAAGGAGCCGGAGCCATCGGGCGAGGAAGGGTTGGCCGACGTGCGCATCATCCGAGCCCTGTACCGTTCGGCCCAGAGTGGGCAGCCGGTTCGCCTCGAACCGTTCGAGCGGCAGCACCGGCCGACGCCCGATCAGGAGATCGAGAAACCGCCCGTCAAGAAACCGAAATTGGTCAAGGCGAGTTCGCCGTCCGGGGGAAAGTGAATGCCTTACTGGCCCAAAGCGCCAGCGAGGGAGCAACCCTCGCTGGCGCTTCGGGCTGGTCAAAAGGGAGAGGACGTTTGATGAATACACAAAAGGCGCTGATGGTGGCCGGTCTGGGCCTGGCTTCGTGGCTGGGCTATCGGACCTACCGGGCGAGCACGGCATTCCGCTACCGCGATAAGACCGTGTTGATCACGGGCGGCACGCGCGGCCTGGGACTGGTCATCGCCCGGCAGCTGGCCCGTGAAGGCGCGAACCTGGCCGTCTGCGCCGCGACCCCGATGAAGTTCACCGCGCCGAAGAAGACCTGTCCCGCCGCGGCGTCCGCGTGGTCGCCCGCACCTGTGACCTGCGCTATCAGGACCGCGTGCGCGATTTCGTGGACGAGGTGCGCGGCCAGCTCGGCGCCATCGACGTGCTGATCAATAACGCCGGCACCATCAACCAACGTTGGCCCCGTTGAAACGATGACGCTGGAGAATTTTTACGACGCGATGGCGATCAATTATTTCGCCGCCCTGCACACCATTCTCGAAGTGCTGCCCGAAATGCGGCAGCGCCGGCAGGGGCGCATCGTCAACATCACCTCCATCGGCGGCAAGATTAGCGTGCCACACCTGCTGCCCTACAGCGCCAGCAAGTTCGCCCTGGTGGGGCTGTCGGAAGGACTGCGCTCGGAGTTGGCCAAGGATGGGATCGTCGTCACCACGATCTGTCCGGGCCTCATGCGCACCGGCAGCCCGCGCAACGCCGAGTTCAAGGGCCAGCACCGGGCCGAGTACGCCTGGTTTACTATCTCCGATTCGGTGCCGGGCTTCTCGATAGCGCCGAGAAGGCGGCACGGCAAATTCTCAACGCTTGTCGATACGGATGCGCGGAAGTCGTGTTGTCGCTGCCGGCAAAATTGGGAGTTCTGCTGCACGGCCTCGCTCCCGGCTTCACGGCCGACCTCAACGGCTGGGTCAACCGCTTGCTGCCGGGTGCGGGCGGCATCGGCCGGGAGTCCGCGCTCGGCCGGGAAAGTCAGTCGCGCCTCGCCCCGTCCTGGCTCACCGCCCTGACCGAACGAGCGGCCCGCGAGAACAACGAGATGGGTGCTTCCTCGGTCGAGCCGGTTGCGCCGCAAGGGAGCTACTAATCTCCCTTCGACAAAGCGACTAGCCGCGAGCGCCAGCGAGCGGGTCTCCCGCTCGCTGGCGCTCGCGGCTAGTAGAGAGACTTTCGCTCTTGGAGAATGATTTCAGCGAGTGGTCATGCGTTTGTTCAAACATCCCTTATGGTCGCGCTTCGTCACCATCGCCTGGCCTTTCTTCGTCTCGGAGGCGCGGACCAAAGCGATCGCCGTGCTGGCCAGCCTGGTCGCCCTGCTGCTGACGATCAACGGCCTTAATCTCGTGAATAGCTTCGTCATGCGCGACTTCATGACGGCGCTGGAGAAACAGCAACCTTCCCGGTTCTATTACTTCGGCGTTATTCTGGCCGGCGTGTTCGGCCTCGCATCCGTCGTGGAAGCGTTCGCCTTTTACGCCGAACAACGCCTGGGCCTGATTTGGCGCGAATGGCTGACCAAACGCCTGCTCGATCGCTACCTGGCCCACCGCGCCTACCACCAACTGAGCGTTAACAAGTCCATCGACAACCCGGACCAGCGCATCAGCGAAGACGCGAAAACCTTCACCACGTCCAGCCTGTCGTTTATCGTCTTGATCGTCGGCAGCATCCTGACGCTGTTGGCTTTTCTGGGCGTGTTGTGGTCGATCACTCCCTGGCTGGTGCTGACGGCCGTGCTGTACTCCGCGGCTGGCTCGCTCGGCACCGTCCTCCTGGGACGGCGGCTGGTGCCGCTCAACAACAAGCAATTGCAAAAAGAAGCCGACTTCCGCTTCGCGCTGGGACGGGTCCGCGAGCACGCCGACGCCGTGGCCCGCTCCGACGAACCGGAGGGGGCCAAGTCGCGCCTACTCGACAAGCTCAACGCGCTCGTGGCCAACTTCCGGCAACTCATCAACGTGACGCGCAACGTCGGCTTCTTCACCAAGGAATACAACTACCTGATCCAGATCCTTCCGGCGGCCGTCGTGGCGTCCTTGTATTTCCGCAATCTGGTGCCCTTTGGCACGATCGCGCAAGCGGCGATGGCGTTCGGTCAGGTCGTGGGCGCGTTCTCGCTCATCGTGACCAAATTTCAGGAAGTCTCCACCTTTGCCGCCGTCGCCAACCGTCTCGGCTCCATGTGGGAGGCGACCGAATCCGGCGACGAAGGCACGGCCCCTACCAAACAGGCTCCCGCCGAGGAAAAGGACGGCTCCAAGCGCGAGCCGGCCCACATCGAGCGGGTTGCCGACGACCACCGCGTCGCTTACGAGGGGTTGACGCTGTGGACGCCCAAGGACAAGCGCGTGCTGGTGCGCGATCTTTCCGTGGAGGTGCCGGAAGGCAAGCGGATGATCGTCTCCGGACCCAACCATGCCGGCAAGACGCCGTTGTGCCTGGCGACGGCCGGCCTATGGGGGGAAGGACGCGGGAAGATTATTTGTCCCGATCTCAAACAGATCATCTTCCTGCCTCAACGGCTGTACACCGCGACGGGATGCTTGCGCGATCTGCTCCTGTATGGAATCGACGGCAAGGAAACCGACGACGAACAACTCCGTGCCGCTTTGTGCGCTGTCGGTCTGGATCGCCTGGGCCGGGACGCGGCCGGGCTGGATACGGAATGGGATTGGCCCAACGACCTCTCGGCCGGAGATCGGCACGCCCTGGCCCTGGCGCGATTGCTCCTGGCCAAGCCGCGCTTTGCCATCCTCGATGGCGTCCCCTGGAACCTGGGCGAAACGCGACTGAAACATCTCTATCAAGCGCTCGCGCGGACTTCCATCACCTACATCAGCTTCGGCGGCCCCTCCGGTCTGTTGCCCTTTCACGACATCCGGCTGGAGTTGAGCGGCGACGGGAAATGGGAATTGAAAGACACTGCCGACGCAGATAAATCGTCCACCCGGGACGCAGAGAAAGAGCGGATCGTCGAAAGCGAAGGTGCGTCTTCCCGTTGAAGGAGACGGTCGGGACGCCGGTCGGATCGGTCACGCGCTGGCTCGGGGGGCGTGACGGTGGATGGCGGTCAGCAGCTCCTCGACCTCGAACGGTTTGCGCACGAGCGAAACCGCATCCACGGAGGCGGCGAAGCTGGCCGCCGAAACGACGATGACGGGGATCGAAGCGAGGGACGGATCACGCTTCTGCTCCTCGCGGAACTGCCCGCCGTCGAGCACCGGCATCATCACGTCGAGCAGAATCAGGGACGGCCGGGCGCCCGCCCGGAGCATGTCAAGCGCTTCCTGGCCGTTGGAGGCGCACTCCACCTGATAGCCTTCCCATTCGAGAACCATCTGGATCGCCCGGCGAACAATCTCATCGTCTTCAACGAGCAAAATGCTTTTCGCCGTCTCAAGCTGCAAATTCATGAACAACCTCTTTCCGGGCCATCACTACCTTCGCGGCGGGCGTAGCCGGTTCGCCATGGTTTCAAACGCGCTGAACCATCTTGGCATTTTTGGGGTGGGGTCTTCAAGGCGAGGGTCCAAACAAGGGGATCGGCTCTGTTTCAGCAAGAGTTGTGCCATCGACCCTGCGCACTTCCATACCGATCCTTTTCCTTTCTACAGGCACGATAAATGCAATATGAATTAAGGAGAAGGTGAGAAACCACATTTCCCGACCCGAGCATCCCTTTTCTGCGCAGTAGCCTGCGCTGATATGCTTCGTCGCGTTCTCACCTCTACTCACCGGATTGCCCTGGAGAAGAGGACTTCATGCGGTTCATCAAGCAAACCCGGCGCGACGGCGCGGGACAGGATCCACACTCCGAAATGAACCAAGGAACAATCGCGGAACTGGCCGAGGCCGAACTCCGCCGCGGCCCCTATTTAGCGCTGCGGAACATTACCTGTGCCTGTCGAGACGGCATTCTCATCCTGTATGGCCGGCTGCCGAGTTATCATCTCAAACAAATAGCGCAAACAGCAGTTGCCTCGCTTCCGGGTGTGGTGCGGATCGACAACCGGATTGATGTTGCCGGCCCTCACCGTTGAGGTCGAGCCTCAATTCGTTCGGCGATCCTTGTTGGCCAGACCCGGTTCGTTATTGCGCCGTTCGGCGGCCCTTGAATTGGCTACCCAATCGCCGGTCTGTTCCTGATTGTGCGGATTCGTTGGGTCCGAGGTCGGCGCTAACGTCGGCTCTGCGGATTGGCCTGCGCACTTGGTCAAGTCTTCGATGGTCTGCTTCTTCCCTTTCCCAGTGGATGCTTGGTCCATGGCCTCTCCTCCCTTTGGGGTCCTGGGCGAGACTATTCCGAATCTATGCAATTGGTGTACCCGTCGGGTTCCGTGCGCGTGTCTCTTCACGGCTCGACTTGGGTGCGGTAAGGGATTCTGACGGGTAGGGTGGGCCGAGTCTTCGAGGCCCACCAGCAGGGGCGTGGTGGGCCTCGAAGACTCGGCCCACCCTACAACTACAACAGAAGCCACGCCGCCAGAAACGATTACTGCGCCCCTCGACTGCCGCTTCGGTCTGATGTTTGCACTCACTTCGTTAAGTTTTGAGCCGTTCGTCAGGATGAGACGTCAAGGAGCCGCCTATGCCTACCAATTCCCAACAGCACCCCTCGTATTGGTCCGTAACGGCTCCGCACGTTCGACAAGCTCCGCTGCATCACGATACCCAGGCCGATGTGTGCGTCGTCGGCGCCGGTATCGCCGGCCTGTCCACCGCTTATCTCCTGGCCTCGGCCGGCAAATCGGTTGTGGTCCTGGACGACGGACCCGTCGGCGACGGGCAAACGCGGCAGACGACGGCGCATTTGTCCAACGCCATCGACGACCGTTACACCGAGATCGAACGCTGGCACGGCGCGGAGGGGCGCGGCTGGCAGCCCAGAGTCATACCGCGGCCATCGAGAAGATCGGCGCGATCGTTGCGAAAGAAAAAATCGACTGCGACTTCGAGCGCCTGGACGGCTACCTGTTCGTGCCGGAAGGCGAATCGGCGGACATCCTCAAGCAGGAGCGCGACGCCGCGCACCGAGCCGGGCTGACTTCCGTGGAACTTCAAGATCGGCTGCCCGCGCCGTGGCCGGGACGTCCCTGTTTCGCGCTTTCCCGGTCAGGGCCAATTCCACCCGCTCCGTTACCTGGCCGGCCTGACCCTGGCCTTCACGCGCAAAGGGGGCCGAATTTTCACCGGCACCCACGCCACCCAGATGGAGGGTGGTTCCTCGGCCCGCGTTGGGACCAAAGACGGGCCGGCGGTCTCGTGCTCGGCAGTGGTGGTCGCCACCAACACCCCGGTCAACGATCGACTCGCCATCCACACCAAGCAGGCCCCCTACATGACGTACGCTCTCGGCGTTTCGGTGCCGCGCGGCTGGGTGAGCAAGGGCCTGTATTGGGACACCCTCGACCCTTACCACTACGTCCGCCTTCAGAGGTTGGAAACGACCGCGGGAGCCGTCGATCCCTCCAAGGAGGAGTTGCTGATTGTCGGCGGCGAGGACCACAAGACCGGCCAGGCGGCCGACCCGGACGAGCGCTATCGTCGTCTGGAAACCTGGCGCGGAGCGCTTTCCGCGCATGGGAGCGGTGGCGTTTCGCTGGTCGGGACAGGTGATGGAGACCATCGACGGTCTCGCCTTCATCGGCCCCAATCCCGGCGATGATGCGAACGTCTACATTGCGACCGGCGATTCGGGCATGGGCATGACGCACGGCACCATCGCCGGCCTGTTGTTGACCGACCTCATCCTGGGCCGCGACAATCCCTGGGCCACGCTTTACGATCCGGGCCGGAAAACGCTGTCGGCCGCCAAGGAGTTCGTTCGCGAAAACCTCAACGTGGCCAAACAATATGGGGAGTGGCTAACGCCCGGCGATGTCCGTTCCGTCGCGGACATACCGGCCTGTTCTGGCGCGGTGATCCGGCAAGGCGTGAGCAAACTGGCTGTGTACAAGGACGGTTCGGGCGCGCGCACGCCCTCTCCGCGGTTTGTCCGCACCTGCAATGTATCGTTGCCTGGAACCCGTCGGAGAAGACGTGGGATTGCCCCTGCCACGGCTCGCGCTTCGCCTGTACCGGCGAAGTCATTGTCGGCCCGGCCAACAAGGGACTGACCCCCGCCCAGGTTCCGACCACCTGAAAGAAACATTCGCTGACGCCACGAGCGTGTTCCCTCTTGGGTAACGATGTGCTCACGGGAAGGACGAAACGACTTCAATCCTTCTTTTCCTGAAATCGACGTATTCCTTCGTCGAGCAATTCCAGCGCTCGTTTCGGCCCCTGACGGCCGATCGGCTTGAACTGCCGGCCCTCCATCTCGTTATAAGAGATGAAGAAATGCTCAAGCTCGTCCAGGCGAGTTTTGCTCCATTCCTCCAGCGAACGGACCTCCGGCGGATTGACCGGCGTTTCGAGCACGGCAATCAGCCGGTCGTTGCGCGTGGTCTTGCCCTTGGCGGTTTGCTTGGCCTCGATAACGCCGAGTAATCGCGCCGGCACGACGCAGCCGGGAAACGCCGGCTCATCCATCACAACAAGCACGTCGAGAGGATCGCCGTCGTCGCCGCGCGTCGAGGGAACAAAGCCGAAATCATAGGGAAAAAAGGCCCCCAAGGGCAGCACTTTGTGCAAAGTGAATATCCCCAGCTTCTCATCATACTTGAATTTATTGCGGCTTCCCTTGGGGGTTTCCACGACCACGCGGAGGAGGTCCGATTTCGGCTCCTTCGCTTCCAATTCCAGCAGGGAATTCGGGATCATCAATAATCGTTCCCGTTCGGATAGCACCCACTTGGACGCCAACAACTTCTAACGCATCTGCCGTGCCAGGCACTCCTCTTCAAACTCCGATCCGGATGTTTCCTTCTTCTGTCCGTTTGACGGAAGCAGTGGCACTGACTTTGCTTTCTCCCCTGGCAGTTCCACATAGCCCCCGGCTTGCCGGGGGAAAACCAAACACCCCCGGCAAGCCGGGGGCTATGTGGAACCACGGACGGCAAACCTGAAACGGAGACCGTCATGTACACCCTCGGTATCAACGCCGCCTTCCACGACCCCGCCGCCTGCCTTGTCGCCGACGGGCGCGTGGTGGCGGCCGCGGAGGAAGAGCGCTTCACGCACATCAAACACGGCAAACGTCCCGTGCCGTTTTCCACCTGGGAACTGCCCTTTCACGCCATCGACTTTTGTCTACGTCAGGCCGGAATTTCGCTCAAGGACATCCATCACGTCGCCTACTCGTTCGACCCACATTTGCTGCTGCCGGGCGACTGCGGCGACTGCGTTTCGATCCCCCTGCAGCCCGGTACGCGGTCTCCTCCGGAGGGGTTTGATACGGCGTGGGATCCGCTGTTTCTGGCGTCGATGACCAACGCGCCGGGCCATCTCACCGACGGCGCACCGCATCATATACAGGGCCGCTTCCGCGGCGTTCGCCACGACGACGCCCACTACCGTTGGCATTACGTCCCGCATCCCCTGGCGCACGCGGCCAGCGCTTTTCACGCCTCGCCGTTTCCTCACGCCGCCGTCCTCACGCTCGATGGCCGCGGCGAGAAGGCGACGACCGGCTACGCCACCGGCTCCGGTAACCGGCTCGAATGGCTCGGCCAGGTGTGCCTGCCGCACTCGCTCGGTTTGCTCTGCGAAACCGTCACCGGCTACCTCGGCTTCTTGCACTCGTGCGACGAGTACAAGGTGATGGCCCTGGCGTCGTTCGGCAAACCGAATTTTCTCAAGGAATTCCGCGACATCGTTCGTCTGGGCGAGAAGGGACAGTACACCATCGAACCGCTGCGCCTGGCGGAGCGTTTCGGCCCGCCGCGGATGCGCGGCGGAGAACTCGAGCAGCGGCATTACGATATCGCCGCCTCGCTCCAGGTCGTGCTCGAAGAGACGGTGCTGGAGCTGGCCCGCTGGCTGCGCGAACAGTCCAAGGAGGACGATCTGTGCTTGGCCGGCGACGTGGCCCTCAACTGCTACATGAACACCCGGCTGCGCGATCACGGCCCGTTTCACCGCATCTGGGTGCAGCCGGCCGCCGGCGACGCCGGCACCGCGCTGGGCGCCGCCCTGTGGATCGACGCCCTGGAACGCGGCTCCCAGGAACGCACCTACGTCATGAATCACGCCTTCCTCGGCCCGGCCTACAACGACGCCGAGATCGAGGAATTTCTGCGCTGGACGAAGGTCCCGTTCCGCCAGCTCAAAAAAGTGCCCGAGGAGACGGCCGAGATCCTGGCCCGCGACAAGATCATCGGCTGGTTTCAGGGCCGCATGGAGTTCGGTCCCCGCGCGTTGGGGGCCCGTTCGATCCTCGCCTCGCCGATCCACCCCGACATGCAAACCCGCCTCAACGAGATCAAGGACCGCGAGGACTTTCGGCCGGTCGCCCCGGTGGTGCTGGAGGAGGAGGCCGGCAACTGGTTCGTCGGCGCGGGTGTGGCGCCGTTCATGCTCTTCGTCCACGACGTGCAGCCGGACAAGGCCAAGCGCATCCCGGCCGTGCGCCATGTGGACGGGACGGCGCGCATTCAGACGATCAACCATGACCAGTGTCCGCGCTTCTACGATTTGCTCAAGGCGTTCCAGGCCCGTACTGGAGTGCCGGTGCTGGTGAATACGTCATTCAACCCGCGCGGCGAACCGATCGTCTGCACGCCGCGCGACGCCGTGGAGTGCTTCTGGACCTCGCCGCTGGACGCCCTGGTGATCGGCTCCTTCCTGTTGGAGAAGCCACCGGCGTGACCCGCGCGGTTTCAGTCGTCGTGCCCTCGTAATATGGTCCTGTTGAAGGCAAACAAACACAAAGGGGAGATCCGTTCGGATCTCCCCTTCGCGCTCGCTTGAGAGACGGCTCATCGCTTAGTCGATGCCGGTCCCGCCGGGATTCCGATTTCCGGAATTCGGCGAGTTGAGCCGTTCGCTCCCCTGATTGAGACTGGAGAAGTCGATGGTGACATGGGTGGTCCTGCCGGGCTGAACGTCCACGGTCCTGCTGGTGGACTGGTTTCGCCCGTCGCGGTTTATTTCGGCGCGCAGGGTGTATTGATAGGTCTTACCCTGTTGCAGCGCCGGTGAGATAAACACGCGTGTGCCCGAGGTGGATTGGGTCCGCTCGCCATCCACGGTGAGAGTGGCGTCGGCGGGCAGGTTAACGATGAT
The DNA here is from genome assembly GCA_963767535.1 of uncultured Planctomycetota bacterium. Taxonomy (GTDB): domain Bacteria; phylum Planctomycetota; class Planctomycetia; order Gemmatales; family Gemmataceae; genus JAJPHU01. The sequence goes on from CAVYEC010000002.1 coordinate 903,491, forward strand.
GGTCGCTTCGTTCGCCTGGGCGCCCATGTTCGTGTTCATGCCAGGCGTAAAGTAGTACGACTGCATCGCTCCCGGATTGAGAGTGTTCGTGTTGCCCCATGTGTTGCCCCAATAGAGGGGCCTGCCGTTGTTGTAGCCCAGGGCGTTGTTGCCCTGGTACATACCGACGCCGTTGTTGTAGTTGTACGGCAACGACGTGGGATTATAGGTATAGCCGGTCAGAGGGGTGCCCCAATTGTTGTAGTTACCGTACCCCCCATTCCAGGCGTACCCGCCCTGGCCATAGCCGTAGCCACTCGCGTAGCCGCCGTAGCCGCCGCCGTAGCCGCCGCCGTAGCCATAACCCATCCCACCGTAGCCGCCGCCGCCGCGCCCGCCGCGTCCATGGCAGTCCGGCAAATCCGTTCCCGTCGTCAGGGCGGCCAACAACACCATGCTGTACATTCCAACCCTCCTTTGCAGGGACCTCGGGCGTCTTCTGATACATCTCTCCGAAGTGGGAGAATTGAAGAAAATGGGCAAAATATGTGCCGTCCAGGACACGACTCCGGCGTCAACCAAGAGGATCTACCTTTGATTTCACGGCCGAAAATGAGCCTGAAACGCATCCATATACATGGGCTGGAGCAATACGCCCTGTCGCGCGGAAGAGAAGCTCTGAGACGCCGGAGAAGCGGTTCGCGGGGATAATAGAAAGGAAAGAGGTCTGCTCACTCTTGAGAACGACGTTGCAAACGGCGATTCCGAGCCTGAAGCGTAAGCGAAGGAATGTCCCTTCGCTTACGCTTCAGGCTCGGAGCGGACACGACCTCCGGGTGCGTGTATCAGGGTCGCAGCACGACCTTGATACATTCGTCCTGCTTGTCGCGGAATATCCGGTAGAGGCCGGGCGCGTCGTCGAGCCGGCTGCGATGGGTGATGATGAAGGACGGGTCGATGTCGCCGTTGGCGATGCGATCCAGCAAGAGTTGCATGTAGCGCGGGACGTGCGTTTGTCCCATGCGGAAGGTGAGTCCCTTGCCGAACGCGGACCCCATCGGCATCTTGTCGATCAGGCCGCCGTACACGCCCGGAATGGAAACCGTGCCGCCCTTGCGGCAAGCCTGAATGGCCTGGCGCAAGACGTAGGCGCGATCGGTCTCCTGCATCGTGGCCGTCTTGATGCGGTCGTACCATCCGAGGATGCCGGCGCCGTGCGCTTCCAGTCCGACGGCGTCGATGCACGCATCCGGTCCCCGTCCGCCGGTCATGTCCGTCAGCGCGTCGCTCACGTCGGTCGCCGCGTAGTCGATCGTTTCGGCGCCCGCCTTGTCGTGGGCCATGCGCAGCCGTTCGGGGAAACGGTCGATGGCGATGACGCGCTCGGCGCCGAGCATGTAGGCGCACTTGATGGCCAGAAGGCCGACCGGCCCGCAGCCCCAGATGGCGATCGTGTCGCCTTCCTGAATGCCACAGTTTTCCGCGGCCTGATAGGCGGTGGGAAGGATGTCGGACAGAAACAGCACCTGCTCATCGGTCAGATGTTCCGGCACCTTGATCGGCCCGATGTCGGCGAACGGGACGCGGGCATACTCGGCCTGGCCACCGGCGTATCCGCCCAGCATATGTGAGTAACCGAATAGGGCCGCGCCGGAGTAGCCGTACAGTTTCTCGGCGATCCAGGCGTTGGGGTTGGTGTTGTCGCACAAGGAGAACATCTGCCGTTGACAGAAGAAGCATCGGCCGCAGGAGATGGTGAACGGCACAACCACGCGGTCGCCGGCGCGGAGGTTCTTGACCTCCTTGCCGACCTCGACCACCTCGCCCATGAACTCGTGGCCGACGATATCGCCCTTTTGCATGGTCGGGATGAACCCGTCGTACAGATGCAGGTCCGAACCGCAAATGGCGGTCAGGGTGATGCGCACGACGGCGTCGTGCGGGTTGAGGATGCGCGGTTGGGGGACTTCCTCGACGTGCATCGACCCGGTGCCGCACCAGCAGACAGCTTTCATGGTCTATTTCTCCCTTGATTTTTTCTCTCTTACCAGCCCGCAGCGCCAGCAAGGGAGGCAAGGACCCTTGCTGGCGCTGCGGGCTAGTAGTGCGTGTATGGGTTAGCCGCAGTGTCCGCGGGGTTGTCCGCCGGTCGTGGCGACCTCGCCGGCCTCCATGACTTGCTTGAAGCGCCGCAGGTCTTCGTGGATGTGCTGGCGCGGCGAATCGCCCAGCAGCCGGGCCAGGGGCGCCGCCAGTTGGGCGGAATGAGCGTCGTATTTGAGGACGACGCGCACCTCGGTCCCCCGGCCGTGCGGCATCACGCGGAAATGCACCGAGCCTGCCGTGTCCACCTGGCTGTCGTCCACCGAGCGCCAGGCAATCAGTTCGTTTTCGCGCTCGTTAATGACTTGCGCTTCCCACTCGAACTTCATCCCCATTGGGCCGCGCGCCACCCAGTGCGAGCGCCGGTCGTCGCGCACCTCGACGCGCTCCAGGTGTTGCATGAATCGGCCGACGTTTTCCAGGTTGCGCCAGAAGGCGTACAGAACGGCCGGGTCGCGGTTGATGAGGATGCTTTCCTCGACCTTGACGCCGTGTCCGGCGGCGATGCTGCTGGCCGGCCCCAACTTCTGGGCAGTGCTGATGTCCAGCGTTTGGTAGAGGGAGCAATGGCCGCTCGCGCCGCGATAGACCAGCGATCCGCCCATGGCCGCCAGGGCGAGGCCGCCGAGCGAGCCGCGACTGAGGCCGAACAGTCCCAGGGCGCCGCCGCCGAGGAAGGACAGGATGCGTTCGGTGTCGCCGACGTTGACGTGGCTGCCCCCGCGGGGCCGGCGTCCCAGCGGCCGGCGTGCCCACCGGCGGGGAGCGGTAACAGTGGATGACATCGGGAAACTCCTTGAAAGGAAAGGACGGCCGAGGCGAGTCGGCTGCTCGTCGAATTTACAAGGCAAGTTTCATACCGCGGACTCTATTCCGCTCGCTGGCGCTCGCGGCTGGTACGAGGACATTACCAGCCGCGAGCGCCAGCGAGCGGGGCCGATCGTGAAGCAGGGCCATCCCAAAGATGTGCTGGTCGAGAAGGGGTTCTATCCGAAAAGTCTGCTGTTTAGCGACGCTTCGCAGAAGCGTTCTTCCAAACGCTTCTGCGAAGCGTCGCTAAACAAGCCGTTGATTACTTTCGGGCCGCTTTTTTGCCGCCCTCGGCTTCCTTGACGAGTTCGTCCAGTTTTTCATCCAGCACCTTCTCGCCCGGCGAGCCGAGGTACTTGGCGCGGAGGACGCCCTTGTGGTCGATCACATACAGCGTCGGCCAACCGCGGATCGCCCAGCGCAGTCGAGATCGGACCTTGCGTGCTGCCGCCGTTCCAGAACGAACGCCAGGTGATCTTTTCTTTTTCCATCGCCTTCTTGAGATCGGCGCGGTCCCGATCGCTGTTGACGCCGACCAGGGCGAAGGGCTTGCTCTCCATTCGTTTGACGAGCGACCGCTCGTGCGGGTACATGGCCCGGCAAGGCGGTCACCAATTCCCCCAGAAATCGAGCAACACCACCTTGCCGCGATAATCGCTCAGCTTGAACTTTTTGCCGTCGATGTCCTCGCCCTCGATCTCCGGCGCCGGCTTGCCGACCACGATGGGATGGCGGAGGCCGTCCAATATAGTCTCGGCCGATTGCTTCATGGTGCCTCCCGTGCCGTCCGGAAGGTCACCATAATCCTTGGCCAACTGTTCGTAGCGATTCAGGGCCTCCTTGCGCAGTTTATCCGGATCGGCCAGTCCCTCGACGAATTTCTTGCCAAAGGCGGATTCATATCGCTTCGCTTGTTCCGGATCTTCTTTGAGATCCTCCGCCAACCGGAGGCGGAATGCCGCCTGCTGGGCCAGCACCAGGGAGGCTTCGCCCTGAATCTCGCGGGAGGGGTTTTTCTCGATCACGGCGCGGAGGAACTTCGGCTCCGATTCGCCGAGGTTTGATCGCATTCTCTGGATGAATGGACGCAGTTTGTCGCTGCGGACGTGGTCGCGCGTTAGCATCGTCATGGCCTTGACGTGCGGACTCTTCGGATCGGTGTCCCTCGGAGAAGTATGCCCGGCCACCCAGATCAGGGCGTCCACCGCGGCGGGAGCTTTCGGGTGCTTTTCCGCCAATTTCTGCAAGCGCGTCACGTACTCGTCCAGCTTGGGCTGTTTTTCCCGCATGACCTTCTGCCGGTCCTGCGGTTTGGCGTCGGTGACGGCCTTGCGGAAATCCGCGAGGGCCTTGTCGTACTCGGCCACGATGGCCTTGTACTCTTCGGCGGGCGTCGCCGGCTTGTCGGCCTTGTCTCGGGACTGGAGCGCCGGCACCAGCGCCAGCAGCACCAGCATCCCTCCCACGGTGCGAATCATGTCGGTTTCCCTCCTCGTCGAGATAAGAGGAGCGCCGGGCGGAGGTTCAACGCAGCTTCTGCTGGCGAAGCACTTCCTCAAGCCACTGGCGATCCTCGGTATTGAGCGGCATGGCCGGGTCGCGGCCGTAGTCGATCTTGGAAGCGAAGCCGCCCTGGTCGTAGCTGCGCGTGAAGGCGATGCGCAAATCGAGCACCGTGTCGCGATCGTCGGAGGCCAAGGGCAGACGGAAGCGCGGCAGCGGCTTTTGCAGCGTGGCGGTGTAAATCTCGTAGCGCTCCGGCTGGGTCGAGCGCGTCACGGTCACGGCATAGTCCCAGTCGGGCAGACCGTCGCGCGAATACTCCAGGGTCGGTTGGCCTTGCAGCACGAGATCGAGTTCGACGAGGTTGGCGTTGGCGTTCTTGCCCTCGCGGCGTTTGTCGAGGTAGGCCGAGCGCCCGGCCGTCGTCAGCTTGTTGGCCGGGCTGACCACATCGACGAGCGTGACCAGCCGGCCGTCGCTGCGCTGGCGGATCTCGATGTAGTCCTCGTGGTGCTCCTCGCGCACGACCGAGGTGAACAGCGCTTGTTCGGTGACGTAGTGGCGCTGGTTGACGCGAGCGCGGTAGCGATCGACCAGGCCGGGCAGCAGGATTTGATACAGGCACATGACGAGCTGATGATGGAACAACGGCCACACGGCCTCGTCTTCGAGGTAGGGGTCCATACCTGGAAAGGGGCTCGGCATCGGCTGTCTTCTCCGTGATTGCTGGGGCGGGGCGCACTCCCCAGCGTAGCGGTCGTCTCCGGCATGTCCAACGATTTTTCGAGTCCTGCCCCGCGCTCTTGGAGAGATCATTATACGGTGGGGTAGAGGGGAGTGCCACAATCCAATTCCACATAGCCCCCGGCTTGCCGGGGGGTGATTTCCCCCGGCAAGCCGGGGGCTATGTGTTCCGTTCGCGTTTCGCACTCAGTGTCCACACCTGCCGGCAGCGCGGCCCCTGGCGAACGAACACGCCCTCCGCCGCCCCGTCGTCCTCCGCAAGCGGCGTGTCGAGCGAGGCGGCGCGGAGACGGAACTCGGTGGGCCAGGGACCGCCCGCGTCGAGGAAGTCGTGCCACAGCCGAGTGCCGAGATCGCGGCCGGCCGTACCCGTGACGCGCCACTCGCGCAAACCCAGCCAGCAGGCGTGTCCGTGGACCAGATCGCCGACGCCGTAGACCGCCCGGCCGTCCGCCAGTGCCTGGTAGCCGATCGTGTAACCGTGCAGCCAGCCGAGGAACGCCAGCGAGGGCAGCAGTCCCGGCCCGGAGGAAGAGAGCTTGCGCTCGGCCCAGTCGGCCCACGGAGCCGTCACCGCCGGCAGCGGATCGGGAGCGGGCAAAAGTCCCGAAGAGATCGGAGCATTGTCGCGCCCTTCTTCCTCTTCGCCGCGCAGGGGCATGAAATAAGCAGGCCGGATGAGCCGGCCCTCGAAGGTTCCAGAGCGAGCGGTGCCGCGCACCAGATACGCCAGGCCCGGCGCCAGGTCGAGCGGCACCAGGAGCAAGCCGTCGTCGGCCAACTGCTCCAGCCAGGCCGGTTCCAGGTCGGCCGCCGCCGCGGTCACGAGGATGCGATCGAACGGCGCTTCCTCCGGGCAGCCGACCCGGCCATCGCCATGCAGCAATTCCACATGGCGATCCGGAAACGCCTGCAAATGCTGGCTCGCCTCGGCCAAAACTCGGCGATCGACTTCCAGCGACAACACCCGGCCGACCACATGCGCCAAGAGGGCGGCGTTGTAGCCGGTGCCGGCGCCGATCTCCAGCGTCCGCAGTCCAGGCGACAGCCGCAGGTCTTCGAGCATCTCGGCCATGAGCGACGGCTGGCTGGAAGAGCTGATCGGGACCGACTCTCGATCGGGTCCCGGCTCGCTCAGGCGCGTGGTGAGGGCGCGGTCTGCGTAGAGCAGGCGCAGCTCGTGCCGGCCGGGCGCGTGGGTACGGACCTCGCGCCAGCCGCCCTGCTGGCGCTGGTAGTGCCAAACGCGGTCGAGAAACCGATGCCGCGGCGTCGCCCGGAACGCTTCGATCACCGGCCGCGACCAGAGCGCCCCGCGGGCAATCAGCTGATCGACCAGGTGCTGATTGGCGGCCTCGCCGGCACTGCTCATCATGATTCCCCCTCCGGGCGGGCGCGGACGAGTGGGAAAACAACGGTTTCGCGGAACGGTCCTGTTCCACGCCGACACGCTCGTGATTTTGGCCGGGAAATGTCCTTGACGGCAAGGAATATAGCCTATACATGATGATAGGGTTGAACCCTTTTCGGCACAAGGAGTTTCGCGGCACCCCCAGACAGGATAACACCACCCGCGAGGCCAACAAGGGGCGAAAACGATGCTTACCCGTCTACCGTGTTAACGGCCATTCTTCCCCGCGCGGTAAACTCCGTGCATCCTCACCGTCGCCGTCGCTTTTCCGGTTGCCCTAACTTCGCCAAACCCGGGAGACCCCACTGATGCCGAAAGGCGCTGAGCAGGAACTATTAGACAAATGGAAGATCGTGGATGCCGTCGAGACTTACGGCGTCCGCAACTGGGGAAAAGGTTACTTCGGCATCAGCAAGGCGGGCCACGTCACCGTCATGCCCAACAAACGCCTCGAGGAGTCGATCGACCTCAAGGAGTTGGTCGATCAGTTGCAGGCGCGTGGCATCCAGCTGCCGATCCTGCTCCGCTTCACCGACATCCTCCGCCACCGCGTCGGCGAGATCCACGACGCATTCCGCCGCGCCATCGAGGAGTTCGAGTTCCAGGGCGGCTACTGCTGCGTCTACCCCATCAAGGTCAACCAGCAGCGCCACGTCGTCGAGGAGATCCTCGATTTCGGCAAGCCGTACCACTTCGGCCTGGAAGCCGGCTCCAAGCCGGAACTGCTGGCCGTCCTCGCCCTGACCAACGGTCTGGACACGCCGATCATCTGCAACGGCTTCAAGGATGACGAGTTCATCCGCATGAGCATGTTGGCCCGCAAGATCGGCAAACAGATCATTCCCGTCGTGGAGAAGTTCACCGAGCTGGAAGCGATTTGCCGTCACGCCGAGGAGCTGGAAGTTCGGCCGGCCCTGGGCGTGCGCGTCAAGCTGGCCGCGCGCGGGGCCGGCCGCTGGCGCTCCAGCGCCGGCTACCGCTCCAAGTTCGGTTTGACTCTGACCGAAGTGCTCGAAGCGGTCGAGTACCTTAAGCAACGCGACATGGCCGACTGCTTGCAGCTGGTCCACTTCCATCTGGGCAGCCAGATCACCAACATTCGCAGCATCAAGAGCGCCCTCACCGAGGCGGCCCGCGTCTACGTCGAGCTGCATCGCGTCGGGGCTGGCGTGCGCTTCCTCGATGTGGGCGGCGGGCTGGGCATCGACTACGACGGCTCGCAGACCGATTTCGAGTCGTCGGTCAACTACACGCTGCAAGAGTACGCCAACGACGTGGTCTTCCGCATCAAGGGCGTCTGCGACGAGGCCGGCGTGCCGCACCCCACCATCGTCTCGGAATCGGGCCGGGCCGTCGTCGCCTATCACAGCCTGCTCGTCTTCGATGTGCTGGGCGTGTCCAACTTCGACCGCTACGAGGTGCCGCCGGAAATTCCCGTCGATGCCCCGCAGCAGGTCAGCGACCTGTTCGGCATCTACCGAGACCTGAAGAAGAAGAACATTCTCGAGAGCTATCACGACGCGGTGCAGGCCGTCGATGAATCGCTCGATCTGTTCAACCTCGGCGGACTCGACATCGAGATGCGCGCCCTGACGGAGCGCCTCTTCTGGGCGGTGTGCAGCAAGCTACTCAAGATCGTCCGCGAGATGGATTACGTGCCGGAGGAATTGCAGGGCCTGGAGGCGATGCTGTCGGACACCTACTTCTGCAACTTCTCCATCTTCCAGTCGATGCCGGATAGCTGGGCGATCAAGCAACTCTTCCCGATCATGCCGATTCATCGTCTCAACGAGGTGCCCAGCCGCCGGGCGGTGCTGGGCGATATCACCTGCGATTCGGACGGCAAGATCGACCAGTTCATCGACCTGCGCGACGTGCGCAACACGCTGCAACTGCATCCGTTCAACGGCGAACCGTATTACCTGGGCGCGTTTCTGCTGGGCGCGTACCAGGAGATCCTCGGCGACCTGCACAACCTGTTCGGCGACACCAACGCGGTCCACGTCAGCCTCGACGACAACGGCGAGGTGAACGTCGATACGGTCATCAAGGGCGACACGGTGCGCGAGGTGCTGGCCTACGTGCAATACTCCGCCGACGAGTTGACGGCTCGTTTGCGGAAAGATGTCGAGCGGGCCGTGCGCACGGGCCGGATTTCGCTGACCGAATCGCGGCAGCTTCTACGCTTTTATGAGTCGGGGATGGAGGGGTATACTTATTTGGAGGAACCGTGAAGTTTTGAGAAACGAAGGACGGCATGTCATGGCCAAGGGCAAGAAGACAAAGAACCTCCCAGGCGAAAGAGCAGAGAGGAAGAAACTTTCGGCCGAAGAATCGCTGAAGCGGATGCGGGAGTTTGCCAAGCGAAAGGAGCGCTTCGTTGCCGCTGTCCGAAAAGGCAAGGATCGAGGTGTATTTGTCTGAAAGCCCTCTCCTCCGTTCCTGAGCTTGTTCAACAGAGTGAACCCGAAAGCTTGCGGAGTTCGGGCCATGACGGTTGCCAGAGGATTCCTGATCATTATTCTGGGCGGATTCGCCTTTGCGCTCGGCGGGGGTCTGATCGGCTACGCCTTGGCTGTAACTGTGCCCGGTTATTTCCGTGGGGTCTTCAGCAGCGGCCGCGAACCGTGGTTTGATCCGGTGGCTGGGGGCGTTGGCCTGGGAATCTCGCAGGGGCTTATTTGCGGACTGGTTCTCGGTGCGGTCGTCGTGTTGGCGGTTGCGTGGTACAACGCGCGACGCAACGCTTTTGATGTACGATTGCAGCCGAGCAGGCCGCTGCGCTTGAGCGATCCTAGCGAACGACATTCTGAGGAGTGCGAAACTGGCATCCGACCCGGCGGATAATCCCACTCGCTGTGAACTCGATGAGGCCCGGCCATGCCAGTCAAAGAACGCGACATCCACGTCCAAAGCCTGGCCACTTCCTCGGCCCTCTCGGAGCTGTACGTGCCCAACCTCATTGCTCCGCTCGATGTGATCCGCGTCCTCAACGCGGTGCGCGTGAAATTCATGCTTGTGGGGGTGCATGGCTTGGGCGGCTGGACGCGAGAACCGCGCGCTACCAATGACGTGGATGTTCTCGTTGGTGCCCGCGGCCACAAGAAAGCTGTGCGGGCTTTGCTGGAAGCGTTCCCTCATTTGCAAGAGGAAGATCATGAGGTCGTGACGCGGTTGCGCGACCCAGAAACGGGAACCATCGTTATCGACATCATGAAGCCGAATCAACCGCTGTACCGCGACGCGCTCAAGCACACGCACTCGGTCAAGTCGGGCGGCCAGACCTACCTTGTTCCGTCGCTCGAAATGGCCTTGGCGATGAAGTTTTCCGCCATGATTAGCCTGACCCGCAGCGAGGACAAAAAGCATTTCGATGCCGGTGATTTCATCCGCATGGTGAAAGGAAATTCCGACATCGACCTAGTGAATCTGCACGCCCTCGGCCAACTCGTCTACAACGGTGGCGGTGATGAGATCGTGGAGAAAGTGCGCCAGGTGCGGGACGGCGAGAAGTTGGTTCTCTGATACCAGAACGAACGTACACATCCCCTCCTTTTGCGCAACGGCAACCCACGTTTTTCTCTGGCACTTCCGGCGGTCAGGCCGGGAATCTTTCCGGAAGCAAAACCGAGCTGACATTCCAGACTTCGCCAAGGATGAGGGGAGACTCGCGGAATGATACCGCCCTTCGCCAAACTCCGCGCGGCACCAACTCTGGCTCCGGGGATGCTCTTGCTTTTGGCGTCTGTCTGCTCTGCCGCGACGGGTGGGCCACGACGATATTTGCAGAAGCCGGACGCCTGGTTCGCCGGGCCGGAAGCCAAGCGGATTGTCGAAAACATTCTGACTTACCAGGCGGAACGCGGCGGCTGGCCCAAGAACATCGACACCACCGCCGCCCCGTATCGCGGTGACCGCAGGGAACTCAAGCCCACCTTCGATAACGGCGCGACGACGGATGAGCTGCGTTTCCTGGCCCGTGTCCACAAGGCCGCTGGCGACGAGCGCTGCCGCGCCGCCGTCGCGAAGGGGATCGACTACATCCTCAAGGCGCAGTATGCCAACGGCGGCTGGCCGCAATTCGATCCCGCGCCGCCGCGGACCTATCATCGGTACATCACGTTCAACGACGACGCAATGGTTCGCTTGATGCTGTTTCTGCGCGAGACCTACACGTCGGACCTGTACTCGTTCCTCGGGGCCGGCCGACGCGAGGCCGCCCGAACCGCTTTCGAGCGCGGCATCCGCTGCATCCTGCACTGTCAGATACGCGTAGACGGCCGGCTCACCGCCTGGTGCGCCCAGCACGACGAGACGGATTACCAGCCCCGGCCAGCTCGCACTTTTGAGCTGGCCAGCCTCAGCGGTGCCGAGTCGGTAGGGGTGGTGCGGCTGCTGATGAGTTTGCAACGGCCGAGTCTGGAAGTCGAAAGGGCGGTGGAAGGGGCGGTGGCGTGGTTCGAGTCCGCCAAGCTCAAGGGCATCCGCGTCGTCCTGGAGAAGGATGGCAAGTCGCCGACCGGCAGAAACAAGGTCGTCGTCGCGGACCCGTCGGCCCCGCCGATGTGGGCGCGCTTTTACGAGATCGGCACGAACCGGCCGATCTTCGCCGACCGCGACGGCGTGATGAAGCACGACCTCGCGGCCATCGGGTACGAGCGGCGCAACGGCTACGCCTGGCTGGGCTACTGGCCACGGAAACTCCTGGAGGAAGAATACCCGGCCTGGAAGAAAAAGCGGGCCAAAGCCTCCGATGGATAAACTTTTCGCTTCCTTTCTTTGTCCAATCTTTTTCGGGAGACCTCGCAGCCATGAAACTCTCCAGACACGCACGCCGGTCGCGTCACGGCTTCACGCTGATCGAGCTGTTGGTGGTGATCGCCATCATCGCCATCTTGATCGGCCTGCTTTTGCCCGCAGTTCAGAAAGTGCGCGAGGCCGCCGCCCGCGCCCAGTGCACCAACAATCTCAAGCAGCTCGGCCTGGCGACGCACAATTGCAACGATGTCAACCAGAAGTTGCCGCCCGTTTACGGCTGGTTTCCCAGCGTCACGAACGCCCCTCAGACCAACGCCGGCTATGGCTCCGTGCTCGTCCATTTGCTGCCCTATATCGAACAGCAAAACCTCTACAACGCCTCGTTTACCACCTACAAAGGCGTGAATGCGTTCATGCCCAGTCTCGTCACGGCGGTCTATTCCACGCCCATCAAGACTTACCAGTGTCCGTCGGATCCCAGCATGTCCGACGGCCGGCCGTTCGGGATGGCCGAGGGCGGCTCGTCCTACGGCTGCAACTTTTTCGCCTTCGGATCGGGGGGGGCAATTTATCCGACGCCGAGTTGGAGCTGGTTCGGCACCAACCGCATCCCGGCGTCCTTCACCGACGGCACGAGCAACACCGTCCTGTTCACCGAGAAATACGCTCGCTGTGAATTTCCGCCCCTCAAGGCGACGGGCGGCGGTACCATGTCGGCGCATTCGAGCTTCAATTCCGGCCAATCCTGGTGGCCGGCGATCATGGCCCCCGATTACGTCAAATACAACTCGCAGTGCTACGGCCCCAATCCCGGCGCGATGTTCCTGATGCGTCCCAACCCGTTCATGGGCACCGGGGCGGCCTGCGATTGGACGCGCGCGTCATCCGCGCACACCGGCGGAATCCAGGTCGGCTTGGCCGACGGCAGCGTCCGCACGGTCGCCCAGGGCATTTCCATCACCACCTGGTGGTTCGCCTTCACGCCCTCGGGCGGCGACCTCCTGGGCAGCGATTGGTGATCGGGACGCACACGGCGGCGAACCGGCCGCGTTTGAATTCCTTACAATAAGAGTTGACGGAAGACCTGTGGCGGCACGCTGCTAGCGTGCCGGTTTTCAGGCACGCTAGCAGCGTGCCGCCACAATGCTTTCCGCTCGCTCTAAGGAGATGGACCAACGGCTGATTTCGCCTACCCGGTCGCCGGATGGCTCACCGATTCATGATCGACCTTTCCGTCACGCTGGGCCGGCTGCATCTGAAGAACCCGATCCTCGTCGCCTCGGGCACGTTCGGCTACGCGCGGGAGATGGCCGGCGTCGTGGACTTCGCCAAACTCGGCGGCATCATTCCCAAGACCGTCACGCGCCACCCGCGGGCCGGCAACGCGCCGCCGCGCACCGTCGAGACCGCGTCGGGGATGCTCAACGCCATCGGCCTGGACAACGACGGCATCGAGCATTTCCTGCCTCATCACCTGCCGTACCTGCGCACCCTGCCGACGGCCGTCCTCGCCAACATCGCCGGCGAGAACGAAGACGATTTCGTGGACATGGCGGCGATGCTCGGCCGTGAGGAAGGGCTGGCGGGGATCGAGCTGAACCTGTCGTGTCCCAACGTTGCCGGCGGCATCGACTTCGCCATCGACCCGGCAATAACGCGCCGCGTCGTCGAGCGCGTCCGCGCCGTCTGCCCGCTGCCGATCGTGGCCAAGCTGACGCCCAACGTGACGAACATCGTACCGATCGCGCGGGCCGCCGCCGAGGCGGGGGCGGATGCGCTGTCGCTGGTCAACACCTTCGTGGGCATGGCGATCGACTGGCGGCGACGCCGGCCGATCCTCGGCAACGTCACCGGCGGCCTGAGCGGGCCGGCCATCAAGCCGTTGGCCCTGCGCCTGGTCTGGCAGGTCGCCCGGCAGGTGCGCGTGCCGATCATCGGCATCGGCGGCATCGCCACCGTTGACGACGTGATGGAGTTCCTGGTCGCCGGCGCCAGCGCCGTGCAGTTCGGCACGGTGAATTTCTACGATCCGACGGCGTCGGCGCGGATGGCCGGGCAACTGCCCGAGGCTCTGGCCCAGCTCGGGGCCAGCAGCGTCCGCGAGGTCATCGGCACGCTCCAATAGGCTCCGGTGGGCCTCGTACCTCGACCCACCCTACAAAACCACCCGGCAGCTTACGCAGCCTGGTTGGCCGGCGGTGCCGGTTCCGCTTCGTCCAGGAGCAAGCGGGCGATGCGTTCGACTTCCTCGCGCAGCGCATGGAGTTGGCGCTCGTCCTGTTCGTGGACCAGTTTCCAGTGCCGCAGTTCTTGAGCGCGGTGCTGTTCGAGGGCGTCGGAGGCCGTCCGTCGTTCCTCCGCCTCGGCCACCTGCCGCGTCCAGGCTTCGCGTTGGGCGGCCAGCGCTTCATCGTCCTCGTCGAGCCGGCGCGCGTTCGTCGAGCCGTTGCGTCTCGGCGGCAAGCGCTTTGCGATCACGAACCAGATCGCGCTCCTCGGCCTGAAGACGCGCCAGGTTGCGGCGCTGGAGGCGTTCCATTCGTTTGTCCATTCCCGGCGTATCGTCGGCGCGGCCGAGCAGTTCTTGACGGAACTGCTCCAGGACGATCATCCGGGCCGCCTGATCGCGCTGGGCGCGGATCAACTCCGCCCGCCGATTCTGACATTCCTGCCAGAGCAAAAGATAATCGCGCCGCATCTGCTCGTGCCGCTGCCGGGCCGAGCGCAGCGCTTCAAACTCCCGGCTCCTGCGCTGGACGCGCCGCTGGTGCAGCGCTTCCACTCGCCGCATCTGGGCGTCGGCCTGTTCCTCGCGCGCCCGCACGTCGGCCAGCAGCATCACCCGTTCGTTGTCCAGAAACGTCTCGCGGGCGGTCAGGCGCGCTTGCCACGCTTCCAGCGAGCAGCGAACGTCGAACAGCGCCTCCTGGCGCCGGCGCAGATCCTCCTCCGCCCACGCCAGCGCCTGCTCCCTGGCGACCAACCGCAGCTCGCGCTGCGTCAGCAGTTGGCCCACCGTCTCGATCTCGGTGAGGACCGCCGCTCGTTCCGGCTCCCAGGCTTCGTGCAGCGCCAGGAAGCGCTGCCATTGTTCGAGCAAATGCAAACGCTGATCCGCAAGCTCGCCGGCCAGCCGCGCCAGCACGCCCGGCACGTCCGGCTCGCGCCGGCGCAGCGTCGAGATCGGCGGGGAGATTTCGTCCGGCCGCGGAATGAGGGTACTTTGCGCGAGCTGCTGGCCCTGTTCGAGCAGCTTTTGGCGTTGGTTGCGGATGCGCGCCTCCAGCCCGTCGGCCTCCTTGCGCAGTTTCAGATGACAATGCTCGGCGAGGAGCTTCTGCTGCACGAGGGCTTGTTCGGTCGCGGTCAGGGCCGCCGCCCGGCGGTCCATTTCCCGGAGGCGGATGGCGCGTTCCGCATGTTCCTGGTTCAGACACGCTTCCCACTGCTGCTGCGCCAGTCCGAGTTGTTGCCATTCTTCTTGCAGTTTGCGCCGCCCCAGTTCCACCTCGCCGTTAAAACGCAGCTGGGCCTGGGTCAACTGGACGCGCTCGCGGCGCAGGTTCGCCGCTTCCCGTTCCAGCCCGTCTCGCTCCGCCGCCAGCACCTGTCCGCGCCGCTCCAACGCCTTCTCGTGACCCAACCAGTGCTTCCGCCAGCGCTTCCTAAGCCGTTTGCGCAGCTCGATCAGACGCCGGCGCTCCTTGCCGATCTGTTCGAGTTCCTGCCGCACTTCGGCGCGTTCCTTCTCCAGGGCGGCTCGCACTTCCTCTTGCTGGCGCCCGGCGGTCTCGCACTCGGCCTTGAGGGCGGCGCGATCGTTTCTGGCTTGCTCGCGCAGGTCGAGAAGCTGTTGGCGGCGTTCGTCGAGATGGGCCGCCAGTTGTTCTTTTTGCCGTTCCAGTGTCTTGCGTCGCTTGTGGAGTTGGCACTCTTCCTCGGCCAAGCTCGCTTGCTGGGCGGCCACCGCCGCTGCCTGGATGCGCAGGGCGACGCGCTCCGCCCGCAGTGACGCGGCGCTCAGGGGCGGTTCGGGCGGTTCGTCGGACGACGGCAGTACGAGGCGGAACTGAAACGGCCCGACGCCGACAAGGTCGTCGTGCCGCAAGGGGCTGGTCTGTACCGCTTCGCCGTTGAGTAAGGTACCCGAAGCACTGCCCAGGTCGCGCAGCACAAACCCGTCCGGCCCGTACACGATGGCGCAGTGTAGCGGGTTGACGCCCTCGATGTTGAGGAGGATCTCGCAGGTCGCATCGCGGCCGATCAGCGTCAACTCCGAGGTCAACGCCTGGCGCGTGCCGCGCTGCCGGCCGTTCTCCACGACCAGTTCGCCCAGCACCACGGGCAGCGGCTCCTCGGACGGCTCGGGCGGCGAGAGGGGATGGGGTTCCATGCAGGAGATCCTTCAAGTGGCGCGATACGGAGTCTCCTCCTCTATCGGCCGGCGATCCCTGCATGATTGAACGAAATCGATCACATAGCCCCCGGCTTGCCGGGGGAATGCCCCCCCGGCAAGCCGGGGGCTATGTGGTCACGATTCGAGGGCGCGGTTGATCATCTTGACGAGGTTGTCCATCGGCTGATTGCCGATCTGCTTATCGATGGGTTCGTCGCCGCCCTTGAAGAGCAGGACTTGGGGGATGGCGGAAATACCGTATTTAACGGCGATTTCGGGGGCCTCGTCGGTGTTGAGCTTGCCGACCTTGACCTTGCCGGCGAATTGGTCGGCGATCTTGTCGATCGTCGGCGCCAGCATCCGGCACGGACCGCACCACACGGCCCAGAAGTCCACCAGGACGGGTTTCTCGCTCTGCGCGACTTCCTTTTCCCAGTTCGCCGCCGTCAGTTCGATCACATTGGCGCTAGCCATGCCCTGCCGCCTTTCTGCGAAAGTGAATCCACCAGGCCGGCCCGGACGCCCAGAGCGGGCCTGTTTATGGGCATTATAGGAAGGCGAGTCAACTCGGGGGATATGCGACAGCGGTCCTCACGGCTGCGCCGGAGCAGTCGGCTTGGGAAAGACCACCTGCACGCGGTCGCCGGAGTGGACGCGCACGTCCTGCGTTTGCTCGATGATCTTGCCGTTTTCGAGCCAGCGCGCCCGCAGGACGTAGACGTATTCGCCGTTCTTGTCCAGGGGCGGCGACGTGAAGAGACGATCCGTGCCGAGCTGTTCCGTCGGCACGCCGTCCACCCACAGATCGCCGTAGCACGGCATCTTGACCTCGATGACAGCGGCCAGCCAGTTGACCTGATTCATGGGCGGCAAAACCACGTCCTTGGCCGCCGCTCGCATGTACTGCAAGTAGCCCGGCGGCCGGGGCGGCATCAGGTAGCCCGGATTCATGCCATAGATGCCGTTGCCGTAATAGCCGAAACGGTTATTGCGAAGGCCGTAGCCGTAGGGCGTGTAAATGGTGTAGGGGTAAAAGGCGTAGTACGGATACTCCGTGGTCGAAGAGACGCCGAAGTAGCCGTAGGATTCGTTGTAGCTCCAACCCTGGCCGCCGCGATAGGGTCCGACCGAGAAATCGTACGGGCCGCGGAATACGCCGGCCCGGACGCTGGTCGCGGGAGTCACCACCAGGGCGAGCACACCGGCCGTTACAAACGATACGCTCCGTATTGTCCTCATAGCGCTCCTCCCGGTGATAGGTCTGCTGCTGGCAAAGATCGACCGTTTTTCCCGGCAAACCCGCGACAGAGCCGGCAACCGGAGCGCTTCCCGCGTCCGATGCCTCCCTTTTGCCGCTATCCCCGGAGGAAACGGTGTTGGCGTCACGCCCGCTACGGATCGGGGATTTGATTTCCCTCCGAAAAATAAGGAAAAGTGCGATAAACCGTCTGCGGTGCCCGGCGCCGACGACCCCTTCGGGGCACGATGCCCCAGAAAGCATCGCCCGAAGCTCCGAGACAATTCGTGACTGCCAGGCTGGAACTCAGCTTTGCCTTGATGTATCCTCTTTTTCACTTTTGTGTCGTATCCCGTTAGCGATGCCTGTATCCTAGGGGACGCCCGATGGCCCTTTTCCCCTCCCAAGGAAGTACATCATGATCTGTGGTCGCAGCCTCGTTGCTCTTTTCGCGGCCGCCAGCACGCTACTGGCAATCGCCGCCGGATCGCTCTTCTCCGCCCCCCCATCTATGAAAGAGCGTCTGTTGACGGACGAGGAAGAGGAGTTGCGGAAGCAGTTATCCGTCGTGCCCGAAGTGCGATTGTTCCCGGACGAGGAAGTGAAGAGCGCCAAGAAGCTACTGGGAAGCACCGCCTTCATGGCCAAGCTGCACCAGGACATGGTGATAAAGGGTGTTCGGGAAGGTTTGCCGCTGCGTTCGGGCATCCAGGCTCAGATGGACCCCGTCGCGGCGAAAGTCATGGGAGCGCTCTCCACGGAGCTGCGCACCAAGGGATTCGTCTCGGTACCCGCCCCCGTCCCCGCTCGACAGCCCCAAGGCTTGTCCAAGGACAAGGTGGAAGTGTTCCGGCAGTGGTGCGATCAGAATAGCATTGAAAAGTTCAGCGGCGCGTTGCCGACCCTGCTGCAAATGCTGCAAACCGAGGACCGGCCGCTCCGCCTGCTGCTCGTGCGTGAATTGGCCAAAGTCAACAATCAAGACACCACCCGAGTGCTTGCCCAAAGGGCGATCTTCGACCTTTCACCGGAAGTACGCGAGGCCGCGACGGCCGCGCTGCAAAAGCGCAATCCCCAACACTACCTCCCCGTCTTTTTCCAGGGGCTGCGCTATCCCTGGGTGCCCGTGGCAGACCATGCCGCCGTCGCCTTGTGCCTGCTCAAGCCCAAAGGGGCGGATTCTTCCTTGATCGAGCTGTTGGATAAAGCCGATCCGCTTGCGCCCTTTCCGCATCCCAAGACCAAAAAGCCGGTTGTGATGGAATTAGTTCGCCTCAATCACATGCGCAACTGCGCGCTCTGCCACGCCCCCTCAACAAGCTCCGCCGACCTGGCGCGAGGGCTTGTGCCCACACCGGGAGAGCCTCTCCCTCGCCTGTACTACGCAAGCCAAACAGGCGATTTCGTGCGTGCGGATCGCACGTTTCTTCATCAGGATTTCTCCGTTACCCTGCGGACCCCCGAGGCGAAGCCTTGGCCCGAAGAGCAGCGGTTCGATTTCGTGACGCGCCTCCGGCCGGCCAAGCCGGCCGAGGGATTGACGAAACGTTCTCAGTCGGAGGATTACCCGCAACGCGAAGCGGTGCGTTATGCCCTGGCCGGCATAACCGGCAAGGAGGTCGGCGATCCCTCCCTTCAGCGGCGCAAGATACGAGGAAGCACCAAAGATATCGACCGCGAGCCGCCCATCGACATCAATAGCAAAGAGAAGGGCGTGGAAAAATCCATTATTCGTAAGAAACCGTAAAAGCACATTCTGAATTGGCTGGAGCGAGAGGGTGGACCAAACATGATCGCCGCCACTTGCCCGCACTGCCGCCGGCTCTGCCAGGCTCCGGAAAGCCTCGCCAATCGCCTGGTGAATTGTCCGAACTGCCGCCAGGTCTTCCCGGTTTCGAGTCAGGCCGTCTCGGCGGGGTCGGCCCCCCAGCGCACTCTCCTGGCAAAGCCGGAAGAGGCCGCGATCCGCTACAGTTGCCCCCGCTGCAACCAGTCGATGCAATCGCCGGCCAGTTCCGCCGGCCAGAAGTTGAATTGCCCTCGTTGCGGTCAACGGCTGCAAATTCCACGCCCCTCGACACCGCCTTGCCCGCCCATCCACAAGACGATCCTGGCCACGGAGGAGTCTGCAGTATCGGTTTCTCCCCACCTTTCCGCGACGGCTCCTCCCACGCCGGGCATTGCCTCGGCCCCGGATGACAAGACGACGGAGAAAGCAATCGCGCCACGAAGTTGGCGCTATTTCTCCTCGCCGTGGGTGGTCACGATCTTCCTGTTCGGCTTTTTACCTTGGTCGGAAGTGAGCTGTAACAAGATCAACAAGGAAGTGGAGATCGAATTTCGAGCGACCCAATCGGGCTATCAGGCCGTCTACGGAGGCGTGTCGGGCCCGCCGGCCCTAGAGGCAATGGCATCTACGGAGGAACCCTCCGAACGAGAAAATTGGACGCGCGAGGTGCGGGAGGTCCGCAATGGAATGCAGAACCATGAACTCCGCGCGCAACTGCGGATGCTCTCCTATCTGGGAAGCGTCTCGCCTTTCCTTCTCTTTTTCTGGAGTGCCAATCTCGCTCTGCTCGGCCTGATCTGTTTTGCCCCGCTCGGTGGTCATCGTCTGCGGTTTGCCTTGCCCCTGTGCGGGCTGCTTTTCGGCATGCTCGTGGTCCACGCCTGCTTGGGGCTGCCGCTCGAACGACGTGCCGCCCTCATGATCGCCGAAGCGATACGGGAAGACCATTCCAAGGGAATGATGCTAGTGATGGCACTCAGGACGGGCAAAACGGCCTGGTACTGGCTGACACTGGCGAGTGTGCTGCTGCTAGCCGTCTCCGAACTTCTTCTCAACCACTTCCGCCGCGAGGACGTAGCACGCACGCTGGCCCCTGCCGGCATGGCCAGCGTGGCTGTCATGTTGGCCCTGGGGGGCGTTCTTTTTCAGTACGTCCTGTGGAAGGCGGAGGTCGTTAAGATCGAAGAACGCATCGCGCAGTTTCAGCAGGCGGAGGGAGCGAAACGTCGCAAGGACAAGGCCGAAGCGGATCGCGTGGAGGCCGAGGCGAAGGCTCGAACCGCGGAGGCAGAGCGGCAACGGCGCGTCGCAGAGGCGGAGACCGCGCGGGCGCGGGACGATGCGGAGCGCATGCGTCACGAGGCTGATCTCCGCGAGCAGGAAACGCGACTTCGGGAACTTCAACGCCAGCGGGAACGTGAGGAGGAAGAACGGCAACGCCGAAAGCAACAGGAGCGGGACGAACTCCGACGATTCCTCGAAAAACGAAAGCGAGAGGCGGAAGAAAGACGACAAGCGGAACAGAAAGCGGCGGACGAGGCCGCACGGGAAACCGCCCGCCGGAAGAAAGCCGAGCGAAAGGAAAAAGAGGAGGCCGACCGCGAAGAAGCCCGCAAGGATGAATTGGAACGGAAGGGATTACCTTATTACCCCCGACCGCTGACCCTCTACGGGGATCGGAACGCCAAGGAGTGGTATGAGATGCTCCTGGACAAACCGCGCGATGGCCGCGTTTATGCCCTCGCCACCAAGGCGCTGGTGGCTCTGAAGGAAGAAGGGACGCCCTTTCTCGTTAGCTGGCTGGAAAGTCAGGAGACGCCCCAAGGCCGCTTCGCCGCGCTCCAGCTCCTTCAAGTGGAATATCTCCACCGCCACGATTTGCCCAAACTGTTGTCCTGCTTGGACGGAGACAAAAACTCGCCCGGTACGCGACTGCTGGCCTTGAAGTACCTCGAAAGTCGAGCGAAAGATCTCAAGAAGGATCTGGTGGCGCAAATCGAAGGTCTCGTCGATGACCTGCTGACAAGCCCGCGCTTCAAGGAAGAAACCAAAGGAGAAGTCCGGCGCAGGATCCGGACCCTGCGCAAGGAAGCGAATTGAAGGCTACAAAGAATCGGTCATGCGATCCGGTAAATCAGCCGCACGAGGATGGCAAAGCCAGTCCAGCACGGTGCCGCCGGCTGCCTTCAGTTCGAGGTGTTCCACGAGTGGCCCATATGTCCCGCTGGCCAGACCGTCCGCGAGGATCGCCGCCCCCTGGGCCGCGTGTTTGACCCACGCTCCCGGTAGTGACGGCAGGGCGATCACGCGCGAAAGCAGGCTGAGATCCAGGGCCGCCTGTTCTACCAACTCCGGTTCGCTTTCGAGCAAGCGCCCCGTCAGCACGATCTCCTCGAACTTCGTCACCGCTTGCAAACCCGCCACGGCCTTGACCAGCGCTTCGCGGAACCACCGGCGTCCGGTCGAGGCATCCGGCACCGAGCTAGCGCCGCCCGCGAACAGGTCGCGCTTTTCTAACGGCGACAGAAGATAGGCCAACTCGCCGTCCCAGGCGCCGCTGCCGCGCCAACCCGGTGGCCCGCTCGTGCCGCCCAAGCCATCGACGATGCGTCCCTTGCTTACGACCAAACAGGCCATGAACGCCGAACCCATTTCCACGACGCAACCGTAATAATCTCCCAATTGTATCCCCAATCGAAGGGGACGCTGGGCCAGGACGAGCGCCGCCACGCTCAGCTTGTCGGCGGTGCCCAGGTCGATGCGGTTGATCTTGCGATGAGCCGGCACCGTCGGCAGGTGAATGACGCCGGGCAAAAACACGACGGGCAAATTCGACGCGCAGCTCCCGCACCAGTGAGGCGAAACCGAGAACGCCCTGACGCCGCGCGTCGTCGGGGCCGCGCTCGTCGGGACGAACGAGCGTCATCAGGGCGAGGTCGCGCTCCGTGCAGTCGGCGGCGCGAACGAGCGGCAAACCATAACCGGACGGGCCGGCGATAAGATCGAAGGGACCGCGTTCCGTCAGCCAGCGAACGGGCGCGGACGGGTCGGCTTGCAGTTGGTCGGGGGAAAAACGGCACTGGTCGCCGACAACGCCGTCTTCGAGGATCACGACATCGAGACTGCTCGTGCCGGGATCGGTGCCGGCCACGCGGATCGGCTGCGCCATCAGAGCTTCTCGGCCAGGGCGTACACCTCTTCGGCATCCAGGACCTGATCGTTGCGCTCGAACAGGCGGGCGATGGCCGCCTTGTGAATCTTCATCTTCGTGTCGCCGACGCCGACGGCCCCGTAGGTGATCGAACCGTCGCGCTCGACGCCTTTGTCCATCACCTCGACGCCTTCGATGCCCAACGGCGGCACGGCGTTGAGGTCGATGGCCACGCGTAGCGTCGGGCAATCGAGTCGGGCCTCGCGGGGCAGGAGCGTGACACCGGCTGCGCCGGCGGAGATGACCAGCGTGCGATCGCCCAGCGCGGAAGACAGATCGCCGGACCAGTCGGTGCCGCCCGGCTCCAGCTTGGCGTCGGGTATCTTGGCCCGGATCGCCTCAGCCACACCGGCAGCCCGCGAGAGTTGCCGCGAACCGATGCACACATCCGCTCCTTGCCGTGCCAAGAGCAGGGCGACACGCTGGCCGACCGGACCCGTGCCGCCCAGCACGAGCGCGCGGGTCGTTTTCAGGTCGAGGTGCCGCGCCGCCGCCCGTACCGCCGCCGCCGCCGTGGTGTTAGCGCCGTTGGCATCGAGCAGCACCGACACGCGCAATCCGAACTGCGGCAGCATGTGCTTCCGCGCCTCGGCCAGAAGCGCCTCGCCCGTCGCCACGTTGCTACCGCTGATGAATAGCGCCGTGCGGTGCAGATCCTTGGGACTGCGCGTGAAGATGGCGCCATGAATCAGATCGCGCACCGCCTCCGGACGCACGCCGCCGTAACTGAGCACCTCGTCCGCGCCGGCGTCGTAGGCGACAACGCGGTCGAATACGCTCGGATGCGGATCGCCGTCCAGTTGAATCAGGAGCTTGCGCTTTTCCACGGTTGGCCCCACGATATTCACATAGCCCGCGGCTTGCCGGGGGGAGTTTCCCCGGCAAGCCGCGGGCTATGTGGTTAATACTTGGCCATCTGCGCTTCGTGTTCGGCCTGGCGGTGGCGGCCCAGGCGGTCGAGCACGTTCTTGACGCCCTCGAGCATCATGCGCAACTCGCTGTTGATGGCGAGGAACTGCCAGCCTTCCTCGATGCGCATCAGCACTTCCTCGGCGCTGAAACAGTGAATGCCGGCCGGGACGCCGATCTTCTTGCAGGCGGCCAAAACGTGCTTGTGCGCCTGGGCGGTCGCCTCGGCGGAGGGCGGCTTGCCGTCCTTGCTTCTCATGCTCGCCGCCAGGTCGTTGGGGCCGACGAAAACGGCGTCGATGCCGGGCACGGAGAAAACATTCTCCGCGTCCTCGACGGCCTTGATGTGCTCGCATTGCAGTACGATCAGCAGCTCGTCGTTGGCGCGGGCGAAGTAATCGACGGCCGTGCCGCCGAAGTTGAGGGCGTGGACGCTGCCGCCGACGCTGCGGGTGCCGACCGGCGGATAAAGGGCGGCGGTAACGGCATCCTGTGCTTCTTGCCGGCTGTTGACCATCGGCACGACGATGCCGTGCGCGCCGTTGTCCAGCACGCGCTTGATGTGGTCGTGGCGGTTGCTGGGCACGCGGGCCAGGGCGATGCAGCCGGCGTCGGCGATGCCGGCGAACATGTGCGTGGCCGTCTCCCAATCGACCAGAGTGTGCTCGATGTCTACCGTCAGCCAGGGGAAGCCGGCGCGGGCCAGGAAACGAGCCGCGGTGATGCTGCCCAGCGACAGCCAGGTGCCGACCGACGGCTTGCCGGCCTTGAGCGTTCGCTTGACGGGATTGGCGCGCATGATGATCTCCTCGATGCCGTGAGCGGCGATGCCATCGCGTGGGAACCTGCCGAGATTATACGAGTTCGCCGCCGGACGCGCAGACTAAGTTCGTTTAGCCGCGAGCCGCAGGCGAGCGCGTGCCTCGCGCTCGCCTGCGGCTCGCGGCTAAACGGGGACTCCGTTACGGTCGGGGACGGCTTCCTTCCTTGAGGAACTTCAACTCGTCCGAGCCGTAACGGTGCGCGCTGTTGAGGGCGGCGGGGACGGCATGGGGACAAAAACTTTCCCAGACGAGTTCCTTGTCGGGAGTCACTTCAATGATCCGCAGGTGGTCCGGATCGACGATCAGGGTATTGTCGTTGCGCAGACGTTGCGTCATGCCGCGAAACTCGCGCGGAAGGGGGTGGGGTTTTCGCCGTCGTAGGCCCAGGGGATGGCCTGCCGGATCGGATCGTACTCCAGAACACGGCAGCCCTTTTTGGAGCCATTGTTATCGAACAGAAGCAGATGGCCATTCTTCAAAAACCGCGGATCGTGTTGCAGCCGCCAGATCCCGCGGGCGGCCCAGACCACGGAGCCAGCGTCCACGTCCACGACGGCCAGGATGTCCAGGTTGCGCAACGAGATGAGCACCTGACCCGGTTTGAACAAGGGAAACTTCGACGCCAGGTCTTGGCTCAAAACCTGTACGCTGTTGGCGTGGATGAAATCGCCCTTGGAGAACGGATCGGAGGCCATACCGCGCGCCGAAATCGTGATGGGCGGCGGAGAGAATTCGTCCCCCGGAGTCGCCGACTCGGGGGCCAGCCCCTTGGCGATCAACGACACCATCAGGGCGTAGGGCGACTTGCGGAACGCTTCCAGGATCGGAAGGGTCTTCAATTCCTGCCCCTCGGGCGAGAGCTGAACCAGGGCGTCGGCAATATAGGGGCTGGGCAGAAACTCCATGCCGGGCGGCGGCTTTCTTTCCAACTTTTGCGATAGGGTATAGAGATGACCGTCCTCGGCCACGGCGACGGCGTGATGGACGCGGCCGGAGTACTTCCACAGCAGTTGCGAATCTTTGTTCAGCTTGACGAGGCCGTAACCGTAGGGGGTATCCACATCAGTGTGGTAGATGGCGAGCAAGTCGCCGTTGGGATAGAGGTGACAGCGAAACCAGTTGATCTGGTCGTCGGAGACGGGAAAACGGATGTGCGGCGGCCGCGGCCAGGCCTTGCTGAAGGGCAGCGCCCACTCGTGGACCATTTGGCCGCGCATGTCGATCAGCGTGGCCCGCGCCGCTTCCGTCGTCGTGTACAGCGTGAACCCGTCAAAGGTTTTGCTCGTCTTGTCCACGCGGATCTCTTCCCGCCCGGTCAAGTCGGCCTCGGTGCGGGGAACGGCCTGCGGACGGCCCCGCTCCTGCCAGGCCTTGGCGCCGGTCAGCGACTTCTCGAGAAAATCGTAAGTCGGCCAGCGAAAAAACACGACTGCCGCGCCGCCCAGGTAGCCCAGGACCACCAGTCCGAGAATGGACAGACCTGCCATCACCTGGCCGAACGTCGGCCGGCGCAGGAATCGTGTCATGAAGGGAGCGCCTTTTCGGGGAAAACGAGAACAACGGAGCGCGTCCTCGCGCCGGTGATGGTTCACCGGCACAAGGACGCGCCCTGCTCGCCACACGGTTTGTGTTATTTCAAGTCGATGTCATGAACTTGACTGCCGCCCTTGACCGTGTACGTCTCCTTCGATGTGTCGGGATTCGCAAATTCGTCGGGGATCTTGATCCCTTTCTTGGACGCCTGTGCTCCCGCCTCGAATGCCTTGCGTGCCGCCTCCGGCGCCTCCGGAGGGGGACCGCCCTTGCCCTTCTGCATCATCTTTTGCATGGGACTAATGCTGTGCGGATCGACAAATGTAGAAGTAATGCCGATCTTCGCCGGCCCGGCGGCGACTTTTTCGGCCGTATATTTGCCGTCCGTGATCGCGGTGGTGACCGAGGGCGACCCGTTATCGGGGACAAACATGATCGTCCCCGTCGGAATGGGGGTGCCCTTGTAAGTGACGGTGCCCGTGATGGTCCCCTTGGCGCCACACCCCACGGCCGCCACGAGCAAGCCGGACAGCAACAGGGATAAACACTTGCGATTCATGAGCCTTTTCCTCGCAGACAAGTTGCGAAGCCACGCGGATACGAACGACTGTTCCGTCCGCAGGGCAATGGGGTTGGAGTTGGAAAACCCGTTTGGCTCCCGGAGCGCGAGACGTGCCAACGTCGCCCGCATGGAAGGAGGCGCGGGCGTTGGCACGTCTCGTTCGTTCCGGATGGCCGGCGGTTTCACACGCCGCTCTTAGAGCTGGCGGTCTTTCTCCCTCCCCTTGTGGGGGGGAGTTTTTTTCCGGTAGCTCTTACCAATCCGGTCCCAGGAGGTCGCCGTTTTGCGGCGTGATGGCATGCCACCACGTCAGCAAGCTGATGCCCTGGGCGACCAGCCGCACGCTGCCGTCGAACATGCCGACCATGATGCCGCCGGTGTGCCCGGTGCTGGGCGAGTAGCCGGGGGCGCAGCCGCCCGTGCCCTGGCCGGTGGCACTGCAACCCATCTTGGGCTGGACGATAAACATACAGGCCGGCGGCGGGACGCCGCCCGCCAAGGGGATGCCGCTCGGCTCGTAGTTGGGAGAGAACATGCTGGGGCCCCAATCCGGGAAGTAATTGATGCCCTGGTCCGGCAAGTTGTTGGCGTAGGGAACGAGGAACGAGGTGATTTCCTTTTCCGTGAACGCCAGCGTGTTCGACGTGCCGTCGGTGATGTAGCTGGGGAAATTTCGTTGCGTACCCCAGGTACCGCCGCCGCTGGCCGGGTTTACGTTAATCCCCTGGGTGAAAACTTGACCGTTGAAGGCGTAGCTGGTGACGGCGTTGCCCACCCAGCCTTGCGTCCCCAGGGTGGGGTCCGACGGACAAATATAGACCTTGACGTAAGTGGCCTGGAGCCCGTTGCCGGAGTTCCACTGCGAGAAGGTCGGCATGGAAGACGGCCCGTTGCGGCTGCTGCCGCCCGCGGTCCCGAAGGTCGTGTTGTACAGGTTCCCCTGCTCGATATAGGGAAGCAGGTGGAAGAACACGCCGCCGTCGCCGTTGTTGGGGGCGCCTCCCGCGATTAACGTGGGATAGGCGCCGGCGTCGCCGGGGAGGTGTCCCTGATGCGTGTCGGCACAGTTGATGCACCCCAGGGAGATTTGCTTGATGTTGTTCTGGCACTGCGAGCGTGCCGCCGCCTCGCGCACCTTTTGCACGGCGGGCAACAAGAGGCCGATGAGGATGGCGATGATGGCGATCACCACCAACAACTCAATCAGCGTGAAGCCACGCCAACGACGTAAGAGTCTGGCCAAATGCATAGGAGGACTCCTGAAAAAAGGGACGAAAACAATCCGAACAAGCGGTTTCCCGTTGAGCGGCAAAAGTCGCGGTGGGCTATGGCCGAGGACAGTCCCTTAGCGGCTCACGGCGTGTCGAGAAATCCTCTTCTGCCCGAGGTTGCGTTGGAGCCGAATGGCTCGCTTCTGCCGATCTTTCCGTATCTTCCGCTGAACGCTTTGTCCGTTCGAGCAATTCAAATGCCGATTCAAGACTTAGGCATGCGATCCCAGACCGACCGCATGGCGAATCCCCAGCCATCGAAATAGCGTCTTCGGCATCGTTGGATGCCGGACGAGAGAAGGATGCTCGGTGAATGATTCACCGCAATGATAAATTCCTTATCCTTCAGACTCTATCCGGTCGAATCATCCTGTCAAGAAAATTCTCAAAAAAGGAAAGCGCAAACGGAGCGTCGTCGCGCCCCGAGGAGGCTTCACCGAGACGGAAACGCCTCGCGAAAACCTCACCGGGGTGCGCCCACGCCCCGCTTGCGCTTTCCGGTTCGACCTATTTCAGGTCGATATTGTGGGTTTGTTTACCTCCCTTGACCGTGTACGTCAGGGTCGATTTCTCCGGATCGGAATAGTCGTCGGGGATCTTGATCCCCTTCTTGGCCTGGGCCGCACCCTCCATGAGTTTGCGTGCTCCCTCCGGCACGTCCTCCGGCACCTTCCCCCCCGAACGCTGCATCGCCATCTGCATCGGGGAGGGACGGCCACCTTCGTTAACGGTGGAATGGACGACCACCTTCGCGGGACCGGAAGGAACCTTATCAATGGTATATTTCCCGTCGCTTATGGGCGCGTTGACCGAGGGCTGGCCGTTTTCCGGGACAAACATGATCGTCCCGGAGGGCAAGGGAGTTCCATTAAACGTGACGGTTCCCGTGATGGTGCCGTTGGAACCACAGCCCACGATCAACAGTAGCAAGCCCGGAACAAAGAGTGATACGCCTTTTCGAGTCATGAGATTCTGGTCCTCGTGTGCAACCGGGATAGCGAACCGAGCTGTACGTTGCTCACCAGTCGGGGCCTAAAAGGTCGCCGTTTTGCGGCGTGATGGCGGCCCACCAGGTGGTCAGGCTGATGCCCTGGGCGACCAGCCGCACGCTGCCGTCGAACATGCCGACCATGATGCCGCCGGTGTGCCCAGTGCTCGGCTGATAGCCGGGGGCGCAGCCGCCCGTGCCCTGGCCGGTGGCATTGCAACCCATCTTGGGCTGGACGATAAACATACTGGCCACCGGAGGGAGGCCCTTGACGGTTATCCCGCTCGGCTCGTAGTTGGGAGAAAAGAGGCTGGGGCCCCAATCCGGGTAGTAATTCATGCCCTGGTCCGGCAACTGGCCGGAGTAGGGCACACCGTACTGGGTAATTTCCTTTTCCGTGAACGCCAGCGTGTTGGACGTGCCGTCCGTGATGTAGCTGGGGAAGTTCCGTTGCGTGCCCCAGGTACCACCGCCCTGACTCGCGCCCACACAGATCGCCTGCGTGAAGATCTGGCCGTTGAAGCCGTAACTGGACACGGCAAAATTCCCACTCCATTGCGTGCCCAAGGTCGGGTCCGAAGGGCATATGTAGGACTTGACGTACGTCGCGGTTAACTGCCCGGAGTTCCACTGGGAGTAGGTCAGCGCCTGGTTGCCGTTGCGGCAGGACGATCCACCCCAGGTCGGCTCAGGCCCCAGAGTCGTGAGGTAGAGATTGTTTTGCTCGATAAAGGGGAGCAGATGGAACATCACGCCGCCATCGCCGTTGTAGGGTGCGCCCCCCGCGATAAAGGTCGGATAGGCGCCGGCGTCGCCCGGCAGCTTTCCCTGATGCGTGTCGGCGCAGTTGACGCACGCCAGGGAGATTTGCTTGATGTTGTTGGAGCACTGGGCGCGGGCGGCGGCCTCGCGCACCTTCTGCACAGCCGGCAGAAGGAGTCCAATCAAGATGGCAATGATGGCAATTACCACCAGCAGCTCAATCAGTGTGAAGCCACGCATACGTCTTAAGATCTTCGCGAGAGGCATAAGACAGGCTCCTAAAAAGGACAACAAGGTAGATCTTCAAAGTACATTTACCTCGAACACGGAAACGCCAGACGGGGCCGCAGCCAGGTACGGACGATCAGCGGCTCCGGACGGCTTGAGAATTACTCCGCCAGCGGATTTAGGAGGCCGAATGGCTTACCCGTTTATCGATCTTCCCGCCTCTTCAACCGATCGCGTCGCACGTCCAAGTCATGCGGCGTCGATTCGACAGCAGAGCATGCCGTCGTTATCGACCGCATGGCGAATCTCCGACCATCGAAACACGACCAGTGGCAGCTACGGATATCTCGAATTCAAGTAGAATTGGAAGCTGAGAGATCTTCATAGAATGAAATCCCTCAATTGCCAGAATGTACTCGACCATTCTTCGCTGTCAAGATAATTCTGCAAAAAAATCGCACGAGACCCATGAGATGTTCCTGTTGTTTCGCGTAGGGCGTCCGCGGGGTCGTTCGTCCTTGGCGGCCCTGCCCTTCCCCACGAGGAAGGTCCGTCAATTGTGATTACGGGAAGCGCGGGAAGATAAAGCACTCAGGGCCGGGCACGCTGGTCGGTCCCCAGGAAGGGCAGTTGCGACGGGCTGTAGCGTCGAGCACAATTCAGGGCTTCACCGCAGGAAACGAACCAGACCACCTCGCGGCTCGGCGTCACTTCAAACATCTCGCCGCTGTCCGAACTTACGATCAGGGTGTTGCCGTTGGGCAAACGCTGCGTCCTGCCGCGGGTGCGGCTGAAGAAGGCTTTCCCGAACCCGCTGTCGTCGGGGTACGACCAGGGGAACGCCTGGGCGCGTGGGTCGTATTCGAGCACGCGCGAGCCGCGCGTCGAGCCGAGGTTATCGAAGAGCAGCAGGTGGCCGTTGTCGAGGAAGCTGGCGTCGTGCTGGGCGTGCCAGGGGCCGTGGCTGGCCCAGACCACCTTGCCGTTGTCGGGATCGAGCACGACGAGGGCGTCCAGGTGACGGGAAGAGATGAGCAGTTGGCCGGCCTTGAACAGCGGGAACTTCGGAGCCAGGACACGAGTCAGGACCTGGATGGAATTGGTGTGGAGGGTGTCGCGGCGGTGCAACTCGTCGTGCGCGGTACCTTTCGGTTCATCGGGGGTCGCGACATCGCGGAACAGCCACGGCTTCTCCAGCATGCTGAGTAGGGCGGCGTGAGGCGAATTCTTGATCGACTCCAGAAGGGAGATCTTCTTGACGAGTTTGCCGTCCCGAGAGATCACGACCACCCCATCGACGAGGCACGGGGTGGGAATGTACTCCAGTCCGGCGGGCAGTTCCTTGACGAAATCATACGACAGCGCGTAGATGGTGCCGTCCTCCCCCACGTCGAAGCTGTGGTGACAGCCGGCGGCGTACTTCCACAGGAGGTTCGAATCCTTGTCCACCTTGACGAGGCCATAGCTCGCCGCCATTCTGCGCACGTTGCCCGGACCCTCGACGAGGACCAGCAAATCGCCGTTGGGGAAAATGTGACCGTCGTTGTAGTAAACCTCCCATTCTTGTGCGGGGGCGGTGAGACTGGGTTCGAGGTCCTGCAAGACGGTCTTGAGCGGGGTGTACCACTGGTGGACCGGCTGACCGCTCATGTTGAGAAGCACGGCCCGCGGCCCGCCGCCTTTCAGGCAAAGCGTGAAGCCCTCATACCTCTGTTCGGGTTTGTCGATCTGGGCCACGATGAACGGGGGTTGATGCACCGGGGGAGGGACGCGAGCCTGATTCTCCTTGTACCAGGCCGCGCCGCCGACGAAAGCCCGGCGCAGAAAATCCGAGGAGGGCAGATCAAAAAAGAGCACGGCCGCGCCGAGCAGATAGCAAAGGGAAGCCAATCCCAAACGGGATAGGAAGGCGACGAGAAAGTTACGTCGCGGCTTGCGGCCGGCGTCGTCTTTTTTCGCCGAGCCGTCTCCGGGGTCCGTCAAGGCGCGATGCGAAAACATTCTTCCCACCCGATACGAGAAAGGGATGATTCCGTCGCCTGACCGTGATAATGAGGCTAGGTCCAGTGTACCCGAACGATCCCGATCCACAAGTCCGTTGCGGACTTTTGGGGTGGGGTGTCTCTCGGTCCCGTGCGGGATTGGGGACCGTTCGAGTGTATGGGTTGCCCTTGTCGTTTGGCGTCGCCCGCCAGGAGACTATTTGTCCCTTGGCAGCCGCCGTGCCGCGATTCACAATGAAGGTCAGCTACGTTCCGCTTCTTCTCGGCTGCCCGGAGGTTCTCTCCATGCGCTTCATGTTGCTGCCGGCGATAGTCCTGTCGTTCTTCGCAACAGCCGCCCGCGCCGACGATCCGCTGGTTGAAAAGGTCAAGCTGTCCATCGACAACGGAAAGAAATATCTCCTGGGTCAGCAGCGCGAGAACGGTAGCTGGGAGACAACGGCGCACAGCGTGAGCAATCCCGGCGGCAGCACGAGTCTGGTGCTACTGGCTCTCCTCACCGCCGGAGTGCCGCCCGGCGATCCGGTCATTCAGGACGGCCTGAAGTATTTGCGGACCATCGCGCCGAGCAAAACGTATGTGGTAGCCCTGCAAACGATGGTCTACGCCCAGGCCGGCCAGCCGATCGACCGCGAACGCATTCAAAAAAACATCCACTGGCTGGTCGTGCATCAAAAGCCGACCGGCTGGGGCTACGGCGAAGACACCATCACGGACAATTCCAATACGCAATACGCCTTGCTCGGCCTGCACGCCGGCATCGAGGCCGGCATCCCTGTGGACCCGGCTGCCCTGGAGAAGGTCCGCAAGATGATGCTGGCGACCCAAACGGGCGGCGCCTGGAGGTACAGGGCCGGGATGCCGCCGACCTTGAGCATGACCTGCGCCGGACTGTGCAACCTGATGATTACCGGCATGGACCTGAAAGTCGGCAAGCAGAAGATGGTGGGCGGCGTCGTCGAGAATTGCGGCGTCTATGACACCAACGGGCCGGCGGCCGCCGCGCTGGCCTGGATCGGCAACCGCTTCCCGGCCGAGATCCGTGCGGACAACGCCACGACCTGGCTCGGCGGCCCCCCAACGTCCGCGCCGTTTTATTGCCTGTACGGGCTGGAACGCACCGGCCGGCTGACGGGCCAGCGCTTTTTCGGCGGCAACGACTGGTACGAGGTCGGCTGCCGTTACCTCGTCAGCATCCAGAAGCCCGACGGCTCCTGGGAGGGCCGCAACAGTCTCGACAGTGCTCCCACGATCGCCACCAGCTTCGCGCTGTTGTTTCTGGCCAAGGGCCGGACGCCGGTGCTTCTGACCAAGCTGGCCTACGGCCCGCGCGATTACGAGGGCTGGAACAACAAGCACAACGACGTGCGCCACCTCGTCGAGTTCTCCAGCCGCGAATTGTTCAAACGCCAGCCGTTGGCCTGGCAAATCTTCGACGCCCGCAGCGGCGTCAAGGCCGAGACCGTGGCCGAGCGAAACAAGCTGGCCGCCGAGCTGTTGCCGTCGCCGATCGTGTACTTCAACGGCCACGACATGGCCCCGCCCGATGCGCGCGAGCGCGAAATCCTCAAGGAGTACGTGCAGAACGGCGGTTTCATTCTCGCCGAGGCGTGCTGCGGTCGGGCGGCGTTTCACCACAGTTTCGAGAAGCTCATGGGCGAGATCCTGCCCGGCAGCGAGCTGAAACTGTTGCCGGACGATCACCCGATCTGGACCGCGTCGGGCAAGTTTCTTGTGCCGCCGAACAAGCCGTTTCCGCTCTATGGCGTGCAGCACGGCTGCAAGTGGGTGGCCGTCCTCAGCACCCGGCCGATGGCCTATTACTGGGAGGCCAACGATTTCGACAAGAGCGAGGAGGGCCGGCTCGCCTTCCAGTTGGCAGCCAACATCATCGCCTACGCCACGGGACTGGAACCGCCCCGGCCGCGCCTGACCGAAGTGGAAATCCCGCGCGACGACACGCCGGAGCGCGTGCGGCGCGGCTACCTGAAGGTCGGGCAACTCCGTCACGACGGCGACTGGCAGCCGGCCCCCAAGGCGATGCGCAACCTCATGAGCGAGGTGCGCAAGGCCGGACTCGACGTGGTGCTGGAGGCGACGCCGGTTTTCCCGTCTCGCGACAACGTCCTGCAACACCGCTTCCTGTACATGCACGGCCGAGGGGCTTTTGAGGAAAAGGCCCAAAACCTCAAGCCGTTGCACTTCAATCTCACTTCGGGTGGCCTTTTGCTGGCCGACGCCTGCTGCGGTTCACCGCGCTTCGACGCCGCTTTTCGTAAATTCATGGACGAACTGTGGGCGGAAGAGAAACTGAAACTGGAGCCGATCCCGCCGACGGACGAACTGTTCAGCGCGGAGCTGAGCGGTAAAAAGATCACCTCGGTGCGCTGCCGCCGGCCGAGCGCGGACGGCAAGGGCGTGGACCCGGTGTATCGCGACGTGGCCCCGGCGCTGGAGGGCATCAAGTACAACGGCCGGTGGGTGGTGATTTACAGCAAATACGACCTGGGCTGTGCTCTGGAGCACACCACGTCGTCGGATTGCCTGGGGCACGATTACGACAGCGCTGTCCGCCTGGGCACGGCGGCCGTATTGTACGCCTTGAAGCGCTGATGTTTAGCCGCGAGCCGCAGACGAGCGCGTTGCCCGCGCTCGCCTGCGGCTCGCGGCTAAACGCAAGAATAATCGGATGGGGACTGTTCATGACCACCTGGCACCTCGCCAAAGGTTTTCGCTACGCCGGCGTTCACTGCGGCATTCGCTCCACAGGAGACCGCCGCGATCTGGCCCTGCTCGTCAGCGACAGGCCAGCCACGGCGGCGGGCGTGTTCACGCAAAACCGGGTCCGCGCCGCCCCGGTGCGTGTCTGCCAGGAACGCTTGCCGGCGGCCGACGCGCGCGGCATCGTCATCTGCTCCGGCAACGCCAACGCCTGCACCGGGCCGCGCGGCCTGGAAGACGCTCGCACCATGACTTCGCTGGCAGCCCGCGAACTCGGTTGCCAGGACAAGCAAATGCTCGTCTGCTCCACCGGCGTCATCGGCCGGCATTTGCCGATGCCGCAGGTCGAAGCCGGCATCCGCGCCGCCGCAACGCAGCTCGCCGACACGCCCGCCGCCTTCGACGATCTGGCCCACGCCATCCTGACCACCGACACGCGCATCAAGGTGGCGACTCGCGCGATCCAACTCGGCGATGCGATGATCCGTTTGACCGGCGTCGCGAAAGGTGCGGCCATGATCGGGCCGAACATGGCGACGATGCTGGCGTTCGTGTTCAGTGACGCGGCGGTGTCACCGGCTGACCTGGCGACGCTGGCCCGGCGGGCCGCCGAGCAGACGTTCAACTGCATCAGCGTCGAGGGCCACACCAGCACGAACGACACGCTGCTCCTGCTCGCCAACGGCGCCGCCGGCGCCAGGGCCGCGCAGGGCGAAGCGCTGACCCGCTTCGGCTCCGCGGTGATGGAAGTATGCGGCGAACTGGCGCGGGCCATCGCCGACGACGCCGAGGGGGCGACGCATCTCGTCACGATCGAAGTCGAGGGGTTGCGCAACGACCGCGAGGCGTACCGCGTGGCCAAGACGATCGCCGACAGTGCCCTGGTCAAGACCGCCATTTACGGGGCAGATCCGAACTGGGGCCGCATCGTCTCGGCGGCGGGTTATTCCGGCGTCGAGTTCGAGGAGGATCATCTGTCGCTGTGGTTGGGAGATTTGCTTTTGTATCATGCCGGCGCGCCGCAGCCGTTCGACGCGGCCACCGCCTCGGCGTATCTGAAACGCGAGAGGAATGTTCATTTGCGCTTGCGCTTCACGCTCGGCCCTGGCCGCTCTACGTTCTGGACGTGCGATCTGACGCAAGAATACATCCGTCTGAACGCCGACTACACCACATAGCCCCAGGCTTGCCGGGGGAAACACCCCCCCGGCAAGCCGGGGGCTATGTGATTCAGCGCGATTGCTCGTACTCCAATTTCTCGCCATTCATGAGCAGCAGGTTCCACAGGGGCAGGTTCTCCTGCGAGGTGGACGCTTTGCGCACGTCCATGAAGATGCGGACGCGGTCGGTGGGCAGCCAGCCGAACGTCTCCGGTTTCTGCGGGTCCACCGGCACCCAGCCGCAGCCGGCGATGTAGACCTCGTTCCAGCTATGGTTGGCGTAGCGCTTGGGGGGCAAAAACAAGAGGCCCAACACCGGCCGGGCCGGCACGCCCGCCGCCCGGCACAGGGCCATAAACAGGATCGTATAGCCGCGGTATTCCGCGCTGCCTCGGTCAATCAACTCGTTGACCGACTTGAAATCCAGCTTGCTGGCGTAGGCGGCCTCCTGCTTGGAGGCAACGTTCTTTTTCAGCCATACGGCGATGTTCTTGACCGTCTCAACGGCGTTCTTGCCCTTTAAATCCGCGACGATCTTCTTCAACTTCGGGCTGGCCGGGTCAAAACCATGACCCGCTCCCAGGTAGGAAAGGGTTTCACGCGGCAACGGTCCGTTCTCGGCCTTGGCCAGCTTCGCCTTGTAGCTGAACGGCTGGACGGTCACGGTCATGATGACCTGAAACGGATTCTTGCCGTCGGGCACGACACGGGCCACGTCGTTGGCCTCGCCCTTGACGATCTGGTAGCTGTGGGCGCCCTTCACCGTCACGTCGGCGCTTTGGTAGGGCAGATCGCTTTTGGGGAGCGCCACCGGGAGGAAGTCGGCGATGAATTGGTGCTTGCGCGGGTCGGCCGGATCGAGGTTCCAGGTGATCGTGTAGGTCTTTTTGAGGAGCAAGTCCTCGTACAACTTGGCGTCGTTGTAGGCCGATTGGCCGGCCGCCTTGGCCCCCATGCCGATCACCTTGCGGCAGTATTCGAGGGCCAACTCGCCCTGCTGGTCGCCATAGGCGTTGAGGGCGGCGAGGGTGTAATAAAGACCCACTCGGCCGTTGATCTTGATGGCGGCCTGGGCGTGCTGCAAGCCGTCGGCGAATCGGCCGGCCCGCCGCTCGATCTCGCTGGCGACCATCAGGTAGCGGTCGCTGCGCGGCGCCATCGCGATCGCCTTGTGGATCGCTTCGAGAGCCTGATCGAATTTCTTGTCGCGGGCCAGCTCCTCCGCTTCCTTGGCCAACACCTCCGCCACGCGCTCGTCGCCGCGGACGAAGCCGGGGACAAGGACCGCGAGCAAAGCGATCATCGCGAGCACGCGGGTCCGTCTCATCCGTCGTCCTCCTCCTTCGCACGCGTCAACGAATGGTCATTTCATTGGAGATTTTCTCTTCCTTCGTCCCCTGGTCGCCCGGCACCTCGGCCACGAGGAAGATGCGGAAGGGGGCGTCGAGGTTGCTCGTCACGTTGCGGAGATGGCCCTTGAGGGTGCCCTGTTCGCGCAGGGAGTCGGCCGTCAGCCGGAGCATGAACGCGCCGCGCCTCTGGCTGACGATCACCCAGCCGTAGCGCATGCCCGGCCTGGGCGCGCCCTGCTCGAAGCGGTAGTTGATCTCGAAGTACACGCCGGGCCGGCCGCCGACGCGCACGGCCCGCGCGCTGGTGATGGCGATCTTCGGGCGAACGGCGGGCGCATCCGGCGCGCCTTCGCCCGGCTTCGGGTCGGGATTGAGTCCGCCGACGGTCTGGACCACTTCCTCGCGTTCGGGCAGATCGACGAACTCCTCGCCGCCCTCGGCGGCCGGCGGCGCTTCGGGGACCGCTTGCGAGCCACGCACCATCTGCCTGGACGCTTCGGGAGCGAGTGGATCGCCCTTGGCTGCGACCGTCTCGATCGTTTGCGACTCGCCGGAAGGACCTGTCGCGGGCGAACGCAGCACCAGCCAGAGAACGACGCCGCCGACGAGGAACAGAAACATTCCCGCCACACCGGCCGCCACACCGATCAGCAAGCCCATCGGCAACCCTGCCGCTTTGCGGAGGATCTTCCCGGTGCGGGAGACCGATTTCGGCGCGGCCGGTGTACTTTTCGGAGTGCTCGCTTTGATACTCGGCGGAGCGCTGCGCTTGACGGCCGAGGGTCGGGGTTTTTCGATGCGCGGCGGCTGGACCGATGTCGGCGGCCGCTTGGTCGGGGCGGCCTCGGGGATGGTCGCATCCGGGTTGGAGACCATGAAGATGGTCGCACAATAAGGACAGCGGACGCGCTGACGGGCCGGCCCATCGGGCACGCCGAGGGCTGCCTTGCACGAAGGACACTGGGTCCGGATGGGCATGGTTGGGACTCCGATTGCAAACGAACCTGTGGGCGTCTCTTATCGGAAGCGATGCACGCGCGGGTTGGTCACGAACGTCTTGCCCGCGCCGTTGACGTAGACCGTCTGAAACGTAACCGGCTTGTCGCCGTTGCCGCCGTCGAGGGCGAATTTGCCGGCGAGCTGCCGCTGCGTCCGCCGCAGCACCACCTTGTGCACGCCGGCCACGCCCGCCAGTTTCTTCGTGCCGGCCCCGTTACCGGCGACATAGTAAAATGTGACCCCGCGCATCTTGTTGAACGGATCGAACACGGCCAGATCGACCGACACTTCCGTTTTCCCCGCGCCGCCCGGCCGGCTGTCGAAATGGTAGTCGAGAACCCGGCCCTGGAGCAGACTCGTCAGCTCCGTGCTCGGAATGGCGAAGCCGATACGCCGGGTGCGAATGGTCGCCGCGGCGATGCCGACCAGTCGTCCTTTGACATCGACGACGGGACCGCCGCTGTTGCCCGGCGAGATGTCGCCGTCGATCTGCACCGTGGCCACCTCGCCCTTGTCGTTGAGACGAATGCTCGACACCGAGCCTTTGCCGACCGTGATGGCGGGGTTGCCCTTGCCCGTCGCCAGCATTTCACCGAGAGGGAAACCGAAAATGTAGACCGGCATGGTCTCGATGAGTTCGATTTCCTGGCTATAGTCGATGGCCGTCGGTAGATCGTGTACGCCGCCGGCCCTCAGCACGGCCAGATCGTGTTTGGGGTCGTTGGCCAGCACCTCGGCCCGGACGGATTGTTCCTTTTTCGTGCCGCTGCCGAAGACGGCCGTGATCTTCGGGTTGGCGAACGTCCGCGGCTTGCCCTCGCCCATGTCGATGACGTGGTGGTTCGTAACGAAGTACGCGGTCTGTCCGTCGGTCTTGATGACGAAGCCGGTGCCGTTGGCCGTCTCGCCATTTTCTTCGACCTTGAGGAAAACCGTCGCCGCCTTCAAATCGGCGAGGGTCGAGAGCGCCAGGGCATCTTCCGCCGCCGCCCGCCCGGCCGATAGGACCGCTACGAGGCAGGCGGCGAACACCGACCGGCGAAAGGTGAGCGGGGAAAAGAGGGCGGGCAGCATGGTGATTCTTCTCGTCGGAGTATCATCGTGGGGCTGGATTACGAGTGAATAATATCGTAACGGAGAGAGGGCGGGACTTTCCAGGGGAAAGTCGGCCGATTTGCGCACATAGCCCCCGGCTTGCCGGGGGGTTTTTATTCCCCCCGGCAAGCCGGGGGTTATGTGAGGGAACGTTCAACCACCCTTCGCGTCCTTCTTGTTGTCGGCCGGCGCTTTCGGCTTCGGCTTCTGGAAGCGCTCGCGCAATTCCTCGTACATCGGCACGAACTCCTTGCGCGATGATGCGCTCCGGCATCTTGACGCCCGGCAGCTTCAAGTACAGCTTGAACTGATCGGGAATCTCCTCCGGGGTGATCACATCGTCGCCGTTGCGGTCGAGGCGATCGAACATCTGCTCGGCCGGATGGATCTTTTCGCGGGCCAACTTTTCCGGTGTACTAGGATCTTCCCAGGTGTAAACGCACCAGCCGACCATCATTTCCTCCCACGTTTGCAGGCCGAAGCGCACTTCCTTGCTGGGGTCGGGGTTGTACGGGTTGTTGCGCGAGTTGTCCCAGTGGGCGATGGCGTGGAGGCGCGTTCCCTTGGGCACCTTGATCGGCTCGGCGAACTGGTAGACGTTCTGCCAGTTGAAGTCCCAGCGCGGCACCGACAGGAGGGTCTGCCGCCGGCCGTCCGGGTAAATCAGCTCGTA
Organism: uncultured Planctomycetota bacterium; assembly: GCA_963767535.1. Taxonomy (GTDB): domain Bacteria; phylum Planctomycetota; class Planctomycetia; order Gemmatales; family Gemmataceae; genus JAJPHU01. The sequence goes on from CAVYEC010000002.1 coordinate 942,512, forward strand.
GAAGTAATCCTTGCCGCGCCAGTGCATATGCGGCACGAGCTGGAGGATGCGGGCGTCATCGCGGAAGCGGAAGGTCGTCTCCGCCCGGTAGTGCGGGTCGAGCGGCGGGATACGGATCGACTCGTTCATGAACGAGTTCATCAGCAACTCGTGTTCGGGCGGCTTTTTGTGGACGATCAGGCCGATGGAGGAACGGTCCTTGACGGCCGTGCCGTTGGGCGTGTAGTGCAATTCAAACTGAAGCTTCGAGCCTTTGGGGATGCGCAGGCCGACGCCAGGCGGACAGACCAAGCCGAGGTCGCCGGGCGCCCAGCCGACCAGAATCTGCATGTTGCCCTGGTTGTCGAACGGCTGGTCCTGGCCGGGCTTCAGGATGTAGATGACGACGTGATGCACGACGCCGGCCGCCCCCGGTCCCGGCCGGGCCTCCGCCTTATCGACCCACACGTCTTCCTTGAAACCGGGGTCGATCGTGAAATGCTGATAAGGCAAGGAACCGTCGGCCGGCACCTCGAACGCGCGCGGCATCTCCAGCACGATGTCCGGCTTGCCCATCCTCCAGCCCTGCACCCAGGCGGCCGGCTTGGGCAGATCCTTGTCGTCGCCCTTGGGCATGCCGGCATCGACCCAGGCCGTCAGCGTCTCGATCTCCTTCTCGGTCAGCCGGCGGTCGTTGCCGAACTTGCCGTAGCGCGGGTCGGCGTGCCACGGCGGCATCCGCCGCTGTGCCGTCGCTTCCTTGAGCATCCGGGCGTGCTTCACCGCGTCCTCATAAGTCATCAGCGCGAACGGAGCGGCCTGGTCCTGCCGGTGGCACGCCTGGCAGCGTTCTTGCAAGATCGAGGCGACATCCTTGGCATAGGTCACGTCGGTGCGGGCCGGTTTCTTGTTCGCGCGGTCGAGCAAGCAGCCGTCCGGTTCGGTCTCCGCGACGCTCACCGCCTTGCCGGCGAGCAGTTCGTCGAGGGCTTGCGTCAGATCGTCGCGCGTCGCCTTGGGCCGGCGCGGCGACGCCGTAGCGGTCGTCGATCCGGCCGCGATAGCGGAGGACGAAATCCTTGTCGAGCAGCGCGACCGCCGGCACCCGCTGGACGCCAAGTGTGTCTGCCAGGCGCTGCCCGAAATCCTTCAGCACCGGAAACGGCACGTCCCGATCGCGCGTGTGCATGGCCACCTGGTCGAGATCCTCGTGTTCGTTGGCGTACACGGCGAGAAACTGCACGCCCTTGCCCCGATACTTCTTCTCCAGCTCGATCAGACCGGGCAGGTAGAGGTTGGAGATGGGACAGTCAGTGCCGAGGAAGGCGAGGACGACGGCCCGATGGCCGTTGAAGCTGTACAGCGCGCGGCGGTTGCCGCGCAGGTCGCGGAGCGAACTCCGGTCGGGCACCTTGGCGCCCACGGCAACCGTCGTCGCCGGCTTGTCTTCTCCGTGCGCCGGGGCCGCTCCCCACGCGCTCCCAAGAACGATCGCCAGGGCCAGGATGCTTGTCCGCGTGCGATGCTTGCTCATAGTGCAGTCACCGTCCTTTTTCACGGTAGACACAAGGGAGCCTGCCGATCGCGGCAGTGGTGCGAATCTCCGTGCTTCGATTCTCGCCGCAACGACGCGGCCGGTCAATGAATTGGTTGGGTTCGAGCAATCGTCCGCGTCGCCGGAGCGCTCAGGCAAGATCCGCACACCCGCGGGGGTTCCTCACCCATCCCGACTCCGTTGACTCTCCCGCCAACTCGTCCGCAGATCTCAAACTATCTGACGCAAAACCCTGCGAACAAAACATTTATAACAGACTACGAGAAAAGAAAGAGTTTTTTTCGTCCATCCGCCTTTTATGGTACGGACCTTGCTTTATTAAAAAATAGTTATTTTCCGGCACCGAGCCGGATCGGCTGAACAAACCCGGAGATGGCCCTTTCCTTCGCGGATCGTGCCGTCGAATGAACGGAGAAGAGGGATGTTAGACCTACTTTTATCGCACTGGATGACGTACATGTACCTCTTTTATGTGGTCCTCTTGGTTTTGCTATGCGTCGCGTTCCGTCCGCGGTCCACACCGATTTACTGGAAGCTGCGCAATCTCGGTTTGCGCGGCGTGGTGGCACCCATTGTCCGTCGCTGGCAAGTCCGCTAACGGGTACGGCGCGGCGCTCGTTCATTTCTGCGTCAACAACTGGCGCAGCACGTATTGCAGGATGCCGCCGTGCTGGTAATAGCGCACTTCCTGCGGTGTGTCGATGCGGACCACCGCCTGGAAGACGCACTCGCTCCCGTCGCGCTTCGCCTTGACCGTGATCTCCCGTCCGCCGGCCAATCCGCCTTCCAGCAGTTTCGGTAACCCTTCCAGATCGTAAACCTCCTCGCCCGTCAAACCGAGACTGCCGACGTTCTCCCCCGGCCGGAACTGTAAGGGCAGTACGCCCATGCCGACGAGGTTCGAGCGGTGGATGCGCTCGTAGCTCTCGGCGAGGACGGCCCGGACGCCCAGCAAAAGCGGTCCCTTCGCCGCCCAATCGCGCGACGAGCCGGAGCCGTACTCCTTGCCGGCCAGCACCAGAAGCGGCACCTTCTCGGCGTGATATTTCTCCGAAGCATCGAAGATGGACATCACCGCCCCATCCGGCAGGTGCCGGGTGACGCCGCCTTCGGTGCCGGGGGCGAGGAGGTTCTTCAAACGAACATTGGCAAAGGTGCCGCGCACCATGACCTCGTGGTTGCCGCGCCGTGAACCATAGGAATTGAAATCCGGCACCCCTACGCCGTGACTGGTCAGGTACTGCCCCGCCGGACCCTGCGCTTTGATGGAGCCGGCCGGCGAAATGTGGTCGGTCGTGATGCTGTCACCCAGCACGGCCAGCACGCGGGCGCCCTTGATGTCGCTGACCGGCTCCGGCTTCGGATTCATGTTCTCGAAGTACGGCGGATGCTTGACGTAGGTGGATTTCGGGTCCCAGCTAAACAGATCGCCCTCCGGCGTCGGCATGCCGCGCCAGCTCTCGTCACCCTTGAACACTTCGCCGTATTCCTTCTTGAACATCTCGGAATGCACCGACGAGCGGATCGCCTGCTCGACCTCCATGCGGCTGGGCCAGATGTCCTTCAGAAAGACCGGCTTTCCCTTGGAATCGTTGCCGAGCGGTTCGGTTTGCAAGTCGATGTCCACGCGGCCGGCCAGGGCGAAGGCGACGACGAGCGGCGGCGAGGCGAGGTAATTGGCCCGCACTTCGGGATGAATGCGACCCTCGAAATTGCGGTTGCCCGACAGCACGGCGGAGACGACGAGGTTGCCCTCTTCAATACCGTGCGAGACCGCCGCCGGCAGCGGGCCGGAGTTACCGATGCAATTGTGGACGTTTACCGTGCCGGCTACGAACGCATGAAGGTCATTGACGGCGAGATCGAACACTTCACGTTTGCCTGCCGGTCGTCGCTCCAATACCTGAAGCGTGAAGGTGGGCAGAGTGGTGGCGTTCTTCTCCACACAGTAGCGCTTGGAATAATCCGTCTGATCGCGTGCCAGCAAACGCGCGAACCAGTCCCGTACCCCAAGCTGCTCGAACAGCTCGACCGGCGACGGGAAGCCGCAGCTATCCCGGTGCAACGGCTGAAACCGGCGGGCCTCCGGCTGCGGCAGTCGGGAGAAGCGGTCGTGTCCCTCCAACAGCGAATAATGCGGAAAGACGATCGCCTCGCGCCGCCGCAACTCCGACGCGGCCAGCTCTCGCGCCTGGCGGAACGTTAGTTCCGGGAGCTGCCGGTGCAGTTCTTCCAGCTGGGCCGACATCCACAGGCGCTGTCGGTTGATGTTCGCGATCGTCCGCCAGTACACCGCCGCCGCGCTCGCCCTCAGCATCTTGTCTACGCAGTAGCGGAACCCGATTCGTTCCACGAACGAGAGGCCATCGGGCAACGCCAGGCGCACCTCCATGCGCGGGAAGCCGTCCTCGGCGGCGGGATACGAGGACACGGAGCGGCGCACCGGGTATTCGTAGAGGTTCGCTCCTTCGGTCTGGACACCGCAGCGGGTCAGGAGGCGGAGCAAGCCGCTCATCATCTCCTTGAGCTGTCCCACATATTCCGGCTTGGCGGTCTGGGAATAGGCCACGCCGTCCAGGCAGGCCGTCTTTGGCTGGCCGGTGTTGTGCAGTACGGGTGCGTGCCCGTCGGCCCCGAAGACGCCGCCCAGAAACTCGCGCACCACGGCGACCGGGCAGTCGTCGCTGCGCACGAAGTCGGGCAGCTTCGGAGCCTGATCGATGCGCCGGCTGACACGAACGCCCGGCAAGGAGACAATGGCCTCGGTTAACTTCAGGGGCAGCACGATCGACCACTTGCGCTCGTCGTACTGGCTGGCCGCGGGACGTTTACCCGTGAGCAACTCGATGTCGTTGAGGACCACCTCCCGGTCAATGGCCTGGCCGACGTTCATCCGGCCCTGTCCCGCCGCGCTGATCGAGCCGTCGCCGAGCAGGTGGCCCAGCAGGCGCGCGAACGCCAGCGTGCGCAGCCGGCCGTGGGGGGTCTCCAGGCTGAATGTGAACTCGCCCGCGCTGAGCATGTAGTCCTTCTCGTCGTCGCCCGGCTCATCCAGCGGCGCTTCCAGTCCGACAACCACGCGGTCCCGACCCGGCTCCAACTGATCGGCCCGCACCCAGCGCCCGCCTTCGGTCAGGATCTCGTGATCCGGAGTGCAGACCAGCGTGCGGCCGTCTTGCAGGGTGAGCGCGACACAATCTTGCACGCCCTTGCTCATGGCCTCGGCCTGCTCCGCCAGACCCAACTCGCCCGACGAAGTGGGGGCGAACAGGATGGCGCCGCCGGCATCCGGCATCCGCTCGATTGGGCGACTGGTGCCGTTGGCCAGCAAGACGGACGTCCCCGCAGCAATACACGTGGTACAACCATATCCCACCAAGTGGAACCGCAATTGTTCCAGGTAGCGCATCACTCCCGCCTCGGCGAGGTAATCCGTGACCACCTTCGAGCCGGGCGCCAGGCTGGTCTTGACCCACGGTTTGGTTTGCAAGCCTTTCTCGACCGCCTTCTTCGCCAGCAGCCCGGCAGCGAGCATGACCGAGGGGTTTGACGTGTTCGTGCAGCTCGTGATGGCCGCGATCACCACGGAGCCGTGGTGCAGCGAATGGCTCTCGTTGCCGATCTTGACCGCGACGGCCGCCTCCTTGCCGGCTGCGGGGGCGGCGCCCTTACCCTTGGCCTTGCTCAACAGACCCGGCAGTTCCGCGGCGAACGATTCCTTGACCTTGTCCAAAGCGACACGATCTTGCGGCCGGCGCGGGCCGGCCAGGCTCGGCTCGACCGTGCCGAGATCCAACTCCAGCGTATCCGAGTACATCGCCTCCGGCGTGTCCGGCGTGTGGAAGAGTCCCTGCTCCTTGGTGTACGCCTCGACCAGACGTACGAGCGCCTCAGGCCGGCCACTGAAACGCAAATAATTCAGCGTCTCGGCGTCCACGGGGAAGATGCCGCACGTGGCGCCGTACTCGGGGGCCATGTTGCCGATGGTGGCGCGGTCGGCCAGCGGCAGGCCGGCCAAACCCGAACCGTAAAACTCGACGAATTTGCCGACGACGCCCTTCTTGCGCAGCATCTCGGTCACGGTCAGCACGAGGTCGGTGGCGGTTGCCCCTTCGCGGAGTTGGCCGGTCAGTTTGAAGCCGACGACTTGCGGGATGAGCATGGACAAGCGGCTGGCCGAGCATGGCGGCCTCGGCCTCGATGCCGCCAACGCCCCAGCCGAGCACGCCCAGGCCGTTAATCATCGTCGTGTGCGAATCGGTGCCGACCAGCGTATCGGGATACGCCGTCTTCGTTCTCCTCGTTGACGAACACCACCCGGGCCAGGTATTCGAGGTTGACCTGGTGGACGATGCCGGTGTCCGGCGGCACGACCTTGAAGTTGTGGAACGCCTTCTGACCCCAGCGCAGAAACGCATAGCGTTCGCGGTTGCGCTGGAACTCCAGGTCGGCGTTGGTGCGGAAGGCCAGCGAACTGCCGAAATCATCGACCTGCACCGAATGGTCGATGACCAATTCGGCCGGCAGGAGCGGGTTGATGCGCTTGGGGTCGCCGCCCATTTTCTTCATGGCGTCGCGCATGGCGGCCAGATCGACCACGGCCGGCACGCCGGTGAAATCCTGGAGCAATACGCGCGCGGGCATGAAGGCGATTTCCTTGCTGGGCTTGGCTTTCGGGTCCCAGTTGGCCAGCGCCTCGACATCCTCGGGGCGGACGGTCAGACCATCCTGGCAGCGGAGGAGGTTTTCGAGCAGGATCTTGAGCGAGAACGGCAGCCGGGCCGCGCGTGGGTGCGAACGGATCACGGCGTCGAGGCGAAAGATGGAGTAGTCGCGATCGCCGACGCGGAGCTGCGCCGGGCTGCCGAACGGCTTGTCCATGATGAGGTCCTCTTCCCTACGAGGAAACCGATGGGGCACGATGTCTTTCTGAAGGTATTGTCGGAGGGCGACGGCGAGACGGCAACCGATCACGTAGTTGAGCGCCGGAGGAAGTCGATCGCGTCCGTCTTGTTCTGAAAAACGCCGCGAATCCCATCGCCGTTGTTGTATCGCAATTCGATTTCGTACTTGGCCGGCGGCGTCACGCTTGGAAGAGAACCCGCATAGGATTGAAGATAGTCAATCGCCTGGGCGATGGTTGCCACCTGTTGAGGTTGTCCGTGCAGCACCAAGATGGTGATCCCCACGATAAGTCGAGTCAGCGACGCATTCAAACTGTCAAGAAATGCGGTCAACGGAGATTGGCCCGGTTGGGGAGAGGCGAGGAGGGACGTTTTCAGGTTCATCACCTGTTGGGGCGATAGTGCGTGATATTGCTTGATCTTCTCGCGAAATCGCCTCTCGGGAGTAATCTCATCGTAGGTCGCGTCGATGCCTACGGACGAAAACGCTTTCATGATGTCGGCGTAGGGAATGTGAAAAACGCTGAAGGCGAGAGATCGCAACTGCGTAACGGCATTCCGGGTGAACTCCCCGGCAAGGATGATCCCGAGGAAGGGGTGAAAGTGATGATACGTCTCCGCCAAGGCAAGCACGGCACCCTGGATTTCTTGAGCCTTGTTCTTGGAATGTTTCGTGTATCGCCTCCACGCAACCTCGATGAAGGCGACGGGCTGGCCGATCATCGTATCCGTGCCGCCGCGCTCGAAGACGTAATCGAGATCGTGGCTGTTGCCGAACCGATCCAGCCAGGACACCTTTGAGCCTTTTCGAGAGGGGCGGTCCCTCTAGTAATCGAGGTAGAGATGATGGCGGTCGGCCACCTTCTGCAATTCCTCCCGTAAGGAGAGTTGAAGAAGATCGCCGATGCTTTGGCCCCATTTGTGGGCTGCCGATTCGGCCATCGGTTCACCCTTGAACCCACAAGCGGCCTTCGCAGAGGGGCACGCGGTGCTTGCGGTTTTTCCACTTGATGTTACGATCGCGGGTTTTCTCGAATTTGAACGTGGAGAAACCGGCGGCAATCGCGAGGCGGCCGAGCCATTCCATGACTGGGACGTGAACCCCATATGGTGCGGAGTCGCCGAGGACAAAGCAAACGCGCGAGGGTCGCTGACAGACGCGACGCAGCGCGCGCACACCCGGGCGAGATCGAGAAAATAACAAGCCACCATGAGATAGTAAGTCTTCTTGCCGCCCTTCTGTATCCGCACGGCGGCCAACTGTTCACACACGCGGTTGATTTCCGGGCGTAGGGGCGCTGAGTTCGGCGCGGCCAGGATCTCCTCCAAGTCCGCGGCGCGCTCGGGAACGTGTTGCGAGCAAGACCGGATCAAATGCTGACGCACGGTTCGCTGAAGGTCGCCCCAGCCGTCGATCTCGCGGAAAAAACACATTTCAAGACGGGTAGCGTCCGCGTAGTCGTAATTGTTGGCGTAAGGGGGAGACGTGATAACGAGATTGGCCCATCCGTCGGGAACGCCGGCGCAAGTGCGGGCATCGGAAGAGATGAAGGTCGCGGCCGGCCCTTCGATCCGTCCTGCCGACCACATGTCGGCGGCGATCGTGGCCGTCATCGCTTCAAAAGCGGCGAGGGGATGTAAGGGCGCGCGTTTGGTCTTCCGCGGCAAGACGTACTGCCACGGCGCGGTCCCCGCATGAGAGACCGGACGAAGGATCGCAACCAGCGTCAACCAGACCAACTGCGAAGCGGCCGATTGATCGTCGCTCTTCTCCCAGGCTCGGCGCAGCTGATCTAGAAAAACCAGCGAATCATCCGTGAAGCACTTGCGAACCAGGGCCGGATACTCCTCGATTCGTCCCGAAATCGTTGGGGCCAGGTGACGCACTTTTTCCGCGTGGTCGATGTATGAGTTGGGATCATCGCGATACCACAATTTAGCGCGGGCGATGCGCGCCACGAACGGATGGGCCTCCACCCCATAGACAGCCATACCCAATTTTTCGGCGGCGATCAATGTTGTGCCCGCTCCGGCGAACGGATCGAAAACCGCAACGGCCCCGGATTGTCTCTCGCTAGCGAGAATCGACTCGACCCATTGAGCGGAGAAGCCAGCGCTGTAACGAAACCAACGATGGACCGGGAGTTTCATGTTGTCCACGAATGTGGTGGATGACGCATCCTGAACGGGGCGCGAGGTTTCTTCAGGGAAGAGAAGAAGTTGAGAATGTGCTTCTCGTAACATGGCTTGTTCTCGGCTTTGCGTATCTGGAATTATCCTATCCCGAACTCCTGTCCCCGATCCCTCGAATAAATCGATCATTGGAAAGGGTGTTCCTTCGGAGGCGCTAGCATCCGCATATCCATTCAAAACCGTCCGCTATCTGAACAAATGTTCTCAGTTCTGTCAAGCAGAGGAAACTTGCCGGAGAAGGTGCTTGGAATTGGGGAGCACTGTGAGGAAACCAATGGCTCGTGATGTCTTGCCGTAGGTATTGTCGGAGGGCGGAGGGGAGAAGGCAACCGAGCGGTTGCCGACCTTCGCTTCGGACCTTAGCATGAACCGTGTGAGCGAAATCCTCCTATCGCGAAAGGTCTCCCTCCGTTGAAGCTCCGTGCTCTGCTCTGCCTCGCCCTGATGCACTTGCTGGTCGATGGTTTCGCCCAGATCGTGACGCCGCTCTGGCCGCGTCTGCGCGAGGATGCCCGCGTGGGGCCGCTGGCACTCGGCCTGCTGTTTCCGGTCTGGCAACTGGCCACATCGTTCAGCCAACCCGTTTTCGGCTGCTGGGGCGATCGCTTCAACTCGCGCTGGCTGATCGCGCTGGGGCCGGCCCTGGCAATCGTATGCGTCAGTTCGATCGGCCTGGTTCACGACCCGATCGCGCTGATGCTGTTGCTTGCCGTCGGGGGATTGGGCGTTGGTGCGTTTCATCCCGAGGCGGCGGTGGGCGTCGTCGAGGCGTCGGCGAGCAAACCGGCGCGCGGTCTGGCGCTATTCACCTTCGGCGGGATGCTCGGTCTGGGAGTCGGGCCGATGATTAGCGGCAAACTGGTCGATGCCGGCGGGATGAGCAATCTGCTCTGGATGGCGCCGCCGGGATTATTGCTGGTGGCGGGACTGACTTTGTTGGGCCGGCCCTCCGCACACATTCCGTTGACTTCGAATCAACCCGTTCGGCTGGGCGAATTTCTCGGCAAACACGGCCGATCGGCCTTTCTCCTGCTGATCGTGGCCACGTTGCGCGCTATCCCGGCGGTCGGCGTGCCGTTGGGGTTGGCGTTTCTGCTCGAACAGCGCGGCCAATCGGAATCGGAGATCGGGTTTGCGCAGGGCGTGTTCCTGCTCAGCGGCGGGCTGGGCACGCTTCTCTGTCCGCTCTTCGTCCGCACCGGCCGGGAAGTGCGGATGCTATTGGCGTTGAGCGTGCCGGCCGTCGGCTGTCTGCTCTTGCTGGCCTGGGGCGATCCGCTCGCTTATTATCCCGGCCTGGCCGGGTCAGGCTTGCTCTTGCAGGGAGCCATCCCCATCCTCATCGCGTATTCGCAGCGTTTGCTGCCGGGCGGTCAACGGCTGGCGGCGTCGCTGACACTGGGAGCCAGTTGGGGACTGGCCGCTCTGATCGTCGCTCCCTTGCAAGCGTATTTCGCCGGCGCCGGCAGACCGGAGGGGATGCTCTGGGCGATGGTGCCGTTCGGCGCGATCGCGGCCCTGGCGGTCGGCTTGCTGCCGCGCACCCACACGGAGCCTGTCCCGAAAAAGCGGATGGCCCCCGGCTTACCGGGGGCCATCCAGGAAGCGCTGCGATAACTCGCGGGTTCATGGAACCATCGCCCCGGCGGGAGGCGTAGGCAGGCCGGCCAATCCCGCGGCCGCCGGAGCCGCCGTCGCACCTGGAGCGGCGAGGTTGATATAGGTAATCGGATAGTAACAGTTCTGCGGGGCGCACCAGTAGTACCAGCCGCAGGTGCTGGGGCACCAGTAGCAGTAACAACCGTATCGGCCATACCAGCTACGGTAGGTCCACTGATTATGGTACGGCCCGGCGTAATAGTAGCCGTGGCTGAACGGGTGGCCGTACTGCGTGTGATAGAAAGTGCTGGTGCTGACGCCGCGCGTTACGCCGGTGTGCGAAACGTAAGGGTTCGTGCCGGAGTGGTAAACCGTGCCGGAGGAGTAGTGGGAAACGTGCGTGCCGGCGAAGGCGGTGCCCGACAAGGTCAGCAGCGCGGTGGCGGCGGCAAGGCTCAGAAGGGGTCGAGGCATGGGACGCTCCTTTTCGTTGGGCGGCGATCCGTTCGGACGAGTCCGGAGCGAGACGTTCGCAGGTGGGCCGGTCGCTCGTCCTTTCACCCTCTTGTTCTGAGGCGGACGAAAAGTGTGACAGAAAAAAACGGACAGGGGATAAAATGAGACAGCCGATCCGCGCCGGGCATTCTCCTCATCGGGAGTCGTGCGTATGAGTTCCGACGGATTGAACCCGCGTCTGAGCCGGATCGCGACACGCTGGTCGCTGGTCAGCCGGGCGCACCGCGCCGCGGGCGACGAAGTGAAAACGGCCCAGCATCAACTGCTGGATCATTACGGGGCGGCCATCCGCCGTTATCTCGTCGGCGCCGTCCGCGACGAGTTCGCCGCCGAGGACTTGTTCCAGGATTTCGCCTACCGCTTCCTGCACGGCGACCTCGGCGGCGCCGACCGCGCCGCGGCCGGTTCCGCGATTACGTCAAGGGCGTGCTTTTCCACCTGGTCGCCGATTACCACAAGAAACGCCAGCGCCTGCCGCGGCAAATGGCCTCCGATCATCCCGAGCCGGGTGTGGAGTGCGCAGCCGGACGCCGAGCAGGAGCAGGCGTTTCGGACTAGCTCGCGCGACGAACTGCTGGCCCGCACCTGGACGGCACTGGCGGCCGACGACGAAAAGCATGGTCACTATTTCCACGCCGTGCTGCGCTTCCGCGCCGACCATCCCGATCTCCGCTCCCATGAGATCGCCGAGCAACTCGGCCGCGAGCTGGGCAAGCCCCTGACCGCAGCCAACGTGCGCAAGACGCTGGAACGAGCGCGCGATCGGTTCGCCGACCTGCTCCTCGATGAGATCGCCCACGGGCTGGCCGACCCCACGCCGGCCCAGCTGGAAGAAGAGTTGATTGATCTGCATTTGCTGGATCACTGCCGCCCCGCACTGGAGCGCGCGGCGCGGTTGAACGAGAGCGTCATGTGCGAAACGTCGGCCAGTCTGCTCGAAAGGCTCCGCGACCAGCCCGACGGTGCGGCGTGGACGCGCCTGGTCGATCTGTACACGCCGCTCTTGCGCGGCTGGCTGGGCCGCCACGGATTGCAAACCTGTGACGTGGAAGATCTGGTGCAGGACGTGCTGGCCGTGGTGGTGCGCGAATTGCCGCACTTCCGGCACAACCAGCCGCACCGGCGCGTTCCGCCGCTGGCTGCGCACGATCCTCGTCCACCGCCTCCGCGATTTCTGGCGCGCCTACCGCACCCGGCCTCGGCCGACCGGCGGGAGCGAGCTACTACATCTGCTCGAACAGTTGAGCGATCCGGACAACGACCTCAACCGCCTGTGGGACGAGGAACACGATCGGTACGTGATCCGCCGGCTGCTGGAGCGCATCGAAGCGGAAGTGACGCCGTCCACCTGGCAGGCGTTCCGCCGCGTCGTCGTCGAGGGGCGCGACGAGGAGACGGTGGCGGCCGAGCTGGGCCTGTCGGTCAACGCCGTGTTCATCGCCAAATCGCGCGTGCTGAGCCGGCTGCGGCGCGAGGCCGACGGAATTCTCGATTTTCCGTGAAAAGATTTCGCCCCTTCCGCACTCTCCTCTTAGCCGGCGATACTTCCGCGAAGCATCGCCGGGCAAATCCCGCACGGGAGAAGATGCCATGACGCACGCGCCGGCCGTGCATCCGGATCACGGACAACTCGCACGATTCCGCCTGGGCAGCGCTCCGCCCGGAGGAAGTCGAGGAGATCGCCTCCCATGTGGCCGGCTGCGATAGCTGCTGCCAAAGTTTGCGGCAACTACCTGATGATTTTCTCATCGGCCTGGTGCGCAAATCCGTCCCGGCGACGGACACGGAAGACAAGCCGACAATACCGGCCGATCTGGTCGATCACCCGCGCGTATGAGGTGCTGGAACTGCTCGGTTCGGGCGGCATGGGGTCCGTTTACAAGGCACGAGCACCGGCTCATGGATCGGCTGGTGGCGCTGAAGGTCATCCAGCGTCGCCTGACGGATCGACCCGGCATGGTCGAGCGCTTCCGCCGTGAGATGAAGGCGGCCGGCGATCTGCTGCACCCCCACATCGTCACCGCCCACGACGCCGAGCAGGCCGGCGGCCACGCACTTCCTCGTCATGGAATACGTCGAGGGCGTCAGCGCTGGCGCAGCACGTCGCCGAACACGGGCCGCTCGCCGTGGCCGAGGCGTGCGACTGCGTCCGGCAGGCGGCGCTGGGCTCTGCAGCATGCCCACGAGCGCGGCATGGTGCATCGCGACATCAAGCCGCACAACCTCATGCGCACGGCCGACGGACGCATCAAGGTGCTCGACTTCGGCCTGGCCCGCTTCGCCAGCGAGGCGCGGCCGGCTGGTGGTGAATCGGCCGACGCCCGCAGCGACGATTCGGTCACGACGGCCGGCATGGTCCTGGGCACCGTCGCCTACATCGCCCCGGAGCAGCTCCGTGATCCGCACAGCGCCGATATCCGCGCCGACATTTACGGTCTCGGCCGGACCCTGTATTTCCTCCTGACCGGACAGGCCCCATCGCCCGAGGGTAATGCCATGCAAAAACTCCACGACATCCGCGGACGAACGCCCGCCCGCCTCGGCCCGGTCCTCGACCGAATGCTGGCGGACAATCCGGACCAGCGCTATCAGACTCCGGCCGAGGTCGCGGCGGCTCTCGCTCCCTTTACCGTTGCCCGCCCGCAGCGTCGCCGCAAGGTGCCGGCGCTCGCCCTCGTTCTTTTGCTCCTAGGCGGTGGATTGGCCGCGGCGGCGGTCTACCGTGTCGCCACGGACAAGGGCGAAATCGTCATCGAAACCGAAGACCCCGACATCGAGGTCGTCATCCGGCAAGGCGGCAAGGAGGTCACGATTCTCGACCCCAAGACGCAGCAAAAAATCGAGCTGCGCTCGGGGGATTATGAGGTCGCCCTGAGTGTCGGCGGCAGCGATTTACGGCTCTCGACGCGCAGCTTCACTCTCAAGCGCGGCGAGAAGAAAATTGTTGTCGTGAAGCACGAACCACCCCGGCAGACGGGGCCAGTGACGACGTGGCAAAACAACACGCCACAAAGGTTGGGGAACTTCATGCCTCCGGACGCAAATAATACGTCTTTCGATCCGTTTTCCGCCGATGTCGCTTTTCCCGTGCAGCGGCCTAACCTCTCGCCGAGCGATAAACCGATCTCCGAGCTTCGGTCCTTCAAGGGCCACACGGATGGCGTCTACTCCGTCGCGTTTTCGCCGGACGGTAAGATTGCCCTTTCCGGTGCCGCCCTGAGCGACACCGATCCGCTTGTGCGCCTGTGGGACGTTGGTAGCGGTAAGGAAATCCGCCGTCTGGCCGGTCCCACGGCGGGCGTCATGAGCGTGGCCTTTTCGCCCGATGGGAAGTATGTGCTGGCGGGTAGCGACGATAAGACGATCCGCGTCTGGGACACGGGCACCGGAAGGCAGGTGCGTGTCCTGGAGGGTCACACCGACAAGGTGTTGGCGGTGGCCTATTCGCCCGGAGGCAAGCTCATTGTTTCCGGCAGCCGCGATAAGACCGTCCGCCTGTGGGACGCGGAGACCGGCAAGCTGCTGCACACGCTAAAGGGACACACCGACGCGGTACGGACGGTAGCCTTTGCTCCTGAAGGCCTGCGCGTCGCATCGGGCAGTTTTGACGGCACCGTTCGCATCTGGAACGTCCCGGCTGACAGGGAGGCTGCTGTTCCTTCCACACTGTGGCCAACACTCTGGCACACTCACGGCGTGCAGAGCGTGGTCTTTTCGCCCGACGGCAAGCGGCTCGCTTCCGGCAGCCTGGACGGATGGATCGACTTATGGGATGTATCTTCGGGGACCAGGATCGCCCGCTTGAATGCACACGACAAGGGCGTCGCCGCCGTCGCCTTCACGCCGGACGGCCGCTACATCCTGTCGGGCGGTCACGACGGCCAAATGTTTCTCTGGGACGCCGCCAAAGGCATGCGTCTGCGCCGCTTCACCGGACACAAGGGGGCCGTGCGCGGCCTGGCCATTTCGCATGATGGCCGGCTCGCCCTGTCCGGCGGCGATGACAAACTCGTGCGGCTGTGGCAACTGCCGAAGTGAGCGCGACGGGGATACTCACATCCTCACGCGGTTGCCGAAGCGCTGCCGGAGGGCGTCCTTGGCGGCGTCGATGTCGCAATGGTGTACGCTTAGCCGGCGCAAATTGCCCAGGTGCGGTGCCTCAAGCAGGGCGCGGGCCCCCGCATCGCCGATCCTGTTGCCGGCCAGATCGAGCTTGGTGAGACGAACCAAACGTGACGAGGCGGCCAAGGCAGCGGCCCCGGCCGCCGTGATGCTATTGGACGGCAGATTGAGGGTGAGGAGTTCCTCGACAAGAGGGGAGTTGGCAAGCATCGCGACCCCTTCATCACGGATGTAATTGTTATAAAGCGAGAGCACGGCGAGCCGAGGCAGATACGGCGACGCGAGCAAGGCGCGAATCCCCGCGGCGCGGGCGTAATCGCCGTCCAACTTGAGTACATTCAGACGTGCCAGCCAGGGCGCGGCCGCCAATTCCCGAAAACCTGCTTCATAGAGTCCACTGCCGGACAACTCCAGGCTGGTCAGATTTGTCAGAAACGGCGAGGCCGCCAAGGCTCGCGCGCCTTCGGCGCCGATCAGGTAAGAGCCGAGGCGCAGTGTGGTGAGCCGGCGCAGGTGGGGAGATGCCGCCAGGGCCTCGACATCCTGACTGTTGATGTTATTGCCGTACAGACCGAGGGCAGTGATACAAGACAGAGAAGGCGTCTCGGCCAGTTGCGGGATGCGCCCGCCGCCGCGGCGCACCTTCAGGCTTTGCACCGGGGCCGAGCGCAAAAGCAACTCGCCGTGTCTGATGAATTGGAGGGCCGTGCAGGCCACATGCGCCACGAAGCCGCGGCGGAACTCGCAGCGGTTCCGCGCCCACTTGGGCACCTCCTGAAGCCACGCCCGGCCGTGTTCGGCCAAGAGCTTGAGCGCCCGCCGCCGCAAGTTCGCAAATCGCCTACTGCCCCGTGTCACGCGCGTGATTTCGATCTGCGCCCGGATGAATTCGGCGGCCTCGCCCCGCCCTTGCTCGTCAAGCCAGTCGGCGTAGACCAGGCGCGGCGCATCGTCGTCGGGGTTTTCACAAATGGCCTGGAGAAAACTCTCGTTGGGGGTCATAAACACCTTGCAAGCCTCCACGGACACGCTGCGGCCGTCACCACAGCAGGCTCACGAGCCAAACGATCGTTAGCACCACCAGACCCACGGCCATACAACTCCCTGTCCACACGAAGACAGCAGCCTTCCGAATGCGCGAACGAAATACCGCGGTATCGTTGAGGTGCGGGAAAGGTTTATCTTTGGGTACGGCCACGCCGAGGAATTGGCACAACGGCTCCCAACCCTGGCGCACCTCGTAGACCAGAAGCCGGTCGGCCGGGACGCTCCGCCGGACCTCCTCGTTGTGGCGCTCCACGACTGCCTGGGCGTAAGCCCTGTCCTCGAAACGGCCCTGAAACGTGCCCTGCCAGACCACGTCATCCAGCATCCGGACGTAGCGCCGCATGCGCGGCAAAAACCGGGTGGCCCAGGAGGGGAAGGCGCGGCGGGCATAATAGATCGTCTGCCGTGCGTCTCGTACCAGCGCTGGCTGTCGCGGACGGTGAGAATGACCTTGGCGTCGGGGTAGTGTTGCAGCAGTTGCTTGTAAAAAGCGCAGGGTGGCCAATCAACCGCGGATTGGTAGCCGTCAAACAGGGCGTCCCAGTCCACCGGCTCGCCGCGCGCCGCGACGCTCCACACCGGCGCATGCCGGGCGTTGGCCAGCACGTCCACCATGTGATAGCAGCGGGCGAAGCCGAGTTCGTTCAGCGCCGCCCGGAGCGACAGCGTGCCCGTCCGCCCCACGCCGGCGCCGATCACCTTGAGGGACACGGTATCTCCCCGCTCGTATCGGATGTCGCCATCCGGATCGTCAGTCGTTATAGAGGATCGGCGTCAGGCGGTTGCGCAGCAGGTTGCGGGTGCGGTAGAGGAGGCTCTTGGCGGCCTTGGGGGTCATGTCCAGCTTTTCGGCGACCTCGGCGTAGGTTTGATCCTGAAACTGGTGCAGTTCCAGGGCGGTGCGCTGCCGTTCGCCCAGGCCGGCGATGGCGGCGCGGACCACGCCGGCCAACTCGGCCCGCTCCAAGGGCCGCGACGGCGCGTCCGTCGCTCCGCACGGCAGCAGGTTGGGCAGGTTCTCCGCGTCCGGGACGGCACTCAAACGCACGCTGGGGTGGCGCTGGCGGAAACGCAGGGCGTTGCGGGCGACGTTTTGCGTGATGTGAAAAACCCAGGTGGAGAAGCGGGCGCGCGGCTCGTAGCGCTGCCGCGAACGAAACAAACGGAGCAGCACATCCTGCGTTAAATCCTCCGCCTCCTGGCGGTCGCCCAGCCGGCCGCGGAAGAAGCCGAAAATGCGGGCGCCGTAGCGGTCGGCCAGCTCGCGAAAGGCGTCCTGGTCGCCGTCGCGCACGCGCAGCATCAGTATCACGTCGGGGTCATCGAGCCAGCGATTTTCCCCCTTTGGGGAGCGCTTAGGTCTCTTGGAGGAGCGTTTCGGGAAGGATGGCAGCGTGAGCACCGGCATGGACGTACCCCAACAGCGATGTTGATCAATCGCCCTCCGCATGCACCGGGAACAGGACGCGGAAGGTGCTGCCCTGTCCCTCGGTGCTTTCGACGCCGATGGAGCCGCCCATCAGGTCGATGTATTCCTTGACGATGGCCAGCCCCAGGCCGGCGTGCAGGTCGTCGCTGCCGCGCGACGGATCGACGCGGTAGAAGCGCTCGAAGATGCGCTCGCGCGCCTCGGGGGCGATGCCGATGCCCGTGTCGCTGACCTCCACCGCCAGGCTGCCGTTGTTCCGCGAGACGTGCAGGTCCACCGAGCCGCCCGGCTGGTTGTACTGGATGGCGTTGTGCAGCAGGTTCGTCAGCACCTCGCGCAGCTTGTCGGGGTCAATCCGCACCACGCAATCGCCGTCGCCATTCGGCTGCGGGGCGGGGCAGGGATTCTTGTAGGTCAGCCGCAGGCCACGCGCCTCGGCCAGCGGGCGGATGACGGTGGCGCACTGCTGGGCCAGCGCCGCGGCATCGACCGTCTGCGGCCGCAGTCGGTCCACGCCGGCATCGAGCCGGGCCAGCGTCAGGAGCCGCTCGACGATCTGGTTCATCTGCTGGGCGCTGGCGTGACAATCCTGGATGAATTCGCAGTATTGTTCGGGGGAGCGCGGTTTGCGCAAGGCAAGTTCGGTGGTGGTCAGCAGGGCGGCCAGGGGAGTGCGCAATTCGTGCGAGATGTCGGCCGCCGCCTGTTTCTCACGGGCGAAGGCGCGCTTGAGCAGATCGAGCGTCGTATTCAACCGTCCGGCGATAGGTTGTAACTCACGGGGCAGCAGGCGCTCACCGAGCGGCAGGCGGAAGTCTTTCGGGGAAACTTGGCTGACGGCATCGGACAGGCGGCGCAAGGGGGACAATCCCAGGCGCACCAGCCAGAAACTACCGATGCCCGTGGCGGCGAACACGATGAGGCTGATGGCAAACAGATACCGGCGCAAGTCGCTCAGCGATTCCTTGGATTTGGCCGCGACATCGGATAATTCCTCATCGCGCCGCTCCGAAAACCCTGCCAGGGTGGCATCGAGCTTACTTTTGTCGGCCGCGCAGTGGATATAGATTTTCGGGCCGCGTCTCGGTCTCGGAGGAGGGAGTGGGGCTTCTCTCTGGCGGCGTGGAGCGGCTGGTAGGGTTTCCCTCGGAGGCAACGGCCCTCCCCAGCGGTTTACCTGCCCCACGCTAGTGGCCATGAGAACGACCCGCCGAACCGGCGTGTCGGGTGCAAGTACCGGGTTGTCGTAGAGAACCTGGAACACTCCCTTCGGATCGAAGGCAGACAAGTCCAGTTGAAAAGTCCGGTCGCTCATCGAGCGCGAATGGTGAGACTTGCTCGGTGGGCTATCGATCTGGTAATAGTCGGCGACTTGGCCGTCGCCTGGCAGCCACAACTCATCGAACTTGATTTGCCGAAAGATATCAGCCGGCAAGTGCTGGCGAAAATCGTGATATACGTTGCGGGGAACCAGATCGAAACGTTGGGACGGTTCGGGGCGTGGCGGCGGCATGCCCTCTGCGAGCCACATCGGCGCCAGCGCATAGCCGTTCGCGCTGAGATTCGAGGACAGGAGTCCGAGCAGAAAGAGCGGCTGGATCATATCCGTCCGGCCGTGTTCAACTTGCACCTGAACCACGCGGGCCAGCGACTGGGCTTGCGCCAGTAAAGCCTCGTCGAGACGTTCTTCCTCTTTGCGGCAGCGCTCGTTGTACTGCACTGGATGAGCTGCGCCATCGCCACGCGCTTGGCTTCCAGGGTTTGCTCGGCGGTGTTGTAAACCAACAGCGACGCCGCGAACAACGCCACGGCCAGCAAACCCAGAAAATACACCAAGAGCGAAAGGCGGATCGATTTCATGACTCGTCGTCGCCCCGCAGCATGTACCCCTCGCCCCAGCGGGTCAGGATCAACGGGGGGTCAAATCCTTTGTCGATCTTGTTACGCAAGTAACGGATGTACACATCGACCACGTTCGAGGTGTTCTCGTCCTGGTCGTCGTACAGGTGTTCCCAGATCATCGACCGCGTCGTCACCTTGCCGCGGTGAAACGCGAGAAACTCCAGCAAGGCATACTCGCGCGGCGTCAGGTGGATGGACCGGCCGCCGCGCTTGACGGTGCGGCTGGCCGTGTCGATCTCCAGATCGTGAACGCGCAGAAGCGGACTTTTCACCTGATGGCCGCGGCGGATCAGCGCCCGCAGGCGGGCCAGCAGCTCCTCCAGCTCGAACGGCTTGGTCATGTAGTCGTCGGCGCCGAGGTCGAGACCCTTGACCTTGTCCTCCATGCCGCCGCGGGCCGTTAGCACCAGCACATGGGCGTTGAGGTTGTCCTTGCGCCAGCGCTGGAGCAGCGAGAGGCCGTCTTCCTTCGGCAGCATGATGTCGAGGATAATGACATCATACTCGGCCGTGCGGGCTTTGTAATCGCCTTCCTGGCCGTCGGAGGCGACATCGACGGCGAATCCTTCTTCTTCCAACCCCTGCCGAAGTGCCCGGATAAGGGGTTTGTGGTCCTCGATAAGCAGCACGCGCATGATTAACTCTCTCCCCCGAGACCGGTCCATCGCCCGCCGGGGCTGCGCGGCCTCGTCGCCATAACTACTATAAACCTTGGCCATTAAAGTACCATGAGAGGGACGCTCTTGCGTTCCGCTCGCCTCGCACGGATACTGAGCATTTTCACAGAGCCCCTGGCTTGCCGGGGGAACGCCCCCCGGCAAGCCGGGGCTATGTGAGCTGCCCGAAGGGATAGACGCTCCCCAACTCATTTTCATAAATGGATTTCACGAAATGGCGCACCAAGCACCCGATCGACTCGACGTTCTGGCCGTGGGGCCGCACCCCGACGACCTGGAGATAACCTGCGGCGGCACGCTGGCCAAGCTGGTCCGGCAGGGCTACCGCGTCGGCATTCTCGATCTGACCAGCGGCGAGCCGACGCCGCGCGGCAGCGAAGAGACACGCCGCCGCGAGGCGGAGATGGCCCGGCAAGTGCTCGGCGTGCCGCTGCGCCTGAACGCCGGCCTGCCCAACCGCGAACTCATGGACGTGCCGGCCAACCGCTACGTGTTGGCCACGCTGTTCCGCCGGCTGCGGCCGAGCGTCGTCCTCAGCGTGGCCGGCCGCACGCCCGCCGCCTCGCCCGATCATCACCAGGCCCACCTGCTCATCGAGGCCGCCCGCTTCTGGTCGCAGCTGACCAAGTGGGACGATCGCTTCGACGGCACGCCGCCGCACCGCGTGCCGCACCTCGCCTACGCCCCGTTCCCCTTCGACGCCGAGGTCCGCCACTGGCACAGCACGTTCGTCATCGACATCAGCGAAACATTCGAGCAGAAGCTGACGGCGGTGCGCTGCTACGCCTCGCAGTTCGACGAGGCGCGGTTCGCCAAGGTGAGCCATTTCGTCACCGGCCACAACATCGCCATCGGCAGCCGGTGCGGCTTCGCCTACGGCGAGCTGTTCGCATTACCTCATCCCGTTGGGGCCAGTGATTTGCATGCTCTCGTCCACGGCGGCAAGGGAGTGCCGGCCCCGGCGCCGCTGCCGCAAGACCCGGCCCAGCCGCCGCAGTAAGAGACGATAAACCCGTTCTAAGGAGTTGAAGATGGGCCGTATCCGCAATCCTTTTCCACCAACCTGGGCGCTGGCCGATTTGATCGAGCACCTCGGCGACATCTCGCCGCGGCGCATCCGCTTGCGGCCGGCGCCGGGGAAAGCGGAGGAACGCCACGTCGTCGCCATTCTGGAGCGCGAGAACCGATTGTACGAACTGACGGAAGGCGTCTTGGTGGAGAAAATCATGGGATACCTGGAATCGTACCTGGCGATGGAACTGGGCCGGTTGATGGGCAACTTCGTCGCGGAACACGATCTGGGTATCCTGACGGGACCTGACGGGGCGCTGCGATTGATACGCGGCCTGGTACGCATTCCCGATATTACTTTCGTGGCATGGGAACACATGCCGGAGCGGCGTTTTCCCGACGAGGCATTGCCCGACCTGACACCCGATCTCGCCGTCGAAATTCTTAGCGAGGGCAACACGCCGGGCGAAATGGACCGCAAGCTCCGCGATTATTTCTTCGCCGGCACGCGGCTGGTGTGGTACATCGAACCCGAGCGACGCAGCGTCCGCGTCTACACCAGCCCCGACCAGTGCGTTGAACGGAACGAGCAGCAGACGTTGGACGGCGGCACGGTCCTGCCCGGCTTCGCGCTGCCGTTGACACAACTTTTCCGCCGTTTGCCGGGTGCCAAGGCGCGGCGCAAAAAAAAGAAATGATCCTGCATCGCGACAATGAGCTTGTAAGGAATCCGCATCGGTCGGCGACTAAATCAAAATGGAGGCCAATTCCGCCCGGTTCGCGAGAGGGAACGGTGCCATGACCCAACACATTCCGGCCGAGGAACGCGCCGCCGATTCCACCCTGCCGGAGCCGGACCAATGGCTAGCGGAGTACGGCGACGCGCTGTACCGTTTTGCCCTGGATCGGCTGCGACGGCCGCACGAGGCGGAAGAGGCGGTGCAGGAAACCTTGTTGGCGGCGCTCAAGGCGCGGAGCCAATTCCGCGGCCAATCCCATCCGCGCACCTGGATGACGGCGATCCTGAAGCGCAAAATCCTGGATCGGCTGCGGGCGTCGTCCCGGCAGGCAGCCGAGACGGACCCGGCCGAGCTGGACGCCTGGTTTGATTCCAGCGGCCATTGGCGGAAGTCGCCCCGAGCCTGGGCCAACCCCGCCGAAGCCGCCGAGCGCTCCGAGTTCTGGGGCGTGGTGCGCGAACTGCCTGGCGAAACTGCCGGCGCGCATGGCCGAGGCGTTCACGCTGCGGACGCTCGACGACTGCGGGCCGGACGAGGTGTGCCGCGAGCTGGCGATTTCGTCCGCCAACCTCTGGGTACTGCTGCACCGCGCCCGGCTGCGGCTGGTGCGCTGCCTGGAAATCAACTGGTTCGACTCCGAGCGATAATTATGTTGACCTGTCGCCACGCAACCCGTCTAATATCGGACAAACTGGACCGTTCTTTGTCCTGGTTCGAGCGACTGTCTCTGCGTGTGCATCTGCTCGGCTGCGGGCCGTGCAGTCGCTTTCGTCGCGCCGTTCGCTGGTTGCACAATTCGTTGGCGTCCGCTCCCGAGACCGAACGTCTGCCGCCGGAAGCGCGCGAGCGCATCCGGGTGGCCATGGAACGGGCCGCCTGCGAGGAATAATCTTTTTTTCTCCGGCGCGTGTAAGGAATCCCGCCCAGGGTCCGTCTGAAGGGCGAATTCATACGGGAGCCGGTTCCCATCAACCCCACGACTCGCCCGCTAAGCTAAGGAGAACTTGCAATGTCGCACTGGACCTGGAAGCGTCGCCCCCATCGGCGGGCCAAGGAGCTGCGCCGGACTCATCTTCGCCTGGAGAGCCTGGAAGCGCGGGCCGTTCCCGCGTCACTGCAACCGGGCTTTTTCGACGATGGCCCCGCCGGGCCCGCCGTCACGACCGTTTACACGGAAACCAACAACCCCGCCGCCGGCAAAAACGCTGTGTTGGCCTTCCGTCAAACGGACGACGGCCTCAAGCAAATCGGCTCCTTCGCCACCGGCGGCACCGGCCAGATCAACCTCCCCAAGGTGATCGGTCCCGACGATTCCAGTCAGGAAGTCGTGGCCACGCCTGACGGCCGGTACCTGTTCGCCGTCAACCAGGGCAGCAACTCGGTCACGGCGTTCCGCATCGACCGCAACGGCAGCCTCGATCGCATCGGCACGTTCGACTCCGGCGGCGTGCAGCCGGACAGCATCGGCATCTCCGGCGATCGCCTGTACGTGTCCAACCGCGGCGACTCTTCGACCAGCCATCCGGGGACCGTCGCGCCGAACATTACGGCCTTCACCATTGACGAGGATGGCAGTCTCGATCCGATCCCCAACTCGACGGTGACGTTCCCCGTGAATACGTCGCCGGCACAAAACCTGATCTCGCCCAATGGCAAATTCCTCTTCGCCGACATCTTCGCCGTTCCCGGCAGCACCGCACCGCAGGGCAACACCATTGCGCCGTTTCAGATCCAATCCGACGGTACTCTGAAGCTGGCCCCCGGCGGCAACGTCGGTACACCGACCAATCCGCCGCTGCTCTTGGGTACCGACACCAATCCGAACCTGCCGATTATCTACGCCGGCCTGACCGGGGCCAACGAGATCGCCACCTTCACCTACAACAAGAGCGGCCAGCTTACTTTCGTCGGCACATCGGCCGTCCAGGGGGGCGGCCCGTGCTGGCTCGACGTCAGCCCGAACGGCCAATTCCTCTACAGCGGCGACACCGGCACCGATTCGGTCGGCGTCTTTTCGCTCAAAGACCCATTGCACCCCGTCGAGATCCAGGAGTTCGCGCTGGGCGGCCCGCACGCCCCGCCCGGCTCCGCACCCGGCACGCTTCAGGCCAACGTCTTCCAGGTCGCCGTCTCGCCGGACGGACAGACGGTCTACGCCGTCAGCCAGTCCACCAACCCCACGGGTTCGTTCCCGCAGGGCAATCAGTTGCATATCCTGTCCGTGGGTAAGGATGGCAAGTTGAGTGAGCCGAACGGCCCGATTCTGCTATCGAACGACGGTGTTCCCGGCGACGCCCATCCGCAGGGTCTCGCCGTCGTCGCCGGCACGGAGCATCACCATCATCGGGGCGATGGCGACCACGATCGCGATGACGTACATCACGACGAGAGCGCGAAGCTTCTCGACGCCGTTTTCGGAGGGAATGCCGGTTTCGGTGCGAGTTCGACAACCAACGCCGCCATCGCCGATTCGGCTTTGACCGATCTGGTAAACGCGCTCCTTCACCTGAGCCGCGAGGGCAGCTAACGATTATTTCAACATGGGCAAGCGGACCCGGCCGTTCTCGGTTTCCACGCTTTTTTCGCGCGACAGCGTGCCCTGGGCGGCCTCTTCCGCTTCCCACTTGTCGATCTCTTCGAGCAGGGCATCGACCATTTCACTTTCGAGAACGTGGCGGATGATTTCGCCGCGTTTGAAGATGACGCCCTTGCCCTTGCCGGCCGCGATGCCCAGATCCGCCTCGCGCGCCTCGCCGGGGCCGTTGACCACGCAGCCGAGGATACTGATCTTCACCGGTGTCTTGCGCCCCTCCAAACGCTGCTCGACCTTGGCGATGATCCCTTCCAGGTCGATCTCCAATCGGCCACAGGTCGGACAGGCGATCAACTCCGGCTTGCGCACGCGCCGCTGCGTTGCCTGCAAAATATCAAACGCGGCCGTGATCTCCGGCACCGGATCGCCCAGGAGACTGATGCGGATGGTGTCGCCAATACCGTCGAGCAGGATCGGTGCCAGTCCGCACGCCGACTTCGTGACGGCGTAGGGGGCCTTGCCCGCCTCGGTGATGCCGATGTGCGTCGGATAGTTCGCCTGCTTGGCGTACAGCCGATACGCCTCGACGGCCATCAGCACATCGCTCGACTTCAACGACACGATCAGGTCGTGATAGCCCTCCGACTCGGCGATCTCGATATAGCGCAGAGCGCTATCGACCATGGCGGGCGGGCAGGGGAAGCCGTACTTCATGGCCATCTCGCGTTCCAGGCTGCCGGCGTTGACGCCGATGCGCATGGGCAGGCCCCTGTCCTTGGCCTTGCGGATGACTTGCCGATAGCGGTCGTAGCCGCCGATGTTGCCGGGGTTGATGCGGATCTTGTCGATGGGGTGGTCGAGCGCGGCCAGCGCCATCTTGTAGTCGAAATGGATGTCGCAGATGAGCGGAATGTGAATGCGCCGCTTGATCTCGCCCAGCGCGGCCGCGTCCTCGGCCTTGGGCACGGTGACGCGGACGATCTCGCAGCCGGCCTCTTCGAGCCGATGGATCTGGGCGACGACCTCGTCCACGAGGTGCGTATCGGGCGTGGTCATCGACTGCACCCAGATGGGATTGTCGCCGCCGACGACCTTGTCGCCGACCTTGACTTCGCGTGTTTTGTGGCGCGTGAACTTGTGCTGATACATCATCGTATGGGGTTCCTGGGGGGAGGAGCCGCGAGAAAGTCTCGGCGGCGGGCATCCGTGCCACCTCATCCTAGTTTTTTTCTCCGCGGGGCGTCAAGCGGGACAATCCCGGCATACCATCGTGCGTTTCCCTGGAACGTCAACCGATGCGAGACTTCGCGGATAACCGCGAGAAGGGGGCCGTTCAAGGTTTCATCCGCTGCTGGAACTCCTCCATCGAAGCGGTCTCGAAGACCCAATCGAGCCACTGCTGGAACATCGCCGGATCGGTGTTGGCGCGAATCTGAGTCGCCACCGCTTCCGGCACCGTGGCACCAAACCTTCGCTCCATCGCACGGAGCAGCATCTCGGCCTGTCCCTCGTCTCGGCCCTCTTTTTTCGCGAGTCGTTCCACACTGGTTACGTAAGGCATCTTTTTCTCCACTTCGATTTGCTCCGCTTCCTGTTTGAAAAGTTGTTCCAACGCTTCGGGCAGATCCATCATCCAGTCGATGAGACGGAACAACTGCAACACATCGTCGCGGCTCAAGCCGCGTTCGTACAACTCGCGGACCAGTCGGATCTTCAAAAGGTGGCGAGATGCCTCGTCCTGCCGCGTTTGCATCGTCGCCAGATGCGCCCGCGTCACCAGGGCGAAGGGATTATCGCTCGCCTCCAAGACCGCCTCTCGCCCGACGAAATCCAGGAGCTTGATCGAGGGGAACCGAAAATCCATCGAGCAGCCCCACAGGTCGTAGGCGAAGCGATCCGGCCGCCAATTGGTACGATCGTCCGCCAGCACAACGAGCGTGACCACCTGACGATTGTACCGATCGTAGATGCGGTAATGGTAGACGAACAGCCGTTGGGCGAAGTCCACCTCGGGCGAACCCTGAATCTCGATGTGGATGAGCAGCCAACTTTCCTGACCGCTCTTGCGCCAGACCTTGACCAGCACGTCGGCCAATCGCTTGCCCAGTTCGGCGTCGCGGACCACTTGACGCAATTCGGTGTTCAGCCATTCGTAGCTGTGCGACCAGTCGATGTCGGCGTAAGCGGTGGGGAAATACAACGCAAGGAACGAAGGCAGATAGCGCTCCAGCGCTTCTTTCCACGGAGAATCTTGCTCGCTCATTCGGGCCTCCGTTCACCGCGATCCGTCCAGGGCTTCCTTTGCCGCTTCACCCGGAAGATCATACTCCGCTCTCCTCGCTGCCCGCAATGTGCGATGGCGAACCTCGTTCGCCGAGGGCGATCTCAATGAGAATTCGGATCAAAGCTCTCCTTCTTCACTTGCATTTTGACTGTTTTTTTGTACATTCCAAGCGTCTGAAGTGGCGACCAACGGCTCTTGGCACCTTTGGGCTTTCAACCTGCCCTCGCGTGGAGTCGTCCGATGGTACATTGCTATGACTGCGGCCAGTCAATGCCAGATGAACAAATCGTCCGGCGCTTCGTGCGAACTGGGGTTTCATCGGGCAGGCGGTCATATCGCTCGTATTACCACAAAGTAAGCCTCTGTCCGGCGTGTGCAGCCTCAAGAGCCAAATCCAACTGGATCTTCTTGATCGTGTTCTTGGCAATTGGCGGTCCAGTATTGACGCTATGCATCTGTGGCGGCATCTTCGGCGCGATTGCCCAGAAGGCGGCCAAGCGAGTCGAACCAGCGAACTCGGAGTCAGCACCCCAACCTTACCGCTTGGCTGCCAAAGTGACCTGGACCGGTCCTCCCGGTACGCGAAAAATCGGCCTTCAGCATGGCGGCATCCCTGGGTCGATTACTGCCGGCGATCACAGCTTTAGCCTGGCCCCGGATATGACTTGGCCCAATGTCTCGGTGGGGCAAAATGTCGAATGTGTGATGGAGTGGCGGAATGGTCAATGGGTTGTGAGCCAGGTAAATCCAACTCAGAGTTTCGTACAAGCCGACAAGCAGCCTTTCGATGTCATCCTTATCAATTCCTTCCTCGGCATCACCTCTGATTTCAAAGTCTACGCGAAGTTGGTTGCCGGCGGCTTGAAGATCGTTGACCTCGACACCGGGAAGAATCTCGTTTCGCCGAAGTGGGACCGAGATTGGGGTGTTCCCTTGTCAGTGACTTTCGGCCATGAAAGCTTCGCCGTCGTAACAAGCCCCGAGGCGTACGCTGATAAGGCAGTGAAAATCTTCTCCCGGAAAACGGGGGAGCTTGAGCAGAACATCCATGGTCGTCAGATCGATATCAATAGGGCGACATTCGCGGTAGGTGGGAGGCTCCTCGCGATGACGGAGTTCCGGCGCGGTAAGGGCTACTTCCTCGTACTGCGCGATGTTCCGGAGAAGAAGACGGTTGCCGAGGTGAACCTCGTGGGTACTGGCTATTGTTGCTTGGCGTTAGCGGAGAAAAATGTGGCCGCGTATGAGTCGAATAGTGGCCGGATCACCGTTGTGGAGACCGCGACGGGAATGTTGGTGAAGGAGATTAATTCCGGGAACTTCCGCAAGAGGCAGCGGTTTGGAGAAGGTCGAATGCCGTTCGCCATTTCTCCAGCAGGCAATCTCATCGCCTGCGAAGCCGAGGATGCCGTTGTTCTCTACGACATCTCCGGCGAAAAAATCGCCCATAAGCTGGAAGGACATCTCGAAACCGTGCGGGCCGTTGGCTTCTCCCCGAGTGGAGAGATCGTCGCATCTGCCGCGAAGGATAAGACGATCCGCTTCTGGAGCGTGAAAGAGGGGAAAGAGATCCAAATTATCAAGAATCTTCGCGCCAGCCCCACAGAGTTGATCTTCTCCACAGCCGGCAACAGGATTGTGGCCGTGTACCCTGAGTTGCGGAAAGCGGAGATCCGGAGCGTGGCTCTGAAATAAAAGGGGTAAAACCATGAAATCTGTCGAAAATTGTTGCTACAACTACGCGCGGGGTGCCCTGCGGGCGTTTCTCGAAGGTGCCAAGACCCTCAACTGGTTTCTCGGGATGGTCCAGAGTTCCGGAGTTCAGGGTGCCAGACTCGCCGAGATTTTTGAGAGCCATCGGGATTACGGGAACCGCCAGCGTTACGAAGCAGCTGCATTCACTTGCCGTCAACGAGGTTGGCTACTGTAGGTGAGCGATGTCCATAAGGCACAGAGCGGGCGCCGGGCTAGCGATCGCATAGGATATTTTTGTACAATATCGGTATGGATGCCACCGATCCCCTTTCGCTCTTTTTGCCCCTGGTACAGCGCTGGTTTCGCGCCACACTCGGCGAGCCGACGGCCCCGCAGCGGCTGGGTTGGCCCGCCATCGCATCGGGACAAAACACGCTCATCCTCGCCCCGACCGGCTCCGGCAAAACGCTAGCGGCGTTCCTGGCATGTCTCGATACGCTTTGGCGTCAGCCCTCGCTGCCGCGCGGCGTCCGTGTTCTGTACATCTCGCCGCTGAAGGCGCTCAACAACGACATTCATCGCAACGTGCAGGTGCCCCTCGAAGGCGTGGTGCAGACCGCGAGTGACATGGGTGTGTCACTGCCATCACTGGAGGCCGCCGTTCGCACCGGAGATACTCCGGCAGCCGAACGGCAGCGTCTCGTTCGCCGGCCGCCGCACATCCTCATCACCACGCCCGAATCGCTGCATCTGCTGTTGACCTCGCGCGCCCGTGAGACGCTGCGGGGTATCACGCATTGCATCGTCGATGAAATTCACGCCCTCTGCACCAACAAGCGCGGCGTGTTCCTCGCTCTGCTCCTGGAACGATTGGCGGCGTTGCGAAGTCCCAACAACAAACCGTTCGTGCGCATCGGCCTGTCGGCGACACAGCGTCCGCTGGAAGAAGTGGCCCGCTACCTCGGCGGCAGCGAACCGAACGCCCAGGGCGAATGGCAACCGCGTCCCGTGACGATCGTGGACGCCGGGCTGCGTAAAGATCTCGACCTGCGCGTCATCAACCCCGTCGAGCAGTTCGGGCCGCTGCCGGAAAAATCGGTCTGGCCGTCCATTTATCGACTGCTCGGCGATCAGATTCGTGAACATCGTTCGACCATCGTGTTCGCCAACAACCGCCGGGCCGTCGAGCGCATCACGGCCAATATCAATGAAGAGGAAGAGATCGCCCGCGCCCATCACGGCAGCGTTTCTTTGGAAGTTCGGCAGCAGATCGAGTCGGCCCTCAAGGAAGGACGCTTGCCGGCAGTGGTGGCGACGGCGTCGCTGGAGTTGGGCATCGACATGGGTGCCGTCGATCTGGTCTGCCAGGTCGAGTCACCGGGAAATGTCGCCCGCGCCCTTCAGCGCGTCGGTCGGGCGGGGCATCTGGTCGGCCAAAAGAGCAAGGGCCGGCTCATTCCGAAAACGCAGGCCGATTTGCTCGAACAGGCCGTGCTGGCTCGCGAGATGGCGGCCGGCCGCGTCGAGGAAATCCGCGTGCCGATCAACTGTCTCGACGTGCTGGCCCAGCAACTCGTCGCCTGCGCCGCGATGGACGATTGGAATGTGCCGGAGCTGTATGCGATGGTCCGCCGGGCCTATCCCTACCGCGACCTGTCGCCGCACGCCTTCGAGACCACGCTGGAGATGATCGCCGGCCGTTATCGCTTCGCGGATACGCAAAATCGCACCCCCCACCCCGGCCCTCCCTCCCCCCTTGTGGGGGAGGGCCGGGGTGGGGGGAAGACCCTGGCCGCTTTGCAGCCTCGTGCGAGCTGGGACCGCGTTCACAACCGCTTGCTCGCCCTGCCGGGCAGCCAGCAGATGGCCCTCGTCAACGGCGGCACCATCCCCGATACCGGCCAATACGCCGCCTACGCCGGTAACGGGACGCGGATCGGCGAGCTGGACGAGGAGTTCATCTACGAGCGCCGGGTCGGCGATACGTTTCTGCTGGGGACCAACGCCTGGCGGGTGGAAAGCATCGAGGCGGATCGTGTGTTCGTGACGCCGGCTGAGGGTGCGCCGGCGATCGTGCCGTTCTGGAAGGGCGAGAGCACCGGCCGCAGCTACGACCTCGGCCAGGCCATCGGTGCGTTCCTCCGCGAGTTGAAGGATCGTCTCGAAAGTGCCGATTGCCTCGATTGGCTTCAGCGCGATTTCTTCCTCGACACGAACGCCGCGCGAAATCTCCGCTATCACGTCAGCCGGCAACTTATCGTCACGGGCTGCCTGCCGACGGATCGTACTCTGTTTGTTGAAGCGTCACGCGATCAGCTCGGCGATTGGCAGGTCATCCTGCTCAGTCCGCTCGGCAAACGAATGCACCTGTCGCTGCGGCTCGCGCTGGAAGCTCGGCTGCGCGAACGCCTCGGCTACCAACCGCAATGCCTGCATCACGACGATGGCATTCTCATCCGCCTCACCGACACGGACGAACCAATCCTCGACTTGTTCGCCGGATTGACGCCGGAGAACGTGGAGGGATTGATCCTCGACGAACTGGGCGACAGCCGCCTTGTTCGCCCTGCGTTTTCGGCAGAACGCGGCCCGGTCGCTGTTGATGCCGCGAACGCAACCGGGCCGGCGGGCGCCGTTGTGGCTGCAACGGCTGCGCGGTCGGGATCTGCTGCAAGTCGCCCGTCAACATGCGGACTTTCCCATCGTCGCCGAGACGTTCCGCGAATGCCTGCACGATCATCTCGACGTGCCGCGGCTGACGCAATTGCTCGCCGACATCCAGGCCAGCCGCGTCGAGGTCGTCACACGGCGGGCGGAGACACCCTCACCGTTCGCGGCCGGGCTGCTGTTTTCGTTCACGGCCGCGTTCATGTATCAGCAGGACGATGTCGAAGCGGACGGCCGTCCTTCGCACGCACTGGATCGACAATTACTCGAACAACTCGTCGCCCCGGAGCGGCAGGGACATTTGCTCGATCCGCGGGCGGTGCATCAGGTGGAGCGGCGCTTGCGCGGCCTCGGCCAGCCGCCGCGCTCGGCGACGGAGATGGCCGAATGGCTGCGCCGGCTCGGCGACCTGACGCCGGAGGAGCTGGAAGGGCCGATGGCCGCGTTTTTGGAGCAACTGCAATCCGACAGCAGGGCATGTCTTCTCGAATTGCCGGCGACGTCAGCGCAGCGGAGTTCGCCGGTGCGCTGGGTCGCCGCGGAGGAGGCGGGGCAATATCGACAAGCGTTCGGCCTGGATGGCGAGATCTCCGCCAGCCCCGAAGAGAAACAGGCCGCGGGGTCGGCGATCCTCGCACGCTTTCTGTCCACGCACGCCCTCGTCGGCCTCGACGACGTGCTGGCGCGCTATCCCTTCGAGTCGGCGTGGGCAAAACGGCAACTGGAGGAATGGGCGAAATCGGGCCGGGTCGTCGCGGTATCCACCGCCGTGGGTGAGACGGTGCAGTGGTCCGACCCCACCAACCTGGAGCAGGTGCAGCGCGGCAGCCTGGGCATCCTGCGTCGCGAGGTCGTCACCTGTTCGCCGCCGCAGTTCGCGGATTTCCTGCTGCGCTGGCAAGGACTGCACCCGGAAACGCGGCATGGCGGCAGCGAAGGGCTGGCCGAAGTGCTGGGGAGATTGCAAGGCTTGCCGCTCGACGCCGAGGTGTGGGAGCAGACGGTGCTGCCGGCCCGCGTGCCGGGATACCAGCCGCGCTGGCTCGACGAATGGATCGCCGGCGGTTCGGGACTCTGGGTGTGTCAGGGATCGCCTTCCGACAGCGGTGGCGATGGCGGTCGAGTCGCTTTCTTCAGCCGCGAGATGCTGCGGCAACTAGCCGTACCCGTTGCGTCCGATGTGGCCGCACCGGGGCCGGATGCCGACCGCGTTCTCGATCACCTCCGCGGCCGGGGGGCTTCGTTCCTGACGGACCTGGCCGCGGATTCGGTATGTCTCCCGGTACGGCTCGGTCGCGCTGGCCGTCTTAATGGGCCGCTGTCTCGTGACGAATGATCGGTTTGACGTGATCCGCACGGGCGGCAGTCCCGTCGTGGAAGCGTTCGGCGAAAGTGAGTCGCTCCGCACGCCGTCGCGGCCCGTTTTGATTTCGCGACGCTGCGGTCCAACCGGCGAGTGCCACAGAAACCGGAAGGCCGCTGGTCCGTCGTGCCCTGGGGTCATCCCGAACCGGAAGCGCTCGCCGTCGCGCAGGTGGCGCTGCTGCTGGAACGCTACGGCATCGCGGCGCGCGAGTTGGCCCTGCTCGATCCGTGGCTGTTGCCGTGGCGCGTGCTGTACGAAGTCCTCAGCCGCATGGAACTGGCCGGCGACGTGCGCCGCGGTTATTTCGTCGAGGGACTATCCGGGCGCAGTTCGCCCTGCCCGAATCCGCGCAGCAATTGCAAGAAATGCACCTGCCCTCTACCGCGAACGCGCCGCCGGTGCTGTTGCACAGCATGGACCCGGCCAACCTGTACGGCTCCGGGGCGCCGTTCGACATCCCCTTGCTTGACGGCGGCACCCGGCCGCTGTTGCGCCGTCCGGGCAACTGGTTGGTCCTGCGGGCCGGCCGTCCGGTACTACTGATCGAGCAGCACGGCAAACGGCTGACGGCCCTGGCCAGCGCCAGCCGCGACGAGGTGTCTGCCGCCGTCGCCTGCCTGCCCGGCATCTTCGACAATCAGAAGGGCGGGGCGGCCCGCCATAAGGTGACGGTCGAGGAGTGGAACGGCCAGCCGGTCACATCCTCCGAAGGTCGTGCATTGCTCGAAGCCGCCGGCTTTGTGCGCGATTATCAGGCCATGACGCTGTACGCCGTGTGGCGGTAAAGACCTTCCGAACCGAAGCAGAGTCGGACAGAGTACAATACGGGTGGTTCCTTGATTGAGGGAGTTGAGCCGATGACGACGCTTGATTTCGAGCCGCTGACCGTTACGGTCCCGCTCCGCGAAGAACCGCCGGGAGTTTTTCGTGTGGGCAAGAGCCGTGTGCTGTTGGAGCTGGTCCTTCGTGCTTTCAAGGCCGGCGCCACACCGGAAGCCATCGTCCAGTCGTATGACACCCTCGACTTGGCCGATGCCTACGCGGTCATTAGTCGCTACCTGACGGACCCTGCTCCGTTTGAAACCTACCTGTCCCAATGCGACCAGGCGGCGGCGCAAACACGCCGCAAGATCGAGGAAGCCCAGGGTTCCCAGGGCAATCTGCGCGATCTTGCTGGCCCGTGCAAAGGCCAAGGAGAAGGCGAGTGCTCAAACTGGCCAGTGATGTAAACTTCGACGGCGACATCCTGCGCGGGCTTTTTGCCGGCGCCCCGAACTGGATGTTGTGCGCGTTCAAGACGTTGGATTGAGCGAGACTGTCGATCCGGACGTTCTGGCCTGGGCGGCAACCGAGGGGAGGATTCTGCTCACCCACGATCGCAACACCCTGCCGAACTACGCTTATGAGCTCGTGCGTGCCGGTCAGCCCATGCCCGGGGTGTTTTTGGTCAGCGATCTTATGCCGGTCGGCCAAGCCATCGACGAAATCTTGCTCGCCGTCGATTGCCTCTCGCCCGAAGAGTGCAAGGATTTCGTCAGGTTCTTTCCTCTGTGAGATTCCTCAAGCCTTCATCAAGGGTGAAGGCGAAAGGACGTCATGCGTCCGAAATCGTTCCGATCAGCTTTTGTGATCTTTCCCGAACCACGGAGATGATTGGATGGGAAGCGCCAATCGCAAAGCGACCGATGACGAACTGGCACATGCCATGCAGGTAATCCGCGAGGCATTCCCGGAGTTGGAGCCGGTCTTCGGAGGACATAGTGCCTACGGTGGGCACCGGGCGCCCCGAGACCATACGATCTCCTTCCGGCTGCAAGACCGATGGGGTCAGTACCACTCGAACGTGGTGTGGATCCTTCCGCAGTACCTAGCCTCGCTGACTGTGGCCAATGTGCGTGCGATGGTCGCCAATGCCAACGGCGAGACGAAGAAAAAGCGTAAGAAGCGGCGATAAGTCTGCATCTAGTGGCCGAGATCGTTGCTTCCAAAATGCCTAATAGGTGAATTCCAACCCGAAATTGATCCCTTGCGCCCAGAAGCCCGTGTTGTGAAAAATCGGTGCCGGATGCAGTCCCTGCACGGGGGCCGGTTCGGGGTTCAGCGGGAAATTCGGGATCTTCGTCACGTCCAGGCCGCGGTCGATGGAAGTGCCCGGCCGGATGACGTTGCTCCAGTACAGGAAGTTGTAGCCGATGAAGCCGCGCAGGTGCGGGAAGATCTGATAGCCCACGTTGAAGCTCACGTCCGGGATGACGCTGAAAGCCGTGCTCGAAAAATGGCCGATGTTGCCGGGCAGGGCGAGCAGTCCCCCGGTAAAATTCTGCACGGTCCCCAACGGCGAAACGAAACGCTGCGACCCGCTGATGTCGAGCTGCTGTACTGTGGCGCCCAGTGCCAGTTTGGCGCGCACATCGATGCTGAATCGGCCACGGAACCAGAGGGCATCCGCGCCGATCTGACCGCCGTAGAAATGGTTCTGCGTGGCGAAGCGATCGGAGACGGTGATTTGCTCGCCCGTAAACGGTGGCGGGCGCTGGCCAAAGCCTGGACGTTCTCCGAGATGCTCAGGCTCTCGTCGAGGTTGAGGTTGCGGAAGCCGGCCAGCGCGGTGATGCGGTAATTGCAGCCGCCGCACAGCACGCAACGGTAATTGCCTTCCAATCCCCATAAACTCGTTGGCGAGTTGATGGTCAACACGCCGGTGGCGATGCCGGGCTGGGCCGTCAACTGGGCGGATTCGTGATTGTTATTCACGTCGAAAAACGGCCGGCCGATGATCGGGTGGGTGGACGAATTCGTCGCGAACTGGGCGGAGCGCTGGCCGAGGAACAGGCCGCTGATCTCGACGGTGCTGCCTTCGCAGCCATCGAGCCAGTAGCCGGCCGTGAAGTGCCCGCCGGAAAACGGGCCTGTATTGACCGCATGGCCGCCGAACAGGACGGCGGTGCTGGGCGCACCCAGGATGCCGGCATCGGTAACGGAACTGGTCGTCGCCAGTACCGGAAGGCTGTCGCCCTTGATCCACCAGAGCAGATATTCGCCGTCGAGATAAAAGCGCTGATTCAAGGGGTTGAAAGCGGAACCCGCCAGGAGATCGGACCCGGTCGCGGGAGGCGCAGCCCAGGGGTTGTACAGGGCGGCGGCCGGCGTGTTCCACTGACCGGACAGCGCGGAGGCCGGCGTTACGGGAGTGGCCGGAGGCGTTGCGTTCGCCGGACGGCCGGTCTTGGGCTGCGGACGCGCGGGGCGTTCGGCGGCGAAGAGTCCCGCCGTCGGATCACTCACGGACGCCGGGGGCGGCGTCGGGTTTAGCAGCGGATCGGGAGGCGCTCACCGCGATGATCGAAGGCGGTGGACTGGGCGGTTGCGGTGGCGTCTCCGGTGGTGATTGCGGGACCTCGTAGCCGACCGGGACAATACCGTCCGGCAAGAGTGCCGGCTTCGAAGGAGTAGACGGGTCGGGCGGCGGCACGAATAACGCCGGCACGGACGAAGGGTTCGCCGGGGCGGCCTGCAACGGAAGCGGTTGACCGAGCGTCACCGTCGCGGCCGGCTCGTCGAGCGGACGAGACACGGCCTGCCACGGCGCGTCCTCGGCGATCAGGTTCGCGCCCCGCCCCAGCAGAGCGAGGACCAGAACACTGATCCACAGGCCGTTCTTCATGGCGCCCCTTGTTCCCTCGTGAGGCGGCGCGATCCGGTCGATCGGCGGCCGGAAGAACGCGCTGTCTCCCCTAACAGTTTCTTTCGGCCAATTCGGTCAGAAAAAAAAATGTTTTCGCGGCAGAATCGTTACAGTTTGCCCCGACGGGTTTCCGCCCTTTGCCCGAAATGGCCAGCTTACGAACGAAGAGGGGATTGGACTTCACCGGCGTCGGATTTTCATGTTATGAAACTGACCCTCCGGACAGCCCTCGGAGTTCGCCCCCGGTCCCTTCGGAACATGGAAAGGAGATGTGCGGATGAATGTCTCGCGGACCTCCCGCGGTCGGAGCCTTCTCCCGCTTTTGACGATCTCGCTCAGCCTGGCCAGTTTTTCCACGTCCGCGCGAGCGGACGTTTTCATCAGCTCGTTGAGCGACCGAACGACCGCCGGTGCCTCCGGTGGCCGATCGGCGGCGCAAGTGGTGTTTCGCACACGCCGGTTCGAGGAAACAACAGAGGAAGACGGCGAACACGCCGAACGCAGTGCGATCGCTACCCTACCCGTCCTGGCCGTGATCCTCGTGCTGCCGCCCGGACTGACGCCGATGAGCAGCGTGTCGAATCAATCGCTGGTGCCGCCGGCGCCGGTGCATGTCGCCGACAACGGCAACCTGTCGCCGCAATCCGGGAGCGGGCAAGACAGCGGCGGGGGCGGTTCGACTGCCCAAACAACGCCCGAACCGGCGAGCTTGCTTCTGGCCCTGACGGGATCCGGAGCCACTGCCCTCGTGGTCCTCGTTCGCCGCCGACGGACCTAAGCGTTGACGGAAGACCTGTGGCGGCACGCTGCTAGCGTGTCGGTTTTCAGGCACGCTAGCAGCGTGCCGCCACAATGCTTTCCGCTTGCTCTAACCAGCCCTTGCTGTGCTGCGGGCTGGTTAGAGCAATGGACACGAAACACGAAAGGGCGACCCCAACGGGTCGCCCTTTCGCGCGGAGAGACAGACAGAAGGTCAGACGCTCACACGATCCCCGAGGCTTCGGACACGCCTTTCTGCATGGCGGTGATGGGACGGCGCGTGTCTTCCGGGTCGCTCTGGAAGCGCCAGAAGCGCATCGGTTGGGCGTCGAACAGGTCAAAAATGTACCAGGCCAGTTGGTCGTTGTGGACGAAGGGGATCAACGCCTGACCCTGGATCGGGTCGAGCGTGTAAATATCCATTTCTTGCAGCTCGTCGAGGGCGTCGCGGAACCGTTCGTCGGCCCGGCGAGCTTCTTTCTCGGCTTCCTGCTGGGTGATGATGTCCTGACGGGCCGGCCGGCCGGGACGGTTGGCGATGCGTTTGGCCCGATGATAGTGCGTCAGCGATTCCAGGGCGTGTTCACGCAGGGATCGGACGATGGAGGCGATATAGGGCGCGGCGGACTGGGCCTGATCGTAGGTCCAGACCTGGATGGTCTGGGTATTCTCTTTGGCCCCTTTGGGTTGCCGTTTCACAGTGGCATCTCCTGCAAGGGAAGCTCTGCGGGCCGACGCCGGCACCCCCGTTGGACGGCTCGCCCGCAACCGGGATCTTCGCTCGACGGCCCTCCCCGCTTTGCCTTCTCGCCCCCACCGCCTGGTTGCCCCCGAGGGCGGCGGGCGAGACAGCGATCTCCCAAGGGGAGTGACCGTCCAGAGTGAGAGGGCCGACGGCTCGCGGAAGTTCGGGTTCGATGCCGATCCTTTTTCCTCACGCGGCTCCCATCAAGCCCCCTACAATACTATTGTAGGCTTGACTTCTTTCCCCGTGACGCCGAGAACCGGCGAAACTTGAGAAAAAGTCGAGATTTTGGGGAAAAAATCCCTCTGGGTCAACCATTCTCGCGCATTGGCACAACGCGACCGATTGACAGAGGTTCTCAACGAAAGCAGGCGTTTCATGCTGCGATCTTTCCACATAGGCAAGCTCTTCGGGATTCCACTGTATGTTCACTCCACGTTCTTTCTGTTGCCGCTCTGGGCTCTCCTGGCCAATTCCGGCTCCGGGCTGGCTAACGGGCTGTTCGTCGTGGCCGGGCTGATCGCCCTGTTCGGCTGCGTGGTGCTGCACGAACTGGGCCATGCCCTCATGGCCCGTCACTTCGGCATCGGCACCGAAAGCATTACGCTTTACCCCATCGGCGGCGTCGCCCGGCTGTTGCGCATGAGCGAAAAGCCGGCCGAGGAGGTGTGCATCGCCCTGGCGGGGCCGGCCGTCAACCTCGTCCTCGCCGCCCTGCTCACCCCGGCGGCCTTGCTGGCCCTGTGTGGCTCGCAGCTGAGCTTGAGCGCGCGGGGCAATTCCTGATGTGGCTATGGGTCGGCAACGTTTGGCTGTTGCTCTTCAATTTGATCCCCTGTTTCCCGATGGACGGCGGCCGGGTGCTGCGGGCGTTATTGGCCCTGCCGCTGGGCCACCTGCGGGCCACGGAGATCGCCGCCCGGATCGGCATGTTCCTGGCGTTTCTCATCGCCGCGTTGTCGGTATTGTTCATGAGTCCCTGGCCGATGGTCCTCGCCGTGTTCGTCCTGCTGGCCGGACAGTGGGAGCTGGCCGGTGTGCGTCATCTCGCCGCCCGTCGGCGGGCCGCCCGCCTCGCCACGTCCGCTCCCCAGGTCGAACTGGTGAGCGTCCCCGTGCAAACGCCTGAGGCCGGGCAATCACAACCGCGTCCGGAGGCCGCTTTCTCAGGTATTGCCTGGGACGGCCGTTACCGGGTCTGGGTGCAGTGGCACAATGGTCATCCCGTCGCCTACTGGGGATGAAAATTAGTACGAAGCGCGAAGTACAAAGGACGAAAGAAGAAGGGGCAAGCTGTCTTCTTTCGTCCTTATGTATTTCGTGCCTGGCAAGAAATTCTTGAGGATATTCGGATGGCCACCGTCAGCGGGGAACGGGTGAATCTCTGGCAGGTCGGCGGCCGGAAGGTTTCCGACGCCCTCACCGCTCTGGGCGACCTCAGCCTCTTCGCCGTCCAAATCCTCGCCGGCACCCGGCGGCGCTCCAGTTACAACTCGATCATCCCGATCTGCTACTACGTCGGCGTCCGCAGCATCCCGGTGGTGATGATTACGGGCGCTTTTATCGGCATGGTGTTGGCCGTGCAGGCGTACTCGGAGTTCGCTCACCTCGGCATGGCCACGCGGCTCGGCTCGATCATCAACATCTCGATGGTCCGCGAGTTCGGCCCGGTGCTGGCGGCGGTCATGCTCGCCGGACGGGTCGGCAGCGCCATGGCGGCCGAGTTGGCCACCATGCGCATCACCGAGCAGATCGACGCCCTGGCCTGCCTGGGCACCAACCCCGTGCATTACCTGGCGACGCCACGTTTCCTCGCTTGTGTGCTGCTCATTCCGCTGTTGACCATCGTGGCCAACTTCATGGGCGTTCTCGGCGGGGCGGTCATCTGCATCGACGTGTATCACGTCGAGGCGCATTATTACTGGGAGAACACGCAGGGTTACATCGGCATGTACGACATCGTGACGGGCCTCATCAAGCCGACCTTCTTCGGCGCCGCCATCGCCATCATCAGCTGCCATCGCGGTTTCCACAGCGACGCCGGCGCCGAGGGCGTCGGCCTGGCCGCGACCCGCGCCTTCGTGCTGTCGTTCGTCGCCATCTTGGCGCTCGATTTCTTCCTGGCCATGTTCCTCAACAACCTTTACGGTTACTTGTGGCCGACTTCGACGCATCTTATTTAGCAGTGGTTAGTGGTCAGTGGTTAGTGGTCAGTAAAAACGACTTGCGGGCTTTACTGACCACTAACCACTGACCACTGCGGAACAGATGACCATGAGCAGCGAACCGCGCTATCCGTTGATTTCCTTGCAGCAGGTGACGATACAGTTCGGCGCACAGCGGGTGCTGCACGCCATCGACCTGGAGATTCAACGCGGCCAGACCACGGCGATCATCGGCGAGAGCGGCTGCGGCAAGACGGTGCTGCTCAAGCTGATTATTGGGCTTCTGCGGCCGACCGTGGGGCGCGTCGTTTTCGACGGCAAGCACCTCGAAAACCTGCCGGA
Organism: uncultured Planctomycetota bacterium; assembly: GCA_963767535.1. Classification (GTDB taxonomy): domain Bacteria; phylum Planctomycetota; class Planctomycetia; order Gemmatales; family Gemmataceae; genus JAJPHU01. The sequence goes on from CAVYEC010000002.1 coordinate 982,427, forward strand.
GCGCGAGCTGACCCAGCAGCGGTTGCGGTTCGGCTTTCTTTTTCAGGGGGCGGCCCTGTTCGACAGCCTGTCTGTTTATGACAACGTGGCGTTCGGCCTGCGCGCCCAGGGGCGGGCGGCGGAGTCGGAAATCCGCGAGGTGGTTCGGCAACGGCTACAGGAGGTGGGTTTGCCCCCTAACGCCGTGAACAAAAAGCCGGCGGAGTTGTCGGGCGGCATGAAAAAACGGGTTGGGCTGGCCCGCGCGTTGGCCCTGGACCCCGAGGTCATGCTTTATGACGAACCGACCACGGGACTCGATCCGATTATGACCGATGTGATTAATGAGCTGATCCTGCAAACACGGCGGCAGCGGCCGGTGACGAGCATCATCGTCACGCACGAGATGAAGACCGTCAAGAAGGTCGCCGACCGCGTGGTGATGTTTTATCCGCTGAGCCGATTGCAGCCGGGCGAGCAGCAGATTTTGTTCGACGGCAAGCCGGAACAATTGCCCGAATGCCCGGACCCGCGCGTCCGCCAGTTCATCGAGGGCGAGGCGCGCGACCGCCTGCAAGAACTGGCGCGGCAGGGCGAACCCACATAGCCCCCGGCTTGCCGGGGGTCTTCGGGTTCCCCCGGCAAGCCGGGGGCTAAGTGAGCGCGGAGGTTGCACCATGACCGACCGAAGCATGCGCTGGGGGATCGGCCTGTTCGTGCTGATCGCGCTCATCTTGCTGGGCACGCTCATCGTCATGTTCGGCAGCCTGCCGGCGGTGTTCAAACGCAGCAACACCTACACCATCCGCTTCGTGGACGCCCCCGGCGTCGGGCCGGGCACGCCGGTGCGGCGCGTCCGGCGTACGCATCGGCGAAGTGCGCGATGTCCTGCTCGACGACGAGCGCGGTATCGTCCGAGTGCGCGTGGCCGTCGATCCGCGCTACAGCCTGCGCCGCAACGAGCAGGCCACCCTCACCGTCGGCCTGCTCGGCAGCGACGCCAGCATCGACTTCGTGCCCGTGCAGGTCGAGGAAGGACAGGCGGTCGATCGCTCGGCCCTGGAGCCGGGTTCGGAAATGGCCGGCGTCCGGCCGGCCAACGTCAGCACCCTGCTCAATCGCGCCTCGGAGGTCGCGCCCACCGTTCAGGAAACGCTCAACGAGATGCGCAAATCGCTCCAACGTCTGGAGCGCCTGACGCCGGTGGCCGAGGAGACCATGCGCGAATACCGCGACCTGGCCCGATCGATCCGCGAGAGCATTCCCGACCTGCGGCGGACCAATCAGGTCTATCAGGATCTGGGCCGAGATGTGCAAAAGGCCATCCCCGACGCCCAGCGCAACCTCGATGACATCGGCGCCGCCGCCGCGCACCTGGAACCGGCTCGGCGAACGTCTCAACCTGTGGGTGCAGGCCAACCAGGATAACGCGACGCGGGCGATCGACAACCTCAATCAAGTGCTGTCGCGGATCAGCAGCGTGCTCAACGAGGAGAACCAGCGCAACCTGATGGCCATCCTCCGCAACACGCGCGTGGCCAGCGAGCGGTTGGACGCCATCTCCCGCAACCTCGACGGCATCCTGCAAGACAGCCGGCCTTTACCCAAACAGCTCAACAATTCGCTCAACCGCGTCGATGTCCTGCTGATCGAGCTGCAACGGTCGGGCAAGGCGATCGGCGACCGCAGCGAGTCGATCGCGCGCAACCTCGACGAAAGCCTGATCAAGTCCAACCGGGTGCTCGACGAGGTCAACGCCCTGTTCCGCGTCATCGATCAAAACGACAGCACGCTGCGGCGCATCATCGCCGACCCGTCGCTGTACAACCACCTCGACGAGGCGGCGTGCATGTTGGTGAAGATGATGCCGCGGCTGGATCGCATGTTGAAGGACATGGAGACCTTCGCCGACAAACTGGCCCGGCATCCCGAAGCGATCGGCCTGGGCGGCGTGGTGCGTCCGGGCAGCGGCCTCAAGGATCCGCCGGCGCCCTATCCGCGGTCTGGGCCATGATGGGCATCGGTTTAGCGACGCTTCGCAGAAGCGTGTGTGGCAAGAACGCTTCTGCGAAGCGACGCTAAACGGGCGATCTGTCGCTGGTCTTCGCCAGCTCCTGCTTGAGCCGGTGGATGTTCGACAGGCGTTCGCGCAGGCCGCCCTCGCGGGCCGTGCGATCCTTGGTCATGCGGATTTCGTCGCGCAGGCGCGTCAGTTCGGCCTTCTCGCGGGCGATGGCGGCGCGTTCGCGCGACATCTGCAACTCGGCCTCACGCGCCGCCGACTCCATCTCGGCCTGGCGAACCTGCAACTGGCAGATCTGTTCGTTCAACTCCTGCCGATCCTGCTCCAGTTCGACGCGGAATTGATTCAATTCCCGCTCGTAGCTGCCGGAATGCTCGACGTTCGTTTGCGCCGATTGCTGGTCCACCTGGCGGCGCAGCTTTTCCAGCACCACATCGCGGTCCCCAATCTCGCGGCGGAGCGATTCGCTGATGGCCTTGAGTTCTTGAACCGTCGAAGTCGTCGTGTCGGCTTCCTCCTGCATTTTGTCACGGGCGGCGGCTAGCTCGGCGTGCCACTGTTGCGCCTGGGCCTCCAGTGCGGCCAACTCTGCCTGCGCCGCCTGGCACTGCTCGCGCCAGCGGACGGCTTCTTCTTGCGCCGAATCCACTCCGTATCCGGCGCCGACTTGCTCTCCGGTTCGGTCTTCGGTTGCGGCGGCGGAGTTCGTTCGAGCAGTTGTTTTCGGTTGCGGCGCAGGTGGCGGGCGAAGTGGTTCAACTCCTGGCTGCGCCGATCGAGCATGTCGGACATGTCCCGCGTCAGGGCCGTGGCCGCGTCGGACGCCGACAGACCCTGGGCCAGATGCTCGTGTGCCTGCTCGGCCTGCCGGCAGCGCTGTTGACACTCTTCCCAACGCGCCTTGAGCCGGGCTTCCACTTCCGCCTGCTCGCGTTCAAGCTCGTGTTCCGCCTTTTCCAGTTTCGTCTGGCGTTCGGTGCGTTCGCGCTCGAACTCGGCGCGCTCGTCGCACACCTCGCGCTCGACCTGCTCCAGATCGGCGAGGCGCGACTCGTACTCCTTCACCAACGTTTCGTATTCACGTTGCAGGCCGCGCAGGGTGTCCGCCTGCCGTTCCAGCTCCGCCAGGGTCGGCGGCAGGTGCATGCGATGGCCCGCCCGATGACGCCACTTGAGGGCCAGCTCGGCGAGCCTGCGCCGCGAGCGCTGCAAGCGCTGGACGCGCAGGGCCGCCCGTTCGTCCACCACCGGCGTGCTGCCCGGAATCGGCGTGGGCCGGGAGTTGGGCAGATGGAACTCGAAACTGAACGTGCCGACTTGCAGCACGTCCGTGTCGCGCAACGGCTCGTCGTGGATGGACTCGCCGTTGAGCCGGGTGGCGTGCCGGCCGCCGGAGCAATCGCGGACGCGCCAGCCCTCGGCGGTGCGCAGGAGGATGCAATGCACCGGGGCGACCTCTGGCGAGGCCAGGCTGATGTCACAGGACGGAAGCGCGGCCGAGCACAGTGACATCGCCTTCCAGCGGCCGATGTTTGCGCGTGGTGTTGCCGTAGGTGACGATACAGGGCCGGCTGCCCCGTGTTGACGACTTCCTCACATTCGTTGCGCATGGCAAGTCCCCGAAGACCCAAGGTCGCGGGGCCACGGCCGGAGGGGGCCAGCGTCGTGACTGGCGGGACGCGGCGAGTCGTTATCTGTCGCGGCCGCAGCGGCCGCACTATCACACTCTGTTCCTGCGACGGGATATTCTATCCTAGCTCACAAATCGCCCCGGAGCATATTTCGACGTGAAAAAACGAATAATTGGAATCGCAACACATAGCCCCCGGCTTGCCGGGGGAAATCACCCGCCCCGGCAAGCCGGGGGCTATGTGGGACTATCGCACCAGCTTCTTGAGCGTTTCGATGTGGCGCGGCACGGCCGTGTGGGCATCCTCTTTCGCTTCGTATTCCAGGGCCACGTAACCGCGATAGTTGACCGCGCGGAGAATGTCGATCTGGCGCTTGAGATCCGCCTCTTCCTCCTTCTTCTGCCCGCGCCGTTTGATCTCGGTTTTGACCTGCACCGTCACGGCGTAGGGGGCCAACTTCTCCATGTCGGCATACGGATCGTCGGTGTGGAAATTGCCTGTGTCGAGGTTGACGCCGAAATAGTCGTGCCGTACTTCTTTCACCAGCGATAGGATCTGATCCAACGTGGTCGTGATGCCGCCGTGGTTTTCCAGGGCGAGGTAAAGACCGTACTTGGCGGCGTGATCGCACGATTCCTGAATGGCGGCCACGCAGCGTTCGCGGGCCTTCTCTTCGCTGTCGCCCTTGGGCAGATAGCCGGCGAAGATGCGCATGGTCTTGGCGCCGAGAAAAGCGCTGTGCTCGATCCATTTCTTCACGGAGTTGATCTGTTCCTTGAGCTTGTCCGGCTCGGCGACGCAGAAGTTGTTACCGACCGCCGTGCCGCTAACATCCAGACCGAGACGCGTGCAGCGGCCCTTCAAGATGAGCGAGATATTCCGTCGTCGTTTGCGGGAAATAGTAGGCGGTCAGCTCGACAGCATCGAGATCCAGGCTGGCCGCCTGGTCGATGAAGTCGTCGAGCGTCATCGTCGGTCTCGGCTTGCGTTTGAGGTCGAGATCTTGACGGAAACTATAGGCGGCGAGGCTGAGGCGCATGTGCGACGGGCCGCTGCGGCGGATCGGCTCAATCGCGGCGGCCGAGCCGGCGCCGAGCGTGAGACCGGCACCGGCGAGCAGGGACGATTGCAGAAACTGACGACGTGAGGCGGTGTGCATGGGGGTACGGCTCCGGGTGGGGGAGAATAGGCGAGTCACCAGCGAGAGTATACGCGGAACGCCGGCCGGCGGCAGCCGTTCGCCTCAAGGAAGGGCGCCGGTCGCCCAGAGCAGTTCATACCAATCCGCGCTCCTGTCTCCGGCATTCACGCCCGTCAGCTCGCGCAGGGCGAACAGCACGGCCTCGCGCTGCGGATAGCTTGCCGATTTCGGCTTCGATTTCTTGGCCAATGCAGTCCGTTCGCCGGCAGTCAGCTCGCGGGTGCGCACCACGTAATCGAAACGCTGCCATTCGGGCCATTTATCGGGCTTGGCGACGCGCTCGATGAGCGAGAAATCCTGGCGCAGATAGGTGATATCCGCGCGCACGAAATCGCTACTCCCTTCCGCGTAATAAACACGCAGTGGCAAAGGCTTACCCGGCGCGGGGACCGCGCCTCGCAGCGGATCTTTCTTATCGGTCGAGGGGGCATGGCAGAGGAGGCAGTTTCGCAAGTGGTTGACACGAACCACCTCGCGGACAACCCATCTCTTGTCCTTGTCCAGCACCGGCTCACAGGGATCCTGTTCGTCCAGGAGAGCAGCCAGGTTGAAGATCGCTTCGCGGTCATCGAGTGCCACCAATGCCTCGGCCGCGTGGGACGCCACCGGCGCCCACGGGTAACGCAAACCGTCCAAGAGCACCTGCCGATATTCCTCGCGCGGCCGGCCTTTTAGCAACTTGACGGCCTCCTCGCGCACGGCCGCGGACAAATCGAACACGGCCTCGCGTGCGAGAAAATCGCTCCCCTTGGAACTCTTGACGGTCGCCAACCATCGGACGAGTTCCCAGCGGACAGACAGATCTCCCGTCTGAAGCATTTGCACCACGGTCGAGAGGCCATCCTCCGAACATTCTTTCGCGTATTTGCCCAGCTGAGTCGCCAGCTCCGTGGTACCGTAGGATTCATGATAGCTGACCGCCCTGCCGGCATTGGAATGGAACCCGAGTACCACGTTGGCGATCGCCTCCCGTTTTTTCGCCATATCGGAGCTAACCCGGCAGCTTGCCCCTTCTTGCATGGGCAGGCCCTTCAGGTCGGCGCGTTCCGCTCTCAGGGTTAGGATCGTCGGCGTATTCTTCGTGTCCGGCTTGAGAACGCGGCCTGCGGCTCGCGGCTTCATCGAGTCCGGCAGGGATTCGAGCGACGGGACCAGCAGCTTCTCGCGTGTGCCCTTGACGCTCTCCAGGTCTACCTCCTTCGCTTTCTCGACAAGAGAGCGAAGCAGGCCCTCCTCCGACAGGACGTCCAGCCGCTTCATCCTGAAAACAGGCGGCGATTCCACGTCCGGGAATTGCAACACCGGATCGATCGGGCGCGACGCGACCGGAACAGCCTTCCGAACCGAGACCGGCTTGAGCGGCGGTCGGGACGGCGCCGCGTAGACCGGAGGAGTTGTTGCCCGTTCCGGCGGCGGTATGTAACGGGCGACCTGCCGGGCCGGCGTTGCCACCGGCGCGACATTCGCCCGCTCTCCCGCCGGAAGCGTGCGCACGGCCACCTTGTCTTTGGCGGCATCGCCTTTCAGCGCCGCAACGCAGGCCAGCACGACCGGCACGCCCAGGAGCAGAAGACCCACCCCCACGGCCGTGACGAGCAGCGGCCAGTGAATGACGGTCTCCAAATCGGTCTTCGCGGAATTCGGCTTTGAAGGGGAAGGCATCGACATGGGGCTGCCTCCTGGAAAAATGAGACTCTCCCCCGGAAGACTTTTCCTTGGTCCAGAATACCCGCCGCCGGGGTCGAAGCATAGAAAAAACGGGTGGTTGGGTCGTTAACCACCCAACCACCCATGAACGGCTGATGTCGAGGAAGCGCCACGATGTCGTTTACCCCTTTTCATCTGTATTTCGAGGACGTGGCGGTCGGTCAGGAGTGGGAATCGCTGGGCCGAACGATCACTGAGAGCGACATCGTCAACTTCGCCGGGATCAGCGGCGACTTTAACCCCATCCACATCGACCACGAGTTCGCCCGCGGCACGCCGTTCCGCCAGCCGATCGCCCACGGTTTGCTGGTGTTCTCCATCGCCAGCGGCCTGGGGCTGTACAGTCCGCCCATGCGGACGCTGGCGTTCTTGGCCATCCGCGAATGGCACTTCAAAGACCCCGTCTACGTCGGCGACACCCTGCGCATAAAGAGCAAGGTGCTCAACAAGGAACCTCGCGGACGCGGCCGGCGCGGCGAAGTCACCTGGCAGCGGCGGATCATCAACCAGGAACGCAAGGTCGTGCAGGAGGGCGTCACGATAACCCTGGTCGAAGGCCGCGGACCCGCCAAAGCGAACGCCGCCCCCGAAATGGAAGAACCGAAACAAACTCCTTCCGGGGAAGGTTCGTCCCACTAGCCCGGTCCCCTTCCGCCGAGAAACTCGGCGTCGATTCCACGGAAAATCGTTGCGTTTGATCCTCTCGGATGGGAGCCACGGCCAACGAAGCCGCGCAAATCGATGTGGGGTTTTGCTTTTTTCCGGCGAGGATTTTTGCTCTTCCCTGGGAGTAAGCTATGTTTCTCGCGTGGCAATAACTCTCCTTCCACTCCCCAGGAATTGCTCGATGTTGATCCCCAAGAATTGGTTCCGCCGTTTCGCTCCCGCCTCAGTGGCCCGCCGTCGCCGAATTCAACTAGGATGTGAATCTCTCGAAGACCGCTGTTTGCTCTCGACCACCTACACGGTCAACAGCCTGCTGGACACCAACACGGGAATCGGCAATACGGGAACCCTGCGCTTCGTCCTCAACCAGGCCAATGCCAACCACACCGGGACGGCGGCGTCCCCTGACCTGATCCAGTTCGCCACCGGCAACGGAACGATCAACGTCGATAGTGCTAACGGGGGCCCCCTGAGCCTGGCCAGTGATGAAGTCGCCGTCATCGACGCCACCACCGCGACAGGCTACGGCGGAACGCCCATCATCACGCTGGACGGCACGAACGCCGGCCCGAGCGCGAACGGCCTGACCATCAGCGGCGGGTCGAGCACGGTCAAGGGACTGGACATCATCAACTTCTCGGGCAACGGCATTCAACTGGACACCAACGGCGGGGACCAAGTTCTCTCCAGCTACATCGGCATTACCACCGCGGGCATGGCCGCCGGCAACAGTGGGAATGGCATCTTTATTGACGACACGGCGGGGAACACCATCGGCGGCGCGACCGTTCGCGCGGGCAATGTCCTCTCCGGCAACGGCGGCAACGGCATCTTGATCGAAGGCGCCGCCGCCTCGAACAACGTGGTGGTCGCCAACTTCATCGGTACCGACGCGACCGGCAGCGTGGCTGTCGGCAACGGCGGAAACGGTATCCAGATCGAGGATGCCCCCAACAATCAGATCGGGCCCAGCAATCCGGTAGCGCCCGTGACGTATTACAATACGAACAATTTCCCCAGCAACCTGCCGGTGAACGGAGAGCAAGGCATCCGCGGCGGCAACAGCAGCGGCCAGTACCTCATCACCGGCTCCTCGGTGGTAAACGGCGTCGTGAACGGCTTGTTGTATGAAGGGACCATCGACGGGTCCGGCGTCTCGTATGCCGTCAACTATACGGGCGCCACGGGCACCAGCGTCTATGGTCCCAATAACCTTGGCGGCGGCCAGCTTCAGCTCGTGGGGACTTACCAGAGTCCGAATTCCTCGGCCGTCGTAAACGGTTTTATTTTTCAGGGCACAACCAGCGACCTCAATAATTCCAGTGATTACGCCACGATCGACATGCCGGGAGCGGAATACAACTTCGTCCACAGCACGATGGGCGGACTGGCGGTCGGCAACTACGATAGCGCGGCCGATCACGGCAGCTACGGCCTGCCGTTAGGCCCCGGCCATGCGTTTCTCTACGATGTCAGCAATCCCGCCAACCCGACGTACATCACCGACATCGTCTTCCCCGGCTCCGTCGATAATACCGCCTATGGCATCTGGTACAACGGCGGCACCAGCTACACGATCTGCGGTGGATATGCGGATGTTCCCGCCAACAATTTTCAGAATCAGAATCAACCAATCGGTCATGCCTATCTGGTGGACTATAACTCCTCCTCGGGGACGTTTTCTCACTGGACCTCGTTCGATTACCCGTATGGAGTGGGCTATCTCACCCATTTCGAGGGGATCAGCGGCACCCAGCCGGGCGTATACACCCTGAGCGCGGACGCCGTTAGTCCAAATTCTTCCCAGCCCAGCCAAGGCGCGTTGGTTACCGTTAGCCGTAACCCGGATGGCTCCTTCGGCGCGGCCCAGTGGACCAACCTCAACTATCCGGGCCTGGACCCGACGACGAACCTCACCAGCAACGATTCCGTGTACGGCAATCAGGTGGTCGGCATCGTGCTTGGTTCAAACGGACGTAACTACCAGGCCACCGTGAATAGCGTCGCCCAGTTGGGGAACGTGATCAGCGGCAACGGCGGCAACGGCATCTTGATCGAAGGCGCCGCCGCCCTGGGCAATAAGGTTGTGGATAACAACATCGGGACGAACGAGCCGGGCACCGCCGCAGTTGGCAATCACGGCAACGGCATCGAGATCAGCAACGGCGCGCGACTGAACACCATCGGCGGCAACACGCCCACGGCCACGACCTTCACCGGCAGGACGGCCCCGGCAAGCCGGCCGACGGCAACGTCATCTCCGGCAATGGCGGCAACGGCGTTCTGATCACCGGCGGTGCCGAGTTCAACACGCTGAGCGGCAACTTCATCGGCACGGATATCACCGGCACCCATGCCTTTGGCAACACCCTCGACGGCGTGGCCATCGTCGATGCCGACAACAACTCCCTGATCGGCACTACCTTCTCGCAAGACCCGTTCGTCTATCTCAATCTCGTCTGCGCGCAACGGCGGCAACGGCCTGCGCATCGACGACTCCAACAATACCACGGTCCAGGCCAATAGCTTCGGCCTCGCCGACGACAACGCCACTCCCCTGGGCAATGCCCTCGACGGCGTGCTCATCCAGGGTTCGTCCGCCAACACTCAGTTCGGCGGCGTCATCCCGCTGGGGAACATCAGCGCCGGCAACGGAAGAAACGGCGTCGAGATCGCCGATACCGCCAGCGGCACCGTGGTCTTCAACACCTTCTGTGGCTTGCCCGCCTTCGTGGACACGGCGGTAGGCAATGCCCTGGACGGCATGCTCATCACCTCGACCGGCGGCAACAACCTTATTCGTACCAACGTGATTTCCGGCAACGCCGGCAACGGCATCCACATTTCCGGCGACGCCACGCGGCGTCCAGGTTGCCGAGGACATCATCGGCATGGACACCAATGGGGGCTTGCCGTTGCCCAACGGTGCCAACGGCGTGCTCATCGACGGCAACGGCCCATGATAATCTCATCGGCGGGGAACAGGTCTCCGTCATCGCGCAAAACACGATCTCCAGCAACGGCGCCAACGGCATCGCCATCGTCGGCAACGCCCACGGCAATCAGGTGTTCCACAGCTTCATCGGCACCGACATCTTCGGACTCGATGCGGCTCGGGAACGCGGGTGCCGGCGTGTTCATCGGTGGCAACGCCCAGGGCAATATCATCGGCGGGACGGGGCACTTCGAGCAGAACGTCATCAGTGGCAACCTCGGCGGCGGCATTGTGCTGGGCGACGCATCGCAGGGAACCCGCGTGATCAACAACCTCATCGGCACGGATCGGAACGGGCTGCAAGCCCTGGGCAATCACGGCGACGGCATTTCGATCACCAGCAGCAACAATCAGATTGGCGGTACGGCGGCGGGCATGGGCAACGTCATCGCCTTCAACTCCCAGGACGGCATCGTGGTCGACACCGGCGTCGGCAACGCCATCCGCGGCAACTCCATTTTCGGCAACGCCGCGCTCGGCATCGTCCTGATCAACGGCGGCAATGCCAATCAGCCGGCGCCGGTTCTCACCGCGGCGGTCCAGGCGACCACTGGCACGGTCCAGGTAAACGGAACCCTCACGGCCGCGGCGAACACCATCTATACCGTCGAGTTCTTCACCACGCCGAGCAGCACGGCGCCGGGCCAGGGTCAAAACGTCCTCGGCTCCCGCAGCGTAACCACCAATTCCAGCGGCGTCGCCACGTTCGGGTTCAGCTTCACGCCGCCCGCGAATGCCGGTACTTCCTTCACGGCGACGGCCACCGACCCGGCCAACAACACCTCCGCGTTCTCCAACGCGGTGTCCGCCACACCCTCACCCAGTCCGTCACCTTCTCCGAGTCCGTCGCCCTCGCCCAGCCCATCGCCTGCACCGGCACCGACGCCGGTGGGTGCGCTGACGCCGTTCGGGTTTGGCTTCGGTCCTGGTTTCCAACTGGAAATGTTCGATGTCGATACGCGGGGCCAGGTGTTCGCCCAGGCTTTCGGGGCCAACTTCTTCGGCGGCAGTCCGACCTTCGTCAACAGCGACCTGGTCTTCTCCGACTTGAATCTCGCCAACGGATACCTGGTCGGGTTCCTCCAGGCCCAGGGCAATCAGGACTTGCTGGCGATCTTCAACTTCGCCAATACCTTCGTCTTCGACGCGCTCCTGGCCGCGCTTCCGAAGCCCGGACAATCGCTATCATAGAAGCGTTGTTCGGGGCCATTCCCGCGGCGCTTTCTGCGAGACCGTTGATGAAGGAATTTCAACTGTACGGACTGGGCAACGCCCTGGTGGATATTTTCATCGAGTTGACCGACAACGAGTTCGCCGCGCTCGGTTTCGAGCGCGGCTCGATGCGGCTAGTGGAGCTGGCCGAGCAGAAAGCGCTCTTGGAACGGCTGGAAAAGCGCGAGCCGCGCCTGGTCAGCGGCGGCTCGGTTGCCAATTCGACCATCGCCTTCGCGCAGCTGGGAGGACAGGCCTCCTTTCTCGGCTGCGTCGGCGACGATCGCTACGGCCTCTTTTACAAGACCGAGTTCGACGAGCTGGGCGTTGACATCGGCAACCCGGTCGTGGTCGGCCAGACCACGGGAACCTGCGCCTGTCTCATCACCCCCGACGCCGAGCGCACCATGCGCACGCTGTCTGGCCGTGAGCAGCCACCTGGCGGATCGGCATGTGGACGAAAGGCGGCTCCAAAACGCGGATTGGCTGTTCGTCGAAGGCTACGTCCTCGCCAACCCGGAGACGGGACAGGGCGCGGTGCGGGAGGCCGTGCGTCTGGCCAAGCGGCACGGCATGCGCGTCGCCCTGACCTGTTCGGAGGCGTTTATCGTCACCCATTTCGGCGAGGCGTTTTTCGAGACCCTCGGCCAAACGGACCTGCTGTTTTGCAACGCTTCCGAGGCGAGCGCCGCGACCGGGGCGACGGGTGCGGAAAAGGCGTTCGCCGCCCTCGCCCAGAAGGTGCCCTCAGCCGTCGTGACGGACGGAGCCAACGGCGCGTATGTTCGTCACAACGGGATCGAGGCCCACGTCCCGGCTTACCCGTGCAAGCCGGTGGACCTGACCGGGGCCGGCGACATGCTGGCGGGGGCGTTTCTGTACGGCATCACGCACGACATCGCCGCCGACCGGGCGGCGCGGGCCGCCTGCTACCTGGCCATGAAGGTCATCACCCAGGTCGGCGCCGCCTGCACCACGGCACCCGGCGTTTCTGGGACGAGGCCCTGGCTTCTTCGTAGGGAACACTCATGGCACGTCTGCGAACCTTCATCGCGGTCGATGTGGGCAAGGCCATCCGCGATCGCTGCGTCGAATTGCAAGACACCCTGGCCCGCGCCGGGGCAGACGTGAAATGGGTCGAGGAAGAGAACTTGCATGTGACGCTGCTCTTTCTCGGCGAGGTCGTGGACCGCGACGTGCCGGCCCTGTGTAAGGCCGTCGCCGACTGCTGCGCCGAACGAAACTCCTTCCCTCTCAGCATCGAGTCGGTCGGCTGCTTCCCCAACCCACGCCGGCCGCGCGTCGTCTGGGCCGGCGTCGGCACGGGCAGCGCCAGTTGATCGCGCTACACGACGCCCTGGAACCGCCGCTGCTCGACCTGGGCTGCTATCGCCGCGAGGATCGCCAGTACACGCCGCACCTGACTCTGGGTCGCGTCCAGGGAGTCGGCAGCACGGACGTACTATCGGCCGCGCTGACCAGACAATCGAAGTGGCACGGCGGCGAGACGGAGGTGCGGGAAGTGCGTGTCCTCAGCAGCGAACTGAGGCCGCAAGGCCCGGTGTATACGGTCTTGAGTCGAGCAAAACTGCATTCGCCGTAGTCCCGAATCTCGCGGTCGCCGACCTTGCCAGTTTGCCAAATTCAGGAGCGGTTGGCAAACTGGCCCTCCCCGCGCAAGTTCTATCGTTTCAAGGGTTAATGTCCATTTCTGGCTGCGAGTTTGCCACTTTGCCAATTGGCCACACGGGGTCAAATCAATGCTCTTGGGAAGCTACGTTTCCACAAAAGGATATTAATCGACTCGGTTTTGTGCAGTGAATCGACACATAGTTGGGAACTCAAATACTAGCCTTGAAGGTGTCATCGGACGGCGAGAGTGTATTCGACGTGGCCCAGAGGGCTGGCGCTGGCTGAGTGGGAAGGATTTCCCGAACACGGCGGACTTGAGCCAGCCGTCCCGTTTGGGCGTGGCGGAATAGGCTTTGGCGGTGCGGCGGAAGATGTCGAAGCGGATCGGTTCCTGTCGCGCGTCCACCAGCCAGTATTCGCGAATACCCGCTTCCCAGTACGCCCGACGGAGGACCACCGTGTCCTTATGAACGGAACTGGCACTGACAACTTCCAGCACCATGTCGGGACTGCCTTCCATCTCGACGAAGCCGCCGTCCCAGCCTTCGACGAGTTGGACTTTCTTCTCCCGGATGCTGGCGGTGGACACGAAGGTAGCATCGGGTTTCACCGAGATGTCGGCCGCCGCATTGCTCAGGAGCAGTCCGTCCGGCAAGAACAGGCCCAAATCCCCCGCCTTGACGAGGCCGGTCAGGACGAAGAAGAACTCCCTCTTGACCGCCAGGTGGGTGAAGATCTGTTCCTTGCTCATGTCGATCCACACCTCGCCCTTGAGATAGCAGATGCGGCCATGCTCGGGGAAATCGTCGGCATCCGCCCAGCGACGGAACGATTCCAGGTCCACCACCCATGTCGGGATACTCACCACCCGGTTGGATTCGTTGATCACCGTGATCATCGCTCGGTCCTTTCGTTCCGATGTCAGGGCCGCCCCATGATAACCAACGGTCGGAGGAACACCAGACGAGGACAAAGCGAGGCACGATCCGCAAGCCTCTGAGCGGGGAGGCTGAATCCGTATCTTCTCTACCATTTCTCACTTGTTACGCGCAGAATCTTGCCGAGGATAAATCCGTGGGCTTTGGTGTTCGTTCGAGCGTTGCGCCAGTCGAAGCAGAAGGTAAGGCATCGCAATTCGATCCTTCTGAGGGGACATCCGATGACGCCGGAAGGCAAGCGGGCGCTTTGGCTCTTCGCTCGTACCGCAGCGCTGGTTGTGCCGATGGTGGCTGTCCCAACCGTCACGCTGACCCTCCCGCATGAGAGATATTCCGCCACATTGGACGATCCAGACCCGGCCGTCCGAGCAGCTGCCGTGCGAGCCACCGGCTGGCACGGGCACGTTGATCTGCTGAAGCAAGCGTTGCAAGATGAAGATGCCGATGTCCGGTTATTGGCAGCCATTTATCTGCAGCCGCGAAGTGAAAAGGCGGGGCCAAGCGCCAAAGCGTTGATCGGGCTACTCAAAGACGAACATAAGGGCATCCGCCGGGAAGCCGCCGAGGCGCTCGGCGCCATCGGCGCTCCCGCCGTGCCCACCCTCCTGGACGCACTGGCCGATCCCAACCCGCTTATTCGCGCCGGCGCCATCGAGGGACTGGGGGACATCGGCCGCCCGAAGGACGACCGTCCGCGTTCACCGGAAGAACTGGCCCAGGTCATTCCCGCCCTGGAAAAGCTACAAACGGATGAAGATTCCGAGGTCCGCCGGAACGCCAAGCGAATGCTGCGTTACCTCCGCCGGCAAACACTTGCCGACGAATAGGACGAGAAAAATGCGGAACGTGATTCAACTTCTGATTCTCGCCCTGATCGGGCTGACCAGCGGCGGCATCCTCACCGTTGCTATCGTGCAAGTCCGCGAGGCAGCCTGCCGCGCGCAATGCGGGAACAACCTCAAACACATTGCCCTTGCTACTGTCAATTATGTGGATACCTATCAAGGCAAATTTCCGCCGGCCGGCGAGTTGGAACCGCGCTTGTGGCACCCGATCGAGCCGCCCGAGAAGCGCCTGAGCTGGCTCGTCGCAGTCGTCCCGTTTGTCGAGGCGAACAACCTGTACAACAAGATGTCGCATGACAAGACCTGGGATGCGGAGGAAAACCGCTTCGCCGCATTGTTCGCCTTCCGCGTCTTCCAATGTCCCGGCGCTCCGGAGCGGCGGCCCGTCAGCACTTTCGAACCCACGTACTACCTAGGAATCACGGGCATCGGAGCGGATGCAATTACGTTACCGCTGGAAAATCCCCGCGCAGGTATCCTGGGATACGACCGAAAGGTCACTGTGAAGGATCTGAGCCGCGGGGCCAGCGAAACGGTCCTGCTAGCCGAGACAAGCCAGGCAATTGGTGCGTGGACCGCGGCGGGACCGCCGACCGCCCGCGGCCTGGAACCAGATGGGCCGGCGTATTTCGGCCGTCAGGGGCAATTTGGTGGCAATCATCGTAGCGGGGCGTATGTCGCCTTCGCAGACGGTTCGGTTCGCTTCATGGAGCAATCCATCGACCCGGCGGTCTGGGCGTCGATGGCCACGCTCAGCGGCAAAGGACATTAGGACTGAAACCTTCACGGCTTCTCCGCGGCAAACTGCTCGCGGATGTGCTCGCAGGCGGCCTTGATGAGCTTGTCGCTAAAGCCCTTGTTGGCCAGCGCCTTGCGGACCTCCGCCTCAATGTGATCCGTACTGCGATCCGCCAGGACGCTGACGGCGGCGACCGCTATCTTGGCGTCGGTATCGCCGTCGCGCACGCGCAGGTCCTTGTGCGTGCGGGCCAGCCGTTCGTAACGGGCCAGTAACCGGCTCTTTTCGGCGTCCCATTCGCGGCCGCCTCCCGACTCCATCAGCAGCCGAGAGAGCGCGGCGATGAAGCGTTCGCGGCCGGCATCATCGGAGGGGGTCGTCTGTTTCGTTTGCGGCGGGACGGATGGTTCCTCCGTGGGCGAAGAAACCGGCATTGCGACCAGTTGGCGATGAAGGGTTAGCAGAGACCACAGGTTCGCGGCCAAAAGTCCGATGAGGAGCAGCAACAGAAAAACCAGTACGACCCGCAATCCACGCGCGGAGCGGGCCGGGCGCACCACCGGCGTTTCCGCCGTTTTGCGATCCAGTTTGAGCGCGATGCTGGTCAGGTGCGGCGTCCAGGCGATGAGCGGGCCGCGCTGGGCGTAGGTTTGCAAGGGGAAATCGGGACCGACCAACGGCAGCCATTGCCAGGATGTGCCGGCCCCCTGTTCGAGCAGACGCAAACGGTGATCGGGGTCGGACGGCGTGCTGGCCGCGAACAGGAGCGCTCCCTCCTGCCACAAACGAACTGGCAGCACCGGGATGGGGTCGGCGTGTGGAGGGGGCAGTTCGACCTTGGCGAGAATCTCCGCCAACGAGAAACTGCCGCCGAGCTGGTGCAGGTCGTCCACCTCGTCGCGGCGCTGGCGCAACCAGTGATAGATCGCCAGGGCCGAACGCACGTCCAAGCCGGCGGGAGCGACGACGCCGATGAGTTCGAGACCGCCGCGCCGCTGGCTCGGTGTGCGATCGGCCAGGCCGTAACGGGCCAGGGCGATCAGGCGCCGGCCGTCGGCAAGTAGCACCGAACAGAAGAGGTCGGTCGCCGGCCAGTGATCGGAATAGGGGGCGGCCTGGAGCCGCGCGCCAGCGCTTCCACCTCGCCGCACCACGGCTCGGCCCGCAGCGGGGCGAGCAGGCGATAGCCGAGGCTGCGCAGCGATACGCCTTCCAGGTCCTCGCCGTAGGCAAAGCCCGCCAAGTCGCCCGTGGGGTCGGACATGATGGCCGTCCTCTACACGAAATCATCTCGTTTAGCCGCGAGCCGGAGGCGAGCGCGGCCCTCGCGCTCGCCTCCGGCTCGCGGCTAAACGAGGAACTCTGTGACTCTGTGGTTAGTTTATCGGCTCGTTGGTCACGAGGACGATTTCCCGACCTTCGTAGAGATCGCCGTGCCGGGCCACCACGCGGGCGGACGGCGGCGCAAACGCCTTGAGTTCGTCCCACTTCCCGGCGGGCAGGAACAGGTAGACCGGCAGCGGCGTGCGCAGAAATTCAAGAGCGAATGCATCGTGGGTGGGGCGATAAACTTCGCGCTGGCAGTAAAAGACCAGGCTGGGTTGAAAATAATCGAGCGCCCCCACGCGCACTTCGCGCAAGAGCTGATCGTCCGGCAATGCGCGAGCCAGGGGCCGCGTTGCCTTGAGGCGGTCCACGGGATCGACACCCCACAGGGCGATCGCGCCGGCGAAGACGACCCCCGCCGCGGCGACAGCGCCGATCAAGGCGCCGCGCCAGCGCCGGCGAAGGCACCAACCGGCCGTGAGCGCACCCGCCGGAAACACGCCGCCCAGCCATGAAAAAGCCCCCAGTCCCGGCAATCGTCGGCCGTGCAGGAGCGGAACAGGAATCGCATCACCGGCAATCAGAAGCGCCACACACACGCCGACACCCATCAGGGCCAAACAGGTTAGACTCGTGGGCATCACCCAGGCCGGCAGGGCGATTCGGCCGCGCCGCCAATCGTCGAGAAACGAGGCGGTCAGCAGGGCGACGGCGGGATACGCCGGCAGGATGTAATTGGGCAGTTTCGTTTGCACCACCGTGAAGAACACGAACCAGACCGCGATCCAGCAGAGGAGGAATTGCCGCACTGCCCGCGGATCACGCGGGGAGGAGGAGTCCGGGGTCTGTCGCAATTCCTTCCAGGTATGCCAGGCTGTCGGACCAAAGAATACCGACCAGGGGGCCAGGCCGGCGATAAGAACAAGCAGGTAGTAGTAGAACGGGCCGCCGTGGTTCTCCATTGGAGCCAGGGCGCGATCCCAGTTGTGCCTGCCGAAAAAACCGCTCAGCCATTCGCCCTTGGTTTCCATGCCGACCCAGATGTACCAGGGCGCGGCGACGAGCAGAAACACCACGGAAGCACCTAGCCAGCGCAGGTCCAACAGCCGCCGCCACTGGCGGCACCAGAGTAGAAACGCAAGTGTCACGGCCAGCGGCAGCACGAGGGCGACCGGCCCCTTGGCCAGCATTCCCAATCCCGAAGCGACCCCAGAGCCGAGCAGCCACCAGCCCTCATGCTTGTAATGGTTCCAGAAACACCACAGGGTCCCGAGCGTACACAGGTTGAGCAGCGCATCGGGATTGGCGAAGTGGGCCGCGGCCGTGAACGACACCGAGCCGGCCAGCACCAGTCCCGCCAACAACGCGGCCGAGCGGTCGAAGAGGCGACGGCCCAGTTCGTAAAGGACGAGCAGGGTCAGCAGGGAGGCCAGCGCGGACGGCAGCCGGGCGGCGAACTCGTTGACGCCGAAGACCCGATAGGCCGACACTTGCAACCAGTAGAGCAACACCGGCTTGTCCACGCGCAGTTTGGTATTAAACGAGGGAGTGATGTAATTGCCGGACTCGTACATTTCCAGCGCGCACGCGGCGTTGTTGCCCTCGTCGATGTCCCACAGGGCGGGACCGCCGAGGTTGGGCAAGCACAGCGCCGACCCCACGAGCAGCAACAGGACATAGTGGCCGAGACGGTTATCGAGTCGCCGAAGCATCGCGATCCCTCGCATGGAACAGACGTTGCGCGGTCGGTATGGACCGTGTGGGCCGCATTATAAGATCCATGCGGGTTTACGCGAGTCCAGTCACATAGCCCCCGGCTTGCCGGGGGTGATTGAAACCCCCGGCAAGCCGGGGGCTATGTGCCCGGCGCTTCATCTTGACCGCGGATCGCGATCCCTGCTATAACACATCATCCGCACGGGATCACAAGCGCTAATTGTACGCGCATCTCCCTTCTAACGGGCGGGTTATCGCGGAACCGGAGGAGAAGATCAATGGTCGGCAAACTCGGCTGGCGCTGGACGCTGGGGCTGCTCACGGCAGTGCTGGTCTTCTCGGCCGTCGCCCAATCGCAGGCCGTCAACCCCAACGAACGCACGGTCAAGCCCGAAGCCAACGTGCAAGATCCCGACGACATCAAGGCGCCCAACAGCAAGGTCTGGGTGCTCGACTTCAAGTTCAAGGATCCCCGCCTCATCAAGGTGGACGTGCCCGGCCGTGGGCAAAAGGTGTGCTGGTATCTGTGGTATCAGGTCATCAACAACACGCCGCAGCCGCATACGTTTATCCCGGATTTCGAGCTAGTCACACACGACCGCAACACGGTCCACCACGACCAGATTCTGCCCAAGGTGCAGGAGGCCGTCCGGCAACTGGAAGATCCGTCGGATTACCTCAAGATGAAAAATTCCGTGACGATGACGGCCACGCCGATCCCGCCGTCGAAGAAGGACGCCGACCCGCGGGCCGTCACCGGCGTGGCGATCTGGGATGATGTCGATCCAGACGCGAATTACTACAGTATCTTCGTGTCGGGCCTGTCCAACGGCTGGTCGCTGGCGGACGACCCGGAGAAGCCTGGCGTCAAGTCGATCGTGCGGCGCAAGACGCTGCAACTGAACTTCAAACGCCGAGGTGATCGGTATCTGCAAAAATCCGAGGAGATCCAGTTCGTGTCGCCGGCACAATGGATCTATCGCGGTTCGGCGTTGAGCGTGCCGGGTCTGACCCAAGCGCCGGCAGCCAAGAAAAACTGAGAGACGAGAGACATCATGGCACACAAAAAAGGTCAAGGCTCGGTTCGCAACGGTCGGGAATCGCACAGTCAGCGGCTGGGCATCAAGGTTTTCGGCGGCGGCCTGGTGACGGCCGGCAGCATCCTCGTGCGCCAGCGCGGCACGCGCTATCACCCCGGCCGGAACGTCAAACGCGCCAAGGATGACACCCTGTTCGCCCTGGCCGATGGTGTCGTCCACTTCGATCGCCAGGGCCGCCGGGTCAACGTCCTGGCCGCGCAGCCCAATAGCTAAGAGTAAGCGAAGAAAACCTCACCGAGCCTGAAGCGCAAGCGAAGGAATGCTCCTTCGCTTACGCTTCAGGCTCGGTGAGGTTTTGTCGCGCTTGGGTGTTCTCTCCGTCGCGGTTGTGGTAGCATGGTCGCAGGAGAGTGACCATGCGCGCAAGCCCAAGAAAGACGAAGTCGAAGGCATCCGCATCATTTGCCGCAACAAGCGGGCCTTTCACGAATACGAGATATCCGAGACGCTGGAATGCGGGCTGGTGCTGACCGGCACCGAGGTCAAGAGCCTGCGCGAAGGCGCGGGCGGACTGGAAGACGCCTACGCCAAGATCGAGGACGGCGAAGTCTGGCTTCTGGGCAGCGACATTCCCGAATACAGCATGGGCAACCGGATGAACCACAAGCCCAAGCGGCCGCGCAAGCTGCTCATGCACCGCCGCGAAATCGCCAAGTTCGCCGGCAAAGCCTCGCAGCGCGGGTTTACCCTGGTTCCGCTGAAGATGTATTTCAAGGACGGTCGGGCCAAGGTCGAATTGGCTGTGGCGCGCGGCAAGCAGTTGCATGACAAACGGCAAGCGGCCAAGAAATCCGACGCGCAAAAGGAAATCCGCCGAGCCATGTCTGATCGCCGGCGCTGAGAATACCAGGCCGCAGCGCCAGCAAGGGTTCGTTGTTCCCTTGCTGGCGCTGCGGCCTGGTGGGTCAGGGAGGACCCATGCACTGGATTGGCCTGGTTGACCATCCCGAACACGTCTGCTGCCGCTATCGTCTGGCGGCGTTTCGTCCCTTTCTGGAACAGGCCGGACACACGCTCGAATTGCGTGGGCTGCCGCGCCGCTGGTGGTCGCGGATTCGTCTCTTTCGCGCACTGTCCGGGGCCAACGTGATCCTTCAGCGCCGCCTGCTGTCCGGCTGGGAGCGCGTCTTGCTGCGCCGGTCTGCCCGACGGCTGCTGTTCGATTTCGATGACGCCGTGTTCCTGCGCGATTCCTATGCGACGCGAGGTTTGCACGATCGCCGCCGCCAGCGCCGCTTCGCCGGCATGGTCGCCTGCGCCGACGCCGTGATCGCCGGCAACACCTTCCTGGCGGAACAGGCGGCCCGCTGGACAAGTTCGCAGCGCGTCCACGTCATACCCACCTGCGTCGATCCGCACCGCTATCCGCTGGCCGAGCCGGTACGAAAAAGCGACGTCGAACTGGTCTGGGTGGGATCCGCAAGCACCTTGCAGGGACTTGAAACGATCGCACCGCTCTTGGAAGAGGTTGGCCGAAGCGTGCCCGGTCTGCGCCTGAAACTGATCTGCGATCGCTTCTTGCAGCTGCGCGATTTGCCGGTCGTGCCGTGTCCGTGGACGGAGGCCGGTGAGGCCGAGGAGATCGCCCGCGCCGACATCGGCATCAGCTGGATCCCGGATGATTTGTGGAGCCGAGGCAAATGCGGCCTGAAGGTGCTGCAATACATGGCCGCAGGGCTGCCGGTGATCGCCAATCCGGTGGGCGTGCAGGTCGAGATGGTGCGGCACGGAGAGACAGGTTTTCTGGCCCAGACGCCGGCCCAGTGGATCGAGGCGGCGCGAAAACTGGCGGACGATCCGGGCTTGCGCCGCCGGATGGGACGCGCCGGCCGGCGCTGCGTCGAAGCGCGGTACAGCGTCGCGGCCGGCGCGGCGGGTTGGGTTGCGCTGCTGGATCGTTTGAGGGAATCGCAAGCGGCGTGAAGAATATAGCCCCCGGCTTGCCGGGGGAGATGCACCCCCGGCAAGCCGGGGGCTGTGTGGAGGCGCCATGTCGGAATCCATCGTCCTCACGACCGGCGGGATGCGCTGGCAGATTCGGCCCGAGCTGGAACCGCTGTTCGGGCCGGACGGCCTGCGCCTCCACGAATGGCTCGCATCCGGACAGGCCCACGCGGTCAAGGACGGCCCGCATCGCATGGTGTATCACGTCGTTTTGCCCGGACTGAATTTCTACTTGAAGCACAATCGCCAGACCGACCGCCTGGCCCGGCTGCGCGATTTGGTGCGGCCGAGCAAGGCGCGCGGCGAGTACGAGCACGCGCTTACCATCGCCGCGCGGGGGGTGCCGACCGTCGAGCCGTTGGCCATCGGCGAACCGTGCGACGGGGGCGGCCCCCGACACAGTTTCCTCATCACGCGCACCCTGCCGGAAACCCGGCCGCTCAGCTGCTTTCTCGAAAGCACGCTGCCGCAGTGGCCGGCCCAACGCCGTGCCCGCTTGCGCCAGCGCCTGGCCGTGACCCTCGGCCATCTCCTGGCCCAGATGCACGACGCCGGCATCACCCATCACGACCTGCATCCGGGTAACCTTCTGCTACGCCTCGACGCGGAGGATCGGCCTGAACTATTCCTCATCGACTTGCACGCGGTTCGCCTGGGAGTTCCGCTCTCCTGGCGTGCCCGGCGGAAGAACCTCATCATTCTCAATCGCTGGTTCATGCTCCGCTCGGAACGCACCGATCGCTTGCGCGCTTGGCGTGCCTACTGTGCCCGATCCGCCGTCGGTAGCTTGCGAGTGGATGTGCAAGCGGCCGCGCGCGACCTGGAGCGCGGGACGCTGGCGTCGAACCTCCGTTTCTGGAAGGGACGCGATCGCCGCTGTGTCGGGCGGAATCGCCATTACCAACGCTTGCACGGCCCGCATGTAGCCGGACAAGCGGTGGCGGGCCTCGCTCCGGAAGTGCTGGCGCCGCTGCTGGCCGATCCGGACGCGCCATTCAATCAGCCGGGCGCAGTGATGCTGAAGAAATCGCCCAGCTCTGCCGTCGTCGAGTTCGACCTGCCGGGGCCGCACGGAGCTGCGGCGCGTCATTTACAAGCGGTTCGCCGTGACGCGCTGGAGTGATCCATGGACGGCCCTGTTTCGACCGACGCCGGCCCTGCGCTCTTATGTGATGGGCCATGGGCTGCTGTTGCGTTGTCTACCGACGCCGCGGCCGTTGGCCGTCTGGCACCGCTACCGCCACGGTCTGACGCACGAGGGTTACTTGCTCACCGAGAAGGTGCCCGACGCCCTGGAACTGGTGCCTTTCGTCAATCACCTGCTTAGGCTGCCCCAAGCGGAGCGCCTACCCCTCCTGCGCGGCCTGATCGATCGGGTCGCCCATCTTTTGGGCCTTTTGCACCAGCGGCGTTTGTCTCATCGCGACCTCAAGGCCGCGAACCTGCTCGTCGGCAATAGTTCCGGCTTTACTACCGGCGACGAATTCTCTCTCTTTTTCATCGACCTCGTCGGCGTCCGCAAGCCGCTGAAATTGCGCCGAGCGCGGCGCGTGCAGAACCTGGCCCGGCTCAACACCAGTTTTCTCAACCACCCCGGCCTGACGCGCAGCGACCGTCTGCGTTTCCTGCGCGTGTACCTGCGCTGGGGCCTGCGTGGGCGCGTCGGGTGGAAGCGCTGGTGGCGGCAGATCGAGGACGCGACGGCCCGCAAGGTCCGTCATAATCTGCACAGCGGGCGGCCTCTGGGTTGACCGAGACGCATCTTCTCTTGCGAATTCGTTGGTGTCGTCGTATGAATTGTCCCCCGCGCCGCCGGCCGGCGCGGAGGACGACCTGCGAGCAACCGGGGCGGACGAAGTTTTGATGAGTGGTTCCGTGGAAACCGAGTACAGGACGCGGCGGGTCGCCCGGCCCCCGGCGCCAGGGGTACGTACCAGCCTGCGCCCGGCCTGCTCGCGGCCACGGCCTCGGTCCTGGGCCTTCTTCTGGGCTGCAACTCCTTCAGCCTGAATTTGCTGTCGCGCGATAAGAGCGACAAAACGGGCGCGGACGCCCACGTCCTGCCGGCCCCGCCAGGCCGCTACTCCTTCCGCATCGCGCCTTATGTGTTCCTGTCCGACTTCGAGGTGCAGCGCGATTTGCCGCTCTTTCAGGAGCTAGCCAAGCTGAGCGAACAGGTCTACCGCGAGCTGCAACTGACGCCCGGCCGTTCCGCCGTGCAGGTCTACCTCTTCGAGAACAAGGAACGTTACGAACAATTCATGCACGCGGTTTATCCGAATTTGCCCCCGCGCCGCGCCTTCTTCATCGCGCAGCAGCGGGCGATGGGCACCTCGGACGACCTGCTCGTGTATACGCGCTGGGGCGACCGCATCCAGCAGGACCTCCGGCACGAGCTGACGCACGCGCTTTTACACAGCGTCATCCGCGACGTGCCGCTGTGGTTGGACGAGGGCCTGGCCGAATACTTCGAGCTGCCGCCCGATCACCACGGCGTCAACGCCTCGCACGTCGAAACGCTCCGCCGCGACCTCGGCATCAGCTTCCAGCCGGAACTCGATCGGCTGGAGAAGGTCAAGGAAGTCAACGACATGAAAAGCGCGGAATACCGCGAGGCGTGGATGTGGGTGTACCTGATGCTGCACTCGCGTCCGGAAGCGAAGACGGCCCTGTTGTCGTATTTGCAGGATCTGCGTGCCAACCGCAATCCGGGCCTGCTGGGGCCGCGCCTGGCCGCGGTCTTCGGATCACCGGAGGGCGCCTTCAAAAAGATGCTCGAACGGATCGAACTCCCCGTCAACGCCCGCTCCAACCCCGCCTCCGGTCCCTCCGCCCGGCGCTAGGTAGAAGAGAAAAAACCACGAATCACACGAATCACACGAATAAAAAGACAAGAAGACAAAAGTAAACCAAGAAGAGAGAATAGATAAGAGAACCGGCGGCGCGTCCGACGGCCGACTCCGCCGTGCTTTTTTCTTATTCGTGTTATTCGTGTGATTCGTGGTTTTTCTCTGGTTGGTTATGAACATTCTCGTCACGGCCGGCAATACGCTCGTTCCCATCGACCGCGTGCGCTGCATTACCAACGTCTTCACCGGCCGCACCGGCGCCGGCATCGCCCGGTTTGCGTGGGAGCGCGGCCACACCGTCACGCTTCTGACTTCGCATCCGGAGGTGGCGGAAGCGCCTGTGTCGGATCGTTGGGTGATGCTTCGCTACAGCACCTTCGCGGATCTGCGCGACCTCATGGCCGAGTTTGTGCGGGGAGGGTTGGATGTCGTGATTCACTGCGCCGCCGTCAGCGATTACCTGGCGGAAGGCATTTACTCGCCCGCACCGGGCACACACTTTCGATCCGATCGGGGGCGTTGGGAGAGCGAGGACGCCGCCGGGCCGACGCTGATCGACCGTGCCGCCGGCAAGGTCAAGAGCGATGAGCCGGAACTGTGGCTGCGGTTGGTGCGCACGCCGAAGTTGATCGACTGCATCCGCCGCGACTGGAACTTTCGCGGTCTGCTCGTCAAGTTCAAGCTCGAAGTCGGGGTCCGTGACGAACAACTGCTTGCCGTCGCCGAGCATTCACGGACGCATTCCGGCGCCGATCTCATGGTGGCGAACACCCTGGAGGGCGCACGAGTGGGCGTTTCTCGGCCCGCTGGACGGCACCTACCGACGGGTGACACGGCATGAGTTGGCCGAACGGTTGCTAACCGCGATCGAGCAATATCCGGGGAAACATGCCGATGGCTAACATTCTGCTGGGCGTCACCGGCTCGGTGGCCGCCATCAAGACGCCCCTTTTGTACGAAACGCTCCGGCGTTCGGGTCATGCCGTCAAGGTTGTCGCCACGCAAGCATCTCTCTATTTCTTCGACCCGGCCGCGATCGATCGCCAATCCCTCGTGCTGGACGAAGACGAGTGGCCGGGACGAGGCAGCGGACGGCGCTGGCAGCGCGAAGACGAGGTGTTGCATATCCAGTTGCGCCGCTGGGCGGATCTCCTGGTGATCGCGCCGTTGGACGCCAACACGCTGGCGAAACTCGCCAACGGTCTCGCCGACAACTGTCTGACCTGTGTTTGGCGCGCGTGGGAGCCGAGCCGGCCGGTCGTGCTGGCGCCGGCGATGAATACGCTCATGTGGCAGCACCCAGCGACCGGCCGGCATCTGCGCCAGATAGCCGCCGATATCGGGTACACGGTTCCCGCGGATTTAGCGCTGGATGAGCTGGTGGACTGGATCAGCGCGCATTGCCCGCGCTTGCGGATCGTCGCGCCGGAGAGCCGGCGGCTGGCCTGCGGCGATGAAGGAGTCGGGGCGATGGCGACGCCGGAACGCATCGCGGAGACAGTTCAAACCCTGCTCGGCTCCCGCGCCTCTTGACCGCTTGTCACCCATTATTTAATTTACATATGCCTCTCTCACATCCCGATCGCCTTTCTTGCAGGAGGCCGAAGCATGTCGGTGCGTTGGCGGTTCTCGCTCACCCTCTCGGTCGTGTGCGCCCTTGTCGTCGGCGGCCCTTCCGGGAACACGGCTTTCGCCCAGTGTAGTCACGGCGGCGGCAGTCCGCGCCTTTCGCAAGGGCTGCTCCAGCAGCAATTGCTGCAACGGCAACAATTGCTGCAACAGCAGTTGTTGCTCCAGCAAATCCAGCAACGGCAAGTGTTGCAGACACTGCAGCTCGATCGCCAGATGCGCGACCTAGCGGGCCGGGGACCGGAAGTGCTCAAAACCGCCCTGCGCGATCCCAATCCGGACACGCGCCTGATGGCCGCCTTGACCGTCGGTAAGTACGGGCCCGACCTGACGGACGAATTGATCGATCGGCTGACGGACGACAACGCCTCCGTGCGGCAAGCGGCCCGGCGGGGGCTGGTCCGTCTCAGCACGAGTGTGAAGACGAGCGACGGCAAGCCGATCAGCAAACGAAGCGTCGATTTCGGGCCAGCCCCCGAGGCCAACCGCGCCGCTCAGAAAATCGCCGCGCGCAAGTGGCGCGGCTGGTTCGAGCGCCAACAGGGGGGAGACGCCAATCTGAAAACGGCTGGTGACATCCCTCCCGCGCTCCCCAAAAAAGCCCTTGAGGCGGCGCCTGTCGCCGCGGTTCCCATCCCCAAGGCACCCATTGTCGCGGACGAGGAAGCCCCTCGGCTGGGCAAGGAGTTGATCGACGCGCCGGCCAATCGCCGGGAGGTCGTCTTGATCGCGCTGCGCGACCGTAAGGGCGTGGCCTATACCGAGGCGCTGGCGGACGCCATCGGGCAACTGTCGGGCGAGGTCAAAAACAAGGCGCGCAACGCCCTGGCCGAGCGGCTGACGCGGATGAAGGCCGCTACATTGCGCGACAAATTGCGCGACGCCAATGCCGAGATCCGCCGTGCCGCCGCCCTGGCCAGCGCCATGAAGGAACTGACTTCGCACGTCCCCGACCTGATCGCCCTTCTGGAAGATCCATCCACCTCCGTTCCTCCGGCCGCCCGCGCCGCTCTCCGAAGTCTGACCAACCAGGATTTCGGCGCGGTCGCCGCTACCAACCGCGCCGAACAGACGCGCGTAGCGGCCGCCTGGAAAACCTGGTGGCAAAAGCAGGCCGGCCAGGTAGCAGCCCGATAGGAGCCGGTTGTAACGGACGTCGCTCGCGCCCATCGCCAGGCCGCGGGCGGCGTTCGATTTGGTACACTGTACCGCGGACCCTCTCGCGCTCGGGGATACGTCCGCATGAAAACCTGTTCCGCCTGCCAGACGGCTAACGCCGACGGCAACCGTTTCTGCCAGCAGTGTGGCCGGCCCCTGGATGCCGTGCCTCCGCATGAGGCCACCGTCCGCTGGACCGGCCAGCCGATGCCACTCCGTCTGCCCCACCGATCCACCGGCATCGACTCGCTCTTCGGCGACAAGGATCGGCTCGTCATCGGCCGGGCGCCCGATTGCGACGTGTGCTTGCCGCATCCGATGGTGTCGCGCTACCACGCCCTGCTCGAAAAAGTGCCGGAGGGTTTGCGCCTGCGCGACCTGGCCAGCGTCAACGGCGTCTGGGTCGCCGGCCGGCGCATCGCCGAGCCGGTGCCCATCCACGACGGCGAGCGCGTCGGCGTCGGGCCGTTCCTGTTCACCCTGCGTCAGGGCGTCATTCATTCGCTCGACAGCAGCCGCAGTCTGCGCCTGGAAGCGCGGCAGCTTGGAGAAGGTCGTGCCGCTAGGCCGACGGTCAGAAACGCAAGCTGCTGGACAACATCAACCTCGTCGTCAACCCCGGCGAGTTCGTCAGCCTGCTCGGCCCGAGCGGTTCGGGCAAGAGCACGCTGATGGACTGCCTCAACGGCCGGCGCCGCGCCACCGGCGGCGTGGTGCTGGCCAACGGCGAGGATTTCTACCGCCACTTCGACAACTTCCGCCAATCGCTCGGCTACGTCCCGCAGAAGGACATCGTCCACACCCAGCTCACGGTCTACCGCGCCCTCTATTACACCGCCCGCCTGCGCCTGCCGACCGACACGGACCCGGCCGAGCTGCACGCCCGCATCGAGTCGGTCATCGAGGAGATGGAGCTGGGGCCGCACCGCGACACCCTGGTCGGCCAATCTCAGCGGCGGCCAGATCAAGCGCGTCAGCCTCGGGGCGGAGCTGCTCGGCGCAGCCGTGCCTGCTCTACATCGACGAGGCGACCAGCGGCCTCGACGCCGGCACCGAGGCGCGCATGATGCGCCTGTTCCGCCGGCTGGCCGACGAGGGCCGCTCCATCGTGTGCATCACGCACAACGTCGATAACGTCGAGCAGTGCCACCTCGCGCTGGTCCTGGCCCGCGGCAAAATCGTTTATTTCGGCCCGCCGCACGAGGCGCCGCGTTACTTCCGGGTGCGCCGCATCAGCGATATCTACGACCGTTTGAGTGAAAAATCATTGGCGGACTGGGAGCGCGAATACCTCGCCAGCGAGGCGTATCAGGAATTCGTCGCCGGCCGGTTGGCTGCCCGACCGGCCGATTCCGCCGAGATGATCTCGTTGCCCGCCGAGGAAATCGCTCCTCGGCCTGTGGCCCGGAGTCTATCGAGCCTTCTGGCGGACAGCCGCAAGCTCGTATCGCTCTCCAACTGGCCGCCGCTAGCCGATCGCTTCCGCGAGCTGACGGCCCGCTACCTGCGTGTTCGCAAACTGTTCTCGCCCGTGCTTGATTTGTGGCATCAGTTCCGCGTCCTGACGGCGCGTTACCTGGAGCTTATCGTCAGCGATCGGCGTGGCCTGCGGCTCTTGTTACTGCAAGCGCCGCTGGTCGCCGTCTTTCTGCTGATCGGCTTCGTCAACAAGGATTATCGCAGTGAGATCCCGATGCCCCGGCCGCTGACCGAGAGCGAGCGCCATCTGCTCATCGCCGTCAAGGGGCTGGAAGAATTGTCGTCGAGCGATCGGCTCACCCCGGAGCAACGTCAAGCGCTGGAGCGACTGCGGCAGCCGGCCCTCGACGCCGCGCAGACGAAGGCGCTGCGCGACGCTCACTTCACCGTGGACGTGAACGGCACGCCGACGCCCGTGACCGGCGCCGAGCTGATGGACGCGGCGAACGGATTGCGTGAAGCAAGAATCACTGACAACCTATTGTCATTTGACGGCCCGGTCGTGCCGGATCGCCGCGGCATCAACCCGCGCTTCACGTACATTTTGCAATTCATCGTCGTGATGATCGTCCTGTGGTTCGGTTGCAACAACGCGGCCAAGGAGATCGTCAAGGAGGAGGCGATCTACGGCCGCGAGCGGGCCGTCAACCTCGGCATCGTGCCGTACCTGGCCAGCAAGTTCCTGGTGCAGGGCCTCATCACGGCGTTTCACGCCCTGGTCCTGATGGTGCTGGTGTACGGCACGCTGGAACTGCTGCAAATGACTCGCGCCCGGCTGCACCGCGCCGCCGCCGGAATATCGGCTGGCGTATGTGCCGCAATTTGGCGTATTGGTGCTACTGGCGATGAGCGGCGTGGCACTGGGCCTGCTTCTGTCGGCGTGCGTCTCGACCCCGGACCGCGCCAACGCGCTGTTGCCGTATGTGCTGATCCCGCAACTGATCCTCGGCGGCGGCATTATCGACGTGCAGCAACGGCCCCTTTCGGTTTTGGCGATGGCGCTATCGCCGGTTTACTGGGCTTACCGCGCCATCCATCTCGGCGCCGCCGCGCTGCCGCCCGCGTTCCCCGGCCACGTCGATTATGCCGATGGTCTAGGTTTGCCGTGCGGCGCGTTGGTCGTGCAAACAGTGCTGATGCTGATGGTGACGGCGTGGGCACTCAAACGCAAGGAGGCGTAAGCGGAGACCAGAGCCGTGAACAAACGCCTTGTAACTCGGACGATTCTTCTTCTCGCTCTCGTGTCGGTCGCGGCCTGTTCGCCGTCCGTGAAGCCGGAGGCGAATTCGCCATCCACCGCTTCCGTGCCCACCCGACCAACGAACGTCCTTCAATCACCTTCGTCTACTGTTCCAACTTCTCGGGACACGGCGAAGCAAACGAAGCCACCAACCCTCGACGAGTTGCTGCTGTTCTACCCGACCCGATATCCGGACGGGGACTGGAAACCGAGCGGATTGAACTTTGAAGACGTCTGGTTCCGCGCCGAGGACTGCAAGCGCTTGCACGGTTGGTATTGCCCCTGCGACAAGCCACGGGCGATCGTTCTCTTCGCCCACGGCAACGCAGGCAATCTTTCCCATCGAGCCGCGCGGATGCGATATCTCCAGAAAGAATTGAGTGCGACTGTCTTGATCTTTGACTACCGTGGCTACGGCCGCAGCGAGGGCGTTCCTACCGTTGATGGGATTCTCCAAGACGCGCGGGCCGCCCGCGCATGGCTGGCGCATCGCGCGGCGGTCAAGGATTCGCAAATCGTCCTCATGGGCCGCTCGCTCGGCGGCGCGGTGGTCGTCCAACTCGCTGCCGAATCGCCGGCGCACGGTCTCGTTCTCGAAAGCACCTTTTCCTCGTTCAAGGATGTGGCGGCGCACCACTACCCCCGGCTCGCCTGGCTCGTCCCGGCAAACAAACTCGATTCCACGGCGAAAATATCGCAATACAGGGGACCGTTGCTACAAAGCCACGGCGACCGGGATGGCACCGTTCCCTACACTCTGGGGTTAAAGCTTTTCCACGCTGCCCATGAGCCGAAGTCGTTGGTGACCATCCGTGGCGGCGATCACAATGATCCGCAATCGGCGGAATACTACAAACAGCTAGATCACTTTCTCGACGCTTTGCCCACAGATTAAGTGGACCGGCCCCGAGGGCGCTCGTCGGTCGTAAAGGCTCCGGAAGTCGGATCAATGGGGGATCGGCGCTCCACGTCAGAGGGCAGTTTCATGGCCTTCTCATCACCATGCAGATACACTCTTTCTCAATATCTCCGCCCCCATCTCTTGGAGGAAAAGGTGCTCGAAAACTCGGAGGAGATCGAGACACCGTTTCGGGCCTGGAGGATCCGCATGTTTCCGTTCCGTTGTCTTCTCCTGCTGTTAGGCAGTCTTGTTGTATGCGGATTTGCTTCCGGACAGGAACCACCGGCCGGCCCGGCGCCTCGAAAGGCCGCGTCCGTGGCCGCCGAGAAGGAAACCGACAAGCCCCTCCCTGCCGAGGCGATGGCGTTTTTTGAGAAGAAGATCCGGCCCGTCCTGGTGGCGGAGTGTTACAAATGCCACTCCACCGAGCATGGGAAGAAGGTGCGCGGCGGGCTGGCCCTCGACACCCGCGAGGGCATCCGCAAGGGGGGCGATACCGGGCCGGTGATCGTGCCGGGCAATCCGTCGCGCAGCCTGCTGATCAAGGCGCTGAGCCATCGGCGATCCCGAGCTGTCCATGCCGCCCAAGAAGAAGCTCGACGCGGCGGTCGTGCGCGATTTCGAGGAATGGGTCCGCATGGGCGCGCCCGATCCGCGCAATGGCGTGAAAACCGCCTACAAGGATCCCGACACCGAGACAGGGACGCAAGCACTGGGCCTACCAGCCGCCGAAGAAGGTGGCGGCACCCGAGGTGAAGAATACCGCCTGGCCGCGCACCGAGGTCGATCGGTTCATTCTGGCGGCCCTGGAAACGAAGGGGCTGACGGCGGTGGACGACGCCGATCGGCGGACGCTGCTGCGCCGCGTCACCTTCGACCTGACCGGCCTGCCCCCCACGCCGGCCGAGGTGGAAGCGTTCGCCGCCGATGCCTCTCCCGATGCGTTCGAGCAAGGCGGTCGATCGCCTTCTGGCGTCGCCGCGCTTCGGCGAGAAGTGGGCACGCCACTGGCTGGACGTCGCCCGGTATGCCGAGAGCACGGGCAAGACGGTCAACTTCAACTACCCCCACGCCTGGCGCTATCGCGACTACGTCATCGCGGCGTTCAACGCCGACAAGCCGTACGACCAGTTCATCAAGGAGCAACTCGCCGGCGATCTGATGAAGTCGGACGACCCGAAGGTGAGGGCCGAGCGCCTGATCGCGACCGGCTTTCTGGCGATCGGCCCGAAGACGCTGAACGAGCGGAAGGGCCTCCAGTTCGAGCTGGACGTGGCCGACGAGCAGATCGACGTGACGACGCAGGCGTTCCTCGGGATCACGGCCGCGTGCGCCCGCTGCCACGACCACAAGTTCGACCCGATCCCGCAGAAGGACTACTACGCCCTCGCGGGGATCTTCCGCAGTACCGAGACGTGCTACGGCACCGTCCGCTTCATCAACGCCCAGCGGACGGCCCCCTTGTTGCCGCTGCCGAAGGAGGCGAACCCGGCCGTCGCGATGCCCCGGCAGACCGACGCGGAGCGCAAGCGCGTCGAGGACCAGATCAAGGCCGTGCGCGACTCGATGAGGAGGATGAAGGATCCGATCCAGCAGTTCTTCGCCAGCGGGCGGATCTCGCTGTTGCAGGCGCAGGCTTGACGCCTACGACGCCGACGGCAACCCGAAGTTGCTGGCGATGGGCGTCCGCGACAAGCCTGCCGGACCCGGAGTCGGCTCCCTCCAGGTGCGGGTTCGGGCCGGGCTTCACCTACGACGGCACCCGGACCATCGCCGACAGCCCGGTCTACATTCGGGGCGAGCCGGACCAGCCGGGCGACTCCCGCGTGCCCCGCGGCACCCTGCAGGTGATTACCACGACTCCGCTGAAGTTCGAGCCGACGAGCAGCGGCCGGCTCGAGCTGGCCGAGTGGATCGCCAGCCGGGAGAATCCGCTGACCGCCCGCGTGATGGTCAATCGCGTCTGGCTGCACCTGTTCGGACGCGGCCTGGTCCCGACGGCCAACGACTTCGGGCTGGCCGGGCGCCCGCCAACGCACCCGGAACTGCTGGACCACCTCGCCCATCACTTCATGGACAACGGCTGGAGCGTGAAGAAGCTCATCAAGCACCTGGTGATGAGCCGTGTCTACCAGCTCAGTTCGACGGCCAAGGACAGCGCGATGGAGGTGGACCCGGACAACACCCTGCTTTGGCGGATGACGCCCCGGCGTCTCGATGCCGAGAGTCTGCGCGACGCCCTGCTGGCCGTGAGCGAGCAGCTCGACACCACGCCGCCGGTCGGCTCGGTGGTGGCGAGGGCCGGTGAGGGGCCGGTGGCCCGGTTCGGCCTGGGCGGCGACCCCGTCGCCGCCGCGATCAACGATCCGCGGAACACGCATCGCTCGATCTATCTGCCGATCGTTCGCGACAAACTGCCCGAAGTTCTGACGCTGTTCGACGGAGCCGATCCGGCCCTGATCACCACCGATCGTCCGACGACGACGGTCCCTTCGCAGGGTCTGTTCCTGCTGAACAACGCCTTCGTGATGCGTGCGGCCGACGCGGCGGCCGACCGGCTGCTCAAGAGCAACGCCGCCGAGTCGGCAAAGGATTCGTGAAGCGTTCGTCCGCTTCTACTGCCGGCCGCCCACGGCGAGGGAACAGGCAGGCGCCGAGGCGTTCCTCAAGACGTACCGGGCACAGCTGACGAAGGATGGCGTCTCTGCCCCGCAGCAGGAACGCGAGTCGTGGAGTGCCTTTTGCCAGGCGCTGTTCGCCAGTGCGGAGTTTCAGTATCGAAAGTGACCGCGAGCGCTGGCCGGGATCGACACGCCGGCCACGACCTCTCTACCACGGAGTCGATCGATGCTCTCTCGCCGGACCTGGTTGAAGACGACCAGCTCGGGATTCGGCTACCTGGCGTTTGCCGCACTGGCGCACGAGCAGGCCGCCCGGGCGAGCCGGACGCAATGCCAATCCGCTGGCGCCGAAGGAGTCCCACTTCACGCCGCGGGCGAAGCGCGTGATCTTCCTCTGCATGGAAGGCGGGCCCAGCCACGTCGATACGTTTGACTACAAACCCAAGCTCACCGCCGATAACGGCAAGCCGGCCCCGCGCGGACGGGGCGGATTCGGCGGCGGCAGGCTCCTCGGCTCGCCGTTCCGGTTCGCCCAGCACGGCAAGAGCGGCCTGTGGATCAGCGAACTCTTCCCCGAGCTGGCGCGCCATGCCGACAAGCTCTGCCTGCTCAACGGCATGCACACCGACCTGCCCAACCACGCCCAGGCGTTCCTGCAAATGCACTGCGGCATTTCCCAGTTCCCCCGGCCCAGCCTCGGAGCGTGGGTCCTCTACGGCCTGGGCACCACGAACGAAAACCTGCCGGGCTTCATCACCATCAGCCCGCCGCAGAACAACGGCGGCCCGACGAACTACGGCGCGTCGTTCCTGCCGGCCGTCTACCAGGGGACGCGGATCGGCGGAGGCAATTTTGGCTCCGGCGAGCAGGTCAGCAACCTGCGGAACCCCCGCCGCCCCCTGAGCGCCCAGCGCGTGCAACTCGATTACGTGCAGGAGCTGAACCGCGCCACCGCGGAGTCCCTCGGCCAGAATCCCGAGATCGAGGGCTTGATCTCGTCCTACGAGCTGGCCTTCCGCATGCAGCGCGAGTTTCCGAAGGTGCTCAATCTCGACGAGGAGACCTCCGCGACGCTCAACCTCTACGGGATCGACGGAGCAGCGCGGCGGAGGCGGTGGCCGGGGCGGGTTCGGCCCCACGGCCGGCGGTCCCAGCAGCTTTGGCCGGCAGTGCCTTCTGGCCCGCCGCCTGATCGAGGCGGGCGTCCGCTTCGTCGAGGTGACGATGGGCGGCTGGGACCACCACCGCAACCTCAAGGAATCGCTCACCAACAGCTGCCGGGCCATCGACAAACCGATCGCCGGGCTCCTCGCCGATCTTCACAGGCGCGGTCTGCTCGACGACACGCTGGTCCTGTGGGGCGGCGAGTTCGGCCGTACCCCCTACGCCCAGGGCGACGGCCGCGACCACAACAACAAGGGCTACACGATGTGGATGGCCGGCGGCGGCGTCAAGGGCGGACTGGCCCACGGCAAGACCGACGACCACGGCTACGAGGCCGTCGAGGGCAAGGTTCACATCCACGACTGGCACGCGACCATCCTGCACCTGCTCGGCCTCGATCACGAGCGACTGACGTACCGCTACGCCGGCCGCGACATGCGACTGACCGACGTGAAGGGCAACGTCGTCCACGCCATCATGGGGTAAAACGCCCGCCCTGGCCTTTCGCTGTCATGACCTGGGCAAATACCGTTTCGGCAGCTCCGCCCCGGCGACATAACTGAGCTTGCCCAACTTGCACATCTGGTAGACGTTGATGCGGAAGTCGGGGCAAGTGCTGACCAGGCAATAGGCATCCGTCGCCGTGAAACCGTGATCGCGGACGAGCCAGTCAATCAGGTGGATCGTCGCCGTCTCGACAGCCACTTCCAGCGGGCGAAATGCGTACACCGACACGATCGAATCGGCCTTGTCGATACGCATCCACGGCACGGATCGGCCCTTGACGAGATCGAGGCGAACGCGCACGGTCGCTTGCGTCTCGGCGGCGGTGCCGGTGAATTCGGTGTCACCCTGGCTGGCGTGGACATCGCCGAGGTAAAACAATGCGCCCGCGTGGAAAATCGGCAAATGGACGCGATTGCCGGGACAGACATCGCGGATGTCGAGGTTGCCGCCCCACTCGCCCTGCCCGTCGATGCTGGTCGTCACCTCGCGGTCGGGGGCCACGCCCAGCGTGCCGATAAACGGCGTGATCGGCCACGACAACCGTTCGTTGAAATGCAGCGTACCGTCGCGCAGACTGCCGCCCGGTCCGGGGGTGTGGCGGAAGATCTTCGTCGTGTAATCGCCCGACAATTCCGGCCAGCGCGTCGATTCGCCGAGCGGGCCCCGGCGCGGCCCGATGGCGATCCACGAATAATCGGCGACGAGAATGTCCTCGACGGTGACGACGAGCGTATCGCCGCGCTGGGCGCCTTCGAGGTACACGGGGCCGCCGATGGGGTTGGCGTGCGGCGGGCTGCGGTCGAAGCCGGGACGCAGGATGGGATTGGCCTTGTCGGCCGGCGTTTTGAAATAGCCGGTGCCGGCGTCCCACGTCTCGATCTCGAACGTCTCGCCCGGCCGAACGCGCAACAGCGGTTCGTCGCGCCAGTCGAAGGCGTATTTGCGGGCTTGCTCTCGCGTGATGCGCTGCATGGAACACCTCGCCGGGTGAGATCGTCGTCCATTCGCCGGTACGATGCAGAATACGGTATCATCCTAGGAGTACGGCCAGCATTCGACCGTCGCAACCCCGGCATCGCCTTCCGCCCCGCGAACGTCAAACCAGCTTGTCAGCCCCAACAGGGACGGGTAAAATGCCGAAGTGGAAGACGTTGACGGCGCGGCCCGCGAGCCGGTTGTTCCAGCTTCTTCGGATGGAAAGACCTTGGGGATTGGTGTAACGGTAGCACGACTGACTCTGGATCAGTTAGTCTAGGTTCGAATCCTAGATCCCCAGCTTGAACGAGCGAAGGTAACGCAGGTTCAATCGCTTTGCGGAGAAAGCACTCAGGGTGAACGCCCCGAGTGCTTTTCTTTTTTGACTGGACCGGTTTTCCCACATTTTTCCCACGCCCTCTCCGGGCGATCAATGGATAGTGCTGTAATACGGCACGACTTCCGGATCCTCGGCGGGGTTATAGCGCGAGCGTGGACCCGGGTTGCCCCGGCCCACGATGCGAAAACCGCTGGCATGGGAGCGGGTGAACACGGCCGTGAACGACGTGGGTGTGATCGCCAACACGCGAACCGTTTCCTGATTGCTCCCGCTATCCACGGTGAGGCGAGATCCCACGCGAATGCTCCAGGGGCGGCCGGCCGACGTGGCGCCCGACATGCTCGCCGGGACGACGCTCGCCGGGGCGGAGAAACTGCCGGTTGGAAGTTGGACCTCCGTTGTCGATGATGTTGCGAACAGCTTGAGATTGGTGCGATCCACCACGGCAAACAGGCGGTGCCGCCGAGAACGGCCCTCGGCCCGGTCGATCTCGGGACCAAGCTTGACGGGACGGCTGGTGACATCGACTACCTCGAAGAACGCGACCGTCAACCAGATAGCGAACACGTTGCTCCGCGTCGTCAAGTGACCGGAGAGTTTGGTCAACAGCTCGAAGCGCAGGTACGGATGCTCACCGGACACCTCGAACAGGCGTGGAGCGTCCGCGTTGCCATCCGAGAAGGCGGCGCGCAACAGCGTATCGTTGATACCACTGCCATTGGGAAAGAGCGGGTCGCCGCCCGTGGGATAGGTTCCATCCCCTGGCTTGGGCGAATGACCGACGGCCAGGCTGAGGAACGGCCGATCGCCGGGACCGGGCGTGCTCCCCGGTGTGCGCAAGGTCAGCAACCGGCCGTAGACGGTGCTGGGATCCCGTGGATCGGCAGGGTTGTAAACGTCGGCGTCCGTGAAGTGGTTCCCCGCTTGCGGGTCGCACAGCGCCAGCAGTGTTTCCGGATCCCATATCGTGTTGATGTTGACTTTCCCCGCCACGCGGTCGCTGGGCGGCGAACCCAGAGGTCCCTTTCCGGCATCGAGATATTCAAAGATCCGATACAGGCGATTGTCCTCGTCAAACCAGGGAACGCGCTGGCCGAAGGGAACGATCGCTCCCGTGAACGGGTTCGTGCTCATGAAGCGCTGTGTCAACAGGTGGGGCGGAAAGCCTGACACCTGGAGCAACTCCGCCGGGCTGAGGAGCGGCCGGTCGAGATGAACCAGCCAGTCGTAATGTCCGCTTGCGGGCGTTGGGAGGTTCTGCCGGCCAAAGGTCTGGTTGGTGGCGAGCGAGGCGATCGGCGTCTGTGCGGCGACCTGGCTCGGGTCCGCGGCATACGGCTGGCGCTTGCCCCACGAGGAATAGATCACGCTGGGGTCCGCCGTGACGAGGTTGAGGGGGATGCCCGACAAGTAGTCGATCGTGCCGTAGGGGTTGTAGGCGGGATTCGGGGCGCCCCGATCGCCGGCCGCGGGTCCAGGGGCAGATAAGGATTGATCAAGCGGCGCAACAGAATCGTGATGCCGCTTGGCAGCGTGTAGGGAACCGAGAACGTCAGATCGGGCGATCGCAGCATGGGCGTCGCCGTGGGGACCCAGGGCGGCGCGATGGTCGCGCGGGCATCGGCACCGGGGGGACCGAGGAGAAAAAATCCCTGGGAGGCAAGGAGAGGGGGCACGGGGATCGCGGGATTACCCACGGTGCTGACGAGAGTGGCGAAATCGGCGCTCGTGGTGGCCGACAGTGCCACATCGGGGCTGCCGAGCACGTTGCTATTATCGCCAGACCGCGGCAACAGAGGGCCTCCGGGATTGGTGTTCGTGTTGGCGAGGACCAGCTGGTAGGGAGCGTATCCCCGTGCGCCTCCCGCTCCGGACACGTACAACGGCACGGGCTGGGCATCAAGCGGCTGAACCGCGGCGGGAACCGGACCCGCTGGCAGCGGATTGAATAACTCGGCCCATACCTTGACATCGACCCTCCCCGGCGCCGGCACTCGATACTCCGCCAGCACCTCGTTGACCACGATGCGCGGTAGTTCCGTGCCCAACACCCAGTAGCGGGGCAACTCCGGATTGCCGGCGCTGACGGCGCCGGCGTCGAAGCGCGGATCGCCGGCATCCTGGCTCGTGTAAAACTGGAATGGCGTGCTGATGTCATCCTCGTCCAGGAAATCCACGATGTTGACGGCGAGCTGCGCCAGCCAGCGGCGGGGAGCAAGATCGGCATCGCTCGGCAGAGCCGGGTTTGCCGGCGCCGGCACGCTCGTCACGACCAAGAGGCGACGGTAGATGTCGTCGGCGAGTTGTTGCCGTGCCGCCTGCGCCGCGCGGAACTGCGTGGTGACGGCATCAGGGCCGGCGTCGAAGCGGCCTCCGGGACCGACAAGAGGCATTTGGCTCCAGCTCGCCGGGTCGAGTCCCTGTCCCTGATGGGGGTAGGGCGGCAAAAAGCGGTTGAGATCCACGCGGCCTAGCGCGCCCGCCCAGGAACGCCAATCCACCCGCGGATCGTTCGGAGCGGCCCCGGGCAACTGAAAGTCGCTGTCGGTGGGGATCGGGGTGGTCGTGCGCAAGGTCAGGTCCGGAAAAGGGAGGTGCGGGCCGACCGGCGGCTGGTCCGCGCTACCCAGTGGTAACTGGTAGCCGGAGCTGTCGCGGTCGAAAAGCCAGGGGATCGTTCCGGGTGCGTCGAGATCGAAACTGTGCGTCGTCACCAGCCGGCGGATACGCGGATCGGCGAAATTCTTCGGGCAGAGGATGGCTAATTCCGAGATCAAGGCGGAGGAGCCGGTATCGCCTGGGCGGAGCAGCGCTTCCAAGTTGCAGACGGCGAAGCCGCGGTCATCGCCGGCCGGGTGAAGTCCATTGGAAAGCAGAGGATGATTGAGCCGTTCGGCGGCGGAACCGTCGCCGTAGCCGGGCGGATAAAAAGGGAACGACAGCCACGGCTGAAGTGTGGGACTGGGTAGCTGGAAGGGCGGCGTTGGAGCGAAGCCGGCCAGTTCCTGACAGGCGTCGAAATCCACCGGGGCATACGCATGCGGCCTCCGTCCAGCCGGCGCGAGGGACCCGGCGACGGCGGGCTGTTGGTCCCGCCCGTAGCGGCCCAGCGCACGGAGGCCGAGTTGTTGACGAAGAGGTTGGCCCATTCGTTACCACCCTTGGTCAAGACCCGTCCCAGGTTGACCTCCCAAGGCCCCAGTCCCTGGTTGGAGACGTGCGTCCGCCCCGGACCGCGGACATTGCCATGCACGTTGACGTTGACGCGGTTGTCGAGATCGACGATCAGGGGAGCGAACAGCGGTTTGTATTTGCGTCCGTCGGGCGCCGTCAGCACCGGGAAGTCCAGGTCGATCCAAATGCTATCATTGCCGCCGGGCGCGGCCACAAGGTTTTTCACGTCGCCTCCCGGCTCGGGGACAGGAAACCCCGGCCCCATGTCGGCCGGCCGCGGCCGGAGCACCTGGTACTTGAGCCAGGGTTTGCTGGTGTCGTACCAGTTGGGGTTGCCGGGATCGAGTGGACCGAAGCCGGTCCACGACCGGTGAAACGAGGGCGTCAGGACTGTTCCGTCCGCCCGGACAGCGGCCAAAAACATATTATTGAGATCAGGATAGGTGTAAGGAGGATTGAAGCCGCCCGTGAACGGGCCGCGCGGCTGCGACGGATCGCTCCGTTGGCCGAGCCGCTCCGGATCGCGCAGAAAACCGTCGCCCGGAAAGTACGTGTAATTGACGAGCAGATAATCGTCGATCCGGAACGGGTTCAGGTACGTTTCGGGTCCGGTGTGCAGGCGGCCGGTGCCGTTGAACGCCGCATCGTTCGTCGCCTCGTCGTCGTTGCCGTACAGGAGCCGGGCCAGGCTGTGCCCGCGCAGGGCGGAATAGACGCCGCTGCTGTCATCGACATCGTAAAGGAGCTGCCCCAGGAA
The DNA here is from genome assembly GCA_963767535.1 of uncultured Planctomycetota bacterium. GTDB lineage: Bacteria > Planctomycetota > Planctomycetia > Gemmatales > Gemmataceae > JAJPHU01. The sequence goes on from CAVYEC010000002.1 coordinate 1,022,875, forward strand.
ATAGGCCAGCAGAAGTTCCGGCTCGACATCGGGGTCTCGGCGCGATTCCGCTTCGCGGGCGATGCGTGCGGCGGTTGCCTCGGCGTCCGCGTAAAGGACGAAAGTGATACCGATCAGGGCGAATAGGGTCAGCAAGGCCAGCACAACCAGCAAGATGACGCCGCGCCGCCGCCCTGGCTCCCCAAGAGAACTCGTTCGATACATGAGCCGCGTTTCCCTCCCTGTGCGGAAACGACACGAGGAACCAAGCCGCCGGGGTTTCCCAGCGGCTCGGCCCACGCGGCCCCTTCCGGCTCAACCGCCCAGTTCGGCCGAGCCGTTCGAGGTCAGCGACTTCAAGTACTCGACCAGGTCGCTCTTTTCTTGGTCCGTCAGGTTCAGCGTGAAGAAATCGTTGTAGTGATTGACCACGTCGAGCAGCGTGGCGAACCGGCCGTCGTGGTAGAATCGGCCCTTGTTCTTGGGGTCCATGTACAGACCGTTCTCGCGGACAAAGAGACCGGCCAGATTCGCCGTCTTGTAAAAGCCGTTGGGTAGCGTCGTTCCCGTGGTCGTCAGCCCGTTGGGCGCCCGGTTGGCCTGGAAATCGTCGATGCCGATCTCGGAGGCTTTATGGAGGTTCCGGCCCGGCTCGGTCCACAGCGGCTTGACATGGCACTGGTTGCACCGGGCCTTGCCCACGAACAGCGTGTCGCCGCGGAGGGCGGCGGCGTTGTCGAAGTCGATGTTGGGGCGCGGTATCGGCGCGGGAATAGCGAGCTGATAAAACTGCAACGCCCCCAGTTTCTTGGTGATCCGATCGTCCTTGGGACTCAGGCTGGCGTTCTTGTTGCCGAACCCCGCGGCGGCGGCGATGGGGAACTTCGTGGGGTCGTTCAAACGGGGATCGAAGAACCTCCCCACTCCTTGCATCTCAAGGTTGCCCACGAACGCGTTCCAGTACGTGACCGTGCCCCATTCGCCGGTCCAGGTGTGCTGGTTGAAGCCGGCCAGGCCGAAAGCGCTGGGAATGAGCGTGGCGGCCGGCTGGTTCGTATTCGGGTTGACGGGCTTGCCGTCCAGGATCAGTTCGGCGTCGAATTTCCCCGGACCCCAGCTGTTGAGAACATCCCGAACCTGAGCATCGGTGAGGCTGGGAATGGCAATCTTCAGCAGGGAAGTGAGCGGCGCAATGTTCGGCGCCACCGCGATAATAGCGCCGACGTTGAGGTCGTGGTTGGCCCAGCCGTCCAGCCGATGCCCGATGCCGTAGGTCAGCGAGTTATCGACGGTGGAGTGGCAGAGGGAACATTGGATGCCCAGGGACTTGAGCGCCTCCTTTTGCCTTGTGCTGGGCTGGAGGGTTAAAAAAGCCCGTCAGACCCACGACGGCATTGAGCTGAAGCAGTTTCAAGGTGACGGCCGGGTCATCCAGGTTGACCCGACCTTGTTTCAGTTTCGCAACCAGGTCATCCGGGAGCGCGTTCACGTCCACTTTCAAACCCAGACCCAACGCGGTCCTGGGGCTGACCCCCGCTCCCACGCCGCCGAACTTTTTGCCCTCGACGGCCTGGTGCAGCAGCAGCGTATCGCCCCAAAACTTTTCATCCCCGAAGGTGTCGAAGCGGAAAGTATGCCGCCCCTGCCCGACCATCCGGGCCGCATTCTGGGTGATGAGGTCGTCAAACGAAGTGCCCGATCCAGCGGATCCCTTGCCGGCACTCCGCGAAAATGCGAATGCGCCGGCGAGGAGCATCAGAGCGCCGAAGACGACATAGCCGAGACGTGGTTTCATGATGCTTCTCCTTTTGAGAGCGGGTCTGCGATACAATGAAAAGGCCATCGCCCCGGGCGCAGACCGAGCGCCGAGGTGGTGCCGGGCCGGGGAGGGTTCTGCTTGGCGGTGGAACCTCCCCGGCCCTCCGATTTTTCCGTCGTGTCTCTCTTTGGAGCGCGGGCGAGACGCATCCGAAAAGACCTTGTTTAGCCGCGAGCCGCAGGCGAGCGCGGCGGCCGCGCTCGCCTGCGGCTCGCGGCTAAACAAGGACCGTCTCTTTTGTCCTGCGAAACTCAGTAGTCGGGCATTCGCTTCTTTTCGGTCTCCTGATGTTTCTCTGTTATGCCCAAGAGCACCCCGGCCTCCGCCCGGAAGCAGCGGAGTTCGCCGTGATTGGGCTGGTTCTTCTCCATCCACTCCACGGCCCGGTCGTACCACTTACGGGCCTCTTCCTTGCCTCCCAGTTGCCAGTGGGCCATGGCCAGGATGAACCAGTCCAAACTGTCGCCGCCTTTGCGCAGCTCCATCGACCTTTCCAGGGCCGTGATGGCGGCTTTGCAGTCACCGCCGCGGTAATGGGCGATGCCGAGTGAGTTCCAGTGATGGCCCTCTTTGGGCGCCAGCTCGACGGCTTTCTTGGCGAGTTCGACTGCCCGGGTCGCGTTCCGAACCTTGGGGTCGGAGGACGTAGCCAGGAGCCTGGCAAGGATGTTCATGCTCCCAATCGTGTCGGGGTGGTCGGGGCCGAGCTTGCCTTTTCGTAGCGCCAGCGTCTCCTCGCGGAGCTTGAGCTCCGCGCCGTGCCGGCCGACGGCGGCGTAGCTATCGGCCAGGTTGTGCATGGCCCTAAGCGTTTTGGGGTGGTCGGGGCCGATCTCGACTTTCATGAGCGCCAGCGTCTCTTCATAAAGCTGAACGGCCTCGCCGTACCGGCCCAGGCGGTGGTAGATAAAGGCCAGGGTGTCCATGCTGCCGAGCGTGTGCGGGTGGTTGGGGCCGAGCGTGGCTTTAAATCGCCTCAGCGTCTCCTGGCCGAGCTTGAGAGCGTCGGCGTGGCGGCCGAGGGCCATGTAGTCGCCGGCCAGATTGTTCATGGTCCCAAGCGTGGAGGGGTGATCGGGGCCGAGCTTGGCCTTCTTGAGCGCCAGCGTCTCTTCATTTAGCTTGAGGGCCTCGCCCTGCCGGCCGAGGGTGCCGTAGCTGAGTGCCAGGTTATGCATGGCCGCCAGCGTATGGGGGTGGTCCGGACCGAGTTTGGCTTTCAGGAGTGGCAGCGTCTCTTCATTAAGCCTGAGGGCGTCGGCGTGTCGCCCCAGGCCGTCGTAGCCGAGGGCCAGACTGAGCATGCTCGCCAGCGTGTCGGGGTGATCGGGGCCGAGGTGCCTGCTATAGATCGTCCTGGCTCTCTCGGCTTGATCGGCGACGAGTTTGGCATCTCCCAGGTTCCCGAACGTCCTTGACAGCGTCATCCGCAGCCGGGCTTCGATGAGCGGCTGCTCGGAAAAACCTTGGTCCGCGAAGGGCAGGGCGGCCTCGAGGGCCTTACGGAGTGTCACGTTCCGACCCAGGCCGCCGTCCTGTCCCTCCGGCCGGGCGGCGGTGAGGATTCTCTTCTCGACAAACTCCAGAACTGCCTTGGTCTCCGCCTCCCGCGCCTGGGCGAATTGTTTCTCCCTCTTCTCCGACTCCGCGGCGGCGACAGCCTTCTGTTCGTTGTTCTCGGCGATCTGCCGCTGTTGCTCGGCCCGGAGAAGCCCCAAGGCCGTGCCGATGACACCGGCCACCAGCGCCAAAAGCACCAGACTCGCCGCCAACACAGGCCCCTTGTTGCGCCGAGCAAACTTCCGTAGCCGGTAGCCTGCCGACGGGGGACAGGCCAGGACCGGCTCATCGTTCAGATAGCGCCGCACATCCATCGCAAGGCCATTCGCCGTCTCATAGCGGCGGTTGCGGTCCTTCTCAAGCGCCTTCATCACGATCCAATCCAGCTCGCCCCGTAATAGCTGTCTGAGGCGATGCGGCTCCAGCCCGCGCCGCTCGGCAATCGTGGACAGCTCGGCCTTCCGGATCGTGCTCAAGCGCGTGCTCGGCCGAGGCGGCTCGTCCTCGCGGAGGATTCGCCGCACTTCGTCGTAACTGGCCTTATTCAGCGTCTCGCGCGAACGGCGTCATGCTGGTCAGCAGCTCGTACAAGAGCACTCCCAGCGAATACACGTCCGAACGCGTGTCCACGTCGAGATCACTCAGCCCCGCCTGCTCCGGACTCATGTACAGGGGCGTGCCCACCATTTGAGCGAAGGCGGTGTACACCGTCTTGTCGGTGAGGCGTCCGCCGGTCGCCTTGGCGACGCCGAAGTCGATGACCTTGACCACCGGAGTCACGTCGTGAAGCGACACCAGGACGTTGGACGGCTTGAGGTCACGATGGATGATCCCCTTCTGGTGTGCATGCTGCACGGCGTGGCAGACATCGAGGAACAATTCCAGCCGCTGGCGCGTGCCGAGGCGGTGCGCGTCGCAGTAATCGGTGATGGGCGTGCCCTTGACCAGCTCCATGACAAAGTACGGCCGGCCTTCCGGCGTGGTGCCGCCGTCATGCACCTTGGCGATATGCGGATGATCCATGATCGCCAGCGCCTGCCGCTCGGCCTCGAAGCGCGCGATCACTTGCCGCGAATCCATTCCGGGCTTGATGACCTTGAGGGCGACTTTGCGGCGGACGGGTTGCTGCTGCTCGGCCACAAAGACCAAGCCCATGCCGCCCTCGCCGATCTGCTCCAGGAGCTTGTATGGCCCGATCACCGTGCCCGGACGCTCGCGGATCAGGTCATCGACGGTGGCGGCGGGGGCAAGGGACGACTCGTCCGGAAAGCTAGCGGACGCCTCGTGGGCGCGCAACAGAGCCTCGACACGCTGCCGCAGTTCGGCGTCCGTCCCGCATTCGTGTTCGAGCAGGGCGGCGCGGGCGGCCGGCGTTCCGGCCTCGACGGCGGCGAGGAACAGGGACTGCACACGCTGAGGGTCGAGGGGCATCGTTGGGCCCTCTAGGGGTTCACTCTCCTATGCGACGTTCGGGACCGGAGTTGTCGAAATAATCAGAACAATGTTTATCCGCCCAGGGCGTCGCGGAGCCAGGCGCGAGCGTAGGTCCATTTCTGCCGCGCCCGGTAGACCGTGATGCCGAGGACGTCCGCGATTTTCTTGAGACCCAGTCCGGCGAAGCGATGGAGTTCCATCACGCGTGCGGCGATTGGATCCTCGGCGGCAAGTCGTTGCAGTGCCTCGTCCAGCGCGATCAGCTTTTCGTCCGCGGACGGAGCGGGGTAGTCCTCAAGCTCGGACCTGTGCAGCTCCCCACCGTGTTTGATCCGTCTCTTACGGCGAGCCGACTCAATGAGGATGCGGCGCATGGCTTCGGCCGCCGCGGCGAAGAAATGGCCGCGACTGTCCCAGCGCGGGATGTTGTCGGTACCCACCAGACGCAGATAGGCTTCGTGAACCAGTGCGGTGGCGTCGAGTGTCTGGCCCGGTTTCTCGTGCGCGAGTTTCTGGGCCGCGAGTTGCGCAGCTCGTCGTAGACCAACGGCAGGAGCTGCTCGGCGGCTTGCGCATCGCCCCCCTCGATCGACTCCAGGATACGAATTACCTTCGTCATGCGGCACCGGTCGTCCGAATGGGATTTCAAACGACTTGGAGTATACCCTGACGAGGGGACTCCATCTAGCTACATGAAACAGAAAAACGCGAAGGGGTCCCGATCGTCGTGGAGGTGGGTGATGAATCGCGCGAGTTGGAGTCTTTCCGTTCCGGCTCTCCTTCTGGCGAGGGGGCCGGTCAGGCCAAGGTAGGATTTCTCCATACGATCCATTGGAATCCGGACAGGACGAACTAATCGCTTCGAGGGGCAGAATGGCCCTACACCGTTTGACGCGTTCGGCGGAGCAGGAGCCCAAGCCCCACGCCCAGCACACCGAGGACGGCACAAACGGCGGCCCCAGTGTAGCGCTCACGCCGATCGCTTTCGCAGCCGTCCACGGCGTTGAACTCGTAGGGAAGAAGGGAGGTCGCATTCGGTTCGACCTTCCGGATCTGCTCGACCAGGGACTTCGACTGGGCCGGATCGAGGGGGTAAAGTCGGCCCACGAGCCGGTTGCCTTCAAAACCGGGGGCCACCGAGACGAACATCCAGGTGTCCTCCACCGGAACGAAGAGGCCGCGTGCCTCCACGTCCCCGCCGTGGTTGAGCCGATGGCGCGTCACGTTCATCTCAGCCGGCTTCGATGCTTCCAAGGTGAAGGCGAGCCACGGAGCCGGATACGACTTGGGGTCCCTCGTTTGGCGCAGCTCGGCCGCGGTCACTTCCTTGGGCACCCACTTGGCGATTTGCCAGGTGTTGTAGAAAAGGACCGGGCGCAGAGGAGCAACAAGAGGCCGCCGAGAAGGAGGCACAGACCAAACATCCTTTTGACGGGGCTTGAACCGCGGATAGCGGGTGCGGCGGCCGAATACGCTGGTCTGCCCGAATCGCCCGAGTTGGCCCTCATGGCTTCGTTGATCAGCCCGCCGACGGCCCCGCCAATCGCCCCGCCGAACATCGGGAACAGGTTTATCCAGCCGGGCGTCTTGTAGATTTCCCCCGGCGCGGCCGAGGTTGCACTCCCTCGGGAAGCATGGCAGCTCGGACACATCGGATCCGTGTCCATCAGCTGTGTATGACAATTTCGACAACGCATAGTTGGCCCTTCCGCTGGGTAGTGGCGGCTTGTGCGGCACGCTGGTAGCGTGCCCTACGTAGCGCACGCTGCCAGCGTGCCACAAACCCAAACCACCACCTTCCGCAGAGTTGACATGCCAACTATAGCTCACAATTTCCGCGCACTTGGAGGTAGACCGCTTCGGCAACTCGGCAACCTGATCGACCTGGTTAAGATCCATTCTCCGTGAGGGAGTCGCCTGAGGACTCGCACCGGATCTTTCGGTTCCTGTACAGCGTCGCATCCACCGTTTCGGTCATCCTCCCAGCATTCGCCCTGCCGTCGAGGAACTCACTGACGCGCTCCACCTGCTTAGCCGGGTCTTCGACGAGATCGTTATAACTGACATAAAGGACCTTCATATGTCGTTGCCGTGGGAGCCATTCCCGCAACTTATGCAGGTGAAGGGAATAGGACCGTTTCATCTCCTCGCGGGGCACCGCGTTCCGGCCTAAGCGCTTGAGCATTTTCTCCTGCGAGACCAGCATCTCGTCCAGGTCTCGTTCCATGAAGATGATTCGGTACTCCTCCGTCGGGGGAAGGTCATACAAGAGTTGCGAAATAATCTTGAACGCCTTGCCTCGTGTCTGAGGCAGCCAGGAGCTGTCGCGCTTGATCGTCTTGACCTTCTCGAACTCGTAATACCCACGGGGGTTGTCCGTGTCGGCAACGCGGATGTGGTCGGTGACAATTTCGAGGCCGCCGTTGTCTAGCATTTGCATCATCAGGGAGGTGCCGGAGCGTGGCAAGCCGGAGACGAGAATGATTTCGGAAGTCATGCGAGGACCCTCTCCCTTGTGGGAGTCAGGCGCCTAAACGTTGACGTGCAACACGCCGCGAAAACAATACCCGGCGACCATGGACGCGATCAACCAGTAGATCCACCACGAATCGGTGCCGCTGACCCACGACGAACGCGCGGGGTAAGCGATGTCGATCGACCGCACGGGAGAGTCCGGGGCAAACGGCTGTTCCTGAGGATACAGGAGCGCTTCCTCCCAGTCCCACCCCGGCCGGCGGGCGCTGACGCGCATGTAGCCGGCGCCTATGGCCAACTCCTTGTTGACGGTTTGGCCGTCCACTTGGAACACCAGGAGATGATGACCGCTCGCGCAAGCTCGGATTTTCCAGCAAATCTCGCGCTTGCTGAGGACGCGAACCGGCCCGACCGTGGTTTCCACCGCTTCCGTGGGGCGGAGGTTCACTTCGGGAATGGGATCGCCGGCGGCGCCATTGAGCTTCAACGTCACCACCGCGTCTTCGCCGACCCGCAGCGGGCGCTGCTGATACCACAGGGACATCTGGCCCAGGATCAGCAGCACCGGCACGCTCATGATCGCCATCGGGACAAGGGCGAAGACCAGCAGCCGGACGGCGCCCCAGAGGATACGTCCCTGCGCCGCGACGGCCACCACGGCGCTCTCCTTGAACAGCTTCAGGGCCAACAAGTTGGCGTTGATGTCGTCGCGGACGCGCTTGATCGCTCGCTGGTTGGAGGTGTATTTGAAGACAGCAAGCAGTAGCACACCCGTCACCGCCGCGATGACCGTGGCGGAGAGCCAGCCCGGCGACACGCCCACGGGGGCGAGCAGAAGCCTCCCCAGGACGTTGGCCAGGCCGTTCAGCCAGACAACGAGTTGAGCTAACCAATCCATCATTCGATGTATCCCAGGCCGCGAAGCTGATCCGAGACTTGACCCTCCGCTTCGTCCGTCTTGAGCTTTTCGATGCCCTGTTCGATGCAGTGGGCGATGAACTCGTCCACGCTGCTGTAGCCGGCCGTTTCCGCCGCCTGCTTTGCCCTCTCGACGAGGCCCGGATCGATCTTGATCTTCACCATGTATTCGCTCCCTTCTTGCGCTGTAACTCACACTAGCCCGACGCGCCAGCGAGGGAAGCGCCCTCGCTGGCGCGTCGGGCTAGTGTGAACCTTTCTGCAATGTGTCAAAAAAGCTCTTGCCTTCCATCGACGACGGCAGGGGCAAACCAAACGAGGTGAGAATGGAAGGGGCCACGTCAACCAGGCTGGGGCTGCCGGCGCGAATGGCTCGATTGCTGAACAGTACCCCGGGGACCTCCAGCGCGTCGGCGCAATGGTCCGCGCTCCAGGCCAGGTCGTTGTCGAGCAGGATCTTGTCGGTGAGATCGCCCAGGCACGTCGCCCAGGAGGCGCGGTAGCCGCGGCTGTAGCCGACGATCAGGTCGGGCGCCAGGGCGGTTGCGTTGCCGGAATACACCTTGTCCGCGCGGTAGACGGCCCGGATGACGCGGCGATCGTTGAAGTCCGGGTCCACGACGGCTTCGAGCCGCTCCGTCAATTCGGCCAAGAACGCTTCCTGCTGATCGCCGGGTTCGACGACGCCGTCGCGCTCCCGTCCCTTCAGATTCAGGTACAGGCCGTTGATGCCCAGCCCGTAAGCGATGGTCTGCGACCAGTCCACGTCCTTCGTGATCGACGTGCAGTCTGGGGGGCCGAGATAGCCCATGCCGCGCAGCCAGGAATTGAGGTTGAACTGCCGGCCGAAGTTCGAGAAGCCGTGGTCGCTCATCACCAGAATGGTCGCCCGGCTGCCGTAACGTTCCAGGATGTCGCCGACAACCTGGTCGAGCCGCTGGTAGAGCCGCTTGACGTGTCCGAAGCACGCTTTCGCCTCGTCGTCGGGCCGGATGGGGTGCCTTTCGTCCGAGTCCCACCAAAACATATGCGATTGGAGATCGCTGCTGGAGAAATAGAAGAACAGCAGGCCGTCGTCATAGTTCTCGACGGCGTACTCGAAGAGCGCGAGCCGCTCCTCCAGCACCATGTTCGCCTGTTTGAGGAATTCATCGTCCAAAAACACGCCGTTCTTCCGCGCCTGTAGTCCTCCTGAAAGCCCGTGGTGTAAAACAGACCAAGCTTTTGCGAAACATCCGCCAGGAAAGACGCCGGCTCGGACATCGTCTGCGCCGGCGCGCTGGGGTCCATGTTGACGGGCGTGACATAGAGCCGGAAGTTGGGCGCGACTTCCTGGAGATAAAACCGGACGATCCCCGTGACGTTCTTGTTCGGGACGAACCAGGGGGCAGTCAGCTCGAAGTTGATCTTCGTCCACGGACTCCACTGGCCGGCTTTGAGGAGGATTTTCTGACCTTGAATCTCGATCACGGCCGCGTCCGCCCGCTTGTCGCGGTGGATGAGGAAATCGACAGTGACGGGGCGGGCTTCCTTGAGCAAGCTGTTGTCCGGCCCCACGAGGCTGGCCCGCGCCGTCTCGGGCTCGAACGAGAGCTGGGAACGCTTGCCCCCGTTTTCTTCCAGGTGTGCCTCGGTCTCGTTGTCGGCGAAGTACTGGTAGGTGCCGTAGCCGCCCAGCATGTCCGGTGTGCCCATTCCGCAGATGCAGCGATGATGGCCATGCTGCGATGGGCTGGGGGGGTAATTGGACGGCAGGTCGAAGAAAGTGGACGGGACCCCCGCCGCGTCGAGGTAGTCCCAAAAGGGGACGCCCTGGCGGCGGAGCACCGTGGCCGGCAGTTTGTGGTTGAACGGCCAAAAATCGAGCGGGAGCCGGTGGTCGCCCACTTCCCAGCCCCCCTCTCCGGGAATGGTTTCCGAGGCGGAGTAGAAGGGGTTATGGCCGGTACTCAACGGCTCGTCGGGGTGGCGGTGAATGAAGTCGAAGATGCCGTGCGAGCCTGGCCCGGCCCCGTTGATGAAGTTGGCCCAGGCGACGGGACTTTGCGGCGGGATGCTCGTGCCCAGCTTGCTAAAGGCCAGCTTTTGCAGGTTGGGGAGCTTGCCCTGCTTCATCAAGCTCGCCGACAGGCCGGGGTCCATGCCGTCGATGCCGATGACAATGACTTTCTGGCCGATACTACGCGAAGCGCGCTTGCGGCCGCCCAGCCAGTAACCACCGGCGCCCACGGCCGCGGCGGCAACCCCGCCGAGGGCGGCTCGCTTCAGGAAGGTCCTTCGGTTCGGTTTGCGCTTCGACGGTTCCGCCATTATCCAACCTTTACGGGAGTGCCTATTTCTTTGGAAGAAGTTCCCTGCGGGATCTCGCCCACGGACAGCGGTTTGCCGTCCATGTAATCGGGCACGTCCACGCCGAACAGTTGCAGCACGGTCGGCCCGATGTCCAGAAGTCGGGGATAGTCGTCGTCGATGGGACGGTTGCAAAACAGCACGCCGGGAACCACGGACGGATCGACGCAGTGATCGCCGCTCCAGGCCTTGGTGTTGGCGTGAAAGATTTCCCTGGTCGTCTTGCCGATGGCCGACTCCCAGGACACGCGATAGCCGCGCTCATAGCCGACGATCAGGTCGGGTGCGTGGTCCTTGTATGGCCCGCGATACACCTTGGGGGCGATGTAGACGCGCTTGATCGCTTTCGTTCCGGTCTGCGGGTCCACCAATTCCCCCAGCCGCCGGGCGATCTCTTCGCGGAGTCGATCCGCTTCCATGCCGGGCGCGACGATGCCTTGCGAGTACCTGTCTTTTAAGTTGATGAAGATACCGGTCAGTCCGAGGGCAAAGGCCCGCGTTTGCGACCAATCGACGCCGGCCAGGTGTTGTTCGTGCCGTCGGCCGTCCTCGACCTTCAGGTAGCCGTTTTCCTCAAGCCAGCGATTCAGGTCGATCCCTCGACGAAACGAATTGAAACCGTGGTCGGACAGGACCATGAGCAAGGTATCCTTGTCCCGGCACCTGGCCGCCGTCCGGCCCACCAGGTCGTCCATGCGCTGATAAAGGTCTTCGATCACCGTGCGATAATTCGCCGGGACTTCGGCCGGCCGCGCGGGATGTTTTTCATCGTGATAGCGCCAGAACATGTGCTGCATGCGATCCGTGCCGTCGAAGACGCACACACAGACGCCGTGGCGGACCTTGTCGAGTCCGTCGAAAAACATCAACTCCCGCTCGCGGTCGAAATCGAGGCATTGCTGAAGAAAGTGGTCGTCGCTCAGGACATGCTCGTTGAGTCCCCAGGTGTCCTCGGCAAGGCCGAGCGTGGCGAACAAACCCTGCCGTTTCGCCAGGTAGACCGAATACACGGAGGGATAGCCGATCGGCATCGCCGGGTTTTCCGGATCGATGTTGACGGGCGTTACGTACAACTCGAATTCCGGCTCCGTGTTCAGCAAGAGGAACTTGCACACGCCGTACACGTTCATGCCCGGCACGACGCGAAAGCGGACCTGGACCCAATCGGTGTACCTGTCCTTGCGGAGATCGTGGGCGGCGCCGTCGATCTTGAGAGTCGCGCGATCGCGTCCCTTGACGGTGACGACGAAGGGCACCGCGAGCGGCCCCCGGTCGGGGCGGAGCGGGTGGGGAGGACCGAGCAGTTCGGCCCGAACCTTGTTGCCGTTTCGTGTGACAACATGGACTTCGCCGCCGGTCTTTTCCTCCGGTTTGTGGACCCTGGTCGTGTAGTGGGCGAACGTCCCCTGCGTGCCGCGAAGGTCTGGCACGCACATGGCCGAGAGCTGCACGCCGCGCAGCTTGTCCGCCGGGAACGTGATCGGCACGCGGATGATGCAGTTGAAAACGCCGTGCTCACTCAGGATGTTCCAGAAAGGTTTGCTTTTCCGCAGCTGGCGCACGTCGGCCTTGCCGAGGGGCAAGACGTACTTGCCCAGGCGGATCGTGCGGCGGGGCGGCCGGATGTCCACGGAACTCAGCTTCGGCTGGTAGGTGCGCAGGTCCGGCGTGAGGAAATCGAAGATGTTGTGCTTGCCCGGATTGACCCCGGTCTGGAACGACGACCAGGCGACGGGCGAGATGGGCGGCAGCGTGCTGGCCAGCGGTTTGAAACACCCCTGGTCGCGCAGCGCGGCCAGGTGCGGCAGCTTGCCCTCCTCCAACATCTGCTCCGTCAAGCCGTGGTCGAGTCCGTCCAGGCCCAGGATGACGACGCGCTTCACCCGGCTGCGCGCAGCGCCCGGCGGCCAATCAAGAAACGCCATATCAAACGCACGGGCCAGGTGAGCAGCAGGACCACCGCCGAGCAAAACGCGGCGAACACGGCGAGGAAGGAACCGGCCAGGGCGAACCCCGCACCTGGACCGATATAGGCATGGGCCTCGCCGGGGGCAAGCAAGACGGCCAGAGCGGTCAGGAGCAACAACACAAGCAGCTTACGCATTCGGCATACCCCGGTGCTTAGGCCATCATCGGCTGAAGATCGTTGGCCCCTTGTTCCCACGCTCTGCGTGGGAACGCACGTCCGGACGCTCTGCGTCCTATGAATGCATCTTTTCAGAATTCGACGACTTCTCTCATTAATCCAATCTTTCGTCGGTCGGCTTTGAACGGAGGCTTGCTCACTGCTTGCTCCGTATTTGATTAGCGTGTTCCTCTCTAGCAGCTTCGTTCAGCGGGCCGTTAATCCGGTCGTCGCCTCACGCTTCTCGCTTCTTCGAGAGAATACTCCCGTCCGGTTGCATCTCGTGAAAAGTACCGTTTCCCCAGGTAATTGCTCCCATCTCGGCGTTGAATTGGGCAACAAATGTTTCCCTCAGCTCCCAACTGAGAAAACACTTCTTGTGCATTGCAGCGTCCGAGAATCGCCAAAGTGGGTCTTCTCGGCCTGTGATGAAATGCGTGGTTGCCACAATATCGTCCTCTTGCCCGATTACGTCGCCACAAATCGGGCAGCGGCTTTTACCCCTGAAAATGAGCGCCATAGCTGCCTTCTCCTGATCGCATTTGATTGGCGCATGGTATCAGCAGATAGTCGTTGGCGAAAGAACTTTTGCAAGTTGCGTGAGTTGTCACCAGGTGGGTCACGGGGGCAAGGATAGGATCACCGATTCACCGCGAAGGAACTGGCTGAGGAAGTCTAGGGCCGAACGTCCCTGCTGCCAGCATGTTCGCCATACCGACATCAGCACCGCTTGCGCCTCGCGCTCCTACCCAAGTCCGGTTGCCTCCCCAGACCTTGCGTAAAATGACGCCGAAGCGGATGGCCAACTCCGCTCGCCAGTTGGTGGCGTCCAGACCCGGCACATGCAAAAACGTCAGGAGCTGATCGCGGTGGTTCCACAAGTGCTGCGCCAGCCGCTCGTTGGCCGCGTTGCTCTTGAGGGGGAATATGGCATCGGCCAGTTCGTTGTCCAGCCGGCCTCGCGCCACTGCCAGACCATGATCGCTGACCTGGCCCGCGGCATGGCGATCGCGCAGGCCCAGGGCCGCTAGCAGTAGCTCCTTGATCCGTCGTGGGAACCGCACCGCGCCGGCCGCGGCACTCTGGAGCATCTCGTGACAGCGACGTAGAAGGTGGCCCAGGCACTGTTGATGGCGCGCTTGCTCAAAGTTGTCGTAGGGCGACCAGCCGTCGTGAATCATCACTCCAGCGTAGTCTGCGCCGATCAGACGCTCGGCCACGGCACCGGAGCGGGTCGGGTCGATGACGTAGGCGGTCGCCTCGCGCTTACCAGCGCATGCAGCCAGGCACCCCAGCCGCCGACATGCCAGCCGGTTTCGTCGGGAACAACCCAGGCAGACCGCGCGACCGACTGACAGATTGTTTCGTAGACCGGCTCGCAGCGCCGCGCTGCTCGCAAGACGGTGTGGACGCTGCCGCCCGGTGTCAGGGAGATGCCAAATAAGCTCTCCAAGACGCGGCTCACCTTGCCGTGCGACAGACCCGCTTGCTTGTTCAACTCGACGACCGTGGCCTGAGCGTCCGGCCCCAGTTGCGACGCCGCAGCCCCCAGAGCGTCGGAGGTCTGCAAGGCATGTCGGCCCTGAACGCGCCGGTGGCACCGCCGACAACAGCCGACGTGGATGTTAAATTGGCGGTGGACCGGCTGTCGTGGGATCTCGACCTGATACTGCTGATCGACGTGAGTTGGCTCGATTGGACCCCCACAGTCGGGGCAAGCCTCGGGTAAGGGAGCCTCGTGGACCTCGTCGATGCGTTCCGGCGGCGGCCGATGCGCCTTGGTGCCGTAGTCCTTTCCGGGTTTGCGTCCCGGCTTCTTGGGGTTGGGCTTGGGAAGGCCTTTAGCAAAAGGGGCTGCCTGACGCTTGCCGGTGCGCTGCTGCTGTTCGAGCAGGCGGGTAAGTCGCTCGACCTGGGCTTCCAGTTCGGCGACGCGGCGTTGCAACGCCTGGCAGCCTGAACAAGCGGGTTCGTCCATGCAGGCAAGATAGCAAAAAACCCGGAGTGCAGCTGCGCTCTGTGGGACAGGTCAGTCGGACAAGGCGACCGAGGGCGCTAACCAATTGCCTTGCTCCTAGCTGGCTGCGAGACCAATTCCTCGATGGTCATACCCGGCGTCAACTCCCGATTCGCTAGGCCCGGGTAAGTCGGGGCGTAGCGATACGCTCGAAACACGGGATTTCCGGAGCCGCCAAAAAACAACATCGTGCCGCGGCCCGGCTTAAAGTCTATCGGTACGTTGCACTTCCATACAACCTCCTTCTGGGGCGTCACCTCAAAAATCGAGCCGCTAAAACCAGTCGAAATCAACGTATTGCCGTTCGGAAGTCGCTGGGCACCAGACATCATCATGGCAAAGAAGTCGGTTTTCTTGGGTGCGGTGTAACTCCAGATCGGCTCTTTGGGTCCGTAGGGTTCGCCGGCTGACCGGACATATCGCCCCTCCGCATCGACGGGAAGGACGATCTCGTCTACCGAGGAGTAAGCGCCGTCCGAACGTCTGCCGTTGTTGAAAACGAGCAAGTGTCCTGCACCGGGGAGTCCTTCGGATATCCAGTGTGTGTCGTGCTGGGCGAAAAGCCTTTGGTCCTTGACCGTCCCGTGCGGTAGCGGCGCGGATTGCCCCAGCGGTAAAGAATATCTCCCCCCTTGCCGTATTTGCCACCCTCGTGACTCGCGGCCTGGGCCTTGGTCGTGCTGTGATCGATAATCCAGACTTCGTTGAACTCGCGGGGAGATAGCATGATCTGATCAAGGCGGGAGTCGTAGGAGACGGCGTTTACGTGGGTCCAGTCGGGAAAGAATCCGGCGAATTTTCTGCCGCCACTGGCACCGATGTAACCAAGCCCCTTCAGGCGATTCAGATTATCGTCTTTGGATTTTTTGTCATCCTTGGCCATCTCCTTGGGTTCGTCCTTCTTCGGAGGCGTTGGCGGCAGGAAGAAGCCTCCGAACCCGCCACCCGCTCGCCGGGCGAAGTTCGCATCCACCAATTCGGGGTGAGCGGCGACGTCTCCATAGTTTGCCTTGGAGCGGTCGTGGTCCTGAATAAGATGGTCCCACAGACGCCATTCCCACACGATTTTCCCGCTCGTTTTGCCGGTCGGCTTGACTTCAATCAGTGCATCGACCAGCATATCGGTCTTGCCGGCCAATTCAGGCTTGACGCCAGCGGCGATGGCCTGTTGCGGTGTTTTGCGTTCCCATACGATCATCAGGATGTTGCCGTTGGGCAGTCGGGTGATGGCATGGTGTCGAATCTGGGTTTGGTTGTGAAAAAGGTAATCCCAAACAAGCTTGCCGTCCCACGTAAACTCCTGGATTCGTCCGCCTTTGCTGGCGCCCGCAAAGAACGCCTCATTCTCCGCCAGGTCGGCAGACCGCAACAGGTTGCCGTTTTCCAGCAAGTACGCATCCTGGCCGGCCATGTACCGGCTTTGCCACATCCGCACCACCCGTCCCTGCATGTCGATCAGGTAGGTCTTTGTGGACGAGAGCGGGAAGACGAGAGTGTAACCTTGAAAGGCCTTGGGGTCGTTGACGACGACGCCCCGTTGAGCTTTAGCATCTGTGTTTTTGGCCGGTGGGTTGTCCGCGAAGGCACGATCAGGTTGCGAAACGACAACGAATATAAGCAGAACTGCGAAGGCAACGGCGACACGAGAATGAAACACGGCAGGGCCTCCTTAACCACTGGATTCCAGTTCTTGTAGTTCCAGTGTTACCCAGCCGGAAGAGCAAAAGTTTCAGAAGCATGCTGAAGCCGATCTTTCCCTGATGGCCCTGTCCCGGGCCTCGGCCACGACGCCAACGGTTGATTCTGACCCCCAAGGGACGAAATGTCATTTAGAGTCAAAGCCGAGTTTCTGCGCAAATGTCATACCAAAAGCCGAGGTCCATCTGGGAAATCCAGGATGAATGAACCCGCCGCGATACAGAGCGTCGCAACTGTCCTTTCTTACGCTCCGGCGTGGGAACGAGTAGACGAGGAGCATTCGGCATCCTCCGGACCTCAGCGATCGTCGGACGTGCGGGGCGTTGGCTGCCTGATCGAAGCATCAGGCAGCCAACGCCCCGTAGATCCCCCTTCTCAGATCATTTCGGCCTGGGCGTTTCTTTCTTGTCTTCTTTCGCCTGTAATTCCTCGACGTTCTTTCCAGACTTCAGATCCCGGCCAACCAACCCCGGATGGTTCGCCGCGAAGCGATAGGCGCGAAAGACGGGGCTTCCTCCCCCAGATCCGAAGCCGCCGGGACCGCCAGGGCCGCCGGGGCCGCCCGGACCACCGGGTCCGGCTCGGACGACGTTCGTTTTCGTCTCCTTGAACTGCTTCTTCTGCTCGTCGGTGAATAGCTTGGCCAGCGCCTCGATCGGTTTCCTTTTGGAGTTCCTGCAATTGCTTGCGCTGCTCGGCGGTAAGTTTTAACCGGACTTGCAAGGCCAGCGCCATGATCTGGCCGGGCTGCGCGGGGCTGGCGGACGGTTCCTTGAACTGCTTCTTCTGCCCTTCGGTGAGAAGCTTGTCCAGCTTGTCGTCCAACTCCGTCTGAAACTGGGCGAGTTGTTTCTTCTGCTCACCGGTCAGCTTGAGCGCGTCCTGGAGGGGCGACGGCACGAGTTGGCCGGGCCGGTTCGTAACGGCGGGGGCGGGAGGAGGGCCGCCGGGGAAGACGCTCGTGCCCTTGACCTGCTTCCTCTGCTCGGCCGTCAGGTTTTTGTCCAGCCGGTCGTCTACATCCTTTTGCAGGGTGGTTAAGTCTTTTTTTTGCGCTTCGGAGAGCTTCAACCTATTCCGCTCCGCGCTCGTCATGATCTGGCCGGGCGGTGGAGAAGAGAAACCTCCCCCGGCGCCGGAGCCTCGCGGCCCCTCCCGAAACTGCTTGGTTTGATCGGCCGTGAGCAGCTTGGCGAGTCGTCCGTCCACCTCGTTCTGGAGTTCGTCCAATCCCTTCCGCTGCTCCGAAGACAGCGCGAGGATGTCCCGCACGATCGGCGACAGAAGCTGGCCGGCCGGCCGAGAGGCCGCGAAACCACCCGGCCCGAACAGGCCGCCCTTGACGGGGTTGACGTACTTCCAGACGACCTCCTTCTCGGGCGTCACTTCAAAGAAAGTACCGTTGGCCCCCGAGCAGATCAGCGTGTTGCCGCTAGGCAGCCGCTGGGCGCCGGAAATGAAGAAGGAGAAGAATTCCGACTTTTTCGGGGCGGAATAGCTCCAGATCGGCTCGTGCGGTCCGTAAGGCTTGCCCGGCTCCAGGGTGTACCGGCCCTGGGAATCGACGGGAAGGACCAGTTCGTCCACCGACGACGAATTGCCGCCCGGCCGATTGTTGCCGTTGTTGAACACCAACACATGTCCCGCGCCGGGGAGGCCCTTGGGGATCCAGTGGGCGTTGTGCTGGGAGAACAGCCGCTGGTCCGCCTTGGTGCCAGCGCGATACGCGCGCGGATTGCCCCAGCGGTAGAGAAGGTCGCCGCCTTTGCCGCCCCGGCCTCCTTTGTGGCCGGCCGCCTCGACCGTCGTCGTGCTGTGGTCGATAATCCAGAATTCGCTGAAGGCATGGACGCTGAGGATGATCTGGTCGAGGTCGGGGTTGTAGGCCACGCCGTTGGCGTGCGTCCAATCCGGGCTAGCGCGCGGCCTCCCCGCAGCCGCGTTGGCTCCCACATAACCGATGGATTTGAGCTTGTCCTGGCCGTCCTTGGTTTTGGCTATCGGAGCGAGGGCGTCCTCGCCGAAATTGATATTCACCAATTCCGGATGCTCGGCCACGTTGCCGTAGTTGGCCTTGGTTTTATCGTAGTCCTGGACGAGGTGGTCCCAGAGGCGCCATTCCCACACCACCTGGCCGCTCGTCTTGCCGGTCGGCTTGATCTCGACGAGGGATTCGGGCAGCAAATGGCTGTCGCCGGTCAGCTCCGGCCGCCGGCCGGCGGCAAGCGCTTCCTTGGCGGTTTTCCGGTCCCATACAATCATCAACACGTTGCCATTGGGAAGCGGCGTGATGTCGTGATGCGGCATCTGCTTGGCGTTGACGAACTGGAAGTCCCAGACCATCTCGCCTTCCCAGGTGAACTCTTGAATCCGCCCGCCGGCACCCGGCCCGCCGCCGAATGGCTGGGCTTCCGCGCCGAACGAGCCGGTTCGCAGCAAATGGCCGTTGTCGAGAAAGTAGGCGGACGCGGCCGGAGAGCAGTCGCTCTCCCACGTCCGCACGACCTTGCCTTGCATGTCCAGCAGATAGGTCGTGGCGGAGGCCAGAGGGGCAAACAAGGTGTAGCCTCGAAACGCCCTCGGATCTTCGAGCACCAGACCCAGCTTGGGGGCCGCTTTCGCCTGGGGCGTCTGGGCGTGGCCCCCGCCTGCCCATGCACCCAGCAGCCAGGATGTCAGGGCCAACACCAGGCCGGTTCGCGCGGCAAAACGAGCAAACCTTTCGATGCACACGGTCATGACCTCCGTCCTCCTCGCGCCGAGCAAAAATCGCCAGGAATCGAGTTCGCACCTCCCACCTCTTCGGGATAGCAACCCCGGTGAGAGCTATGCGTAGCGAATATCGAGCACAGTAATCGACCCCGGAGCAAGTTGCAAGCAAGTGCTCATGGGAAATCGCCCGCCCCTGCTTCGCGGAAGACGACTTTCTATACCATTGAGTCGTAGGGTGGGCCGAGGGACGAGGCCCACCATGTCCTCGGTGGGCCTCGTCCCTCGGCCCACCCTACACAGCAATCCCCCACCACCAGAAACAATTACCGCACCCTAACCCACCCTGCTTTGCATCAGACGGCTTTCTATACCATTCAGGGATCGCCAAAGGGTTGCAGCTACCGGGTGGGGTACCCATTCGGATGCCGGCGGGTTTGGGGGAACCACTCATGCACCAGCTTTGTCCGTCACGCGACCGAGCGCTACCGTACGGTCTCCTGGGTTCGTTCCTCCTATGCAACTTGGTCCTCGCCGCGCTCCCGCGGCCGGCCCTCGCCGAGAACGGCCCACCGGCCGGCCGGCCGAACGTGCTGCTGATCGTCGCCGATGACCTCGGCTACGCGGACCTGGGCTGCTACGGCGGCAAGGAAATTCGCACGCCCCATCTGGATCGCCTGGCCGAGCAAGGGTTGCGGCTAACGGATTTCTACGTCAGCTCTCCGATTTGTACGCCAACGCGAGCCTCGTTGATCACCGGGAGGTATCCGCAACGGTTTGGCTTCGACTGGGTCATCCGCTACGACGAGAAAGACCGGGGCCTCCCCTCGCGGGGAGGGAGCCTGCCCCAGTTGCTCAGAAAGCGTGGGTACGCAACCGCGCTTTTCGGCAAATGGCACCTGGGCTACAAGCCCCGGTTCGGCCCCAACGCCCACGGCTTCGACGAGTTCTTCGGCTTCCTCGCCGCCGACCTCGACTACTTCGCCCACACCGACGCCAACGGCGATCCCGGACTCTACACGAACGCCAAGCTCTGCGAAGAAAAAGGCTACCTGACCGATCTGATCACCGCTCACGCGCTGGCATTCTTGAAGCGGGACAGGAAGGGGCCGTTCTTCCTGGAAGTGGCCTACAATGCCCCGCATTGGCCCTTCCAGGCCCCGGACCGACCCGACGACAGGCGCACCAAGACGACCTATGGGCCGGAGGTCGGCACGCGGAGCGATTACGTCAAGATGGTCGAGCGCATGGACCAGGGCATCGGGAAGCTGCTGGCCGCACTGGACGAAACCGGCGCGGCGAAGAACACGCTGGTCCTCTTTCTCAGCGACAACGGCGGCGAGCGTCTGTCGGACAATGGCCCGTTCTTCCACGGGAAATACACGCTCTGGGAAGGCGGCATCCGCGTTCCCTGTCTGCTGCGTTGGCCGGGCGTTCTTCCGGAGAAGAAGGTCAGCCATCAACCGGCGATCGTCATGGACTTGACCGCCTCCCTCCTCGCCGCCGCCGGCGCGGTCCCGCCCCCGGATGCTCCCCTCGACGGGGAGGATGTGTTGCCGATCTTCTCGGAAAGGAGGCCGGCGCGGGAGCGAACCTTCTTCTGGCGCCTGCCACGGCCGGACGGCCCATTCGGTCAAAAAGCCGTCCGGCGAGGCCGGTGGAAGTATGTGTACGACCGCGAGATGGATTTGCTCTTTGACCTGGAGAAAGATCCAGGAGAGAGACGGAACCTGGCCTATCGGCATCCCGAAGTCGTCAAGGCCCTACGGTCAGCAAGGGCCGAATGGGAGAGCCGATTGGCCGCGGGGAAGCCTTGAACTCCCAGGTGTTCGAGGCGGCTAGCGGTGCTTTTTGTCGTCTTGTAGCGACGGGCGATGACGAGATGGCCGGATTATGGGATGTGGCCACGGGTAAACGCGTCGGCCCGCCTTTCGAGCACCCCTCCCTCCTCCTCGCGCTGAGTTCCCCCCCCGACGGCAACCGCTTGCTAACGTGTTGCGGCGACGAGGTCGCGCGGTCGGTAAAGGGTTCGGCTATGCATCACAGCCGCCTCCCCACGAAGGATAATGCTCCCCTAGAGCTTCCCCAGATTGCCCCTTGACACTTTACTGGCGCAAGCCGACCATTTTCATACTTAACAACCATTGGCGTTTTAACATTGATAACCTCAGTCACGATGCGGATTGCGATATTGCATGTGGCTCGCTACACCCGCCAGGTTGGAAGAGTTCGTCAGCATGTCCACACAACTGCCAGCTTCGTCGTCCGCTCTACCGATGGCCGAGCCTGTGCCGTCCGCGCTTCTCAAGCTGCTGCCCCTCGCGATCCAGGCATGCCGGGCACAAGCTCCGGAATGGGTTCTGATTATCGCGCCCTCCGAGGCCGAGGCGGCTGGCCTGGATGACACGGAAGTCCGCGCATTATTAGAGGGGAGGTACATCGAGGAATGGACGCCCCCTCCGTGCGACTTGCAGCTCCTGGGCGAAGCGAGAGGCATACAGCGGGAAGTGCAGCTGGCTATGACCCGGGAGGGACTGGTGCGGTTTGCAGATGTGCTGGCAAGTTGGGGGCGTGCCTTCTGCCAACCGACGGCCGGTAATTCCTGTCCGAAGTGGGTGATCCACCAGGGCGGCGGCGGGGAACTGCGCTTGGGGCGGATGACCCTGAAGAGGGTGCGCCACGACTCGATCGGGCAACGCTGTGTGCTCGCCGAACTGGAGCGACTGGGATGGCCGACGTGGATTCCCAACCCCTTGCAATGGGTTCGGGGTGCGCACCGGAAGAAGGCCCTACGCGATGTGGTCCGGCGGCTGAATAAAGGGCAGAAGCAATTGAGCGTGCAGTTCCATGTAAACGATGGGGGTATAAGGTGGGAGATCATCATATGAGCAGGCGAGAATAAGAGCGTCTACAGGATGTCTGCTTAATGGTGGAAAATGAAGATGGAAATAGTTAATCTGCGACCGTCAAACTCGAAACCGTTTAGCGTGACATCCCAGGCTCCGAATTGGGTACTGGCATCAGTGTGGGTGAAGATAATGCGAGGGAGGATGCAATGTTGGAACTTCGACCAAACTGTGAAATCTGCAACCGCAGCCTTCCGCCAGATTCTGGCGATGCGCTGATTTGCTCATTTGAGCGCACCTTCTGCGCCGAGTGCGCAAGTGTGCTCCTGAAAGGTCACTGCCCGAACTGCAGTGGGGAGTTGGTCCGACGGCCAGTGCGTCCGGCCGAACTGACAGGCCAATTTCCGGGGTCGCGAAGGCGCGTGGCCCCTACCCGTAGGGATGCTGAGGAGTTGATAAAGGCCTATCGTGCCTCCCGCAAAGGGGACCAGCCGCGTTGAGGCGGCGGGGGCGGTGGCTGGTGAAGCAGGTAGCTTTGCCCTGGTTCTGCCTCGCCTAGCTTGCGCTGCAACCATGGATCAGAAACTTGCGCTTCGTCGTGCAAAACGACGGAGAAATTCTAAAAAAGGAGAGAGTTTTATGGCTAGCCGGACCGTTTCGATTGCCTTGGATCAGGAATCGGTTGAACGGTTTTCACAATTGTTGTATGGGCAACCCCTGACGGCAGGGGATGCGGACGCTAGTGATCGGTTCACAGCATTTCGCGGAGCAATCGCGACAGGAGCTCACTGTTCCCCGCCGGACGGTGGTACACCGCCGCCTAAGAAGGTGGAGGAGGAACGTCGTAGACGCGAGTACACGGAGGAGGAAGACGACTCCAAGCGCGGACGTGAAAACGAAGACGACGATTTCGACGAGTAGGAATGCGTGAAAAGCGACGACCATTCACCCCGTCCGAGGTGAAGGAGCCCCAGGTGTGTTGCAAGTCTGGCTCCCTGGACATTTGGGGACTTCCAGACCGCAATGCAAAAAACTCAACCTGCGCGGAGTTCGCGTTGTCCGGCGAGAAATGATACTATGGACTCTAGGAGTGCTGGAGAGTGTCGAAGTCGAGCATCGAAAGAGACATTACGGTATGCCAGGCAATATGTGGAGGCGGCCGGTATCAGCGAAGTGACGGAGATTACAGCCGGTGACAACTTGGGTGTGCATGTGTTCGCCAGTGTTCGGCCGCAAGCACGCGGAGAAGCTTATACCTTCGGTAAAGGTTTGAACCGCGTTGACGCCGAGGTCGGTGCTTATATGGAGGCCTTGGAGTTTTATTTCGCGGAACCGGGACAGGGTCGCATTCTGACCCAGTGGGGGAGTGCACGAGTTATTGTTGACCAAGAACAGTCGAACGAGGCAATACTCGATTTTGTGCCGAGGCTTCACCGTGAAGTGGACCTCGATGCTCCCCTGCTGCTCGCTTCCGTCGAGGACATGGAGAGCGGCGACAAGAGTCTTTTGCCTGCGGAACTCATTTACTATCCGGCGATGTACGTCGGTCACTCACTGTTCGGCGCCTCGACCAACGGCTTGGCATCCGGCAATTCGGTCCTCGAAGCAAGTATTCATGCACTGTTGGAGTTAATTGAGCGCGACATCTGGTCCTTTGAGTTCGTTCGATCAACGTCGAGGTTGGTGGAGACATCCAGTCTGCCTGATGACGTGCGCGAGATCGCCGAGAGGGCGTCACGAAATGGCCTCCAGCTCAAGGTTCGCACAATCGCCAATGATTACGGCATGCCGTTCTTTGTCGCCTTCCTGTACGATGAAAGAAATCCTTGCCGCAAAACATTTAATGGGGGGTGGGGGTGCCATCTGAACCGCCGTACAGCGCTGGTGCGCGCGGTTACTGAGGCGGTGCAAAGTCGCTTGGCTTTCCTCAGCGGTGCGCGCAAAGTACCACAGTCGAGTGTCACACAACTCCCACACGGCTCGCAGCAGAATGAAGTGGATCTCGTGCGGCTACACATTCGCGGAGTGAGCGATACGCGGGGGCAGGTGTCGCTGACCGAGATTCCCGACCTCGTAGTTATAGGTTCTTTGGCCGAGCAACTCGAAGCCATGATCGAACGGTTGAGATGTGTCGTGCAGCAACCGATTTATCGAGCCGTCTATACGCCACCCGAATCGCTGCTTCAAGTCGTTCGCGTGGTAGTGCCTTTGTTAGAGTATTTTCAAGAATCGAGCATTCGAGTGGGGCCTCGGCTGAAAGCAGCTCTCGAATCCCATGCGAGTCAAGTGTGCTGATGGCTCGGTTGTAATTGGGTTAGATCAAGTTGTGGGAGCTAGTGTGAATAGGTCGGTGCGATACGGTGACACCTGCGAAAATGAATGGAAGGAGCAAGCGATGTGCCTCGGTATCCCTGGCCAGGTCGTAGAAATCACGAACATCGACAGGAAAATGGCGCTCGTCGAGGTAAGCGGAGTGCGGCGAGAGGTAAGTCTGGAGTGCGTGATCGATGAGTCGTATTCACTGCAAATGTGTGTCGGCAACTGGGTCCTTGTACATGTCGGGTTCGCCATGAGTCTAATCAACGAAGAGGAAGCAGCGTCTACCCTGAAGGTCTTGAAAGAGCTTGGGGAGTTGCAAGCGGAAGTGAACGCGATGCAAGAGTCAACGGTCAGTGGATAGTGTTTCGCCTGGCAGCCTTACCGGTAGAAATGAGATCGGAAGGGGACAAGCATGGTAAACGATCCGAACCTGAAGGGTCTTTACCCGTTCCTCCACGGCAAAAAGCAGGATCCGCTGGAGATGAATTCGGCCTTGTGCGAGTCCGTGCGACAAAAGGCCGCCCATAACCACGAGGTTATCGGCGAGTTTTTCACTCGAAATGGACAAGCGGTTGTCGATACGGCCAAAGCTCTGGCGAAAGTCTATCGCGGAAATGGGCGGCTCTACACGATGGGCAACGGCGGCTCAAGCTGCGACGCGGCTCATGTGGCCGTCGAGTTCTTGCACCCAATCACGGCCGGTCGGCCCGCACTGACGGCTGTCGATCTGACAGCGGATCGAACCATGTTGACCGCCGTTGCCAACGACGTCGGTTTTCCTCATGTTTTCATCCGGCAGGTGATTGCCCAGGCTCGGCGCGGAGATGGGCTGATCGGCCTCTCGACCAGCGGCAACTCGGCCAACTTAATCAAGGCCTTTCTGAAAGCCAAGGAAATGGGTGTGACAACCGTCGGACTGGCCGGCGGCAGCGGCGGCGAGATGGCAAAGATCGGTCTGGACCACTGTCTGGTTGTCGAAACCGACAGCATTCATCGAGTCCAAGAATGCCACGTAACAATCTATCACATTCTCTGGGATCTCGTCCACACGCTGCTGGCGGACGACCGCGGCTCACTGGCCCCGATGGACGCTTGCTAAGGAAGCAAACCCATGAAGTACGTCGATGACTTCCGGGACCCGCACAAGGCACAGTTTCTTCTGAAGGAAATCCGCGGCCTGATGGCCAAGATCCGAGAAGGGCGAAGCAAACCCGTGTACATTATGGAAGTTTGCGGCGGCCACACGCATGCCATCTTCCGATTCGGCGTGGAAACAATGCTGCCCGAGGGCCTTGAGTTGATCCATGGTCCAGGTTGCCCGGTTTGTGTTTTGCCAATGGGGCGTGTCGATGACTGCGTAGTGCTGGCCAAGATGCCGGGAATGATTTTCACAACGTTCGGGGATGCCATGCGCGTACCAGGCTCAAAAGGGAGTTTGCTCCAGGCCAAGGCCAACGGAGCGGACGTGCGCATGGTTTATTCGCCGCTTGATGCCCTGCTGATTGCCAAAGGAAACCCGGCGAAACAAGTTGTGTTCTTCGCCTTGGGCTTCGAAACTACCATGCCTAGCACGGCACTCACGGTGCTGAGGGCGGAAAAGGAAGGCGTCAATAACTTCTCACTTTTCTGCAATCACATCACGATCATTCCCACCATCAAGGCGGTCCTGGATTCACCCGGTCTGCAATTGGACGGTTTCCTCGGCCCTGGCCACGTCAGCATGGTGATCGGCAATTCGCCCTACCGCTTCATCGCCGAACATTACAAGCGGCCGCTCGTGGTCGCGGGCTTCGAGCCTTTGGACATCCTGCATGGAATCTGGATGGTCCTCAAGCAGCTTGCCGAAGGGTGCGCGGAAATTGAGAACCAATACAGCCGCGTGGTACCCGAGGGCGGCAACACGGTGGCACTGGACGCGATAGGCAAGGTATTTCAGCTGCGTGAGTTCTTTGAATGGCGAGGCCTCGGTTCGATCGACCACTCGGGGGTTCGCATTCGTGACGCCTATGCGAAGTTTGATGCGGAGCGCCGATTCTCCGTGCCGGCCCTCAAGATTGCCGATCCGAAATCGTGCCAGTGTGGCGAAGTCCTCAAGGGCGTCATCAAGCCCTGGGATTGTAAGGTCTTCGGCAGAGAATGTACACCGGAAACACCGTTAGGTGCCTTGATGGTCTCTTCGGAAGGAGCGTGCGCAGCCTATTACCAGTATGGCGACATCGAGAAAATCCGTGTGAAAAGAGTCAAAAGTCAGGCCGGGGAGCCGGTATGAGCAGCGCTAATCTTTTGCATTCGCAGAACGGGCGTACAAGGGGGCGCGCAAAAGTGCGAGCCACAGTTGTCACTCTTGCCCACGGAGGTGGCGGCAAGGCCATGCACGATCTCATCGACGATGTCTTCCTGCAAGCGTTCGATGGAGAAACTCTAATGCCGCTAGAAGACCAGGCGCGGCTCAATCTTTCAGACCTGGCGGCCCGAGGGGATAGACTGGCGTTTACCACCGACTCTTACGTTGTCAATCCGCTCGAATTTCCCGGAGGGAATATAGGCAAACTAGCAATCTGTGGAACGATCAATGATTTGGCGGTGGGAGGTGCGATACCATTGTATTTGAGCTGTGCGGTCATAATCGAAGAAGGGTTGCAAATCGATACTCTGCGCAAAATAACGATGGAGATGGCGGCAACGGCAAAGGATGCCGGAGTCAAGGTAGTTACAGGAGACACCAAGGTAGTCGAAAGGGGCGCTTGCGACAAATTATTTGTTAATACCACAGGCGTGGGTGTCATTCGCGCAGGACTCAATTTGGGAGTCGATAAAGCACGACCAGGGGATGTGATTCTTGTGAACGGGCTCTTGGGCGACCACGGGGCGGCGATACTCAACTCGCGCAACGACATGGCGTTGACCGCGCCCATCGAGAGCGATTGTGCGGCCCTTCATGGACTCGTCGATGCGTTGTTGACCGCCGTTCCCTCAGCACGGTTTTTACGGGATCCCACTCGGGGAGGGTTGGCCACGGTATTAAACGAGATAGCCGCCGGCTCACGAGTCGGTATCGAAATTCACGAAGAACGAACTCCCATCCGTGCTGAGGTCAGAGGCTTTTGTGAAATCCTGGGTCTGGACCCTCTCTATCTCGCCAATGAGGGCAGAATTGTCTGTGTCGTACCCCCTGGGGAGGAAGGTCGAGCTTTGGCAGCTCTCCAGGCGCATCCTCTAGGACAAGGAGCCGCGGCAATCGGGGAGGTGACCGACAGCCACCCCGAACTTGTCGTTATGCAAACCGTTTTCGGTGGGCGGCGCATCGTCGATATGCTTGTGGGAGAGCAATTGCCACGCATCTGTTAGGGAACGAATCGGGAGAATCGACCGTTAGGCAAGCGTAGCCCTCCACAAAAGTGAGATATGGACTAGCAAGAAACGGGGAAGTTCAAATGTCCAAGAGCGTGTCAGAGCGAAAGAAAGCAGCCGAGGGTATCGTGGTTCGCATCATGGACCAAGGCCAGCTTCTTGAGCTATCTTATGACGGTGCGATGTGTAACCATCCGGGTTCGCTTTGGTGGGGTACAGCGGTCGGGTTTCGGGCTATGCAAGTTGCGGCCATTGCTCTTTCGAAAAACATGCTGTGGTGTCGTGAACATCTTTACATAGTCAGCGGTCATCCGGGGCCAGGGGTTAAAGATGCCAT
Organism: uncultured Planctomycetota bacterium; assembly: GCA_963767535.1. Lineage (GTDB taxonomy): Bacteria > Planctomycetota > Planctomycetia > Gemmatales > Gemmataceae > JAJPHU01. The sequence continues at coordinate 1,050,811 of CAVYEC010000002.1, forward strand.
TGATTATGTAACGGAAGTTTCCCGACGTGATCGCTTCAAATGCATTGTAGCGGAGGGTTGCGGCATGCATTGCAATAGCAAAATGAAATACGAGTGGTGGGTTAGCGATAGGGAGAAGACGGCGAAGATAAATCTACGGCCGGATTTCGTGCCCTGGGAGTTCTACGAGTTGTCCGATCGACTAGGTACTCCCCAAACCTCCAAGGAGGACATCCGGTCGTTCCGTATTTTCAAGGTCAACCTGTCTACCCAGATTTGGAATGCTCCTCTGGAGGAGAATTTCCATGTCGAATTGGCGAGCCAACCGTTGGAGCTAGGAGTGATACCGGCGGAAGCTCTGGCCAAAAACTATTTTGTGTCGCACGTTGGTCATCCGTCGGATAAGTTATTGTAATGACAAAGCAGTGCAGGGTGGAGGACGATATTTTTGGAAACTACATTTCGCTCTCTCAATTTCGTCCTACTTGAAGAATTTCTTGTTCCCCAAGAATTGAAAACACTGCTTAATTTTACTTTACGACACCGAGCCGATTTTCAAATCGCAAAAGTCCGGCCTCCCGAATCACCCGATGGCGAAGTAGATTACTACCATCGCCGGGCGAAAGTGTTGCTCGATTTAGGAAAAGTCCACACTTTATTCGCCAAGAGAATTCACTGCTTCCTGCCATGGGTGTGCAATCGACTTCGGCTACCGCTTTTCCACATCACCGAGCTAGAGGCTCAGATTACCGCGAGCAACGATGGTGACCACTTTGGACTTCACAACGACAGCGGGTACCCATTCTCCACACGAGAATTGAGTTTCGTATACTATTACCACAACGAACCCAAAGCATTTACAGGAGGAGAGCTGCGAATCCACGAAATGAGCCTCGAATGGGCGCACATTCCCTCTGACACATTCGATACGGTACTCCCGGCGCAAAACTGTATCGTCTTTTTTCCCAGTTTTCTCATGCACCAGATTATGCCGGTTCGCTGCCAATCTCGGCGACTTTCAGATAGCCGCTTCACGGTTAATGGATGGCTGCACAAGAATCGAGGGAGCTGACATTGACTCGAAATGTAGAGACAGCCAATGCTAAGTACAAGGCCACAACTTTTCCTTCTGGTCAGTCCAATTGCTTGGAAAAAACTATCGGCACGTAGTGGAAAAACAACGAGGTGGAAGTATGCCCCTTTGGAATCGGCGACCTAAAGTGCGGGATTTCACACCCTCGATATATCAGAATGTCACCCAGGGACTGAAACACATTGACGACGCCTGTAGACAACTCGAGACAAAGAGGCCAAGGAGATTTTCCTTGTTGCTCGGGTGAATAATCAACAAGCAGGTTCACGGTAAATTCACATTGCTCTCGGTCTATATGACGGGGAAGCTCTGCCCCTGCCTGGTAAGACGCGAAGTACGAGTAGGAAGGCTTTACTTGCTGGCCGACCACATCGCTTACTGCCTGAGTGAGTTGGTGGTGAAAAAAGCGACCTACCGTCTCGTTATGTGCCGCGAATCGTCGTTGGGTCTGGCTGTCTCCTAGCTCCACGGCCCCAACGCGAATGAGTGATCGAAAGTACTTCCTTAATGCGCAAGATGGAAAGGATTAATTAGACCTTCAAGTGTTACGTATCCTCGACGAAAATCGGCATTGGCAAAGGAAACGATATTGTGCCAATCTCCTGCACGCCGGCTTATCCAGACCGGGTCCACGAGTACGAGCGCATCCGCTAGAACCGCGAGAATCTCGGGTGGTAATTCGGGTGAGAAAGGTGCCCCAGCCCGGAGTTTGTCAAGGATGGCGCGATAGGTGAGGCCGACTCCAAATGGATCGAGCGTGTGTGTTCCCGGGTCCCACACCCACACTTCACCTTCCCCAAAATCAAAGCGGCCCACATATTTCCTGCCATCTACAACCTCTTGTGGCTGTGGGCTTTCAGTCCATGAGAACCAACAATCGGGGTTTACGATCAGGGATTGATTCTGCCCAGGAATTGGTGACAGAAGCCGTGCTGGCACGAGGTAATCCGGCTGATCATCCAGTATGCAGCGGAAAAACGGTCGTTCGGCTGTCCGCTTCAGGTTTAAGAATCGCCCCTCACCCATTGGCGTCCTCCTCCCCCAACAGCACTTGTGTCGTTTAGAAAGATTAGACGATTGCTTCTCAGTTATGTCAACGGATTTCTTGGCAAAAATGTGTTTTTTTTCTTGCATTCTACCACTGAATACGCTCTTTTGTCACATATCTTTGAAGGTATGTCGCTGGCACCTGCAGCGTTAGCCTTCAATATCTTAACCTCTTTTCCGCCCGACTCTCGACGTCAAGAACGATGGGGTGCGGGCTGTGTACGAAAGGATGGTTCGCCTATGATGATGCAACAGTTGATGCGTGTCTCTCCCGAGAAACGCGACCTTGAATGGTTGATGATGAGCTTACAATCCGCCATCGAACTCGAACATTCGACCATTCCCCCTTATCTCTGTGCGTACTGGTCGATTATGGAGGATGCCAAGACACCCGCGACGCAAACGATCCGGAAATGGATTTTCCAAATCGTGAAACAGGAAATGCTGCACATGGGGCTGGCATGCAACCTCCTGACCGCCATCGGCGGCACCCCGAACATCTATTGCGCCGGTTTTGTACCGAAATACCCTGGCCCCCTCCCAGGCCATGTCCGTTCTGGCTTGGTGGTCGGTCTAGCTGGTCTGGTTAAGGAAGACGCAAACGATCCGGTAAAGAAGAAAGAAGTCGTCCAGACCTTCATGCAGATCGAGTACCCTGAGGAGGGCCCCATCGCCCGTGAGCAAGCCACGGCCCGGGAATACACGACGATTGGCGAGTTTTACGATGCCGTTTGCAAAGCGTTCGAGGAACTGCGGCCGCCGATCAACCTCCACCGCCAGATGGTTTCGGGAGGCGTCGGTCTTAAGCCGATTGCGATCCTTGACGACGCAACGGACGCCATCCGTCTGATCAAAATTCAGGGCGAAGGCACGACCCAGTCTCCGCTGGGAGAGAAGGGCGGAAATGTGATCGATGACGATCAGCTTGCCCATTACTACAAGTTTGCCGCCATCTACTATGAGCACAAGCTCAAAAAAGATTCCTCCGCGCCCCACGGCTGGTCTTTCACCGGCGACCCACTCCCTTTCCCCCCTGAGAACGAACTCTTTTTGATGGCGGAAGTTCCTCCCGGCGGATATGACGATTCGAAGGATGTCGATGCGATCTACACAAACATGCTGAAAAACCTTCACTACGCCTGGGCGGAAGGAGATCGGGACAAATTGACAGCCGCTATCACGGGCATGAAAACTCTTCAGAATGCCGCCGTCGATCTTCTGAAGCGTAAATTGCCGGTCCCGAACGGGAAAGGTATCAAGGGACCCTGTTTTTTGTTCCGTCCCTGACTCAAACACTCGCTAGACCGGTTCGTTGTCAGGGCATCGCCTGCGAGTCTGCGACCCAGCGGCGGCAAAATTGGGGACGGCTCAGGTGGGAAAATCCTTGCAACCACTCTGGCAACATGGTAGTCTCATCCGTTGAAATGTCGCTTTTGGCATCGCCTGGATGCGCACCATGCTCTCTCGGCCACGTTCAACGGTTCCTCCTTCCGCAGACGTGGCTCATTTCGTCTTCACACCCGTCGAGAATGGCCAGGGCTTCTCCTGACTGCTCGCCTGAAGTTGCGGCGTGCCTGCTTTTTGTCTTCCGATCCGGCCCTCGAACGATGGAACCTTCGCGGCTGTTGCCGTGGTCGGAAGGTATGACCAACTCTTTGCGCGCTGCGCGGCCGGAAACGCCGTCTTGCATCCGACGGGTTTACCAAACGCCAAACCGTACAGCTTCGTGAGAGAGCAGCATGGCGATCATCCCCCCCTGTCCGGTGCAGCGCCTCGGTCCCCTGCCGTTCGCCTTGCTCTCCGCATGCCTGACGACAGGATGCGGTGACGATTCCGCGGTCGGCCCGACCTTCCCCGTCGCCGGCAAGGTGACGGTCGTGAACGTCCCCTTGACGGCCAAGAGCACCATCGTGCTGTTCAAGCCCGATGCCGCACGAGGCAATACCAGTGCCTGGGAGCCGGCCGGCACGGTCGATGCCGACGGCAACTATACCGTCAAAACCAAGGGAAAGAACGGCGCGCCTCCCGGGTGGTACAAGGTCGTGGTGACGGTGCGCGACGAGGCCGCGCCGCTTCATCCCGCAAATCCCCGACATCGCCCGGCGGCGAAGTCCCTGGTCCCGGCCAAGTATGGTTGGGAAAAAACGACCGACTTGGCGATCGAGGTTGTCGCGAATCCCGCACCCGGCGCCTACGATTTGAAGCTCAGCAAATGAGCCGATCGGGGCGCCCGTCACGACGAACTGGTCCTGGATTGGCCCTTTATCCAAAGGAGATCATCTCATGGCCCGTTTCTCCGTTTCGCAACAAGGCACGGCGCCCTTGGCGCCGCGCGGCCGCTCCGGTTTCACGTTGATCGAACTTCTCGTCGTCATTGCCATCATCGCCATTCTCGTCGGCCTCTTGTTGCCGGCCGTCCAGAAAGGTGCGCGAGTCGGCCAGCCGCATGCAGTGCGCCAACAACCTGAAGCAATTAGCCCTGGCGGTCCACAACTTCCACTCCGCCCACGGGCGTTTTCCGCCCAACAGCCTGTACTCCTACGATCCGACGGGGCCGAATTGGAGCTGGCTGGCCCACATCCTGCCCGAGGTTGAGCAGAACAACCTCTACAGCCAGGCCAACATCGGCGGCAGTCCTCCCAACAACATCAACCAGAGCCTGCCCCAGATCGCGCAGCGGGTGAAAACGTTTCTCTGCCCCAGCGACCCAAGCGCCTTCAACGGCCCTGTCTCCTACCCGTCTAACTTCGACATGTACGATCCCGCCCTCGGCCCCCTGACCTACGAGGTGACCTGCTATCGCGCCAACATCGGCTCCAACTGGGGGGCGGGCCTCCCGGCAGCGCGTTGTGGTGGGGCACGGACCCGCAGTGGTGCACCCCCGACCCGAATAATTCCAACCCCGGCACTACCTACGACGGCTGCGCCAACGGCAACGGCGTGATCTGGGAGAATAACAGCCCGATCACCATCCTGGGAGTCACCGACGGTAGCAGTAAAACCATCATGATCGGGGAAGCCCTGACCGGCAAGGATTACCAGAACGCCTGGTGTCACATGGACAACGCCATCGCCACCTGCGCTACTCGCCCAACGCCAAGAACCCGCTTACCGGCAAAGATTATCCGCCCTATCAGTGGTGGAACCGCTATGCCTTCACCAGCGCGCACCTCGGCGGGGTGCAGTTCGCCATGACCGACGGGTCGGTTCAATTTATCAACGATGCCATCCCGCTGGCCTTGTTCCGCGCTCTCGGAACGCGGGCCGTGGGGGAGGTCGCCGAGCTACCCTGAGAGACGGAAACCACTCCCTCCCCCTAATGGCTCGTCCAACCTTGATTTCGTAGGGCACGCTGCCAGCGTGCCGGCCAGCCAAGGCACGCTGGCAGCGTGCTCTACGAAGTTATTCTTGGACGCCGCCTAAGGGGGAGGGAGAAGTGTCCGCTCGCTCTAAACATCACCGAGGTAGGGAAAGAGGAAATCGTGAACGTTGCGGAAAACCCGTGGGTGAGTCGGGCCGAGCAGCTGGCGCGTGCGGTGTTAGCAAACCAGGCCGAGGACGTAGACCGGCGCGGACGTTGGCCGAGCGAGAGCCTGGCCGCGCTGGGCGAGTCGGGACTGCTCGGCCTGACGGTGCCCCGGCCGTGCGGCGGGGCCGGAGAGGGGCCGCGAACCTTCGTCGCCGTCACGCGCGCCCTGGCCGAGCAGTGCGCTTCGACGGCGATGATCTATCTGATGCACGTCTGCGCCACGCAGGCCATCGCCGCCGCGCCCTCCTTCCCCCTGCGCGAGTCGGTGCTGCATGGCGTGGCTGCCGGCCGTCACATCAGCACGCTGGCTTTCAGCGAGAAAGGGTCGCGCAGCCATTTCTGGGCGCCCGTCAGCCGGGCCGTCGTCGAGGGGGACATCCACCGGCTGTCGGCGGAGAAGTCGTTTGTCACCAGTGCGGGCCACGCCGCCAGCTACATCGTTTCCACCGGCAGCGCGGGCGCGACAGACCCTCTGGCCAGTACGCTCTACTTCGTGCCGGCCGACGCCCCGGGTTTGACCGTCGGCGAGGCGTGGAATGGGCTGGGCCTGCGCGGCAACGCCAGCGCGCCACTCCGGCTGGAGAACGTGGCGGTCGAGGCAGCGAACCGAGTCAGCGGCGAAGGCGAGGGCTTCGCCGCGATGATCAACACGGTCCTTCCCTGGTTCCAGGTCGGCGCCGCGGCCGTCTCGATCGGCATCGCCCGCGCCGCCGTCGAGGGCACTCGACAACATCTATCGGCCGCCACGTTCGAGGACACGAGCCAACCGCTGGCCGCGCTGCCCAACCTGCGTGCCCGGCTGGCGCGGATGCGCCTCGCTGTCGATGCGCAGGAGGCGTTCCTGGAGCGCGTCGCCGGCCTGATGGAAGACCCGGGGCCGGCGACCCTTCTGGCCGTGCTGGAAAGCAAAGCCGCCGCGACGGAGACCGCCCTGTTCGTCGGCGACCTGGCCATGCGCGCCTGCGGCGGCGCCGCCTTCGGCCGGCGCCTGGGCGTGGAGCGGAATTTCCGCGACGCCCGGGCGGGATCGGTCATGGCCCCGACGACCGATGTCCTCTACGATTTCATCGGCAAAATCCTCCTGGGTATGCCCCTATTCTGAGGTGACGGATGGTCCAACCGATTCGCATGGGGGCGGTGGCCTACGCCCCGCCGGTCGTTCCGATTTGGGATGGCATGCGCGAGTACTTCGCCGAGGTCGGCCCTCCCCTCGATTACGTCCTGTTCTCGAATTACGACCGGCAGGTCGAAGCCTTGCTGTCCGGGCAGATCGACATCGCCTGGAACACGAACCTGGCCTGGGTCAAGGTCCACCGCTACACCGGCGGCGCCTGCCGGGCGCTGGCCATGCGCGACGTCGATGCCCGCTTCACGACGGTCTTTGTGGCCCGAGCGGACAGCGGCGTGCAGTCGCTGGCGGACGTGCGCGGCAAGCGCCTGGCCCTCGGCTCGGCCGATTCCGCCCAGGCCGCCATCCTGCCGCGCCATTTTCTTCACGAGCTGGGCATCCAACCGGACCGCGACTGCACCGTGCTGCTTTTCGACCTCGATGTCGGCAAGCACGGTGACACCGGCACGAGTGAGCTGGAAGTGCTTCATGCCCTGCGCGAAGGCCGGGCGGATGTCGGGGCGCTGGGGGAGACGACCTGGGGCCGGCAAGTGGCGGAGGGACGCATCGACCCCCGCGAGGTTCATCCCGTGTGGACCTCGCCCGGTTATTGCCATTGCAATTTCACGGTCCTGGCCGACTTCCCCGAGGAGTTGGGCCGGCGCTGGACCGAGTCGTTGCTGGACATGCAGTATGACAACCCGCGTTGGCGGCGGTTGATGGACCTGGAGGGGTTGAGGCGCTGGGTCTGCGCCGACGCGGCCATCCTGGAAGGCTACCGCGTCTTGTTTGATGCGGTGGAGCGACAGGGTCTCTTCGCCGCCTGGCAGAGGTAAGCGGTCAACTTTTGACGGTTAGCGTGGCCAGGGACCAGCCCATCAGCCCGCGGGCAAATAAACGACAAATCGGGTGCGTAAATTTTTTTTATTAAGATATGGAGAGGCAGGTGCTACTCCAGTCCCCAAGATCCGGATAGGCTCCCAACCTGCCCAATGGTCGCGGCATCCATAGAATCGCTGTCAGCGGCTGGCGGCGGTCCACGGTGGACCGCTTCCCTTCCGTCACTTCTCGGAGGCGATCATGAAAGCGATTCTCTCGATGGCGCTGGTACTCGGCGTATGCGGCCTGGCGGTCGCGCTGGAGGACAGCAAAGGAGACCCGGTCGGAACGTGGAAGTGCACGTATGAGATCGGCGGGCAGCAGCGGACCTCCACCTTGACGATCAAGAAGGACGGAGACAAACTCGCCGGGACCATGAGTTGGCCGGACCAGAAAGAGGAAAAGCTCAAGGACCTCAAGCTGAAGGACGGTACGCTGACGTTCTCCGCCGTGCGGAAGATCATGGACAATGAGATCACGGTCGAATACAAGCTGACGATCGACGGGGACAAGCTCAAGGGGAAAGGCTCGGCGGAATTCGGGGGCGAGAAGCGGGAATGGGATATCGAGGCGAAGAGGGAGAAGAAGGATAAGTAGCCGTTGGGCAGAGGGAGAAGCACCTGAAGGAGTCCACAACTGCCGCGCACGAATTCCCTTGGTTCAGATCCGGACGCCCGGCGGTGAGAAGCAGAGGCCCATCGCGAGAGGAATGTCTCCTCTTTCGGTTACAGCCTCCCTTCGGTGCTCAGCACGCGGCGGATCGCCTCCAGTTCGTTTCTCATGGGCCAGAGGTCTTCCGTTATGCCCAAACGGGACCCGGGTACGTCCTCCACCACGGTAAGGAAGCAGGCGAGGCAGACGTCCGCGTCTTGCGCTTCCGGGATCAATACCTCGCGGGTCCACTGACAGACGTTACGCGTCAGGAGCGGTTGCCGGGTGAGGGCCCCGGCCGCCAACCCCGCCACCAGTGTGACGCTCCCCCACAGCCAGCCGCGAACCGCGGGCAGCCAGAGGAACGCCGACCAGACGGCGAGCGCGGCCAGAGCTGCCCGCCGGAAGCCCACCTGAGCAGGGAACGTCGGCGCGATCTGGCGGGCAAGCTGCCAGGCGCGGACATGGGCACCGATGAGCTGCCCCAGCGAGGCCCGCTGCTCCACGGTCAGTCCTTCCCAGCCGAGCAGTCGCTTGAGGAAGAGCGAGCGCAGCGCCCCGGGCCGCAGGCGCTCCAGCTGCTCGTAGGCCGACGCGAAGGCAGCGTCGCCGCCCAGGGCGCGGACCTGCTCCCTTAGCTGGAGGCGCTCTATCAGGCCGGGGTTGGTCCGCGCCAGCAGGTCCTCGATCGGCAGGGCCTTGGCCCTCCGGATCGGCACGACGGCCGCGTAGCGGCGGTGCTCGCAGGGCAGCGCCTTGAGGCAGGCCGTGCACAGGCCAGAGCTTTCCTCGGCGGGAGCGGCCGTCTTCAGGAAGAGGACGTAATGGCACCTGTAGACGGATCGAAGCAGGCAGGGCGTTACTCGCCCGCAGTGGGGGCACTGCTCGGCCACGACGCCGAGGTCTCGGATCTCGGTAACCGGCCCCCAGATAGGCCGCATAAGCCGTCTTCCCGGTGTTGCGAACGGGTGCGGGAACCTCACGCCTATTAGAACGGGCGGACGGCGGATTGCAAGGACATACTTATGCTGCGCGAGTGGCCTATTCTTCCGGATGCTAGCTGCCGCGATTCAGGCAGGGGTCGGCGGGCCCCTCCTTCATCCCTTTTTCGTCAAAAAAAATCGACGTTGGCCTGTTCGGACGGGACCTCGGGCCCCGCCGGCAGAAATTCCCACGCAACATCCCAGCCCTCGAACAAATCCAGTCCGATATCGCCGAAGCCGAGGGTACCGTCGGCCTTGAGAAAGTCACTCGTCACGCCAACTCGAAACATAGGCGCCAACCTTGCGAACAGGGACCGCTCACCCGTACCACAGGCTGGTAATGGATGGATGGAGTGTCTCATCTAGTCTATGAACCTTTCCGTTATTTCGGCCTCCAGGGGGCACGGCTGCCGTCAATGGTGGTCTGATAGTGAAGTGCCTCGATGACGTGAGGATCGGAGCCGTCGCTGCCCATGATCCACACCGGGCGTTTGTCAGCCCGCCGCTCCCGGTAAGCACGCGCGCTCGTCTTGCCGTCGCGCCAGTAAATCTCGTCGCAGAGCCGGAACGAGATCCACTTGCCGTCCGGCGACACCGCCGGCGTCGTCGCGGCCTTGCCGAGCTTGGTCAACTGCCGAACATTTTTTCCGTCCGGGTCGATGCGGAAGATTTCCAGGGCCTCACCGACCCGGTCGGCATAGACAATGGCCTTGCCATCGGGGAACCAGGCGGCGTGGACTCCGCCGAAGGGATTGCCCTTCGGGGTGAGTTCACGAAGGTGCGAGCCGTCGGCGTTCATGGCGTAGAGGTGATGACCGTCTGGCAAAGCGCGGGCGTAGGCGATGGTTTTGCCGTCGGGGGAAACCGCCGGATCGATGCCCTCGCCGACCTCCTGGAAGTTTGAGCCATCCGGCGCGATGCGGCACATGCGCGGCTTTCCCTTGCCGAAGAGGCCGAAGTAGATCCATTTCCCGTCGGCCGTCCAGCTTTGCATTCCGGTTTCGACGCGCCCCTTCTCATGGGTGAGCTGCCGCAGGTTGGTGCCGTCGGCGTCGATCACATAGAGATTATGAGTGCCGTCGCGATCGGAATTGAAAGCGACTTTTTTGCCGTCCGGCGACCAGGAGGGATAGCGCTCCCGCGATTGGGGACTGCGCGTCAGGTTGTGGGCGTCGCCGGTATCGGGATCGACGATAAAGATCTCCGTGTCGCCGGTGCGAAAACTGGCGACCAGCAACTCATGGCCGCGAAACCGGGGCCATTCCTCGCCTCGCGCAAGAATCGGCAAGCAGACAAAGGTGATCGCAGCCAGGAATAGTCGGGACATACTCGCCTCCATCGGACACATGCTCTACATGGCGAAAGGGACGATTTGCTTTGTCCGGGCGGCGGAAAGTTCATCGCCGCGTCATCGAGGACCAGCACCCAGTCCAGCAGCTCTCCCGGCTAGGGAGATACGAACTCGCGCTCGCCGGTATTGGGAAACTCTCCGAACCGAGCGTGAGAAGCAAACCGGCGAGCACGGCAACCCTCAAAGGTGGGAGAGGGACTCACGGCGGGGGGCGAGAACAAGCCCTGAAGGCTCAAACTGTCACCGAGCGCCTCAACTTAGGCCACCCATGAGCGCCTTCAAATTAGGCCACCCAGTTCCCCGTATTCTCAGCTTCCGTGCCAACGATTCCTGCACTTCTTTTCAGCATCTTATCCTTCCATCCTTCTTCAGGCCTGTTGCCTCGGCGACCGACCTTGGTCCCGTGTCTCCCTCAGCACGGGGAGCAGGCACGCAACCCCCTGCTCTCGACCTCCTTCAGGGTGCCGAGCCGGTGAGCGCCTGGCCTATTTTGACTTCCAGCAGAGCCGGTGAGCGCCTGGCCTATTTTGCTGCCCCGACACCTTCTTCCACTTGGCCTGCTTTGGTCGCACTGTCCCCGTCTCCTCCGCAGCGGTTGGCCTGACGCAGGCGATAGCTCTTGCCGGTGATCTGCACCACCTCGGCATGGTGCAGGAAGCGGTCCAGGATCGCTGTCGCGCTCGGCACGTCGCCGATGAGTTTGCCCCAGTCCTCCAGCGGCCGGTTCGACGTCATCACCGTCGCACGCGTCTCGTAACGCCGCATGATGATCTCGAACAGGTATTCACCCGAGCGCTTGGGAAGCTGCTTCATGCCCATGTCGTCTACGATCAGCAGGTCCGGCTTCAGGTAGCGCGCCAGCACCTTGTCCTCGCCGCCCAACGCCTCGTCGTGCAGGAAGTCACGCACCACATCGAAGATCGAGCGGTACAGCACGCCGAAGCCGGCCTTGAGCGCCTGATAGCCGATCGCCTGGCACAAAAAGGACTTGCCCACGCCGGGAGGACCCAGGAAGAGAACGTCGCGGGCCTCGCGGATGAAGCGGCAGGTGGCCAGTTCAAACACCTGCTTCTTCTTGATCGACGGGTTGAACGACCAGTCGAAGTCCTCCAGCGTTTTCAACTCGCGGAACTGCGCCGCCTTGACGCGGCGTTGCAACTGGCGGTCGGCCCGCACCGCCAGTTCGTCGTGCAGCACGATCTCCAGGAACTCGGCCGCACTCAGGTTGTTGGCAGCGGCCTCGTGCAGACGCACCTCCAGACTCTCCAGCAGTCCGGACATGTGCAGACGTTTGAGGGCGTTACGCAGCGACTCGGTCATCGTTCTACCTCCTTTGGGAATGGAACAGGGGCGACAGGGTTGTGGTCGGCGTCGTGGGGCGTTCCGGGGGCAACGGTCGGCGGCGGCACCTCCTGGTGGAAGGCGTCGCGGACGAAGTGGCCGTAGTCGGACAGGTCGCGGATCAGCGGGTGTTCCTCCAGGAACGGCAAGTGCTCCTGGCGTGGCTCGGCCCGTTCGAGGAGATGACGCAGGGAGCGCAGCCGGAAGGCGCCGTGTGATAACGCGATGTCACAGGCATGTTCGATGGCGGCACAGGGATGACGGTGGGCCAGGTTCAGCAGACCCTGCAACACACGGACCCCCTCGACGCCGTGCGCCTGAAGCATGGCCTCGGCCCAACGCAGACTGTGCGGACCGAGGCGACGCACCTGGCCCAACAACCAGACGGCACCGCGTTCCACGCCACTAATCTTCGCGCCACTGAGGTGCTGCGACTGGGTGCTGAAGCGTCCCGGCTCGTGGCGGACGTGCAGCGCGATTTGCTCCAGGCGGTCATTGAAGACGCGTACCAACCGGCCGTCCCAGCGCACCCAGACCGATCGAGCCAGGTATTCCGGTGGCACGGAGTAGAAGGCCCGCTCGACTTCGACGTGGCCGTCCCGATGCACGATGCGTCGTGCCTCCTGGAAGCAGGGGAAGCGTTCCAAGGGCAACCGTTGCAAAGCCGGCCGTTCCACGGCGGCGAAGTGAGCGCCGACCTGGCGGCGCGTGGTGCCGTGGATGCGCGTGTCGGCGACCGTTTGTTCCCAGTCGAGCAGGAAGTGATTCTGTGCGTCCAGGCTGGTGAACTGCCGACCGCGGAGGGCATTTTCCTGGACGTAATCGACGCCGCGTTCGACCTTGCCCTTGTGCCGAGGCGTGTAGGGCTTGGTGGGCATAAAAAGCGTGCCATAGTCGCGCGCGAACGCCAGCACCTTGGGGTTGAGTTCGGGATCGAACCAGTCGGCCTTGGTGACGGCGGCGCGGAGGTTGTCGATGACCAGGCGTTGGGGCACGCCGCCGAAGTGCCAGAAGGCATTCTCCAGGCAACGCACAAAGGCTTCGGTCGTCTGGCGGGTGACAGCCTCGCTGTAGGCTTTGCGCGAATGGCTGAGGACGATGCGGAAAACGTGCGTGCGCCGGCGTTTGCCGTCGGCCAACCGCAGAGGCACGCCGGTGCCGAAATCGACCTGAGCCTCTTCCCCGGCTCCGCACTCCAGGCGCCGGAAGGGCAGATCCTGAGTCGGGGCCAGGTGACGGCTGAAGCGCCGGACGCTGTGATACTTGCCAGTGAAGCCGTGTTCGGCGACCAGGTCCTGGTAGATGCGTTGCGCGGTCAGGCCCTGATCGAGCTTGGTCTGGATGAGCGCGGAATGGCTCGCACAAACTGGGTTGCCGCAGCGAACGTGGCGTAGGGGGTTGAAGCGCTTCCGTGCCTATCTCCGGAGGTTCGGGCGCGACGCAGCCGGCTGCCTCCAACGCCTGCGGGGGATCGGTCGAGCCGGTGGGCGCCTGGCCTAATTTGACTTCGGTCGAGCCGGTGAGCGCCCCGGCCTGATTTGCCTGCTGGAGGTGACGGGCGACGGTATCGCGGTGGATGCCCAACGTCTTGGCAATCCGCCGGACGGACCAGCGCCGCTGATGCAGAACGAGAATGGTGTCGATCGTGGCCATGTTGAGTTGATTCGCCATGGTTGTCCTCCACGCGCTGGGTCTGCGCAAGGATAACTGGCGAATCGTCGTCTCCTCAAAGTGGCCTACTTTGAGGGCGCCTCCGGGTGGCCTAGTTTGGGCGCTCGCTGACACTCAAACGGATGGTATTCCGATTTCCAAACTGGTGACGAGCCACGGACCCGGATACGACTTGGGGTCTTTCGTCTGGTGCAGCTCGGCCGTTGTCACTTCCTTGGGCGCCTATTGGGCGATTTCTCAAGTGTTGTAGAACAGGACCGGGGCGCTGAGGAGAAACAAGAGGCCGCCGAGAATGAAGAACAGCCAACTTGCCGATGTTTCACAGTTGGGGACCTTTCAAGTCCGCAGTGTGGCTCTGTCGCCGCGACGACGCGCGATGACTATTCCTGCCGGCAGCACCGCGGCGAACAACAGCAGCGAACAAGGTTCGGGCGTGGGGTTGGCCTCCAGGATGACTGTGGCGGCCGGCGGGCCGCCCGAAGGGGTCGGGAACGTCTGGGACGTGACATTGCCGTTGGTGTCCACGTTCAGGGTCACCACGCTGCCGTTGGGGTCCGTCGTCAGCAGGATGTCGCCGGCCGAATCGAGCAGCGACAGCGCGAACGACGAGCCGGCCGTAGCAGAGGAGGAGCTGAGCAAGGCCGGCCCCGACAGAGTCACGTCGAAGGACAGGTTCGTGGCGAAGGTGTAGCCCTGGGAGACGTAGTTCAGCGCCGTGCCATTGTCCAACGTCAGGCTGCCCGGCGCGACGGTGGCGTCCCCCGAGGTGACGGGCGGGGACGAGTCGAAGGTGCCGTCACCCTGGAAGTTGCTCACCGTGGCCTTGGCGAACGCGGATCCACCGCCGGGGAAGGGGTTGAACTGGAAAAACAGGATGCCGTCGATCCCTTGCACTTGGTTCGAGGACGTATCAACGATGACGTGTTCGGTCACCGACGGCGAAAGGGTCTGGGCGGTCGCTGGCCGGCAAGCGGCCAGCGCCAGGAGTAGGCCAGCGGTGATGCGAAAGGTTCGTAGCCGATGCATGGGTTGGTCCCTTTTCGTCTTGGCGTTAGTTGCCGGATGTTTGTTCATAGGTCGTTATACCGGAGTTGAACAGAATACGGTTAGGGTTTTTGAACTTGACTGTGAAAGTGACGGTCTGCCCGGGGGCCAGCCCGCCCGAAGGCGGATTGACCAGGATGTAGGGATCGCCGTCGGCGGTGGTGCCGTTGGCGTTGGTCAGCGTCACGCTGGCCGGCAGGCCGGTCAGCACCACCATCAGCTGGCCGGTCAGGGTCGTCGTGCCGATATTTGTCAGCTTGATGGTGCCGCCGAACAGCTGAGTGATGGGGTTGTAGATCAGGCCCGAGGCGACCGTCTTGACTTGACTGGAGACGTTGGTCCAGCCGCTAGGCACGGCCGTGATGGTAAAGGCGTTGGAGGCCGTGTTGCCCAGACCGTTGGCCGTTGCGGTCAGGACGTAGCCGGTGCCGGAATGGCTGACGGACAGGTTGGCGAAGGTGGCGATGCCGCCGCTGACCGTCTGCGAGGCCATTCCTCCCAAGGTGGCGCCGGCGGTGCCGCCGCTGAGCGTGAGCGTGACGGTGTCGCTGTTGTCCGTGTTGACGAGATTGCCGTACTTGTCCTCGACGAGGACGGTGACCGTTTAGGGCTTTAGCCCGCCGCAAGCCACGGCACTTTAGTGCCAGTGGTGAGGCGATTTTGGGCTTTAGCCTCTTTCCTCCCAAGGTTGATTCTATTGTCGATGGCGCGTATACTGTCGACATGGAGTACCAACGCGATGAACACCGAGTCCATCTCATCGTCTTCCACCTGATCTGGTGTCCCAAGCGGCGCAAACCTGTCCTCACCGGCGACGTGGCGAAGGACTGCCGGCACTGGATCAGCGAGAAGTGCCAGGAGAAGGGCTGGACGATCCTGGAGTTGGCCATCCAACCCGATCACGTTCATCTGTTTGTCCGTGTCTGGCCCGGCGACAGCGCGGCAGACGTTATCAAGGAATGCAAGGGCCTCACGTCCTTCCAGCTGCGCAAGAAGCACAAGCAATTGCTGCGGTTGCCTTCCCTCTGGACGCGGAGTTACTTCGCCAGCACCGCCGGCAACGTGTCGGCCCAGACGATCCAGCGCTACATCGAAGCCCAGAAAGGAATCTAAGTGCTGAAGGCTTTCCGCTATCGCCTGTATCCGACCCGTGCCCAGCGCGAGCGACTGGACAGTACGCTGGAGACGTGCCGGCGCTTCCACAACGACTGTCTGGGAGAGAGAAAAGCCGCCTACGAAACCGAGGGGCGAACCATCGGTAAGTTTGAGCAGCTTCGCCGGGTCAAGGTCCACAAGATAAATAATCCCTTCGCCACCGGCATCCACAGCCACGTCTTGCAAGTCGTCGTTGCCGATCTGGATAAAGCCTTCCAGGCATTCTTCCGCCGTCTCCAGTCGGGAGAGAAGCCGGGCTACCCGCGCTTCAAGGGCAGGAATCGCTTCCGTTCCTTCGGGTTCAAGCAAGAGGGCAACGGTTTCAAGATCGACGGCCGCCGCTTGCGCCTGTCCGGTATCGGCCGTGTGGCCGTGCGCTGGCATCGCCAAATGCAGGGGACCATCAAGACGGTGCGGATTTCCCGCAAGGCCGGCCAGTGGTACGCCTCTTTCGCCTGCGAAGTCGAGACCTATCCAGCGCCTCGGATCGACCGGGAGATCGGCATCGACGCGGGCTTGTCCAGCCTGTTCGTCCTGTCCGATGGCGCCAAGGTCGAGAACCCGCGCTGGTATCGGCAATCGCAACGAAAACTCCGCGTCCTTCAGCGTGCCGTCGCCCGGAAGAAGCTGGGCGGGTCGAATCGGCGCAAGGCCGTGTCCGTATTGGCTCGCTTCACCGAACAGGTCGCCAACCAGAGAAAGGACTTCCTCAACAAGCTGGCGTGCTGCATGGTCCGCCAGTTCGACCGCATCGCCCTGGAGGATTTGTCGATCGACCGCATGGTACAGGGCCACTTGGCCAAGAGCATCCTGGATGCCGGGTGGGGCTTCTTTAAAGAGCGACTCCTGAGCAAAGCTGCAAACGCTGGCCGGCAAGTCGCCTTGATCGACCCCGCCTACACGACTCAGGATTGTTGCCAATGCGGACATCGCCAAAAACTCTCCCTCAAGGATCGGTGGTATGCGTGTGCGTGCGGCAATTCCCGCGACCGGGATGAAAACGCCGCCCTGAATATTCTTGCCCTCGGACAGAGGGTTTGGGCGTCAAGCTCCGAAACGTCGGGGTTAGCCCAAGAAGCCGCCGCCCTTTAGGGCGAGCGGAGTGTCACGGCGGGGCTGATGGTCGTCTTGGCCAGCGCCGTGGTGGGCTGCTGCCCGAAGGCGAGTTGGGCGGGGGCCGAGGGCGTGTTGCTGAGGCTGAAGGAAACGGTCCCCGACACGCCGGTTGCGGACGCGGTCACGCTGAAGGAGCCGGCCTTGGTGTTGGCGGTGAGGACCGGGGCGGTGGCCACGCCCTGGGCGTTGGTGATCGCCGTGGCGGAGTTCCCCGTGCCGGCGAAGCTGCCGCTGGCCCCGCTGGAAGGCGCAGTGAAGGTGACGGAGACGCCGCTGACAGGGTTGCCGTAGGTGTCGGTCACGGAAACTTGGAGCGAGGTAGAGAAGGAGGCGCCGACCGTGGCGGTCTGAGAGGACCCCGCCGAGGCGGTGAGGTTCGAGGCGGCCGCGGGCTGGACGGTGAGGTTCATCGAGCCGCTGAGGTTGTTGACGGCGTCGCTGGCAGTGATCGACGGATTGCCGGCCTTGGTGAAGGTGACGGTGAACGTATGCGTCCCGCTGTCCGCGGCCGTGAAGGTGTAGGTAGCGCCGGTCAGCACCGTCCCGGTGGCCGCGTCGGCGAAGACGGCGGAGGGGTCGCTGCTGGCGAGCGTGATGGTGCTCCGGTAGCCAGCCACGGAGTTGCTGTTGGTGTCCACCGCCGCGACGGTGAACGTATCCGCTTTCCCCGCCTGAATGGTCGCGTTGGCGGGGTTGACGGAGGTCAGAGAAAGGGCCGTCGCGCCCTGCTGGGTCAGGACCGTCAGCGTGCCCAGCGTGGTGTCGCCGGTAAGCGTGTAGGTGACCAGCGGGGCGCTCCGCAGGTCGAGGACATCGGCCCCGCTGCTGGCCTGGATGGTCACATGGCCGACGGCGCCGGGCTGGTAGATGAAGGTGTCATCGCCCGAGGAGCCGGCGAGCGTGTCGTTGCCGCCGCTGCCGTAGACCGTCACGCCATTGCCCCGCGGCGCTCCGCTGGACACCGCGGACAGGCCGTACATCAGCAGCCGGTAGTTGCCGGTCGCCTGCCTTCCGTAGGCGTCCACGCCGACGAAGTACGTCCCGTCGGACGGCAGCGTCAGGTCGAGGAGCATGGGGTCGGGGGACTCAAAATTGTGGACGTTGTAGCCCAGGACATGGCCGGTGCCGTCCAGCACGATCAGCTCGGGCGGGAACGGCCGAGGGTTGAGGGTGTTGTCCACGGAGGTGACCTCGAACGACAGCACCTGGCCCGCGTGGCCGGTGATGGCGTAGAAGTCCTCCTGGCCCGGCGTGGCGATGGTGCCGAGGACGCCGAGGGCGACGGCCTGGAACGTCTGGCCGTAGCCAGCGGAGCCGGGGTCGAGCAGGGGGTTGGGCACCGCCAGCTGCGGCAATTCGCCGAGGACGACGGCGGACGTCACCTGGTCCGTACCGGCGGGCGTCGAGAAGCTGACGCCGCTGACCGGCTGGACCTGCCCGGTCAGATCCTGGCGCGCAGCAGCGTGCCGTTGTCGTTGAATGCCAGGTGCAGAGCGTCGCGCTCGCCGAGCTGGGTAGGACCGGCAGCGTCGATCAGCGGGGAGTGGACCGAGGCGGGCGAGGCCATGACGTCGCTCGGCGTGTCCACCGCGCCGTCCGGGCCTGTGTAGGCCGGTCCGAACTTGGTGGGATCGACGCCGGAGTAGATCCCCGTGCCGATGGGGCCGAAGGCGTCGGGGTGTACCAGGCCGACCAGGTGGCCCAGTTCGTGGGCGGCGATGGTGGCCGTGAGGCCGACGACGTTGTCACTGGTGTCGGGCACCAGGTCCGGGTCCGTCCCCAGGGCCGGGTTGACGTTAATGGTCGCGGAGCCGCCCAGGTCGAGGTTCTCGGTGTCCAGATCGTGCGAGGCGCCGGGGTACGGCCCGACGTTGAAGTTCAGCGTGGCGAACTGGCCGCCGGTGACCTGCGCTAGTTGGGCGGCCTGGGCCGAGTCCTGGGTGAAGACGAACGAGAAGTTCTTGTAGATATCCTCTAGCCGCGTCTGGATGGCGTCGCGCTCGGCCAGGGTGTAGACGTGGTAGCCGGGCTGCGAGCCGGCGTCGAAGTCGAGGTAAACCACCTGGGTGATGCCGCCCTGGATGAAGTCGGCGCCGGAGCCGCTGGTGATGCGGTCGGCTCCGCCGCCGCCAATCAGCGTGTTGCCGCGGTCGTTGCCGACGAGGTTGTCGGGGAAGCGCGAGCCGATGACGCGGTCGAAGGCCGTCGGCGGCGCCAGGGTCAGAGTCAGGTTGCCCGGGCTGACGGCCTGCGGCCCGGTCTGGGTCAGGTCGATGTTCACGGGGCCGTCGAAAGCGTGGAAGTCCAGGGCGTTGTTCGTTGTCGCCGTCTCGTTCAGAACCTTGGACCCCCGTGAGGCGGCGCTGAAGTTGTACGTGTCGTTGCCGCCGCCCCCGGTGAAGGTGTCGTTGCCGCCCTGCATCGTGAAGGTGTCGTCGCGGGCGTTGCCGGTGATCGTGTCGTTGAAGGCCGTGTCCACCACGCCGGTGATGCCGAGCGGGTGGGTGATGGTCAAGTTCAGCCCCGCGGCGGGGCTAACCGGCTGGGCCGCCGCGCTCGTCAGATCGAGCGTCACGGCGCCGCCGAGCTGGGCGAAGTCGAGCGTGTCGTTGCTGGCGTCCGAGGCCGGATCGACGGTGACGCTCCCCAGCCCCGTCCCCGCGAAGCGATAGGTCGTGTCGCCGGTGCCGCCCATGAGGACGTCGCTGCCGTTGCCGGCGACCAGGGTGGCCGGCCCGGACCCGCCGATAAGGGTGTCGTTGCCGCCCTGACCTTGCAGCACGTTCGCGGCCGAGTCGCCCTGGATCCGGTTGGCCCCGGCCGTGCCGATCACATTCTGGAAGAAGCCGGTGAGCGACAGCGTCAGGCCCGGCGCTACCTGCTGTTGCTGCTGCGGTCCGGGGGCCGGGCCGAGCGAGGCGTTGGACAGGTCGAGGGTGATGCCACTGGTGACGCCGGGGAAAGCAATCGTGTTGATGCCGTCCGAGGTGCCGTCGGTCGAGACGATGGGCGAGCCGAACGTCCCCAGGTCGTTGAGGGCCACGTCGAGCGGGTCGGCCGGGGTGCCGGTCAGCTGGTACAGGTTGTTGCCGTCGAGACCGCTGAGGCTGATGCCGGTGCCACCGGTGGCCGAGAGGGTATCGTCGCCGCCGCCGCCCATCACCGCCACCTGGGTGCCGTTCGTCACCGATAGTCGGTCGTTGGAGAAGCCGCCCGACAGGAGGACCGCGTCGGTGTCGTTGGTGGAGGTCAGCGTGTCCCGGCCGGCGCCGCCCGTCATGAGCAGCGAGGCCCCGTTGCTCGACGCCAGCGAGTCGCTGCCATCACCGCCGAAGAGCGTGATGTTGGTGCCGGCGCTGGCCGTCAGGGTGGCGTTGCCGCTGCCGCCGATCATGGAGACGTTGTTGCCGTTGGTGGAGGTCAACTGCGAATTGCCGGAGCCGCCAAAGAGGGTGATGTTGGTGCCGGCGCTGGCCGTCAGGGTGTCGTTGCCGCTGCCACCGACCATCACCAGGCTTGCGCCGCCGGAAGCGTTCAGCGAGTCGTTGCCGCCGCCGCCGTAGAGCGTGATGTTGGTGCCGCCGCTGGCGGCGAGGGTGGCCGGGCCGCTACCGCCGTTCATGGAGACATTGTTGGCGTTGGTGGAGGTCAACTGCGAATTGCCCGCGCCTCCAAACAGCGTGATGTTCGTCCCGCCGACAGCGGCGAGGGTGGCGTTGCCGCTGCCGCCGTTCATGGAGACGTTGTTGGCATTGGTGGAGGTCAACTGCGAGTTGCCCGAGCCGCCAAAGAGCGTGATGTTGGTGCCGCCGACGGCGGCGAGGGTGGCCGGGCTGCTGCCGCCACTCATAACGACGTTGTTGGCGTTGGTGGAGGTTAGCTGCGAGTTGCCGCTGCCGCCAAAGAGCGTGATGTTGGTGCCGCCGACGGCGGCGAGGGTGGCCGGGCTGCTGCCGCCACTCATAACGACGTTGTTGGCGTTGGTGGAGGTTAGCTGCGAGTTGCCCGAGCCGCCGAAGAGGGTCACCTGGGTGCTGTCGCTGACCTTCAGCTGCGTATCGCCGCTGCCGGAGGCGAGCACCGCCTGCGTCACGCCGCTGGCCTGCAACAGGTCGTTGCCGGTGCCGCCGAAGAGGGTGATCTGAGTGCCGCCGCTGGCCGTCAGCGTGTCGCTGCCGCTGAGGCCGTTCATGGAGACGTTGTTGGCGTTGGTGGAGGTCAACTGCGAAGTAACGCCCCGGCGGATCACGTGATTGACATGTGATTTATGGTGGATGGCATCCGTTCCCTTTTTCGGAGGATGTCACCATGTCCGCCTTGTCCTCTCGCTCCCGTTCTGACGCCGCTGCAACCCAGCGCTGGACCGAACGCCTCGAACGCTTCGCGGCCGGCAACCGTACGGTCGTCGCGTTCTGCGCCACCGAAGGCGTGTCCGAGTCCAACTTCTACCTGTGGCGCCGACGGCTCGCTCAACCGTCCATGCCCACCCCAAACGAACCGAAGGTGGTGCCCATCCGCCTCACACCACCTCCCGCCCCCGCGACGCCCATCGAACTGGCCCTCCCATCCGGGGCCGTTGTTCGGTTCCCCGCCGATGTCCGCCCGGAACTCCTCGTCGCGATCCTCGCGGATTGGAGGAGCGACCATGTTGACCGTTCCACCTACCACCAAACTCTGGTTCGCCTCCGCCGTTGATCTACGCCTGGGATTCGACGGCTTGTCCCAGTTGGTCCGCACCCAACTCTCCGCCGATCCGCTCTCGGGCCACCTGTTCGTGTTCACCAATCGCTCGGCCGACAGGGTCAAGGTTCTGTACTGGGGCGGTCATGGTTTGTGTCTGTGGTGCCAGCGATTGGAAGCCGGGCGTTACCACTTCCCTGAAGCCACGGCCGCCGGGATCGAACTGACCGCCGCCCAGTTCGCCATGATCCTCGACGGCATCGACCTGTCCCGCGTCCGACGCTTCAAACGCTTCTCTCCACCCGAAGCAAAATCTTCGCGCTACCCGCCGGCCTGATCGGTGTTCAAAGGGCATGGATGCCGCAGCACCACTGGTCGATTCCTCTCTGCCGGCCGACGTTCCCACGCTCCAGGCGATGGTGCGGGAGTTGCTGGCCCGCAACCAGCAACTCGAAGCCCGGATCGCCGAACTGACGGCCAAACTGGACGCGGCCCTGAAGCACCGATTTGGTCGCCGCAGCGATGCCGCCCACCACCGCCCACGACCGCCGCCGGGGAGCCGCCGCCCCGGCGCGATGAACACGGACGCTCGCCGCTGCCCGAACATCTCGAACGTCGCGAGGTCATCCACGACCTGACCGAGGCCCAGAAGTTGTGCCCGTGCTGCGGTCGGTCGCGGGCGTGCATCGGGGAGCAGACCACCGAGCAACTGGACCTGGAACCCGCTCGGTTTTTCGTCCTCCGCACCGTCAAGAAGAGTTACGCCTGCCGGCACTGCAATCCCCAGACCGTGCCGGGCGAGCAACGCCTCCAGACCGCTGGCCCCGCTCAGGTCGGCCCGATTGCAAAGGGGTTGTGCGGTCCGGGGCTGTTGGCCCACGTCGTCACCGCCAAGTTCGCCGACCACACGCCCGTGCATCGACTCGCCGGCCAACTGGCGAGGTCGGGCGTGACGATCGCGTCCTCGACGCTGGGTGACTGGCTGTTCCGGGCGTCGGAGTTATTGACGCCGCTCTACAAGTTGATGCATCGGCGGTTGCTGCTGTCGCGTGTGATCCACGGCGACGACACCGGTGTGAAGTTGCGGGTGCCTGGTTCGAATCGCACCAAGAAGGCGCACCTGTGGACGTGCATCGGGGACGCGGACTATCCGTACGTGCTGTTCGACTTTACCAGTGACTACACGGCCCAAGGGCCGGAGCGGTTCCTGGCCGGGTACGCGGGTTACTTGCAGGCGGACGCGCTGGCCCAGTATGAGGGGCTTTACCGCGACGGCCGGGTGAAGCACGTGTGTTGCGTCGCTCATGCCCGGCGCAAGTTCGTGGCCGCCGGCGACGCTGGCGACGAACGGGCGAGCAAGGCGCTGGAGATGATCGGTCGCTTGTACGCCGTCGAACGGTCGTTGCCGCCGTTGCTGCTGCCCTCGGACGACCTGCGCAACGGGACCAGCGCCAGCAGCGTGAAGAGCAACGTCGCCAATTGCGGCAACGCGACGCCGAGCCGGTGTGGGGAGAACTGTTGATGTGGCTCGACGAGCAGAAGCCAGGCGTGTTGCCGAAGTCGCCGTTGGGGAGTGCGATCGGGTACGCCTGGAACAACTGGGATGCGTTGAAGCGATACCTCGAACAGGGCTTCCTGGCGCTGGACAACAACCTGAGCGAAAGAACGCTTCGCGTGATCGCACTGGGCCGTAATGCCTGGGGCGTCATCGGAAGCGAAGTGGGCGGGCAGACGGCAGCGGTGTTGTACTCCGCCGTCGGCACCTGCAAGCATCTGGGGATCGACCCGTTCGCGTACCTCCGCGACGCACTGCCGGGGTTGTTCGCGTTGGGCGAGACGCCGACGGCGGAGCAACTGCTCGACTGGTTGCCGGATCGTTGGCTATTGAAGCGGGCGCGAGGTCAACTCGTCCGAGATGCGACCGACAAGTAAACCTCGATCCATCAACGCGCTTCAAACCCGCTGGTCTACGATCAGTGGGTCCAAGCCCCGTGCGCTACCAGCCGACGAGCGACGTGATTCGCCGGGGCGTTACACTGCGAATTGCCGGCGCCGCCGAACAACGTGATGTTCGTCCCGCCGCTGGCCATCAGGGTGGCGTTGCCGCTGCCGCCGATCATGGAGACGTTGTTGGCGTTGGTGGAGGTCAACTGCGAGTTGCCCGCGCCTCCAAACAGAGTGACGTTCGTCCCCGCGCTGGCGCTGAGCGTCGTGGTGCCGCTGCCACCGATCATGGAGACGTTGTTGGCATTGGACGAGGTCAGTTGCGAGTTGCCGCTGCCGCCGAACAGCGTGATGTTCGTCCCGGCGCTGGCCGCCAGGGTGGCGTTGCCGCTGCCGCCGATCATGGAGACATTGTTGGCGTTGGACGAGGTCAGTTGCGAGTTGCCGCTGCCGCCGAACAGCGTGATGTTGGTGCCGCCGACGGCGGCGAGGGTGGCCGGGCCGCTGCCGCCGTTCATGGAGACGTTGTTGGCGTTGGTGGAGGTCAACCGCGAATTGCCCGCGCCTCCAAACAGCGTGATGTTGGTCCCGCCGCTGGCGCTGAGCGTCGTGGCGCCACTGCCGCCGATCATGGAGACGTTGTTGCTGTTATTGCTGATGAGCAAGCTCTGCCCGCTGCCGCCGAACAGGGTGATCGGCGTCCCCGTCTCCGGCGTGACGACGGGGTTGCTGCCGCTGGTGCCGAAGAGGTTGATGTCGGCGCTGCCCTGGGCGGTGAGCAGGTCGGCCTGGCTGCCGGCCACTAGGGCGATGTTCGAGCCGCCGGAGGCCACCAGGGTGTCGTTGCCGCCGCCGCCGAACACGGTCGAGCCGTTGCCGGCCACCAGCGAATCGTTGCCCGACGAGCCGACCACCGACTGGAGGGCCCCGAACAGTTCGAGGAGGTCGCCCGTGGCCAGGGCCTGTTCCTGCCCGCCGGTCAGCGTCGCGTTGAACGAGACGCCGGTGGCGGCCTGGGCGAAGCTGAGCGTGCTTTGCCGGGTGGCGTCCGGCTGCAGCGAGATGGGCGCGGCCGGCGCGTCGGCCGGCGGTGGGATCAGCGCGAACAGGTCGGTGCCGGTGCCGCCGCCCCCGACCATCGTGTCGCCGCCCGTGGCGTACATCGTGTTCGAGCCGGTGCCGCCTACGAGCAGGTTGAAGCCCGAGTCGCCCTGTAGGACGTTCGGCCCGGCGCCGCCGATCAGCGTGTCGTGGCTGCCCAGGGCCAAACCCGTGAACGGAACGCTCAGCCCGCTGGCGTCGATCTTCGTGCCGCTGTAGGCCACGCCCAGCACCAGCGCGGCGTTCGCGGGCACGTTCCCGTTGGTGAGCGTGACCGTCGAGGTCACGCCGAGCCGGATGGGCACGATCACCGTCGCGTCGCCGCCGTCGTCATCGGTCACGCGCAGTGTCAGCGTGTAGTTGTCCGCGGAGGGGCCGCTGAAGGTCAGCGACGGGCTGTTCGTGACGCCCGGCAACTGCTGGGCGACCACGGCTCCGCCCCGGTTGTCGTCGGTGACGAGCCAGCTGTACTGGAAGTTGTCGCCGTCGGAGCCGGGGTCGGGCACGTTGGCCAGGACCTGGATGGTGGCCACCCCCGTGACCGGGTCGATGTGCGTACCCGGGCCGGCGCTGATGACCGCGACCGGCTGGACGTGGGTCACCGTGAGGTTCGTGGAGGTCGTCGCGGACTGGCCGCTCGAGTCGGTCACCGTGACCGTGACCGGGTAGGCGCCCGGCTCGACCGGCACGAAGTCGAGCGTCGAGTTGGTGCCGGCTCGGCTGAAGCCGTCGGGGCCTGTGACGGCCCAGGCGAAGCGCAGCACGTCGGACGTGCCGCCCGCGTCGTTGGCCAGGGCGACGAGGTGGAGGAACGTCCCTTCGGGGACGGCCCCGGCCGGCGTCCCGCCGAGGGTCACCGTCGGCGGCACGTCGAGGACCGTGAAGGACGACGTGGCCGCCCCGTAACTAAAGTCGCTGCCGAGCACGGTCACCTTGACCGCGTAAGGCCCTGGGAGGGATGGGGTGAACGTGAAGGTGCCCCGGGTGGCGCCCTGCGGCGTGCCGGGGCCGGAGGCGACAACCTGACCGTTGCCGTCGGTGATCGTCCAGGCGTAGGTGTAGGTGGCCCCGGCCGTCGCGCCGGTCAGGTTGGCCGTGAGCGTCAGCGGGCTGCCCTGGGGGGGCGTCGGGTTGCCGGACACCGCGACGGTCAAGCTGGGGACGAAGATGGGCAGTGTCGCGCTGGTCGCCTGCGTCGGCGAGGTCAGCGTGATGAGATCGACGCCGTGGTCGATCGGCACGTAGGAGAAGTCGGCCCCGGTCCCGAAGGCGACCGCGTGGCCGGCTGCGTCGAGGACGGCCCAGTGGACCGCCGCGGCCGGCGCCGGGGCGAAGCCGGTGGCCTGTAGCGCCACGGTCTGGCCCGTGAAGGCTTTGTCCGGCACGCCGAGGATAGCCAGCACGCTGGGGACGACCGTCGAGGCCGACGCGGACACCATCCGGCCGTCGGCGTCGGTGACGGTGACGGAAACGGCGAAGGTCCCCGCCAGATCCGGCGTAAAACCGAAGGTGGGGTCGGTCCCGTTGTGGGACGCGAAGGGGCTGCCGTTGTGCGTCACGGACCAGTCGTAGGTCAGCGGCCCGACCAGGTTGGGGTCGTCCACGGTGGCGCTGAGGTTCAGGGGCACGGTCGGCCGGCTGTTGGCCGGCAGCCCCACGATCGCCACGCCGTTGGTGGCCACGACCGTGAAGGTGCTGGACCCCGTGCCGCCGGTGTTGTTGGCGGCGCTGAGGGTGACGGAGTAGGTACCGGGGCCGGGGACCTCGAACGAGAGCGTGGGCTGGCCGGCCGCGTCCTTCCCGCCGGGCGGCAGGGCGAACGGCTGGCCGTTCAGCGTCGCGCTCCAGGCCGGCGTGCCGGTCAGGGACGTGCCCGGCGCCGTCTCGACGGTGCCGGTCAGCGTGACGGTGGTGAACGGCGTGGCGGCGATCGGGCTGCCGGTTAGCGCCACCAACACCGGTTGGGGGGTGACGTTCAGCACGAACGACGACTGGCCGGTGGCGCCGAGGTTGTCGGTGACCACCAGCGTGACGTCATAGGTCCCCAGCGCCTGGGGCGTGAAGGTGAAGTTCGGCTCGGTGACGACGGCGTCGCCGGGCAGCTGGAACGACGGGTTGCCGGTCTGCGTGACGCTCCATAGGTAGGTGAACGTCCGGCCGGTGGCGGGATCGCTGACCTGGCTTTGGAAGGCCACGGGCATGCCGATGGGGCTGCTCGACGGCCCGGTGATGGCCACGCCCGGCGGGGGGTTATAGTTGGCGCCCTGCAGCGGGTCGGCCAGCTCCGAGGTGTCGCCCGACGGGTCGGTGGCCGTGGCCGTCACGTACTCGCCGGGGCCGGTAGCCGCGCTGAGCGGGACGTTGAACGCGGCCTTGCCTGTCGCGTCGGTGCTGACCTGGACCGAGCCGAGGTAGCGGCCGGCCCGGCGCTGCCGTCCGACTCGGTGACGGGGCTGGCATAGAAGTCGAGAATGTAGGTCTTCAATGGGCCTGAGAGCAGCTCTCCCTGAACGACCGTGGTCTGGCCGAGCGTGGCGCTGGTTAGCACCGGGAAGTTGAGGTAGGCGTTCGGCCCGCTGTGACCGAGCGAGTCGTTGGGCGTGTGGCCGTTGTCGCCCAGGTCGATGCCGGGACCGCCGTTGGCGTACAGCACGTTGCCGCGCAGGGCGTCGCCGGTCGAGGCGCCGGTCACGGCGATCCCCGCCCCGGCGTTGTTGGCGATCGTGTTGCCCTGCCCCGGCCCGGCGCCGCCGACCACGTTGTTCGACGAATCGGTCAGGCGCACGCCGGCCCCGCTGTTGGCGAAGGCCGTGGTCCCGTCGGTGTCCACGCCGAGGTAGTTGCCCCGCACGATGTCGTTGCCGTTGCCGGACAGGACAATGGCGTCGTGGAAGCCGCCGATGGCCAGGCCGCGGACGGTGCTCTGCCCGCCGGTCAGGACCAGCCCGTTGGCGCCACCCGACGCGCTGCCGTCCAGTCGGACGATCGGCGTGCCAGCGTAGCCCGCCTGAGTGGTGCCGTCGATAAGGACCGGTGCGGTGATGACCGGCAGCGCCGACAAGGGCGCGATCGTCTGCACCCCACTTCCCGGCAGCTGGAAGTAGAGGAGCGTGGGGCCGGATCGGCCGTTGGCGTCGAGGATCGCCTGGCGGAGCGAGCCGGGACCGCTGTCGGCGGTCGTCGTGACGGGGATGGTGTCGGCCAAGAGGAACAGGGACGCGGGCGTCAGGTCCTCGGCGAGGGTCATGTCCGGCTGCTGGAATTTGGCGAAGTCGCCGACGACCGCGGCGTAGGTCATCACCTGGTAGCTGTCGCCGACCTGCGGCTGGTAGCCGTTGAGGTAGGTGACGGCGAGGGTGCCGTCGAGGTAGGCGGTTCCGCTGATGACCAGCTGGTCGTACTCGGTGCCGGGGGTCGTGCCCTCGATCTGGAGAGCGAGAGTGCCGCCCGGACCCTGGTGGTAATCGCCGTTGATGATGATGCGCCGGGGGTCGTCGGTGCGAGGGTGCCGGCACTGTTGACGACGTTGCCCTGGACGGTGCCCTGGCCGCCGAGGACGCCGCCGGCGTTGAGGGTCAGCGGGCCAGTGAGCGTGGCGCCCGAGCCGACCTCGACGAGGGCGGTGCTGACAGCGAGACCGGCCGGGCTGACGTTCGCGGAGGCGCCGTTGCTGAGGGTGAGGGAGGAAGTGGTGCCGCTGTCGCCGCCGAGGGTCGTCAAGTCGGGCAGGTTGAGGGTGCTGCCGCTGCCGTCGGCCGACAGGTCGGCCGCGCTGCCGCTGCCGGTGGCGCGGACGCTGGCCAGGTCCGGCAGGCTGACCTCGCCGCCGGACACCGCGCGGACGGTCCAGGTCGTGTTGGCGTCGGATTCGGTCAACTGCTTCAGGTTCGGCAGCGTCAGAGTGCTGCCCGCCACCGACGCTTGCAGGGTGGCCGTGCCGGGCTGGTAACTGGTCACGCCGGGGAGCGACTGGCTCACCCCGCCGCTAACGAAGACGGAGGAGCCGTCGAGGTCGGTCAGCTTGCTGAAGTCGTAGGCGGCGGAGAGGTCGAGTTGCCCCCCGGTGAAGGAGACGAGCTGCGCCGCGGGCAGGGGGCTGCTGCCGTCGAGCGTGAGGGTGGTGTTGGCCAGCGTGGTCATCAGCGGGGCGGCGATGGTGCCCTGGTTGGTAGCGGTCAGGCTGTTGGGACCGCTGATGCCGTCGAGGACCGGTAGGTTGAGGAGACTGCCGGTGCCGTCGGCCCGCAGGCCGACCGTGCTGGCGGGGCTGACGCTGATGGCCAGCAGGCCCGGCAGGTTGACCTCGCCGCCGGACAGGGCCTGGACGGAACCGCTGTCGCCCGCGGTGGTGTCGCTCAACACGGTCAGGTTGGGCAGCACCAGCACGCTGCCGGCCCCCGACGCCTGGAGGGTGCCGTCGCCCAGCTGGTCGCTCGTCACGCCCGCCAGGCTGACGGTGGTGCCGCCGCTGACCGAGACGCCGGTGTTATCCAGGTGGGTGAGGCCGCGGAAGTCGTAGCTGCCTCCGCTAACTGTCAGTTGGCCGCCGGTGAGGGTGCCGACCTGGGCGGTGGGCAGGGTGCCGGTGCCGTCGAGGGTGATGCGGGTGCCGTCGAGGGAGGTCAGCACCGGGGCGTTGACGGTGCCCTGGTGGGCCACGGTCAGGCTGCTGGTTCCGCTGACCGTGGTCAGGACGGGCAGGTCGAGGAGACTGCCGGCGCCGTCGGCCAGCAGGTTGGCCGTGCTGCCCCAACCCGTGACGGTGATGGTGGCCAGGTTCGGCAGACTGACGACTCCGCCAGACACGGCGCTGACGGTGTTTGAAAGCCCGGCCGCGGAGTCGTTCAAGCTCGTCACTTCCGGCAGGCTGATCTGGGCGCCTCCGGTCGCGGTGACGCTGGCCCCGTCGAGGACGGTCGTCCCCGTGACCGCGACCGTGGTCCCCGCCCCCTGGGCCGTCAGCGCGGAAGCACCCGTCATGGTGAGTGCGGCGATCTGCGACGCCCCGCTCGTGACCGTCAGCGACGCCCCGGAGAGGGACAGGGCGGACTGGCTGTTTACGCTCAGCACGTCGATGCTGCCGCCCGTTTTCGTGATGGTCAGGCCGGCCACGGGGATGACCACCTCGTCGGTCGCCGTCGGAAGGCGATGCGGCAACCAGTTGTTCGGATCGTCCCAGCTTCCGCCGGTCGGGGACACCCAGATAATGGTACCCACCAGGAGATCCTGGCTGCTGTCGGTGCTGGCGTCGAAATGGTCGGTGCCGGCGTAGGCGGCCTGGATGGTGTAGATGCCGTCCGCGAGGCCGGCGGGCAGCGTGTAGTTGACGCTGGCGGCTCCGTTCACCACGTTGGCCGACTGCGCGGTGCCGAGGACGGTGCCGCCACTCAGGACCGTGAAGGTCACGCTCCCCTCGTTGACAGGAATGGCCGGACTGGTGACGGTGGCGCTGAGGGCCACCGTCTGGCTGGACGCGCTGAAGTTGGTCGAGACGGTGGCGGCCGCGGTCGTGGTGGCGGCCGGGCCGACGGTCAGGAAGTGGCTGGTGTCCGTCGAGCCGGCGAAGTTGCCGGGGTCGGTGTAGACAGCCTGGATGGTGTAGGTGCCATCCGGTGTCCCGCCGGGCAGGGTGTAAGTGGCGGAGGCAGCGCCGCCGGTGACACCGACGCTGACCGGGCTGCCGAGTGTCTTGCCACCGCTGAGGAGGGTGAACGTCTCGGTCCCCTCGTTCACCGTGCCCGCCGGACTGGTGATCGAGGCGCCCAGGGATACGGTCTGGTCGGTAGCGCTGTAACTGACCAGGGTGTTGGGGCGCTGGTCGTGGTGAAGGCCGGTTTGACGGTCAGAGAGTGGCTGGTATCCGACGAGCCGGCGAAGTTGCTGGTGCCGTTGTAGACCGCCTGGATGGTGTAGGTGCCGGCGGGGGTCCCGGCGGGCAGGGTGTAGGTGGCGGGCGCGGCACCGTTGCTGACGTTGACGGTGACGGGACTGCCGATGACGGTGTTGCCGCTCTGGAGGGTGAACGTCTCGGTCCCCTCCTTGACCGCGACGCCCGAGCTGGTGACCGAGGCGTTCAGGTACACCGACTGGCTGCCGACGGCGTAAGGGACCGAGGCGGAGGCGGCGGTGGTTGTGGTGGTCCCCTGGTAAAGGGTGATCGGGTCGGCGACCACGTCGTTGGCGTCCTGCCCCGCGTCGGATTCGAGCTGGCCGCCGTTGGCGTTGGCCGCGAACAGCAGGTAATAGGCCCCGGTTGGGATGTTCGTGGGGAGGATGACCGACTCATTGCGCGTATAGCTACCGTCCGCCGCGAGCGGCGACGAGGGCGGTGCCGCCACGCCGAGCAGCAGGGTGGCCGTGTTGTCGAGCGTGGGGTGGGTGCTCAGGTAAACGGCGTCCGTCCAGGTCGAGACCGCGGGGTTGGTCATGCTCAGGTCGGTGACGGTCCAGGAGACGGGGGTGCTGGCCCCTTCGACCCCCGAGGACGGCGTCTGGGTGGCGGTAACGGCCAGGTCGGGCAGGCCGACCGTGAACGACCCGGTGAAGGGCTGCTGCATCGCGTTGCCGGCGTAATCGGTGACACTGGACGCGATGGCCAGCGTGTACGTTCCCTGGGCCGTTTGCTGCGGGAAGCTGATGCGGTACGTCGTGCCCGAAATCAGCTGCGGCTGCGTCACGGCGACGGTGCCGGCGGGGCTGGTTAGCGTGATGGCCGACGGAGTGAAGGTGCCCAAGTCCACCGGCTCGCTGAAAGTGACTGTCGCCTGGGAGATGCTGGTGTAGACCGGCCCGCTGGGGGTCAGCGACGTTACGGACGGCGGGACCGTGTCGATGGTGTAGGTGGTCGAATTCTGGCTGCTTACCCCCGTCGAGGCCCTGAACGTTGCCAGGGCGGTGTAAGTACCGTCCGCCAGGTTCGGAGCCGTGAGCTGATACGTGCCGGCTGCCGGCACCGAGAGGGTGGCGTCGGTCGTGCCGTTGCCGTCGAAGTCCACGGCGAGCGTGCCGGCCTGGTTGACCTGGAAGTCGAACGTCGGCGTCGTGACGTGGGTGTCCCCGGGGTGGTTCGGCAGTCCGGAATCGCTCGCCGGGTCGAGACTCACCGAAACCACGGCCGGCAACAGGCCCACGACCCGGTTGACGAGATCGGTCTGCCCGGCCAGGAGCGGCGTGCCCGAGCCATCGAGGACGGCGCTGCCGTTGACTTCCACCCAGTAGACGTCGGGCGGCAACAGGCTGGAGAGCTGAAGCGTCGCCGTCTTCGTGGCGGCGTTGTAGGTGACCTGCGAGATGAGTCCGGACTCATCGACGTCGTTGCCGTTGCCGAAGATGCCGTCGCCGCCGCTGCCCAGGAGCTTGTAGTTCGCCGGGTTCGTGACCGTCGCCGCGTTCATCGCGCCGGCGTCATCGTAGGTGATCGCGACGAAGGTCTGTTCCGCGTCCACGCCGAGGATGCTGGGACGGGACAGGTCGAGGATGCCGTTGTTGACGAAGCTGACACCGGAGGTGTTAAACGTGCCGTCGCCGCTGATGAGGCCGCCGATATTGTTGGTGAACGAGGTGCCGACCACGGTCACGGTGGAGCCGGCGATGCTGACAAGGCCGTAGTTGCTGTGCTTCGCGCCGCTGCTGCCGAGGGTCGTGTTGGTGTCGAAGTTGACGGTGCCGGCGTTGATAAGGCTGCCGGTGATGGTGCGGCCACCGCCCGTACCCGCGCTGGTCTGGACAAGGCCGCTGGATGCGTTGGTGAAGGTGCCGCTGATGGCCAGCGTGTCGATGTAATTGAAGGTGGCGGACTGCAACAGGATGGTGCCGTTGTTCGAGAGGCCCGCGGCGACGTTGAGGGTGGCGTCCTGGTTGAGGTAGTCGTTGCCCTGTACCCACAGCGTCGTGTTGGCCAGGTTGTCCGTCTCCAGCGTGTCGCCGGAGCCTTCCAGGAGAATGGTCGTTGGGGAGGACGGGCTGGCGGTGACGTACAGCGCCGTGTTCAGGAGGTAGCCGGGACCGCTGATGCTGCCGCCCGCCGCGTAGTACGTCCCCTGGATGGTCATGTAGGAGTTGCTATCGACGTTGATCTGGCCCTGGTTGACCAGCGTACCGGTGATGGCGCGCCCCCCGCTGCTGCCGTAACCCACCCGGATGATGCCATCGGCGGCGTTGGTGAAGGTGTTGCTGCCGGTCGCCAGCGTGTCGATGTAGTTGAAGGTCTGCGACTGCAGCAGGATCGTGCCGTGGTTGGTCAAACCCGCGGCGACGTTGAGGGTGGCGTCCTGGTTGAGGTAGTCGTTGCCCTGTACCCACAGCGTCGTGTTGGCCAGGTTGTCCGTCTCCAGCGTGTCGCCGGAGCCTTCCAGGAGAATGGTCGTCGGCGCGCTTGGGCTGGCGGTGACGTACAGCGCCGTGTTGAGCAGGTAGCCGGGACCGCTGATGCTGCCGCCCGCCGCGTAGTACGTCCCCTGGATGGTCATGTAGGAGTTGCTATCGACGTCGATCTGCCCTTGGTTGACCAGCGTGCCGGTGATGGTGCGCCCCCCGGCGCTGCCGTAACCCACCCGGATGATGCCATCGGCGGCGTTGGTGAAGGTGTTGCTGCCGGTCGCCAGCGTGTCGATGTAGTTGAAGGTCTGCGACTGCAGCAGGATCGTGCCGTGGTTGGTCAAACCCGCGGCGACGTTGAGGGTGGCGTCCTGGTTGAGGTAGTCGTTGCCCTGTACCCACAGCGTCGTGTTGGCCAGGTTGTCCGTCTCCAGCGTGTCGCCCGAACCCTCGATCAGGATGGTCGTCGGCGCGCTTGGGCTGGCGGTGACGTACAGCGCCGTGTTGAGCAGGTAGCCGGGACCGCTGATGCTGCCGCCCGCCGCGTAGTACGTCCCCTGGATGGTCATGTAGGAGTTGCTATCGACGTCGATCTGCCCTTGGTTGACCAGCGTGCCGGTGATGGTGCGCCCCCCGGCGCTGCCGTAACCCACCCGGATGATGCCATCGGCGGCGTTGGTGAAAGTGTTGCTGCCGGTCGCCAGCGTGTCGATGTAGTTGAAGGTCTGCGACTGCAGCAGGATCGTGCCGTGGTTGGTGACGTTCCCGACCAAGGTGAGTGTGGCATTGCTGTTGATGACATCGTTGCCCTGGACCCAGAGCGTCTGCCCCGCCGCCACGTTGCCGCTGAGGGTGTCCGACCCTTCGAGGACGAAGTTCGCCGCCCGTCGAGCCGGAGCCAATCGCCAGCGCCGAGCCGTTGAGCGTCACGGTCCCGCTGATCGATCCGCCGTTGAAATTAAAGGCGCCGGAAGTCAGCGTCAGCCCGGCCTGGAACTGCGATTGGCCGGCGGTGAGGGTCATGGACGTTGAGGAGAACGACAGCGCGGCCGTGCTCATCACGCTCTGCACGGTGACGCTGCCGCCGCTCTTGGTCACCGTCGCGCCGGGCCGGACGATGACCACGTCGTCGGTCGCCGTGGGCGTGCGGTTTGCCGACCAGTTGCTCGCGGTGTCCCAGCTGCCGCCGCCGGGGGCCACCCACATGATTGTGCCCACAAATAGCGAATGGCTGCTGTCCGCGCTGGCGGTGAAGTTGGTGCTGCCGGCGTAGGCGACCTGGATGGTGTAACTGCCGTCGGCGAGGCCGGCGGGCAGGGTGTAGTTGGCGCCGGCGGCGCCGTTCACCACGCTGGCCGACTGCGCGGTGCCGACGACGGTGCTGCCGTTCAGGACCGTGAACGTTACCGTCCCGCCGTTCACGGTGCCGGCCGGACTGCTGACCGTGGCGCTGAGGGCGACGGCCTGGCTCGCCGCGCTGAACACGGCCCCGGCCGTGACCCCCGCGGTCGTGGTGGCCGCCGGGTTCACGGTCAGGGTGTGGCTGGTGTCGGTCGAGGTGGGGAAGCTGGCGGTGCCGTTGTAGACGGCCTGAAGCGTATAGGTGCCTCCCGACGTCCCGGCCGGCAGGGTGTAATTGGTCGATGCGGAGCCGCTAGTGACGTTGGCCGTGACCGGGTTGCCGACCGGTGTGCTGCCGTTGAGGATCGTGAACGTCACGATCCCCGCGTTGACCGTCCCGGCCGCGCTGGTGACGGTGGCGCTGACGGGCACCGACTGGCTGGCGGTGCTGTAGGTAGTCGAGGCGTTGGCGGCGGCGGTCGTGGTCGAGGCGGCGCGGACCGTCAGCAGGTGGCTTGTGTCGCTGGAGCCGGCGAAAAGGCTCGTGCCATTGTAGACGGCCTGAATGGTGTAGGTGGCGGGGGCGGTGGCGGCGGGCAGGGTGTAGGTGGCGGTGGCGACGCCGTTGGTGACGTTCACCGTGACCGGGGTCCCGATGACCGTGGTACCGCTCAGGACGGTGAAGGTTGCCGTCCCCTGGTTGATGTTCCCCCCCGCGTAGATCACGGTGGCGCTGAGGGTGATATTCTGAGCCGCGGTGTTGTAGAGCGTGCTCACCGGCGCCGCGGTGGTTTGGGTCGGCTCGTTGCTCAGGTAGGGCTGGTAAAGCACGGTCGGGCGGGTGGCGTCCGTGACGTGGTCCTTGATCTTGGCCGCGATCTGCGCGGCCGTCGCCCCCGTGCCCCAGAAATTGTTCGTCAGGTCGATGGTGGCCGCGGGGCTGCCCGTGGCGACGATGCCGTTGTTGTTGCCGGGGACGTTGCTCAGGTCGTTCTGGTTGATGGTGCGCGTCGCCCCGCTGTCGATCGCGAGCGTGCAGGAGAAGGCATCGACCTGGATGGTGTCGGTCGAGCCGGAACTCAGGGTTACGGTGCTCAAGGAGAAGGTGGTGCCGCTGGCGGTGAGGTGTCCGCCGGAGTTGACGGTGAGGTTGTCGTTGCCGTAGCCCTGCCCCGGCGCGTTGACGGTGTCACCGCTGAGGCTGAGGGTGCCGTTGACCACCACCTGCGTGCCGCCCGGGTAGTTGCTGCTCAGGCTCAGGGTGTCGCCGGAGGCCAGGCTCATCGCGCCGCTGTCGGTCAGCGTCACGTTGGGCTGCACCAGCACCGGCACGTTGGGGCCGACCGTGAGCGTGGCGCCGGGGTTGATGGTGAAGGCGCCGGTGAAGACGTAGCGCAGCTTGCTGGTGTCGGTGCCGATGGCGTCCAGCGCGACGCTCTGGCCGCTGCCGAGCGTGCCGGGGAGGATGTCGATGTCCTGGAAGCGCAGGTTGTCGCCGGCGCCGCCCAGGTCCGCCACGTTGACAGCGGGCAGGAACAGGGGCAGGTCCAGGGCGCAGCCGCGGGGGGTGAAGTGTCCGCCGGAGTTGACGGTGAGGGCGTCGCCGCCATAGCCCTGCCCGGCCAGGTTGAAGGTGGCGCCGCTGGCCGCCAGCGTGCCGTTGACCACCACCTGCGCGCCGCCGGGGTAGTTCGTGCTCAAGGTCAGCGTGTCCCCGCTGGCCAGCGACATGGCGCCGCTGTCGGTCAGCGTCACGTTGGGCTGCACCAGCACCGGCACGTTGGGGCCGACCGTCAGCGTGGCGCCGGCCGCCACCGTGAAGGCGCCCGGGAAGACGTAGCGCAGGCCGGCGGTGGAGACGGTCCCGATGGCGTTGAGCGCCACCGACTGCCCGGAGGCCAGGGTGCCGGCGAGGATGTCGATGTCCTGGAAGCTCTGGTTGTCGCTGCCGCCGCCGGCGGCGGAGAGCAGCGGCACGTCGGTGATGGGCAGGTACAGCGGGCAGGCGAAGGCGTCGTTGGACAGGTCGCCCGGGTTGAACACCGAGCCGGCGGCGAGCGTCACCTGCGACAGCGCGAAGGTGGTGCCGCTGGCGATCAGGCGTCCGCCGGAGTTGACGGTGAGGTTGTCGTTGCCGTAGCCCTGGCCGGACAGGTTGACGGTGTCACCGCTGAGGCTGAGGGTGCCGTTGACGACCACCTGCGTGCCGCCCGGATAGTTGCTGCTCAGCGTCAGCGTGTCCCCCGACGCCATCGTCATCGTGCCGCTGTCGGTCAGCGTCACCCCCGGCTGCACCAGCACCGGCACGTTGGGGCCGACCGACAGCGTGGCGCCGGCCGCCACCGTGAAGGCGCCGGGGAAGACGTAGCGCAGGTTCGCGGTGGAGACGCTGCCGATGGCTTCCAGCGCCACCGTCCCGCTGGCCAGGGTTCCGGGGAGGATGTCGATGTCCTGGAAGCTCTGGTTGTCGGCGCCGCCGCCCGCGGCGGAGAGCAGCGGCACGTCGGTGATGGGCAGGTACAGCGGGCAGGCGAAGGCGTCGTTGGACAGGTCGCCCGGGTTGAACACCGAGCCGGCGGCGAGCGTCACGGTGCTCAGGGAGAAGGTGGTGTTGCTGGCAGTGAGCTCGCCGCCACTGTTGACGGTGAGGGCGACGCCGCCGTAGCCCTGCCCCGGCGCGTTGACGGTGTCACCGCTGAGGCTGAGGGTGCCGTTGACCACCAGCTGCGTGCCGCCCGGATAGTTGCTGCTCAGGCTCAGGGTGTCCCCCGACGCCATCGTCATCGTGCCGCTATCGGTCAACGTCACGTTGGGCTGCAAGAGCACACTGGCGCCGGCCCCGACCGACAGCGCTCCTCCCGACTGCACGGTCACGTTTTGGCCGAACGTGGAACTCGCCGCGACGGCCGCGAGGGATAGGGAGCCGCCCGACGCAATCGACAGGGCGGCCGTCGTGTCGTTCAACGTGCGGACGGACTGCGCGCCGGTGATCGCGATGGTGCCCACCCCGGACTTGTTGATCGTCACGTCATCCCCGCTGCCCGGAACCACGGTCCCCGACCAGTTGCCGGCGTCGGCCCAGTTCAGCGTGCCCGCTCCCCCCGTCCACGAGTAGCTGGCCGGGACGATCCGATCCTCCAGCATCTCGAAGCCCAGGCGGATGTAAGAGAACTTGCGGCGCTGCGGCCTGCGGGGGCGCCGCTCGCCGCGGTACTGCTTTTTCAGACAACCTTTGAAGAAGGACCAGAAGGCGGGCATGGGCAGCCTCGTGCGGGGACGAAGGGTCGGGGATCACGCGACGGCGGCGCGGCCGGCTCCGCGCCGACTCACACGGATCAGGCGGAAGCGGGTCCGATGGGGGTGTTAATGAGGGGGAGCGGAAGAGTGTCCCCGGAGGTGGCGGGATGAGCGCGGCAGCAGCCGGCTTGTCGGACGGCAGGGGTGGCAGAAGTACGACACCGGGCGAGGGTGGAGCGAGCGCAGCATCGGTGCGATCCTCGGAGGGTTCCAGGAGCCAGACCGCTCTGTTCCCCCGTTGGAAGCAGCGCGGTCCCGTTAACGACTGCCGGTCATCCGGTCAGTCGAATACCCGCTGGCCCCGCCGGGAGAGCGGCTCACCGAGACGCGAGCGCGTCCCACACCTACCTACGCAAGGTCGGCACACTTCCTGCGCGCCAATGACCACGGCGAGTCAAGGGCCCTGAGCCAGTGGAGAAAACGCGGGTCGAAGGATGCAGAATCGCTCACACGGGGAGGCGGGTCAAGCGAAAAGTCTGAAATAATCTTACTTTGTTGATATCCTGCCGGGGCGAGCCGCGGAGGATTGCAGCGTTTCAACCGTTGCCGTGCGAGCGTTTCAGGTCGGGCGGGGGGGGTGGTTGAAACGCTCAGGTCGGGCCGGGGCAAGGACTTGTGCTTATTTCGCGCGAGCGTTTCACAGCTGATGCGAGCGTTTCAGGGGGTGTGAGGGGTGTGAAATGAAACGCTCAACACCACGACACCGGCAACAACCGTTACCCCCTTTTTCGCTGACGCCGCGCCGACAGCACCGGCCGGGCCGGCTTAACGGGCCAGCCGGCCCAGCAGGGCCTGAAAGCCGGCCTCTGGCCGCAGCGAGGCGAGGTCGGGGTCGCCGGCGAGAGTGAAACGGTCGGCGTAACCGGCCTTCACCGCGTCGCCCAGCAGGACCAGGGCCTGTTCGGCGGCCGTGTGCCGCTGTTCGGGAACGGTCGCCTTGCCGGCGCGAACCGCGTGATACCGGGCCAGTTGCAGGAGCAACTCACCGTTGCCGGCCGCGCGTTTCGCCAGTGTGGCCGCCTCGTCGTCTGCCTGCCGGTCGATGTGCGCCAGGGCGAGCAGCCACGCGGCCTTCCAGGAGACGCAAGCCGGCTCGATCCGGGTCAGCGCCTCGCGGACCTTCAGGCTCATGTCACGCCGCCCCCTGGCATCCTTCGCGTCGCCCTTCTGGTCGGCCGCAGCCGCGAGGCGCTCGATAGTCCGTGCCAGCAGCACCTGCCCCTCCGCCTCTTCCGAGGTTCCAGGCAGTTTCGCCGCAACCACATACTCCCACGCCTTCGCGTAGCTGGCGGAGGCGCGCTCCCAGTCACCGCGCATCGCCTGCACGTCCCCCCAGGCCCCGTTGATGTCCGTGAGGTCTTTCTGAATCGTAAGGTCGTTTTTATCCCGTTCAGCGACTTGCTCACTCAAGCCCACTGCCTCCTGCAGATGCTTGTTGGCGCCCTCCTGGTCCCCCTGATGCGCCAGGACCACCCCCATCCGCATTAAAGCCTCGGACAGAAAACTCGTGGCCATAGCCTGCTGGTCCGCTGTGGCCTCCTTGACCCAGGCTCGCCGGGCTTCCAGTGCTTCGGCCAAATGTTCCCGGGACGCAGTGAGCTTCCCCTGCGAGAACTCCAGGCGGCCCTGATCGAGGGCGATGTACGCCAGGGCGATGCGGTTGTCCAGGGCAGTGAATTCCCCTTTGCGCGGGTGGTCGGCGATCTCCTGGCGCAAATCCCGGGCCTTCTGGAAGCAGGTGCGGGCCATGCTCTGGTCGCCGTTCATCTCCCAGGCGATATTACCCAGCCGCAGGAGCATGACCGCCATGTTGGCGCGGGCCTTGTCGTCATCGGGGTCTTTCTGGGTAATCCCCTTCACGTGATTGTAGGCTTGCTGGTATTCCGCCAAAGCCTCGCGAAGCAGGCCTAGGTCACGAGCGAAGTCGCCGGCCAGCTGTCGAGCGGCCACACTGTTGAACTGGGTGAGCTTCAAATCTCGGGCCATCTCCTGCAACGCACTCCGTACCAGCATGAAGCTCTCCCTGCGGGTGGCCTCCGCTTCGCCCGGATGGGGCAGGGTTTGTTGTTTCCGGAGTTCGTGAGCAACCCAGGTTCGACCGAGGTGGAGGACGTAGTCGAGGGCTCTCGATTGCCCTTTGTTGGCGATGTCTTCGTTCTCCTTGGCGAGCTTTTCGTTCGCTTTGGCGATCAGGGTCTGGTCGTTGGCGAGTTTTTCGTTTGTCTCCGCGTCCTTGCGAGCCTGTTCCTTCAGCCCGATCTCACGGTAAAGAGACCAAGAGAGTCCTGAAACCGTGATGGCATAGGCCACGACCGCAAAGGCGACGATGCCACTGAGTACGGCGACCCGGGGGTTGCGGCGGCACCACTTGGCGAAGCGTTCCCGCCGGGTGGCGGGCCGCGCCAGGATCGGCTCCTGTTTCAGAAACCTGCCCAAATCATCCGCCAGCGCCTGCGCCGAGACGTAGCGGTTGCCAGGCTCCTTCCGGAGACACTTCAGGCAGATCGTCTCCAGGTCGAGGGGCACGGCCGGGTTGACCCGCCGCGGCGCCACCGGCTCCGCGCTCACCACCTGGAAAATGGTGTCGTGGCTCGTCGCCGCCTTGAACGGCGGCCTGCCGGTCAGGCATTCGTACAGAACAGTCCCCAGGGCATAAACGTCCGCCAGGAGCCCGACGTCCTTGCCACCAGCCTGCTCCGGCGCCATGTAGGACGGCGTCCCCATCACCGCTCCGGGTATCGTCTGCCCCGCCTCGTCGAGCTTCTTGGCCAGGCCGAAGTCGCTGATCTTCGGCGTGCCGTCGCCGGCCAGCAGCACGTTCGCCGGCTTCAGGTCGCGGTGAATGACCCCCTTGGCGTGCGCCGCCTGCATGGCCCGCGCCAGCGTCTGCACCAGCGCCGCCGCCTCGGCCGGCGGCAGCGGCGTGCCGGCCAGCTTCTTCGCCAGGGAGCCGCCGTCGCAGAACTCCAGGGAGAAGAAAGGCATCTCCCGGTGCTCGCCGACCTCGAAGACCTGCACGATGTTGGGGTGCTGCAAGCGGGCGATGGCCTCCGCCTCGGTGCGGAAGCGTGCCACGTGCTCCGGCCCGGCGTGCTCGCCGGCCAGGATCATCTTCACGGCCACGAGCCGCTTCAGGCGGAGGTGGCGGGCCTTGTAGACGACGCCCATCCCGCCGCGTCCCAGCACGCCCAGGATCTCGTGGCCGGGGATGGCCTCGGCACCGGCCCCTCCCGGAAGACCGTTCGTTGGGTCGCTCATGGGCGGCAGGGAAGGGCCGCCGGCCGCCCGGTAAGGCCCGGTCGCCCCGACGTCCGTTCCGGTCACGTCCTCCGCTATCCTCTCGGGGGAGGGCGTCGAGACCCTGGCGTTCTCCGCGGTGGAGACCTCGGGGCCGTCTTGCGGCAGTACGGTGACGGTTTCGGCCTCGTTCATGGGGAGGGCGCTTTTATCGCCCCCGTCCTGGGTTTCGGGCGTGCTCATGAGGATCTCCCGGCGGCGACCTCGTACAGGGCCCGCCTGGCGGTCTGGCGGCGGCGGGAAGCCCGCACCGCGCGGACCTCCCCGGCTGCCGGCATAGACTATAACGGGTATCCGTTCGCGTTTCCACCGGCCAACCATTCCCAGCGGCGCGGCGCCGGTGCCTGCCATTCGTACCTACGCGGGACGGGGGCGCACCATGCGCGAGTAAAGTAATTGTTTCTGGTGGCTTGCCATGTAGGGTGGGCCGAGTCTTCGAGGCCCGCCACGCCCCTGCTGGTGGGCCTCGAAGACTCGGCCCACCCTACGACTACCTACGCGGGACGGGGGCGCACTCTGCGCCCGGACCTTTTTGCGTTTGCCATGAACCGGCTCCGCGATTAAGCTCAGGTGCCCGGACCTAAGCAGCAGGCGGGGGAAGCGACCGATGACCAGGCAACGAGGCGAGGAGGACATCCACTTCCCGAGCACCCATTGGAACGAACTGGCGGCCCTGGCCCGCGCCCTGGCCGCCGGAGACCGTCAGGCGCTGGGGCCGTTGATCCAGCGCCTACGGAGGGCCGCTCCGGGCCTACCTCACCCGCGAACGCGGCTTCGACGCGGATCGAGCCGACGATCTCATCCAAGGCTTCTTCCTGGCGCGATTCCTGACAGGCGGCCTGCTGGCTCGCGCCGACCAGCACCGCGGCCGATTCCGCACGCTGGTGCTGACGGCCCTCAACCACTTCGTCGCCAGCGAGCGCCGCGCCAGGGCCGCGGTGAAGCGGAGCGCCGAACGCTGGGTGTCGGCGGACGTGCAGGACCTCGAAGACAAATTGTCGGGCGCGGATTCCCCCTCGGAGGTGTTCGAGGCGGCGTGGGCGCACCAGGTACTCGGGGAAGTGCTGGCGCGCGTGCGGGAGCAGTGCCGGCGGGACGGCCGCCCCGACTTGGCCGGCGTCCTGGAGTGCCGGCTGCTGGCGGAGGAGCCGGCCTCCTATGACGAGTTGGTCCGGCGCTTCGGCTACCAGACTCCCGGTCAGGTGGCCAACGCCGTGCGCACGGCCCGGAGCCTGTATGCCCGTGCCCTCCAGGAGATCCTCCGGCTGGAGGCGCGGGACGAGGATGGCGTCGAGGAGTTGAAGGCCGACCTCCTGGAAATTCTGGGGAAGGCGCGCGCAGCAACGACCGACGCACGGCGTAGGTAGTGACGGAGAGCTGCTGAGGAGATGACCGTGTCGGCCGCGGATAACTTGCGGACAGGTTGGGTCCGGTTGTCCCTCCTCGTGGACAGTGCGGCCGACGACGAGGAACTGTGGCGCCCGGAGGAGTTTGCTGCCATATTCCGCCATCAGCTGACGGCGCCGCTGCACACCGACCTGGCCGGTCTGGACCCCCAGATCGGGGAGAAGCTGGCGGGACTGCGCACGCCGGACGGCCAGCCGGTCGCTACCTTCGGCGACTTGCTTCGCCACCCAGCGCCTCCCGTGGCGCTGCTCGAATTGGTCAAGGAGTTCGCGAAGACGAGCCGGCGATCCGGGCGGCGCCAGCTCCCCCCGAGGTGGCGAGCATGCTCTACTACGTCGCCATCGGGATCGCCCTGTTCCGCTGGGACCATCGCCTGACCCGCCTCAGCGCCCCGGCCCTGCAAGAGGGCTTCCGCTGGGCGAGCGCGCAGTCCTGGGCCGACGAGGCAACGCGGGACCTGCTTTGCCGCGCCGAGGCCTGTCTCGATCCGGACGTGCCTGGTCCCTCCGGGCGGTAAGCCGTTCATGCTGGGCCGAACCGACGTTCTCGTCCGCTTGGCCGTCGGCGGCTAACTCAGGGCCAGGAGAACACCGTGCCGGCGCCGACCTGTCCGATTGCCCTGCTGTACGACGATTCGGCCTACGTCGAGGTCGCGC
Organism: uncultured Planctomycetota bacterium; assembly: GCA_963767535.1. Classification (GTDB taxonomy): domain Bacteria; phylum Planctomycetota; class Planctomycetia; order Gemmatales; family Gemmataceae; genus JAJPHU01. The sequence continues at coordinate 1,093,797 of CAVYEC010000002.1, forward strand.
GGCAGACGCCGGCCGTCGCCGAGGCTCCCGCAGGGCTGGTCGGGCGTCTGGTCGCCGGCCGCGAATTCCTCGACGCCTACCTCACCCACGGCGACTGGGACGAGCTGACCGCCGTCGTCTATAACCAGGCGAGCGCGGAGTCCCTCGCCCGCCTCCACGAGAACCACCCCTCCCGCCGGGGGAGGCCGCTTCGCCTGGTCCCGATGGCGGCCTTTCCGGGTTGTTTGTCCCCCGTGCCCCCGGCCCGCGTGCTGTACACCCCCTGTCCGCCGGACCCTGCTTTCGCCTGGGCCCGCCGCCACGCCGCGCCCGGGAGCTTCGCCCTGTCGGGAGTCACGCACACGCTCTGCACGGCGGGTGCCGCCCGAGTCCTCGCCGAGATGGTCACCGCACCCTACGAGCCTTACGACGCCCTGGTCGTCACCTCGACCGCCGTCCTGAACATGGTGCGGGCCATCACCGGGGCCTTTGCCGATTACCTCCGCGACCGGCACGGCGGAACCCCGGCCCTGCGGCCCCGGCTGGAGCTGATCCCGCTCGGCGTTAACCCGGAGCGCTTCCGGCCCGCGACCCCCACGGAGCGCGCCGCCCGGCGGGCAGCGCTGCACGTCGCCGACGACGCCGTGGCCGTCCTATTCGTCGGCCGCTTCACCCCCCACGCCAAGGCCCACCCCTTCCCGATGTTCCAGGGCGTCGCCCGGGCGGCGCGGCAGACCGGTCGGCGCGCCCACTTCATCCTGTCCGGCTGGGCCGCCAACGACTCCCTCTTGCAAGCCTTCCTCGACGGCGCCCGCGCCTTCGCGCCGGCGTGCCGGTCAGCGTCGTGGACGGCACGGACCCCGCCTGGCGCTTCGCCGTCTGGCAGGCGGCGGACCTCTTCACCTCGCTGGCGGACAGCATCCAGGAGACGTTCGGGCTTGTCATCCTCGAGGCGATGGCCTGCGGCCTGCCGGTGGTCGCCTCGGACTGGGACGGCTACCGCGACCTCGTGGTGGACGGGGAAACCGGCCTACTCGTGCCGACCTGCCTGCTGCGGGACGCCACCGCCGACGCGACCGTGCGGCTTCTGCTCGGCGCGGTCGATTATGACGCCTTCCTGGGCGAGTGCAACCAGGCCGCCGTCGTGGACCCGGCCGCCGCCGCGGCGGCCTTCGCCCGCCTGTTCGCCGACCCGGCTCTGGGCCGGCGCCTGGGCGGCGCGGGTCGGCAGCGCGTGCTGGAGCGGTTCACCTGGGCCGGGGTCATCCGGGCCTACGAGGAGCTGTGGCGCAGCCAGGAGGCCGAGCGCCAGGCTCACGTCGCCCGAAACCCAGCCGCGCCGCCCCCCGGCAGGCCGCCCTGCTACCCCGCCCCGGAGTGGTCCTTTGCGGGCTACCCCACCCTCCTGCTCGGCAAGGACGACGCGCTCGAAGCCGCCCCCGGAGCGGAGGAGGATCTCGGCCAGTTCCTGGCCCTGCCGCTAACCAGCTATGCCCGTGATCGGCGCTTCGGGGACGAGGCCGCGCTGCGGGCTGTCCTCGCGGCCGCATCGACCCCCCGGACGGTCGGCGAACTGGACGCCTGCCTGGGTGGGCACGGGGCGTCCTACGGAGTCGGGCGGGCCACCCTGGCCTGGATGTTGAAATATGGACTCCTGCGAAGGGTCTCGGCGCCGACGGGGAGGGACGGGTGATGCACTGCGGGGTTTCAGCAGGCTCACGGATGTTCGGCAAGTTCCAAACGTGCCACTGGTGAGGGTCGGACGATGGGGAATTCCTGGCCGGTCCTGTTCGCCCTGGTCATCGCGCCCGTCCTGCCCTCGGCCACGGGGGCGGCGTCGGCCGATCCGGGCGAACCTGCGGCGATCCGCAACGTTTGCCACGAGCCGGTCTCGCCCAAGCCCGGTGTGCCGGTGCTGGTCACCGCCAGGCTCGTGGGAGGGCTGACCAGGCCCGTCCTGAGACTGCAAACTGTCGCGCCCGGCAAGTACGTCCGCAAGTCCGACCCCCAGTACGAGAAGGACTGGATCGACCTGCCGATGCGCGACGACGGCAAGGAGGGCGACGAGAAGGCCGGCGACGGCGTATACAGCGTCCGCGTCCCGGCGTCGTTCCAGCGCCACCGCTGGCTGATCCGCTACCGCGTCACGGCCACGGGTGGCACGGGCAAGGCGGTGCGCCTGCCTAGAGCCGACGACCCCTGTCCCAACTTCGCGTGGTGGTGCGACGCCGGCCCGGCCGCGTGGTCCGGGTCCCGCCAGCCCGGCAAGGTTCCGGCGGTGACGTTCTCCGCGGCCTTTCTCGGCACGCTGCAACCGCTGCACCTGCTGGCGCGGGCGGAGGACGTCGCCAAGAGCCAGTGGGACCCGGCGGCCCACAGGCAGATGCAGCAGGGCACGCTGGTCTACCGCGGCGTCGTTTACGACCACATCCAGTACAGCAACCGGGGCCAGGGCAGCGCGACACCTCGCCGGCAAGAACAAGTGGGGGCTGAAGCTCAACCCCGGCCACCCGGTGCCCCTCGTCGATCACGACGGCGTGCCGTTTCCCGCCCCGTGCGGCAGCCTCAACCTCAACCCCGGCGGATCCACACCCTACCTGCCGGTCCACCGCGGCATCTCCGGCCTGGACGAGGTGCTGTCGATGCGGGCGTACCGGCTGGCCGGCGTCCCCAGCCCCCCAGCGACGTGGGTGCAGTGGCGGGTGGTCAGCGGGGCAGAGGAAGTCTCGGCGAAGGACCAGTACGCAGGCGACCTGTGGGGGCTTTACGTGGTGCTGGGCGAGATGAAGCCGAAGCTGTTGGCCGACCGCAAGCTCCCGGACGGGCTGACGGTCAGCATCCAGAGCGGCATCAAGCACGCCCCCGAGGGGATCCCCGACGCCCAGAAGGAGTGGGAGAAATTCCTCAACGGCATGCGGTCCGGCCCGAAGGAAGACTGGTGGCGGCGCAACCTCGACCTGCCCGCCTACTACAGCTTCCACGCGCTGAACCGGCTGCTGGGCAACGTCGATCTGCGGCCCGACGGCAACCACGGCTACTACCGCCGCCCCGACGGCCATTGGGCGCCGATCCCGTGGGACCTCGACATGATGTTCGTCCCCCGTCACCACCAGCCCGGCTACATCGACGCGATCCGCTGCCTGGAGCACCCGGCGATCGCGCGGGAGTACCGCAACCGAGCGCGCGAAATCCTCGACCTGTTCGCCGCCGACGGCTCCGAGCGCGGCGGGCAGGTCGGGCAACTGGCGGCGGACCTCGGCGCGGCGCTGACGCCGAAGGGGTATGACACCGATTGGCCCCGGCTGGATGAGGCGCGGTGGAACTTCCACCCGCGGATCAACCCGAAGGGGGCGTACTTCGTCAACCCGGCCGAGGGCTCCTACTTCGGCGGTCGGTTCAAGCGGACGCTGGCGACCGCCGACTTCGCGGGGTTCCGCCAGTACGTCGTCGATTTCTGCACCGACAGCCGGCCGGTCAAGAACTACGCCCCCAACGACGGCGACCCGCGCGGCTACGGGTGGGGCTACCTGGCCCGCGAGGCGAAGGACGACAAGGTCCCCGCTACGCCCACCGTGGAGCGGGCGAGGGCGGGCGGGTACCACTTCGAGGCGTCGGTGTTCGCCTCCCCCGCCGAGTACAAGGCGGCGGCGCTGGAATGGCGAGTCGGACGCGTGGGCCAGCGCGGCTGGTACGAGCTGGAGGACTACTGGCGGAGGGAACGGGGAGCGGGCCGCGCGGTGGACATCCCGGCGGAGATGTTCCGGGAGCCGGGCGAGTACCGGGTCCGCGCCCGCTGGCGCGACGGCAGCGGGCGCTGCGGGCACTGGAGCAGGCCGGTCACCGTCCGCGTGCGGTAACACAGGCCATTCGGCCCTGCCCCTGTCCGCACGCGCCGAGCTGTACCGTTCACGGGTCGAGGGTGTTCGGGGACCGCGGTCCCTGACATGCGCCGGCCGTGCGGAACGCGATTCGTCGTCCCAGGCACGAACACCGTCCCGCTGTGCTCAACGCCTCTCGGCCTCACGGACTTCCGCGGGAGACGCGAAGGGGCATCCTACTGATAGTGGATGGCGAAAGGCTTGTTGGTGATGAAGAGCACGGTCACGTCCCTGTCGGCCGAGGCGCCGTGCACCATGACGGTGCCCTCGGGGAACCAGACGAAGCAGCCGGGGCCGTAGCGCCCGGCGTGGGTGACCAGCGTCCCCTCCAGCACGTACATGCCGTGAGGCGCAGGGGTGCGTGTGCCGAACGTTGATGACTCCGGCGGGGTAGCGGACCAGGCGGACCTCCATGCCGGTGTCCGGATCGGTGATGAGGTTCTTGCGGTAAAGGGCGCGGCCCAGCTTCTCGTTGAACCGCTCCTCCCAGGGTAGGTCGGCCGTGTCGATGGCGATCAGTGCTTGCGCATCCATAAGCAATCCTCGTCGGGTGATTGAGCCGGTCCATGTTAGTCTAGCGGAGGGCGGCCAGCCCGATCACGACATCTCTCCCGTTTGTGTTGCACTTCGGCTACGGGGTGGACGCGATTTAGACACGGCTAATTGGGGCCGGCAGTGGTTCCGGCTGCGCGGTTGGTCCCCCTAAGCCCCCGGTGCCTGGATGGCGGCAATGACATCATTGAGGGCCGCTTGAGACATGAAACCCAGAGGGATCGTTATCATCAGCAGATCCTGGTCGTTGCCGTCCACAAGGCTGCTCTCGACGGCAGGCGACCACCCGCCCGCGTCGCTGGCCGCCAGGTTGCGCAGGACCATGGCGGTGTTGAGGAACTGGGCTCTGGCCGGACTGGGACTGAAGAAGTTATTGACGGTGAACGCCTCGGCGAAGATGTGTCCCTGCTGATCGACGAACAGGATTTCCAGCTGACTGTTGACGATGCCGAACGCGAACGCCATCAAGGGGCCATCGGGAGTCTCAGGATTCGTCGATGAACTGCCCTGGGCGGTCGAGATCTGCACGGCGCCGAGATCGGTGGGTCCGCCCGGCTGCCGATGTTGGCCGCGCTGATCGGTGGAGGGAGCGAGGCTGGGGTCGCCGGCGCCGAGGACGGGGCTGCCGGGCAGCGGCAGCATGGTGGGTGTCAGGCCGCCGTTATTTTGCAGCGGCCCAAGGTGGGGTTGGGCCGTAAGCGTGATGACACCCGCGCCGATCGTGCCGAGAGAGGCCGTGACCAAGTTGTGGCTGCCGTTGACCGTCGCCACGTCACCGCCGGGGAATAGGGCAGAGAGGAGAGCGGCTCCGACGTCCTGCGCCACAATGTTGTTGTTCAAGGTGAGCGTTGCCGAAACGACGTTGCCGGTATCGATGTCGTTCCCGAAGGCGACGTTCACGACCGTGCCGTTGGCCACCCCCTTGGAAGTACCGCCTCCGGGTTCGCCGTGGTTGCCGGCCAGAGTGTCATTGGTGAGCGTGACGTGGCCGTCGAGGTTGAAAAGCGCGGCGCCCAGTCCGTTGCCGCCGCTGCCACCCGTGTTATCGGCACTGCCGCCCACGACTTCGTTTTCGGTTAGGGTGCAGTTGAGGAGGGTAGCCCGACCACTGCCAGGATGGGCAGAATCGGCCCCCATGTTGAAAATGGCGCCGCCCATGCCGGCACCGCCGCCGCCTCCAGTGCCGCCACCACCGCCGCCGCCGAAGCCGCCGTTGCCGCCGCCGACATCGCTCCCTCCGCCGCCGCCGAAGGCGCCGGTGCCGCCGACGCCTTGGAAGCCACCGGTGCCGCCGCCTCCACCGAAACCCCCTCCACCGCCGGAGTTGCCGCCGCCGCCACCGCCGCCGACCCCGCCGCCGCCGCCATTCACGTCGCTGCCGGGGCTGTCGCCGACGCCGCCGCTTCCGAAGCCGCCGCCGTCGAGACCGAAAACGGCAGCGTTGCCGCCGTAACCGCCATCGCCGCCCCCGGTTCCAAAGCCACCAAGACCGCCGGCCCCGCCGCTGACGCCGGTGCCGCCGCCTCCTCCAGTGGCCCCTGTCACAAACCCACCTCCCCCTCCTCCACCACTGCCCGTGACGCCTGCACCACCGGACCCGCCGAAAGGCCCTCCGACGAGACTGCCGCCAAAACCACCCCCATCGCCCGTATTGCCGGCCGAGTCGCTAACAGGCGAATCGCCGCCCATACCGCCACCGCCGTTGCCGTCCGTGGTGACGCCGCTGCTGCCGCCCACTGCCTCATTGTCCACCAGCGTCACGCCTATCAGTGCCAGCGTGCCCTGGTTGAAGATCGCACCACCCGCTCCCAGGCCGCCGCCGCCTTGATTGCTGTCGCCGCCCTTGGCCAATCCGCCCTTCAGGGTCAGGTTGTCCATCGTCAGGCTCCCCGCCGCCGACTCCAGGCCGCCCGACACGTAAAACAAGCGAAAGTTCGGCGTGATATTAGCCGTATCGCGCTGGATTGTGGCGCCGTTGCCGTGGATGGTCAGGTCGCTGCGGATGGCCGGCAGACCTGTGGGTCCGTACCAGTAGTTGTTCACCGCCGTCAGGTCGTAGACGCTGGCGGTGAGGTTAATGGTGTTGCTCTGGCCGTCCGTATTGGCCGTGTTGATGTCGGTGATCAGGCTATTCACGTCGCCGGCACCGACGTTGAATACGGCCGGCGTCAGCCGGCTTTCCAACGTCTCCACCAGCGGTCGAATCGACCGGCGCAACGGCCTCCGGCGAACGCGGTTGTTCGCGGGCGTGGCCAACAGAGTGAACCACCAACGCTGGATCGGGTGCTGCCACCAAATACGAAACATGATGCCTCCTTCTCGTGGACCCTTACGTGAGGGCCTTGCGGCCCTCGATGTATCCGAAGCTTTCTCTCCAAAGAACTGCCTTCCCGTGCCGACTCCTCCGAAGTCAAGATCCGTCAAAAATTCCCTGGCAGACCTGACATGGGCGGCGGCGGCGCCAAGGCGATCAGAAGGACCGGCTCGACGTAGGGGTTGAAGAAGTTCTCGAACACATCGACCAGATAGGGGCCGCTGCCGGTATTGCCGTAGAGGAAGCCCAGGGCCTGCTCGCCGGACACCATACCATTCGCCATTGCCCAGCCGGGGTCGCTGAGGAACGTGGGCGAGCCGATCCCCGAGAAGCTAAAGGACTGAATGAAGAGGTCGCCCCTGGTATCGACAGAGAACAGATCCAGGCCGAAGCCCGGACCGAAGCCGAACCCGAACAGCGTCAACTGTCCCACCGGCACCGTGGGGCCGCCGCTGCCCGAAGCGGTCGAGACCTGGACGGAGCCGATATCGGTGGGGCCGCCCGACGGCCGCGCTAGGCCGCGCTGATCGGTGGCGAGGCCGTCGTCAGCGCCCGCGCCGAGGACCGGACTGCCGGCCTGCGGCAGCAAGGTGGGCGTCGGGCCGCCGTTGTTTTGCAGCGGGCCGAGGTTAGGGTTGGCCGTCAGCGCGATGACTCCCGCGCCAACGCCGCTGCTGGTCATGACCAGATTGTGACTGCCACTGACGGTGGCGGTGTTGGTCCCCGCGCCATTGATCGCCTGGGAGACGAGGTCATGGCTGCCGCCGCCGGCGCTGGCGGCCAGGATGCTGTTGGTCAGAGTGAGCTTGGCCGTAGTTGGGGCGCCGGTGTCGATGTCGTTGCCGTAGGCAAGGCTGTAGACCTCGCCGCCGTCACTGGCGACTTGGGAAGTGCCACTGCCGCTCGTGACGCTGTTTTTGGCCAGCGTGTCGTTGGTGAGGGTAACTTGGCCGTCGAGGTTGAAGAGGGCGCCGCCGTTGCCGCTGCCGCCTTCGCCGAGGTCGCTAGCCCCGCCGACGGCCGTGTTGCCGGTTAGAGTGCAGTTGACGAGGGTGGCTTGACCGCTGCCGGCATGGTTGAGAGCAGCCCCCATAGTGAAGATGGCTCCTCCTAAACCGGCACCACCGCCACCGCCGCCGCCGCCGAAGCCGCCACTGAAGCCGCCGCCGCCGCCGCCGAAGCCGCCGCCGCCACCGCTGCCGCCCATGCCATTGCCGGCGCCGAAGCCGCCGACACCGCCGGGGGAGCTGGCGTTGACGCCGCCAGTGGCGCCGCCCCCGCCGCCGCCGAGGCCGCCGCCACCCGCGACGCCACTGCCGGCGACAACGTTGCCGCCGCCGCCACCCACACCCCCGCCTCCGGAGCCGGCATCGCCGCCGCTGCCGAAGCCGCCCCCGGCGCCGCCAATGCTGGCGACGCCGCCGGCACCGCCATCGCCGCCGCCAAAGTTGCCAAAGCCCCCCTTGCCGCCGCCGATGCCGCCGAAGGAGGCAGTACTTCCATTGGCCCCCGTCACAAAGCCGCCACCACCACCGCCGCCATTGGAGGTTCCCGCGCCTCCGGCACCGCCGAAAGTGGCTCCCAGGCTGCCGCCGAAGCCGCCGCCGTTTCCATTCGTTGGCGCATCGCCGCCCATGCCGCCGCCGCCCGAGCCGGTGACGCCGGTGCTGCCGTCGCCGCTGCCGCCCACTCCCTCGTTGTCCGTCAACGTCACCGCGGTCAGCGCCAGCGTGCCCTGGTTGAAGATCGCACCGCCCGCTCCCAGGCCGCCGCCGCCGCCCTTGCTGCTGCCCCCTTGAGCCAGGCCGCCTTGCAGGGTCACGTTGTCCATCGTCAGGCTGCCTGCCGATAGCTCCATGCCGCCCGACACGTAAAACAGCCGGAAGTCCGGGGCGGTGCTATCGCGCTGGATGGTCGCGCCGTTGCCGTGGATGGTCAGATTGCTGGTGATGGGCGGTAGGCCATTGGGTCCGTACCAGAAATTGTTGATTGCCGTCAGGTCGTAGGTGCTCTGGGTGAGGTTGATGGTGTTGCTGCCGCCGGCGAGATTGGCGGCGCTGATGTCCGAGATCAGCGTGGCCACGTCGCCGGCGCCGACGGTGTACACCGTCGGCACCGTTCGCTCTTCCAGCTCTTCCAGAGACGGCCGGAAACTCGGCCGCGGCGACACGCTGTTCCGCCGTTTCAATCCCCGCGAACCGGACAACCAACGCGACTTCGGACGTGTCCACGAAATGCGAAACATGATGTTCCCTTTCATTTGCCCTTGCCTCAGGGCTGTGTGAATCTCGGATCATTTGAGATGTCTCACCGCGGCAAACGATGCCACGGCTGGGGAGCTAGGGAACACGCCTCCTTGCCGCGGGATTGTCAACGGAAAGGAGCCGCGTCCCCTGGATTCCCCCTTAGCACTAGAGATTGGCGAGCACGGCTTGGACGCCCGCCAACCAGTACAACGCGTCGCCATTGGACATGAATTCGTCTAATTCCGTGAAAAGGGGGCCGGCATTGCCCGTCTCAAGGAACTCGAACACAGCCTCGATCCCCTCGATAAACGCTTGCAACGGCGTCGGTGGTGACGTCGAGCCGCCCGAAGACCCGCCGCCGGGCGGCGGCGTGGTCGGGGCGACCGACACCTGCACGGAACCCAGATCGCTGGGACCGCCGGACGGGCGCGGCTGCCCGCGTTGATCGGTGGTGGGGGCGAGGTTGGGGTCGCCGGCGCCAAGGACCGGACTGCCGGCCGCTGGCAGCAGGGTGGGCGTCGGGCCGCCGTTGTTTATGGTCAGCGGGCCGAGGTTGGGGTTGGCCGTGCTGGTGATGACGCCGGGGTCGATGGTGCCGCTGCTGGTCATCACGAGGTTGTGACTGCCGCTGACGGTGGCGGTGTTGGTCCCCGCGGCGTTGACGGCCTGGGAGACGAGGTCATGGCTGCCGGTGCTGGCGGCCAGGATGCTGTTGGTCAGGGTGAGCTTGGCCGTAGTTGGGGCGCCGGTGCGAATGTCGTTGCCGTAGGCAAGGTTGTAGACCGCGCCGCCGTCGGTGGGGACTTGGGCGGTGCCTTTGCCGCCGGAGTTGGTGACGCTGTTGCCGGCCAGCGTGTCATTCAACAAGTTGACTTGGCCATCGAGGTTGAAGACGGCGCCGCCGAGTCCGCTGCCGGCTTGGCCGATGCCGGCCGTCCCAGCCCCACCGGCAGCGGAGTTGGCGGTGAGGGTGCAGTTTAGGAGGTTGGCGAACCCGCTATGGGGATCGGTGGAGTCGGCCCCCATGTTGAAGATGGCCCCTCCGAAACCACCGCCGCCGCCGGCGGCGCTGCCGCCGCCGAAACCGCCGGCACCCTGGGCGTTGGGGAGGCCGAGACCGCCGCCGCCCCCGAAGCCGCCGGCGCCCCCGTCTACGCCGCCGAAGCCGCCGCCGCCGCCGAAGCCGCCGCTGCCGCCTTGACCGAAAACGCTTTCACCGCCGCCGCCGCCAACGCCACCACCGCCGCCCCCGCCGCCATCGCCGTCGAAACCGCTGTCGCCGTTGCCTCCGGAGCCGAAGTTACCGCCGCTGCCGCCGGTGCCGTTGGCGCCAGAGCCGCCGCCGCCGCCGTCGCCAATTCCACCACTATTGCCGCCAAAGTCTCCCAGACCGCCGCCGTTGGTGCCGAAGCTGGGACTGCTGCTGCCGCCGCTCACTCCATTCGCCCCCGCCACAAAGCCTCCTCCTCCTCCGCCGCCGCCTCCGGAACCGCCGGCACCACCGTTTCCACCAAAAGTACCGCCGAGAGTGCCTCCGAAGCCGGCTCCGTTCGTACCAAAAGATGTGTTACCGCCCATGCCGCCGCCTCCGCCGCCGTCGGCGAGCGGACCGCCGCTACTACCGCCCAGCGCCTCGTTGTTCGTCAGGGTCACGGCGTCCAGGTTCAACTGGCCCTGGTTGAAGACCGCACCGCCCGCGCCCAGGCCGCCGCCGCCTACCAAGCTGCTGCCCCCTTGAGCCAGGCCGCCTTGCAGCATCATGTTGTCCAGCAACAGGCTGCCCGGCGACAGTTCCAGACCGCCCGACACGTAGAAGAACCGGAAGGCGGGGTCGCTCGAATCGCGGAAGAGGGTAGCGCCGTTGCCGTGGATGATCACGGTGCTGTCGATGGCCGGCAGACCATTGGGGCCGTACCAGTAGTTGTTCACCGCCGCCAGGCTGTACGTCACACCCGCCTGCAAATTGATGATGGTCGTGACGCCGGCTTGCTGCTGACCCAAGTCGTTGATCAGGTCCGCGGTGGTGGCCGCGTTGAACGTCGCCGGCACCAGTCGGCTTTCCAGGTGTTCCAGGACCGGCCGGGACCTCGGCCAGCTCGACACGCTGCTCCGCCGTTTCGGCCCTCGCGAGCCGGACGACCAACGCTGAATCGGATGTGTCCACCAAGAGCGCTTCATAATATCTCCTTTCATGGACCCTGGCGTGAGAGGCTTGCGACTGGCGATGCAGGCGCACTCCGGACGGAGGCGGTTCACGGCTCGTCCTGGTATCGCGTCTCTGATGGACAGGGCGTGGAAGGAAAGGCAATCGCGCCGCGGAAAAAAATAAATTTGTTTGTCCAGCACGGACAGCGGATTCCAAAGCGGAGGCGGAGACGAATATTTGTCCTTTTACGCGGCGCGATTGTCTCCTTTTCACGCCTTGTTCTTCAGAGGCGCGATACAATAGGCGAACCGAGACCATCCCGATGGACGGCCGCAGTGCGGAATATGAGCATCTCTTTGCCCTGGCTCGCGCGGGCGATGCCGGCGCCCTGGGTCAGCTCCTGGAGCTGTACCGCAACTACCTGGCCGTCCTGGTCCGGCTCCAGATCGGCCGGCAACTCCAGGGCAAGATCGATGCTTCGGACCTGGTTCAGGACACTTTCTTGGAAGCGCACCGAGACTTCCCGCAGTTCCGGGGAACGACCGAGGCCGAGATGGTGAGCTGGCTGCGGCACATCCTGGCCTCGAACCTCGCCGATCTGGTTCGCCGCTATCGCGGCACCCAGAGACGCGACCTGCGCTCGAGCGCGAGTTGGCCGCCGAGTTGGATCAGTCTTCACGCCTCCTGGACGGAGGTCTTACGGCCCGGCAAAGTTCGCCCAGCGAACAGGTCGTCCGACGGGAACAGAGCGTCCTTCTGGCCGATGCGCTCGGAGCGATTGCCCCCCGACTACCGCGAGGTGATTCTCCTCTGTCATTTCCAGGGACTGAGCTTCCCGGACGTGGCCCGCCGCATGGGCCGGTCCCTGGATAGCGTGAAGCACCTGTGGGCCCGCGCCCTGGTCCGGTTGCGCCGTTCGCTGGGAGACCCGCCATGAACCTTACGGGAGCTTTTCGCCCTGAAATACCCGACCGCCCGGCAAACATGCCGAGCGAGCCGGCTGTCCTGCCGGACGATCCTCGGGTGATCCAGGCCCTGGAAGAGTATCTCCTCGTCCTGCGGGCCGGAAACCACCCCGACCGGCAAGCGTTCGAGGCACGCCACGCCGACATCGCCGCGGCACTGGCGCGAATGCCTGGACGCCTTGGAGTTCGTGCATGCGGCCGCTCCCAATTTGAGCCAGCCCGGCGCGGATCGGCCGCCCGTCCCCTCTCTGGGTACGGCCGAGAACCGATCGGGCGTGCCGCTGGGGGACTTTCGCATCCTCCGCGAGATCGGCCGAGGCGGCATGGGGATCGTGTACGAGGCGGAGCAGCTTTCGCTGGGCCGGAGCGTTGCCCTCAAGGTGCTGCCGTTGGCGGCCGCCCTGGACGCCAAGCAAATCCAGCGCTTCAAGAACGAGGCCCAGGCGGCCGCCCATTTGCACCATCAGAACATCGTCCCCGTCTATGGCGTCGGCTGCGAGCGCGGCGTCCATTATTACGCCATGCAGTTCATCGACGGCCGGACCCTGGCCGATCCTCATCCAGCAACTGCGCGGACAAACCGGAGCGGAGAACGCTCGAAACGGCTTCGCCGGAGGCGGCCGACTTCGATGCTCAGCAAGCCATTGGTCTGTCCGCGCCGTCCCCGCCGCGACGGATGCGACTCCGCGTGTGGCAGGGGTCGTCTCCACTCAGCCGCTCGGCCAAGGTCCGGCGCTTCTTCCGGACGGTGGCCCAATTGGGGGTGCAGGCGGCCGAGGCGCTGGAGCACGCCCATCAGCTGGGCGTGGTCCACCGCGACATCAAGCCGGCCAACCTGATGGTGGACTTGCGCGGCAACCTGTGGATCACCGATTTCGGCCTGGCCCATGTGCCAGAACCAGGCCGGCATGACCCTGTCGGGCGACCTGATCGGGACGCTCCGCTACATGAGTCCGGAACAGGCGCTGGCTCGGCGGGCCTTGCTCGATCACCGCACCGACATTTATTCGCTGGGTGTAACGCTTTATGAGCTGTTGACCCTGCAACCCGCCTTCGACGGCCGAGACCGCCAAGAATTGTTGCGGCAGATCGCCTGGGAAGAGCCGCGGCCGCCGCGGCATTGGAACAAGGCCCTCCCAGCGGAGCTGGAGACGATCGTGCTCAAGGCGATGGCCAAGCATCCCGACGAGCGTTACGCCACGGCCCAGGAACTGGCGAACGACCTGCGCCGCTGGCTGGACGACAAGGCCATCTTGGCCAAGCGACCCACTCTCCTGCAAAGGGGGCGAAAATGGGTGCGACGCCACAAGGAACTGACGTGGACGGCCGTGATGTCGGCGGTCGTCCTCCTTGGCACGATTTCGGTCGTCGCCGTGCTGACAACCCTCTGGACGCGCCATCAACTGCATCTTACCGAGAAGGCCCAAGACGAGGCGACGGGCCGGCTCTATCGCTCGCTCGTGCAGCAGGCGCGGGCCAGCCGTCTGAGCCGGCGCATGGGGCAACGCTACGAGAGCCTCAAGACCCTGACGGAAGCGGTCCAGATGGCCCGGGAGATGAAGCTGCCGGAGCAGGATTTCGTCGAGTTGCGTAACGAGGCCATCGCCTGCCTGGCGCTGCCCGATGTGCGGGTAGCCAAGGAATGGAAAGGTTGGCCCAGCGGCAGCATGACGGTCGATTTCGATGCCGCCCTGGAACGCTATGTCCGCGTGGACCGGCAGGGAATGGTCAGCATTCGCCGCGTGGCCGACGATGCCGAGCTTTTCCACCTCTCGGGCTTCGGTCCGGGGGACTTCGGTCCGGGGGACTTCGGATCGGGGGGAGACACCGTGCCGATCTTCAGCCCCGACGGCCGGTTCCTACTTCTCGGGCGCGGCGAACGGGCCAAGGTATGGAAGCTGGCCGATTCGGAGGCCATCGAGTTCATCCCGGAGCAGATTGGTCTCGTTTTGGGAGCCGTGGCTTTCAGTCCGGACAGCCGGCAGCTCGCCCTCGTCCGTAGGGACGGTTCCATCTCCCTGTATGATCTCTCGTCTGGCCGCCCGCTCCAGCAACTGCGAAGTGTTCCGGGCGGGAGTCGTCTGGCGTTCGATCCCCAGGTCCGGCGGCTGGCGATTAATCATCCTGCCGGCGTCCGGATCCTTGATCTCGCAACAGGGAGCGTGCTCGCGGACTTACCTCAGCCATCCGGATGTGGTTGCATCGCCTGGCACCCGGACGGCAAAAGTGTGGCAGTAAATGGTAACGACGGGATCATTCATCTTTGGGACGTGGCCACGCGCAAACCCATCGCCCGACTGAAAGGGTCCAGGTCCGCTGGCGGCGACATCTGCTTTGCCTTCAACCATGTCGGCGACTTGCTGGCCAGTACGTGTTGGGACCGCGTATTGCGCCTCTGGGATACTCGGACGGGGCGGCAACTGTTCAGTACGCAGAGCCTCTTGCGCTCCCTCCACTTCAGCCCGGACGACCGACTCTTGGCCGTAAGTATCGACGACAACAAGCTCCGGTTATTGCAAGTCGCTCTCGCCAGTGGCTATCGCACATTGGTCCGCGAGCCGCTCCTGGATAAGGGAGGGTATTCGGTGTGTGCCGCCAGTCCCAAGGATCGGCTCCTGGCTGTGGGGGTGACTGGCGGCGTCGGCCTCTGGGATCTCCACAGCGGCGCCCCTCTCGCCTTCCTCGAGTTGGTGCGACACGCGTTTGTCTTATTTGAACCATCGGGAACGTTGCTCACCAGCGGAGGGGAGGGCCTGCTGCGCTGGCCGATCCAGCGGGATTTGGCCGAGCCGGGAATGCTGCGGATCGGACCGCCGCAAAAATTCCAGCCGTCCTGGCCCACGGATCATGTAGCGGCCAGCGCGAACGGACAAGCGCTGGCATTCGCCGGATCGACGGGCGGAGCGGTCTGGCACCGCAACCAGCCCGGGCTGTTTGTCCGTCTTCGCTTTCACTATGATGCCCGTTACATTGATGTCAGCCCCGACGGCACGTGGGTCGCCACGGGCAGTCACTTTGGCACGAAAGTGAAAATCTCGAAGGCGCGGACGGGAGAGCTAGTCCACGAGCTGCCGGTGGAAGAAAGCTCCGACGTCCGATTCAGCCCGGATGGCCGTTGGCTGGCCACCACCGGCGGAGGCCGCTTGTGGGCCGTCGATTCCTGGCGGGAAGGACCGCACCTCGGACGCTGTACAGGAATGCTCGCTTTCTCCCCCGACGGCAAACTCGTGGCAGTGGAGACCGGCCACGGTGTCGTGCGGTTAGTCGATCCGGACACCGGCCGGGAATATGCCCGGCTGGTAGATCCCAACCAGGACCGCGCCGGTTGCATTTGTTTTAGTCCGGACGGCGCCCAGCTTGTGCTCACCAACGGGGACAGCGATTCGATCCATGTCTGGGATCTGCGTCTCATGCGGGAGCAGTTGGCCAAGATGGGCCTGGATTGGGACTCGCCGCCGTACCCGCAGGCCACGGAGCGGGAGGACGGGAAGCCCTTGCGGGTCCAAGTGGACCTGGACGATGCCCGGAGCCAGAAGCTCGCGCTGGCCAAAAACAACGACGCCTGGCAATTGGCCACCCACGCCGAGGCGAAGTCGCGCGATCCTCTCCGCGCCGTCGAGCTGGCCAAGCAAGCCATCGAGTTGGCGCCGAAGGAAGGATACTGCTGGAATACCCTGGGGGTGGCCCACTACCGCGCGGGCAACTGGATGGAAAGCATTGCGGCACTGGAGAAGTCGAGGCGGCGTCTGTCCGGCCGCTTCGAGGCCTTCAACACCTTCTTCCTGGCCATGGCCCATTGGCAGCGAAACGACAAGGAGCAAGCGCGTACATTTTACCATCAAGCTCTCCAGTGGATGGAGAAGAACAAGGAGGGGCTGAAGAAGGACAGGTTGCACGAGGAAGAGCTGCGCCGCTTCCTGCGCCGAAGCCGAGAGTCTGTTGGGCGTGAAAGGACCGAAGGAGTAAAAGCCGGCTGACAACATCCGACTGGCCGAAAGATCGGGGAGCGGGATGGCCGCTGGGTTTTTGTTTTCGCCCAAGCGGTGTCGGGAGGCGATTGAGAAGCAAACTCTGACACGCCTCCCGATCCAAGAGAGCAGCAGTGGACTTCGCGCTCAATCCGCTACATTCCGAAATAAGGTCCGAGAGAGACCGGGCTGTTAACTCCGCGGGGGGTCGTAACCAGAGATTCCGAGAGTTTTGCCAAGGGTTTTCGGGTCCCGAGGGGAACCTTGAAGGTTCCTCTCGATTCCCGAGCGCTCTCACCCCAAACGGAGAGGGCGATGCCAAGAACGGAGGAGGGGAAATCCTCGCGGCAATACGCAGAAATCGAAAAACGCCGAGGGGAAATCCTCTCGGCGTTTGCCGGTAACTCCTGGGTAGCGTTTGTTCGCTACTGGCGCGAAAGCTCCCCGAACGGGACACTCCTCGTAATTGTCTCTAGAGATTCGCGCAATCTCATATTCAGAAAACACTTGTAGATATTGAAGTTATGGAGATTTGATCGCCGCCGCCGAAAAAAGTTCGCCACCCGTTCGGGGTCCGAATGAGACACTCCTCGAACTCGCGCACTCGCGCAATTCTGTTAACCGGATTGTGGAAAAGTTTCGTTAAAAAACTGGGTGGCTATCGGGTTAACACCGGCGCGATATTTTGACATCTCCAGGTTACCTCCCGACATGACCCCGGCCATACGGGCATAATGGTTCACACATCATCAGATACAATAACCCGCCTGGACAACCCCCACTAGCCATCCAGGCGGTACCAAGGCAAACACTTGGGAGCAAGCACGCGTTGCTGTCTGCCACAGCCTGCGACGGTGTGCGAGGACGGCAAGAGGTTTAGCTTTGCGACGCTCACCGAAGGCTACCAGCCGCCAGGTGCCGTCGAATTACATGAGACTGCTGCCCTGACCACCTTCGCGCCGCGATCAACTCTTCGAGGTAGTCCAGCCCGCCTTTCTCACGACGAAGCGTTTGGCACTGGTCCTGCTTCAACCCAACACACGCGCCCTCTGCCAACGGCAGGGCTTCAGCCGGTGCAGGGGGTAGTCCATGGGCCTGCGGCCTGGTGGATTGATCACGATCACGGCTCGCCCCGTCGTTCGCGCACAGCGATCACGCGGTCCTCGTCGCGCATCACGCCGTTGCCGCGCAGCACGACGAGTTCGTTGCCGGTCAGCCCGCGGAGGACCTCGACCACCTGGCCGTTGTCCAGACCCAACTCCACCTCTTTGCGCAGCAGGATGCCGGTCAGCGGCTCACCCTGGGCCTCGGCGACGTGGTAGACTTCCACCTTCCCCTCCCCGCGCCGCACCAGGGCGCTGGCGGGAATGGTCAGCACGTGGTAGTGCTCCTCCAGCATGAGCATGGCCGTGCCGTACATGCCCGGCTCCAGATCGCCGTTGGGGTTGTCTACCTCGATCTCGGTCCGCATGGTGCGCGTCACCGGGTCCAGCGACTTGCTTTTTCGCGTCACCCAACCGTGGAACTCGCCGTTGGGAACCTTCTGGGCCAGCGACGGGATGTGGACTTTCACCGGGTCGCCGTTGCCGTCCTTGTTGGGGTTCTGCTCGCGCGTGTTGAGCAGCGGCACGTCACGCTGCGGCACGTCAACCAGCACCCGGACACGATTGGTCTGCATGACGGTAAAGAGGGGGGCGCCAGGATCCTTGATCATCGCGCCGGAGTCCACCCAGCGCTTGGTCAGCACGCCGTCAAACGGGGCCTGGATGGAGGCCATCTTGAGCAGCGCCTCGACTTTCTTCACCTCGGCCTCGGCGACCTGAATGCGATGATCGGCCACGTCGAGGTCGGCGAGGGCGGCTCGCGCCCTGGCCTGGCGCGTGAGGATGTGAGCCTGTGCGGCTTCCCAGGCTGCCAGGGCCGACTCCATCTGCCGCTGGGCTTCCTGTTCCAGCTGCATGTCAGCCGCCCCCTTGCGCACCAGATCGCGCTGCCGCTGATATTTGAGCTTCTGAAAGTTGTAATCCGCTGCCCAGCGCCGCTCGTTTCTCTTGCCCTCCTCGATCTCGCGCTCGGCGACTAGTTTGGCCTCCTCGGCCTGGATTTTCTGCTTGCGGGCCTGGGCGATAAGGGCTTCCTTGTGCCGTTTGTCGGCCTCCAGGTCCGGCACCTCCAGGCGGGCAAGTTCCTCGCCAGCCCGCACCGGGCGGCCGATGTCCACCGACGCCGGCAGGTGCCCGACGATACCCGGAACGCGGGCGCACAGATCGACCTTCCGTAGCGGCTCCACCGTCGCCGCCAACTCCACGCGCCGGAACAGGTCCGTTCGCACGGGGGTAATCACCTCCAGGCGCGGCAACCTCTCCAACTCCTGACGCGGAGGCTTGGCGGAACCGTGGCCGCAACCCAGGACGCCCAGAAGCGGCAAGAATACCGCCGGGGAGATTCTTCCATATCTCATGACGATTCCTCCGGACCCGGCCCGGTCCACGCGGGTGTCGTTCGATTGGTGAAAGACCATGCGTCAACCGCCTTCTGCTTTATTGTAATCCTTCAGGGTTGGTTGGTTCCGCGGCGTACCGCGGTTTGAGCAACGTATAAAGCACCGGCACGACGAACAGGGTCAGGAGCGTCGAGACGGCCAGGCCGCCGACGACGGCACGCGCCAGCGGCAGGTTCATTTCGTCACCGGGGCGGAGGTGAATCGCCATCGGTAACAGGCCGACGATCGTGGCGATGGTCGTCATCAGGATCGGGCGCAGGCGAATCCGCGCCGCGACCGTGATCGCCTCGCGCGTCGGAAGGCCCGTGCCGGCCGGCCGAAGACGCCCTCGGCTTCCTCGCCGCCGCGACGCAGCCGATTCGCGAACTCGATCAGCAGCACCGAGTTGGAGACCGAGATGCCCACCATCATCAGGACGCCCATGCACGACTGGATGTTCAGCGACGTGCCGGTCAACCAGAGTGTGAATATCACGCCGAACAGTCCGAGCGGGGCCGACACGATCATGATGAGCGGGTCGAGCCAGGACGAAAACTGGGCGGCCATCACCAGGTACACCAGCAGGACGGCCAACAGCAGCGTGAAGGCCATGTCCCGGAAGGATTGCCGCATGTTGCTGATCTCCCCGCGGACCTCCAGGCGCGTGTCGGCGGACAGTTTGAGGGGTGCGACATCCACCTCGTACAGGTTCTTGATTTCCGCTTGCACCGCGGCATCCTTCTTCGCGAGATACTCTCCCAGCCGCCGACGAAAGCCCGGGTGGTCGCGCAGGTGGCGCTTGTCGTGGGGCAGATGGTCCAGGGCGAAGGACATCGGCAGTTCCTTGGCCAGTTGCTCCACCTCAGAGGCGACGCCGGCCAGGTCGTTGCCGGCGACGCTGACGAAGAGCTGGCTGACGCGGTTGACGTCCTTGTGGTAGACCTCGACCGGCCCCAGGATGCGCTCGATCTGGGCGACATCCTCGAGCCGGCAAACCACGGTGCTCTTGTCCTTGCCGCCCGTGAGCGGGATCTTCTCCAGCGTCTGGATGCTGTCCACGGCATGTTCGGCGTACTGGACGCCGATAAGGTAGGGGTTGTTGTGCTTGGGGTCGATCCAGATGTTGGGGGTGATCTGGGCGCTGGACATGAGCGTGGTGATGACGTTGCGGATGACATCGCTTTCGGTCAGGCCGGAGCGGATGGCGGCGGTTCGATCGACCATGATGCGCAGCTGCGGCAGGTCCATGGCCTGAGGGAGGTAGGTCTCCTGGACGTTGGGCAGTCCGCCGATCAACCGGTCCAGTTCCCGGGCCACCTTGCGGCGGAGGATGTTGTCTCGTCCGTAGATCTGCACCTCGATGGGCGAGCTGGCGCCGGCGTTGAGGATCTGCCGAATCATCCCGCCGGTCTCGAAGAAGAAATCGTGGGTGGGGAAGCGGTCCTTGAGGCGGACGCGCAGCTCATCGACGTAGTCGCGCGGGGCGTTCGCCGGCCGGCGAAGCCGCTGCGCAGCTGCACGCGCAGGAAGGCGGCGTGCGGCCCGTTATTGGGCGTGTAGATGGCCGACCAGCGTGCGTTGATGCCGATGTTGGCCAGGATCATGTCAAGGTCTTCCCGGGGCACCACGTCGCGCACTATTTGCTCGATCTCTCGGGCCTGTCGTTCCGTCTCCTCGACGCGCGGCCCGCCCGCGGCGCGCACGTGGATGGTGAACTCGCCGGCGTCCACCTCGGGGAACAACTCCTGGCCGATCTCGTGCGCGGCCAGCCACGCCGGCACGACTGCGGCGGCCAGGAGCAATAGGACCGCCCAGCGCAAGCGCAAACACACACGAAGACACAATTCGTAAACGGCCGTGAACTTGTCGAAGACGTAGTTGAACAACGGCGCGACCCAGAACATTACGGCCAGGCCGAGCACGCCGCCGCCGGCGACGCCCCCGACGAGCAGCGCCTGGTAGGCGACCACGACGACCTGGCGCTGGCGGACGGTCAGCCCGTCCAGCGGCAAGGGCAGCCAGAGAAAGACTAGCCAGGTCGCCAAACCGAGGACGCCCGCGAGCAAGCCGACGACCAGGAGCCAGCGCGGGAACCACTCCTTCTCGTGGTGCGGCCGCAGGTGACGGGCGCAGTACAGAGGCGAGACGGTCCGGGAGACGAAGTAGGAGGCGAACATGGCCATGGCGGCGCTGTAGGCCAGCGGCCCGAACAGGTACTTGCCCTGGCCGGTCACGAACATCAGCGGCAAAAAGACCACCACGGTCGTCACCGTGGCGAGCAGGACGGGCACGGCGATCTCGCGGGCGCTGTCGAGGGCGGCCTGGAAGGGCGTCTTGCCCATGTTCAGATGGCGGACGGTGTTCTCCACATCGACGATGGAATCATCGACGACCCGGCCCAGCACCAGGGCCAGTCCGCCCAGCGTCATGATGTTGAGCGTCTCCCCGCTGAAATACAGTCCCACGAAGGCGGCCAGCACCGAGAGCGGAATCGAGAGGGCGACGATCCACATGCTCCGCAGGCTGCCCAAAAAGAGCAGCACGACCAGCGAGGCGAGGACGGCCCCGGACAGGGCCTCCAGCTTGAGGTTGTCCAGCGCCTCGCGCACGTACTGCGACTGGTCGAAGGCCACCTCGACGTGAACGTCCTCCGGCACGACGCCGCGCTCGTAGAGCCGGGGCAGGAAATCCTGAACGGTATCGACCACGCGGACGGCGCTCGCGCCGGCCTGACGTAGCAGTGGCACGTACACCGCGGGGCGGCCGTCCACGAGCACCGTGTTGGTGCGCCAGCGGGTGCCGTCCTGGATGTCGGCCACGTCGCCGAGAAAGACCGTCTTGCGGCCGTCGGAATAGAGCGGGATCTTGGCGAACGCGTCGGGCGTGGGCACCATGGCGTTGGAGCTGACGTAGTAGGTCTGCTGGCCGATGCGCATTTCGCCGGTAGGGATGACCTGACTTTGGTTGTTGACGATGCGGGCCACGTCCAGGGGCGACATCTTCAGCGCTTCCAGGGTGCGCGGGTGGACGTAGATTTGCACCTGCCGGAAGACGCCGCCGAACACGGGGGCGGCGGCCAGCCCTTCGATGCCCGACATCTCGTCGCGCAACTCGTGGTCGGCCAGGTCGAGCAGGAATTTGTCCGTGCGGTCGGCGCTGGAAATAATCAGGTTGCCGACGGGGACGCTGCTGGCGTCGTATTTGAGGATGGTCGGCGGCAACATGCCGGGCGGCAGGAACTGCATCTCGCTGCTGACCAGGGAGATGACCTGCGTCGCGGCCACGTCAGCCGTGACATCGGGCCGGAAATGCACCTGGATGATGCCGAGGCCGAGAAGCGAGCGCGATTCGATGTGGTCGAGGTGGTCGCAGCGCGTCAGGGCGCGTTCGAGGATGGCCGTCACGCTCTGCTCCATGTCCGGCGCCGGCATGCCGCGGTACGAGGCGAAGACGACCACGACGGGCGCCTTGAGGGTGGGCAGGATGTCGGTCGGCGTGCGTCGGTAGCTGATGACGCCGAGCACGACCACGAGCAACATGCCCACCCAGACGGTGTAGGGACGGCGGAGGGCGGCGATGACCAGCCACATAGGGAGATCCTCGGGCCGAAATCTGTGATCCGGATGGGAACAACGATCGCTCAAGGTTGACGGGGAACTGCGGGCGGCACGACGGGAGGCGGGGAGGCGCCGTCCCGGGTCCGCAGGCGCCGGGCGCTCCGGACTCCCAGACCGCATCCATCAAGACTTGCCGGGGAATGCCCAGGGCCACCAACAGCCGGAACCGCGCCCGTTCATAATCTGTCATATCTTGAGTATACACATCAAGCAAGTCATTCAGGCTGCGAATCGTGTCGAGCACCTCCAAGGGCCGCGCTTCTTCCTTGCTCAGGCGCAGGAAGTTGAGGCGGATCGACTCGTAAGCCACCCCGGCGGCGACCCCGTTGCGGTCGAAGAGGGCGCCCTGGCTGATGGCCAACCGTTCCCGACTCCGCCGGATCACTTCCTGCGCCTGGACGACGTCGGCGACGACAAAATCGCGGAGCTGGACCAGGCGAAATTGCGCCTGCTGTTGAACCGCCCGCTGCTGCCGCACGTTCGCGACGTTGCCGAACCCCATGTTTTGCATCTGCCAGATGAGGGCCGCCTCAAAATCCGTCCGGTTACCGAAGTTGTTGATGTTGCCCGATTGGCCGAAAGTGGTCCCCGATTTGCCGGGGGTTGTGATCAGGTCCGGGCCGCCCCCAAACCCACCCTCGGCATAGCTGACGGCCAGGGTTGGGAAGAAGGGACGCCACGTCGCCGCCTTCACCTGCTTGACGGCGACTTCCACCAGCGCCTGCTGCTCGGCCAACTCGGGGCGGCTGTTGAGAGCAGTTCGGACGAGATCCGGGAGGTCGGCGTTAAACCAGACGTCGCCGGGGATGGGCACGGGCACCCGGTAGTCTTCCAGGGGCCACAGGACCACGGAGGGATCCTGGTGCAAAAAGCGGGTCAACTCGGCGATGGACACGCGCAGGTCCTGGATGGCGGTGACCAACTCCTGGCGGCGGCGTAGGACCTCGACCTCGACGCGGTAGTGCTCGGCCCGCGAGGTCAGCCCCACTTCCAGGTAGGACGTCATCAGGGGCAGCATTCCGGGCAGGCTACTGCGGATCTCGCGGCGCTGCTGCGAGGTGAGGAATTCGAGCACTTCGTCCAGGCGGGCGACGCGACGGCGGTTGCGGAGCACGTTGAAATACGCGTCGGACACGGCCAACAGGGCGTCGTTGGTCACGCGCTGCTCAGCCGCGCGGGCGGCGTCGAGGCCCACCCGGGCGATGCCGAAATTGAAGATGGCGTCGCTCAGCGCCAGCGACAAGACGGGGCCGGTGGCGATGAGCAGGGAGTCGCGGTTGGCCTTGATGATGTTGCCTTCCGTCTTCTGAATTCGGCCCTGGTGGTTGATGTAGTCGAGGGGGGTGCTGAGGTTGGGCAGCCAGACGACCTCGGCCCTCTGCTTGACGGCCTGCGCTTGCCGTACGACCGCCTGCGCCTGGGCAATGCTGAGGTTCGAGAGCACGGCGATCCGCAGCGCGTCGAGGTAGGTGATCCCGACGGCCGGGTTCTGGGTCGTGGCGGGAGGGAATTGCGTGGCGGTTTGCGGCGGGACGGGGAGGCGCGCGCGGCTGCGGCAGCGTTTCGTCGGGCACGGCGGCCCCCTGGGGCGGCGGCAGCATCTCGACGGGCGCGGCGGCCGGGGGCTGGGCGATCCCCCCAGGCGGAAACAGCAGGGCGAGACTCATTCCGAGCAGCGCGCTTCCGCTCACCCATTTCATCCGGCCACGAGCCATGACATCTCCTCGGAAGAACGTCGCATCCTTCCTCGCACTCGATGCCCACTCCCGCGGTTTCAAAACGTCAACGCCACGCCGAACGAGAGTCCCTGGGTCCAGAAATCCGTCTGGTTGAAGTGGGGGGCCGGCGACGACGTGTGGGCCCCCGTGTAACCGGGGTCGGTCGGCACCTGGGCCGGGTTGACGCGGAGATCGACCTGGCTGCCGGGGCGGATCACCTGGCTCCAGTACAAGAAATCGTAGCCGATCCAGCCGCGCAGCCAGCGAACCGGCTGCCAACCGAGTTGGGCCTGCGCCTGCGGCACCACGCCGAACTGGTCGGCTTCATACCGGCCGATGTTGCTCGGCAGCGCGAACAACCCGCCGACCGCCTTCTGGACGGGTCTGCGGAACTGTTGCAGCGTCGAACTGCCGGAGATGGTGAGAACCTCGTGGGTCGCCCCCATACTGAGCTTACCCCCCAGGCCGACGAAAACCTTGCCGAAGAAATATTGGCCGTCGAGGCCGATCTGAGGCCCGTAAAACTGGTTGTGTACTTGGAATGAGTCGTCGGCCAGTTCGAGACTGGACGGGAACGTCTTCCCCAGGAACGGGACCGTGGCGCTGCCCGCCGTCACCCGCTGGAAGAAAAATGCGAGGTGCTCGTCGAGGTCGAGGTAGCGGAAGCCGCCCAGGAGCCGCACGCGCAAGTTCGGCAACCACACCAGGGCGTGGACGAGGTTGGCCTCCGTCCCCCACAGCTGGGTGTCGGTGTTGAAGCCGAGCGACCCGATAAACGGTCCCGTCTTCCCGCCGCGCTGCTCCGAGGCCACGAACGCATCCGGGCTGCCCCGGGGCAGCGGGTCGAAATGGGCGAAGGCGAGGAAGGGGTTGCCCTGCGCGTCCGACCTGGCCTGGAAGACGTGCGTCCGCTTCTCCAGCAGAAACCCGCTCCATTCCAGGCCGAGCATCTGGTGGGCGTCGAACCAGGCCCCGGCCGTCACCCGTAGCCCCTGGACTTGATAGAAATCGACCACGGGAGAGGTGTAGAAGACGTGGGTGTTCGGCTGGCCCAGGGCGCCGGGGATCGCGTCGCGGGGCGAGCCGGTCGTGATGAAGTCCGACGGCAGGGCGGCTTTCTTGTCCCACCACATCAAATACTCGATGCTGCCCCAGAAGCTACTGCCGCCGGGTATGCGGGCCAACTGTTCGGGACTTAGTCCCCGGGGCGGCGGGGAAAAATAGGGAAGCGGCACCGTCGGACTGTTCGGAGTCGTGACAGGGAAGGGGGGTGGTGACCAGGGAATCTGCGAGGGTAGACCCTGGCCGAAGGTCACACCGGCCGCTGTATCTAATGCTATTTTTGCGCCATTGTCCGTGACGGGGCCGGTGGCGGGTGCCGGGACCGGCTGGAGAGCCGCCTGGGACAAGTCGTCCGCAAGGGCTGCGCCGACGGCGACGAACGATATGACCAGCACGGCGAGCCATTCTTTTCGCATCGTTCGCTCCCCGGAGCCGTCCCACCGATCCTGACCGTTCACCCGCGCAGGGAGATGCACGCCTCGCTACACCTTGAGTTTAAATCGGCTTTTCGCTCACCAACACATAAGGAACGGACGAATAATCCGTTGGGCCGATGTATACGGATATCCCGACGCATTTTCGCTGGTTTACCGAATCCATCGTTTCTCCCTGTGCTGCCTCTCTCTTGAATCCCGCATCGCTCGGTTTTCTGGGTTTAATTGGGACGATACCAAGTGATTAGCTCCGACCTGTCGCCTGGAGCGTATTTCTCCACGCAGAACCGGCAAATTGGCTGCATTGGGGATTGCACTGGCCGGCCTTGTCCAAGCCCATCAGACCTACAGACGCTCCAAACGGGCGCATGGGCCCAAGAAGGTCCTCGGCCGGACGTGGTAACTCCTGTGGCGAGAGCATTCAGGGCAACCTCAATCGGGTTCCCGGACAAAGCGGGAGCTTTCTGGCCGTCCGAGTGCAACCTGTGACGATCGGCGGCGGCCCCTTCAAATCTGGTAGGTCATTCGCGCTCCGCGAAGAGGAATCAATTGGACGGATAGCCCAGATACGTTGGCGTCAGCAGCGGAATGCCGGGCTATGCAATTTGCAGCGCTCCTCACGATTTTGGCAGACTCGCCCGCAGACCGATCGCCGCCGAGCGATCCTAACCTGCGAGGAGTACTGCCCCATGCCACTTAACGACCCTGCTGCCTTAACCTCCGACCAACGCGCCCACGAGGTAGCGCGCCTGCTCGCCGCGGGCGTGCGACGCCTGTTCTCGCAACGCACAGGCGATGTCCCCGCCCCACGGACGGCACCAGAAAAATCTCAGGAATCTGCGGAAACTGGGCTTGAGGCGGGCCGAGAAACGAGGCTCAGTGGACCCACGGGTTAACCGCTTCCAGTAGCCGAGAGAGGAGAAACAGCATGAATGTGAACGTGACCCGCGAGGCGCCCGCCTTGCAACGACCGACCGTCCCGCAGCTCCGCCAGCGTTACGCCGAGGTCTACGCCGAGACCACCAACGCCGGCAACCGCGCCTGGCTGGTCAAACGCATCCTCTGGCGGATGCAGGCGCTGGCCGAGGGCGACCTGTCCGAACGGGCCCGCCAACGGGCCCAAGAACTGGCCAATGATTCTGACCTCCGGCTCAACCCTCCGGCAACCGTCACACTGCCGATCCCCGCGCCGCCACCCTCGTCGCCGCGTCCGCAGGCCGACGACCGCCTGCCTCTGCCGGGCACCATCCTGGTCCGGCCCTACAAGGGCCGCACGCTGCAGGTGCAGGTGCTCACCGAGGGCTTCGCCTTCGAGGGCCAGGTTTACCCCTCGCTCAGTGCCGTGGCCAAGGCCGCCACCGGCTCGCACTGCAACGGCTATTTGTTCTTCCGCACCGCCCTCAACAATCAGGAGCAAACCGCATGAGCAAGACCACGACCAAGCCCGCCGGCACCCTGCCACTGGTCCGCTGCGCCATCTACACGCGCAAATCGACCGAGCTGGCGGCCGAGCAACAGAACCAAAAGCAGGAGAAACGGGCATGAGTGGTTCGATGACGATCGCGTGTGCCTTCCACATCGACCGGCGGGGCAAGGGTCGCCAGGAGATCCAAGCGGGAGAGCCGCCTCGGACGGCCTGCGAGCGGGGTCGGGTGCCGAGGGTTGCCAAGCTGCTGGCCCTGGCCCATCGCTTCGAGGGCCTGGTGGCAACGGAGAGGTGGCCGATTACGCCGAACTGGCCACCCTCGGCCGGGTGAGCCGCGCGCGCGTCAGCCAGATCATGAGTCTGCTGTCCTTGGCGCCAGACCTCCAGGAGCAAGTTCTCTTCTTACCGCGGACGCGACCCCATCCAGATGCGCCACCTGCTGCCCATCGCCCAGGTCGCGGACTGGAAGGTCCAGCGACGGTTGTGGGATGCCCTGACGGATCATGGCCGAGAATAATCCTTTCGACCAAGGGGGAAGCAGTCCTGGGGCGGCGGCAGCATCTTCTCCATCTTCCATTACAAGGCCGCTAAGAAACTTATCGAGCCGAACCCGTGGTCGGTCTCCCGCGGACGGTTGCGGAAACTGTCGTCGGCAAAGATCGAAACGAACCTGCGTCTCGTGGCCGTCCGGGGACGGAGCCGCGCGGAGACGCCGGCCGGGCCGGGAGAAAGGGCCACGGTGCCGCGTGCGGCTGGAACGTGTCTGCTCAGGCGCGCGGGTCACCTGGCGCCGTTTCCTGGACCCCCTGGGGAGTTCCCCGGCCCCCACCAAGCCGGCCGGCCCCGGCATCACGATGCGAAACCCGGCGGCCGGAAACGCCCCCTCCGCCACGCCCCCCTCCCCCGCAAAGGGCAGAAGTCTCAGGAGTTGCTCCGCGGCCTCGGCGGGAGGCCGCCCCTGGCCGAGGACCATCTCCAGGAAGGTGAACTCGATGATGGCGCTGGCGGCCCAGTTCACGCTCGTCGTGTAGCCGGACACGGCGGCGCCGGACGCGTCGCTGAACGACCGAAACAGCCCCACCACGGCGGGGTCCTTCATGAGGGAGCAGGCCGAGAAGTGCAGCAAGCACAAGTTCCCGACCGGCCCAAGGGCCTCCACAAGTGTCGGCACGCCGATCGTCTGCCCGTCTACGTGAACCCCTTCCGGCCCGGCGTGGGTTGCCAGGACGAGCACGATCGGCTCGGCGATGTACAGCAGGTCGCGGAGGCACTGGCGCAGTCCCGGCTCGTTGGTGAAGAACCGGTGCCGCACCCGCACCCCCGAGAGGCGGGCGAAGAACTCGCGCAGCATGTTGCCGAAGGCGTACTCCTGTTCGGAGAGGGAGCGCTGCCAGGGCGCCTCGATGACGACGAGCCAGGTCAGGTCCCGCTGCGGCCGGGCTCGGAGCCCGCACCAAGGCCGCGAGCGGTCGTCGCCCTGTGCCCGCCACTCTCCCTCGAAGCTCAGGCCGTCCGCGGCTAGCTCGAATGCCCCCCGGCCTCTGGCCTTGGCTTCCCGGTAGCGGAAGGCGAGCCGGTCGCCCTTGCGCCGTCCCTCGAGCGTGGCGACCGCCCCGACCGTATAGAACCCGCGAACCCGGTCGCCCTCCTCGATCAGCCGCAGCGGGCCGAACGAGCTGTCCCACAGGCCGTCGAAGCCGACCTTCTCCCCCTCCCAGAGCTGCCAGTGGTCCTCGCCGGCCGGGCGGAACCGCCCGGTGAAGGCCTTGCCGCCGCGCGTCAGCTCAAACCAGCCCTCCCCCTGGATCTCCGGCTCTTGGTAGGTGAAGTGCAGCCTGCCGTTGCGTACTTTTCCTTGGAGGGAACACGCCGCGGACAGGTAACGGTACTCGCCGCGGACGGAAGCGCCGTCCTGGGACAGTTCCATCGGTCCGAAAGTCGTCAGCCACTTGCTCGAAAAAGTACTCATCCCATCTCTCTCCGGCCCAGGGGGCTCCCGCCCACGGACAGCTTGTGC
Source organism: uncultured Planctomycetota bacterium (assembly GCA_963767535.1). Lineage (GTDB taxonomy): Bacteria > Planctomycetota > Planctomycetia > Gemmatales > Gemmataceae > JAJPHU01. The sequence goes on from CAVYEC010000002.1 coordinate 1,122,601, forward strand.
GCCCGGCCCATCGGGGCGTCGGCTTGTACCTCGGTCGAGAAAGCGTCCTCGCGGGGCGACATACCGAAGGCTCATGCCTTCGACGAAAACAGGCATGGTCCATGATATCGGCCGGCCCACCACCACAGACATTCGGGGTCCGAACGTAACCCCTGGATTCACGTACGGACCCCGAATGATCTCTGCGAACCGGAGAGAGTCGGCCACAGGGGTCAGGACCGAGAAACCCCTGGAAATCCGGGGAAAACGCGAAAAGCCGAGAGCAGTGGCTCTCGGCTTGTGGTGCTAACCCGTGGGTAGCAGTGTTCGAAGAAAAATCGTTCAGCTCCCCGAGTAGGACTCGAACCTACAACAAACCGGTTAACAGCCGGTTGCTCTACCATTGAGCTATCGGGGAAAAACAGGCGAGCGTGTCGGTCGGGCAACTCCGCGGCACGCTCGTCCTGTATTTTTCTAGATTATCTCCCCTGGATTCGCAAGTCGTTTTTCGTGAAATAGACGGGTCGGAGCCATTCGGAAAAGGTCTGCACGATCATGGCGGATCGCGTCGCGATCATCGGGGCGGGGTTGGCGGGGTTGGCGGCCGCGGCCGCGCTGGCGCGGCGCGGCTTCGCCGTCACCCTGCTCGAAGCGCGGCCCCGCGCTGGCGGACGAGCCAGTTCCTTCACCGACACCGCCAGCGGACTGATGGTCGATACCTGCCAGCACGTCACGATGGGTTGCTGCACCAACTTCGACCATTTCTGCCGCACCGTCGGCATCCACTCCCTGCTTCAGACTCAGCCGCTCCTTTGGTTCCGCACGCCCGATCGCCGCACGAGTCCGTTCGGCGCCGGCCCCCTGCCGGCCCCGCTGCACTTGGCGGGCAGTTTCCTCCGCGCCCATTATCTCAGCCCTGTCGAGAAGTTGCGCATCGCCTGGGGGCTACTCTGTCTTGGGCGTACTTCGTCCGCGGACGATGCGCCGTTCGAGGATTGGTTGCGACGCCATCATCAGACGCCGGGCACGGTGGCGCGATTCTGGGGACTCGTCCTGACCAGCGCGCTCAACGAGACGCCGGATCGCATCGGCTTGCGCTACGCCCGCAAAGTGTTCGTCGAGGGTTTTCTGCGCCATCGCCTTGGCTTCGAAGTGCGGCTGCCGCGCGTGCCGCTCGGTCGGCTCTATGGCGAAGAGCTGCAAGCCTGGCTCACGCGCCACGGCGTTCGCTTGCTGCTGGGCTGTGGGGCCCGTCAACTCCAGATGAACGCCGAGCGGATCGAAGGCGTCCCGTTGCGAAACGGCGAGACGATGCGGGCCGACTGGTACATCGCGGCCGTACCGTTCGATCGGCTGCTCGATCTGCTTCCCGCCGAGCTGATCGAGCGCGAAGCGTACTTCGGGAACCTGCGACGCCTGGAGACGTCGCCGATCACGAGCGTCCATTGCTGGTACGATCGGCCCATCCTGGATCGACCCCACATCGTGCTGGTCGATTGCCTGGGGCAATGGGTCTTCTCACGCGGCGAGGTCGCTCGCGGCGAGCATTACGTCCAGGTGGTCGTCAGCGCCTCCCGTTCGTTTCGCGAGCTGGGACACGAGGAGGTGCGGAGACGAATCGTCGAGGAGTTGGCCCGGCTGTTCCCGGACGCGGCGAAAGCGAACCTGCTCCGCGCCCGTGTCGTGACGGAACACGCCGCGACCTTCAGTGCCGTGCCCGGCGTCGATAAATGGCGGCCGAGCCAGGCGTCGCCGGTGAGCAATCTGCTCGTCGCCGGCGACTGGACGGCCACCGGCTGGCCCGCGACGATGGAAGGGGCCGTGCGCAGCGGCTACCTCGCCGCTGAGGCGCTGCTCGAACGCCGCGGGACGAAAGAACGTATTCTGCAACCGGATCTATAGGAATCAGGGTTCAGGAGTCAGAAAAAAGAGACAAGTGTTTGGTTCTTCTGATCCCTGACTTCTGAACCCTGACTCCTGACTCCTACTTAGTTGGAGACGTCGGCCTGCTGAGCGCGGGTGTGCCATTCGTCGAGCAGCCGGCCAATGTCTCGATACGAGAAGTCGATATTGGCCAGTTCGGTGCCCATGTCGATGGCGCGGGACAGGTCGTTGGCCTCGGCGCAGCCGACGGCCAATTCGTAGAGAATGTCCTTACGGTTGTTGGTCTCGCCGGCCGGAAGGGTTTTCAGCGCTTCCTCGAAATTCCGCTGGGCCAGCCGCCAATTGTTGCGGGCCTTGAAGCAGTGGCCGAGGTACAAGAGCGATTGCCAGCGGTGGCGCGGATCGGCGCGCGACGCCTGCAATTCGCGGATGGCCTCGTCGATCTGTCCCGCTCGCAACAGACGGACGCCGACCTCGTAGCGATGGCTCATCTCGGTCGGATAGCGGTCAGCCTTCTGGCGGTGCAGGTCCAGTTCGCGCGTGTTGATTTCCTTGCGCAGCCGGGCGCGCAGGCGGCGCAGCTCGGCGCTGTCCGGCTCGGCCTTGAGCTTCTCCTCGGCGATGACGAGGTTGCGGCGAAACGGCTCGATGTCCAGGTCGGCCAGCTCCAGGCTCAGCTCGAAGGCGTTGCCGGTCGGCCCCAGGCCTTCTTGCAGGGTCGCGCGGGCCTTGTCCAGATCGTTGCCGCGGCGGTAGATGGAGGCCAATTGCAGATAGAGATAGGGGCTGGTCGGATCATCCTTGATGCGGCCGCGCAGCGGGGCGGCTTCGCGTTCGAGGCGGTCCTTGAGGAACGGCACCTCGGCCGTGTCGTCCGGGGCGGCGGGATTGGCTGCCGCGTCCTTAGTCGGCGGCGGCGGGGTGCCGTCCGATCCCGACCACCAGGCCGCCGCCTTTTCGTTGGCGCCCTCTTTCTTCGCGGGAACCGGGCCGTCCGTCCGCATCTCCTCGGTCTCGTCCTCGTCGGATTTGACGACGGCGTGATACTGGCCGCGGGCAATGGTGTCGTCGGCGGCCAGGTTCTTGATCTTCTGCTGCGCCTCGTGGTCGCCGGGCCGGGCCTTGCGGATCAACTCCCACAGCGCGATGGCCTGGGTGAAGTTGCCGCGCTTCTCGTACAGCTGGGCCAGGGCACGGTTGAGATGAACAGCCATCGCCTGTTTCTGGCGGGCCTGTTCGAGGTTCCAGATGGCCAAATCGAGCAGGCCGAGATTGTCGGCCGCCTCGGCCATGACCATCTGGGCGCCGACGTCCCAGGGGTTGCGCGTCAGGATGCGCTCGCCGTATTCAAGGACCTTCAAATAATCGCGGGTGCGCAGGACGGCCTTCATGCGGGCGCGGGCGGGCCAACTGGTCAGTGAGGCGAACAGGCTGCCGCGCAGGTTATTGCGGTACTTCGCCTTCTCGGTGCGGCGCAGGGCCTGGCGATAGATGAGGTTGGACGGGTCGAGCTTGCAGCAGCTCAGGAGCAGGCGAATCCCGTAATCGAAATTCCCCGTGGCCACCACCTGGTTGGCGCGCTCGAACTGCCCAGCCACCACGCGGCGGTGCTCGGGTGTGAGCGGAGGTAGGATTGGGGCTTTGGGGTTGGTCATCGAGCTTTTTCCTGGGGATACTTCCTTCCGCACTCCCACTGCCATTCCGCTGTTCCTCAATTGATCGGGGGAAAGGGGCGAGTACGAGGAATGTCGCGGCGCCGGCGCCGGCACATCCCTTCCTTCTGTAAGTTATCACACTACCACAGTCTGTGCGACGGTCAAGAATGCAATTGGCGGATTGTGGCCGATCCTCAATCGTTTTCCGACCTCCACCTGTCCGGCATGAGTTCGTTTGCTTCCGGCAAGCCCGCGAACCCGATATGGTATTTTACCAGTCAGGGGAAGCGGGAATCGCGAGGAGAACGTCATGTCGCGCATCGTGGAGTTTTACCGGGGCGAAGGGACGGACACGGAAGGACGCTGGTTGCGGGACATTTGGGATTGGAGCGACGGCCGCCTGGAGGCGGTTCACGACTTCATCCAATGGCTCTTTCCCTTGCCCGAGCCGAGCCGTTTCAATCCCCATGCCCCTCTGCTTGAGCAAGAGGACATTGCCGCCTTCCAAAAGGACGAACAGCTTCGCGCGAACCTGCGGAAATCGTTCGAGCGAATTCTGACGTTCCTGGGGCTTCGCCGGGAAGAAAGCGGCGAGGTCGTGGAGGGCGAGAACCTCACCACACGCGCGGGAGATGTCTGGGACAGTCCGAATCACAACTGGCTGCGGATCACGCGCATCCTACGTAGCCTGCGACTCCTGGGACTGGAAACTGAAGCTCAGGCTTTGTACGGCAGGTTGGAAATCTTCTATCGCAGTCGCCGATTTCCCATTTCGGCGGACACGTTCCGCTACTGGACAGAGGCCGTCCGGGGCCAGCCGTTCCACTCCTGATCCCGTTGCCCGCCGACGGGACTCTGCTCGTGGTTCTCGTTCAAGCATGTCGGGTGAGGCCTGGCTTCGGCTCCCAGACGCCCGCCGACACTGCCAACGCGACCAGCTCGCAAAGCCACCGGGCCGCCTTCCCACTACGAGTGCGATACCATAATCAGCCGTGTGGAATAGCGACTTTCCGGCACGGCTGACCGAGCAGTACCAGTTCCCGCCACGAACCGGTCCGGACAAATGCTCGGCGTGGGCGTATAACTCGCCGAAGGACGCCGAACAATCGTCATTCAGGTCGCCATCCCAATGCAAAGGAGGCGGCGGCCGCACGGCATGTCCGGGGCAGCCGAGGAATGCGCCGCGCTGGGCCAAGTCGTCGATTAACTCGGCCAGCCAGGCGGCATCCTCGCGGGAACGGTAGTGGACGGAGACCCAGGCGGAATCGAAGATGACCGCGTCATCGCGGATGACATGGAACACCCAGAGGGGCGAACGTCCCTTCGGGCGGATGGCTTGCCACAGCTCGGTCGCCATATCCAAACCTCCCGTTGCGTTTAACACCGGATTGGCTGACCGACCAGATTGTACTCACCCCTATCGTCCACCGCGTCTTCCGTCTTGCTTCCTCGCCGACACCTTTATTTGATGTTCTCCTCGCGGACGGCAAATCACTTCCCTTACGGCCTACGCCTTGGTCAGCAGGAGGTCCACGGCCCAACATCCGCGTACATGAGGTCCGGATCCGCGAAGGTGGGACAAAATCTCTTCGTCGGAGCAGCCCGCCTCTTCCAGCGCATCACCCAGGACGGGCAGGCGCTCGAAGGCAAGCTCGTCGGCGATGCCCTGGGCCAATTTGAGTACCGTGCGGTCGTTCCAGGTAAACCAGGCGGGTCGAAGGGTGACGGGGCGGAAGGGATTGCCGAGGATGTCACGGAGGAGCGCGCACTGTACCTTTCTCTCTTCGTCCCATTCGGAATCGACCCTATCCCAGTGCAGACGAACCCCAACTTCTCCGCGGGCTTCTCGTGCTCGAACCTCATCCCATGCGATTTTCAACGCTTTGTGCTTGCCGGCACTGTCCGACCGTACGATCGCCCACCTCTCGGGAGAAACCCAATCCCAGCGTGGGGGATTCATGTAGGCCTCAAATTCCTCGACCGTCTTCTGGCCTTTGCCGAGGGCGACGAGCATCTGCAATTCAGCGTCCCACTCCGGGATCGTCACTCCCTGGGTGCTGCGCACGCAGCAAGCCGCGGCGAAAAGCCAAAGTTTCCGGCGTGTCGCCGGCCCGGCCAGAAGTCCGCACCAGCGAGCGAGCCGCCGTTGCCAACTCCCAGCCAGCCATTGCAGCATCTCTTTCGGGTTGGTACAGGCCAGCCACTCGCTCTCGGTCATCGGCCCCTCCCGGTGTTTCATCACCCGACGGGGAAATAGCTCCTGCCGTCATTTTTTCCGCAGAAGCAAGTCGAGGACCCAGCAGCCGCGTACATGCACCCCCGGATCTCGCAGATGCGTTAGGATATCGGCGTTGCCGCAGCCGGCTTCCTCCAGGGCGTCGGCCAGCACGGCGAGGCGGGCGTTGTCGAGAGTGCCGGCAGGTATAGCTCGGTTCTCGTAGGCGGCCTCTGCCAGGCGCTTCACCGTGCCGTCGTTCCAGGTCAGCCAGGCCGGGTCGATTATCGGCGTGGTCCCGAAAGGGTTGCCGAAGATGCAGCGGAGGAGGGCGGCCTGTGCGATGCGCTCGGCCATCACGGCGGAAGGTACGGGTTGCGGCCACTGGAAAGGACGCAAGAAGACGCCGGCGCCTGTGTAGAATGAGATGCCGAACTCATGAATGGCCTCTCTGGTGTACTCCTCTTCGGCCATGAACAGCACCCGGGAGGCGACGACAAGGGCGGCTCGCTGCGGCCGTCAGCTTGTAGAACCCCCTGCCCAGGTACTTGACGGCCCAATAGCCTGGCTCCGACCTCCTCCCTGAGCCGTCCTCCATCCCCTCCACCGCCGAGGAGGCGACGAAGGCCGCTTCCAGTGCGGGAGCGGGGAGTCGCTCGTCCAGGTAGTCCTCGACGGCGGCCACCGCGTCCTTGTTACAAGGCTCGGGGATATGGTCCCAGATGCGCCGGCAGCACGCGCAGGCAAACAACCGGAACTTCCGGTCCTGGCCCTTACTGTCCTTTTCAAACCGCCAACAGGAGTCCCACCACGTTACGGTATCCTGGCCGGTGGGGCTTCCCCGCAGGAATTCCGCCATCGCGATGGGATCGTTACAGGAGTGCCACTGCTGCTCGTTCATCGGCCGCGCCCTCTATGTCTTCTCCAACAGGCAGTCGATGGCCCAACACCCTCGAACATGGACCGTTCCCTGCTGACGCAGGTGGGAAAGAATCCCCTCATTCTTGCAGCCGGCCTCCTCCAGGGCGTCGGCCAGCACGGCGAGGCGGGCGGTGTCGAGGATGCCGCCGGGCAGATGGCGTTCGTCGTAAGCGGTCTGCGCCAGTTTCCGCACGGTGCCGTCGTTCCACATAAGCCAAGACCGGTCGATTGCCGGCGCGGTCCAGAAAGGGTTGCCGAAGAGGTCGCGGAGTAGGTCCGCGGTGTAAGCCAGCGTATGTCCCCGCATGGTAGGCCCATGAGCCGTCGCAGTGCTGAGTGACACTTCCGCCGCCACTTCCCACGTCTGGTCTCCCGCAACCTGCACCGCCAATCGCGAGGGGACCCAGTCCACAGTCCCAGCTGACTCCCACGCGGCCTCGGCATCCGCCAGGGCGGCGGCCAACTCGTCATGAGTCGCCCTCCCGTCCGCATACAGCTCCGTTACCTCAATTGCCCGCCTGCTTCGTGCATCGCGCAGCCGATACCAGACCCGCCGCGCACAGGCGACCGCAAAGAGCCGTAACTTCCGCTACTTCCGCTCGTTGGCCTTAAACTGGAGGAATTCCAGCATATCCCTGGCGAGCGTGCATTCGTCCCACTCATCCTCCGTCATGCGATTCACCTCACGATTTGCCCAATATCAGGTCTACGCACCAGCATCCTCTCACATGCGGCACCGGCCCACGGCAGTGCGAGAGAATGTCGGAGTCGGCGCAGCCGGCCTCTTCGAGGGCGTCCGCCAGCACGGCAAGCCGTGCCTGGTCAAGGGTACCTTCGGGTAGCGAACGATGCTCGTAAGCGGCTTCAGCCAGTTTCTTCACGGTGCTGCTGTTCCACTTAAGCCAGGCCGGGTCGATGCGCGGAGGCACGCGGAACGGGTTGCCGAAGATTTCGAGGAGCAGTCGGGACTGTGCGGCCCTTTCCGCATTCCTATTTTGCGCCGCCGATGGGGCGCCGTCGGCTGTGGCGGCGTGATAAATGGCCGAGCCGGCGTTGGCGGCGCAGTAGTCGGCGGCCCGCTCGGCGGAGGCGGCGACGTTCAGGGCGGCGAAGGCGGCGCTCGCCTCGGCCTGCTGGCCGGCCGTTGCGGAGGACGCGGCGAGATCGTCCGCCACGTCCTCCGCGCCGACGGCTGCAAAACGCAAGTCTTCTTCCGTAGCCTGCTCGTCGGCGTAGCGCTCGGCGACCTCGACGGCCCTGCGACTGCGCCCGTCGGTTAGCAGAGGCCACAGCGGGCGACAACAGGCGGCCGCGAACAACCGCAGCTTGCGGTCACTAGCCCGGCCACGCAAGAACCTCAGCATCGACGTGGGGTCGGCACAAGCGTCCCATTCGGTCTCGGTCATAGAACCTCTTGCGAGCGGGTTGTTTATTTTATCAGGTCGAATTGGTCGGAGTGCCGAGACGGGAGCAGTCTCACGCTCGGGTGTCCCGGAATGGGACAGCCGCGACTTGATAATAATCTTCGTAGACGATGTAGCCGGGTTTGTTCGACCGAAGCATCTCGATCCAGACGCCATGTCGCTCCAGCAGCGCCGCCAATTCCCGTACCCTTCGAATGTAGCGGGCGGCACCGTCCTTGAACCAGCAGACGGCCTTGCCGCAGGCGTTGCGTCTATTCGAACGCGAGAACCGGTCTGGAAACGGGAGATGGCAATTGAACCAGTCGAGGATTCCGTCGCACCGCGCTTGCTCCACCGCGCCGAGCAGACCGCGATCGCGGAGCCGGCAGGCCGCGTGGAAGATGCCGGTCAGGCAGTGAGAGTCTTCGTGCCGGGACGGACCCACGAACCGAATGAACATGACCGCACCCCTGTCTGTTAGACCCCGGCGGGTGCATCAGGTTCGTCCTGCCCCGTGGAGGGCCGGCCCTTGCCAGGGCCGTTTCCGGTTCCGTTGACGGCTCACCCTTTGTTTGGGAGCGCAACAGCCGTCCTTTTTTTGGGAGCGGTCTTGCTTGAGGTTGAGCAACATCCCCTCCGATTACGGGAGGGCCGCTTCTCGCCGGGGTCTGTTGGCAAAGAGGCAAAGTGGCAAAGACGGCCTCCGGAATGGACGTAAGTTACTGATTCCAAAGCGATTGCGCCTTCCACCCCACGTTGCCAAATCCCCATGCATTTGGCAAAGTGGCCAACTGGCCTGCCGACCTTCGGGGTGCTTTCCCTGTTCCCCCGAATGGGCCGACAGGCCCGGATAGGCTCCAACACGACCCCATTGCAGCCCTTCGCCCGGTCTCGTCTTCAACAACAAACCGCACTGCGGACCTTGCCATTCACCTTCGGCATCGACCACGTATCATGGAACGTACGATGAACTGCGAGAGGAGAACGATGTGCAAGATGTAAAAACTTTGAAAGCCGTGCTGTTCGATTTCGATGGCACTCTGGGCGACAGTTACCCGGCCATCACGGCCAGCGTCAACCATGTGCGCTCCTTGCATGGTTTGCCGCCGCTGGATGAGGCGGAAGTGCGGCGGTACGTCGGCCGGGGGGCGCCGTATCTTCTGGAACACACGGTCCCGGCCGGCTCGGTCGAGGCGAACGCGGCGGCGTATCGCGCCCATCATCCGTCGGTGTTGCGCAGCGGCACACGGCTCATGCCGGGGGCGTCGGAAGCGCTGCGGAGCTTGCACGAGCGCGGCCTGCGCCTGGGCATTTGCAGCAACAAGCCGGTCGAGTTCACTAATGAGTTGCTCGCCTATTTCGATGTCACTCGGTATGTCGATGTGGTGCTGGGGCCGGAGGACGTGCCGCATCCCAAGCCGGCGCCCGACATGCTGCGCGAGGCGCTGTCTCGTTTGCGGTTGCCGGCGACGGAAGCGCTTTACGTCGGCGACATGACGGTGGACATCCAGACGGCACGGTCGGCCGGCGTCGCCGTTTGGGTAGTGCCCACAGGTTCGGATGAACTCGAAACGCTTCGGAGAGCGAAGCCTGATCGCCTCCTCCAAAACCTCGACGAATTGCGAAGGATCTTCACGGGCGAACGGACGGCGTAAGCGATTTCCGCGGAGCGGTTCCATGAGTCCCGATGCGCTCGACGACGCATTCGCGGCCAAGCGCGAGGCCATGCGCGAAGAGTTTTTCGCACGGCATTTCCTGCTCGGCGGCTGGCCGGGCGGCACCGACACCTACAAGCGCACCATGTGGGCCGCCGTCCCCGATATCGCCCGCGCCCGCGCCGGTTACGCCCTGACCATGCGCAAAGGATTGCCGGAAACCGGCGCCGAGGGCCGGCTCATCATGGCCGGTCACGAGGCCATGCTCGCCCAGTGGTTTCACCGTCCGCTGCGCCGCGCCGACATCGAACTGGCCGCCCGATGGTACGATACCCACTCCGCGACGCACGCTTTCCCGCATGAGCTGTGGCGAAGCATTCTCGACACCCAACCCGGCGACGATATTCATCTTCCCGTCGATATCTGGGGGTTTCCGGGCGGACAGACGTTCCTGGCGGGGATGCCGTGTTTGTCCTTCGAGGGCGTGGGTGGGGCGATCTCGTATCTCGAACCGGCGATGTGCCGCTATTTCGCGCCGATCATTCAGGCGACAAAAGGGCGTCTGATGAAGCTGGTCAGCCCGCGCGACGCCGAATTCGGATTGCGGGCGGCCCCGAATGAAATCAGCAACCTCGTCCTCCTCCTGGCCCGCTACGTCGGCGGGCGCGGCCGGCTCACCTCCAACGATACGGCGGAGTTCCTTTATCCGAATTTGTTCCGCTCGGTCGGCACGATCGGCCACGAGATGATGTGCGCCGCCCAGTCGTTCGAGCGCCCGCTGGGCGAGGCGGAGTACGAGATGATGGACCGCTTCGTCACGGCGATGGGCGAGGCGTCGCTCCTCTGCGACCTGGTGGACGCCGAGACGGTTGGCCTGGAGAACGCTCTGCGCGTCATCCGGCGCATCCCGAAACGGATCGCGTCGGCATCCGCGTGGACTCCGGCGACATCGCCGGGCAGTGCGTGCTGTATTTCGAGGCCATGCGCCGGGCCGGCTTGCCGCCGCGGGTGATCGTCTTCGAGGACGAGGTCGCGCCGGATCAGGTGCGCAAGGTGTACGAGCATTTTCGCCGCGCCACCGGCCGCGAACCGACCATGCTGTTTCCCGGCGCGGGCGGGTACTGGTGGCGTCTGGTTCACCGCGACACGCTGGCTGCGGCTTTCAAGCGCTCGGCGACAGAGGATCACCCCAACGTCAAGTTCTCCAATTCGCCGGGCAAGGAATCGCTCGGCGGCTATCTGCGCGTCTACGGCCGGGGCGATACGCTCGTCATCGCCGACGCCTCCGAGAAGATCGACGGCGAGCCGCTGTTCGTGAAACTTGTCGAACAGGGCCGCATCGTTTACAGCGAAACTTTCGACGAACAAGCCGACCGCGCGGATCGTACCTGGGAGTGTTCCAAGCGCTTCGCGCTCTCCGAGCAGGTCCGCGCGTGGCAGGAGCGCTTCCGGACGATGCGGCAAAACGAAGTGACGGCGGCGCGTCAGCGCTTGCAATCGGCCCCATAGCCCCCGGCTCGCCGGGGGAAGGGTGGGACGCACGAGGAGTTGCCATGTCCCAAGTTACGGAATCGCGTCCTAGCACGGCCGCCCTCGTCACCTTCGTTCTGGGCGTTTCGTCGCTGGTTTTCTCGCTCGTGACGGCCTTGCCTGCTCTGTACATCGGCGTTCGCGCCGTGCGCGCGATCAATACCAGTGACGAGCGGATCGGCGGCCGGCGCCTGGCCATCGCGGGCATGGCGATCGCCGGCTTCACCCTGCTCGCCACGGTCCTCGGCTTCACCGCCCTGGTGTTGCTGAACGTTCAGGAAAAGAGCTATCGGGTCGGATGCACGAACAATCTCCGCACCATCGGCGAGGCCGTCAACGCCTTCAGCGATCTACATGAGGGCCATTTCCCCGCCGCGACGGTGGTCAATCCCGCCCTGATGCCGGAGCAGTGCGTAAGCTGGCAAACCGCCATCCTGCCGGTGCTGCCCCACGGCACGCGAGGCGGCGACAAATGGGAGAAGCTGCTCGCCGACATCGCGATCCACGACGCCTGGGACGCGCCTGCCAACGCCGGGCCGCGTCAGACCAACGTGCCGACCTTCCTCTGTCCCGCCTTCGCCCGCGGTTTCTCCGACGGAAGGCCGGGCCTCACCACCTACGCCGGCATCTCCGGAATCGGACTCGACGCGGCGACCCTGCCGAAAGAAGACCCGCGGGCCGGCATCTTCGGATACGAGCGCACCCTAACGCGGCCGGACATCACGGCCGGGATTAGCTTCACCTTGATGGCCGTCGAGACGGCGCACGACAACGGCCCGTGGCTGGCGGGCGGTAATCCCACCACGCGCGGCCTCGACCCGGACTGCGAGCAATACTTCGGCTTCTCCCGGCCCTTCGGGGGACTGCACAACGAGGGGACCAACATCCTGTGGGCGGACGGTTCCGTTCGCCTGAAAGCCGACATCCCCCCGGCGGAGTTTCGCACAGTGGCCCGCATCCATCGAATCGTCAGCCCATAAGCCTTTTCCTCAGTATCGCGCATTCGCGCCCACCAAAAACCCTCCCTGAATTCACGCCGCACGGGAAAGCGGCGTTGGTCCGCGCCGATCGTTGAAGCGCGCCTTCCGGCAAGTGTGCGAAAATGTTGCACCGAAGAGGCAGAGAGTCGCTTTTATGTAGTAAATTTCTGACGGAGGACCAATACCCTTCGATTGGACGGGGAACGGAGTCCGTCTTCCAAATGCCGAGCCGTGGCGTGTGACTCGCTTGTTCCGCGTCCCCTCAACGAGGGCAGAAGCGGACAGGGCCTTTGGATACGGGAGAGTAGCCCTTGCGGAAGCTCTTGGTGGCCAGCCAAAAAGGCGGTGTGGGCAAGACGACAACGTCGATGAACCTGGCGGCGGCGGCGGCCCAGAACGGCACGCGCGTCCTGCTGCTCGACGCCGACCCGCTCAGTAACATTAGCATGGCGCTCAACCTGGCCGAGCACCCCCATCGCCAATCGCTGCGCCAGACCGGCATCGACTTTCCGGGCGTGCTGGTGACAAACATTGTCCCCGGACTCGATGTCCTCAGCCCCTACGAAGAGGGCCGCTGCTCCGACGACGACCTCGACCGGCTCTTGCGGGCGCTGTCGCTGCAAGTGTCGCGCGACTGCTACGGCTGCATGATCGTGGACGTGCCGCCGTTCATGGGCGCCAACCCCGCCCAACTGATCGCCAGCTGCGACGAATTTTTGCTGGTCATGCGGGCCGAGGCGATGGCCTATCGCACACTGCCGGCGTTTCTCGAACTAGTGCAGCGCTCCAGCCACAACGGGCACACGATTCAGATGCGCGGCATCCTGCTGACCTTGCCCGAAGGCGAGCAGCCGGGCTGCCGCTGGGAGCGCGAACTGCGCGGCCGATTTCGGCGCGCGCGTCCTGGCCGAAGTGATTCCGCACGACGAGACGATCGGCAAGGCGCTGCGTGCGCCGGCCAGATCAGCAGCCATGTGCATCCCGACGCGCCGGCCGCCCGCCAGTTCCGCCAACTGGTCGGCCACCTGGGATTGGCTGAGGAGTCCCGTCCCGCCGCCGCCGCCGAGCAGATCACGCAGATGCTACGGCAAGCGGCCAGCGAGGTGGTGCCCGTCGCCGTGCCCACGCCGGCCGCGGCCGCCGTGGTGTCCGAACCGCTGCCGCAAACGTCCGCGGATTCCGAAGCCGTGGATCTGTTCGCCGGCGCGACGGATACCGAGCCGGCGAAGGCGGGGTCGCCACCGATACCTCGGCTGCGTCACCTGGGCCGTTCGGGGGAGGTTGCTCGCCTGCCACGTCCACTGACGCCGGCCGCCCCGCCGGTCGCACCTTCCGGACGGGTGAAGACCGTTCCCGCCGCGGCCGCGACACCCGCGGAGCCGGCCCGTCCCGCCCCGGTCGCTCCCACAGCCCCTCCCGCCGTTCCGGTTGCCACACCGAACACCCTGGGACAGCTTTGGCCGCTGTGGATTTTGCTGGGGGCCATCCTCGGCGGCAGCCTGCGTTTCGTCCCGCCGTCGCCGTCGCATTTGCCGATTTTCGTCGGTCTGGGAGTCGCGGCGGCCGTCGTGGTCGGACTCCGCTCGTGGGCCGTCGCGCAGGAGAATGCTTCCGCGGCCTCGCCGGAAGAGGCACGCAACCGCCGCCGTTCGCGCGAGCGCAAAAAGACCTCGACCCGCACGGACAAAAAGGAAGTGAGCGGCCGCCTGCCGTCGCTGTCGCCCTCGGCCAAGGGCACGCACCGCGACCCGCACTCGAATTGACGATCCGGTAGGTAACTTATTTCGTGCCGAGCAGTTGGCCGAGAAGGTTGTCTTGCGGGTAGCCGTGGCCGAGGTGCTGGCGAAACGCCTCCGCGAAGGCGACGCCGGCTTCCCGGCCGCGCTGGTCGCCCAGTCGCGCATGGACTGCACGTAATGGTCCATGCCGTGATGCTTCAACAGCCAATCGCGCTGGCTGGCGTGGGCGGCGAGCATGGCCGCCTTGTTCTCGATAACGGCACTCACATCAACGCGAAACGCCGGCTCGACGGGGCGTCCGAGCGCGTCCTTGCCTTCGATGGCGTCGCAATAATACAGGTGGGGAATTTGCGGCAGGGCCGGCGGGTGATCGTGGCCGGCGAGGAAGTTCGGCGCCGGTGCGCCGAACACGGCAGCCCGCACCAGGGTGCTTGTCATTTCGTGGTCGAGCATGTAATCGGCCGGGCTGTGCGTCAAGACGAGGCGCGGCCTCACCGTGCGGAGCAGGCGCGTGACGCGCTCCAGCGGCGCTCGTGATAGAAAATCCGCAGGTCGTGTTCTTCGAGACAGTGATACGTAGCCCCGATAAGGGCGGCGGCGCGGGCGCCTTCCTGGCGGCGGATGCGGGCGATCTCCTCGGGGCCTAGCTCAGCCGAACCGCAATCGCCGGGCGTCATGCTGGCGATATGCACCTGCCAGCCGTGCTCGCGCCCCAGACGGAGGAGCGTACCGGCGCACAAAAACTCGGCGTCGTCGGGATGGGCCAGTACACTCAGGACAACATCGGCCATCGCACACAGACGCCCTCACCCGCCCTCTCACCGGCATCTTTCTCCGCTTATTTCGCTACATTGGGAGGTCCCGGATTCATCTTCGGCAATTGGCCCGCTTGCGGCGGCGGCCCCTCGGCCGGCGGGTTCTTGAACATATCCGGATACATCCGCTGGAGCACTCCCCGCCGCGAGGTCTCATCGATGATCGGAACCCCCTCCTCATCCACCCCGTCGAAGGGACCGCCCACAAGCGGGTTGTTCCAGTCGGTACGAATCATCGGAGGGACCCAACCGACGAAGGCGGCCGGACAGACGCCCGCACCGGGCGGATTGATCATCGGCAAGTACACCAGGCGGGCCGCCTGCGCCTTGAAGTCGTTGCCGCTCAACTCCGCGTACAGGTCCATGTACTTGAGCTGTATCTCATAGTTCTGCTCCTGGATGAAGGAATCGCGACGGAACTCCTTGTTGGGCAGCAGGATTTTTTCCCGCCACGCCTTGAGGGCGTTGGGATCCTCATACTTCTCCAGGGCACGGTTGGGCGAGTTCTTCAGGCGCAGCGCTTCGGCCTCGTAGAACAGCTTGTGGGCCGTGACCGCCTCCTTCTTGGCTTCGACGGCCGCCCGGTTGTAGTGGGTGCGAAGTTGCTGACATGGCGATAGGTCTCGTACTCGCGCAGGTAGCGGTACGCGAACAGCTCGCGCTGCGTCTCCGGATCGAGCGTGTCCTCGCGCAGGGGCGGGACCGGCGAAGCGGGCGGCAGGCCGTACTTGGAGGCAAACGCCTCGGCCTGCTTCTCCATGTTGGCCTGGTCGGCCGGGGTTCGGAAGAGCAGGTGATTCGCCTCGCCCAGGTTGGTCCACATCTCGAAGGTCTTCTGCCAGGAGTCCAGGCCCCATTCGCGGCCGCCGCCGATGACGGCCGGTTCGCCGTCGCTGAACTTGTCGCCCTGGTCGCGGAACCAGTCGGGGATCGGCCAACCGGAGGCGTCGAACCAGCCCTCGTCATAAAGCCGCTCGGCGGAGAAGCGCTGGCTCTGGGCCGGGTGAGCGCGGAAGATCAGCGTCGTGATGTGCGGCGGAATGCGCTGGTGGACGCGATCGACGATCGGCTGGGAGTTGCCGGGCAGCTCGGACGGCGGCGGCAGCGGCTCCTGCGAATAGCAGTACCAGGCCCGCGCCACCAGGAAGGAGTCGTCTTCGTCTTTCAGATCCGAGTGATCGTCCAGCGCGCCGGGGTCGAAGATCTGCTGCGGCAGCTCGACCTTGCGCCGGGGCGGCAGGACCGGGAAGCGGTCGGCCAGCGGTCGCAGTTTGTCCTGGTTCTCCCGCCAGCCGCCCGGCTGCGACGGCTGCACGTCTTCCCACAGCGACGGCACCCGGCTGTTGTCTTGCAAAAACTGCACGACTTCCTCGATGCGCTCGCAGCGGAACTGGCGGACCCAGTCGCGCTTGTTCTCGCGGCGGATGCCTTCGCGCAGGCGGCGCACCAGCTGCGGGTGCTTCTTGCAGAACGCCTCGAACTCATTGAGGTTCACTTCCTGCCGACCCGCGCGGACGGTCCAGAACCGTCCGGGATCGCGTTCGTTGGGCGGAACCATGCTCAACTGAAACAGCGAACGCAGGGCGTTGGTCTCGTCGCTTTGGCCGATCTTGTGTTGCAGGAAGAAGCCGACTGACCAGCGCATCTCGGGGTTGTCATGGTTCCTCCGCTCGCCCTCGGCCAACAGTTCCAGGCCGTGCGCGATGTAGAAAAACTTGTCGTTGACGCGATCGGACTCGACCGAGACGTTGTAAGCAAGGTTCCAGCTCTGGAAAATCCAGGGCGTGATGAAGTGCGGCTGCAGCTTGGTCATGGTGCGGACCCACAGCTCCAGCTCGTTCCACTGGTTTTTCTTCTGCGCGTCCAGGGCCTGGGTCCACACCACGCAGGTGGCCCATCCGCGCGAACCGATCGTGCTGAGGCGAACGAGCGAGCCGATCAAATCGACATCGCCGCGGCTCAGTTCGCGGATGGCCAGGTCGTTGGCCTGCACGTCCACGACGTAATGTCGCCACACCCAGGCGACCGTGAACAATACCAGGATCAGGGCGGTGTAAATCAGCTTGCGCTGCACCGCCCGTTGCTGGAAGGGACTCGCCATGATGCACTCCCCAGGCCGCGTTTACGTAGGCGCCGCGATCTCGCGCCATTTCATCAGGTAATAAGCCAGGATGATCCAGGGCAACAAATACAGGACCAACACGCCGCCGTCGAGCACGAGCTGCATGAGGGGGATGTTGAATCCTTCGGAGACATAATTTCTCAGGTCGTAGCGATCCATGTCCGGAAGGAGGTTGAGGACCACGTACATGAACCCGCGGAAACCGATGTCGGACGTGGAGGCCACTTTCGCGGCCGTGCTGTCTTCCAGGGGGATGAGGGCGACCTGACGGTTGGCAAGCCGTACCAGCGCTTCCATTGGGCCGCCGCCGGCGGCGCTGCCGTCGGCCAGCGACTCGATGAACGGCCGAGTGGTGCCGCCCAGACACAAGAGCGCGACCAGGAGCAGGGTGATGACGCCACTGAGGTAGGTGCTCAGCGCCACCGACAGGCCGATCACCAGACACAAAAGCAGCCACAGTCCGAAAATGCCCTTGTAAAAGTTGAAGGCGAAGGCGGCCTTTTCGCCGCCGCCCTGCGGGTCGTCGATCCGCCAGTAGAAGTCGTACTTGGCCATGCCGACGTACTGGGTCTGACTGCGACAGCGGACGCGCACCTGCAAGGGAGGAATGGTCTCGCCCTTGGCCGAACGGCCGGCGGCCGAACCCTGAAGCGCGTTGCGGAACAGGCCGGCCGGCACGTCGATAAACTGCGTGTGATAATCGGTGATGTCCTTGGCCGGCACGAGGAAGAGACCAAACTGCTCGGCCAACTGGTTGTCGATCTCGGCGTCGGTGGGGCGAGGGTTCTGTTTCTGGAGGCGAGTGCGCTCCTGGTTAAACTTGTCTTGCTGCGTCCTGTCGAAGTTGGCCGTCGAGAAGCGGAACTCGCAGGAGACGCCGCGGTTCTCGAACCCCTTGGTGGTGCGGTAGATGTCGAACGTAAATTCGCAGCGCACGCTCTTGCGATTGGCCAGCGAACCGGGAATCGAGGTGAAATCCCAGACCGCCAACTGCGGCGGTTGATTGGGCGGCCCGGCGGTGAT
Source organism: uncultured Planctomycetota bacterium (assembly GCA_963767535.1). Lineage (GTDB taxonomy): Bacteria > Planctomycetota > Planctomycetia > Gemmatales > Gemmataceae > JAJPHU01. Next base: position 1,140,522 of record CAVYEC010000002.1, read on the forward strand.
GTAACTGCGGTAGTCCCACTCCCGGCCGACGTTGACGGCCTTGGATTGATCGCTGGTGTTCTCGTAGTGCAGCTCGCCGTAGAGCGGCTCGCGGGCCTTGAGGCTCTCGGCCGCCGCCTCGGGGTCGATGCTGCGCAGCACATACAGGACGCTCAACGTGGTCATGAGCAGCAAGACCAGCGTCATCAGCGCCGCGAAGCCGAGGAAACGGCCGAGGATGATCTCGAAGCGCTCGACGGGTTTGGTGATGATCGTGTGAATGGTCTGCTGGCGGATGTCCTTGGGCAGGCTGAAGGCGGTCAAGACGACCGCGGCCACGAGCAAGAGGACGGTCATGGACCAGTAAACGACCTTGACGTACATGCGCACTTCGTCTTCCGGCTTGTGCGGGATGAACCAGCTGGCGAACAGGAAGACCAGCAGCAGGGCGGAGAAGGCGTACAGGACGCGGCTGCGGATGGCCTCCTTGAAGCTCAGCTTGGCCAGCGCCCAGATGCGGCGAAACCGCAGGGTCGGCAGGTTGGCGAAGAACGGCAGCCCGACGGCCACGAGCGCCGCGGCCGAGCCGATCGTCAGGCACAGCCGGCGGGCCAGGGCCAGAGTCGCGCTGTCGGAAGTCGCCAGGGCGAAGCCGAGGATGGAGCCGGTCAGCACGTACCCGGCGAGCGCTACCACGACGCCGCCGAGGAAGATCGACCGTTTCCAGGAGGGGATGCGGGCGCGGTCCTCGTCGCGCATGCGCCGGTAAGCGACCAGGAGCCACAAAAGCGCGCCGAACGCCGCCCAGCCGCCCGCGATCTGAATCCAGGCGATCAGACCCTCCGGAACGTCCTGCAAACGCATCGGATCTTTATCAAACGCCATCGCAAACATGAAAGATCCCAACACATAGCCCCCGGCTTGCCGGGGAAAACTTACCCCCGGCTTGCCGGGGGCTATGTAGGTTAGCGCCGTTCGGTGATGCCCGTGGGAGAACCGGCCTCGGCCGCGCCCTTGCCGTCGGCGTCGCTGCGTTTGACCTGCTCCGGCCGCGGCGCCGGCTCCTTGCCCGGCTGGAAGCGCCGGCCCGGATGCGCCTTGCTCTCCTCGACGATCTTCAGGAAGTAGTCTTCCAGCGTCGTCGTGGGATGGCCGATCGTGTCGAGCTTGCCGCCGTGCTTGCGCAGCACTTCCTCCAGGTCGCGTCGCAGCGCATCACTCAGTTCCAGATCGCTGGCCCGCATCTCGACACGGCGATGGTCCTGCAAGAGCGCCTGCACGTCGCCGAACGCCTGCAATTCGCCGTCGTTGAGAATGGCGATGCGGTCGCAAATGTCCTGCACGTCCTCCAGGCGATGGCTGCACATGATGACCGTTTTGCCCATCGTGCGCAGATCCCGGATCAGATCCTTCATCCAGCGCGCGCCGAGCGGGTCGAGGCCGGAGGTCGGCTCGTCGAGTATGACCAGATCCGGGTCGTTGATGAGCGCCTGGGCCAGACCGATGCGCTGCCTCATGCCCTTGGAGTACTCGCGGAGGATGCGCTTGCGGTCGGCCTTGAGACCGACTTTCTCGATCAACTCCTGGGCCTTTTTCTGCCGCTGGCCGGGCGGCATGTTGAACAGCCGGCCGTAAAAGTCGAGCGTCTCCTCGGCGTTGAGGAAGCGATAGAGGTACGACTCTTCGGGCAGGTAGCCGATGCGTTCGTTCTTGCGCACGTCGGCGGCGGGCTGGCCGAAGACGAAGGCTTCGCCGTCGGTAGGGAAGAGCAGCCCCAGAAGGAGTTTGATCGTGGTGGTTTTGCCGGAACCGTTGGGTCCGAGCAGGCCGAAGATCTCGCCCTGGCGGATTGCGACGTTGAGGGCGCGGAGGGCGGTCTTTTTCTGACGGCCCCAGAAGTCGCGGTAGATTTTGGTGAGTTTGCGGGTTTCAACGATGACGTTCTGGGGCATGCGGCCACCTCATGAGTTCCGCCGGCGAGTCGGCTTTATCCGCTACTACGCAGTCCACGCCGGAATCGTTCGCGGCTTTCGGGAAACTTCGACACTCCGACGGGCCGGCTTCGGAAAAGATTATGAAACACTGCCAATTTAGGGATCGACTCCGACAAATGCAAGCCACATAGCCCCCGGCTTGCCGGGGAAAAGCGCTCTCCCGGCAAGCCGGGGGCTATGTGCGTTTCAAACGCGAAAATCGCGCCAGATGCCGTCGTCGCCGCGCAGCTGGTTGGGCACGAAACGCGGTTTGTACGACATGGAACCGCAGCCCTCGACGTAGTAACCCAGATAGAGGTACGGCAACCGCCGCCGGGCCGCTTCCTCGATCAAGCAGAGAATGTTCCAGGTGCCCAGCGAGCGGTCACGCTGGCGCGGGTCGTAATAGAAATAGATCGCCGACAAGCCGCCCTCCGGCGACCCCGGCAAGACATCGATGTAACCGACGCCGATCAGCTGGCCCTTGAGGTAGTAACACCACTCCTCGACGGGAAACGGGTGCTGGACAAACGAATCGGCGTAGCCCGAACCGTCGCGCGGGGCGTGTTCGGGCCAACCCTTGTGGTCGGCCTGGAAGGCGTGATAGCGGTCGTAGAGGGCGAGCTTGGTCCGGCTGACGGACGGTTCGCCGATGCGCAGCTCGATGACGCCTTCGTTGAGCTGCCGGCAGCGGCGCTGACTGCGATCGGGCCGAAACTTCGGCACGACAACCCGCAAGGACCGGCACGCCCGGCACGATTCGCAGACCGGACGGAATACCATGTTGCCGAAACGTCGCCAATTCTTCAGCAGGCGCTCCAGGTACTCGGCCTGCGTCATCTCGGACACGATGTCGTATTCGAGGCTCCAGCGCTGCTCGGGCAGGTAGCCGCACGGACCCGGCGCGGACACGTAATGGAACAGCGATTCCATGAGCGACTCACTTCTTCATTTTGCGTGCCCACTGGCGCGTCAGCCAATCGCTGATCGACCGCGGCGTGTGACGGAGCAGGCGCGCCTGCCAGGCAGTTCCGGCCGGGAAGGCGACGAACGGTTGGCGTGCCCGCAGCGCTTGGATGATCCGGCGGACGGCTTCCTCCACTTCCATCATATCTGTATCGGGCAGTTGCAGGGGAGAGGTTAGCGGGGTGCGAATCCAGCCGGGACAAATGGTCGTGACGGTGATACCAAGTGGACGGAGTTCGACACGGAGGGCGTCGAGCAGGCTGTTGACGCCGGCCTTGCTGGCACAGTAGCCGGCCATGTGCGGCAATCCGCGGTAGGAAGCCATGCTCGATAACACGGCGATATGTCCCCGTTCGCGCCGGCACATGCCGGGCAGGACGGCATCGAGGGTGTTGCCGACGCCGATGAGGTTGACGTTGATCTGGGCCGCGAAGTCCTCGCCGCGAAAGAGATGAGCCGGCGTCTCCATGCCGATGCCGGCGCTGGCCACGAGCAAATCCGTCGGGCCGAGCTGCGCCTCCAGCTGCGTCACGGCCGAACGCACGGCCGGCAGGTCGGTGACATCGGCGACGGCGCAGGCGACCGGCTTGCCCTTGAGTTCGGCGGCGAGACGATCGAGTCCCTCGGCCTGGCGATCGAGGGCAGCGATGGAAGCGCCCTCGGCGGCGAGGGTGAGGGCTAACTGACGCCCGATGCCGCTGGCCGCCCCGGTGATGAGCGCGATGCGGTTGTTGAACGACTCCATACGATCCCCTTGTTCATGTTTTCTCGCGCCCGACAAGACATTTCCGGCCGAATTTGACAGCGCCGCGAGAGTAACCTACGTTTTCACGAGAGGGGAGGACAGCGACTCGCGTCTCGGAACAACGTCGTTTTAGAGAAGGCAAGAGGCCAGCAGGTCCGCTTCGGCGGCCTGCCGCTATCGGTTGCCCGGAATCAAAGCCCTCCCCGTTTTGTGCAACTGTAGCCACTTTTCACACGGAGGTCTCCCATGCAAGCCGTTTTGTGCAGCGTACCCACCCTGGCGGTCTCGGCCATCTACTGTCTGTGGTACTTCCACGGCGAACAACTGCGGCGGCGTCAGCGCATGCTGCGCAGCGCGTCGCTTACATGCTGTGGATCATGGCCAGCCGGGCGGCCTGAGAACCGCCCATCGTTTAGCGACGCTTCGCAGAAGCGTGCTTCTCACTCTTCTGCGAAGCGTCGCTAACCATTGGCCCCTTGACCCCGACGGCCTTTCACCCGCACAATAAGACAGCAGTCCGCTTACACAGTCCAACGGGCCGAGGGTCTGCGCAATGTCCGGGTTGGAGCGTCCGCAGCTGCGCCCGCGTCTGGCGGTGGCGCCGGAAGGGCGGGGTTCGTATCTCATTTCCGACCCGTCTGCGCCTTGCGAATCGACACGCTGCCGCGTGACCATGCGGGAGCTGGCCTGGCTGCGCCTGTTCGACGGCCGGCGAACCCTGCCCGACCTCCACGCCGAGGCCATGATCCTATTCGACGGCCAGCCGGTCTCGCTCGAAGTCTTCACGCGCTTCGTCCGGATCCTCGACGACGCCCTGTTCCTCGAAGGCCCGCGTTATCGCGCCCGGCTTCGCGAACAGATGGACAATCCCATCCGTCCGCCCTCCTGCACCGGCACCTACGGCGGCGACCCCATTCGTCTGCGCCGGCGGCTCGACGGTCTGTTCACGGGGCAGGGAGGCGCGGGCCGGCCGGGGCCGCGCCAACCCGACGAGCGATTTCGGGCCGCCCTCATTCCGCACATCGACTACGAGCGCGGCGGGACGACGTACACCTGGGCGTTCAAGGAACTTTTCGAGCAGACGCCGGCCACGCTGTTCGTCATCGTCGGCACCTCGCACCACAGCTTGCACCGTTTCACGCTGACCCGCAAGAACTTTCAGACCCCACTCGGCGTCGTCCCGACCGACCAAACCTACATCGACCGCCTGGCCGCCCACTACGGCGACGGTCTGTTCGACGACGAACTGGGCGCCCATTCCCAGGAGCACTCGATTGAGCTTGAAGTGGTGTTTTTGCAGTATCTCTTCCCCGATACGCCCTTCCGCATCGTGCCGCTGCTGGTCGGCTCGTTTCACGACTGCATCGCCACGGGGATACCGCCGGTCGAGCACGACGACATCGGCCGAATGATCGCGGCGCTGCGGGCCGTCGAGCGCGAGACGCAAGAGCCGATCTGCTACATCATCAGCGGCGACCTGGCCCACCTCGGACCCTACTTTGGCGACCCCCGGCCGGTCAGTCCGAGCATCCTCTCGCACAGCCTCCGGCAAGATCACGCACTGTTGCGCGAACTGGGCGAGCAGGGCGACGGCAAACGGCCGGACCCGGCGAGTTATTTCCGCATCCTGAACGAAGAACGGGACGCCCGGCGCATTTGCGGTTTGCCGCCCACGTACACGGTACTCGAGGCGATTCAACCCGGCCGCGGCCAGTTGCGCCACTACGACCAGTACGTCGATCGCGACGGCCAGCAGAGCGTCAGCTTCGCCAGTGTGGTGTTTTACCGATGACCAATGACAAGCCCGCTCCGGAGTGCGCCTCCTCGAATGCCTGTCCCGCCGGCGACGCCCATGCGTGTGCCCTGTCCTGCGCGGACGTATGTGCGCTGCATCCGGGCGAGCAACTCGCGCCGATCGTACTCTCGGAAGCGTTGGCCCGCTTCGAGCGCGAGGCGGTGCAGGGAGTCTGCGACACCGACCGCTATCGCATGGCGTACTACGTCTGGGGCGAGGGGCCGCCGCTCGTGTTCGTGCATGGCCTCGGCGACAGTCCGCGCTCGTTCATCCGGCCGATTTCGCGTCTGTCGGCCCATTTTCGCTGCATCGCGTACGATTTGCCCAGCGGCCACCGCGACCGGGCCAGGATACGCCGCTACACGCACGACAATCTCGTCGCGGACGTGTGGGCGCTGCTCGATCATCTCGGAGTGCGGCAGAGCTACATCCTCGGCTCGTCGTTCGGCGCGACGATTGTCTTGAAGGCGATGCACGCGCGTCCGGAGCGGTTGCCGCGCGGCATTTTGCAAGGCGGATTGGCGTATCGACCGCTGCGCCGCGCGGAGTGGCTTTTGGCCTTCCTGGGCCGTTTTCTGCCCGGCTCGATGGACGGGATACCGAAGCGCGAGAAAGTGTTGCTCAAGACCACCGGCAGCGCCTTCAAGGAGATGTTTCCCGACGTGTGGGATCATTTCCTCGATAATTCCGGCCTGGCGCGGCTGGCGGCGTTCGCCGCGCAAGCCTACCTGTTGCATCACCTCGATATTCGGCCGATTCTGTCCGAAATTCGCCAGCCGATCCTGCTCATCTGCGGCGAGCAGGACCGTCTGGTGCCGCGGTCCTTCGAGGACATGCTGCTCAAGGGACTGCCCAATGCCGGCCGCGTCGTGATCGAGGGCTGCGGCCATGTGCCCAGCTACACGCATCCCGAAGTGCTGGCCGAGGTGATTCGGCAGTTCCTGACGCCGCCTCGGTCTGAGAGTGGACGGAAAGAACCCGAGCGGGGGGCGTAAACCCCCCGCTCGGAGAGTGTTTCCTCTACTTGGATTTCTCCTGGGCCTTTCGCAACAAGGCGTCCACGTCGGCCCACAATTTACGGCATGCCTCCTGCTCCTCGTTCGGCAACCTCGCAACCGACTCCTTGTCGCGGAGTCCAGCCAGATCGCTGTCGCGCTGCCAGTGCTGAAGACGTTCCTGCACGAAGCGCCGGTCCTCCGGCTTGCCACCGTCCAGGCGCTTCCCATACGCCGACAGGTCGGCCCGCAGCCAGTCGCGGGCTTGCTGGCGCCAGCCGACACGCTCCTTGTCGTCGATTTTCGCCGCGTCCTTGCCCTGGCCGCTGCCGGTTCGCATCGCGTGACAGGCGGCGTTGTAGCGATGGTTGGCATTCACGTCGTCCACCAGCTTCGGGTCCGCGGCAAAGGCATCGACGAACAGGTGAACCGCTGCGAGGGGCCGGAGCTGGAAGTGACAAAGCATGGTCAACTCCAACCGCTCCGCGTTGTCCCCAGGCTGATAGTCTCCTCGGAGGAAGGCGGCCAGGTTCGGCACGATCAGCGCTTCGGCCTCGCGGCGGAGGACATGACAGATCCAGATATCATGGTTGCCCACCGGGGTCCGTTCCCAGTTGTAGGATTGAATCGCCTCCGCCAGCGTCCGGCGTGCTTGCTCGATCTGGCCGCGACGATGCTGCGCCATGGCCAGCACGAGGCGAGCAGGCATGAACGCCTTTCCCGCAATGGCTTTCCCGAGCCAGTCGATCGCGCTGTCCAGATGGTCCCGGCGATACTCGGCCAGACCCTTGGCCGCCGTGAAGAACACGTAATATGGATGCTTCGGCCCGGCCGCCACGGCCCGGTCGGCCAGGGCGGCCGCCTGGCGCAGCTCGTCCCCTGTGACGGGAAGCAGCAGGCAGGCCCGGCCGGTGCGCTCGGCGATGGTCGGGTCGGTGGTATTGCCGAAGCGCTCCAGCAACGCCTTGCGGTGCGCGATGATATTCCTCCTCTTGCCCCAGGAACAGGCACAATTCGGCGTATCCATACCAGGAATCGTGGTCCGGTGGTTTATTTTCCAGGGCGTTCCGCCAGGGGCGCAAGCTTCCTCCAGCCGGCCGCTCTGTAACAACGCTTTGCTCAGACCGCTGGCGACGGCGACATCCGCCGGGTCGAGGTCCAGACTCCGGCGGTAGGCGGCGATCGCCTCGTCCCAGTCTCTTTTCTCCGCAAGGGCGAAGCCCAGACCGCGGTCAGCCCCGACCAGCTTCCGATCGAGGGCGAGGGCCTGGCGGTATTCGGCGATGGCCCCGTCCAGGTCCTTCTTCTCATACAGGACGGCGCCCAGGTTGAGGTGGGAGCGCGCGACCCGCGGGTTGAGAGCAATGGCCCGGTTCAAGGCGGCGATGGCTCCGTTCCAGTCCTTCTTTCTCCGGAGGGCAAGGCCCAGATTTCGGTAAGCGTGGTCCGCTTTCGGGTCGAGCGCGACGGCCCGCTGATAGGCGGCGATGGCCCCGTCGAGGTCATTCTTCTGCAACAAGGTGAAGCCGAGGTCGTCCTGGGTGACGGCGTCCTTGGGATCGAGCTTGAGGGCCTGGCGAAACTCGGCGATGGCCCCGTCCAGATCTTTCTTGTCTGCCAGGATGCGTCCCAGCCCGGCATGGGGTGGGGCATACTTGGGGTCCAGGACGATGGCTTTGCGGAAGGCGGCGAGGGCCTCCTCCCTTTCTCCCTTCCCCTTAAGGACAACGCCAATGTTGAATTGGACGATGGCCGACTTCGGTGCCAGGCGGAGGGCCTCATTCAATTCAGCCAGGGCACCGTCCCAATCCGTCTGGTGAAGAAGGGCCAGACCCAGGTTGTTGTGGGCGAAGACGTCGTTGGGGTCGAGCGCGACGGCCTGGCGATATTCCGCGATGGCGCCCTCCCTGTCTCCGGTACTGTTCAACAGGATCCCCAGGACGTTGTGAGCAGCCGCGCTGCCTGGCCGGATGGCCACGGCCACGCGAATGTAGCCCAACGCCTCCTCGGGCCGGCGCGGTGCAGATCCTGCTCCAGGGTGGCCGCCAGATAATAGTTGATCCAGAAATCCCCCGGGAAACGCCGCTGCGCTTGCCGCCACAGCGCCACCGCCTGCTCCGGTAGGCCCGCCTGTCGGAATCCATTCCCGAGCCAATACAGGACGGCGGGCGGCTGGTCCGACACTTCCTTCTGAGCCGCGAGTTCCTCGATCCGCTTCCAGTCGCGAGCCAAGGTGGCCTCGCGGTAGGCACGCCGCCAGGCACTCTCGTCCGCCGCTTGCACGACCGCCAGTACCTTGCCCCTGTCCGCGCGACAGACAATGTAGCCAATCGTCCAGGGCCGCCAGCAGCGGCTCGCGGATTCCCGAATTGCGCACCCGGGTTGCCGCCTCCTCGACTTCCAGTTCGGCCACGTCGATGCCGTAGGCGCGGAACGCCTCCGCGTAGCGTGGGGCCATGCTCTCCCGATCGAAGCCGACACCGCGGGTTCGACTTTCCGACAAGCGCAGGCGGACCTCCTCCAACTCGGCCACCATGTCCGCGTCGGCTCGCGCCTGGCGCACCTTGTCGCGCAGCGCGGTCGGCGCGATGCCGGCCAGTCGGCCCTCGGCCCGCTCCAAGTCGGCTCGGGCATCGGACCATGCCCCGCCTGGCCGTGCTCCGCCGCCGCCACTAGCGCCGCCTCCACATCGCCGGCCACCGCCGTGCGCCTGCGCCACCACCACGCCGCCACACCACCGCCGATTATCCAAAACGCCAACACCGTCGCCGTCAGGGCCAGCATCGCCCGCCGCCGCTTGCGCTCTTCCGCCGCCTTCCCCTCCGCCATCCGCCGTGTGTGCATCTCCTCTACCGCTCGCGCCTCGGCCGCCGCCCGTTCCAGTTCCGCCAACCGCAACTTCTCCTCCGCCGCGTGCTGATAGGCCGTCACGGCTTCCGCCACTTCCGCCGCCTGTCGGGGCCGGTCCCACGGCTCGGCCGCCAGACAGCGCTTGGCCAGGGCGATCAACTCGGCATCGGCCCCGCAGCCGTCCAGCCGGCCGAACGCTTCGTCGAGCTTGCCCGTCTGGGCCTTGCGCTGCGCCTCGGCCCCCTTGCCGGTAAACGGCGGCTGATCGGTCAGGATTTCACACAGGATGGCACCCAGCCCGAACACGTCGGCGCGCTCGTCGATCAGGTCCACCTCGCCGCGCGCCTGTTCCGGGGCCATGTAGGCGGGCGTGCCGAGTATGGAGCCGGCCCGCGTGTAGGAGCCGGCCTCCGGCTCGGACTCCCCCTGACTCCGCTGCGTGCGGATGACGCTGACTTGCTGCCGCTGCCGCGCCCTCTTCTCGTCGGCGACGCCGCCTTCCTCCAGCACCTTGGCCAAACCCCAATCCATCACCTGCACCTCGCCGAACGCCCCCACCATCACGTTGGACGGCTTCAAGTCGCGGTGGATGACCCCCCGCGCGTGGGCATAGGCCAGGGTCTGGCACACCTGCGCGAAGATGCCCAGGAATCGGGGCCGGTCTTCCGCCACGTCTTTGCGTGCGGCCAACAGCGCCGCCAGGGTCTGACCCTTGACCAGTTTCATCGTGAAGTACGGCCGCCGGTCGGCGAGGAGTCCGAGTTCATACACGGGCGCGACGCCCGGATGCTGCAACTGCCCCGCGATCTGCGCCTCCTCGATGAAACGCTGGGCCAATTCGGTATTGCCCTGGTGTTTCTCCAGCAGCACCTTGACGGCGATGTCGCGGCCCAAGTCCACATCGCGGCCCTTGAAGATGGACCCCATGCCGCCGCGGGCGATCTCGCCGACCAGTTGCAGACGGGCCGGGGTGACCGGTGGCGTGCCCGCTGTCCCCGTTGCCAAAGAGGCGGGTAGGTTCACGGGAGTAATGCCTTCGGTGAGCGGTTCGCGCAGGTGGACGCGCGGCACCCCCGACAGGCTCTCGTCCAGCGCCTTCAGCACGCTGCCTTCGCCGGCGGTCAGGCCGTCATCCAGCGAGCTTGGCGCAGGCTGGTAGGCTTCGGTCTGTTCGGGCTGAGGATGCTCGGGCATGGCACCTCCTCGAATGCGGACTTGTTCGCTTTTCTGTACTCCGAAAGTGTCTAGAGTGTATCACACTTCCCGCCAATCTCCCGCGCGAAAACGGGGTGCGAAGAGCCGGACTACTCCGGTTGCGGGCTGATGTCGGGCAGGCCGAGTTGCTGCAAGTAATAGCGCTCGCGCTGGCGCATCGCTTCCCGATCCTCGTCGTCGTAATCGTCGTAGCCGCACAGGTGCAGCAGACCGTGAATGACGTAGAGAACGAGTTCCACTTGGACGTCATGGCCGCGGTTGGACGCCTGCTCCGCGGCGACCTCGACGCCAATCACCAATTCGCCGGCCAAACGAGAAGCATTCGGTTCGCTGAGGGGAAAACTCAGCACGTCGGTCGGCTCGTCGTGCTGAAGATAGCGCTGGTTGAGACGATGAATGGTGGGATTATCGACGAAGGCGAGGCTGATCTCGGCGTCGGCCACGTCTTCGCCGTCCAGGACCGCGCGCACCGTCTCGCGCATACGGGCGCGATCGACGGGCACGATCTCCTGGGGGCTGGCGATGGAAACACGACTCATGTTCGCTCCACATAGCCCTCGGCTTGCCGGGGGTGAATGTTCCCCCGGCAAGCCGAGGGCTATGTGCGCATTGTATCACGCCGGCACCGGCGGTTCGGACTGGCCCTGTCGCTCGACGCTGAGGACGGTGGCCTGGCCGCGTTCATCCATTTCCACACGCGCCGCCATCACGGCCGGCACTTCGCCGAGCACCTCGCGGGCCAGGGCGGCGTAGTCCTCGGCGCCGTGGCAATTCGGGGCGTAGCCGAAGATCGACTGCCCGAAGCTGGGGCACTCCGCCAGCTTGATGTTGCGGCGGATGCGTGTGCCGAAGATGCGCGCCTTGGACCAGGGGGCGTTGGTGGCCCGGCTCTTGTCGAGATAATCTTGCAAGTCCTGCACGACTTCCTGGGCCAATCGAGTGCTAGACTCATAAAGGGACAAGACGATTCCGGTAACTTTCAGAGCCGGGTTGATGCGCTTGGCGACCAGGGCGGTCGTCTCGAACAGCTTGCCCATGCCATGCAGGGCGAGGAAGTGCGGCTGCAAGGGAATGAAGACCTCGTTGGCCGCCGACAGGGCGTTGATGGTCAAGACGCCGAGCGAAGGGGCGCAGTCCATGAAGACGTAATCGAACGCGCCTTCGTCTTGCAGGAGGAGATCGCGGAGGATGACCTCGCGGCCGACGACGCCGGCCAGCTCGACCTCGGCGGCGGCCAGGTTGATGTCGGAGCCGGCCACCCACAGATTGTCCTCGACCTTGCGGCGCACCTCGGCCAACGGCCGGGAGTGGACCAGCACGTCGTACATCGAGGGCGATTTGCCGTCCGGTTCGATGCCCAGATGCGTCGTGGCGTGGGCCTGCGGGTCGAGGTCGAGGACGCAGACGCGCTGACCGCACTCGGCGAGCGCCGCCGCCAGGTTGACCGCCGTGGTCGTTTTGCCTACACCGCCCTTTTGATTGATGATCGCGATCCGTCGCATAGGTTTCCTATCCTCGGGTTGGAGCCATCCGTGGTTCCGTTTACGAGAATGGGATTATACGACGAGGGGGCAAAGGCGCGAACCCCAAGGCGGAACCGTTTCCGGCCGGGCCGCGTCTGATGCTAGAGGATGTAGGAAAGTCAGAACGGAGGCTGCCCATGAGCGGAGCGCAACTGGAGATTCGCCCGGAAGTCGCCGACGCGCTGGCGGCGCGGCGTCCCGTGGTGGCGCTCGAATCGACGCTGATCGCGCATGGCCTGCCGTGGCCGACCAACCTGGAGACAGCGCGGGCGGCCGAGGAGTCGGTGCGAGCCGAGGGAGCGATGCCGGCGACGGTGGCCGTCTGGCAGGGCAAGCCGGTGATCGGACTCGATGCGCAACAGATGGAGCACCTGGCCCGGCAACCGGACGTGCGCAAGGCCAGCAGCCGTGACCTGGCGGCAGCGTGTGTGCAAAAGGCTTTCGCGGCGACAACGGTGGCGGCGACGATGCGTCTGGTTCACCGAGCCGGCTTGCGCGTCTTTGCCACCGGCGGCATCGGCGGCGTTCATCCCGGCAGCGGCACCCGGCTGGACATCTCCGCCGACCTGCACGAGCTGGCCCGCACGCCAGTCGCCGTCGTGTGCGCCGGGGCCAAGGGCATTCTCGATCTGGCGGCCACCCTGGAGATGCTTGAAACGATGAGCATTCCGGTGGTCGGCTATCAGACCGAGGAGTTCCCGGCGTTTCTGCTGGCGTCGAGCGGCTTGCCGGTCAGCGCCCGCGTCGATACGCCCGCGGAGGCGGCGGAACTTTTGCAGGCGCACTGGGGTTTAGGAGGGGCGGGTGTCGTGCTCGCCCAGCCGTTGCCGAGGGAGGCGGCCCTGGAGCCGGAGGATTTTCACAAGGCGCTGGTGCGGGCCGAGAGTCAGGCCCGCGCGGAGGGGGTGCGCGGGCCGGCCCTGACCCCTTTCCTGCTCGCCCGCCTCGCCGAGCTGACCGACGGCCGGACGTTACGCGTCAACCAGGCATTGATCGTGGCCAATGCCCGCCTGGCGGCGCGTGTGGCTTTCGCTTTGGCACCGGGAGATTGACATGCGGCTTTTGGCCATCGGCGACATCCACGGCTGCTTGCGCTCATTCGACACGTTGCTCAATGCCGTGGCGCTCGAACCGGACGACCGAATCATCACGCTCGGCGATTACGTCGATCGCGGCCCGGACTCGCGCGGCGTGCTCGATCGCCTTTTGGCCCTGCAAGCCACCGGACGGTTGGTCGCCCTGCGCGGCAATCACGATACCATGATGCTCGAAGCCCGCTCCGGCCGCGATCCCTTGTGGATGGTCTGCGGCGGACGAGAAACGCTGGCTTCCTACGGTATCTGCCTGCAAAGTGAGGAGGAACCGGAGGAAGAAGGCGAGGAGCTATGGGATCCCCAGGAGCTTATCGCCAAGGTGCCGCCGCAACACTGGAAGTTTCTCGAAGAGGATTGCCTGCCTTATCACGAGACTGAAAAACACATCTTCGTCCACGCCAACGCCTACGCCGATTTCCCCCTGGCCGATCAGCCGGACTCCATGCTCTACTGGCAAAAATTGATCGAACCATGCGCCCACGTATCCGGTAAAATCCTCGTTTGCGGCCACACCCGCCAGAAGAGCGGTTTGCCGCTCGATTTGGGCACAACCGTTTGCATCGACACGGGAGCTTACGATGACGGCTGGCTGACGTGCCTGGATGTTTACACCGGCCGCATCTGGCAGGCCAACGAGTTAGGCAAGGCCCGGACGGGCTGGCTGGATCAATGCCGTGAGTGAGGTTCGATGTCCGCACTGATCCTGCTGGAAATCGCCATCGCCTCCGCGGACGACGCCGCGGCGGCCCAGGCCGGCGGCGCGGATCGGCTGGAACTCAACACCGCGCTCGCCCTCGGCGGATTGACGCCTTCGCCGGGCACCCTTCTCGAAGTCAAACAAGCGGTGACGTTGCCCGTCCTGGTGATGATCCGCCCGCGCAGCGGCGGCTTCTGCTACAGCGCAGGCCGATTTCCGCATCATGCAGCGCGACATCGACCTGGCTCTCGCTCACGGTGCCGACGGCATTGTCCTGGGCGTATTGACCGAGGAGGGACACGTCGATCGCGACCGCTGCCGTCAGCTCATCCGGCAGGTCCACGGACGCACCGTCGTTTTTCACCGCGCCTTCGACGTGACGCCCGATCCTTTCCTTGCTCTCGAACAACTGATCGACCTGGGCGTGCATCGCGTGATGACCAGCGGCCAGGAAACGAGTGCGTACAATGGGGCCGCCCTCATTGCCGAGTTGATCCGTCGGGCCGCGGGCCGCATCGAGGTGTTACCGGCGGCCGGAATCAATCGCTTCACCGTGCGCGATGTCATCGCTCGCACCGGCTGCAATCAGGTCCACGCCTCGCTTCGCGGCCGCCGCACGGACCATTCCACGGCGGCCCGACCGCACATTTCTTTCGGCGGGGCCGCATTCGGGGGCGAGGACCAATACGACGCCACCGATTCCGCCGCCGTCGCGGAGCTGCGTGCGCTGCTGTTGTGAAAAAAGTGTATAAAACGACAGCCGACCGAGGAATAGTGAATAGGAGCTCGGCTTCACAGCCCGGCAAGGAGGCCCGATGGCGATCAACCCGGCAAGCAAGATCCTCCAGCACCTTCACCGAACCGCCTTTCTCGGAGACGGGTCGGGATTGAGTGACGGCCAATTGCTCGAACGCTATCTCCGTCACCGGGAGGACGCCGCCTTCGCCGCCCTGGTGCGACGGCACGGCCCGATGGTGAGGGGCGTCTGCCGCCGCGTCCTCGGCAACGATCACGATGCCGAGGATGCCTTTCAAGCTTCTTTCCTCGTTCTCGTCCGCAAGGCTACCGCAATCGTTCCGCGCGAACGGGTCGCCAACTTTCTGTATGGCGTTGCCCACACCACCGCGTTGCGGGCCAGGGGGCTGATTGCCAGGCGACGGGCGCGCGAAAAGCAGGTGGCGGAAATGCCTGAACCCGAAGCCAGGCAGCCGGATGACTGGAACGAATTGCGTTCCGTGCTGGATGTGGAGTTGAGCCGGCTGCCCGATAAGTATCGGATCCCGATTGTCCTGTGCGATCTGGAAGACAGGCCGATCAAGGAGGCGGCTCGACATCTCGGCTGGCCGCAAGGCACGCTGGCGGGGCGACTGGCTCGGGCCAGGGTGATGCTGGCGAAACGGATCGCCCGGCACGGCCTGATGGTTTCGGGCGGGTCGTTGGCGGCCTTGCTCTCCCAACAAGCACGGTCGGCCGGTGTACCGGCGCGGTTGATTTCCGGCACGATCGAAGCCGCAAGGTTGTTTGCGGCGGAACAGGCGGCGACGGGCGCGATCGCGGCTCCCGTCGTCGCCCTCACGGAAGGAGTCCTCCGAACCATGTTGGTTATCAAGTTGAAGACCGCGATGGCGGTCCTGACGGCGGCATTACTGGTACTTTCCGCGCTTGGGGGAGTGTATCAAACCGTCGCTGGCGGTGCGCCACCAGCGGAGAAACAACCGGCCGCACGGCCCGCCGCCGCAGAAGTGCCGAAGGAAAAGACGCAAACGAAGACTGCCGAGAAGAATGACTTTGATCCGGTATCGTTGGAGCCTCACAGCAAAAACGAATTGCCGGTCGGTCCTATGCCTCGGCAGGCTCTCGTCTCTCTTCAGAAGGATTCTTTTGTCGCTGCGGACCCTCGAAGTGATCTCTGAACCGATTACCGTCATGACGCAGGGGAAACGCATAACGGTGTATCAGATGGTCGAAGCGTTGAAGACCCGGCGATACCTCCTTGAGATGGTCCAGGTCTACGACATGCGCGGCCGGCGCATCGACGCCAAGCAACTGCCCAAACTTCTGAAAAAGGAAATCATTGCCCTCGTTTCGGACAGCGAACGGGCGGCTGATCCGCTCAATCTTCGCCTGTTCAAAGAGGACACCTTACTTTTCATCACTCCGCCTGCCGCCGCCTCGGCCGCCACGGGTGCCACGGGGACCGTTCCCACTTCGACAACCCCTTTGCCCCCTCCCTCTCCTCCGGCACCTAATTCAGTCGGGACAGAAGAGCGGTCGCAGGAGGTAAGGTTGGGGAAAAAACACGAGGACTATACGGCGATTTTTGACAACGTGCTGGATGTCGTAAGCGACCACTTCGAGGTCGCCTACGCGAACCGATACGAAGGTCGTATCGAGACCGCAACCCGTCTTGAAACACCCGCCCCGTCTCCCCATTCTGCCAGCGGACAAGCGGCGACAACGGAACAACCTATTCGACGGCGGGCAGCGGTTCAGATTACCGAGGCGGAGGATGGCCGCTTCCTGTACCTGGTCCATATTCAAGTCTTCCGAGAAGCGAAGGTCAGGAATGCAAAGGACAATAATAAACTTTCACCCTCCGTCAAGGAAACAAACTGGGAAGTCGTTGGCCGCGACAGCGAACTTGAGCAGGTCATGCTGCAACGGTTGATCGAGAAAGATCGAAAGGAGAAAACAGGGAAACCCTCGACACGCAAAGAGGAACTGGAAGAGCATCCAAACGGCATCTTGGTCAGGAACGTACACCTGGACGCGGTGAATCGCGACCGGACGATCTCCGTCGTCACACTGAATAACGGGCCTTGTATCATGAATCTGCCGGTGACGCCGGATGCCAAAATCAAAGTCAAGGGAGGGAGCACCCTCGCTACCCTGAAAATTACCCTCAAGCGGCGTCCTCTTTCGGTTCGAGGGTGACCTTATGGCCGAGTTTCTCCAGACGTTGAACCAGTTGGCGTGTCAGCCGCTCCGGCTCCAATCGCTCCAGGAAGCCGCCCCCGAGTTCACAGTACGTGACGCCATGCTTGAGCAGATGATAAACGATCACCAGCAACGTATGGCCCAAAGCAACCAACGCGGCCGCTTCTTGCCCCGCCGCGCTGCCAGTCGCCGAAATTGCGCGGATAGGTAGGTGTCCTTCGTGTGACTGGCCGCCCAGGCTGCCTGGGTCAGTACCCGCCGCAGCCATCGGCTTCCCTTGGTCGTCCGCCCGCTCTTACGCTTGCCGGCGCTCTCGTTATTGCCTGGGCACATCCCCGCCCACGACGCCAAATGGTCCGCCGTCGGGAACTGGTTCATGTCCGTGCCAATTTCCGCGATCACGGTCTCCGCCGTGCGTTGCTCCACGCCTGGGATCGTCGTCAACCGCTCTGCGGCCTCGGCAAAAGGGGCTATCACTTCCTCAATGCGCAGCCCCAGCCGAGCGATCAACCCTTCCAGATGCGTCACATGGTCCAGGAGGAGCCGCAGTTGGAAGCGGTGATGGGCGGTGACACGACCCTGCAAGGCCGTTTGCAGTTCGGGGATCTTGTTCCGCAGGCGCCTGCGGGCCTTGTCGGCCAACTTCGCCGCATCGTCCTCGCCCGCAATGAGCGCCTCGAGCATGTCCCGGCCGGACACCCCCAGAACGTCGGTGGCCACACTGGCTAGCTTGATGTTGGCGTCCTCCAGGACTTTCTGGATGCGGTTGGCCGCCGTCGCTTTCTCGGCGACCAACTGGGCCCGCTGCCGGGTCAGGTCGCGCAACTCTCGGAGCGGCAGGGGCGGCACAAAGCTGGCGCGGAGCAGGCCATGCTGCAACAGCTGCGCGATCCAGGCGCAGTCCTTGACATCGGTCTTGCGCCCGGCACTTGCTTGATGTGCTGGGCATTGACCAGCATCACGGCCAGGCGGCCTTCCAGGATGTTGAACACCGGCTTCCAATAGACGCCGGTCGATTCCATGGCCACTTGCTCCACGCCCTGCTCGGCCAGCCAATCCGACAAGGCGAGCAGGTGGCAGGTCATGGTCCCGAACGTCCGCACCGCTTGATGCACCTTCCCGGCCGCATCGACCCGGCGCACGCACGCGACCACAGTCTTCTTGTGGACATCGAGTCCAGCGCAACAACGGTAGAGAATGTCCATGGTAGCCTCCGGGTTCGGCCAGGCCCTGGAGGACATCGGAAAAAACAACAGTCTACCCTGCGTGCTCCCCGACGGTCGGGGGCGACAGTTTCGGGTTCGTGGCGATGTCCAGGCCACCCTGCTCTGCGGGCTCGAAGCACCAAGTGAGAATCGGCCTTCATCCAGAGCCACGGCTACAGCCAACGTAGTCGCCACGCAGCCCATTTTCATCGTTTCAGGGTGCGGCGCGGCCGCATGACCCCTGCTCGGAAAATCGGCACGCGCCTTATTCTGCGGCTGTGTGTAAGGGATGGGCAGATCTGGGTCACGGAAATACGGCAGGAAGAGGGTTCGGGCAAGTGAGGGAACAAGGGACATTCCTAGGAATGTCCCTTTTGTCCGCCCTTGCGATCTTTGTTTACACCGCGGCAGGGAGTCCTACTTCTCCGCATAGAACCCCTTGCCCTCCGCCGCCTGTTTGCGCATCTGTTCCGTCGGCTGGAAACGCGCTCCCAGCTTCTCGTAGGTCTTCAGTTTCTCCAGCACCTTCGCCATTCCCAGCGCGTCGGCCCAGCGCAGGATGCCGCCGCGAAACGGCGGGAAGCCGATGCCCAGAATCAGACCCATATCGACATCGCCCGGCTCGCGCACGATTCCCTCGGTTAGCACCCGACTCGCTTCGGTAAGCATCGGTAAGAAAAGACGATCGGTGATCTCCTCATTGCTGATCTGCCGCTGACCCGTGCGACACTTGGCGAGGATCGCCTCGAAAGCCGGGTCGTCGGCGCCGCGCGATCCCTTGGCGTAGCTATAGAATCCGGCCCCCGATTTTTGTCCCAATCGCCTGGCGGCGACGAGTTCGTCGAGGATGCGCATCGGCGCCGCCCGGTCGGCGAAGGCGGTGTTGATGACGCGGCCCGCGTACAGCGACGTATCGAGGCCGACCAGATCGTTGAGGGTGATCGGTCCCATCGGCATGCCGAACACCGTCGCCGCCTTGTCGATGGCGCGGGGCGACGCGCCCTCCTGGAGCAAGACCAGCGATTCGTTGAGGTACGGGAAGAGAATGCGGTTGACGAGAAAACCGGGACAGTCGCGCACCACGATCGGCGTCTTGCCGATGCGCTTGGCCAGGGCGACGAGCGTGGCGACCGTGGAGTCACTCGTCTTTTCGCCGCGGATCACTTCTACCAGTTGCATGCGATCGACCGGGTTGAAAAAGTGCATGCCGGCAAAGTTGTCGGGATGCTCGACCGACTTGGCCATGCGTGTGATCGAGATGGTGGACGTGTTCGAGGCGAGGATCGCTCCGGGCCTCATCACCTTCTGCACTTCTCGGTATGTGTTCACCTTCGCCTCTTCGTTCTCGATGATCGCTTCGATGACGACATCGCGGTCGGCCAGGGCGTTCATCGTCATGCCGGTGCTGAGCCGCGCAGCCCGCCGCGGCGTCGGCAGCCGTCATGCGGCCGATCTCGACGCGGCCCTGCAAGCTCTTCGTGATGTTGCCGACACCTTTTTCGAGCGCTTGCGGCACGTTATCGAGCAGAAGCGCCGGCACGCCGCGGCGGACGTGCGCCCCGGCGATGCCGGCCCCCATGATGCCGGCCCCTAAAACGCCGACCTGATTCACTGTTTTGGGTTGCACCGAGGGATCGCTGACGCCAGGGTCTTTCGCCAGGCGCTTCGTCATAAAAAACACGGCGATCAGGTTGCGCGAGATGGGGCTGCCGACCAGCTTGACGAACTGCTCGGTCTCCGCCTTCAGCCCGTCTTCCAGCGGCAAGTTACAACCTTTGGCGATCGCCTCCAGGGCCGCCAGCGGGGCGGGATACTGCCCGCCGGTTTTCGCCATCACCTGAGCGCGGGCCACGGCGAACGTGAACGATTGCTGTTCCTCACTCAGACCGACCGGCTGCTGTTTGCGCTTGCGGGCCGCCTGCCATTCGCCGCTTTGCCGCGCCGACTGAATCAGCCGCACCGCCTCCTCTTGCAGATGCTCGGCCGGCACCGCGTCGAAGACGAGACCGATCTGCCGGGCGCGATCCGCCTTGGCTGGCTCGCCGGTGCAGATCATCTCCGCGGCCAGCGACGGCCCGATCAGGCGTGTCAACCGCTGTGTGCCGCCCCAGCCGGGGATGAGGCCGATCTTCGTTTCCGGCAAACCGATCTCCGTTTTCGGATGCGTGCTGGCGAGCCGGTAATCGAACCCCATCGCCAGCTCCAGCCCGCCGCCCATGCACGCCCCGTCGATGGCCGCGACCGTGGGATATGGCAACGCCTCGATGGATGCGATGAGGTCGAGTCCGCGTTTCACCATCTTCCGCGCCGAATCCGCGTCCTGCGGAGCGCTGCCGAGTTCGCGCAGGTCGGCACCGGCGATGAACATGCCCGGCTTGCCGCTCTTGAAGATCAGGCCGCGCAGGTCGGTGCGTTTCTTGAGCTGCGCTACCATCGCCTCCAGTTCGCCGAGCATGGCCTGGCCAAGCGTGTTGGCCCGGCTGCCGGGTTGGTCGATCGTCACCAGGACGATGTCGCCGTCGAGGATTTCCAGGCGAAGTGCGGGCTGCGCGGGTTGACTCATGATCGCGTCCTTTCGTGCGTTCACGGGCAAAATGCGGATGAGATGTGAGTGTATCCAAAACGGAAGAGTCTGCAAATGGCGGGGCCGGCATAGACAACGAGGAACTCGGCCAATCGGTGGATCTCAAAACAATTCCCGGATCGCCTCGCCGCGGCTGAGCGGCAACGGCCGGCCGCCGGGGTCGGTCATCTCGCGTTTCGAGTCGATGCCCAGACAGTGATAGAGCGTGGCGCACAGATCGGCCGGTGTGCAAACGCGGCCCTGGATCGGATACGCGCCGCGGCGGTCGGATTGGCCGAGAACGAGGCCGGGACGCACGCCGCCGCCAGTCAGCAGCACGGAATAACAATGGTGCCAGTGATCGCGGCCGGCGTCCTTGTTGATGCGCGGCGTGCGGCCGAACTCTCCCATCACCACCAGCAGCGTTCGCTTCGATAGGCCGCGCTGTGTCAGATCGTCGAGCAAGGCGGACAAGCTTTGATCCAGCGGCGGCAGGAGTTGATTTTTCAGCTTGCGGAAATTGTCGGTGTGCGTGTCCCAGGCGTCCTGCGGCGTCTTGCCGTTGAAGCCGGAGCAGACCGTCACCAACTTGACGCCCGCCTCGACCAGCCGTCGCGACAACAGACACGATTGTCCCAGCGTGTGGCGTCCGTAGCGATCGCGCAGCCCCACCGGCTCGCGGCCGAGGTCGAACGCTCTTTTGACCGCCGGACTCGTCAGCAGCCGGACGGCCCGCTCCTGGTACGTGGTCAGCGAACGCGCTCCGGCAGACGCTTCGAGCGACCGTGTCTGTCGATCCACGAGGCGCAAGATCGCCGTGCGCTCGTCGAGCCGGTCGGCGGTCATGTCGGCCGGCAGGCTCAACTCGGCGACGTTGAAATCGGACGCGCTGGGGTCTTTGACGACGGCGAGCGGATCGTAGGCCCGGCCGAGGAAGCCGGCGAACTGGCCGGGCGTCAGGTTGCCGACATCGCTGGCTAACTGCGGTAACTGCACGAAGCGTGGCAGGGCGGATCGGCCGGGGGCGAAACGAGCGACCACGGAACCGAGATTCGGATGGTCGGCCAGCGTCGCCGTCAGGGCCACCGCGTCGCGCGCGGCGGGTAGCCGGTCAGCGCTTCATACGCGGCGGACTGGTGATGCGTGCTGGACTGGGCACAGGTGCGGATCACGCTGAAACGATCGTTCCGCTCGGCGAGCAACGGGATATGTTCGCCGAAGAGAACGCCGGGCAGGTGCGTGCGGCGGACGCCAAATTCGCCGCGGATGCCGTCGGGCGCCTCGGGCTTGGGATCGAAGGTCTCGAACTGACTGGGCACTCCCCACAGAAAAACGAGGATACAGGCGTCGGCAGATGGTTGATGATCAGATGCCGAGGCCGCACGCAGTTGTAACAATTGAGGTAGGGCGAGGCCGGCCGTTCCGAGCGCCGGCCCGCAGCAAATCGCGGCGCGACAACCAACGAAAGGGACGCGGCATGGGTTTTCCTTGTGAGCGATAGCGCCGGCGAGACTGCGTTTCATTGTACCCCGCGCAGCGCGCTCCTCAAGGGATTCCTTTTTCGCGGAATGAGTGGCGTGTCTGGACGGAATATCCGTTACGATGGGATGTGGCGTTGACGCGATTTCCTTTCCCCTCTGTTTGGCAGGTCGGACCATGACATCAACTCTCCCGACACCCGACGCAGCCTTTCGTCCCGAAGATCCGAAACGAGTACCGCCCGACGAACGCTTCTGGCGGCGCTATTCACCACACGGCGAATTACCGCTGTCGGGGGCCAGCTCGCTGGCCGTGCATCTGCTTCTCTTCGGACTACTGATGCTGGCGGCCTGGCTCGCGTTGGCCGTGTTCCGCCACGCCAACCGCGCCTGCCGGTCGATGCGGTGCGTCTAGAGCCGAGTGGCAAAACGCAGGGCGACGGAAATGCTCAAGGTGCCGGAGCCGGTTTGGTCGAGGAAGGGAAACCGGAGGATGCGGTGCCCAACCCGGCCTCCAACGCAGAAGAGAAGCGACGGCCGCTGCCGACAAACGCGGACACCGGCCGGCCGATCCAATTTGACAAGAAGGAACTCCACCGCGGTAATCTCGGCAACGCGATCGTCTTTGATCGGCTGCGCGAAGTGAATCAGCACATCCGAGGCATGGAGGGGAAGCCCGGACCCAGTGACGGCAAAGACGGTAAGGGCAAACAGGGAAAGGGCAAATTGGCCGAGCAACGAGATCGCATGCTGCGCTGGTCGCTGATTTTCGATACCCACAGCGGCCGCGATTACGTCGCGCAACTGAATGGCCTTGGCGCGATCCTCGCCGTCCCGGTGGGAACGGATGAGAAGAAGCCCGATTTCAAGATCATCCGCGATCTGTCGGCCCGGCCCGCCAAACTGCTCGACGAGGACATCGGCAAGATCCAGCGGATCTACTGGGTGGATGACAAGGCCCAGTCCGTGGGGGATGTAATGACCGTCCTGGGCGTGAAGGAAAAGCCGAGCTATTTCGTCGCCTTCATGCCGGAGGAGTTGGAAGAGAAGCTCTTCAAGCTGGAAAAAGCCTACCTGGAAAAACATCACAAGGGCCGCACCGAAGGCGATATCCTCGAAACGCGGTTCCGGATCAAACGGTCTGACAAGAAATACGAATTCGAGGTCGTCAGTCTGCGGGTGAAGTAATCTTCGCGGGAACACCATGACGGAACTGCCCCAGGTACGGGAGGCCCACGGCTTCCGGCGGACGCGCTGCGGCTGCGAGTTGTGCAAGGTCTACTGCCGTCACACGCCCGGCGCACTCGACCCGGCCGACCTGCCCCGGCTTTGTCCGTCCGAGGCAGATGTGTTCGCCTGGGCGGAGCAACATTTCGCGCGCTCATCGACCAGAAGTATCCCACGCTTGTGCCAGCACGCGACAGACAGGGACATTGCCACTGGCACTTCGAGGGTCGATGCGCCGTCCACGAGAACGCGCCGTATTGCTGTGCCTTCTTCGACGCGCACATGCCGGATGAGGAGGTCGATAAGCGCTTGGCCGCGACGATCCGGGCGCACCAGGAGGATGCCGTGGCCAATGGCCTCTACCATCGCGTTTGGCTGCACCTGCGCGCCCGAGGGCTGATCGCGGAGCATGGGAGCAAGTCAGCACTCGAGAGTGCGGCTCGACAACTGCTGCGGAAGGCCGAACGCAACCAAAGCCGGCTGCGGGAGCAATAAGCCATCTATTGCCAATTACGGCTTGGCGGCCTGTACGGTGAAAGCAGCAACAATGGAACGAGCGCCCAGGAGTCGTATTGGACCTTATGAACGCCTGGAGCCTTGACGTAAGGAGTCAGATCGCAAGTAAATGACCATACGTCTCCGGGAGAAAGGCTCCAGATGGGTCCCATAATAATGCCGATCTCTTCATCTTTGAAAACCGATTTTCCATCGACGAGGAGACCCCTCTCTCGGGGCAGAGGTCCGATCCTGATTGGCTTTACCCCGCTCGCTTCCAAGTATACTGTCAATTCCATTTTTTCACCCAGGCGGGACCGCTTCGGCGGTACCACGAACAAACGAGCGTCTTCGCTGGCCTCGCCCCAATCGCCGGTGAGGCGAAGCAGAGCGAGATCGAAACCGCCCGGTGGGTCATCGGACTCCTTTTGTTTTCGAGGAAGTTCCCGCAGAACACGGCGCAGCTCGGGGATTGCCGCCTGGCAGCGGAAGGCGGCTAGGGTCTGGGCCAGGCTTCCTTTTGCATAGGACGTGTTCGGTAGGAGCTTGAAGCGGTCCAGAAGATCTGCTTCGGCAGGCTTGTAGCGTCGGTGAGCCAGCACCTTCGCCACACAAGCGAGGCTCTCGCCGTCAGGCATCTGCTTCAGAGCCGTGTGCACGCACGGGCCGATTCGCCGATCCTGATACTGATCGAGATCCATCACCGCATAGTGTCGATGAGGGGCGGGCACCTGAAGGTCCGTGGCGATATCGCACAGGAGGCCGATCGCTTCCTCGCCGCCCAGCAGACCAAGAAGAGACGTGTAACGGCCTCGTTCCGGCCCGCGGGCTTGCCGTGCGATGCGAAGGAACAGCTTGCAGGACGGTACTCCCAGGACATTCAAGGAAAAGACGGCCTCATCGAGTTCATCAGACGTGCGGCAATGTTGTTCGATCAGCGATGCGGCCACTCGATCCGCGCGATCGAGTTTGCCGGCGAAAAGTCGTAGCGCCCGGTCATAACCGCTGTTGGTCAGGCACGGCGTACTCATGCTGTGCCCGCCGAGGTGCTGGACTCGCGATTGCAGCGTATCATCGGAGGCGAACGTGATGGTCTTATACTTCTCACCGGCTAGGACACCTTGCCAGTAGACGGCACCACAAGCTCGGTTCGGCACCTTACGGATGCCGACCCAATCCAGCGGTAAGAACCAGATTTGCAGGATGTCTTTGTCATTTTGCGCCTCGACGAGGAAACCGGCGTCCGGGTCGTTGGTCCACCAGTCGGGCGGCGTCGAACCGGAAACGGTCCTCATGACGCTCCATCCCGGCGGCAAGATTTTCTCGACGGTCGCGACGTTTTCGCCGAACCGCTGCCCGAGGTCCTTATTGAGTATGACCGCGAGGAGTTGCTCGGCCCGGCGGCGCAGTTCGAGGCCCGCGCCTTTGCCCGTTGCCGCGCGGAGTGCCTTCACGGTTGGATCGCCGATCTCCTCCAGCCGCCGGGCGGCCTCCTCGCGTTCCCCGAAGCTGGAACTGCTCAACTGCCCGATGAGATGGTCGATCTCGCGCGGATTCGCACGAATCACGTCGTCATGCTGCGGAGGCTGCGTCTCTCGCCGTGCTGGTTCACCCAACTTGAGGTTGTAAAACGGCAACGCCAAGAGGACCATCAACAAGGAGAGGCTGATATAGCGTGCTATGGATCGCCTATAGTGGTTTACAAAAGGGGCCGCTCCGTATTTCGGACAAACAGATCCGAGCCTACCTACTGTTCGCATTACCGTCCAGGTAAAAGCCAAGGTGCCGCAGAGCCGTTTCCTGTTCCGTAAGGCCTTCAGGGTGGCCTTTTCGTTTGGGCAGGACGGCAGCACTTTTTGGGATTCGTCTTGCTTGAGGTTGAGCAACGACCCTTTCCTTATCGGGAAGGCGGTTTCTCCAAATGGGGGTTGGCAATGCTGGCAATCTGGCAATCTCGCCCTCCAAATGAGACGCTAATCCTTACTCATATGGCACTTGCGCTCCAGACCCCACCTTGCCAAATGGTCGTGCCATTTGGCAAGGTGGCAGGGTGGTCTGCCTTGGCTTTGGGGTGGGCACTTGGGTCCGAAAGGCTCCCCGACCCAACGGCCCCAAGTCACAGCCACGACCAAATAACTCCCTTAAACCGATTCCAGAGAGAACGGGCCTGCAAGGTGCCGCAACCCTTCTCTCCGATGGCGACCGATGACGGTCGGGTATCCGCGTTCGTTTTTTTGCCAGGGTCGCGATACATTTGATCGACATGGCGCAAATCTACTATGCTCGCCGGAAATGGCGGCGGGTGATCGTGCGGGGAGAGGCATCCGGGATGCACCGCGGCGGATCGGTTCGTTATGGATGAACAGCAAGAGCGAGAAGTAGCGCGGGGCCTGCGCGAAGGACGGGCGGAGGCGTGGCGCGCGCTCTACGACGCTTACGCCCCGCGCGTCTGGGGGGCCGTCGCGCGCCTCATGGGTGCGGACTGTGCCGACGTGGCCGACGTGGTGCAGGAGACGTTTCTGGCGGCGGCACGCTCGGCCGGCGCCTACGACGCTACGCGCGGCCCCCTGTGGCTGTGGCTGTGGGGCATCGCCCGCCGACACGTCGCGCTCTACTACCGCAAGGAGAAACGCCACGACCGCCTGCGCTCGGCCGGCGGCTGGCTGGTCTCCGGCAACGGCCAGATCCTCCGCTGCCTTCAGGGAGAAAGCGTCGCCCCTCCCGAACTGCTCGCCGCCGCCGAGCTGGCCACGCTCGTCCGTGCCACGCTGACCGAACTACCGATCGAATACGAGACGGTGCTGACGGCCAAGTATCTCGACGGCGAATCGGTGGAGGACATCGCCCGCCAGGAGCGCAGCACGGTGACGGCGGTGCGCTCACGGCTGGCGCGGGCGCGGCAGGCTTTCCGAGAATTACTCCTGCGCTACTCCGTTTTTGCCGGCGACAAGGGACCGACATGAACCCGATGGACGACCAACGCGACGAGGAACAGATCGAGGCGTTCTTGTCGGCCGCCGCGCGCGACGCCGCCCCGCTCGATCCCGCCTTCCTCGAACGCTTGCGCGAACAATCGACCGACGCTTTTCTCGCCTCGGCCCGGCCACTCCCACTCCGTAACGGGGGACGTACCATGACCGTTCGTATCCTGCGCGTGCTGGCCTCTTCCGCGGCGCTGGTTCTTCTCGGCACCGGCGTTTACTGGTGGCTGTTCTTCCACGATGCCAACCCCGCACTCGGAAATGTTCTCGATAACACCGCTCATGCCAGGAGCTTTCACGGCAGGATCACCCGCGACGGCAAAACGTCCGAGGTGTGGGCCGAGGCGCCCGGACGGTTGCGCCTGGAGAAACCCGACGGCACGTATCAGATCGCCGCGGCCGGCCGGCTCTGGCGCATTGACGAGAAGGCCAACCGCGCTACCTCCGGGAAATCTCCCTACCACCGCGACGCGAAGCAGCCCGCACTCGATTTGCTCGCGCTTCTGGAACTGCCGGCCGAGACGGATCGCGCCCGCCTCGCCGACAGTCGGCCCGTCCGACAGGCCGAGTACGATGGCGTCGAGTACCTCGTTTATCATCTCGAAGTGCCCGCGAAGGAAGGGGCTGTCGAGATCGAAGCCTTGGTCGATCGCGAGACGCATCTCTTGCACTCGTTGCAAGCGGAAGAGAAGCGTAACGGTGAGGCGAAACCGCTCGCGAAACTGACGGTGCTGGCCTACAACGAGGCTGTGCCGGAAGAAAAATTCGTCGTCCGCGATACGCTGACGGAAGACGGCCGGGTCGGCAAGGTGACGGACGTGCAAGGCGTCGTCAGTATCAAGCCGGTGATGCACGAGCGCTGGACGCCGGTGGGTCCGCAGTTGATCCTCAAGCCCGGAGATTGGCTGCGCACCGATCTCCGCGGCGCCAACGCCGTGGAGGTCCGGCTCGTCAAGCGGACCCGGCTCCTTTTGGGGCCGGGGACGCTCATCGAAGTCCTCAAGCCGGATCAGATTCGCTTGCTCGAAGGCGAGCTGGAAAGCACGGTCCCCGCCGATGCGAAACTGGAAATCATCGGGCCGCGCAAGCAGACAATCACGGCCAAGGGAACCCAACGCACGCGGCTGGACAAGGAACAGTTCGTCGCCGTCGATCGGGAACCGCGCTGGCTGAAGGCGTTCAAGGGCAAGACGAACGACGAGTCGATCGGCTCGCTCATCGCCCTCGTGGACGGGCGGAATGTGCCGCTGACAGTCGGCCAGCACAAGGTCACGGTCGATATCCGCGATCAGATCGCCCGCACCGTCATCGAGGAGACCTTCGTCAATCACACGGCCGGTGTGCTGGAAGGCGTGTTCCACTTCCCACTGCCGGCGGGCGCCTCGGTCGCCGGGTTCGCCATGTGGATCGGCGACAAAAAGGTCGATGCGGACATTGTGGAGAAGCAGCGCGCCCGCGAGATTTACGAGACGATCTTGCAGGAAAAACGCGATCCGGGACTCCTCGAATGGACCGGCGGCAACATCTTCAAGGCCCGCGTTTACCCGATCTTCGGCCACTCCGAGAAGCGCATCCAGATCAGCTACACACAGGTTTTGCCGCAGAAGGGCGGCCGGTATCGCTACAACTATGCCCTGCAAAGCGAGATTCTCCAGCAACACCCGCTCCGCCAACTGGACATTGACGTTCGGATCAACTCCGCCGTCGCGCTCAAGGATGTGAATTGCCCGACGCACGCGGCCCGTCTTGATCGCACCGGCCACTCGGCCCATGTCGAGTTCACGGCCCAGGAATACACGCCAACGCGCGATTTTGAAGTCGTCATCGAGCCGGACGGCAAGCAGGCCGATGCCGTCCTGATCCCGCACCGGCGCGGCGACGATGGCTATTTCATGCTGCAACTGACGCCGCCCGGTGGCGGCGACCATGACCGCGACATCCTGCCCGACGGCGAGCCGCTGCATGTACTCGTCCTGGCCGATACGTCCGCTTCGATGGACGTGCATCAGCGCATCGTACAGGCGAATTTCGTGGCCGCGCTGTTGAGCTGCCTGACCTCGAAAGACACGGTCAACCTGGCGGTCTGCGACGTGGAGTGCGATTGGGCCTTCGAGAAGGCCATGCCCGCGGATCCGAGCAATATTGCCACGCTACGGCAATTCCTCACCCACCGTGTCTCCCTCGGTTGGACCGATCTCGATAAGGCGTTCGCCTCCGCGCTGAAGCAGTGTAAGCCGGAAACGCACGTCATCTACGTCGGCGACGGCATTGTCACCACGGGCGACGCCGATGCGGTGGCGTTCACGAAACGCTTGCGCCGGCTGTATGATGAGCGCGGCAAGATCGGCACGTTCCACGCTGTCACTCCGGGCAGCAGCTACGAATCCGCAGTACTGAAGTCGATCGCGGCGCTGGGCGGCGGTTCCGTTCGTCACGTCGGCGGCGAGCAGAAGCCTGCCGCCGTCGCGCTCGAACTGCTCGGCGAAATGGCTTTGCCGGCCCTGCGCGATCTGAAAGTCGAGTTCCGCAATCTGCGCACGGCCGGCGTCTATCCCGAGGAACTGCCGAACCTGTCCGCGGGGACGCAGCAAATTCTGCTGGGCCGCTATTTGCCGGAGGGACGCGATCAGACTGGCGAAGTGATCGTCACCGGCACACGCGGCGGCAAGCCGGTGCGACTTCCGGGCGTCGGTGTCGCTCAAGGACGCCGAGAAGGGCAACTCGTTTATTCCCCGGCTGTGGGCGCGGATGCACCTCGATCACCTGCTCGAACAGGGCGGATCGCAGGCCGTCCACGACGAGATCATCGCGCTGTCCGAGGAGTTCCAGATCATCACGCCGTATACGTCGCTCTTGGTGCTGGAGAGCGACGCCGACCGCGAGCGCTTCGGGGTGAAGCGCACATTTCGGATGCGCGACGGCGAAAAGTTCTTCGCCCAGGGCCGCGACAATGCGAACTTCGAGCTGAAACAACAGCAGATGAAACGCGCCGGTGCTTGGCGGCTCGGTCTACACCGCCGCATCCTGCGGCAACTGGCGATGCTCGGCCGCGATCCGCGCTGGTTCCAGAATGAACCTGCGCCTGCGCATTGGCGTAGTGGCGATTTGGCGTTGGGTGGTGGTCGTTTGGGTGATACCTATTTTCTAGGCGGCGTGGGCGGCACTTCCACCAAAGATGCGAGAGCGGATATGGTGCTGGATGCGCTGCATGACACGGAACGCGAAGAGAGTAAGCCCGCAGCCGTCGAATTGCCCGCCGAGACGACCGCACTCAGGGACGACGCGTCAAAAGAGATAGACCAGAAGGAAGAAATCGATGGGCGCGATGAAGAAGGCGAAAAGCAAATGGCGAAGGATGCTGCCCCCGATGAGGCGGAAGGGCGCGGGGCAAACAGTAGGTTGAGAGCACCGCTTGCAGCAGAGGCCGGCGCCAACGAATTCTATGACTATGGCCTAGCGTTCGAACCAAAAGCGCGGCTGGCTCTGGGGGGCGAATACGCCGAAGTTGGCAGGAGAGTGTACGGCTATTCCCGACCGGGCATGCCAGGAATGATCCCGCCCGGATGGGACGTGCGGCAGTCCGAGTGGCTGCTCACCCTCTTCCCCTCGCTTCCGGAAACCGGGTCGGCAAAGGGATCGAAGCCCTCCTGGTCGGCCGAGGCGCAAGCTCTGGCTCAAAGTTTGCTCCGTAATGAGAAGCTCGCCAAGATGCAGGGCGGCCTCGAGATTGTGCAGCAGACGGAATCTTTCGATGTCCGCTGGGGCGATCTCACGGCTCGCTCACGACTGATCGCCCTCCTGTCCGCCGGCGCCTGGCTCACCCGCGCCGAGGACGACGCCCAAGCAACGCTCATCAACTGGTGCGATGGCCGGGAACGCGGCGTCCTCTCACGTCCCTTCCAACTCGGCAGTATCCGCAACAGCGTGCCGGGCGATCTTCGCACTCCGTCTGTCGATTTGAGTGACTATTCGTTGTCACCACTCGATCAGAGTTACTACAGTTATGTCGCCACGCTCGAACCGCAAAAGGACGGGCGAACACTGCTCGTGCTCAAGCATCCGTCGAGTTCCTATTACGAGACGCGCGTGCTGGTGGATACGACCCGGCACGTCGTCGTCCGCGTCGAGCAGCTGCAAAACGGCAAGCGGACGACGACCACTCTGTTTGACGATTTCGTCGAGGTAGGCGGTTGCTGGTGGGCGCGCAAGATCGAGACCACCGACGATCGGGGGCGCGTTTCTTCCCGTATTTCGCACACCATCAAAGCGCTTTCCGCCGACGCGCTGACGAAGCAGGTCCACAACGAATTAGCCGCTCGGGAGAGCGTGCAGTTTCTCCATCTGCCTCGGAAAAGCATCGCCGAGGCGAAGAAAGCGGTCGCGGACAAGAAGGCGACCTTCGACGATCATTTTGCCCTGCTCCGCTACTTCGCGGGCCGGCAGCAGTGGACGCGCGTGCGGGAGCAGTTGCAGAAATGCGAGGATCTGGCCGCCGGCAAGCTGGGCGTGCGCTGGCTGCGCTACGCGGTCCTGCTGACCAGTCGCCGGCATGAGGCACTGCGGAAACAAATGCTCGACGAAGCAGCTCGTTTGGCCAGGGCGAAGACGAATGATCCGGCCGGATCAGATGACGTGGTGCTGGCCGAATACATCGTCAATCAGGCTGTTCAGATCCTTCAGGCCAACGAAATGCTTGCCCTGCTGGATCAACTCAAACCGATTTACGAACGGCAGCCGGGCCACCAGCACCGTATGAAACACTGGACGGCACGGCGTCTCGGCGCCATGCAACAAACTGGGCAGGGCGACGAGGCGCTGCGGTTGCAAAAACAGCTCGCCTCCCAGTGGCCGCACGATGCAACGTTACAGCACCAATATGCCCAGGCGCTGGCAAGCTCCGGAGATTACCCCGCCGCCTACGCCTGGTTGAAGGCGGCGCTGGAGAAACCGGCACGCTGGCTGGCCAACGAGGATGATTCCCTGCGCGGCCTGTATGCCCAGCTTCTCGAAGGGCAGGGGCGCTATCCTGAACTGGTTGATTACCTGGCCGATTGGATCCAACATGATCCGGAAAATGCTTCGGTTTCTGCCCAATATCTCAGCGCCTTGATCCGCAGTGATCGCATGGACGCTGTCGATGCCGCCGTCCTCCGCTGGCTGCGCGAGGCACGGACGCCGGGCGAGATCAAGCTCGCCGTCCTAGCTCGCGCAAGCCGCCATCTCGTTCGCCCTCGGCCAGGGACACAACTTCTACACCGGCCGCATCGAGGAGCGCTGGGTGGCTCCGCTGGCCGAAGCCGCCTTGGTTTTCGTCCGGCGCGACGACACTTTCTCGCTTGCCGTCCAAATTCTGTCTTCGGGGCAGTTCGAGCAAACCGACGAGTTCCAGCGCGTCCGCAAGGAGTTGCAGAACGACCTGACGGCCCGCCTCGACAAACTGCCGCCCCGCCACATTGAGCAGTATCTCCAGTGGATTGGGGCAGGGACACCGGACCTCTGGAAGCAAATCGGAGCGCGGTTGCTCCAGCGCTGGTCCGCCGAAACGAATGCCGAGAAGAAGCACCAACTCAGCTATCCGCTGACAAACGTACTGAGTCGGCAAGAAAATCCTCCCGCGCTGCTCGCCCTCCTGCGAACGAGGTGGCGGGAAGCGCCCGCACAGTACAAGACCACCTACGCCAGTGAACTTTTCGAGACCCTGCTGGGGCAGCCGTGGTCCGCGGAATACGAAGAGGAGGCATTGGCACTTCTCGACAAGCTGTCGGACGCCGAGAACGACGGCGAGCGTTTGCGGGCGCAAGTGGCGGCACTCTATCGACTGACTGACCGCATGATCGCCGCCCGCCGCGAAGCGAAGCAAAAGGCGCTCGCGCATCCCGAAAAACTCACACGCATCGAGTTGAAAAAGAAGCAGGAGGAAATCCTGCGGCAAGCGCGCGCCGAGTTCGCCGAGCGCTTGCGGACGGCGGCCAAGGAGCGCGGCCCGCTGGCTCCCTGGTTGAAAATCGAACGGCTCTACCTGCTGACCCGGCTCAATCAGGATTTGCCGCAGGTCGCGGCCGAGTGCTGGAAGCTCCTCGGCGACGAGCCGGCGAAGGCGAAGGAATCTGCGCCCGGCGAAGAGGTCGCTCAACAACTCGATCACATCCTCCGCGAGCGCTACCTGATGACGCTGATGAATCTGGCGTCCCAGAAGGACGCGGACCCGGCGCTGGTGACACGGTTGCGGAAATACCTCGACCGCGGCATCGCCCAGGATGAGGACGGCACGTACTGGAAGCAGCTCCAGTATGATCTGCTCGTCGCGCTAGATCGCCCGAAGGATCTGGAAAAAACTATTAACGGATGGATTAAGTCCGGAGAGGCGGACAATCACTGGCGCCTGTCGCTCGCCTACGTCCTGGCCGAGCAGGGCCGCATTCCCGAAGCGATCAAGCTGCTCGAAGCGATCGAGGCTTCCGACGAGTTGGGGCCGGCTGCTTATCGCACGCTATCCGACTGGTATCTGGCCTCCAACCGCCGCGAACTGTTCGAGCGGGCGCGGCTGGCCGTGTACAAGAGCATGGACGAATGGCAGATCTACCGAACGCTGTCGGCGCGGCTGAACCCCCGGCAGGTCGGCGATAGCTACACGCCGCCCGAGGTGAGTCCGGATGTTCTCTTCATGTTCGCGGCGCTACTGGACAAGGCGAGTTCGCCGCAGCAACACCTCAGTCTGCTTCAGCAGTATTATCAGGCGACGCACGACTTCCGCTTGCTGACCGGCCTGGCGGACGCCGTCCTCGGACACACGGCGGAACGGGTTTACCCCTTCCTCGGCGTTGGGGGAATGCAAACGCTTCTCGGCGAAGTTGGCGACGAAGCCACCGTCGATGAACTCGTTGGTCACGTAAACAAAATCCGCAAGCGTGCCCAGACGACGGTGGATCGCCGCGCGGTCGATCTGCTCGAATGTCTGGTCCGGCGACGGGCGGCGGAGTTGAAAAACCAGGCCGGCCCGCACGTCGAGGCGGCGCTGGCCGCGCTCAAGCGGGCCTTCAAGGAGGAATGGTCGTCCGGCGAACCGCGTCTCATGGCCGATTTCCTCGCTGGTCTCGGTTCGATTCCGCAAGCTTCGTTGGCCCAGGAACAGCTTCGCCAACTGGAAGCGATGCACCGCGAGCAAAAGCGGGGTTCCTTCGATCGACTGCACATCGCCCTCCGCCATGCCGACGCCCTGGCTGCTTATGGCCGCACCGATCCGGCCCTTACGCTGTTGCAGGCGGCGCTGGCCGAGTTTCAAGAGGCCAACGGCGGCGTTCTGCCGGTGTCCGCCAACGAGGCGCTCGAGCGGTTCATCTCCCTCCTCGAAGGCGCTCGCCACTACGAGCGCGGCGAGAAAGCCTTGCTCGAACAACTCGGTCATCCGGCCCACGAACAACAACGGTATTGGCTGACGCGCCGCCTGTACCAACTCTATCACAACGCCCTGGCGAGTGACGGTGCGGTGTCACTGGGCAGCGGCGCGGAACTCTATCAGGCGGTGGAGCGCAAGCTTCCGCGGCGAACTGCCCGCAACTCAAGACCAGGAGCATCGCCGCCAGTTGATCGATCAGTTGTGCAGCATTTACGGCACCGCCCACAGCAAGAAGCTGGCCGGTGTCGCGGAGGATTTACGCGCCTTCGCGCTCAAACAGTTGCCCGGACTGCTCAAGCGGCAGACGAACAATTATCTGGGCGTCGTCGGCAGCGTTGCCAACACGATGCACAATGTCCTCGGCCCGCGCGACGGCATTGCGTTCTTGCTCACGCAAATCGAACACGAACCGGCCTGGCTGCGCGTCAGCAACCAGGACGGCTGGAACCAGTTCGGCTGGACGATCGCCCAGTGGAAGGAGGAAGCCAAGGATCTCGGCGACCTGGAGAAACGCCTTCTGACCCTCGTGCTGGCCGAGCTGCGCCGCGATCTCGAATCCGGACAGAATCGCTACCGCGTTCTCTCCCATCGCAACTACTCTTACTATTGGGCCGCGAAGGAAGCCGACTTCGCCAAGGTGGCCGAGGAGGTGCTGGCCAAACGTCGCCAATCGAACCGGGCCGTCCAGTATATCGCTGAATACTTCTACCACGGCCTCAATCGGTATAACCGCGCCATCGAGATCCTCTTGGCCGCCCATAAAGACAAGATCCTCGACGAGACGGGACAGGCGATACTCGTCAACTACCTGCAAGGTCAGAATCGCTTCGACGAGTCGATTCCGCTGTTGCAACGGCTCGTTGCGAGCAAGCCGGAAAACCTGCAATACCGGGTCGAGCTGATGAGCGCGTACTTCCACACGGGGCGACAGCAGGATCTCCTCGCGCTCCTCAAGCAGACCGACGCCTTCTTCCACGAAAAAGATCGCTGGCAAGAACAAGTCATGGCCACGATGGCCGGGAGCTGTCTCGACAACAAACTTTATGCGCAGTCGGTAGCCTATTACAACGAGGCGATCCCGCTGCACCAGCGGACCCAGCCGCGGCGCGGGATCGGAGACGGCACGCTCTCCACTTATTACGCCCAACTCGCTCGCGCTTATGCCGGTCAGGGCAAGACCGCCTCGGCGGTCGATGCGGCCGGCGGCGCCATCGTCAGCTGGGGGCCGAGGCATCAGAACCGGACGCAAGCTCTCGAAGCGCTCCGGCAAGTCCTCCGCGAAGCGGCTGACCTTGATGCCTATGTTGCCGCCCGTGATGCCCAGTCGGTCCGGAACGGACTCGACAGCGCCGTCATTCGCAAGGCGCTCGGGCAGGTGTATCTCGCCAAGGGCACTTTCGACAAAGCGGTCGTTCAATTGCAACAGGCGATCGCTCTTCAGCCCAACGACGCGGAGACGCATCGACTGCTCATCGACTGCCTTGACAAACAGGGCGACAAGCAAAAAGCGATTCTCGCCCTTTTGAACGCGGCGGAATTGTCGCGCCGAGACATCAAGTTGTATCAGGATCTCGGCCGCCGGCTGGAAGGTCAGCCGAAAGAAGCGGAACGCGCTTACACTTCCATCGTCGAAGTGCTGCCCAATGAGTCGGAGGGACATGCGCTCCTGGCGGAGATCCGCCAACAACAGAATCGCTGGCCCGAAGCGGCGACGCAGTGGCAGCAGGTGGCCCGCATCCGCGCCCTGGAGCCGACGGGGATGCTGAAGTTGGCCGCGGCTCAGATCCATTTGCGCCGGTGGGACGACGCCTCTCAGACGCTTCGCAAGGTCGGCGCTCAATCGTGGCCACAGCGCTTCGGCGATGTCCGCGCTCAGGTGCGGCAACTGGAAGGGCAGATCGATGCCGGACGCCAAACACCGAAGAAGAAGTGAGCGATGCGAGGATTACTCCACCAGCCCGCAGCGCGAGCAAGGGCACTCCCTTGCTGGCGCTGCGGGCTAGAAAAAATGTGCGTTCAATCTTCCGGCAGTTTGTCGTCGAACATCTTGGCGATGGGGCGAATAACAAGGTTGCTGACCTTCGCCCCCTTGTGATAACCCCACATCCCTTGGATCATCTCGAAGCTCATCAGGCCGACGACGAACAGAATGATCGTGCAGGGCAACAGGACAAGGGCGGGCAACACGCCCCACTCGGCCGGCGCCGCCGGCGCGGCCGCCATGGCGACGGGTTCGCCCTCTTCGTCCAGGGCCGGCTCCCGATCGAGATCCTCGTCCAGCGCCCCGCCGATGTCGTCGAGACCCTCCTCGCCCTCGGCCACGGCGGGACCGGGGGTGGCGGCCTGACGCTGCATCGTGGCCGCCCCTTCCTCGTATTCTTCCTCGTCTTCCAGGGGAACGACCTGACTGCCGCTCTCCTCGGCGCTGTCCAGGGCCAGGTCGAATTCCGAGCTTTCCAGGTCGGTGTCCGCCTCGTCCAAGGCCACCGCCTCGGAGCCGGACTCCTCTTCCAGGGCCGGCACCTCGAAATCGGTCTCGAAAATGTCCTTCTCGCCCGACCCGGAATCTTCCTCGACGGACAGACCTCCGGTCTCGTCCAGCGTCAGCTCGAACTCGCTATCGCTGTCCGACCTCGGTGTATCCAGGGCCAGGTCGGACGATCCCTCATCGACGGCCAAATCCGAGCCTTCCGGGTCGAGACTCAGCTCGAACTCGCTGCTGCTGCCCTCATCGACCGGCGACGAATCGTCGTCCTTGAGGCTCAGCTCGAACTCGCTGCTCGAATCGGGGTGGGCCTCGGCGGGCTTGGGCGTCTTGGGGGCGTTGCCGGCGGAGGAATCCAGACTCAGTTCGAACTCGATCTCGTCGCTGCCGCCCTGTTCGAGCGAGATGCCGCTGTCGGCCGGGTTCTGCAAGCTGATGCCACTGCCGCCCTTGGCCCCGGGCGTACCGCCGAGGTTGACCTCCTCATCGCCCGACAGCACAGGCATCTCATCGCTGCCGACTTCCAGGGGCGACGAATCGCCCATCGGTTTCAGCTCGAAATCGCTGCTGCTGTCGGTGTCGGCGTCCGCTTCCTCCGGCGCCCGCGGCCCGGCGGGAGCGTCCTCGGACAGCTCGAACGGAGACGAGGTCGGCAAAGTCGGGCTTCCGCCCGACGTCTTGGGTTGGTGCCGGGTCTTCTTGGACTTGGCGGCCGCCTCCGCCGCTTTGCGCTGTTCGGCGTCGAGGTCGATTTCCTCCGTCACCATCTGGTCGCGCGGCCTGGTCCCGCTGTGTTCCTCGATGCGGATATCACTGTCGGACGGCCTCTTGCTGACGGGGATGTCGCTGTCGTGCGGCGAGGTGGGCTTGATCTTGACGTTGCTGTCGTGCGGCTGGTCGAGCGGAACGATGCGAACGCCGCTGTCTTCCTTGGTCGGCGTGCCGGGCCGCGGCGATTTGCCGGATGGCACCTTGGGCGGCGGGGAGGCCGGACCCTTGGAGCTGGGGCCTTTGCTTTCGCCCTCCAGGGCGAAGGCCATGTCGCCGCCGTCGAGGACGAGGCGGACGTCGCTGTCGCTGGACGCCTTGGGGGCCGGCGACTTGGAGCCGGGCGCTTTCTTCGAGCCGCCCGGCGTGCGCGACGTGGACTTGTCGGAGCTGGGTGGCTCCTTACCGATAGGGACCTCGTCACTATCGCCCGGTTCGAGGCTGAAATTGAAGACACCTTTGTCCCCGGCCTCACCGCCCTTGGACTCGCCCAGCGGCAATTCGGGGTCGCTGCCCAGGCCGCGGGCGCGGGCGATTTCGTCGATCTCCTGGGCGCGGAAGCGCCATCCGCTGCGGTCCTGAAACGCGCGGACTTCTTTCTTGCGCCATCTCCTTGAGCTGATCGGGGGTCGATCGGAGAATCTGCGCGGCTTGTTCCAGCGTGTAATATTGCTGCATGGTTTGAACCCTTAGCGATCGGGGTCGAGATAGGCTCGTCGTGAGCGTGCGGCGGCTGCTCCCTCCACGTCTCATCATCGATTGTAAACGGTCTGGCCTTGAATGCAAGGGCGAGGAAGATCAGGGGATGTGGCGGAAGACGCGCGATTGTCCCGACCGTAACCGTTGTGCGGAAATTGCCGACCAGCCCGCAGCGCCAGCAAGGGTTCGGCCCTTGCTGGCGCTGCGGGCTGGTAAAGGGTCTCACAACGGCGGCAAATTGCCTGCGGCGTCGAACTCCAGCGCTCGGGGCCGGCCCAGCGGGGCGAACTCCGTTTGGCGCTCCGGTTCGTGCAAACACGGCTCGGACACGTCGAGTTCGTCCAGGTGCATCGTGTTTTGAATGCGCATCACCCGCGCCTCTTCCGGCTTGCGCGTGCCGATGATGGCCAGGGCGGCGTCGAGCACTTCGCGGTCGGTGCCGAAATGCACCGGCACGAACGCCCCTTCGGGATAGCCGGCCGTCAGGCAGTTGATGACCGTGGCGCGATAATTCATCGCCTCGACCAGCCGCGTCGAGGTGAAGTCGGCCAGGCCGATGCCGGTAGCGTTGCCGTGCGTCTTGGCGGTCAGGCCGCGCACGTAGATCAGGCGCATGTTCGGCATCCCCTCCGGCGGGGGCTGAGCACGGAGGGAGCGCTTGCGTCCGACCACGTTGGTATCCATGCCGGAGCCGCTGATGTTCTTGCCGATCTCATCGACAATGAGCAGGTCCGCCTTCGCCAGCGGCAACCGAGCGAGGAGGCGGCGGGCTTGCGCCAACAGTTGCTCCTCGCGCTTCTCGAACGCATCCGGGGCGAAGCCCTCGATGATTGCCGTTTCGTCGTAGGCGTTCTCGACGAGGCCGAGTCCGAAGGCGATGGGGGCGGCGGCCAGGAGCGTCCGTCCGACGGAGCGGACGACGCGATCGTAAGGCTGTTCGAGCAGGATGCGGTGATAGGCCAGGGCGCCGGCGTGCTTGCCCAGACCGATCATCATCATCTTCATCAGCCCGCTTTCGAGGGGGCCATGATAGCTCGTGTGCGGCTTGACGCGAGCCACAACGCCGATGTGATCCGCTTCCGAGGCGATGCGGTCGAGCAGGACGGGAAAGCCCTCGGCGGTGACGCCCACCTGCACGGTGTCCATCGAGGCGCGGATGGGCACGCCGACGAACTCCTCGGTGATGCCGTAGCTTTCGAGGATCTGTCGCTGTCCCTCGGCCGTGCCGCCGCCGTGACTGCCCATCGCGGGGATGAGAAACGGCTTGGCGCCAAGTTTCTTCAAAAAGGCGGCGGTGCTGCGCAAGACGAGCGGGATGTTGGCGATGCCGCGACTGCCGGCCGTCAGCGCGACGGTCTGTCCGGGCTTGATCTCCCGGCCGAGGTCGAGTTTTTCTAGCTCCGACGTTACGGTCGCCGGGATGTCGGCCACCTGGGGCCGCTCGAAGTTCTGACGAATGCGAACGATCTTGGGATAGATCACGGCATCCTCGTTTGGGTGATTGCACCGCCGTCCGCGGCGCGTTTGATACTTCGTTAATAGCCTTTATCGTATGGCGACCT
This sequence comes from uncultured Planctomycetota bacterium, assembly GCA_963767535.1. GTDB lineage: Bacteria > Planctomycetota > Planctomycetia > Gemmatales > Gemmataceae > JAJPHU01. The sequence continues at coordinate 1,180,150 of CAVYEC010000002.1, forward strand.
TGGGTGCGCCGCCATAGAATTGCTTTCCCGATTGGAGGAGGGAAGTAGGAACAATCACCTGAAGCATTCTCGTTTGGAAAAACGCTTGACAAAGAAAGGGAAAGGAGCCTAGGATAACTCTTTGAATTAGTTCCGACTAAAGGATGGATTCGTGATGCCTAAAGGCGTTGCCCGTTCTTGCGTCCGCTCCGCTTTCGCCTGTTGGCTGGTCCTCATGGCCAGCGGCGACGATTTCAACTTCGCGCGTGTGTTACACCTGCCGGCGATGCCGGCTTCGGAAGACCTCCTGCCGCTGGACGACCCCAACTCGGACTTCACCAAATCGTCCGAATCTCCCAGGCAGACAAGCACCCACCGAGAGAACTCCTGTCGCAAATCCTCCCGCCAATGCCTGGTTGGGACAGCTCTCCCTTCCCCGTTCGCTGCCCGTGCTCTCGGCCGACCGCCTCGCTCGTGCGGCAACACCCCGCTACGCTGTTAAGCCTTTCCTTTCCGCCCAAACGGACGGCCCCGGCTCCCGACGGGCGCTCCTACCTCAAACCTTCTCAGCGGCAAACCGAATGAGTACCGGCAAGGGAATCGCCGCCCTTGCTGTTCAAAGACACAGGAGGTGGCCCATGTGTCGAAATGGCGATTGCCGATTCATGTCGGCGGAGGGTGGCCCGGACGGGACTGTCCTCCGCTTCGTTCAGCCCTCCGTCGCGCTCGACGACGCCAACGCTCGGCTGATGAGTGAGCTGCTGACTCACTTCATCGATGGCGGGGAGGCCGGTCATCTGATCGTCGAGTTGGGAAACGTCGAATACATCTCCAGTCCGGCGCTCGGAGTTTTCGTGGGACTGCACCGGCAACTGAATGCCCGCGGCGGCCGTCTCACCTTACGCAACCTGCGCCGATGGTCTACGAGGTCTTCGAGGTAACGCAGTTAACCCGGATTCTCGACATCCGCAGCGAGGGCCGCGCGAGCGTGAAGGCGGCCGCTCCTCAACCAAGCCCCTCGTCCTCGTGAAGTTCGCGTGGGCGGCCGGCGACGAACTGGGTGTGTCGCCCAACCCCCCTCTCGCAGCCAATGAAGACTGCGGGAGGGCTTTTCGGACCATTCGTTGGGTGGTCATTTTCCGCGCCCAGAAGGCAACGACTTAAGAGCGAGCGGAAAGCACTGTGGCGGCACGCTGCTAGCGTGCCTGAAAACCGGCACGCTAGCAGCGTGCCGCCACAGTTTTTGCCGTCAACTCGAAGGTTTTTTCGCTGGCTGCGCTTTTTGCACGGCATGCACGCCGACGAAGCGATAGGTCAGGCGTGGATTGTCATTCTTCTCGTCCGGCGGCAGCTCGCGCGGCACGAAGGTGATCGAGAGTTCGGAAGGAGACCAGTTGCCCGCGGCTTTCAAGCGCTGGGCCGCGCGCGTCAGGACGAGGGAAAACGATCCGCTCTTCACGACGCCGTGGTCCTCGGCGTGGAGCTGCTGGCGAAGGGCGAAGGTGGAAATGGACCCGACGTAAGACGGGCTTTTCCGCGACGGAGCCTCCCCTTTCGGAAGGTTGACAAAGACCTGATAGTAGCCGCTCGGTGGCAGTTTGCTCAAGTCGATCCCTCCGATTTCCAGGTACAGCTCGCGCGTTTGATCGGCGGCCGCCTTGACGTGCTCGGCGAGCGCCTGTTGCCGGGCTTCCGGGACTTTGATCTGCACGACCGTGGGCTTGCCGGTCAGTGCGAGCGGGGCGGGGAACGATGCCAGCCTGGTCGGTTCATTGGGGGGAACGGCATGCATGGCCTGGTGCTCCCGGACCGTCTGGGTAAAAGGCCGCCCGCGGGGGAGAGCGGCCGCCGGCGCCGCCACCGCGGCGAGCGGCGCCGCCGGGGCATCATCGTACTTGTAATCTATCAGGTTTCCGGCGACGTATTCCAGGAATTGATAGGCGGGCTGCGTCACGGTGGCGCCGGTCTCGTCGGCGAGGGAGAACGTCTGTAAGCCCCAGGCGCTCTGGGCATCCGGGTTGGTGTTCGGGCCTTGCCGCCAGCGATTCCACAGGCGATCGATATTGCAATGATGCAGCCAGAAGATCGGATCGTTGGCGGCGGTATCGGGGTCGCCCATCAAGCCGCCGATGCCGTCGTGAACCAGATCGTGGGGACTATGTTCCAGCGCACCGTGGTTCTGTTGGGGCTGATGAAGGGGGACGGAAGTCATCTGGCCGCCGAAGCCGTCCTGCCCCAGGTCGGAAGAGATGAACTGACTAAGCGCAAAGGCATCGTCATAGCTTACCGTGTCCGCATCCAAGGGGGTCGGGTTTGTTGAGTCATTGATATCCTGACGGCGATTCTGCTCGAAAAGCGGGTTGGGAATTTGGGGGCCGCCCGGCGTCTGTTGGTACATCCTGGCCCGAAACGCACCGGGGAGGACGCGGGCCGACTGCTGATCGCTGTAGTTCCAGTAGGGAAGGGCAAAATCGGCCGGCAGCGCGGTTCCCGATTGCTGGATCGCTTTGCGGAGAATGCGCTCGAAATAGAAAAGGTACATTCGGTGCCAGGGGAGGAACCACCACTGACCGTGCTGGCATTGGGCCCACAAACTGTTCGTGGCCCGGCTGAGCATGCCGTGAATGTTGGCCTGGAACAGCCAGCTCGTCGGGTCGGTTCGAGGCCGCTTCTTCATGACCGCAACGCCGGCCCGTAGCGCCAGGATCTCAGGCCCGTTGGGATCGAGACTGAGGACATCCTTCCGCACAAAGGGGCTGGCCGCGCGCCGAATCCGCGACTCTGCTCGCCCGCGGCAATCGCGGCGGCGAGGGTGCCAGCGGTCTTGAGAAACACACGCCGATCGAGGTTGCCGGATGTCATAACCTGCTCCTCATAGGGTGCATGGTTCGCTTTTCGTGCGATTGTTTGCTCGTGGATGAGGCTTGTCTAGGGGCGATCTGGGGGCGATCTGGGGAAGCATGTCTAAGAGTTGACGGAAAGCCCTGTGGCGGCACGCTGCTAGCGTGCCGGTTTTCAGGCACGCTAGCAGCGTGCCGCCACAAATCGTTCCGCTAGCTCTAATCCGATTTGCAAGGTCGTTGCATCGACAATGGGAGGGACACGCAAAAGTCGTTGCGCGTCCCTTTTGCAAAGGTGTGTCCCATCAAGCGGCGTGCTTGCGGGCGGCGGCCTCGGCGAAAACGGCCAGCATTTGCCGGTAGTGATGCTCGAAGGTCCATTGCGCCGCCGTCCGCCGCGCCGCCTGGGTGCAAGCCGCACGGCGGGCCGGGTCGAGCAGATCGGTCAGCGCTGCCGCCAGCTGCGGCAGGTTGTGGGGATCGTCGATCACATGGCCCTCGCGCGGCGGGTGCATGACCTCGGCGGCGCCGTTGTAGCACGACGTGATGACCGGCAGACCGCAGGCCAAAGCCTCCAGCACCACCAGCGAACAGGGGTCGTAAAAAGTCGGGTGAACGAAGAAATCAGCGGCGAAGTAAGCGTTGCGCATGTCGGGACAATAGCCGACGAAGCGGACGCGGTCGGCGATCTTCAGCCGCCGGGCCAGCCGCTCGAAGGCGGCCGTATCCGGGTTGCCGGCCACCACGAGGCGAAAGGGCGTCTCCGCGGGCAAATAGGCCACGGCGCGGAGCAGCGGCTCCAGCCCCTTGAGGCGATAATTCATGCCGGCGAACAGCGCGACCGTGTGTTCGGCGGACAGTCCCCAGTGCTGCCGCCATTCCAACCGCCGGCGCGGGCGGTCGCATTCGTCGAAGCGGTCGAGGTCGATGGCGATGCGGACCATGCGCAGGTTGGCCGGGTCGATCTGGTAATAGTGCTCGAAGTGGCGGCGCACCATCTCGCTGATGGCGACGACGAGCAACGGCTTGCGTTGATACTGGTAGCGATCGAGGGCCAAAAACGAGCGGTGCGAGGGGTCGATGGCCTTGAGCCAGCGGGCCAGGCGGCGGGCCAGGGGGCTGCGATACTTGCGAAGATTGTATTCGACCGTGGCCGCGTACAGGCCGCCTTGCGGATAGAGCACATCGAGGCCGGCGATCTTGTCGAAACCGACGGTGACTTGATGACGGGCCGTCGCCAGGGCGCGATGGCAGGAGGCCCCGAAGCACCACGGCGCAGAAAGCGCGGCACGCGCGGAACCTGGACGCGGTGGATGTGCAGGGCGTCGGGCAGGGCGGAGGCGTCCCAGCGGCGGGCGTACAGGTGGACCTCGTGGCCGTCCGCCACGAGGCGTCGGGCCAGCCCCGCGATGTAGGTCTCGCAGCCCCCTCGACTGGGCAACACGCTTTCATAACAGAATGCGATATTCATGTCGCTTCCTTTATCGGCTATCGGCCATCGGCTATCGGCTATCCTCTTCGGCGGATAGCCGATAGCCGATGGCCGATGGCCGATATTTGTTGCGTGCGTTGTGCAGGCGATAGCGGCGCCAGCGGAGCAGGATGAGCCGGCGCAGCCAACGACGGCCGCGGCGGCGCAGCTCGGTGCCGCGATACTGTCGCCAGAAATACAGGCGATCCGCGCGGTCACGCCGACGATCTCGGACGAATACAGAAGTTGGGCCACGTCCTTGCTCTGCCATAACCACCCCGTCCACGGATGATGGGCGAGGCGGTGCAAGTCGATCAGGTAAACCCGGCCGCGCCAGCCGTCCGAAGGCAGGGCCGACGTGTCGTCCCGGGCGATGTAGAAGTGGCACAGATAAAGGTCTTTGTGAAAGCAGCGGCGATCGTGCAGCATCCGGGCCAGGCGCGCCATCTCGGCCGCGAGCGCCCGTTTCCAGTGCCGAAACGACGCGGCATCCTGGCGAACCGCGGCGAGGGGAATGGCCTCCTGCAACGACACCATGCCGGCCAATTCCTCGACAGCGAGGAAGCTGCGCAACTGGCACCGCGGGCCGACGTATTCGGCGGCGGCCACCGCCCGCGGGACCGGAATGCGCTGCCAATGCGCCCACTCCAGGTGTCGCCATTCGCGCAGGGCCGGCGACCAGTCGCGCCCCGGCCAAAGGGTGGCGAGCAATCCCTGCCACCAGGGCAACTCATAATGCCGCTTCAGATAGACCGCGAGACGATTTTTCTCTCCGCTCGATCCGGGCATTTGCAGGATCCATCGGCCGGTCGAACGCCCCTGTTTGATGTTGAGACGATCGGTGACGGCCACGTCCATGATGCGCTCGGCCCAGGCGGGGCCGGCGAATCGAGGCCAATGGCTTTTCATGCGCAGCCTGCACACGCCGTATAGCAACCGTCGCCAGAGTGAATCGCATCCGGAAGAGGCCCCATTCGCCGGCTTGCTGCCCGTGTTCGGCCGGATGGAGTCAGGCGGAGAGTCGGCCTGGCGATAACCGGCCCGTAAGCGACAGAGATCGGTGCGACTGCAACCGACCCTTCGCAAAATCTGCTGCACGCGCTTCAGGTCCCGGCTGGCCCGCGCGGTTCCGGCTCCGGTGCGTCGTCACGCTCTCGACCGTATCCAGAACGACCGCGGTCGCCCCGTTGTTTTGACGCACCGCCAGGCCGCAGCCGGCCGGCCCGAAGGAGAGATAACAGTTCGCCTCGTGCAAATGCTGGAGGAACGCTCCGGTCTGGCGCAACACGGACCATTTCCGCGCCGCGCCGTGCGGGTCGGCCGGTGCGTTTGGCGGGCGAGCCACGTTTCCAGGCTGCACGTATCGGAGATTGGTTCGGTCAGCAAAAACGATTCGACCTGCCCGCCGTCGCCCGGACGCTGTCCGAGGGCCAGGACGTGCGGGGCGGCGAGAGCGTGCCGCTGCAGACGCAGAAGCAGGGCGGCTTGCCGCTGCTCCGGCGAGGCCAGGGGTCGCCGGTTCAGCCGCCGCCAGAGTTCCGCGATCAATTTCCGCTCGCGGCGCTGCACGAACAGAGGGCGTGTCGGACCCGGTAAGACCGGCCAGCGCCGGGTGGGCGATGCATCGGCCGGACGGAAGTCATGGCCGGGATGGAGCCATTCTGGGACGCGATTGCCATACTGACGCCGCATGTCCGGCGTTACGCACAGCGACTCGCCTTCACCCAGGCAAATCCAGGCTTGCGGACTGGCCGGGGGCTGGCGTTTCTCGCGGATGTGCCGGCGGGCCAGCAGCCGTCGAGTTGTGGCCGTGATCTCGTCGAAGATATTTCGCCGCGATCCCTCGGGGAGCGGACTGGCCTTCATATACGCACGCACACAGAGCAGGCGTTCGCGGGGTGTGGCCAGCGTGTCGTTGACCGTGGCGTGCAGCGCGGCCAGACCGCGCAGGCGCTGCCGCCACGACAGAGCGTGCCGGAGCCGGGCGCGCGGCCAGTCGAGGATGTGGACGGAGCCGTCGTGCGGGTCGATGAGGACATGATTGGCGTACAGGTCCGGGTGGTGAAAGCCGGCGTTGTGAAATTGGGCCAGGGTCCGGCCCAGGTTCTCGGCGACCTGCCGCCGCCGGCCTGGATCCTTCTCCGCGGCAGGAATGCCCGCAACTCCACGCCGGGAAGCTCGCGCACGAGAAGAAAGGCCCGGCCTCGGCTGTCCTCCCCGGCGGCCAACCATTCCGGGCCGGGGATGCCTTCGCGCTGGAGAGCTTGCAGCGTCCGCGCCTCGCGCAGCGAACGCGACACCCAGCCGAAGCCGGCCAGCGCGTTGATCAGGCGCACCTTCCAGGTGACGCGATGCTCGCGCTTGAGGAAAGCGAGCGCGAACGGCGAATTAACACCAAACGAAACGCGGGCCACATGACGATCGGGATGGCCGCTGACGATGTGCGGCGTATCGCCGGGAAGGGCGAGGAAGTGCTCGGGATCGGTCCAACCGCGCTCGCGAAAGAAGGCGCGATAGCGCGGGGAGATTTCGAGGAAGCCTGGTTTTCGGGGCGTGCGGCGCGGGCGGAGCGAGGCGGCGAGCAGGCCCAGGACCAGGCCGCTCGCTCCCAGAAGCAGCGAGGCGAAGGGAATCGCATTCATGAGCCAGGCCCTTCTCGCTTCGACGAAGTTCTTACCAGCCCGCCGCGCCAGCAAGGGTTTCTCCCTTGCTGGCGCGGCGGGCTGGTGATGCTAATGCAGCAATCCCTCGGCGGCGGTGAACACTTCCTCGGGCGTCAAACGCATCATGCAGGCGTGATCCAGAGGGCAGACGCGGAGCTGGCAGGGACCGCACGGGAGTTTCTTCTGCAAGTTCACGGCGCGCGGGTGATACGTCTCGGTCCATTCGATGTGCGTCGGCCCGAACAGCGTGACGACGGGCCGGTCGAACGCCGCGGCGAAGTGGCGCGGGCCACTGTCGGTCGTCACGAGCAGGTCGGCGCGGCGCACACACGCCTTGGTAAGCCCCAGCGAAATGCGCGGGCCGTCGGCCACGGCCGGGGCCGTCAACTCGGCCAGGTTATGCACGTTGGGATGATCGGCCTGCTTCACGATCTCGCCGGCCAGCTCGCGCTCGTTGGGACCGCATAGGACGAGCACGCCGCTGTCGCGCTGGCTGGCCAGGCGGTTGGCGAGCGCGGCGAAATAACCGGACGGCCAGTGCTTGGCCGCCCCGAAGGCCGCACCCGGATTGAGACAGATGACCTCCGAATAATCTTCGAGTCTCGCTCGCTCCCAGACTCGGTCGGCGGCCCGCTCGTCGGCGGAGGTGGTGAAGAGTTCCATCAGGCGCGTTGTCCGCGGACAGCCGGCTTGCTGAATGAGACGGTTGTAGGCGTCGAGGACGGGACTCGGTTTGAGACGGCTCAGTTCGTCGCGCACCGGCTGGAGCGCGTCGGTCAGCAACAGCGATCGGCCGTAGCGAGCGTAGCCGATGCGCCGGCGGCAGCCGCCCAGTCGGGCCGACAGGGCGGTGCGGAACGAATTGGGCATTAGCACGGCCAGTTCGATGTCTCGCTTCCGAAGTTGCCGGGCCACGGCCCAGACGCCCTGGGACCACGAACCGCCGTTGGCCAGAATGATCTCGTCGAACCAGTCGCCGCCCGCGTACACGTCCGCGACGTAGGGCTTCATGACGCCGACGACGCGCGCTTCCGGGAAGTGCGTTCGCAAGCTCCGCAGCGCCGGCGTGGCCATCACCGCGTCACCGATCCAGTTGGGCACGAAGACCACGATATTCATGGCGACCCTGTGAGGAAAGATACCGTCCGCCGCACTCACGCGGCCCCCAAGCGCTGCAAAAGCCGCGTCGTCGAATAGCCCGCACGCAGCGAGGCGAGGTGAACGCGGCCGCCGTAGGACTCGACGTACTCGGCCCCAACCACGTTCTCCCGGCGATAATCCGCGCCCTTGACCAGCACGTCGGGGCGGATGGCGTGGATCAACTCCAGCGGCGTCGGCTCTCCGAAGACAACCAGATAATCCACCGCTTCCAGCGCGGCGAGAACGAAGACGCGGGCTTCGACCGGGTTGACCGGACGATCCGGTCCCTTCGAGCCCGGACGCCGGCGTCGTCGTTGAGGCCGACGACGAGCAGATCGGCCTGGGCGCGGGCTTCCTGCAAATACTGAACGTGGCCGGCGTGCAGCACGTCGAAGCATCCGTTGGTGAACGCCACGCGTTGCCGCAGCGCCCGCCGTCCCTGCAACTCGGCCAAGAGCGATTCGCGCGAACGCATCTTTTCCAGTCCGGGACCGTGTTCGGCCGCCCCCGGACTGTGCAGCAGGTCGCGCAGGATCTCCTCGCGCGTCACCGTGGCGACGCCGATCTTCTCAACTTCCAGGCCGCCGGCGATGTTGGCCAGACGGATCGCGGGATCATAGTCGGCCCCGGCGGCCAGCGCCATGCCGAGCATGGCGAGGACCATGTCGCCGGCCCCTGTGATGTCGTAAACCTGGCGCGGCCGGGTGGGGAACACCTGCGTTCGCCCGTCGGCATGGGCCAGGGCCATGCCTTCCTTGTCGAGCGTGACGATGGCGGCTTCCAGGTCGAGCTGTTCGCGCAGTTCTTCGGCGCTTTCGAGCGCGGCGGTCGTGTCACCGAGGCTTCGGCCTGTCGCCAGGCCCGCCTCCAGGCGGTTGGGAGTGATGGCCGAGCAGCCGTGGTATTTACGATAATCGCGACCGCGAATGGGGTCGGCGAGCATGCGCAGGCCGTGCGCCGCGCCCGGCGATGGCGGCGGACAGGAGCTTCGGCGTGCAGACGCCCTTGTCGTAGTCGCTGATAAGCACGATGTCCGCCCGGCCGAGCTGCCGCGCGATGGCCTGGCCGAGCCGGTCCTCTTGCGCCGCCGAAAGCGGGGTGCGAACCTCGTAATCGACGCGGATCATCTGCTGTGGATGGCGCTGCTGCGCCCGGCCTACGTAGCGCTCCTTGACGGTGGTGGGGCGATCCGGGTCGATCAGCACGCATTCATCATCAATACCCAGATCCAGCAGTGTTCGGCGAATGCGTTCGCCGTCGGCATCGGGTCCGACCACGCCGGCCAGCGCCACGCGGGCGCCAAGCGGCGCAAGAGCGTGGCAACGCTGCTCGCGCCGCCCAGGCGCTCCTCGCGCTTGTCGGCGTGCAGGAGGATGACCGGCGCTTCCTGGCTGATGCGCTCGGCGTCGCCCCAGACGTAGCGGTCGAGCATCAAATCGCCGACCACCAGCACGCGCGGCTGGCCGAGGTTTTGCACCAGTTCCGCAAGTTCGCTCGACATGGTGATCTCCTTGCGTTCACGCCGCGTGATCCAGCGTGACGGGCGCCGGCCGGCTCGTCGCCAGCTTGCACGCCACGGCCGCGTGCAGGAGCGGCAGCAGGATCTCGTGATGCCCCGTCAATTCGATACCCTCGTCGCCGGGCCGGCTCAGCACATTCACGGTGCTGCGGTAGCGCGACTCCTTGTCCACGTTGACCGTGACCAGCCCGTCAAGGCTGTGCCCGAAATTGCGCACCACGCTGACGGCCTTGAGCAGCACCTCCGGCAACAGGACCGCGCTGCCCAGGTTCATCCACACGCCGCGCTCCATGCCGGCGACGACGGTACACAACCGGCGGAAGTCGATCAGCGACGCCTCGCCCAAGGCCTCGCCCGAGACGTGTGGGTGCATGTGAACGATGTCGGTTCCGAGCGCGACGTGGATGGTGCAGGGGATGCCGGCCTCATACGCCGCCAGCACCAGACTCGTGTCGGCATACGGACAATGCAGGTCCGCGATGTATTTTCCGAGGGCAGTCCCGAGTCCGAGGTCGTTCTCGGCCCCGGCGCGGGCGGAGACGGCGAAGGCGTCGGCGGTCTCGCGGGCCATGCCGAACTTGCCGGCTTGCAGGCTCGCCGATACGTCCTCGCTTGTCTTGCCCGCCAGGGCCAGCTCGAAATCGTGGATCGCCGCCGAGCCGTTCATTGCCACGGCCTTGACGACGCCGCGCCGGACCCAGTCGATGAGGTACGGCCCGCAGCCGGTTTTGATGACGTGCCCGCCCAGGGCGGCGACGACGGTTCGCCCTTCCTCGTGCGCGGCACAGGTGATCACGCAGCTTGCGCAAGGCCACGCCCGCAAGCTGGCGCGGCAGCGCGTCGAGCCATTCGGACACAGTGGCCTGGGCCGCCACGGGATGGCCGAGGTCGTCGTGAAAGACCTTGGACGGCCGGGACTCCAGGTCGTAGGTCTTCAAACCGTTCAGATCGAAGGGTTTTATCATCTTCATCTGCTCCGGGGTTTAGCCTTCCGCGGGCGGAAGGACGGATTGCAGGAGCCTATCGAGCACATCCTGGCCGGACTCAACGCGGAGGCGGATCGGCAAACACCACAAGGGCCGATCGCCCAGCGAGGACAGTCGCAGCTTGACGAGATCCTTTTGCGTCGTCACGATCGCGGTGCCGCCCGGCAGGTCGTCCGCCCAGCGGCACAACTCCTCGACATCTTCGCGGCGGTAGCAGTGGTGATCGGGATAAACGCGGAACGCACTCGGCGCCGCGCCCAAATTGAGCAACGTGCGTCGAAACGCTTCTGGGTTGCCGATGCCGCAAAACGCGGCCACGGAGGCATCGCGCAGCATAGCCAGGGGTGCGGTGGCACCGTCACTGTTCGTCAGTTCCAGCGGACGATGACTTGTTTCAATGACCGGCACTTGTCGGCGCGATTCGGCCAACGGTCTGCCGCAGCCGTTCACGCTGCTCGGCCGTTGCCTGATCGCAGCGCGTCAGCACGACCGCGCTCCGCGCTTCAGGCTGCCCGGCGGTTCGCGGAGCAGGCCGCGCGGAAGCAGGTATCCGTGTCCCCACGGGGCCGTCGCGTCGATCAACACCAGATCGAGATCGCGCGCCAGCCGGCGATGCTGGAACCCGTCGTCCAGCACCACAATCTCGCTCTCCAGTTCCTCGATGGCAATGTGAGCCAGGGCCACGCGGTCGGCCCCTTGCAGGTGCGGCACATCGGGCAGGTTTTCTTCGAGCACCAGCGCCTCGTCATTGCGGGCGCCGTCGCCGCCGTAACCGCGGCTGAGGATCGCCACGCGCCGATCCAACGCGCGATAAAAGCGGACGACATACTCGACACAAGGAGTCTTGCCGGTGCCGCCGGCCGTCAGGTTGCCGATGCTAACGACCGGCACCAGGGCGCTGACTGCGTATCCAGCCGCGCTCGTAGGCCGCGTTGCGCAACCGCACTCCCCACCCGTAGGGCAGGCTGGCCGCGCGCAAACCCAAACGCTCCAGCATCGGCCCCAGGCCGCGCAATGCGCCGGATATCAGACGCAGAAAGTGCTGACGCGGACCACCGCTCATACGCAGGGGCCGGGGAGAAGTCGTGCAGGTTGGGACGCTGGCTGCGAGCAACGGGGGTCCATCCCCTTCCGTGATTTTGGGCATGAACGCAGAGACATATCCCTATGTCTTCGGTTCATGGATACGACGGCGAACGCCCGGACGGGCACGGCCCGCCAAGCGAACGATGTTATAGCCCGACCGTCTTCGCGGAGTCAACCGCGATCCGAGGCGGCCACGCCGCGCCGTCTGAAAGGAATCGCACGCGGCCGGATACTAGAAGAGGGGGGATCGTGTGGTAATTCGTGTCCCGGGGGCGTCGTGACGGCCGTCGCCTCCCAGCGGAGGTCGCCCTCATCGGAGACTTAACCTGACGCTTTTTTCTCTGACTCTCTGTCCCCAGAGTGCGAGGTCCTTATGCGCAGCTTTCCTTGGAAGACGGGACGCAGAAGCGTGTGTTCGGCAAGGTCGCGCGGCTTCACGCTGATTGAGTTGTTGGTGGTGATTGCCATCATCGCCATCCTCATCGGCCTCTTGTTGCCCGCCGTGCAGAAGGTGCGCGAGGCCGCCGCCCGCGCCCAGTGCCAGAGCAACCTCCGGCAAATTTCGCTGGCGGTCCAGAATTGCTCGGACACCAACCAGGGCAAGATGCCGCCCGGACTGGGCGGCTACCCGACGGTCGCTACGTCGCCGACGGCCAGAGGCACTACCTCGTATGGCGGCCTGCTGTTCTTCCTCTTGCCTTACGTCGAGCAGCAGAACATGTACAACTGGTGCATCCTCAAGAACGGACAGGGTTACGACCCGGAGCAGGGGGTCAACGGCCTCTTGACCATGACGGTGAAAATATACAACTGCCCTTCCGACCCGACGAATAACAACGCGTTGATGCAAGGCTGGGCCGCCGTGGGCAGCTACGTCTTCAACGGCATGGTCTTCCTGTCCGACTGGCTGGGCTATTCCCGCTTCCCCGCCAGCATCACCGATGGCACGTCCAACACCATCTTCTTCACCGACACCTACTCGATGGGCACCGCTACCAACGGCAGCATCCAACCGAACCTGTGGTGGTGGGACTACAACGGCTTCCAGACCCCGCCCAGCACCGCTTACTACACCGACTGCGGCGGCTTCAACTACTGAGGCCAGGCCTTCACGCCACTGAACACGCCTTCCGTGGCCTACTGCAACAGCACCACGGCGACGCAAGCCACCTGGGGCGGTCTGTTCAGTGTGTGCTCGTGCCGGGCGACCTCGCCGCACACCGGCGGCATCAACGTCGGCATGGGCGACGGCAGCGTCCGCTTCGTGGCTCAGGGAATTAGCGGGACCACCTGGCTGGCCGCCTGCACGCCTAATTACGGTGACCTCCTCGGAGCGGATTGGTGACAAGGGGAGGTCTCTTTTTCTCTCCCCACAAGGGGAAAGGGAGAAGAAAAGAATCTGCGAAACTTCGGGCAACGCGTCCTGGGGAGGTGCTTCATGGGTCCTTGTAGGGAACGCGGAAACGAAAGGGCGGTCCTCCGCCTGGCGTATTGCTGTTTGTCGCTTTGTCTACTGGCCCTGGCGGCGGGCTGCGGCAAGAACCCGCGCTCGGCGGAGCACGCGGACGTTACGGGCCAGGTGCTATTCCGGGGCAGACCATTGCCGGGGGGGCAGGTGACGTTCGTCACCGTCAAGGGCGGGTTCGCCGCCAACGGAATCATTGACGAGGACGGCAACTACCGGATCAAGGCCCCCATCGGCGACGTCCAGATCGGCGTGACAAACCGCATGTTGCAGCCCCGGGGCAGAGAGGCGCCCCAGACCCATCCGAAGAAAGCCGCCGCCGGTGACGCCCCGGTCCCGCGGGGGCAATGGGTGCAAATCCCCCCCTCCTATGAGGACCCGCACGGCTCAGGGTTGACCTACACGGTCAGGCCGGGGCCGCAAACCCACGACATCGAGCTGTCGGCCAACCCCGGCTCGTGAGCGGACAAACGAGGCGTCGTCACGCCCGCCCGTCGCCTGGAGAATGAACTTCCTGGCACGGGCCTGGGATCCCACAACACCGCCCCTCTGCTCGTCAGGGCGGTCGCCTATTGACCGTCCCCGGCGCGGTCAACTCCCACTTCCAATAGGAAGCCGTATTCATTCATGCCTTGAGAATGGCTCCTGTCATTCCGTCGAAGACGCCTCGCTTCGTGCCGACGAACCATCGGATTGTCACCTACCGCACTGGCTTTTTTACGATACAAGTGTACACTATAACTATGCAGTACGAAAAACGGATCAGGAGAACAAACCATGCAGCCCCCCGATCATGTTGATTCCCCGATGGTCCCTGCCGTGCCGAACGTGGAGGCGCTGACGGAGGCGTTGGCCGCGCCGTTCGACCCGCGCGAGGTGCGTTTCAAGCCGGGTGTCGTCAGTGGCAACCGCGCTCGCCCTGGCTTTCGTGGACGCCCGCGTCATTCAGGATCGTCTCGACGAAGTCCTCGGCGTCACGGGTTGGCAGGACGAGTACGAGTGTTTGCCCGACGGGTCGGTCGTGTGCCGATTGCGTCTGCGGCTGGGCGACGAATGGATCACGAAAATGGACGTGGGCGGGCAGAGCGAGCAGCCCGACGAGGGCGACCGCCGCAAGGCCGCCTTCTCGGACGCGCTCAAGCGCGCCGCCGTCAAATATGGTATCGGCCGTTATCTGTATCGCTTGCCGGTACAGTGGGTCGATTACGATTCCCACAAGCGTCAATTCGCGCGCACGCCCACCTTGCCGCCCTTCGCGCTGCCGCGCCCGAAGAAGGGGGTTCGCGTCGTGGAGGTGAAGGATACGCGCAAGGAGAAGGCGAAGCCGCCGATTCTTTTGACCTCCGAAACACCTGCGCCCGCACCGAATGGCAAGTCCGCCGCCAAGAACGGGCCGACCATGCCGGCCAACGGCGCCGAGTTGCAGCGGCGCGTTTACGACTATGATGCGCGGTTTGGCCCAGCAAGGAGTTTGTCAGCCGGGCGAGCTGGTCAAGCACATCGTGCAAGCCGGCGTAAAGGCGGGATACGAGACGGACCTGGCAACCTGGAGCGGCCCGGCGATAAGCCTGGCCGTCGAGGAAGCCCGCGCGTTCGAGGCAAGGTTGCGGCAGCAGAAAGAAGTCGCCTGATTGTCCGCGGCGCAAGTTTAAGGCGCGGATGCGTTCCGCTACCAGCCGCGGGCGCCAGCGAGCGGAGACAGTCCGCTCGCTGGCGCTCGCGGCTGGTAGGGAAACATTCGGCGCAAGAGGTTGATGAAATGATTCACCTCGGCGACAACGAGCGAAGGAGTTTCGGGCTGCTGACCGCGCTGCTGCTCGTCGGGTCTGCTTCCGCCGAGACATTGACATTCCGCAACAATTGCAAGGCCCCGATCGTCGTGCAGGCAGCCAGTGTCTCTCACGGCACTTTCGTGCGCGGGCGACCATACTTGCTCCAACCCGGCGACGAAAGCCCCGCCATCTCGCTGCCCGGCGAAAAGGTGCTCACCATTTACGACGGCAAGGTTCCCAATCGCGTCCTCTTCCAAAAGGCGATCCCGGCCGGTTCGCTCGATTTGCATTTCAGCATCCTCCCCGACCCGCCCTCGCCGCGCGTTCGTATCCAGGTTCGGCCGCCGGCCAAGCCGTGACGGGCTTCTCCCAAATCTCCTCCTTGCCCTGTTTTTGCTTCCCCTCGGCGCATGGCGTCTGTAGATTAAAGTCTAGACTCCAACCCACCGCCCTGTTCCTCACCCGCGAGATTGCATGAATCGCATTATTCCCTCTCCCCTCGCGCTGCAACGGCCGACTCGGGTGCGTTACGGCGTTCTCGGCTTCGCCTGCGCCCTGTCGATGATTACCTACCTCGATCGCGTCTGCTTCGCGACCGTGCGCGCCCTACATCGGCAAGGAGTTCGACCTCACGAAGCAGCAAATGGGCTGGCTGTTCACGGCTTTCGCCCTCGCTTACGCTGTCTTCGAGGTGCCCAGCGGCTGGATGGGCGACGTGTTCGGCCCGCGCCGAACGCTCATCCGCATCGTCCTGTGGTGGTCGCTGTTCACCGCCCTAACCGGAGCCGTCTTCCCGTATCCGAGCTGGCCGTGGTTCGCGTTCACGGCGATGTTCGCGGTACGTTTTCTCTTCGGCGTGGGCGAGGCCGGCGCGTACCCCAACATCGCCCGGTCGTTTCATAACTGGTTCCCCTTCGGCGAGCGCGGCTTCGCCCAGGGCACGGTCTGGATGGCCGGCCGGTTCGCCGGTGGCATGTCCTCTTTCGCCGTGCTGGCCCTGATGATCCATACCGTGAATGCGCAAGGGGAGTCGGTCGTCCTCTGGCGGCACGCTTTCTGGATCTTCGGCGCTATCGGCGTGGTCTGGTGCGTGATCTTCTGGTTGTGGTTCCGCGATCGCCCCGATCAGCATCCCGGCGTCAACACGGCGGAGTTGGCCCTGATCCGCGGCCAGAAGAAACCCGTTGTCCCCGTGCAGGAGAAATCCACGGCCATCACGACCGGAGCACCGCTCGTCACGGCCGTGCAAGAGAAAGCCGGCTCGGTCCCCCTGCCTCACTCCTCCGCCGCGATCACCTCCGAGCCGCCAGCGGGCGCGGAACCCGACCCGTTCACCGCCGAGGAGGAAATGCTGGCCCACGAAGGCGAATCGCACGCCAACGTGCCGTGGGGCCGGTTCGTGAGCAGCGTTAACCTATGGTCGCTGTGCCTGATGTATTTCTGTGCTTCGTTCGGCTGGTACTTCAACATCACCTGGCTGCCGAAGTACCTCGGCACGAAGTATGGCGTCACGCAGGAGACGCACGGCTTCTGGACCATGAGCCTCATGTCAGGTGCCCCGCTGCTCCTCGGCTCGCTGGCCTGCCTGGTCGGTGGCCTTCTGACGGATTCGTTCATCCGCCGCACCGGCGACCGCAAGTGGGGCCGACGGCTGTTCGGCGCACTCGGGCATGGGGTTTGCGCCCTGTGCTATTTCCTGAGCCTGACGGCGTCCTCGCCGTGGCTGTTCGTCTTGGCGATCGCGCTGGCGGCGTTCTGGAACGACCTGACGATGGGATCGGCGTGGGCCAGTTGCATCGACATCGGCGGGCGCTATTCCGGCATCGTGTCCGGCTGCATGAACACGATCGGCAACCTGGGCGGGGCGGCCGCCGGCATCGCCACCGGCTGGGTGCTCGACCACTTCGAGCCGCACGGCTGGACGGTCAACTTCCTCATCTTCGGCGGGGTATACGTCGTGGCCATGCTCTTGTGGCTCCGCTTCGACGCGACCAAGCCCCTCGTGGCGGAAGCCTGAATTGTCCTTCCGTTCAAATCCCGATGTTGGCCAGCGCGTCGAGCAGTCGGCGGGCGAGTCCGGCGGCCAGCGGGGATTGCGACTCCACGGCGAGGATGGCGCGTTCGAGACGATCGCGGGCGGCGGTCAACGCGGTCGGGGCGGCCTGGCGATGCACGGCCTGCACAAGCTTCGCCGTGCTCTCGGCCAAATGAGCGACTTCCGCGGGCGGCACCGGGGCGGTCGCCAGCGACGTGCCCAGCTCATCCACCAGTGCGGCGAGCGCCTCGCGGGACTCGTGGTCCAGCGGCCGCGGCTGGCGCAGCACTTCGGCGATGGCGTGAAGACTGGCCTGCACTCCCGACGGGGCGGGCGAGCCGGGTGGTGGTTGCTCGGACATGGCGGACACTCCTCGCAAGCGGGACCACGATCTCCGCTACCAGAGTAACGCAGTCCCATTGCGGGGAGCAAGAGTCTACCCTTGTTCCGTTCGCATTTGCCGGACCAGCCCGCCGGGACGACGTTGTCTCGATGGGCCGGAGCGGCAAGCGGGTCTTACGCGAACGCAGCCGTGACATCGAGTGACAGACCGAATCCCTGGAGGGTGACGTTCTGGAGGTTGCCCGCCCGGTCGTAGGTGGACATCAGCAGCAGGCCGAACAAGGCGTCCGTCACCGTCTCGGTCCCGTTGGCGTTGACCGCTTCTAGGCCCTTGAGCAACTCGTCGAACAGCGCCAGCAAGAGGGGCGTGTGCAACGCCGGCGGAGCAGGAAGTCCCGAACCGCCTCCACCTCCACCGCCCCCTCCACCCCCGCCGGTGCGGGGCGGTTGGGTCTGGAAGGCGCCGATGTCGATGGTGCCGTTGACCACCCGCACAAAGTCGGGGCCGCGCTGGTCGTTCGGCCCGGTGGTGGATGCCGCGGCGGGGTCGCCGGCGCCGAGGGCCTGGCTGCCGGGCGAGAGGGCGATGGACGGCGTCGGCCCGCCGTTGTCGGTCAGCGGTCCGATGTCGGGGTTAATTGGGGCGGCGGTGGTGCCGAGGCGGTCGCCGTTGGCGGCGCTGAAGCCGGTGCTGCCGTCGGCATTACCGATCAGGTTGCGGTCGCTCTGGGAGACGGCGCCGCTGACATCCGTGCCGTTGGTGGCGGTGTTGAGGGCCACCAGCGTGTTGACCAGAGTGACCTGCGGGTTGGGCCCAAAGAACGGCGAGATTCCGATGCCGCCGCCCTCGCTGCCGCCCGGCCCGCTGTTGGCCTGGTTGTCGGCCACCGTGACGTTGGTCAGCGATGTAGGCCCGCCCAGGATGGCCAACCCGCCGCCGATGGCGCCCACGGAAGCATTCCCTTGATTTGCACCTGTGGCCGAGTTGCCTGCGACCGTCGAGTTGACCAAAACGGACGGGCCGAACAACGCGGCCCCGCCGCCGAGGGCAACATCGCCGGTGGCCGAGTTCCCGGACAGGGTGGAATCGGTGATGGTAGTCGAAACTCCGACGCCAGTGGCGATGCCGCCGCCAATGCCCGACGTACCCGCATTCTGGCCGCCGGAAGCGAAGTTGAGCCGGATGACGCTATTGTTGATGTTCAGTTTCCCGTCCGAGACGAAGAGGCCGCCTCCCGCGGCGTTCCCGGAATTAGACGGTGCGGTGGCCCCGTTTCCCTGAAGCACCACGTCATTGAGGGTGAGACTGTTCATGTTGGGGAGGGCGAGGATGCCGCCGCCCTCACCCGTGTTGCCGCCCGGTTGGCCCGCGTCGGCGCCGTCGCCGCCCTGGATGGTCAAATCCTGGAAGGTGAAGACCGCCGTAGCACTGCCGGTGGGGCCGGGTTCGAGAAGGAAGGCGCGGGCGAGGAAGGCGGCACTGATGATGGTAGCGCCGGCGGAGGGAGCTGTGCCCTCGATCGTCAGGCCGAGGGGGTTGAATACCATCATCTGCGCCTGCAGATTGTACTGGCCCGGCGCCAGGACGATGGTGTCGGCTTGCAGGTCCTGATCGACCTGGTTGATGGCGCCCTCCAGGGAGCCGAGGCCGGTGCCGCCGGGCGAGACGTTAAAAGTCGTCGGCGTGATACGCCCTTCCAGCACTTCCAGACGTGGCCGCGTCGGAGAGGGCCGGTCTCGCGCCGCGGCGGGGCGGCGGCCCGGCAGGGCAGGACAAAGGCAACGAAGCCAGGGAGGGGTGTACATAACGAAAACCTCCACGGGGAAAGAGAATCAGAGTTAACGGAGCAAATATCGCCGCCTCCCGCTCCCGCTCGCCGCGACGGGCAGGAGCGGTAAGCAGGTCTTACCCGACGAGGGACGTGACATCGACGGACAGACCGAACCCCAGGAGGGTGACTTTGTGCAGGTTGCCGGCCTGGTCGTAGGTGGACACCAGCAACAAGCCGAAGAAGTTGTCCGTCACCGTCTCGGTCCTGCTCCCGTAAAACACCGCTTCCACCCCCTTGAGAAACGTGTCGAGCAGCGCCATCAAGGGGGGCTTGTTCAAGTTCGGCGGCGTGAACCCGTCCGAACCACCGCCGCCCCCGCCTCCGGGGAGAGCCCCGCTTCCGAGATTCGACTGGGTCTGGAAGGCACCGATATCAACGACACCGAAGACCACCCGCGGGAAGCCGAGGCCACGCTGATCGAACGAACCCCCAGCGTTGGGATCGCCGGCGCTGATGGCGGGGCTGCCGGGCAAGAGAGCGATGGTCGGCGTCAGCCCGCCGTTATCGGCCAGTGCCCCCAGGCCGGGGTTAATTGGGGCGGCGGTGGTGCCGAGGCGATCGCCGTTGGAGGCGCTGAAGCCGGTGCTGCCGTCGGCGTTGCCGATCAGGTTGCGGTCGCTCTGGAAGACGGCGCCGTTGAAGTCGGCACCCCGGTCGGCGCTGTTGAGGGCCACCAGCGTGTTGATGAGCGTGATCTGCGGATTGGCTCCGCTGACTTGCTCGATCCCGCCGCCCTCGCCTCTACTCGTCCCGCCGACCTGGTTGTAGGCCACGGTGACGTTGATGAGCGTGGCCGGCCCCTTGCTGAAGAACAGCCCGCCGCCCGCAGCGGCGGTGGGGTCCGTACTACCGGCGGAGGCCGAGTTATTCGCGATCGTCGAGTTGATGATGGTGGTCTGGTTGCCGAGCCAGGCGCCGCCGCCCTGACCAAAATCGGCGGCGGCCTGGTTGTTCGCCAGGGTGGAACCGGAGATGGTGGTCGGGGCCTGGGCAAAGATACCGCCGCCCAGGGCCTCGTTCCCGATACCGCTGCCGCCGAGGACCTGATTGTTCTGGATGAGGCTGCTGAGGATGGTGAGCGACCCGCTGTTGATGAAGAGGCCGCCGCCCATAGCATCCTGGGTGGAACCGCCCTGAGCGATATTGCTCCGCAGCACCACGCCGTTGAGGGCGAGGGTGTTGACGTTGGGGAGGGCGAGGATACCGCCGCCCTCAGCCGTGTTGCCACCCTGACCGTCGTCGGTGGCCAGGCCGTGCTGGATCGTCAGATCCTGGAAGACGAAAGCGGCGTTACTGAGGTTGCTGAGGGTGGGTGTCAGAAGGAAGGCACGAACCGTTCCGCCGGCGTCGATAACGGTAGCGCTGGCGGAGGGACCAGTGCCCTCGATCGTCAGGCCGAAAGGGGTGGAAATCGTCTGCTGTCCCACGGCACTCAGGCTATAGGTGCCGGGCGCGTAGGACGATGGTGTCGGTTTGCTGGTCCAGGTTAGCCTGGGCGATGGCTCCGGCCAGGGAGCCGAGGCCGGTGCCGCCAGGCGTGACCTTGAAGGTCGTCGGCGTGACCCGGTCTTCCAGCGCCTCCAGACGCGGTCTTGCCGAAAAGGGCCAGCGTACCGCGGCGGGGCGACGGCCTGGCTGGGGACGACGCAGGCAACGGAGGCAAGCAAGGGCGCTCATCGGAGTGACCTCCAAGGGAATGGGAAGCGGATTCAGCACGGGTCGCTTTGTCGATCTGACCGTGACATGCAACGGCACAACTCTCTAAGAACCTAATGACCAAACGCCGCCTCCGGCGGGACAGGAAAATCAGAGAAAAGACAAAGAATTTCGGCACACACCCGCAAGGAACCCGCAGGCCGGCGATTCCCCGTGCCACCCAGACGAAGTAACGGTTGCCCTTTGTCTCCTAGAATAAACCGGAGTCGCCCCAAACCCCGCGAGTCCGCGACATGGACCATTCCTCTCCGCAATCCCCCCGACCCGCGGGACTGGGCTTGCCGCTCGTCATGGCCTCCGCTCCCGGTGCCCTCGACCCCGTGTGCGGTATGACCGTGGACCCGGCGTCGGCCGCCGGCTCGGTCGATCTCGCGGGAAAGAAATACTACTTCTGCTCTCCCCATTGCGTGCAGAAGTTCAGGGCCGATCCGGAACGCTACCTTCACCCCGGCGCGAAACCGGAGCCGATGGAAGTTGCGCGCCGATCCGCACCGGTGGGCGGCAAGGTCGAGTACATCTGCCCAATGGACCCGGAAATCGTCCGCGATCGTCCGGGAAGCTGTCCCAAGTGCGGCATGGCGTTGGAACCGCGCGTCATCAGCGCCGACGAAGGGCCGAACCCCGAACTCATGGACATGCGTCGGCGCTTCTGGGTCGGCGTCGTCCTGACGGTTCCCCTTCTCGCGCTTCATCTGGCGTATGGGTGGCATCCGGCGTATCGCGGCTGGATTGAGCTGGCGCTGGCCACGCCCGTTGTCTTCTGGTGCGGGCTGCCGTTCTTCGTGCGCGCTTTCTGGTCCGTGATGCGCATGAGTCCCAATATGTTCACGCTCATCGCGCTGGGCGTCGGGGCGGCTTACGGATACAGCCTGGCCGTGCTGCTCGTGCCGGGACTGCACGGCGAGGGGATGTACTTCGAGACAGCGGCGGCGATCATCGTGCTGGTACTGCTGGGTCAGGTGCTGGAACTGCGTGCGCGCGGCGAAACGACGCGGGCCATAAGGCGGCTGCTCGGCCTGACTCCGAAGACGGCCCGGCTGGTCAAACCGGACGGCGACGAGGAAGATATTCCGCTCGAACTCGTGCAGGTCGGCGATGTGGTGCGTGTTCGGCCGGGCGAGAAGGTGCCCGTCGATGGCCGCGTCGTCGAGGGCCGCAGCAACGTCGATGAGTCGATGATCTCCGGCGAACCCGTGCCGGTCGAGAAGGAGCCGGGCGGTAAGGTCGTCGGCGGTACGGTCAACGGCACCGGCAGCCTGCTCGTGCGGGCCGAGCGCGTCGGCTCTGATACGCTGCTGGCCCACATCGTCCGTTTGGTCGGCGAGGCCCAGCGCAGCAGGGCGCCGGTGCAGCGCCTGGTCGATCGCGTGGCCCGCTGGTTCGTGCCCGCCGTCATTGCCGTCAGCGTGTTGACATTCTTTCTTTGGTGGCGCTTCGATCCCGACCGCGAAGCAGCCCTTACCGATGCCGTGATACGCGCGGTGGCTGTGCTGGTCATCGCCTGTCCCTGTGCCCTCGGATTGGCGACGCCCATGGCGATTCTGGTCGGCACGGGTCGCGGTGCCGAATCCGGTGTGCTGATCCGCGATGCCGAGGCGCTGGAGGTGCTGTACAAGGCCGATACACTCGTGGTGGATAAGACCGGCACGTTGACGGAGGGCAAGCCGCGCCTGGTGGTCGTCGAGCCGGCGACGGGATTCAGCGAAACGGAGTTACTGCGTCTGGCGGCGAGTCTGGAACGCGGTAGCGAGCATCCGCTGGCGTCTGCCGTGGTCGGCGGGGCGAACGAGCGCGGCTTGGAACTGGTGCGCGGCGAGAATTTCCAGTCGTTCACCGGAAAGGGTGTGGCCGGCACCATCGACGGACACGCGGTAATTCTGGGTAACGCCGGCTTTTTGACCGAGCGCGGCGTGTCCGCCGAGTCCGTGACCGCGCGGGCCGAGGAGCTGCGGCGCGATGGGAATACGGTACTGCTCGTCGCGGTCGATGGCCGATTGGCGGGCCTGCTGGGCGTGGCCGATCCGATCCGCGCCTCGACGCCGGAAGCGATTCGACTCCTGCACGCCGACGGTCTGCGCCTCATCATGCTGACCGGCGACAACCGGACGACGGCAGAGGCGGTGGCCCGAAGTCTCGGCATTGATGAGGTGATCGCCGAAGTGTTGCCGGACCAGAAGAGCGAGATCGTGGCCCGTTTGCAGGAGCAGGGCCACATCGTCGCCATGGCCGGCGACGGCAGCAACGACGCCCCGGCCCTGGCGCGTGCCCGTGTCGGCATCGCCATGGGCGGCGGCACGGACGTGGCGATGGAGAGCGCCGCCGTCACACTGGTGCGCGGCGACCTGCGGGCCATCGCGCGGGCGCGCCGCCTCAGTCGTTTCACCCTGTCCGCCATCCGGCAAAACTTGTTTCTCGCTTTCGTTTACAACACCGTGAGCATCCCGCTGGCGGCGGTTGGCATCTTCAGTCCGATCCTGGCGGGGGCCGCCATGAGCCTGTCGTCGGTGTCGGTGATCAGCAATTCGCTGCGGCTGCGCAAGAAGGCCCTGTAGCGCGGCGATGCGAAAAATCGGTACTTCGCTATGGCGCATGTACCTGTCGCTCCTGGAGGACAACCCGCAGACGCTTCCCGGCAAAGAGGCGATGCCTTGCTGCCGAGAAGCGTCTGGAGTGCGCCCTGGTGCCAGCCGCCCTGGCGATAACGGCGGGGATATTGCTGGATCGCCATGCCTCTCTGCCACTGCCGGTGAGCTTGCTTGCGGTGGCCGTTTGCCTTCTCGCCTGGTTTTCGACGCGCGGAAGTCTTCATCGAGGTTTACCGCTTATCTATCTCGGTTTGGCGGGAATCGCCTTCGGGGCGGCGTATCATCACTACCGCCGTGATGTGATTGCGCCGGATGACATCAGCTACCACGCCAAGGACGAGCCGGCACCGGCGCAAGTGCGCGGCTTCATCGACGAGGAGCCGGTGCGCAATCCTGCACTGCCTTCCGATCCGCTGCGCTCGATCTCACCTACGGGGACCACGATTACCGTTCTGCGTGTCCATCGACTCCGCCATCGCGATGACTGGGTGAGTGTTTCAGGACGAATCCGCGTGGTCGGCGTGGAGAATTGGCCGGAATTGCACGCCGGCGACGAAGTCGAGATTGTCGGGCAACTGGCTCGTCCATCGCCGCCGGGCAATCCCGGCGAGTTCGATTTCGCCGCTTACCTGCACGACCAGGGCATCTGCGCCGTCCTCGCGGCCCGCCGAACACCGCAAGCCATGACGCGCCTTGAACGGGGCTGGACCACCTCCCCAGGCGGATGGTTGGCCGTCCTTCGCGGCCGGGGACAGCAAATCCTCCGCGAGAACTTGCCGGAGCGAACCGAAGGCATCGCCGGCGCCTTGATCCTGGGCGAAGGCTCGACCATGACGAGGGCGGATTGGGACAAATATATTCGGACGGGCGTGATCCACGTTTTAGCCATCTCAGGTCAGCATCTGGTTATCATAGCCGCGTTTCTGTGGCTCCTCCTGCCGCGCCTGGGAGTTCGCCAGCGGCACGCCGCCTGGATCGTGGCGCTCGTCCTGCTCGGCTATGCTTTGCTCACCGGCGGACGACCGCCGGCCCTGCGTTCGGCCGTCATCGTTTGCGCCGTATGCGGCGGATTAATCCTGCGCCGACGCGTTTTGCCGGCGAATCTATTCGCCCTCTCGTGGCTGGCGATCGCGCTCCTGAACCCGACCGACCTGTTCACGTCCGGCTGTCTGCTGTCGTTTCTGTCGGTCGCGGTGCTGGGTTGGTGCGCGAGACATCTCTTCCGAACCGAGCAAGACCCCCTGGCGCTCCTGAGCGAGAGCAAGCGCCCGGCCTGGCAACGCGGTCTGCGCGGGTTGGGCCGGCGTGTGTTCGAGAGTTACGCGCTCACCGCGCTGCTCTGGCTGGCGATTACACCGCTGGCCGCCTCCCGTTATCAAATGATTTCACCAGCCGGCCTTTTGCTGGGACCGCCCCTCGTAGTCTTGACGACCGTAGCCTTGTTCGCCGGATTTCTGCTGCTTTCGGCCGGGTTACTCTGTCCGCCGATAACGGCCTTGCTGGGACCGATCGTGCATGGCAGTCTGTCGGCGTGCGAATCCCTCGTGGAGATCGTGGATCGCTTGCCGTACAGCCATGTCTATGTGGGCGCCATTCCCCAGTGGTGGCTGTGGTGTTTCTACCTCGGCTTGCTGGCGGTGCTGACGCAGGAACCGCTGCGGCGGCGCTGGCGGTGGGCAGGGATCGCCGGACTTGGCTGGCTGTGCGCCGGCCTCGCCGCCGGCGCCGCCCGGATGCCGGGCGACGAATTGCGCTGCACCTTCCTCGCCGTCGGACACGGCGGCTGCACCGTGTTGGAGACGCCGGATGGCCGGACGCTCCTCTACGACGCCGGCTCGCTCGCCGGGCCGGACGTAACGCGCCGGCAGATCGCCCCCTTCCTCTGGCATCGCGGCATCCACCGCATCGACGAAGTGATCCTGTCGCACGGCGACCTCGACCATTTCAACGGCCTGCGCGATCTGCTCGACCGCTTCGCCGTCGGCCTGGTGACGTGTACGCCAACCTTCGCGGACAAATCCACGCCGGGCGTTCGCCATACGCTGGACATTTTGCAAGAACGCGCCATCCCCATGCGCATCGTCAAGGCGGGCGACCGCCTCACGGCCGGCGATGTTACTCTGGAAGTGCTGCATCCGCCGGCCGTCGGGCCGGAAGGCAACGAGAACGCCCGCAGTCTGGTGCTTCAGGTTCGCCACGCCGGACATATCATCCTGTTGACTGGCGATCTGGATGGTGCCGGATTGCAGCGCGTGCTGAGCGAGTTGCCCGCTCGCCGTGTCGATGTGTTGATGGCTCCCCATCACGGTAGCCCTCTGACCAATACGCCGGAGCTGGCGCGCTGGGCGCAACCGCGCGTCGTCGTCTCCTGCCAGGGTCGGACATCGACATCCGCGGAGGTCGGCAAGCGCTACGGCCGTGTCGGGACGCAGTTTTTGGATACCCACAACCAGGGTGCCGTCACGGTTCGCAGTAGCGCCGGCGGTCTGGTGGTCGAGACGTTCCGGACGGGACAGCGTATTGCCGTCCGCGGTGCCGGGAGCGATGATTGAGGAAAGGTTCGCTCGGCGTTTCCGGAGGTCGCAAAATGTCCGACAAGTATATCACTGTCAAGACGTTCAACAAATCGTTCGAGGCCCAGCTGGCCAAGAATCTGCTGGAGAACGAGGGCATCGAGTCCATTCTGGGTGGCGAGATGGCGTCGGACGTGTTTTTCGGCAGCCTGGCGGTCGGCGACCAGATCGTGCTCCAGGTGCGTGAGGAGGAGGTTCCCCGCGCCACCGGCCTTCTGGCCGCTGCCGAAGCCGAGGCCAAGCTCGACGACGATTGGGAGGCGCAGGCCGAATCCGGTGCCGGTGTATGGACCTGTTCGCTCTGCGGCGAACCGATCAGCAACCGTCTATCGGTTTGCTATTCCTGTCAGACGCCAAGGGAAAGCATTCGGGCCGACGCCCCACGCGACCAGACAGCCATTCAGCCCGAACCTACCTCCCTGCCGGCTCCCTTGCCTCCACCGGAGACGGGGATTCCGCCGCAACAGGAGACGGAGGAACCGCGGCCCGCGCCGCCCGGCGACGACCTCGCACGGCGGAGCTTGTTGGCATCGCTATCCATGATCCTGCTTCCCATCGCCTGGTATTACCTCCTTTGTCTGTTTTTTGACGACGGAGAGTTGAGCCCCAAGGGTAGGCGCCATTTGTGGGGAGCCTTGCTCATCCAGGGACTTTTCATAGCTTTCTTGCTCACCTTCTTCTATCTTGTTTTCGGGCATTTCTGATATGACCCAACTCAACCCCGCCACCGATCCGACCATCCCACCGCCCACGCCGGCAGGGGAGGCCGCACTTCCCAGACCGACCCTTGAGCAGGGAGTCTCCCTCTGCCTGTCGGGCGGCGGTTATCGAGCGATGCTGTTTCATGCCGGCAGCTTGTGGCGGATCAACGAGGCTGGGCTCCTGCCCACCCTGAAATGCGTCTCCGCTGTGTCGGGCGGTTCGATCACGGCGGGCGTGCTGGCCATCAAGTGGGGTGAGCTGAACTTCGATGATCGGAACGTGGCGAGAACTTTCGATACGGCGGTCATCGCGCCCTGCGGTCTCTCGCCCGGACAACCATCGACATCGGCTCCGTCCTCGGCGGACTCCTCAATCCGATGGGCACCATCGCGGACAGCGTCGCCGCGGCGTATCGCAAGCACCTGTTCGACCATAAGACCTTGCAAGATCTGCCCGACGCTCCCGTATTCATCTTCAACGCCACCAACGTTCAGACCGCGGCCCTGTGGCGCTTCACCAGGGAGTACATGGGCGATTATCGCACCGGCCTGGTCCGCAAACCCGCCGTGGAATTGGCCGTGGCGGTCGGGGCTTCCTCGGCGTTTCCGCCGTTTCTGTCGCCGGTCCACCTCGACCTGACCGGCCAGCACTTCGAGCCGGATGAGATCGCCGACTTGCAGCGTCCGCCCTACACCACGAAGGTCGTCCTCAGCGACGGCGGCGTTTACGACAACCTCGGGCTGGAGCCGGTGTTCAAGCACTATGACACGGTGCTGGTCAGCGACGGCGGCCAGAAGATCGCGCCCGAGCCGGACCCGGCGAGCGACTGGGCCAGACATTCCTACCGGGTGTTGAACCTTATCGACAATCAGGTCCGCAGCCTGCGCCAGCGCCTCCTCATCGCCTCGTACGTCGATAAGTCGCGCAAGGGTGCCTACTGGGGCATCCGCACCAACATCCGCAATTATCACCTCGCCGACGCCCTGAACCACGAGTGCCCGCACGATCAAACGCTCCGGTTGGCGGCGGTGCCGACGCGCCTGGAGTCCATGCCGGAAGAGTTGCAAGAACGGCTCATCAACTGGGGCTACGCCGTCTGCGACGCGGCCCTGCGCAAGCACTACGACGACCAAATCGCCAGGCCGAATGGCTTTCCGTACCCGACAAGGGGTGTTTAGAAGCGGTTTTCCAACCTGAGCGGGGGGCGTTAGCCCCCTGAGATTCTTCCAACTCAGGGGGCTGACGCCCCCCGCTCAGACGGCACCAGCCAGATCGTCTTGGTTCCGTCCGTCTCCGGCAGGGGACCGGACAGCACCGGACAGCGGATGCCGGGTAAGACGCGCACGTCGAAGATTTCTTCGACGCCGGTATGAAATTGCAAGCCGGCCACCACCTGGCCGCTGCGGACATCTACCACTTCGACACCACAGCGCAGACGTTCGCGTTCCTCGGCGATGGGGATGCCGCCGAAGACGGAGGTCTCACGGATTTTCGACAGCCCGACGAAAGCGTACGGCCCATGAAAGGCCAGGCCGCGAGTGTAGCCCGACAGATGAACGACCGGCTCGGCCTTGCCGTGTGCGAGATCGAGCACGGAGAGCCGGCCGTGTCCCGAATCGAGCAGCCATAAACGCCCATCGTGCAGCCGTGGCGAATGGGGCATGGCAAAGCCGCGCGCCACCACCGCGCCGCTATCCACGTCGAGGAGGCAACCGCTGTGCGCCTTGGTCGGCCGCCAGCCGCCCGGCGTGTCGGTCTCGGCCAGCGCCGTCACGAAGCGCGGCCGGCCGCCCTCCATCGCCAGGCCGTTGAGATGACAGCGATCCTCCGCCGCCAACGCGCGGACAAACGGCGGCCGCCAGCGCGGGACGAAACTGTATTGCTCGTCGAGTGTACACAGGCACGAGAAAAGCGTATTGACCGCCCATAACTCGTCGCCGGCCCAGGCCAGCTCGTGGATGTGGATGGGGCCGGTGAACAGGGCCGAGCGCGTCAGGTAACAGGCGTCATACCTGCCGGCCGGCTCCACGCGCGGCGCGATGTCCGGGGCGGCGTGAAGCAGCCAGACCTGGCGGCGGGTGCCGACGGCCAGCCGGCGCGTGCCGACGGCCAGGCCCATCGCCTGCTCGAAGTCGGAAAACGCGAACACCACCTCGCCGCCGTGGACGCCGACCACCAGCACCTTGCCGGCCTGGTAAGTGGATACCAGCAGGGAGACGCCGAGTTGATCGAGAACGGAGGCCAGGTTGCCCGTATGCTCGTAGCGGACGGGGACCAGCGGGCGGGCCGGCGCGGAAGGCGGATTCATGGTCGTTGCTCCCGACTCATCCTCGTGGCCATCGTTTCCTGTCCGCTATATCAATTACCCTGGCGGCGGGACAGTCCGTGCGTCGGTCTGGCACCTTGGTTGCCCACCTTGGGAACCGAGCGGCCAGACAGGGGAAGCGAATTGTCTCGTTAGAGGCATTATCGCTCCAGTGAAAGGGAAACAGGCCGCGCCGGCGATTTTGCCACTTTGCCAAACGCGAACCCATTTGGCAAAGTGGGGGTACTCATGTAAGCTATTTAATCATAGAAACTTACGTTTCTTTCATCGTGCGAGTTTGCCAGTTTGCCACCTTGCCAACTGCCTGAGAAAATGACCCTCCGCCAACCTTTACGCCGCCAAATCGAGAGAGGAACGGCCCAATCTTCACCTTGACGCGCTCGGCGGGCGTCGCAAACGATGATGTGGTCGTATGGCATCATTCTTGCACGCGGAGGAGGCGATCAGTCCCAAGGGAGTCGGTTCATCGCATCAGTTTAGCGACACTTCGCAGAAGCGTGCGAAGAACGCTTCTGCGAAGCGTCGCTAAACGGGAAGAACGAACCGACCCGTTCATCCGTGTGAAAAAGGAGTTGCACTGATGAGGCGTTCGCCGTGGAGTCCTTCGCTTCCGGGGCGGCTGCGTCGGCTGTTCCCCGGCTTGCTTCGCCCGGAACGGACAGGCTACGGCGTCAGCCTCCGGATCGAAGAGCTGGAAAGACGCGATCTGCTGTCCAGCTCCCCCGTCCTGGTCGATGCCATCAATTCGCAGCCGATGTCCGGTTTTCCCCGAGACCTCACCAACGTCAACGGGACGCTGTTTTTCAGTGCCGATGACGGCATTCACGGAGCGGAATTGTGGAAGAGCGACGGCACCACGTCGGGGACAGCGCTCGTCGCCGACATCAACCCTGGAACCGCCGGCTCCAACCCGCACTATCTGACCAACGTCAACGGCGAGCTGTTTTTCAGCGCCAACGACGGCAGCCACGGTTACGAACTGTGGAAGAGCGACGGCACGGCCGCTGGCACGCAGATCGTCGCCGACATCAACCCCGGCGCCACCGGCTCCAATCCGCGCGATCTGACCAACGTCAACGGAACGCTGTTCTTTGTGGCCGACGACGGTAGCCACGGCCAGGAGTTGTGGAAGAGCGACGGGACCGCCTCTGGCACCCAGATCGTCGCCGACATCGATCCGGGTGCCGCCGGATCAGGCCCGCGTCATTTGACCGCTGTGAATGGGACACTATATTTCGCCGCCAACGACGGCACGAACGGCTACGAGCTGTGGAAGAGCGACGGTTCTGCCAGCGGCACCCAGATGGTCGCCAACATTAACCCCGGGGCCGCCAGCTCCAACCCGTCTTACCTCACCAATGTCAACGGTACGCTCTTTTTCCGCGCCAATGACGGCACGCACGGCTATGAACTGTGGAAGAGTGACGGCACCGCGTCCGGCACGCAGATGGTCGCCGACATCAATCCGGGGGCCGGCAACTCCGGGGCGACCGATCTCACCAACGTCAACGGCACGCTGTTCTTTGATGCCAACGACGGCACGCACGGCTACGAGCTATGGAAGAGCGACGGCACCGCTACCGGCACCGTGATGGTCGCCGACATCAACCCCGGCGCGACTGGCTCCCGTCCGAGCGAGCTAACCAACGTCAACGGCACCCTGTATTTCCAGGCCAATGACGGCACGCACGGTTTCGAGTTGTGGAAAAGCGATGGGACCACATCCGGCACGCAGATGGTCGCCGACATCGACCCCGGCGCGGCCAGCTCCTATCCGTCCTTCCTCACGAACGTCAATGGAACACTGTTCTTTCGCGCCAACGACGGCAGCCACGGCGACGAAATATGGAAAAGCGACGGCACGTCCGCCGGCACCGTCCTGGTCGAGGACATCAATCCCGGACCCAACGGCTCCAATCCGAGTTATCTGACGAACGTCAACGGCACTCTGTTTTTCAATGCCAACAACGGCAGCCACGGTTATGAACTGTGGAAGAGCGACGGGACCGCATCCGGCACCCAGATGGTCGCCGACATCAACCCCGACCATGCCAGCGCGAATTTGCAATATCTCACCAACGTCAACGGCACGCTGTTTTTCAGTGCCGACGACGGTACAGACGGCCAGGAGCTGTGGAAGAGCGACGGGACGACTGCCGGCACGCGGATGGTCGCCGACATCAACCCCGGCCCGATCGGGTCTTTCCCGTCCGATCTCACCAACGTCAACGGCACTCTGTTTTTCCGCGCCGACTATCTGACCTACGGCTCCCAGTTGTGGAAGAGCGACGGCACGGCCGCCGGCACCCAGATGGTTGCGAACATCAACCCCGGATTCGCGCCGTCCAATCTCACCAACGTCAACGGTGTGCTGTTCTTCGTGGCCGACGACGGCACTCACGGCGACGAATTGTGGAAGAGCGACGGCACGGCCGCTGGCACGCAAATGGTCGCCGACATCGACGCCGGCTCCGCCGGGTCCAACCCCCACGATTTGACCGACATCAATGGCACGCTGTATTTCGTGGCCAACGACGGCAGCCACGGCGACGAGCTGTGGAAAAGCGACGGCACGGGCACCGGCACGCAAATGATCACGGACTTTGGTGCCTCCTTTGCCCCGTCCGATCTGACCGTTGTGAACGGAACTCTCTTCTTTATCGCCAGCGATGCCATGCACGGCACCGAATTGTGGAAGAGCGACGGCACGGTATCCGGCACCCAGATCGTCGCCGACATCAACCCCGGTACTACCGGCTCCAACCCACACGATCTGACCAACATCAACGGTGTGCTGTTTTTCAGCGCCAACGACGGCAGCCACGGCTACGAATTGTGGACAAGCAACGGCACCGCCGCCGGCACTGTCCTCGTCAAGGATATCAATCCTGGCGCCACTGGCTCCAACCCCAAGGATTTGACCGGCATCAAGGGCGTCCTGTACTTCGTGGCCGACGACGGCAGCCACGGGGAGGAGTTGTGGAAGAGCGACGGGACCGCATCCGGCACCCAGATCGTCGCCGACATCAACCCCGGTGCCGCCGGCTCCAACCTGCAATTCCTGACCAACGTCAACGGCACGCTGTATATCAGCGCCAACGACGGTACCCACGGTCAGGAACTCTGGCAGAGTGACGGCACTACTGCCGGCACGCGCATGGTCGCCGACATCAACCCCGGACCCAACGGCTCCAACCCGTCCTACCTGACCAACGTCAACGGTACGCTGTTTTTCAGCGCCGACGACAGCAGCCACGGTGCGACGTTATGGGCCATCCCCGCCCCGACCACCGGCGGCGGGGGCGGCGGGGGCGGCGGAGGCGGAGGTAGCGGCGGAGGCGGTTCCGGAGGCGGTGGGGGTTCGAGCGGCGGAACCACGGGTGGCAGCGGCAATGGCGGAGGCAGCACTCCCGGCAGCGGCAGCACGGTCGTTCAACCGACGCCGGTGGGACCGTTGCATCTGTTCGCGTTCGGCTTCGGTCCTGGTTTCGCGTTCGATCTGTTTGAGGTTGATAGCAAGGGTCAGGTGTTCGCCGTGCCCTTCAGCTTTTTTGGCCCCTCGGGGCAGTCCGTCTTTCTCAATAGCGATGTGGTCCTGTCCGACCTGGTGCTCCAGGACGGCGTCTTGCTGGGTTTCCTGACGGGCGGCATTAGTCAGCCCTACCTGATAGGAATGCTGGACTTCACGGATCCCTTTGTGTTCCAGGCGGTCGAGCGCGCGATTCTGGCCGAGACTTTCTAGCGCGGAGCGGCACGCTGGCAGCGTGCCCTACGTAGGGCACGCTGCCAGCGTGCCGCACCCCAAACCACTACCGTCGGAGCTACTCCTCCTTTTTCCACCCCGCATTGACACGCGGTCGGCCGTTGGGATACATTTTCTCTCCAATGCTCGTCCCGCGCGACCTCACCCGATCCCCCGCCCGGAAAGGATTCCGGCATGACAACCGCATCGCATCGGCTCCTGGGCGTACTTGTGCTGAGTCTGCTCTTCTGCGGCGGCGCCGCGCGGGCGGATTTTATGGACTGGTCGTACAACTGGGGCATCGGCCCGCGTCCGGTCCTGGCCAGCGGCACCGGCACCGTTGCTTTCGCGCTCTACCGGGGCGGCATGGGTACTCCGCTCATTCCGGCCGCCGCCGTGACGACCAGCAGTGTGGCTCCCACGCAGAGGCCGGATCAGTTCGCCAGCAGCTTCCGGTTGACGCTGCATTTGACGGACATTCCTTCGCATCAATCCGGCGACCTGATGTTCCGCGGCACCATCACCGGCACGCTGACTGCCACCAGTTCGCACCTCGTCGAGCGGTTCGCCCTGGTCTCGGAACACATCACGCTGGGCGGACATCGCTACGATGTCGTGCTGCGGCCGAGCAGCTTTACGCTATTGCGTCCCGGCGCCCGGTCATTCCACAGATTGACGCCCTGGTTCGCGTGCGTGACTCCGGAAGCGATTGGCCGCCGATTGCCTACCCGATTGCGGCGACGGCGGTTCACGATGCTGGGATCGACTCCGCGCCCGAACCGTCCGCCCTCCTCCTCGCCGTGTGCGGCATCGCCTTGTGGGGCTGCGTCTGCGTGGGGAGATATCGTCGTCTCCTCGCGGCCGCATGAGCCGATTCCTCGTCACCCGGACGTGCGCCGGCTCACGCGATCGAGGCTGGATTTCGCGTCTTCAGTGAGCCAGGCTCCCGGCGCACCGCCCGCCAATGTCTTCAGCATACTCCGGGCGTCCGCATTGCCGATGCGCTCCAGCACCTCCACAGATCGCAGCGTGCGCAAACGCTCCGGTGACGGCGACCATTTCTCGCGCTGCTGCTTGTCGATGAGCTGTTCCAGGCGCCGGCGCTTTTCCAGCGCGGGCTGCCCCTCAAGCGCTTGCCGCAGCGCGTGCAAGGCCGTCTCGCCCATTTTCTCCAATTCCGCGGCCGCCTTCTCGCGGTCGGCGAACTGATCGCTGTCGAGTTCGGCGATCAACCGGAACAGGCGTTTTTCATCCACGGCCGCGACCGGATGCAACTGCTGACGCAGGTACGGAACGGTGTGGGACGGATCGAACGCCAGGGTTTGCATGGCCCGGAATCCCGACGCCGCGTCCTCCTCACCCAGGGCTTGCCACTGTGTTTTCAGGTCCGCTTCGGTGAGGGGCTTGTTCCTTTGGTCGGCGGGGTCGAGTCGGCCGGACAGATCCCAGACGAGGGCGGTCGTGTCCCTGCTGCCGGAGACAAGGAATGTGCCGTCGGGCGAGAAGGCCAGGGCCTGAATGTCTCCGCTGTGACCGGTGAAACTTCGCCGCACGCGGCCGGTGGCGATTTCGCCGACGTGGATCGTAGGATCGCGCCAGCCGCTCCAGGCCAAGCTTCGACCATCGGGCGCGAACGCGATGCACTGCGGGCCGTTCTTCGGTACACGAAAACGGCGGACCTCCTTGCCGGCGAGCGTGTCCACGACGGGCAAGATACCGTCTTTTTCCAGCCAGGTATTTTGCAAGCCGAAGGCCAGCAGGCCGCCGTCGGGCGAGAGGGCCGCTGTGTACGGGAGTGAACCGCCGCCGCCGGGAGGGGTTGGTTCCCCTTCGGGGTTCGTGGGACCGTCGAAGCGTCGCACTTGCTGGCCCGTGCCGGAGTCCCAGACCGTAACGACCCGATCCGCGTTCCAGACGACTAGAGTGCGGCTGTCGGGAGTGAAGGACATGCCGGAGACGTATTCTTTTACCTTCATCAGCGTGTGGCGTACCTTGCCCGTGGCGGGGTCGATCAGGCGAACGGTCTTATCGGCATCGACCGCGGCGAGCGTTTTGCGATCGGGGGACAGGGCGAAGGGTGAGTGGGCGGTATGGCCGCGGAGGACGGCTAACTCCTTGCCGGTTGCGAGGTCGTGGAGCCGATACATCCAGTCGCTTCCGAGCGTGAGATAGTTCTGTCCGTCCGCAAGCAACCGGGGGGCCGAAAGGAAGTGGACAGGGG
Source organism: uncultured Planctomycetota bacterium (assembly GCA_963767535.1). GTDB lineage: Bacteria > Planctomycetota > Planctomycetia > Gemmatales > Gemmataceae > JAJPHU01. The sequence continues at coordinate 1,215,145 of CAVYEC010000002.1, forward strand.
CCGGCCGCCGGTCGCGCTCCCGGCCTATCAGCGGATCCCAGAAACGGAGTGTTCCGTCAACCGACGAGGTGACAACGGTCTGGCAGTCCGGTGTGACGACGGCGGAGGACACGTTACCTCGGTGTCCGTTCAGGGGGAGTCGATCCGTGCCGCCGGCGAGGTCGATCAGGCGGATGACGGTATGGCCGTCCGCCACGGCCAGGCTCTTGCCATCGGGAGCGAAAGCAAAATGCCCGGCGGCACCGGCGAAGCCCGCGAACTGCCGTAGCTGACGCCCCGTCTGGGGATCCCAGATGCGCAAGGTGGCGTCCATGGCCGTGGTGACGAGCGTTTTGCCGTCCGGCGCGAAAGCCACGCTGTTAAAGCCCGCCGGAATTTTCGGAGCGATCTCTTTCAGCGGCAGGACCAGCTTCCGCAATTCCGTGCCGGTCGCCACGTCCCACAGGTGGATGCGGCCGTCGGGAAACCAAGTACCCCCGCCCTCAAACACTTGCTTCGTCAGATCGATCGAGGCGAGAAGTTTGCCGTCGGGGGAGAGCGCGACGGTCCCCACTTCTTTGTTGTGCGCGACCCGCCGCAATTCCTTGCCGCTGGCCACGTCCCAGAAGCGGATGTTCTTGTCGTCGCCGCCGGAAACGAGCGTCTTGCCGTCCGAGGAAAAGGCCACTGACCAAACTATATCCTTGTGGCCCGTCAGCGTGTGCAGCAAACGCCCGGTGGACGTGTCCCACACCTCGATGTCGTTCGCCCATTTGAAGGCGGCGAGGGTCTTGCCGTCCGGTGCGAAGAGAAGGGATGCATGTCTTCCTTGCTTGCCGAAGCGTCGCACCACGCGGCCGGTCGCCAAGTCGCGGATGGCGATGGCTTCCGGTTTGAGATCGATCCTCGAAAGCAGGACGGCCAGCCGCTTGCCGTCCGGCGCGAGCGCGATGGCCCGACCGTCTTTCTGTTCGGCGGGTCGCAGCTCCTCTTTGCCGGTGGCGACGTCCCAGACGCGGATGCCGTTATACGGCCCGCACGTAACCAGCGTTTTGCCGTTGGGCGTGAAGGCCAGGGAGTCGATCAGCCCGCCGTGGCGAAAGCGTATCGTACCCAGCCGGGACAGCGCCCTGGCCGGCAGCGGGTCGCCGTCCTGATCTCGGCGACCTTCACTCATACCCGTATTCCGCGAAGGAACGCCATCGGCCACACGCGGCGTCGCCTTCGGCTCTTCCGCCAGTTGGGGAGCGAGTGCTTGACGTGCCAGGATGCCCGCGCCAGTTGCGAACATGCCGGCGATCAACAGTGCGACCGCCGCGAATTTCAGTTTGCCCAGCATCATGCCGCGCAACCCCTCCCGCGCCAGCGCGACGGCCGCTATGGAAACGCCCTCCGTCGCGCGACCTTTCGAGAACAGTACCGCCGCACGGCTCACGCGGACAGCAAGCGTTGCCGGAACAGCCGCCTCCGCCATGCTCCATGTCAAACCGGAGGTCAACACCGCGGAGAGGGCCGCCGGTGCCAAGCCACGTCGCGCCAGGCGCGCCTTCAGCCGTGCCCGGCCGCGCAAGAGCCGGCCGCGAATGGAACCATGCGTCCAGCCGAGTACGCGGGCCGCGTCTTCTTGCGTCCGTCCTTCCAGATCGCACAGCACCACGGGCAGTCGGTACGCTTCAGGCAAACGTCCGATCTCCTCGTCGATCAATGTCAACAGCTCGCGGGCGCTCAGAAGATCGAGCGGATCGGGATGCGGATCGAGCGGTTCTTGATCGGCAGGACTGTTTCCCACCGCCTGCCTGCGGACGACGGCTGTACGTGCCTTGCGCGCCAAACGCACGGAGACGCCGTGCAACCAACCTCCCAGCGCCTCCGGTCTGCGAAGCGTATGGGCCTTGCGCGAGCAAAAGGAAAACGGCCTGGAAGGCGTCCTCGGCGTCTTGCGTGCCGCCTAGCAGCCGCCGGCAAGTTCCGAACACCATCGGACCGTGCCGGGCAACCATCGCCGAGAAAGCATCCTCATCGCGCTCTCGAACCCAACGGCCGAGCAGGTCGGCGTCGGAGGGCGGTGTTCCCGCCAGGTGGTGCAAGTGACGAAGCAGGATGGCGGAGTGCGACGGCATGGCCGTGATCCTCGGCTCCAGGACGGACAGGTTCTCTGTATGAATCTGCCCATAACTCGGCCGAAGCGCACACTCCTTTTGGATCCCGCGTCTGCCGAAGGCGTCCGAAAAAATGCGGCGGGGGGTCGATTATTTCCTTGACCGCGATCGGACCGAGGATTGCAATACAGGTGCGGTTCCCTCTTGTCGAACCGAACTACCCTCTACATGCTGCCCCCCTTTTTGCCGCGGAGGGACCGTATCCATTCCCGACTCGCCTCAACCGGAAAGGAGCGTCTCCCATGTTGGCGTACCTGCGTCGGCCCCACATCGATCTGGCCAGCCTTATCCTGCGTCTGGGACTGGCCGCCATCTTCATCGGCCAAGGCTACATGAAATTCGTACAGCCGGAATCGTGGACGGATCAACTCACCCCCACCATGCAGAAAGTGGTCAGCGGAGCGGAATTGGCGTGCGGCGTGATGCTGGCGGTCGGGTTTCTGTCGCGTCTGGCCGCCCTGGCGCTGATTGCCGACATGGTTGGCGCCATCATGCTGGTGACGGGGGTACAGGAGTTCTTCCCCATCGCGTTTAAGTCCGGAGGGTTCACCTTCCAGGCCGGCGCCGCCTACAACTTCCTCATCATCGTCGCCTGTCTGGCGCTCTTGGTGCTGGGCAGCGGGATAGTTTCGGTGGATCACCTGATTTTCGGCCGGAAACGGAGGTGGCAAACTACCGTTCCGGTGGTCGGTCAGCCTCACCTGACCCCGGCGGTCGGGCAACCCAACCGACTCACGCCCTGACAACCCCCAAGAAGGGGAGCGGAGTTGCGCTGGGTTCGTTCATTCCAAATCCATCGAGGGCGTGCCATCGGGATGTGGTGTCGCCCTTGTCTTTATCCATTCAAGTCGTCCTGACTGAATCGACACCGGATTGCGGTTGACTTTGTGGGTCCGCGAAGCATTTCCGGATACGTAGGCTCAAGCGATTATTCCATAAATGCCGATAAAAGGAGGGGGGTCGCCCTGCCGGATCGCACTGCCCTTCTCGGTGGAGAACGAGGACAAGGAGGGCCGGCAAGGGAGAGCCGGTAAGGGAGTGAGGTCGTGAGCAAGGCCGTTCTCGCAAGCATCGCGACCCTGCTCGCCGGAGGGGGCCTCGTGATCGCCCAGGAATTACTTCCCCCGATCGGATCTCCGCCATCCCCAACGCCCTCCGTCGGACAGTCTTCCCACTCTGCGGCCCCCAACGCGCAGGATCCCGGCGCATGGAGTCCACCGAAACCCACTGAAAATCCCAAGTTTGCCGACCTACCCAGGGTCGAGACTACGCCGGTATCCGAATCGACACTTCCTCCCACTGCCGGCGCGGTGTCAAGTACGCTGCGCGAACTTTCGACGGGAACCGCCTCCGCGGCCTTCGGCGCGGCCGACCAACCGGAACCCGTATGGGATCCGCATACACTGCCGGGGGCCGAACCTTGGACGGCGCCGGCGCTTCCTCCCGAAGTGTCCTCGCCGTGGTCCGGCCTTCGCCCGCCGCCCGCGGCCGGCTACCGCGCCTGGATTGGGGCCGAGGCGCTGCTCTGGTGGGAGAGGAACGAACCGCTGCCTTCCAATCTCGTCACCTCCGGCCTGGCGACAGATGCCATCCCGGGCGCACTCGGACAGCCCAATACGCTCGTGTTATCCGGTCCCGGCAGCGTCAATTTCGGGACCTTCGGCGGCGTCCGCGCCTTCGCGGGAGGTTGGCTCGACCCTCAACAAATTATCGGCCTGGAGGCGAGCGGCTTCGTTCTCCAAAGGCAGGGCCAGTCCTTCAACTTCGGCTCGACAGCCGGCGGCAATCCGCTCTTGGCCTTGCGCCATCTCGACGTGCCGACAGGTGCCGAGGACGCTTTTGTGATCGCCGCCCCGGCGGGCAGCGGCGCTGCCGTTGGACCGTTCGCAGGCGCTGTCGCGGTCAATACCAATAGCCAACTGTGGGGGGCCGACGCCAACGTCCTGCACGCTCTGTATTGGACCCGGCGTTTCTATTTGGTTGGCCTGGTCGGCTTCCGTTACCTCGACCTAAGCGAGAGTGCCGCCATCCTGACTCGTCAGCAGGCAATTGGCGGCACGCCGTTAACATTTCTGAATCAGAACTTCGCCGCGCCGGCATTCGCGCTGACCGACGACCAGTTCCGCGCACGCAGCCAGTTCTTCGGCGGTCAACTGGGACTGCGCGGCAACTATTACTTCAGTCATTTCTTCGTGGGAATCATTGGCAAAATCGCCCTCGGCCGAACCGACGAGGTGGCGAACGTCCTGGGCGCCTCGACGCTACAGCCGGGCAACGCCCTGCCGCAATCCGCGACAGGCGGCTTGTACGCGCTGCCGAGTAACAGCGGCCGGACCCTCAACCAGGACTTCGGCGTCGTGCCGGAAGTGCAAGTAAAAGTAGGCGTGTTGCTGACGCGCTGGCTGCGAGCGACGGTCGGTTACGATTACCTGTACTGGAGCCGGGTGATGCGGGCGGGGAGCGCTATGGATCTGAATGTGGACACGCGGCAGGTGCCAACCAGCACGGCATATCAGGCGGGTATAGCTACACAGTTCCCGCGGCCGATGGGCAGTCCGACCAGCTTTTGGGCACAGGGGTTGACGTTCGGGCTGGAGTTTACGTTCTGAAAGCCGGGCCGTGTTGCCGGCAAGTGAGGAAGTCGAGTCATGACAAGCACGAGAAATCGGCGCTGTCGGTCGTTGGCTATGGCGGCGGGATGTCTTGCATCGCTGTTGCTCAGTTCGTGCTGTCAGCCGGGCGGGCCGATTTGGGGGCCCAGTTATCCCGACATGGGCGCCGGGTGCGCGGATTGCGATGGGTGCGGAAACAACGGCAAGAAGGATACCGAGTTGACGGTCAAGGAGTTGGCCCACGAGATCGACTCGCTGGAGGAGCATATCGAAAAGTACGGCAGCATCGTGCCCAAGCACGCCGACATCTGGGGCCAGGCTCGCCTGATGATGTACCGCCAGGAGGTCGAGCGCATCATGAGGCAGGACGCTTACACTTTCTCCGTCGGACTTCAGGCGACCGTCGCCCGCAGCGACCAGGCGTTCCTGGCGAACGTATTCAGTTTGCAAGCGGCGGCGACGGCGTCCCAGGTCGCGGACCTCGCCAAAAATATGCCCGGCGCCGATGTGATGAAGACTGTCACCAATGACAATGTCATTAGTCGAGACGCGCTCTTGCAGTCCCAGATCCGGATGCCCAATTTCATCGGGCCGGACGGCCGATTGATGCTCGAGCCGACGATCATCGAGGACCAGAAGAAACGCTACCTGGACCACCTCCACCAGCTGCGGCGTAACAACGAAGGCGATGATAACGCCGATGCGCCCGGCTACGGACTGAATCTGGTGCGCATTCCCATGTCGGTGCTGACGGGCGGTTGCACGCAGACAGGCTACGGGGCCGAGTGTACCTTCACCGCGAACATGCATTTACCCGAAGACCTGCTGCCGACCACGTTCCGCACCTTGGTCATCAACGACCTCGTCGATTTATTCGGCTTGCAGATGACGAGGATGATCGAGGGGATGATTGAGGAGAGCCAGTTCAAAACGGCGCACGAAGTATGGGAATACTGCAATTCCCAAGAAGGGGGGCCAGCCCCCACAACTCCTAAGCATATGATGGCTCTCTCCGCCCAAACCATACGCGCGATCCAGTCGCCGCCACCACCCACAAATATTACCATTGGCGGTCAATCGTCGCGTCCGGGGAGTCAGAGGCCGCTCCCTCCGAGCCAGATTCTCGACGTGGTAGGGGTCAAGCGATTGCTTGAGATGGCGATCCGGCTCCGCGAACAAGTGATCGGTCACCTAGCCTGCAAGAACTCGCTATACTACCTCGATGTGCAATCGGCTTTGCGAGAGGAACTCACCGCCGCTTACGATTTCCTATCCTCCCAACAGCACCTCTGTTTATGGGACTTTTGCACACCCGCGTTGGTCGAGGCCATCCGCTCACGCAACACGCCAGTCATTCAAAACCTCCGCACTCAATTCGGACTGGCCCTGCACTCTCAGGGTTCACCCTCGACACCTCTTTGCGCGGACACTAAAGGACCGTTCGGGCGCGCCATCACCGAAGCCCTGGCGTGGACCATTATCGTCGATGCCGCCCTGTTGAATGCGCGCTTTCTTGAAGACATGAAAGCCACTCACGAGGCCAAGGGATGTCCCTGCGCTCCCTCAGGCGGCGCACCGCTCTTTCTACCGCACCCGCCCCCCGAAGTGTGCCAGTTATTCAACGACTATGTCCGCTGCCGCTGGCCCCTCTACGTTTTCGCGCTCGATCCTTCGACAGAGGACCAAAATGTAGGCGACTCGTTCAGCCTGCGCCGCGAGATGCAGCTAGCCTTATCGTTAGCGTTCACCAGCGGCCAAATCGGCGCCAGCAACTTCACGCGCTACGTCCGCCGTATCGAGGAGGACATCCAGACCATCGCCCTCAACCGTACCATGATCGGTTTTTCGCACGGCGACAATACCTTCGGTTGGCGGTTCTATCCGCGCGTGCAGACGCCGCCGATCGAGGGAAACCTGCAAACATTCTTCATCGAGTTATTGTGGGGCGCCCGACGGCCCGGCTATGAACTCCGTCGGCGTCGATTGGAAAACGGTATCCGCGAGTGCGTCGCCCTCGTGATAATGCCTTCGTTCGTGCCTTACGTGGACCTGGAATTTACCGGCAACTGGTTTCGTTTGGCCGACCCCAAGTGCAAGACGCTCGACTTGAAAGACGCGATGCGCCTGAGTCGATCCATCAAAACAATCAAGGATCGGACACATCTCATCCGCGACGAGCACTGTTACCGGCCGGGCGACGCGGCGATGATGGTGAGGCGTTTGGACCAATTGTCGGAGCGGTTGCCGCTCCAGGCTCAGGTCTTGAGCATGCCGTTCGAGAATACCCACGGCGGCTTCGAACTGCTCTCGACGGGAGTGACAAACCTCGGACCGGAGCTATCGGGTTGGTACGGGGCACCGGGAATCAATCCGAATGAACAGACGACCCTGTTCCTGGTGGGCGATAACTTCAGCGTCAACCAGACGCGCGTGGTGGTCGGCGGCCGAATGGTCGATTCCTCCTGCATCGTGAAGTGTCCCGATGAGGGCACGCCGGCGACGTGCGAGTGTCCCCCCGCCGCGTCCGCCCATTCGGCGCCGTCAAACCCCAAGTCGAAGACGGAGAAGAAAACGGCCGACGACGAGGAACCATGTCTGGAAAGTGGACTCGCACCACCGACGGGCAACCCCTCGGTCGCAGCCATGTCGGACGAAACGGTAACGCAGGCTTCCTTTCGCAGCCAACGATCCTGCCGGCGGCAGCAGCAGCAAGGCACTACCAGCTCATCCACGACGGTACGGGTGCCCCCGGTGCTCCCGCCGCTGCAAACAATTATCCAGGTCCCAGCCTCGTCTCCGCCCCTGCCCTCATCGTTGAATGTCTCCGTGACGCAACCGAAGGCTGGAGAAGTCGTCACCGCGCCTGTTGCCTTCACCAATAACTCCAACCAGGACACGACGCCAAAATCAGACACGGCACCAAAAACGGACGCAACGTCGGGCAAGAAACAGGATGCCCCGGTCAACAAGCCCCCGCAAACAACGCCCAGCACATGCGCCGACTTGACCTGTTACTACCAGATACCCATCTTCCAGATCGAACTGCTCAGCCGCCAAGTCATGCGCGTCGTGATCCCCAAGGGCGTTTACTCCGACAGCAATGGGTTCGTGGACGTTCACGTCGCCACCCCGTATGGAGTGAGTCAGCGCATTTCCATCCCCATCTTGTGTCCAACGCCGGCCCCGAAGTGTGCCGACAAGATTAAAATCTCGATCCCCTACTGCGCAAAAAAATGGACAACAAGACAATATACAGCCTCCCCAGCACCATGAAGCCCAGCGGAACTTTTTGCATACAAGGGATGAGTCAGGATGGGCCGTCTGATGTGACATTTACGTTCGACAGCCTGTCGGTCACGGTGCCCGGGGTGGCTTTCCACGGCGGGGAAGGCGAACTTAGCGCCGATCAAGTGCAGACGTTCGCTCAACAATTGCTCAAGCAGTTGACCACGAAACCCTCTTCTATGTCTCTCAAAGATCTTAAAGTGGGCACTACGTCTATCAAGCCGCTGCCAGCGTTCCAAGTTGAGTTTCAAGACTGCGGGGATTGTGGAACGTAAGTGGTCATCGGAACGCCGCTGCGATTCAGCGGCGGCGCTCAAGTTGCTCGGAGCTTTCCACTAAACCAGTGCGCAGGTCACTATCAGTCAGTTCGCGGATGAAATTGCAGCCGAGGATGCGACCTTCCTCCGTCTGCTGAACATGGACCACGCAGGCCAGGATGGTGACGATCGTCTGACCCGTTGCGCCGTGCAACTCGGTGCTGAGCAGTTCGCCAATGGCGACTTCCTCTGGCACCAACAGGGCCATGCCGGCGACGGAAATGTTCAGGACGCGGGCGCTGTGGGGTGAGAGATCGCGCTCGCCAACGCGCTGGTAGACCGCTTTCGCTTCGCACGGGAAGCGCGACCAGCCGCGGGCGTCCGGGGGCGTCGGCCGGGTGCGGGAGGCGCCGAAGGCTTGCAACTGTTCGTCGCTCAGCTCTCCCGAGAAACGGCAGCCCATCGCCCAATCCTTGTCCTCGTGCGGCTGGGCGCGAACCACGCAGGCCAATACCGCCAACGCGGACTCGCCCGACACGGAGGGCAACTCCACGCTGAGCACGGTGCCCGGCTCGAAACGGCGCGGGGCAATCACCTTCAGTCCGCCGCGCGAAATGTCGGAGATCAGGGCCGCGATCCCCGTCTCGCCATCGTCCCCGACCTCCGCGCAACGGGTATTCAGGTCCGCCGCGTAACGCAGCCAGACCCGGCGCTCGTCATTGGATTCGGCAAGCGCAAGCTTCGCGTCCAGCGAGACCGGCTGCCCCGTCAACCAGCGCCAGAAAGTGACCGCACTCGCGAGCATGTGAGACTCCCTATCACCGGATGCAGTCCGTACGCCGTCCGCCGCGACGAGGGCCGGGCGCACCACACAATCCCCCAACGAAGGGGTTCAGGCGTAAGCGTAGATCACGCTTCCTGTCCCGTCAAATATCCGCTGGAGGTTGTCCGGTCGCGCCGGATTCAGACTCCGTGAGAGGATTGCGGGTGAAGACCCATTCCGCGACGGGTTGGCCGCCCTTGAGGTGCTCTTGCACGAAGAGCGGAATGCGCTCGGCGGTCATGCCGTGATACCACGTCCCTTCGGGATAGACCACCATCGTCGGGCCGTGGCAGCAGATGCGCAGACAGCCGACCTTGGTGCGATAGCAGGCGTTCGCGCCGACGCCGAGGTCGTGCTGCTTGATCTGCTGCTTGAGCGCGTCCCAGGCGGCCTGCCCTTCTTCCGGAGTGCAGCAGTTGGGTCCGGTGCATAAAAAAACGTGCCGCCGATAGGAACCGATGCCGAGCTTGGCGGCCACGGATTGAAGCTGTTCTTGCTTGTCAGTCATCGCGTTATCCCTGGCTTGCGCTTCGGGCTGATAGGCGAATGCGCCGCGCCACCTCCGCGAACACCAGCACCGAGGCCGTGCCGGCGAGGATGCACAGCCAATCGAGCGGCGATAAGGCTTCGACCTGGAAGATGCGATTGACCTTCGGCACGCTGATGATGATCGCCTGCACGACGGCCACCGTCCCCGCGATCGTCAAGAACGTCGGGTTGTTCAGGATGCCGCTCAGTCCGCTCGTCTCCGGCGTCAGCGATCGGCAATTGATCTGGTTCCAGACCTGGAAGAACACATAGACGGTGAAGAATATGCTCACCTGCCGGATGTTCAATGGCGCGAAGCTCCAGCCTTCCGGGTTCGGTCCGCTGCTGGCCGCGAACCAGCCCCCATGTTCCATGCCCACCAGCAGCACCATCATGGTGACAACGAAGAATGCCGCCGTGATGAAGATCGTCTTGACCATCGCCGGCGTGACGATGTTCTCGTCCTTGCGTTTGGGCGGCACCTGCATCATGCCCGGCCGCGGCGGTTCCGAACACAACGCAATCGACGCGAACGTGTCCATGATGACGTTGATCCACAACAGTTGCAGCACCGTGAAGGGCGGCCGAACGCCGAAGAACGGCCCCAAAAACGCGATGGTCAAGGCGCTGACGTTGATGGTCAACTGGAACTGGATGAAACGCTGGATGTTCTCGTACAGCGACCGGCCCCAGTGGACGGCCTTGACGATGGTGGAAAACGCATCGTCGAGCAGGACGATCTTGCTCGCCTCCTTGGCGACCTCGGTGCCGGCAATGCCCATCGCCAGGCCGACATCTGCTTTTTTCAGCGCGGGTGCGTCGTTGGTGCCGTCGCCCGTGACGGCGACGACCTGCTCCTGACTCTGCAACAACTCGACCATCTTGTATTTGTCCAGTGGCCGGGCACGGGCGAGGACGCGAAGGTTCGTCAGTTGCCGTGTCAGGGCGTCGCGCTGCCGGGATTCATTCTCGGGCAGGTCGCCGCTTTTCTTCAGTTCCGACAACTGGGCGTGCAGCTCGTTGAATTTCGGGCTGGTCAACACCACGGCGTCTGCTGTGTCGATGGGGGCGTCGCGGCGATCGACGAGGCCGATATCGAAGGCGATGGCGCGGGCGGTCTCGACATTGTCGCCGGTGATCATCTTCACCTCGATGCCGGCCCGGCGGCACTGCTCGACGGCGGCTTTCACATCGTCGCGGAGCGGATCGCGGATGGCGACGAAACCGGCGAAAATGAGCCCGCTTTCCAACGCATCGCGACGGGAGTGCAAATGGTCCTCGTCGGCCGGCGTCTCCGGCGGCAGCACGGCATGACCGAACCCCAGCGTGCGCATGGCCTGGCTGGCCGAATCCTTGAGGTACGATTGCACTGCCCCGCGCGCCTCGCTCGTCCATTCGCGCGTGCTGCCGTCGGAAGCCTGATAATGCGTGCTGCGCTCCAAAATCCACTCCGGCGCGCCTTTAACCAGTGTCACCAGCTTGTCACCATAGCGAATGACGGTGGTCATCCGTTTGCGCTCGGAGGAGAAATGGATCTGGTACAAAGGCTCGAACTGGAGGCGCAGTTTTTGATATTCCAGGCCCGCCTCGTGCAGCCATTGCAGAAGCGCCCCTTCGGTCGAATTGCCTACGGTGTGGAGCTTGCCCTCTTTCTCTTCAAGGTTGGCCGTCGAGTTGATGGCGGCGTTGAGAGCGATCCAGTCGAGCGGCTGACCGTCGCGCGGCCAAGTGCGCTGTTTGTCCGGCGCTACCCATTGGGACGAGCCGCGATCGTGGACAGCACCGTCCCAGAAGACGCGTACCACCTGCATCTTGTTTTGCGTCAGCGTGCCAGTCTTGTCCGAACAAATCACCGTCGCCGAGCCGATCGTCTCGCAAGCGACTAACTGCCGCACGAGGCTATTGGCCCGCGTCATTTTCTGCATGGCCAATGCCAGCGAGACGGTCACGCTCATCGGCAGCCCCTCGGGCACGGCCACGACGATGATGATGACCATGTAGACGAAATAATTAAGCAGTTCCTTGCTGCTGGCCAGGATCGCTTGCCCTCGCGTCTCCATCGGGCGCGGCGCGTCCTCATCCTCATCCGCCGCCAGCGGGGCCGGGCGTTCGGGATACCAGCGGACATCGTGCGTGTACAGGCCGCGCCCAGCAGGGCGACGAAGATGAGGATCGCCGCGATGTAGCCGACGTTGCTGATGAGGTCGGCGAGGTTCGTCAGCTTGATCTGGAGCGGCGTCAGCTCCTTCGAGATGGTCAGCTTGCGCTTGACGCGCTTCTCCTCGGTCTCGGCGGTCTGCTCCTCACCCTCGTCCTCGTCCTCGTCCTCGGCCGACAGCCGGCGGGCGATTTGGCCGAGCGCCGTCGCGTCGCCGACTTCGGTGACGAGCATTTGACCGACGCCGTCAACCACCTGCGTGCCGCGATAAAGACATCCGGGCTGGTCCGGCCCCTCGATGCTTTCTTGCGGCGGCTGCGGTCGTTTGCGTACCGGCTCGGATTCGCCGGTCATCAGCGATTGGTCCACGTACAGGTCCGTCGCCTTGACCAGCCGGCCGTCCGCGGGGATCTCGTCGCCGATCTCCAGCATCACGGCATCGCCGACGCACACGTCCTCCAAGGGTGCCGTGTGAATGGCCCCGTCGCGGAGCAGCTTGACGGTGAGCGAATCTTTTTGCGCGTTGAGCACCTCGAATTCGCGATCACTCTTGTACTCGCTGAGAAAGGCGACGCCGGTGGCCAGGATGACGGCGACCATGACGGCCAAGCCTTCGACCGAGGGATGACGCGCCGCGATCAGGCCCACGAAAAAGACGACGATCGCCGAAACGAACAGGATGCTCGGCACCCAGTGTCCCTTGCGCAGCGCCAGCGCTCCGCCGATGATGGCGGCGACGATGGCGAGCGCCACGCCGGCCAGTCCCGGCCGACTCTGGAAAAGATCCACGAACATCGACAATGGCGCCGCGCCGAGCAGGATCTTGATGATCGGCTCGTCGAACTTTTCGAGGAACTTCTTCCACAGCGGTTCGCGCGGCAACGGCGTCAACTTGTTGGCGCCGAAGCTCTGCGCACTTTGGGCGACAGCCGCGGCCGTCAGGCCGTTCTCGGTCGCGCCCGGAAACAGTTGCTCGATCTCTTGGAGGGTGCGCATACGCTCCTCGAAAAACGCCGAAGGACCGCTTACGAAGGCGCCGGCGATGAGGTCGTCCTTCGTATCCAGTCCTTCGTTTACGGCTGGCCGGTATTTCACATAGCCCCCGGCTTGCCGGGGAAGGTTCCCCCGGCAAGTCGGGGCCCATGTGGATTATTGCTCCATGATCTCCGTTTCCTTCTTCTCCGCCATCTCCGCGATCTTCTCTTCGTACTTCTTCAAAAGCGCCTGCACTTCCTCCTTGCCCTTGTCGCGGTCGTCCTCGGTCATCTCCTTGCCCTTCTCGGCCTGGTCGAAGTGCTTGTTGCCGTCGCGGCGGATGTTGCGGCAGGCGACCTTGGCGTCCTCGGCCGACTTCTTGATGCGCTGGGCCATCTTTTTGCGCTGCTCGCCGCTCATGGGCGGCACCTGCAAGCGGATCATCTTGCCGTCGTTGGTGGGCGACATGCCCAGGTCGCTGGCCCGGATGGCCTTCTCGACATCCTTCAACACACTCTGGTCATAGGGACGGATGACGATCTGTTGCGGGTCGGGCGTGCTGATCTGGGCCAGTTGTTTCAGGGGCGTCGGCGAGCCGTAGTATTCGACGCGCAAACTATCGACCAAGGCGGGGGTGGCCCGGCCAGTGCGCAAGCCGCGCAATTCGTCGCGGAAGACATTAACTGCCTTCTCCATGCGCTCTTCCGTGTCCAGAAGGATTTCGTCGCTTGTCATGGTCGCACCTGGGGAACGGGATCTTCACATAGCCCCCGGCTTGCCGGGGGAGACCAAACCCCGGCAAGCCGGGGGCTATATATCAAACGGCGCCGGTCACCAGGGTGCCGATGGGGTGGCCGGCGATGGCCCGTTCGATGTTGCCTTCCTGTTTGAAGTTGAAGACGAGAATGGGCATCCGGGCCTCCTGGCACAGGCTGATGGCCGCCATGTCCATTACTTGCAGATTATCGCGGAGCACCTGATTGTATGTCAACTTTTCGTAGCGCACCGCATGGGGATTGATTTCCGGCGGCGCGCTGTAGACGCCGTCCACCTTGGTCGCCTTGAGCAGGATGTCGGCCTGCAACTCCCGGCCGCGGAGGGCGGCGGCGGTGTCGGTGGTCACGAACGGATTGCCGGTGCCACCCGCGAGAATGACGATACGGCCCTTTTCCAGATGGCGGATGCAGCGGCGGCGGATGTACGGCTCGGCGACGGTCTCCATGCGCATGGCCGTCTGCAACCGGGTCTCGCAGTTGAGGCTCTCCAGGGCGTCTTGCAGGGCGAGACCGTTCAGCACGGTGGCGAGCATGCCCATGTAGTGGGCCGTGGCCTCCTTGATGACCTCGCCGCCGGCACTGAACTGGGCGCCGCGGAGGATGTTGCCGGCTCCGACCACGATGGCCAGCTGCACGCCGCGGGCGACGATGCGCTGCGCCTGCCGGGCGATGTTCAGGGTTTCGTCGATGCTGATGCCGCTCTTGCCGGGGTATCCGAACCCCTCGCCGCTCAGCTTGAGGATGACGCGGCGATACTTCGGCCGCAGCGGGTCGTGGCTCGCGTGTTCGTCCATGAGTTCTTCCAGGGGATCGAGAAGGACCAAATGCTCTTCGGGATTATACGAGCGACCGCGGACAACGGCGAGCCGCTGCCGTCAGCCTGGCAGCGAAAGAATCCTTGCAAAAGGTTCTTGCTTGACCTCGATTGGCGCCGGGGCGAAGATGCGGCAAAGCTCGCCGGGATCGCGTCACCAAAGCATTCGACTTTCCTCCATAACCCTGAGGGAAGTTCCATGAATCGAAGAAGTTTCCTGATCGGCTCAGGTGCCGCTGCGTGCGCCGCTGCCGGCTTCAGCGCAGCCGTAGGCGCTGGTGCCCGGAAGCATATGAAAGTCACCGAAATCAAGATCTACCGAGTTTCCATCGGCGGCCGCAATCCCGTCCTGGTGCAGGTCTTCACGGACGCGGGGATCCACGGTGTGGGAGAAGCCGCCGTGGCCTACGGCAGCGGAGCGCCGGCCGCCGCCGCCATGATCAAGGAGCTGGCCGAGGGCTTCGTCCTGGGGAAGGACCCGTTCACCATCGAGGCCCTCTGGAGCGCGATGTACGATCACACCTTCTGGGCCAAGGGCGGTGGGACGATCATCTTCGCCGGGATCAGCGCCCTCGAACAGGCGCTATGGGACATCAAGGGCAAGGCGCTGGAGGTGCCGGTCTACGAACTGCTTGGCGGGAAAGTCCGGGACAAGGTCCGCGTCTACGCCAACGGTTGGCACTACCGCTCGACCAAGCCGAGCGAGTTTGCCCGCGACGCGGAACGGGTGGTCAAGGACGGCTACACGGCCCTGAAACTTTATCCGCTGGCCACGCCCCTGATGGACGCGCACGGCCGCATCCGGCATGTGTCGCAGCGCACCATTGATCGCGCCGCGGAAAACCTGGCCGTCGCGCGCGTGAAGGCCGTCCGCGAGGCCGTCGGGCCGGATATCGACCTCATGCTGGACATGAGCGCCGAACTGACCACCGACGCCATCATTCGCCTGGGCCGGAAGCTCGAAGAGTATGACATTATGTTCCTGGAGGAGCCGGTCGATCCGTTCGATCCCGAGAGTCTGAAAAAAGTATCCGAACAGGTGCATATTCCCATCGCGGTCGGCGAGCGGCTTTACACCCGTTACGGTTTTCGCCGGATTATGGAACTCCGCGCGGCCGATATTTTGCAGCCGGACGTCGGGAACACGGGCGGAATCCTGGAAGCGAAGAAGATCGCGGCCATGGCGGAGGTGTACAACATGCGGATCCAGCCGCACACCTGCGCCAGCCCGGTCTCCACCGCCGCGGCCCTGCACCTGGATGCGTGCATCCCAAACTTTTTCATCCAGGAACTCTATCCGTACCGCATTCCCGAGCATTTTCAAATCGTGGATCACGCGCCAGAGCTGGACGTCAAGAACGGTTTGCTGCCCATCTCCGATCGGCCCGGCCTGGGAATCGAGTTAGTGGAGGAGCGAGTCAAGCCCTACTTGTGGGTCCGGTGCAAGGTTTAGCATGTTTGGTTGCCGGAGCAATTAGCCGCTTCTGCACGCGATTCCTGATAGAATCGGGAGTGGAGGGTTGGATCCATGGCACCGGAACGAGATGATATCACACGCCTGTCGAACGATCCAATTGCGCAACTGTTGCTTCGCGGCGAGGCCGAGACGGTCCGCGAGGCCGAGGAGTTGTACCTCGACTCCTGTCTGCCGGAGGTCGTTCGGCTGTTGCAGAGCGGGCTTTCGGACGAAGAACTCGGCCGCCACCCGCTGATGCGGATGCTCCGTTCGCACGGCAGCCGGGGGTGGGAGGAGGCCGTTGAGTGAATCCCGAAGAACGGCTTGCCGCCATCGCCCAAGCCCTTGAGTCGGTTGGCCTCGCATGTCTCATCATGGGTGGCCATGCCGTTCGCTTCTACGACCTCCAGCGCTACACGAACGATTTCGACCTCACGCTCGCACCCGATCGGTAGCATCTGCATCGCCGCTTCACCGCTCCCTCGTCGAGATGGTTCGCCGGCAGTACAAGGTTTTCTGTCGGGATCGGGACCGGGCCGATAAGGAGGCGATTCGCGCTGCTCGGGAAGAGAGGCCCAAATAGATCGCTCGCTCCCATTACGTGCTGCCCGCCCGAAGAAGCAGCGGAGAGATAAGCGATAGCGTGAATTCAACTCCGTCGCTGCCGAATTCACGCTGTCCCCATAACTGCACCCTGCTGTAAAGTTTAGTATGAGGGTTGGTACGTTCTTGTCGGTGGGGAGTGAATCACTTGCTCGGCTGCGTCGGGTGCCGTCGGGAGAAGACTCATGGCATCAATTCAACTTCGGAGGCACGAGGCGGAATCGGGTGACCTGCCGGCCGTCTGCATGTGCTGCGGGGCGCCGGCGACGGTGCGGAAACGTCTTCGGTTTATCTCGCATCCTTTATGGGTCTACATCTGGTTGCCGCTCGGCTTGCTGCCGTTCGTCTGGATCCCTGTGCTGTTGCCGTTGGGCTTTTTGCCCTATTTCCTCGTCGCCGCGATTCTCACGGTGCGTGTGCGCTGCTACACGCTCTTCTGTGAGCGACACAAGAATCACTGGCGAGTTCGCACGCTGATGATCTGGGCCGCGTTCGTCGCGATCCTCGTTTTTCTCTTCGGTGGTATCGTCCTGGTGGGAATGCTCTCCGAACGTCTCAGCCAATCGGCGCAGGACCGCCTCTTCGGTTCGGTTTGTATCGCCTCACCCATGCTCCTGTTGCTCTGGTTAGTCTCGATCCCGGTCATGCAGCTGACATCGATTCATCCGGCCGACATCACCGAACGCCGGCTGACTCTCAAACGCATCTCGCCCGCCTTTGCGGAAGCCGTGCGCGAATACCGGAAGAACCGGCCGGCCGAGGAGGAACCTGAAAACCACCCGCGCAAACGCCAGATTCGCCGATCTCCTCCGAACCACAGGGATCGGGAAAAATGAGTTGACTGGGTGCCGCATCTAATCTCTCTTACACACTCAGCACCCGATCGCGGGCAGCTATGTCCCAGGTTCCGATCACCTCGCCGTTCTCGATGACATGGGCGGATCGGTGCAGGGCCACGGTCGGGCAAACGTGCGTCGGGATGGCGAACATCTCGTCGCCTGGCCGATAGCGGGCGGCGGCGGGCGTCTCCAGGACCAGATGCTCCTCGTTCTGCAAGACCGCCTCGTAATCGGTCACGTCGAGCAGCCGGCAACGCTTGCCGGCCGGCGGGTCGCTCGAGACCGCCTTGTAACCCAGATCGAGCGTCAAACGGGTCGGCGTCGGCCGGCTGATCACGCGCGTCAAAAGCAGGGCGGCGGGCGTGAAGCCGACCAGATCGGGGAAACGGCTGGCGTAACTGTGATCGTGCAGGACGAGCGTGCCCGGCGAGCATTCCAGGCCGGGCAGATCGAGCCGCGAGTAGACGGGGTATGTCGGCGTGCCGCCCACGACGAAACGCGGCGTCGGCAACCCCTTTTGATCGAGCGTCACCCGCAGTTTGAGGACGGGTTCAATCTGCGACCGGACGGCGTTCTGGCGCTCGACGAAACTCTCTTGATGATTGTGGCCGTCGTAGACGTGCAGCCCGCCGGCGCGCAGGCCCGGCGAGCGCTGAATCATCTCGTACAATTCGACGGCCTCCGCCCCCGGAGCGACGCCGGTGCGATGCTGGCCGATGTCGATGTCGAGCAGCACGTCCACCGTTTGGCCCTCGGCCGACAACGCCTGCGACAAGCCCATGATGCCCGCCGGGTGATCGACGAGGACGGAGAAGCGACAGTTGGGATAGGCGCGGATGAGCCGGGACAATCGCACGCAGTTCGGGCCGACGAGGGGATAGGAAATCAGGACATCGGGAGCGCCGCACGAGGCGACCATCTCCGCCTCGGCGATGGTGGCGCATTTGTGCTTGCCGACGCCCGCTTCCAGCTCCATGCGGACGATCTCGCGCGTCTTGTGGGTCTTCACATGCGGGCGAAGACGCCGGGGATCGCCGGCCATCTCGACGGCGCGGGCGATGTTGGCGCGGATCAAGTCCTTGTAGAAAAGCAGCGCGGGGCTGAAAAGGCGCGAGGTGTCGCGCACGGTATACTGCGGATTCATGGGAAGGGTCTCGGCGGTGAAATCAGAG
Organism: uncultured Planctomycetota bacterium; assembly: GCA_963767535.1. Taxonomy (GTDB): domain Bacteria; phylum Planctomycetota; class Planctomycetia; order Gemmatales; family Gemmataceae; genus JAJPHU01. The sequence continues at coordinate 1,233,581 of CAVYEC010000002.1, forward strand.
GTCGGCGAACAGTGTCCGTAAGGGGCAGGTGAAACCGGCGACAACGTCCTCACCTGAGAGTTCCTGTGTTTCGGTCAATCGGGCGGCCGTCCCGTCCCGGCGAAGAGCCCAGACAGAGCGAGTGCTCGGAAAGATAATCCACAGTAGCTTCACGCCGGCCGCCAGATAATCCGCCACTCGTTCGTCGATCTCCTCGGCGAGATCGTTCGGCGAGACGACTTCGACTTCCAGATCGGGCGGGATGGTGATGTGGCCTCGCGGCGGGCGATCATTCGGCAACCGGCCGCGAGCGATAAAGGAAATGTCCGGCTTGCGGATCTTCTTCGGATCACTGGCAAAGATCTTGTAGCCACACTCCGAGGCAAAAACGAGGCCGAGTTGGTTTGTGGCCGCGTAGGCATCGAGTAACCGAATCAGGATGGCTGCCACGCGATTCGATTCGGCACCCAGGGGCGGCCTCTCCTTGAGTTGTCCGTCGATCCACTCGTAGCGATGCTCGCGGTCAAAGATCAACAGGTCTTCCGGTGAGAGACCCGTTTCCAGAAGAGGGTTCATGGATAAAGCTCCCAACTGATCGAGTATTCGGTCTCGTCTGCTTGGCATTATACTTCGACACCGCGTCCGTCCCAGCTTTTCTCGTCTCCTCTCTTGCACTTCTCGTTCGGGGCGATACGATCGGACCATCTGCCCGCCGAATCCTTCCGGAGTGCCCGCCATGCTTCACCGCCTCCAGGTCGCAATTCTGCTTTCGCTTGCCACTTCTCCTTTACATGCGGCCGAGCCATCCACCGAGACGGCCCGTGGCGACCATCTGCGCGACGCCTATTTCCGTCGCCAGGTGGAGCGTATTGCCGGTGCGGACCTCACCGATATCAAGATCCGCGCCGACTGGGAGAGGAAGCGCCCGAGCATCGCCGGCAATTTCTCGACATGCTCGGCTTGTGGCCGTTGCCGCCGCGCACCGACCTGCACGCCACGATCACCGGCAAGGTCGAAACGGATCTCTTCACCGTCGAGAAACTGCATTTTCAGTCGAGTCCCGGCTTGTACGTGACCGCCAATCTGTACGTTCCCAAACGCGCCCAACTGCCGGCCCCGGCCGTGCTGTACGTGTGCGGCCACGCCAACACGGTGATCGACAAGGTTTCCTACGGCAGCAAGGTCAATTACCAGCATCATCCGGCCTGGTTCGCGGAGCACGGCTACGTCTGTCTGATTCTCGACACGCTGGAGTTGGGCGAGATTCCGGGGGAGCATCACGGCACGTATCGGCGTGGCATGTGGTGGTGGCAGGCGCTCGGCTACACGCCGGCCGGCATCGAATGCTGGAATGCCATGCGGGCGCTGGATTATCTGGAGACGCGCAAGGAAGTGGATGCCAAACGCATCGGCGTCACGGGTCGTTCCGGCGGCGGGGCAACTTCGTGGTGGCTGGCGGCCGCCGACGATCGACCCCAGTGCATCGTCCCGGTGGCCGGCATCGCCGACCTGTATTCCCATCTCGTCGAGGGCGTCGCCCCGCGTCTGCGCCAGGGCGTCATCACGGGCCACTGTGACTGCATGTATTTCGTGAACACCTACCGCTGGGACTTCGGCCGCGTCATGGCCCTGTGCGCCCCTCGGCCGCTGCTTCTGGGCAACAGCGATGTGGATGACATCTTCCCCGTCGCCGGCTATCGCCGTCTCGCCGACAAGGTGCGGCGCATTTACGAACTCTACGGCGCGGCCGATCACTTCGCGCTCTTGGAGACGAAGGGGCCGCACAAGGACACGCCGGAACTGCGACAGGGTGCGTTTCGCTGGATGAACCGCTGGCTGAAAAACGACACGAGCGAAGTCAGCGAGCGCGACATCCCACATCTGAGTCCGCAGCAACTCAAAGTGCTCGATCGCCTGCCCAGCGACGCGATCAACGCCACGGTTCACGAGTCGTTCCTCAAGCCGGCAAAGCTAGAACTGCCAAGCTCTCCAGCCGTGGCGCGGGAGTGGTGGAAGGGCCGCGCTCCGGAGTTGCTCGATGAGCTGCGCACACGGGTATTTCACGGCTGGCCAGACAATCCGCCTCCGTTGAGCGCCCGGCTCGCGGAGGATGTCACGCACGACGGCCTGCGCCTGCGGGCCTACGATTTCGTCAGCGAGGATCAGGTCGAACTGCGCTTGTGGCTCATGACCGCCGAGAAGGTTGAAAAACCGACGTTGGTGGTCCTTAATGCGCTCGACGAACCGGGCTGGCAAGAATGGGTCGCGGACCTCGGCCCCGCCTTCACGAAGGCGCTGCAACTATCCGCCGAGCCGAAAAGGGACGCGGCTCGCTTCAACCAGAACTTGAAAACGCTGCAATTTCACAAATGGGCCTTCGCCGCTCTGACGCCGCGCGGCATCGGCCCGACGCGCTGGTCGAAAGTGCGTTCGTTCGACGGCAAATCGGCCGACCTTCAGATGCGCCGTCGCTTTCCACTCCTGGGTCAGACGCTCGACGGCCAGCGTGTCTGGGACGTGCGCCGCGCCCTCGCCTGCCTGCGCACGGTGTCCGATCTCCGGGGCGTTCCCCTGTGGTTGCAAGGCAAGGACGACATGGCCGGCATCGTGCTGTATGCGGCGCTTTTCGAACCGGACGTGGCGCGCCTGGATCTGTGGCACCCGCCCGCGTCGCACCGGCAGGGGCCGACCTTCCTGAACGTGCTGCGCGTCCTCGACATGCCGCAAGCCGTGGCGCTGGCGTTCCCGCGCAAGGTGCGGCTCTACGTCAAAGACGATGTCGAGGCCAGGGCGTGGGAGTGGCCGATGCGGTTGCAGAAGGTGCTGGGACAGGATCATTTGCAGATAAGGCGGGTCGGGGAATAGCGCAGCGCGCCGAAGAATCGCGGCCCATCGTTTTTGATGCGGCCCACCATGTCAAAAACGATGGGCCGCAAATCGACCGTCTTTTCCCCTTCCCGACTCGGCGTTACAATGGGAATCTTAAGGACTCGTCCAACCTTGATTTCGTAGGGCACGCTGCCAGCGTGCCGGCCAGCCAAGACACGCTGGCAGCGTGCCCTACGAAGTTATTCTTGGACGCCGCCCAAGGCGCTTTCTGGGTTCGTAGGGGGAGGTGCGGCGTGAATTTTTCGGAACAGCCTCCCTCGAAACAATGGGCCGCCTTGAAGTACCGCGGAGAAAAATTCGCCGAGGTCTGGTTCAAACCCGAGGACGAGCCTTTCGCCCTTGCGTTTCGTATCCCCCAGGAAAGTTTTCACATTCCCGGCATGGGCCCGCTTTTGACGACGGAAAACCTCCTGACGGCCGTGGGCATTACGGCGGCGGAGGTGGAATCCTGGCAGCACGAAGGCGCCTCTCATGCCGGCATGAACGGAGCCAATCCCGAACTAAGAATCCCCCTCCCGCCGCCCCCAGAAGACGTTACTCACCTGGATCTGTACGTCCGCATGAAGCCGCCCCAGACGGCTGCCCCCAGCGAGGACGGTGAGCCGGTAATTTCCGAGGAAAAATGGCAGGACCTCGAAGCCCGTTGGGAGGCTATCCTGGGCCTGGAAGCGACCATCAATACGTTACGCATCAGTATGGAAAGCCTTCGCTCCGAGCTGGAATCCTCATCGCGGCGGATGATGACGACGGAAGAAAAAGTCCATGCCTTCAACGCGGACGTGGCCCAGTGGAACAAGGCCAAGAACCGCGTCCATCATACCCTGCCGAAGCTGAGAGAGTTTCTCCACCGTGCCACCTGGGCCAAGGGCACACCCGAAAGGAAGAAGCTCGAAGAAATCATCGAGAACCATATTCGAACTCGGATCCCATTTCCTGAGATCCATAAAGTGGGGGAGCAACTCGACAACTTGCTCAAAGACCGGCAGGTTTTATGGCGCACGGTGTTGCGGTCAATCAGGAATGCAAAGGCGTCGCCACGGATATTCAGGGCACCTACCGGACGCTGCAAAACAATGCGGCCTCGAATGCACGCAAAAAAATGGGCGAAGCCCGTAAAAAAGGCAAGTTTATTTAGCACCTGCGACCTTTTGGTAGTCGTACCCAGGCGGCGGCTCGCAGGCCGAGAGCTTGCCGCCCTCCCCAGGTCGTTCTCCGAAACTCGGCCATACGCGCCACCCGTTCACTGCATGTTCATCACCGCGGCCGTCGCCTGCGCAACAAGACTTCCCTTGAGAGAGACGGCGCACGGACGAGCTCGCCCCGCTCCCTTGACTCTTTCGGGAGAAGCCCCGCCAGGGCGGAAAGGAGCCGACTTTCCAGGTCAGGCTCGCCGACGAGTTCGAGGCCCTTTCGGTAGCAGGCAACGGCCAGAGCGAAGTCATCTCCGTCTCGATGAAGGTCGCCCAGAATCAGGTAAAGGGGAGCGAAGGACGGGTATCTTTCGACAGCCTGTATTGCGATTTGCCTGGCCTGTGCCGGCGGAAGCCCGCCGTCTTCCAACACCCGCAAGAGTCGAAACTCCGCGTCGCTAACGGTGCCGTCTTCCAGGGAGGCGGCGAGCCACCGGTCACTTCGACAGCGGAACCATCCCGGCGCGAGACGCTCTACCTCCTCGAACGCCTCGCGGGCCTTCCCGTAGGCTCCCATTTCCAGCAGGCAAACCGCGCTTTGATACACCGGATCGGGGTCGTGCGGGTCGATCTCCACGGCTTCCTGATACTTCTCCAGGGCGTCGGCGAGTTTCCCCGATGAGGCCAACTCGTTGCCTTGCCGGACGAGCGTCGCCGCTTTTTGCAGTTGCAGCCGGTCCCTACGAAACTGAAATTCGTACCGGCCCTCGGCGACGTTGGAAAGCTCGTCGAGTTCCAGTTCCGTGCCATCCCGCACGCAAACGACGCGGCAGAACGGCTCACCGCGCCGCATCAGCTCGATCCTCTTGCGGAGACTTTTTGAATCGACCCCCTGCCCGTCCATCAGTCCGACGAGTTCCTCGGCCGTGCGGACGGCTTCGGGCGCATTCCCGAGGTATCGGTAGACCTCCAGCAAGTTGTTGAGGTACACCCGTTGGCCTTCGCCGTCGTCGATTTCTCGGCAGAGGTTCAGGGCCGCGCGGAAAGGCTCCTCGGCCGCGCGCACCTGGCCCGAATGAAAGAGAAGTTCGCCAAGACGCCCTTGAAGGATCGCCTCATTCTGTCGGGCGGCATGTCCCTGAAGCGTCTTGGAACGTTCGATGAAATCCCTCGCTTCGGCGATCAGGGCGTCGTGTTCCAGACGGTCCATTCGTTCCGGGAGTTGGCCGTACCAGCGCCTCCCACTGGATCAGCGGGTTGTCGTCGGGCGTGCCGCACAGCTTGTTCCAGAGTTCGGGGGCGCCGCATTCCTCGGCGAGACACTGGGCCACCGCCCCGAGGCACTGCACATAGCGGTCGAGCGAGGCCGGGTCCGTAGCCATCCCTTCCGGCGCTTTACACATCAGATCGACGTTCGCCGCCACTTGATCCTTGTACTCCTTGCACAACGCCCGCAGTTTGCTTTTGGACCCCGAGGCGGCGGCTTGGATGAGCCGGTCGCGCAGTTGTGTCGGAGTAAGTGGCTCGGGTGGTTTTCGTTTGAACGGCCAGAACGACACGGCTGCCTCCTCGGGCGCGAGGTTAGTTCGGTTATCCTTCCGGGCGGGCACGAACCAGCGCCGACCCTTTGGTGTCCATCGGTGGGTCGCCGGCGTCACCGGCCATTATGGGAGACTCAACCCACGAGTCTCAATCATTTTATCCCCCAGACGACACTCTGCGGTAGCCGGCAGTTCACCCTGAGAATCCGTTCCCGACGCGAGCTTTATGGACCGACACGAGCGCAAACCGGAGAAGGATCACCCCGACGAGCCGGACCCCGACCTGCTCGCTCACATCCGGTCTCTGAGCCTTACCCGCGTCGAGGACTATATCGCGTGGTGCGCCGGGCACGGCTTCAGCCGCCGTACGGACAAGCACTGGCGACTCCGCTTGAAGCAGCGGGCTTTCGCTAACCGTGCCATCACCGACGCCTGCCTGGCCCGGAAGAGGCAGGAACTCGAGTAACCCGAAAAAGATCCTCAAAAAGATATTCAGAGGTTCATTGTGGGGTCTTCTCCGACTTACTGCCAAGCTTGAGTAAATGCCCGTTTTTCTGTTACCTTGAGAAGGGAGGAAAGGAGAAATGAGCATCTGCATCTACTGCCAAAAGAACGACGCGTCCACGGTAGACCATGTACCGCCGAAGGGCTTATTTCCAAAGCCTCGACCAAGTAACCTGAAGAGTGTTCCAGCGTGCGAGCCATGCAATAAGGGATTCAAAAACGACGACGAGTATTTTCTCACAATCGCTCTCGAATGGGCAGCTTCTGAGTCGAGCGACGGGGGACAGATCGCGCAGGTCCGAGTTCGCGACTCGAAAAAAGAGGAACGCAAGGGACTCTGGCGGCGGATCTTCTCGACGGTCCGCTCAGTGCAAGTCTTCACGCCGAGCGGCCTCTTCCTCGGCAACTCCCTTGAGTTCCGTCTGGATGGAGAGCGGATCTTTCGGACGGTCAACCGGACGATTCGCGGGTTATACTACAAAATGGTTGGAACCCCCCTCCCGGTTGACGCAATCGTCGCTTCGATGGAGTTTGCGACTTACCAGAAAGGGCATGGACAAGAACCGAACTCCCAACGAATGCTTGGGGCGATAGCTAGCCTCAAAGAGCATGTCATCGGTAGGGACACATTCCTCTTCCGCTACTTCGTCACGAATCCCGATTCCTTCGTGTCTTTTTGGTATCTTGAGTTTTACAAGAGATTTGCCTTCCTCGGAACGACCAGAAAAGCTGGGCCTCTATCGGAAGTGCTGGCAGTTATCGAAGAGTAGACCGCCCGTGATAATTGAGGATTCGCGAGGGGCCTTCTGTTATCATATATGTTAATATGAAGATGATCCATACTTTTTACCGATCTTAGTTTTCTTGTCACATTCCAACTACGAAACGACCTGGAGGGACCGTCCCGTCTGCCAGCGGTCCTCGGTGCGGATCACTTCGTGGTACAGCGTGTCGCGCTCGACCGGGATGCGGCCGGCCTCCTCGATCAGCCGGCGAATCTCGGCGACGCTCAGCTCCTGCGGCGAATCGGAGCCGGCGTCGTGGTAGATCTTCTCGTGGACCACCGTGCCGTCCAGGTCGTCGGCGCCGAAGCTCAGCGCCACCTGGGCCGTCTTGATGCCGAGCATCACCCAGTACGCCTTGATGTGCGGGAAGTTGTCGAGCATCAGCCGGCTGATCGCCATCGTCTTGAGGTCCATCAGGCCGCTCGGCTTGGGGATGTGCGACAGCCGCGTGTTGTCCGGGTGGAACGCCAGCGGGATGAACGTCTGGAAGCCGCCCGTCTCGTCCTGCAACTCGCGCAGCCGGCACAGGTGATCGATGCGGTGGTGGCCTTCCTCGATGTGGCCGTAGAGCATCGTGGCGTTGGAGCGCAGGCCGAGTTCGTGGGCCTCGCGGTGGATGCGGACCCACGCGTCGGCGTCGGCCTTGTGTTCGCAAATCTTGTCGCGCACTTCGGGATGGAAAATCTCCGCACCGCCGCCGGGCAGGCTGCCCAGGCCCGCCTCCTTGAACTCGGCCAGCAGGTCGCGCGTCGGCCGGCCGGTCAGTCGGGCGAACCAGTCCCACTCGACGGCCGTGTACGCCTTCAGGTGCAGCCGCGGATGCGCCTGGTGGATGATGCGGACGACGTTGAGATACCACTCGTAGGGCAGCTGGTGGTGCAGTCCGCCGACGATGTGCAATTCGGTCGCCCCGCGCCGCTCGGCCTCGGCGGCGCGCTCGAGGACCTGCTCGTCGCTCATGACGTAGCCCTTGGGGCTCTTCAGGTCGGCCCGGAAGGCGCAGAAGGTGCAGCGGTAGACGCAGACGTTGGTCGGGTTGAGGTGCGTGTTGACGTTGTAGTAGGCGAATCGGCCGTTCTTGCGCTCGCGGACGAGGTTGGCCAGCTCGCCGAGCGTGAACAGGTCGGCGCTCTCGTCGAGGAAGACGCCGTCGTCGAACGACAGGCGCTGGCCCGCTTCGACCTTCTCCCGGATGGCGGCCAGGCGGGCGTCGGAATGCAGTTGGATCATGACTCGTCCCGTCTCGAAGAAGACCGTGACTTTCACTTCTGCCCCCATGCTACGAGGCGTGCGGCCCGTTTTCCAGGGTCGGGGTCGCTCCGAAAAGTTAACCGGCGGCCGGGCGGCGATTTAACACGGCCTGCGGCCTGGAATTGGCACTGCTGCCTCACACGGGGCAATTTTGGAGCTATAGTTGCAATGACCGTCCCAGCGGTCTTGACCGCGGCCCTGGGCAGAAGTGCCGCGGCGACAGCCGAACCATAGCGGAGAACAGGGAACATGGCCAGACCTCTCGCCAGCCCGATGCAACACCGGAATGGGACCAATGGCAGTCATTCCGGTCGCCCGGCCTCATCCGGCGCCCTCCATTTGCACGCCGCCAACAGCGAAGACGCGCGGGCTTCCTTCGACAGCAACGAGTCGCTTCCCGCCGACGGGCGAGACGAAGGCGTGGCCGGCCTGTCCGCGGCGGATTCGGCCGAGCTGGAGCACATGCGCTCCGAGAACGCTCAGTTGCGCGCCCTGTGCCTTGAACTGGAACAGGCGTTGCAAGAGGCGGCCCAGCAGATCAAGCCGGATCTCGAACAGCAGATCCAGGAATACGATTCGGTGCTGGAAGAAAAGAACGAGATGATCCGCCAGCTGCACCAGAAGTTGCAAGAAGTGCAGGCCGCCTGGGAAGAAGCGGAATCCCGCGCCGGTCAAGCGCAGCCGCAACCGCAGCCGGCGGAGCCGCCCAAGCGCGAGCATCAGGGACCTGCCCCGTGCGAGGATGAACTGCTCGCTCTGAGCGAGGAGCTGGAGCGCGAGCGCCGCCAGTTGCAGGAGGACGAGCAGGCGCTCATGCATCAAATGCGCGAGATGGAAGTCAGCATGGCCCGCGAGCGGGCGGAGATGGCCCGTCAGCGCAACGACTTGCAGCGTTTGCAGAGCGAGATCCGCCACGACCTGGAACGTCTGGAACGCAACGGCGCCATCCAGAGCAAGATCGAAGGTCTCAAAACCAAGCTCCAGGACGCCACCGCTCGCCGCGGCGCCGCCCCGGCGATGCCCAGCAGTCAACCCGCCCCGTCCGCGCCCCAGCAGCCGCAACAGCAGCCCGCACCCCAGCCCCGCAAGGAAGGCTTGATGGGCCGCCTGTTCGGGCAGGGAAGATAAACGCATCGTTTAGCGACGCTTCGCAGAAGCGTGCGAACACACGCTTCTGCGAAGCGTCGCTAAACGATGTTCGCACCTCAACTATCCTTCATCATCTTCCGATGGTCGTCGTGAATGCGACGGCGGACGAGGAACTCGTCGTCGTCGAGCCAGCACCGCGCTTGCGTGCCCTGAGTGAAATCGTCGCTGACCACGGCCAGCACCACCGCTTCGACCAGCCGCAACTGAAATTGACCGTAGTAATCCGTGGTCGAAAAGCCGTCGTAGATCCCCTTCAAGCGCTCGAACAATTCCTGCAAGCGCATCTGGGCGAGTTCCGCCGGCACCAGTCCCAGCGTGGCCACATACGTGCAGGCCAGGGCCGTTTGCTCCTTGGGTTCCAGCTCGTTGCGGAACAAGAGTGTGCGGGCCGCTTGCAGGATCGGCTCGGCCTCGCTGTCCCGACCGAAATAATACCAGCCGCCCGCGATCGGCAGGAGGGCACGTAAGATGAACCAATGGTCCTTCGACCCGGCCACGGACGATAAGTCCTTGTCGCCAAGAATGCAGTTGCGCATCGGCGCGAGCATCTGGTTGATCTCCTCGCGCATGCCGAGCTTGCGCAGTCCGTGCAAACACTGACCGGCCAGGGCGTCCACCGTCTCAATCATCAAGCTGTCATAGCTGGAGCTGAGCATGGCGCGGAACTCGGTTTGCAGGAGCTGCTTGTAGCGCGCGACCAGCGGCGAGATGAATTCGCGCCGGCCGAAATGGGCGGCCACGAGAAGCGCCTTCTGTAAGAGCGACGCCCGGTTGACCAGGGCGTCCGGCCCGCTGTCGTGCGCGAGAACGGCATCGTAGGCGCGAGAGGCTCGGTCGAGCAATTCCACAGCGAACGTCTCGCCGATGCGCGGCGCCTGATCGAGGGCGACCCGCAAGGTCTTGCCTTGCAGCTCGTGCCCGGCCGCGTCCTTCGGAACTTCGTGGAGCAATTTCTGGATGCGATCGGCAAGCTCCTGGCGATCGATCACGTCCGGCAGCTCGATCAGGCTGCGTTCGTGTTCGTTCTTGAAGCCCAGATTGTAGCGGTAGGGTTCGACCCGCTGGTGCGGCTCGATGATGCGCGACAGATAGCGCAACCGCTCCACGGCGTAGCGCGGTGTGATGCTGTGCTGTCCGCGGCGGTTCTCCTTGTGAGCACGTTCGAGTTGCTCCAGTTGGGCCACTTGCTCCGCGCTGAAGAGCGGCCCCACGGGTGGTTGACCCGCCAGTACTTGCTCAATGCGATGGGCGTAGGCATGAAGCAGGAAGGCGTGTCCGGGCGCTTCCGCCGCTTGCAGCGTCGCGCGGGCTTGCTGGAGCAGGCCGCGACTGGCATCCGTCGCCGCCAGGCGGGCCAGTCCGAAGGCGAAAATGAGGTCGATATATTCCGCCGTCCGGGGCTTCTTGCCCACGGCCGTGAGCGCCACTTTTTGTTCGCCGACCCACCGGCGTGCCTTCTCGCGCAGAGTCTGCATCCACTCGCGCACGTCGCGGAAGCGCTGGCCGGTCGGCTGCCCGGCGGAGCGCAGAAACTCCGGCAGGTCTTGCTCCGGCCGCAAGCCGTTTTGAAACAGTCGTTCGAGCAGCCGATCGCGGGCGCGGGCCAGGGCCAGCACGTCGCCGTCGAGTAGCTGAACGAGGTGATACCAGGCCAGCCAGCACGCGCGCCACCGGCAGGAGCCGCTCGTGCTTCTCCAGAAAGCGCTGCACGGGCTGGAGGCGCTGCATCAGCGCGGCCGGCCGCGGATTGCGTCGGCTGGCCCAGACGAGGTAGGCCGCCAGGGCGCGCACGTCCGCCAACGTCGGCTCCTTCGCCTGGAACAGGAAGTCGAGATCCTCCCCCGTCACGTCGCGCTTGATGCCCTCCGGCGTGGCCGCCTTCTGGAGCCAGGAAGGTTGCTCGCGCTGGCCGGAGACTTGACGCAGGGCGGCACCGATGGCCTCGGTGCGAAACCACGCCGCCGTCCACTTGCCGACCGCGCCCTTGCGCTCCTCGGCCGGCTCCCACAGGGCATTGACCCAGCAAATCCCCGCTTCCTCGACGTAATTCTGTCGGGCGTTGAGGTCCGCCAGCCGCGGCCACAGCGCCTGGTGGGCGTCGTCATCCAGGGTGCCCGGCAACGTCAGGAACTCCTCCTCCACGGCCCGCCGTTCCTTCTCCAACTCGGTCGGCTCGACCTTCTCGACGGACCCGAACGCTTCGAGCAGGGATTCCTCCGCTTCGCCTTCCGGTGCCTTGTCGCACGCTTTGAACGAAACCGCATCGGTTTGTCCACCCTTCTTGCCGGCGTGTCCCCGTTCGGATTTTGGGTCGCGGGACTTTTCGGCCGGCGGTTTCTTCGGCTTGGGCGCCGTTTCCTCATCACAGATGAACGGTTCAAACTCGAACTGCGCCGCCTGCACCCAGGCTTGCAGCATCTCCTTGTCGCGGTCGAGCACGTAGTCGATCCAGTCGGTCAGCGGCCGAAACACGTCTTCGGGCAGGCTCTCCGGCGTGAACGCGCCGGCCGCGCCGGCGGCGAGCCAGGTGATCTGGCCGGCGTCCTCGGCCAGGAGCTTGCGGACCACGTCGCGGCGCAGCGGCGGATGCAGGATGAAGCCGGCTGGCAGAAACAGGTTCGGCAATTTGAGATAGCCCTTGTACGCTTCGGCCGGCAGAACAAGCACCGGCGGCGGCAACTTCGACTGCCGGACGCGCAGCACCACGATGGTTTGGCCGTTTTTCTCGCCGACCGCGAACGCCAACCGTCCGAGCAACTGGTCCTCGACGTTTTGCACGAAACGGTTGAGTTCGTCGATGGCCCCGCCGCGCAGCACCCACAGTTCCGCGCCGTCGGGTGGGCTGGCCTGTTTCAAGCGCGGGGCGACGCGGAGCCGGTCCCGCAGCGGACGGTCCTGCCAGCTCGTGCCGCCGTCGGGTAGTTGGAACTCGACGATCTCGTACACATCGCGGAATGGCGCGTCCGGGATCTGTATCCAGTGACGCGGCGGCCGCAGCAGCAGCAACTTGCCCTTGGGCGGCCGAATCGTGGCCGTCAGCGGGTGGGCGTACCCCAGCTCCACCCACACACCGGGGGCACGCTCGACAAAGGCATGAGGGGCCACGCCCGGCCCGCCCAACTGATCGAGGGCGCGCAAGAGCGAGTAATAGGGCGGGCCGACCACGCGCAAAAGCGCCCGGCCGCCGTCGCCGTCTTCTTCCAGCCAGCGGAAACTTTGCCGGTCGTTGCCCAGACGCAGCATCTCCAGAATCAGGTGGCCGAGTTCCGCGCCGCCGGGCACGTCGAAAAGCACCGGCGTTTGTTCGAGCGGTTCCAGCGGAGCGTCCGCGCGGACGAGCGGCAGCAGTTCGAGCCAGGACGAAACTTCGGTGCTCAGATCCGCGCCGCTGCGCTTGCATATCTCGGCCCCGAGGCGTTTCAGCTCCTTTTGCGTCGCGGCTGGCAGCTTGACGTCCGTCTCGACCCACACCTGCTCCGACTCGTCGAAACCGGCGACGGCCGCTTTCCGAGCAATATCGGCGGGGACCGCCCCGGATGTCAGGGCCAGCCGCAAGGTATCGAGATCGGGGAACTTGACGATCATGGATAATTCAGCACTCGGACTGGAATGAAAGAACGGCTCACGAGCCGCCTTGCTTCTGGGATTGTCGTTGCGGTTCCGGCGCGCTGCGCTGGGCTTCCGGAGTGGCCGTCTCTTCCTCGCGCTCGATGATGAGGTTGCCCTCCTCGCCGGCCTTGAGGATGCCCCCGTTAATAAGTTTGTCCACGAGCGCCCGATGCATCTGTTCGTGTTCGTGCGGCAGGGCGTCCTCGTCGGAGCGCAGTTTGACGATGATGTTCTGCTTGCCGGTCTGGGGATCGCGGCGCAGTCGGATGGTCATCTCGGCCATTGGCAATCTCCTTCGAGGCATTTTACCCGCACGCTTCTGCGAAGCGTCGCTAACCGGATCAAGCTCTCTTCGATTTTTTCTCCTTGCCGCCCACGGCCGACTCGCCCTCGGCCCAGTGTTCCTTGGGCGCCGCCTTGTCGCCGGCGAACTGCGTGATGGTCTTGGCGTCGATGGTTTTCTTTTCCATCAGCAGGTCGCGCAGCGCCTCCAGCAAGCCACGATTTTCACGCAGGATCCGGGCGGCGCGCTGGCGACTTTCTTCCAGCAGGGTACGAACGGCGCGATCGAGCGCGTCCTTTTGACTCTCGGATAAATCGGCGCGGCGCTGCCGTTCGTCCTTCTCGGAGACGTAGCGAGCAATGCCGGCATCCGGCCCGCCCAATCCATGCACCTCGACCAACTCGCGGGCGATCGCCGTGGCCGTCTCCAGATCGCCGACCGCGCCCATCGACAGGTCGTCCAGAAGCAGCGTCTCAGCCTCGCGAGCACCGAGAGCGACACAGATCGCGTCGAGGTATTCGTTGCGCGTGCGAATGTAGCGGTGGGCGGGATCCTGATGGCGCACGTAGCCGAACGCCCAGGGGTTGTCGCTCTCGATGGTGATGCGCTCGATGGGCGGCGTGTGCGTGCAAAACAGCGAGCAAATGGCGTGGCCGGCCTCGTGCGTGGCCAGGACGCGCTCCTCGGCCGGCGTCATCTTGGGGCGATCCTGGTATTCGGTCAACGCCCGCTCGACATCGCGTGGGGTGCTGGCATCATTACGGCCGTCGCGCAGACGGAGGCGCGCGATCGAACGACACAGGGCGTTGATATGATCGCCGCTGAACGCGGTGCCCTGCGGCGTCAGGTAGCCGGAGCCGGTTCGCCGCACCGTGTATTCCAGCGTTTCCTCGCTCATCTTCAGGGCCATCTTCTGATCGTAGATCTTGATGATCTCGCGGCGCGCGTCGGCATCCGGGTAAGGAATGTGCAAGTGAAACTCGAATCGGCCGGGACGCAGCAGGGCCGGGTCGAGGATCTCGACGAAATTCGTGGTGCCGACGACGAACACCATCTCCTCGCGGTGGAAGCCGTCCATCTCGGTCAACAGTTGATTGACCATCGAATGCTCGACGCCACTGCCGGTGTACGTGCCACGCGCCGAAGCAAACGAATCCAGTTCGTCGAAGACAATGATCGATGGCGCTGACTGTCTGGCCCTGTGAAAAATCTGCCGAAGATTCTCTTCCGATTCTCCCACCCACTTACTCTTTAGTTCTGGGCCGGAGACGACAGTCACGGCCGCGCCGATCTCCGCGGCCATCGCCTTGGCGAACAATGTCTTGCCGGTGCCGGGCGGCCCCCAGAAGATCATGCCTTTGGGAATCAGCTCTTCCATGGCGCGAATCTGCTCCTCGCCGGTGAGCTGTTCCTTGCGGGCCAGCAGATTCAGCACCTCGTTGCGGAGCTGCTCCTTGACCTTGGCGTAACCGCCGATGTCTTTGTCGAAGCTGATATTCGGCACTTCGAGGGTGCCGCCGAGCGTGGCCTGGCGGAGTTGGCGGAAGGCGCTCGCCGGATTGGCGGGATAATCTTCGCCCTCCAGCGTGGACAGCAGTTTGCGCAGGCGGACGGCGTTGATGCCGGAGACGTATTTGTACAGCGCCCACGGGTTGAATTCGCGGCCGAACTTGCGGCTTTCCTTGCGCGTGACCAGATGGCGCAGCCGATTGCGGCCGATGCCGAGCAAACTGACGCGGTGCGGGAACAGGTTCTCGATGACTTGCGGCAGAGGGAACGACGGATCTTTGAAGCCGACCCACACCAGTTCGGGGTTCTCATAGAGCAGCGGAATGACTTCGCGGGCCTCGGCAGTCAGACCGCCCTGACTGGTGGTCAGCAAGTCCAGATGCGGCAACACGACGATGCGCCGCTCGACCGGCCCGCGCACCGCTTCGCGCAATTGAGAGATCATCGTGCCCATCAGGCCCATCGGCATCGTGCCCTGTCCCTGATCCTCCTGACGCGGCCGGCCATCGAGGTAAAGGCAGCGAATATTGACCGCGCGCAGCCGATTGCGGAGATTGAAGTAGAGGAATGGTGCCAGATCCTTATCGCATTCGATGAGCGCAGGCAGGCCGCGCTGCACCTTGGAAGCGACCTCGACCAACTCGGCGGAATACGCCGCCTCGACGGCCTGCTCGGCCGTCAACTCTTGCGGCAGATCGTTTTCTTTGATGAGGACGGACATTGACCTCGTTCCTTTGGTTCAAATCGCACAAGCAGCCCTCGCCTTATGCAGAGAGGCTACAAACCAACACGCCCCACCCTGAGAGATGGGGCGTGCGGTTCCTTGCGGACATGAAAGACACCAGTCTTTCAATCGAGGGTAGAAAGCTCGAAGGTATACCCTCTTTTTGTCAAGGCAGCCATCCACGCCGCCGCATCGCCCACCAGTTCGGGCTTCGGATATCCAGTCGGCATGTAAGGCCCGCGAGCCTGATACACCCGGATCTGTGTTGCAGGAATAACGCCACCCATCGGAAGAGTAGTCGAAACGTAGTCCTGGCCTTGTTCGTCCATGAACACGATGATTTTGCTGCTCCAATAGGAGGGCATTTCAAGATTCCTTTCAACAGTTTGGCTTTGTACAGGCCCAGGCCACAACTATAGCAGCCAAATGGAGCCTGACAACTATCAGAACGACCGCCTTTCAGCGGTAAATAGGGGTGGTCGATTCTACGACCACCCGCCAGACTATCTCTCCACTTTGTCGGTGGAGGCCGTCGTGGATGATGGACTTGCCGCTATCCCGATCCTTTACCGACCATCGGTGGTGGTTGAGGTGGGCGGTTTTCCTCCGCCCACCAGAATCTCTCATCACTTACCTACGGTGGTAGTGATGGTGAGTGACGGTCTTGCCGTCGCCCAGAAGATACTCGATGCCTTTGACGGCAGCGATGACGCCGAGTGGAGCCCAAAAAAGCGCCCACCCTCCGCCGAAGAGTCCCACCAATACTCCCATTCCAGAGGCTTTGCCGAGGAAACTGTAGACGCCACCGTCTTGGCTTCCTTTGTGGTGATGGTGTATGTGGTTCTTCGCCATGCGTCCTCCTTCCATTATCTCCGCCACAAGCGACGGACCCCAAGCCCGTAACTCCGTAGCGTAGCTCGCGCTCGTAGACCCGTCCAGCGATCAGTACTTGTGCCAGCCAGAGCCTTCGCACTTCCTGCACACTACAGTAAAGTGGCCGGACCCGCTGCACTTTCGACACATCGCAGAGAGCTTGCCGGTTCCGCTGCACCTCCGGCAACTCTCTGAAATCGCGGGCTGGAACTCGCCAGTCCCATCACACCGGCGGCACTTCTTACCGAATTTCGTTCCTGTGCCGCTACATCCGAAGCACTGCTTGGCTGGCCTCTGATGATGTCCACTCCCATCACAGGTCCGGCAAATACCTGAATGCTGGCCGTTGCCGTCGCACACTCGGCATTCCAGTGTTCGGTGCCCTGCCCCTTCGCAACCGAAGCACGTCCCGTAGTCGTTGATCGGGCTAATGGCATTTTTCCCGATCACGGAGGGTCGCCACTGATCACGCTGCGCCCTCGACCTGTCATCTTGCCCGAACAGGAACTTAAACAGTCCCAATAGGCATCCTCCTTTCGGCTGAGAAGATTACTGGGTAGCCCCGCGCTGCCCGCAACAAGTTCATTATACCTGCAAGAGACGTTTCAAGTGCAAAGCTCTGGTATACCGCAGACTCTCTGAATCGGGAGTCAAACTTCGACGACAATGGTGAGCGATCCCGCCTGCGGATCCTCGGTCATTTCCTTGATCTGACCCATCTGGGCGGCCTTGCGCTCAGCGCCTCGGCCGTCACGCGGTTGATGGCTTGGTCTAGTTCCTGGCGGACGTCATTCAGTTCGCCTTCGAGTCGGTCGGTGACCTGGGTTTGCAGCTTGGCCGCCTTGTCGCCGGCCTTCCGTTCGATGTCTTTCTGCACCTGCTGTTTGAGGTTTTCGCGCACGTTCTTGGCGTGCGGCCCCGCCTCGTCGTAAGCGCGGTCGGTACGTTCGGACTCGATCGTCGCTTCCTCGGACGCCTCGGTGCTGACGGTCACGGTGGCCGTGGTGGTCTCCACGGTAACGGTCACGCCGTTTTGTGTGCGGCTGACGCGGGTGCCGTCGCGCTGGAAGCCGCGCTTCTCCAGCTCGTCGGCGAGGAGGCCGGCCATTTGCTCGGGCGGCAGCACTTCGAGGATCTCGAGCTGGGTGCTGACGTGGTCCTCGGCGCGGATGGTGCGATTCTGGCACTCGCGAACGCTGACACGATACGATCGGCTCATAGAAACCTCCTAACCACCGGATTGACGCATGGGGTCGAGCTGCTGAACGATCGCCTGCGCTCGGGCGGTCAACACGTCGCCCTGCACCTGCTCCCAGTCGGCCTTCCAAAGCTGGCTGGCGGCATAGCCCTCGTCGAAGTAACCGACGCTACGCGCCCGGCGTTCCCAGGTTTGCAGGCGTTCCAGCGTGCGCAGGAAAATCGTGGCCGCCTGGTAGGTGGCGGCGCGATCCGCGACCCGCTCGCCGGCCATCTGCAATCGCCCCGTCCACATGCCGGCGTGGGCGTGCGGCCCTACCAGTACCACCGCCGCTTGGAGCAGGAATCGCGCCAGGTCCATTCGGCCGGCCTGCTCGACCGCGTCGAGAAACGCCGTCAGGACGCGCTCTTGCGATAGGCCGAGAACGCGCATGGCCTGCGACTCGACGATGCGCTCCTTGCCGCTCTCCACCTCGATCCAGCGCCGGACCAGTTCCGGCTGCAAAGCCTCCAGCATGAACGCGCCGACTCCGTTTGTCCAGGGCTCGAAGTTGGGCCGGGCGCCGATCGGGGCCGTCATGTAATCTTCGGGATAGGCCAGCCAGCACAGCCCGTGTTCCAAAAACGGCTGCTCCTGCCGCAGCGCCGACACGCCCCGCCCGTCTGCAAGGCGCCGCAGACCTTCGAGCGCGAAGAACAGCAGGATACGATCGCCGGGCGTCAGAATCTCCCTCGGGCGGCTTCCAGGGCGAGTCCTTGTCACCGGGGCGGTGGGCCGTGATCCAGATGAGAAAGCTCAGTGTGTGGGCCGAGAACTTCAACCCCAACTCGGCCGACGGCGTCCGCTCCCACAGCCGACCTTCGACCACGCGCCCGTCGCGCAGGAAGCGTTCGCGCCGCCAACCGCCGCGCTGGGCCAGCAAAAAGACGCAGCCCTTGCTTAGCGCGTCCTTCACCAGATTCACGGCCAAGCGATTCAGGCACGATGGGGCGGCGCAGCGTGTCTCGATCAGTGGCAAGGCCAGCTCCGGCGGCTCGCGGCGCAAGAAGTACCACAACAGCCGCAACAAGTTCGCTTCAAAGCGTGAGACAGTCTGCATGTTTCCATTCCATCGTCTGCCGAGAATGTATTGTCCCAGATGGCGAGGGGAGTTTCCATGTCAGGAGTCTTTACCAGCCCGCAGCGCCAGCAAGGGACGCGCCGACGCCCCTTGCCGCCTCCGCGGCCGTCCTTACATTCCTCAGCATGTCCAAAAGCAAACCGCGCAAACCCGCGAACGAGATCGCTGTCGTCGGCGAGGTCGATGACTGGGAGCAGGAGGTCATCAAATCGCTCTTGGAAGTGCCGCCGCGCGGCCACTGTGTTTTTTACATCGACTCGGCCGGCGGCAGCGTCTTCGGTGCGTTGGCAGTGCTGACGCTGATGAAGCACCGCGCGATCGAGGGGACGGCCGTGGTGCTGGGCGAATGTTCGTCGGCGGCCCTGCTCTTGTTCGCCGGCTGCCGCCGCCGTCTCGTCACGCCCTATAGCACGCTCCTGTTCCACCGCATGCGCTGGCAGAGCGAGAAACGCATCGGCTCGGCCGAGGCGGCCCACTGGTCCCGCCACTTCGCGGAAATGGAGAAGGACATCGACGACCTACAAGCGCGTCTGTTCGGTGCCGCCGAGGAGCAGGTCCGCGCCTGGACCGCCAACAGCGAATATGTCACCGGCCGGCAAATCGTCGCCGCCGGACTCGCCGAGCTGCTCGAAGTGTGAGCCGCTTATAACAACGCCCGAACGCACTCCAGCACGCGGTCGATCTTCACTTGCGGATCAACCTCCGCGGGGATGATTGTCAGACCCGGATGTCCCTTCCACACGGCCCGTACCGCTTGCTCGACTCGCAAAGCGTCACTCGCACATTCGTAGCGGATGAGGTTGCCTTCGCTGCCGTACAGGTGCGGATGCGCTTCGGCCAATGATCGCAGGTGCAGCACGGCCTGGTAGCGCGCGAAGCACTCGTCGAGAGACTGTCCGAAGTGCCGCAGGAACGACTCGCGTCCACCGGGCCAGTAGGCCGCCCCGTCGAGCACGCCGCGATCGCAGACGATCAGCCGCACTTTGCAATCGTGGGCCAGGCGCTCGAACGACGCTTCCATTTCCTGCTGGATCGCCAAAATGGTTCCCTGAAAGGCGCGAGCCCATTCGTCCGTGGGGCACTGAATGCGTTCATGGCCGGGCGGCGGAAAGCCGCTGCCGAGGACCAGCGTGGCCGTCTCCGGCACGGTGATGACGTGTTCGCCGAACCGCTCGCGGATCGCACGGAGGCAGCTTGTCTTGCCCGCGCACGGACCTCCGGTCAAAACCATCTTGGGCACCATCGCCGCTATCCTCTTGCTATCCGCGACCAATCGGCTACGCTGGCAACCATCCGCCCGTATCCCGCTCATTCGCCCCCGCAAGGAGATCCCTTCATGTCTCGCTGCCTGTGCGCCTTCCTGCTCGGCCTGATTTATGTTTGTCCCGTCTCAGCCGTCCCGGACGCCAAGGTTCACCAAAAGCTCTATGTCACCAACAGCGCCGGCGACGATGTGACGGTCATTGATGTCGCCACCAACCGGCCGATCGGCCGCATCGAAGTCGGCCCCCATCCGCACGGCATCGCCGTGCCCGAGGCCCGCGATTTTATTCTCGTCACCATCGAGGGACGCAAGCCAGGCGAACTCGTGTGGATCGACCCGCAGACCGACCGCATCACGCGGCGCATGGAGGTCGGCCCCGCACCGAACCAACTCGCCGTCACGCCGGACGGCAAGACCGCTTACGTCCCGTGCGAAGACGGTTACTGGGACGTGGTCGATGTCGCGGGCGCCAAGGTGCAGAAACGCATTTACACCGGAGGCCGACCGCACAACACGCTCTGCTCGCCCGACGGCAAACACATGTACCTGGCGCCGATGGGGTCTCCCAAGAAAGTATCCGTCGTGGACGTGGCGAAGCAAGAGATAGTCGGCGAGATCCCGTTCAGCAACGTGGTCCGGCCGATCGCCCTGAGCGCGGACGAGAAACGTCTGTATGTCGAGGTCGATGGCCTGGTCGGTATCGAGGTCGCCGACATCGCCCAGCGTAAAATGATCCATCGCGTGCCGGCCGATTTGCCCGCCCAGCAGCGCAGGGTCGCCAGCCGCAGTCACGGCCTCGGCATCCGTCCCGATCAGAAGGAAATCTGGGAATGCGACGTGCAGCATGGCGACGTTCATGTGTACGACATCACCGGCGACACGCCGAAGCAGATCGCAACCATCCCCATCGGCTCGCCCCTCTACTGGCTGACGTTCATTCCCAACGGCAAGACGTGCTATGTGTCGGCCCGCGACGCCAACACAGTGGCCGTGGTCGATACGGGGAGGAAGAAGGTGACGGCCCGCATCCCGGTCGGCAAGGCGCCGAAACGCCTGGTCGTCGTGAACGTGCCGGAAAAGGCGGCGCAATGACCCCATTACCAGCCCGCAGCGCCAGCAAGGGTTGCCCTTGACGGCATTGCGGGCTGGTGAGGAGTTGCAACCATGCGACCGATCTTCGCCGGCGCTTTGGCGCTGATCCTGACCCTCGCCCTGTTGTCGCCATCTGCCGTCCGTCCCGCGCCTCGCGAGCAATCGCATCGCAGTCCGGTGGATGTGGCGTTGCTGCCGGGAGGCCGGCTCGCCCTGACTGCCAATCACACGGCGAATTCCGTATCTCTGGTGGATTTGTCGTCCGGCAAGGTGTTGAATGAATTGCCGTGCGGCCGCAAGCCCGTGGGGGTGGCATGTTCATCCGATGGCCGGCACGCGGCTGTCAGCAATCTCTGGTCGGGCAGCCTCTCGCTGTTCGAGATCGACGGAACGACCTTGAAATCATGCAGTGTTGTGCCGATCGGCGTTCAGCCGCGCGGCCTCGTTTGCGCGCCGGATGGCCGGCTCCACGTCGCCCTGGCCGGCGAGGATGCGATCGTGTCCGTCGATTGGGTGAGCCGCAAGATCACCCAGCGTTGGCCCGCCCCGCGCGAGCCGCGTCATCTGGCCGTCTCGCCGGATGGCCGCTGGCTGGTCGCGTCCAGCAGTCGCTCCGCCCAGGTGCGCTTGTGGGATTTAACGACCGGACAACTCGCCTGGACGCGAAAAATCGAAGACGCCTTTAATCTGCGAAGTTTGGCGTTCGCACCGGATGGCCGGTCGGTGATCTGCGCACGTCATCAAGCGTTCCTTCCCCGTCTCGCGCGAGAACATCGACAAGGGCTGGGTGACGGACAGCCGGCTAACGCGGTTGCCGCTCGATCCCAAGGCGGTGCCGCCGCTGGAACAGATCGCGCTGGACAAACACGGGCAAGCGGTCGGCGATCCGCACGGCACCGCGTTCGATCCCACGGGACGATTTCTTGCCGTCACGGCCGGCGGCACGCATGAAATGCTGATCTTCGAGGCGTCGGCGTTGCCATGGACGGGCGGTGAGCCGGGCGAGTTCCTCCATCCGAGCCTGACGCAAGACGATGGCAAACTGCGTCGCCTGGCGCTGGAAGGTCGCCCGCTGGCTTTGGCTTTCCTGCCCGGCAGTTCGCAAGCGGTGGTGGCCAATTATCTGAACGATGCGCTGCAAATCGTCGATGTCCGTGCCGAACGGGTGGTCCGAACGATCGCGCTGGGCGGACCCGAACACCCGTCGCTCGCTCGGCAGGGCGAGGCGCTGTTTTACGACGCCAAGCGCTCGCACAACCAATGGTTCAGTTGTCAGACGTGCCATGTGGACGGCCACACCTGCGGCCTGACCTTCGACACGCTCAACGACGATTCCTACGGCAACCCCAAGCTGACGCCGAGTCTGTACGGCGTCGCGCGGACGGCGCCGTGGACGTGGCACGGCTGGCAGAAAGACCTCGGCGCGGCGGTCGAGAAATCCTACACCGAGACGATGTTCGGACCCAAACCGACGGCCGACGAGGTCCGCGCCGTCGTCGCATTCCTCGGCACACTCGATCATCCACCCAACCCGCACCGACTCGCTGGCAATCAACTGTCACCGGCGGCGAAGCGCGGTCAGGCTCTCTTCGAGGGCGCGGCGAAATGCGCCCATTGTCACGCCGGCTCGGAGTACACCTCGGAACACACTTACGACGTGAAACTGGATGCGGATGGGAGTCCCTACCCGCGCTGGAACCCGCCGTCACTGCGCGGCGTGTGGGAACGAGGTCCTTATCTACACGACGGCCGGGCCGCGACGCTGGAGGAACTCTTGCAAGGGCCGCACGCACCGGAAAAGCTGGGCGGCAAAGCCCTGACTCCCGCCCAAAGACACGATCTCATCGCCTTCCTCGAATCCCTGTGAAAGCATGAAACTGGTCCTTCATCCACCCGTCGAAGACGCCCGCCTGAAGCGCATCGTCGCCGAGGCCGCCGGCATGACCGTTATCAACGCCGCGAATGAGTGCGAAGCGCTGGCGCACATGCCGGACGCGGATGCGTTCTTCGGCAAGATCACGCCGCCCTTGCTGGCCGCCGCCCGCCGGCTCCGCTGGGTGCAGTCGCCGACGGCCAGCCTGGAGCATTATGTTTTTCCCGAACTGATCGCGCATCCGTGCGTCCTGACCAACATGCGCGGCCTGTTCTCCGACGTGATCGCCGACCAGGTGTTCGGCTACATCCTCTGTTTCGCGCGCAACCTGCATCGGTACATCCTCCAGCAAAGGGACGCCCATTGGGCCCCGATCGGCGGCGAGGAGGCGCGGGCCTCCTTCACCACCGGACCTGGCATCGTCAACGCCATCGACCGTGCCCACATGCACCTGGGCGACGCCACGCTCGGCATCGTCGGCCTGGGTGCCATCGGTTCGGAAGTCGTGCGCCGCGGCCTGGCCTTCGGCATGTGCGTGCTGGCGGTCGATCCAGTGCGGACGGAGGCGCCGCCGGGCATCGAGGCGCTCTGGCCGGTCGATCGCCTGCCGGATCTCCTGGCGCAAAGCGATTTCGTCGTCATCGCCGCCCCGCACACGCCCGACACCGTCAAGATGTTCCGCCGGCCCCAGTTTCGGCAGATGAAGCGCACGGCCTACCTCATCAACATCGGCCGCGGCGCGATTGTCGATCTGGAAGATTTAACCGCCGCCCTGAAAGCCGGCGAGATCGCCGGCGCGGGACTGGACGTGTTCGAGACAGAGCCGCTGCCGGCCGATCACCCCTTGTGGGGCATGGGCGACAGGGTCATCCTGACGCCGCATGTGGCCGGCTTCTCGCCGCGCATCGCCGAGCGCCATCTGGGCGTGCTGCTCGAAAACATCCGTCGTTTCGTGCATGGCGATTCGCTTCAGAATATCGTCGATAAGGAGAATTGGTTCTGAGAATGGGCCACCGGTCTTTCGGACCTCCGCGCATCAATTCGAGCGCTGAGCGAGAGGGTGTAGCGTTTTGCAACACGCCTGCCCGGCGTGCTTGAGACGTTGGCGGCTGGCTCAGTCGGTTGCCACTCTGCCAAATTCCCAAAGCGTTTGGCAGAGTGGGTTTTGACACACAACTCCAATCCGGTTCAAGGTTAACGTCCTATACGGAGGGCGAGACTGCCAGACTGCCAAATTGCCAACACCCTCTTTCCGGGAAGACGACTTCCCGTAATAGGAGGACGGAAACTCCCAACATCCTGGCCCCCGCGACCCAACGGCCGATGCCAGGAGGCTCCTGCGAAGCAAGTCAACCACCAATCCGAAACGCGAACGCACTCTGGGCCGCGGCTTATCCCTGTCGAGCAAGAGGATGGGCCAGGACGCCATGAACTCGATGTCCTGGGCGGATTGGTTCCTCCCGGCCTCGATGGAACTGCCCCTTCGCCGGCTGCGATTCGACCCGGAGTGTGGCCACGTCCTGGCGCGGCGGGGCGCCGAACATCCGCCGGTACTCGCGGCTGAACTGGGACGGGACTTTCGTACCCGACCCGGAACGCGGCCTCGGCCGCGTCGAGCCCCTCGCCCAGCATCAGCCGTCGGGCCTCCTGCAAGCGCAGCCGCTTCTGGTACTGGAGCGGACTCATCGCCGTCACGGCCTTGAAGTGCAGGTGAAACGCCGACGGACTCATCCGCACCTGCTTCGCCAGCGACTCGATCCGGAGCGGGGCCGCGAAGTGGTCTTTCAGCCAGCGAATCGCCCGCGCAATCCGCTGGGCCGGGGCGCCGGCTGCGGCGATCTGGCGCAGCCGCGACCCTTGCGGGCCGGCGAGCACACGGTAGGTGATCTCGCGGAGCACGAGCGGCGCCAGCGGCACGATGTCCTGTGGCGAGTCGAGGAGGGCCACGAGGCGGGTGACGGCGTCGAGAAGTGACGGCTCGACCGGAGTCACGGCAATCGCCCTTGCGGGCGGGCCGAGCGGCGGGGCGGTCGTGCCGTCAGCCAGGAGTTCGCCGACCACGGCCGGGTCGAGCGCGATGCGAACCCCCAGGTACGGCCGTCCCGGCGACGCCTCGATCACGCGGGCGGCGACGGGGAGATCGACCGACACGAGCAGCGACTGGGCGGGGTCGAGGCGGTACGCCTCGTCCGCGAGCAGCACCTCCTTTGCGCCCTGGGCGACGACACACAGGGAAGGCTCGTACACGAGGGCGACGAGGTCCGAGGGCGCCGAGAACCGAGAAAGCTTGAGTGCGGGCACCGCCGTGTCATACCCACCGTCCGCGGCCGCCTGACGCTCGATTGCGGACGCGAGTTTTGCCAGTTCGTTTGGTGCCACGACTGTTCCTCAAGCTCCAGTGTCTTACTCCGGGAGAGGATCCGGCAAACGCGGCTGACTGCGGTAAGTCATAACGACTACGGGCTGACTGGATCGGGGCAAGTCACAAGGAACCGGAACCTCCTCACCGGGGATGAAGTCCGGCAGACGCGGGGCGGGAGCGGTTTCTCGCAATGCCTCTCGGACCAGGTGCAGCATCACTTCCGGAAGTGAAAGCCGGTCTGCCGCCGCTCGCCGTTGCAGCCTTTCGTAGACCTCCGGCGGTACGTTTTCCACAATGACGGTTGGCATGGTCTGTCCTCACAGAAGACTGGCTGCATCCAGCATACCGCCGGAACAACTCTTCCGGCAACAGCTAGCGGTACTCGCCGTCCATCGCCGCCTGCCGCTTGACTGTTTCCAGCGGTAGAGTTGCAAGGAGTCAAATTGGGGAACTCAGAAATTGGACATCAAAAAAAGATCTGGCTCACAGTCTTCCGGCAAAGGACCGGCTGAGTATTCTTCCTCATGGATCCCCGCCAAACAGCCGATGGCATCTTGTGACTCAAAGTCCGTTGGCACATAGTCCGTGGACCCATCGTCAATGGCTTTTTACGCTCTTCCTTCGGGGATCCGGAATATGGACATTCTCGAAGGGTTCGGGATGCGCGTGCGAGAGCGACGAGTCAAGATGGGCGTTTCGCAGGAGAAATTCGCTGCCAAGTGCAAGCTAGACCGCACTTATATCAGCGGGATTGAGCGCGGAAAGCGCAACCTCTCCCTGCGGAACATCAAGGTCATTGCCGACGTGCTAGATACGACCATTTCAGAACTTACGGAGGGATTATAAGGCTCCCGCGATCCTCTTTGCGTGTGCGATGTGGACGGACCGCTCGTGTCGGCAACTCGGGCATCCCACTTAACGATCTACGGAAATGAAGCGACCGATTACAATTCCGCCAGCGTCCAAAAATGAACTCTCTTCCGGCGAGGAAATTGTGCGCCTGCTCGCTCGCTCCTGGCCAAGCCATTTCAGTTGACCCGCAAGACTCGTACTGACGGTTCCAACCTGAGAAAGACCGTTGCTCGTGTCTTAGAGAAGTCCACCAATTTGCCGACGCCAGCTGCCGACGGGGCCTGGCGAATCGTGCCCCCAAAGAGGAAGGGCGTCCCACGCCTACTCCGGGAATTCGTCGATACCTACATCGTGACCTCCGGCACTTCCTACAATTTGCAGGTATGGAATCGGAACCCCTCTGAGCCGATTCCGCAGATCGAATATAGCGACGGAACCCTCTTGCGCAAATGACGTCCGAATCATCCTCGTGCGAATCGACGTCAGCCGCCATAACATTCGGGCCATCATCGTTGCGACGCCGGAGTACATCGTCCAGCACTTCGGGAAATTCGGGAAGCCGACTGTCAAGGAGCAACTCATCATTCTTCCGTGCGCCCGACAACAGGTGTTGTCAATGAATCCGCCGATACTGTTCCATCCTGACGACGCTGCTCTATCACGGAAGTTCAGCAAACGGGTCATTCAGCAGACCGCTCGAATCCATGATGCCCCTACTGCCGAGACAACCGTGCGCCTGGACGCGATCCGAGACTTCGCGCAGGCACAACTTATCGGAAGACGGATCGAACCCAGTGCAACCAAGACTCGCGGCCAGCAACTGGAGAAGATTGTGGCGTCTGGCCTGGGTTACAACGTAACAGATGCGGACGTGCTGATTGGCGACTACCCGGACATTCGCCATCAAGCATTGGAGGTCAAAGTCCAGGATGCTCCAACCGTCGATGTATTTGATTAGCGTGTTCCTCTCTAGCAGCTTCGTTCAGCGGGCCGTTAATCCGGTCGTCGCCTCACGCTTCTCGCTTCTTCGAGAGAATACTCCCGTCCGGTTGCATCTCGTGAAAAGTACCGTTTCCCCAGGTAATTGCTCCCATCTCGGCGTTGAATTGGGCAACAAATGTTTCCCTCAGCTCCCAACTGAGAAAACACTTCTTGTGCATTGCAGCGTCCGAGAATCGCCAAAGTGGGTCTTCTCGGCCTGTGATGAAATGCGTGGTTGCCACAATATCGTCCTCTTGCCCGATTACGTCGCCACAAATCGGGCAGCGGCTTTTACCCCTGAAAACGAGCGCCATAGCTGCCTTCTCCTGATCGCATTTGATTGGCGCATGGTATCAGCAGATAGTCGTTGGCGAAAGAACTTTTGCAAGTTGCGTGAGTTGTCACCAGGTGGGTCACGGGGGCAAGGATAGGATCACCGATTCACCGCGAAGGAACTGGCTGAGGAAGTCTAGGGCCGAACGTCCCTGCTGCCAGCATGTTCGCCATACCGACATCAGCACCGCTTGCGCTCGCGCTCCTACCCAAGTCCGGTTGCCTCCCCAGACCTTGCGTAAAATGACGCCGAAGCGGATGGCCAACTCCGCTCGCCAGTTGGTGGCGTCCAGACCCGGCACATGCAAAAACGTCAGGAGCTGATCGCGGTGGTTCCACAAGTGCTGCGCCAGCCGCTCGTTGGCCGCGTTGCTCTTGAGGGGGAATATGGCATCGGCCAGTTCGTTGTCCAGCCGGCCTCGCGCCACTGCCAGACCATGATCGCTGACCTGGCCCGCGGCATGGCGATCGCGCAGGCCCAGGGCCGCTAGCAGTAGCTCCTTGATCCGTCGTGGGAACCGCACCGCGCCGGCCGCGGCACTCTGGAGCATCTCGTGACAGCGACGTAGAAGGTGGCCCAGGCACTGTTGATGGCGCGCTTGCTCAAAGTTGTCGTAGGGCGACCAGCCGTCGTGAATCATCACTCCAGCGTAGTCTGCGCCGATCAGACGCTCGGCCACGGCACCGGAGCGGGTCGGGTCGATGACGTAGGCGGTCGCCTCGGCGCTTACCAGCGCATGCAGCCAGGCACCCCAGCCGCCGACATGCCAGCCGGTTTCGTCGGGAACAACCCAGGCAGACCGCGCGACCGACTGACAGATTGTTTCGTAGACCGGCTCGCAGCGCCGCGCTGCTCGCAAGACGGTGTGGACGCTGCCGCCCGGTGTCAGGGAGATGCCAAATAAGCTCTCCAAGACGCGGCTCACCTTGCCGTGCGACAGACCCGCTTGCTTGTTCAACTCGACGACCGTGGCCTGAGCGTCCGGCCCCAGTTGCGACGCCGCAGCCCCCAGAGCGTCGGAGGTCTGCAAGGCATGTCGGCCCTGAACGCGCCGGTGGCACCGCCGACAACAGCCGACGTGGATGTTAAATTGGCGGTGGACCGGCTGTCGTGGGATCTCGACCTGATACTGCTGATCGACGTGAGTTGGCTCGATTGGACCCCCACAGTCGGGGCAAGCCTCGGGTAAGGGAGCCTCGTGGACCTCGTCGATGCGTTCCGGCGGCGGCCGATGCGCCTTGGTGCCGTAGTCCTTTCCGGGTTTGCGTCCCGGCTTCTTGGGGTTGGGCTTGGGAAGGCCTTTAGCAAAAGGGGCTGCCTGACGCTTGCCGGCGCTGCTGCTGTTCGAGCAGGCGGGTAAGTCGCTCGACCTGGGCTTCCAGTTCGGCGACGCGGCGTTGCAACGCCTGGCAGCCTGAACAAGCGGGTTCGTCCATGCAGGCAAGATAGCAAAAAACCCGGAGTGCAGCTGCGCTCTGTGGGACAGGTCAGTCGGACAAGGCGACCGAGGGCGCTAACCAATTGCCCGTCGATCTCGGGCAGTTCTCGCCGCAATTTGACGAACCCATTAACAACTGCTTGAATTTCTCAACGAAGTCGATTCGTTATCTGATCGCATTAACCGATCCAAAAACAGGCATTTGCCAAGGCGCGGTGTTATGCCCCGGGAAACGTCTGGCAGAGCATTTTGTCTACGTCGCCGACAAGAGCTTCAAATGCCAGCGATCAATTCCGATGGCTTTCTTCGATCGCTTCGATGGCCAGGCGGTATTCAATCCTCGATACACATGAACCGAGGAGACCTTGTACCAAACGCCAAGGTGACAGGAACGCCAACGTGACAGGCCGGCCGATTTACAACTCAAGGTGATCGCGC
The DNA here is from genome assembly GCA_963767535.1 of uncultured Planctomycetota bacterium. Lineage (GTDB taxonomy): Bacteria > Planctomycetota > Planctomycetia > Gemmatales > Gemmataceae > JAJPHU01. The sequence continues at coordinate 1,262,759 of CAVYEC010000002.1, forward strand.
TTAGTTTGCCAAGAGAGACTGGCCACCAGCACGATAGCACCTCGCCGCGAATGGTACCCGCTCCATGCGTGCCTCCGGAATTTTTATGGGGTCAATGAGGGGAGCAACATCCAGGTGGGCCACGTCGTTCCAAGCACCGGTGCCGACTTCTTCAGCTTCTTCACGCGGTTTGGTGGCGTGGTCACTAACCAAAGAGTTACAGATTCCCCAGCCAAGGGACTTCTTCGGCTAAGCCGAATGCCTCCCAGACAAACCGATTGATTCCGCGTTCCACGGCTTCGGTTGCCTCGCCTTTCTTCAAAAGCTTCGAGACTTCTTCCACGATTCGGTGAGAAGCAGCCAAGTCAGGCAGTGGAAACTTGGCGACGTACTGAGTCATGAACCGCCGCCGGCCGGCATACAGCTTGTTATGGAACTGGGCATCGTAGTATTTCGTGATGAAGGTCGAATTTGCAACGGCCAGCATCAACAGCAGCCAATCTGCGTCTGTCTTGTCATTCAGCGTAATCCAGTAACAGTCCCCTTGAATTATTGACCCGCTGGCATCGAAGAAGAAACGTGGGTATTCCGAGATGTCCGGGTACGCGATCTTCGGTTTCACCCAATCATCTGGATTGTGCGGCACCCAGATTTCGTACCACTTCCTGCCTCCGTCAATCACGTATTTCCTGCGGGTAAGCCGAGCCTTGTGCCGCTCGAAATAGGCCGCCGCCTTCGGATAATCGGCTAGCTCGATGGCAGATCGCTTGCCGTACTCCTTCACATGCGGGTAAAGGACCCGCTTTGCAGCCGGTCTTGGCAGCCACCGAGCGGCTTCGCGATGAGTTAGCAGGGGATGGAGGAGTTCCGCCTCCGGTTGAATATCCGCCGGCAGACCCTCCCATTTATCCCGCACGAAGACTTCATCGGCGGTTGACTTGATACCCACCCGCACCTTCGCGAGATCACCAAACGTGGCCACCTGCCGTGCCGCCACGGTTTCCAGCCATTCGTTCGTTTCGGTATTCGATAACGTCCACATCTCAGATTGAATCGCGAGCTTGCCTCGCTGGATATAAAAGGCTCCGGAGGGCGTTTCCACGAGGCCGCTCAACTCGTTATCCCGCAGGGCTGACAGAACGGAATCCCGGCTGGCCGGCGCTCTCTCTGGCCCATTCCGGTGCTCGTAAATCCAGTGGAATTCGCAACAAGGGCGGGATTGGGTTTTGCCTTTACGAGCCACGATGATCACCGGCAGAACAGCAGCCGTAAACAGCTTCGTGTCGCCGAGGTCGTAAACCGCTTCGATCTCGAAATGCGAGGAGAACATTTCTCGCAAGGAAGCCCCAGACTTGATCGTCAGGAACCGGTTCGAGGTCAGTAGGCCGACAACTCCGCCCGGTTTCAACACGGAGGTTATAGCTATTGCAAAAGCATGATAGAGGTCAACCCGCCCGGTGAGCCCGAACTGCCGAGAGAGGGCTTGCGACTTCTTCGCCCCCATGACCTGCGTCCGCACGTATGGCGGATTGGCGATCACTAGGTCGTATTGTTGGGCTGGTTCTTCGTCGAACAATCCACGAGATTCGGCTAGACTGCCGACCCCATCTTCCGACAAGAAATCGCGATTGTGAAGGACGACACTCCCGATACCTAGCTGCGCAAGAGACGCTCCGGCCTTTGCCAATTCCCGCGCGTCAGTCTCGTAACCCTCGATAGTTAACCAATGACGCACAGACTTGGGGAGAGTATTCGTAATTGCGACCAGCAAGCTGCCGTCCCCACAGGAAGGATCGAGAACCCGAAACGGGCCGGCGACATGCCGAACTGCCGCAGCCGTGATATCAGCAAGGAATGCCGCGAGTTTCGGCGGGGTGTAGTGGACTCCGTGCGCTTTGGTGTAGTCAGGTTTCTTTTTTCTGGCTCGCATGCGGCTGTCCTTGCTCCAGGAACGGCAAACAATCCATTCTGCACGCTGTTGACTATAAGTAACTCCTCCCCGGTCGTCAAGAGCGACAGCCATCGCCTCTCACCAGTATACCCGCCACGAGCGCTCGCGGTCATGAACGTTCTCAGAGGTCGTGGAGGATTAGGCAAGAGTCCAGGACGATCGTGCTACCGGGCCTTCTGTGACCAAGCCTACAATCCCTTTGTCGAGCGGCAGTGACCGGCAGCACGGCCGAGCGGGTAGACGAGTCCCGGAAAGACGGCGTCTGATCGTTGCTGCCCCACCAGTGAATGCCATCGCCGTCGATCAACGTGAAGGAGGTTAGAAAATGGACATCCAGAGAAGTGGCTCCCGGCCTTCCGGCAAGGGGCCGGCGGATTGGTTCACCGGCACGGTTCGCATCGATCCGCTATTCGACGCACCCGCTCCGGGGCGTGTTGCCGGCGCTAGTGTCACCTTCGAGCCGGGTGCCCGGACGGCGTGGCACACACATCCGCTGGGCCAGACCTTGATCGTGACGGCCGGCTGTGGTCGGGCGCAGCGCTGGGGCGGGCCGATCGAGGAAATCCGGCCTGGGGACGTGATCTGGTTTGCCCCGGGCGAAAAGCACTGGCACGGCGCTGCGCCGACGACGGCGATGACGCACCTCGCCATCCAGGAGAAGCTCGACGGCAAAATGGTGGACTGGATGGAAAAGGTCGGCGACGAACAGTACACGGAAAGAGGAATTACCTCATGAACAATCCGTTGGATTTCAGCGGCAAAGTTGCGCTCGTCACCGGGGCCGCATCCGGTATGGGGCTGGCGACGGCGCGGGCGTTCGTGGAGGCGGGCGCGGCCGTCGTGCTGGCGGACTTCAAAGAGGACGCGGTGAAGGCGGCGGCAGAGAAGCTCGTCGCCGCCGGCCATAAGGCCCTCGCCGTCCGTTGCGACGTGAGCGACGACGCCCAGGTGGCCTCGATGGTGGACCGCGCCGTCGCCGCGTTCGGCCGGCTCGACGCCGCGTTTAACAACGCGGGGGTCATGGCCCGGATCGCCCCGACCGCCGACAGCACCCGCGAGGACTTCGACCGCGTGATCGGGGTCAACCTGCGGGGCGTGTGGAGCTGCATGAAGCACGAGCTGCGGCAGATGGACCGCCAGGGCAGCGGCGCGATCGTCAACAACGCCTCGGTCGGCGCGTTGACCGGCAACCCCGGCATCGCGTCCTACATCGCCTCCAAGCACGGGGTGGTCGGCCTGACGCGGACGGCCGCGCTCGAATACGTCCGGCGTGGCATCCGCGTCAACGCGGTCAATCCCGGCCTGATCGACACGCAGATCGCCCGCGATGTCGTCAACGGGGATGAGCGAGCCTACGCCGAGATAGCGAAGCAGGTTCCCATCGGCCGTGCCGGAAGACCCGAAGAGATCGCCTCGGCCGTGCTGTGGCTGTGCAGTCCGGGGGCGAGTTACGTCGTCGGCCACGCCCTTACGGTGGACGGCGGGATGACGGTCGTTTGATTCGTGGTCCCAAAAGGGTGCAAGAGATAAAAGGGGTCAACAATGCCGCATGTGATCGTCAAACTCTGGCCGGGAAAATCGGAAGCACAGAAGAGCCGGCTCGCCGAACGAATCGCTCAAGACGTGATGGACGTCCTGGGCTACGGCGAGGAGTCCGTCTCGGTCGCGATGGAGGAAGTCGAGGCGCGTGACTGGGCGGAGAAGGTCTACAAGCCGGACATCGAGAGCAAGCCGGAACAGCTTTACAAGAAGCCGGGATACGACCTGTCGGAATTGCCATGAAGGAAACACCAATGCAGAAGCGCAAACTTGGAAAGGGCAACCTGGAAGTGTCGGCCATCGGGCTGGGCTGCATGGGCATGAGCTTCGGCTACGGCCCGCCGATGGACAAGCGGGAGGCGATCGCCCTGATCCGGACGGCGGTGGAGCGCGGCGTCACGTTCTTCGACACCGCCGAGGTGTACGGCGCGTTCACGAACGAGGAACTCGTGGGCGAGGCGCTGGAGCCGTTCCGCGGGCGGGTGGTGATCGCCACCAAGTTTGGGTGGAAGATCGATCCGACAAGCCGCAAGTCGGTCGGCCTGGACAGCCGGCCGGAGCACATCAAGGAGGTGGCCGAGGCCTCGCTCAAGCGACTGCGGGTCGAGACAATCGATCTGTTCTACCAGCACCGCGTCGATCCAGATGTGCCCATCGAGGATGTGGCGGGGGCGGTGAAGGATTCTGATCCGCGCGGGCAAGGTCAGGCATTTCGGGCTTTCCGAGGCGGGGGCGCAGACGATCCGCCGGGCGCATGCCGTGCAGCCGGTCGCCGCGGTGCAGAGCGAGTACTCGCTATGGTGGCGACGCCCTGAGGAAGAGGTGCTGCCGGCGCTCGAAGAACTGGGCATCGGCTTCGTCCCGTACAGCCCGCTGGGCAAGGGCTTCCTCACGGGCAAGATCGATGAGAACACCCCGCTCGACAGCGCCGACTTCCGCAACACCATCCCGCGCTTCACCCCGGAGAATCGGCGGGCGAACCAGGCCCTGGTCGAACTGCTCGGCAAGGTCGCGGCACGGAAGAAGGCGACGCCGGCCCAGATCGCGCTCGCCTGGCTGCTGGCCCGGAAGCCGTGGATCGTTCCCATCCCCGGCACCACGAAACTGCATCGCCTGGAAGAGAACATCGGGGCGGCCTCTGTCGAGTTGACTCCCGATGACCTTCGCGAGATCGAAAACGCCGCCTCGAAGATCACGGTGCAGGGTGCGCGCTACTCCGAACAGCACGAACGATTGACCGGCCGCTGAGCGGCAGAAATTGTATTCTCTTCCGAAAGGAGATTCGTCTATGAAATGTTATGCCTGGGGTCTCGCGTTGGTCCTGACAAGCACAACGGCCTTCGCTGGAGCACCGGGGTCGTTCGATTGGCCGCAGTGGCAGGGTCCGGATCGGAACGCCGTCTCCAGGGAACGCGGTCTCCTCCAGGAATGGCCGAAGGACGGGCCGCCGCTGGCGTGGAAAGTCCAGGGACTCGGCGGCGGCTACGGCGCCCCGTCCGTCGCCGCCGGGCGGATCTTCGGCATGAGCAATCGCGTCGGCGACGAAGTCGTCTGGGCCTTGTCCGAGAAGGACGGCAAGGAGCTGTGGGTGACGCGCCTGGGACCGCCGGCCCCGCAGCGCATGCCACAGGGAAAAGAGGGGCCGGGCTGCACGCCGACGGTCGATGGGGACCGGCTCTACGTCCTGGGCCTGGGCGGCGACCTGGCTTGCCTGCGGGTCGGGGATGGCAAGATCCTTTGGCAGCGCAGCCTGACGCGCGATTTCGGCGGACGCATACCCGTTTGGAGTTACCGCGAATCGCCGCTCGTTGACGGGGACAAGGTCATCTGCACCCCCGGCGGCCCGGACGCAACCTTGGCGGCCTTCGACAAGATGACCGGCAAGACGATCTGGAAGAGCCAGGTTCCGGGCAGTCCCGGACCGGCCTACGCCTCGACCATCGCCATCGACTTCGGCGGGCAGCGCGAGTACGTGCAGTTCACCCGGAGCGGCCTCGTCGGGGTGGCGGCGTCCGACGGGAAGTTCCTCTGGAGGTATGACAAGCCCGCCAGCCGCACGGGGATCAACTGTTCGACGCCGATCTACCACGACGGCCAGGTGTTCGCCGCCTCGGCGTACGGTACGGGCGGTGGGTTGGTGAAGCTGAGCAGGGATGCGGGCGGTGGCGTCAGGGCCGAGGAGATCTATTTCACGAAGAAGATGCAAAACCACCACGGCGGCATGATCCTCCTGGACGGCTGCCTGTATGGCGCCAACGGCGGCAACGAGGGTGGTTTTCTCGTATGTCTCGACTTCCAGACCGGCAAGGTCCTGTGGGACGAGCGCGACAAGGGCAGGAGCGGGGCGCCGAAAGGCTCGGTGGCCCTGGCGGATGGCCGACTCTATTACCGCACCGAGAACGGCACCATGCTACTCATTGAGCCAAGCGCGAAGCAATACGTCGAGCGTGGCCGATTCCAGCAGCCCGACCGCAGTGAAAAGCCGGCCTGGCGCATCCGGTCCTTGCCAACAGCAAACTGTACTTGCGCGACCAGGATGTGCTGCTCTGCTATGACGTGAAGGCAAAGTAACGGAACCCGTTCGCCGAGCGACCGCCTCGTCTTACCAGTTCCGCCGGCGATACCACCAGCTCCGCGGCCGGGGGGTAATCAGCGCGATGACGGCCACAAACAGGGCGGAGCCGAGAATCGACCAGATGATGGGAAAAGGCTGGTCGCCGATGACGACGTTGATCATCTCCGGCAGGCCCAGGGATCGGGCGATCCAGGCGCCCAGGAGCGCGCCAATGAACCCCACGGCGATGGAAGCGAGGCATCCGCCGCGCGAGTAGCCGACGATCGCCTGTCCCAGGGCGCCGCACACGCCCGCCACCACCAGCAGAATCACGAAGTCAAGGACGGTCATAACACTTCTCCTTCCGAGAAACCGTGCTATCCTGAAACTCTGCAATCGCTGTGCCAATGGGGACGAACCGTCTCCGCTGCGCGGCGGAGAAAGGGAGGTTCGGGATGCCTTCGACCTCGGCGCGACGCATCGTGCTGACCGGCGTGACGCGCGGTCTGGGCCGCGCGTTGGCCGAAGCGTTCATCGCCCAGGGCCATACGATTCTCGGTTGTGGCCGTTCCGCCGAGGAACTGGCTAGCTTGCGCAGCGCTTCGGTTCGCCGCACGATTTCGCCGCCGTCGATGTGGCGCGGGCCGATCAGGTGCGATCCTGGGCCGAGCGCCTGCTCGCCGAGCACGGCGCGCCCCACCTGCTCCTCAACAACGCGGCCGTCATCAACGCCAATTCGCCGTTGTGGGAAGTGCCGGTCACGGAGTTCGACCGCCTCATCGACATCAACATCAAGGGCGTGGCCAACGTGCTGCGGAGTTTCGTCCCGACCATGATTGAGCGCGGCCGCGGCGTGATCGTCAATTTCAGCTCCGGCTGGGGGCGCTCGACCTCGCCGGAGGTGGCGCCGTACTGCGCCAGCAAATACGCCATCGAAGGGTTGACGCTGGCACTGGCCCAGGAACTGCCGGACGGCCTGGCGGCCATCCCGCTCAACCCCGGCATCATCGACACGGACATGCTGCGTAGCTGCTTCGGTGCGGAAGCGGCGGATTATCCGTCCGCCGTCGAATGGGCCAAGCGGGCGGCACCCTTTATCCTCAAGCTAGGTCGCAGCGATAATGGAAAATCGCTGAGTGTGCCCTGACGATTCAAGGGGAACGCGAGTGCGTTTCGACGAACCGTTCATCCGCCGCGAATTCGAGCAGCGTTTTGGAACGCCGCCCGCTTTCATCGTCCGTGCCCCCGGCCGCGTCAATCTGATCGGCGAACACACCGATTACAACGATGGCTTCGTTCTCCCATTGGCCATCGACCGCGCCGTCTGGATCGCCTTGCGGCCGCGTGCCGATCACAACGTCCTCGTTCACTCGCTCGATTTCGCCGACTCGACGACGTTCGCGCTCGATTGCCTGGAGCGATCGAATGGAGGCTGGGCCGAATACGTCAAGGGTGTGGGGTGGGTATTGCAAGAGGCGGGCCATGCCCTTCGGGGCTGGGAAGGCGTCCTGGCTGGTGACGTGCCGGTCGGCGCCGGCCTGTCGTCCTCGGCCGCCCTGGAACTGGCCGTGGCCCGCGCATTTGCTGCGGTATCAGACCTACCGTGGGACGCCGCGGCGCTGGCGAGGCTCGCCCAGCGTGCCGAGAACGAGTGGGTCGGCGTGCGCTGCGGCATCATGGACCAGATGATTTCCGCGGCGGGACGAGCCGGGCACGCACTGCTCATCGACTGCCGATCGCTGCGAACGGAAGCGGTGCCTTTTCCGCCGACAACCACGGTGATCGTTTTGGATACGGCGACGCGGCGCGGTTTGGTCGATTCGGCGTATAACGAACGACGGGGCCAGTGCGAGTCGGCCGCCCGCGCCTTCGGCGTCGCCGCCCTGCGCGATGTTTCACGGGAGCGCTTCGAGAAGGAAGCCAAGCGACTGGACGAACTCACGCGCCGCCGGGCGCGGCATGTCGTGACCGAGAACGAGCGCACCCTGCGAGCGGTCGAGGGCATGCGGCGCGGGGATGCTGCCGAGGTGGGACGGCTCATGAACGCCAGCCACGACAGTCTGCGCGATGACTTCGCCGTTTCGAGCCGGGAGCTGGATGTCATGGTGGAATGCGGCCGGGCGCACCCGGCTTGCCTCGGCATTCGCATGACGGGAGCCGGCTTCGGCGGTTGTGCTGTCGCCCTGGTTCGCCGTGAGGGGGTCGAAGGGTTCACGTCCGCCGTCGCCGATCGTTACCAGTCGATCGCGGGACTTGCACCCGTTCTCTATGTGTGTGCGGCGACCGACGGGGCCGCCGTGATCCCGTAAGGAGTGCATCATGCGCAGAACGGCCTGGATCGTCGCCGTGAGCCTGGGATTGCTCGCGCCTGCGTCGGCGTGGACCCAGGAGACGCGCCCGGCCCCAGCACAATTGGCGAATTACTTTCCACCGCCCGAAAGCAAGGGCGGCTGGCGCACTCTGTTGCCGGACAAGGGCGAACCCAATGACGAACAGAAGGCCGTCATCGCCCAGAAAGCCGGCGTCGATTGGGACAAGCTCAAATTGGCCTGGGATCACAACGCCGCCGTCGAAGGCGCCAGCGGTCTGCTCGTCATCCGCAAGGGTTATGTCGTCGGCGAATGGTACAAGGACGGAAACCGCGACAAGACGTTCAACATCTACTCCAGCTCGAAGGCGTACACGAGCCTGGCCTTCGGCATCCTGCTGGCCGACAGCGACGCCGGCAAGCTGCCCGACGACAAGATGCTGACGCTGGATACCCGGGTCTGTAACGATCTATGGCTTCCCGAGTCGTTGCCTCTGCCCGACGAGCGCAAGGCCGCGATCACGCTGCGCCACTTGCTCAACATGGCGTCGGGCCTCGGCAACGAAAGTGTGCCGACAACTATCGAGCCGTTCGAGATCGCCCTGGGCCACACGGAGAAATCGCCCTTCAAGAAGCTCAAGGCCAATCCGGGGACCAAGTTCATTTATTCCAACGCCGGCGTTGCCCATCTCGTGTTGATCTTCAACCACGCGGCCGGCAAGGATCTGCTCCCTTACCTCAAAGAGCGCATCTTCGAGCCGGTCGGCATCGAAGAATCTCAAATGGACGCAGATGGGCGGCAAGGGCAAGATCGGCCCCTTTAGCCAAGGCTACAGTGGCATCTGGACGACGCCGCGCGAACACGCCCGTTTCTGCTATCTCGCCCTGCACAGGGGCGATTGGGATGGCAAGCGGATCGTGCCGTCGTCCTATTACGATTTCGCCTGGCAGAGCACGCGGGCCACGCCAACCTACGGGGCGCAGTGGTGGGTGTTTCCGCGTCACAAGGACGCCCCGCGCGACCTGGTGCAGACGGCCGGTGGCGCTCAACAATCATGGCTTCGTGGTCTCCAGCCTCGACCTCGTGTTCGTCCGCCTGGGCGACGGTATGAAATTCCCGGATAACTGGGAGGCGGACCTCGTTCGGAAGATATTGGTCGCCATCAACAAGTAAGTGTCAGCGGATTTACAGCCCTCCCCTTTGTAGTGGAGGTCTCTCTTTCTCCCTCCCCCCTTGTGGGGGTAGCAAGCGTCTCACCCCCCACCCCTACCCTCCCCCACAAGGGGGGAGGGAGATTCGACCGTAAAGGAGTCTCCCCATGTCCCTCGACCGACGCCGATTTTTGACCGGCTCCGCCGCCGGGGTCACCCTGCTGACTTCCGCGACCGCAGCGCATCCCGAAGACAGCAAGCCGCCATCGAAGCGGGCCAACCGCATCGCCGTCTCGACGTATTCCTTCTGGCAATTCCGCCGCAATGAACTCCGCGACATCGCAGCCTGCATCGACCTGGCGGCGGAGATGGGTTTCGACGGCGTGGAAATCCTCCATCGCCAGATGCGGGACGAATCGAACGGCCGACCTGCAACAGATCAAGCGCCGCGCTTTTATCAACGGCCTGGACCTGTGCGGCTTCTCGACGCACCAGACGTTCCTGTCGCCCAAGAAGGAAGTGCGGCAAAAGAACGTCGAACATACCATCAAGTGCATCGAACTGGCGTACCGGATGGGCATTCCGACAATGCGCGTCAACACCGGCACCTGGGGCACAAGCAAGAACTTCGACGAGCTGATGAAAAATCGCGGCATCGAGCCGCCCGTGAATGGCTACACCGACGAAGACGGTTTCGGCTGGGTGATCGACGGCCTGGGCCAGTGTTTGAAGAAGGCGGAGGAGTGCGGCGTCGTGCTCGGTCTGGAGAACCACTGGGGCCTGGGACGAACGCCGGAGGGTTTGATCCGCATCGTGGACACGATCAACTCGCCGTGGCTGCGCGTGACGCTGGACACCGGCAATTTCCTGGAAGATCCCTACGCCAAACTGGAGAAGCTTGCCAGCCGGGCGGTGCTGGTACAGGCGAAGACCTACTACGGCGGCGGATTGTGGTACGCCCTCGACCTGGACTACGACCGCATCGCCGCCCTGCTGCGCAAATCCGGCTATGCTGGCTACATCTCGCTGGAGTTCGAGGGCAAGGAAGATCCGCGCACGGGCGTGCCGAAAAGTCTCGCCCTTCTGCGCAAGGCGTTCTCGGCGTCCTAAGTCGCGGAGAAAAAGAGCGGTTTCGATTCACTTCGTGACGAGGTACTCGAAGCGCTGGCGGAACTGTTCGGGCGTCATGTTCGCCGCACTGGCCAGGCGAGCAAGGCGCTGGGCGTTGTCGAAATCGCGCCGCTCCAGACGGATCATGTAACGGCGAGCGCATTCGTAGCCTTCGCCGTTGACATCCACTTTGCGCGCCTGCATCCGGCCCGTCTGCGGGTTGATCATCTGCGTGAACGGCAGCGGTTCGAGGTGGCCGCCCACGAAGCTGATGATCGCCCCGAACTTGCTCGCCTCTTCCGAGCGCAGGAACTTCACCGCCCCATAGCCGAGGTCGCGCGTGTATTCGGCGTCGAACGGGATCGGGTCGGCGCAGCGCAATTCGTAGCCGAGATCCTTGTCGATCAGCGTGACCGGCAGGTTCAATTCCTTCAGCCGCTCGGATAGGCGATCTTTGATCATCCGGCCGAACTCGATTTCGCCGAGCCGGAGATGGCCGTGCGGGTCGCGGATGATCTTGCCGTAGCGACCTAGCTGGGCCGTGCTCATACACTCCAGGAGGCCCTTCTCGCCGATCGCTTCGAGCAATCCCTCGGCCAGGACGGCCACGCCGTAGCCGGCGTGCATGCTCCGCCGTTTGATGATGCTGCCGATGATGATGTCGCACACCTCGTCGAGCGTGACGCGCCGGCCGCCGAACTCCTCCGGGATGATGGTCAGCGTCGCCGCCGCCGCCTTGCCGATGCCCAGGGCGAGGTGGCCGGCCGCCCGGCCCATGCTGATGATGAGATACCAGCGCGAGGTCGTGCGTCCGTCCTCGGCCAGGTTGCGGACGATGCCGACGCCGACCTGGCGGGCCGTCTCGAAGCCGAACGTCGGCGTCGAGCCGGGCAGCGGCAAATCGTTGTCGATGGTTTTCGGCACATGGGCCACGCGCATGGCCCCGCCCGCCTTGAGGTAAACCTGGCTGCCCGAGTAGGCCGTGTCGTCGCCGCCGATGGTCACGAGCATGGTCACGTTGAGCCGGCGGAACACGTCCAGCACGTTGCGCATGTGCTGTTCGGACTTGGTCGGGTTGGTGCGGGACGTGCCGAGGATGGAGCCGCCGCGCAGGTGGATGGCCTTCACGTCGTCGATGGTCAGCTTGCGGTAATGGTCGGCGTCGCCCTGGGCGAGCCATTGAAAGCCGTCGCGGAAGCCGATGACCTCGATGCCCTGTTCCACGGCCTCGATGGTCACGGAGCTGATGACGCCATTGATCCCCGGGGCGGGACCGCCGCCGACCAGCAAGGCCAATTTTCCGGGAACCGATGCAGGGGTCATGTTCGTTCCTCATTCATGGAATGGGCGGAAGATAACTCCCACGTTCTCTCTTCAGTTTATGGGTTCCCGGACGGTTGACCAATAAGAGAGAGTCCTAACAATTCACGGCCACCGACTCGACTTCCCCATTGGCCAGATCCAGCATGATAAAGGTCTTCGGCCGGGCCCGGTGCAGCGCGCCCGGATTGATGACGCGCGTCGGGCCGGTGTGATGCTCCTCGGCCTGATGCGTGTGACCGTAGAACAGGAAATCGTAGTACCCCGACTGCTCCACGTCGCGCATCATGCGGTGATCGTCGCCGTGCAGGAACGCGATCTTGACGCCCTCAAGCTCGATGCTGCCGAAGTGATCGTGCAGCGTGCCGCCGATGTCGGCGATCGCCGCGCGCAGTTCTTCCTTGTCGATGTCGCAGTTGCCGAAGACGAAATGTGACGTGAAACCGCGAAACAGCCCCACGGTCTCAGCGTCGTCGATGTCGCCGCAGTGCAGGACCGTCGTGATGTTGCGCTCGCGCAGTTCGGTAAGGGCCAGACTCATCGCGAGACGCCGGCCGTGTGAATCGCTGACGACGCCGATACGCATGTTGCACCTCCCGCCCGAACATCCGGGACGAGGTGCGTTGTATCCGTCGCCGGGCGAGCGCGTCAATCCGCGTTGGCCGCGACGGTCCCTTTCGCTAACCTGAAAGGGAAAGGAGTTTGGCAACCCCACCCATGACCCGACGCTCCCGTGCCCGTGAAGTGGCCCTGCAACTGCTGTTTCAGCGCGACCTCAATCCCCGCCTCGACCGCGCAGATCCTCGAACGGTTCGTCCGCGACCGGCTGCGCGACGAGACGCTGATGCCGTTCTGCCTCGGCCTCTACGACGGCGTCGTCGCCCAGCGGCCGACATCGACCGGCGGCTGACCGCGGCCGCCGAGAACTGGCGGCTGCCGCGCATGGCCGCCGTCGATCGCAACGTCCTCCGCCTGGGCGCCTACGAACTGTTGCACGCGCCCGACACGCCGCCCAACGTCGCCCTCGACGAGGCCATCGAGCTGGCCCGCCGCTACGGCTCGGCCGACTCGCCCGCGTTCGTCAACGGCGTCCTCGACCGGCTTCGCCAGACCCGCGGCCCCACCCGCGTGACACATGCCCGCACGCCAACCGTTCACCGCCCTCTGTCAGCTCGCCGCTCGCGGCCCCTCCGCCGGCCGGGCCGACCTGCACGTCCACACCACCCACAGCGACGGCACCTACACGCCGGCCCAGGTCGTCGATCTCGCCCGCCGCGCCGGCCTGGCCGCCGTCGCCGTCACCGACCACGACACGCTCGGCGGCGTCTCCGCAGCCCGGCACGCCGCGGCCGGCTCGGCGCTCGAAGTCGTGGCCGGCGTCGAGATCACCGCGGAGCATCGCCGGCCGCGAATTGCACCTGCTCGGCTATTTCGTCGCGCTCGACCACGCCGGCCTGACGGCCGCCCTGGCGGAGATCCGCGCGGCAGCGCGTCGAGCGGTTCCGCGAGATGATCGAGCGATTGCGCGGCCGCGGCGTGTCCGTTTCCGATGCGGAGCAGTGCGCTGCCGGGTCGCCCGAAGCGCTGGGCCGGCGGCACCTGGCCGAGATGCTGGTCCGCGCCAGGGCAGGTCGGCCACGGTGCGCGAGGCGTTCGCCCGCTAGCTGGGCGACGGCGGCCGGCGTGGCGGTGCCGAAGCTGCGGCTGCCGGTGGCCGAGGCGCTCGCCCTGGTCCGCGCCGCGGGCGGCGTTGCGGCCTAGGCGCACCCGCCTTATGATTGCACACAGGAAGACCTGGCCGAGCTCCGCGACCTGGGCCTGGGCGCGGTCGAGGTCGAATATCCCGACGTCCGCGCCGTTCGCGCGTGCTGGAGCTGCGCGGCTGGGCGGCACAGCTGGGCCTGGCCGTCACCGGCGGCAGCGACTGTCACGGCCCGGGCCGGCGCGGCCGTCGGTGCCTGTACGGTGTCCGCCGAGGAATTGGCAGCGGCTGCGCCAGAGGGCGTCGAGGTAGGTTTTCATGGTCTTTCGCGCCATCTTCGACAAGATCAAAGCAGGGCTGGCCAAGACGCGCGGCCTCTTCTCCGGCATCGCCTCGCTGTTCCGCCTGCGCGGCAAGGTCGACAACGACTTCCTCGCCGAGCTGGAGAAGCGCCTCTACCTCGCCGACGTCGGCACCGGCGGCCACCAGCGAGATCGTCGAGCAGGTCCGCCAGGCGTTTCTCGACAAGGAGATCACCGGCGACGTCGAGGCGTTCGTCAAGCAGCAGCTCAAGGAGCATGCTGACGGCCGGCGAGCGGCCTGCGCTACAACCCGGCCGGGCCGACGGTGATCATGGTGGCCGGCGTCAACGGCTCGGGCAAGACGACCTCCATCGCCAAGCTGGCCGACTGCTTCAGACGGAGGGCAAGAAGGTGCTGGTGGCCGCCTGCGACACCTTCCGCGCCGCGGCCGTCGAGCAGCTGACCATCTGGAGCCAGCGGATCGGCTGCGAGATCGTCAAGAACCAGCAGGGCAGCGACCCGGCCAGCGTGGCCCACGACGCCTGCGAGCGGGCCAAGGCGCGCGGCTTCGACGTGCTGATCGTGGACACCGCCGGCCGGCTGCACACGCAGACGCACCTGATGCGCGAGCTGGAGAAGATCCACCGCGTCGTCAGCAAGCAGATCGACGGCGCGCCGCACGAGGTGCTGCTGGTGCTCGACGCCACCACCGGCCAGAACGCCATCGCCCAGGCGGAGACGTTCAAGAAGACGGTGCAGTGCACCGGCATCATCCTGGCCAAGCTCGACGGCACGGCCAAGGGCGGCGCGATCTTCGCCATCAAGCAGAAGCTCGACCTGCCGGTCAAGTTCATCGGCGTCGGCGAGAAGCTCGACGACCTGGAGCCGTTCGACCCGGAAGCCTACGTCGAGGCGCTGTTCACCTAGGACGGGCTTCGTTTAGCGCCGCTTCGCAGAAGCGTTTTTGTCAAGAGCGCTTCTGCGAAGCGGCGCTAACCAAATGCCATCCTCGAAAGCGCTCTACGTGCCCGGTTCGTCACCCGGAACCTGCACGCCGGAGGAAAAAAGGAGGAAAAAAGTGTCAGGAACTTTTGCGGTCCAAAAAGGTTCCTGACACCCTCTTCGGATCGCGAATGCCCATCGTGTACCACCCTTGATCGGGCAGCCGTTGTGTGCTAGAAGAGAGACCATTCAAAGGAAAAAGCCATGAAGTTCAAAATCATCATCCATAAAGCGGAGGAGGGCGGTTTCTGGGCGGAAGTGCCGGGCTTTCCCGGCTGCGCTTCCGAAGGTGAAACACTGGAGGAAGTTCGAACCAACATCCGAGAGGCGCTGGAGGGCGTGTTGGAAGTTATGCAGGAGATGCCGGTCGAGGAGCCGAGCAGAGAGGCTGGCGATCTCACCGAGGTTGTGGAGATATGAAGCGGGTCACCGGCACGGAGATGTGCCGAGCGCTCGAGCGCCACGGCTGGACGCTCGCTCGCATTCGGGGAAGTCATCATATCTACAATCGGCCTGGAGCGCGCAGGCCGATCCCCGTCCCGATCCACGGCAATCGTCCCCTTAAAGCCGGCACACAACGAAGTATCCAGCGTGAAGCCGGCTTGACCGAGGACGGCTTGTAATCCGAGTGGAAAAGGGGACCGGAAAAAGGATCGGGAATCGCGAAGACGGAATTGTTTTTGCGATTCGGGCGAGGCGTCTTCGTACTTCAACCCCGCGCTCCGCGTAAACCATCTGTTGAGCTTGAGATTCGACCCGGATTCGTATGTCGAGGCTGCTGTTTGCTGAGGATCTTCCCAACCCAACAAACCGGCATCCGTAAACGGTTTTACTGATCCCATAGCGTTGCGCTTGCTTGGCGGTAGCATACCAGACGGTACTGCTGGGGTTGGGGCCGCATCGAGTTGAACCTCCACCTGTGACGGGAAGCCCTCTTGCCAAGGCGGGGGGGTGTTGGCATTTTGGCAGTCTCGCCCTCCGGATCGGACGTAAACCTTTATCCAGATTTAATTTGCGCGTCTGACTCCACTCTGCCAAACGCTTCGGGAATTTGGCAGAGTGGCAAACGGTTCTGCACTCCTGTTGCCAAATGGACAGTACCTGAGACCGCGCTCCGACAGTCCAGCCAACCGATCCGCCTGGCCGTTACCGCCTCCCCACAGGCTTCCGCCCAACAAGCCAAACACTGTGACAACCCGTAGCGGCGCTATGGTATGACGCCTTGCCCCGGACTTGCACGCCAAAATCGCGAAGTGCGAAAATCGCTCCAACTCCGGACACTCCTTCCTCCCACCGACCCGCGCCTGCGCTTACAATAATCTCCGGGCCGCCATTCCCCAAGAGGCGGCGTCGATGGGACCATCATGCCGAGTAAAATCCTCATCGTCGATGACGAGCCGGACGTGGAACTGCTCATCCGCCAGCGCTTTCGTCGCGAGATGCGCGAGGGCGTGTTCGACTTTCGCTTCGCGCAACGGCGAGGAGGCGCTGGCGGCGCTCCAGGCGGACGGCGATATCGAGGTCGTCGTCACGGACATCAACATGCCGGTCATGGACGGCCTGACGCTCCTGGCCCGGCTGCAAGAACGACCCAACTCCCCGGCCACCGTGATCGTCTCGGCCTACGGCGACATGCCCAACATCCGGGCCGCTATGAACCGGGGCGCTTTTGATTTCCTCACCAAGCCGATCGACTTTCACGATTTCGAGGTAACGGTCCAGAAGACGTTGACGCAGGTTCGGCACCTGCGGACGGCCGCCGCCGACCGTGATCGGCTGGTGGCCCTGGAACGCGATCTGAAAATCGCCTCGTCCATTCAGCGCTCGTTCCTGCCGACCGATCCTCCCGCCGACGATGGCCGGTCCTGCTTCGCCCTGCACGCGGCCATGATCCCGGCCCAGGAGGTGGGTGGAGATTTCTACGACCATTTCTGGCTCGACGAGGGCCGGCTGGGCGTGGTGATTGGCGACGTATCGGGAAAGGGAGTGCCGGCCGCCCTGCTCATGGCCGTGACGCGCACGCTGCTGCGAGCTTGTGTCCCGCGCGGAGACGATCCGGGGGCGTGTCTGGAGGAAGTCAACCGGCTCCTGTTGCGCGACACGTCGGCGGATCGCTTCGTGACGCTGTTTTATGCCGTGCTGGACGCCCACCGGGGCGAGCTGCGCTACGCCAACGCCGGCCACAATCCGCCCTTGCTTTTGCGCGCCGCGGGCACCGTCGAGCCGCTGCCGGGCAGCGGGCTGGTCGTCGGCATCGTCCCGAAGACTACCTATGAGACGCGAACCGTCCGCATCGAACCGGGCGATCGGCTCTTTCTGTACACCGACGGCATCCCCGAGGCGATGGACGCCCATCGCAAACAGTTCTCCGCCGAGCGGATGGAGACCGTGTTGCGGGATTCCGGCGGGACCGGCCCTGCCGAACTCATCGGCCGCGTCGTCGAATCGGTTCGCCTGTTCACGGCCGGGCGCCGCAGTCGGATGACCTGACC
Organism: uncultured Planctomycetota bacterium; assembly: GCA_963767535.1. GTDB lineage: Bacteria > Planctomycetota > Planctomycetia > Gemmatales > Gemmataceae > JAJPHU01. The sequence continues at coordinate 1,280,170 of CAVYEC010000002.1, forward strand.
GCCCTGGCCGTCCTCTACCGGCATCCGGGCGGATGCATCGGAGGGGAGGGGCCATGAGCGACACCGGCGTTCCCACCCATCCCGGCCCCGCCGGCTCGATCCTCGTCGCCGACGATCACCCCAACAACCGCCGGATGCTGGCCCAACTGTTGAACCTGCTCGGCCATCATGCCACCGTGGCGGAGAACGGCCGGCAGGCGCTCGAGCTGTTGCGCGAACAGCCGTTCGATCTCGTGCTGCTCGATGTGGTGATGCCCGAGATGGACGGCGTGGCCGCCCTGCGCGTCATCAAAACCGACACGCGGTTGCACGAGATCCCCGTCATCATGGTCTCCGGCCTGGATGAAGTGGACAGCGTCGTGCGCTGTATCGAAGAGGGCGCCGAGGATTATCTGACCAAGCCGCTCGACCCTGTCATCCTGGCCGCCCGCATCAATGCCTGGCTGGAGAAAAAGCGCCTGCGCGACGCGGAACGGCGGCGCTCCGAGGAGCTGGAGCAAGCGCTCCAGCAGCTCAAGAGCACGCAAGATCGGCTGGTGGCCCACGAGAAGCTGGCCTCGCTGGGGGCGCTGACGGCCGGCATCGCGCATGAGATCCGCAACCCGCTCAACTTCGTGACCAACTTCGCCCAACTCGCCGTCGGATTGGTGCGCGAGCTGCGCGGGCACCTCGGCCGTCCGAGCGCGGAGGTCGGCGAGCTGCTGGCCGATCTCGAACAGAACGTGGCCAAGATCGAGGAGCACGGCCGGCGGGCCGACCACATCGTCCACAGCATGTTGCTGCACGCCCGCAGTCAACCCGGCCCCCGACAGCCGACCGACCTCAACGCCCTGGTCGCCGAGGCCGTCAACCTCGCCTACCACGGTCTGCGCGGGCAGGATGCCACCTTCCAGGTGGTCCTGGAGACCGATTTCGACCACACGCTGTCACCGTTGGAAGTTTCGCCGCAAGACCTGAGCCGGGTGGTCCTTAACCTGACCAACAACGCCTGCTACGCCGCCCAGGAGAAGCGGCGCACGGCCGGTCCCGATTTTCAGCCGCGTGTGGTGGTGCGGACACGGGCCACGGCCGAGGGGGTGGAATTGCACTTCTGGGACAACGGCAACGGCATCTCGGCTGAGCTGCGCGATAAGATTTTCACGCCGTTTTTCACGACCAAACCGGCGGGGGCGGGCACGGGGCTGGGCCTGTCGATCAGCTACGACATCATCGTGCAAATGCACAAGGGCTTGATGCGCGTGGAATCCGAGGTGGGGCGCTATACGGAGTTCATCGTGACCTTGCCCACAAGCGTCTGAGCGGCCTCAAGCCGGCTGCATGTGGCTTTTGACGCTGTGGATGAACTGCTTGGACTGGTCGTGGGTCAGGTGGATGATGTGCCCTCCCGCGAGGTACACGATGACCGATTCGTCGCCCTTCTTGATCTCCGCCGCGCTGATGTGTTCGTAGCGGACGAGATACTGAACCTCGGTCTTGGCGTCCTTGAGTGGCATGAAGTTCATGATGCCTTCTCCCGAATTGGTGCGCCCTTCGGACGGAATGACAAATGTTCGGCCGTGATCGCTCGTTCGATCCCGCATGATGGCACCTTCCCTCTGTTGCAAAGCGCAGCCGTTCCCCCCTCCCCTTTCCTAAAGTTAATACGATTATAACCCAGCCGATTTTTCACTCCATCGTTAACTCGTCCCTCCGGCGGGCCGGCGCCGCACTCCGGCGTCAAAGACGGCACACCCGGCAAACCTCGTCCCGGTGAGACCGGCAAAGCGGTCAAGGCGGGCAAACGGAGAACCGATGTTTGCAGAAGAGGAGTCGTCGGCCCATCGCGGAAGGAACCCATGAGACGCACCCTGCATCTGCTGCTGTCCGGGAACATCCTGTTGCTGGCCGGGGTCTGCCAGGTCTCGGCCCAGGCGCCGGTGCCCCTATCCGCCGATCGGCCGTTGCGGTTGGCCGACTGTTTGGCCATCAGCGAACAGCGGCAGCCGTCCCTCGTGGTGGGCCGTGCCCGGCTGGCCGCTGCCGAGAGCAAGCTGGCGGCACTGGACTCGCTCGGCATCGCCGTCTCCGTCGTGCGCCACGACCTGCCCATTCGCCGGCAACAAGCCCAACTCGGCGTGGAGATCACACGGGCCGACCTGCACCGCCTGGAAGTCGAAAACCGCTATGTCGTGACCCGTGCTTACCTTTCCGTTTTGTTCGCCCACGCCCAGCAAACCGTCGTGACCGATCTCGTCGATGACCTGGCTTTTCTGCGCGAACGCATCAAGGTCTCCGTCGGCAAGCGCGATCGTCCCGAGTGGACGCAGACCACCGTGGATCTGGTGACGCTGTACGTCCGGCGAGTCGAGGCGCGCAAGGCCGAGGCCGATCGCGGCGTCAACCTCGCCCTGGCCGCGCTGCGCGAGGCGATGGGTCTGCCCCCTCTCAGCTGCATCCATATCGCCAACGAGCCGATGCCACAGCCCAAGGTGCGGGTGTGCCACGAGGAGATCGTGTCCGCGGCACTGTCGCAGCGCGACGAGACGATCGCGTCGAACGTGGCCGCCCAGGTGACCGAGCTGGAAGCGGACGCCCAGGCCCACCGCCGCACGCGCGGGTTGGTCCACACCTTCGCCGCGGGGGCCGACTTGCACGCCCGTCATGTGCCGCAGCCCATTTATGGTGAGGAATTTCGGCCCGGCGGCATCCCGCTGGCCATGCCGGTGACTCTGGTCGGTTCGCGCGACCGTCGTGCGGAGACGGCGCGGGAGTATGGCGTGCAGGCCGCGGCGGTGGCCGAGAAGACCCGGAACCTGGCCGCGCTGGAGGCGGAGGAAGCCTACTACTCCTGGCAGGAGTGGTCACGCAAGGCGGTGCTGTACCACGAGGCTGAGCAGATCGGCAACCGGCTGACAGGATCGCTGCGCGAGGAATTTCGCGGCACCCTCAAGCGTGTGATCGAGGGCGTCCTACCGGAGAGCCTGCTGGCGGCGCAAGCGCGGGCGGACTACAACGAGGCGCTGTTCCGGCAGGCGATCGCGCTGGCCGCCCTCGAACGTGTGACCGGCGGCGTCTTCTGCGCCGGTCTCATCACCCCGCCGACCCCGTGAGCGTCTACTCTGAGCGGGGGGCGTAAGCCCCCTGAGGCTCGAACCACCCTGAGCGGGGGGCGTCAGCCCCCTGAGGCTCGGAAGACTCAGGGGGCTTACGCCCCCCCGCTCAGGGGCTAACGCGGGATCTCGTTAAGCGTGTAATACGCCTCGGGGTGCAGCACCGCATCGCCCTCGGCCGACTTGATCCCATCCAGGTGCAATTCATACACCCGGCCGCGGCGGAACCCCTCGACTTGTAGGGACACCAATTTACCATCCGCCGCGACGGTCACGCCGTGCACCTTCTCGGCCCGGTGATCCACCTCGGGCGAGCCATACGTGCTCCAGTAGTTGTACGTGAACGATTGCAAACTGTAGGCGTCCACCTTCCGCGCCGTCGCCGCGTCGAGCGGCTTGGTGAACGTCAGGTCGAAGCCGTCTTTCGTCAGCTTCATGCTCTGGATCTCGAACGGCACGACGCCGGTGTAAACGAGGCGCTGCAATCCGTAGGGTTTGCCGCCGACCGAACCCCAGCCGCGGTTGGTCATGCCGGCGTACAGGCTGGCGTCCGGCCCGAAGGCCAGGCGGTTGATGCCGCACTCGAAGCCGCTGCGGAAGGGGAAGCACGCCCCCTGATACCGGCCGTTGATCTTCTCCAGGTACACGCGCATGATCGTCGACTGCGTTTGATCGCCGACGAAACACTGGCCGGCGAACGGGCCGAATTTGCCCCCGGTCGTGTCCCAAATTGGCTCGCTCGCCGACTGCCCCATGCGTCCGTAGGGGAACCAGATGGCACGGCGGCGTCACGGGCGGCATTCCGCTGACGCCGTTCTGTCCCTTCTGGCCGTCGTATAACATGCCGCTTGGATACGTTTCTCCGGTAGTGTTGCCGGCGAACGGCGACTGCGTTACCCAGCGCAGGCCGGCGGGGTGGCCGTAGTATTCGCCCGGACGGATGTGGACGCAGCTTGCACGTCGCCACCCATTCGCCCTGATTATCGCAATAAACAGATCGCCGTCGGGGCTGAAGTTGACGCCGTTGGGCGAACGCAATCCCGTCGCATACGGCGTCAGCTCGCCTTTGGGCGAAATCTTGACGCACCAACCGCGCCACGGGGCCTTCGACTGATGGCCGCCGCCGAAGCCGACGTTGAGCGTGACGAAGAAGTTGCCGTCCTTGTCGCGGGCCGGGCCGAACGCGAACTCGTGATAGTCGCCGGACACGCCCCACTTGTCGCAGACCGTGACATATTCGTCCGCCACGTCGTCGCCGTCGCGGTCGATCAGCATCGTCAGCTCCGGCCGCTGGCACGACGTAAACGTCCTTGCCGTCGAGGACCAGGCCGAGCGCCTCGTGCAGTCCGGTGGCGAACAGTTTGAATTTCACGTCGGCGGGATTGTCGGCGTTGGGATTGTCGATGAGCCAGACCTCGCCGCGGCGCGTGCAGGCCAGCAATTTGCCGTCGGGTCGCACGGCCAGGCCGCCGACCTCTAGAGCAACGTCCTTCGGAATGGGCAGCGTGACGATGCGATAATGTTTCGGCTTCGGCGCTGTTGCGCCGTGGATGCCGGCCTGCTCGATTCTTCGGGGAAATCGAGGGCCAGTTGATGGCGGACTTTGGCCGGCCACGACGCCGGCAGCTCCGGGGCGACATAGACGTCCCAATCGCCGCCGCGATGTTGCCGACCTTGATGAGCAGCTGATTTTTGCCCGGCCTTCAGCGGGCAGTGTCGTCTGATTCTGATCGGGAGCGGCCGCCCGGATCGCGTTGTCGGCCAGGAGCTGCTTGCCGTTGAGCCAGACCGGACAGCGTGTCGTCGCTGCCCAAGCGACACCGGCAGATCCACCGCGGCGGCCGCGTCGATTTCGTGATACAGATAGACACGCAATCGTCGACTTTCGCTTGAAGCGCTTCAGATTGACGATCTGGCCGAGCTGAAAATCCTTGAATGTCTTCCAGGCGACCTTGCGGCCGTCCTTGCCGGGGTAGGTCTTCTGTCAGGTCGATCTCTTTTTCCGGCGGATACACGGCGTCGAAGCCGGCGCCGTCGGTGTTGTCGAATGGGCCGATGAAATACCAGTCGCCGTCGAGCGTCGGCAGCCCGCTGGCCTTGAGGCTGGCGACGACCGTTTCGACGTGCGTGGCCTTCTTGACGTAAGTGGGTGCCGGCGCGGCGGACAGGGCGAGCGTCGCCAGTAACAAGGCGAAAGGCACGGCAAGGCACAGCGCGCGAACCGGACGCATGGGTTCATCCTCGGTGGGGACGATTATCGGGCGTACTCCGGTTGAGTTTAGGAGGAATGACCTGTTGGGGATAGTCGCCAATGGTTCGAGAACCGATTCACGCGGGTTACGGCAATTCCAATACGGTCTTTAGGCAATCGCTGATCTGTTGCATGGCGGCGGCCGATACATAGCCGATGACCCTGAGGGGTCGCGTCTGATCCATTGTCAGGATGTTTGCGCAGGAAGCGACGCAGACCTTGCGGAGACCAGATGTCGTCTCGACCGCCGGGTCCAGAAGTACTTCCGTACCGGGGAGGCCGTGCCGCGTGCTCGTGACCTGGACGAGGATCGTGTCATCAATCGTGCCGTTGAGGAAGTCGGCCTGTACCACGACGGCCGGACGTTTTTTGCTCCCCGTCAAATCGCTGTACGGCCAGTCCACTTCGACGACCTCGGCTCGCTTCATGCCTGCTCCCGGATCAGGTCATCGTCGGCCGGATCATCCCAGGCGCGGCCGTAGGGTTTGAGGAACGCCCGCACCTTCTCGTAGATTTCCCGACGGATCAGCAGATACTCCTGCCCCGACCGAGGATCGACGGCGATGGGCGGTTGCTCAGGGGCGTCCAGGGACGGCAACTGGTCTTCACGCAATTCGATCATGATGGAGTCTCCTTGAGGAGGATTTTACCCGTCGCTGCTTGAGCCGAACAAGTCGTCTCCTGGTGGCTTCCATTCATGAGAGTTCACTCGGAGTTCCAGTGGCGCGGGAAACATGGGACATCGCGCCGGACTCGGAAAGCTGGGTTGGAAAGGGTTGAGCTTTCCGCTTGACCCTCGCTTCGCGCTCGAACATCCTATACGGCGGAAAATCGGAGAAGGTTTTGTTCGCCGATGAAGTCGGGAGGGGTCGCCATGCCGAAGCAGATTCTTGTGCCCTCGACCGGGAAACTCAAGCCGCAAGCGTATCCCGGCCGAGAGCCGGGCGATCCGGCGCTTATCTTCGACATCGAGATCCCGGTTCGGTTCAACCTTACATCCCCCGTGGACGCAGAACTCTTTCCGGGGCGGGGGCCGGTGGCCCAAGTATCCCTGGAGGCTGTCGATCTGGGCGTGTCGGATTGGCGCGATCTCGCAGGCAAGGATATCGACATGGAGGGGAATTTCGAGCCGTCGGACGCCTCGATCTATCTTGGCGGCGTCCACAACCAGGTTCTCCTCCACCGAATCCGGTTCGGCAAGCCCCGCGGACAGAAAATCCGGGCCGACATCGACCTGGAACTCGATTTCCGATGCGTGAACCCCCGTCCGCGTGAGTTGAAGCCGTCGCTCCGGGTACATTGGGAGATCGACCTCAAGGTTATTTCCGAGGACGAGGATGAAGACGAATAAATAGCCCCGTTCAATGGACACTGGTTCGGTATCGATTATTCGCGGTGTCGGTGGTGGAGCTGGCTGTCTTCGGGTATCGTCTGTGGCGTGAAGCTTCCGAGGCGACCAGAGCCATCCCGCCCAAGCGACGGAGGTGAGAGGGGAAAAGGCGTCCGGAACGTTAACGCTTCTTGCGGTACACCAGGGTCGGGCCGAAGCACAGCGACGCGAATTGATCGCTCACGCCGTACAGGTTCTCGGCCGAACCCAATAAGAGAAAACCGTCCGCGGCCAGAAGGTCGGCGAACTGGCGGCAGAGGCGCTGGCGGGTGGTATCGTCGAAATAAATCATCACGTTGCGACAGACGATCAGGTCGAAGATACCCAGGCCGGTCAGCGGCCGGATCAGGTTGACGCGGCGGAAGACGACGAGTTTGCGCACCTTCTCCTCGACGGTCCAGCCGCGGGCCGTCTTGTGGAAATAGCGCTGGATCTGCCGCGCCGTTAGGCCACGAGCCAGGTCGCGCTCGGCGTATTCGCCGGCGGCGGCCGCCGCCAGTACCTTCGCGGAAACGTCCGTGGCCAGGATCTCGAAATCGTTCGGAGACAGTCCTTGCTGTCGGCGGGCCGCGGCGTAGTCGCAAACCAGCATGGCCAAACTGTACGGTTCCTGCCCCGTGGACGCGCCTGCGCACCACAGACGAACTCGCGGCCCTTTTTGACCCGGAGACTGCTGTTTGCGGAGGCGGATGGTTTCTTCCAGGGGCGGGAGGATGTGTTGCCGGATCGTCTCGAACGGATGGCCGTCGCGGAAGAAGGAGGTTTCGCTGGTGGTGATCGCCTCGACGATGGCGTCGGTCAGGACGGGCGTCGGGGCCGAACGCAGGGCGACGGCGAGTTCGTGAAAATCGCGGCAGCCGTGGGCGCAAACGATCGGCTCCAGGCGGTGGCGGACGAGATAAACCTTGTCGTCGGGGATGACCAGTCCGCACAGGCGGTGAATGACGCCGCGCAATTCGTCGAAGGTGGCGTGGGACAGGTGCATGTCACTTCCCCTTCCGGGACGTGACCGCGGCTTGCACGGCGGCGGCGATCTGTTCCAGGGGCAACACCTCATCGACCAGGCCGGCGGCGACGGCGCTGCCGGGCATGCCCCAGACGACGCTGGTGGCCTCGTCCTGGGCGATGACGTGGGCGCCGGCCCGCCTGAGCGGCCCCAGGCCGCGCGTACCGTCACACATCATGCCCGTCAGCACCGCGGCGACCGCCGCCGCGTCCGGGATGGCCGCCGCCGAGCGAAACAACACATCCGCCGCCGGCCGGCAGCCGTTCTCCGGCGGCTGCTCGTTCAGCGCCGTGACGATGTTCCCGACATGGCCGCGCAGCACGAGATGCTTGCCGCCCGGCGCAATATACACCGTGCGCGGCCGCACCGTGTCGCCGTCGGTTGCCTCGACGACCGTGTGCCCGCACTGGCGAGCCAGACTAGCTGCCAGGGATTGCGTGAACGGCGCGGCCATGTGCTGGACAATAAAGATCGGTAAATCAATGCGCTGGCACAGGTCCGGCAGAAGAATGCTCAGCGCAGCGGGCCGCCTGTCGAGCTGGCGAGAAGTACCATCTTTATCGGCGGGCCGTGGACAGCGGAACGCGGCCGGGGGATGACGGTTTGCCCCCTCACCCCAGACCCCTCTCCCGCGAGGACGGGGGAGAGGGACGAAGCGCGACGCGACTGGAAAGAGCGGAGTTTCAAGGCCAGTTGTTGTCGTAAGAGCCGGAGACTCTCCTCCTCGCTGCCGGTGGACGGCTTGGTGATGAAATCGAACGCGCCCGCCTCGAGCGCCTGGATTGTCACGTCCGCCCCCTGCCGGGTGAACGCGCTGACCATGAGGACGCCGACCGGCGGGGCGCTCGGCCGGGCGGCGTTATAGTGCTGGATGGCCCGCAGCACGTCCAGCCCGTTCATGCCCGGCATCTCCACGTCGAGCGTCACCAGATGGGGCGGCGTGGCCTCGATGAATTCGAGCGCCTTGGCCCCGCTCCACACGGAGCCGACCACATCCGCGCCCTCGGCCCGCAATGCCTGCTCCAGCACGCAGCGAAAGATGCGCGAGTCATCGACGATCAGAACGCGGGTGCGCTCGACTCATGCGGCGCCTCGATCATGAACTGGCCGACGAGCTTGTGCAGTTCGCCGGCGATGCGGGCCAGCTGCTCGGCCGCGGCATTGACCTTCTGGCGCTCTCGGTGTTGTCGCGCGTGGCCTGGCTGACGCCGTGAATGTTGGCGGCGCTGTCGCGGGCGCCCTTGGCGGCCTCGGCGGCGTTCTTCGACATGTCATTGGCGCCCTTGGCCGCCTCCGACGCATTCTTCGACATATCATTGGTGCCCTTGGCCACCTCGGCGATCGAGCTGGCGATGTTCTCGACGCCCTGGCTGGCCTCGGCGACGTTGACCGCGATTTTGTCGGCCACCTGCGTCTGCTTCTGCAACGATTCGGAAGCGCTGTTGGCCGAGGTGTTGATGGTGTGCATGATCTGCGTCACGCCCTGGATGACCTCGACGGCCTTGCGCGTGCTGGCCTGCACGCTCTCGATCTTCTGGGCGATGTCCTCGGCCGCCCGCGCGCTCTGGTTGGCCAACTCCTTGATCTCGTGGGCGACGACGGCGAACCCCTTGCCCGCCTCGCCGGCCGACGTGGCCTCGATCGTGGCGTTGAGGGCCAGCAGGTTCGTTTGCAGGGCGATCATCTTGATGACCTCCGTCACCTTGTTGATCTCGCCGGCGGCGCGGTCCAGCGTATTCATGGTGGCGGTGGCGGCGGCGGCCTGGCTCATGGCCTGGTTGGTAATTTGCGAGACGTTGTTGGCCCCCTTGGCGACCTCCTGAAACGCGCGGGTGATCTCGGCAATCGAACGAGTGACGGTGGCGACGTTGCGGGCCGTGGCGTCGGCGGAGCCGGCGATGGTGCCGACGTTGACCGAAATCTCCTCGCTGGCCGACGAGATCGAGGCGACGTTCATGCTCATCTGCTCGGCGCCGGCGGCCATCGTGTTGATGTTCGTGGACATCTGCTCGGTGGCGCTGGCGACGTGGCCGGCCTGGATCGACATCTCCTCGCTCTGGGCCAACATTTGGTGCGAGACCGTGTGCAGCTCGTGGGCCGAGCCGTCGATGCGCTCGGACACGGCGCGGATCTGGCCGACGATGCGCGACAGTGTGGTCGCCAGGCGGTTCATGGCCGCGGACAATTGGCCGATCTCGTCGCGCTGGTGCAGCGCCAGGCGGTGGGTCAAATCCCCGCGCACGATCGACTCGGAGGCGGCCACGCTTTGCGCGATCGGTTCGGTAATGGAGCGCGTGACCAAGAGGGACAGGAGCAGGCTCAGCGCGATGCCGGCGAGCGTGACGGCGATCATGAACCAGCGGGCGAAGGAATAGCCGGCCTCGCTATGAGCTTTCTCCGCGGCAAACTCGGCGCGAAGGTGTTCCGACAGCTCGGACGTTACTTTGTCCAAATGATCGAGCGAAACCCGGTACGCGCCGAGAGACAACTCCGCCGCCTTGTACGTGCTGTTCGCGCGGGACAGCTTCAGGGCGTCGGCGACTTGCTGCTTGAGCTGGCCCAGCGCGGCCGAGGCCCGGTCGGTGGCGCCACGTTCCTTGTCGCCCGCCTGATTACCGAGGGTTTCCAGTTTACCTTCCACGTCTCGGAGCTTCGCCTTGATTTGCTCCTCGATCGGGTTCTTTTCCTCATCCTTTGCCGTCCCGATGTGGAGATCCAACAGGCGATGCAAATCGAAGATGGAGGTCAGCGCATCAGAGGCCAGGCGGATTTGCTTGTAGGCGGCGGTCAGCCGCGACGGTTCCTTGATCGACTGAGAGTCGGCCACGTCCCGGTCGCCCTGTTTGAGCAAGAGTCCGAGCGCTTCCTGGGTCTGATTGATCTGGTCCTGCACTTTCCCCCGGGACAACGCGGCCGCCTTCGGGTTGGTGTTCAACATCGACAGGGAATCGACTTGCCGGCTGATCTTCTGGAACTCGTCCCAGGCTTTGTTGACCTCTTCCAGCGATCGCTTCTCGTCCCGCTCGCCGTCGCCGTCGATCAACTGGGTCAACTCCTGGCGAAACTGGTTGGCCCGGCCGAGGGCCTGGTTGGACTCCTCGACGAGCCGGCGCGATTCCTCGTCGTCGGGACTGATCACGGCATTTTTGTGGGCGCGGACGGCCCGGAACAGTTCCAGACGCATGTTGGCGCAGGTGTAGACCTTGCGGGCCGTCCCCTCGACCAGGCGGCGCACCTGGTTGTCGGCCGCGTACAATTCCGCGATGCCCACCCCGGCGATGAGCAGGGCCGTGACGATCAGCACTCCGATCACGATGGCGATCTTGGTCCGCAAGCGCAGGTGACGCATCGTTGTCATCTCCGGTCGGGTAAGTCGCGAGTTTTCCTTCCGAGCGGGGGCGTCAGCCCCCCGAGTCTTCCCTCGGGGGGCTTACGCCCCCCGCTCAGGAGGATTTAGTCGCTTGAGCGCCGGCAGAAACCGGCGCGGTTCCAGCAATATCACCAAATCGTCGTCCAGTTCTCCCACGCCGAGGAGGAACTCTCCGCCGCCCGGCTCCTCGGCCGGCGAGCGCGGCTCGATCTTGTCGCCGCCGAGCCGGACGATGTCGCCGATGGAATCGACGAGGACGCCAAAGCTCTCGCTGATCGACGGCTTGAACAGCACCAGCCGGCAGTCGGGTGTCGGTTCCCCGCGTTCCAGGCCGAGCATCCGCCGCAGGTCGAGCAGGAGGTGAATCTGCCCGCGCAGGTTCACGTAGCCCCACACGTTGGCCGGCGCGTGCGGAATCGGCGTGCGCGTCGTCACCGCGCTGACTTCCTTCACATCGAGGACGTTGACGCCGAATAGCCTACCGGCCAGGCGGAAGGTGCAGTACAGCCCGGCTTTCGCGTCGTTGGTCTGTCCGTTGGGAATCATCCGCTCCCCTTCACGCGCGGGCGTTGTTTCGGGCAACAATTCCGCCACCGCCGCCAAAAACCGTTCGCGATCGAGCTTGACCTCGTAACGATCGAAGCCGCACGCCAGCGCCCTGGCCCGATCTGTGTCCGTGCTCAATGTGGTCAGCGCCAGCAAAGGAACCTCCGCGCCGAGCTGGCGCACGGCCCGCGCGAAACCCCAGCCGTCCAGCACCGGCATCTCGATGTCCGACACCACCAGATCGAACTGTCCTGCGTCCAAGCGCTTCAGCCCGTCGGCGCCATCGACCGCCGTTTCGACCTCGTAACCTTCCGCTTCGAGATAACCCTTGACCACCTCGCGGAAAAACTGCGTGTCATCGACCAGGAGAACGCGGCGCTTGACCGGCGGCAGGGCGTGCGGCCGTCGATCTTCCGGCCGGGCAGGTTCAAGTTTGTCTGCCAGGCGAAAAATATCGAGAAAAAGCGTCATCCGCCCGCGCACGATGGCCGTGCCGTGCAGCCCGTCCTCGGTATGGCTGTCGGTATTCAGTTCGATCACGAGTTGTTCCGTGTCGATGAGGTTCGAGGCGAGGATGCCCAGCGAGCGCGGCAAGTTGCGCGGCAACAGCAAAAACAGGGGGTCGCGGTCCACGCAGGGCGAGACGTGCAAGCAGCGATCCAGGCGTAGCACGCGCGTCGGCACGCCGTCGAGCGTGACGTATTCCTTGTCGCCAACCTGCTCGATCCGCTCCTTGCGGATCAGCTCGATCCGCCGGATCATCGCTAAAGCGACGGCGAACTGCTCGCGCTCGCCGTACTGAAAGAGCAGCACCGGCTGGCGATTCTGCTCGGTTTGCCCGTTCGCGGCCGCCGCTTGCGGAGGCCCCAGCGCGGCGAAGACGCCGGCATGACGGGCAATCCCCGCGATGTCCAGAATCAGTGCCACCCGCCCATCGCCGAGGATTGTAGCTCCGGAATAACAAGACAGCGACTTCAGCGCGGGGTGCATCGGTTTGACGACGATCTCCTCGTTGTTGAGGATGCGATCGACAATCACTCCGAAGCGTCGTGCCCCGACTTTGACCACCGCGAAGCTCAACAGCTCATTCGCCCCGGCGCTGCGCTCCGGGCTAGTATGGATTGCCGCAGCAGTTCCTTGCGGGTTGCCGCGGTGAACGGCTCCGGGTGGGTCAGTACGTCCGCCAGGCGGACCAACGGCAAGAGCCGATCGCGTAGACGGAACACCTCCCGATCGTAGGCGTGCTCGATGCGCTTCTGAGCTTGCTCGGACGGAACGCAAACCAGTTCTTCCAGGTCCTTCTGCGGGATGGCGAAACGCTCCTCGCCCATCTGCACGAGCAGACACGGGATGATGGCCAGGGTCAACGGCAGGCGCAGGTGGAACACCGTGCCTTCGCCGAGGGTCGATTCGATGTCGAGGCTGCCGCCGAGCTGATCGAGGTTGGTTTTCACCACATCCATGCCGACGCCGCGGCCGGATACGTCCGTCACCGTCGTCGCCGTCGAGAAGCCCGGCAGAAGAATCAGCGACAGGGCATCCTTGTCCGACAGGCGGGCCACTTCGGCAGGCGCCCGGATGCCGCTCTCCACGGCCTTGCGCTTGAGGACGGCCGGGTCGATGCCCTTGCCGTCGTCGCGGACCTCGATGCGGATTTGCCCGCCCTCGTGGTGGGCAGAGAGGCGAATGCGGCCGGCGGACGGCTTGCCGGCGCGGACGCGTTGCTCCGGTGATTCGATGCCGTGATCGCAGCTGTTGCGGATCAAGTGCGTCAGCGGGTCGGACAGGCTTTCCAGAATCGTCTTGTCCAGTTCGACCTCGGTGCCCTGAATGTCCAGCTCGATCTCCTTGCCGATCTGCCGGGCCAGATCGCGGACCATGCGCGGAAATTTGCCGAACAGGTTGCCGACCGGCTGCATGCGCGTCAGCAGGACCGCATCTTGCATTTGCGAGGTAACACCGTCCAAACGCTGCACGATCGGCCGCAGTGGGTCGTCCGGCGCGACGACGCGCATGGCCCGGTTGCGCACGAGGACCAGTTCTCCCGCCAGCGTCATCAGGCGATCGAGCAGGTTGACGCTGATGCGCACCGAGGCGGCCCGTTCGCCGCCGCGCGAGGCCACGTTCGCGGGTTCCTCGATCACCGCGACGGCCGGCACGTGCGCGACGGGCACCGGCGGGGCTTCGAGGACGGACATTTCTTGCGGATGCAGTCCGGTGGCCTGGCCTAATGCGTCGGGGCCGCGGCGCTGGAAAAGAGCGCGTGATAGAGCAGCGGCCTTTCCAGGTCGCCGTCGGTCTCCAACCGGGCATCGAGGATGCTGCCGTGTTCGAGCAGCCCCTGGAGGATGGTTAGCGGCAGTTGCCCTGTGGTGCGGAAGCGTTCGCTCAGGTCGATGCGGAGGGCGTACAGGAACGAGTGTTCCGCGGAACGATCTTGAAGGCGGCTCGCTGGATCGAATTCCTGCGGCGCGGCCGGGACCAGGGCACGGCTTTCGGCCAGCGGCGAGGCGAAAGGTTCCTCGGCGAGAAACTCGTTTAAACGCCCGTGTATATCGCTAATGTCGGTCTGATCGCTGCGTTCGACATCATCGAGCAGGGCGAGAATGCGATCGGTCCCGGAGAGCAAGGCATCGACCAGGGCCGGTCCCGGTTGAAGGTTATCCTCCCTCATGCGTCCGAGCAGGGTCTCCATCAAGTGCGCCAGCGTTTCGATATTCTTGCAGCCGAAAAAGCCCGCGCCGCCCTTGACGGAGTGGACGGCGCGGAAGAGCCGATCGATGCGGTAACGCGCCGCCTCGCCCTGGTGCTTCTCCAGGGCCAGCAAATCGTCGCTGACGTTGGCCAAATGCTCCTTGGCCTCGCTAACGAACTCGAAGATCATCGGCGTCTGCCCGGCCATGCTCAGCTTCCTCTCCCGACCGTGGATACCGCCGCATCCGCCAGGTGATAGACGCGATCCAATCGTGTCAGACGCAAGAGCGTGAGCAGTCCCGCGTCCGCCCCGCCGATCTCCAGTCTCGCCGATGCCTGGCGATCGTTGGCCGAGCGGGCGCAATCGGCCAGCGCGATCAACCCGGCCGGGGTGACCGAGCGGACCTGCGACAAATCGAGGCGAATGGGGGTCACGCCGCGGGCGAGAAGATCCCGCACGGATTGGTGCAATTCCTTCGCGGCAGCACCATCCAGGTTCCCGGACGGCTTGACCACGCCAAGATCGCGGCTTGGAAGATCATCCACCCCGTCTGGGATTGGCGGCGGCGCCGGTTCGCCTTGCCGCAGCGCGGTCAGATCCTCGACGACACTTCGCACCGCCGACTCCGCGCCGGCCAGCCACCCGGCCAATTGCGCATCCGCGTTCTGGCCGATTTGCGACAGCACGTCCACGCCACGCAGCAATCGGTCGATGGCCGGGCTGGTCAGACGAACCTGCCCCTTCTGGGCCGCCACGAAATAATCTTCGAGGACATGGGCCACCTGCACGGCCGCCTCCACGCCGACGATCCGGCCGGCGCCCTTGATCGAGTGCGCCGCCCGCATGAGCGATTCGAGACGCTTGGTCTGTGTGGGATCTTTCTCCAGGGCCAAAAGCCCCTCGTTGAGGACCGGCGCGTGCGTCTCGATCTCGGCGCGAAACAGGTCCAGCATGGAGCTATCGCCGAGGCCGCCGTCTCCGCTCATGGGATCTCCTCCGCCGCACACCAGGCCGCGCGCGGGCCGAACGCACGAAGATTTGCGATAACCCCTACTCTAACGCCCTTCCCGACCGTCTACCAGACTCCACCGGCGGGCGACGCACAGCGAATGGGAGAAGCCTGTCACGATGAACGGTTCTTCCGATAATAATGTCGGACATCCCCGAACGATCCGTCGAGGACCCGCGCGGGAGGACTGCATGAATCCGACAGCGAAACCATCGCCCGGCGCGAACCTGACGCAGCACTCCGTCACCGTCCTGCTCGTGGACGACCAGGCCATCGTCGGCGAGGCGGTGCGCCGCATGTTGGCCGGCGAAACGGACATCGCGTTTCACTACTGCCCCGATCCGACCAAGGCCATCGAACGAGCCAACGAGATCGGGCCGACGGTGATCTTGCAGGACCTGGTGATGCCGGAGATCGACGGGCTGACGCTCGTGAAGTTTTTCCGCGCCAACCCGCAGACGCGCGACACGCCGCTCATCGTACTCTCGACCAAGGAGGAGGCGGAAACCAAGGCGCAGGCGTTCGCCCTGGGGGCCAACGATTACCTCGTCAAGCTGCCCGACAAGCTGGAGGTGGTGGCCCGCATCCGCTACCACTCGAAGGGCTACATCAACCTGCTCCAGCGCAACGAGGCGTTCAGCAAGCTCCAGGAGAGCCAACGGCTGCTCGCCGAGGAAGTGGCGCAAGCCGCCAAGTACGTCCGCTCGCTGCTGCCTGGACCTCTCACCGGCCCTGTCCAGGGCGATGTGCGCGTCGATTGGAAGTTCATCCCTTCGACGCAGCTAGGCGGCGATTCGTTCGGCTACCACTGGCTCGACGCCGACCATTTCGCCATGTACCTGCTCGACGTGAGCGGCCACGGCGTCGGCGCGTCTCTGCTATCCGTGTCGGCCATGAACGTCTTGAGCGCCCAGGCGCTGCCGAACACGGATTTCCGCAACCCCGGCCAGGTGCTGCACGCTCTGAACGACGCCTTCCAGATGGACAAGCACGACGGCAAGTATTTCACCATGTGGTATGGGGTTTATCGCAAAAAGGAGCCGCCGGCTCACCTACGCGGGTGCCGGACATCCTCCCCCGCTGCTATTGCACGGTCTCGAACCATCGAAGGCAAAGTGGAGCGAACTCGCCTCACAGAATCCGGTCGTCGGCATGATGCCGGACTTTTCGTTCGATCAGAGCGAGTGCGTGCTGGAACCGTTTGCCCGCCTGTTCCTCTTTAGCGACGGCGTCTTCGAGATCGACCGGCCGGACGGCCCGATGTGGAAATACGGCGATTTCAAGGCGTTTCTCGCCACCCTGACGCCGGACGACGAGGCGACGATGGACAAGGTGGTGAATCATGTCCACCATCTGCACGGCGAAGGCAGCCTGGCGGACGACTTCTCGCTGGTGGAAATCCGGTTTTAGCGAAACCTACCAGCCAGCAGCGTCCGCAAGGGCAGACCCTTGCTGGCGCTGCGGGCTGGTGAGAATCAGCGCTTCCGGCCTTCCTCAAAGAGGTTGACCCAGGTGCGATAGTTGGCGGCGATGCGCGAGACGGCTTCCTCGCGGCGAATCTTGCCGGCGCGGAAATCCGTCAGCGGGTTCCAGAACGTGGTGCGGCCGACGGCGAAGCCAATGAAGCCCGGTACGGCCGCCGCCGTCTTGAGCCAGCTTTTGACCCGCTCGTCATCTTCGCCACGTCCGAGAATGATGCAGCCGACCCGATCGCGGCCGCCGCGACGCGCCGCCGCGACGACCTTGGCGCAATCCTCGCGATTATCCAGCCCCTCGATCTTCCACACATCCGCCTCGACGCCGCGCTCTTGCAGCTCGTGGATGGCCTGGACCATCAGCCCCGGCCGCAGCTTCAGGTCATACGCCTTTTTGTCTTTGCCGACTTTTTCGAGCTGGGCCTTCTCCGCCGGCACGAGCAGCTCGAACATGTACAGCCGATTGGTGCGGTGCAGGTAGTCCGAAAGCGTCTTGAGGCGCTCCGCCTGCCGGCGGTTCATGTCGCGGTCGCCCTCCGGGTTGTAGCGGACCAGCACCTTGCAAAACGTCGGCGCGAACTCCTCGATGTGCTTGCCGAAATCCGCGCCGTACTCGAAATCGAACTCGTCCTGACCGCTTTTCTCCGCCGGGGCCGCGGTGACGTAGCCGCGCTGGTGGGCATCGCGCAGGATGGCGGCGCCGAACTGCTCGTCCACGAGAATGCCGGCCGTGTCCTTGGGCAAGCCGCCGTCCACGGCTTGCTTGAGAGCGTCGTAAATGACCGTCTTGATCGCGGCGATCTGGGCCGTCTGGTCGGCGCTCAGTTTGCCCTCCCAGCCGAACATGTTCTTCTGGAATGAGCCACGGTGGTCGAACGGCAAAATGTACAGGGGTTTGTCGTAGCCCACTTTCATTGCGATTTCTCCTCAGGAGTATCGTTTCGTCCTTTCAGGGCCGTATGGAGGTAATCATATGGCAATCGGTCGGGATGAGGAGTCGATCCCCACACTCCGCGGCCGGCACTGGGTTGCCAAATCCGATGTCAAGAATCTGTCAGCAGTTATATCGACTTGTGAATTATTGACGAAGGCGAACAATTCAGCTAATCTCGGAGTCGGAAGTTGGTGTAGGGAGGAACCCGCCATGATCGAAATCGAGAGGACGTCCGGCCAGGTTGTGCGTATCGGCGACCACCTGCTGGGAGTGCAGGAGGTCCGTGAGGGGGAAGTCGTCTTCGTCCTCCTCGGCCCGGACGAAGCGTGCGACCGATGCGGCAACCCCCTGAAATGGATCACCTGTCTGGCCTGCGAGGCCGTAACGGCCGCCTGCCCCGATTGTTCTCCGCCCGCGAAGTGCCCGCGCTGTACGCCCTGATGAGCGCGTTCTTCGTTTAGCGGCGACCCGAAGGGGAGCGCGGTTCGCGCTCCCCTTCGGGTCGCCGCTAAACGAAGTCATTTCTCAGCGCGATCCGCCCGCCTTGCTCGAGCGCCGATCTTCCTTGTGGTAATTGGGGAAGGCCGGTTTCTGATACTTCGGGAGCGGGTGCGCTTTCAGCTCCTCCAGCACCACTTGCACCGCTTTTTCCAGTTGCGGATCGCGGCCTTCACGCACCGCTTGCGGATCGTACTCGACCTCCACGTCGGGGGCAACGCCGTGGTTCTCGACCTCCCACTTGCCTTCCGGGTTCCAGAAGGCCAACCGCGGCGCGGTGATCCGGCCGCCATCGATCAGCGGCGGATAATCGTAGATGCCGATCAGTCCGCCCCACGTCCGTTTGCCGACGAGCGGGCCGATCTTCATGCGGCGGAAGTACCACGGCATGGCGTCGCCGCCGGAGCCGGCGAACTCGTTGACGATCATCGCCTTCGGCCCGAAGATCGAACCGAGCGGCGTCGTGAAGTCCGCGCCCTCGCGCGTGCTCCAGAAGTTCATCAGCGGCCGGCGCATGTTGTCGATGATGTAATCCGCCGCCGAGCCGCCGCCGTTATAGCGCTCATCGACGACGGCCCCTTCCTTGCCCACCTGCGCGAAATAGTAGCGGTTGAAATTCGTGTAACCGCCGACGGACGTATCCGGCAGGTAGAGGTACGCCAGCCGGCCGCCGCTGAGCTTGTCCACCTTGCGGCGGTTGTCCTCGATCCACGCCATGTTGCGCAGACCCCTTTCGCTCTCGACCGGCTCCACGCTGACGTTCCGCGCCCCGGTCCCGTCCGCGTTCGGCCCGACTCGGATCAGCACGGACTTGCCGGCCGTGTTCTCGAAGAAGCGATACAGCTCGTCAGCCGTCGTGACGTTGCGGCCGTTGACGGCGAGCAGGTACTCGCCGGCCTTGACATTGACGCCCGGCTGCGTCAGGGGTGCCCGCAGCAGCGGGTTCCAGTTTTCGCCGTGATAGATGCGCGCGAAGCGGTAACGGCCCTTATCGAGCGTGTAATCGGCGCCCAACAGTCCGCCGCGCACTTGCTTGATCTCCGGCGCATCGCCGCCGCCGATGTAAAGGTGGCCGATGACCAGATCGCCGAGCATTTCGTTGAACAGGTAATTGAGATCCGCCCGGCTGCCCACGCCGTCGAGGTAGCGCTCGAACTTCTGCTCGGATGCCTTGAGATCGAGCCCGTGCGCCCCCGGATCGTAGAGGAAATCGCGCTCGATCCGCCACACCTCGCGGTACATCTGCTTCCATTCGGCGCGGGTCGATGCGGACCTCGATGTCGTCGAGTTTGAGCGCCCCGTCGCCGGGCTTCGGCGGTGCCGCCGTCGCGGTGAGGAACCAGCGCTCGCCCTGACGGTAAAGCATCTTTTCGCCGTTCGCCGAGATCTCGACGCCCGAGACGCCTTCCATCCATTTATCGAGCTTGCGTTTGTCCAGATCGAAGCGCTGAAGGGTTAGCCCCGCGGGGCCGGCGAATCGCAACCCGCCTCCCGCCGGCCGTTCGAGCAAGAACAGGATGCCGCTCTTGCCCGCCGCCATGGCGATGAAATCGCGGGCCGGGATCGGTAGCGCCAGGATGCGCTGGTCGATGTTCTCCAGGTCGATACGCACCTTCACCGGAGTTTTCTTTTTGCTATCGCCCGCTTCCTTCTTCGCGCCGTCCTTCTTCTCGGCCGGCTTCTTTTCCTCATCCGCAGCGAGAAGACCTTGCGGCACGTCGGTCGTCTCGGCCTTCTCCTCGTCGCTCTCCGGCAGAAGCGGCGACTTGTCTTCCTTCGAGAGCACCACGAGATAGACGCTGCGCGTCACCGGCCGGTTGAAGCTCGACATATCGAGCCAACCGCTGGTCGGCCCCGCGTCGGTGCTGGCCGTGAAGTAGAGATATTTGCCGTTTTTGTCGAAGACGGCGTGGCGGGCGTCGCTCATGCCGTCGGTGATCTGGTGTGTTTTTCCGTTCTTGAGGTCGAAAACGAACGCGGCCCGCAAGTGGTTCTTGAGCTGTTTGGTGTAGGTCAGCCAGTTGCTATCGGGCGACCAGGCCGGGTCGAGGGCGCGGAAGGGACTGTCGTAGGTGTCGGTGTCCACCCGCGTCGCCTTGCCGGAGGCGACATCGACATAACCGACGCGCAGGCGCTTGTCGGTGTAGGCGATCTTCTTGCTGTCGGGCGACCACAAGGGCGCGTAATAAAACGATGGCTGCTCGTCGAGGCGAATCTTTTTGACCTCGGCCTGGCCGCGCTGGTCGCGGATGTGCAGCATGTATTCGCCGGATTCGTCGGAGAAATAGGCGATGGATTTGCCGTCGGGGGACCAGGCTGGGTCGCGCTCGGCGACGCCGGGCGTCTGCGTCAGGTTGCGGGCGTCGCCCTTGGCGGCCGGGACGGTCAGGATATCGCCACGCGCCTCGAAGACGGTGCGCACGCCGGTCGGCGAGATGTTGGCCGCGTGGATGTGCTTGGTGATCTTCTCGTAGCGCGGCCGAACGCCGGACAGGTCGGCGGCCACGCGAATGTCCAGTTTCGTGGACTTGCCCGAGCCGAGGTTGAGCAGGCTCAGCGCGCCGATCTGTTCGTAGACGATGGCGTCCTCGGTCGCCGAGGCCGACAGGATGTCCGATCCGTTGCCGGCGAGGACCGGCTGGACCTCTTTCGATTCGGTGTCGTAGGCGAACAGACTTACCGGGCCGTTGCGGTCGGAAAGGAAATAAACTCGTTTACCGACCCACATCGGGTTGAAATCGTTGGAGTCCTTGCGCGGCACCTTCTCGATATGGGAATCGGCCAGGTTGGCGACCCAGAGGGGGGAGGCCAGACCGCCGCGATAGCGCTTCCACGAGATATACGCGTTGGGCACCGAACGGCGGTTCCAGAACGGTACGTAAGCCAGGCGCTGCTTGTCGGGCGAGAACGCCCCTTGTTCTCCCATCGGCAGCGGCAGTTCGGCCGCCGGCCCGCCTTCGAGGGGAGCGGTGAACAGGCGGTTGAAGCGAGAGAAGCTGGCCCGATCCGAGCGGAACAACACTTGTTTGCCGTCCGGCGTCCAGCCGGCGGCGCAATCGACGCCGGGGTGATACGTCAACCGCCGCGGCACGCCGCCGGCCGCCGGAATGACGTAGACATCGAGGTTGCCCTCGTATTCGCCGGTGAAGGCGATGTGCGAGCCGTCGGGCGAGAAGAACGGGTGCGTCTCGGTGCCGGCCCCGGTCGTGAGGCGGCGGGCGTCGCCGCCGTCGCGGCCGACGATCCAGAGATCGCCCGCGTAGACGAAGGCGACGTGCGTTTTGCTGAGGGCCGGCTCTTGCAGGAGTTGCGGCTTGTCCGCCTCCGCCCGGCCGACGGCCGACGTGCAGAGTCCGAGCAGCAATGCGAAAAATGCTCGCTTCATAAAAGAGGTCCTTTCGCCACCACGGCACGGAGAGGAGATGGGAACCAACTTGGCTAACGACGCGACGCTATCAGAATCCCGGCATCCGGGTCGTAATGCAAGCATATTCGCCCCGGCCGTGGAGGTGTGCGCCGATTCCGCGGAAGTGAAAAAGGGAAGTGGCCAAGGTGGGGCTCGAACCCACACGCCCGTTAGGGCACGGGTTTTTGAGACCCGCGCGTATGCCAATTCCGCCACTTGGCCTCTGGATTATCCCCTTATCTTGACCAGCCCGCGGCGCCAGCAAGGGATTGCCCTTGTTGGCGCCGCGGGCTGGTAAGTCATGCTGTTAGCAGTTTACGCCCGTCCGTGAGGCCGTCAACCCGCCGCGGCGGGTCACATCGGGCCTCGACCCGGCATCATCATCGACGGCGCGTTGCGGCCGCTGCTCAGGTCTTCCAGCTCGATGGCCTTGATGTATCCGGACGGAGCCGAGTTGTCCGCCGCTCGTTCGTCCAAGGCCACCGCGATCCAGCCCGTCACCACGTACTTGGGCATCCCGGTCTGCTCGTCGGGATAGGAGAGGAAGAGGTCCCAAAGGATAATCCGTTCCCCGTCGCTGGTGCGCGTCATCGGCACCTTCGCTGGCATCTGCGAGGCGATCGGTTGCAAGTTGACCGGCTGCAGGCCGCCCTCGCGGACAAGGAACGAGTTGCGGACGCGCTTCAAAATGTCGGCCTTCTGCGCGCTGCTGGCCCAGAACTTCTTCTCGTCGATGCGGAGGAGATCGCCGTCGAAAAACTTCTGCCGGTCGGCGAGATATTCGTCACAGGCGGCATCGCGAAGCGCCAGCGCCGTCAGGCCCGCGGCGGGGGCCTCTGGGAGCAGACAAGCCGACTGCTCGGCCGGACGCATCGCCTCGCGGCGGGCCGGCGGCAGCGTGTCCAGATACGCTTCGTCCCACTGCATCTGATTGACCTTCGACATCCACGAGAGGGCCATCCTCCGGGCCACATCCCCCAGTCGAAGCAGTTTTTCGCCCTCCGGGGTCAGGATCGCGGTGTTGACATCCATCTGTGTCTCGCCCTTGAGCGTCAGGATGCGCCACTGCGGGCCGCCGCGGTCGCCGGGCTTGCTGTCCGGGCAGACCAGGGACACCGAGACCTGAAAATCCGCGTACGGCGTCACGGCCTGATACTTCAGGACGGCCACGTAACCGCCTTTCTCGTAATCCCAGGCCACCATGCCCAGTGGCGTCAGCTTCGCGTCCTCGCCGCTCAACTGGATAAAGCGGATGTACTCCTGCTGATAAAACGTGGTGAAGGGGCCGGGGCGGAAGTTTCCCCCCCGACCCGCAAGGGAATTGTGCGTGGCCTCAAGCATGTTGCGCAGCTCCTCATCGCTGACCTGCTGCGAGGCCGGCGCCATGGCCAGCATGAAGGCCCGATCGGGCCGCCCCTGCTTGAGGCGCCGAAAGAACTCGTCGGCACATTCGATGGCCTGCATGCGCACCACGAAATAGGTCGAGCTGTAATAGGCCGCGTAAAGGATGGCGACGAGGATGCTCAGGCGCAGTCCCCAGGTGGTGAACGGCAGTCCGCTCAGCGTCCCCTCGGAATTGCGGATGCGCGTGCGGGCGATCCAGCACAGGACGACGGCCACGATGGGAATGAGGAAGGACCAGGTCGGCAGCAGCCAGGGGATGTGGTTGATGAGCGCGATCACCGCGCCGAACGCGACGATCAGGCCGTAGACGAAGGCGACGCCGAAGCCGGCCAACGCCTGCAAGGAAAGCGGGCGATAGGGTTCCGCGGCCGGCGGCGGCATGGCGCCCAAGTCGGTGGTTTCGGCCATTGGTGCAATCTCCAGAAGAAAGGATGAAGGAGGAAGGAGGAAGGATGAAATAAGAATCTTCTGATTCATCCTTCCTCCTTCCTCCTTTGGTTTCAGTCTTCCCCGCCGCCGAGGTCGGCGGAGATGTCGCCGAGCATGGCTCGGCGGGCCACGTCGCCGGCGCTGAGGCCGCGGGTCTGGACCTGGCCCGACGTATCGAGATAAATCTTGTCTTGCAGGATTTCCTGAATCACGATGGCCATCTTGTCGCCGCCGCGCACCTCGACGAGCGGCCGGGCGCCGGTGTTCAACGCCACCATCCGCTTTTGGATCAAGGTCGAGAGCTTGAATCGACCGCCGACCTTGTTGACGATGGCCTCTTCCTTCAGTTCATCCAGCATCGCAGCCCCCTTTGTGAAATGCCCCGGCGATCCGGTCGCGGACGTGGGCGACCGCCGTTTCCAGATCGTCGTTGACGATGACTTCATCGAATTCGTGGACCCGTTCCAACTCGCGCCGCGCCGTGTCCAAGCGCACGGCGATTTGCTCCTCGCTTTCGGTGCCGCGCTTGCGCAGCCGCTGTTCATACGCCTCTGGCGAGGACGTGCGGATGAAAAACGACAGCGCATCGGGATAGCGCGCCGCACCTGGGCGGCCCCTTGCACGTCGATGTCGAGCAGGACGCCGACGCCCTTGGCCCGGTAGTCGTCCACCTCCCGGCACAACGTCCCGTACCATTGGCCGTTGACCTCGGCATGTTCGAGGAAAGCGCCGGCCCGCAACTGCTTCTGAAACTCCTCGCGCGTCCAGAAATAATAGTGGACACCCTCGCGCTCGTAATCGCGCGGCCGCCGGGTGGTCGCCGACACCGACAGGCGCAAGGGCAGACTGCTCTCCTTCAGCAGCCGGGCAATAATGGTGGACTTCCCGGTGCCGCTCGGACCCGACAGGATAATCAGCGGCGTCTTTGCCATAGGAGTCAGGAATCAGGAATCAGGAGTCAGGAATCAGGAGTCTGGAGTCAGGGGTCAGAAAAACCAAGCACTTGTCTCTTTTTTTCTGACTCCTGACCCCTGACTCCAGATTCCTGACTCCTGCGGTTATTCGATATTCTGCACCAATTCGCGTACCTTTTCGAGTGTACCCTTGATCTCGACCACATGGCGGGAGATTTCCACGTCGCTGGCTTTCGAGCCGATGGTGTTGGTCTCGCGGAACATTTCCTGCGTCAAAAATTCGAGCTTGCGGCCGGCGCTCTCCGGCTCGTTGATGATCTCCTGAAACTGATCCAGATGGCTCGCCAGCCGCACCACCTCCTCGGCAATGTCGCTGCGCTCGGCGAAGATGGCGACCTCCTTGATAAGATCACTACGATCAATCTGCACGTCCAGTTCACCGAGCAGGTTGCGGACGCGCTCAAGCAGACGGTCTCGGTACAACCCGGCCACGCGCGGCACGCGGGCACGGATGTGTTCGAGCTGTTGGCCGATATGGTCGCGCATCTGCATCAGCTCCTGGGCCATCGCCCGCCCCTCTTCCTGCCGCATGGCCTGCAAGCGTCCGAGCGCCTGATCGAGCGCCTTCTCCAGAATCGGCCATTCCTCATCTGGACGGTACGCAGCCGTGGCGGGTTCGGGCACGACGCCGGGCAGCGTCAGAATTTGCGACAGCAGAACGTGCCCCTGCTCGGCCAAACCAAGTTCTCCGGACAACTTGCGCAGCTGGGTGGCGTAGCTTTGCAGGGCCACGCCGTTAATTTGAAAATCCTGCGGCGAAAGCTGGCGCTGACAGCGCAAATGCACCTGAATGGTGCCGCGGCGGACAACCCGGCGAATGACCTTCTCAAATTCGGATTCAAGCAGGTTATACGGTTCCGTGGCGCGGAGGCTGACTTTGAGATAACGGTTGTTGACGGTGCGCAGCTCGATGGCCAGATGGAGGGTGTCGCTCTGATAGCTCGCCTCGCCGTATCCCGTCATGCTGCACAGCACGCGCATCTCCTCTTCAAAAGGATGAAGGAGGAAGGAGGAAGGATGAATCAGAAACGTCTTGATTCATCCTTCCTCCTTCCTCCTTCATCCTCTTTCTGTCACTGTCCTTCTCCCCCTGGAGCCTCCTCGGTGGGGACCGGCACGACCTGTTCGGGCTGGGCCTGGAGCGGTGTGGTGGGCTGGACGAGCTTGATCATGATCATGATGAGCAAAATCCACACGGCCGCGACGTAGATGGTGATGCGCGTGAAGGTGTCGCCGGCGCGGGAGCCGAAGGCGCTGGAGCCGCCGGAGCCGCCGAACGCCCCGGCCAGGCCGCCTCCTTTTCCCTTTTGGATCAATACGAGAAGGATCAGAAACGCCCCCACCAGCAGCAAAACGACGTTCAGGATCGGGGGGAGCCAAGACCAGACCGCCCAGACGCCCATGTGCGCACTCCCAAAGGAAAGAGCTTCCAGAACGAGGCGTCCGTCTTCCGCCGCGGTTCGCCCGACCCCGTCTGGCAGATAAACCGTCATTATAGGCTTTCGTAGGATAGAGAAAAGGTGGATTTCGACCTGGGAGGGGAGGACTCAGTAAGAGTGTTCCCCGTTGCCAGGAGAGTTTCCTTTTGGGATGCTGCGGATGCCCAGAGACAGGAGACAGAAACGAGACCTGCATGCCCTCGATGACGACGGCATGGTCTTGTGTAATCCCCGCGATAAGGAAGCTGCCCATCGTGCCCAGATGGAGGGGATCGCCACGGACGATCGCGCCGCGGTAACGTGTCGGAAGTGCCTATTGCTGCTCCATGCGAGTGAGAAGGATAGGAATAAAGGACGGTGACGGGGCCGAGACTGAAGGAAGTATCGGCACCTAAGTCGATCCCTCCGTTATGGGGCCACCACGAACGATCTATGGCAGCGATTTGCGTTCATTTGGATCAGTCTCGACGCCTCCCGACCGGCACCCCCAGGCAGCGCTTTCCAGGATCAGCAGACTGTCCCTGATGATGAAGCCGGTTGTTTCCCCCCTCGTTGTTGACTCTGGCGGACTCCCGCGGACCTCCGCCCGCGGGACAAGCCGGCACAGCAATTGCATTAGGATTGAAAGGTAAAGTCCGATCCGGATTGTCTTGTTAAGGAGCAGGGCAATGAAAAAAACGGTGCGAGAGAAAAGTGCGGCAAGACAGCTTGCCGCTTCTGCCCGGCAGAAACCGGCGTCGCGAGGGCGGCCGGAGGACCGCGGCGGCGATCCCCACACCAAGGGGGCGATGCGCGAGCCAGCCCAGACGCCCGACGGGCAGCGCGGCGCTTGGGCGAGGTCCAGGAGGCGCTGGAAGACCTTGAAAAGGAAAAGGGGGATTGGTCCAAGGGCGGATGACGGGGCCGATCCAGACTCCTTCATGGCGCTGGGATCAACACGGGTTTCCGTGTTCAATCCCGGCGCCGTCCGGCCTTTGGAGTTTGATGCCGCGGCTTCGACCGCCGAGGGGTACGCTTAACTCGCGTTCGGCTTTACCTTTATGTGAGTAGCGGCGGCTGGGATCGAACCAGCGACACGCGGCTTATGAAGCCGCTGCTCTAACCGCTGAGCTACGCCGCCTAAAGTCATACATTTCAGCCTTTTACGTCAAATCTTTCGTCCTCTTTAGTTCTCAGCTACACCCTTGACTACACCTAGACTCTTCCTACAATGAGAAGGCCGGGGGCGTCACCACCGCACCCGGCCATGAACACCGCAACACCTGTTCTGAGGAGTTGTTGCCATGTCCGACACTCATTCTACCCCGCCGGTTCACCCTGGCAAGCCTCCCAAACCCTACCCCGACTTCCCCTTGTTCCCGCACGCAAGCGGCCAATGGGCGAAGAAAATCAAAGGGCGGATGTATTACTTCGGCCTGTGGTCCGATCCCGACGCCGCCCTCGATTCCTACCTGAAGCAGAAGGATGACCTGCACGCGGGTCGCAAGCCCCGCCCCGATCCTGCCTCCTTCACGGTCAAGGACGTGGCCAACGACTTCCTCAATGCCAAGCAAGCCCTCGTGGATACCGGCGAGTTGTCCGCGCGGACGTGGGCCGATTACAAGCTGGTGTGCGACATGGTTGTTTCCCACCTGGGGAAAGCTCGGCTTGCCGAGGATGTTGGCCCGGATGACTTCACCGCGCTACGCAACAAGGTGGCGAAGCGCTGGGGTCCGCAGCGGCTGGGCAGTAAGCTCATTCAGTACACCCGCTGCCTGTTCAAACACGCCCTCGACGCCGGACTAATCGACCGGCCGATACGGTTCGGGCCGGGGTTCAAACGGCCGTCGAAAAAAGTGCTGCGCCTGAACCGAGCCGAACAGGGGCGGAAGCTGTTCACCGCCCAGGAAGTCCGCCGTCTGATCGGCGCCGCCGGCCCGTCGATGCACGCCATGATCTTGCTGGGGATCAACGCCGGTTTCGGCAACGCCGACTGTGGGAACCTGCCGCTGTCGGCCGTCAACTTAGAAACCGGCTGGATCGACTACCCGCGACCGAAGACCGGGGTTGAACGTCGCTGCCCGCTGTGGCCGGAGACGATTGCGGCTCTCCGCGATGCCCTGGCGAAGCGGCCGGAACCCAAGAGCAAGGAAGATGCCGCCCTGTGCTTCGTCACAAAGTACGGCTATAGCTGGTACAAGGACACTAGCACAAACCCGGTCAGTCAGGAGATGGGGAAGCTGCTACGGACGCTGGGCATAAACGGGAGAAAAGGACTCGGTTTTTACACTTTGCGGCATACGTTCCGCACCATCGCCGACGAATCGAAGGACCAACCCGCCGCCGACTACATTATGGGCCATGAAGCAGCGCATATGTCTTCAGTGTACCGCGAGACCATCTCGGATGAGCGGCTGCGTGCCATGACGGATCATGTTCGCAGGTGGCTGTTCCCATCGACCGCGTTCGTAAGGCCGGCGGTATAATCAAGGCCAACGGGCGAGGGGCCGATCACCCCTGTAGGCACCGACCGGCCGGGCTGGTTCTCACCTACCTCCAGCTCGCCGGCCGGGGCCGCCCGTCAAAGGTAGGTGAGTCCGTGCATCGTCTGGATAATTATCCCCCGGAAGTCGTCGCCGAAATCGTGCGCAGTGCTGGAATGGATTGAGGCGAACCCCGGAGGGAGATGGTCGGACATGGGTGAGCTTTTCGCCACTTACAAAAAGTGGCGAGACATCATCCGTGCAACTCCGTCACTGTTGGATGGAAAGGGCACCTACCACACGGTTGACAGCCTGTCGAGCTTTGGCCGAATCTTCTTACTGGAGCATCGCACCGAACCGCAAACGCCGTCGGCCGGCGATTCCAAGGCGCCGCCGGTGCCACGTCTCACCGTGGACCTGGACCAGAAGACGATCACCCTGGACGGTAAATCCTACGACGTGCCAAGCGACAACGCCTTGCGTTGGGTGAAGGTCTTGGCCGATCACAATGGCGATTGGATTAGTGGTCCGAAGTTGCCAGAGTTCGATAAGGAACTGTTAAATCCCCGAACCGACCGCTGACGCAAACATCTCCCCACGGTCATCGCCGACTTGATTGACTCCGAAACGGGTGCAGGTTCCCGCATCCGCCTCTGACATAAGTAGGCCGTAGCACGTCCGTAGATGCGCCAGCCCTCCCCGGTGACAATTCGAGCATGGACGCACACATGCTCGACAAACCCGATGTACTCGCCTCACTCAAGCGACTAACGCTGGCCGAGGTCGAGCAACGCCTCGCCGACCTGGATGCCGAGCGCGCCGCCCTCTCCTTGCTACGACGATCCCTGGCCGCCCGCGACCGGGCCAAGCGCCGCCGCCAGCATGTTGGAAAGGAGGCGCCGAATGCCTCCTGAAACTGCTGCCGGCCTGACCGTCGCTGACGTGGCCAAGAGATACCGCGTGTCCCCGGACAAAGTGCGGACCTGGATCAAGAGCGGTATCCTCGCTGCCATCGACACCAGCAATACGCGCTGTGGGCGCCCTCGATTTGTCGTCACACCGGAAGCATTGGCAGAGTTCGAGCGGTCCCGCACCGTCAGCCCGCCGCCCCCGAAGCCGAGACGAAGGAAACGGACAGCGATAGTGGATTACTACCCGGATTGAAGACAATATGAGCTATGATCGAAAGTTGTGGATGAAAGCTTGAAAAGGGCGGCGTACCCTGGGTGTATACGAACCCACCCACATGCCCACGAGGCACTGGAGTACGCCACCATGAACGAAGCTACCACGAATGCCCACGCCCTGCCAATGCCCAACCACCAGGACATCCTCACCGATGTCCTCCGCCACGGAGCCACGCAGCTGCTGACCCAGGCCATTCAGGCCGAGGTCGCCGCCTACCTGGAGGAACGCTCTCACCTCCGCGATGAACGCGGGCGGCGGCAGGTCGTTCGCAACGGCTCCCTGCCGCAGCGAACCATCCTCACCGGCATCGGCCCGGTCCAGGTGAAGCAGCCACGCGTGCAGGACCGCCGCCCACCAGAGCAGCGGGAGAAGTTCAGCTCAGCGATCCTGCCGCCGTACTTGCGCAAGACCAAGAGCATCGAGGAGTTGATCCCGTGGCTGTACCTCAAGGGCGTCTCCACCGGCGACTTCTCCGAAGCCCTCGCCGCCATCCTCGGGCCCAGGCCAAGGGCCTGTCGGCGACCACTGTCACCCGGCTCAAGGCCGTCTGGCAGGAGGAATACGATGCCTGGAGCAAGCGGCCCTTGGCCGACACGCATTACGTCTACGTCTGGGCCGATGGCATGCACTTCAACATCCGCCTGGAGGAGGACCGGCAGTGCATCCTCGTCCTGATGGGGGCCACCGCCGACGGCCACAAGGAACTGATTGCCCTGAGCGATGGCTTCCGGGAGTCGGAGCAGTCCTGGAAGGCGTTACTTTTGGACGGCCAGGCCCGCGGCCTGAGCGTGGCGCCGAGCCTGGCCGTCGGCGACGGGGCGTTGGCGTTGCGGCAGGTGTTTCCGACGACCCGAGAGCAGCGCTGCTGGGTGCATAAGACGGCCAACGTGCTGGACAAGCTGCCCAAGGCCCAGCAGCCCAAAGCGAAGGCGAGGTTGCACGACATCTGGCAAGCCGAGACGAAGGCAGCGGCGGAGAAGGCCTTGGACCTGTTCGTGGCGACCTGCGAAGCGAAGTATGCCAAGGCGGTGAGCTGCCTGGTCAAGGACCGAGCGGAGTTGTTGGTGTTCTACGATTTCCCGGCTCAACACTGGATTCATGTGCGGACGACCAACCCGATTGAATCGACATTTGCGACGGTTCGGTTGCGGACGGCCAAGACGAAGGGGAGCGGGTGTCGGTCGGCGTGCCTGACGATGGTGTTCAAGCTGATGGAGTCAGCCGCGAAGAAGTGGCGGCTGTTAAATGGCTCGCCGTTGTTAGCGAAGGTGATTACCGGGGTACGGTTTGTCGATGGGGTGGAGCAGACCAACGCCGCCTGAGCAAGCCGTCATCCACAACATTTGACAATTGCTCCTGGCAGGCCGACGGCACCTGGGAGATGCTGCTGGAGTGCCTGCGTCGCCAGGCGCGGCGAGCCGCCGGCCGCGACCCCGACCCTAGCGCCGCCTGCCTCGACAGCCAGTCGGTCAAGACGGTCCACGGCGGCGAGGCGATCGGGGTGGACGGCGGCAAGAAAATCCACGGCCGCAAGCGGCACATCGCCACGGACACGCTGGGGTTGGTGCTGGCTGTGGTGGTGACGGCGGCCAACGTGGACGACGGCGTGGCCGCCCCGCAGGTCTTGGAGACCCTGCCGGGCCGCGACTTCCCCAGGCTGCGGGTGGTGCTGGCGGATAGCAAGTACCACAACCACGACCTGTATGCCTGGCTGCGGTCGCAGCGGCGCCGCTACCGGGTCGAGGTGGTGAGCCGGCCGGAGGGGGTGGCGGGATTCGTACCGCTGCGGAAGCGTTGGGTGGTGGAGCGGACGCTGGCGTGGCTGGGTCGTTACCGTCGCCTGGGCCGCGACCACGAGCGGTTGGCAGAGACGAGCGCTGCAATGATCCAGTTGTCGGCCCTCCATCATACGCTGCGTCAACTGCGACCCACGAAGCCGCGCTATCGCTTCCGTTATCGTCGCGTCAAGCAAAAGGCCGCGGCATGATACTTTTGGAACAGTCTCTAATCCTACAGCCGTAGTTATCCATCAGGCGGCCGCGCCCCGCGTTTGCGGTAGTGGCACACGCGTGCGCGGTGCTGGTGTGCCCGCCGCCATTCCGACCACGCCAGCGCCCGCTCGGCCAGCGTCAGGCGGTCCCAAACTATCTTGAGCAGCAGCTTCCGCACTTCGGGGACCGTCAGCGGGATGAGCCCAGACCCCTTTTTTTGCCCCGTGCCGCTCGTGCCGCCCGCGAGCGGATGACCGCCAGCGCCGCCAGGGCGAACAGGCTCAGGGTGACGTGCCGATGCCACCCGACCCAGCTACGCACTTCGTACTCGTTCAGGCCGCAATCTCCCTTGGCCAACTCGAACAAATCCTCGATCGCCCACCGCGCACCCGCCACCCCAACCAGATCCTCCAAACCGATGCCCGGCGGCCCGCCGCAGGCGAAGTATGCTACCTCCGAGGGGTCGGTGACGCTGCGGCGGATCAAGAGCCAGCGGGCGTACGCCTCCGGCTCGGGGGAGTTCGTCCGCAACAGAGCCCAGTCGTACAGGCGCGGCCCCTTGGCCCCATCCCCGCAACTCAGCCGCTGCCAGGCGTCGGCCGGGACTTCGGCAAGCAGATTCCGGGCCCGCACCTGCCGCAACCCCCAACAGACGGCGAAGTCGGTTCGCACGCCAACCACGTAACCCAGGCCGTGCTTCTCGATGGCGATGCGGAAGTGGTAATCCGACCCGTACACGGCGTCCGCCGTCACCCACCGCATCGGCACCCCGGACTCCACGGCCCGGTCCATCATCCGCCGGGCCAGCACCAGCTTGGTGGCGAACCCGACCACGGCCGGGACGCCGGCCTCTTTGCGACGCGGGGCGTCGCCGGCCCACTCCTTGGGCAGGTACAGCTCCCGGTCGATCAGCGCCCGCCCCTTCTCGGTCACATACCCCAAAAACACTCCGATCTGGCAGTTCTCGATACGCCCGGCCGTCCCGCTATACTGCCGGGCGACGCCGACGGATTTCCTGCCCTTCTTCAAAAAGCCGGTCTCGTCCACGACCAGCACACCCTCGTCGTGCCCCAGGTGCTCCGCCGCGTAGCGGATGAGGTCGTCGCGGACGGCGTCGGCGTCCCAGTCGGCCCGGGCGAGCAAGTGCTGCACCCCATCCGGCGTCGCCTCGCCCAGGTGCTCCGCCAACTGCCAGCCGTTCTTGCGCTCGGTGTCGCTAAGCAGCCCGCGGATAGAGCCGACCGCTCGTTGCCGTGGCTCAGACGAATGGCGCTAGCATAAGCGAAGCGGGCGTGGAGTCATGCCTGGGCGTGAGTGAGGAAGGCTCGCCTGGCACGCTTCGCGAATGACACCGAACTGCCCTTGGCGCAGTAGTGGTGGCTTGGTGGTGGTGAAATCGGCCCCTGACGTGCCTGAACTCGTCCTGGAGGCGCGGCAACGCCCCGTCCGATGCCTCGCGGCCCGGTCCGTTTCTGCTCCACAGCATTTTCCACCTTGCTGAGTATTAATACCACTTCGCGCGGTTCCGGGCCAACTTGGCCTCATGCCGCGGCTGCATCAGGCGGTTTCCCGGCTTCGGTCTTCGCTTCCGTGCCCGCGGCTCCCAGCGTCCTGGCCGGTTGCCCACCCGGTGGTAGGCCACCGCCTTCAGCATCGCGTCAACCAGCTCCGCACGCTGCTCCGGCCGCGCTGCTTCCAACTTCGGCGCGAACGCCGTCAGCACCTGTTTGGCACCTTTGAAGCTGATCTTACGAGGCTCCACACCGTTCTCCCTCGCAGCGACCGCCATGACCGTGCGCAGCAGGTTGTACGCCAACAAGTAGGCCCAGATTTCCTTCTGGACCATCTCGGGCGTCTTGCAGCGCAGGATGTCCATTTTCATGGTCGACTTAATCGATCGCAGATCGACCTCTCCGTCCCACCTTCGCTCGTATAATGCACCGATCTGCACGCCGTCCATGGAGGCATCGAGGATCGTGGTGATAACCTTGAACTGCTCGGCGCGGTTGTTCTTGTCGCGGGCATCGACGCTCACCTGCCGCATGGTCATGGTCTTGGGGTAGCCGCAGTACGTCTGCCAACTCATGCCGCGCGGCAAGCCGGGACGCTGCCAGACGATGATGTCGCCGTCAGGCCTGCTCTCTACCGTCCGGCTCCCGACACGCTCCGCCTGCACGCGGGCGACCAAATCGATACCGCGTTGGCGCAGCTCCCAGGCAAGGAAGTAGTTGTCGAATAAGGCATCCGCGACGAGCACGTCTCCGCGTTGGAGCGAGCCGTACATCTGCCGCAGCAGCGTGGTCTCACCGGTGCCTTTGCCCGCGTAGGGCGCCATGGCCAGATCGAGGCAGGCACCACTGGCCAGCGACAGCAACACCATGAGCCTGGCGAGCGGGAATCCAAGCCCCGGTTTCTGTACCTCCGGCTGCGGATAGCTCGCCTGGTTCTCTTCGGTGTCGGGCATGGAGACGTGCGACCCATCGGCAATAAAGACAGACCGGCCGTGCCATTTCCACTCGTCGGGAAGGCTGTCGTGCAATTGCTGGGCAGTGCGCTTGGCCAACGAGCGTAGTACGGCGACGGGGAGGCGGGCGCGGGCGTTGCAGTAGCTGGCGGTGTTGGGCGAACAGGGCTTCAGGCCGGAGCAGACGCGGTGGGCGATGATTCGGGATACGGTGTCACGGCAACTGTGGTCCTCGCTGAGCACCTGACTGAGGAAGCCCCAGATGGTCGTGACGGGGTTAAAGAGGCGGTTGCGGAACTGAACTCCGTGTTCGTTGAGTGCGTCGAGGATGCTGAGTTCGCTCAAGGAATCGGCGAAGGGCAGCCCCTGGTCGCGCGCGAAGCGCGCGGACCTCCTGCAGATTCATCATTTATGGTCCAAGAGATTTCTAATTGGGGGCGGTGGAAGGCGTGTCGGGCCCCACCTGCGCGGAGAGAAGCAGAGGCAAGGATCACCTCCCACCTCCATTGTACACGGCTCGACTTGCAAGGCTCACTAGCCGCAACTTCACCGGGGATATGGCTTTGCGCTTATACTTGCAACATTCGGGAGGCGGGCTTTAGCTGTCATCTCGTCAAGCCCGCGGAAATCGACCGGCTCTTGGAAGTGCTGGCGCGAATCCAGTCGGGTTGAGTGGCTTGCCGCCGTTGCCGATCGGCCCCTACAATCCCAGCACGCCGGCCCGTTGCTGGCGTACACCGCGTGCCCCGGTTGCAAGGTCTTGGTGCAACCGGGTATTTTTGTCGCTCTTGCCCTGCCGATCCCGGCACACCGATTGCGGAGAAAAGGGATAGCAACCGCCGCACTCTGGCAGGTGCGGCACTCTCTGTCCTATGCCCCGCGGCGTTTCCGTCGCCGCGGGGCTTTTCATAACTTGAGGCTCTGGTATTGCGTTTGCCTCTAATACCCCGCCGGCTTCCCCAGCCGGCCTGACAGCTCGTGCGGCACGGCCACCCGTGAAGGCGGGGGCCGTGCCGTTTGCTGGCTCTGGAAATGGTCAAGGCTTGATTTCTTCGCGCCGCCACAGAACCATTTCTTCATGGTCGCAATGGGCGCACCTCACGAAAAGGTACAGGGACCATTGAGACCTGCCTTCACGGTCCTCTTGCCGGCCGCGACTGTTGGAACGGAAGGGGTCGTAGTTCGTCCGCTTCTCGCACTTGGGACAGGTGAAAGTAGCAGCCACGGGCGGCCCTCCAAGCAATCGAGGACGTGGGGCGATGGAGAGATAGGGGAGATATGGCAGACGGCGTGCCGGGGAGATGGGAATTATTCGTCCCGCTCTATCTCATCCCCCATGAAGACAAGCGGGTGTGTGACGGGGCCGTCGTCCATCTGAACGACGAAATAGTCCTCCCCGCCCGGTGAGGTATTTGGCCCCTCTATTACAACGCCCTTGTCGCCGGGGCGGAAGATGGGCTGACGGGTGCGCACCGTGAGGCGCACACGATCGCCGGGTTTGATTTCGTTGCCCGTTGCCTCAATCCGTGTTGGCTGCATCGAGTATCCCTCCCTTGAAGGGCGTCTGGCCAAGTTGATGAGTACGAGCAATTGCTATGCCGGGAGCGGCCGGCGACTTGCCTACGCTGTACCCGCGAAAAAATTGCCTGCGTGCCGGCACGCAGTCGGCACCACCGATAAGGCCCGGCCCTCACGCTTCGGGAGCTGGACCATTTCATGCGCTTGGAGATGAAAACTGAAAGACAGCGACGCGGTGCCATGCGCTATGGATACCGGCCCCGTCGCCCGCACCGGCCGCCCCTTGGGGAACATTTTATACTCTAGAGGTATGAAATACAAGGCGGCTTTTTGCTTGCACCTGAGCGGACGCGCGGTAGGATCGACTTTTCATTTCCCACCTTATTGGTCAGGTAAATGTGCAGATAGACTCCGGGGGTGCCGATGCAAGTCCGCGAGAGCGAGGGAGAGCATATCGTACTCGACCTGACGCACAACGAACTAATCCTCTTGAATAACGCGCTCAACGAGGTCTGCCACGGACTTGACCTGCCGGACTTCTCTACCCGCCTGGGGGCCGAACGAGATGAACTGGAAGCTCTCCGGCTCCAAATCGACGGGGCGTTGAAGGGCATGACGAAACGCGTAGACGAAGGATGAAGGGGACGCTGTAACAAACCACGGGAGCGCGAATGCCCGGACTGTGGGGCGACGTTCCCTGAGTGAGCGGCCGCGGCCCAGCAGCCCCATGCGAGGTTGCCGGCCCTTCGGCTTGTCCTGCTATGCAGCCCGCTATCGGCTCAGGTGTCTGGTTCAATCTCATCGTCGGAGAAGACGACGCCGCTTTTGCTGCCATCGGCCTTGTCCATCTCCACCACGTAATAGCACGCTCCGCTAGGCCCGGTGACGACGCGGCGCAGGACCATCCCCTTGTCGCCCGGCCGATAGCCGCGCATACGGTTGCGGTTGGTGACGCGCACGCGGTCTCCGAACTTGAATTCGCGTTCCATGTGCAACCCCCTCCGTATATCCGGTAACTCCATCGGGCTTATTGCCGCGCCAGCGGATAGGGGCGGAAGGAAGAGAGCGGCCGGTGCTATACGACACGGGTTGAGCATCTTTGCTTTCACCGGCCACTCCATCGAACTATGATAGACCGTTTATGTATCGGACACAACGGGGAGAATTTGCTTGCCGGACGCAGAAGGGGGAGACGGCGGCTCACCGCGAACCGAAGCACTCAACCGGGATGCCGCGGGAGCGGGAGCCGCGCGGTCTCCACGGGGGTAGAGGCCGCGGGTGGGGATCGTGTTCCAGGGAGGGCGGCGTTTGCATTCCGGCTGCCCGCGACCTATGGTTGCTCATACTTCTGAGACGGCAGGGACGCGATACTCAAGCCGCCGGACATCTCCGCTATGCCCGGCGGCTTTTTGCTTTGACCACGCCGGCCCGCGCGTCATTCCCCATGCGACCCGCCGAACAAATCCGCCAGCCTATCGGCGTCGATCTCCAGGCGCCGGGCGATTGCTTCTAGGTCCGCCAGACCTTGCGGCGTCCGGCTGAGGGCAAGGAACCTCTCGTCCGCCGGTTGCTCTGGAGCCGGCCGACAGCCGAGGAAGAATGGGTCGATGTCGGACATAAGCCCGCAACCTCGCTGAATGGACGCCGCGGCGTCCGCCTCTGTTCTCTCATGCGTTCAAGGGAATAGAGTCCGCGGGCTGGGTTCGTGTTCCAGTTGGACCCAATAAACGCAAGCGGGCCGGCAGCCCCATGCGAGGTTGCCGGCCCGTGCGTGCATAAGCGGCTTGCGGCCGGTATCACTGTCAGCGAGCGCCCAAACTAGGCCACCCGGAGGCGCCCTCAAAGTAGGCCACTTTGAGGAGACGACGATTCGCCAGTTATCCTTGCGCAGACCCAGCGCGTGGAGGACAACCATGGCGAATCAACTCAACATGGCCACGATCGACACCATTCTCGTTCTGCATCAGCGGCGCTGGTCCGTCCGGCGGATTGCCAAGACGTTGGGCATCCACCGCGATACCGTCGCCCGTCACCTCCAGCAGGCAAATCAGGCCGGGGCGCTCACCGGCTCGACCGAAGTCAAATTAGGCCAGGCGCCCACCGGCTCGACCGATCCCCCGCAGGCGTTGGAGGCAGCCGGCTGCGTCGCGCCCGAACCTCCGGAGATAGGCACGGAAGCGCTTCAACCCCCTACGCCACGTTCGCTGCGGCAACCCAGTTTGTGCGAGCCATTCCGCGCGCTCATCCAGACCAAGCTCGATCAGGGCCTGACCGCGCAACGCATCTACCAGGACCTGGTCGCCGAACACGGCTTCACTGGCAAGTATCACAGCGTCCGGCGCTTCAGCCGTCACCTGGCCCCGACTCAGGATCTGCCCTTCCGGCGCCTGGAGTGCGGAGCCGGGGAAGAGGCTCAGGTCGATTTCGGCACCGGCGTGCCTCTGCGGTTGGCCGACGGCAAACGCCGGCGCACGCACGTTTTCCGCATCGTCCTCAGCCATTCGCGCAAAGCCTACAGCGAGGCTGTCACCCGCCAGACGACCGAAGCCTTTGTGCGTTGCCTGGAGAATGCCTTCTGGCACTTCGGCGGCGTGCCCCAACGCCTGGTCATCGACAACCTCCGCGCCGCCGTCACCAAGGCCGACTGGTTCGATCCCGAACTCAACCCCAAGGTGCTGGCGTTCGTGCGCCACTATGGCACGCTTTTTATGCCCACCAAGCCCTACACGCCTCGGCACAAGGGCAAGGTCGAACGCGGCGTCGATTACGTCCAGGAAAATGCCCTCCGCGGTCGGCAGTTCACCAGCCTGGACGCACAGAATCACTTCCTGCTCGACTGGGAACAAACGGTCGCCGACACGCGCATCCACGGCACCACGCGCCGCCAGGTCGGCGCTCACTTCGCCGCCGTGGAACGGCCGGCTTTGCAACGGTTGCCCTTGGAACGCTTCCCCTGCTTCCAGGAGGCACGACGCATCGTGCATCGGGACGGCCACGTCGAAGTCGAGCGGGCCTTCTACTCCGTGCCACCGGAATACCTGGCTCGATCGGTCTGGGTGCGCTGGGACGGCCGGTTGGTACGCGTCTTCAATGACCGCCTGGAGCAAATCGCGCTGCACGTCCGCCACGAGCCGGGACGCTTCAGCACCCAGTCGCAGCACCTCAGTGGCGCGAAGATTAGTGGCGTGGAACGCGGTGCCGTCTGGTTGTTGGGCCAGGTGCGTCGCCTCGGTCCGCACAGTCTGCGTTGGGCCGAGGCCATGCTTCAGGCGCGCGGCGTCGAGGGGGTCCGTGTGTTGCAGGGTCTGCTGAACCTGGCCCACCGTCATCCCTGTGCCGCCATCGAACATGCCTGTGACATCGCGTTATCACACGGCGCCTTCCGGCTGCGCTCCCTGCGTCATCTCCTCGAACGGGCCGAGCCACGCCAGGAGCACTTGCCGTTCCTGGAGGAACACCCGCTGATCCGCGACCTGTCCGACTACGGCCACTTCGTCCGCGACGCCTTCCACCAGGAGGTGCCGCCGCCGACCGTTGCCCCCGGAACGCCCCACGACGCCGACCACAACCCTGTCGCCCCTGTTCCATTCCCAAAGGAGGTAGAACGATGACCGAGTCGCTGCGTAACGCCCTCAAACGTCTGCACATGTCCGGACTGCTGGAGAGTCTGGAGGTGCGTCTGCACGAGGCCGCTGCCAACAACCTGAGTGCGGCCGAGTTCCTGGAGATCGTGCTGCACGACGAACTGGCGGTGCGGGCCGACCGCCAGTTGCAACGCCGCGTCAAGGCGGCGCAGTTCCGCGAGTTGAAAACGCTGGAGGACTTCGACTGGTCGTTCAACCCGTCGATCAAGAAGAAGCAGGTGTTTGAACTGGCCACCTGCCGCTTCATCCGCGAGGCCCGCGACGTTCTCTTCCTGGGTCCTCCCGGCGTGGGCAAGTCCTTTTTGTGCCAGGCGATCGGCTATCAGGCGCTCAAGGCCGGCTTCGGCGTGCTGTACCGCTCGATCTTCGATGTGGTGCGTGACTTCCTGCACGACGAGGCGTTGGGCGGCGAGGACAAGGTGCTGGCGCGCTACCTGAAGCCGGACCTGCTGATCGTAGACGACATGGGCATGAAGCAGCTTCCCAAGCGCTCGGGTGAATACCTGTTCGAGATCATCATGCGGCGTTACGAGACGCGTGCGACGGTGATGACGTCGAACCGGCCGCTGGAGGACTGGGGCAAACTCATCGGCGACGTGCCGAGCGCGACAGCGATCCTGGACCGCTTCCTGCACCATGCCGAGGTGGTGCAGATCACCGGCAAGAGCTATCGCCTGCGTCAGGCCAACCGCTGCGGAGGAGACGGGGACAGTGCGACCAAAGCAGGCCAAGTGGAAGAAGGTGTCGGGGCAGCAAAATAGGCCAGGCGCTCACCGGCTCTGCTGGAAGTCAAAATAGGCCAGGCGCTCACCGGCTCGGCACCCTGAAGGAGGTCGAGAGCAGGGGGTTGCGTGCCTGCTCCCCGTGCTGAGGGAGACACGGGACCAAGGTCGGTCGCCGAGGCAACAGGCCTGAAGAAGGATGGAAGGATAAGATGCTGAAAAGAAGTGCAGGAATCGTTGGCACGGAAGCTGAGAATACGGGGAACTGGGTGGCCTAATTTGAAGGCGCTCATGGGTGGCCTAAGTTGAGGCGCTCGGTGACAATTCCCACCAATCCATCGTCGGCAGGCAGCAGCACGAGGAACGTCGCCTGGAAGGCGTCCCGGACGCGGTCCCAGCCGTGCCGCAGTCGGCCCAAGGTCTCGACGTCGATCGGAATTCCCACGTCCTCCAAGCCGGCCACGGCCGCCCCGTATCACCCCCGCAGCAGAGCCCGGTGCCAGTTGAGCCGAAGGCGCATGAAGTCCAGCAGCTTCCCCAGGCCGTCCACTCCGTCGCCGGACAGGCGAGCCGCTTTCGCTCAACGATGTGGCGATGGCATGATTCCCTACCGGCCCAGTAGGCAATCCCGCCTGCCGTCCCAAGCAGTACGTGCTTCGAGTAACTGCGCCTTGCGGGTGGGCGAACGATCCCGGAGTGGAAATCTCGGATCGAGGTTTGACTCTCAACCCATCCCTCCTTCGTAGTACGCCAGATTTTCGGGGAAAATGCCAAGCTTCTCCGCGCTAATTCGACCGCATGCCGCCACGGCTCTCCTCCAGAATAATCCCTCTTTTTATCTCTTATAGCCTTGATCTTCGCCGCGATTTAAGGCTCACTGTCCACACGGGTTGACCGTTTGCACAACCCCGAAGAAAGGAGAACCCCCGTGGAACTGAACATCGTCAACGAAGTCGCAGCGCTCCAACGGCTGTCCATCGACCAACTGCGGCAACGCTTCGCCGAACTCTTCGGCGAAACCACCGCGGCCCACACCGGTCGGAGGTGGTCCGGCGGGAACCTTCCCGCCGCCGTTGATAAACTCTTTTCTCAGCGCTCTCGTGCAGCTTGTTTAAGAGCGTTCGGAAGAATTGACGATATTGCCTGAAAACAAGGCACTTTTTTCATTTCTTCCGAACGCTCTTAAGGACTAGAAGCGTGCCGCTTCCCGGAAAAGCCGATCGTTGAATTTCTTCAGCTCGACGTCCGTCCTGTTGATGAACACGATTACCCCCACGCCGTCTGACGGCCGGAACGACATACTCGTCCGAATGCCTGGATCGCTGCCGTCGTGGAACCAGTGCGGTTGGCCCTCATGCGGCAGCGTGGCCCAGCATAGCCCTTGATGTGGCGTCGTCGCATTCTGCCGGGTGAGCATCAATCGGACGGTGTCGGCTTCGAGGATGCGTGCCCCGCCGTAGACACCGTGACTGACGTGAGCGAGGAGGAATCGGGCCAACTGATTAACTCCCGTGCGCAGAGAGCCATCCGGGTAGTTCGGGAAACTGTACAGGCACACCGGCTGGTAGCTGCCTCTCACCGGGTCACGCTCAACCTCGCCCCCCAGGATTCCAACTTTCTTGTATGCCTGCAAAACCTTGTTGACCTGGCCGTCGTTCACGGGAACATACGGCACGGCGTGAGATTCGGGGGCGATTTCCGATAGCATCCACCCCGTCGTCTTCATCCCCAATGGATCGAATATGGTTCTTTTTGTAAATTTCGTGAACGATTCCCCGGACACCTTTTCTATCAGATAACCGAGCAAACCGAAGCCTACATTGGAATAACGGTGTTTTTTGCCTGGACTCCAGGGATGGAAATTCGCTTCCCTCCGATAGTACCGGCCTTCGGGGATGAAATAACTTTTGATCCATGTTTCCAGCGAGACGCTCGGATCGCCGCACGCGTAGCTGGACATGTAAGCGGGGCCATCCGCGATGCTCGAACGATGGGTCAGCAGGCAGCGAAACGAGATGGGTTTATCAGGGTGTGAAGGGTTCCTTACGGCAAAGGGCAGATAGTTGTTGACGTCGTCGTCCAGCTCGAACCTACCCTTTTCCCAAAGCTGCATGGCGGCCGTGGCGGTCACAGTCTTCGAGATAGAACCGATGTTCTGAATCGTCCGGTCGGGGTCCATCGCCACGCGTCTCTTCACGCTAGACCACCCGTAGCCCTTGGACCAGACGATCCTGCCGGATTTGACGATGCAGGCCGCCAGACCGGGGATCCTCTGGCCCTGCATCTCGGCCTCGATGAACTCATCAAGCTCGTTTCCGGAGACTGCGGCTTGAAGCGATCTAGCCCCGACGACAACAGACATCGCACCACAGCTCGCCCGCGTAAGGAATTTGCGGCGCGAATATCCACTCATGAGTCATCTCCTGGAATCGGCGAAAATGGGAGGCCCCTCTGTTCTCTCCAGCCATGGACTCATTTCTTTTGGCGGCGGAGGAGCATCAGGCTCTGCTTGGAACCCGGTTTCGAGGCGAACGAGGTTGGTCGAACCTTGTTGTCTCCCCCGGCGGAACACCATCTGAAGGTATCCCCTTCCAATGAGTAGATACCTGGCGCGGCTTGGCCACGACCTTTGCTCCAGTTGTCGATGGCCCTGGGACTCTGATCGGGCATCAGCTTAATCGTGTCCTCCTGATAATGAATCCCGTCTTTATCCACCCAGGTGAGCTT
The DNA here is from genome assembly GCA_963767535.1 of uncultured Planctomycetota bacterium. Lineage (GTDB taxonomy): Bacteria > Planctomycetota > Planctomycetia > Gemmatales > Gemmataceae > JAJPHU01. Next base: position 1,322,801 of record CAVYEC010000002.1, read on the forward strand.
GTCACCCTGGAAAACCAACGTAACGCTCAGCGCGACATCGCGCTCCGGCACGCCATTCCACACCGAGGATTCAATCCGCCACGCGCCCTGGAGTTTGTCCAGATCCACCTTGGCCAGGTCACCGGGCGCGGCGGAAGTTGCCGCAACCGGAGAGCGCGGCCGCAAGCAGGCCGTAGTACTTAACAAGGCAATGACCACGAACGATAAGAGATGCCCCTTCATCACGATAGCTCCGAACACAAAGCAAGGATGGGTCTGACCGGCCGCTACGCAACTCGGTCGCCAGGGAACAGGGAACACATCGACGCGTCCCCTTGTTCTCGCCCTGGTGTCCCTGAGGACAGTACTACTTCCGTTTCAACTCCCGCTGCGGCATGCGAACACTGAGGTCGTCCCCGGGCGGAGTGTCGTCGCGCCCGTGACCCTGCTCATCCAGGCCGTTGACGCCGACGCTGTACAGCAGATACCCGTTCTCCGAGGGGCGGTAGATCAGCGCCTTGCCGGAGTAGAGATCGGTCGGCACCTCCTCCAGGTACCTAGGGGCAAGGGCGTCCAGCTTTTCCGGGTAGCCTCCGCGCTCGCCGCGATACGCGGCCAGGGCAAACGCCAGGTGCAGGTTGCGCTGCGCCTGCTCGGTCCGGTCGGCCGCCCGCCGCAACTGGCGAATGAGAATCAGAAAGAAGTCGCGCAGGAAGTACTCGAGCTTCTTGCTCACCTCCTTGCCAGAGGCTTTCCCTTTGCGAAGGACCTCGATCACGGCCCCCGGGGCCCCGGTGTCTTTCTCCAGCGCTTTGACTTCTGCCTCGATGCGGTCGGTCTCCTTCTCGCGGGCGGCACGGTCTTTCATGCGGTGAGCGGCGACCAGGCGGTCGTACCACACGTTGCCGGCACGCAACAGCGAATCCCAGTCAACCGAATCGACGAGGGCCGGCTGCGCTTCCGGGTTCTCACCCCTGGGCAGTGGTCTGGGGCGCCCGGTGAGGATCGCGAGCAAGTTCAGGGTCTTAATTGGGTCGCGGCGGACGAGCATCGTCGTGTTGAGGAACGTGAAGCGTAGGCCAGGATCAAGTTTGTCGGCGCTGGGTGGGATCGGGGACAGGCGCTGCAGGTCGCGCAGCCAGGCCAGGGCCTGCTTCGCGGTCGGGTTGGCCCGGTCGAGCAACGCCAGCTCCGCGTCGCTGGCGACCTGGTCGATGCCGGCACCGGCCAGGAATTCATCCTGGTCGGCCCCGCGCATGAGCAACCGGCCAAGACGGTGGCAGGCGAGCAGGTCCTGCCAAGCCTCGTCGAACCTCCCTGCGCCGGCGTGCAGCATGGCACGAGCAGCCAGGGCGCTGGCGAGTTCCGGATACTTCCTTCCGCCCGGCACGAGGGCGCCGATCAGTCCGTACCACCCCTCGTCTCCCGACTTGCGCGACACCAGGGGGTGGTAGTACTCAGGCCGCTTGGTCGCTTCGATGACCACCGCCAGCGGCTTCTCGTTCGCCTTGAGCCAGGCAGCGATCTGTGGGTAGTCCAGTGCCACCCACGGCCGCTTGGCCGCCCAGCTCTGCTGGGTATAGAGCTCCCTGATCTGCTCGTCCGGCTTGAGTTTGAGTTCGCCGGTCGCGTATTGGCTTATGCCGACGAAATACTCGCCGCGCTCGGGCGGTGTGGGGACTTTTAGCAGGCGGAAGAACTCCGGAAGCACAGTCCTGCCATCCAGGTTTGGGCCCAGCGCCTGCCACAACAAGGCATTGGCATTGTTCTCCTGGGTTATGTCCTTGCCGAGCCTCTCGTTTAGCGCGGTCTCGTAGTCAACGTATCCGTCCTTGTCGAGCGGTTCGGTGATGTAGGTCGTCTCTTTGCTTAGCGTGAATAAGGGCGCACGCTTACCCTGACGGGTCGCCAGCCTGGTTGCTGCTGGCTTCCGAGTGTCGTTCCCTCCTGGCTCCTTACCGGCGTGCGCTTGAACCGGCAGTACCGACTGCTCCGTTGGTTCTCCCGCCTGAGGAGCATGATAGATCAAACCGGTAGCCCCCATGCCGGCGGCAGAGAAAACCAGCAAAACCGCTGATACGAATTTGAGTTTCGTCAATAGCATGGTCTTTATCACTCCCTCCGTCAGGGCGGCAACCTTGGCCGAGATGACACCCGTGGCCGCCCTCTGTCCCGCCGCCAACAGACTTGCGGCTTTGGTCGTGTTCGACACCGCCGCGGCCGGCACGCCAGCCGACAATACATTTTGCGAAAGTGCCGCCGCCAGTGCCGCGGCCGACATCGCCAAACCCTGCCGGGCAAGGCGCTTCGCCAACATCGCCCTACCCCTCGTTAGCCAGCCTGACAGCGTGCCCTCGGGCACGGCGAGCTGCTGGGCCACTTCCTTACGGGTCTTACCTCCCAGATCGCACAGCGCGATGGCGGTACGATACCTGTTGGGCAGCCGGCTCAGCTCCTGGTCAAGGACGGGCTCCAGGTATCGCCACAGATCTTGCTCCCGGTAGGCTGGCTCGGGCATCTGAGTCACCTGCCTTTCGCGCGTTCGCCTTCGTGCCTCATTTGCCCGCGCGTTCAGCGCGGTCTGGCGCGCCACCCCATAAAGCCAGTTGCCGACCATCTCTCGGGGCACCACGGAAGCCGCTTTGCGGACGAGGACCAGGAAGGTGGCTTGAAAAGCGTCTTCGGCATCCTGGTGCCCTGCAAGGACACGCCGGCACACTCCCCAGACCATCGGACCATGCCGCCGCACCAGGGCTGCAAAGGCGGAATGGTCCCGGCCCGCGACGAAGCGTTCCAGAAGGTCCCCGTCGGTCATCCTTGCCCCATCGGACAGCAACTCGGTCGTGCGGAGGTGCTGAAAGACTATGCTCATCGGGCTGGTCGCCATCGAAACCACCTACCTTCCTGGGCGGGCCTGCGCCATCTACCTACCTATTAGGGGATCAGGTTGCGTTTCATGCGCGATTTCCTTCGCTGCAATCAACAATAGCAGGTGCCATTCATCCTTACGCGGTTTGCCGGGTCAACTGGCCAGGGCGTCGTGGCTGGCCGAGTGCCGCGGATCGACGACGCCGGCTGCGCGATTGGCAGCGGAGCGGGCTGAGTGTGCCCACCTGGGCAACCCATTGCTCCTATTCTACTTGCAGAAATGTTGGCCGTTTGTATTGCTGAAAAGAGTAGAGAAATTCCCTCAGAGAAAGAAGTGCCGCAGCTCCTGACCTCCTGCCCGGCGAGGTTTGCTGGCGGTGGACACCGAAACGGCAGTAGCCGCCCCTTCTTAAACAAAGCGCGGACAGTATACACTTGTCTCCAGCGACCCGTGAACGCTTACGTACTCGCCCTTTCATCGGTGTTTCTTTCGGTGGACGGCCAACACCGCTTAATTGGCGTTCCATCCCCAACGGCATTCTCGCTCTCCGCGTGCCATTCTTCCGCAACAACCCTATTGCCTATGTCTTCGGGGTTTGTGGGAGGGCCTGGCGTTCGCCTGACATCCCCCTGCTGAAGTGATTGCTTACTTGCGAGGTAGACAATCCCGCGGGCCGACCGAAGGCGTGCGCGGTTCGATTTGAACGCAGTTCGGGTGCCCGAAAGATCGCGGAGCGCAGTCTCTCCTCTAGAGACTTGACTCTCCCAGCCCCAAGCACGCTGCTTCAGTCGTTGCAGGCGCTTACGAATCCTCATGGCTCACTTGGTGCATCGTGGTCGCCCGCCGGCAGGGTGGCGTGGCGCCCGTCGCGCGGTTTTGCTCGGTAACCGTGGCGCCCGAGAGTTCCGCTCCCATGCCGCCCGCCCACCCGGCGTCCCGAAGGTGCCATCCGGAGGAGGGCAACCATCGGGGTGAATGGACTCGGAGGGAAGAGGGCTGGTCATCGGCCTGATGACCCTCTATACTCTACTAAGTTACTCTCCATTCCTGATGCCTTCCTCATCCCAGAACGGTTATCCGGATCTGGTGGACATCAAGCGTGCGGAGTAGGACGTTCCTTCGCGTCCTCGCGAGCACCAAGATGCCGACCCAGTCCACATTCTCTTTTGCCGAATCCGTACGCCCGAAGGGTTAGCCGCTCCTCACCAGCAAGCCTAGCCGGACGGCCGCGCCGCTTTCGGCCGCCCAGCTAGGGAACGTCTCGGTGAGAGGATCGCCTCGGTCGTGGCCGGCACAAAGCTTCGAGGAACCTATCCAACTTGGCAGGGAGGCACAGCCATGTTGGTTTTGACACAGCGAATCGGCGAAAAGATTGTGATCGATGGCTTGATTTCCGTCACCGTATCGGCGATCCAGGGATACAAAGCCCGCCTCGGAATTAGTGCGCCGCCGTCCGTCCGCGTGGACCGCTCGGAAGTTCATGAGCGACGCCTGGCGTCCTGCCCGGCAGTCCCACGGCTCTCGGTTTCCTCTTACCACGAAGGAGCAATGCCCGTGCGAACCGTTCAACCAGGCGACCGCGTGCAGGTGCATTACGTGAAGCGTTTGCGAGACGGCCGGACGGCCTCGTCACGAGAACCGCTCCCATTGACCATCGGCATCGACCACCCCCGCCTCCCCGGATTGGGGACGGCGCTGATCGGACTGGCGATGGGACAGGCGACGACGCTCACCGTGCCTCCCGAGCAGGCTTACGGCCTGCCCGACGCCACGCGGATACATCGTTGGTCTCGCCGACGATTCCCTCCAGAGGCAACGCTTCGAGTCGGCAAGCTCATTCGGTTCACGGACAAGCGGGGCCGACGCCGCCAGGTACGTATTCTGGAGGCGAATGGCAAGGTGGTGGTCGTCGATGCCAACCACCGCTGGGCGGGTCAAACGCTAGAACTAGAAGTGACGCTGCTCGGCTTCCTTGATCCGATGCTCGGCCCGGAAGGAGCGACGGCCGCTCAGAGCATGCAGCGACCGCGCCGATCTCGTGCCGTTGCGTTTGACGTGGACGCAGCCAGCCTGGCGAGTCTCCGCGATGCCTTGCCGGAGTGGGAGATCGTTTCGGTCAATGGGGCCACTGCCGCCTCTCTGTCCGGTCATTGGGATCCCGGTGCGGCGGACCTCCTGGTCGTAGGCACGCGCGGCGACGCGGGGGAGACCCTGGGACTGTGCCGGCTGCTCTCGTTCTGCACTTCTTACTCCACCGAAGCCCAGACCGAGGGAATGCAAGCCCTGGCCTCAGAACGAAGCCTACCGAGAACCGCAGCGGGCAGGAACGCCCCGCTTCTCGTCCTGGTGCCCGCCGGACAGGAGCCGCTCGTGGGAGCGGCGCTGGAGGCGGGAGCCTGGGGCTGCCTTATGCTGCCGATCCACGCCAAGGAAGTGACGAGCATGCTGGCACACTCCCGGTCAGGCAACCGACCAGGTCATCACACGCTGGGTCTTGATCGGCCCCAGGACGGCGATCTGTGGCAGGAGGACGGCGGTGAGGCGTAGCCAGGATGACCTGGAGGATGAGAATCCCCACCCGCCCTGTAGAGGAAACGATGATGACGATAGAGCAGGGCCAACAGCAAGGAGGACCGACGAACCGGACGCACGAGCAGCGGAGTGGCGTCATCGTCGGCCAGTTATTACAGGCGCTGGGCCGGCCGGGGACCCTGTACCGGGTGGAGGTGCGACATCTGTGGCAGAATCACTATCGCGCGAACGTCTTCGTCGGAGCCGACGCCGCTTCCACCCGGATTGCCCACAGTTTTTTCCTATCGACCAGCGAAGATGGCCACATCGACGCGTCCGCACCGGATATCACGAGGAAGTATTAAGGGATGGTGGAGACGGCCATCCGCTCCCTTGTTTCGTCGATGACGAGGAAGCAGCGCGAAGCTCAACCTAACCGGAAAGCAGGCTGTTATGGTAGGCCGGATTCTGAATCGACGGGAGTTGCGCAAGCGAACCGTTCAAGCGGAGCAGTCCGAGGCGGGAGCCTCGGAGCCGGCAGCCACCGTTGTCTCGCCCAAAGCGGCGGCTGGGCGAAAGGCCGGCACGGTCTCCAAGGTGAGAAAGTCGCGCAAGCCCAAGGCGCCGGCGCGTATGAGGGCCCTGTGGTGCGTCTACGACGGGGGCATGAAGGAGGTCGCACTGTTCGACTACAACCGGCGGGCCGCCGCCGAGGAGAAGTTGGCGGCGCTGCTGGGCAGGCAGAAGGGCGTGTACTTTCTCCAGATCGTGAAACAGCCGATGCCCGCGGCCGAACCGGCTGCGGCGCCCTCGGTTGCTTGAGGCCGCCCACTCGTTGAGCCGCCTATCAGGCAGGAGGCGACGAGCCTTCCCCATGAGCCAAGATAGGGAGGTGACTCCTGAAACCATCTCGCGGACTTGACGACCCGCCCTTTCGGGTCACCGGCTCGAAACGAATTGCCGACCAACAGCCGGAGGAACTGCTGATCGCAGACAAACGTTCCGGGCTTACTCCTGCCGACATGGTCGAGCATCGCTTTCGAGCCTTGTTACGTGGCTCCGATCGGAGCGTTGGCCTGCTCCGGCTCTGCCTCCCCTCGCCGACGGACGCACCAGGAGGCCAATTGAGTGCGCTCCCCAAGGCGAGCCGAATGAGTGGTTCAGCAAAAGAGTGACCAACCCAGACCGAGGAGAATCGACCATGTATGCCATCAGCATCGAGCCGTCGCATGCGGCCGAGATCCTTACGAGGTCTCGGCCGTCGCAGTGCCGCTTCTGGCAGACGGATCACCGCGGCCCGCTGCTGATTCATGCCTGCAAACGGAAGCCTGTCAAGGGCATCTCCCCATCCCTCCAAGGCACGGCGTGCAACGCCCTCGTGGGCGTGGTAGAACTGGTGGTCTGTATCCTGTCCGCGCACCCCGGCGACGATCCCGACGAGGTCGAGTATCACTGGGTGCTGACCAATCCCCGCACCTTCCGCCGGCCTGTCCCTTATGCTGGCAAGTTGGGACTTTTCTTGGTCTCGGAAGCGGTGGTGGCTGCCGCGCTGAAGCAGGTGACGACGCCGGCACGGCCGAACGGGTGATGTCCTGGGGGAGATTAGCCCTCTTCTGGAGGCTATTGGCATGAGCGAGTTTGAGCAATTACCACTGGAGAATCCGAGGTGCTGGCTCAACCGCCTGGAGAACATGGATACGGTAGGCCTACTTCTTGCGCAGCGGCGCCTTCATGCGTATTACCTCGCGGATGCCCGGAGACTCCTTCAGGAGGAGCAGCAGAAGGCGAAATGGCAGCGGGAGCGTTGATCTGCCGGTCATTGCGGCAACCTCCACCTTCTCTGCTGAACGAAGAAGTGTCGTGCCCTGATTTTGCTTTGTCGGCGACCGCCCTGGCCGAGACGATGGACAACGGGCCGCAGTCGCGGATCACTTGGTAACGGCCGCCCTCGGCATCACGCATAGAATAACACCGCCCACCCTGTCGCAGTCGCTTTCTCAGGGAGATCCTTCATGGAGATCCTTCATGGCGACTTTTGAACAGCGTGCGTTTGAGGGACAGACCGTGGTGCTCGATGGCCAAACGTTCCAAGCATGCGCTTTTCGCAACTGTCGGCTCGTCTACAAGGGGACCGAAACTGTTGCGATGGACAACTGTAACATCGCCGATTGTAACTTTGAATTTGAAGACGCTGCCTTGCGAACCGTCACGTTCATGCAGGCGTTGGCTCGCAGTTCCCCCGCTGGGCAGAAGTTTATCGAGAACCTGTTCAACAGCCGTAGGGTTTAAGAAGCAGATCTTCCTCTGGAAACAACCTGGTAACGGTGACATTGAGGCGCTGTCTGCCTTGGGCCCACCCGTTTGACTAACGGCCGACCTGGCAACCGCAGCGCGAGCAGGTCCAGACCTCTTTCCAGCCCCAGCGGTCCCATCGGGGCAGCACCTTCTGGCATTGCGGGCAAGACTTCCGCTCCCGCAAGAACCTCCAAGGGCGGCTGATCGCAAGCATTGCCAGGCCAGTCGCGGTAGCCGTGATAATCCACCAGTGCGTACTGCTCAGTTCCAGGGTCATCGGTAGCATCCCTTCTCGAAGCGGGTCTGTCGTACCCGCTGTGCCGGGCAGTGCTCGGGGCAACAAGTCTAGGTCGCAGGGGATGCCACGTCAAACAGAAGCAGTCTGTTGCATCCAGATCCACCAGGACGCTTCTTGTCTCCGCATTCGTGTCACGCCTTCGTCGCCAACGTCAAGAAACGAGTATACCCCTTTGCGTAGAATTTAACGCCTAAATGTCTGATTATTGCTTGTTTCATTGCCGGAGGTGTGGTAGGTTCATCGGTTGGCCGGATGGCCACCTTCCTTATCTGGCAGTTCCTTCGCCGGAGACCGCCACTTAACCAACCTGACCATCCCGCGGTGCAGAGGCACTTCCCGGAGCCGGAAAGCCGTTGCTCGCCGATCGGAGCCTCTGTCCCGGACTGCCGCGGTCCGATCCATTCTCCGATAAGGGTTCTCCCATGACGACCCAGTGGTACTACGAACAAGAGGGCAAGAGCTACGGCCCTTTCTCAGCCGAGCAACTTATGGACCTGGCGGCTAGGAGGCAAATTCAGCCAAAAGATAGTGTCTGGAAGGAAGGGATGACAAAGCATGTATTAGCGGCGAAGGTGAAACATTTATTCGCGGTCACCACGCTCCCGGTATGCCACTCCTCGGTTGGTGGCCCAACATCCCTTCCCAATCTTCCGGCAGTCCAAACAACAAATGCCACCTCCTCGGAAACATGCACGGACGCGGGTCGGCCGAGCGAATCGGGTGGGGGACCGCCTCCTCTCCTGAGTGGATCTGCTGGATCAGGCTCGGGGCATAGCGAGCCACGCCGGCCGCAGCAGGAGGTCCGGAAACGTCGCGTACTGGGAGTGAAGGGTGGCGTCGATGTCAGTCAGGACGGGCAAATAGTGAGATTTCGGAAGAAGTGCCCCAAATGTGCTTACGCAGACACCAGCATGACCACCATGCAGATCCCTCTGGGGACCATACGAGTGAATTTTTTCTGCCCCAAATGCAAGAAGAACCACCCAGCAGAGGTTCAGGGCATGGGTTGATCGTTTGGCGTGTGAGAGTCAAGCCCGGTTCAAGACACCCGCTTCGGGATCCTTCGAGCAGTCGGACGCGTGAAACGCCATCCTTCTAGTGGAGTGCTGGCGGCTTCCCTACGCCGAGAACAGCACGGGACGACCACTCCCTTTCCTGCTGAACTTGAATCGTCGGTAGCAAAGCGCTAATCTCCTCCCCATCCTCAAACCCATTCGTATCATTCCCGCGAAGGAGCAGACGGATGAAACGGGTTACGGGCATCGGCGGCGTGTTCTTCAAAGCCAAGAACCCCGAGCATCTGTACGCCTGGTACGAGAAACATCTGGGTCTCCAGGCCAAGCCCGGCGAGGGGATCGTCTTCCGCGGGACAGAGGATGGCGGCATGACGGTGCTCGCTATCTTCCCCAGCGACACGACCTACTTCCGGCCCGGACGTGCTGACTTCATGATGAACTTCCGGGTGGCGGATCTGGACAGCTTGCTGGAGGCCCCCCGTGCCGAGGGGGTCGAGATCGACCCGAAGCGGGAGGACTTCGAGTACGGGCGATTCGCCTGGATCATGGACCCGGAAGGCAACCGCATCGAACTCTGGCAACCCCCTCCGGGAATGTAATGACGGATTTCGCCCCAAAGGCTGAACCTAAAATGGTAGAATACCCACCTGGATAGGGCGTGAACACTACATCTGAGATTCTGGGGAAGGAAAACCGATGTCCGACTTCATCCGCGTGCTGGGCGACGACCCCGAAGACAAGGGCCGCAAGAACTACTTCTTCATCCATCGCTCGGTCGTGTACAAGATTTTTCCGGTTTGGGGCGTCGAAAAGGACGGTCGGTTCTGCTCTTGTACTCCCAAAAATGGTGATGCAAGGGTGATTTCGTGCCGGTTGGTTGACCACCAGGGCAAGGTGTACTCCTGCGGGAAGGTCGAGGAGCTGAAGAAGCTGCTCACGGACGATGACCTCGCACGCCTCTTCGGCAAGACGCCGGAGCAGCGGCGGATCGGCTTCGAGGGTTCGAGGGGGGCGGAGGATGTGGACTTCACCGACTCCGCCGAATCGGTGGCTTGACGCGGAGCCCAAATGAGACGACACACCCAGTCGATCACTCGTCACTTCCGGCGACTGGCCTTCCGCCGGGTGGGCTGGACCCGGTTCGACGGTCTGTCGCTGTCCCAGGTGACTCCCACGTTGTCGGATTCTAATCCGCCCAGAAAGGTGAGGACGTGGCGATGTCCGATGCCCCGGCGTGGCTGACCTCCCTCGTAGAAATTGTGGCCGATGCGACGACGTCGCATGGCGTCCCAGGCCCGCTGGGCTTTCGCTACGACGAGGAAGATGGGTCGTGGGACGTGCTCGTCTATCCCTTGCCTGTCGAACTGGTCGGCGGTGCCCACGACGGCGGCGTGGTCTCACCATGCTTCTTCCTGGACCTCGAACAAGTGCGATCCGCGTTTACACGAGTGGACGACGTGGCCTGGACCGCCCACGCAGCAGGCCCCGAGGACGAGGGCCCTTGCATTTCCTTCGAGGGCGAATACGACGGGCATGAGGTCTGGCTTCGTGTCCTGGCCTTCGCACCCGACGACGAGGAGCCGGGGATGAAGCTCGACACCACGGGCAAGTGACATCGGCAATCTCAATTACCAAGGTTCACGCAGCGGACTATTGCTCGCTCTGATGAACACGGCGCAGCGAGCAGAGAAACGAGAGGCGACCATGGCTTTCTTCACTCGAGGCAGCCGTCGCTGGGGGATGATCCTACTGGGTATCTGGCTCATCGCGGCCAACCTCCTCCCGCTCGTCAACGTCTCGATCCCCTGGGGCGGGACGATCCTGGCTGTGCTAGGTATCGCCGCCGGTGTCCTGATCTTGCTGGAGCGGTGAGCTGCCCGGAGAACGTCCCTTGGGCGACAACAAGTCAAGTACGTTCAAGGCAAGGCTCTTGCTGTACTTCCGCGATTCGTGTCGCCTGTTCCGGCATGGATGAGGTCAGAAAGGAACTCCTCGATCTCTTGCAGCGGATGACGCTCGTCTTGGATCCCCTGGCCGGTGCGGCTCATGATCCTTGCCAGTATCCATCGGCACCTCACCGACGACGCGCTGCATGCCGCGATCTGCAGAACTGTGTTAGTGGTGTCGGCCAATCCGAGGTTTGCGGTGAACGATGAGCAAGCGACGGAAATCGTTGGCGGCCAACTCCTCGCCCTGACGAACCAACGCCGAGACGCGCCGGTGCGGGCGTTTGCCGAACGATGCCTCAAAGTGTTGCTCAGAGAAGTGGTGTCGGATAATTAGGTTTTCCGTAGTGGCCAGTATTTTTACCGTCAAATCACTATTAGTACCGAAAAAGTCTAACACCTCACGAGGGCACCATTAGCAACCACATCCCGACCTACGATCCGGCCGTGGATCGCCTCCGCGCCAGCGGCCCCCATCGTGCGCCGCCTGGACCAGAAGATCGTCGCCAATGCCCTCGGCGGCGAGTCGTGCCAGGAGCGCATCGAGGGGCAGCCGGGGCAGCTAACGCTCTATGCCCTCCGCCAGGAACTGCTGGGTAGACGCCAGCCGAACGGCCGTCGTCCGGGAACCCGATCGAGGGCGCCCCGAACGGCCTCGCCACGCGGGTTAGCATGCCAGGCCGCGTGCGCTCTTCTCTGCGGTGAGCGAGAGATCCCGGAGCGAGCGTCTCCAACCGCGGCTTGACTCTCACACTCGTAACTCCTTCGTCATACGCCGGGCCTCTCCGGATCCGCAACGGACGCGGATTCCACGACCGCTACGACGATTTCCGGACTTCCTTTTCGCTCAAAAAATCTCTCCTTTTTATCTCTTATGACCTTGCGTTCCTCGGCAAAACGAGGCTCACTGTCCACACGGGTTGACCGTCGCCTCAACCCCACAAAGGAGAACCCTGTGCAACTGAACATCCTCAACGAGGTCGCGGCGCTCCAGCGCCTGACCGTGGGCCAACTGCGACAACGCTTCGCCGAACTCTTCGGCGAGGCCACGTCGGCCAGCAACCGAACCTGGCTGGTCAAACGCATCGCCTGGCGAATACAAGCGTTGGCCCAAGGCGATCTGTCCGAACGGGCACGCCGACGCGCCACCGAGTTGGCGCAGGACGCCGACCTCCGCCTCAATCCCCCACGCAAGAAGACCACGATACCGACCACACCGGAGCCGGTGAGCTTCTCGGCGTCGATCGATCCGCGTCTGCCGCCGCCAGGCACCATCCTGACCCGCCCCTACAAGGGCCAGCAACTGCATGTGCAAGTGCTTACCGAAGGTTTCGCCTATGCCGGCACCGTCTTTCCCTCCCTCAGCGCCGTGGCCAAGGCCATCACCGGCGGCCATTGCAACGGCTATCACTTCTTCCGCAATACTCTCAACCACAACAAGGAGACCGCATGAATCACCAGGCCAAGAAAGCCGCGGCCACGCTGCCAATTGTGCGCTGCGCCATCTACACACGCAAATCCACCGAAGAAGGGTTGGAGCAGGAGTTCAACTCGCTCGATGCTCAACGCGAGTCCGCCCAAGCCTTCATCCGTAGCCAGACCAACGAAGGCTGGACCTGCCTGCCCGAACGCTATGACGACGGCGGCTTCACCGGCGGCAACATGGAACGACCCGCCCTGCGACGCCTGCTGACCGACATCGAGGCCGGCAAGATCGATTTGGTGGTCTGTTACAAGGTCGATCGCCTCAGCCGCTCGCTCCTGGACTTCGCCAAGATGATGGAGAAGTTCGAGCAGTACGGCGTGTCCTTCGTGTCGATCACCCAACAGTTCAATAGTGCCACCTCGATGGGCCGACTCGTCCTCAACGTACTCTTATCCTTCGCGCAGTTTGAGCGGGAGATCATCGCCGAACGCACCCGCGACAAAGTGGCGGCCACGCGTCGCAAGGGCAAGTGGACGGGAGGAACGCCGCTGCTGGGCTACGATCTGGACCCGCGTGGCGGGCGATTGCTGATCAACGAAGACGAGGCCCAGCGCATGCGCGTCCTCTTCGCCTTGTACCTGGAACACCAGGCGCTCTTGCCGCTGGTGCAGGAGTTGGAACGTCGCGGTTGGGTCGGCAAGCGTTGGCAAACGCGCAAGGGTCGGACACGCGGCGGCGCACCGTTCACCAAGACCAGCCTGTATCGGCTGTTGACCAACGTGGCCTATGCCGGCAAGGTCCGCTACAAGGACGAGGTCCACTCAGGCGAGCAGCCCGCACTCATCAATGCCGACACCTTCGGCCGTGTCCAGGCGCTCTTGCGCTGCCACGGTCCGGCGCTGGCGCTCCCTGCACCGATCGCTTCTCCTCCTTGCTCAAGGGTCTGCTGCGTTGCGTGCCGTGCGACTGCGCCATGACGCCGGCGCACACCACCCGCAAGGGCAGTCAACGCTATCGTTACTATGTCTGCTCCGGCGCCCAGAAACGCGGCTGGCAGACGTGCCCGTCGAAGTCCATCCCGGCTGCCCAGATCGAGCAATTGGTCGTCGGCCAGATCCAGCAGATGGGCCGCGATCCCCAGGTCCTGCACCAGGTGCTGGCCCAGGTCCGCCAGCAGGACGACGCACGCCTGGCCCAGATGGAGTCCGAACGCGTCGGCCTGGAGCGCGACCTCGTGCGAGGGCAAGGTGAAGCACGCCGCTTGCTGGCGGAGATCGGCGCCGGCGAGTCCCACGGCCGGGTAGTGTCGCGTCTGGCAGAATTGCAAGAGCGGGTCGGTCAAGTCGAGCAGCGGCTCGCGCGGCTGCGGTCGCAAAGGGAGGCGGTGCAGCAAGAACGCCTGGATGAGGCGGAAGCGACCCAGGCGTTGGCCGGTTTGGACTCGGCCTGGGAAACGATGACGCTCGCCCAGCAGGCGCACATCGTCGGCTTGCTGGTGTCGCGGGTGGATTACGATGGGTCGCGGGGAAAGGTGGCGATCACCTTCCACCCGCTGGGTCTCAAGACGCTGGCCGGCGATAGGCTCGGCCGCAACCGCGAGGAGCACAGCGCATGAGTACGACCTTGACGATCGAAGTGCCGGTGCATTTCCAGCGCACGGGCCACGGTAGCCGCAAGGAGATGCGTTCCGGCGCCCAGAGGCCCGCGCTGCCGCCAGGTCGCGTACCGCGGGTGTCCCGGCTGATGGCGCTGGCGTTGCGCTTGGACGAGTTGGTCCGCACGGGTCAGGTCGCCAGCTACAGGGAGTTGGCGACCGTGGGTCATGTGACACGGGCGCGCGTCAGCCAGATCGCGAGCTTGCTGCACTTGGCCCCGGACCTTCAGGAAGCGCTCTTGTTTCTGCCGCCGACGGTGCGTGGCCGCGATCCGATCATCCTGGCTGACCTGATGCCGATCGCCGCCGCCTTCGACTGGCGCAAGCAACGTCGTCTGTGGCGGCAACTTTTGCCGACGTGAATCCCCTCGACCCGTCCCGGCTCCCACGGTTGGCCGACGGATCGCCCACGTTGGCCCCTGTCGCGTCCGGGCCGCCCAGCCCGAACGTGACCCCGGAAACGAGGCGAGGCCCCGACACACGCGGGGCCTCGCGGATCAAACGATCCCTTCGATTCTACACGTTCTGTCGCAAGGCGAACTTGCCCCGCTCGGTCTTGCGGAAACGCGCCTGGTCCCCTCGGCTCTGGATCTCACGAAGTACGGCGGAGTAAAGGGTGCCGGCAGGGGTGCGTCCCTTGGGGCTCTTCCAGTAGCCCTGGGCGGCCATCGCTGCGATCAACTCCTGACAGTTCATGGCCTGTCCGCTCTCCGCCAGCACACGCAGCGCCGCCTCCAAGGCGCTGAGCTTGGTCATCGGGGCGATCGGCAACGACACGGCCTGGCCTGGCGGCGGTTCCTCGGCCTGGGTCTGCGGCGCTGCTTGGTCAGGGACCGGCATCGGGTTCGCGGTCGAAAGCGGCTCCGCCGTCGCAGGGCTGGCCGACGCCGTGGCCTCCGCGACCACGAGTTCCGCTGGGACGGGCGTTTGGACCGGGGCCGTGTCGTGGTGGGCAGCGTTGTTGCTGCGGGCCTTTTTGGTCCGTGGTGACGTAGCTAGGGCGGCGGTGTTCTTCGGGGTGGCCATCGGAGATCTCCTGGTGTCGTGGTGGGAGAAGGTGGGCAGCGCGTACATCGCGTCGCCCGCGCAGACAGCACCGTTACCTCGATAGCCACCGGAAATCAAGCTAATTAGGAGTGAAATAGTCATTGCTATCGGCGTGGCGCTCGGCTCTTGGTGGCGGTGGCGAAGGGGCCAACGCCGCAGGCACGCTGGCGAGGCAACGGGTGGCCAGGGAGATGCCCACGGGGGTCCAAGCGGGTCCGGAAGCGGCCGAAGGGTGTCCAAGAGGGCCGATAAACGGCCCCCTCGGCCCTTGTTGTGTCCGAGGGCTTTGTTGCACAACCCCGAAAAAGATAATTTGGGGAATCCGGGTGGCTGCCTATCTTCGCCATCCTGCCTTTTCGTGAGGTTCTGCAACAAAGCCGTGTCCGAGGGGTGTCAAAACGCAAGTCATTCGTTGAAATGAAGTTGCGACAAAGGCCCGACTTCGTGTGACAAAGTGCCTTGGAGGTCCGTTCGGAGTCTGGGCGAGAGATTCTTGTCTCAAGTTGAATTATATCAAGTTGTTATGGTTAATTGTCGTTCGGAGTTGGTCCCCAGGAGCGTCGGCCCGAGTCGGTTTTTCCTGTCAGGAACTGTCACGAACTGTCAATTCGCGGTTTGTGTGCTGGCCGGAGGCGGTAACTGGGTGTCTGGGCGAGGAGACCTCGAAGCGGAGAGTTTTGGCCTCAGCGGGGGCAAGCGGTAGTGGAAAAGGGCTGATCGGGGTTAACCTGTCGGCGCGCTCGTGCGGATCGAGGGAGAGTCGGAGAGAAGAGACAGAATCGGCAGGAGTGTCGGGAAAAGTGCGTGGAAACGAGCGACGCCGAGAGTTTACACTCTCGGCGTCGCGTGTCAACGCCGTAGGCGGCTGCGCCGCCAGACATCCGAAAGGAACGGGAGAGCAAGGGCTTTTAAGGAGTCTTGCCGTCGCTTAAGTTATGGGGTGAGGGCAGCCGGTCGAGGTGGCCGACATTTGATTGGTGCTACGTGCCCGTCTGTCAACTTGGCCCCGGGAGCTCGCGACGACATCATTGGCGGCACGGTCCTTCGTGTCCCCGTTTGGGAAACTGTTCCGGTCCTGTCCTCCCGCGCCGGCGGCCCTCCGTTGTGCTCTTGTTCCCCAACTAACGGAGGCTACCATGACACCACGCAAGCACAAGAACTTTCGCCAACGCCCTTCCGCCCAGTCGCTTCACCAGATCAATCCCCATGCCGCCGGCATCGACATCCATGCCGCCGTCCACTGGGTCGCCGTCCCCGCGGAGTCGGCCCCGCCGCCCCCGCCCGGCCACCCGGTCAACCTGCCCGCACATGTCCGCCGTTTCGGCGCCTGCACCGCTGACCTCCACCAACTGGCCGACTGGTTGACCCAGTGCGGCGTCAAGACGGTCGCCATGGAATCGACCGGCATCTATTGGATCCCGCTGTTCGAGTTGCTGGAGTCCCGAGGCTTCGAAGTCTATCTGGTCGATCCACGTCAGTCGCGGCACGCGCCCGGTCGGCCCAAGAGCGATGTGCTCGATTGCCAATGGCTGCAGCGTCTGCATAGCTACGGCTTGCTCACCGCCTCGTTCCGTCCCGCCGACCAAGTGGTGGTGCTGCGTAGTTACCTGCGGCAGCGGCAGATGCTTCTGCGCTACGCCGGACAGCATGTGCAGCACATGCAGAAAGCCTTGGAGCAGATGAACGTCAAGCTGGCCGAAGTTGTCAGTGACGTGGTCGGCTTGACGGGGATGTCCATCCTCCAGGCCATCCTGCGTGGCCAGCGGGATCCGCACAAGCTGGCCAAGCTGCGTAACGTCAACTGCAAGCGGACGGAGGCGGAGATCGCGCGGGCGTTGCAAGGCAACTGGCGTGACGAGCACCTGTTCGCCCTCAAGCAGGCGCTGGCTTTATACCAGTTCTACCAGCAGCAAATGCGGGAATGTGATGTCCAGTTACAGAGGCAGTTAGGCTGCTTCGCGGATCGTCGGGATGGCAAGCCGCTACCGCAGCGGTCGCGTCCGCAACACAAGAGGGCTCATGGCCCTACCTTCGACGTGCGGAGCGCGTTGCATCGGATGTCCGGCGTGGATCTGACGGTTCTGGAGGGAGTCGATGAGGGCACGGCGTTGGTGATTCTCAGTGAGGTGGGTGCAGACGTGAGCCGGTTCGCCACGGTGAAGCAGTTCACGTCGTGGCTGGGTCTGTGTCCGCAGCACCAGAGTTCGGCAGGGAAGATCAAAAGCCGGCGTGTGCGTCGCGGTGCCCACCGGGCGGGGCGTGCCTTCCGCCTGGCGGTACAGGGTTGCTATCACGCCAAGAATGCCTTGGGTGCGTTCTACCGTCGTATCCAGGCGCGTGCCGGGGCTCCCAAGGCGATTGTGGCCACGGCGCGGAAGTTGGCGGAGCGTGTGTATCGTCTGTTGAAATACGGGGAGGAGTACGTGCGTCAGGACATGGCCGTCTATGAGGCGTCGTATCGTGCGCGTCTGGTGAAGGGTTTGGCGCGTCGGGCATCGGAGTTGGGCTATCGTCTGGAGGCGGTGGCCGTGGCCGAGACGTGAGAGAAAGGGCGGTTGCGGGACAGTGGGCGTGTCGTTAGTCAATGAGGTGGTGGTTGGCCGAGGTCGGTGCGTTGACAGATGAGGTCAGCGTGGAAGATGTGCGCAGCGGTCGAGGCCAATCAGGAGAATGCCGTGTCCAGACCAGACGCTCTCCGGAGCGTTCCTTGGGAACTTCTCCCGTAACTCGCCGGACGGATGCACGCAGCGGTTGAGCCGATCCCAAAGGGGTGTCCTCCTTTCCGTAATGTTGGCCGCTTGAAAGGCGGAAATGAGTAGAGGTATTCCCTCCGGCCCTCTTTCCGGAAGGAGGAAATCCTGTCGGAACCGTCTTCGCAACAGCCGGATCGGACGGCGGGCCTCCGCCCAGAATCCGCCGGGAGCCCGGTTGATCGTAGCCTGAACGCTCTCGACAGGGCGGTTGACAAGTCGGGCGCCGAGGCACACGCTCCGCAAAACAGGATGGCGAACGTCGAAGTATCTGTCGCCCTTCTGCCCTGCCGACGGCTGTCCGATGCGCCCTGGGCGGTTCGATAACGCGGTCGATTAGACCTCCGCGCCCCCGCTATGACCCGAACTTACGAAGGTGTGTCCGTCCCGGAGCATGTTGGTGAAGGCTTGATTCCTGCGCGAAGTAGGCTCTCATCGCCGAGTATCGCTCCTCGCCTCCCCAATCACCACCCATCGTTACCGGCTCCGGCGAAGTCAACATGGCCCCGGATGACCGTATTTCAGGTCACTTGCTCGTCTTGGGTGAATACCCTTTCCATACCCATTCGATGGCGTGCGGTAGGAATTGCACCTTGGCATTGCCAATGCCGTGGCCGGAGTTCCGGCAGAAAAGATACTGGTAGTGATAGCCCTTGGCCTTCAGCACCTTGGCCATCCGGTGGTTGGCCTCGACCCAGTCGTGCATCCCGTCACGCAGGACGTTGGGGTTCAATAAATCCCGGTCCCCCACGGAGAGGAAAATCCGCAGGGGCTTCTTCGGACTCTTGGGAATGAGGGTCTCATGGAAGTCCCATGCTCCACCGGGCGTCTCGGGGTTGAAGGGCCATTGCTGGTTCACGAAGGTGCCGGAGGTGGTCAGCACGCGATAGTAGAGATTCGTGCGATACCAGGCCATGATGAGTGCGGCCGATCCGCCGGAACTGCTGCCCATGGCTGCGCGACCGTCGGGGTCCTTGGTCAGCTTGACCTCACAGTTCTTCTCCACGCGCGGCAGGACCTCGGTTTCGATGTAATCCGCATACATCCCGGACATCGTGTCATATTCCTTGCCACGCTCATGCCCCTGGGCATCGCCGCCACCGTTGGCGACCATGATGGCAATCAACGGCGGCACACGCTTTTGCGCGATCAGGTTGTCGAGAATGCGCGGCAGCTCCATGTTTGGTTTACCCTGGGGGCCGTCGTGGACGACCATGAACGGCGCCTCGGTGCCCGCCACATACTGGGCGGGGATGTAAACGGTGATCTGGCGCTTGTAGTCGATGGTGTGGGTTTCGACGATCAGGGTCTTGGGGTTCTTCGGATCCACCTTCCCGAAGGCTTTTCGGGCAATCCCTGGGTTGAAGAGTTTGGTCTCCTTCGAATCGATGATGAATTGCTTCACCTTGCCCTGCGGAACGCCTTCGACCGTCTTGCGTTCCGGGGCGGCCGTGTATTCGGGGCCGATCACATAATTGCCGTCCCCATCCAGCGGCGGGTTCTCACCGGTTTTCAGCACCTTGAAGGGCGGGGAACCAGGGGCATCAAACTTACGAACCGGCGGCTGCGCAAAAGCTGGTCGCCACAAACAAATACGTGAAGATCAGAAATGTCGCCAGTGGCTTGGACATGCGATACCCTCGTAAGTCTTGTGGATTCGAGATCGAATCCCAGGAGGCCGATGCTCTGCCTTGAGGATATCAGGATAGTGCGCCGAGGCGACGAAGCCCATGTCGGTTGCACGCACGAATGGCGCTAGCATAAGCGAAGCGGGCGTGGAGTCATGCCTGGGCGTGAGTGAGGAAGGCTCGCCTGGCACGCTTCGCGAATGACACCGAACTGCCCTTGGCGCAGTAGTGGTGGCTTGGTGGTGGTGAAATCGGCCCCTGACGTGCCTGAACTCGTCCTGGAGGCGCGGCAACGCCCCGTCCGATGCCTCGCGGCCCGGTCCGTTTCTGCTCCACAGCATTTTCCACCTTGCTGAGTATTAATACCACTTCGCGCGGTTCCGGGCCAACTTGGCCTCATGCCGCGGCTGCATCAGGCGGTTTCCCGGCTTCGGTCTTCGCTTCCGTGCCCGCGGCTCCCAGCGTCCTGGCCGGTTGCCCACCCGGTGGTAGGCCACCGCCTTCAGCATCGCGTCAACCAGCTCCGCACGCTGCTCCGGCCGCGCTGCTTCCAACTTCGGCGCGAACGCCGTCAGCACCTGTTTGGCACCTTTGAAGCTGATCTTACGAGGCTCCACACCGTTCTCCCTCGCAGCGACCGCCATGACCGTGCGCAGCAGGTTGTACGCCAACAAGTAGGCCCAGATTTCCTTCTGGACCATCTCGGGCGTCTTGCAGCGCAGGATGTCCATTTTCATGGTCGACTTAATCGATCGCAGATCGACCTCTCCGTCCCACCTTCGCTCGTATAATGCACCGATCTGCACGCCGTCCATGGAGGCATCGAGGATCGTGGTGATAACCTTGAACTGCTCGGCGCGGTTGTTCTTGTCGCGGGCATCGACGCTCACCTGCCGCATGGTCATGGTCTTGGGGTAGCCGCAGTACGTCTGCCAACTCATGCCGCGCGGCAAGCCGGGACGCTGCCAGACGATGATGTCGCCGTCAGGCCTGCTCTCTACCGTCCGGCTCCCGACACGCTCCGCCTGCACGCGGGCGACCAAATCGATACCGCGTTGGCGCAGCTCCCAGGCAAGGAAGTAGTTGTCGAATAAGGCATCCGCGACGAGCACGTCTCCGCGTTGGAGCGAGCCGTACATCTGCCGCAGCAGCGTGGTCTCACCGGTGCCTTTGCCCGCGTAGGGCGCCATGGCCAGATCGAGGCAGGCACCACTGGCCAGCGACAGCAACACCATGAGCCTGGCGAGCGGGAATCCAAGCCCCGGTTTCTGTACCTCCGGCTGCGGATAGCTCGCCTGGTTCTCTTCGGTGTCGGGCATGGAGACGTGCGACCCATCGGCAATAAAGACAGACCGGCCGTGCCATTTCCACTCGTCGGGAAGGCTGTCGTGCAATTGCTGGGCAGTGCGCTTGGCCAACGAGCGTAGTACGGCGACGGGGAGGCGGGCGCGGGCGTTGCAGTAGCTGGCGGTGTTGGGCGAACAGGGCTTCAGGCCGGAGCAGACGCGGTGGGCGATGATTCGGGATACGGTGTCACGGCAACTGTGGTCCTCGCTGAGCACCTGACTGAGGAAGCCCCAGATGGTCGTGACGGGGTTAAAGAGGCGGTTGCGGAACTGAACTCCGTGTTCGTTGAGTGCGTCGAGGATGCTGAGTTCGCTCAAGGAATCGGCGAAGGGCAGCCCCTGGTCGCGCGCGAAGCGTGCGCGGACCTCCTGCAGATTCATCATTTATGGTCCAAGAGATTTCTAATTGGGGGCGGTGGAAGGCGTGTCGGGCCCCACCTGCGCGGAGAGAAGCAGAGGCAAGGATCACCTCCCACCTCCATTGTACACGGCTCGACTTGCAAGGCTCACTAGCCGCAACTTCACCGGGGATATGGCTTTGCGCTTATACTTGCAACATTCGTCTGATCGACCGCGGCGCGTCCATCCGACGTGCGGTCTCGGTTGGCAACACCCGACC
This sequence comes from uncultured Planctomycetota bacterium, assembly GCA_963767535.1. GTDB lineage: Bacteria > Planctomycetota > Planctomycetia > Gemmatales > Gemmataceae > JAJPHU01. The sequence continues at coordinate 1,344,185 of CAVYEC010000002.1, forward strand.
GGGGTGGGCGAGATGGTCCAGGGCGAGCACACTCAGTAATCTACTCGCAGGCACGTTCCTCTTTATCAGCCTGCAAGGTGTGTACCATGACGACCTCCCGCGAAGACCTGGTTGGCTGCGATACGATGGTGGCGACGGCCACGGGCACGGCGGATCGCAGCGTGATCTTCGCCAAGAACAGCGATCGCCTGCCCGATGAATGCCAGCACCTGCGGGTTTATCCGTCACGCGACTGGGAAAGGAGTGCGACGGTGCGCTGTCAGTACCTGACGCTGCCGCAAGCGCGCCACACCTATCGCGTCCTGGGCAGTCAGCCCTTTTGGCTCTGGGGCTTCGAGCATGGCGTGAATGAGCGCGGCGTGGCCATCGGCAACGAGGCGATCTGGACGACGGCACCGCGGCAGAAGGTCGGGCTGCTGGGGATGGACCTGATCCGCCTGGGTCTGGAGCGCGGCGGCACAGCCCGCGAGGCCCTGGACGTGATGACGGCGCTGCTAGAGAAACACGGCCAGGGGGGCTCTCCGCGGCACAACGACCCGAAGGCCGCGTGCTACGATAGCTCGTTCATCCTGGCCGACCCAGGCGAGGCATGGGTGCTGGAGACCAGCGGCCGGAACTGGGCCGCCCGGCGAATCCAGGGAGTCTACTCGATCTCGAACACGCCTTGCCTGGGCAGCGACTTCGACCTCGCCAGCCGTGCGCTGCGTGGTCGCGAGGGGCTGGATTTCACCCGCGACCTAGGCGAGTACACCGAGCACCCGCAAACCAGCGGACGGACCCGCTGCAAGCGCAGCCGGCAATTGCTGCAGGAACGCGCCGGCCGCATCGGCGTCGCGGACATGATGGCCATGCTGCGCGATCACGGAGGCGCGGCTGACGCGAAAGCGCCCGGCGCCCTCGGCCCGACCCTCTGCGCCCACCCCGGCACCGGCCAGACGGCGGCCAGCATGGTCGCGCATCTGCACCGGGACGGCATCCTCGCCTGGTGCAGTCTCGTCACGCCCTGCATATCGGTCTTCCTGCCCTATTATGTGGACGCTTCTGTACCCGAGGCGCTGGCGCAGGGCGCCGCGACCTTCACGCCGGCGTCCCCGTGGTGGCGCATCAAGCGGCTACTGACTCGCGCCGCCGAAAACTGGGGCGAGTCGTATCCGCGCCTGCGGGCCCACTGGCAAGAGTGGCAGCAGGCGTTGCTCCGCGAAGCGGCTGACCACCGCAAGGACAGTTGCGATCATAAGAGCATTTGGGTGAACCGCAACGTCGCGAGACTGCTGACGGAGATCGCCGCGCTGGAACGCGCGTTCGGGTTGGTCCGTTGAGGGGAGCAACCGGGTGGGAGAGCGATTCACGTAGTTTGGGGGCTGTTGGGGGTCAGCCGCTCGACCCTCGGGCTCCGATAGTGCTGACGGACATTTACGCTTTCGACCTGAACCCTAACGGCTCCCCTAACAACATCCATCTAACTGGCCTCAACGCCTCCAATCCGGCGATCGTGCCGCTGTCTTACGAGGTTCTCAGCGGGAACCCGATCGAGGGCATCCCCAACGGCCTCGCCACGCGGGTTAGCATGCCAGGCCGCGTGCGCTCTTCGCTGCGGTGGCCGAAAGATCCCGAAGCGGGTCTCTCCTCTGGAGGCTTGACTCTCACAGCCTAAGCATTCTGCTCCAGACGTTGCAGACGAGTCCGAATCCGCAGGGCTCTCCTCGAGCATCGTAGTCGCCGACCCGCAGTGTTGGCTTGTGCCCGTCGCGCGGTAAACGAGGCGTCAGAGAGTTCTGCTGTCGCCTCGGCCACCCACACACCGGGCGCGTTCCTCGAACTACGCATGTCTGTGAACAGACGGCGTGATTGACTACTGGGCAAGTAGGCAATCACGTCATCGCCACATGGTCGAGCGAACCTGGCCGCGAGCAATTGTCAAATGTTGTGGATGACGGCTTGCTCAGGCGGCGTTGGTCTGCTCCACCCCATCGACAAACCGTACCCCGGTAATCACCTTCGCTAACAACGGCGAGCCATTTAACAGCCGCCACTTCTTCGCGGCTGACTCCATCAGCTTGAACACCATCGTCAGGCACGCCGACCGACACCCGCTCCCCTTCGTCTTGGCCGTCCGCAACCGAACCGTCGCAAATGTCGATTCAATCGGGTTGGTCGTCCGCACATGAATCCAGTGTTGAGCCGGGAAATCGTAGAACACCAACAACTCCGCTCGGTCCTTGACCAGGCAGCTCACCGCCTTGGCATACTTCGCTTCGCAGGTCGCCACGAACAGGTCCAAGGCCTTCTCCGCCGCTGCCTTCGTCTCGGCTTGCCAGATGTCGTGCAACCTCGCCTTCGCTTTGGGCTGCTGGGCCTTGGGCAGCTTGTCCAGCACGTTGGCCGTCTTATGCACCCAGCAGCGCTGCTCTCGGGTCGTCGGAAACACCTGCCGCAACGCCTTCCAGAAGCCCAACGCCCCGTCGCCGACGGCCAGGCTCGGCGCCACGCTCAGGCCGCGGGCCTGGCCGTCCAAAAGTAACGCCTTCCAGGACTGCTCCGACTCCCGGAAGCCATCGCTCAGGGCAATCAGTTCCTTGTGGCCGTCGGCGGTGGCCCCCATCAGGACGAGGATGCACTGCCGGTCCTCCTCCAGGCGGATGTTGAAGTGCATGCCATCGGCCCAGACGTAGACGTAATGCGTGTCGGCCAAGGGCCGCTTGCTCCAGGCATCGTATTCCTCCTGCCAGACGGCCTTGAGCCGGGTGACAGTGGTCGCCGACAGGCCCTTGGCCTGGGGCCCGAGGATGGCGGCGAGGGCTTCGGAGAAGTCGCCGGTGGAGACGCCCTTGAGGTACAGCCACGGGATCAACTCCTCGATGCTCTTGGTCTTGCGCAAGTACGGCGGCAGGATCGCTGAGCTGAACTTCTCCCGCTGCTCTGGTGGGCGGCGGTCCTGCACGCGTGGCTGCTTCACCTGGACCGGGCCGATGCCGGTGAGGATGGTTCGCTGCGGCAGGGAGCCGTTGCGAACGACCTGCCGCCGCCCGCGTTCATCGCGGAGGTGAGAGCGTTCCTCCAGGTAGGCGGCGACCTCGGCCTGAATGGCCTGGGTCAGCAGCTGCGTGGCTCCGTGGCGGAGGACATCGGTGAGGATGTCCTGGTGGTTGGGCATTGGCAGGGCGTGGGCATTCGTGGTAGCTTCGTTCATGGTGGCGTACTCCAGTGCCTCGTGGGCATGTGGGTGGGTTCGTATACACCCAGGGTACGCCGCCCTTTTCAAGCTTTCATCCACAACTTTCGATCATAGCTCCCTGGCCGCCTTCTGAACATTATGTCCAGGCTCAGAGCTGCGTGACCTGGAAGAACAGGCCGCAAGGCCGGCTTGAACGCGCATTCACCAACTGGTACAGCAGCGTCTACTGCCCGACTGTCACAGGTTTCGGAAGGGCCGGTATAATGGGGTAGTAGCGATACCGAGCGCAACGTGGGAACCACTGCGAACGAACAGCCAAGGGGGACTGCCCATGGTCGCCGAATTCCAGGTTCAGAAGGCGAGTCTGGTCGGGGACAACTGGAAAACCGTCTGCCTCGCGGCGGAAGCCAAGGCCCGTGAGATCTACCTCCGGCAGCTGAAGTTGTACTCCGTGGGCCGCTTCCGTCTTCTGGACTCCAGCGGGCGGGTGGTCGAAGAGGGCAAGGCCACGCCCCTGTTCATCGACAATTGAGTCCAAGAGGATGCTTTGCCCAGGAAGGACACTATCTTTCCCGGCTCCGGGGCACTGCTGCCTTCCGGCCTGCTCCGCCGACCTGATTCCCCTACTCATCCCTGGACGGGGCAGGCGACTGCCTCGCTCCGGCGCGGCTCTTTCTTAGCCGTCTGCCAAATCCTCAAAGCGAACGCGGGGCAGGAGAAAGCGCCGCGGAGCCGCTGACCCCCCATACCGTCTTGCGGCCCGGCCCGAAGCAGAGTTGGTCGATCCGGACGAATCGCCGTCTCTGCTCATCCGCGGCGCGCCGAGTGTGGCGGGGGATGCCCTGCCGGTTATCCGTTCGATCGCGCCATCCTGCGAATATCGCCCCGGCTGCTCGTTCCTCCATGACAGATCGGTCTCCATCCCGGATCAACTACTCCCGTGGGGCTGGCCGACTTGTACTGGACCCGATAGTTGAACAGGACAACCAGGATCGATCTCCGCATGGAGGCGATATGACGCATCGATTCACCCGGCGTTTTCGGGTCCGTCATTATGAGTTGGACATGTCCGGTCACCTCAACGACGTGATCCTCATCCGATACATGCAGGAGGCCGCGATTGAGGCTTCCACCGATTTGGGGTTCAGCCCAGACTGGTATCGCCATCGCCGTGTCGGCTGGGTGGTCCGCCGGCTATCCGTCCGCTACCTCGCACCCATTACCTACGGCGACCAGGTCGATGTCAACACCTGGCTCTCGGGGATGGCGGAGTGCGTTCCACTCGCGAGTACGACCTCACCCTGGCCCGGAGCGGCGCACGTGTGGCCCGTGGACGTGCCGAGTGGGTCTACATGGACGTATCGACGGGGCAGCCGATCCGGATCCCGGACGAGTGGGCTGCCGCCCTCGCCACGACCGGCGAGTTGGAGGACCTAGGTGTCCGCCTGAGGGCCCCGCGTCAGACCGAGGACGCCTACCGCTACACGAGCCGGCGCCGCGTCCAGTTCCACGAGCTGGATGCGGTCCAGCATGTCAACCACGCGGTCTACCTGCACTGGGCGACGCAGGCGTACTTCGACGCCCTGCGCGCCGCCGGTCATCCTGCGAAGGCTACCCATTGGGAGGGGTGGAGGGCGGCTGCGTGCAGGCCACGAAGTCCAGTACTTCGCGCCGCGCGGGACAACGAAAACATCGAGATCGTGAGTTGGGTGTGCGAGAGGAGCGAAGCCGGCGTGGCGTGGATGCATGAGATCTATAACGCCGATACACGCAAATTGCTGGCCCGTGACTACTCCATGGGGGTCTTCGTGAACCTAAAGAGGGAGTCGTCCGCATCTCCCCAGCAGGTCATCTTCGATGTTGTCCGCGGCCCGGCCCAGTAGCGCTCTCCAGGAGTGTTAGTGTCCAGCAGGGCGAAGGTCGCCGTTGTGGGCGAGGACCAGATCGCCCTCGGTAAAGGAACACGACACCCGTCAAGCACATAGCAGCAAGCCCCGCCCCGGGGCCCCTTCCTATGCCCACGGACGGAAGGTAGGGGATGAAGGCAGTCTCTGCCCAGTCGGCAGCCCTTGCCCAACTTCCGAAGTCGCAGAACACCTCTCCACGTCCCCGAGGCCGCACGACATTCGCGACAGCGACGACCGTCAGGAGTTTGCCGGCGGCTACTGGCTTCTTCACGAAAATGGCAGTCGAATCGCCTTATCCCAGGCCGATCTATCCCGTGACCGGAAGACGCAACCCCGGCACAACCTTTGCAGCAACGTCACTGCCCGTCTATCGATCACCCAGCATCCCAGCAGCCTCAGTGGAAAGGGGAAACGAGCATGCAGTACATCGACTACGACGCCCAGGCAGCTCCCTTCGGCACCGCGGCGGAGCAGGAGTCCGAACGCCGGGAAAGGGTCCGCCTTTACCCATCAGATGCTCCCCCCGCCGAATGGGAAGACGAGTGGGTGGACCTGGGAGGCGAGGGATGAGTAGGATGAATGATCTGTGCCCGGCGCACGGAGCGACCCTTTCTAGCGTGCTTCGCGGCGAGACAACGACGCCTTCGCCTTACGGGTCAGCCAGGCGCCCAGCGCGCCGTGGGCGAGGTGGTATAGCAGTTGCCGTGATTCCCGCGTGTTCAGCCACTCCAGCACTTCCAGAGCCCGCAGCGTGCGCGCCAGCGCACCGGCGCATCCGCAGTGAGTTTATCCGTAAGCGTCCGGTGATGGGGCGCCTTGCGGGATCGATTACTATGGGGGCTTTCTTAACCCACGAGGAGGCCACACCCCATGCCAAAGATTTGTCGCCGCAACCAATCCCGTGAGCAGTTCTGGCAGAGAACCGTCGTGGCCTGGAAGCAATCCGGCCAGTCCGTCCGCGCTTTCTGCGCCGCCCGCGGACTCAACGAGGCCACCTTCTTCGCCCACCGCGAACTGGCCGACCGTGTGCCATCCCAGCAGCCCGCCAGCCCAGCGCCGGCCCCTCCGTTCGTGCCCGTCAAAGTCGTTCCCGATGTTCCGTCGGCTGGAAGCGTGCTCCGCGATGTTCGTGCGTCTTCCGTTTCTCCAGTTCAGTGTTTCTCACGGCAAGGCGAATCATTTTCCGCTCACCCTCCCTTATTACGGCAGATACCTGGGGCGAAATGCTCAAGGGGGCGCTAAGGAACTGCTTCGGGAGCTTATTGGCTTTTGCAGGGAGGGAGGTTTCAGATTCGCGGGCGAAGAGGCCGCCGGGGATTCGTTGGATGATTACTCCCCGATGGACGATTAATCCTTTCTCACATTGCCCCTACTGTTGCTCTTGACCCGTTCTGGCTCTCCGGTACGATGCTCCCCCTCTATGGAGAATCGGCCATGCGAAAAACGGCTCTCGCTTTCTCCGCCTACTTTTTGTGCGGCTGCGGCACGATGGTCAACTTGTCGGACAAAGGCAAGGGAGACATCTACGGTGGAGTCGTCCGGGATTTTACCGAGGCGGGTCGGCTGTTGGAACACACCCCCAGTTCTTCATCCGGCCCGTTTTTGAGGGCGTGCGACGCTGCCGTGGCTTTGACTTCCTACACGCTCGACGTGCCGTTCTCGTTCATCGGAGATACGCTGACCCTGCCACTCACCCTCCCCGCCGCGCTATCGCGACAGGGCCGACCCGAAAGGCCAGAAACCACTTACAAGGATACGTACTCGCCCACAAAAACGCCCCTCCTTATTCCGAATGTAGACGCGGCCCCGACGGACGCGGAAGCATCGAAGGGCGCCCCTCGCGACTGATGACTGACTGCTCCTTGCCAGATGTTCTTGCCGAGGCCGCCTCCTGTTGGGTTCGTGTCCTGCGGCGAACAGAAGATTGAGAGGCGATGCAGCCGCGACCTTGCCCGAGGAGGCCCGTGCCGTCGCCTACTTCCTTTTGATGAGGACGAGTCCGACCTCGCCCTTCTGAATATGCTTCATGGCAGCCTTCAACTCATCCCTGCGCCTCCGGAACGCCTCTTTCGGCTCCCGTTCGAGAGGACGGACATCCACAAAGATGTCGGAGTGGCCGCAGGCCGAGCAGCTATAGTAGCGGAAGAGCACGCCCTTCAGACCCAACGCCTTCCGGTCGGCTTCCATGCCCTTGGACTCCTCGCGTCGCAGTTCGGGGGGAGTGAACTCCTTCCAGCAGTAGGAGCATTTCCGCAGCATAGCTTTTCCTCCCGCACGATATCATCGGTCAGGGTATCTAACGCAGCGTCCCGCGCCGTGAATACCCCAGAGAACGTAAAGGTGCTACAACTCCCGACGGTGCGTCGAGCGAAGAGAGCTTCCCGGCCGCCCTGCGACCCCTCGATGAACCGGCGGCTGCTCCCCTCCCTCAGGCGCCCGAGGCGGACAGCCGAGCCAGCCCGAGGCGGCTGCGGGCTTCTCCTAACGTGGCCTTCGGCCCCAGGTGCCAGGCCGCCTGGAGTTCGTAATCGGCTTCTTCGCGAGAGAGGATTTCGCCATCGCCCAGGCCCGCCCCCGACGGCTCCACGATGATGAAGCCGGAGAAGGTGCCCAGCAGGATGGCGCCGTGGGAGGGGTTGGCCTTCTTCACCTCGTCGGCGCGGCGCTTCGAGAGGCGCTGGGCCTGATACGGAGTCTGCATGATGGGCCTCCGCCGTGTGGGGACGGGCGATAATGGAGAAGGGGCAAATGTTGCGCCAGAAGGGATGACGATGCGGATTGTTAGAACAATGTCTTTGATGCCAGCCCTCGGACTCTCTGAGAATCGCTCAATCTCTGCTCTGTTCCGGCCCGCTGCCCCCTCGCAGCGGCGCTCTGACCGGCCGGGCCAGATAGGCGGCCTTCGCCTGCTGCTTCCCGGCGAGTCCTCCTGTCGAGGTCGCATAAGCTTTTGTTGACTCTTATGAATCGGGGCCGGAGCCGTGCAACGCTAAAACCTTGCCGGATATTCTGCCTCTCCGTGAACTTTCGATCATAACTCGTTCGCCCACCCTGACGACGCACTCCTCGAATTGCGCATGATTCTGAACCGTCAGTGTGCTTGGCTACCGGATAAGTAGGCAATCAAGAAGGAGGCGCACTGGCGTGTAAACGTAACCGACGATTTCGGTCGAGATCGCAGCGAGAGATGGAGACACAGACGGGAATTGCTGGCCGACGAGCAAAGGTGAACAGTGTATTTGATTAGCGCCTCGGACGCCTACCGGCTAGCGGTCCAAACCTTGATCGACCCATCGATGGCACCTGCCACAAGGCGTTGGCCTTCTGGACTCCAGGCGACCGAGGAGAAGGGACCTTTCTCCGACCGCAACGTGAGGACTTCTTGCCCCGTGACCAAGTCCCAAAGTTTAAGCGTCCCATCCGCACTAACGGAAGCCAGTCGCTGTCGATCTGTGACTGGGTCCGACCCCCAGGCCACGCCCATCACAGGAGCGCTGTGTCCGCGGAGGGTCCGAAGTTCCGCGCCAGTAGTCGTCTCCCAGATCTTGAGATCGACACCCCCGGAGGCGAGCAAATGGCCATCCGGACTCCAAGCCACGGAACGTAATGTTCCGGCAGGGCCGCCCAGCACGACTGGCTCACGTCCCCCGGCTACGTCCCATAGCCGCACCGTCCCATCTTGGCTCGCGGAGGCCAGCCACCGTCCATCCGGACCCCAAGTCACCGAATAAACCCTACCGGCATGACCATTTAGTTTACGGATCTCTTGCCAGGATGCCGCATCCCAGAGCTTGATCGTGCGATCCGCGCTGCCCGATGCGATTCGGCGACCGTCCGGACTCCAAGCGACCGTCAGGGCCGGCACCAGATGCCCATTCCAGGTGTGCAGATCTTGCCCGGTGCTGGTATCGCAAACTTGGAGCGTTGCATCAATACGTTTCGTTCCCGCCCAGACGAGCCGCCGACCATCCGGACTCCAGCTCACCGAGAACACGGCGCCTCCAGCGGGTCCGGGCATATTGTGCATCAAACGCCCCGAGACAGTGTCCCAGATCTTGACCCCTGTGCCGATCGTGGCCAGGCGCTTGCCATCACGACTCCAGGCCACGGAGTTCACGGGTTTTGCTTCGCCATGCAAGACGAGAGCTTCCGGAATCGGACGTTTGTCCCAAATGAGGATCGTCTGATCGCGGGAGGCCAGCGCCAGCCGTTGGGTGTCCGGACTCCAGGCCGAGGCACTGATCGTGAGGACGTGGGAATGGAGCGTCTCAAGTTCCTTCTGTGGTGTGAGCTGCCAGATCTTGACGGTTCCATCAGGATAGTTCAGGGAAACGTGGCCGCCGTCCGGATGCCAGGAGAGGGACACATCTCGCGCGGCAGGCAGCGTCAGGACTTCCTGGCCCGTGGACGCATCCCAAATCTTCGCCGTTTGATCCGCGCTGGTCGAAGCCAACCGCCGTCCATCCGGACTCCAGAGCGCGGAGTAGACTGCGAGCCGGTGTCCACGCAGCGTGCGGACCTCCTTTCCGGACTTCCCTTCCCAAATCTTGATCGTGCCATCGGTAGACGCCGTGGCCAGTTTTAGGCCGTCCAGGGACCAAGAAACCATATTAACCTGTCTCTTATGCCCTTCTAAGCTGAGCAATTCCTTGGCGCTCACGGTGTCCCAGACCTTCGCTTGGCCGGGCGGCCCAAATGCTCCTCCTACCGTAGCGAGGCGCCGTCCGTCGGGACTCCACGCCACCGAATGGACCGGGCCCATTTGCCCACGAAAGTCCAGAATTTTTTCACCTCTTTGCAAGTTCCAAATGTGAATTTCACCCGGAATCGTATTCCGGAAACCACCGCTACGCCCTCCTCCCCACGCCAGGCGCTTGCCGTCCGGACTCCAGGAGACCGTATGAACCGGATACGGTAAGTCAGCGTCCAACGTGAATAACTCGCGCCCCGTGCCAAGGTCCCACACGCGGAGTTCGCCAGATTGGGAAGCATGTTCACCGGCCGAGGCCAGGCGTGTTCCATCGGGACTCCAGGCGATCGAGGTAACGAGAGCCTTGCTCCCGCGCAAGCTGAGAAGACCGCGCGTCTGGTCCCGGAGGTAATACCATTCCCACCCGCGAAAGTCCGCTTCTCCTTCCTGGGGCACTTGACCCTCGAGCAGTTCTGCCAGACGCCGGATGTCGTGGGTTTCCCACGCCTGCTGGGCGAGATGAATGTGCGCGAGATAGAGATTGCGCCGGGCGGCATCGCGCTGGCGAGTGGCGAGTTCCCGTTCGGCCGACTCCTTGGCGCGAGCGGTCTGCGCCGTCTCGCGCGCTTGATCCACCTCGATCAAAGCCTGGGCGGTCTGCCAGTAACCCACCGAGGTGGCGACGATGACCAAGATCCCGAGTGCGCCCGCGGTCGCCACGAGACTCGCCACTATGGTATTTCGCCGGCACCAGCGCCAGCCGCGCTCCAGCCAACCAACCGGCCGCGCCGTGATCGGCTCTCTCCGCTGGAAACGCCTCAGGTCATCAGCCAAATCTTTTGCCGTCGCATAGCGTCTGGCCGGCTCCTTCCGCAGGCATTTCAGGCAAATGGTCTGCACATCGGCCGGTACGAGCGGGTTAAGCTGTCGCGGGGGTGCAGGCTCATCGGAGACCACTTGCAGGATGGTGTCCAGCGGCGTTGCCGCCTTGAAGGGTGGTCGGCCCGTCAGACACTCGTAGAGAATGGCTCCGAGAGCGTAGGTATCGCTAGCCTCTGTTGATTCCTTGCTCCGGCCGCCGGCCTGCTCGGGCGCCATGTACGAGGGCGTTCCCATGATGACGCCCATCTGCGTTTGCCCCGTCTCGTCGAGCTTTTTTGCCAGACCGAAGTCGGTGATTTTGGGTGTGCCGTCCTCTGCCAGAAGCACATTGGCCGGCTTCAAGTCGCGATGCACGACTCCCTTGCGGTGTGCCGCCTCCATACCCCGCGCCAGCTGTTCCACTACCGCCGCCGCTTCCATTGGCGGGAGGGGCGTTCCATTCAGCTTCTGATCTAGGCTGCCGCCGGGGCAAAACTCCAGGCTGAAGTAGGGTAGACCGCCGTGCTCGCCGACCTCGTGGATCTGCACGATGTTGGGATGTTGCAAACGGGCGATGGACTCGGCCTCGGTGTGAAAGCGGATCAAGTCATCCTCACCGGCGTGGCCTCCAGCCAGGATCATCTTCAGTGCGACGATGCGATTGAGTTTGATTTGCCGGGCCTTGTAAACGACCCCCATGGCACCGCGGCCGAGCAGCCCCAACACCTTGTAGCCGGGCACCGTCGCAGTATCGATGGCCTCTCCTTCGGCCGGCAATTCCGCCGTCGGCGGTGTGTCCGACAACATCGTTATCTCAGGAGGGGGGATCGAGGCCTCCAAACCGAAGGGCGGCTCGGAGGGCGTGGGCGTGGACAAGGCGGACCTCGTAGGAAGAGAGGGAAGATGGAGAATACAACTGCTATCCGATCTTTCCCAGGTGCAAGTCCTCTGGGGGCTCGGATACGACTCCAGAGGGTGAGGTTACCCTCCCCGAATGAACGACTGCAACGAATTTCCCCAAAAAAGTTCTGGCGGTATCATGTCGGCACCATCTCCTCAAAGCTCAAGAATGAACGGCAGGGCACTCCACAAAACCCGCCGGAGCGCGGTCGATCGGATAACAAACGCTCTCGACAGGGCGGTTGACAAGTCAGGCGCCGAGGCACACGCTCCGTAGAACATGATGGATAACGTCGATGTATCTGCCGCTCTTCTGCCTTGCCTACGACTGTTTGTTGCGCCCTCGGTCGATTAGTACTCCGCGCTTTCCTCCTTGATGCGAACTTACGCAGGCGTGTCCGCGCTGCGGCCTTGCGGCCGAGCCACTCCGACTCGCGGCGGACCTCTTTGGCGACGGACTCCTGTCGGCTGGCCTGGCCCTCGAGCAGTTCCTCGCGCTTGAGAACGAAGTCGTCGTACGAGCCGGCGCAGCGGAAGTATCCGGAGGGGTTGACCCGACTGATCTCGATCACCTCATCGGCAACGGTGCGCAGGAACGCCCGGGCATGGGTGGCGGCGAGGTAGCCGAACGGCGCGGCGCGCAACAGGCGTTGCAGCCAGGCGATTCCTGGCAGGTCAAGGTGGTTCGTCGGCTCATCCAGGAGCAACAGGTCGGGCTTGTGGACCAGCTCGCGCGCCAACGCCAGCCGCTTGCGCCAGCCGCCCGAGAGGATGTCCGCCGGCTGGTTGGGGTCCGCGAAGCCCATCTTCGTCAGCATGGCCGCCGCCCGCGCCTCTCGTTCGTGCTCCTCAACCGGCTCCTGGGCCAGCGCAGACAGCAGCACGATCCGGACGGTCTCTCCTGGGGCGAACACATCGTCCTGGGCGACGTACCCCACCCGCGCCCGCGCCGCACCGACCGGGTGCCGGCATCCGGCTCCTCGCGGCCGGCCATCAGTTTCAAGAGCGTCGATTTGCCGGCGCCGTTGGGGCCGACCAGGCCGACGCGCTCGCCAACGCGAAGGTCCAGCGACAGGCCGACGAACAGCGGCCGATGGCCGTAACTCTTGGACAGGTCTTGCACACTCAGCAGCAGGGTCATGCTCGGCCTCCCTCGCAGTGCGTCCTCCTTGCGCTCCCTCTTATTGCTCGCCGAAGGCCGGCCCGCGGGCAAGGCCAATACGGTGACAGCGGCCGCGCCGGCTGCCATAATGCAAGTCATGCTGACCATCTATATCGACGCCGACGCCTGCCCAGTCAAGGACGAGGTTTACCGGGTCGCGCGGCGTTACGCCATGACCGTGAAAGTCGTTGCCAACGCCCCGCTGCGGGTGCCAGCGGATACGCGGATCGAGCTGGTCGTGCGGCCCGGCTTCGGCTCGGCCGATGACTGGATCGCCGAACGGGCCGGGGCGGGCGACATCGTCATCACGTCCGACATCCCGCTGGCGGGGCGGTGCCTGGCGCGAGGCGCGGGTGCTCGGCCCCAAGGGGATCCCGTTCACGGAGAGTGACATCGGCTCGGCGCTGGCGCTGCGCGACCTGCTGGCGGACCTGCGTCAAGGGAGCGAAGCACCCACTGGGCTTGGCGGGCCAGCCTCGATGACGGCGAAGGACCGCTCGCGCTTCCTGAGCAAGCTCGACGAGTTAGTCAACGCCGTCCGGCGCGCCCACCCGCCTGGACCGGAGGTGCAGGCCTGAATCCGTACACACGCCTGTCACCGCACGATTGCACTAGCCCGTGAAAGGAGGCGGTCGATCCTGTGGTCACCGCTCCATCCTTTGTTCAAAACCGATCAAATGCCTCTCCTTGAATGGGATAACCTCTGAATGCTGCCGTTCCGCGCCCGGATCGACGGGGGCCATCTTTGGCGTCCTGATAATGGCACTGCCCCCGTACTGCCTGCTCGCCACTGTTGGATGCGGCCATCGGGCTGTGGGTGAACGGGTGACGCGCGGGGCGGAAGGCAATGGGCGGATAGATGCGCAGCAAGGGGCAGAGATTGACGATATAATCAAATCACTGCGGCACCACGCGCAGCCCCTCCGGCTCACTCGGAGGGCGAACGGTAACAGGGGTGCATGCCTCGGTTCGGAAGGCGCCACCCCGATCCGCTTCAAGGAGACTTGAGATTCGACATTTTGACCGACAACCACCGCCCGAGCGCGGCCCACGCATGAACGAGCAGATCCGCATTAGCCCGGTCCGCCTGATCGGCCCCGAGGGGGAGCAACTGGGCATCGTGCCGACCGCACAGGCGCTGGAGAAGGCGCGGGAGGCCGGCCTGGACCTGGTGGAGATGGTCGCCGACGAGCGCCCGCCGGTCTGCAAGATCCTCGACTACGGGAAGATGCGTTTCGCGAACTCGCAGAAGGGGAAGAAGGCCGGCAAGGTCCGCCAGCAGAAGGTGAAAGAACTCCGCGTCCGTCCCAAGACGGGCGAGCACGATTTGGACACTAAGATCAACCAGGCCCGCAAGTTTCTGGAGCACAACGACAAGGTCCAGGTCACCGTCCTGTTCCGGGGCCGCGAGATGCAGCACCAGCAAGAGGGGCGGCGGGTGCTGGACAGCATCCTGGAGAAGCTGGCCGACACCGGCAAGGTGGAGCGTCTCCCGACGATGGACGGGAAGAAGATGACCGCCCTGATCATGCCGAACAAGGCGGCGGTCAAGGCGAAGCCGAAACCCCGTCCGACGGTAACAGCCGAGAAGCCGGTGGTGGGGACGACACCGAAGCCGGGTAACGGCGCCGTAGGTGCCATCGAGGATGGCGGCGGCCTTGGCGATGCGAAGCGACGACGGTAAGGTGTGCTCATGGGATGTGTCGTTGGAAAGGACAGGGTGTAAGGTTCCCGTCCTTGCAAATGCGAATCCCTCAATTGCCCACTTCCATCGCTAGAAAAAGCCCAGCGGCTGAGCTGTTGGCCGACCGATCGGACTGCCCGGCGTCGCCACCCCAACCACCTACCCGCCGTATGCTCCGTTCCGGAGCGGGATGAAGCCGGAGTGTTGCGCGCGTCGGGAACCCCACGATTCCGGGAACCCGGACGATCAGGACGCGAACACTCTCCGCACACAAGTTACCACATCAGGTCGAGAACCCTTCCTCCCGATGGTACGGGGCGCAACGTCCGAGGATTCGGCGCGCGGAGAGGAACGCAAGCCGCGCGGCCTCGGCCAAGGGCCGAACACCGCCTGGTCGGTGGCCGTGGCAGGCGATTACGTGTACACCATCAACGACGACCGAACGGAGAGAATAATCATGCAACGTTGCACAGGCAGCTATGCAGCCGAAGGTAATGACGGACGATCCTACACGGTCGAAGCGTGGGCCAACTTCACCAGCTCCGGACGCCCCGACGACCCCACGCCCGAAGTGGCCGGCTTCCGAACGCTCTGCACCTCGGACGGTCGGAACCTGAGTTACATCCAGAAGGGCCGATACCAAATCGTCGCGACAGGGGTCCTCTTGCAATCGGATGACCCCGACGCCCCTTGACCGCATTCCCCGCGGCCGCAGGGCCGCGGGCGTGGGTGCTTGAGCGCTCGGGGTATCGCCCCGCCGGTGCTTCACGGCAGGTCCATGCCGGAGTGGAAGGCGAGATGCGTACGCGCCCGGTGGAACGGAGAAACATGAGCGGAGAGTTGAAGCCCGGCGATCGGGTGCGGGTAACGACGCAGAGACAGGTCCACGGCTACCCGCCCGGCAGCAGGGGGATCGTGCGGTCAGGGCCGCAGACGGACAAGGGCGGCAAGCCGTATTACCTCGTGGCGATGGACAAGCACGGCTCCGAGGACGCGACTTTCTTCCTCGCCGACGAGATCGAGCCGGACACGCCGTAACGGGGGTGCCTGAACGCCGGGACGGGCAGGACAACTGGATACCGAATCGTCGGCAACGCCGCGACGAGGGGAGAGCAGCCATGAGCCACGAACTGCGGGTCGGGGACCGGATGCGTATGAGCGTGCGAAGCCGCGTGGAAGACTACCCGCCGGGGGAGAAGGGCGTGGTACGGGGCGGGCCGAAGGACTCCGCCCGCAGCGGCGTCGTCTACTACCTCGTGTCGATGGACAAGGACGACCCCGGCCAGACGACCATCTTCAACGCCGAGGAGATCGAGCCGGACGAATGACCGCGGGACGCCCCGGCGACCGGGAGGCTGGCGCATGAGCCGCACGTTGAAGGTCGGCGATCGCGTCCGCGTCACCGCCCTCAACCGCACACACGGCTATCAGCCGGGCGACAAGGGGACCGTGCTGCGCGTCTCCGCGCTCTTCACGACCGGGGCGCCTTATTACACTGTGGCGATGGACAAGGACGATCCCGATCATACCGCGATTCTCTTCAGCGAGGGCGAGATCGAAACCGACCTGTGACCGCGGCTCCGGCCCCGTGCCATTCGTCCATACCACGGGACCGGACGCCGCAGCCGGGAAGATATTGCCCGCCGAGGCCCGAAGCCTTACAGGCATTCCTCCGACCCCGAAGGACAACCGCCATGGCGCCCACGAACCTCGCCGACGAAGATTGATCGAAGGATCGTGTTACAAGGTTTGTGAGGGAATTCATCATGCAACTGCAAGAGATCCTCACCCTATCCAGCATCGTTCTTGCCATGCTGGCCGTGGCCGGGTTGATGATCTACTTGGCACGACGCAAGCGACGAAGAGACTGATCCCCTCTCCGCCCCGTCTACCTCCGCCGTTGGTGGGGAGGGCGGGGCGGATTATTCAGCACCAGGAGGAACCCATGCCGCTGTCCGACCCCATCCTTAAGTTGGCTTTCGAGCGCTCGGCGACGGACCCGTTCTTCGCCGGCTGCCGCCTGGACCGACTGCGCCGCGATCAGCGCCTCACCCCCGAACAGCAGGCGGAGGCGCTGGGCCTGACCCTGGAGAGTCTGGTCGGTCTGTGCCTGTGCCGCCAGCCGCGGGACAAGGCGGACGTGGAGATGATCGCCGCACGAATGGGCTGGGAGTCCGGCAGGGTGGCGGACCTGCTGGGCGTGCGCTTGCCGACGTGACGGCGCACGGGTCAGACCGGGCGGGTTCCGGGGTCACGCCCCGTGCGGGAGGCTACTTCTTCGTGCGTGTCTTTTTCGGGCTGGGGGGCGGGGGTGCCGATTTGAGGGTCAGTTTGGGCACGCCCAACTCTTCGTGCAGGAGGGAGAGTTTCGCGCGGAAGGCGGCGTCCAGCTTCCGCGCCTCGGGGCAGGCTTCCAGATCCTTGAGCACCGCCTGGACCACGCGGGTAATCTCCTCGCCCCAGCGGGCGTCGTTGGTGTCGCGGAACTGGGCGTACAGGGCCGGCAGGCGCCGGACCAAGCCGGCGATCACCTCCCGGCGGTCGGCAGGGACCGCCGTGGAGCGAACCGCCTCCTCCAAGTCCTTGAAATGCGTTCGGATACTCTCGTGCATTCCCGTCTCCGGTGGGAAGGAGGTATTTTGACCGATCTTTACGAGATGGACGCCTTCGGGGGCCTCTCCTGCGGCCCCAAGGTGCTGAGGCTACCACTTCGGAGGGACGGTCGCAACACTGTTTTCGGCGTAAGCGCCCCGACCCGTAAGAATAGGTTCAACGGTCCCCCACGGGACAGTTGAGCTTCACGCACCCCTCCCGAAGTGCCGTCTTCGTGGCCACGAACGGGGGTGCTTGATTCCGGCCCGCGCCGATGCTTGCGGGACGAGTTGTTGCGCCAGGTGGTGCCGAGGGTGGGATGAGGGGCGGAGTGGCAACGGATCAGGGAAGAGAACGAGGAGAGCAATCATGGCCAGTCGAGCCAGCCGCTCTTCCTGCGACTGGCAGCCCGGCAAGCGTAGAATAAAAAGAGGACGTTATCCGGCCCGCCACGACAACTCGCCTGTCACGGGGAGCAACGCTTGATCGATTGGATCACCTTCCGCGAGCCGGTCAGCGCCTGGACCCATTTCCTTTGGCTGCTGTTGGCCTTCCCGTGTACCTGGCTATTGTGGCGGCGCAGCCGCGGCGATCGCCTCAAGCAGGCCGGCATGCTCGCCTTCGGCCTGGGCCTGGTCCTCTGCTACGGCGGCAGTTGGCTCTTCCACGCCGTCCGCCTTTCCCCGGAAGCCATCGACCGGTTTAACACGCTGGACCACATCGGCATTTACGTCCTGATCGCCGGCAGCTGCACGCCGATCGCCCTGGTAATCCTGCGCGGGGCGTGGCGGCTCTCCCTGATGCTGCTCTTGTGGGCCTTCGCGCTCGTCGGGATCGTGCTGTGTCTGACCCCGTTGCGCATGCCGATCGAGGTCTCGACCACCCTGTATCTGGTCATGGGCTGGCTCGGCTGCCTCACTTACTTCGAGTTGGCCGGCCGGCTATCTCATGCGGCCGTGCGGCCGGTCTGGATCGGCGGTCTGCTCTACAGCATCGGCGCCGTCCTGAACGTGGCGGGATGGCCGACGGTCGTGCCCGGCGTGTTCGAGGCGCACGAGGTCTTTCACCTCTTCGTCATGGGCGGCAGCCTGAGTCATTACTGGTTCATGCTCCGCGTCGTGGCCCCGTACCGGTGTGCTTGCGATGCCGGCAGCGTCGTGGAACCCTGGCCCTTGCTTCCACTCGTTGGGACGGCATGCGACGCGCCCGGCCCGGCGGAATGACAACCGGACGGGCATTTTCGTTTGCCCCTTCCGGGTCGCCGTGGCATCCCGCCGTTGCCACCGCCTTTGGGCCGGTGGCCTCGCAATGAGGCCCGGCGGGGTTCATGGAGTCCCGCCGGGTTTTTCGATGGCCCCGTCTGAACGCGGCATTTACGCCGGGACCGCACGGGAGGACACGAAGGGCGAATGCCTGCGCCGCGAAATGCGGTCGCGCCGGGTTTGTCTAGCGGCCGACCTGGCAGCCGCAGCGCGAGCAGGTCCAGACCTCGATCCAGCCCCAGCGGTCCCAGCGGGGCAGCAACGTCTGGCACTGCGGGCAGGACCTCCGCTCGCGCAAGAACCGCCAGGGGCGGGTGACGGCGAGCGTGGCCAGACCGCCCGCCGCGGCCGCGATAAACAACCAATGCACTCCGGTCAGTTCCATCGGCAGCATCCTCTTCGGGAAGCGGGGTCGGGGCAACAAGTCTAGGCCGCTGGAGGGTGCCGAGTCAAACAGCGGCACCCGGCCGGGACTGGCAGGGCCGCGTTCTGATTTCCCGAATTGTCCTTGCCTCTCCCCTTCCCCGCCCGGTACAACCATACCCAAGGCCAAGGGCGCGGAACGGAGGCCCTCCTCTGCCCGGCCGCACTTTCTGCCATCTCTGGGGGATTTCTCAATGGCGAGTGAAACTCCCTCACGCCCTCTTACACCGCACCGTCTGGAAGGGAGTCTCGCCGTGCTGGTCCAGGCTCGCCGTCCTCACGAGAAGATCGTCCTCCCCGACTTCGGCGTCACCATCCATGTGACGGCAATCCAGGGAGGCAGCGTCCGTAACGGCATCGAAGCGTCGCCGGATGTACGGGTAATGAGTGAGGAACTGCTCAACCAGTCCAAGGCGCCGCGCCGGCGGTAGCAAGCCGGAATACCGACCAGCAGCTTTGCCCTGCGTGAACCGCAGGCAGACCCTTAGGCAAGAGAGTTGTTCACGACAGTTTGCTTAATCAAGCCATTGGCATTGAGCTGCACAACCTTACCGGCCCACTGTTGGCTCATGACCACGTTGTTGCCTATCTGTACCAGGCCGACGTCTTTGTTCAAGCCGTAACTGGGCTGCAACGGAGTAAAGCTCCTCCCGTCCGCGACCGTTACAATCGTCTGGCCAGCGCCTGTCGCGGTACTCCGCGTTCGAGATGCGAGTCACGGAATATGTTCCCAGCGTACCGCCCTCCACGACAGCCGCCCAGTCCCGGCGGAACGCTGCCAGTTCTTCCGGCGTACCCGTTCATGGGGCGAGCTTATTCAGGCCCATGAAACTGATCACCTACCTGTTTCCGAGTCGAAATCAGGGAACAAGCGACCCGAAATCCAGCAACCGGGTCCGATACAATGATGCGCTTCTCTTCGTCATCGAGAGGAGTTATTTCAAGCATCATATCTGCCCAGCCCGTCGGCGACGTGATATGGGAACAACCTTCGCATACCAAGTGAAGCTGGCCACCTCGCTCGGTCTTCGTGATCTGTAAATGCAGTTGCGAATGCGAGGCGGCATAATACCACAATCGGGCATTGCCACCTTGCCAGGGAGCAACAGCCTTTCTCACAGCCTCAATCATATCTCTCGTCCACATTGGGCTACCTCGCAAGACCATTGCGCACTCGGATGCTCTCGCCACATGAACGGGACTTGATGTTGGCGGTCGGCCTGCAACCCGTTGTCACGCATTCGTCACCACTCACCGCATGGCGTGTTTCGCCACACGAGGCAGTCACGCCAACGCTTATTCGGCCTGGAATTCACGCCGCTGCCATGCGGGGGCCGACCTTCGGCAACAGTGAGGGAGCAGCCTTGCCCTCCATGTGGGCTCGGCAACACGCCGCCAGATACCCCAAGAGGCCACGGCCTTGCTGCCGGCAAGTCTCCCGGACACTCAGGATTCGCTCGACGAACCGGCTGCCCCGGCTGCTATCCGTACCGCCGCTCCCCTTCCGCCACAGCACGGCGTGTCGTAAAGCACGTTCGGCGGCATTGTTCGTCGGCTCGACGCCCCGATGCCACACGAAGGTCCATAACTTTGGCTCGTGGGCGAGCAATTCACGGCACGTCGCCGCCGTCTTGGGACAGCCGCAAGCCGCTCCCTGGACCAATGCCTCACGGACCTCCGCCCGCAGCCCACTGATATAGACCTGAAAGCTGGAACGGCGCAGCGTGCCGTCTCGGACTCGATGCCACCAGGCGAACATCCGGTCGGACAGGTCCAGCAATTGCTTCCCGATACCTGCCCCGCTGTTCTGCCGATCAATCATCGCCTGAAAGTCCCGACGCAGGTGCGACCAGCAGAACTGGCGGCGGCGGAATCCGTTGTACGACTTCCAGCGATCTGACGTGACCACCTGCTGATAGGCTGAGCCGAGCAGTGCCCTGGCGACCTTCCCGCTGCGGGTAGCCGCAATGTGGAAGACCGTCACCAGGGGCGTGACGGCGACCCACAACCACGCCTTGTGCATTGCCTCTCGCCAGGACGTTTCATCGACGTTGGCGTGCTGTGTGCGGACATACTCTTGCAACTCGGCCATCGGCTGGGCCAAGGCGTCGGCAGTGGACCGCTCCAGCTTGGCGACCATCCCCGTCGAGATCGATAGGCCGAACAGGTCGTAGGCCAACTGCCGGATGGGACGCTTCCCCAGGCGGTAGCCCCCGGCCAGGACAGCCAGGTGGGCTTGCAACCTGGGGCCGAAAGCCCCGGCCGGCACGCCGGTGGGCAACGAGGCGCAGGTGCGGGTGCCGCAGGCCGGGCAGGTGAGCCGGTGCAGGCGATACTCCGTCACCTCGGCTTGGACGGGCGGTATCTCGGCGACCTGGTGCCTGCGGGGCTGCGGGTCTTCGCCGTGAAGGGCTTGCCCGCACTTGCGGCAGGCCGAGGGCATCAGGGGGATGGTCTGCTTGACCTGCTCGGGGGGCACCAGGGAGCGTTGCTGGCGTGCGTGGCCGGGCTGCCCTCCCTTCTTGCGGCCCGACGAGGGCTCGGGCGGTCGGCGTTTGACGTGGGGCGGGTCGCTGGACGGCGGGCGGGAGGAGTTGGTGGAGTTCTGGTTGAGGCGTTCGGCAAGTTGATCGACCTTCCGCTGAAGGGCTTGCAACCGCTGCTCATATTGCTGGATGAGGGCCAAGATGGCCGCCTGGGCGGCAGGCGGTATCTGGTCCCAGAGGTCAGCAGGAATTGGTGGAACAGGGGGCATATCAACATTTTACGGCCAGTAGAGGCACGGACAAGTTCGGGTCGTGAACGGCTACCTTCCGGCGACAGAGGCGTGACAGGCTGGGTGGCGAACCGCTCGTGCTCTCCGGCGCTGAGCGTGAACGCCGCATGGTGGACCGTTCTCGAGGAGACCCTAAGGCGGAGTCGTTCCATCCCCACACCGAGCAACCGGACGAGGAGGCAGGTGAACATTTCGCCGACAGCGTGGGCCGTATACCCGCCAGCGGTTGAGCGAACCGACAGGTCGTGATGGTACCAGTCTCCCTCGCGGCCGATGAGATACAGCACGGTCAGTCCAGCCGACGTGAGCAAACCCCGCGCGTCTTCGGGTGCGCAGATGGTATTGGCTTCCGGGACGATGACCCGCTCAAGCGCCGCCCGCTTAATCCTACAGCCGTAGTTATCCATCAGGCGGCCGCGCCCCGCGTTTGCGGTAGTGGCACACACGTGCGCGGTGCTGGTGTGCCCGCCGCCATTCCGACCACGCCAGCGCCCGCTCGGCCAGCGTCAGGCGGTCCCAAACTATCTTGAGCAGCAGCTTCCGCACTTCGGGGACCGTCAGCGGGATGAGCCCAGACCCCTTTTTTTGCCCCGTGCCGCTCGTGCCGCCCGCGAGCGGATGACCGCCAGCGCCGCCAGGGCGAACAGGCTCAGGGTGACGTGCCGATGCCACCCGACCCAGCTACGCACTTCGTACTCGTTCAGGCCGCAATCTCCCTTGGCCAACTCGAACAAATCCTCGATCGCCCACCGCGCACCCGCCACCCCAACCAGATCCTCCAAACCGATGCCCGGCGGCCCGCCGCAGGCGAAGTATGCTACCTCCGAGGGGTCGGTGACGCTGCGGCGGATCAAGAGCCAGCGGGCGTACGCCTCCGGCTCGGGGGAGTTCGTCCGCAACAGAGCCCAGTCGTACAGGCGCGGCCCCTTGGCCCCATCCCCGCAACTCAGCCGCTGCCAGGCGTCGGCCGGGACTTCGGCAAGCAGATTCCGGGCCCGCACCTGCCGCAACCCCCAACAGACGGCGAAGTCGGTTCGCACGCCAACCACGTAACCCAGGCCGTGCTTCTCGATGGCGATGCGGAAGTGGTAATCCGACCCGTACACGGCGTCCGCCGTCACCCACCGCATCGGCACCCCGGACTCCACGGCCCGGTCCATCATCCGCCGGGCCAGCACCAGCTTGGTGGCGAACCCGACCACGGCCGGGACGCCGGCCTCTTTGCGACGCGGGGCGTCGCCGGCCCACTCCTTGGGCAGGTACAGCTCCCGGTCGATCAGCGCCCGCCCCTTCTCGGTCACATACCCCAAAAACACTCCGATCTGGCAGTTCTCGATACGCCCGGCCGTCCCGCTATACTGCCGGGCGACGCCGACGGATTTCCTGCCCTTCTTCAAAAAGCCGGTCTCGTCCACGACCAGCACACCCTCGTCGTGCCCCAGGTGCTCCGCCGCGTAGCGGATGAGGTCGTCGCGGACGGCGTCGGCGTCCCAGTCGGCCCGGGCGAGCAAGTGCTGCACCCCATCCGGCGTCGCCTCGCCCAGGTGCTCCGCCAACTGCCAGCCGTTCTTGCGCTCGGTGTCGCTAAGCAGCCCGCGGATAGAGCCGACCGCTCGTTGCCGTGGCTCAGACCGGGCGAAGTGCCGACCGATCCGTTCGCCGATGGACATCACTTCGTCTGCCCAGCCGTGGACCTGCGCCTGCGTTGGTCGTCCTGACATGGCTTGCCCTCGTTAAAACTCCGGGCGAGGGCTATTCTAGTAACTACGGCTGTAGGACTAAGTGCTTTGCAAATAAGACTTTAACTCCTTGGCGAACGTTTCCACA